>CP051546.1:0-17623 GCA_012837155.1 Flavobacterium sp.
AAATTTGTTTTAAGAATTGATTTTATCGAGAATCACTCCCTCTTTTTTAAACCCAGAAATTTTCTTAATGAAACTTTTTTTGAAAAAGTTTTAACTTTTTATAATAACTTAGATAAAATTGATTTTATTATTCCAAAATCATTGTCGAAGAATGATTATTGTTGGGTTAATCAACTTGAATATAAAAATGAATTTTCAACAAAAGAAGATGTTGATGCGTTTTATAACAATCAAGGAAAGTTGCTTTTTATCTTCCACTTACTAGGTTCGGCAGACATTATACCTGACAATTTAATCGTTTCTAATAACATAGCAGGATACTTTGATTTAGAATGCCTAATTACCAAGCCCAAGTATCTCGAAAAAGAAAGTGTTACCTATATGTTTGAAGAAAGTGTTATGAAGATTGGAATGTTACCCGATTGGATGATGAATAATAATTTTGAAAGAGACATTTTGTCTTCTACATTTTTTGAACTGAACTCTCAAACAATACGGTCAAAGGTTTGGAAAAAAACCAAATCAAATTTTGAATATATTGATTCGTTTGAAACTTTTTCAGAAGAACACGACAAACATTTGCCAAAAACAAACAACAAACTTATTGAATTAAATGAGGACTTACTTGATAAAGTAGTAACCGGTTTTACAGATTTATATAACTTAACTATTAAAAATGATGGAATAGTAAAAGATTTTTTCATTGCAAACTCAACTTTTTCGAATCATAAATTTAGGATTATTTTACATTCTACCTCAATATACTCTTTGCTATATAGAGAAGTTAATATTCCTGAATATTTGCAAAACACAAATGAAATTGATTTAGTTATTGAAAATCTTGTAGAAATGACAAAAACAGATAATTACTTCATTGATAAAACGAAATTATCTCAATCAATTAAAAATCAAATATTTAATCTAGATATTCCTTATTATTGGTTTGACATAAAAGGGGTTTTATATGATGGCAATAATGAAATTATTAGCAATGATTGGAACTTTAATCCCTCTGGATTTATTATTGAACGGTTAGAGAATTTGTCCAGTTCCAATTTAAAATTTCAAACAGAAATAATTAAAAAATCCTGTATTTTTGCGTTAGAAATGAAGGGTTTGTACTCTGGAAAAGATAAATTTTTAAATTCAGAAGTAACTATTTTTCCCAACGAAATAAATGAAACCAACAGAATTGACACTATAAAATTAAAATTACTAAATTCAGCAATAAAAATTGGAGAAACCTTAAATGACAATTTTTTTCAGATAAATGACAAAATTAATTGGATTTCTAAAGTTAGAGATCCTGCGGATGGTAGATATGCTATTTCACTACTAAATTATGATTTATATGATGGACAGTCAGGTGTTGGATTGTTTTATTTATATCTATATAAGTATACCACAATAAGTATTTATAAAGAAAATGCAATAAAGATATTTAAACAAATTGAAGGTGCTACAATTTCTATGATTAAAAGTGGGTACTATGATAACGTATCAGAAGATTATTTAAATAATTTTCCGATATCGCCGTATTCTCATCTCATGAGTTTTGTGTATTTGAGTACTCATGTAAAAGAAATTTTAGGGGAGGGATACGTTAACTGGAAAGCTATTGATACAATTTTTGACCAGATTAATTTAATTTTACCAAAAGTAAAAAATTGTGACTACCTAATTGGTTTGTCTGGTTTGGTAGATTTTTTAATTAATATGAAGAATGAGATTACAATAAAAGACTTGATTATCAAGATAGATGAAATTATTAAAACTTCTTTAATTAAAATTTCTGAGGAAGCTATGGTCGATTTAAATTATGCGTCTTGGATTTTTAATGATTCTGGGAATGAAAGTAAAAATAAATTGGGTGGCTTTTCTCATGGAACGGCTGGAATATCCTATGTTTTATTTAAAGCAATGTCGCATACAAGGGATGAAAATTTAAGAGACACAGCAAAATTAGCTTTAAATTTTGATAGAAGCTTTTATAATAAAAAAATTAATGGTTGGCTAGATTGTAGAGATTTAGGAGAAACTTCTGATTCAAGTTCTTGGTGTCATGGCTCAGGAGGCATAGGTTTAGGACGATTACTGACCAAACAATACTATAATGATGATTTGCTTGATAAAGAAATAAACATTGCGAAGAATAATCTTATTAATAAAGGTCTTTCGGGAAATCAATGTATATGTCATGGAGACTTTGGCAACCTTGAAATTTTAAAAGCTTTGAATAATGATAAAGAGACTGATAATTATATTTGGGATTATTTAGATAAATTATGTGATGAGTTTAATCAAAATAAAAAATTTAATTGTGGAGATGGGGGGCAAATGGAGTTATTAGGATTGTTTATGGGATATAGTGGCTTTGGATACCAAATGTTACGTTTTTTTGATTGGGAAAATATCCCAAGTGTTTTATGTTTAGAAACCCCAAATACTTTAAATTATGAGTTGCATAAAAAATAGTTTTATTACACTACTGTTCCTGTTAAGTTTACAATCGTTTTCTCAAAAAATTGAAACAAATATTGGGGGAGGAATTGATTTAAAAAACGAAGATGTCAATACTATTTTCAATTTATGGAAGAATTATTTGGCTTCAAATCCTGATTCTATATTTGATAACCCTTATTGGAATGATTCAGAAAAAAAGAAATATAAAAGTTATGATCTTTTAAAATCAGAAGGGTTTTTGAGTCCATCGCTTTACGCATTAGAGCCATCGAATACAGTCTTGTATATTAAAGAATTTGGTAACGACTATATTATTCACTCCGAATATTATTGGATTAATGAAAAAAGTGAGTTTAGTCCATTGGCAATCACTGATGTAGTTGCAAAAAAAGAAAATGGAATATTTAAACTATACAATTACTTACCTTATTACACTATAAATTGGAGAAGTAAACAAATTGGTATGATTAATTATTATTATCACGATGATTATGTATTTGATGATGAAAATGCCAAAAAGGCAAACGCTCTTTTGCAAAAATTAAATAAATTATTTGATTTAGATAGTAAAAATATGACTTATTATATAGCAAGAAATTGTGACGAAATACACAAAATGAAAGGTTACGATTATGTAGTCTCTATGGGAAGAACACCAAGTTTGTGTCGTTTTACAGACACAAATAACAACATTATATATTCAATTGATAAATTGGTGAATATGATATACATGAATTAATCCATGTAATTAATGCTAAATACAACAAAGCTAATTATTTATTATTATGTGGATTGGCTGTTTATACAAATGATAAATCTGGTTTTTTTGGAAAATCTTTTATTCATTATGTTGATAGAATTCAAAAATTTATTGCAAGAAATCCAAAAGTTGATTTATTTGATTTGAAAAATTACCTCAAATTGAAGAGATAGATTCTTTTTATTTTGTTGGAGCTTTTATTGTTGATAGTATCTTAGAAAAGGGGGGTATAGAGTTGTTAAAACAGGCATTGAACTCAGGCAAAGAGGATCAAAATTTGTTAGAGTTCTTAGAAAATAGAGTAGGATTAAATAAACAAAAACTGGATAATCAATTAAAAACGAAATTTAAAAAAGCAAGTCTTGAACAAAAATTCACTTTTAGGATTAATTATTAAAATTACATTTAAATCATTTATTTGCATTGAAAAAATTCCCTATTTATTTACAAACCGAATTCAAAGACTGTGGGCCTACATGTTTGAAAATCATTACAAAACATTATGGAAAATCATTAAATATATGTAAATTAAGAGACTTTTCCGAAACTACTAGATTAGGAAGTAGTTTATTATATTTAAGCAATGCTGCTGAAAAAATTGGCTTTAGGACAATTGGTGCAAAACTCAATATAAACAAATTAGAAGAAGCTCCTTTACCTTGTATATTGCATTGGAACAAAGTACACTATGTAGTACTTTATAAAATAAAAAGGGTGTTTATTCTATTTCTGACCCAGCTATTGGACTATTAGAATATACGAAAGATGAATTTATAAAATTATGGATTGGAAACAATGCTAGTGAAATTACCGAAGAAGGCATTGCTTTATTATTGGAACCAACACCAAAATTTTATCAAACAGAATTTGGAAGTGAAGATAAAAAAGGATTTGGTTTTGGTTTTTTATTCAAGTATATTTTAGCCTATAAATCATTTATAATTCAGATAATTATTGGTTTATTTGCAGGTAGTTTATTAGAACTTATCTTTCCGTTTCTTACTCAAAGTATCGTTGATATAGGTATTCAGAATCAAAACATCCATTTTGTTTATCTAATTCTGTTTGCGCAACTATTCCTTTTTGTAGGCAAAACAGGATTAGAATTGATTCGTAGTTGGATTTTACTGCATCTTTCTACTCGCATAAATATTTCGTTAATTTCTGATTTTTTTATTAAATTAATGGATTTGCCTATTTCTTTCTTTGATGTTCGTATGACTGGAGACATTATGCAGCGCATCAATGATCATCATCGCATTGAGCGAATATTAACCACTTCGTCCCTAAGTGTTTTGTTCTCGATAATCAATATGTTCATAATGGGAGGAGTTTTAATGTATTATAACTTATCCATTTTTGCTGTGTTTTTACAGGAAGCTTTTTATATTTCCTGTGGGTAATTTTATTCTTGAGTCGCAGAGAAAAGCTAGACTACAAGCGTTTTTCGGAGGTTTCACAAGAACAAAGCAAAGTAATAGAACTTATAAATGGTATGCAGGAAATAAAACTTCACAATGCCGAAAAACAGAAACGTTGGGGTTGGAATATGTACAGGCAAGACTCTTTAAGGTTTCTATGAGAGGTTTGGTATTAGAGCAAACTCAAAATATAGGCTCTAATTTCATTAACGAAATAAAAAATACTATAATCATTTTTCTTTCGGCAAAACTAGTTATTGATGGTCAAATTACTTTAGGAATGATGCTAGCGATAAGTAGTATTGTGGGTAGTTTGAATGGTCCAATTGTTCAACTTATCAATTTTATTCGCGAAGCTCAAGATGCCAAAATATCATTAGCTCGTTTATCAGAAATCCACGAAAAAGAAGATGAAAGCCAGCAAGAGGAAACGCAAATAGACGACATTCCTAGCAGCACTGATATTTTGATTAAAAATATGATTTTCAGATATATTGGTTCAGATGCTCCTGTTTTAGAAGACCTAAACTTAACAATACCTGCTAATAAAATTACTGCGATTGTTGGCACAAGCGGAAGCGGTAAAACTACTTTAATGAAGTTGTTATTGAAGTTTTATGAACCGAATAGTGGTAATATAAGTCTTGTAACGAAAAAAGAAGGGATTGCTTCGACAGACTTGAAAAATATTGCTCAACGAACTTGGAGATCACATATTGGAACTGTAATGCAAGAAGGGTATATTTTTAATGATACCATTGCCAATAATATTGCCATTGGGGTGGATATTATTGATAAAAAACGATTAGTTTATGCTGCTAATGTGGCGAATATCAAGGATTTTATACAAGATTATCCTTTAGGTTATAATGCTAAAATTGGAATGGAAGGTGTCGGAATGAGTACAGGGCAAAAACAAAGATTACTAATTGCTAGAGCCGTTTATAAAAATCCAGAAATGTTGTTTTTCGATGAAGCGACGTCAGCTCTAGATGCTAATAATGAAAAAGAGATTATGCAGAAATTGGATGTTTTCTTTAAAACAAAACCGTTGTAGTTATTGCCCATAGATTGAGTACGGTAATGAATGCCGACCAAATTGTAGTTTTAGAAAAAGGAAAAATTGTTGAAACTGGAAATCATAAGGAGTTAGTGAAATTAAAAGGGAGTTATTATGAATTAGTTCGTAATCAGTTGCAGTTGAGTAGTTAATAGTTTTGTGTAAGAAGTAAAAAAGGAATGATGTCAGAAAATGTAGTAATAGAATTAAGAAGTGAAGAAGTACAAGAAATACTTACACGAGTGCCACATTGGATGATTCGGTGGGGTTCGGTCGTGATTTTATTAATCTTGTGTTCTCTTTTTTTGCTTCTTGGATGCTCAAATATCCTGATATTATTTCAACTCCAATTATTATTACTACCAATATTCCACCTGAAAAATTGGTTACTAAAATGTCTGGAAAAATTGAAGCAATTTTAGTGAAAGACAAATCAACTATTCTGAAAAATACACCGCTTGCAGTTATTGAAAATTCAGCTAATTATAAAGATGTTTTTTTATTAAAAAGCATTGTAGATACTCTAAATATTGACAGAAGTACATTCCCTTTTAAAAAATTAAAATCGGCTCAATTGGGAGAAATTGAAAACTTCTTTGCATTGTTTCAAAAAGAAAGTATTGCTGATGATTTGAATGCTAAATTGCAACCCTATCGAGTGGAAGGCATAGCTCAAAACTATGAGGCCATACAACTAAAAGAACGATTGAGCTTGTTAGAATCACAAAAAAGCAATAACCAAAGCGAATTGTTTTTGCAAAAAAATGATTTAGATCGATATGATGGATTATTCAAAAAAGGAATTATTGCAACTCAAGAATTAGAAAAACACAAATTAGCCTACCTGCAAGTTGAACGAAATTATAAGAGTTTATTGAGTACCATTTCACAATTAAAATCATCCTTAAATGAACTCAATAAAAATAGTAAAACTACTCAAATTAACGAAAATGAAGAGAGTGTAAACTTGCAACGTAATGTAATTCAAGCATTTTACGGACTTAAAAAAGCGATTAAAGATTGGGAATTAAACTATGTTTTACGCTCATCAATTGATGGAAAAGTTAGTTTTTTGCAACTTTGGGCGAAAAATCAAACTGTAAATGCTGGAGACAATGTGTTTGCTATAATTCCAACAAATAACAATGGTTATATTGGTAAAGTAAAAGCTCCTGCGCAAAATTCTGGAAAAATAAAAATTGGGCAAACGGTTAATATTAGATTAGCAAATTATCCTGACCGTGAATTTGGAATTATTAAAGGAAAAATAAATGCTATTTCCTTAACGCCTGATAAAGATGGTAATTTATTGATTAACGTTTCGTTACCAAAAGGATTGAAAAATTCGTATAAAAAACAAATTGTTTTTCAACAAGAAATGTCAGGAACTGCCGATATAGTAACCGAGGATTTACGTTTGATTGAACGATTATTGTATCAGTTTAGAGATGTTTTTAAAAGATAATTAAGGAAAAAACATATAGAAATATACTACTTAAAAATTTAGATTACTTTTGTTTTATTTAAATAAAATAGATTTACTTTTGAAGACTTCTCCAAAAAAGTAAAACGATGAACTATTACATTGTCATTCCTGCTCATAACGAAGAAGTATTCATTGCTTTGACGCTGCAATCCTTGATTTCGCAAACGTTGTTGCCCAAAAAAATAGTTGTGGTCAACGATAATTCTACGGATAAAACGGCCGAAATTGTTTTGGCTTTCGCCAAAGAAAATCCATTCATTTCTTTAGTAAATAAAACTTCCGAAGCGATTCACATGCCCGGCAGCAAGGTTATTCAGGCTTTTTACAAAGGGTTTGAAACCTTAGACAACGATTATGATATTGTTGTAAAACTAGATGCCGATTTAATTTTACCCAATAATTATTTTGAACGCATTGTCGCTATTTTCGAGAAAGATTCAAAAGTGGGAATGGCTGGCGGATTTGCCTATATCGAAAAAATGGCGATTGGATTTTAGAAAATCTAACCGATAAAGATCATATTCGTGGGGCTTTTAAAGCCTATAAGAAGAAATGTTTTGAACAAATTGGAAACCTGAAACCCGCAATGGGTTGGGACACGGTCGACGAATTATTAGCCAAATTTTATGGTTGGAAAGTGATTACAGATGAGAGTTTAAAGGTAAAACATCTCAAGCCAACAGGTGCTAACTACAACAAAACCGCCCGTTACAAACAAGGGGAGGCTTTTTACACTTTGGGTTACGGATTTTTCATAACTGCAATTGCATCGGTAAAACTGGCAATGATGAAAAAAAGGCCTTTGCTTTTTTTAGATTATATTCAAGGTTTTAGGAAGGCAAAATCAGCCAAAACCCCATTATTAGTTACCGAAGAACAAGCTAAATTTATCAGGAAATATCGTTTAACAAAAATGAAAGAAAAGCTTTTTTAAGACTCAATATTCCATTTCCTAGTGTTGCTATAAAAAAAGCTAAGAGCACATAACTCATAACTCACAACTTATAACTATTTTTGACAATATTATAAAACCATGATGCTTCTCCGTTATTTATCTCAGATAGGAAAATACTTTTTGATGTGGAAAGAAATTTTCAACAAACAGACGAAATGGTCTGTAATGAAAAATCTTATTTTCAAGGAGATAGATGATTTAATTATTGATTCACTCGGAATTGTGGCTTTCATTTCTTTTTTCGTGGGCGGTGTTGTAGCCATACAAACGGCACTAAATTTGACTAACCCGTTAATTCCTAAATATCTTATTGGTTTTGCGACTAGACAATCTATCATTTTAGAATTTGCACCTACCTTTATTTCTATTATTATGGCGGGAAAAATGGGTTCGTTTATCACGTCGAGTATAGGAACCATGCGTGTTACCGAACAAATTGATGCTCTAGAAGTAATGGGAGTAAACTCTTTAAATTATTTGGTTTTTCCAAAACTAATGGCGTTGTTATTATACCCCTTTCTTATAGGAATTGCTATGTTTTTAGGGATTTTGGGAGGTTATATTGCTAGTGTTTATGGGGGGTTTGGCAGTAGTGCTGATTTTATCGATGGATTGCAAAAGGAATTTATTCCCTTTCATATCACATACGCCTTTATAAAGACTTTAATTTTCGCTTTAATCCTAGCCACAATCCCATCATTTCACGGCTATTATATGAAAGGTGGTGCACTCGAAGTAGGAAAAGCAAGTACGGTATCGTTTGTTTGGACATCGGTCATGATTATTTTGATGAATTATATTTTAACCCAACTCCTTTTAACCTAATGATCGAAGTAAAAAATATAGAGAAATCGTTTGGCGAGAGCAAGGTTTTAAAAGGAGTCTCGACTGTTTTTGAAACTGGAAAAACCAATTTAATCATTGGTCAAAGTGGTTCTGGAAAAACAGTTTTATTAAAAAGTTTGTTAGGAATTCATACTCCAGAAGTAGGCACAATCTCATTTGACGGAAGAATATATTCTGAATTAACTCCTGATGAAAAACGGGAATTACGCACCGAAATTGGGATGGTTTTTCAAGGAAGCGCTTTATTCGATTCGATGACAGTCGCAGAAAATGTAGGTTTCCCATTAAAAATGTTTACCCATAATTCTAAGTCAGAAATTCAGGATCGTGTCGATTTTGTATTAAAAAGAGTCAATCTTGTCGATGCACACAAAAAGTTACCTTCTGAAATTTCAGGCGGAATGCAAAAACGTGTCGCCATTGCTCGTGCCATTGTAAACAATCCGAAATATTTATTTTGCGACGAACCTAATTCTGGTTTAGACCCCAATACCGCCATTTTGATTGACAATTTGATTGGAGAAATTACCGAAGAATACAATATTACAACTGTGATTAATACGCATGACATGAACTCGGTAATGGAGATTGGTCAGAATATTTTATTCTTAAAAAATGGTCTAAAAGCTTGGCAAGGAACTAAAGAAGAAATTTTTAGAACCAACAATGAAGCCGTTGTTGATTTTGTTTATTCTTCCAATTTATTTAAAAAAGTTCGAGAAGCCTATCTAAAAGGGTAAAACTATTTTCTGTTATCTTTTCAAACCCGACACAATTTCTTTTATATCCTGTTCTTTGCTTTTTGGATAAATTAACAAAACATCATCCTTGTCAACAATAATATAATCCTCGAGACCGTCAATAATTACCCATTTATTTTTTGATGCACTAATGATATTCCCTGATGAATTATTCAGCAAAGCGGTGGCATTTACAACGGCATTATTAGCATCGTCTTTTGGCATTTTTTCATGTAATGAGCCCCAAGTTCCTAAATCATTCCAGTCGAAAGTAGCAGGAAGAACATAAACATTTTTGGCATTTTCCATTATGGCATAATCAATCGAAATGTTTTCGGCAAATGCATAATTTTCTTCGATAAAAATCTTTTCTTCGGCTGTGTTATACTTTTTCAATCCTTTTAAAAACAAAGCACTCATTTGCGGCTGGTAATTTTCGAAAGCTTGGATAATTGCTTTTATGCTCCAAATAAAAATTCCGCCATTCCACAAGAAATTTCCACTAGTAATAAATGATTTAGCCGTTTCATAATCGGGTTTTTCTCTAAATTGAGAAACTTTTTTTATTGCATTAGCATCTTTTTGTCATATTCAATATAGCCAAAACCAGTATTGGGGGAAGTAGGCTGAATCCCAAGGGTCATCAACGCATTTTCGTTAGAACAAAAATCAAAGCATTTTTGTAAATTTTCGGCAAAAGCCACTTCGTCTTCAATCCAATGATCGCTTGGCGCAACAACCATAACCGCATTAGGGTTTTGTTTTTGAATTTTTAAAGAAGCATACAAAATACAAGGGGCTGTGTTTCGCATTGCTGGCTCAAGAATAACCTGTTCTTGCTTAACCATAGGTAATTGTTCTAAAACAATTGAATTGTATTTTTCGTTAGTTAAAATCAGGATGTTTTCAGTCGGGATTAGTTTTGCGAGCCTGCTAAAGGTTTTCTGGATTAAAGTATCTCCAGAGCCCAGCATATCGTGAAATTGTTTTGGAAATTCAGTTGTACTTACTGGCCAAAATCGGGAGCCAACGCCACCAGCCATTAATATTGCGTAATAATTTTTATTCATTTTATAGTCAACAGTCTTATTTTGACCGTCATTTTTTTTTGTTTATATTAACTCGGTAATAATTCTACTTCAGCATTGGGGTTAAAGAGATAAATTTTCCCCGAACTTATTTCCAAACATTCAAAACGCTTGGTTCTTAGTGCCACTTTTTTAAAAATTTTTCCATTGTAAATTCTAAAAACACTACCGAAAGGAATTTCAAAGATATGGCTTTTATCATTTTGTTCGTCAAATTGTTTGAGAGCCAAGGATAATCTGGCATCTGTATCGCTACTAGCAGATGGGTTTTTAAAATGTCGCGCCAGCAAAGGTAATAAATGATTGGGGAAAATCTCAGGGCGAATAAACGGAATCATCAACCGTTGAAAAGTATATTTCCATTCGTTTCCGTGTGGTTTGATATTTCTTCCAAATTTTTCGAAAGCAACCAAATGCGAAATTTCGTGAATCAATGTTATCAAAAACTTGTATTTATTCAAACTGGCATTAACTGTTATCTCGTGTTTCCCACTTAATCCTTTTCGGTAATCGCCATGACGAGTCACGCGTTCGTTCACGATTTTGAGATGCACTTGATTGACTACAATCAGTTCAAAAACGGGTTTCACGGCCTGTTCGGGAAGATATTTTGAAAGGGTTTCGCTCATTTATAAAATTCCCTCGACTGCGCTCGGGAAGACAAAAAATTAGTTGAATTACGGATTGGTAGATGAAACTTGAAGTACTTTCCCGTTGTAATATTTGTTTCCGTTCAAAGCAAAGTCAAAGATATAATGAGCCATTTCCTTTGCCGAAATGGGTGCTTCATAACCTGGGAAAGCTTCTTGCAACATTTCGGTTTGAACAGCCCCAAGAGCCAGAACATTAAAGGAAATTCCGCTGCCTTTATATTCTTCTGCCAATAATTCCGATAAGGTAATAACCGCTCCTTTGCTGGAACTGTAAGCCGCCAATCCTGCGAATTTTAGGCTTCCTTGAATGCCTCCCATCGAACTGATGGTAACCACGTGGCTTCCTTTTTGCAAATGAGGCAAGCAAACACGAGTCAAATTAGCCACGCCAAAAACATTCACTTTATAAATGTTTTCGAAATCTTCTTGAGAAGTTTCTGAAAAAGGTTTAGCAACAAACCCCCTGCATTATGAATGATTATATCTACGTTCTTCCAAGAATGAGAAAGAAAACTTTCTACTTTCTGCATTTCGGTTTCATCGGATAAATCGACGGAAAGGCAAGTGATATTTTGATTTTCGATAAGGGCTTGAGGTGTTTTTCTAGAGATAGCCAATACATTGTGTCCGGCATTGGCAAACTGTAAAGCCAATTCATAACCAATTCCTCTGGAAGTTCCCGTAATGATGATGTTTTTCATTTAGCGAAAATAAACAAAATCTTTAAAAAAGTTAGCCACAGATTCACAGATTACAAAAAATGATTTATTTGTAAAAACAGCAACTGATTTATTTTATGAATTCTAAACCATTTTTCTTAACTTTTTGTGATGGCTAAGTTAGTATGTCCATATTGGTGTTTTAAATTAACTTGCAGAAGGTACTTAAGATATTCTAGAAAAGACTTCAACATCAAACTTCACAAAATAGCAAATTACATAACCAATTCCTCTAGAAGTTCCCGTAATGATGATGTTTTTCATTTAGCGAAAATAAGCAAAATCTTGAAAAAAAGTTAGCCACAGATTCACAGATTACAAAAAATGATTTATTTGTAAAAACAGCAACTGATTTATTTTATGAATTCTAAACCATTTTTCTTAACTTTCTGTGATGGCTAAGTTAGCATGTCCATTAACTTGCAGACCCTACTTAAGATATTCTAGAAAAGACTTTAACATCAAACTTCACAAATTAGCAAACTGCAAAACCAATTCCTCTGGAAGTTCCCGTAATAATGATGTTTTTCATTCGAAGTTGCTATTTGTTTTTTTAAGGAAAATGGAATTCGCACACTTCTTTTGGCTCATCATTAAAATTTGACGTGTGCTCATTTCATAAAGCGAAATAAACAAAATCTTTAAAAAAAGTAGTTTTTAAAGCAAGTGTCTTCTTTTAATCTGATTAGTCAAGGAGTATTAACATCCCGAGGTTAGGTTCTTTTGATTTAAAATACTTTTTATACACTTTGACCATTTGGATAAAAGCCAAAGCCACAAAAAACAGCGGAATAACAACTGGCATAATGTATTTCGAAAAAGACAGGGTGTTTTGGGACAAGGAATCTAAGAATACTATTATTGCTAGCATTCCAAAAAAAGTTCCTACTAATGTTCCAAGAATATAATAAAATTTGAGTTTTTGAGCTAATGAAATGGATTTTGCATTCATTAAATACAAATTCCAACCCATCCAAAAGGGAATCTGAAGAAAATTCAATCCACACAAAACCATTCCTATAAGAAAAGGAGAATACTGAGTATAATTCTCTAAATAATTATGTTCTTTAGTTGTTTGATTAGCATTTGCGAAAAACAAATAAGCCAACAACAAAAAGAAAAATAGGGCAAAAAAATCGATTGCCTTCATTAATTTTTTATTTTCCGCCAACTGGTTCGAAAAAATGACGGTTAAATAAATAACAATGGCTTCTACCACTATGACTCCTAATAAATAAGGAACTAAAGCATTCATTCCTGATTTAGAAAAAATTTCAACACCAATAATATTCAAATATCCTAGAGGAAGCGAACCCAGAAAGCTCACTATAAATCCAACGAATATGTTCTTGAGTTTTATCATAATTAATTGCTACGAATTTACTTCGTCTGTTCGCTACGCTCGAGCCACGAATTGGTTTATATAAATTCCTGAATTTGTGGCTGCATTTTAAAAATTTATTATTTTTTTTGCTCTGCTCTAAATGCATTCGATATTCTTTCATTCCTACTTTATGCTTCAAATAAGGGACACCTTTTTTGTGGTTTTGCGCACTTATTTCATACATATACCTAATATGTCGCGCGAGTTCTTTCCAAGCAAAAAGAGAGAATGCCTTGGATCATAAATGTGTGTTGGCTCGCTAGCAGCACCATTTAACTCAACTATTGAAAAATTTTCGCCTCGCTCTAATTCCTCCCAGCAGGTATACATAACGTCTAATCTTCCAAAATAAAACTCTGGAATTTGAATGCAAATGGTGTTAATGGTTTCGGTCAATTTTGGACTAATCCAATGGCTTCCATCGATAAATTTTGCACCACGAGCATGATTCCCGTAAGGCACCATATTTAACTTTTCTCCTTTGGGTAAAATTTCTAATAATTTATTGCCGTATTCTAATTTAAGGGTGGCTAATTGCAATTCATAACGCGGATTTTTTTTAATCAATTCCTCGATAGTCGAAACCCCATCGCCAGTAAGAATCATAAATTCTTTAGAAACAATTCCGGTTATTTTTCCCGTTTTTTGATCCGGATACCGCACATAAAAAATTCCTACTTCATTTCGAAAGGAATTAAATCTTGGATTACATAATCAAAATTAGCTTTGGTATTATAAGCTTGTAGTTCTTCTGGATTGTGAATTTTTTTAACTGCCGAACCCCGTAACCCAATGTCTGGCTTGGCAATAAGCGGATATTTTATGCCTGAATTTTGAATCGTTTTTAGTATTTCTTCTAACGGAGTTTTCTCGATAACTAACTCGGTTTTTGGATAATATTGTTGTGGAATCAGGTTATAAATTGCTTTTTTAGATTCCATAATAAACCCACCATTTTTTATTTTGGGATTACTGGCGTTGAAGAAAAAATGGATTTTGCCTTTATGGAATAAAATCCCCATAAAAAATAAATGGGAATATAAACAATCAGGAAAGGCCAATATTCCCAATGGAAGAGTTTGTGGAGAAAAAGCTTGAAATTAAAAGTTTTAGAATACAAGTTTAAATGACTTAAATGATTATAAAAGAAGTTTCGAAATCTTTGTTAGCCGCCAAATCGTGATGCAAGATAGCAACTTTGTTTTTTTCGATAACAGATTGTGTAATACTTAAAGTCTTTAGCTCTCCTTTTCTATTGATAACCAATCCATTTTCTTGATTTTCTTCTTGGGTATAACGATGAAAATGAAGCATTTCTGCTTCCGAAATTTCAGCATTCGATTCTAAAAATGTGTAAAACCATTCTGCACGATTTTCTCGAATTGCCATTGGATATAAAGTTGCTGATGACCAAACGTGATTTTTATTGGCATTCAATGGCGTAGTTTCCTTTTCTAATCCGTTCCAACGCAGTTGAAAAAGCGCACCGTTTTGGAATAAAACTAGGGTAAAGGGCTCGATGTTTTCCAAATCGATTTCTGCCCAAAAATCCTTTGGCGATGAGTTGCTAATCATGTCCAGAACAATCAATCCGCGGCTTTTTCGATAAGGAGGTTGCACTTGGTGTTTTTTATTTGCACCGTTTAACAAAACCAGAACCGTCCCTTTTTCGTCAACCACAAACCAAGTTCCTCCAGCTTTTGGGTCTTTTGGAAAAATAATATTTTTGTTATTTAAAAAATAATTTCGAGGTTCAATGGCATTTGGTCTAAGGACTTTTTCGTCCCGATTCGAACTGATAATTGTTTTGCCATTTGCCGCAACAAAACTTACTGTGCACATAAATTCCGATATTCGATTGTGGAACGGGCTACCCCAAAATTGTCATCGACTGCAATAGACTCACATTGGAAAATAGCGACTTTTATCAAGGCTTGATGATGGATGCAATGCTCAAAATTGTATAGCAATTCCCGAAAATAATTGCTTTCTGTATTAATCTGGTTGCCGTCAATCATTTGCTGTAAAAGGATTTTTTTGTTGGCCTTATCTAAATTATTTTGAATAGCAACAATTTGCTGGATGGCGAAATCAGTATCTGTTTGAATTTGAATATTTCTTTTTCTGTCATCATAATTTACAATTCCAGATGTGTACTGATTTTCGAGGCATTGAAACAATTCTATAATGTGGCGTGTATGCTCACCAATGCTTGCATTACTTAATTGAGGGCAAGGTTTTGAATAGTCAGCATCAGACAATTGATGAAGTAAATCAATCAATTCTCCAAGATTATTATTTATGGAAGATAGCAACATTTTTAAAATTTTAACATTAACAAATCAGCGATTTTTTTTCCTATCCTGAAAGACCAAATAAGCACAACAAAGAAAGGTAATTATGGCCAGTATAAAAGTTCTCCTCCATCATTTTGTACTTCGATTCCTAGAACAAATAGATGTGAAAAGATAGCGCCAAGCATCACACCACAGCCCATGAAAGCTCCAAATAAAGTTGTTTTCGGTATTAAAATTAGAATTACGGCAATCAATTCTGCAATTCCGGAGCCAATCCTGCCGTAGGGTTCCATCCCTAAAGTGGTAAAAATATAGACGCTTTCTTCTGCCGCAGTAAATTTAAAAAATAAAGTTTGCAGTAAAATTACGGACGAAACTATTCGTAGAATCCAAGGTAGTGCTTTCATAGTTTTGGTTTTTTATTTATAAATTTTATTCCAATTTGATTCTGCTTTTGCTTTCAAATTATTTTCGTTTTTATTCCAACTTTTCAAAGTATTATTAAAATAGGCATTATAAAACAAATACAATTTGCCGTCAATAATCTTGAAGGTTTCGGGGTCTATTTCAACTTTTTCTCCGTTTGCTCCCATAGCATACGCGCACCAACCTCCGAACTGCGGCTCAAATCCAGAAGGATTTTTCAAAAATAATTCCTTATTCATCGAAGTCGAAAAATTATAACTAACTCCTTGATAAGTTGCTGCTAATTCTTTTTTTCCTTTCACGGCTTTTCCCTGCTTAAAATAAGAAACAGGATCATACCCTTGAATGGCGATTTTGTTTTCTAAATTGAATTCTTTTACTCGTTTTGCATCGTTTTGTGCAAACCTGAAAGAGTGACTACTAGTAATGATAGGATAAATATAAACTTTTCATTTTATTTTAGAGATTTTGCAGCTGCAATTAATAATTGGGTCGAAATTCGGTTTTTGTAATCTGGTGTAATGTGCTCAAATTGAATTTCGCCACTTACATTTACAATAAAAACTGTTGGCACAGGTAAGAAAGAAGTATTTATACTCTCGGATCCTGCTGAAATATAAGGTTTATAACCTTCGGGTGCTTGAAATGCAATTCCAACTGCTTTAGACAATGCTCCATCACTATCAGATAATAATAAGTAATTTATTTTATCCTTTTCGTCTGTTATTTTCAAATTTTTGGGCGAATCAGGGCTTACGGCAATAATTTGATACCCCAAATCTAATAATTCTTTTTCAGATTCTCCTAAAGCAGACAACTGAATATTACAATACGGGCACCAACCTCCGCGATAAAAAACCAAAACAGTTCTTTTTTTACCTATCAAATCTAATAAATTTACCGCAGTATTATCAACTGACTTTAGGGTAAGGTTTGGAATTTTTTCTCCTACAAGCAAAGGGGAAATTCCCGTAGGTAACTTAGGCAAATCCGTTTGAGCCGAAGCAATTAAAGAAAAGAATAAAAAGAACAAAGCGATACTGATTTTTTTCATGATAGTGTTGAATTTTGTTATTTAACATTGCAAAGATAAAGCAGTCCTAAAACAGACTTTGTCGGTTAGTTTACAATGAGGGACTATTTAAAACGAAAAATTATATTGAAGTGCTAGAACAAGACTTCTTGTCAATCCGTCTGGTCGAATATCTCTTACTACAAAAGGAGTAGCTATCGAAAATTCGACACTTTTTTGTTTATTAATATTAAAAACACTAATCAGATTCCCGTTGATTGTTAAGCCATTGGACCCAATGTAACTCACTCTT
>CP051546.1:17723-224337 GCA_012837155.1 Flavobacterium sp.
ACTTGGTAAATGACATCTCTTTAGGACAACTTACCTATTATAATAAATTAAACGAACGAAGTGCTTTTGCAACGAGTTTTCGTTTTTTTGGCTTAGGAAATATTGAATTACGAGAAACTGGAGATCCAAACGAAACTCCAAGAATAGTCTCTCCAAACGAATTTACTTTTGATGGCTCTTATACTCTAAAATTAAGCGAAAAATTTTCTATGGCGGTTGGAGCAAGATACATCCATTCCAGCCTTAAAGTAGCCTCCGATACTGGAGATGCTTCGCCCGCAAGCTCTTTTGCCATTGATGTTGCTGGTTTTTACCAATCAGAAGAAATAGCATACAATGATTTAATGGAAGATGGAGAGCTGGATTTAACATTCAAAATTTAGGTCCAAAATAAGTTATGACAATACGGAATTTAACAATAACTTTCTTCCTGCCAACTTAAAATTAGGAACAGGTTTTGATTTATACTTGACGATTACAACAAAGTAGGACTAAGCGTAGAATTTACAAAATTATTAGTCCCTACTCCACAAAATCCAGATTTGAACGGAGACGGAACAATAACTCCTCAAGAAAGATCCCAAAATTTATTAAATTATCGTTCGATAGGATGGCTTCCTGGTGTTTTTCAATCCTTTGGAGATGCTCCAGGAGGAACTAGCGAAGAACTAAAAGAATTTACATACGCTACTGGTGTCGAATACTTATATAAAGATGCATTCGCTGTGCGTTTAGGTTATTTTCACGAAAGCCCATTGAAAGGCGCCAGACAATTTCTGTCTCTTGGAGCAGGTTTCAAATATAGCGTGGTAAAAGTAGATGTTTCCTATTTATTTTCTGCTTCAAAAGTACCAAACCCTTTAGAAAACACGCTGCGTTTTTCTTTGACGTTTAACTTTGGCGACAAATATGAGGAGTATTAGAGGCAATTAATTTTTAAACTAAAAATCCAAATTTCACGCTATTGAAATTTGGATTTTTTTTTACCCTAAAAGAATGAAAAAGATAGCCATTTCCACAGCGTTCCTGCCCCGCTCCCGCACGAATCCTTTCGTGTGGACACAATAAAGATAAATTTATAGAATTATCAAACCATTTATCACAAAACCACTCAAATATAAAAAATCTAGCTTTTACAACAAATTACCACACGAAAGGATTCGTGCGGCAGCGGGGCTTTTACATTATATTGTAAATATAGAAAATTCGTTGTATCTACTACATACCACACGAAAGGATTCGTGCGGTAGCGGGGAATTAAATACAAGTACTTTTGCTTCGCTAATATTTATATAAAATATAGCAAGTAGAAAAATAATATTCTATAAAGTAGTTTCATTTTTTTTATTTACTTGGAGCTGTTTTATTGGTGATTTTAATTTTACGCCTCATTTAGTTTCTCTTTCCAGTTTCAATAGGAATTCCAAATTCTTCAAGTGCAAACATTTTACATTCTTCTATTGAGTTTTGCAAATAATCATTAATACATATTTCGTTTTCAAAGCAATACAAATATGCTCCAACCTCTGGTAAATCTTCTTCTATTATGTAGTTTGTTTTACCCCAAACTGTTTCTAATATTTTAAACTCCATATTCTTTTATTATTTAGGATAAATACGATGAGTACCAGGTATAGCATCTTTCCATTTTCCATTTATAAATTGTTCCAAATGTAAATGGGGTGCATCTCCAGAGGGTACTGAAAAACATCACTTATTTTGATCAACGTTCTTTTTAGATATTAAAAAAACCGCTTATAACAGGATTTTAAGCATCCGTTATAAGCGGTTTTATTTTTGTAACTGTTTTTTATTGTTGATTGTATGTGTCTGTTTTTGACTTATACAGGTTCATTTGGTAAAATGCACGTGTAGATTACATTTTCTACATTAATTTGAGTATTCTTTTTAAGTTGACTGTAAAAATTGCTATTGCACCTTGCATTTGCATATTGGTAATACCGTATGATATTGCTCTATCATAACCGTGTATATTTTTTAACTCGCTATTTTTAGCTTCTATCTTGTATCGATGTTTTGCTTTTTCTTTGTAATATTCTGTTTCTTGAAAAGCCATTTGGTCTTGATGCAATTCTGATTTTATGGATACCGAATACGTTTTTGTCTTGGCTCCATCTTTATAACAACCTTCCTTTAAAGGGCAATGCTTGCATTTTTCGACATCAAAATAGTAAGTATCTACTTGATTTACCCCCGACATCTTTAGTGCCTTGGCGCGCTTTTCGTATTGCTAAATGCCCTGCTGGGCAAACAAACCTATCGGCATCTTTATTGTAATCAAATTTATCTTCATCTTTCCTAAAGCCTTGGGTTATAGATGGATTTAGACGCGCTACTATTTTTATGTTTTGTTCAGTTGTAATTTTAAGATTCTCTTTTCCAGAATAAGCTCCGTCGCCAATAATGGTATCTACAATCAACTCCGTTTTCTTGACTGATTTCTAAAAGTTTAGGTAATTCTGGTCCATCGCCTTTTTCTCCAGATGTAACTACAGCCGCGGTAATGATGCGCTCTTCGGTCATAGCCAAATGAGTTTTGTAGCCAAAAAGGAACTCTCGGCAGATTTATGACCTATTTTTGCATCGGTATCTTTGGATAGGGTTAAATTTTCTTGAGTGTCTTCTACGGTTTCTTTTAGCAGATTTAATTTTTCCTTCACAGCGGGTATTGAACTTATAGACGGCTCATTTTCTATGCGTTTTTCTAACTCTTTGCAATAAGCCAGCTCCTTTTCTAAATCATTGTCGGTATTTTTTTTGGGCATACGTTCTTTGAATTGGTCGTCAAAGGTGTATACTGTTTTTCGAAGTAACTTGGAGCGTTCTCTCAATACATCGATGGCTAAAAACGGATTAGATCTTGATAAAGTATGAGTGGCATCAACGATAATGGACTTCGAACGAATTATTCCTTTTTCAATAGCTATGGTTACTGTTTTGTTTATCAATAGATTTAACAAGTCGGTGTCTTTCAAACGTAGTTTTCTGAATTTGGTCAACGAACTCGGATTAATAACATCGTCTTCTGGATTCATATCCAAAAAATATTTAAAGGACATATCGTAACGCGAACGTTCCACTACATCAACATCGGAAACGGTGTAAATTGTTTTAAGAAGCAAATACTTGAACATACGAACGGGACTTTCTGCCATACGTCCATTATTGGTGCAGTATTTATTTAACAACTCATCGTAGATAAATGAAAAGTCTATCAAATCGTTAATTTTTCTCAAAAGATTATTCCTTGGAATAATTAAATCATATAAAGAGGAATGCTCGCTGAACTGTATTGTTTGTTGCTGTACTAACATGTAAAAAACCTTATAATTACAGCTAAATATACCAAAAAAGGAGTAGAAATCCTAAGCTTTCTACTCCTTTTATTTATCAATTTATTCGAAAAAAGACTTTTTCAGTACCCTCCATCTCCATGTGGATTTTTTATATCAAAACGAATTTTTCTTAATCCGTCTTTTGACATGAATATATTATCTCCAGCTTTATTTGTTACAACTTTGGCTTCCTTTCCTAACCAAGATTTGGCAAGATTTGCGGCATCATCTACTTTATTTACCCCCTTAGCGGCATTTAAACCTCCTTGTTCTGTTGCCTTAATGCCGCCCCAACTATTAAACCCCTTATAAGATGCAAACCCTCCCAATGCTATTGTCGATATATCTGCATAAGTAGCTACTCTTTCGGCAGTGTCATAACTTGCTCCAGAATATACAGCAGTAGCTCTTACTCCTTTGTGCAATAGGGTGTTTTGGCTTTCGCCAGTCCATAATTGCATAAACCCTGCCGAGGCATTGTCAGCTCCGTTTATAGCAACTGCATAGCCTAAATAACCTCCCACTCCTGATTCAATAGTTGCGGCTCCAAAAGCACCTCCTCCAATTGTCTCAACAGCTCCACCAATCATCTGCAAAGCCCCCCGCTCCCGCACGAATCCTTTCGTGTGGACACAATAAAGATAAATTTATAGAATTATCAAACCATTTATCACAAAACCACTCAAATATAAAAAATCTAGCTTTTACAACAAATTACCACACGAAAGGATTCGTGCGGCAGCGGGGAATTTGCTGAAACAGAAATAGAAGATATTGTAAAACACAAAAAGCTGATAAGAACAATGAATGTTCTTATCAGCCAATTTTCCATTTTACTGAACAATCTCATACTTGCCTATTTTTCTAATAGAGCGATAATTTCACTCAATCGCTTTTTAGTTATTTCACCATTTATTTCTGGATTGGCTAATTCAAATACGATTTCTTGCAGTTCATCATTTGCAAACTCTATATCATCTCTACATTCAATTGCATTTGCCCAATTTGTTATAGTTTCAAGATCAATTTCATTATTGATGTTTCTTTTCAAAACACTCAAAAAAATCTCAGCATTAATTTTAAACAAGGCCTTTTCAATATCCCAAGGATATTGAGATAATTCTTTTTCTAACACTTCAATATTTCCTTGAAGCAGAACTAACTCTTTTAATATTTCTGTTCTATTTCTCATATCAGAATTTGGTTTTATGTGAATAATACTTCCATCAGGAGCAAACGTTGTCTTTATCATGTTAAACGTTTCCCCTTGTGGATTCACCCATTTCTGATATAAAGCACTTGAACCTGGGACTTTTCCTGGTGAAGTGGCCTTAAATAAATAATTCCCATCTTCTAACAACTCAAAAGATGCACTTGCTTTAGAGTTTGCAGGAATTTTACTTACAAATCGACTGTAATTGCTCTTAACTGCTCCTTCTAATATAGTTTCTCCCCCCTTAGCGGCATTTAAACCTCCTTGTTCTGTTGCCTTAATGCCGCCCCAACTATTAAACCCCTTATAAGATGCAAACCCGCCCAAAGCTATTGTCGATATATCAGCATAAGTAGCTACTCTTTCGGCTGTATCATAACTTGCACCAGCATATACAGCAGTAGCACTAACACCTTTGTGCAACAATGTGTTTTGGCTTTCGCCAGTCCATAATTGTATTGCTCCAGCTGTTGCATTATCAATACCATTCATAGCAACTGCATAACCTAATACTGCACCTACACCAGTTTCAGAAGTAACAACGCCTCCAACTCCTCCCAGAATTGTCTCAACAGCTCCACCAACCATTTGCAAAGCCCCCACAACTCTTGTTCCTACTCGAGACCAATCAACTGTGTACCAATGACCAGAAGAAGCATTTATAATAGCGAAATCACTTCCTCCTCCGGTGGCTCCACTAGTTGCTGTAATACCAATTTGTAGAGGTTTATCATAATTCTCCATATAGCCGTTAACATAGTTGGTAGCTCCTATAGATGCAATAGGAGAGCCAACTGCTAATCCAGCATTTATCCAGCCGTTAGAGTTCCATTTCAAAGGGTTAAGTTCTCCACCGCTTGCATAGGAACCGTGTACCCATAAAGAAAACAAGAAACCAAAAATACCAGCAGCAGATTCCCACTGGGGTCAGTATATTTAAGAGGATTGTTAAGAACGTAACTGTAACGATTGTAATTCTGGGTGTCAAAAGGATCCTGAATATAATTATCAGGTTGCAAGAATCGATGCAATTTAGGATCATAAATACGACCGTTCATATTTATCAAGCCTACACTTTGCAAATGTTCGTGTCCTGTATAGCCTCTATCCAAAATTGTCAATCCTGCAAATGCAACTCCAGCACCATTTTGTACTGCTATCAAAGACCCCCAAGCATCAAAAAGTCGTTTTTCTAGAACAGCTGCACTTGCATCAGTAATAGCTAAAATACTTCCTTGATAATCGCGGTGTAAATATAAATAATTTTGGGTTGCCCCATTGCTTTTTATTAGTAATGGTGCAGAATAGGCATCGCCACCTAGGTAGGTAACAAACTCGGTCCCTGATGGTGTTATTTTAATTTCCATCGTACCATCGGCAGAGTAGAACTTGCGGTTTGGTCTATCCTTTGGTAAAATTGTTGCATCAAGACTACCATAAAACATAGCACTTCGGTCGTTGTTGTCATTATAAGTAAAGCCTATTTTATCTATTCCTATTTCCTCTATTTCATAGGGACTTTTAAAAACATTATAGGTATAAGCGTTTAGTTCGCACTTGTTAAGTGCTTATTTATTGATATTTATTTACAATTCACCATCTTTCTTATTAACACATCGAATATTGTATCCATATTTGACCTTCTGTTGTATCTAAAATGGTATTCATCAAGATAATTTTGCATACGGTCTTTACTGCAATGGTGATGAATTCCTCGGAGCCATCCTTTTATATTCATTATGTGTATATGTAGCTCTTTAAAGTTCTTTCCATCTTCTGATGCAACTTGTTTCAAATTTTTAAACTCCTTTTTTAAAGGTGTGTAACCTTTCCATTTATCCGAAACTACTTCCGCTTCGCTTGAAACATATTTGGTTAAGAAAGCACCTAATTCTATTGCCGAAGAATGTTCAATAGCCTCAGCGTAAGCTCGACCAACACCATCTTCTAAAATTTCAACAGCCAAGACAATTAATTTTTTCAACCCTTTACTCCTTCCTTTTTTACCTTCTTCTGGACCTCCAATCACAAACTCATCAACGTGAATAACCCCTGTTAATGGGCTTTTTAGACTGCTCTTCATTACTTGCTGTAGTTTTTGTTTGAATGCCCAGCAGGTCATTTGTCGAAGTTCAAATTCATTACTTAATTCTAAAGAAGACATCCCTTTTTTCTTCGTACTTATTTTGAAAACAATATGAAAGGCTATTAGTATTGAAAATTTAAGCTTTTCAAACATAGTTCCTGCTGTTGGACTTTCATCATATCGGCACTTGGTACAACGTCGGTTATGGATGTTTTTTCCTTTCCCAAATTTATCATTATTACATCGTTTACAATTATAGCCACTAAGCCATTTTATCTCAGATAAATATTCTAAACAATCCTTATCTTCTTTAAATCTTTGGTTAAATTTTATTGAATTCACTCCTCTGAAAATATTGCGCTCTGTCATTTGACAAAGATAATTTATTTGCGACCTAAACGCTTATACCTAAAACATTATATTTAATGTTCAACTGCCTCTTTGTATTTGGATCAGGAAGATTACCTCTGTTTGTATAATATACCTTAGATTCGGTATTAAGGGGAATAAGAGGATCAAAAGTTACAGCAGTATTTTGGTATGCCTTGCCATTATTCAGATAAGAATAAGTTCCTACTCCATTTTTAGTTATTCTCCCTTTATCATCATAACTCTGAGTATCAATATCTCCTTGTGCATTTTTTTTATAAGAAGTTAATCTATCCTGATTGTCATAGCTATTTGTAAAGTCTTCGCTCCAACCAAACAGACTAATGTCATTACGGGTTTTTAAATTCCCTTTTATAGGGTCAAAAGTCGTATTTAGAGTCATAATATTGGCAGGATTCGCTCCTGTCTTATCGTGCTTAAACTGTGTGATATAGCCAAATTCATCATAAGCATTAGTAATAGCAATACCATTACCCAATTGTGCTGTTAGCAATTGCCCACGAGCATTCACTGTATTGGTTTGCCATAATACTTTTGGTATTACATCATCTGAAAGTATTTGCCAAGGATAACCATTTTTATAGGTGTTTTTTATTGTTTTTGCAGAAGAGTTTCCGTTGCTACTAGCTGTAGAAGTTTCCTTTTCTACTCTGCCAAAAGAGTCAAATGTAACCTGCTTGGTAAAGGTGGCATAAGAAGGTGTTGCTTCAACGGTTTTATACAATCGTTTTGAGGTATCATACGAATGAGTAGTAGTGGTAGTTGTACCATTTAGTAAATCTTCAAAAATACTGGAATTCAATAGTTTTGATGTGGAATCGTAATTGTAAGTGGTTTTAGAATTGGTATGATTACCACCAATAATTGTTTTAGTAGCTAATTTGCCAAAATCATCTAAATTATAAGTTGTTGTTCCATTTGGAGTAATTTCACTAGTAGTTTCGCCAAATCCATTATAAGTATATCTGTACTCCCCAGCTGAAGGATCGGTTAGTTTTGTTTTCCTACCCCAGGCATCTTGTTCTAGGGTGGTAACAACTCCATCATAATTGGTAGTTTTTAGATTGCCGTTAGCAAAATAGGTGTAGTCTATTTTGCCGCCGAGAGCATCAATCATACTAACGACATTGCCCATCGCATTTTTGGTATACGTTTTGGTTTTTGAACCGTCATTTACGATAGAGGTTAGTGTGCCAGAAGGATAGCTCATTGTTACTATTTTGCCTGTATAAGATATATTTTCTTTAACCCTTCCGTATTCATCATATTTAGTTTCACTCCACTGATTTAGATTATTAGGTTCAAATACTTTAACTTCCCTATCGTAAATATCATACTCATAAGATATATTCGAATTATTGCCACTAATATCTTTTACTGTTGTTTGTGTTTTTCGTCCTAAGTCATCATATACTTCTAGTGAATTACTTCCGTCATCGCCAGCTGATGAAACTACGTTTATACTGCCACTTCGGGTATAGGTATAAGTATTCTTTTTCCCCAAATAATCAGTTGTAGTCTTTTTCTTGAACCAAGGGTCATAAGTATAAGACGTGGTTAAACCATACGGATTAGTTTCGGAATTCAATACACCATTATTTGGATTAAAATTATATTGAGTTTCAAGTAAATTAATATCCTTACTTTTAGTCAAGAATCGACCATTATAGGGAAATGCAGGATTGTATTCATAATTTGTAACCCTAGGTGCAGGAGCAGGATTTGTACCTACGGCCGGAACGCTAATTGTTTTTTTGGTAATGTTTCCGAAAGTATCGTACTGGTTATCCTCAACAATATAGCTAGAATTATTTGAGTTTTTCTTGACTTTGGTTAATAAATTATTCGTGTATTCATAAATTTCATCGCTGGTTGTTGAATCTCCTGAAGCTGTTACAGATTTAGTTTTGCTCGTTGGTCTGCCAATATAATATGTTGTTCCAGAGGGTTGATTATCATAACCTAAAGTAGTTACAGTAGTTTGCACTACTGAAGTTCCTTCTTTGAGTAGGGTAGTTATTTGTTTTGGATTGTTATATGTATCATACGTAGTAGTGGTTTCACTATTGGTATTCTCTAATTTGTTGTGTTGCTTACTTAAAACATTTTTTATTTTAAAAACTTTATTGGATAATAATTCACTTTCATAAGTTTGTATTGATTTAGTAATGTAATCAGTAGGTGTGTTTGGAGAAACATTGCCATTGGGGTCAATTTTGGCTGTAAATGTACTTCCTGCCTGTATCCACGTATTGGGTTTTAATACAATGCTTTGTGTCGCAACCAAGTTTTCAGAACCAGTAATGGTATATGTTCCCTCTTTTACAATTTTAGTTGGTTTTTGCTTTCCTGTACTTGTCAATGGGTCGTGCCATCCCAAAACAGTATAATTTTCGACATTTGCTCCTCGTTGTTCGATGTCAAATTTAGAGATGCTCGATATGATGGCATTGGAATCATCGTGCCAATTGGTTCGCACCGTAGAACGAAAACCAAGAAAACCAAGTCCCTCCGTATTTGAAACTGCACCATAATAGGCAAACAATTGTTTTTTATAAACAGAACTACTTTGTTTCTCGATTTTGGAAACAAGCTGAAAACCAGATGCGTTAACAATGTCAATATTGGGATAATTTTCTATTGGTCCAGAAGCAGTATAAACACCATTACCGTTTATTAATGACGAGTAGGTTATAGTTTCTTTGACACCATTTCCTGTAGTGATAGATTTTATAAGATTTTGGTTTGATAAGATATTATTATTAGACAAGAATGAAGTTGTATATCGTAAATTACTGCTTGAAGTATTGCTTTGACCTCCTAAAATAATTAAATCTGTTTTTAATGCATTAATTTTATTTTTTTTCGTAAAAAGGGGTAAAAATGTTTTGCTAAAATCATAGCCGCTATTTTGTTCAAAATTATAACTTAACCACGAATTCGATTTAAAGTAAAATTGCATATTAATGCCGTATTCATACCTGTAATGCTGAACAGGACAACAAACTTGGATTTGACCAGATGAATCATACCAAACAGTCCTTGTTGTCCCATCGGTAAATTGTTTTACATTAGGTTTTATTCTAAGTATATCTGATTTTCCATCATTATTATAATCTAATGCTAAAAAAACTTCTTTTTGTGAATCAATAGCAGAATACGAGTTAGATACAATTTCTTCAATAAAGGTTCTTCCAGTTGAAATTAATATTTTCCCAGTAGCCGCAAAAAAAATATCACTTTTTCCATCCCCATTATAATCCCCAATTACAATTGGATATTGTTGTTTACCCGTTCCCAAAACAGTGGTATTATACACCGAATGTGATTGGAAAAAATCGCTACCTATGTCCCCAGGAAGATTATAATTCCAATTAAATATTGTTTCAAAATTGCCATTTATTAACGAATAGACCTGAATATCATTGTATGGACTTCCTCTAAAAAGAATTAAATCTGTTTTTCCATCACCATTAATATCACCCGCTTTCATTATTGATTTTCCAGTTATCGTTGCCAATCCATTACTAACATTTGGGGTCAAGATGAATGTTGATGTCCCTATATCTATAATTCCTGCATCGGACGAGAAGTTACTTGTTAATCTTCTATCTAAATTTAAAAATTTAATTTTATTGTTTCCACCTTCTTGTTCTGAATGAAGAAAAACAAAATCTGTTAATTTATCGCCATTGAAATCCCCACTAAAAATCCCCAATCCGTATGCACTCGAAAGATTATCTTTATATTTTACAGTTCTTTGATAATCCAACTCAATGGTATTTGAATCAAATTTAAAGACTTTAAAATTCACTTCAGTGCTATTAGGAATATGGTCATAAGTACATAAATTTTGCTTATTAGAAATCCTAAAATTACTATCCAAAGAAGTTACGGTTACTGCATTACTAGGTGAAGTCAATAAGATTGTATTTTGATTTGCTATATTAACTAGAGAGTTGTCATCTAAAATTTTGTTTATTTTTAAGCCTTCATTACTACTCACTAAAAAATCAAGTTCACCATCACCATCAAAATCTCCTACAGTAGGAGGATATGAATTTAAAGTATAAGACTCAAAAGTTGGTATAGTATTCAAAGTTTCTATTGCAGGATTATAAGTGGTTTGATTTTTAATATAAGTAAAAACAGTAGGATTAATCTCTTTAATCCCATCTCCACTTTTTTGTGTGATTCTCGTTAATCGCTCATAACCTAAAGAGGAAATGTCATATGTGAATATATAATTACTGAAACCATATCCATTACCAAATACTTTTATCTCACTTAATATTTTATCATCAGTAATGGATAGTCCTGAGATATATTGAGTTTCTGGATTTAATCTATTTTTATAAATGAAAGAGACTTCATTAATTGGTAAATTGTCATAGGTTGACCCATATTTTATTGCAATCAGTCTTATTTTTTTAAAGATATCGGTAACATAGAAATAATTAATCCTAACACCTTGTGGATTTTCCCAATAAGTCAAAGCATATTCATTTTGTGATCTTGAATTAGAATTATAGGTATAGGCGTTTAAGCCACACTTGATTTTGTTGATATTTTATCGTTTTTGACCATTCTTTTGACCAACACATTGAATATTGTATCCATATTTGACCTTCTATTGTATCTAAAATGATATTCATTCAGATAATCTTGTATATGTTCTTTACTACAATGATGATGTATTCCTCTGAGCCAACCTTTGATGTTCATTATATGAATATGTAACTCTTTAAAGTTTTTCCCATCATTAGAATCTAGTTGTTTTAGATTCGGAAACTCTTTTTTTAGTGGACTATATCCCCTCCATTTATCTGTAATTATAGTTGCTTCTTTTGAAATATATTTTCTCAGAAAAGCACCTAATTCATTTGCAGAAGAATGCTCAATAACTTCAGCATAAGCTCTACCAACTCCATCATCTAAAACTTCAACAGCTAGAACAATAAGCTTTTTTAATCCTTTACTTCTGCCTCTTTTATCTTCTTCTGGACCACCAACCATAAACTCGTCAACGTGAATTGTCCCTGTTAATGGGTAATTAAGACTACTTTTCATAGCTTGTTGTATCTTTAATTTAAAAGACCAACATGTTTTTTGTCGAAGTTCAAACTCGGAACTCAACTCCAAAGAAGACATTCCTTTTTTCTTTGTACTTATTTTAAAGACGATATGAAACGCAATCAATATTGAAAATTTTAGTTTTTCCAACATAGTCCCTGTTGTTGGACTTTCATCATATCTACATTTAGTACATCTTCTATTATATGGATTTTTACCGTTACAAAATTTATCGTTTTGACATCTTTTACAAACAAAACCATTTTCCCATTTTATTTGAGAAAGATAATCTAAACAATCATTATCGTCTTTAAATCGTTGATTAAATTTTATCGAATTCACTCCTCTGAAAATATTTGAATCTGCCATTTGGCAAAAATAATCTATTGCGACCTAAACGCCTATACCTATAGAATTATTTCCAATCACATAGCCATAATAGGCTTTTGATCCATCAGGGTAATTGACAATGAAATAATCAGGTCCAATATCAGAGTTAGATGACAAAGCACCAATTGATGTTATCTTTACATTTGAAAAATTTTCAGTTTCATACTCTGTTCCACTTGCCCCATATACACCTCCATTTTTTGCAATTAATCTTTGCCCATCGAATGAATAATTGTCGGATAGATTATAGTTTACAACACCAATATTATCATTGTGAAACTTGGTTTGAGGAGTTCGGGTAATTGCAGATAGACCTGAAATATTCCAGCCATAACCTGCCATACCATTGCCTGATTGGCTATTATAAGTCAGACCTACTTGTGGAACAACTCCGTTTATTCCTGGTGGCACTACAATAGGAACTGCATAATTAGCTCCACCCGAAATTGAAACTGACAATTGCCCTTCGGTAATACCTACTTCGGTTGAATTTCCTGTTGGTGTTTGTCCCATAATTAAATGGGTTGCAAGAAGTAAAATGAAAATGTATTGTTTTTTCATATTAATATTTTTTTTAGTTTTTGGATTTTATTATTTGCCAACAACTTTTATTATTTTACAATTTTTATTGTTTTTTGTTTTCCATCACTATATGCCAAAACAACCAGATAAGTCCCTGCTGGGTAATTAAAGAATGGAATGTTTAGATTGTTCGCTTTCTCAAGATTGTCATACGTTTTTAAAACTTGCCCATTTATACCATACAAATAAATCGAGCTAACGGTTTTGTCTGCGACGAGTTCCCATTTAAGATACAATTCTTCTTTTACTGGATTGGGATAATAGGAAATAACATCTTCTGGAAAGAATTTTTGTAAATCTTCTTCCTGAAGTGTAGCAATCTCTTTAGGAGCTTTGGTTTTATAACCCGCCTTTCTACAATTTAAACACAACTCTCTTTTAATTTGATTGCCTGCCGCATCATAATCAAAGGTTATTTTATCTGGATTTTGAGCTTCAACTAATAGCGAAAACCCTAAAAACAGTAGTAGTATATAATTTTTCATGATTATTTTTTTAGATTAAACTTTAATTATTGCTTTTTGGCCATTAAAGCCGTGACTTGGGCTTTTAATTCTTCAATAACTTTGTTTTGCTCAATGGCATAAAGCGTCAATTCTTCCACTTTTTGAAGCAAAACATTCGACATTTCGCCTAGTGACACCCCATTTTGTTGCATTTCTTTTGCCGATGGCACATTAGGCAAATGATGATTTTTCTTGCTGAAACTTTCGATTTCTGCCAATGTCGGCAAAGAATAATCTGATTTCAATTCTGATTTTCCGGTGTAGTATTTTTGAAAAACGTAGTCAGCAGGAACAAGCAAATCTACTTTTACTTCTTCGGCATGTATTTTCCCTTTTACAGTAAGTTTTTCGTCGGGGTTTGTAGTTCCGATGCCAACATTGCCGTTTTCATTAATTGTTAGTTTAGGATTTTGATAATCTCCTTTACTCACTATCCAACTAGCAGAATGAAGATTGCCAAAAAACCAATTGTTGGAATTATCAGAATTTCTTGTTTGAATGCCTTGGGTAAATCCTCCAACATTTGTATCCCGTTGAAGAATTAAAGTGGGCGAATAGCTGGATAATTTAGCATTTCCTATTACGTCCAGTTTTTCATTAGGAGTTGTTGTTCCTATACCTACGTTACCATTTTCCGCAATCGTTAATCCAGAATTACTAAAAGCAGGAAGAAGGGAACAAACTATCCACCAATCTGTACCCGTAGATTTGTAGGTGTCAAATTCAGCTTGACTTACGACTACTGAACTGTACATGGTAAAATCAGTACCATTAAATGTTTGGTCGAAATAATTGCCTTTTACCGCTGCTTGTGCGTGCCATGCTGAATTTATTTGTGTTGTTGCATTATAGTCTAACGTATTAATTCCATCCCATTTTACCAATAATACAGAGAAGCTTTTACCCGGATTTCTTGCTGCTACAATAGCATATCCTGTTGCTCTTGCATTTTGTTGTTGAAGAGCTGTTACCGTTTGTGCATTTGTTTTTAAAGAAAAAAGGATAACAAAAAGAAAAAGTAATTTAATTTTCATAGGTTTAGAATTTTGAGGTTTTTTTTAATTGGTTTTATTTAACGATTTATTTTATCTTACTTTTTTAACAAATAATAATCTTTGTTGCTGCTAATTTTTTGCAGGTCAAATCTACGATTTTATACTATTAGTTTTTATGTTTTTTTTACCCTATTTTCGTACAATTTCAGGTGTTTTTATTCTATTTTCGCATAAATAATACCCTCTTGGTAAACCTGTACCAAATTGACCCAAAAAATTACTACTTCCTGAAGAAAATAGATTCTCATTAGTAATAAACAAATAAGGGGGTTCAACAGGAGTATTGTTATCAATTCCTTTCGGAAAAAGCAATCGAATGGTATGAAATGAGTACGACCGTTATTGGGTCGCAAACACCAATGATGATATGTGACCCGAGCGATAGCGAATAGGCTAAGCAATTACACATGACCGATAAAAAATCAAAAGGTATCAACATTATGAAAGAATGTATTTTAAAAAGATAAAAAATTGGAAACTTAGCAAATAAGTAAGTCGAAAGTTTTAATGTCATAAAGTCAAACGAATGAATAGTAATAAAGTCTATTTACAATCAAAGACTTATATCATTTTATCAGATTTCAAAATGCAACAGTATACCATAGCTATCACTTAAATTCAATAAATACTGTTTTTAATACAAAAAAAGGCTGTCCATTACGGACAACCTTTTTACAATTGTGATGTTACAAAACTACAATTCCGCTTTTCGAGAGGTAATAGCATCTGTAAAAGCATCAATCTCTGTTAGCTCTAGAGTAACTTTCGTCAAGTCTAATTCTTTTTCTAAAAGTGCTACAACACCATAGCTTTCTTTTCGGTTTTCGAGTAAAAACTTTTTGTACTCCAGTCTTACTTTTTTCTTTACGGCATCGTCTTTACTATTGCCTGCGGGCAAAGCTGCAATAATAGTTTCGGTCGCCGTAATTTCAGTAAGCACTGATTGTAATTCAGCATCAATCTCAATCGAGGCGGTACTGTAGTTGTTGGTCAATCTTTCTTCAGAAAGTTTTTTAAAATTTAGGTCTGCTTTTTCTTTTGCAGCCCAGGCCAGTAATAAATCACAATCGGCTACCGTTGTGATTTTGTTAGTTGAATACGACATAAAAAAGTATTTAAAAGTTACTATAACTTATCAACGTTACCTCATTTCTGTTTAGTGCCCATTAATAAAAATTTAGTATTTTATTTACTTTTCTTTAAGAATGTTACTATAAACCATTTGGCTCTTACTACTTTCAATCTTTAACATTTGTTTGGCTTGTCTTGCCAACCCATTCTTTTCGATTCCTGCTATCGCTTGTTGCAACAGTACTTCAGCCTGTATCACTTTGTTTTTTTGCAAATACAGTGCAAGCGAATGAAGTTGCAGGTTTTGATGGTGTTTTTTTTGAATGGTCTCGAGCAAACGTTGTGCTTTAATTTGCTTGTATTCCAACTCTTTGATATGACGAGTCAAGAATACTTTTACTTCCAATTCTTGCTTTTCTAGGAGTTGGCGGCCTTCTTTTTCCGTAACATTCTTTTGGCCAAAGAACAAGGCAATCTCGGCAAGTTTTGCCAATGCAGAAGTTGACAATTCGCGTTTTCCTGCTTCGTACATTGCTAACTGGCTTCTGGTTACGCCTAAATATTGGGCCATCAATTCTTGGGAGAGCCCGAGTTGGTCTCTAAATAATTGTGCTGTTTTCATTTGGTTATAATCATTGTTTTTTTATTGGAAGATGGAATACCCTTAATCAAATCCCTATGCCAACGATAATTGCCATAGGCGTTTACCTCTCCTGTTCACTAGTGTTCAGGGCATCTTGTGCTATTTTTTTCGAAAAATATTTGTTTGTCACAAAGTTGTGCTATTTTTTTCAAAAAATGATATTTTGTCACATGTTTGTGATTGTTTTTTTTAAAATATTTTTTTGGTCACAAAACGATGATGCCTTTTTTTATTATTGTTTCGAAGTCGGTACTACCATAGAGCAACGCCTTTATTTACAGAAAACTTTGCGAAGAAAAATAATTCTTTGTATAAAAAATGCATGGCTTTAGAACAATAGTGTGCGGTTTACTTGTAAATTTGGCGGAGCTAATTTGCATTTTAAACTCAATCTTAAAATTTTATCATTTCAGCGAAAAATGACCCAATAGCGCGGATTTACTTTGTAGTTTGATTGATTTTGCTGGAGCAAGTGTCACGCTTGTGCGCCCCAGCCGTCGTGAGCATTAGTATTAGAGGCAATTAATTTTTAAACTAAAAATCCAAATTTCACGCTATTGAAATTTGGATTTTTTTTTACCCTAAAAGAATGAAAAAGATAGCCATTTCCACAGCGTTCCTGCTTTTGAATCGGTTCAAGAATTGCCAAACGATATTCAAAATCGATAGCAGAGTATAAAATTAGACAAGAAACTCCAATCGAAATTTATTTTATGGACAAAATAGGGATTATTTACAAATCAACATCCTTGAAAAACCTCCTTCCTCTTATGTTTAATAAAAACTTCTTGTAAAAAAATCAAAAATTAGCCTTTAAATTTTAATGCTTACTTGGAATGTCTTATTTTTGCAGCTTGCAAATTTAGCGATAGGAAACTATTTTTGCGTGAGTCGGTTACAATAACCAAACACAACAATACTTTAGCAAATAAATATCAATATATGAAAGAAGTTACAAAAGAGGTTTATTTAAAATGGTATGAAGACATGCTGCTTTGGAGAAAGTTTGAAGACAAACTAGCTGCGTTATACATTCAACAAAAAATCAGAGGTTTTTTACACTTATATAATGGACAAGAAGCTGTTTTGGCAGGAGCCTTACACGCAATGGACTTGACAAAAGACAAAATGATTACCGCATATAGAAACCACGTACAACCTATTGGGATGGGTGTGGACCCAAGGCGTGTTATGGCTGAACTTATGGGTAAAGCTACTGGAACTTCAAAAGGAATGGGGGGATCTATGCACATTTTTTCAAAAGAACACCGTTTTTATGGCGGTCATGGAATCGTGGGTGGACAAATTCCTCTTGGTGCTGGATTGGCTTTTGCGGATAAATATTTTGAAACTGGCGGAGTAACAATGACTTATTTTGGAGACGGCGCCTCAAGACAAGGTTCGCTACATGAAGCATTCAATATGGCAATGCTTTGGAACCTTCCGGTTGTTTTTATCGTAGAAAATAATGGATATGCTATGGGAACTTCTGTAGAAAGAACTGCAAATCATCCCGACATTTGGAAACTAGGTTTAGGATACGAAATGCCTTGCGGACCTGTTGATGGAATGAATCCCGTAAAAGTTGCCGAAGCAATGACCGAAGCAATCGAAAGAGCACGTAGTGGAGGCGGACCAACTTTTCTTGAAATGAAAACATATCGTTACAGAGGACATTCTATGTCGGATGCGCAATTGTATCGCTCAAAAGAAGAAGTAGAAGAGTACAAAAAAATAGACCCAATTACTCAAGTTTTAGACGTAATTAAAGACCAAAAATACGCCACCGACGAAGAGATTCAAATAATCGATCAAAGAGTAAAAGATTTAATCGAAGAATGTGTAAAATTTGCCGAAGAATCTCCGTATCCTGAAGTACAGCAATTGTACGACGTAGTATACGAACAAGAAAATTATCCATTTATTCCTCATAAACTATAAAATCAATTATGGCTACAATTATAACGATGCCTCGTTTGAGCGACACCATGACAGATGGAACGGTGGCAACTTGGTTAAAAAAAGTAGGAGACAAAATAAGCGAAGGCGATATGCTAGCTGAAATTGAAACCGATAAAGCAACTATGGAGTTTGAGTCCTTCAATGAAGGAACACTTTTATATATTGGAGTTCAAGAAGGAGAAACTGCCGCAGTAGATTCGCTTTTAGCGATTATCGGAAAAGAAGGCGAAGATATTTCAGGATTAATTTCGGGTAATAATACCGCAACTGCTGAAATAAAAGCAGAAGTTCCGACTCAACCTGAAGCCCAACCAACAACCAACAACAGTCAACCGACAACTTTGCCAAAAGGAGTTGTAGTAGTAACAATGCCTCGTTTGAGCGATACGATGACCGAAGGAACAGTAGCAACTTGGTTAAAAAAAGTAGGAGATAAAGTGGCAGAAGGAGATATTCTGGCCGAAATCGAAACCGATAAAGCAACCATGGAATTTGAATCCTTCAACGAAGGAATCTTGTTATACGTGGGAGTTACTGAAGGACAATCCGCTCCAATAGACAGTTTGTTAGCCATCATTGGACCTGCGGGAACAGACATTAGCGGTATTGCCGAAAATTACAACCCCCTAACTTCCAAAGCGGAAACTATTGATACTGAAAAAGTAGTGATCGCTGAAAAAACAGAAACAATCGCCCAAGAAGCACCTGCTGATGGACAACGAATTCTGGCTTCTCCGTTAGCAAAAAAGATTGCTAACGAAAAAGGAATTCCATTAGCACAAGTAAAAGGTTCGGGCGAAAACGGACGTATTACTAAAAATGATGTCGAAAACTTCACGCCCTCTGCAAAAGCAGTAGCAAATCAAGTTACTCAACCGACAACCGATAACGCGCAACCAACAATTACCTCAAAACCTTATGTTCCAGCAGGACAAGTCGCTACGGAGGAAATCAAAAATTCGCAAATGCGCAAAATTATTGCAAAACGCTTAGCCGAATCTTTATTTACTGCGCCTCATTACAACTTGGTAGTTGAGGTCACAATGGATGAAGCTATGAAATCAAGAGCAATTATAAACAGCCTACCTGACACAAAAGTTTCTTTTAACGACATGGTAATCAAGGCTAGTGCAATGGCTTTGAAAAAACACCCAAAAATAAATTCACAATGGTCAGCAGATGCAATCACGATTAATTACCACGTTAACATTGGTGTTGCCGTTGCTGTTGAAGATGGATTAGTTGTTCCGGTATTGCCTTTTACAGACGGCATGAGTTTGTCTCAAATTGGTACTAGCGTAAGAGATTTGGCTGGAAAAGCCAAAAACAAGAAATTATTACCTACCGAAATGGAAGGAAGTACTTTTACTATTTCTAATCTTGGAATGTTTGGTATTACAGAATTCAACTCTATTATTAACCAACCCAATTCTGCCATTCTATCCGTAGGAGCGATTGTAGAAAAGCCAGTAGTAAAAAATGGACAAATTGTAGTAGGAAACACGATGATGTTATCTCTAGCTTGCGATCATAGAACCATAGATGGTGCAACGGGAGCACAGTTTTTACAAACCCTGAAACAATATATCGAAAATCCAGTAACGATGTTAGCCTAACAACTCGTTTGTTTATAACAAAAATCCCGTCTCTTTCAAAAAGAGGCGGGATTTTGTGTTTATTTTTCTTTCTCCATCCGCTTGCTATTGTGCCTTTGACATCCGAATGATGAGCAATAGTACCTCATCAATTCACGCTATTTTAACTAGACTGTTCATTCAATTGGCATGATATTGAAGAATTAAAAATTATTTTTTACCATGCCCTCGTCCTTCATTTCCACGACCTCCGTCTCCGCCTCCGCTGTTGTAGTTCCTGTGTTTATGATTTTCATGAGAATCATTTCTACGACCAATTGATTCTTGAGATCTGTTATACCCTTTATAATACTTTACTCTATCGTATCTGTAATTAGCATAAGGTCGTGAACCATGGTAATCATTCAAAACGACTTTATACCCTCTATCTAAATCATAGTTTCTGTACTGCCTTGGTAAATATCTTGATCGTATCCAAATTCCTCTATTTATATAAATAAATTGAGAAGCTCGCACGTCATAATAAGCCTCAATATCGGGAAGATAATAATAGTCTACTGAGGAATAGCCCGCAGGTCCCCAAGAGGGTTGCACCCCTAAATTGACGCTAATCGAGACTTGTGAATGTGCCGAATTTGATGCAAAAAACAGTATTATTCCTAGGGCAATTAATTTTAAATTTTTCATTGTGGATTGTTTTTAATTTGTGTTTTTTAATTACAAAAGCAGAATTAATAAAAGAATGATAATGATTATCGCTCCAACAGATAGATAAACGCCACTATTCGATGATCGTAAATTTGCTTTAATTGTTCGAACTTCTTTACGGAGTGCCTTTTTTTCTGAAAAAGTCATCGAAGATTTATCCATAGCTTTTATTTCCTCCAAACGATTATACATAATCTTAACCTCAGCAGGTATTTCTTCGGTATTATACCATTGATTTTTATAAAATAGTCCAAAAACACTCGAAACATTTTTTTATTCACATTGGACTAAAATATAAAAATCGTATATTTGGCTTAAGAAAGAAAATATATGTCGTCACCAAAAATATTTACAATAAAGGAGAGCTTGTCGGAGCTCAAAAAAATTCAAAAAAAGAGCAACCCCATGATTGCAAAGAGAGTACATGCTTTACTTGTTTTTAAAGAAAATGAACTGAATGGAATTTCTAAAAGAGAGGTTGCTCAAGCCATAGGGGTTAATCATAATAGTATTCAGTCGTGGCGCGACCTCTATATTAATGGAGGGATTGAACTACTGACAAGACATTCTAAAAAAGGATACAAGCCCAGTGTTATAACTTTGGAAGAAGAGCAAGCTTTAAGAGAACAGATGTTTAATCCTGAAAACGGGTTTGTTGGATACGTCGAACTGTTAGCTTGGTTTGATGAAAAGTTTGGGAAACAAACTAATTACAGCACTTTCAAAGGGTACGTTTATAGAAAATTCAAGGCAAAAATAAAGACCGCAAGAAAAATTCATGTTAAGAAAGACCAAATTAAGGTTGAGGATTTTAAAAAAATTTCAGTAAAGAATGTGAAAACATCTACAACGAAAAAGGATGGGGATTTAAAACAATAAACTTGTATTGTCAAGATGAAAGTCGGTTCGGGATGTTTACTAGAAACGGAAAAGCCTTAACGGCAAAAGGAATTAAGCCGATATGTGTCTTTCAACAAGTATTCAAAGCCACATGGTTATTTGGTGCTTATTCACCATTTACAGGAGATCATTTTGAATTGGAATTACCCCATTGCAATTCAAATAATTTTCAACTATTCCTAAATGAATTTTCAAAAGAGAGACCTGATGAATTTAAAATAATAATCTTAGATAATGGTGCATTTCACAAATCAAAGACCCTTACCATTCCAAATAACATAGCGTTACTTTTTATCCCACCATATTCACCAGAACTCAATCCCTCAGAAAAAATATGGTGGCGAATGAAAAGGGCTTTTACTGGAAAACTGCACAAATCACTAGAAGAGGTAAGTTCTTTCATAGAGAATGAGGTGAAAAAACTAACTAATGAAATTGTCAAGAAAACCTGTGAATTTGAATATATCGTTTCATCTCCTTTTTGGACTAAACTGTATTAGTCAATGGTATTAGTTGTAATTGGAGTTGTGTTTTTTTCAGCAGCAATAACTGCAGATTGGAAAGGACTTAATAATAATACCATCATTATCAAGGAAAAAGTTATTTTTTTCATTTTTATTTTGTTTAAATTGTTTATAGTGTAAAGATGCAAAACATTAAAAACTAATTTGTTATACATTTATTGTTGCTATTTGCAAAATTCACACATTGAAAAAATCTACCTCAATTAATCAAAAAAGAGGACAGGAATTTATAGTTCCTATCCTCATTGCTGTCTTAACAAACGTATTGTCTAGTTTTAGCTATTTGCCATTGTTAAAAATATCAATAATTACAGTCCGATTATAAAAACGTTCCTCTGGGAATTCATTTTTAAAAGGAGAATAGTTTAAATCCTCGCCATACCCATTAACTTCAAATTTAACATCTGTTCTACCAGATTTTGCCAGGGCAGTTTCAATAATATTTTTCACTTCGTTGGCACGAGCTTGAGACAATTTTAAATTGTAAGCATCATTTCCAATAATATCGGCATGACCGTGGATGATAACAGTCCCATTCATAGGAATCTTTGGTGTTACAACATCTGTCAGATATTTTTCGTAAATAGAAATCGCTTTTGATTCATTAAATTCAAAAATGATACTGTATCTTAAACCTTCCTCGATTTTGGCTGGTTCCCAAAGAACAATATGTGCCGTTGTTTCTTTACTTACCGCTTTACCGCTTTTGGTTTGACCAACCAAAGTTATTTTATAATCGCCTTCAGTTCGTGTACCCAAAATAGATTTTCCAGACAAACTTGCACTTTCTTGAGTATAAGGACCAAAAGACTGCATTTTTCCTGATTCATCTACCACTTGAATTGACCAAGCTGAAAAAGCTTCGTTTGCTCCTTTTACATCAAAAACTACATAACTTTCAATTGGTGCTTCTTGCAAAGCTATATTTTCAGAAGGCATAGCAGCGTTAGAACCACTTTGAAATTCTACCAATAATACTGGGGAACTGCTTTCGATAGAGACTCTTCTATCGCCTTCACGAAGGAGGTCTAACTCACGAATTCCTCCTGGTTGTTCTGATGGGATATTGGGTTTAAACTGACCTTTAGTTTTAATTCTTGAAGCACTAATCTCGAAAGTGTTTACCAAATAGGATTTAACTGATTCCGCCATTTCTCTACCCTCTTTAGGTCCCTTTTCTGACGATCCAACTAAGGTAATTGTTGTTGCAGGATTTTTTATCATTCGGTCACCAAGGATATTGATAACATTATAATACACGTTCATTTGTCTTTTTGAACGACCAGATTGATCTATGGGTGTTACCATTTCGAGTTGATCTTCTCTAAAAGATTTTACTTCTTCTTTTTTAAGCAGTACATAACGACTGGGTATTTCGGTTGAACCAATGTTAAAGAAAACATAGTTACGTATTGGAAATACTTCTCTTACACGTCGTTCTGTTGGAACATTAGCAGGAGCATAAACAGAGAATTGAACTTCTGGATCAGCAATTAATACTTTTTCTTCCTCCTTAGGAGTTGAAACCAAATGACCTTGTCCAAATTTAAGCATAACACCGGCTCTTATAGTTGTTATGTTCAATGTTTCTATAGAACGTGGATCCTGTCCGAAGTAGGGTTGAAATGAGGCAAAAGGGGAAAGAACGAATTGTGTTTTGTGATTTTGTGAAGAAAGTGGAATATCATATCCTAATCCCACTTGCATCGAAATAATCGTTTTATTGATGTTACTTAAATCTCCTTTACTTCAGGATTTGGAGTCTGACTAGGATAAGCAGGATTAATTCCTAATTGATACGTAAATGATTTATCCATATTAAATGCCAAACGTGGTCCAGCATATAAATAAAAATTGGATTTAAAGGAGCCAAACGCAAACTTGGTTCTACTGTAATATAACTAATGCGAATCAAGGGTTGAAAAAACATTAAAAAAGAAAGAAATTTCTTTGTAAAAATTAGAATAATAAGCTGATAATCAGTATATTTATAGTGTATCTAACGCACGTTTAAATATATGATTAATCAGCTTAAAGCCCTAAAATTAGTAAAATATATTCCATAATCTGTGACAGATTTGAAAAAGATTTAAAATACACTTGCGAACGTTTCAGCAACAACCATAAACAAGATTTAACAGATCAAGAAATTATGACCATATACCTATTCACAGTTCAAGAAGAACAACGTTTTAGCATCAAACAAATTCATAAATATGCTTGTGATTATTTACATGATTGGTTTCCAAGACTTGGCTCATATGCTGGTTTTTCTAATCGTCTTAATCAATTATCAGAAGCTTTTCGACGTTTTTCAGCTTCATTATTTGAAGACTTTTTACCTTGGGATTGCTTAACTGATCAAAGTTTACTGGATTCGATGCCAATAATCACTTGCTCTGGTAAACGAAATGGAAAGGTAGCAAAAGACTTGACCGATAAAGGGTATTGTTCTACAAAAAGCATGTATTATTATGGAGTGAAGCTTCATGCATTAGCTTTTAGACGAGAAAATAAAATTCCTTTTCCTGAAGAAATTCAAATAACACCTGCATCTGTCAATGATTTAACGGTTTTCAAAGAAGCGTGGTCAGAAAAAACAAACAGAAAATTCTTTGGAGATAAAATATACATTAACGAGGATTTTTTTTCTGAATTAGAACAAGAGAAAAATTCAATTATGATTACACCAGTTAAAGCAATCAAAGGACAATGTCAACAAATAAAAAACTGGGATAAAGCAGCCGATGATTTATTTTCCAAAGCAGTATCAAGAGTTAGACAGCCCATAGAATCTCTTTTTAATTGGTTGATTGTTAAAACTGATATTCAAAAAGCAAGTAAAGTTAGGTCTAGCAAGGGGTTACTGGTTCATCTATTTGGAAAAATTGCTGCCGCTTTTATTGGACTAATATTTTAACCCTTGATTCGCATAACTAATATTAGTTTTTAAATCCGTAGGGCAGTTGCACGGAGAAACTACTTGGTCAAACTTCGCTTTACGATTGTCATATCCTGCTTGTAACATAAATCCCCATCTTGAATCTGGACGATGAAATTCCATAAGAGGCGCAATAAAAAGTCCAACACCTTTACCATCGTGAAAAGTAACCGGAGGTGTTAAATCAGCATTCAACTGATTTGTTGAACCGCGATAAAAATTAAAATTGGCACCACCTGCAACTCCAAACCACCAAGATGGTTTTGTATACTGTGTTTCTTGTGCTTGAATAGGTGTTTGAATATTGAACCCTACCAAAGCAATTAATACAATGCTTTTAAGAGTAAAGTTAGGGAACCATGTCTTACACGAATCCACTATAAAATTAGTTTTAGCTTTCATTTTTTTTATTTTTTTATTGGTTTTGAATAACTCCCACCCTAGGGCGGGATATATTTTTTTGATATTAAATTTGTTTTAACTCTTAGCCTTTAAAGGATTAAGGCACATTAATAACTGTATTTACCATGGTAACGGAAGATACTAGTGAAATCGCTCTGCCGTTCAATGTTGTTACGCTAGCATTTGTGCTGTTAGCAGGGGAAGATAAAGTCACTCCGGAATTAGCTATAATATTTCCAGACATAGTTCCTCCTCCGGCGTAATTAATAACAGCTGTGCTACCTACATACCAATAAACGTTTTTAGCCAAAGCCCCGTTTATTAATTTAACACTACTTGCTGCTGAATCTCCTACTGTTAAAGCAGAAGCACATTGAAAAACGAATATGGCATTAGCATTACCCTGCGCATCTAAGGTTAAATCACCATTAGTGATTTTAAAAGTTCCACTATTCGATTTATAAATACCAGGAGTTAAAGTTAAAGCACCTAATTCACCCGCACCAGGATCAAGTCCGCCTGGCATTGAAGCTGGAGAAATACTTAGATAAGCAGCTGTTGCATCAACAAGTCCTTGAGTTGCGATTGCTGCATTGACAGCATTTCCTGGAGGTGGCGCAGCAGCATATATTCCGTCTGTAACCAGTCCGTTATTGAGAGGCGTTACAGTATAAACATCAGCAGTCATACCATCTTTCAAACCTGTTACCAAAGTGGAGGCAGCGGTAGTTCCTATTCTTCCATTAACTACTGTAAATAATCCTTGATTAGTAATTCCTGCATTTCCTCCAAAAACTCCAAAGAATAAACCGCTTGTTCCTACTGGAGGTGGCGTTACAATAACTGGAATTACCGTTGTAAAGTTCCAAACATAATCACTGCCCAAAGCTGTACCAGCAACATTTTTAGCGCCCGTAGTAAGAGTAGCAGTATATATTTTATTCCCCTCTAATGGTAAAGAAGGTGTAAAAGAAACAGTTGACCCAGAATAGGAAATAGCTCCTAACAGTATGGTTGCTCCTTGTTTAACAGTAAATGTTGTAGCAGTCAAAGTCAGTGCATCCATTGGCATATTAAAGGTTGCTGTTATAATTTTATTAAGTGCAACCCCAGTAGCATTAGGAGCAGGGTCTGTCGAAACCACAATAGGCAAAAGACCTGTTGTAAATGTCCAAACATAATCCGTTTGCAAAGCATTCCTGGCTATATCTTTGACCGCTGTTGTGATTCTTCCTGTGTAAATAGTATTAGCGGCAAGGAGACTAGTTGGAGTAAATGTGGAGATGGTCCCAGAATGTGTAACTGTTCCTGAAACAGGTGTCCCTCCTACTGTTAAAATAAATGAGGATTGATTGATGGTAGCAGCATTCATTTCTTCATTAAAAGTGGCTGTAATAATCTGGTTCAAAGGAACATCAGAGACCCCGTTTGAAGGGCTCGTGGATTTCACAACTGGACATACACCCACAATTTCATTGAAATTATCGCTGGCACAGCCCGAAATTAAAGCAATAAATAGTATTGCAAAAATTGAAAGTAATTTTTTAGTTTTCATTTTCTTTATTTAGGTTTTATTAATTTTAAAATGTTAAATATTTCATGATACAAAGGTTGGTTAGTTATCATTTAAAAGTATTATACAATTTTGGCAAAGAGTTATATCATTCACACCTTTTTCAATCGAAACCTTAATTAATAAAATTATAATTATTTACATATCAATAAATTAAAATTAAAAATACAGTTTTCACCTTTTATATATGTAACAAAAAAAATCGAGGTTTATAAGCCTCGATTTCTTTGAAAGAACTAAAATAGTTTCAAATATTTAGTTCTGTTATGTGTAAAAAGTACTGTTGTTATTGCTTTTTCTGGTCTTTTCCTTTTTTGCCCAATTTGCAAATAAAAGTTGTCAATTCTCTGGTAAAAACATCAAGAGTACGAGCAGATTCTTTGATAAGTACTTGAAAATAATTAGTAATACATTTTTATTTTTGACATATTTTTCGTATATTTATATTTTAAATACGACATAAATGAGATATGTAGAATTATTAGAGGAGGAAAAAAAAGTAGTGGATTATTTGTATAGAAACTCCCCTAATTCGGTAGTCAGGGAGCGCTGTATGTTTCTAAAACTTTCTGTTGACAAAAAATCCATAATGGAAATTTCTAGAATTATGAAGGTTGGAAGATTACGAGTAACATTGTTTTTTAATGCTTGGGAAATGGCTAAAACATTAAAAGACAAACAGGAAACATTAGGCGTTAAAAAAGGTCGTGGCGCAAAATTAAAACTAAAAAAAGTAGCTGACCTAATACCTGAACTAGTAAAGGAAAACAGTAGAAATTTGAATGTGGTTTTGGATATTTTAGAGCGAGAGCATCAAATAAAAATAACAAAACAAACACTCATAAATTTTTTAAAAGAGACTAAAATATAAATGGATAAGATGCCGTAAATCTTTGAAAAAAAAACGTTGTGAGAGCGCTTTTCTAAATTCAAAAAAGGAATTGGATAAATTGTCACAATTAAATCAGGAACAATACATTGACTTATATTACGGTGACGCAAGTCATTTTAGTTTAGTGCCGAATGTTCCGTATGCTTGGCAAGCTGAAGGAGAACCTATTTTATTGCCTGCAATTCGGGGGAAAAGCGTAAGTGTTTTTGGTTTAATGAATACATTGGGTAATTTGGTTTTTGATATTTTTGAAACAACAATAAATTCTGAAAAGATGATTGTCTTTTTTGACAAATTTGTTGAGAATATAACTAAAAAAACAGTTGTGGTTTTGGATAACTCTTCGCTTCATACCAGTAAGAAATTCAAAGAAAAAATCAAAGAATGGGAAGAGTTAGATTTACTTATTTATTTTATTCCACCTTACTCGCCAGAATTGAACTTAATTGAAATCTTGTGGAGATTTGTTAAATATAAATGGTTAAAATTTGAGGCTTATACTTCATTTGAAAATTTAAAATTGAACCTAAATGATGTTTTGAATGGGTTTGGAACAAAATGTATTATTAATTTTTAGAATGTACTTAGTGGTTGTCATTTTTTGTTTTTTTTCTCGTGTACATTTGGACACCCTTTTTTTAAACCCCTCGAAGGCTTTCCTCCGAGGTCGTTTCTTAAATATTTCTTTGTTTTAGGTAATTAAGTAGCATTTTGAAATCTGATAAAATGACATCAGTCTTTGATTATAAATAGCTGTTGTCGCTAGTCATTCGCTTGACTTTATAACAATAAAAACTTTCGACTTATTTATATTGTTTTTTTAACTTAAAAAAACACCGCTAAAATAGCATAGGATTAGGTGTTTTTTTGAAACAATTGGGTAATAGAATTTGGCGAAAAAAGGTAATTATAACCTGCTGGGTGTAATTAGTTTTTGATACTAATTTTTCTGGTTTTCGATAGAAAATCGTATCGAGAACAAGAAAAATTAGTGTTAAAAAAAGGTTCTCGATTAGCTTCGCTCCGTTCGGCTATTGCCTCGGGTCATTTTTTGTTTCGTTTTACTACACAAAAAACACTGCCTCGAACTGACGAATGCGATTACACCCAACGGGTTTATTCATATTTATAGGTTCTACTGGATATTTTGTGAAAGTTGTAAATTTACAAAATGGAATACGACATCAGAACAATACTAGAGAAAATTATTTTACCCATCCAAGATGGTTGGAAGTTATCTAAGTTAGATATAAGCGAAGAAAAGCTAGAAGTGCATGTTTATCTTTATTATGAGCCAAAAAAATATAAAATAGGCGATTTAGAATATGACCTTTATGATGATAGAGCGGAACGTAAATGGCGACATTTAGATTTATGGCAATACAAGACATTTATTTATTGTAATTTGCCAAGATACAAAGACAGCAATAACAAAGTAAAAACCATCGATGTTCCTTGGGCAGAACCTTATGAGCGGATGACTTGGTTACTTGAAAAAAAACTTTAGACACATTACAATGCACTAAAAGTCAGAGTAAAACGGCGAGATTATTAGGCTTAAGTTTTGATCAAGTACATAGAGTAATGCACAATTTTGTTGAACGAGGAATGAGTAAAAGAAGTGCCGATGATAGATATTATTATTTGAGTATTGATGAAAAATCAGTCTCAAGAGGACATGATTATTTTAGTATTCTATCGGAGGAATCTACAGGAGTAGTTATAGATGTTGTTGAGGGTAGAACCAAAGAAAGTGTTGACAAACTTTGCAACAAGCTCACTAAAGACCAGCGTGATGAGGTAAAAACGATATGCACAGATATGTGGGATGCTTTTATATATGGAGCAAAAACACACTTCGAAAAAGCGATTCATTGCCATGATAATTTTCATTTAGTAGGCTATCTCAACAAAGCCGTTGATAAAGTCCGAAGAAGAGAAGTTCGTGAGGTAGAAGAATTAAAAAAGACAAAGTACATTTGGTTAAAAGACATCTCTAATATGACTGAAAAACAACGAATTATATTTGAATCCATCGACAAAGTGAATTATGAGGTCTCTAAAGCATGGAGAATAAAAGAGAATTTTAGAGACATACAATTTAGGCAGAAAACCAAAGAAAATGCTTTTTTAATACTAGCAAATTGGAGACGAAGTGCCCTTTATAGTAAGATTCCAGAAATAGTAGAAGTAGTAAAAATGTTCGACAGGCATTTTCAAGGAATATTAAATGCAATAGTAACAGGCTCTAATAATGCTAGAGCAGAAAGAATAAACGGAGCAATTGAAGAACTAAAACGAATAGGACGTGGATACAGAAATAAGCAAAATTTCAGAACCGCTATCCTATTTTTTCACGGAGACTTAAATGGCTTTTCACACAAAACCCAGTAGAACCTATTTATATTGGGTTATCTTACCCATCTAGAGCCACGCTGATTTTTTTCCCAATGACCTTGTCTATGTCGGCGTCCAGTACTTTGTCTTTCCCAAGTTCCGTTTACTTGCGTGTAATTTCGGGTGCCGCTGTTCCAGCTCCAGCCTCCTTCTATCCAAATATAATCATTGCTTGGACGTTGTGGTCTGTCATAAGTTTGGTATACCGGTTCTTCTGACACATAGCCTGCGGAACAGGAATTAAGGAAGAATACCATTCCTATCATGCTAATTAAAAAAATGAACTTTTTCATAATCTTGTTTTTTAATGAATTAATTTTTTTGAGTTTTTACCAATAGTTTTTTGCCTATTTTCTATTGACAATACAAAGTTGACTTACTTTGTGCAAGAAAGTGTTACACAATTTATCAAAAGAGTTACATCATTCACACCTTTGTTACCAAACAAAATCTGGATTTCTAATCCCCTAAATGGTGTTTAAAATGGTGTTTTTGAAAACAAGAAAACGGTTGATGAATGAGGTAAAAACCCACAAGATGATTACATTCTATCCATATACCAGCTTAATTCTTTTTCCATTTTTTTATAGCTAAAATAGTAGTGCTAATTTTTTGCAAACGCATAAAGGCAGTTTCGCTTTTTACTACATAATCAAAAGCTTTGTGATGCATGCATTTTATTGCTACATCAATTTTGTCTTGCGAAGAGAGCATTATAACGGGAATCTCTGGATTAAATGCCTTAATTTTATCTAAAGTTTCTAGCCCGTTCATCGCTGTGTGATCTATCCCGTCAAGATGATAATCTAATATAATTATATCTGGGTTGTGGGATAAGTTTTGCACACAAAGTTCTCCTGTTTCATACGTTTCGATACTAAAATCAGCATGTTCCAGAAATTCTATTTCTAGTGATTTTAGATACAAAACATCATCATCTACCAAAAAAATTTTAATTTTTTTTTCGTTTTTCACGATAAAGTATTTTTAATTATTTCAAATTCTACTTCTAATTCTGAGCAGGCTTGTTTGCAAATATCTTCTAATTTAACAACCATTTCATTAATACCATCCTTCATCTGTTGTGTTCCTGCAAATTCTTGGATTTTGCGTGCAATGTCTTCAAAATCTGTACTCATTCCCATGATTGAAAAAGAGGGGATAATTTTATGCATGGAGGCGTGTAATAAAACATAATCTTTATCGAGTAAACTTTGCCTCATTGCGCTAATTAGCGGAGGAGTTTGTATGAGGTAAAGCGAAATCATTTCCATCATTAATTTAGGATTCGATTTGGTGCGGTGGGCTAAATAGTCTAAATCGATACACTTAGCACTATGAATTGTATTCATTGGAGTCGCTTTTGGGAGATCTGGTTTTTTTACTAAACCAATAATTTTATTGTACAACAAGCGTTCATCAACTGGTTTTGCTAGGTAATCATTCATTCCTACGGCTTTGCATTTTGCTAAATCAACAGTAGTTACATCGGCCGTTAAAGCTACAATAGGAATGTTCGATTTTAATGTATTCCGAATGTATTCTGTGGCTTCAAATCCATTCATTACAGGCATTTGTAAGTCCATTAATATAATATCATACGATTTTGTTTTTAGCTTTTCGATGGCTATTTTTCCATTATCGGCAATATCGCGTTCAAATCCAAAATCATCCAATACTGTTTTCATCAACAATTGATTCAAAGCCATATCTTCGACCACGAGCACTTTTATATCTTTGTTCTCAGGTGCTGCTATTATTATTGCTGTATCAACCAATGCTTCTTCATTTGTTTTTGTGAAATTTAATATGAAACTAAAAGTGGAACCTTCATTTATTTTGCTTTTTACACTAATGGTGCCGCTTTGATGTTCGACTAATTGCTTTACAATGGCAAGTCCTAATCCTGTTCCGCCGTATATTCTAGAAGTATTGCTAGAGGCTTGCTGAAAGTTTTCGAAAATACCTTCCAATTTTTCGTCTGAAATTCCAATTCCGGTGTCAGAAACCTCAAATTCAATGACTGTTTTCTTGTCAATTTCACTCAACAATCGCACAGCCACGGTAATTTTTCCTTTGCTTGTAAACTTTACGGAATTGCTTACCAGATTCAAAATAATTTGGTGCAAACGCACAGGATCACCAAGTAATGTATCAGGAATATTTTTATCGTATTCGATTACTAATTCTAGATTTTTTTCCTGAATTTTTGCTTCAAAAACGTGGAGCATTGCATTGATAGATTGCTGCAATTTAAAAGGAATTTGTTCGAATATCATCTTCCCAGCATCTACTTTTGCCAGATCAAGTATGTCGTTTATGAGTACGATTAGGGCGTCGCCACTCAGTTTTATGGCCGATAAATATTCTCTTTGTTTGGTAGACAAATCAGTTTTCAAAACTACCTTTGTAAATCCAATAATGGCATTCATAGGGGTGCGAATTTCATGACTCATATTCGATAAAAACTGCTGTTTTGCTTTTACGGCACTTTCTGCTTTGTTCTGTGCTTCTTCGGCAATTTCTGTTGCTAATTCCGCGAATATTTTTGCTTCCATCAGTTCGGTTTCAATCTTTTTTCGGGCGGTAATATCACGAGCGACAATTACAACTCCCACCACGTTTTCATGTTCATCTTTATAAACAGAACCATTGAACAAAACATCGGTCAACTGACCGTTTTTATGCCGAAGGGTAAGAGGAGAATCAATAACAGAACCTTTGGCAAACACCTCCTGATAGACTTCGCGAGCCATTTGAGGTTCTGTAAAATAATCAAGAAAATCGGAGTCAATTAATTCTGCCCGTTTTAGACCCGTAATCGTTACGGTAGCTTCATTCATATCGGTAATCTTGCCTTCGGTATTGATAGTGACTAATGGATCCAGACTGGCTTCGATAAGGCTGAGCGAATATTGAGAAGCTAATTTTGCCGTATGATTGAGCGTTTCAAGTTCTTTGTTTTCAATTTTACGCTTTTCTTTTTCTATATTTTGAAAGTCAAGTTCTTTATTAGCGATAATTAGTTCACTAGCTCGGTTTTCTTTTTCATCATTTTGAAACGCTAGTTCTTCATTGGCAACAATTAATTCATCGGCACGTTTTCCTTTTTCATCGTTTTGAAACGCTAATTCTTTGTTGGCAATGACTAATTCTGCAGCACGTTTTTCTTTTTCATCATTTTGGAAATGAAGCTCTTGGTTTGCAATAATTAATTCTGCGGCACGTTTTTCCTTTTCATCGTTTTGAAATGCTAATTCTTTATTGGCAATGACCAATTCCGCGGCGCGTTTTTCTTTTTCATCGTTTTGAAAAGCCAATTCTTTATTAGCAATTACTAATGCTGCGGCTCGTTTTTCTTTAATTTTACTTTGATACTTCAGTTCCTCATTAGCCACAACTAATTCAGCCGCTCGGTTTTCTTTTTCATCGTTTTGATACGCTAATTCTTCATTGGCAATACCCAACTCATTGGCACGTTTTTCTTTTTCGATGTTTTGCAAAGCCAGTTCTTTGTTGGCAATTCGCAAATCTAAAGCCCATTTTTGTTCAGCAATATCTCTAGCGACAATCACAACGCCCATTACATTCTCCTTTTCATCTCTATAGACAGAGCCATTAAATAGCACTTCGGTAAGTTTACCTTCTTTATGGCGAAGCGTAAGAGGAGAATCGGCAACAGAACCTTTGGCAAATACCTCTTGATAAACTTCGCGAGCCTTTTGAGGTTCTGTAAAGTAATCGAAAAAATCGGAGCCAATAAGTTTTTCTCTAACCAAGCCAGTAATATTGACCGTTGCTTGATTCATATCCATAATTTTGCCTTCAGTATTTATGGTAACCAATGGATCTAGACTTGCTTCTATAAGGCTTAACACATATTGAGAAGCTAATTTTTGGTCAGCGGTAACAATTTCTAATTTATTATTTTTTTCTTTCTGAATTTTTATGATGATAAATATCAAAATAAAAATGGTAATGATAAAAATAATCAAAAGCCCAAAGAGCGTTCCAGAATATTGGTTGTTTTTTTCATTTGATGCTTTTCGAAAATCGAGTAATCTGAATTCCTCCTTATTGATTGTAGCAATTGTCTTCCTGATTTTGTCAGAAATAAGTTTTCCTCTTTCAATAATTGTTATTTTTTCGAGATTGTTTAACCTATTATGCCTTGCTAAGTCAAGGTATTTCTCTGAAAAAACTAATCTTTCGTTAACCTCTTTTTTCAATATAATGGCATTAAATTGCTGCCTTGGATTGTCTAAGGTAAGTGTCATTAACTTGTTTATATTAATAAAGATTCTGTTTTTAGATTCATTATAAGGTTCTAAAAAAATCTCATTCCCCGAAAATAAAAACCCCCTAAATCCAGTTTCAATATTTATAACATCAATAAGCACTTCGTCATTTTTACCTATAACCTCCTGGCTATGCATCATAATACCACTCGAAGCGATAACTTTTTGACTGTTTTTATAAAAAATCACTAAAACCGTGCCCAGTATAATAACAAAAAGAATATAAAAAGAGTGATTTTTTTTTCTAATATGAATTTCATAATGTCTTTGTGAAATTAATTTATACCATTAGTATTCCCAATTTCTTCTATTGGACTTCGTCTTTTGTCTTTTAATTGTTTAAAATGCGAAGGCGAAAGTCCAGTAACTTTTTTAAACTGGCTTGATAAATGAGCCACGCTGCTATATCCCATTTTCCAAGCGATTTCGGTAATATTGTGTTCTCCGTAAATGATTAACTCTTTGATGCGCTCCGTTTTATGAGAAATGATAAACTGTTCGATTGTTGTTCCCTGCACTTCTGAAAATAAATTAGATAAATAAGTGTAGTCGTGATTCATTTTTTCGCTTAAATAATCCGAAAAATTTATTTTAATAACTTCATCCGAATGATGTACCATTTCGATGATTACATTTTTATTTTTTCGATGAGCATAGCTCGCTTGTCATCCATTAATTCAAGTCCTGAAAGCAATAAATTAGCTTTAAGCAACTCGCGCTGAGACATCGTGATACTTTCCATGATTTCGACCTCGCCTAAATCGACCACGATAAAATGCAAACCAAGCTTTCTTAGCTCTTCTTTTACCACCATTTTGCAACGGTTGCTAACCATATATTTTATATATAATTTCAAATTATTTGTATTAACAGATGATGTAAAAGTCGATTAATTCTGGCTAGAATCTTTTATATAACTTTAGCAAAAAGTTATATAATTCACACATCCTTGACTAGAATGTGATGGGAATACTGCAATTTTCTAAAAAAGAAAACCAAAAAAAGAGGGTACTGAAAAACATCACTTATTTTGATCAACGTTCTTTTTTAGATATTAAAAAACCGCTTATAACAGGATTTTAAGCATCCGTTATAAGCGGTTTTATTTTTGTAACTGTTTTTTATTGTTGATTGTATGTGTCTGTTTTTGACTTATACAGGTTCATTTGGTAAAATGCACGTGTAGATTACATTTTCTACATTAATTTGAGTATTCTTTTTAAGTTGACTGTAAAAATTGCTATTGCACCTTGCATTTGCATATTGGTAATACCGTATGATATTGCTCTATCATAACCGTGTATATTTTTTAACTCGCTATTTTTAGCTTCTATCTTGTATCGATGTTTTGCTTTTTCTTTGTAATATTCTGTTTCTTGAAAAGCCATTTGGTCTTGATGCAATTCTGATTTTATGGATACCGAATACGTTTTTGTCTTGGCTCCATCTTTATAACAACCTTCCTTTAAAGGGCAATGCTTGCATTTTTCGACATCAAAATAGTAAGTATCTACTTGATTTACCCCGACATCTTTAGTGCCTTGGCGCGCTTTTCGTATTGCTAAATGCCCTGCTGGGCAAACAAACCTATCGGCATCTTATTGTAATCAAATTTATCTTCATCTTTCCTAAAGCCTTGGGTTATAGATGGATTTAGACGCGCTACTATTTTTATGTTTTGTTCAGTTGTAATTTTAAGATTCTCTTTTCCAGAATAAGCTCCGTCGCCAATAATGGTATCTACATCAACTCCGTTTTCTTGACTGATTTCTAAAAGTTTAGGTAATTCTGGACCATCGCCTTTTTCTCCAGATGTAACTACAGCCGCGGTAATGATGCGCTCTTCAGTCATAGCCAAATGGGTCTTGTAGCCAAAAAAGGAACTCTCGGCAGATTTATGACCTATTTTTGCATCGGTATCTTTGGATAGGGTTAAATTTTCTTGAGTGTCTTCTACGGTTTCTTTTAGCAGGTTTAATTTTTCTTTCACAGCGGGTATTGAACTTATAGACGGCTCATTTTCTATGCGTTTTTCTAACTCTTTGCAATAAGCCAGCTCCTTTTCTAAATCATTGTCGGTATTTTTTTTGGGCATACGTTCTTTGAATTGGTCGTCAAAGGTGTATACTGTTTTTTCGAAGTAACTTGGAGCGTTCTCTCAATACATCGATGGCTAAAAACGGATTAGATCTTGATAAAGTATGAGTGGCATCAACGATAATGGACTTCGAACGAATTATTCCTTTTTCAATAGCTATGGTTACTGTTTTGTTTATCAATAGATTTAACAAGTCGGTGTCTTTCAAACGTAGTTTTCTGAATTTGGTCAACGAACTCGGATTAATAACATCGTCTTCTGGATTCATATCCAAAAAATATTTAAAGGACATATCGTAACGCGAACGTTCCACTACATCAACATCGGAAACGGTGTAAATTGTTTTAAGAAGTAAATACTTAAACATACGAACTGGACTTTCTGCCATACGCCCATTATTGGTGCAGTATTTATTTAACAACTCATCGTAGATAAATGAAAAGTCTATCAAATCGTTAATTTTTCTCAAAAGATTATTCCTTGGAATAATTAAATCATATAACGAGGAATGCTCGCTGAACTGTATTGTTTGTTGCTGTACTAACATGTAAAAAAACCTTATAATTACAGCTAAATATACCAAAAAAGGAGTAGAAATCCTAAGCTTTCTACTCCTTTTATTTATCAATTTATTCGAAAAAAGACTTTTTCAGTACCCTCCAAAAAAACGGGGATTTTTTCAAAGGATATAAACCGAACTGGATTTTATCTCTTGTAAGGTACAAATAAAATATCATTATAAAACAAAGAACCCCAACCATTTCAGACTGGGGTTCTCAAAAGAAAGGAGACGAACCGAGAGCTATGCTCGAACACGTCGTAGCTATAAACAAAAAACCCCAACTTTTACAAGTTGGGGTTTTCAAAAGAAAGGCGACGACATACTCTCCCACAAAATTGCAGTACCATCTGCGCTGGCGGGCTTAACTACTCTGTTCGGGATGGGAAGAGGTGAGCCCCGCCGCAATAACCACCTTAAGATTTTAAGGCATTAGCCAATAGCCATAAGCTATTAGTTTTTGCACGGGTCCATTAAACTTTTGGCTATTAGCTCCGCTCTGTTCGGCTTCGCCTCGGGTGCCTCTTGCCTAATGGCTAATATCTTAACATACTGAGATAAAAAACATAAATTGTTTGCCCTTGTCATTCTGGAAGAATCTAGGATTTAGAAAGGTTCTCCCCGAGCCTTGCGGCTCGGGAAAAGGTGTACATAAGCTTACGGGTTATTAGTACTACTCGACTATGACATTACTGCCTTTACATCTATAGCCTATCAACGTGGTCATCTCCCACGACCCTTAAAAGAAATCTCATCTTGTGGTGGGTTTCGCGCTTATATGCTTTCAGCGCTTATCCCTTCCCAACGTAGCTACTCTGCTATGCTCCTGGCGGAACAACAGATACACTAGAGGTTAGTCCAATTCGGTCCTCTCGTACTAGAATCAGATCCACTCAAATTTCTTGCGCCCACAGTAGATAGAGACCGAACTGTCTCACGACGTTCTGAACCCAGCTCGCGTGCCACTTTAATGGGCGAACAGCCCAACCCTTGGGACCTTCTCCAGCCCCAGGATGTGACGAGCCGACATCGAGGTGCCAAACCCCCCCGTCGATATGAGCTCTTGGGGGAGATCAGCCTGTTATCCCCGGCGTACCTTTTATCCTTTGAGCGATGGCCCTTCCATGCGGAACCACCGGATCACTATGCTCTACTTTCGTACCTGATCGACCTGTATGTCTCTCAGTCAAGCTCCCTTATGCCATTGCACTCTACGCACGGTTACCAAGCGTACTGAGGGAACCTTTAGAAGCCTCCGTTACTCTTTTGGAGGCGACCACCCCAGTCAAACTACCCACCAAGCAATGTCCCCCACAATCGTGGGGTTAGGCCTCAGATAAACAAAGGGTTGTATTTCAACAATGACTCCACAACGCCTAGCGACGCCACTTCACAGTCTCCAACCTATCCTACACATCATTTATCCAAGGTCAATACTAAGCTATAGTAAAGGTGCACAGGGTCTTTTCGTCCCACTGCGGGTAAACGGCATCTTCACCGTTACTACAATTTCACCGAGCTCATGGCTGAGACAGTGTCCAGATCGTTACACCATTCGTGCAGGTCGGAACTTACCCGACAAGGAATTTCGCTACCTTAGGACCGTTATAGTTACGGCCGCCGTTTACTGGGGCTTCAATTCAATGCTTCTCCGAAGATAACATCTCCTCTTAACCTTCCAGCACCGGGCAGGTGTCAGGCCCTATACTTCATCTTACGATTTTGCAGAGCCCTGTGTTTTTGATAAACAGTCGCCTGGACCTCTTCACTGCGGCCAGCATTGCTGCTGGCGACCCTTCTCCCGAAGTTACGGGTCTATTTTGCCTAATTCCTTAGCCATGAATCTCTCGAGCACCTTAGGATTCTCTCCTCGACTACCTGTGTCGGTTTGCGGTACGGGTACTCATAATCTGAAGTTTAGAGGTTTTTCTTGGAAGCCCTTAGGCGCACTATCTCTTTGTCCGAAGACTCCGAGTACTATCGTATTTCCCCAAAAACCGTGGATTTGCCTGCGGTTCTTATAGGTAGGTACTTCAACGAACTATTCCGTCAGTTCGCGGCGCTTTCATCACTCCGTCACCCCATCACAATTATAAGTAGTACGGGAATATTAACCCGTTGGCCATCGACTGTCCCTTTCGGGTTCGCCTTAGGTCCCGACTAACCCACAGCTGATTAGCATAGCTGTGGAAACCTTAGTCTTTCGGTGTGCGGGTTTCTCGCCCGCATTATCGTTACTTATGCCTACATTTTCTTTTCTATCCAGTCCAGCATGCTTTACAACACACCTTCTACCCTGATAGAATGCTCCCCTACCACTTTGTATAAATACAAAATCCATAGCTTCGGTAATATGTTTATGCCCGATTATTATCCATGCTCGTCCGCTCGACTAGTGAGCTGTTACGCACTCTTTAAATGAATGGCTGCTTCCAAGCCAACATCCTAGCTGTCTGGGCAGACAAACCGCGTTCTTTCAACTTAACATATATTTGGGGACCTTAGCTGATGGTCTGGGTTCTTTCCCTCTCGGACTTGGACCTTAGCACCCAAGCCCTCACTGCTGGTAAACATTATATAGCATTCGGAGTTTGTCAGGAATTGGTAGGCGGTGAAGCCCCCGCATCCAATCAGTAGCTCTACCTCTATATAACTTATAACCAACGCTGCACCTAAATGCATTTCGGGGAGTACGAGCTATTTCCGAGTTTGATTGGCCTTTCACCCCTACCCACAGGTCATCCGAAGTCTTTTCAACGACAACCGGTTCGGTCCTCCACTGTGTGTTACCACAGCTTCAACCTGCCCATGGGTAGATCACACGGTTTCGCGTCTAACACTACTGACTAAGCGCTTGCGCGCTTTCATTCCCTAAGAATGAATCTCGCCCTATTCAGACTCGCTTTCGCTACGGATCCGTGGCTTAACCACTTATCCTTGCCAGCAACGTTAACTCGTAGGCTCATTATGCAAAAGGCACGCCGTCACCCCACTAAAGGGCTCCGACCGCTTGTAAGCGTATGGTTTCAGGATCTATTTCACTCCGTTATTCACGGTTCTTTTCACCTTTCCCTCACGGTACTGGTTCACTATCGGTCTCTCAGGAGTATTTAGCCTTAGCGGATGGTCCCGCCAAATTCAGACAGGGTTTCACGTGCCCCGCCCTACTCAGGATACCACTATCGTTATCTTCTATTACTTATACGAGGCTATCACTCTCTATGGCTCTACTTTCCAGTAGATTCTAATTCTATCCGCAACAAATGTCGTGGTCCTACAACCCCAATCTTGCCGTAACAACATTGGTTTGGGCTAATCCGCGTTCGCTCGCCACTACTTACGGAATCACTTTTGTTTTCTTCTCCTCCGCCTACTTAGATGTTTCAGTTCAGCGGGTTTGCCCACCTATCGGTGTACTATGTCTTCAACATAGTGGGTTGCCCCATTCAGGTATTTACGGATCAATTCGTGTGTGCCAATCCCCGTAACTTTTCGCAGCTTATCACGCCTTTCTTCGCCTCTGAGAGCCTAGGCATCCCCCATACGCCCTTATTTTGCTTATTGTACTTTTTCTAGCCATTAGTCAATAGCCATAAGCCACTAGTGCCTATTGCATTTTGCCTTATAACTAAAAAGTGTTCTTTCTACTTTTTAAATATTTTCTTATCTCAATATGTCAATGAACTTTCGTCTAGGCAATAGGCTAAAGTAATTAGGCAATAGTATTAAACTAATGGCTAATGCCTTTTGGCTAATGGCTAAACCAGTGGAGAATAACGGAGTCGAACCGTTGACCTCCTGCGTGCAAGGCAGGCGCTCTAGCCAGCTGAGCTAATCCCCCAATTTAATTATGAATTGTGAATTATGAATTATGAATTGTTGTAATTCTTAAATCTTCAACCCTAGAATTTCCTTTTAATCTGTATATGAACGTTGTTTTTTAATTCGTAATTCATAATTCTGAATTCGTAATTAATGTGTTGTCTCGGACAGACTCGAACTGTCGACCCCTACATTATCAGTGTAGTACTCTAACCAGCTGAGCTACGAGACACTCTTGATTTTAGATTTTTGATTCTAGCATTCTGATTTCTGATTTTAAATCTAAAATCGTTAATCTAATTTCTTAAATCTTAAATCTTGTATTATTTGAACTAACAGCGAGAGTAATTGAATCTTTGGATTCATTCCATTATCATTTTTCGTCTTCTTTCCTGAAAGTGTTGATAAATCAACTAACATTCAGGCTCTAGAAAGGAGGTGTTCCAGCCGCACCTTCCGGTACGGCTACCTTGTTACGACTTAGCCCTAGTTACCAGTTTTACCCTAGGCAGCTCCTTGCGGTCACCGACTTCAGGCACCCCCAGCTTCCATGGCTTGACGGGCGGTGTGTACAAGGCCCGGGAACGTATTCACCGGATCATGGCTGATATCCGATTACTAGCGATTCCAGCTTCACGGAGTCGAGTTGCAGACTCCGATCCGAACTGTGACCGGTTTTGTAGATTCGCTCCTACTCACGTAGTGGCTGCTCTCTGTACCGGCCATTGTAGCACGTGTGTAGCCCAAGGCGTAAGGGCCGTGATGATTTGACGTCATCCCCACCTTCCTCTCAGTTTGCACTGGCAGTCTCGTTAGAGTTCCCGACATGACTCGCTGGCAACTAACAACAGGGGTTGCGCTCGTTATAGGACTTAACCTGACACCTCACGGCACGAGCTGACGACAACCATGCAGCACCTTGTAAATTGTCTTGCGAAAGTTCTGTTTCCAAAACGGTCAATCTACATTTAAGCCTTGGTAAGGTTCCTCGCGTATCATCGAATTAAACCACATGCTCCACCGCTTGTGCGGGCCCCCGTCAATTCCTTTGAGTTTCATTCTTGCGAACGTACTCCCCAGGTGGGATACTTATCACTTTCGCTTAGCCACTGAACTTGCGCCCAACAGCTAGTATCCATCGTTTACGGCGTGGACTACCAGGGTATCTAATCCTGTTCGCTACCCACGCTTTCGTCCATCAGCGTCAATCCATTAGTAGTAACCTGCCTTCGCAATTGGTATTCCATGTAATCTCTAAGCATTTCACCGCTACACTACATATTCTAGTTACTTCCTAATAATTCAAGCCTTACAGTATCAATGGCCGTTTCCCCGTTGAGCGGGGAGATTTCACCACTGACTTATAAAGCCGCCTACGGACCCTTTAAACCCAATGATTCCGGATAACGCTTGGATCCTCCGTATTACCGCGGCTGCTGGCACGGAGTTAGCCGATCCTTATTCTTACGATACCGTCAAGCTGGTTCACGAACCAGTGTTTCTTCTCGTACAAAAGCAGTTTACAATCCATAGGACCGTCATCCTGCACGCGGCATGGCTGGATCAGGCTTGCGCCCATTGTCCAATATTCCTCACTGCTGCCTCCCGTAGGAGTCTGGTCCGTGTCTCAGTACCAGTGTGGGGGATCTCCCTCTCAGGACCCCTACCCATCGTCGCCTTGGTATGCCGTTACCATACCAACTAGCTAATGGGACGCATGCTCATCTTTTGCCGTTGTAACTTTAATATAAAGTTGATGCCAACTCTATATACTATGAGGTATTAATCCAAATTTCTCTGGGCTATCCCTCTGCAAAAGGTAGATTGCATACGCGTTACGCACCCGTGCGCCGGTCTCTAGTATTGCTACTATACCCCTCGACTTGCATGTGTTAAGCCTGCCGCTAGCGTTCATCCTGAGCCAGGATCAAACTCTTCATCGTATATTGTGCGCTTAATTGCTTAAGCTATTTATTATGCGACTCAAATTCTAGTGGTTTTATCAAATCTTTACGATTCTCTTACTCTCTTTATTTGTGTTCCGAAATCTCTTTCGGAACGGCTGTCAATTCAATATGTCTAGGAACGTGTTCTTCTTTTGTTTCGCCTCTCTCTCAAAGCGGGTGCAAAAGTAAATAACTCTTTTGTTTCTGGCAAGAATTTTGAAAAGTTTTTTAGAAAAATATTTTCTCCCCTTTTTCCCTCAATCCCCTTAGCCTTTTTTCAATGAATATTACCTTTTTTGCGGGGTGCAAATGTAACATCTGTTTTTAAATCTCACAAACTTTTTTAAACCTTTTTTGAAAATAAATTTTCCTCCTTGCTTCTTTTAGTTTGTCAGAATTTCTAAGAACGTCGCCTTCATTGCGGGTGCAAAAGTAGTGCGTTTATTCTCCTAAACAAGCCCTTTTTTAATCTTTTTTTAAAGTATTTTTTAAACCATTGGTTTTTCGGCATTTACAACATCTATTTTTTCTTAATTTGTGATTTTAGCTTGACCGTTTTTGGCAATTCCATCTGTTTTGAGGTGTTTTGAGGTCGTGAACTTTGTTTGGAACACCGATAATCGTCGATTCGATTCGCGAAAACGCGGATAAAAACGAATTGCTTTAAATTGTATTAATAGGAAGGAGAAACGGCTCCTCAACCCTCTCCAAAGAAAAGGGAGACCTGTCTTGGAAAATAGTATATGCTACAAACCGACTGCCCTAGCCCCGATAGTAGTGAAAATCCTCTTGTGCAGCGATAGCGGAACAAGAGATTGTAACGGATAGCGGGATGAAGCTACTAGAAAAAAAAAGTGTTTTTTAGAACCTAATCGAAACGAATGGCTTTTACAGGGGAGATTTTGGTTATTATGTACGAAGGAATCAATAAAACTAGCAAACAAACAGTTATTGTTAGCAGATTTAATAACAATATATAGCCCAAATTAAGATAAACTGGCGCTTGGTTAACGTAATAATTCTCGGGATTAAGTTTAATTATTCCCAAATGCTGTTGAACCAACAATAATGAAATACCAATTAAATTCCCCCAAAACAGTCCTCTTACGATAAGGTAAAAAGCATTATAAAGGAATATTTTACGAACTGCCCAATTATTTGCCCCCATGGCTTTGAGAATTCCTATCATTTGCACACGTTCTAAAATAAGTACTAAAAGTGCCACGACCATATTGATAGTAGCAACCAAAATCATGATGACGAGTATAATGACAATGTTAAAATCGAATAGTTTTAGCCACTCGAATATATAACTGTATTTCTCGATTATGGTTTTAGTGTCGAGTGTCGAAGATGTTTGTTGGTAAACTTGATTGCCAATGTTTTTGATGTTGGTAAAATCGTTCACAAAAACTTCGAAAGCACCCACTTGATCTGGTTTCCATCTATTGATATGTTGAATGTGACGAATGTCTCCTATTATATATGTGGCATCGAAATCCTGAAATCCAGAGTTGAAAATTCCTGCTACTTTGAATCTTCTGATGCTAGGCAATTGATTTTGGTTTTCTTTGATAAAAAAAGTATTAAAAAAACTGCCTACTTTCAGATTTAGTCTGTTGGCGAGAAATTGCGATACCAACACTTCTTGATTGATGTTTTTTGAAAAATCTGGTAATTTTCCTGAAACAAGATATTCTTTGATATGACTCCATTGATAATCATTCCCAACTCCTTTAAAAATTATTCCTTCAAAAGCATTCTCGGTTCTAATAATCCCCGCCTTACTAGCAATAGCCTGCACATGACTCACGGCAGGAACTGAAGTGAATTTTGGGTAAAAATCTTGAGTTTTTGAAATGGGAATTAGAGTAACTGCTGATTGATTGTTATCATAATTAGAAATAATAATATGGCCATTAAAGGCGGAAACTTTCTCTCGAATTTTTTGTTGAAGTCCGATTCCAGTTGCAATCGAAACAATCATCATAACCATTCCGATGGCAATAGCCGAAATGGCAATTTTTATTATTGGCGCAGAAATGCTACTTTTATAGTCTTTAGCGGTTATGAGTCGTCTGGCTATGAAATATTCTAAATTCAATTTGATACAGATTTGCTTTACTTACGCCAAAAATACAGTTTAAACACGAATTAGCTCTTCTTAATTGGCATAAATTTGAGAAATCTATTAGTGTTCATTTATTGTACAAGAAGCAATTACAATGGCATTTTCTTTTTCATTTCTTCCACTATATTGAAAGCTGCAGGACAAATTGCCACATTCTTTAAAGTCAAATCCGATATTTGTTGAAACTTCTTTCTATCCGTATGCGGAAATTCACGACAGGCTTTAGGGCGAACATCATAAATAAAACAGGTATTGTCGTTGTCTAAAAAAACACAAGGTACTGTTTGCAATACATAATCTTTATCTTCGTCAATACGCAAATATTGATTTATAAATTGTTGCGGTTTTTGTCTCAAATGTTTCGCAATACGTTCAATATCTGCCGAAGTAAAAAGTGGCCCTGTGGTTTTGCAACAATTGGCACATTTTAAACAATCTGTTTTTTTAAATTCGGCGTTGTGCCATTCTTGCATCACATAATCCAAGTTTTTAGGAGTCTTCTTTTTCAGCTTATCAAAATACTTTTTGTTTTCGATATGCTTATCTTTGGCTTCTTTTGCAAGATTGTTTAGAATTTGTTTCAAATTTCAAGTTTGCTACGTCCGTTTGCTTTCGCTCGGTTCAAGTTGTCTTGCAAAATTAAAACATTTTAGACTTGAAACTTTAAATCGAAAACTAAAAATTTATGAAAGACCTTTTCGGAAAAGCCATTCTCGATTTTCAAACGAATAATTCGCCCGAAGATTTAATTACTGAAACTTCTATTTCTGAAGCGGATGAAATGAGCGTTGCTTATCTTTTTAGAAGTTATAATGAAATGCCAAAATTAGAACAATGCGCCTTACAACTTGCCAAAGGAAAAGTTTTGGACGTGGGCTGTGGCGCGGGAAGTCACAGTCTAGCTTTACAAAACGACAATAATCTTGAGGTAATCGCCATAGATATTTCGCCAAATGCCATCCAAGCATGTAAACTTCGCGGTTTGAAGAATGCCAAAATACAAGACATCATGACATTGGAAAACGAAAAATTTGACACCATTTTGTTATTAATGAATGGCACAGGCATTTTTGAAACATTAAAAAAAACCGCCAAGTATATGCAAAAACTCAAGAGTTTACTTAATTCAAATGGACAAATCCTGATTGATTCTTCGGATATTATTTATATGTTTGACCAAGATGAGGAAGGTACTTATGAAATTTCTGCTGATGGATATTATGGCGAATTGACTTTTAGCATATCCTATAAAAATGAAACCGAAAAAGCATTCCCTTGGCTGTATCTCGATTATAACACTTTACAAAATTTGGCTCATGCCAATGGTTTAGGATGCGAATTGATTCTAGAAGGAGAACATTTCGATTATCTGGCAAGGCTTTCGATATAAAAAGTAGTGCAACTATAATTTTAGAAACAAATATGGAAAATTTAGAATTAGACAAACTGCGGTATCCAATTGGGAAATTTGTTGCTCCCGTTTTTTATTCTGACGAATACCTTTCAGCTAAAATGGACGAAATTGCCTCTTTCCCTGAAAGGCTAAAAAAGGAAGTTTTTCAATTAACAAATACACAATTAGACACTCCTTATCGACCAGATGGCTGGACCATTCGCCAAGTAATCCACCATTGTGCCGATAGTCATATTAATTGTTTTATCAGACTAAAATGGGCGTTAACAGAAGATAAACCAATTATCAAACAGTATCTCGAAGCTTCTTGGGGAGAATTACACGATAATACAACAATGCCTATCGAGCCAAGCTTATCCTTGCTAGAAGGTTTGCATTTTCGATTGGTTTATTTGATGAGAAGTTTGTCTGAAAAAGAGTTGAAAAAATCCTTTATTCATCCTGAACATTCTAAAGAATTCAAAATAGAAGAAATTATCGGAACTTATGCTTGGCACGGAAACCATCACTTGACACACATTACCGAATTAAAGAAAAGAAAATCTTGGTAATTTTATAAAAACTAAATTTTTACACTTCTAGTAAATCTGTAGTTTTAATAATATCTTCTAAGGCTTTGTACAAAATATCCAAATCTTGCTGCGAGTTATAAGCGTTTATCGAATACCTCAAAAAATAATTTCCATTCAAAGGCATTACCGGAATTTCTATTTTATACTTATTAAAAAGCAACTCTTTTAGTGCTATGGGACTAGAAGTTTGAATTGGAATACTTGCCATTTGCACCAAAAATTCGTCGGTAACTGGACAAATCGGTTGTGTGCCAAGCAAATTGCAAAATCGCTGATAATTATCTAAAACTAGTTTTCTGCATTTCTTTGCTTTGTCTTTCCAATTATTTTTTTCAAGAAAGGCTATTACTTTTGGCGTACATAAAAATGCCGAAATATCCCTCGTCCCCTGAAATTCTTGGTAATCTAAAAACTGACTTTCCCCCGGAATAACACTTTCATAACCCCAACCCACAACAAGTGGATCCAGCATTTCCTGAAAATCCTTTTTTACATACAAAAACGAACTTCCTTTAGGCGCTAACATCCACTTATGCAATGTTCCTGTATAAAAATCAGGGTTCAATTCCTTAATATTCAAATCTAATTGACCCGCAACATGTGCTCCATCAATAATAGTAATCAATCCTAATTCACGGGCTTTATCACAAATTTCTTTTACCGGAAAAATAAGTGCGGTACAACTTGAAATTTGATTAAGGAAAATGATTTTAGTTTTTGAAGTATAACCGCTCCAGAATTCCTCGAGCATTTGTTCCTTTGAAACCACGGGAAGCGAGATATTTTGACGAATGTATTTTGCTCCTGATTTTTTACAATAAAAACGCCAAGTTCTATCCATTGCGCCATATTCGTGATTGGTGCTAAGAATTTCATCGCCAGCATTCAAATCTAGACTCCGCATAATTGTATTGATGGCAAAAGTAGGATTTGGAGTAAAAAAGAAATCATTTGCATTGCAGCCAATATAAGCAGCCAAACTTTCTTTGGCTAAATCTAAATATTCTTTTTGTTTTTTTAAGAAAAAATAAACGGGTTCGTTCTCTAATTCTAATTGAAAACGTTGGTATTCCTCAAAAATAGGTTTTGGGCACGCCCCAAACGAACCGTGATTTAGGAAAGTGATGTTTTTATCTAAAAGAAATTGTGCTTTCATAAAAGGATTATTGAACTAGAATTGAGAAAACAACTTACTGTTTTGGTTTTATTACCTCATACGTATCTTGTGTAGGAACTTCCTCTTTGTATTTTGACATTATTTCTTGCAATTCCTGAGCCCATTCTTGTCCAGCCTGTAAAGATTTTTGCCCAAGTTCGCCTGCTTTTTCATTCATCTTTTTCCCTACTGGACTTTCATAAAATGCAATCATCGCTTTTATATCTTCGACTGTGTAAATTTCCATGTAAATTTTAGCTATTTTATCATACATATTCGGCAAAGAGGCGTCAAATTCTTTCGAGAAATTTTCTTTTTTATTCTCTGGAATCATATTCAAAATTTGAGGTTTTACAACCTTCATTTGTGCATCTGCACCACTAATCGATATTAGTTTTAACACCTCTTTTTTAAAACTAGATTCTTGTGCCATACTCATTTGAGCAATTAACACAACTGCAATAGATAGGACTACTTTTTTCATTTTGATTTGGTTTTTAGCTTATTTTAAATTTAGGGAATATTCAAATATTTATGTGTTTGTAAAGATACTCTCCATTTTGGATTGTTCATTACGTAGTCAACAATTAACGGAGTCATTTCTTCTTTTTTACTCCACTCGGGTTGCAGAAATAGTATGGCGTTTTTGTTTACTTTTTCGGCTTGCTCCTCTGCGAAAATAAAATCGTGCTTGTTATAAATTATTACTTTGAGCTCGTGAGCTTGGTCGTAAACAATTTGTGTTGGTAGTTTGTTTTTCTTTGGCGAAAGACAAATCCAATCCCATTCTCCTGTCAGTTTATACGCTCCCGAAGTTTCAATATGCACTTTTAGGTTTTGATTTTTTAACTTTTGAGTAAGCAAAGTCATATCCCAGGTTAGGGGCTCTCCTCCAGTAACTACAACTGTATCTGCATATTTTTTAGCATTGGCAACAATCAAATCAATCCCTGTTGGCGGATGCAATTCGGCATTCCAGCTTTCTTTCACATCACACCAATGGCAACCCACATCGCAACCTCCAATTCGTATAAAGTAGGCGGCTGTTCCTGTGTGAAATCCTTCGCCTTGAATGGTGTAAAATTCTTCCATCAATGGAAGCATTGTGCCTTTATTGACCTCTAACTGTATTTCTTTTGATAACATTTTTATAATTTGAATGGCAAAGATAGTGAATTTAAAAATTGACTTGCTTTCATAAAAAAACCGATAGCTTTTTTAGAACTATCGGTTTTGTATAAAAAAACAGGGCTTATTTCAATAAATTCAGAGACTTGGTTGCGTAATCATTTGTTGGATCAAGAGCAATGGTTTTGCCAAAATACTCTATTGCCTTAGGCTTGTCTGTGTTAGCATAAACTGCTGCCATGTTGTTATAAGATTCGATAAGTTTTGCTTTTATTGTTGGTTTTGCTAACTCTTCGGCTCCTTTTTCAGAAACCTTATTCACATAATCTTCGTAATTTTTTGTTATCATTTCATCATTGCTAAGCAATCTATTGATTCTAGCTCTATAAATGTAAGCATCAAGATAGGCAGGGGAAGCCGCTAAAATCGCTACAAAAACAGCATCTGCTTTTTGCAAATCAACGGTGTTGGGCACTACATCCTTTTTAGTATTGCCATAATAAATAGACAATCCATAATAAACATTGTCATCTAGGTAATTTTTAGATTCGGTGTTTTTTGTACCTAATTCAAAAATAGCGGCGGCTTCATAATATAATTTTTTAGTAAACAACTTTACCCCTATTTCATTTACATCTTCAACTGCCAAAGGTTCCATTTCGATTGCCTTTTTAATATCAGCCAAACCTAAGCCAAATGCAGTGGGGTCAACTGATAAACCATCGGCACTTGTTCCTTTTTTTATTTTAGCTAATCCTAAATAAAAATAATCCTTAGCAATTACTTTGTTTGAAGTATTAGAAGTAAAGGTTTCTAATGATTTAATAGCAACATCAATATTCCCATTTTCATAAGCAGAATATCCTAAATAACGAAAGATTCTAGGGTTAACTTTGTCTAATTCTGCCATTTTTTTTGCTTCAGCTTCAAGTGCAGCATAGTCTCGTACAAGAATAAGAAAGTCCGCGTGACGCATTCTAGAATTTAAAGAATAATCTGTAAGGCTAAGGTATTTTTCATAATAACCAATAGCCGTTTTCATATATTCTTCAGATTTAGAAGGTTTGTTTCTTCCCCATTTGTAATAGGTTTCGGCTAATTCTCTGTATACTGGACCATAATTAGGACTTAAAACTATCACTTCATTGTAGGCTTTTAAGGCCTCGTCAAACGATTTTGCTCCTTTTAGCAAAACGCCCAATTGCATTTTTGCTCTAATTAAAGTATTGTCCGCTTGAAAAGCATCTCTATATGCTTTATAAGCATCATTTTGATTTTTGTCGCCATAATAAGCATCGCCAAGGGCTAATAAAACTTGAGCATCCGTTTCGTTAACCGCTTTTGCTTTATCTAAAACCAAGAGGGCATTTTTATAATCTGGTTTTTCAGCATTCATATAAGCTCTACCAATATAAATATATTCTTCTACATCTCGTTTTCTAATTTTCTTGGTCGCTAGATCAAAATGAACTTGAGCATTGGTCACATCTCCTTTGTCTAAATCTAACTGACCTAGACCAATGTAATTAAAGTTTCCATCCTCTTTACAAGTAATTCCCTTTTGAAAATAGATGTTTGCCGAATCCTTATTACTTTGCGTAAGATAAATATTCCCCAAAAGAAAAGTCGATTTACCATCATCCGGTTTTGTCTTAATTATCGATTTCAACATCGATTTTGCACTTTCATATTGTTCTGCATCAATTGCTTTTACTGCCTGATTCAAATCTTGCGCATTGCCCACATATATTGACGACAATAAAACAATACTAAAAAATTTAAATTTATTCATCTTAGCCTTTTTTATTTACTTTTTATTATTAATTCCTGTTCGTATATTAATCCTTCTACTCGGTATTTTTGCTGGCAACAATCCCGATTTTAAGATTATTCTTTGTCCAATATCTCCCGCAACAAAGAGGAAAAACCCATTCCTAATCCTGAATACCCTTGACCGTTGACGATGTACAAATCACGTGCCAAAGGATATTTGCCTTCTGCAATGTTGTTTTGGCTTGGAGCATAATATTTCGTCCCCGTTAATCCCTTAACACTTAAAGTATTTATTTTATTTACAAACTCCTGCATCGCTGGCATTGGTTGTGACAGCCAGTTTACTCCAACTACACCAATCATTCCATCATTTTGCGACACAAATTGAATAACCTCATCATTTGTTTTGAATGAAAAAACACCATGGTCTGGAATTGCTTTTATTCCTGCCAATGCATTCATATAATGCACCGTACTTGAATTTGGATTGTCAAAAACCAAGCCTTTAATTTTAGTACTTGACTTTCCTTTCATAAAATCTATAATACTCTTTAACTCTATTATGGTGTCATTATTACTTTTATTTGAAATAAAAGCAATAGCATCTGTGGCAAATCTAGTGATTTTTGGAGTTATTTTTTTTTGTTCAAAAATTTTATTTTCTTTCGCCGTCAGCTTTCTAGCTAAAACGGCAATCTTTGATTTTTCATTAAGTAAAGAAAGAACTACTTCTGATTCAGACTTTGAAACAATCGCAACTTTCGCATCATAATTGCTTTCGAAAACGGCTACTTGATCTTCTATTATAGGCGTTAACGTTTCATCGACCAAAATTGTGGTGGATCCTTTTAATATGGATTCTTGATTGTCATCCTTTTTTTCTTTTTGATTACACATCACAAATAAGAAACCAACCAAAACAAAAATAAAACTCTTTTTAATTTTAAACATCACTAATCTTTATTTGAATTAAAAAACCTAAAAAATCTTAAAAACGAATAAACGATTAGAATAACTCCCAAAGCCATTCTATAATAGGGTGTCATTGCTATTGGAAAACTTTTTAAGAAAATTACATCCCAAAAAATAACCATTAGACCCATACATAAATATAAGAAGAAAAACAGAATTCCTATAATGAGAAGAAATCGCTCTTTAGGCGATTTCTTCATAAAATTATATAATGTATTTTGAAACATTATTCCGCAGATTGAAGACTGATTGGTAAACTGAAAGTACATCTTACTGGCTTACCATTTTGCTCACCAGGATTCCATCTTGGAGTAGCCTTAAGCACACGAATAGCCTCTTTTCCAGTTCCATACCCAATATCTCTAACTACTTTTATATCGGTTAATGTACCATCTTTTTCCACTACAAAAGTAACATAAACTTTGCCTTTAAGTCCTTCTTCGTCTGGCATTTGGTAATTTTTTTGAACAAAAGAATAAAATTTTCCTATCCCTCCAGGAAAATCTGGTTTTACCTCAAGCCCTGCAGAATTGTAAACCGTATTGTCTTCCTCTACTACTGCAGCGACCCCAGTTCCTGCTGGCTCAACACTTAAGGGAGCGTCTGGATCTCCTTTTATAGTTTCAGAACCAATATTCTTATCCTTAAGATCTTTAGCAACAACAATTTCTTCTACTACTTCCTCGGCTTTAGCAATTACTGGTTTCACAAATTTTTGCACATCCACTTTTGGTTTTGGCGGCGGTGGCGGTGGAAGATTTTCTTTTGGCTTTTCTTTTGGCGGCATTTTTACCGTTGCAATTTTTACATTCACAATTTCATCACTATCCGAAGAGTCTGGGATAAGACTCAATAGTTTTGGTATGCTAACAGCAAAGGCAAAAACAAATGCACCAATAAGAAATGCTTTAAAAGTATTCTTGGAAATTGTTTTTCTCAAATCGTAAGCACCATACTTTTTGTTACGCCCCTCGAAAACAATTTCAAGCCATTGGTTTTTTAATATATCTAATTTCATATTTCTTAATTATTAGGTTATTGGGAAATCCGATTACTCTTTTTTTCCTTCTAACAATTTTTGTTCCTCTGGCGTAAACTCATTGATAATTGCATAATTACCTGTATTCCCCACTCCAACAATTGCCATTTCATCCAATATGTCAATCAAGTTGCGATAATTTGATTTCTTGCTTGGTTTGATGATAACAATCATTCCGTTTTTTGGCTTACCTCTTGCTGCAGAATACGCTAAAACCTCCTTTTGTTTTCTCAATAATTCTTTGCGAATTCCATCCTTACCATAGGTAAAATCTTTTGGAGTTCCTCCCGCAACTGGAGATTCCAATTTACCAACATAACGAACTAATTTATCGTCTTTTCCTAGCAATATGGTCATTGTACGATTTTCGTCAACTTTAATATTCTGATCAATATCTTTTGGGTTTTTATCTGGCAACCCCAAATCCATCGAATGTGGTTTAGATAAGGACGTTGTAAGCATAAAGAAAGTTATCAATAAGAACGCTAAATCTACCATGGCAGTTAAATCTACCTTAGAGTTTTGTTTTTACTTCTTACCTTTCCACTTCCTTTTTTACCGCCACCGTCGCCTGTATTTAATTCAGCCATTTTAGTGTATGTATTTTAATTATTTATCTTTTCCTCTCAAACCAGTAACCAGACTAAAGCTGTTAATTTGTTGATCTTGCAATATATCCATCACGCGTCTAATCGCAGGATATTCCTCTTTTGCATCTCCTTTTATAGCAATTGCTAATTCTTTTTGAGCTACATCAATATTTGCTTTACGGGCATTTAGAACCCAATCTGCTAATTCATTATTAAGCGAATCTTTTGGAACACCTGGCTGATTTGCTTTGATTCTGTCGGAATTTTTCATAGCAATAATCGATTTTAAACTCGAAACTGGAACTCCAAAACCTTCCATCAATGCAAATTTATCTTTTTCGTCTTCCGTAAACGCCACACACCGTATTTTTGCCCCATCAATTCAAGAGTTCTCTTACGAATATCTCTTCCTTTCAAGTCAAAAAATACTTTTTCCTTTTCCAATAGTCAAAGTAGCCAAATCTGTTTCGGGCAACTTATTTTGATTTGTAGATGCTGGCGTATCTACTGGCAAAGCTTCGGGTATTTTGGCAGTCGCAGTCAAAATAAAGAATGTAAGCAGTAGGAAAGCCACATCGCACATAGCCGTCATATCAATAGACGTTGCTTTTTTTTTGCGTTTTTACAGCCATTAATTATATATTTAAATTTATTAGTCGTCAGCACTATACTTCTACAACGCTAACTCCTCATAAAAATTATTAATTATTTTTTTGTCCCTCTGTAATGTCTGTAAGTATTCACGATTGTAGAACCAGCCTCATCGATAGAATAAGTTAAGGTATCAATTTTAGAAGTAAATAAGTTGTAAGCAATAATCGCTAAAGCAGAAGTCGAGATACCCGTAGCTGTATTAATCAATGCTTCAGAAATACCATTTGCTAACAAAGCTTGATCTGGAGTTCCTGCGCTCGCTAAAGCTCCAAACGCTTTAATCATACCCGTTACCGTTCCTAATAATCCAGCAAGAGTTCCTAAAGAAACTAGGGTAGAAAGAATAGTCATGTGTTTTTCTAACATTGGCATTTCAAGTGAAGTAGCTTCTTCAATTTCTTTATGAATGGTTTCGGCAGCAGCTTCGCTATCTAATCCTTCTTTTTTACATCTTGATATTTCAATAACGCTGATCTAATTGCATTTGCAACAGAACCTTGTTGTTTGTCACAAGTAGCAATTGCACCATCAATATCGCCAGTAGTTACACTTGCTTGTACGTTTTTCATAAATTGATCAAGGTTTCCTTTACCAGCAGCTTTAGAAATTACTGTAAAACGCTCGAACGAAAAAACAATTACCATTAAAAGTAATCCCATCAAAACTGGAACAATAGGACCTCCTTTATAAACCATTGCTAAATAATTTCCTGGTTTTGGGTGGCCTGTATTAACTCCTCCTTCAAAATTTCCACCATCACCCATTATAAAGTTCCAGATTATCCATCCAGTACAAATACATAATACGATAATGATTAATGAAATCATTCCTCCTAAACCTGAACCACTTTCTTTTTTAACATTTGCCATTTTCTTTAATTTTAATAGTTTTAATAATTTATTTTGTTGTTGTAATAAACTTGTTGAAGGGCAAATTTATATTTTTAGTTGTAATAAAAAAACTTTTTTTAATTTTATTATGGTAAATTTTATCCTAAGTGAAAAAATATGTTTTTTATTTTCCATTTACGCTAAAAAAAACATTAAAAAGTTAAACATTTCTCGATAAGCCTAGACTAATCATTGAATGATTCTTATTTGTATTCTAAGATAATTTTAATTTTTAAAGGAACAAAGCCTTGTTTTTGACTGTTTTTTTCAATCGACTCTTCTTTTATAACAACTTTTTTGATTCGTAATCAGGCATTTTATACCATTGACTAATACAGTTTAGTCCAAAAAGGAGATGAAACGATATATTCAATTCACAGGTTTCTTGACAATTTCATTAGTTAGTTTTTTCACCTCATTCTCTATGAAAGAACTTACCTCTTCTAGTGATTTGTGCAGTTTTCCAGTAAAAGCCCTTTTCATCGCCACCATATTTTTTCTGAGGGATGAGTTCTGGTGAATATGGTGGGATAAAAAGTAACGCATGTTATTTGGAATGGTAAGGGTCTTTGATTTGTGAAATGCACCATTATCTAAGATTATTATTTTAAATTCATCAGGTCTCTCTTTTGAAAATTCATTTAGGAATAGTTGAAAATTATTTGAATTGCAATGGGGTAATTCCAATTCAAAATGATCTCCTGTAAATGGTGAATAAGCACCAAATAACCATGTGGCTTTGAATACTTGTTGAAAGACACATATCGGCTTAATTCCTTTTGCCGTTAAGGCTTTTCCGTTTCTAGTAAACATCCCGAACCGACTTTCATCTTGACAATACAAGTTTATTGTTTTAAATCCCCATCCTTTTTCGTTGTAGATGTTTTCACATTCTTTACTGAAATTTTTTTAAAATCCTCAACCTTAATTTGGTCTTTCTTAACATGAATTTTTCTTGCGGTCTTTATTTTTGCCTTGAATTTTCTATAAACGTACCCTTTGAAAGTGCTGTAATTAGTTTGTTTCCCAAACTTTTCATCAAACCAAGCTAACAGTTCGACGTATCCAACAAACCCGTTTTCAGGATTAAACATCTGTTCTCTTAAAGCTTGCTCTTCTTCCAAAGTTATAACACTGGGCTTGTATCCTTTTTTAGAATGTCTTGTCAGTAGTTCAATCCCTCCATTAATATAGAGGTCGCGCCACGACTGAATACTATTATGATTAACCCCTATGGCTTGAGCAACCTCTCTTTTAGAAATTCCATTCAGTTCATTTTCTTTAAAAACAAGTAAAGCATGTACTCTCTTTGCAATCATGGGGTTGCTCTTTTTTTGAATTTTTTTGAGCTCCGACAAGCTCTCCTTTATTGTAAATATTTTTGGTGACGACATATATTTTCTTTCTTAAGCCAAATATACGATTTTTATATTTTAGTCCAATGTGAATAAAAAAAATGTTTCGAGTGTTTTTGGACTATTTTATAAAAATCAATGGTATTAGACTGAATCTAATGCATAAAAAAATCCCATCATTACTGATGAGATTTAGTGAATTACTATTTTATGAAATTAGATAATTAACATCGCATCCCCATAAGAATAAAACTTATATTGCTCCTTGATTGCTTCTTCGTAAGCTCTTTTCATTAAATCATGTCCGCAAAAAGCAGAAACCATCATCAATAAAGTAGATTTTGGCGTATGAAAGTTAGTAATCATACACGTGGCTAAACTAAAATCGTGCGGCGGAAAAATAAATTTATTGGTCCAACCATCAAATGGGTTCAATGTTTTTTGTGAAGAAACAGAACTTTCAACTGCGCGCATCGACGTAGTTCCCACCGTACAAACCCGTTTTTTATTTAATTTTGCCTCATTGACAATATCACAGGCTTCTTGAGTAATTTTTAATTCCTCAGAATCCATTTTATGTTTTGATAAATCTTCAACCTCAACAGGATTAAAGGTACCCAAACCAACGTGAAGAGTAACTTCGGCAAATTTTACGCCCTTAATTTCCAATTTTTTCATCAAATGTTTCGAGAAATGCAATCCTGCAGTTGGTGCTGCAACGGCGCCTTCTTCTTTTGCATAAATGGTTTGGTAACGATCCGCATCTTCTGGAGTTACCTCTCTGTTGATGTATTTTGGGATGGGTGTTTCTCCTAATTCTGTCAATTTATTTCTAAACTCATCGTAAGAACCATCATAAAGAAAACGGAGCGTTCTACCTCTTGAAGTGGTGTTATCAATAACTTCGGCTACTAATGAATCATCATCGCCAAAATACAATTTGTTTCCGATACGTATTTTTCTAGCAGGATCGACCAAAACATCCCAAAGGCGTTGCTCTGCATTTAATTCTCTCAATAAAAAAACCTCGATTCTTGCTCCTGTCTTTTCTTTATTTCCGTACAAACGAGCTGGAAAAACTTTAGTGTTATTTAAAATAAAAACATCTCCCTCATCGAAATAATCGATAACATCCTTGAATGTTTTGTGCTCAATAGTCTGTTTTTTGCGATCAATAACCATTAAACGTGCTTCATCTCTATTTTCGGAAGGATATTCTGCAAGAAGTTCTTTTGGTAAATTGAATTGAAAATGTGATAATTTCATCTTAGAAAGTTATGAGTTATGAATTAATAAATTATGCCGTTTTGCTAACATAATTTTAAATCGTGTGCAAATATACGATTGTAAGATAGGCGTTGTCAAGTGTTTCGATGTTTATTTTTCCTCTCTCTTGCTCCTCTCCAATTAGAAGAAGAAGAAAAACACATTTAACCCAATAAGGTGGGGCGATGTTAAGAAATTTTGAAACCCAAACTTCTCAAATCATTCCAAAAATCAGGATATGATTTCGAAACAACTTCGGCATTTTCGATGCGTATTGGTACTTTTAGTGCCAAAGGTGCAAATGCCATTGCCATACGATGGTCGTTATAAGTAGCAATCGCTACGTCAGGATTAATTGTGCTCGAAGACTGAAGTGTTAGACTATCATTAGTAACAGAAATGGCAGCTCCTAGTTTTGTGAGTTCTATTTTTAATGCTTCAAGTCTATCTGTTTCTTTAATTTTTAAGGTGTGCAAACCCGTTAAATGACAACCAATTCCTAATCCAAGACAAGTTACCGCAATGGTTTGAGCAATGTCTGGAGAAGAGTTCAGATTGCAGGTGACAGATTGCAAATTACAGGTGGCAGATTTTCGTAAAATAATCGAATTGGACTCAAAAATAGTTTCAACTCCAAATGGTTTATAAATCGCAGCCAAAGCAGAATCGCCTTGTAAGCTATTTTCTTTATAACTCGATAATACAATGGTAGTTCCAATGGCAGACAAAGCCACAATGGAATAAAAATAAGAAGCCGAAGACCAGTCTGATTCTACAATAAGATTTTCAGATTTTAGATCTTGAGTCTTCGCTTTTACATTAATGACATTCCCTTCAAAAGAGGTTTCAACGCCAATTTCATTCAGCAAAGCTAAAGTCATTTTTATGTAAGGAACAGAGGTTATTTCGCCTTCCAATCTCAATTCAATTCCGTTTTCAAGCTTTGGTGCAATCAGCAAAAGAGCCGAAATATATTGACTACTCACACTTGCCGGCAGGGAAACTTTGCTTTCTAAAAGTTTTTTTCCTGTGATTTTTATTGGCGGAAAACCTTCGCTTTCTAAATACGCTATTTTAGCCCCTAATTGTTGCAAAGCATCGACTAAAATTTTTATGGGACGTTCTTTCATCCTTGACGAACCCGTCAAAGTTACTGTTCTGTTTTCTTGAGCAGCAAAAAAAGCAGTTAAAAATCGCATCGCCGTTCCAGCATGATGAATATCGATAATCGCTTCGTTGCCTGACAATGCTTTTTGCATTACCTCGCTGTCATCAGAATTTGATATATTTTTTATTGCAATATTTGGAAATAAAGCTTGTAGCAGTAGCAATCGATTGGTTTCACTTTTTGAACCCGTTATCGAAATAGCCGATTTTGGATTACAAATTGAAGAATGTAGCAGTAAATTCATTTTTTAATTATTTCGCAAAGAAGCGCAAAGATACACAGAGATTTAAATTATTTTAATTTTTCGTTGTTTTTATGTCTGTCTTTATCCCGTATCGATTTTAAATCCATTTTTTTATCAAATGCTGCCTGCAAATCGATTCCTGTTTGATTGGCGAGACACAAAACCACAAAAACCACATCGGCCAATTCCTCGCCAAGGTCTTTGTTCTTATCGCTTTCTTTTTCGGACTGTTCGCCATAACGTCGGGCAATAATCCGAGCCACTTCGCCTACTTCTTCGGTAAGCTGCGCCATATTGGTCAATTCGTTGAAGTAACGAACCCCGTGTTCTTTGATCCAAGTATCTACTTCGAGTTGGGAGTTTTTTAGGTTCATTTATTCTTTGTTTTTACTATCCATCACAATTGTTACTGGCCCATCGTTCAAGAGACTCACTTTCATATCAGCTCCAAACACCCCTGTTAACACTTTTTTTCCGAGTATTTCGGCTGTTTTTTCGACAAAGTTTTCATAAATAGGAATCGCTATTTCAGGTCTTGCTGCCTTAATGTACGAAGGACGATTGCCTTTTTTTGTTAAAGCCTGAAGTGTAAACTGACTGACCACAATAATATCGCCATCGATTTCCTTGACAGAGCAATTCATCACATCGTTTTCATCACCAAAAATACGCATATTCACAATCTTAGAAGCCAGCCAATCGATATCCTCTTGATTATCGGCGGCTTCAATCCCTACTAAAACCAAAACTCCTTTCTGAATTTCGGCTACAATTTCAGCATCGACCATTACCGAGGCTTGAGAAACTCTTTGGAGTACTACTTTCAAAAATTCAGAATTAAGGGTTTGTTATTCTCGTGTTTTGTCACTTGCTATACGATCTTCATTGTAAATATCTGTCCGATAATGCTCATCATCGCCTTCTAGTATCTTGAGATAACTGTTGTAGCGCGACCAAGCAATTTCATCTTTTTCTAATGCCAATTTTACAGCGCAATGTGGTTCCTCTTTATGCAAGCAATTATTGAATTTACATTGCTCTTTTAATTTAAAAAACTCAGGAAAATAGCCGCTAATTTCCTCTTTTTCCATATCTACAATTCCAAACCCTTTGATTCCTGGCGTATCGATTATTCGCGCATCAAAACTCAAATCATACATTTCGGCAAAAGTCGTCGTGTGCTGTCCTTGCTTACTGGCTTCAGAAATTGTCTTTGTTTTTAAATCTAAAGCGGGTTCCAAGGCATTGACCAAGGTAGATTTCCCCACACCAGAATGACCAGAAAACATACTCACTTTGCCAATCATCAATTCTTTCAAAGCATCAATTCCTGTCATTTTTGTCGAAGAAATGCGCAAACATTTATAGCCAATTTCTTCGTACACATGTTGCAAATACAATTGTTCGTCCAAAGTTGGATTATCGAAAGTGTCAATTTTATTAAAAACTAAAACTGTTTCTATGCCATAAGCTTCGGCGGTAACTAAAAAACGATCGATGAAATTAGGTGTTGTTGGCGGATTATTGATAGTTATCAAAAGAAAAACCCGATCAATATTCGAAGCAATAATGTGCATTTGATGCGATAAATTTACTGATTTCCGAACGATATAATTCTTTCTTTCGTGAATTTTATGAATCTTCCCCGTAACGGTATCCGAAGTTTCCTCTAGCTCATAATCTACCACATCGCCTACCGCAATAGGATTGGTACTCTTAATTCCCTTAATTCGGAACTTGCCTTTCATTCGGCATTCGATAAAATGCCCTTCATCGGATTTTACTGTGTACCAGCTTCCTGTAGATTTATAAACGGTTCCTGTCATTTACGATTTTTGATTTTAGAATGTAGATTTCTGCCTGAAATCTAAAGCTTCGGCAAAGGTAATTAGTTTAATAATCAAATTAATTTGTTTTTTCAATAATACAAAAAAAAGACTGCCTAAATTAATAAGCAGTCTTGATTTATTTGGGTAAAAAATCTAGTATTTATATCCAATACCCTTTTTAATAGCTTGTGAACCTCCAATAGCATTAGAATTTGCTCCAACTGTTGTTTTATCAGATGTTAACAAAATAAACGGACAACCAATAGCTGCTGCAGCCATCTTTAATTTTTTCTCTGCCTTTTTATCTCCAGTATTTCCTGTTTGGAAATTTATTAAACCTGTTTTTCCTCTAACTTCTTCTCCTTTTTTAAGACCTGCAATGTATGCCTTGTCTTCTAAAATAACTACTTTTTCCCAATCTGCCTCAGAAGAAACTACAATTTTTTCAGTAACTTCTTCAACTCTACCACTTTTTCCGTAAACAATTTTTTCGATTGCATATTTACCAATAGAGTTCTCTGCATCTTCACCATCATATTTATATACAATAGTGTATTCTTCAACTCTTATGACTTTTCCTTTTACAACTTCGCCACTATGCTTTGTAATAACATCAACTTGAGCGTTAGCCAAGGTTCCTGCGATAAGCATCGCAAAAACTAAAATAACTTTTTTCATTTTTATTGGGGTTTTAAATTTTTCTTCAAAACTAACAGAATAATTACTAAACGACAAATTTTTTTTTATAAAAAAATCCCCACAATCAAAAGATGTGGGGATCTGCTTTTTTGCAAGATAAGAATTAAGCATTCAATATTTTTTCTTGATGACCAATACTTTCTTGGTGAATCGCCTTAAACATTTTGAGAATAAATTCCTCTGTCAATCCTCTTTTTTCTCCTTCAAGAATCATTTTTCCTAATATTTCGTTCCAACGATTATTTTGTAAAACAGCAACATTATTGTCTTTTTTTACTTGTCCAATTTCATCGGCTACTTTCATACGTTTTCCTAAAAGATCTAACAAATTAGCATCTAAAACATCAATGTTTGCTCTTAGTTTTGTCATTTTGCTAGTAAACTCATCCGTATCTCCACTCACTTTTCTTACTCTCAAATCTTTAAAAATTTGTTTCAATGCCTCTGGCGTAACTTGTTGTGCAGCATCGCTCCAAGCATTATCTGGGTCATTGTGCGTTTCGATAATCATACCGTCATAGTTCAAATCTAAAGCTTCTTGAGTCACTTCTAGAATCATATCGCGATTTCCTGTAATATGCGATGGATCGATGATTAAAGGCAAATCAGGGAATTTATTTTGCAATTCGATAGCAATTTGCCATTCCGGAATGTTTCGGTATTTTGTTTTTTCATAAGTAGAAAAACCTCTGTGAATTACTCCTAAATTCTTAATTCCAGCAGCATACAAACGCTCTACTCCCCCCAACCACAAAGCCATATCTGGATTTACTGGGTTTTTTATCAATACAATCTTATCTGTTCCTTTCAAAGTGTCGGCTATTTCTTGAACCGCAAACGGATTTGCCGTTGTACGAGCACCCACCCATAACACATCGATGTCATTTTCTAAAGCTAATTTACAGTGTGCCGCAGTAGCCACTTCTGTTCCCATCAACAATCCCGTTTCGGCTTTTGCTTTTTTTAACCATTTCAAACCTATTTCGCCTACTCCTTCAAATCCTCCTGGGCGGGTTCTTGGTTTCCAAATACCTGCTCTAAAAACACTTACATCAGAGTCCTTCAACGCATGTGCAATTTTTAATACTTGTTCTTCTGTTTCAGCACTACAAGGTCCTGCAATCACAAATGGATGAGACAAATTGAATTCGTTCAACCAATTTCTCATTTCTTTCTTATTTTCCATCTTTTCTAAATTATTTATTTTTTGTATTATTATGTGTTGTTCTTTCTATTAAAATTATTATTACAGTTAACTATTTTTTCATCCCGTTTAATATCTCCTTTATTTTGTTTACACTTTGCATTTCGTTATATATTGCATCGTAATCTTCATTTTCTAACAATTCTTTGAATTTAGATAAATTAGAAATATACTCTTCCAATGTTTTTACCACTTGTTTTCTATTCTGTTTAAAAATAGGGGTCCACATAGCTGGGGAACTTTTTGCTAAGCGAACGGTACTTTCAAAACCAGAACCTGCCATATCAAATATATCTTGTTCATCTTTCTCTTTGTTAATGACCGTTTTTCCTAGCATAAACGAACTAATATGCGACAAATGAGACATGTAAGCAATGTGTTTGTCGTGTGATTTTGGATCCATATATCGAATCCTCATTCCCATTCTTTTAAACAAATCCAAGGCTTTTTCCTGCAATTTAAAAGTGGTTTTCTCTACTTCACAAATAATATTCGTTTTCCCTTCAAACAACCCTCTTATCGCTGCCGAAGGTCCTGAAAATTCTGTTCCCGCAATGGGATGTGTGGCAATATAATTCCTTCTTCGCTGATGATTTGCTACCGCTTCGCAAATAGGTGTTTTAGTAGAACCCACTTCAAAAACAATGGTATTCTCGCCAATACAATCTAAAACTTTAGGCAAAACCACAAGGGCAATGTCTACGGGAACTGAGACAATTACAAAATCAGCATTGACCAAATCTTCATACGTTGCAGCACCATCAATGACTCCCAAAGCTAGGGCTTCCGCCAAATGGTTTTCGTTGTTATCTATCCCGTAAATCCTCGCATCTGGATGCAGCGATTTAATGTCCAATACCATCGAACCACCTATTAATCCTATCCCTATTACAAATACTTTCATATTGTCTAAAGTTGTTGGTTGTTAGTTATTGGTTGTTGGCTTGAACTTTCAACAACCAATAACTAGCAACTAAATCTATTAATTGCTTCTTGAATTTTTTCTTCTTTTACACACAATGCAAACCGAATATATCCTTCGCCATTAGAGCCAAAAATAGTTCCAGGCGTTATGAAAATCGATTTCTCATATAATATTTCGTCTATAAATTTCTCTGCCGATGTGATTCCGTCAGGCAATTTTGCCCAAACAAATAATCCAACACCTGCTGCATACACTTCACAACCCAATTTTTCTGCTAATTGTTCAGTAAGAATTCGTCTTTTCTTGTAAACAGCGTTCATCGAATCGAACCAAGATTTATCGCTTTTCAAAGCTTCAATGGCTCCTTTTTGAATGCCAAAAAACATCCCGCTATCCATATTGCTTTTTACCTTCAAAACAGCATCAATACAAGCCGCATTTCCTAAAACCATTCCCACTCGCCAACCCGCCATATTGAAGGTTTTTGATAACGAATTCAATTCTAAAGCCACTTCCTTTGCGCCCTCAACTTGCAACAAACTCATTGGATTGTCATTCAACACAAAGCTATACGGATTGTCATTAATCAGCAAAATATCCTGTTTTTTGGCGAAAGCCACTAATTTTTCGAATAACTTCAAACTTCCTCTCGCTCCAGTTGGCATGTGCGGATACCCCATCCACATCATTTTTACTTTGGATAAATCTAATTTTTCTAAAGCTTCAAAATCAGGTTCCCAATTATTTTCTTCTTTCAAATCATAATAAACAGGTACTGCGCCTACTAAATTCGTTACCGAAGTATAGGTTGGGTATCCTGGATTTGGAATCAAAACCTGATCTCCTTCATTCAAAAATGCCAACGAAATATGCATAATTCCTTCTTTGGAACCCATCAAAGGCAAAATTTCAGTGTTCGAATTTAATACCACACTAAAGTTATTTTGATAGAAATCAGCCATTGCTTTCCTCAATTCTGGCAAACCCTGATAACTTTGATATTGATGTGCATTTTCTTCCTGCATTGCCAAACTAACTGCATCAATAACTGCTTGTGAAGGTTTCAAATCTGGGCTTCCAATTCCCATATTGATGATTGGTTTCCCTTCTGAAGCCAGTTGTCTTACTTCTCTCAATTTTGAGGAAAAATAATATTCTTCAATTATATCCAGACGTTTCGCTGTTGTAATCATTTTTTTATTTTATAATTCTTTCGCCTTTTTGACTTTCAACTTTCGACCAATTATGGTCTTGTATTTTTATATTCGCCCAATACTTTAAAATATTCGGCCATAATTTTTAATAGTGACTTTGCTTTGTCATAATCTTCGTATTTGTCGAAAGTCACGTCTACAAAAAACGAATATTTCCAAGGCGTTTCTATTTTTGGTAAGGATTGAATCTTGGTCAAATTTAGCTTACAATCACTCATCACATTAAGAACTGCGGCCAGACTTCCTCGCTTATGATCCAATTCGAATTTTATCGAAGCGCGATTAATTTCGTTTTCCGCCACAAATGAATTCTCCTTTTTGATAATAACAAAACGTGTCATATTGTTATTAATGGTTTGTATTTCTGGTGCCAAAATATCTAAATCATACATTTCGGCAGCTGTTTTACTAGCAATTGCGGCAATTCCTGAAAGTTGTTTTTTCTGAATTCTTCTCGCCGTTTCGGCAGTATCTTTATCTTCGACTAATTTAATTTTTGGATGTTTTTTTAAAAATTCCATACATTGCAACAAAGCCATTGGATGGGAATGAACTTCTAAAATATCTTTGATAGTCTGCCCTTTTAAGGCCATTAAATTTTGATGAATATCTAAATAATGTTCGCCTACAATGTGCAAATTATTCTTGTCAATCAGAGCATAATTCGGAATAATCGGACCAGCAATAGAATTTTCTATTGCCATGACTGCTTGATCTGACTTTCCTGACAACAAACTGTCGACCAATTTATCAAAGGACAAACATTCTTCAACTGCCACATCATTGCCAAAATATTCTTGCGCCACCTGATGATGAAAAGAGCCTTTTATTCCCTGAATTGCAATCCTCTCGCCAGCCTTCGCTAAAGGAGAAGGAAAAGTGGAAAAAATTGTTTGTTTATTTTTCATAAATACTCAAAAAAAAATCCTGATTTTCATCAGGATTGTATATTAGTTTTATTTGTTTCTTTTTTTTCAAATAACCATAAACAATCCTTACTTCCTAAAAAAGAAGTAGTAAGTATTGCTAAAATAAAAACGGTTACTCAACATTTTGACGCTGTTTTTTAATGAATTCTTTGCGAATGTATAAATAATTTTCTGCCAACCAAAAAAAATGATGGATTTTATTGAACAAAAAAGAATTCTCTATAAAACTAGTTTTTTATTATACAATATTCAAAAACTGCCTATGAAAATTTACATTTAAGCATCTGCCTTTGAGTCTATTTGAAACTTAAAACATTCTTAATTATTACTCTATTTCTGAAACTCTCAAGGTGTTTACCATTCCTTTATCTACGATTGGCATTGCCGCTAAATTGATAAGAAAATCTCCTTTTACGACAAATCCTTTTTCTTTTGCTATTTCATTTATGTCGCTAATTGTTTCATCTGTACTTTCCGATTTTTCATACAAGTATGATTTAACTCCCCACAATAAGTTCAACTGCGTTAAATTCTTTTATTAGAAGTAAACACTAATATGTGTGCTTGTGGTCTCCAAGCCGATATTTGAAAGGCTGTATAACCACTATTGGTTAAAGTACAAATCGCTTTTGCTTTTATAGCATTGGCCATGTGTACTGCGTGATGACAAATGGTTTTGGTAATAAATCGGCTTGTTCGTATTTGTGGCGTATTTTGAGGAACTTGAATCAGCGGAGAATCCTCGACGGCTTCAATAATTTGTGTCATTTTCTGAATAACTTGAACAGGATAATTTCCTGTTGCGGTTTCGCCCGAAAGCATTACAGCGTCTGTACCATCCATAACCGAATTCGCCACATCATTTACCTCAGCACGAGTTGGCGTCAAACTATTAATCATGGTTTCCATCATTTGAGTCGCCACAATAACAGGAATTCGCGCCGTTTTTGCTCTTCGAATTAATTCTTTTTGAACAAGAGGAACTTCATGCGCAGGAAGTTCTACTCCTAAATCGCCTCGGGCAACCATCAACCCATCACAATAAGCAATAATTTTGTCGATGTTTTCTAAGGCTTCTGGCATTTCTATTTTAGCAACAATCGGGATTTTATAAGGCGAATGTTTAGCTATTAATTCCCGTAAATCTTGCAAATCTCTAGGTGTTTTTACAAAAGAAAGTGCAATCCAATCTACTTTTTGGCTTATGGCAAAAATAGCATCGGCAACATCTTTCTCTGTCATAGCAGGTAAGGATATTTTTGTATTAGGAAGATTAACTCCTTTTTTAGATTTCAATTCTCCTCCTTGAATCACTCTTGCTAGGACTTCTGTTTTTTTGTCGGTTTCAACAATTTCGAAGATAAGTTTTCCGTCATCTAGCAAAATTCTTTCGCCTGGATTTACATCGTTTGGAAAGTTTTGATATTTCATGAAAACTTTTTGAGCCGTTCCAATAATATCTTCGGCAGTTGTAAATGTAATTAAATCGCCATCATTTACAATTACGTTTTCCTCCATTACTCCTACTCGAAGTTTTGGTCCTTGTAAGTCTCCTAAAATTGCGGTGGTATATCCAAATTCTTCGTTAAGACCTCTTATAATATTAATTCTCTCTTTAACATCTTCATAGTCAGCATGCGAAAAATTTATTCTAAACACATTTACACCTGCATCAATCATGTCTTTTATGATTTCTCTGGTACTACATGCAGGTCCAAGAGTGGCTACAATTTTAGTCTTTTTGTTTGTAATCATTTGTATTAAAAAATTAAATTGTTTTTTGATTTTATTTGTTTTGTTTTGACTGTATAAGCCGTCGATATACTGTCAATTGTATTTAATAGCGGTTGAATATGTGTCGCCAGCATAGCTTCTTCAATATTTTCGATTTTCAAAAAATAATCGGCTTTCTTAAATTCAGGGAGCAAATAGACTTTTGTAGAAATTTCCATTTCAATAGTTGAAAACAAATTTTGGCTTAAATCGCTTTTTTGTTGAATAACTTCATTCCTGTTTTGAATCAAGTTCCAAGAAACGGCTTCCTCTTTATCATAGAAATAAAACCTCGAAAACTTTGTTTCGCCTTCTTTGATGCTAATTTGAATTTCATTTTCGCTTTTCCCTAAATTTATTGCCAGTTTTTGATTGATGAAAAATGCCAATCGATAGTCTTCTAATGAAGTATGAATAGCAATAAGATGATAATCTATTTCGTCAAATTCGCCAAGATCCAATTTATGAATAGCCATTTCGCAAAAAATAAGGTGTAAATATACTATTTCTATTGAAGTATTGAACCTCAAAAACTGAAGTTTCCCTTATTTTATAAACGAAAACGTTGTAGTTTTAGCGAATTTGACACTATTTAGTATCGATTTTTTTCTGAAATGCAAAATAAGCTCGTTGAGATGCTTTTTCTTCTGCTTTCTTTTTAGAGGTGGCTCTTGCTTTTGCGATTATTTTGTCGTCAATACTAAGTTTTACTCCAAATAATCTTTGACCGTCAAGCGCATTATCTTCAAAAATATCATAATGAAATTGTTTCTTTTCCTTTTGACACCATTCGATAATCAAACTTTTATAACTGATTACTTTGCCTTCAAGTCGAGTAATATCTACATAAGGAACAATGACTCTTTTTTGGATAAATTTTTTGCAATACTCATACCCTCTGTCAAGGTAAATGGCGCCAACTAATGATTCAAATATATTGCCGTGAATGTTTTCTCCAAAATACTGCACAGGAACTTTACTATCGATAAATCGGACAAGATTTAAATCTTTTCCTAGTTCGTTTAAATGCTCTCTGCTTACAATTTTTGATCGCATTTTTGTAAGATACCCTTCGTCGCCGGTAGGTGCTTTACTAAATAAATAAGCAGCAATTACCGCACTTAACATAGCATCTCCCAAAAATTCTAGCCGTTCATAATTGATTGCATTCCCTTTTTCATCGTATTTATTTGAGGAACGATGGGTAAAAGCCTTATTGTAATATTCGAGAGTAATGGGGTCGAAACCTAAAATTTCTTGAATAGCATTAAAAAAAATCCCGTCTTCAAGAGAACGGGATTTTGAAAATATTTTTCTAATTATGTTCATTTATAATTAGTAATCTAGTTTTTTTACCAATACACAAGCATTGTGCCCACCAAACCAAAAGTATTGCTCATCAAAACATTTACTGCTCTTTTTTGTGCAACATTAAAGGTAAAATTTAGTTTAGGGTCAATATCTTCATCATCGGTAAATGATTTATCGTTGGAGGAATTATTCCGTGTTTTATCGAAAGAATAGACGAAATGGTTTCTATTGCTCCAGCTGCACCTAGTAAATGTCCTGTCATTGATTTTGTAGAATTCAAATTCATCGTGTAGGCATGCTCTCCAAAAACATGCAAAATCGCCTTAGATTCTGCAATATCTCCAAGTGGCGTCGAGGTGCCATGCATGTTTACGCCATCAACATCAGTAGGCTTTAAACCTGCGTCTCTCAAGCAATTCAACATCACATTTTTTGCACCTAACCCTTCTGGATGTGGAGCTGTAATGTGGTGTGCGTCTGCTGACATTCCGCCGCCGCCTATTTCGCAATATATTTTTGCCCCACGGGCTTTGGCATGTTCATATTCTTCAAGAATTAAAGCTCCTGCGCCTTCGCCTAAAACAAATCCATCGCGATCTTTGTCCATTGGTCTAGAAGCCGTTTTTGGATCATCATTTCGTGTCGACAGAGCGTGCATCGCATTAAAACCGCCCATTCCCGCAATCGTTACTGCCGCCTCTGAACCACCCGTTATCATCGCATCGGCATGACCCAATCGAATATAATTGAAAGCATCTATGATGGCATTTGTAGAGGAAGCGCAAGCAGAAACAGTTGCAAAATTTGGTCCCCTGAAACCATATTTGATAGAAATATGTCCGCAAGCAATATCCGAAATCATTTTTGGAATAAAGAAAGGATTAAATCGTGGTGTTCCGTCCCCTTTAGCAAATTCGAGCATTTCGATTTGAAATGTTTCCAATCCGCCAATTCCAGAACCCCAAATAACGCCAATTCTATCTTTATTTAATTTTTCCATATCGAAGCCTGCATCAAGCACAGCTTCATCTGATGAAACTAGAGCATATTGGGCATATCGATCCATTTTTCGAGCCTCTTTCCTATCAATAAAATCTACGATATTAAAATTTTTCAATTCGCAAGCAAACTGAGTTTTAAACTTCGAAGCATCAAAATAGGTTATTGGTGCTGCACCACTAACGCCGTTAATAAGACCGTTCCAGTACTCTTCAATGTTATTTCCAATGGGAGTAAGAGCGCCTAAACCTGTTACCACAACTCGTCTTAATTCCATAATTTATATATTTTTTAAGATCTTTAAACAAACAAAACCCATGCTTCCCTGCTGTATTACTATCACAAAAGAGCCATGGGTATTTTATTATAAATATCGTTTTTGATTGAAATTCAATCCGGAATTTAATTTTAAAAAATAATAATACCCGTTTACAACTGTTGCAAACGGGCGTTTTTATTATTTTTTAGCTTCTTCGATGTAAGAAATCGCTTGACCTACGGTAGCAATGTTTTCTGCTTGATCGTCTGGGATTTGAATATCAAATTCTTTTTCGAATTCCATAATAAGCTCCACAGTGTCTAATGAATCAGCTCCTAAATCATTAGTGAAGCTAGCTTCTGTTACAACTTCGTTTTCGTCAACACCTAATTTGTCTACGATAATCGCTTTTACTCTTGATGCAATGTCTGACATAATCTTTAATTTTAAAATTTAATTTGTTGGCAAAAATAAAAAACTTTATTTTAAAACAACTATTTAGTTAATAAATGTGTCGACTAATTTATAAAATAAATTTAATAAAGACTACATAATGCTATTTATTACGACTTTTTATTCTTTTTTTTGCATAATTGAAACCAACAATAGATTATGAATAAAATAGTAATTTTTGCTTCTGGATCGGGTACTAATGCCGAAAACATTATAAAACATTTTGAAAACAAAGACTGCGCAACGGTCGTTTCCATTTTTACCAATAATCCGAACGCCAAAGTGATTGAAAGAGCCCATAACTTAAAAGTGCCATCCGAAATTTTTTCAAAAGAAGAATTGCTAGACAGTAATGTATTACAAAAAATTAATACCATCAAGCCTGATTGGATTATTCTTGCTGGATTTTTACTAAAATTACCTGAGACTATTATAAAACAATATCCCGACAAAATCATAAACATACATCCTGCTTTGCTACCAAAATTTGGTGGAAAAGGAATGTACGGCATGAATGTACATCAAGCTGTTGTCGAAAACAAAGAAAAAGAAACCGGAATTACCATTCATTTTGTGAATGAAAATTACGATGAAGGGAACATTATTTTTCAGAAAAAAGTAAGCGTTTTAACCTCAGATACTCCAGAAGTTGTTGCCGAAAAAATACACGAACTCGAACAACGCTATTTTCCTGAAGTGATTGAAAAACTGATAACACATACATTATAATCTTGAACGCTCCACACGACGTACATATTTATACAGATGGCGCTGCCAAAGGAAATCCTGGTCGCGGTGGCTATGGCGTTGTTATGGAACTCGTGGGAACACCTCATAAAAAAGAGTTTTATGAAGGTTTTCGACATACCACAAATAACCGAATGGAATTATTAGCCGTAATTGTGGGTCTCGAAAAACTAAAAAAACCAAATATGAAAGTTTTAGTCATTTCGGATTCGAAATATGTAGTAGATTCTATTTTGAAAAAATGGGTTTTTGGTTGGGAGAAAAAAGGATTCACAGGCAAGAAAAACCCCGATTTATGGAAACGGTTTTTAATAATTTACAGAAAACATCAAGTCGATTTTAAATGGATAAAAGGACATAATAACCATCCTCAAACGAACGTTGCGATGAATTGGCAGTTTTTGCATCCAATCAAAAAAACCTTTCCGTGGATGATTTTTATGAGAAGGAAGACGAGAAATTGTTGTAGCTATGAATTAATTTGTAAATTTGTTTAAATCCCTGATTATGATTGAGCAAACTTTAACTCCAAAAAACAAAATTGTGAATCTTTCTTTTGAGATTCCAAAAAATCTTGTGGGCAAACCCTTAAAAGTTTTTATTGATTTCAAAAAAGACGACGACGAGCAAGAAATGACTCAAGAAGATTTTTTGAAATGGATTGACGAAGCCGAAAAATCGCCAACAATGTCTTTAGAAACATTTAATGAAAGATGGAAAAAGAAAGAAATGGAGATTTTAAATCGTATTCGTTAATTATTTCAGACAAATATTATTCCGATTTAGATCAAATTGCCGATTATATTGAATTTACAAAGTTCCAACCGCTTAATGCCGTAAAAGTTACAAGAGGTATCAATGCTACAATGAATAAAATCATCTTGAATCCAACCATTTACTCCGAATGCGAAAACATTCCAACAAAATCTAAAATTTATCGCGAAGCAGGGTACAAATCTTGGTTAATTGTCCTTAAAATCAAAGGAGATTTAATTACAATTTTGGGTGTTTTGAGCGGAAAAAGAAAGCCTTCAAGGTTCATAAAAATTAAATGATATTTTTCTAAATAAACATTACTTCCTCATTTTCAACAACTCATTATATTCTTCCAGTAAATTCAAGTACTTGTTTTTCCAGTACTCTGCATCTGGTCTCGAAAAACTGAAAAACCCAAATATGAAAGTTTTAGTCATTTCGGATTCAAAATATGTAGTAGATTCTGTTTTGAAAAAATGGGTTTTTGGTTGGGAGAAAAAAGGATTCACAGGCAAGAAAAACCCCGATTTATGGAAACGGTTTTTAATAGTTTACAGAAAACATCAAGTCGATTTCAAATGGATAAAAGGACATAATAACCATCCTCAAAACGAACATTGCGATGAATTGGCAGTTTTTGCATCCAATCAAAAAGACCTTTCCGTGGATGATTTTTATGAGAAAGAGGGCAATAAGCAGGGCATTCGCTTTTAAAAGTTAGCCACGAATGACACCAATTGTCACTAATTTTTATCAAATTTGAAATTGAATTACTCTAATTCTATCTGTTTTTTAGAATTCGTGTAATAAAAATTCCCTGAGAAGATAAGTTGTGATTTCAATCGCATTAATTTTTTCAGTAACTTTGAAAGCCTAAATAATTTCATTTATGAAAATACTGATTGAAGTCCCAGATAATAAAGCCGTTTCTTTAATGGAAGTGCTTAATAGTATGTCTAATGTAAAAGTAAAACCTCTTACAGAAGCAAAGGCAATACTAATGAAAGAAATCAGAGAAGCTGTTGAGGAGATGAAGTTGATTAAATCAGGAAAAAAGAAAGCACATAATGCAGAAGATTTTCTGAATGAGTTATAGTGTACAATCTATTGCAGTCTTTGAGAAACAGACTAAACGTCTTCTCAAAAAATATCCTTCCTTAAAAGTCGAACTAATAAAATTAGTTCAATCTCTTAAACAAAATCCTGAACAAGGAACTTCAATTGGTAAATTTTGTTTCAAAATCCGTATTGCTATTGCTTCGAAAGGAAAAGGAAAAAGAGGCGGAGCAAGAGTAATTACCAATTTCATAATTACAGACAACACCGTTTATTTACTTTCTATTTATGATAAATCAGAAAAAGATAATCTTTCGGACAAAGAACTCCAAGAACTTTTAAAATATTTGCCATAAACCATAACCATCCTCAAAACGAACGTTGCGATGAATTGGCAGTTTTTGCATCCAATCAAAAGACCTTTCCGTGGATGATTTTTATGAGAAGGAAGAAGCCCAACTTTTATAAAAACTTTGAGCGCTTCAACCTTTGCAACTCTAAAACTTATAAACTATCTTTGCCGCTTAATTCGAATCACACATAATGAATAAATTATTGATTGTTGGCACCGTTGCTTTCGACGCTATTGAAACACCTTTTGGTAAAACAAATAAAATTCTAGGTGGAGCAGGAACGTATATTGGCCTTTCGGCTGCTAATTTCGACATCGAATCTGCCATTGTTTCTGTAGTTGGAGATGATTTTCCACAAGAATATTTAGATTTATTAACCGATAGAAATGTAGACATTTCCGCCATTGAAGTCGTTAAAGGAGGAAAAACCTTTTTTTGGAGTGGCTTGTATCACAACGATTTAAACTCCAGAGATACTTTGGTAACCGAATTGAATGTTTTAGCTGATTTTCAACCCAAAGTTCCTCAAAATTTCAAAACCGCCGATGTGGTCATGTTGGGAAATCTTCATCCTTTAGTACAAGCGAGCGTTTTAGACCAAATGAATACCAAACCAAAACTTGTAGTGCTCGATACGATGAACTTTTGGATGGATTGTGCTTTGACCGAATTGTTAGACGTAATCAAACGTGTAGACGTAATTACCATAAACGATGAAGAGGCACGACAACTTTCAGGAGAATATTCATTAGTAAAAGCAGCCGCTAAAATTCACGCAATGGGGCCAAAATTCGTTGTAATTAAAAAAGGAGAACACGGCGCTTTGTTGTTTCATGACAGTCAAATTTTCTTCGCTCCAGCTTTGCCATTAGAAGAAGTTTTTGACCCAACGGGAGCGGGAGATACTTTTGCTGGAGGATTTGCTGGATTTATTACCCAAAGCGGAAACGCATCGTTCGAAAATATGAAAAATGCCATCATATATGGTTCTAATCTAGCCTCTTTTTGTGTAGAAAAATTTGGAACTGAAAGAATGGTAATCCTTGACAAAGAGGAAGTTGTTGCGCGATTAAGACAGTTTAAATCGCTAACACAATTTGATATAGAACTATAATTTATAATACTCAAGCCCTAGAAATGGGGCTTTTTTTAATCAAAATAACGACACAACACCATGAGCGACGCAATTAAACACGAATGTGGCATTGCCCTTTTAAGATTAAAAAAACCGTTAGAATTCTACAAAGAAAAATACGGAACCGCTTTCTACGGGATTCAAAAAATGTATCTCTTAATGGAAAAGCAACACAACCGTGGTCAAGATGGAGCAGGTTTTGCAAGCATCAAACTCGATGTAGAACCAGGCGAAAGATATATCAGTCGAGTACGTTCGAACGATTCACAGCCTATTCAGGATGTTTTTGCTCAAATTAATGACCGAATTAACGAAGAATTAACCTCTCACCCAGAATATTTAGATGATGTAGCCTTACAAAAAAAGAACATTCCTTATCTAGGCGAATTATTTTTGGGACATGTTCGGTATGGTACTTTTGGAAAAAACAGCATCGAAAGTGTTCATCCCTTTTTAAGACAAAGCAATTGGATGCACCGAAATCTGATTTTGGCTGGAAATTTTAATATGACTAATGTAAAAGAGCTTTTTCAAAACTTAGTCGAGCTAGGACAACATCCTAAAGAAATGGCCGATACCGTTACTGTAATGGAAAAAATAGGTCATTTTCTAGACAAAGAAGTGATGCAATTGTATCAAGATTGCAAAGCATTAGGCTTGTCTAAACGCGAAGCCTCTCCTGTAATTGCCGAAAAACTAGATGTTGCCAAAATCTTGGCAAGATCATCCAAAAATCTCGATGGAGGTTATGCCATGGCAGGACTTTTGGGACACGGAGACGCTTTTGTTTTTAGAGATTCGGCAGGAATTCGCCCAGCCTATTTTTATGAAGATGATGAAATTGTGGTAGTAGCCTCAGAGCGACCCGTTATTCAAACGGTATTTAATGTTCCTTTCGAAAAAGTACAAGAAATTAATCCTGGAAGCGCCTTAATTATAAAGAAAAACGGAATCGTTACCATGCAAGAAATTCTTGTGCCAACCGTTAAAAAAGCATGTTCGTTCGAACGAATTTATTTTTCTCGAGGTAGCGATGCTGAAATTTATCAAGAAAGAAAAAATTTGGGTAAATTAATTCTTCCAGCAGTTTTAAAAGCAATCAATGACGATACCGACAATACTGTTTTTTCTTATATTCCTAATACCGCCGAAACTTCATTCTACGGAATGGTCGAAGCAGCTCAAGATTTTTTGAATCAAAGGAAAAACAATTATATTCTGGAAAACAGAAAAAAATTAACCAAAGAAAAACTAGAAGAAATCCTTTCGGTAAAAATCAGAACCGAAAAAGTTGCCATAAAAGATGCAAAATTGCGAACTTTCATTACCGAAGATAGTAGCCGAGATGATTTAGTTGCCCACGTATATGATGTAACTTACGGAGTCATAAAACCAACCGATAATTTAGTCATTATTGACGACAGCATCGTTAGAGGAACGACACTCAAAATGAGTATCATCAAAATGATGGATCGTTTAAAACCAAAAAGTATTGTCGTTGTTTCTTCGGCACCACAAATTCGTTATCCTGATTGTTACGGAATTGACATGGCAAAATTAGAAGGGCTGGTTGCATTTCGAGCGGCGTTAGAACTTTTAAAAGACAGGAATTTGTATCATACTGTCGATGAAGTTTATGTGAAATGCAAAGAACAGGAAAATTTAAAAGATCATGAAGTGGTTAATTTTGTTACCGAAATCTATGCACCATTCCAGCCACAGGAAATTTCAGATAAAATAGCGCAACTTTTGAGCTCCCCAGAAATTAATGCCGAAGTAAAAATAATTTTTCAAACAGTTGAGGATTTACACATCGCTTGTCCAAAGAATTTAGGGGATTGGTATTTCACGGGAGACTATCCAACTCCAGGAGGTAATCGGGTTGTGAATAAGGCATTTATGAATTTTTATGAAGGCAAAGATGCAAGAGCTTATTAAAAAACATCATTATTAAGTATTTCGTCGGCTATTATCGTATTTCGTCTAATTTATTTGTCGAAAGCGAATTGACAATGTACCTTTGATGTACCATAATTTTAGTAGGTTAAGTTTATGGTAGATTTGGGGCAAAAAGGGTGAAAGCAATTTCACCTTTTTTATTGGAACAAAGTCAAGCTTCTGCAAAACAGAAACTTACACTACAATCAATCCCAAAAACAACTCCTAATAATGGTGGTAGCGAAACGCTTTTCTGTTGAAAACTATCAAAATTCCAACTCCCGTAGAAATAGCCATATCGGCAATGTTGAAAATAGCATTGAAGAATTTAAAGTGTTGTCCTCCCAAAAATGGTAACCAACTTGGCAAGTTTCCTTCAAACAAAGGAAAATACAACATATCGACCACTTTACCATGAAACCAAGTTCCATAAGGATTGGTCGTAAATAAAGTAGCCAAATGACCATAGCTGTCATCGAAAATTACACCATAAAAAACAGAGTCGATAATGTTGCCAAAAGCTCCTGCAAAAATCAATGCAATAGCAACAATCAGGTGATTTGAACTATGTCTTCTTTCGACAGAATCCCAAAGCCAATACCCAATTCCCGTCACAGCAACTAAGCGAAAAACCGTGAGAAATAATTTCCCGTACAATCCGGGAATTACTGTTCCCCAAGCCATTCCTTCGTTCTCTATTAGCAGAATTTTAAACCAACTCGTCACGTCAATTTGTCCACTTTCACCATAGATGAAATTGGTTTTAATGTATATTTTGGTAACTTGATCAACAACTAATATAATAAAATTATCAGGTAGGCTTTTCGTAAATTCATTTTCTAAATTTTAATGCGCAAAAATACTGTTATTTTCTAAAAAAAACGCCCCATAAGGAGCGTTAATTGCTTTGTGTTGCGTGAATTATCGTTGCATATTTTTAGCTTCGATACTCATTGTAGCGTGAGGAACAATCATTAATCTCTCTTTACTGATTAATTTTCCTGTCACTTTACAAACACCATAGGTTTTGTTTTCTACACGGAAAAGCGCATTCTTCAAATCACGAATGAATTTCTCTTGACGAATAGCCAGTTGCGAATTGGCCTCCTTCGACATGGTCTCGCTTCCTTCTTCAAAGGCTTTAAAAGTAGGCGAAGTGTCGTCGGTTCCGTTGTTTAAATCATTCATATAAGCACTTTTGATTAAATCCAAATCAGCCTGTGCTTTGTTAATTTTTTTAAGTATTAATTCTTTGAACTCGGCTAAATCAGCGTCTGAGTATCTTGCAATTTCATCTGTCATTTTCTTATTATTTTGTGATTGCTATTTTCGTTTTTATCTCGTCAAATTCTATTTCGATTCCCTCGCTAATAGTCTCTTGAAAAATCAATGTTTCTGTTAATGTTTCCGACTTAATATAGGCCTCATTTGCATTGACCGCTTTTTCTAAATCGGAATTTTTTTGCAAATGTACTTTAATTTTGTCAGTAACCTCAAAACCAGAATCTTTTCTTATATTCTGAATTCTGTTTACCAATTCTCTTGCAATTCCTTCGCCTTTTAATTCCTCTGAAATAGTAATATCTAACGCAACCGTTATTCCGTTAGAGTTGGCGACTAACCATCCTTCAATATCTTGCGAAGAAACGGTCACATCTTCCAATGATAAATTTATGCTATTTCCAGCAATTACAAGCAATAGCGTTCCGTCGCTTTCCAGTTGACTGATTTGCCCTTGAGACAACTGTTGTATCTCTTTGGAAATCAAGTTAATATCCTTTCCAAACCGAGGACCAAGTGTCTTAAAATTGGGTTTAATTTGTTTTACCAAAATCCCAGAAGCGTCATCCAAAATCACAATTTCCTTGACGTTAACTTCGGCTTTTATAAGGTCAGAAATAGCCTCAATTTCAGCACGCTGACTCTCGTCAAGTACTGGTATCATTACCTTTTGCAAAGGTTGACGTACCTTAATCATTTCCTTTTTTCGAAGCGACAAAACCAAGGATGAAATGGTTTGCGCCTTCTGCATTTTGCTCTCCAACGATTTATCAACAAAGTTTCCAACATATTTTGGAAATTCCGCCAAATGTACTGAATCAAATTTTTCCGACTGTGTTGCCAATGTTAAATCGCTGTAAAGCTTGTCCATAAAGAAAGGAGCGATTGGTGCACCCAGTTTGCTTATGGTCAATAAACAGGTATATAAAGTCTGGTAAGCCGCAATTTTATCTTGTGCATATTCGCCTTTCCAGAAACGACGGCGACACAAACGAACGTACCAATTACTCAAATTTTCTTGCACAAATTCCGAAATCGCACGAGCCGCTTTTGTAGGCTCGTAATCTGCATACGCCTCATCAACCACTTTTATCAACGTATTCAATTCGGAAATAATCCATTGATCAATTTCTGGTCTTTTGTTTAACGGAATTTCCGCTTCGGCATACGTAAATTTATCGATGCTAGCATACAACGCAAAGAACGAATAGGTGTTGTATAATGTTCCAAAGAATTTACGGCGAACCTCAGCAATCCCTTCTAAATCGAATTTTAAATTGTCCCAAGGATTCGCATTCGAAATCATATACCAACGCGTAGCATCCGGTCCATATTCGTTTAATGTTTCAAATGGATCGACAGCATTCCCCAAACGCTTAGACATTTTTTGTCCGTTTTTATCTAAAACCAAACCATTTGAAACTACATTTTTATACGCTACTTTATCGAAAACCAAGGTGGAGATGGCGTGTAATGTATAAAACCAACCGCGTGTTTGATCAACGCCTTCGGCAATAAAATCTGCAGGAAAATCTTTGTTTTCGTCAATTTTATCTTTGTTTTCAAAAGGATAATGCCATTGTGCATAAGGCATTGAACCCGAATCAAACCAAACGTCAATCAAATCGGATTCCCGTTTCATGGGTTTTCCCGAGGCAGAAACCAAGGTAATTTCATCGACTACATTTTTATGCAAATCAACTAAATCATAATTTGCTTCAGACATATTTCCAATTTCGAAACCTTTGAAAGGATTTTCTTTTTGGAAACCAGCCGTAATGGCTTTTTCGATTTCGTTGTACAATTCTTCAACAGAACCTATCAAAATTTCTTCCGTCCCTTCTTCGTTTCTCCAAATAGGCAACGGAATTCCCCAAAAACGAGAGCGTGATAAATTCCAGTCGTTGGCGTTTTTCAACCAATTCCCGAAACGTCCTTCTCCAGTTGCTTTTGGTTTCCAATTGATGGTTTCGTTCAAATCGAACATTCTATCTCTGACTTCCGTGATTTTGATAAACCAGGAATCCAGCGGATAATATAAAATGGGCGTGTCCGTTCTCCAGCAATGTGGGTAACTGTGCACGTATTTCTCCACTTTAAACGCTTTATTTTCTTCTTTTAATTGGATGGCAATTTCCACATCGACAGAGCGTTCAGGAATTTCGCCTTCGGTATAATATTCGTTTTTAACGTATTTTCCAGAATAATTCCCTAAACTACCAATGAATTTTCCTTGTAGATTAACTAATGGAACTGGATTACCGTTTTCGTCTAAAACCAACATTGGCGGAACTTCTGGAATCGCTTCTTTGGCAACTTTCGCATCATCAGCTCCAAAGGTTGGCGCGGTGTGTACAATTCCTGTTCCGTCTTCAGTAGTTACAAAATCTCCTGAAATTACTCGGAAAGCATTTTCTGGATTTTGATAAGGCAAAGTTAATTGCATCAATTGTTCGTAACGTATTCCAACTAAATCGGAACCTTTACATTCGGCTAGGATTTGGTACGGAATTTTCTTGTCTCCTTCTTTGAAATTTTCAAAATCTGAAGCTTCAGTACTAGCAAAAAATCCTTTCGAAAATTGTTTTCCAACTAAGTTTTTAGCCAATATTACATTCGAAGGTAAAAAAGTATATTGATTGAAAGTTTTAACCAACACATAATCAATTTTTGGACCAACTGTCAATGCCGTGTTTGAAGGTAAAGTCCAAGGTGTTGTTGTCCAAGCCAAGAAATAAACATCTCCAAAACCTTGAAGGAAACTTGGTAAAGTTTCAGGTAATGATTTAAATTGAGCAACAATGGTAGTATCCGTTACATCGCGGTAACTGCCTGGCTGGTTGACTTCGTGCGAAGATAATCCTGTTCCTGCTTTCGGCGAATAGGGCTGAATCGTGTAGCCTTTATACATCAAATCCTTGTTGTAGATTTGTTTCAAAATCCACCAAACGCTCTCCATATACTTGGATTTGTATGTAATGTATGGATCTTCCATATCTACCCAATAGCCCATTTTTTCGGTCAAATCGTTCCACACATCAGTGTAACGCATCACGGTTTTTTTACAAGCTTCGTTGTATTCGGCTACGGAAATGGTTTTTCCAATGTCTTCTTTAGTAATTCCTAATGCGGCTTCTGTGCCTAATTCTACTGGCAAACCATGCGTATCCCAGCCTGCTTTACGCTTTACTTGGAATCCTTTTTGGGTTTTATAACGGCAAAATATATCTTTAATCGCACGCGCCATCACGTGATGAATTCCGGGCAATCCATTTGCCGAAGGTGGTCCTTCAAAAAAAACGAATGGTGGGTTGCCTTCGCGAGTGGTTACACTCTTCTCGAAAATGTTTTCTTTTTTCCAAAAATCAAGCACTTCCGACGCCACCGCAGGCAGGTTAAGTCCTTTGTATTCAGTAAATTTTATGCTCATTTTATCCTTTTCTTAAATCGTGGTGCGAAAGTAAGGAATTTAAGTAAACAGGCAAAAGGCAAAAGGCAAAAGTTATTAGATTTAGGCAAAAACTGCTGCCAAAACGTCTAAAGATTTTGGTTTTCTGAAACCGTCAAGATGAATACTGTAATAATCAATCAAGATTTTTAAAACGATTTGCCGTTCGATCACGTGAAAGGTTTTCTGGGCATTGTCGAATTTTAAAGAAATCACTTTTTTAAAGAGGTTGGTTTCGTGCTCACTAAGAGAGTTAATGCCGTGAAACGACGTAAAAACACCTTCTTTTGTGTCGAAAAAAGGAAATTCTATTTCGGAAATATCCGGGTAAAAACCGAGGTATTTCGTGATTTCGAGCATTAAAATCAAATGAAAATTAGCCGTTTCATCGTGATTGTCGAGCCAGAACAAAGCCGTTTCTAAAAAGGCGAAGAGGTGTTCGTTTTTCTCCTCTTCGTGAATAGAATGATGTAGAATTTCTGAAACAAACATGACAATGGTGCTCTTGAAAATATCAGAATGTATCGTTTGAAAAGGCATCGCAATTTTGATTTCCTTGAAATTCTCTAAGTTTCCTTTATTCTTGTGAACGGCTTCGATTTCGAGAATCGTGAGTGGCTGGAAATAAGCGATTTTTTGGTTTGCTTTTCGGGAAGAAAAAGCGTCTCGTACAAAATAGGTTTTTAAACCATTAGATTGTGTAAAGCATTTTACAATCAAGCTTTTCTCTTGGTATTTGAGGGAGGAAATGACAATGGCTTTAGTTTTGACTAACATATTAATTACGAAATTTGAATTACGAAATTACGATTTGAAATTTGTAATTCAAATTTCATAATTTATCTAATTATCATTACTTTTTTGACTTTTGTTTCTCCTCCGTCTTGTGCTGCAACAAAAATCAAATACACACCAGAAGCTACTTTGTATTTTCCAAAAGCAGTAGTATCCCATTCTATTGTTCCTCCTTCGGACGTTGTTTCGTGAACCAAATTGCCTTCGATATCAGTAATTTTTACATTGGCTTTATCTAACAATCCTGTTATTTTTACGGTTCCTTCGTATTCTGGGCGTACGGGATTTGGGTACACATAGACATTATTTAAATCCTCATTGGCATTAGTTGCAGTCCCTTTAAAAGAGACCAATCCTTTGGCTGTGGCAATAAAAACTTCGCCTGTGGTATTGTTAATGTCAATATCATTAATGGTATTGCTTGACAATGGCGAATTTGTTTCGGTAAAATGGTATTTAGTTTCCTGCCCGTCTGGCGAGACTAAGAATATTCCGGAATCAGCAGTCCCAATCCATTTATTATTGGCACCATCTACGACAATATCAGTAATAAATTGTTCGTACATTAGTTCCTGCGCTAGACCATTCTCTAAAATAATAATTGGATTTGCTGTTAATTGACTGTCCGTTTGAAAACTATTTACGCTAGACAAAATCCTTAATCCTTTTGTAGTTCCTATCCAAAGTTGATTTCTTGTATCTTCGGCTATCGCTCTAACATCAAAAGCTGGTAAATTCCCCTTGTCAGGACCAAAAGTTATCTTTTTAAATTTATTAATAGACTCATTAAACCCTATTAAACCATCCGTATTTGTGCACCACCATTTGGTACTATTTTTATCGACTATCATTCGCCCCATACTTGTGCTAATACTTTTAACTAAAATACCGTCCAATGAAAAACTTTGCCATTGTCCATTAGCTTTCAACTCTTTTAATCCCTCTTTAACAAGACTGTTATTGACCCATAAATTTCCGGATTGGTCAAAAGCTCCTCCATTAATTCTTACATCATTGTGATAACCCGGAATAAAAGAAATTTCATCTAATTTACTATTCGTTTGATTGTATAAAAAAATGGGCACATCATCTTCTATTTTTAACAATCCCGAATATGAGCTTCCCATATATACTTCGCTTTCTTTATTAGGATTTATGATAACTCTACATATCGATTTAGCTTCGAGTACCTTTTCGTAAGGGATATTGAGCCAGCCTGAAGTGCTAAATTTACTTATCCCATAACTATCTAAGGGATATGGATTATAAGTTGCTGAATAATCCCCATAAACAGCCCAAAGCGAAGTTGAAGCCGTTTGAATAGCAAAAATATTATTCCTAAAAGGACCTATTGGCGTGCTATTTTCAAAAGCCGAAGCAACAGAAATTGTCGTGCTTATTAATCCATTTTCTTTTGTGCCTATATAAATGACATCGCCAATGCTTGTGGCACAGGTAAAACTAGGATTTATTCCCGTTATTTGACTACTATCTACACGACGAACAAGAACCATTTGATTATTGTAAACATAAACACTTTTAGAAGTGGTTATTATCAAATAATTTCCAGCCATTCGCATATCGACTGCGGCTTGAGGAAGTTGTAAATAGCCTGTAAAAGTATCAATCCCTAAATTGTATTTATGAATATATCCTGAGGTATTTATTGCTATTAGCTCCGTATCGAAAGCTTCTACACTTGACCAATTCCCTGCGGCAATCTTAGTCCATTGATTAAAATCTATTAGATTTTTACTTGTAACAACAGCTTTTCTAATCCCATTATTTGTAGATGCATAAATAAACCCGTTGAAAACCGTGGTTTGAGTAACACTTATCTCGGCACCATTATCGCCAATAAAAAAGGTGTCGCCAAACTGCATCGTAGCTAAATTGAATTGAACAATTCCAAAATCACAAGAAATATAAACGATTCCATTATATTCCATAAAATGATTGATTTTTTTTATGTTCGAAGGCAATTGTTTATTGATGATGTCAACTACATTTAATATCGTTTTATCGGCTTCGTTGATTACAATCATCAAACCATTTTCGTATCCCACAAGTGTTTTATGAAAACTAGGACTGTGATACAAAGAGGTAATCATTTGACCCGAAAGTCCATCAATAGTGTTTGTGGTTTTTATTTGATTTGTGCTTGTATTTTTTGAAAATAAAGCGTTTTCCGATGCCGCTACAATTGCATCAGGTAACTGGGATACATCTTTGATTTCATTATAGGAAAAATAGCCTTGCCACAACAATTTATTTTGGGCAAAACCCATTTGTATAACAGCCAGAAACACAAAATACAAAAACCTTTTTTTCATTATTTGCATAAATATTGGTTCACAAATATAACACAAACGAAAGTAACAGAAGTTTGTTATATAAAAAATGCCTTCTATCATCCCGAATACTCGTGATGATAGAAGGCATTTATTTTAATAGGAATGAAGTTATACTACGCCTTGAGCTAACATAGCATCGGCTACTTTTACAAATCCTGCAATATTGGCCCCTTTTACATAGTCAACATAACCTGTTGCATCAGAACCATATTTTACGCACGAAGCATGAATATTAAGCATAATCTCTTTTAATCTTTCGTCTACTTCTTCAGAAGTCCAACTTAATCTTAAAGAATTTTGAGACATTTCAAGCCCTGAAGTGGCAACTCCTCCAGCATTAGAAGCTTTGCCTGGAGAAAACAACAGTTTTGCTTTTTGAAAAACAATTACCGCTTCAGGAGTTGTAGGCATATTTGCTCCTTCAGCCACGCAAATACAACCATTGGCAACAAGCAATTTTGCCTCCTCTTCATTTAATTCATTTTGAGTAGCACATGGCAATGCTACATCACATTTTACCTCCCAAGGACGTTTTCCCGCTACGTATTTTGCATTTGGATATTTTGCAAGATAATCGCTAATTCTTCCTCTTAATTCGTTTTTGATTTTCATTATGTAAGCCAATTTATCCGAATCTATTCCGTCTGCATCGTAGATATATCCAGCAGAATCAGACATTGTAACGACTTTTCCTCCTAATTGGGTTGCTTTTTCGGCAGCATATTGCGCTACATTTCCTGAACCCGAAACAACGACTGTTTTTCCTGAAAAACTATTTCCTTTAGTAGCTAGCATACTTTGAGCAAAATAAACCGCTCCATATCCCGTGGCTTCTGGCCTAATCAATGAACCTCCAAAAGAAATTCCTTTACCAGTCAACACTCCTGTAAATTCGTTTCTCAGTCTTTTATATTGTCCAAACATATAGCCCACTTCTCTTCCTCCTACTCCAATATCTCCAGCAGGAACATCAGTATTTGCGCCAATATGTTTCGATAATTCTGTCATAAACGCTTGACAAAAACGCATTACCTCATTATCTGATTTTCCTTTTGGGTCAAAATCGGCACCGCCTTTTCCACCACCCATCGGCAATGTGGTTAAACTATTTTTGAAAGTTTGCTCGAAAGCAAGAAACTTCAAAATACTCAAATTTACCGAAGGATGAAAACGAATTCCTCCTTTGTATGGTCCAATAGCCGAATTCATTTGAATGCGATACCCTCTATTTACTTGAGTTTCTCCCTTATCATCAATCCAAACCACTCTAAAAATAATGATTCGATCTGACTCGACCATTCTTTCTAAAAGCATTTTGTTTTGGTATTTTTTATTTTCTTCAATAAATGGAATTACTGTTTCGGCAACTTCCAAAACTGCTTGCATAAACTCTGGCTCGTTTGGGTTTTTTTTGGCAACCGAATCGATAAAAGTAGTAATACTTTGTGACATGATTATTGGATTATTAACGTTTAAGAAAACGTTTTCGTTAGTATGCACAAATATACATTATTATAAAAATAACTAGTACTTTTTTTTCAATTCGATAATAGAATTATCTTTTAATTATCTAATTCTCTAAAAATGGGCTATTTTGGACCTATTTCAAACTATTTTTTTAAATTCTTCTTAAGGAAACAAGAATTTGTTTGTAGACTTTTTATTGTCCCTAATTTAAAAAACACCTGTTTCGACCTAATTCAATTGATTTCCTCCCGAATATTATTCTCATAAACCCTTAAACCGTAAAAAAATGACACTAAAACACTCCAAATTAAACCCAACAGCGCATACCAAAAAAGGTTCTACTGGAAATGTTGCGAAAAGGAATCCTGATTAAACGGATTGCTATCGCAAGACACGAATAAAAGCGAATTTTTCAATTGAAACATTAAAAAAATCATTAAAATTGGGTTAATCCGAACTAATAGGTGTCTAAATATATGATTGATAAATATCACTCACACAAATACCAGTAGAACCACAAAATAAAAAACCAATGTTTTTTCATCTGACTTAAAACAATTATTCATGATGCTTTTCAGTTATATCTATAAAAGTTACGGTTATTGATGCTAATAGAACAATTATTATGCTATGTTTTTATATATTTGTCAAGATTTGAAATTTAAATTCCCCATGTTTAAACACGCTATCTTTTATTTATTCATTTCAATTGGGTTTTCAAATATCGTTCATGCGCAATTTGGATTTTCTCATGAAATTGGGGTTATTGCTGGTCCAGTAGCCTTTCAATCAGATTATGGAGAGCGTTATAATTTATCTACAAATGCAGGTAATACTGGATACGGAATTGGGATTATTCATTATTTGAATTTTTCCTACAAGGCAGATTGCAACTGTTATACGCCTGACACTTATTTTAACGATCACTTCAAATTAAGAAGCGAATTATCATACAATAAAACAGAACTTGAAAACTTTGGACAATGGGTAGCTCTTAGCCACACTGGTCTTGGAGCGGATCAATTGCGAGCAATGAGAGGAAGCACAGCCGTTACTAATATAGGAATGCAACTAGAATATTTCCCATTTAGTATTCGTCAATTTACAGCAACCATAGGAAGTTTGGGGCCGTTTGTCAGCCTTGGAGGACAGTTTAGTTTTTATAACGCGAAAGCCTCTTCTACACTTGGTCCTTTAGGCACACCTTTAACTACATTTCCTAAATATTTAGTCCCCTCAGATGGACGACCTTATGGATTTTCTACTGAAAGTGGCTCGGTTTGGTCTATAGTTTCAAGTGTAGGAACGCGCTATAAACTTACCCCTTTGTCTGACTTGATGGTCGATTTACGATTTCAATATTATTTTTCAGACTGGGTTGACGGAATCAACCAAAACAAAGCTCTTTTTAAGGAAAACAAAGCCAATGACTGGTTAGTTTGGTTTAATGTTGGATATATTTATTACTTACAATAGCCGCATAAAGGATTCTCGCAAAGCAAAGCTTTGAGAAAATCCTTTTGATTTTTATATGCACAAAATCATTCTTCAAAAGTAGAAGATTACAATTTGATGATGCCAATAAAAAACGCTTACAAAAATTTGCGAATACTCATCATAATCCCAATATGAACTCCTTCGTGAAAATTATTAAAAACCATAGCCCCCTCGGCACTTGTTAAAACAAATCCTGTTGAAGTAGGGTATTCTTGAAAATTTTCGAAAACTTTATTTTCAAAATCTTCTTTCGTTTTTTCGATAGTTTTAAACAATAACCTTTTGATTTCATCCACTTCAGACTGCGTTACCTCCCGTTCTGGCTGGGTTCCTTTTCTGTATTTTTCGACTAATTCATCTGAAACCATCATAGGCAATCCCGATAATTTATAAACCAATAGTTGTTGCGTTACAATGATATGAGCAATATTCCAAATTAAATTATTGCTAAATCCTTCGGGGATTTTGTTGAGTTGCTCTAGAGAATAATTTTCTAGAAATTTTGACACCATAGTTCTACTTGTGGTGTTTACATCAAATGTTTGCTTCATTTTTTTTAAATTTTCGATAAAATACTCATTTTCCATATCAAATGAATTTTCTTTGTACAAAGAAATCATCGTTTATTATGAACAAAATTTATTATCTCGCCTCCTGCGATACGTGTCGAAAAATTATAAAATCATTGCCAAAAGACCATCATTTGGCATTTCACGACATCAAACAAAACCCAATTACGGCTCAAGAATTAGAAGAAATGCATGAACTTTCAGGAAGTTACGAAGCGCTTTTTAGCAAAAAAGCACAACTTTACAAATCGATGGATTTAAAAAATAAATCCTTGACCGAAACTGATTTCAAAAACTACATCCTAGAACATTACACCTTTTTAAGTCGACCCGTTTTTATTATTGACGGCAAGATTTACATTGGCAACAGCCAGCAAAATATACTTCAGGTAATGAGAAAATTAGGTCAGTAATCCGTAAAAAGTAGTTAGTGTAGGGCTGTAAACTGAACTAAGACAAGCGATTTTAAAAAAGACATCACGAATTTCACGAATTTGTGTAAGCCAAAAAAATTCTAGAAATTTAATTTTTATTCATCCTGAATTTGTGTTAATTCGTAAAATTCGTGACCAAAGATTTTAAATCCGTTTACCCTGAAAACTGACTACTAAAAACTGACCACTTTTTGATTATCTTTGAACTCTTTTAGAAAATAATATGATACAATCAATGACCGGATTTGGCAAAGCTACTTTGCAATTGCCAACCAAAAAAATAACCGTAGAAGTAAAATCCCTAAACAGTAAAGGGTTAGATTTAAGCGTGCGGATGCCTTCGACGTATCGCGAAATGGAACTGAGTTTACGCAACCAAATCGCCTTGAAACTCGAAAGAGGAAAAGTAGATTTTTCTATTTTTATCGAAAGCACCGCCGAACAAACGTCTACCAAAGTAAATGTGCCTATCGTGAAAGCCTACATCAATCAATTACGCGATGTTTATGCTGATGCTGATGAAACCGAATTGATGAAAATGGCCGTTAGAATGCCCGATACAATGAAAACCGAACGAGAAGAAATTGACGAAAATGAATGGAGACAAATTCAAACCGTTATTGAGGAATCTTTGCAAAACATATTAAATTTTCGCAGAGACGAAGGGGTTTCTTTAGAGAAAGAATTCCAATTGCGCATTGGCAATATTCGCCAATATATGAACGAAGCTTTGGCATTGGATCCAGAACGTGTTCAGGCAATAAAAGACCGTTTGCAAACCGCAATTTCGGAGTTAAAAGTCAACGTTGACGAAAATCGTTTCGAACAAGAATTAATTTATTACCTAGAAAAATTAGACATTACCGAGGAAAAAGTGCGTTTGACCAATCATTTGGATTATTTCTTAGAAACCATCAACGGAACGGAAGCTAACGGTAGAAAACTAGGTTTCATTACCCAAGAAATGGGACGTGAAATCAACACGATGGGTTCGAAATCGAATCACGCACAAATGCAAAAATTAGTCGTGATGATGAAGGACGAATTGGAGAAGATTAAGGAACAGGTTTTGAATGTGCTTTAGATTTTAAAAATTGATGAATAAAACAGTAATGGAAACTAAGAAATTGCTATTTGATAAATGCGATTTTGAGTTTTCAAATATTGAAATTGAAAAGGAAAGCTCAACTTATTCGGCTTGTCGATTTGAAATTAATAAACAGAAAATTTTGTTTCGTTCTGCGAAAATTACTCCCACAAAAACAGGACAGTTTGTAACTCTATGGAAACGAAAGAATGAAAAAAGTGAAATTGAACCTTTTGAAATTTCTGACGGTATTGATTTGTTTGTAATAAATGTAAAAACTGAAACTAATTTTGGACAATTTATATTTCCTAAATTAGTTCTTGTTGAACAAGGAATTATTACCGCTAAAAAAGAAGGCAAAAGAGGCATCAGAGTTTATCCTATTTGGGATTTGACAGAAAGCAAACAAGCACAAAAAACACAAAAATGGCAAATGAATTATTTTTTAAATATTCCATTTGATGAAACATTAGATATAAATCGAGCAAAGTTACTTTATAAAAAATAGCATCCTTATAAAATGAAAAAAGGAAAATTAATAGTGTTTTCGGCACCATCAGGATCGGGAAAAACCACCATCGTTAGGCACTTATTAGGAAAAGAAGACTTGAATTTAGAATTTTCGATTTCGGCAGCAACACGACCCGCTCGTGGCGAAGAAGTAAACGGAAAAGACTACTACTTTATGTCTTTGGATGAGTTTAAAAAGCACATTAAAAATGAGGATTTTGTAGAATGGGAAGAAGTGTATCGCGATAATTTTTACGGCACCTTAAAAAGCGAAGTCGAACGCATTTGGGCAAAAGGCAAAAACGTGATTTTTGACATTGATGTCGCTGGTGGATTGCGAATTAAGCACAAATTTCCTGAAGAAACCTTGGCTGTTTTTGTAAAACCACCTAGTGTCGACGAACTCAAAAGAAGGCTCAAAGAACGCTCCACCGAAAGCGAAGACAAAATCAATATGCGCATTGCAAAAGCTTCAGTAGAACTAGCCACAGCGCCACAATTTGATGTTATTATAAAAAACTATGATTTGAATATTGCTTTAGAAGAAGCCTATCAACTAGTAAAAGAATTTTTAAAATAGGTGCTAGATTTTGGGTCTAGGCTGTTAGTAAACCCAAAACCTAAATTATGAAATGAGCATGACCGATAAAAATCAATAAATAGTCAATCCTTAAATATGACACAACAAATTGATTGTTAATAACTTGTAGATAAAAACAACTTAAAAACACTAAGTTAAATTGCCAAAAAGTGTATATTTAGGTATAAAAAAGTGGCAATATGTTAGGTAAAATAAAACCGAATTTTCAGCAAAATTTATTTCAGACTAGGCTGACAGATCTTATAAACCTTGAGCATCCTTTGGTAAAACTCGCAGGGGAGCTTGATTGGTCAAAAATGGAGTTTGAGTTCCAAAACCTATATTCAGAGCAAGGAAGACCCTCTATTCCGATTAGAAAAATAGCAGGTTTACTGCTGTTAAAAGAGATGTTTAAAGAGAGTGATGAATCTGTAGTTGAACGTTGGATAGAAAACCCTTATTGGCAATATTTTACAGGAGAAGATTTTTTTCAAAACAAGCAACCTTTTGACCCGAGTGAGTTTGTTCATTTTAGAAAGAGACTGAAAGAGAAAGGATTAGAATTTATTTTAAGTCAAACAGTAGCCTTGCATCCAGAGGCGAAAAATGAAAAGGAAGTTCAGATTGACACCACTGTTCAAGAAAAAAACATTACTTTTCCAACCGATGCCAAATTAGCTAAAAAGGTAATTGACAATTGTGCAAAAATAGCTAAAAAAGAAGGAGTTAAACAAAGACAAACTTATAAAAGGGTAGCCAAACAACATCTTCGGGATGCTTATTTTGGACATCATCCCAAACGAAAAAAGAAAGCTATAATGGCGCGAAAAAAGTTGCGAACCATTGGTAAGCGAGTCGTTCGAGAATTGGAACGCAAGTTGCCTGAAGAAATTTTAAAACAATACGAAACAGAATTTAGCAATTACAAAAAAGTACTCACTCAGGAAAGAAACAGCAAGGAAAAAATATACAGTTTACACGAACCTCAAACAGCCTGTATAGCAAAAGGGAAAGCTCATAAAGCGTATGAATTTGGAACAAAAGTAGCGGTAACAAGAGGTCGAAAAACAGGAGTCATTACCTCAATAAAACGATTTTCAGGCAATCCTCACGATAGCAAAACCTTAGAAGAATCATTAGCACAAAGCCAGCGAGTTAGAGAGCAAATTGGAGGTACAAGACCAACAATAGCAAGTACAGACAGAGGATTTAGAGGTGTCACACAAGTTGAAAATACACAAATAGTAATCCCAAAAAACACAAAAGAAAAATCAAGATACAAACAAGACGTTGCCCGAAAAAGATTTAGAGCCAGAGCGGCAATAGAACCAACAATATCCCATTTAAAAAGAAACCACGCTTTAGGATTAAATTTCCTCAAAGGCGTGGCTGGAGATATTAATAATGCACTTTTAGCAGGTATTGGTTACAATCTAAAAATGAGGTTTAACCATATCAAAGCACAATTTATTCTTTGTCTCGAATTTTTAATGCATATTTTTGCAAATGTGTTTTTGATAAAAAATCTAAAAACTCAAAAAGTGAGTTTTTAAGGAATGACTAAATAGCAACACATGAAAATAGGATTGTATTTTGGCACATTCAACCCCATTCATATTGGGCATTTGATTATTGCCAACCACTTCGCGGAACATGCTGATTTAGACCAAATTTGGATGGTTGTAACGCCGCACAATCCTTTGAAAACCAAAGACACCTTGCTTGATGATTACCAACGCTTGCAACTGGTTTTTTTGGCTACGGAAGATTACCCAAAAATAAAGCCTTCGGATATTGAATTCAAGTTGACTCAACCCAATTATACTGTAAACTCATTAGCGCATTTACAGGAAAAATACCCACAACATACCTTTTCGTTGATTATGGGCGAAGACAATTTAAAGTCCTTGCACAAATGGAAAAATTATGAGATAATTTTGCAAAATCACGAGATTTATGTGTATCCTCGCATTTCATCTGAATTAGACACGAGCCTAAAAGGCGAACTGGCGAAGCAAAATTTAGAATTCAAAAACAATCCAAAAGTTCACTTTATTGCTGCGCCAATTGTAGAAATTTCATCAACTTTTGTTCGCAAAAGCATCAAAAATAAAAAAAATGTACGCCCACTTTTACCAGAAAAAGTTTGGAAATATATCGACCACAACAATTTATATAAGAAGTAGGCTCATCTCCTTTTGTTTTTTTACACAAACAATGCCTTCAATTCCGTAGCATCGTGAGGATTTAATTTTCCGGCCAAAAGCAAACTCAGTTGTTTGCGTCTCAAAGCGGCGTCATATCGTTGAATTTCGAGTTCGGTTTCGGGAATAATGTGCGGAACTTCAACGGGTTTTCCGGTGTCATCAACCGCTACAAAAGTATAAATGGCTTCGTTTGCTTTGGTTCTATTTCCAGATTGTCGATCTTCGACCCAAACATCAATATATATTTCCATCGAAGTCTTGAAAGCTCTAGAGACTTTGGCTTCAATAATAACAACACTTCCCAACGGAATAGCTTTGCTAAAAGCGACATGATTTACAGATGCCGTTACCGTAATTCTGCGAGAATGCCTACTCGCCGAAATACTGGCTGCCCGATCCATTCGAGCCAATAATTCGCCCCCAAAAAGATTATTCAATGGATTGGTTTCGCTTGGTAAAACCAAATCAGTTAATATGGTCAAGGACTCTGAAGGATGTTTTGAAGTCATTTTTTTTGATTTTTTGACCACTAAGGTCATTTAATAAAATTATTTTTTAAAGTTAATCATAAAGTGTAGAAAGTTTAAATGTCATAAAGTCAAACGAATGAATTCAATAAAAACATTCATGACTAAATTTCAAAGCTGATGTGCGTTCGCTTTTTTAATCTATTTCCATTTTTCAGCATATTTCGATTTCTCTAAAAATTTGATTACATTTTCTTTTGTGTATTCAAGTTCAATAATTTCTTTTAAAGCTTGCTTTTTATTTTTTGAATTATTGTAATATGATTTGCAAATTTCATATCCAATAAAATATCCTAAATCAGCATTCCCATTTGGTGCTTCATTTCCGTTATACAGCCAATTTTTAATTTCTTGCCCTAGCATTTCTTTTTCAAAAAGTTTCCAAAGTTCTTTTTCATTTGCTTTCCCATAAGTCATATATGGAGACATTACAGGCTTTTTTAATACTAATGCAGAAATAAAATCACAAGAACCTTCTCCGATGCAATACCCTAACAAATTTGAATTACCATCATTTTCACTATCTCCATTTTTTTGCTGAGTATGACCAAGTTCGTGAGCAATCATATTTATTACATTGGTTTGGTCTTTAAAAACACCTTGTAACCAAGTTCCAAGTTCAGAAGCATTTGTAGTTTTGTCTGAACAAGCAATTTCAGAACCAATTAATATCTTCTCTTTTGTTGTTGTTCCACCTGTATTTAAGCAACCAATCGTAAAATAAACATCTGGTTGTTTAAAATTAGAATAACGCTTTTTAAAACGTAACATTATTTTTTCAATTTCTTTTTTATGAGAATTAATCTCTAATGTTTTTGGTCGAACAGAAATCCAAAATTTTGGGTATTTAAGAATATTTTCTAAATGTCTTTTTGCAGAATGTTCTCTTACAACCATAAAATCTTTTAAACCACTAGACGCTTTATCTAAATATAATTCTTGTATTATTTTAAATTGTAATATTTCGTCATTTGTTTTTTGAATACTATCATAAGCGACCCAAAAATTATCAATATCAATTGTTGATATTTTTGGTTTTTGGTTTTGTCCAATCATAGACAAATTAATCATCGAAATTATTATAAACAAGGAAAGTATTTTTTTTCATTTTTTTATTTTTAGCTTCGTTGTACAAAAGTGATATACAACTTTACAATACAACGTTAACGCCATATATAGCAAACTTAAAAGAAATTAATTCAGCCAATAAACCGCCATCACAGCTGGAATAAAATAAATGACAATGGTTCTGGCTCCGTCATAATCTTTGGCTAATCGTTGTCCAAAAAGCAACATTAATAAAGTAATACAAGAAAAAATAGCTCCATATAGCCCAAATGTTCTTCCATTATTTACCAATAATTCTATACAACCCACAATGCATATAATTCCCGAAATTAATTCTAAAATCATGATATGTAACAAGGCTAAATGAACGAAATTCTTGAGTTGTGTTTTAGCAAAATGTTCCTTTAACCAACTGAGGTTGTCATGCCAATGAAATAGTTTATCATAACCCGATTGTATAAATGTAATGGCCAGTAGCGTTAAAATTAAAATGGGAGCAATATTATTCATAATCTTATTTTTTATGGATTAAACGGGTAAGCCTTATAGATAAATCCGTCAGGATTATCTTAGCATTCCCATTGCGCTCAATGTGATAAATCGCATCAGATAATTCCTGAAATATTTCATTAATGTTGTTGCCGTTTACAAAAGGAGCAAATTTTGCAATCGTAAAATTTTCGACAGTAGGTTCTAAGTAAACCAGATTCTGTGCTTCATAATTGTACATCAAAGCCTGACGAAAAAAATCTATACAAAACTGCAAGAATTTCTTTTGGGTTTCTCTTCCTAAAGCCGCAATTTGTTCGCTCCATTGAATTAAATCAGCAATTACCGCAGGATTCCCTTTGGCCTTAAAAGCTGCGCGAACCCAAACCACAAACCATTGCTCGAACGGAAATTCGGCGTTGTCATCCTTGAGTAAGTGCAGGGCTTTATTGTAATTTCCTTGCGCTTGATGAGCAATTTTCGAGGCTAGTTTTGGGTCTATTTGTTCCTTCAAAATTAAAGCTTCGGTAATAATGTGTTCACTCAACCCATTAAAATGCAACACTTGACAGCGAGAACGAATGGTTTGAATAATATCTTCTTCGTTTTCTGAAATTAGGATAAAAATAGTTTGCTCTGGCGGTTCTTCTACTAATTTCAGCAACTTGTTCGAGGCGGCGATATTCAATTTATCGGCCATCCAAATAATCATAATTTTATAACCGCCCTCATACGATTTTAGAGATAATGATTTTAGAACTTCTTGAGCATCATCGACCCGAATTTCGCCTTGCTTATTTTGAACTCCCAAAACAGAATACCAATCAAACAAGCCGCCATAAGGGTTTTGAGCAATAAACAATCTCCAATCTGCAATGAAATCAATACTTTTGGGTTTTGTTTTTACCTCTTCGGTGCTTACCGTTGGATAAACAAAATGCAAATCAGGATGCGAAATTTTTTGAAATTTAAGATTGCAGGCTTCATTAAAACCTGTATTTTCTCCGTTTTGATTGCCACACAAAATATATTGTGCATAAGCAATCGCCATTGGTAAAGTGCCACTTCCCTCTGGACCAACAAACAATTGCGCATGAGGAATTCTGCCCAAATCGGCACTTCGTGTCAAGTGATTTTTGATGTACTCCTGTCCTAAAATTTCTGAAAACTGCATAGGGCAAATATAGAAGAAAATGGGCGATTCTCTAAATTTCATTTCTAAAGTTTTAGAGAAACCGAAACTCAAAATTTTAATATCAACCCGTCGTTTTGCGATTTAATCTTCATTTTATGATAAGTGGGGAAATAAAAAACAGTAGTATTATTAAATTTATAACGATTGCGTTGCTAAAACACCCCTTATTTTGTCATTTTTGAATTTATCGATAAAATAAAAGTCTTATATTTGCTTTTCTTTCAAAAAATCTAAAAAAACATTTCATGAAAACTATAAACGATTTCGATTTTAAAAACAAAAAAGCTATAATTCGAGTTGATTTTAACGTGCCTTTAGACGAAAATTTAGAGGTAACGGATGCCACTCGTATTGAAGCAGCAAAACCTACAATCGATAAAATTCTTGCTGACGGTGGAAGCGTAATTTTGATGTCGCATCTTGGCAGACCAAAAGGAGTGGATAGAAAATATTCGTTGGGACATGTGGTAAAAAAAGCTACTAAAATCATTGGAGTAAATGTTCTTTTTGCATCCAATTGTATTGGAAAAGAAGCACGAACTGCGACAGACCGATTAAAACCAGGAGAAATTTTATTGCTAGAAAATTTACGTTTTCATACCGAAGAAGAAGCAGGAGATGTTGATTTTGCTAAAGAATTGGCTTCGCTAGGAGATATTTATGTGAATGACGCTTTTGGAACAGCGCATAGAGCGCACGCTTCGACAACGATAATTGCACAATTTTTTCCAAAGGAAAAATGTTTCGGATTATTATTAGCAAAGGAAATCGAAAGTTTAAACAAAGTTTTGAAAGATTCTAGAAAACCAGTTACAGCCGTTCTTGGCGGATCAAAAGTATCTTCTAAAATTACCGTAATCGAAAATATTCTTGACAAGGTGGATCACATGATTATTGGCGGCGGAATGACTTTTACTTTTGTAAAAGCTTTAGGCGGAAAAATTGGAGACTCCATTTGTGAAGACGACAAACAAGAATTGGCATTAGAAATTTTAAAATTAGCCAAAGAAAAAGGAGTTCAAATTCACATTCCGGTTGATGTTGTCGCAGCAGATGATTTTTCGAATACAGCCAATACTCAAATTGTTGATGTGAGAGAAATTCCTGATGGATGGCAAGGATTAGATGCTGGGCCAAAATCATTAGAAAACTTCAAAAAAGTAATTTTAGACTCAAAAACTATTCTTTGGAACGGGCCTTTGGGCGTTTTTGAAATGGAGAATTTTGCGAACGGAACCATACAATTGGGCAACTTTATTGCCGAAGCAACCGCAAACGGTGCGTTCTCACTCGTTGGCGGAGGAGATTCAGTAGCCGCTGTAAAACAATTTGGGTTTGAGGACAAAGTGAGTTACGTTTCTACAGGAGGCGGTGCAATGCTCGAAATGCTTGAAGGTAGGATATTACCCGGAATTGCAGCTATTTTAGAATAAGAGCATTATTTTTAACACTATTTATGCAAAATTTTAGTTATAACCTATTAAGTTTGCAGAAAACGACTGTATATTAGTTTGAAATATAGTCTATTGAGAAAATTATGATGGCAAGAAATTTCGTTTTATCGCTTTTATTATTAATGTCTGTTCAGTTGTTTTCGCAGGAGGCTGCAACAACTGAAACACGATTATCCTATTTAGATTCCGTTAAAAAATCCTTTACAAAATACAACATGGCTTCTCGTGTAGACAGTTTGTGGATGAAGGAGTTGACCAATTTAGATTTATACAATGATTTAGCTAACGATATTAAAACCATCAACGTTGACGAAAAAGTTGACTATGAATTGTCTACCGAATTGCTGAAAGAAAGGCTGAAGGCAATGGATGCAAAATCGCCTTTTCATATCGAATACAATCAAGGACTCGAAAATATAATCAAATCGTTTTTAAAGAACAGAAAAAAATCTTTTGAACGATTACTGGGAATTTCGGAATATTATTTTCCAATGTTTGAAGAAGCTTTAGCCAAACAAAATGTGCCTTTGGAAATCAAATATTTAGCAGTCGTTGAATCCGCTTTAAACCCAAAAGCAGTTTCTAGAGTAGGAGCTACGGGACTTTGGCAGTTTATGTATCAAACAGGAAAACTTTATAATCTAAATGTTGATTCTTATGTTGACGAACGCAGCGACCCCTTAAAAGCCAGCGAAGCAGCAGCGCAATACATGACTAATATGTATGCAATTTTTGGCGATTGGGAATTGGTTTTGGCATCGTATAATTCAGGCCCTGGAAACGTCACTAAAGCAATTCGGCGCTCTGGAGGACAGCAAAATTTTTGGAATATCAGAAAATTTCTTCCAAAAGAAACGCAAAGTTATGTGCCTGCTTTTTTAGCTACAATGTATCTTTTTGAATACCACAATCAGCACGGGATACACCCAGATAAAGCCATAGTAAATCATTTTGCCACAGATACAATACTGATTAAAAAGCAAATGTCGTTCAAACAAATTTCAGATTTAATTGATGTTCCAGTTGCACAACTCCAACTATTGAATCCTTCTTATAAAATGAATGTTGTTCCGTTTTATGAAGATAAAAGTCATTTTTTAAGATTACCAAAAGATAAAATCGCCATTTTTGCGTCGAATGAGGAACGAATTTATGCTTATGTTCAACACGAAATGGATTTACGCGAAAAGCCATTTCAGGTTACAAGAACTATTGCTGCTACGGACACATTAAATTATACGCAGCAACGCATTTCGTTACCAAAAACCAAATATTATACTGTAAAACACGGAGACAATCTTAGTGAAATTGCTACTAAATATGATGTTAGTGTTTCCGATTTAAAAAAATGGAACAACCTAAAACGCAACACCATTTCTTATGGGAAAAGTTTAAAAATTATTACCGAAGAAAGTGTTGTTAGAACCATTAAAAAAGAAATTAAGACCAACAAAACGCCTTGGAAAGTATTTCTGAAAATCAAAAAATTGCTTCCTCAGAGTCAAAAATTTTGAAAGGAGAATTAGCCAAAAAACTTATTAAAGCCGATACTTTATCTACCAATAACACGGCTTATTATCTGGTTCAAAAAGGCGATAATTTAGGTAATATTGCCAAGAAACATAACGTAACTGTTGAAGAAATTAAAGCGTGGAATCATCTTGCAAATGACAATGTACAACTAGGACTTTCATTGCAAGTGAGCAAAAAAGAGACTCAGGATAGAGACGTATTAGCTCCAGAACTTAAAAATGTGGAATATGTGGTTCAAAAAGGAGAAAATCTCTGGAGCATTTCTAAAAAATTCGGCACTTCTCTATCAGATTTGAAACAATGGAATAATTTGACCGACAACACCCTTGCATTCGGAACAACATTAACAGTTGCTAAAAATGAACTTGCTATCGCTACTACTAATACTACTGCAAATTCATTCAAGAAAAATAATAGTCTTGCTGCTGCCTCTAAAAAAGAAGGAACAAATTATTTAGTTAAAAGAGGCGATTCCTTATTTACTATTGCCAAAAAATACCCTGGTGTGTCCGTAGCCGACATTCAAAGATGGAATGGTATCAAAGCGGCGGATCTTAAACCTGGAATGAAATTAAAAATTAACGGATAATACAATAAACTTCACAGGTTATACAAGGTATCGCCTTTTATTTATAAGTATTTGCTTCTGCAAAATTGTTGTTAATGGCAATTTCATAATTGAATTGTAATGAATAAAACGCATTTTTTATTTCTACTTATTTCCCTTGTCTTCCTTTCTTGTGCCAAGAAAAAAGATAATTTACCAAGAAAAACTACGGGTAAAATCAATACTATTTCAGTCATTATTGACGATCCATTATGGAATGGCGAGATTGGCGACAGTATTCGAAACAAATTTGCATCACCCGTTGTTGGATTACCTCAAGAAGAACCTCTTTTTACCATAAATCAATATCCTGTAAAACTCATGGAAGGATTTGTGACTCATAGTCGAGCCATTATTGTTGTAAAAAAAGAAGATAAAAACAACTTTGAAATAAAGAAAAATCAATACGCATCTCCACAAAACGTATTTCATATTTCTGGAAAAACAGGAGCCGATATTCTAAAGATTCTTGAAAAAAACACTTCGAAAATAATTAAAATTATAAAGGAAACAGAAATCGCCGAAAATCAAAGAATCATCAATCAGTCGCCACTTAATACAAATGCAATTGCCCATGAATTTCATATTTCGTTAAGAGTGCCTTCGGGTTATTTGTATGTCCTCAAGAGCAAGAATTTTATTTGGCTAAAAAAAGAAATTGTCAGCGGAAACACTAGTCTTTTGATTTATCAGGTGCCCATAAAAGAAATAAAAAATAGTGCAAATAAGATTGCCAATATCATCAAAATGCGAGATTCCATAGGGAAATTATACGTTCGAGGCACCGAAGCTGACACAAGAATGATTACCGAAGAAGGATACTCACCCTATTTTTCCAAAATAAAATTAGACGGAAAAGAAACTTATGAAACCAAAGGAACTTGGGTATTGAAAAATGATTTTATGTCAGGTCCTTTTATTAATTATGCCATTGTAGACGAAGCACACGACAGAATCCTAGTTTTAGAAGGGTTTTGCTATTCGCCATCTAGAGAAGAGCGCGATTTAATGCACGAATTAGAGTCAATTATAAAGTCGGTAAGAATATGAAAATACAATGGCAAATAAAGTCTTTTGAGCATCTTTCATCTCACGAATTATACGATATTCTAAGATTGCGAAGCGCTATTTTTGTGGTTGAACAAAACTGTGTTTACCTTGATATTGACGGAAAAGACAAAGTAGCTTTGCATCTTTTTGGCACATTCGACGGCAAAATTGTAGCATATTCAAGGCTTTTCAAAGCTGGAATTACTTTTGACAATGCGTCTATTGGTCGAGTGGTTGTCGATACAAATTACCGAAATCAAAAATGGGGTCACGAGTTAATGAAAGAAGCAATTATTGGAATTAAAAATCATTTTGGCGAAAGCAAAATTACTATTGGAGCACAATTGTATCTAAAAAAATTCTACGAAAGTCACGGATTTATTCAAATCAGCGAAATGTATTTAGAAGATGCTATTCCGCATATCGAGATGAAAAAAGAGTGATTACAATTGGGTTATAAAAAGTTCCACTCGCCGATCTTGGTCATCTCCTTTGCCTAACGGAAAACGATTTCCATACCCTTTATATCTCATTCGATACGGACTTATTCCTTTGGAACGAAAGTACACAAACGCATTTTTGGCTCTGTTTACAGAAAGGTTTCTGTCTTGAGTTTCCTTGTCAATAGCATCAGAATATTTGCTAGAAGTGCAACACACATGCCCTTTGATTTCGAAACGCAACGTCTTGTATTGCTGTAACGAAACTACCACTCTATCCAATTCTTTTTTTGCTTTTTCAGAAAGCATACTCGAGCCTATTTCGAAAGAAATCCTATCTAAAATGATTAGATCTCCCACTTTTGGATTTGCAGGAAAGGAAGTATGCGTCGTTTTTGTATTAAAAACTAAGTCTACACGCCTGTTTTTGTAACGCGTTTTTGCTGCGTTTTTTACGGAATCCGTAGCCAAAAGAACACGTCCCTTGCCTTCGCAAATGAAAATTTTATTTTGAGAAACCCCATTCGAAAGTAAAATCTTCTGAACAGTAGAAACCCTTTTTTCGGATAATTTATTGTTGTACGCCTCGGTTCCTCTATCATCGCAATATCCAAAGAGTTGAATGGATTCAACCTGAGGGAAATTAGGCGAATTGACAAGTTTAATAAGCGTGTTTGTTTGAAACGGGTTCAACGCAAATTTATCAAATTCAAAATATACGGATTGTGTGGCATTTTCTTGAGCTGAAAGATAGCCGAAAAACAAAAGAAATAGTATTCTAAGGCTTCTTTTCATTACATTTTTAAGATGCTTTTATACTGAGAATTATTATTTAAAACGCTTACCGCTTTCTTAATTTCCGAATTGTTTTGCAGATAATATTGATACAATCCTTCTTGATATTGATACCTTTTTATGATTTCGTCAACGATTAAATTCTTGATTTCAGCTTTGTTTTTGTCTAATAAATTGTCTTCACTTTTTTGAAGAGCCGCAACTAATTGTTGGTATTCTTGGCTAATGCTTTCGTCTATTTTTTCTTTTTTGGCTACAGCCAAAGTATTTTTCAAGGCGAGTTCTGTCTCGGTATCAAAGGAAAATTTCTGTACTTTTAAAAATTGCTTAAAATCCTGAAAATCAGCATCAGAAAAGGTTGGAATTTGAGTTCCTACATTTGGATTTTTATAGTAATAAGCGGTAACATAGTTAAAAATTCCATCGTTTTTAACCAAGGCTTCCGTAATGGGGCTCGACTTCGTTTCTTCGATTTCTATATCTGGCTGAATGCCGCCGCCATCATAAACGGTTCTTCCTTTTCTGGTTTTGAAGGCGTTATAGTTTTTAGCTTCGGTTTTTGTGGCGACTCCGTTTTTATCTTTATGTGCATAATCCAAGGCTTGAATGCATCTTCCCGAAGGGGTGTAATAGCGCGAAATGGTCACTTTTAATTGTGTTCCATAAGTTAATTCCACAGGTCTTTGCACCAACCCTTTTCCAAAACTTCGACTACCAATAATTACCGCACGATCTAAATCCTGCAAAGCTCCCGAAACAATTTCTGAGGCCGAAGCACTTCTTCCGTTTACAAGAATAGCTAGCGGAATCTCAGTATCGATAGGCTCTCTCGAAGTTTTATAAGTGTTGTTGTGTTTCTCTATTTTTGATTTTGTGGTAACAATGGTTTCGTTTTTTGGAACGAATAAATTGCAAATATTTACTGCTTCATTCAAAAGCCCTCCTGGATTTCCTCTCAAGTCTAGCACAATTCTTTCGGCACCTTCTCTTTTTAATTGTTCTAATGCTTCCTTAGTTTCGAGCGAAGCTTTATTACTAAAATGAGACAAAACAATATACCCTGTTTTGTCGTCTATTTTTCCAAAAAACGGCACCGATTTAATTTCGACTTCATCAAGAATAATTTGAGCCGTTTTTGTTTTTCCTTGTCGAATGTATTTTATGTCGACTTTTGTGTTTTTGGCCCCTCGAAAAAGTTGAGAAGCATCCTCTTTAAAATCCGATAAAATTACATCGCCAATTTGAACAATTTCGTCTCCAGCTTTAAGTCCAGCTTTATCCGCAGGGAAGTTTTTATAAGGTTCGCGAATAATTAATTTGTCGTCTTTTCGAGTAATCAATGCGCCTATTCCGGTGTATTCGCCCGTATTGTTTATTTTAAATTTTACCACATCTTGCTCGTTAAAATAAACCGTGTACGGATCAAGACTGGTCAGCATTCCTTTAATGGCTTTGTCCATCAAATCGCCTGGATTCGTCTGATCGACATAATTTTTGTTTAACTCTTTGAAGAGTGTGGTAAAAATTTCTATTTGCTTAGCAATTTCAAAAAAATCGTCTTTGAAACTAACACTTACAAATAGAAAGATTGATGCCACAACGGGAATAATGTATTTTTTTTTGAAAGAAGGAATCATGTTATTTTGCTTTTTCTTAAATCGTTTTCTAATAAAATAAGTTGCCACCACAACCATAATCAGGAAAGGCCAAATGCTCAGCAATCCTATAAAGAAGCTTGAAAACCCATTAAAACCAGATGTTATGGCGTTCAAAAATTTTGTTCCAAAAGAAATTCTAACACCACTCTTTTCTGTAACAGTCTTGTAAAATTCAATAGTAATTGTACTCATTGAAACTTGACCTTGCATGTATCGCAATTGTCCTTCTTTTACCTCGATTTCTTCACGAATGGAAGAGAGTTGTGCTTCTATCTCTAACATTTCTGAAACTTTGTTTGCCTTTTTTAAAAGCTCAAGATAACGAGATTCTAATCCTTTTTTGGCTTTTAATCTAGCGTCAATATCGATATATGCTTCGGTTATGTCTTGAGATGAAATTTCTTTATTGTCGAAATAAGAAACTCCTTTTGAAAGATCACTTAAAAACACATCGAAGCTTTTGCTAGGAACGCGAACAGTTATTTTTCTGAAAACAGATTCGTATTCCTTTCCTTCAATATCATTTTGAATGATAGCATTATGTTTTTTGACAGCTACTTGTATTTGATTATAAGTGTCACTTAAATCATTTGTTTCAAACCGAATATTGCCAGTTTTAATGATTTTTTGTTCTATTATTTTGTCTTCAATTTTAGAATCATTCGCAACCTCCTTTACTTTTTGCGGCATTTTTACAGCCGTTATTTGTTCATTCGCCACAGGTTCTTCCGCTTTTTTACAGCCTGAAAATGATAGGAGAAACATCAAAAAAAGAAGTACGGTTTTCATAATAATAGTATTTTAGTTTTAGAGTACTGAAACGTAAAAATATAGAAAATTCGTATAGAAAAACCAACTATTCCTCATTTTTCATTTGGCGCACAAATTTTTCGAACAATTGTATCGTTTTGGTATTGATTTCTTCGTATAACAAGCGATCTTTAGTTTGATAAAAAAGCATAAAAGCATGCGGTTTGTCAAGATTATCAATGAGTAAATGCTTGTTTAAACGATAGGTTTCGCGGAGGACACGTTTAAAATAATTGCGATCCACGGCATTCTTGAAATATTTTTTAGACACCGAAACCCCCATTTTTATTTTTTGATCTGATCCTTCCAAAATGCCATAATCACTCTCCACATAAACCAGCCTCAAAGGATATTTTGACACAGATTTGCCTTTAGAGAAAAGCAAATCTATTGTGATTTTGCTTTTTAGCTTTTCGCTTTTTGGATAAGTAGAGTTCATTTATAAAAAAAATCAAAGATTTTGAGGAACAAAGGTACAATTAAACCCCAAAAGGCATTATTGTTTGGAATTAAAATCTAGCTAAATATATATTTCTTATTTTTGCTGCTAAAATTTTCAAGATGCAAAAACTAATTTCCTATCCTATATCGGCTATTTATTATTTGTGCTTCGGACTCACTTTGGTCATTTTTCATCCCATACAATGGGTTTGTCTGAACGTTTTTGGCTATCAGGCTCATAAAAAAAGCGTAGATTATATGAATTTTCTTTTATTGCGTTGCACGAATTTGCTGGGAACCACTTATACATTCGAAAACAGGGAATTAATTCCAAAAAATGTGCCTTTGATTTTTGTCTCTAATCATCAAAGTTTATACGACATTATTACCATGATTTGGTATTTGAGACGTTTTCATCCAAAATTTGTTAGCAAAATAGAATTAGGTAAAGGAATTCCTAGTGTGTCTTATAATTTGCGCCACGGTGGTTCCGTACTCATTGATCGAAAAGATCCTAAACAAGCGGTTCCTGCCATTAAGCAATTAGCTGAATATGCTGAAAAAAATACTCGCTCAGCGGTAATTTTCCCAGAAGGAACCCGAAGTAAAACAGGTGTTCCAAAAGAATTTGCACTAAGCGGATTAAAAGTATTATGCAAATACGCCCCTTCGGCTTATGTTATTCCTATAAGCATAAATAATTCATGGAAAATGGTTAGATTTGGTTTTTTTTCCGCTTGGTTTAGGAAATCATCTTATCTTTACGGCTCATAAACCACTTTCTGTAAAAGAATTGTCGTTTGAAGAATTGTCGAAAGAGGTCGAAAAAGCAGTAGTTGAAGGAATAAAAAATTAAAATAAATACAATGTCTATAAAAAACATACGACTAGAAGTAATGCAACTTTTAGAAAAAAGCGTTAACAGTTATGTTGATCAATACTTAATCCCTGTTGAAAAAATTTGGCAACCATCCGATTTTTTACCTAATTCAGAAAGCGATAATTTTCTTGAAGAAGTGAAAGAATTACGTGAAATATCCAAAGACTTGCCTTATGATTTTTGGGTTGCAATGGTAGGCGACATGATTACCGAGGAAGCTTTGCCAACGTATGAAAACTGGTTGATGGAAGTAGAAGGCGTCGATAATTTAGAAAGAAATGGTTGGGCAAAATGGGTACGCCAATGGACGGGAGAAGAAAACCGACACGGAGATTTACTTAACAAATACCTTTATTTATCTGGGCGCGTGAATATGAAAGAAATCGAAATGACCACGCAACACCTTATCAACGACGGTTTCGACATTGGAACCGGAAGAGATCCATACAAAAACTTTGTGTACACGAGTTTTCAAGAATTAGCGACTTATGTTTCTCACAATAGAGTTTCTCAATTAGCAAAAAGTTATGGCGATACAAAATTAGCCAAAATGTGTAAAATGGTTGCCGGAGACGAAATGCGTCATCATCTTGCTTACAGCGAATTTGTAAACCAAATTTTTAAAATTGATCCAAGCGAAATGATGCTTGCGTTTCAATATATGATGAAAGCAAAAATCGTTATGCCTGCTCATTTCTTGAGAGAATCCGGACAAAAAATTAGTTCTGCTTTCGAACATTTTTCTGATTCTGCACAGCGAATAGGCGTTTATACCGCTAATGATTATGTTGATATTATGCAAAAATTAATCGAAAAATGGCAAATAGACAAAATCACAGATTTGACTGACGAAGCCGAGAAAGCAAGAGATTATTTGATGAAATTACCCGCTAGAATGGCTAAAATTTCAGAGCGATTGGTAATTCCTAAAGAATCATTTCAATTTAAATGGGTAGAACCCGCTAGATTGTAAATTTAGAATGATAGTAAATGAATGCTGATTTTGAGGTTGTACTTAAAAATCAGCATTCTTTTTTAAACCTGATTACCATGAGCAACGAAAATATAATTAACAAAACCATTCTTTTTGTAAAGTCGAAACTAGAAAATGCCGAAGGTGGACACGATTGGTTTCACATTGAGAGAGTATTTAAAAATTCGGTAATCCTTGCTGATAACGTAGATTGCGACATTATGGTAGTCAAATTAGCGGCGCTACTTCACGATATTGCCGATAGTAAATTTCATAATGGAGATGAGACAGTTGGTCCCAAAATGGCACGCGAATTTCTTGAAAGCGAAAATCTTGACCAAGCCACAATCCAGCACGTAATTGCTATCATCGAGAACATTTCATTCAAAGGGGGAAATATTCAAAAGCAATTTTACTCAAAAGAACTCGATATTGTTCAAGATGCCGATCGATTAGATGCTATGGGCGCCATCGGAATTGCTAGAGCGTTTAATTATGGTGGGTTTAAAAACAGGCCTTTATACAATCCTAAAACGGCTCCAAATCTTCGAATGAGCAAAAAGGAGTATAAAATAGTGAAGCACCAACAATCAATCATTTCTACGAAAAATTATTGCTTTTAAAGGACAAAATGAATACCGAAACTGGGAAACAAGTTGCTCAAGAAAGACACCAATTTATGCTAGATTTCCTTTCTCAATTTTATGCAGAATGGGACGGGGAAAAATAGGATTTTAGATTGTTGATTAACGATTTTTGATTTAAGATTTTAAAAAATCAGCAATCAAATTCCTTTTTCTTTCATTTCTAAAATGACATCTGAAGCATTCTTAAAAGTTGGGGCTTGCTCGATAATACTTCCTACACGCTTTTTATTGAGTTTAAAAGTAATGTCGTTATCGGTGGTAAACAAAAGTGCCGTCAAAAAAGGATTATTCATATACGAAGCCAAAAGAAAAAAAGCTTCTTCTAATGAATGAAAACTTTCTATTTCTTCTGTTTTATATCGCGCCGTAACAGAAAGACTAAATACGTTATTCTCTAGTAAAACAGGGCGAACATAAATATTTTTCAATTCGGTATCGCCAATGGTTTTTGCCAAGGTTAATTTGGCATAGGTGTGGTTTTTGATACTTTCTTTTACAAGTTCCCAAAACTGGACAAATACAGGTTGGTATGACATGACTAATTTTTAGATTTTCCTTTAAACTCGGCTTTTCTTTTCTCTAAAAAAGCAGTTGTACCTTCTTTAAAATCTTCGGTAGCAAAGCATGCACCAAAAGCCTTAATTTCAACCTCAAATCCATTTATGCCAGACCTAAAATTGGCATTTACAGCTTCGATGGCTTTAGAAATAGCAACGGGAGAATTTTTCATGATTCGGGTGGCAAGCGTCGTATAAGTGGCGTATAAATCGGCTTGTGGCACGACATGATTCACTAATCCGTAGCTTTTGGCAGTTTCAGCATCAATCATCCCTGCGGTCATCATCATTTCCATAGCGCGTCCTTTGCCCACGAGTTGGGGCAAACGTTGCGTTCCTCCGTAACCAGGAATTACGCCAAGCGAAGTTTCTGGCAAACCCATTTTGGCATTATCAGAAGCGATTCTGAAATGACAAGCCATCGCTAATTCTAGTCCACCGCCAAGCGCAAAACCATTGATGGCGGCAATTACTGGCGTTTTCATATTTTCGATAAAATCGAATAAGAGTTGTTGTCCTTTTGCTGCTAATTGAGCTCCTTCGTTTTCTGAAAAATGAGCAAATTCCGAAATATCGGCACCAGCGACAAAAGCTTTTTCGCCGCTTCCTGTGATGATGATTACTCGAATTTCGGGATTTTCATCGACTATGGCTAAGGTGTCATGCAGCTCTTGAATTGTAGCTCGGTTGAGGGCATTTAATTTTTCGGGGCGATTGATAAAAATAGTAGCAATCCCTTTTTCATGTTCCAATATAATATTTTCCGGTGCCATAACTTTTAATTTTATTGATTGATTATAGGAAGCGAAACGGTAAAAGTTGTCCCTTTTCCTTTTTGAGATTCAAGCGTAATTGTTCCTTTGTAGTTTTCGATTATGTTTTTTATGATTCCTAGACCCAATCCCATTCCGCTAGTTTTTGTGGTAAATTTAGGTTCGAAAATTCGAGAAAAATCTTCGTTTAAAATCCCAATTCCATTGTCGGTAACGGTAATTAGAACCGTACTATTTTCTTTTCTTATGCTAACTACTATTGCTTTGTTTCCTGATTTTCGGGAATAGATTGAATGGCATTTTTGACTAAATTGGTAATGATTCGAATCAGTTGTGTTCGGTCGATTTTCGAAATAATCTCTTGTTCTTCTGCTTCAAAATGAATGTATTCTTCATTAAAAATATCCATCGTTAGTTCGACAACATCAACCACATTTAAGGTTTCGTTTTGTTGTGCTGGCATCGAAGCAAAATTAGAAAATGCCGAAGCTACTGCGCTCATCGTGTCGATTTGCTGTATCAAGGTTTCCGAATAATCTTTTAGCTTTTGCTTTAAATTAGGGTCACTTGAATCGAATTTTCTTTGAAAACTTTGTACGGTTAATCGCATGGGCGTAAGCGGATTTTTAATTTCATGCGCCACTTGTTTTGCCATTTCCTGCCAAGCTTCTTCACGCTCGCTTTGGGCTAATTTCAAGGCACTTTCTTCGAGCTCGTCGACCATTGCGTTGTATGCTTTTATCAAAAGATTAATTTCCTTACTACTAGCTTCAAGGACAATTTTTTCGTTTTTCTGATTCAAACTCGTTTCGCTTAATTTATCTGAAATAGTCTTTAGCGATTTTGTGATATAAGACGAAAGAAGATAAGCGACCCCAAAAGCAACTAAAAGCATAAACGTATAAACCTGCGCTAATCGTACCAAGAAATTTTGCAATTCTGTTTGATAATAACTATCGTCTTCTACATAGGGCAAATTTAATATCCCCAAAGGTTTAAACTTATCATCTTTTATCAAACTATACGACGAACGGTTCTTTTTTCCGTCGATGGTTTTAATGTCGACATATCGTTTTTCGATAGAAGACTGAACGAGTTTGATGATGTATTTTGGAATTGGAGGCGAAACAGGATCAATCGAAAATCTAGATTTCGAAGATTTTAAAAGTCTTCCATCTAGACTATAAATATTAATTTCAAGGTTGTGAATGTCTGATAATTCGTGAACTTTATCCTTAAATATCAGCGAGAGATTAGCTGGTGTAAGCGGATAGGTTGTGTTCGAAAGTACATAATTAATATTTTCTTTTATGGCATCTTCCTTACGATCTAACCTTTCTTGATGATATTGTTTTGCTTCATTTTTGAATTGAAAAATTGAAATAGTTGCCAGCAATGCCGAGGCCACAATTATTAATACAATCATCGAAAGGAAAATCCTGATTCGCAAAGAAAGTGTTGATATCTTGAAGCTTTTAAGCATAGTGTTCTGTATTTAGTAATTGGTGTTCCGTTTAATCCCTAATCACTATTTTTTTCTCTTATTCGTTTATAAAATTTAAACCCTAACATGATTAAAACGGAAAATAACACAATCCCTACAACGCCATAAATCCAGTTGAAGGCATTTTTTAGAATGACCAAAAACACTACGGCAAATAAGATAATTGTAGCCACTTCGTTCCACAATCGCATATAATTTGTGGAGTATTTTACGCTGTCATTTTGCAATTCCTTGAATATCCTATGGCATTTATAATGGTACAAATACAGCGCAAAAACAAAGCCAAGTTTCACTTGCATCCAAGGCATCAGCAACCAAGCATTTCCTACTTGGGTAAAAAGCAGCATCCAAAAAGCAAAAATACTAGCTAAAATTGCGCTGGGCCAAGTGATAATATACCACAAACGATAGGTCATAATTTTGTATTGTTTTTGCAAAATTTCCTTTTCGGGCGACGGTTTATCGTTGGCCTCGATTTGGTAAACAAACAATCGAACAATATAAAAAAGTCCCGCAAACCAAGTGATGACAAAGATAAGATGAAGCGATTTGAGGTAGTTGTAGAGTTCCATTTAATTGAGTGAATTTATAATTTATTCTTCTTCAATGATTTTTTTAAATCTAATGTGATGAATTTCTTTTAATAAAGAAGTGTTAGATTTGATGATTTTTGCATCAATATTTAACATAAATTCCTTGTACCGATTATACGTATAGCTAAATCCAGCTTCCTCTAAAAGCTTTTTTATAGCTTCTGTTTTCTCTTCGTCTTTAACACTAAAACTTAATGTAGAAGTTGGTTTCATTCTTTTATGCAGCCAATATGCGTTTTTTTCCATCAATGTTTATACTGACATAACTTTGGGTAAAACCTATATTTATCTTACTGTCTTGTTCTTTATAAATTTCGATTAATTCTTTTGCGTTTGTATGTACCCAAGGCGCATCATTTGTCCAAGTTGCTTCATTTACAACTTTTACATCTTCTTCATTTTCTTCAGGTTCGAGATAAATATCTATTATTTTTGTAAAGTTCAATATTTTTTCTCCGCCTACTTCGAGTAAATCTGCTTGAACAGCAATCATTGGAATATTCAAACTCATTAATTGGATTACGTTGAAATATCTTCTGTCAAAAGATTCAGCAACTAACACACAAAAATGTTGTCTTTGGGGGTATTTTCTTTTTTCATTGTCCCAATATTCAATCGAGCGAATGATGTGCGAAGGGTCAGTTTCTCCAAGCATAACTTCAACTTCATACATTGAATTCTGCTCAGGGTCTTTTAAAAGAATATCAAGTCTTCCACCACTTGATTGTTTCTTTTCTTTATTTACAGGAACTAAATTTCCAAGTCCAAGAACTTTTGGATTGTCGTAAATTATATCTTGTAACCAATATTCATCTTTTCCTGCACTTCGGATAAAGATTTTCTTTCCTATTTTAATTTCGTTTTCCAATGTCTTAATTTTTATTTACTTCCCCATTCATTTATCCAATTTCCTACAACGCCACACCATTCCTCATCATCATTCATACAAGGAATTGCCAAGAAATTTTCGCCACCGTGTTCTTTGAATTGATGATTGGCTTCCATGGCGATTTCCTCTAATGTTTCCAAGCAATCAGCGACAAAAGCTGGCGTTACAACTGCTAAATTCTTGATGCCTTTTTCGGGCATTTTATTCACTTCGACATCTGTATAAGGTTCCAGCCATTTATCGCCAGCCAAACGCGATTGAAAAGTTTGACTGTACTTCCCCTCAGGAATTTCAAGCAATTTTGCAACTTGTTTTGTAGTCTCATAACATTGATGGCGGTAACAAAATTCGTGTGCCGGCGAAGGAGTGTTGCAACAAGAACCGTCGATTTTACAATGCGATTTGGTTACATCTGTTTTGCGAATATGGCGCTCCGGAAGGCCATGATACGAAAACAAAAGATGGTCATAATCGTATCCTTCTAAATGTTTTTTTATAGAATTTGCCAATGCTTTGATGTAATCGGGTTTATTATAAAACGCAGGAACAATTGTGAATTTCATTTCGGGAAAATGTTTTTTACGCATTTCTTCCGCCATTTCTATAACCGTCGTTGTAGATGACATGGCGTGATGTGGATACAGTGGAAACAACAATACTTCGGTTACGCCTTGATCCGCTAATTCTTGTAATCCTGATAAAATAGAGGGCGCACCATAACGCATCGACAATGAAACGGGTAATTTGACCAATTTTTTTACCTTTTCGTGCATTCTTTTCGAAAGGACAACAAGAGGAGAACCATCTTTCCACCAGATTTTTTTGTAAGCTTCAGCTGATTTTTCTGGTCTTTTTCTTAAAATGATGCCGCGAACTAAAAATGCTCGTAATAGAAACGGAACGTCGATTACGTATTTGTCCATTAAAAATTCGTCTAAATAGGTTTTAACATCTTTTGGTTCTGGACTTTTCGGAGAACCGAGATTGACTAATAATACTCCTTTCATTGTATGTTTTTTTTTGATAAAAGTAATTTAAACTTACTTTTTGTTTTTTGTATTTAACTCTTTTTTAAATTTTGTTTAGTCGTTAAAAAGACTACATATTTGGATTAATGGCCATCAAATATTTTTTTGGTGTGGTACCAAATTTCTTTTTGAAAGCGGCAATAAAATGACTTCCTGTACTGTAACCAATTTTTAAACCCACTTCGTTTACGTTATAAGAACCGCTGTCGAGTAATTTTCGAGCCGAATCCATTTTATAATCAAATAAAAAACCATAAACAGTATCGCCATAAATTTGTTTAAATCCCATTTTGAGTTTCTTCAAAGTCAGACCAATTTCATCGGCTAATTCCTGTAATCCTGGAGGTTCGGCCATATTGGCTAGAATGATTTCCTTGGCTTTTTTAATTTTCAATACATTTTCTTCGTCAATCAAAAACGGACATTGTTCTGCATTTGGGTCTTCGGTTCGATTAAAATACAAGCTCAATAATTCGTATCCCTTTCCTTTATAATAGAGATTTTTTATGGATGGATGTAAATTGTAATGAAACAATTGACTCAAAACAATTGCCATCGAAGGACTTATATCGCCCTCTTTATAATATTTTTTATCCTTGTTGTCTTCGCTCAAAAAAGTGACATAATTAGCCTCGGAAGAAAATAAATTATGAAATTTTTGGATAGAAATAATAACCGAAATTACCCAAGAATTTGGCTCTATTTCTAGATTTAAAGGAAGCTCTTTTTGCGGATTGTAGAGCAAGAGTGATTTTTCCTCCCTTAAATCTAAAGTATAATTTCCTTGGTTAAAAATAAATTTTGCTTTCCCTTTCAGCCCAAAGTGAAACTGGATTAAGCCACTTTTGACTTCACGCTGGGTGTAAAAAACTTCATCACTATTGTTTTCAAAACGGAGTAGGGTAAAATCGTCTTCAATTGTTATAATATCTCGAGAACTCATTGCGACATTTTTTATTGGTAAATATGACAAATATCAGGTTTTTGTTTTTAAAAAACTGGTATTTTTGTTTTTGAAAAGCCTAATTTCATTGCAAAAATAATGTTTTTTACTAGAAAAATTTTATTTATCAATAAAAATCATTCGGCGATACAAAAAGTACTTTTAGCGTTACTTTAATAGAAACCTTAATTATAAATTTGTCGGACGCATCAGAAAAAGATTATTTATGGAGAATCTAAATTTATCAAAACATAAAACTTTCTACTCCATTGGGTTGAGTTACAAGAAGGCTGATGCCGAAGTTAGAGGGAAATTCAGTCTAGACGCCAAAGCAAAAACAAGCGCTTTGCTTCAAGCCAAAGAAAGCGGAATAGAAAGTTTAATCATAACTTCTACTTGCAATCGCACGGAAATATATGGGTATGCAGAACATCCTTTTCAATTAATTAAGTTGATTTGCGACAACAGCAATGGCACCGTTGAAGAATTTCAGAAAGTGGGATTTGTATATAAAAATCAAGAAGCTATCAACCACATGTTTCGAGTAGGAACAGGTCTAGACAGCCAAATTCTGGGAGATTTTGAAATTATTGGACAAATAAAAACCAGTTTTGAGGAATCAAGATCGTTAGGTTTAATCAATGCTTTTTTAGATCGGTTAATTAACACTGTTATTCAAACTAGCAAAAGAATAAAAAATGAAACCGAAATTAGTTCGGGAGCAACCTCAGTATCTTTTGCGGCAGTTCAATACATAATGAAAAGCATTGAGGATATTGGAAATAAAAACATTCTGCTTTTTGGAACAGGAGAAATAGGTCGAAATACCTGTGAAAACTTGGTAAAACACACCAAAAACGAAAAAATTACCCTAATAAACAGAACTAAAAGCACCGCCGAAATATTGGCCGGAAAACTTAATTTAGTGGTAAAAGAATACGCTAATTTGCATCAGGAATTACAAAAAGCTGACGTTTTAGTTGTGGCAACTGGAGCACACAATCCAACAATCGACAAAGCTATTCTGAATCTAAAAAAGCCCCTGCTAATTTTGGATTTATCCATTCCAAAAAATGTGCATGAAAATGTTAAGGATTTAAAAGAAGTAACCTTAATTCACATGGATCATTTGTCGCAAATGACTGATGACACGCTCGAAAGAAGAAAACAGCATATTCCCGCTGCCGAAGCCATTATTGAGGATATGAAATTAGAGCTTAACGTTTGGATGAATGGACGAAAATTTGCACCAACTATTCAAGCATTAAAAGCAAAATTGAATGACATTGTAGCTAATGAGCTGACTTTTCAACGTAAAAAATTATCGAATTTTGATGAAGAACAAGCCGAATTAATTGGCTCTAGAATCATTCAAAAAATTACCAATCATTTTGCCAATCACCTGAAAGATGAAAACATTTCGGTTGATGAGAGTATCGAATGGATTGAGAAAGTATTTCAAATTGGCTTTTCGACTCCCAAAAAAGAAATTTCAATCGTTGAAGAAAAATACAAGATTACCTTATCATAATAACAATCTAAATGAACCTTAATATCTGATGGTTTATAAAAAAGAAAAGGTTTAATGGATTCAAAAAAAACAATTCGAATTGGAACGCGCGATAGCGAATTAGCACTTTGGCAAGCCCATACAGTTCAAAAAAAATTAAACGATTTAGGTTATAAAACCGAAATTATTGCCGTAAAATCTCAAGGCGACATCCTTCTTGACAAACCACTTTACGAACTTGGCATCACAGGAATTTTCACAAAAACTTTAGACATTGCCATGATAAATGGTCAAGTCGATATTGCGGTTCATTCGATGAAAGACGTGCCAACGGCTTTGCCTATTGGAATTATTCAAGCGGCAGTCCTAGAAAGAGCCAATACTTTGGATATTTTAGTTCACAAAGGAAATCTTGATTTCCTTCAAGAAAAAGGAATCATCGCCACCGGAAGTTTGCGTCGTCAAGCGCAATGGCTGCACAAATACCCAAATCACACCGTTGTTGATTTGCGTGGGAACGTGAATACGCGAATGCAAAAACTGAACGAAAGCGATTGGAACGGAGCTGTTTTTGCCGCTGCCGGACTCGAACGCATCAATTTAAAACCAACGGATTTTATCGATTTAGATTGGATGATTCCAGCGCCTGCGCAAGGCGCAATGGTCATTGTGGCGATGCAAAACGATGCTTTTTGTCAAGAGGCTACAGCTAAATTAAATCATAAGGAAACCGAAATTTGTACCCAAATTGAAAGACAATTTCTAAAAACACTCGAAGGCGGTTGTACAGCCCCAATTGGTGCTTTGGCAAAAATAAATAACAACGAAATCCATTTTATTGGAAATTTATTTTCCATCGACGGGAAAGAAAAACTGGAAATCGAAAGAACCATTTCATTAGACAATTGGACTGATTTTGGAAAAAATTGTGCCAATGAAATTTTAGAAAAAGGCGGAGCAGCTTTGATGAAAAGCATTAAAGAAATCTTGAAAAAATAATACAAAATCCTCTCAGCATTCTATCTACAAAAATACTTTTCATCGATTAGATAATTATGACCCAATTGAACAAAAATATTTTACCAGAAGCTTACAACGAATTTCTTTCGGATGTGGCTACTGCTGTTCAACAACATCGGGTGCAAGCGATACAATCAGTGCAAACTATTTCGAACCAACTCTATTGGAACATAGGCGAATTGATTATCAAAAAGCAATCTGAATTTGGTTGGGGGGAAGTCGGTAATTTTAATGTTAAGCCGAGATTTACCGCGGTTAATTGGAGAAGGGGTAAGTTGGTCTCCTCGAAATCTTCAGTTTATGAAGCAATTAGTTGCCGAATATTCAAATGTGAAACCGTCGGTTTCACATTTGGAATATGTAAAAAAATTAGTTTTAAATACCCCTTGGAAGCATACTATTTTGATTCTTCAAAAGGTAAAAGACCCCAAAGCTCGTGTCTTTTATTTGGAACAAATCGTCAAAAACAGATATAGTAATACAGTGTTATTACATCAAATTAAGGCAAATGCTTACGAACATTATACAACAAAACCGGCACAGCATAATTTTGCAAAAGCCTTGCCTGAACATTTTCAGGAACAAGCACGAGAAAGCATAAAAAGTGTTTATAGTCTTGACTTTTTAGACATTAATAAGCCAGTTACCGAAAGAGCATTAGAAAACACAATGGTCGAAAACGTAAAGCGACTGATGCTAGAATTGGGTTATGGTTTTTGTTTTATTGGTAACCAATACCGACTTTCATTAGGAGAAAAAGACTATTATATCGATTTGCTTTTTATCATAGAATTTTAAAATGCTTGGTGGCTGTAGAATTGAAAGTAGTCGAATTTGAACCTGAATTTGTGGGCAAACTTGATTTCTACTTGCAATTAATGGACGAACAATTAAAACAGTTGGATGACCAACCCAGTATCGGAATTTTGCTGGTTCCGTATAAAAATCATTTGGAAGTAGAATATACTTTGCGCAATGCAAATAAGCCAATAGGAGTTGCCGAATATTATCTTAGCAAACAATTGCCAGAAGAATTTATCGGAAAATTACCAACATCAGAACAATTTCAAAGCATCTTGATAGCCGAAATTAAAACAAAGAAATAGAAATGAACAACCAAATCAGCATTCTATCTACAAAAATACTTTTGAGTAATCAAAAGCAAGCCTTGTTGAATGCAGGTTTTTCAGTAACCGAAGCTAATTTTATCAAAACTAAAAACTTGGATTTTGACTTCCCTTCCGCTGGAGGGGTGTCCGAAGAACGGGGCGGTTTAAACCGCAACGACAATCTAATTTTTACCAGTCAAAATGCGGCTCAAAGTGTATTGCTTCATCCAAATTGCTCAGCATTAAAAACAAAAAATGTATTTTGTGTTGGTTTAAAAACCAAAGCATTACTGGAAGAAAATGGTTTTAATGTCATTGTTTACGTTGATTATGCCTCAGATTTGGCAGAAATCATTACTTTAGTTTATTCCAACGAAAGTTTTACCTTTTTCAGCGGGAATTTGCGGAAAGAAACTTTGCCAAAAGCCTTGAAAGCTGCCAAAGTCAACTTCAATGAAATTCAGGTTTATGAAACGACTTTAACACCACAAAAAATAAAAACACCCATCGATGGAATTTTGTTTTTCAGCCCATCGGCAGTAGAAAGTTATTTGAAAGAGAACAAAATAAAAAAAGAAATTTGCTTTTGCATTGGCGAAACCACGGCAAGCACATTAGAAAAAATAACTAGAAATATAATAGTCGCAGATCAACCCTCGGTTGAAAACGTGATTGAGGATGTAATAGAAGAATATCAATAAAAGCTTTGCGCCTTTGCGTCATTGCGGTAAAAAACAAAAAATGATTAAGAACGACCTATTTTTAAAAGCATTAAGAGGAGAAATTGTAGAACGTCCACCCGTTTGGATGATGCGTCAAGCCGGAAGATATTTGCCAGAATTTAGAGCACTACGTGATAAATATGATTTTTTCACCCGTTGCGAAACACCAGAATTAGCGGCTGAAATCACGGTACAACCTATTCGAATTGTAGGTCCAGATGCGGCAATTTTATTTTCGGATATCTTGGTAGTGCCGAGAGCTATGGGAATTCACGTGGAATTGAAAGACAATTTGGGCCCAATTATCCCCAATCCAATTCGCACGATGGAACAAGTCAACCAAGTCTATGTTCCAGATGTGAATGAAACTTTAGGCTATGTTTTTGATGCCATCAAATTGACAAAAGAAATGTTGAACGATGAGGTGCCATTAATCGGTTTTGCTGGTTCTCCTTGGACCATTTTCTGTTATGCCGTAGAAGGAAAAGGATCAAAAAGTTTTGATACTGCTAAAGGATTTTGTTTCTCGAACCCCGTTGCAGCACATACATTATTGCAAAAAATTACCGATACCACCATCTTATATTTAAAAGAAAAAGTAAAAGCAGGTTGCGATGCTATTCAAATTTTCGACTCTTGGGGTGGCATGCTTTCGCCAGTAGATTATCAGGAATTCTCCTGGAAATACATCAATCAAATCGTTGATACTTTGGCTGAGATAACACCAGTAATTGTTTTCGGAAAAGGATGTTGGTTTGCCCTTAACGAAATGGGGAAAAGTAAAGCTTCGGCATTGGGTGTAGATTGGACTTGTACGCCAAGAAATGCGCGTTATTTGTCTGGTGGAAACATCACTTTGCAAGGAAATTTTGATCCGTCAAGATTGCTTTCGCCAATTCCTGTTATCAAGAAAATGGTTCACGAAATGATTGACGAATTCGGAAAAGACAAGTTCATTGCCAACTTAGGTCACGGAATTTTACCCAATATTCCTGTAGATCACGCGAAAGCGTTTGTGGATGCAGTGAAGGAATATAGTCAAAGATAAAATCAATTTTAAATTGTTTTTTGAATAAACTACCTCGGGGCAGAGCCCCAGGTATTAATCTGAGAACAAACAATTTTCGTTTACAAAAATTGTCAAAAAAAGAAAATCGAAGCAGAGCTTCGAGGAATTAACCAAAAGAGATTAAAATGGGAATAAAAATCAGTAATAAATTTAATATTATTCCAATATCCCTATATTTACTATGGATTGGATTTGTGCTCTATTTTTTCTTTTTTAAAATAATTTCTTTTCAAAAGAAACTCCCTGTGGGGCAGGATATATGATGATTGGCTTACCAATTTTTACTTTTACTTTTACTTTATTTTCATTATTATTAATTGCAATAATTAATTTGTTTTCAAAAAAGAAGTATTATACTGATTATGAGTTTATCTCAATCCCTTTTTTTATTACAATAGGAATTTTAATATTTACGATGCTTTTTTAATTTCTAGAATGAAAGTAAATTTTACTTAACTATAAAATTATGACCAAAGAAACTGCCATTAAACTATTCGAACAAAAACAAATTCGTTCAGTTTGGATTGATGACGAAGAGAAATGGTATTTTTCAATAATAGATGTTGTCGAGGTTTTGACAGAAAGTCCAAATGCTCGAAAATATTGGAGTGTTTTAAAAACACGGTTAAAAAAAGAAGGAAGTGAGTTGGCTACAAATTGTAGTCAACTGAAATTGCAATCGTCAGACGGTAAATTTTATAAAACCGATGTTGCCGATACCGAACAATTGTTTCGTTTAATACAATCTGTTCCATCAAAAAAAGCAGAACCTTTTAAGTTATGGTTAGCTCAAGTGGGTAGAGAACGCATTGATGAAATTGAAGATCCTGAACTTGGTTTTGACCGACTTATGGAGACCTATCTCAAAAAAGGATATTCCAAAGAATGGGTAAACCAACGTCTAAAAAGCATTGAAGTAAGAAAAGATCTCACAGACGAATGGGACAAACGAGGTGTGAAAAAAGGACAAGAGTACGCCATTCTTACGGATGAAATTACCAAAGCTTGGAGCGGGTTATCGGTCAAACAATACAAGAATCACAAAGGGTTAAAAAAGGAAAATTTGCGGGACAATATGAGTAACCTTGAATTAGTACTCAGTATGTTAGCAGAAGCTACCACAACAGAAATTAGCAAGGAAAAAAAACCTAAAACTTTTGTTGAAAACAAAAAAATTGCCAAACAAGGTGGCACAATTGCTGGAAATACACGCAAGCAAATTGAAGAAAAGACAGGAAAAAAAGTAGTCAATACCTTGAAAGCTGCTGATTATTTGGAAAAGAACAAGGAATTAGAATAATGAAAAACAAATTTTACCAATACATACAAAACCTTCAAGACCAAATCTGTGCAGGATTAGAAGCTGTTGATGGCTCAACCAAATTCCGTGAAGACATTTGGACTCGACCAGAAGGCGGAGGCGGACGAACACGCGTGATAGAAAACGGAGCCGTTTTCGAAAAAGGCGGTGTTAATATTTCGGCGGTGCACGGAAAATTGCCTGATTCGATGCAAAAATTGTTCAACGTAGGCGAAGCCGATTTTTTTGCCTGCGGATTAAGTTTGGTTTTGCATCCAAAAAATCCAATGGTTCCCACGGTTCATGCCAATTGGCGCTATTTTGAAATGTACGATGACAACGGAAAAGTAATCAATAGTTGGTTTGGTGGCGGACAGGATTTAACGCCATATTATTTGTTTGAGGAAGATGCCACGCATTTTCATCACACCTGTAAAACCGCTTGTGACAAACACAATCCTGATTTTTATCCAAAATATAAAAAGCAATGCGATGCCTATTTTTGGAACGCTCATCGAAATGAAGCCCGTGGAATTGGTGGATTATTTTTCGATTATTGCAAAGCTACGGACACAATGTCAATGGAAAATTGGTTCAACTTCGTAACCGAAGTGGGTAACAGTTTTCTCGAAGCCTACATTCCAATTGTCGAAAAAAGAAAAAATGTATTATATTCGGAAGCCAATAGAACTTGGCAAGAAATCCGTCGCGGGCGTTATGTCGAATTTAATTTGGTTCACGACAAAGGCACCTTATTTGGCTTAAAAACTAATGGCAGAATTGAAAGTATTTTGATGAGTTTACCGCCAAATGTTCAGTGGATTTATGACCATCATCCTGAAGCCGGAAGTGAAGAAGAGAAAGTATTAAAAGTATTAGAAAATCCGAAAAATTGGATTGTAGATTGATGATTAACGAATTTTGATTTCAGATTTTCTGTCATCATTAATTTGTTTTCAATCATAAATCAGCAATCACTAATCTAAAATCATAAATTAAATGTTCCCATTACAAAGAGGTAGAAGATTACGCCAAAACGAATCCCTACGAAGTTTAGTTCGTGAAACCACATTAAGTCCGTCTGATTTTATGTTTCCCATGTTTATTGCAGAAGGAGAAAATGTAAAAATAGAAATTCCATCTATGATTGGGGATTTACCGCCGTTCGATTGATTTAACCGTCGAAGAAGTCAAAGAATTGTTCGCCTTAGGAATTCGTGCGGTAAACATCTACGTAAAAGTCGACGAATCCCTAAAAGACAATACCGGAAAAGAAGCTTGGAATCCCAACGGATTAATGCAGCGAGCCATCAAAGCTATCAAAGCAGTCTGCCCCGAAATGATTGTTATGCCTGATGTAGCACTCGATCCCTATTCTATTTATGGTCACGACGGCATTATCGAAAACGGAGATATTGCTAACGATGCGACCAACGAAGCTTTGGTAAAAATGGCAGTTTCACACGCTCAAGCGGGAGCCGATTTTGTTGCGCCATCTGACATGATGGACGGACGCGTTTTGCGTTTGCGCCAAGGATTAGATGCTGCGGGTTTCCAAAATGTGGGCATTATGAGTTATTCGGCTAAATATGCCTCGGCATTTTACGGCCCTTTTCGCGATGCTTTGGACAGTGCTCCAAAAGAAATTATGTCGGATGCTGAGCCTGTCGAAGTGCCAAAAGACAAAAAAACCTATCAAATGGATTATGCCAACCGCATTGAAGCCATTAAAGAAGCCTTAATGGATGTCGAAGAAGGTGCCGATATGGTTATGGTAAAACCCGGAATTGCCTACCTTGACATTGTTCGCGAAGTAAAAAATGCCGTGAATGTTCCCGTAACCGTTTTTCATGTTTCGGGGGAATATGCTATGATAAAAGCCGCCGCCGAAAGAGGTTGGCTTGACCACGACAAAATTATGATGGAGCAATTAATGTGTATCAAAAGAGCAGGAGCCAGTTTGATATCGACTTATTTTGCCAAAGAAGCAGCAATTCTATTAAACAAATAAAAATGAATAAAACAGTAGCATTATCAATAGTATCAGCAGGTTTGCTTTTTGTAGTTTCTTGTAAAAAGAAACCTCAGAAGAATCGTTTGGAAAACCTGAAACCCCGATTGAAACTTCAACCAAGACTCAAAAACCCGAGGATTTAGGCGCAACAATTTTTGAAGGAAAAGGGACTTGTATTAATTGTCATAAAATAGATGTAAAACTTGTTGGCCCAAGCCTTCAAGACATTGCCAAAGTCTATAAAGATAAAAAAGGCGATATGGTTAGCTTCCTGAAAGGCAAAGGAGAACCAATTGTTGACCCAACACAATACGAAGTGATGAAAGCTAATTTTGCTTTAACCAAAACTTTTTCTGACGATGAGCTAAAAGCCCTGGAAGCTTATGTGTATTCGAATTTAAAAAAATAATCTTCAACAGCTATTTCAGGACAAGACATTGTGACCAATAAAAAAGAGGCTGCCCAAAAAGTATGGACAGCCTCTTTTTTGATAGTTTTTTAATTTTTAAAGTTCCAAAGCTTTTTTAGCATTTCCATCCATTAATAGTTCCAAAGGATTTTCCAATGCTTCCTTTACCGCTACAAGAAATCCAACAGACTCACGACCATCAATAATTCGGTGATCGTAAGAAAGTGCCACGTACATCATTGGATGAATTTCCACTTTGCCATTTACTGCAATTGGTCGTTCAATGATATTATGCATTCCAAGAATTCCTGATTGCGGAGGATTTATAATTGGTGTAGACAACATACTGCCAAAAACGCCTCCGTTTGTAATAGTAAATGTTCCGCCAGTCATATCATCAACGGTAATTTGTCCGTCACGAGCTTTTATTGCCAAACGTTTAATATCAGCTTCAATTCCGCGGAAAGTTAAATTTTCGGCATTGCGAACAACAGGAACCATAAGCCCTTTTGGACCAGAAACCGCAATTGAAATATCACAAAAATCGTAGCCAATTTTATAATCGCCATCCATCATTGAGTTCACATCTGGATATAAGGCTAGAGCTCTCGTTACGGCTTTTGTAAAAAATGACATATATCCCAAACCAAGCCCACCGTGTTTTGCTTTGAAAGCCTCTTTGTATTCGTTACGCAAGGTGTTAATTGGCGTCATATTTACTTCGTTGAAAGTAGTCAACATTGCCGTTTCATTTTTGGCTGCAACTAATCTTTCAGCAACTTTGCGACGCAACATGGACAATTTTGTACGTTCAGAACCACGGCTTCCACCCGTTGGAGTTCCCATCGATGGAGTTGCATTTACTGCATCTTCTTTTGTGATTCTTCCCTCTTTTCCTGTTCCAATAATAGCAGAAGGCTGAATGTTTTTCTCATCTAATATTTTTCTTGCAGCAGGAGAGGGTGTTCCCGAAGCGTAAGTAGTTGCGGCAACTGGTGCTGCTTTAACTTCCTCTTTTTTTGCTTCGGTAGGTTTTGCCTCTTCTTTTTTTACTGCTGCAACGGGTGCTGAACTTGATGGTTTTGCCCCTTCCGTATCAATCAAACAAACAATGGCTCCTACTGCAACTGTGTCGCCCTCTTCTGCTTTTAGCGTAATGATTCCGCTAGCTTCTGCGGGTAATTCAAGTGTTGCCTTATCTGAATCGACCTCAGCAATAGCTTGATCTTTTTCTACATAATCGCCATTTTTTACTAACCAAGTTGCGATTTCAACTTCTTTTATAGATTCTCCCGGTGATGGGACTTTCATTTCTAAAATCATGTTCTATTATTTTAAATTATGAATTTCAAATTGTTCTAAAACTACTTCTGTCTTTATAAAAATTCCTCTTTTTCTTAGAAAAAAGAAACAAAATATATAGACAGAACAAATAGTTTCTAATTTTTATCTTGTTAAACTCTTGTCAAAAACAAATTTCAATGCTTCGGCATGACGGCGTTTTGCTCTGGTATAACTTCCTGATGCCGACGCTGCAAATGCTTTTAATGAAGCTAATCTCCATTTTACCAAATTAAAATTCATGAGCATATATCCGTAAGCACCCATGTTTTTAGGCTCTTCTTGTGCCCAAACATAATCATCTGCTTTTGGATATTTTGCTATGATTGCTTTTAATTGTTCGATTGGTAACGGAAATAATTGTTCTATTCTTACCACCGCCACATCTTTTCGACCATTCATTTCTCTTTCGGCAGTAATGTCATAATAAAATTTTCCTGTGCAAAAAACCAAAGTGGTAACTTCTTCTTTATTTACCGTTTCGTCATCAATAGTTTCCTGAAAATTTCCAGTTGTAAATTCCTCTATCCCTGAAACCACTCTTGGATCACGCAATAAACTTTTTGGAGTAAACACAATCAATGGTTTGCGGAATGTGGTTTTCATCTGTCTTCTTAATAAATGAAAGAAGTTTGCAGGCGTAGTACAATTAGCCACAAACATATTTTGTCTGGCACAAAGTTGCAAATAACGCTCCATTCTTCCTGAAGAATGCTCTGCTCCTTGCCCTTCGTATCCGTGTGGCAACAACATAACGATTCCGTTTTGATTGTTCCATTTGTCTTCGCCACAAGAAATATATTGGTCAATCACAATTTGGGCACCATTACTAAAATCGCCAAACTGCGCTTCCCATATCGTTAGCGTATTTGGACTCGCCAATGCATACCCATAATCGAATCCTAAAACACCATATTCTGACAAAAGAGAATTGTAAACATAAAAATTGCCCTTTTTGTCTTTCAAATTATTAATCAAAATAACTTCTTCTTCTGAATCCTCAACTTTTACAACTGCATGACGATGCGAAAAAGTACCTCGCTCGACATCTTGCCCTGAAATTCGAACATCAAAACCTTCTTTCAAAAGTGACCCATAAGCCAAATGTTCGCCCATGGCCCAGTCTAGCTTATTGGTTTCGAAAAACATTGTTTTTCTATCGTTTATTAATTTTTGAATTTTGCTGATGAATTTTTTGTCTTCTGGCAAATTGCAAATCGCATGAGCGACCGTCGTTAATCCTTCTTTAGAATACGAAGTGTCAACTTTTTTAAGCATTTGTGCTATCCCCGCTTTTGATAAACCTTGCCATTCATTTTGCATAAATGGAGTAATTATTGTCACTTCTTTTTTACGGGATTCTTCAAGATTTACCTCAAGTTCCGATTTGTATTCTATTTCTAATCCTTTTACAAAATCCGTGTCGATAACCCCTTCTTCTAGCAATTTCTCGGCATAAATATCTCTTGGGTTTTTATGTTTGGCAATAACTTTATATAATAAAGGCTGGGTAAAACGAGGCTCATCGCCCTCATTATGCCCGTATTTCCTGTATCCTAATAAATCGATAAATACGTCTCGACCAAATTTCATTCTAAAATCTAATGCAAATAATATCGAATGAACCACCGCTTCGGCGTCATCTGCATTAACGTGCAAGACAGGCGAAAGTGTTACTTTGGCAACATCGGTACAATAAGTAGACGAACGGGCATCTAGATAATTTGTTGTAAAACCAACCTGATTATTAATAACAATATGTATGGTTCCGCCGGTTTGGTATCCGTCGAGTTGCGACATTTGTATGATTTCATATAAAATTCCCTGACCCGCTATTGCAGCATCTCCGTGAACGGCAATTGGCAATACTTTCGAAAAATCATTAGGAAAATGTCGGTCTTGTTTTGCTCTGGTAATCCCTTCGATTACGGCACCAACGGTTTCAAGGTGCGAAGGATTTGGCGCAAGATTGATGTTTATTTTTCGTCCTGTTTTTGTTGTTTTTTCGGCGGTAAGCCCTAAATGGTATTTTACATCTCCGTCAAAATCCTCCTGATTGTAATCTTTACCATCAAATTCACTAAAAATATCTTGGGTAGATTTGCCAAATATATTTGCCAAAACATTCAAACGGCCACGGTGTGCCATTCCCATTACAAATTGCTCTACTCCTTTTTCGGCTGCTTTTTCAATTAATGCATCAAGTGCCGGAATGATCGATTCTCCTCCTTCGAGCGAAAATCTTTTTTGTCCCACGTATTTGGTATGCAAAAAACTCTCGAAAGAAACCGCTTCACTTAATTTATTCAGAATTTCTTTTTTCTCGTCCTTAGTAAAATTGGGTTGGTTATCATTATTGCCTATTTTATCCTGAATCCATTGTATATCCTCTGGTTTTCGAATAAACATATATTCGACACCGATGGATTGGCAATAAATTTTATTTAGATGTTCTAGAATTTTTTGTAGCGAACAAGGTTCAATTTTAATGACTTTTGCGGCATCAAATACAGTCGCTAAATCGTCTTTTGAAAGTCCGAAATTTTCTAAATCTAATGTTGGTGTATAGGTTCTTCGCTCATGAACTGGATTTGTTTTGGTAAACAAATGACCTCGTGTTCTATAAGCATTGATTAAATTGATGACGTTGAACTCCTTTTGAAGTTTTTCTGAAGCAGAAGTACTTTCTAAACCTCCCGAAGCAACATTTGTCAATGGAATCGTTAAATCATCTCCATTGTGAGTAGCCATCCCAAAATCGAAGCCTTGAAAAAAACCTCTCCAACTGGGTTCTACGCTATCTGGATTTTCTAAATATTGATCGTATAACTGTGCAAAAAAATCGGTGTGTGCCGCGTTTAAAAATGAAAACCTGTCCATAATATAATGTTAATCTGCTAATTTTTCGAAATAGTTTGGCAAAAATACAATAATACAATAAGGTTGTACTTTTTTTTGGATACTTTTATACTCTATTTTGTTAAAAAGTCTAAATTCTATTATTAACAGCTTTTGTAAACTCAATCAATTGCCGTTGACTAAAGTCAACGCTTCAAATTTCAGGATGAATTGGCTTTTAGCCAAAAAACACAGCTAATTTTGACTAAAGTCAAACTAAAACACTGTATTTTTAAGCCTTGGGTTGAAATTCAAGACAACTGAATCAAAAAAATGCTGATATTTCTAGAATATAGCTGTTAAAAACGCACAAATACTATGAAAAAGAGCTGTTTTTTTATTGTTTCGAAATCAATTGTAGTTGCCCTATTTTTAATGTTTGCTAATGGTGCATTTGCGCAAGGAAAAGCATTTCCTTCAAAACCATCCCAGGAATTTTGGAAAAATGTGCAATTTGGCGGAGGAGTTGGATTGGGTTTTGGCTCTGGTTATACTAGCGTTTCATTGGCTCCAAGTGCCGTATACGCTGTCAATCAAACGGTCTCGTTAGGGCTGGGTATGCAACTAGGATATAGCAACGAGAAACATCGCTACACCTCCTTTGTTTACGGTGGTAGCCTGATTGGGTTGGTCAATCCTATTCCTGAAATTCAGCTTTCCTTAGAAATAGAAGAAACAAATGCTTCAACAAAATATCAAATTTTTGGAAGCAACATTTCTAACAATTACTGGAATACGGGATTATACCTTGGAGTGGGCTACAGAACTGGCAATGTCACTATTGGCGGCAGATACGACGTTTTGTACAATGCTAACAAAAGCATTTATGCCGATGCATTTATGCCTTTTGTTAGGGTTTATTTTTAGTATTTATTGCGAAACCACACTTTTTGCCATTCTCTTTTTAGAATTAAAAAGGCTACATTTTCGGCAAGAATTACTAAATCTGATCCATCGAGCTTTTTTATTTGATTTTCAGAGACATCAATGATATAAAGTAAATTAAGATATTCGGCAAATTTGTATTGAATGAGTCGGTATATTTTTTCGTGCAACTGAATTTTTAATTCCTCGGGCGAAACACTCATTGGAAAATCAATTCCTTCATTTGCTAAATTAAAATCTTTGTTAATTTGCTCGATCAATTTCAGGTACAAAGCTTCTTTTTTGGCTTCTTCAAATAACAAATCGGGGTTTAAAGGAGTGATGTACATTTTTTTAAAATTTCAATATTGAAATTGCGGTGCTATTTTCTTAAACTTTTCTATTCATTAATTTTTTTCCAAAAGCTTTTAAAATTGCTTTTTTATCCTCGGAAATATTCATCTTTTTCAACGTTTTGAAGGCCTTCAAAGTAAATTTCTGAATGGCCTTTTGATTGGCCTCTGAAGCTCCTGTTGCATTAAAAATCGCCTTTACTGAATTGATTTTTTCTAAATTATCTTCTGGTCGAATCGAAAACAAATGCAACAACTGTTTTCTTTCTTCTGCCGATGAAAATTCTAATGCTTTGAGATACAAATAGGTTTTTTTATTTTCGATAATATCGCCTCCTACTTGTTTTCCAAAAGTTCCTGGATCGCCAAAAGCATCTAAATAATCATCCTGCAACTGAAAAGCCAAACCTAAATTAAGCCCAAATTGATAAATTAATTTCGAATTTTCCTTAGAAGTTTCAGCAACAATAGCTCCCATTTTCATTGCGGCAGCAACAAGAACAGCCGTTTTGTACTTAATCATTTTTAAATACTCTGGAATCGTGACATCGTCTCGCGTTTCAAAATTGACGTCATATTGTTGCCCTTCGCAAACTTCGAGTGCGGTTTTGCTAAATAATTTAGCTAGTTTTCGGAATGTTTTGGGTTGGTATTTTTCAAAATATTGATACGCCAAAATCAGCATGGCATCACCAGAAAGAATTCCAGTATTAATATTCCACTTTTCGTGAACCGTTTGTTTGCCTCTTCGCAATGGGGCATCGTCCATAATATCATCATGAACCAATGAAAAATTATGAAAAATTTCGACAGCCATAGCAGCTGGCAAGCTTTTGTATAAGCTGTATCAAAAACTTCGGCACTCATCAATGTCAAAACTGGACGCATTCTTTTTCCGCCAAGTTGCAAAATGTAATCAATGGGTTGATACAAATTTTCGGGCTCTTTACTAATTTTTTGATTTTCTAAATAAATTAAAAATTGTTCTTGATATTGGCTGATGGGAAGCATAAAAGTCATGTCGTTTAATACTACAAAGGAAGCCAAAAAACTTGAATACTGAAACCTTAATTTTTTTAAACACTAAATAATCAAAATACATTGGAAACTATTTTGGTTTTTAAAGTTTCCTTTCTATATTTGCAAACGAAAATTAACATTTTGTCAGAGAGAAAAAAAATAGTTGCCATTTCAGGAAGTACAAGAAGCCATTCGAGCAGTTTATCCATTTTAAAAATCATTGCTGCATTAGGCGAAGAATTATTTGAAATGCAATTATTTGAGGGACTGTCAGAAATCCCTCATTTCAATCCCGATTTTACAGACAATCCGCCAAGCCAAGTCATTCATTTTAGAAAAAAAATTGCTGAAGCTGACGGTCTATTAATTTGCACACCAGAATACGTGTTTAGTTTACCTGGAAGCTTAAAAAATGCTTTAGAATGGTGCGTTTCGACAACCCTTTTCTCTAATAAACCTGTGGGCTTAATAACCGCTTCGGCATCGGGCGAAAAAGCACACGAGGAATTACTATTGATAATGAAAACCATTCAAGCAAAATTTAATGATGAAACCACCCTTTTAATTCAAGGTGTGAGAGGAAAAATCAATGAAAACGGCAAAATTATAGATGATAAAACGTTAAATAATATTAAAAAATTCATCCGTTCATTTAGCAAAGAGCTCGAAAATTAGAATAAAAAAAATGAAAGATAAGATTATAGCAAAAGCCACGGAATTATTCTTGAAACTAGGTTTCAAAAGCGTGACTATGGATGATATTGCTGGCGAGATGTGCATTTCTAAAAAACAATTTACAAATATTTTTGCAACAAGGAAGTGCTCATAGAAGAAGCAACCGTAATTGTTCACGAAAAAATTCATCAGGTAATTAATACTATAATAGCCAAAAATTACAATGCCATTGAAGAAAATTTCGAAATCAGAAAAATGTTTAAAGAAATGTTTCAATCTTCTGATACTTCTCCCATTTATCAATTAAAAAAACATTATCCAGAAATTTATGAAAAAGTGATGTCTAGGGAAATTGACGAATGCCATGCCGTTTTTAACCTAAACATCACAAAAGGAATCGAACAAGGTTTGTACAGGAAAACCATTGCTATCGAAAACTGTATTAAGTTTTACTACACCCTCATTTTTAGCATCAACGAAACCACAAAATTAGAAAATGAAGTGCTGCAATTAGAATTGCAAGCATTAGAATACCACACCAGAGCAATAGCAACACCAGAAGGAATCATCGAACTAGAAAAACAATTAAAAAACCATATTATATGATAAAGAAACTCTTTTTAATCCCTTTTTTGATTTTTGTCATCACGGCAAAAGCACAAGAAAAAAAATACACCTTTAGCTTAGAACAGGCCGTTGCGCATGCACTAACAAATAATTATTCAGCAATAAATGCAGGTCGAGATATTGAATCTTCGAAACAAAAAAAATGGGAAACTACCGCTATGGGATTACCCCAAATAAGTGCTGGCGTAGATTATGCAAACAACTTTGTTCTACAAAAATCGCTTATTCCTGCTGAATTTTTTGGGGGCAACAAAGGCGAATTTGCCGAAGTCGCTTTTGGAACCACACACAGTATGGTAGCCCATGCGACCTTGAGCCAGTTGCTTTTTGATGGCTCATATATTGTAGCCTTACAAGCCTCTAAAACTTATTTAAAATACTACGAAAATGCCAAACAAAAAACCAATGCCGAAATCAAGGAAATGGTTATCAATGCATACGGAAATGTTTTGCTTGCCGAAGAAAGTATTGCCATCCTCGAAAAAAACAAATCCATCTTAGAAAAAACATTGTCAGACACCAAGGAAACTTTTAAAAATGGCCTAATCGAAGAAGAAAATGTAGAGCAGCTACAAATCACTTTGACCACCGTAAAAAGTACCTTGAACTACAATAAAAGACTTGTAGAAATAGCCTATAAAATGCTCAAAATTACACTAGGCATCAATATAAATGACGATTTAAAACTAACGGATCGATTAGATTATTTAACCGTTTCAAACTTAGATTTGGCCTTATCTCGAAATGAATTTGTTGTAACCGATAATGTAAATTACAAAATAGCTTCGAATTATAAAGAACAAAGACAACTTGAATATAAATTACAAAAAAGCAAGGCTTTACCTTCATTATCAGCTAATGTGAATTTTGGATACAATGCTTTTGGCAATCAATTTAAGTTTTTCACATCAAACCAACATTGGTTTAATTATTCTAATCTTGGCTTGAGTTTAAACATTCCAATATTCAGCAGTTTGGCCAGAAGTTCTAAAACTCAACAGGCAAAAATAGCATTAGAACAGGCAAAAACACAATTGACCGAAGCGGAACAAAAATTAAAATTACAGTATTCAAACGCAAAAAGCGAGTACGAATTTAGCATCGAAGAATTTGCCACAGCAAAAAGCAATTTGAACCTTGCCGAAAGAATTGAAAAAAAGCAACAAATAAAATTTAGCGAAGGGCTGTCGTCTAGTTTTGATTTTAGCGAAGCCCAAAGACAATTGTACTCAGCCCAGCAAAACTATTTGCAATCTATGGTAAATATCATCACTAAAAAAGCGGCTTTAGAAAAAATAATCAACAAACAATAACCAGCAAAATAATAGACTCAAAATGAAAAAATTATTCCTACTCTCCACCCTTTCACTCCTGATTTTTTCCTGCGGAAAGAAAGAAGACAATGCCAACATCGATACCTTAATCAGTTCAAAAAATGTTAGTGCACTTCAGGCTAAAAAAGCTTTGATTCAGGCTGATTTAGCCAAAATTGACGAAGCATTAGCCGTATTAGACGTAAAAAAAGAAGAAGCTTTGGTTTCTGTTCTTACCGTAAAAGACACGATTTTTAGTCATTACCTTGAAATTCAAGGGAATGTAGACACAAAAGAAAACATTTTAATACAACCAGAAATGCCTGGAAATCTAATTGAATTGAATGTAAAAGCCGGACAAAGAGTGTCAAAAGGTCAAGTCTTGGCAAGAACTGACGATGCTGGTTTAAGCCAACAATTAGCTGCTTTTGAAAATCAATATGCCTTGGCAAAAACAACTTTTGAGCGTCAAAAAAACCTTTGGAATCAAAAAATTGGATCTGAAATTCAATATTTACAAGCACAAACCCAAATGATTTCTGCCCAAAAAGGCGTTGCTCAAATAAAGGCGCAACTAGCCAAAACGGTAATAAGAGCTCCATTTTCTGGAACCATCGACGAAGTTTTTGCCGAGAGAGGACAAATCGTAGCGCCAAGTGCGCAAGGATTAATGCGAATCGTGAATTTATCGAATATGTATGTTTCTGCTTTGATTCCTGAAACCTATATTGGCAAACTTAAAGTAGGAACCGAGGTTGGGGTTTTGTTGACTTCTCTAGGAAAAACATATCAGGGAAAAGTGCGTCAAATTGGGAACTTCGTCAATCCAAGCAACCGAAGTTTTGGTATTGAAGTAAGCGTTCCGAATCCGGAAAATTTATTGCGTCCGAACCAAGTCGCCAATCTTAAAATCACAGATTATTTAAGCAAAAATACCCTTGTTGTTCCTACTAATGTAATCCAAGAAGATAGCAAAAAAAATAAGTTCGTTTATATTGTTACCCAATCTAATGGAAAAACAGGAATTGCAAAAAAAGCAGTCCTAAAATTAGGACAATCTTCTGATAATTTTACCGAAATTTTAAGCGGACTATCTGACCAAGATATTATCGTTACCGAAGGCATAAACACCATTTCTGACGGAATGAAATTAAATTTTTAAGCGAAAAATATGTCACACAAAAACAAACAATTCGGCATATCAAATTGGGCCGTCGACAATCGCGTCACGGTTTATATCTTGACATTTCTTATAGTGATTATGGGCGTTTATGCCTATATCACGATGCCTCGCGAGGATTTTCCCGAAGTCATCGAAAACAAAGTCTACATTTCGTCTGTTTTTCCAGGAAATTCAGCAGAAGATGTAGAGAAATTGGTCATCAAACCATTAGAAAAAGAAATCAAAATATTAGCGGAGTCAACAAAGTAACCTCAAGCTCATTTCAAGATTACGGAATGATTATCGCCGAGTTTGACGACGACATTTCGATTGATGCTGCCAAAGTAAAAATAAAAGACAAAGTTGATAATGCAAAAGCAGATACCGATTGGCCTAATCTTGATAACGGCAGCAAGGTAGAACCCAACGTTTTTGAATTGAACATTTCAGAAGAAGTGCCCATTTTGAACATCAATTTACAAGGAAATTACACCACCCAACAACTAAAAAAATACGGAGAATTGCTTCAGGATGACATCGAAGAAATCTCTGAAGTAAAAAAAGTAGACATTCTGGGTGTCGATGATAAAGAGATAGAAATTGCTGTTGATATTTTCAAAATGACGGCGGCACAAGTAAATTTTGACGAAATTCAGAATGCGGTAAAGTATGAAAACATGACACTTTCGGGCGGAAATTTAGTTTCTCAAGGATCTAGAAACAACATCCGAATCGTGGGCGAAATCAAAGACCCGAAAGAACTAGAAAACATCATCGTAAAATCCTACGGAGGTACCGTTTACCTCAAAGACATTGCTAAAGTAAGCTTTAAAGAAAAAGAAAAAACCACTTATGCTCGCGAAAAAGGATCCGAAGTAGTCATGCTCAACGTAAAAAAACGCTCGGGTCAAAACATGATTTCGGCGATTGATCAGGTCAAAGAACGAATCGAAAAGGCAAAAGAAACCTATTTGCCGAAAAACTTAAAAATCGAATTAACAAACGACCAATCCTCGCGTGTAGAACACCAAGTCGATGAACTTTCTAACCACATTATTTTCGGAATTATTCTAGTAATGATTGTGTTAATGTTTACCATGGGGTTGCGAAATTCCTTGTTTGTGGGAGCGGCAATTCCGCTATCGATGATGATTGCATTCGCCATTTTATCTGCTTTAGGTTTAACGCTAAACACCATGGTTTTGTTTGGTTTAGTCATGGGATTAGGCATGCTGGTCGATGACGGAATTGTGGTCGTCGACAACGTTTTTGCCAATATGAAAAAAGGCTATCCTCGAATTCAAGCATCAAAAATTGGGATTGGCGAAATTGCTTGGCCCGTGATTTCCTCGACAGCAACCACTTTAATGGCTTTTTTACCTTTTGCCTTATGGCCAGGAACTATGGGAAAATTTATGAAATATTTCCCCATGACCCTTACCGTAACCCTTACCGCCTCTTTATTTGTGGCCATGGTTATCAATGCAGCAATGACGGGAGGTTCGATGGATATTGAAGACAAAAATGTTTCTAAAAAGAATTTAAAATTCTATACGATTTTGTTCTTATCGTTTGGAATAACATTCGCCTTTTTGGGATCGAAATACACCTATGACAATACATTTTTAAGAGGAATTGGACACTTACTTTTAATTTCTACAGGATTAATGTGGTTGTATTTCCTAAAAATATACCAATGGACACAGGATTTTCAGCATAGCTTTTTTCCGAGATTAGAAGAGAAATACAAACTATTTTTGGCTAAAATACTTACAAAAAATAAAGCTTGGTTTGCCTTAGGAGGAATTATCGGATTGTTGTTTTTTTCTTTTATATTACTGGGTGTTTTCCCTAGAAAAGTATTGTTTTTTTCCAGACAACATCCCCAATCAAGCCATCGTATATATCGAATACCCACAAGGTACTTCGATTGAAAAAACCAATAAAGCCACCTTGTTCGTAGAAAATCAAGTTATCGGAATATTGCAAAAGTATGTAGATCCCAAAACCGACAAAAACTTCCTTGCTGAATCTATCGTTTCGCAAGTGGGAAAAGGAGCGGGAAATCCAAATGTCGATGCAGGTTCTGCTTCGGAAACTCCGTTCAAAGGAAAAGTAACGGTAAGTTTTTCGGAATTCAAATTCCGCCAAGGCATTAACACTTCGGCTATTTTAGAAGAAATCCGTTCTAAAGTAAAAGGAATTGCTGGAGCAGCCATTACCGTCGAAAAAGATGCCAATGGTCCGCCGGCGGGTTATCCAATCAGTATTCAATTAGCGGGAGACGATTATGATATGATGCTCACAGAAGCCGATAAAATGATTGCTTTTGTCAATTCGAAAAACATTCCCGGAATCGAAAAATTGAGTGTCGACATCAATAAAGAAAGTCCAGAACTCGAAGTAAAAGTCGATCGAGTAAACGCTGGAAGTATGGGAGTTTCTACGGGGCAACTGGGCTTTACGCTGCGCCGTTCTGTTTATGGTCAGGAAATTTCGACTTATAAAGAAGGCGATGACGATTATAATATTGTGATGAGAATGCAAGATGATCAACGAAAAAATGAAAATATTCTTTTCAATCAATCGCTGACTTTCAGAAATATGAATAATGGGCAAATCCAGCAAATTCCGATTTCTGCCATTTCACATACCGAAAAAACCACAACCTATAATCAGATAAAAAGAAAGAATCACAAACGAATAATGACCATTTATTCGAATGTTATTACTGGTTTTAATGGCGACGAAATTACCAAACAAATTCAAACAGAATTGCAACATTACGAATTGCCAAAAGGCGTAAGCTACTCTTTCTCTGGTGTGCAGGAGGAGCAAGGCAAAAATCAAGGATTCTTGTTTATGCTTTATTCTTGGCCTTGGCAGGAATTACCATAATTATTGTGTTGCAGTTTAATTCCGTATCAAAAACCATGGTGATTTTATTCACGGTTTTATTGAGTTTTAGCGGTGTTTTTTATGGTTATGTAATTGCCAATATGGATTTTGTAATCCTGATGACCATGATGGGAATCATCTCGCTTGCGGGTATTGTTGTAAAAAACGGAATCGTATTAATGGATTTCTTCGTCCTATTGATGGATAAAAAAGTGTACGACAAAGGAGTAGAAACCCACAATGATTTAACGCTAGACGAAATAAAAGAAGTCATCATCGAATCGGGAAAATCACGTTTGCGCCCCGTTTTATTAACGGCTTTAACAGCAGTTTTGGGATTAATTCCGTTGGCAATTGGACTCAATTTTGACTTTTTCTCCTTGGTAACCGATTTTAATCCTCACTTTTTTATGGGTGGCGATAACGTAATTTTTTGGGGGCCTTTGGCTTGGACTATTATTTTCGGATTGACGTATGCCACGGTCTTAACCCTAGTAATGGTGCCTGTAATGTTTTATTTAGTAAAAAGAATGAAATACTGGTTGCGTGACAGAAGGATAGCAAGAACAGCATAAATTTTATAAACTTTTTTTAAGAAACCACCTGAAATTTGATTTTGGGTGGTTTTTGTTTTTGTAGGAAAGAAATGCATTATATTTGAAGGGAAATAAAACGAAGTTTTGTCTAGCTCCCCTTGGGTATGTATGTGAAGGTTTGTTTTGTTTATAAATGAGTTGGAGAAAAAATCTTCGACCTTCTCTCAACTCATACCTTTGCAAAATGCAAAGTCTCTTCGCAAAGTTCCCGCTTATTGTGGGCTATTTTACAAGAAAAAATACCGAAAATAGAAATTTGACTACTTATATTTTAAAACCCAATTAATTATTGTTTACATTTAAAAACTTTTTAAACTTTAAAAACAAAACAAATGGGAAAATACGTAGACAACAATTTAATCAAAGATGAACATGTTGAATTAGAAACAACTTATCACTGGATAATTTTTTGCAATCTAAGAGCAATTCTAACTTTATTATTGCTCCGCTAATTGACAAATATTCTGATGAATTTGCAATTACAAATCGACGGGTAATTATAAAAACGGGTTTAATTAGCCGAAAAACTTTTGAAATGAATCATTCAAAAATAGAAAGTGTTAATGTTGATCAAGGACTATTGGGAAGAATACTTGGTTATGGTACAATTAGAATTGTTGGTTCGGGTGGAACGAGAGAAATTTTCCCTCAAATTCTAAATCCACTAGAATTTAGAAAAAAATTCCAAGAATTATCCTAAATAATTACAAACAGAATTTACAAAAAAACCAGCCCACAACAGCTAAGAGTTTCATTAGACTCGCAGCACGAACAATGAAACCCGTGTTGAATCCTTCGACAAAATCAGGACAGGTTAAACCGATTATACGTCCGTTACTATGGGTTTTTCGTTAACCACAACTTACAACGGATTTGGGCAATTGGCTTAATGGGAAGTTGGTTTTGTATTTGGGATGATTTGCTTCGCCTGTTCGCTACGCTCGGGTGGCAAATCCGAAAATAGCCCTTAATTTAGTCCCAAACCTACTGTAATAACAGAACGTTATGTGTCAGCAATGAAAACCAGAATCCTGAATAAATTTGTTTCTTAAAAAGGAAACTTATATCTTTACCTAAAATAATTGAAAAGCATAAAATGGGATATAAATTCAAAGTTGAATTTCTTGAACCAGTGATAGAATTTTTGGAAAGTTTAGATCAAAAATCAAGAGAAAAAATACTTTACAATATTTGGAAATCAAGAAGTGTAAATGATAACGAGTTATTTAAAAAACTTGATGGAGAAATTTGGGAATTTAGAACTCTATATAATAAGCAACATATCAGATTGCTTGCCTTTTGGGACAAATCTGACAAACAAGATACAATCGTAATTTCGTCAAATGGTTTCATAAAAAAAACTGACAAAACTCCAAAAGCAGAAATTGAAAGAGCTGAAGCTTTGAGAATAAAATATTTTAACCAGAAAAAATAGTATTATGAAAACATATAGTTTAGATGAAGTAACAGATAAATTCGTTGGAAAAAAAGGAACTCAAAATAGAGATACTTTTGAAAACGAATTAAAGCTTGAACTTATCGGACAAACGATTAAACAAATCCGTAAGGATCGAAATTTGACACAAGAACAATTAGGCGAATTAGTTGGCGTAAAAAAAGCACAAATTTCTAAAATTGAGAATAGCTTAACTGATGCACGATTTGACACAATAATGAAAGTTTTCAAAGCATTAAATGCTAAAGTTAATTTTAATGTTGAGTTACTAAATCAGAAAGTTGCAATTCTGTAAATAATTTGCCCCCACATAACACATAATAATTTTGGAATCAAATCCAAAAAAAACATAATAATTTTGGAATTAAATCCAAAAAAAACATAATAATTTTGGATTATAGTAAAATTTAGCTACTTTTGTTTTCTCATAAAATACACTTTGTATGGTACGAAGAGAACAAACAGACTATCAGGTCAAACGCATTAAAAACCATTAAATTTTAAAATGATTTTTTTAATATAACCATCTGAAATACAACGAATTAAATTGTTTTAGCAAATTAAATTTTGTATATTTATCTGATAATCAGATGCTTAATATGAAATTAAAAAACAAATTGTTTATATTTGCTCAAACTATTCCAGACTTTAGATTGAACAGAAAAAAATTACACCCTTCGGAAAATATTGTTTCATAACCATACTTGCCGTCATATGCGGGGCAGAAACTTGGGAAGAAATTGAAGATTACGGCATTGTTAAGCGTGAGTTTTTGGAAACTATCTTAGATTAGAAAACGGGATTCCTTCTCACGACACGTTTAATCGTTTTTTCTCTTTGCTAAAACCCTCTTTTTTCGAAGAACATTTCGTGTCTTGGATTAAATCAATATCTAACCATTACAAGGGTGTCGTGGCAATTGACGGCAAAACAGTTCGAGGTTCTAAGCAATCTGGATTGAAGTCTGCCATTCATTTGGTAAGTGCTTTTTCTACAGAAAACGAAATCTTTTTAGGTCAAATTAAAACAGAAGAGAAATCAAATGAAATTACGGCAATCCCAGAACTTTTAAAAGTGTTAGACCTTGAAAATGCTATTATTACCATAGATGCAATGGGTTGTCAAACAGATATAGCAGAAGTGATTATTGAACAAAAGGCAGATTATATTTTGGCGGTAAAGAAAACCAAAAAGAATTATATCAAGATATTGAAAGTGCTTTTTTGATTCCCTCAAAAGACAAATCAAAAATTTATATAACCGAGGAAGTTGGTAGCGGAAGGGTAGAAAAAAGGACTTGTACTGTGATGGATGATTTGAGTCATTTATTAAATCCAACTAAATGGAATTCATTACAATCTATTGCAAAAATAGAAAGTGAAAGGTTTATAAAATCAACTGGTAAACACAGAAATCAACTCGGTTTATATAACAAGTTTACCTTGTGATGCCAAGAAAATAGCGGATGCTGTTCGTTCACATTGGAAAATTGAAAACAATTTACATTGGCATTTAGACGTTTCCTTTGGAGAAGATAAGAGTAGAAAAGACATAAAAACGCGGCACAAAATTTTCGTCAGTCTTGAAATTATCATTAAAAATACTGCTCAATGAAACATTAGTCCGTAAAGAAGAGCGTCAGAAGAAAACGTAAAATAGCAGGTTGGGATAATCATTATCTTTTATCTTTGTTCAACTTTTTAATGCGTTTGACCTGAACAGACTATGCCAAAGCCCGATTATTCAAAGGGAAAGCACTATTAATTTTGGACAAGGCAAGTGGGAAAAACTACTTTTGTCCAAAACTTAATCACTGATTTAAACAAAAAAAACACTTTCCCTGAACTGAGACGAATCGGAACTGTGCTTGTTTTGTTCGAAAAACCAAACCTTACTAAACTAAAAAACATTATTGGCGACAACGAAATTCTCGTTATTGATGAAGCACAACGCATTACAAACATTGGATTGTGCTTAAAATTATTGTAGATCAAATTAAATCAGTACAAGTTATTGCCACAGGTTCTTCTAGTTTTGAATTGGCAAACAAACTGAACGAGCCCTTGACGGGAAGAAAATATGAAATGTATTTATTTCCGATTGCTTTTGCCGAAATGGTAACCCACAACGGTTTATTAGAAGAAAAAAGAACCTTAGAACAACGACTGATCTACGGAAGTTATCCAGAAATCATCGTCAATCCGACAGACTCCAAAGAGCATATAAAATTGATTGCCAACAGTTATTTGTACAAGGATTTGTTTTTGCTGGAGCAAATCTCAAAACCAGTTTTGCTTCAAAAAATAGTCAAAGCATTGGCTCTTCAAGTAGGAAGCGAAGTCAACTACAATGAATTGAGCAAACTCATTCAGATAGACAACAAAACCGTCGAAAAATACATCGACTTGCTCGAAAAAGCATTCGTGATTTTCAAACTTCCCGCTTTATCGAGCAATGTTCGAAATGAAATAAAAAAAGGCAAGAAAATTTATTTTTATGACAATGGAATCATCAATGCGGTTACAGGAAATTTCAATCCTTTGCCTCAAAGAACCGACATAGGAAGTTTATGGGAAAACTATATTATAAGTGAGCGCATCAAACAGTTGAATATTCAACAAAGTGAAGCTGAATCTTTTTTTTGGAGAACAACTCAACAACAGGAAATAGATTATATAGAAAAAAAGAAAGATCAAATTTTAGCTTGTGAAATTAAATGGAATACAAAAACCAAGTATAAAATTCCAGTAACATTTTCGACAAACTATGCCAATGTAACACCCAAAATGATTACGCCTGATACCTATGAAGAGTTCTTGTTGTAATTAAACTCGAAATTTACACGAACAAAAATTTGCAGAAAAAACAAATCAAAATCGGCTGCTACAAAAATTTGCAACAGCCGATTTTTTTATAGACGCTACGGTATTGATTTAATACGCAGAAAGGACTATTTATTTTCTAAACGTTTTCAGGTTTCTGCCAACAAGAGCGTCTTTGTATACCGTAAAGCTAAAAAAATAATTTTAAACCAACAACTATTTAGACCGCAATTTAGGAGTCAATTCCTGATTTTTTAATTCAACAACTTATCTAGTTGTTCTTGAAGAGCTGGCGACGAAGGTCTTGAAGCATCTGCTTTTACAATATTTCCGCTTGGATCAATCAATATAAACCTAGGAATTCCGGTAATTTTGTAATCTTTAACAAATTGAGAATTCCAATCGTTATCTGCAATAACCTGAACGCCACCCAATTCTTTTTCTTTAATCATCGTTTTCCATTTATCTAAATCCTTTAGATTATCGATAGAAATGCTCACAAAAGCGATGTTTTTCCCTTGGTATTTTTCCTCTACTTTTTTCAAGAAAGGAATTTCAGCACGACAAGGCCCACACCAAGTAGCCCAAACATCAATATAAACATACTTGCCTTTGAAATCTTCTAGCTTTGTTTTTCCTCCCGCATAATTATCGTAATTAAAAGACGGAGAAGCAGAACCGTTTAATTTGTTATTTTCTAATCCCTGTTTATAGTAATTAGTCAAACCCGCTAAAGACATTTCGATATTTTTCTTTTGTAATACCACAAAATTAGGGTCTAATTTTTTATTCTCTAATTTTAGTAAATCGGCAGCTTTCTTTTCTGCAACAGCCTTTGTAAAAACATCTTCGGGCGAAGCCAAAAGCGTGTTATAATCGTATTTCGAGTCGGCTAGTGCATTTTGAGCCAAAAAATTATTTTCTACTGCGCCAATTCCAAAATAAACTAGGGACTCATCAAATTTTTGAGCGTCCAGTTTAAGTTTTAAATTGTAGCCATTTTTAAGAAACAACTGAGTATATTCTTTTCCGTCAAATAAGAAGTAAATCCCTTCTTCGACAGCAAAAGTATCCTTAAAAAACACCTGACTTATCCATTCCAATTTTTTTAATTTCTTTCCCCGTACCGCCATTAAGAATCCTAATGGTATCCCCATTTTTGTTTGCGATTTCTGCTTGAAAAGCAACGTTTTCTTTGTTCTGCGCACGACCAATGAATGCACAAAAAATCAAGGTCGCAGTAAATACTAATTTTTTCATAAAGTTATAATTTATCATTTTCAAACAAATTTACTTTATATTGTCGATAAACTTCTCAGAATTAACATAAATTTAATTTGATTGAAGTTTCCGAGTTTTAAAGATTAATTTGATTTTTGTTTTACTTTTGCAGTCTAAAAATATATTCATGTATAGAAGTCATAACTGCGGCGAATTAAACGCCTCACACATCAATACCGAAGTTACCCTTGCGGGCTGGGTTCAAAAATCACGCGATAAAGGATTCATGAATTGGGTCGATTTGCGCGACCGCTACGGAGTTACCCAATTAATTTTCGACGAAAGTCGCAGTAATAAAACCGTTTTTGAACTAGCCAAAACCTTAGGTCGTGAATTTGTGATTCAGGTAAAAGGAACGGTTATTGAGCGCGAAGCCAAAAACGCAACTATGATTACTGGCGATATTGAAATTTTGGTTACCGAAATGAGAATATTAAATACAGCACTAACACCCCCTTTCACAATCGAAGATGAAACCGATGGCGGCGAAGATATTCGAATGAAATACCGCTACCTTGATATTCGCCGAAATCCCGTAAAAAACAACTTGCTTTTTCGACATAAAGTAGCCATGGAAGTTCGAAAATACCTTTCGGATTTGGATTTTTGTGAGGTTGAAACTCCTTATTTAATCAAATCTACTCCCGAAGGCGCAAGGGATTTTGTGGTTCCGTCAAGAATGAATGAAGGACAATTTTACGCTTTGCCACAATCACCGCAAACTTTCAAACAATTGTTGATGGTGGGCGGAATGGATAAATATTTTCAAATCGTGAAATGCTTTCGTGACGAAGATTTACGGGCGGATCGCCAGCCAGAATTTACGCAAATCGATTGCGAAATGGCATTTGTAGAACAAGAAGATATTCTGAATGTTTTTGAAGGATTGACAAGGCATTTGTTGAAAGAAATAAAAGGAATCGAAGTAGAAAAATTCCCAAGAATTACCTACGATTATGCCATGAAAACCTATGGAAATGACAAACCAGACATTCGTTTTGGGATGGAGTTTTGCCCCCTAACCCCTGAAGGGGGAACTTTCGAGCCAAAAGGATTTCCTGTTTTTGACGATTCAGAAATTGTATTGGCAATAAATGTCGAAAATTGTGCTCAATATACTCGCAAACAATTGGATGAATTGACTGATTGGGTAAAACGCCCACAAATAGGAGCAAAAGGCTTAATTTATGTACGATATAATGAAGATGGAACACTAAAATCATCAGTCGATAAATTTTTCAATGAAGAAGTATTAAAAGTATGGGCAGAAAAATGCAAATCAAAACCAGGTGATTTAATCCTTATACTTTCAGGTGAAACCAATAAAACAAGAACGCAACTTTCTGCATTAAGAATGGAATTAGCCAGTCGTTTAGGATTGAGAAACCCAGCAGAATTTGCCCCGCTTTGGGTGGTCGATTTTCCGTTATTAGAATTAGATGAAGAAAGCGGAAGATGGCACGCCATGCACCATCCATTCACTTCGCCAAAACCAGAAGACATGCACTTATTGGCAACTCATCCCGGAAAAGTTCGCGCCAATGCCTATGACATGGTTTTGAATGGCAACGAAATTGGCGGTGGTTCTATTCGTATTCATGACAAGGCAACACAACAATTAATGTTTAATTATTTAGGATTTACGCCAGAACAAGCAGAAAATCAATTCGGTTTCCTAATGAATGCGTTCCAATATGGTGCGCCTCCACACGGAGGTTTGGCATTTGGATTAGACAGACTGGTAGCTATTTTGGGCGGACAGGAAACAATACGTGATTTTATCGCCTTTCCAAAAAATAATTCTGGACGCGACATAATGATTGATGCCCCCTCAATAATTGATGAAACCCAGTTAAACGAGCTACACATCAAACTAGATAGATAGTTGCTATGCGAGTAAATATGTGATAAAACCTTGTATTTCAAATATTTTAATAAATTTTATACAATTCTGACATTCGTATTGTATTAAATATTACATTTGTCTCATTATAAATTATTATTACAATTACAATGCGTACAGGTACAGTTAAATTTTTCAATGAATCAAAAGGTTACGGATTCATTACAGACGAAGAAACAGGAAAAGACATTTTTGTTCATGCATCAGGAATCAACGCGGAAGAACTTCGCGAAGGAGACAGAGTTAGTTATGAAGAAGAAGAAGGAAGAAAAGGAAAAGTTGCTGCGAAAGTAGCGGTTATCTAAGTAAAGTTTTTGCTTACGAATGTTTAAAAGCGTTTCGATTGATTTCGAAACGCTTTTTTTATTTAAACACAAAAAAATTATAAATCTGCATCCTGAAAGCTAATTTTTAATGAATCGATAATTCTGTTTTTTCTTCAAACTAAATTTTGTTTTAAACTTGTGTTTTAAATCCTTGAAACCTATCTTTGTGCCTTATTTTAGAATTTTACAAAAATCATTATGCAATCAAGCCAATTAGATTTTTTTCCAATACTAATGCAACTCCTCTTAGTCGTTGCTTTTGTTGCAGGAATTATAATAATTTCAGGGAAATTAGGCCCTAAAAGATCCTCAAAAACTAAAGATCAAAACTTCGAATGTGGAATTGAATCCGTAGGAAATGCTCGTATTCCTTTCTCTGTAAAATATTTTTTGGTGGCCATTCTTTTTGTCTTGTTTGACGTCGAGGTAATTTTTCTTTATCCTTGGGCAATTAATTTTAAGGAATTGGGCATAGAAGGAATGGTAAAAATGGTAATTTTTATGCTTTTATTATTGGTGGGGTTTTTCTACATCATTAAAAAGAAAGCACTAGAATGGGAATAAAGAAATATTTTAAATACTGAATTTTAAATTTTAATGCCTTTCAAACATTAATTTATAATTCAAAATTTATAATTCAAAATAACAAAAAATGAGTAATTCAAATATAACAATGGTTGCCCCTCCAGAAGGTGTTGTTGGCGAAGGTTTTTTTGCTACAAAACTGAATGATGTTGTAGGACTAGCGCGTGCCAATTCCCTTTGGCCGCTACCTTTTGCAACTTCTTGTTGCGGAATTGAATTTATGGCAACCATGGCTTCGCATTATGATTTAGCTCGATTTGGCTCTGAACGAGTAAGTTTTTCTCCTCGACAAGCCGATATGCTATTGGTTATGGGAACTATTTCTAAAAAAATGGGACCCATATTACGCCAAGTTTACGAACAAATGGCGGAACCACGTTGGGTAATTGCCGTAGGCGCTTGCGCATCATCGGGTGGTGTTTTCGATACGTATTCCGTTTTACAAGGAATAGATAAAGTAATTCCAGTTGACGTTTATGTTCCTGGGTGTCCGCCAAGACCAGAACAAATCGTTGATGGCGTAATGCAATTGCAAGAATTGGTAAAAAACGAATCCGTAAGAAGACGAAGTTCTCCAGAATATCAAGAATTATTGGCATCTTATAATATCAAATAAGGAAATGACTCTAGAAACAACACAAATTCAAGATAAATTAGTAGCAACATTTGGCGAAAGCGTTTTCCATTTCAATCAGGAAAAAGACCTTTTTTCGTTAGAAGTTACTGCCGATAAAATAACCGCCGTTATCCTTTTTCTGAAGAATGATCCAAGCCTTCGTTTTCATTTTTTGACCGATTTATGTGGCGTTCATTATCCAGACAATGTGGTCGAAAGACAATTTGCCGTTGTGTATCATTTGCATAATTGGTACGAAAATAAACGTATAAAAATCAAGGTTTTCATCAATGGAGAGAAGCCAGAAATAAAATCAGTTTCGACTATTTTTCCTTGCTCTAACTGGATGGAAAGAGAAACATTCGATTTTTACGGCATCCATTTCATTGGTCATCCACAATTGAAACGCATTTTGAATATGGATGAAATGATTTCTTTTCCGATGCGAAAAGAGTTCCCGATGGAAGACGGAGGAAGAACAGACAAAGACGATCGTTTCTTTGGAAGAACACCTCAAAAAGATAATAAATAAATAATTCAACATTATAAATGTCAGAACTATTATTACCACCAGAGCATCGATATGCTAAAATAATTGCAGCGCGACATAACGAAGACGGAAGCGAGCTTTCGATTCTGAATTTAGGTCCTACACACCCCGCAACTCACGGTATTTTTCAAAATATCTTGTTGATGGATGGCGAAAAAATCATCGAAGCAGAACCAACTATTGGCTACATTCACAGAGCTTTCGAAAAAATTGCCGAAAACCGCCCGTTTTACCAAATTACACCACTTACTGACCGAATGAACTATTGTTCGTCTCCTATCAACAATATGGGATGGTGGATGACTTTAGAAAAATTATTAGATATTGAGATTCCAAAAAGGGTACAATATTTAAGAGTTATCGTGATGGAATTGGCCAGAATTACCGATCACTTGATATGTAATTCTATCCTTGGCGTTGATACCGGAGCGTACACAGGCTTTTTATATGTTTTTCAATTTAGAGAGAAAGTTTACGAAATCTACGAAGAAATTTGTGGTGCTCGTTTAACTACAAATATGGGAAGAATGGGCGGTTTCGAAAGAGATTGGTCACCAGAAGCTTTCCGCAAATTAGACGTATTTTTAAGAGATTTTCCAATTGCATGGAAAGAGTTTGAAAACTTGTTCGAAAGAAACAGAATTTTTATTGACAGGACAGTAAACGTAGGCCCAATTTCTGCCGAAATGGCAATGGCTTACGGATTTACAGGTCCCAATTTACGTGCCGCTGGAGTAGATTATGACGTTCGCGTGGCGCATCCTTACTCCTCTTACGAAGATTTTGATTTCATCGTTCCTGTTGGAAAATCAGGCGATACCTACGACCGATTTTGCGTTCGTAATGCCGAAGTTTGGGAAAGTTTAAGCATCATCCGTCAAGCATTAGATAAAATGCCAGAAGGAAATGTATTCCACGCTGATGTTCCTGAATATTATTTGCCTCCAAAAGAAGATGTGTATCACGATATGGAAAGTTTGATTTATCACTTCAAGATTGTAATGGGAGAAATTCCTGTTCCAGTTGCCGAAGTCTATCATGCTGTAGAAGGTGGAAATGGAGAAGTAGGTTTTTATTTAGTAACCGACGGAAGCAGAACTCCTTATAGATTGCACTTTCGTAGACCTTGCTTCATCTATTATCAAGCCTATCCTGAAATGATAAAAGGCGCCATGCTTTCGGATGCGATTGTTATTTTGTCAAGTTTAAATGTTATTGCTGGAGAATTAGACGCTTAAAAGATTTCAGATTGAAGAATAACGATTTTTGATTTCAGATTTAAAATAAAAAATGGAAAGAACACATTACAAACAAGAAATAAACATAACCCAATCGTTGATGAACCGCATCAATGAACTAGTTAGTCACTATCCAGAAGGCAAGCAAAAATCAGCATTATTGCCAGTTTTACACGAAGTTCAGGATGCACACGACAACTGGTTGAGTTTTGAATTAATGAACAAGGTTGCCGAAATACTAAAAATTAAACCAATTGAGGTTTATGAGGTAGTTTCTTTCTACACCATGTTCAACCAAAAACCCATCGGGAAATACATGTTTGAATTTTGCCAAACTTCCCCTTGTTGCTTGAATGGTGTTGAGGATTTAATGGATTACACTTGTGAAAAACTAGGTGTTAAAGTGGGCGAAACCACAGCAGACGGCTTATTTGAAGTACGAGGTGTAGAATGTTTAGGCGCTTGTGGTTATGCTCCAATGATGCAATTGGGTGATTTTTACAAAGAACATTTGACCAAAGAAAAAGTAGATCAGATTATTGCTGATTGTAGAGATAATAAAATTACGTTACACGATAAATAAGATGCCAAATAATCATTTAAAATATCTGAAAATCGAAAATTTTAAGAGGTTTGAATCTCTTGAAGTAAATGATATTGGGCAATTTAATTTGATTGTTGGCGATAATAATGTCGGAAAAACTTGTTTGTTGGAGGCTTTGCTTTTCGATAATTATAATTTGAAATGGATTAGTAATTTGCATCAAACTTTATATATAAGAGGTATTCATTTTGGACCTAAAAACGTTAATCTTAAAGATATTGAATTTCCTAAATTTAGCTTTTTTAAATATTTAGTAAGAGATACTTCTAAACAATTAAAGGTAAATTATAGAACTAAAACTGCTAATAAATCTTTGGCAATTGAATATAAAGACAAAAAAGAACTTAAAAGTGAAGACTTTTTAAAAAGAACCGATAATTATGAGTATGAAAATTTAGAACACTGGTTAAAATTTTTCAAAGACGATATGTTTGATGAATTACAGTTTATGTACCAAGATAATTTAGAACAAAAATTAGATTTGTATTGGCCTTTTATTTCTTTTAATCTTTCTTACAGCAACGACATTGAAGATTTTGTGAGAATTTTAGATAAAAGAAGGACTGAAGATGAACAGAAAATAAGTGATTTATCATATAATCATAAGCAAGAATTAATTAAAATTCTAAATAAAATATTTGGATTAAAAATTGTAGATTATGACAGAAAATCTCAAGGAGATTTTAGTATGTTGAGCATCGCTACCGAAGAAAACCAAGATTATGTACCTATTACCCAATTCGGAGATGGTTTTAATAAAATATTTAGATACATTGTAGAAATAATGTATGTAAAGAAAGAAGGGGATGGAAATAGATTGATGATTGATGAAATTGATACGGGTATTCATCATTCCAAATTAAAAGGATTTTGGATTAACATTTTAGAGGTTTGCAAAGAGTTAGATGTGCAATTATTTGCAACAACACATTCTAAAGAATGTTCGGAAGCTTTTTATGAAGCATCAAACTCATTGAATTATAATAACGAAATCAGATTAATAAAACTTGAAGAAAGTACCAACAAAGATAAAGTTTATGCTTCAACTTTTTCATACAACCAAATTGTTGCAGGATTAGATTCTAATGTTGAATTAAGAGGTTAATGAAAAAATATGATTTAAATAAAATATTTGTTGAAGGTAAAAGTGATAAACTTTTTATTGATTTTTTGCTTAAATCTTTTTTTGAAATTGAGGATTCAAAAATTGTAATTGATGTAAAAGGTAAAGACAAATTAATAGATCAACCTTTATTATCCGACATTAAAAGAAAAGAAGAAAAAGCAAAGAATATAATTATTTTTGACACCGATTCAAAAAAAATTAATGGAGGAAGAAAACAAAGAATAGAAGAATTAAATAGTATTGAAACAAAATTAGACTCAAAATTTGAAATATATTTATTGCCTTTTGATGATGAGCGAGAAGGAATTTTAGAAGATTTATTAAGTATTGTGTAAAAAGTGATTTTAGTTTTTTTGATACTTGTTGGCATAAAATGCTCGATTGCATTAAAGTTTCAAAAGCTAAAAATTTGAATATTCCAGCCCAAAAAGCATTTTTATATTCTAAAATCGATTTGTTTAAAAAACATAGAAGTACAAATTGGGACTACAAAGGCTCAACTGTTTATGATTATTCGGATAAAAATATTTGGGAGATAAATCCTGATGAAAATATAGAATTAAAAAAATTATTAGATTTCATAGATGAAAATCTATTTAATGATTAAATTATGTCACAAAAAATATTATTAGACAAAGTAAATATTCCGGGAATCAAAACCTACGAAGTCTATCGCCAAAACGGTGGTTATGCTTCTGTAGAAAAAGCCTTGAAAACATTAACGCCTGATGAAGTGGTTGAGGAAGTAAAAACTTCAGGATTGCGTGGTCGTGGTGGAGCAGGTTTCCCAGCAGGGATGAAATGGAGTTTTATTGACAAAAAATCAGGAAAACCAAGACATTTAGTTTGCAACGCTGACGAGTCAGAACCAGGAACTTTCAAAGACCGTTATTTGATGGAACACATTCCTCATTTATTGATTGAAGGAATGATTACTTCGAGCTATGCCTTGGGTGCTAACCTATCTTACATCTATATTCGTGGCGAATATATGTGGGTTTACAAAATTCTTGAAAGAGCCATCGCCGAAGCTAAAGCAGCGGGTTGGTTAGGGAAAAATATATTAGGAACTGGCTACGATTTAGATTTGTATGTTCAAATTGGTGCTGGAGCCTACATTTGTGGAGAAGAAACGGCTTTAATCGAATCACTAGAAGGCAAAAGAGGAAATCCTCGAATCAAGCCACCATTCCCAGCAGTTTCGGGTCTTTGGGCCAATCCAACGGTGGTGAATAATGTCGAAACCATTTCGGCAGTGCCTTGGATTGTGAATAATTCAGGTGCCGATTATGCAAAAATTGGTTTAGGAAGATCCACAGGAACAAAATTAATTTCGGCTTCGGGACATATCAAAAATCCTGGGGTCTATGAAATTGAAATGGGATTGAGTGTTTATGAATTTATGAATTCAGATGACTATTTGGGCGGAATGAGTTCTGACAGACCATTGAAAGCCTTCATTCCTGGAGGAAGTTCAGTTCCCGTTTTACCAGCGCATTTAATATACAAAACAGCCAATGGCGACGACCGTTTAATGACTTACGAAAGTTTGAGCGACGGTGGTTTTGCAACGGGTTCGATGTTAGGTTCAGGAGGTTTTATTGTTTACAACGACACTTCTTGTATCGTTAGAAATACTTGGAATTTTTCTCGCTTTTACCACCACGAAAGCTGTGGTCAATGTTCGCCTTGCCGTGAAGGAACGGGTTGGATGGAAAAAGTATTGCACAGAATTGAAAACGGTCACGGTCGTGAAGAAGATATCGATTTGCTTTTGAGCATTCAAAGCAAAATCGAAGGAAACACGATTTGTCCACTAGGCGATGCAGCCTCTTGGCCAGTAGCAGCGGCGATTCGTCACTTTAGAGAAGAATTTGAATATCATATTCGTTTCCCAGAAAAAATAAAAAATAGAGACCATTTTGTTGCTGAGCCTTTTTCTAAAGTCGTAATGTCATAAAGTCGAAAGTCATAAAGCAACAAAAATGGGAAAGTTTAAATCTTTTGAAGAAATTACATCTTGGCAAAAATCTAGATTATTTAATAAAAGGATTTATGAAATCACAGAAAATATAGGTTTCAAAAGAGATTTTGATTTAGTTAGACAAATTAGAAGAGCATCTATTTCAATTTCTTCAAATATAGCTGAAGGATTTGAAAGAAACACAGATAAAGAATTTGTTTATTTTTTATATATTTCAAAAGCATCGGCGGGAGAAGTAAGGTCACAATTATATTTAGCATTAGATCTAAATTATATTTCAAAGATAGAATTCGATGAATTATATTTAAATGTGTCAGATATATCAAAATTATTGAGTGGATTTATTAAATATTTAGAAAATAGTCAGAGAGTCTAAAGTCACACGACATGAAGACATTTGGCATGAAGACGTTAAGACTTAAAGAAAATGAAAGTAACCATAGACGGTCAAGCGATTGAGGTAGAACCAGGAACAACGATCCTGCAAGCAGCCAGAATGATTGGTGGAGAAGTAGTTCCACCAGCCATGTGCTACCATTCAAAACTAAAAGGAAGCGGCGGAAAATGCCGTTGTTGTTTAGTTGAAGTTGCCAAAGGAAGTGAAGCCGACCCAAGACCCATGCCAAAATTAATGGCTTCTTGCGTAACCGGCTGCATGGACGGAATGGAAGTAAATAGCAAATCTTCGGCAAGAGTTCAAGAAGCAAGAAAATCGGTAACGGAATTCTTATTAATCAATCACCCTTTAGATTGTCCTGTTTGTGATCAAGCGGGAGAATGCGATTTGCAGAATTTAAGTTTCGAACACGGAAAATCAGAAAGCCGTTATATAGAAGAAAAAAAGAACTTTTGAACCAGAAGATATTGGTCCAAATATTCAATTGCACATGAATCGTTGCATTCTTTGCTACCGTTGTGTGATGGTTGCTGACCAAATTACAGACAACCGAGTTCACGGAGTGATGGACAGAGGCGATCATTCGAATATTTCAACTTGCATTTCCCAAGCCATTGATAATGAATTTTCGGGGAATATGATTGATGTTTGCCCAGTTGGTGCGTTGACCGACAAAACATTTAGATTCAAATCGAGAGTTTGGTTCAACAAGCCCTACAACGCCCATAGAGATTGCCCTACTTGTTCTGGAAAAACCACGGTTTGGATGTTTGGCGACGAGATTCAACGAGTTACAGGAAGAAAAGATGAGTTCCATGAAATTGAAGAATTTATTTGTAACGGATGTCGTTTTGACCATAAAGATGTGAATGATTGGGTAATTGAAGGACCAAGAGCATTCGAAAAAGATTCGGTTATCAACCAAAACAAACACTTTGGAAAATTAGAAACTGTTCAAATTGACACCGAAAAAAATATTCTTTTGGGGAGAGAGGAAGACAGAAAAAAAATAAGCATGGTAGCGATTGACTACAACGAAAAAATTGACGGCGAACCCTTAAATTCTACTAAAAATGGATAGTACATTTGTTATAGAAAAAAGTGTTGTAATCCTTGTTGTATTTGCCGTGACGATGATAATGGCAATGTATTCTACTTGGGCCGAAAGAAAAGTAGCTGCTTTTCTTCAGGACAGAATTGGTCCGAACAGAGCTGGTCCTTTTGGACTATTTCAACCACTTGCCGATGGTTTAAAATTGTTTGCCAAAGAGGAATTTTCGCCAAACACTCCCAATAAATTTTTATTCTTAGTTGGTCCTGGCATTGCGATGGGAACGGCTTTGATGACTAGTGCCGTCATTCCTTGGGGCGATAAATTTCACCCTCTTCGGAAGAGATATTTTACTACAAGCAACTGATATTAATGTAGCGGTTTTGTACATTTTTGGCGTTGTTTCTGTTGGAGTATACGGAATTATGATTGGCGGCTGGGCTTCGAATAATAAATTCTCCCTGATTGGAGCCATTCGAGCAGCTTCGCAAATGGTTTCTTATGAAGTGGCTATGGGATTATCAGTTGTAGCTTTATTAATGATGACAGGGACTTTAAGCCTAAAAGAAATTTCGGTACAACAATCCGGAATGCATTGGAATGTTTTTTACCAACCTTTATCCTTTTTAATATTTTTGATTTGTGCCTTTGCAGAAACCAACAGAACGCCTTTTGATTTAGCAGAATGTGAAACCGAATTAATAGGAGGATATCATACTGAATATTCCTCAATGAAAATGGGTTTTTACTTATTTGCTGAATATGCCAATATGTTTATTTCATCAACGATTTTGGCGGTTTTATTTTTTGGAGGATATAATTATCCGGGAATGAGTTGGGCTGTAGAACATTGGGGAGTAAATATTGCCAATGTAATAGGAATTGCAGCTTTGTTTGTAAAACTATGTGGGTTTATTTTCTTTTATATGTGGGTTCGCTGGACTATTCCAAGATTTAGATATGATCAATTGATGCATTTGGGTTGGAGAATTTAATCCCGCTTTCGATTTTTAATATCATAATCACAGGAATTGTTCTTTTGAGAGTAGAAATAATGGCCTATTTAGGGTTTTAAGGAGTCGAATTGGCACCTTAAGATTTCAAAATAAAAAATAAGAAAATCAGGTTTTATTAGGAGTTCCTAAATTTAAAATCTAAAATCTAAAATTAAGAAATGTCAATACAAGAAATATCACTTTCCGGCAGAAAAAAGGTAGTCTCTAACAAGGAGATGACTTTTCTCGAACGAATGTATCTTATAGCCATATTCAAGGGCTTATGGATTACAATTAAGCACTTTTTTAGAAAAAAAGCCACGATTCAATTTCCAGAACAGGTCCGCACAATGAGCCCAGTTTATCGTGGTCAGCACATGTTGAAAAGGGATGAACAAGGTCGCGAAAACTGCACCGCTTGTGGTTTGTGTGCTTTATCGTGTCCTGCCGAAGCCATCACGATGAAGGCTGCAGAACGCAAAGCCGACGAGAAACATTTGTATCGTGAGGAAAAATACGCCGAGATTTATGAAATCAATATGTTGCGTTGTATCTTTTGTGGATTATGTGAAGAAGCTTGCCCGAAAGACGCAATATATTTGACCCTTTCAAAGGAATTAGTCCCAGCAAATTACAGTAGAGAAGATTTTATTTATGGCAAAGATAAATTAGTAATGCCTTTGGAAATCGCAATGAAAAATGCACAACTTAAAAACGCCAACTAAATGATACACATTCCTGATTTAGCAAATGCAACACCCATACAAATTGTCTTTTGTGTATTGTCTGTTATCACATTAGCCACAGCATTTTTGACTATATATAGCAGAAATCCTATGCACAGCGCCATCTATTTAGTCATTTGTTTTTCTTCGATTACTGGACATTATTTGCTTTTAAATGCTCAATTTTTAGCAATAGTCAATTTTATAGTTTACACGGGAGCCATTATGATTCTCATTGTCTTTACAATCATGTTGATGAATTTAAACAAAGAAAACGAAGTATATAAACCTCGAGTAACTCGTTTGGGAGCAATCGTTTTGTTCTGTTTGATGTGTTTGATTTTAATCGCCATTTTTATAAACTCGAAACCAATTGTTGGAGAATATATAATTACTGGCGAAGATTACCAATCTATAAAAGTACTAGGTAAAGTGCTTCTTAATGAATATATGGTTCCTTTTGAATTTGCATCCATATTGCTTTTAGTAGCTATGATTGGTTCGGTTTTATTGTCTAAAAAAGAAAAAAACGAAAAGTAATATGGAGAATATTTTAAATCAAATTGGGATCGAAAACTATATCTTCTTGAGCGTAATCCTTTTTTGCATTGGCGTATTTGGAGTTTTATATCGACGAAATGCAATTATTGTATTTATGTCAATCGAGATAATGTTAAATGCTGTAAATCTTTTGTTTGTGGCGTTTTCGACTTATCATCAAGATGCCCAAGGACAAGTTTTTGTGTTTTTTTCGATGGCAGTTGCAGCCGCTGAAGTTGCCGTTGGATTGGCAATTCTAGTTTCAGTATTTAGAAATTTAGGAACGATAGACGTAGGGAATTTAAAAAATTTAAAAGGATAATTTTCAATGGATACAAGTTTAATTTTAGTTTTATTACTTTCTCCTTTCGTAGGGTTTTTGTTCAATGTTTTTTTGGGCAAAAAAGCAGGAAAAAGCATTGTGGGAATTATGGGAACACTTTCGGTGGTGGTTTCATTTGCAGTTACAATCTATTTTTTCTTGCAAATAAACCAAACCAAACAAGCCATCGAAATCAATTTGTTCGATTGGATTTCAACCCAAAGATTCAACATTAATTTGGCTTTCTTCTAGACCAATTATCATTACTTTGGCTGTTATTCGTTACTGGAATTGGATCTTTGATTCATTTATATTCCATCAGTTATATGCATGATGACGAGAAAATGCATTCGTTTTTTGCCTATTTGAATCTGTTTATCTTCTTTATGATTACGCTGGTAATTGGAAGCAACCTATTGGTCATGTTCATTGGTTGGGAAGGCGTTGGTCTTTGCTCCTATTTATTGATTGGATTTTGGTACAAAAATCAAGATTTTAATGATGCGGCCAAAAAGGCTTTCATCATGAATAGAATTGGGGATTTAGGATTTTAATCGGAATATTTATAATAGGTTCTTTATTTCATACGCTCGATTTTTCCACTTTAAAAACATTGATTACAACGGCAAAAGACACCAACGATTTTTGGGTTGCTGCTGCTGCCTTAGCTTTATTCATTGGAGCCTCTGGAAAATCGGCTCAAATTCCTTTATACACTTGGTTGCCCGATGCGATGGCTGGACCAACACCAGTATCAGCATTGATACACGCAGCGACAATGGTTACCGCAGGAATTTTTATGATTACCCGATTGAATTTCCTGTTCGACATTGCGCCAAGTGTACAAAACATAATAGCCATTATTGGTGCTATAACTTCATTAGTTGCCGCAACGATTGCGTTGACTCAAACCGACATTAAAAAAGTCTTGGCGTATTCTACGGTTTCTCAATTGGGACTAATGTTCTTAGCTTTAGGATTCGGAGCTTATGAAGTAGCAGTTTTTCACGTAATCACGCACGCTTTCTTCAAAGCTTGTTTATTCTTGGGTTCTGGCTCAGTAATTCACGGATTGCACGGCGAACAAGATATGCGAAAAATGGGTGGTCTAAAAAAAGCCATGCCCATCACTTTTATAACCATGCTGATTGCTTCATTGGCTATTTCTGGAATTTTCCCATTGGCAGGTTTTTGGTCAAAAGACGAAATCTTGATGACCGCTTTTCACCACAATCCAAGCTTATGGATAATAGGTTCTATCGCTTCGATAATGACGGCTTTTTATATGTTTAGATTAATGTACCTAACGTTTTTCAAAACCTTTAGAGGAACCAAAGAACAAGAACATCATTTGCACGAAAGCCCAAGTCTAATTACCTTTCCTTTGATTGTTCTTGCCCTTTTATCTTTCTTTGGCGGAATAATTAGTTTGCCTGGAAATAGCTGGCTGAATGATTATTTATCACCCCTATTTTCGAAAGTTGCTCAAGAAGAACATTCACTAGGAACCACCGAATATGCATTGATGGCAATCGCCACAATTGGTGCGATAGCAGGAATACTATACGCTCGTATGAAATATATTAAAAACGGTTTAATTCCGAGCGAAGACTCCGAAATTACTGGTTTAACCAAAGTTTTGTATCACAAATATTATGTTGACGAGGCGTATCAGGCTATTTTTGTAAAACCTCTAAATAGTTTGTCTAATTTCTTTAGAGATTCTGTTGAAACGACTTTATCAGCAATGGTTTTTGGATTAGGAAAAGCAACAAACGAATTGGCTTTCCAAGGCAAAAAATTACAGAACGGAAGTATTGGCTTTTATCTTTTCGCCTTTGTCATAGGAGTTTGCGCCATACTAACCTATTTCTACTATCAAAATAATTTTTAAATAATGAATGTAACTACACTATTAATCATACTTTTGGTTGGCGCGTTTGCTACTTATATTTCGGGCGATAAATGGGCCTCAAAAGTGGCTTTGCTTTTTGGATTAACTGCATTTGCAAGTTCGATTTGTTTATTAAACCAATACAATTTGGGAGACAAAATTGACTACGTAAAACCTTGGATTTCTAACCCAAAAATCTATTTTGCTTTACAAGCAGACGGACTTTCACTAGCAATGCTTTTGCTTACAACTGCTTTGACTCCTATTATAATCTATTCTTCTTTTGGAAATACATATAAAAACCCAAAAGCTTTTTACGCTTTAATCTTGTTTATGGTCTTTGCCATGTCGGGAACTTTTCTAGCTTCGGATGGCATTTTATACTACATTTTCTGGGAACTATCGTTAATTCCTATTTATTTTATTGCCCTCATTTGGGGAAATGGCGATGCCGAAGAACGCAAAAAAGCGGTGGTTAAATTCTTCATCTACACCCTTGCAGGCTCGTTGTTTATGCTGATTGCTTTTGTTTATTTGTATCAAAAAGCGGGAAGCTTCTTAATTGGCTATTTAGTTCAACTTAAATTATCTTCAACAGAACAATTTTGGCTATTCTTGGCTTTCTTTTTGGCTTATGCCATCAAAATTCCACTAATTCCATTTCACACTTGGCAAGCAAAAGTATATCAAAAAGCACCAACCGTTGGGACAATGTTGCTCTCGGGAATTATGCTAAAAATGGGATTGTATAGCGTTATCCGTTGGCAATTACCTATTGCGCCATTAGCTGCAAAAGAATATCTCTTTGTACTTGTTGGACTAGGAATTGCTGGAGTAATCTACGGTTCAATCGTAGCCTTGCGACAAAAAGATTTGAAAAAATTATTGGCCTATTCTTCCCTAGCACACGTTGGCTTAATTGCTGCTGGCGCCTATACCTTAACTCCTGACGGATTACGTGGCGCGGTTTTACAAATGATAGCGCACGGATTTGTAGTTGTTGGTTTGTTCCTTGTTGCCGAAATTATTTTCAGAAGATACGAAACAAGAACCATTTCTGAAATGGGGGGCATTCGTGCTCAATCGCCAAAATTAACCTCGATGTTTATGATTTTGGTTTTGGCCTCTGTGGCTTTGCCATCAACATTTAACTTTGTGGGAGAGTTTACCGTTTTATTCAGCATTTCACAAATAAGCATTTTCTATGCTATTCTTGGCGGAACAACCATTATTTTGGGAGCGTATTATATGCTAAAAATGTTCCAACACGTGATGTTGGGCGAAACCAACGTTAAAGTTTTTAAAGATGTAACTTTCAACGAAGGTTTTTCTTTGATTCTTATCATCGCCGTTTTATTCTTTTTTGGATTGTATCCAAAACCAATTATCGATTTGGTAACCCCAAGTCTCGAAAATATTTTAGCACAGATAAATAGATTTAATTAAAAAATTAGAATTAAGAATTTGAGAATTAGGATTTTTGTTGGATGAGTAAAGAGAACCGTCTAATAAATTTTAAAACTATAGGACAGGACTAAAGAAGAACTTAAAAATCGTAAATAAGAAGCCGATAAAAGTTTATGTTGGTTAACGTTTATCAAAGGATTAAAAATAGAATGTGATCAGGTTGAACTCGAAAAATTAATAAAAGAAGCAGAATGAATTAATTGTAATTTTTTCATCAGGAATAAGAACAATAAAAGCGAAAATAATATAAAATAATAAAAAAGAATTAGAAATTAGGATTTAAGAATTAGAAATTTCGAGCATTAGCGAATGGTCTTTTTACAATTTTAAATCCTAAATCCTAAATCTGAAATTCTAAATCGAAAAATGAACACATTAATAGCAATTACAGCACTCGGGGTTTTATGCCTTTTATTTGAAATTTTAAATTTTAGAAAAGCCATTGTTCCTGTAACCATTATGGGTCTATTGGCAATTCTTGGATTGACCTTTACAGAATATAGCAATCCTGCGAGTTATCACAATAATATGATGGTGGTAAACCAATTTTCATCTGCATTTTCTGGATTGTTTATTGTACTTACTATTTTCTTGGTCGCTTTGGCTCATGATTTCTACGAAGACCACCAAACAAAAATCTCCGATTTTATTGCCATAAAAATATTTATGCTAGCTGGCGCAGTTGCAATGGTTTCTTTCGGAAACTTAGCCATGTTCTTTTTAGGAATCGAAATTTTATCTATTTCCCTATATATTCTTGCTGCAAGCAAAAGAACAAATATAAAAAGTAACGAAGCTGGAATGAAATATTTCTTGATGGGTTCCTTTGCGTCTGGGATTATATTATTTGGAATTTGCCTGATTTACGGTGCAATGGGCACTTTTGACATTGCCGAAATTACAGAATGGTCTCGTTCTGCCGAATTGCCTTCTTGGTTTCCGATAGGCATTTCACTAGTGACCATTGGAATGCTTTTAAGATTGCTGCTGTGCCTTTTCACTTTTGGGCTCCCGATGTTTATGAAGGCTCTCCAGCTTTGACAACGGCTACGATGAGTACTTTAGTAAAAGTGGTTGCAATGGCAACATTATACAAATTATTAACCGCAATGCATGCGGATCTTTCGGATGCTTTTATCAATATCATTATCCTAATCTCGATTGCTTCGATGACTGTTGGAAATATAATGGCGTTAAAACAAACCAACGTGAAACGCATGTTAGCTTTCTCAGGAATTTCGCACGCTGGTTTTATGTTAATGGCGTTATTAAGCATTAGCACTTCGGCAGGAAGTTTATTGTATTATGCCTCAGCGTACTCATTGGCTGGAATAGCTGCTTTTGCCGTGATTTTATACGTTTGCAAAAACAAGGATAACGAGGCTATTGCCAACTTTAACGGATTGGGTAAAAACAATCCACTAATGGCGGCAGTTCTTACAGCTGCTTTGCTTTCGATGGCTGGAATACCTATTTTTGCTGGATTTTTTGCTAAATTGACTTTGTTCAATCAAACCCTTCAAGCTGGACATTTAGTGATTGTAATTCTAGCGGTTATCAACTCAATCATTAGTGTGGGCTATTATTTTAAACTGATTTTAGCGATGTACAACAAAGAGCCAAACGAAGCCGCAATAAAAACACCATTTGTATTTTACGCAGTAGCAGTAATTGCAATTCTTTTGAATATCATTTTAGGTTTATTCCCTTCCTTAGTGATGAACCTATTGTAAAATGCTTAAAGAATAAAGCTTGACCAAAAGCAAAAAAAACGAAAAATAACTAAATAGAAACAGAATGATTATGAAATGTATTAAGTTGAGTATAATTTTATTCTTATTAGTTACTGCCGTTCGTGCGCAAAGCCCTGTTGTTTCGGAGGTTTTAAAGTAGGATCGAATGAAAAATTAGTGTTTTCTTATGTTGCCAAAGGCACCCAAAATTACGAAGCACAGATAGACCCAACCAATCCCAATCAGGCAAAATGGGTTTTTATTGAACCCGTTGCTAACTTGTATGATGAGATGGGAACCTGTGTGATAACACATTACAAAGGGCCCACTTGGAAATATACTGCCGACGGAAGCACCGTAAAAGGAAAAATGATCGCCTCGATGTCAGCTCCTAGCCCTAGTGAAAACATTCCTTGGTTGTTGCTCGAAAGTGTAGAAAATAAAGGAACTGGTTTATTATCCAATATCAATCGAATACAACGTTTAAACACCCAAGGCGGAGTCGCTCCTGCAACAGCACCAAGTTTAGACAAAGTAGGAACAGTAATTAAAATACCATATACTGCCGTATATTATTTTTTTAAAAATACAAACAACGAATAAATCATACTCGCAAGACATAGATAAAACCAATACAAACAGGATTTAGGATTTAAATGATAATTTTTCTTAGCCTGTGCTAGTTGATTTATGGAGATAAAAATCGATACATCGACAATAATTTTAAAGATAAGACAATAAACCATCCCGTCTTTAAGGCGTGATGGTTTTTGTCTTCCATATAAAGTACAATTGACAACCAAAATATGTTTTTTAACTCTTTATCATTTGTTATTTTTTTACCAATAGTTTTTTTATGCTACTGGTTTGTTTTTAGTAAAACTAAAAACACTCAAAACGCATTTCTTGTTGTGGTAAGTTATTATTTCTATACCTGCTGGGATTGGCGTTTCCTATTCCTATTGTTATTTTCAACCCTTTTGTGTTATTTCACGGGAATTCAAATAGAAAAAAGCACTCAAGACAGCAGTCGAAAATTTTGGTTTTGGCTAAGCATTATGTTCAATCTTGGTTTCTTAGGAATATTCAAATACTACAATTTTTTTGCCTCTTCCTTTTCAGAAATAGTAAACAATATTGGCATACAATCCAGTCCTATTTTGCTAAACCTAGTTCTTCCTGTTGGAATTTCTTTCTATACTTTTCACGGCTTGTCCTACCTAATTGACATTTATTACAAAAGAATACCGTCCGAGAAAAATGTCGTTGACTATGCCCTATTTGTGAGTTATTTTCCGCTTCTAGTCGCTGGCCCTATCGAAAGAGCGACCCATTTATTGCCACAAGTAAAACTAAAAAGAAGTTTCGATTTCGAAAAAGCCAAAGAAGGTGTTTACCAAATTATTTGGGGATTGGTCAAAAAAGTAGTCATCGCCGATACCTGTTCTACTTATGCTAATGCCATTTTTGACAATTATACCTCAATGAATTCCTTGTCGTTAATTTTAGGCGCAGTCTATTTTGCGTTCCAAATTTATGGCGATTTTTCAGGTTATTCAGATATGGCTTTGGGGATGTCGAAATTGTTCGGATTGGACTTGCTTCGAAATTTTAATTATCCTTATTTTTCCCGAGATATAGCCGAGTTTTGGCGACGCTGGCACATTTCGCTATCCTCTTGGTTCCGAGATTATTTGTACATTCCTCTTGGCGGAAGCCGTGGCAGCAAACTCAAACAAGTGCGTAACGTGTTCATTATATTTGTGGTAAGCGGTTTTTGGCATGGAGCCAATTGGACTTTTTTGGCTTGGGGATTATCAACGCCTTGTATTTCTTGCCTTCATTGCTATTAGAAACCAACCGCGATAATATGGAAACGGCGGAACTGCATTGGAATTTCAATTCTATAAAAGTGTTCTTTAGCATTCTCTCCACTTTTGCGCTATCGTGTGTGGCTTGGATATTTTTTAGGGCAAAAACCATCACCATTGCATTTGACTATATTGAACATATTTTCACAAACCAAACTTTCGCATTACAATACTTAGAAAACGAACGGTACAATTACGAATTGCTATTACTTATTCTTGCTTTTGTTTTGGTCGAATGGAACAGCCGATTTAGAATCGAGCCCATTTCAGGAAAATACAGTTGGCTAAAAATGACTTTGTGCCTTTTAGCAATTATCGTTTTGGGAACCTATGCCGATTATAAAGAATTTATATATTTCCAATTCTAATGAAGAAGTTTATAATATTAGTTATCAAAATTCTACTCACTATTCTAATACTTTTAGTGGTGCTAGACTGGATTTACACATCTGTATACTTGCATTCTTCCAAGCGAGGAAAAGTAGATTATATATTCAATTCCAAGGCTAGAAAATATGATGTTGTTATTTTAGGTTCTTCGAGAGCCAACAATCATTTTGTTTCTCAACTATTTGAAAACAAAGGATTGAAAACCTTCAATTACGGCATGAGTGGTGCCCATTTATTCGAAACTTCTTTGATGTTAAAGTTGATGGCAGAACGACATTATAAAATAAAAACCGTAATTCTAGAAGCCGATTTAGGTCTTTGCAACGAAAAAGAATCCGAGGCAATCGCGGCAAAATTCCTGCCGTACATTCATCATTCAGAAATTATCGCAACCCATTTTTCTGATCAAAAAAACTTTAATACCTTGTATTATATTCCATTTTATCGTTATATCGATTTTGATGCACTCATTGGCTTTCGGGAAATGTATAATACTGCGATGGGCAAACCAACGAATATTTTGGACAATTTGGGGTATCATCCTTTGGGTCATAAACCTGGAAATATGAAGAATAATCTCCGAACTTTGAAACCCATCCGCAACAAATATTACGAAGAAATCAAGCAAATTTGCAAACAAAACCATTACAATTTAATTGCCGTAATGACACCAATGTGTAGCAACGTAAAAGGAATGGATTATTTTGAAAAAGCAAACCAAATTTATCCCGAAATTCATAACCTGGAAAATGTGGTACAAGGAGACCAGTATTTTTCTTCCTGCGGTCATTTGAATGATGCGGGAGCTCGGCTATTTACAAAAATTTTGATAGAACGTTTTTTGAAACAAAATAAAGCACGGAAATCCTTTCCGCGCCTATAAGAAAAAAATCAAACACCCGTAATCTCCTCAATACTAATACTCAAATTTGCTATTCAGACGCAACCAATTATCCACTTTTTAGGTATTTTTACAAAAAATATTCCAATGTCAAACAATACCGAAAACACAAAAACAATTCGTTGGGGAATCCTAGGTTGTGGTAATGTTACCGAAATAAAAAGTGGTCCAGCATATCAAAAAACACAAGGCTTTAAAATAGAAGCCGTGATGCGAAGAGATGCTAAAAAAGCGGCCGATTATGCCAAAAGACACAACATCGGCAAATTTTATTCGGATGCAGCTGATTTAATCAATGATCCCGAAATTGATGCCATTTATATTGCCACTCCACCAGACACTCATCATTTTTATGGACTTAAAGTAGCTTTGGCAGGAAAAATTTGTTGTATCGAAAAACCTTTGTCCCCTCATTATACAACAAGCCTCGAAATCTATGAAGCTTTTTCAACTAAAAATTTGCCCCTATTCACGGCTTACTACCGCCGTTCACTTCCTCGTTTCGAACAAGTGAAAATCTGGCTAGACACCCATGAAATTGGGACCATACGATCTATTCGCTGGAGTTTGACCAAAACGGCTTCCTCCCTAGATTTGTCTGGAGAACACAATTGGCGCACAGATGCAGAAATAGCTCCAGGAGGTTATTTTGATGATTTAGCGAGCCATGGTTTAGATTTATTTATTCATCTTTTTGGAAAAATAAAAGAAGTTTCGGGCTATAGTTTAAACCAACAAGGATTATATTCTGCCAAAGATGCTATTACTGCTTGCTGGCTTCACGAATCAGGAATCACGGGAAACGGCAACTGGAACTTTGGATGTGATAAACGAGAAGATAGTGTTGAAATTTATGGAAGCAAAGGCAAAATAAGCTTTTCTGTTTTCGAAAATGAGCCTATTATTCTTTCCAATGAAGAGGGAAAAACAACCCTTTTTATCGAAAATCCAGAAAACATACAATTGCATCATGTAGAAAGAATTCGGGAACATCTTTTGGGTAATAGGGAACATCCTTCTAGTGGTTTGACTGCCACACACACCAGCTGGGTCATGGACAAGATTCTTGGAAAATCTGTGCCCAAAGTTTCTATTTAGAAAAAACGTAAGAAAATATAAAATTCACTATTTTAAAAAAATCCAAAAATGAAATACAACAGATGTGGGAAAAGCGGGCTTTTATTACCTCAAATCTCTTTAGGATTATGGCACAACTTTGGCTCTGTCGATAATTTCGAAAATGCCGAAAACATTGCAAAGGAGGCTTTCGACAAAGGAATCACTCATTTTGATTTAGCCAATAATTATGGCCCAATTCCAGGTTCGGCCGAGACAAATTTTGGAAAAATTTTGAAGAAAATTTTCAAGGAAATCTTCGGGATGAAATCGTAATTACAACTAAAGCCGGTTATACCATGTGGGATGGTCCCTATGGAGATTGGGGTTCCAGAAAATATTTATTATCGAGTTTAGATCAAAGTCTAAAACGAATGAATATCGATTATGTAGATATTTTTTATTCCCATCGATTTGATCCAGAAACACCGCTTGAGGAAACAATGATGGCCTTAGATTATGCCGTAAGAAGTGGCAAAGCCTTGTACGCTGGTATATCAAATTATAGTGCCGAAAAAACCAAGGAAGCAACAGCAATCTTAAAACAACTCGGGACACCTTGCTTAATTCATCAAGCAAAATATTCGATGTTTGAGCGTTGGGTAGAAGGCGGATTATTAGATGTTCTCGAAGAAAAAGGCGTGGGTTGTATTGCTTTTTCCCCTTTGGCACAAGGACTGTTAACCGACAAATATATAAAAGGAATTCCTGAAAATTCTCGTGCTTCAAACCCCAACGGACATTTAAGAATGGACGAAATTACCGCAGAGAAAACACATAAAATTATTCAGTTAAATACCATTGCCCAAAGGCGGAATCAATCATTAGCGCAAATGGCATTGGCGTGGTTGCTAAAAGACTCTCGAGTAACATCGGTTCTTATTGGTGCAAGCTCAGTAAAGCAATTAAACAATAATATTGATAGTCTCAACAACTTAGATTTCTCTCTGGAGGAATTATCCCAAATTGAAAACATTTTAAAATAACTGTTTTCAAAATTAAGGTTTCGTTCGTAACATGACAGCTCGGAAAATCATGACATATATGACAAAAAAAATGTGAAATCAATTGATTTCACATTTTTAGATGTCCACTTTTTTGTTATTTCAAACGGCACAAGCCAATATAATTAAACTCTGTAAGTCAAGAAATTATTTTTTCAATTTCTTACCAGAACAAAGAATATAAAGCCACTAAGATACCTCCGATAATTAAACTACCTGCCAAGAAAGAATTATTCACTTTAAACATAGAAGAATCAATTTCTAATCCTTTCGTTTTCAAACCTCGTTTTTGATCTATTAAACTAATAACAATCATAAGAATAACACATATTGCGAAAACAAAACCCATACGGTCTATAAACGGAATTTCATATAAACTTGATCCGCCCTCTTGAGGAACTAATACAGAAAAACCTGCTCCGTTTAAAAATTCTAAATTCATAAAATGTGGTAAGAATTTAAAAACTACAGACAATACAAATCCTCCAATGGTTGCAAACATGGCTGCATTCGAGCTTGTTTTTTTCCAGAAGAATCCCATAATAAACATGGCAAAAATACCCGGACTTACAAATCCTGTATACTCCTGAATGTATTCAAATCCTCCTTTTTTATCAATTCCTAAATGTGGCGCAATAATAACCGCCAAGAGCATAGCAACTAAAACCGTTAGTTTACCTACTCTAACCATTTTCTTTTCGCTTGCGTCAACATCAATTTTTTTCTTAAAAATATCTAAAGTGAAAATAGTTGAAATACTATTTACTTTTCCAGCCAATGAAGCCACAACTGCCGCTGTTAATGCTGCAAAAGACAAACCTTTTAATCCAACTGGCAACAAGTTTAACAATACAGGATAAGAACGATCTGGATTTAAAACACCATCTGGTCCAAGTAATTCTGTTTGTAAACCGCCCTTCATATAAATAACATAAGCTGCAATACCCGGTAAAACAACAATAACAGGCATTAATAACTTTAAGAATGCTGCAAATAAAATACCGCTTCTAGCCGTTTTTAAATCAGCTCCCAAAGCTCTTTGTGTGATGTATTGATTACAACCCCAATAATTTAAATTTACAATCCACATTCCACCCAGTAGTACGGTAAGTCCTGGTAAACTCGGAAAATTGGGGCTGTCTTTTTTAAATATCATGTGAAAATGATCACCAGATTGATCCATCATATACTGAAATCCACTAACCAAACCGTGTTGCCCATTTAATTCGGCCACCTTATCTAGAGCTAAATAAGTAGTTACTAACCCTCCAAAAACAAGAAACACTACCTGAATAACATCGGTATAGCCAATAACTTTCATCCCTCCCAAAGCAATAACAATGGCAAAGAAAGCCAATCCGTACATACATAAATCTAAATTGATTCCTGAAATGCCATTAATAGCTAATGCACCTAAATAAAGTATTGAGGTCAAGTTTACAATTACATAAAGCAATAACCAAAACACCGCCATAATCATTGCAACATCTCCGTTGTACCTTTCGCTCAAAAATTGAGGCATGGTATAAATTTTATTTTTTAAATATACAGGAATGAAGAAAACGGCGACAATTATTAATGTAGCGGCGGCCAACCACTCATAAGAGGCAATGGCTAATCCCATTTTAAATCCATTTCCAGACATGGCAATAAATTGTTCTGAAGAAATGTTTGAAGCAATTAGCGAAGTTCCAATAGCCCACCAAGTTAGAGAGCCTTCTGCTAAGAAATAATCGTGCGAAGCCGAATGTGTTTTAGCTTGTTTTCGTTTGTAAATCCAATAGCCATATCCAGATACTATTAAGAAATAAACCAGAAAGACTAAATAATCGGCAAGTTGTAATGTATTCATAATTTTTTGGGTTAATTTTAATTTGGTTAATTTTTAAAAAGAGGACTACTATATTCTAATTCATTTGTTGCTATTTATTGGTTTTTATCGGTCATGTATAATTGCTTCGCCTATTCGCTATCGCTCGGGTCGCATATCATCATTGGTGTTTACGACCCAATAACGGTCATGCTCATTTCATATTTTTATAATTATTTAGCTCTAACTTTCTGTTCCCATTTCCAAGCACTAGCAATAGATTCCTCTAAAGTTGATTGTGTTTTCCAACCAAGAACACTATTTGCTTTATCTGTATTTGCATAAGCCATTGTAATATCTCCTTCTCGCCTATCAACAATTTTATATGGGAATTTTTTACCGCTAACTTTTTCAAAACTGGTAATTACTTCAAGAACAGAACTTCCTACTCCTGTACCCAAATTAAAAACCTCAACTTTTTCTAAATTATTTTTATTTAACAATCGCTCTAATGCAATAACATGGGCTTTGGCCAAATCGACAACATGAATGTAATCGCGAATACAAGTTCCGTCAGGTGTAGGATAATCATTGCCATAAACTAGCAATTCTTTTCGTAAACCAATGCCTGTTTGAGTTATAAATGGCACTAGATTTTGAGGTACACCAATGGGTAATTCTCCAATTTCAGCAGATGGATGCGCTCCTATTGGGTTAAAATAACGCAGTAAAATAGCATTGACGCTGCTTACTTTAGCAACATCCGTTATGATTTCTTCTCCAATTTGTTTTGTGTTTCCATAAGGAGACATCGCAGGCTTAATGGGAGCATTTTCATGAATAGGCATCACATCGGCTTGACCGTAAACCGTGCAGGAAGAGCTAAAAATAAAATGAGATTTCTCCTTTTTTTCTAATTCTTGAAGTAAGTAAACCAAAGATGAAATGTTGTTTTCATAATACAACAATGGGTTTTCTACACTTTCGCCAACTGCTTTAGAAGCTGCAAAATGAATAACGCCATCAATATCAGCATGTTTTTTGAAAAAATCTTGAACCGATGTTTTCTCTCTCAAATCCAGATTTTCAAAAACAGGCATTTTACCCGTTATAGCCACTATTCCTTTTAAAACTTCAGTAGAAGAATTAGAAAGATTGTCGACCACTACTACTTCAAATCCTTTGTTCTGTAATTCAACTACTGTGTGCGAACCTATATAGCCCAAGCCTCCTGTAACTACAATTTTCATAATTTATTTTTTTAGGTATAAGCGTTTAGTTCGCACTTGTTAAGTGCTTATTTTATTGATATTTATTTACAATTCACCATCTTTCTTATTAACACATCGAATATTGTATCCATATTTGACCTTCTGTTGTATCTAAAATGGTATTCATCAAGATAATTTTGCATACGGTCTTTACTGCAATGGTGATGAATTCCTCGGAGCCATCCTTTTATATTCATTATGTGTATATGTAGCTCTTTAAAGTTCTTTCCATCTTCTGATGCAACTTGTTTCAAATTTTTAAACTCCTTTTTTAAAGGTGTGTAACCTTTCCATTTATCCGAAACTACTTCCGCTTCGCTTGAAACATATTTGGTTAAGAAAGCACCTAATTCTATTGCCGAAGAATGTTCAATAGCCTCAGCGTAAGCTCGACCAACACCATCTTCTAAAATTTCAACAGCCAAGACAATTAATTTTTTCAACCCTTTACTCCTTCCTTTTTTACCTTCTTCTGGACCTCCAATCACAAACTCATCAACGTGAATAACCCCTGTTAATGGGCTTTTTAGACTGCTCTTCATTACTTGCTGTAGTTTTTGTTTGAATGCCCAGCAGGTCATTTGTCGAAGTTCAAATTCATTACTTAATTCTAAAGAAGACATCCCTTTTTTCTTCGTACTTATTTTGAAAACAATATGAAAGGCTATTAGTATTGAAAATTTAAGCTTTTCAAACATAGTTCCTGCTGTTGGACTTTCATCATATCGGCACTTGGTACAACGTCGGTTATGGATGTTTTTTCCTTTCCCAAATTTATCATTATTACATCGTTTACAATTATAGCCACTAAGCCATTTTATCTCAGATAAATATTCTAAACAATCCTTATCTTCTTTAAATCTTTGGTTAAATTTTATTGAATTCACTCCTCTGAAAATATTGCGCTCTGTCATTTGACAAAGATAATTTATTTGCGACCTAAACGCTTATACCTATATTTTTTAATATAATTAATTTTCATTCTTATTAAATAGGAACTAATTTTTAAATAATTTTATAGGTATAAGCGTTTAGTTCGCACTTGTTAAGTGCTTATTTTATTGATATTTATTTACAATTCACCATCTTTCTTATTAACACATCGAATATTGTATCCATATTTGACCTTCTGTTGTATCTAAAATGGTATTCATCAAGATAATTTTGCATACGGTCTTTACTGCAATGGTGATGAATTCCTCGGAGCCATCCTTTTATATTCATTATGTGTATATGTAGCTCTTTAAAGTTCTTTCCATCTTCTGATGCAACTTGTTTCAAATTTTTAAACTCCTTTTTTAAAGGTGTGTAACCTTTCCATTTATCCGAAACTACTTCCGCTTCGCTTGAAACATATTTGGTTAAGAAAGCACCTAATTCTATTGCCGAAGAATGTTCAATAGCCTCAGCGTAAGCTCGACCAACACCATCTTCTAAAATTTCAACAGCCAAGACAATTAATTTTTTCAACCCTTTACTCCTTCCTTTTTTACCTTCTTCTGGACCTCAATCACAAACTCATCAACGTGAATAACCCCTGTTAATGGGCTTTTTAGACTGCTCTTCATTACTTGCTGTAGTTTTTGTTTGAATGCCCAGCAGGTCATTTGTCGAAGTTCAAATTCATTACTTAATTCTAAAGAAGACATCCCTTTTTTCTTCGTACTTATTTTGAAAACAATATGAAAGGCTATTAGTATTGAAAATTTAAGCTTTTCAAACATAGTTCCTGCTGTTGGACTTTCATCATATCGGCACTTGGTACAACGTCGGTTATGGATGTTTTTTCCTTTCCCAAATTTATCATTATTACATCGTTTACAATTATAGCCACTAAGCCATTTTATCTCAGATAAATATTCTAAACAATCCTTATCTTCTTTAAATCTTTGGTTAAATTTTATTGAATTCACTCCTCTGAAAATATTGCGCTCTGTCATTTGACAAAGATAATTTATTTGCGACCTAAACGCTTATACCTATAATTTTATTTTATCCATCGTTTAAATATAACTATTTTTTTAATGCTTTTTCATAATTCTTAAAAAGCCATAACTATATTTCTTATTTCATCCTTTTAATTCCCAGTTTGAAGGGGCAGAAATTTCTTTCCAATTCGTTGTATTAAAATCTGTTTTGAAGAAATCTTTTATAGGATTTTCTTGAGCAGAAACAAAGTAAAAAATTGTTGAAAAATACACGTTAAAATTATTTTTCTTTTCATAAACCACTTCTTAAAAGCCTTTTTTATGCTTGATTACTGCTATTTCCTCTTAAAATATTATACCGTTTTATAATGAACATCTGATAAATTTTTTAACACCTCTGCACTTTTTTCAGGAGTAATATCTCTTTGTGACTCGCCCATCATTTCATAGCCCACCATAAATTTTTTCACGGTTGCTGATCGCAATAATGGTGGATAAAAATGCATGTGAAACTGCCATTCTGGATGCAATTCCCCATCCGTTGGTGCCTGATGAATTCCTGACGAATACGGAAAGGACGTGTTAAACAAATTGTCGTATTTAGTTGTCAATTGTTTTAGAATAGAAGCAAAATCAGTCGTTTCGTCTTCAGTAAAATCAGTAATTCTTCCGAAATGTCTTTTGCTAATAATCATTGTTTCATAAGGCCAAATTGCCCAAAAAGGAACAAGTGCCGCAAAATTAGCATTCTCGATAACTATCCTTTCTCCCAATTTTAACTCTTCCTTTAAATAATCCTGCAAAAGGTTAGTTTGGCGTATATCGTAATACGCTTTCAAGCTTTTTTGAGTCTTTTCTACCTGAGTTGGCAAGGACGATTGTGCCCAAATTTGTCCATGTGGGTGCGGATTGCTACAACCCATAACACTTCCTTTGTTTTCAAAAATTTGAACATGATTAATATAATCTATTTTCCCCAAGTTTATATATTCCTTTTGCCAAGTTCGAATGATATTTTCAATGGCATCAATCGACATTTCGGGCAAAGTCAAATTGTGTTTTGGCGAAAAGCAAACTACTCGCGAAATGCCTCTTTCGGGTTTTGCCTTAAAAAAAGTTGGCTTTATATCGTCTTCAAATTGTATTTCTTCTTGCTTCAAAGCGGCAAAATCGTTTTCAAAAACAAAAGCTTCTTCGTAGGCTGGATTTACCTCTCCATTGGCTCTAACATTACCAGGACACAAATAACAAGTTGCGTCATATTCTGGCAAATTGTTAGCCGTTACTGCTTCATTTTGTCCTTGCCAAGGGCGTTTAGATCGGTGCGGAGAAACTAAAACCCATTCGTTGATTAATGGATTGTAACGTCTATGAGGGTCTTCGTTAATATCAAATGTTTTCATCTTATTTGCTGGTATAAAGTGATGTTCCGTTTCCTATTTTTACATCGTAAGCTTTTAATTCTATTCCAAAAGTCTCCATGTATAATTTAGAAAGTTTTGTTTTTATTGCTTCTTCGCTTCCTTTTTTAATTAAATTTATGGTACAACCGCCAAAACCGCCTCCCATTAAACGGGAACCAATTACAGCATTTTCCTTTTTAACTGTATGGACTAAAAAGTCTAATTCAGCACAACTTACTTCATATTCTGTTGATAATCCTTCGTGCGTTTCGAACATCAATTGTCCCAAAGTTTGAATATCGCCTTTATCTAATGCAGCACAAGCTTCAATCACACGTTTAATTTCTTTTACTACAAAATGGCTTCTTTTAAAAACAGCTGCACTCATTAAATGTTGCAACGATGTAATGTGTTGTTCCTTACAATCTCTAAAACTACTTATTTCTGGAAAATTATTTTTAACAATAGCAATTCCTTCTTCACATTGTTGTCTTCTTTGATTGTAGGCCGAAGTCATTAAGGAATGTTTCACGTTCGAGTCTAATAAAACTACCGAATAATCACTAAATTAGCCTCGTGGTATTCAAATTCTAAAGTTCTACAATCAATTTTTATAACCTTGTTTTCTTGTCCCATGACGCTCGAAAACTGATCCATAATTCCGCAATTAATACCAACCCAATGCTCTGATTTTTGTCCCATCAAGGCAATATCAATTGGTTTTATGCCCAAATTAAACAGTACATTAATGCCATACAAAAAACCACATTCTAGCGCTGCCGAAGACGACAATCCAGAACCCACAGGAATATTACTGCTAAAAACGCAATTAAAACCTTCAAAAACAAAACCGTTAATTTTCAATTGATTGATAACGCCTCGCAAATAATTAGTCCAAACTTTTTCGTCTAATGCAACCGTATCGCTTAAATTAATTTCGAATTCATCCTCAAAATCGATAGCAATTATTTTTGAAGTTCCTGTATTATTTTTTTCGAAAGCAAAGCAGATGATTTTATCGATTGCCGCAGGCAAAACATAGCCATCGTTATAATCTATATGTTCGCCAATAATGTTGATTCTTCCTGGCGAAAGGACTATTTTTTCTGGCGATGAACCAAAAGTTTCTTGAAAAAAAGCATTCGTTTTATGTATTAAAATGTCATTCATTATTTAAAAATTGAAATAAAATTAAACTTTAAATTTATAAATCGTTTGGTGTGAATAGGTTTCTCCTTTTCTCAAAATCGAACTAGGAAAATGATTGTGATTAGGAGCATCCGGAAAATTTTGAGTTTCAAAACAAATGCCACTTAACGCATGATAATTCGCTTTTTCTTTTCCCTTAATTTGATCAAAACAATTTCCTCCTACATAAATGTGAACTGCTGGTTGATTCGTGTAAACCAACATTTTAAATCATTATTCTCGCTAAAAAGAGATGCAGCTAATTCCTTTTTATCATCCAAAACAAATGTGTTGTCAATTTTCTTAGGGCATTCCCTTGGCAAAGAAAAATCAAAAGAATGATTGTTTAAATCTAGGTGTTTTCCTGTTGGAATATTTTCATTATTTGTCTCCAATATTTTTGTTGCATTGACAAATAATTTCTGATTGACAATGTCTTTCGCATGTCCGTCAAGATTAAAATAACTGTGGTGTGTTAAATTTACTATCGTGTCTTTAGTTGTCGTTGCCTTATATTCTATAATCAGTTCATTTTCTTCAGACAAAGTATAGGTTAATTGAACGGATAATGCTCCTGGATAATGCTCCTCGCCATCCAAACTAAGGTACTCCAAGGTTACCGACGGATTGTTATCGAGATTTATGCTTACAAGATTCCATTTTTTTTGACTAAATCCACAATTTCCTCCGTGAAGCGAATGATTGTTGTTGTTTTTATTTAGCTGAAAACTTTCGCCGTTCAGGTTAAAAGTTCCATTGTTAATTCTACCTGCAAATCGACCAACGGTAGCCCCAAAATAAGGTGCTCCTTCTAATTCGAATGATTTTAAGTAAGCTTCTAAATTGTCAAACCCTAAAACAACATCTACCATTTTACCGTCTTTTAATGGTATTTCTAAGGAAGTAATAGTGGCTCCAAAATTGACAACCCTCAGTTGCATTCCTTTTTTATTGGTTAATGTGTAATGCTGAACCGCTGCACCATCTGGCAACAATCCAAATAATTTTCCGATTGGTTTTTCTGTGAAATTTGACATTTATAATTTTCTGAATTTCAAAAATATAATAAATCCCTATATTTACATACCAGTACATACCAGTTTTTGTATCTTGCAAAAAATTTAATGAATATGAAAATTATTTCTATCCAAAATAATCTTGGAATTCCTAAATACAGACAAATTATTTCCTCGGTTGAAAATGCCATTGAAAATGAAAAACTAAAAAAAGACGAAAAATTACCATCAATAAATAAAGTTTGCCTAGAATTTTCATTATCACGTGATACCGTTATGCAAGCTTACGAAGAATTAAAAAAAAGAGGCATTATTTATGCTATTCTTGGCAAAGGTTTTTATGTAAAAAGTACGGAAATTAAAATAAAACAAAAAATATTTCTATTGTTTGAGGAGTTGAATATTTTTAAAGAAGATCTTTATAATTCCTTTTTAGATAATATTGGAAAAAACGCTCAAATAGATATTTTTTTCCATCATTTTAACAGCCAAGTTTTCAAAAAACTAATCCATGACAGTAATGGAAATTATACCAAATACATCATAATGCCTGCTAATTTAACCGAAGCTGCCTCAATTATAAAAACCCTACCAGTTAATGAAGTCTATATATTAGATCAAACGAATTTAGACCTCGAAACCTATCCCGCAGTATATCAAAATCACAAAAAGGACATTTATGAAGCTTTGCTAAAAGGAAAGCACAATCTAACAAAATACAGAAAACTAATTTTAATCTTTCCCGGATTTAGAGAACCCTTAGGAATGAAAGAAGGATTCGAAAAATTTTGTGTTGATTTTTCTTTAGAGTATGAAATAATTACCGAATTTAACAGTCGAGAAATTAAAATTGGAGAAGTATACATTATACCAAACGACAGAGATTTAGTAAGTGTAATCGAAAAGTCGAAACTCAAAAACTTAAAACTTGGTCAAGATTTCGGAATTATTTCTTATAATGAAACCCCATTAAAAAAAGTGGTAGAAAATGGCATCACAACCATTTCAACTGATTTTAAAGCCATGGGAAAACTGATGGCTAAAATGGTTTTAGAAGGAAACAATGAACAAGTAGAAAACAAGTGCGCCTTGATTTTGAGAAATTCTTTGTAAAAAACCAAAAAAGCCCCTTCTTTTCGAAGAGGCTTTTGTACCCGTAACAGTTGAGTTGTCGAATCTTTTCATTGAAGATTTGAAGAAATTGTCCCACGCTTATAAATTGTTGACGAGGGACAAAACCCCATAGAATACTACGGTCGTTCTGACTAATTAAAAAACATGCATCCAAACTATTTACAATTTATTACAATCAATTATGATTGTGAATAAATATTTTATGTCCGAGGGAACTTTTCCAACTTTCCAACATATTTATTATAAAATAACATATCCAAAGGGAATTAAAGCCGTTCCCTAATAGATATGATGCGTTTAATCAATAACAAAAATGCAACAAAATGAATACTTAACAGTAAAAGAAATTAGCATCAAATATGACATGGGTGCTAGAAATGTTAGAAAAATAATTAGCAAACTAACAGTGAGTTGTAGCGAAGCTACACTTTACAAAAATAAAAATGGAGAATGGCAAGTACATCATTTGCTAGTTCCAAAGTTTAAACCTCAACGAATAAGAAAGAATAAATACTATGCGCTAAGCATCGACCCATGTACTGATTATTCAGTAGCTGACATTGATATAGTGATGAGGTTTGCCTATCAGCAAATGGGTAATGATATACTAGAAATCAACTATGTGGTGGAGCAAAAGAAAAGCAACAACCGAAATCATTTACATTGTTATGTCAAATGCTCGAACAAGAAAAAACTACTCGATTGCTTTAAACTTGGGTTCAGTAGAATAAGTTATCACGAAAGCGTGATTTTTGACCTAAATGGCTGGAAGGACTACATAATGAAAGACGGTAGTCAAATAATAACATTAAAAAATTAAATTAATTATGTAGGTATAAGCGTTTAGGTCGCAAATAAATTATCTTTGTCAAATGACAGAGCGCAATATTTTCAGAGGAGTGAATTCAATAAAATTTAACCAAAGATTTAAAGAAGATAAGGATTGTTTAGAATATTTATCTGAGATAAAATGGCTTAGTGGCTATAATTGTAAACGATGTAATAATGATAAATTTGGGAAAGGAAAAAACATCCATAACCGACGTTGTACCAAGTGCCGATATGATGAAAGTCCAACAGCAGGAACTATGTTTGAAAAGCTTAAATTTTCAATACTAATAGCCTTTCATATTGTTTTCAAAATAAGTACGAAGAAAAAAGGGATGTCTTCTTTAGAATTAAGTAATGAATTTGAACTTCGACAAATGACCTGCTGGGCATTCAAACAAAAACTACAGCAAGTAATGAAGAGCAGTCTAAAAAGCCCATTAACAGGGGTTATTCACGTTGATGAGTTTGTGATTGGAGGTCCAGAAGAAGGTAAAAAAGGAAGGAGTAAAGGGTTGAAAAAATTAATTGTCTTGGCTGTTGAAATTTTAGAAGATGGTGTTGGTCGAGCTTACGCTGAGGCTATTGAACATTCTTCGGCAATAGAATTAGGTGCTTTCTTAACCAAATATGTTTCAAGCGAAGCGGAAGTAGTTTCGGATAAATGGAAAGGTTACACACCTTTAAAAAAGGAGTTTAAAAATTTGAAACAAGTTGCATCAGAAGATGGAAAGAACTTTAAAGAGCTACATATACACATAATGAATATAAAAGGATGGCTCCGAGGAATTCATCACCATTGCAGTAAAGACCGTATGCAAAATTATCTTGATGAATACCATTTTAGATACAACAGAAGGTCAAATATGGATACAATATTCGATGTGTTAATAAGAAAGATGGTGAATTGTAAATAAATATCAATAAAATAAGCACTTAACAAGTGCGAACTAAACGCTTATACCTATAATTATGATAGAAATTAACGATTTTAAATACAATCCTACTCTTCGTAAGATGTTGGTAAATTACTGTATAAGAACTTATGAAGAGGATGCAATTTTAGATGATTGGCATTTAATACAGGAATACAATCTTTTGAAAAAAAATAACGAACTCCATTTTCTTTTTGATGAGGAGTATCTAATCAATTATCTAAAAGATGGAAACAATAACAATGGATGACAAAATCAGGTTAAAACAAATGCAAATTCAGATTGAAAATGAACCTCAGCGAAAACAAGGGTTACAAAAGCAGTTACAGAAGTTGCAACTCGAAAAAGAGATTGAAGGAATTCGAAAAAGAATAGAACAATTGGGATGATACCCCCGCCCCCTCACTAAATTCAAAATGTTTTAGTCTCGTTACCTCTAAGCTTTTTGAGGGTGTACTTTGTTGAAATATGGGGTCTTCTGATAAGTAAGCGAGGTATGGTAAAAATTTTTTTTAGATTTTTAGGAACATATTTGTTCCTTTTGGTATGCAGATTCTCCAGTATTTATTCTGTCGACTATTCTTAAAAACATCGTTTTAGAGCTTAAAAAGGAGCATTCCATCGAAGGGATGCGTGAAGTGTTTCGTAAAAAACGAAAGGGTTGTGCGATGCACGACCCTTTTTGTTTTAAATACTTATGCTGTAATAATTTTTTGAATTTTCTGTGCAGTTCCTAAGCTACAACCGCCTATTTTTGAAGCTCTTCTAAGAGATTCGCCATTTTTTAATTCACGGACAACTGACTTGTATTTGATAAGAATTTCTTCGTTGGTCATTTTTGTTCCGTACAGGCGACCAGTATATGTGCCTTTGGCTTTGGCTAGCTCGATTCCTTGTCGTTGGCGTTCTAACATATTATTACGTTCCATTTCGGCAACGTTCCCCAAAACACTTACAATCATTTTAAAGCTTGGATTCGTTTTGTTGTCGATTAGCGAAAACATTCCGATATTCTCTACAAAAAGTTTTATAGATTTTTCGTTGAAAAATTCTACCATTGTCAAAATATCGATGATGTTTCTACCAAGACGGTCGATTGATGCGATGTGAATTTCGGTAACGATTCCAGTTTCGATGTCTGCTAAAAGTTTCTTAGCTTCTTTTCGTTCGATGAATTGGATTGCTCCCGATGTTTTATCGATGTAGATTTTTGTGAATTCTTTGGCGTTTACTTCTTGTCGACCTGTGTTTTGTTCTTCGGTTGAAACTCGGATGTATTTTACTTTTGACATTTGGCTTATAATTGATTACAGGACAAATATAGTGTATATTTTTAGACTGGCAAAATTATACGCTTAAAAACCAGGTTTTTAGCTAAAAAAGGTGTGCCGTTTTGAAGCATGGTCTTAAATTGAACGCTTTCTAATATTCATTAAAACCTGTGAAAAATTCTTCTAATGTAACATTCATTAACTTTAGAATCCTTATAAGTGTATTTAGTTGGATATTTGCACCAGCTTCATACTTTCCGTATTGTGGTCTGCTTATATTATTTTCATAAGCAAAGTACTCAGAATTTGTGTAACCAGCTTTCTTTCTGAAATATCTTAATCTTTCGCCTATTTTTTTTAGGTAGATAGATTCTTCATTTTCAGCTTCGTCATTAATATTTTCCCTATTCTTTGAAGTCATATTTCTACTCTTTTTAAAGAGCAAATCAATAGAATGTCTTCAAATTATGTAACTCTAAATAAAGAGACTCTATATTTAGATATTTTTTTATATTTTTGTCAGGATTTTAAACTAATTAAAAAAATTAAAATGAAACAAGCCTTGAAAATTATAGGAATTATGTCGTTTGCCATATTTCTTTTTGTAGCAATTGTATTAACAAAATTCAAAAACAGTATTGATGATGATTATAATAAAGACCATCCAAAAACACAAAACATTGAAGAATTAAAAGCATGGGCGCAAAAAGAAATCGTTCAAGATTATTGCGAAAGATATGCGAAGGTCAAAAACATCAATAATGAAACTAATCAACAACGAGAACTAAGTCGTGTTGAGAATAGTAGATTTGAATATGTACCGCAAAAAATTCGCAATGTAATTGAAGAAAACGACTTACCTGATAGTTATGCTGATGAATTATATCATTACGTTGATGATGAAATAAATAAATGTCAGTAAAATTTAAAATAGACGATTCTATTTTTAAATGATGTTTTTTACAAAAAAAACAAATAATTTAACACTAAATTAAATCAAATTTTATGAAAAAAAATCTATTAATTGCATCGGTAGTTTTATTAACTATGTCAATGTTTATAGGGTGTTCAAGTGATTCAAATGACGATGCCAACAATTCCTCAAAATCGTCATTAAGCTTTACACTAAATAATGCACAATACGAGCATGATTCCGCAATTTCTGAAATGTATTGGGAAAAAAGTACTACTACAACTACGAGTGTCAATGAGTTTAAAATAGTCACATCCCCAAAAATAAAAGGAGTTCCTTGTGATTTTTTAGAAATACTTGTTTTGAGAATTAGAACGACTGATAATGTATTAGTTGCAAATAAAACTTACGATTTATACACAGATAACATAGCTGCATATTTACCGCTAAATGACCCAGCTCTCTGCTATAAAGAAGTAAATTTATGGAGCAAAAGTGGAACATCAGGTAAAGTAAAAATAACAAGTTTTGACGGAACGATTTTAAAAGGAGAATTTAGCATAAGTAATTTAACCAATGACAATGGATTACCATTAGGTTACTGTAATGGTACTAAAATAGTAGAGAAAATATTCAATATTACGAATGGTACATTTACTGCAATTCCATAATTTTTTTTAGTACTGATAATAAAGCCACAGGATTCTGTGGCTTTTCTATTTACACACATGTATAATTAAAGATTTTAGTTGCATTATTCGAAATAAATTCGTAACTTCGTAACAAGTTGCTTAAAAAGCTACAAATGATTCTTAAATCAGCTCTTTTTAAACAATTTACTCAGAACCGCATGAGGACAGTTCAAACTGTTTAGACGATAACTTTCAATTCCCACTTTGTATTTCAAAAAGTGGTTTCAGCAAAACACAAAATTTTCAATAGGCATTTATGTCTATTTCGCTATTGGTCTCATTTCGCTCGAAATGGAGATTCTATACGTACAGTTTATCTAAATCAGTTTATGAGACTTATTTAGACATGGTCTTGCTGTGACCAAAAATAAAGAGAATTCCACCGTCAAAATAAAAAATTGGAAAATGACGACTGAGAAACGAAGTGTTAAGTACATTCTAAAAATTAATAATACATTTTGTTCCAAACCCATTCAAAACATCATTTAGGTTCAATTTTAAATTTTCAAATGAAGTATAAGCCTCAAATTTTAACCATTTATATTTAACAAATCTCCACAAGATTTCAATTAAGTTCAATTCTGGCGAGTAAGGTGGAATAAAATAAATAAGTAAATCTAACTCTTCCCATTCTTTGATTTTTTCTTTGAATTTCTTACTGGTATGAAGCGAAGAGTTATCCAAAACCACAACTGTTTTTTTAGTTATATTCTCAACAAATTTGTCAAAAAAGACAATCATCTTTTCAGAATTTATTGTTGTTTCAAAAATATCAAAAACCAAATTACCCAATGTATTCATTAAACCAAAAACACTTACGCTTTTCCCCCGAATTGCAGGCAATAAAATAGGTTCTCCTTCAGCTTGCCAAGCATACGGAACATTCGGCACTAAACTAAAATGACTTGCGTCACCGTAATATAAGTCAATGTATTGTTCCTGATTTAATTGTGACAATTTATCCAATTCCTTTTTTGAATTTAGAAAAGCGCTCTCACAACGTTTTTTTTTCAAAGATTTACGGCATCTTATCCATTTATATTTTAGTCTCTTTTAAAAAATTTATGAGTGTTTGTTTTGTTATTTTTATTTGATGCTCTCGCTCTAAAATATCCAAAACCACATTCAAATTTCTACTGTTTTCCTTTACTAGTTCAGGTATTAGGTCAGCTACTTTTTTTAGTTTTAATTTTGCGCCACGACCTTTTTTAACGCCTAATGTTTCCTGTTTGTCTTTTAATGTTTTAGCCATTTCCCAAGCATTAAAAAACAATGTTACTCGTAATCTTCCAACCTTCATAATTCTAGAAATTTCCATTATGGATTTTTTGTCAACAGAAAGTTTTAGAAACATACAGCGCTCCCTGACTACCGAATTAGGGGAGTTTCTATACAAATAATCCACTACTTTTTTTTCCTCCTCTAATAATTCTACATATCTCATTTATGTCGTATTTAAAATATAAATATACGAAAAATATGTCAAAAATAAAAATGTATTACTAATTATTTTCAAGTACTTAAGTATAACTGAATGCAAAAAAAAATTAAACAAAAAAGGAATAGAATATACTGATAATGAAATAGAAATTATCAGAAACACACTCTACAAATTAGCAGAGGTGTGCCGTAATCAAATTAACAATAAAAATACAGAAAAATAAAATGGAAAACATAAACGTAATAATTTACAGTCGTGTAAGCACTGACGAACAAGCACAAAAAGGATTTAGTCTTGACTACCAAGAACAAACATTGATGAGCCATTGCGAAAGAATGGGATACAATCTAGTTAAGTCATATAGAGAAGACCACTCAGCTAAAAACTTCAAGAGACCCGAATGGACAAACTTGAAAGCATACGCAAAAGCTAACAAGAAAGCAATTCATAAAGTATTATTTGTCAAGTGGGATAGATTCTCACGTAACACAGAACAAGCTTTAACAGTCTTGCGAGAGTTCGATTCAATGGGAATTGAATTGAATGCTACGGAACAGTATTTAGATATGTCCAATTCAGACAACAAAATGGTACTTTCAATTTATCTAACAGCTGGAGAGGTCGAAAGAGATAAAATTTCAAGCCGAACGATTAGCGGAACATACCAAGCAAAGAAAGAGGGTTATTTTACAGGAAAAGCACCGTATGGATATGACAACTTTCGAGATGAATCCAAAAAATCAACATTGAAACCAAACCAATTTTCTTTTTTCGTTAAAAAAGCATTTGTTGAGGTTGCAATGAATATTGAATCAGTTGAAACGATTCGCAAGAAACTCAAACAAGAAGGAATGAAGCTTGAAAAAAGTGCTTTTAGCGAGTTGCTTAAAAACGTAGTATACATAGGTAAGATTAAAGTTCCTGAATTCAAAAAGGAATCCGCAATGGAGGTAAAAGGCAAACATGAAGCTTTGATAGACTTGGACACATTCAACAAAGTACAAGCTATCTTCAAAGGTAAAAGATGGCACGGAACAAAACCAGCACACAAAAACCTAGACTTTCCACTACGTGATTTTCTAACGTGCGAGGTTTGCGGTCACCAAATTACAGGTAGTCACTCAAAGGGCAGAAGCAAAAAATATCCTTATTACCATTGTAGAAATAAGTGTGAAACTAGAGTTTCAGTCGATGAAGCTCATAACAGAATAGGAAGCATTCTTTTCAACTTACAAATAAATGAAAATATTAAAGATTTGTTCTCAGATATTTTAAAGGATTCTGAATCTCAAATAAACGGAGATAGAACCATTCAACTTCAAAACAAAATTGAACTTCAAAAGGTTTTAAAATCCAAAATCGAAGATACAGAAGACTTACTTTTAAGCAAGGACATCAATAAAGAAAGATTCAATAGTATCATTGAACGTATCAACGGACAGCTTAATGACGTCAATAATGAAATCGAAATACTTAGCAAGAGAACGGATTCAATCAAAACATACGTTGATTCAGGACTAGAGTTACTCACAAAATTAGATATAATGTTTGCTAATGGCGATTATGATGGAAAAAGAATAGTAGCGGGTTCAATATTTACTCAAAAGCTGATTTTCGGAAATGATGATTGTCGAACCGCTAAAGTGAATGAGGTCGTTGAGGTTTTGACTAGGAATAACAAGGGTTCGGAAGGTTATAAAAAAGAAAAGCCGTCATTTCTGACAGCTTTTCCGCTTACGTACCCGGAGCCGGAGTCGAACCGGCACGGTTTCCCACAGGTGTTTGAGACCAGCGCGTCTACCAATTCCGCCATCCGGGCTTAGCAGACAATGAAATAACAACAGCTATTTCAACGCAATAAAAAGTGGCTATTCGTATAAATTAACCCGCTTTTTGTTTAACACGGTGCAAATGTAAAAAATATTATTAGAACACAATTAAAAATACTTAAAATTTTCCTTTCAGAGTTCAATTTTATTCCTAAATTTGCACCTCGATAAAACGAAATACACTAACTAACTACATCCGAGACACTTATAGCATTGTGGCTTTTAAACATAAAAGACAACGACCAATTATTATGGAGTGCAGCGGAATAAAAACAACAAATAAATGTCACACTTAGAGCCAGAAGCTAAAATTTTTGCGTGTTCACAAAGTGTTTACCTCGCAGAAAAAATAGCCAAGGAATACGGAATTCCATTGGGTAAGGTTACCATGTCGAAATATAGCGATGGCGAATTTCAGCCATCTTATGAAGAGTCGATTAGAGGTTTGCGTGTGTTTATCGTTTGTTCTACTTTTCCAAGTTCTGACAATTTAATGGAATTATTACTGATGATTGATGCTGCAAAACGGGCTTCGGCCAGACACATAACAGCAGTAATCCCTTATTTTGGTTGGGCAAGACAAGACAGAAAAGATAAGCCAAGAGTTCCGATTGGAGCTAAATTAGTAGCTAAATTATTAGAAACTGCTGGTGCAACTAGAATGATGACTATGGATTTGCACGCAGACCAAATTCAAGGATTCTTTGAAAAACCAGTTGACCATCTTTTTGCTTCGACAATATTTTTGCCGTATGTAGAAAGTCTAAATCTTGATAATTTAATGATTGCATCCCCAGATATGGGTGGTTCTAAAAGAGCTTATGCTTATTCTAAGTTTTTAAATTCAGAAGTGGTCATTTGTTATAAGCAGCGAAAAGCGGCTAATGTTATCGAAACAATGGAGTTGATTGGAGAAGTAAAAGGCAAAAATGTAATTCTTGTAGATGATATGATTGATACAGGAGGCACATTGGCAAGAGCCGCCGATTTAATGATGGAAAAAGGCGCACTAAGCGTTAGAGCTATATGTACACACCCGATATTATCTGGTGGGGCATACGAAAAAATAGAAAATTCGAAATTACTCGAATTGATAGTAACCGATTCTATTCCTTTAAAACAAGCATCAAACAAAATTAGAGTGGTAAGTTGTGCGCCTCTTTTTGCAGAAGTTATGCAAATGGTACAGAATAATAATTCCATTAGCGGAAAGTTTTTAATGTAATGCACAAGTGATTCGCTTTTAGTAAGTAGTGAATAGCCATTTGGGAATACCAAAATTCACTAAAAGCTACAATCAAAAAAAGTAGATAGTTCTTTATGATTAGCTAGTTACTAATCACTAATTACCAATCACTTATAAACAAGAGTTTAATAATTAACTATATAAATTTTTACAATGAAATCGATTACAATTAAAGGATCAGAAAGAGAAAGCGTGGGCAAAGTTGCTACTAAGGCCTTACGTAATGCTGGAGCGGTTCCTTGCGTGTTATACGGAGGAAATCAACCAGTACATTTTTCGGCAGACGAAAGAGCATTCAAAACATTGGTTTATACTCCAAACGCACACACAGTTGTGATTGATCTTGGCGAAAAAACATTCAATGCTGTTTTACAAGACATTCAGGTTCACCCCGTGACTGATAAAATTTTACACATTGACTTCTTTCAATTATTTGATGACAAAGAAATCACTATGGAAGTTCCAGTAAAAATTACTGGTGTTTCGCCTGGTGTTTTATTAGGTGGTGATTTACGCTTAAATACTCGTAGATTAAAAGTAAAAGCTTTGCCAAAAAATCTTCCAGATAATATCGAAGCTAATATTTCTGAACTTCAAATGGGGAACAAATTGTATGTAACGAAATTGGTTTCGGACAAATACAAATTATTGCACCCAGACAATACTGTTGTTTGTCAGGTAAGAATTTCTCGTGCGGCTATGAAAGCAGCTCAAGAAGCAGCAAAAGCAGCAAAAGCACCAGCAGGAAAAAAGAAAAAATAATTTTTTTCGAACCATTCAAGAGAGCATCAGTTTTAACTGGTGCTTTTTTTGTTTTATGAAGCATCGCGGATGCCCAATCTAAACCCTTTTTCAAATTTGCAAATTATCTTATTTCCAAATTAAGTTATTACATTACTTTTGTAAAATGATAAAATGGATAAAAAACCTGTTTTCATCAACAAAAACAGAAGACAATACAGCATACATGAAGAAATTTTTAATCGTCGGACTGGGTAACATTGGCGCCGAATATGCAAATACCCGACACAATATTGGTTTTAAAATCGTTGATTTTTTTGCCAAAAAAGAAGGAGTTACCTTCGAAACCGCAAAACTAGGTTCGCTTGCCGAATACAAATATAAAGGAAGAACTTTTTTTCTGTTGAAACCCAATACGTATATGAATTTAAGCGGAAAAGCCGTAAAATATTGGATGACAACAGCAAATATTCCGCTCGAAAACATCATGATTATTACCGATGATTTAAACCTCCCTTTTGGAACTATCCGCATGAAGCCAAAAGGAAGTGACGGAGGTCACAATGGTTTAAAAAACATTAACTTAATTTTGAATACCACGAATTACACCCGATTTAGATTTGGCATCAGCGACGAATTCAAAAAAGGAAAACAAATAGATTATGTACTTAGCGATTGGGCTGATGATGAAAAAACAAAACTTTCAGAACGACTAGAATTAAGTGCTGAAATCATAAAATCATTTGTCACTTCAGGACTGGAAAATACCATGACCACTTTTAACGGAAAATAAGAAGATGAAAAAACTTTTTGTATTCAAATTATAATTAATTTGGCTTTTCCTAGTTTACTTTAAATGAGAAGCACTTTTAACATTCCTAATTTATTTGTCGTAATTTGTTTGTTTACCCTAAACTTGGTGTATTGCCAAGACACAAATACTTTATTTGGAAAACAAAAGCACACAGAAAACGGCACTCAAAATAAGGAATTCATTAGATGTGCCACGACAGAATACGAAAAATTTCTGCAAGAAATAAATCCTAAGAGAATGACTGACTCTCAGTTTGAATCTTGGGTAACGCCATTAGTCAAGCATTATCAATCGATGCGAACTTCTTCTCAAAGTGGCGGAATAATAACCATTCCTGTTGTTGTGCATGTGATACACAGCGGACAAACTATTGGAACGGCATCTAATATTACTGACACTCAAGTACAATCTCAGATTAAAGTATTGAATCAGGATTTTAGAAAAATGCTAGGAACACCTGGTTACAACACAAATCCAATTGGAGCCGATATTCAAATTGAATTTGCTCTTGCTCTACAAGATCCCAATGGAAACCCAACAAACGGAATTGACAGGGTAAGTTTTTGTCAAGAAAATTGGTCCGAGACAGAATTTGATTTAAAGGTAAAACCAGCAACCATTTGGAATCCTACGTTATATATGAATATGTGGACTACTAAATTAACTGACAACACCATTTTGGGGTACGCCCAATTTCCTGACGCTTCTAGCTTAGCTGGTCTTGATGCAACAGGTGGAAACTCGAATTCTGACGGAGTTGTTGCTAAGTATACCGCGTTTGGAAGTATTAAGGACAATGATGGAACTTTTTTATTAGACCTAACTTATAATAGAGGAAGAACAATGACTCACGAAGTAGGTCATTGGTTGGGATTAAGGCATATTTGGGGTGATGCCACTTGTGGCGATGACTTTTGTGCAGACACTCCTGTGCATCACGACGCTAATCGTGGCTGTCCTACGGTTGCAAATTGTGATAATAATGGAAACGAAATGGTCGAAAACTATATGGATTATACAGATGACGTTTGTATGAACATTTTTACCCAAAATCAAAAGGATAGAATAACTGCCGTTATGAATAATTCTCCTAGAAGAAAAGAGTTAAAAACTTCAACAAAAAGTACTCCGCTGAGTTTGTTTGCCAATGATGCCGAAGTAAAAATTGAATCAAGTTGTCCATTACCTGCTTGTGGAGCTACTCCCAACCAAACAATTCAAAAAATAACCATTTACAATAGAGGAACAAACAGATTAACTACTGCAACCCTAATGTACAATATCAATGGAGGTGCTAACACGACTTATAATTGGACTGGAAATTTAGCAACAAACGAATTAAATACTTTTGATGTGCAAATCAATTCGGTTACAGACGGAACAATACATGCTGAAATCATTAAAGCTAATGGCGTAACAGATCAAAGGAATACCAACAACACCGCATCTGGAACATTTACACTACCGGGAGTACCAACAAATTACACCAGTAATGAATTTGTGTTTAGATTGCAACAAGATAACTTTGGGAGCGAAACTACTTGGAATCTAAAAGATGATTCGGGAACAATTTTATACAAAGGAGGGCCGTATACAGACGCAACACCAATACCCGCTTTACTTACTCAAAACTGGACACTTGCTAACAATCAATGCTATGTTTTTACAATAAATGATACCGAAGGCGACGGAATATGTTGCGATGGTGGCAACGGTTTTTATAACATTAAATCCGCTGACGGAACTATTACAGTAGCCTCTGGCGCCACATTTTCAACAACCGAAACCAAAACTTTTAGTGTCAATTTAGAAGAGCCTGTAGTGGCAGACTCTAATGATTTTTATATCTATCCAAATCCTGTAAATGATCTTTTAAACATTAAAACACCTAGTCATTCAGGTTTTTTAAACAGGTATAAAATTAGCACTGTTTTAGGGCAAATAATTCTAACCAAAACGGTATTTACCGAAAAGGAACTCTCCGTAAACACTTCCTCTTTGAGTAGTGGCGTCTATTTTATTTCCATAGAAAAAGGAGATAGAAAGAAAACATTACGATTTATTAAAAAATAATTTTGTTAGAGCTTTCATATCTTATCTTAGAAACAGAAAACCTTGAAGACTTGCTCGTAAATGTTGAAGAAGTAAAAGAACTAGTTGAAGTAGTCTTAAATAAGCAGTAAGCCCATTTTTGGAATAAATCCAATTTTGAAACTAATTTTGAATTTTTTTTCTCAGCAAAAAATTTGACTATTTTATCAATAATTGCTTTATAATCGTTAAAATCGACACTATAAATTTCTTCAATTTGAAATGGAGTATTAAATTTACTCATCTCTTGTAGTGGATAGGAGCCAAAAAAATCATTAATCATTCCTTTCAAGTGGCTTTTTTGAAGTATAAGTAAATAATGTATTCATCTATGACTAGGAAATATGGTCTTTCCGAAAAAGGATGTCCCCCGCTACCGCACGAATCCTTTCGTGTGGTTAGTTATCATTAAACTCCAAACATTCTAAAAACTACAACATTGTCGACTAATCCTTTTTGACCTGAATAATCTATGGCACTATTATACACATAATCTTCTGCTTTATATATTTCTAATCCTTTATTCTTTTGACAATAAGTAAGGCTTTCAATAAACAAATCTTTATACTCATTTCTGGTAAAAACATCCAACCATCCAACAACGGCAAAACTAATAGGTTCTACTGGATATTTTGTGAAAGTTGTAAATTTACAAAATGGAATACGACATCAGAACAATACTAGAGAAAATTATTTTACCCATCCAAGATGGTTGGAAGTTATCTAAGTTAGATATAAGCGAAGAAAAGCTAGAAGTGCATGTTTATCTTTATTATGAGCCAAAAAAATATAAAATAGGCGATTTAGAATATGACCTTTATGATGATAGAGCGGAACGTAAATGGCGACATTTAGATTTATGGCAATACAAGACATTTATTTATTGTAATTTGCCAAGATACAAAGACAGCAATAACAAAGTAAAAACCATCGATGTTCCTTGGGCAGAACCTTATGAGCGGATGACTTGGTTACTTGAAAAAAAACTTTAGACACATTACAATGCACTAAAAGTCAGAGTAAAACGGCGAGATTATTAGGCTTAAGTTTTGATCAAGTACATAGAGTAATGCACAATTTTGTTGAACGAGGAATGAGTAAAAGAAGTGCCGATGATAGATATTATTATTTGAGTATTGATGAAAAATCAGTCTCAAGAGGACATGATTATTTTAGTATTCTATCGGAGGAATCTACAGGAGTAGTTATAGATGTTGTTGAGGGTAGAACCAAAGAAAGTGTTGACAAACTTTGCAACAAGCTCACTAAAGACCAGCGTGATGAGGTAAAAACGATATGCACAGATATGTGGGATGCTTTTATATATGGAGCAAAAACACACTTCGAAAAAGCGATTCATTGCCATGATAATTTTCATTTAGTAGGCTATCTCAACAAAGCCGTTGATAAAGTCCGAAGAAGAGAAGTTCGTGAGGTAGAAGAATTAAAAAAGACAAAGTACATTTGGTTAAAAGACATCTCTAATATGACTGAAAAACAACGAATTATATTTGAATCCATCGACAAAGTGAATTATGAGGTCTCTAAAGCATGGAGAATAAAAGAGAATTTTAGAGACATACAATTTAGGCAGAAAACCAAAGAAAATGCTTTTTTAATACTAGCAAATTGGAGACGAAGTGCCCTTTATAGTAAGATTCCAGAAATAGTAGAAGTAGTAAAAATGTTCGACAGGCATTTTCAAGGAATATTAAATGCAATAGTAACAGGCTCTAATAATGCTAGAGCAGAAAGAATAAACGGAGCAATTGAAGAACTAAAACGAATAGGACGTGGGTACAGAAATAAGCAAAATTTCAGAACCGCTATCCTATTTTTTCACGGAGACTTAAATGGCTTTTCACACAAAACCCAGTAGTGTCTTGTCCTAAAATAGGTTTACACAAAAGTGTAAAAATATGGAAAGATATTTAAAGGAACATTCCTCAAAATGGCAGTCTAAATATTCGGAAGAATTTAAGAGATTTGTTTGTAATGATTTTTTAACGGGAACTTTGACAAGAAGAGAGGTAGAAGACAAATATAATATTGGTCATTCTCGAATTTCTTATTGGTTAAAAGACCTTGGATATGATTATTCTCAACCCAGTATCGTAGTTTTGCCAAGTATGGAAAATATTGAAAATAAAACACTGACATCCAAGGAGAAAGATCTTTTATTACAATTAAAAAAAGAACTTGAAGAGGCTCAGCTTTTAGCCGAAACCTATCGAAGAATGATAACCATAGCCGAACAGGAATTCAAAATAAAGATTGTAAAAAAGTCCAATACCAAGTGATTCAAGAGATGAAACATAATTATCCCAAAGTTAGTTTAGGCAAATTTTGCCGATTACTTGGCGTTACTAGACAATCTTATTATCAATACTTTTGGCAACAAGAACAGCTTGTTTTTGAAGATGAACTAGTGATTTCTGAAGTATTAAGAATAAGAAAAAATCATCGTCACATGGGAGGTAGAAAATTATATGAATTACTGCAACCCTTCTTGTTAGAACATCAAATTAAGATGGGTAGAGACCGACTATTCGACGTTTTATCGGCTAATTATCTTTTAGTTAAGCGTAGAAAAAAACAAACCATCACTACCAATTCATTTCATAGATTCAAGAAATATCCAAATCTAATTAGAGATTTTATCCCTCGTTCTCCAAATCAATTATGGGTATGCGATATAACTTATTGGAGAATTAAAGATACTTTTCTATACATTAGTTTTATTACTGATGCGTATTCCAAAAAAATAGTTGGCTATAATTTAGGCAAGAGTTTAGAAACTTCAGAAACAATTCAGGCTTTAGAAATGGCAATTTTAAGTATTTCAAATGAAAGAAAAGAATTAGAATTGATACATCATTCCGATAGAGGAACCCAATATTGTAGCAGTGAATACGTAAAACTTCTAGAAGATAGCAAGATAGGAATTAGTATGACAGAAAACGGAAATCCTCTAGAAAATGCTATTGCAGAAAGGGTTAATGGTATTATAAAGGAAGAATATTTAAATGATTATCAAGTTAATAATATAGAAGATGCCAAGGAATTATTGGATGCAGTAATCCAAATGTATAATAATGAAAGACCTCATATGAGTATAGGGAATCTCACACCAAACCACGTACATCAAAATAATATTAAAACAGAAAAATTATGGAAGAATTATTATATAAAAAGTCCTATTATTGTAAACCAATAATAGGACTAAAAATGAGTTGTAAATGTATTTTAGGATTAAGTATAAATATGTAAACTTATTTTAGGACGAGACAAATGAAACCTAATGCTCGGACTAGCTGGGCGGAAGTTGTACACAAATCTAAATGTCAACTACCTACACATAGCTAGGTTTTTCAGTATATTGTTCGTTTATTTTTCATAAATTCGCTCGTTGCTTATGAAAAAAAAATCTGTAAGTTGCCACAAACGCTAGCACAATGTCATTAAGTTAAGGATTAATTTGTCATTTCGACCAAAGGGAGAAATCACATAATGTGAGCAACTAATGAGATTCCTCGTCCCTCGGAATGACAAAACGGAGACGATTTTGCTTAACTTAATGACATGGAACGCTAGCATGGGAACACTATCACTTAAATCGCATAATATGAAAAAAAATATTCTTGTTTCGATCAAAATAAGTCTTGCTTTTTTTTGCTTGATAATCTGGAGCAACACCTCAGCTCAGAACAAAAAAACAGCAAGTAAAACTATATTTGGCAAAGCCGTTAAGATAGGAAATGTAAATCCAAATAATGGAAAAATTCGTTGTGCAACAGTAGAATATGAGGAATTTCTCCAGAGAAAAAATTCAAAAAGAAGGACTAATGCCCAGTTTGAAAATTGGATAGCCCCATTAGTTGAAAAACGTAAAGCAATGCGAACCACTTCGCAAAGTGGTGGCATAATAACCATTCCCGTTGTTGTTCATGTAATACACAGCGGTCAAGCCATCGGAACCGCGCCAAACATTACCGATGCTCAAGTACAATCGCAGATTACTGTGCTAAACGAAGACTTTAGCACAATAGGACAGGGCTCTAGCGCAAACCCTGTCAACGTTGGTGCAGCCACTAACATTCGATTTGCTCTAGCAAAACAAGATCCTAACGGAAATCCAACAAACGGAATCGATCGCGTAAGCTTTTGCCAAGAATCTTGGAGTCCTAATAACGACGATATTGAATTAAATGTAAAACCCGCTACGATTTGGGATCCTACACAATATTTAAATATATGGACGATTAATTTAGTCGACGATACTCTTGGTTATGCTCAATTACCCGAAGCTTCAGGCTTAGGCGGTCTCGGTTCTGGTGGCAATTCAAATACTGATGGTGTGGTTTGTCGTTATAGTGCTTTTGGTAGTAGTACCCATAACAACGGCTCTTTTTTATTGAATAATCCTTATGATAAAGGAAGAACAATGACACATGAAGTGGGGCATTGGTTAGGATTAATACACATTTGGGGCGATAGCGCTTGTGGCAATGATTTTTGTGCAGACACTCCTGTTCATCACGATGCTAATTATGGCTGCCCTACGGTGGCAAATTGCAACAATACTGGCAATGAAATGGTCGAAAACTATATGGATTATACAGATGATGCCTGTATGAATATTTTTACCCAAAATCAAAAAGAAAGAATGGATGTCATTATAAATAATGCTGCCAGAAGAAAAGAGTTAATAACTTCGACAAAAAATACTCCTCTAACCTTGTTTGCCAATGATGCCGAAGTAAAGGTAGAAGCAAATTGTTCTGATGTGGCTTGTTTTGCAGGTCAAAAAATTACAATTTACAATCGAGGAACAAACAATTTGACAGCAGCAACCTTAAATTACACAATAAATGGAGGAAGCAATACCTCTTATAATTGGGTTGGTAATTTAACAACCCATCAATCTGCGACTTTTATTTTACCTATAAATTCGCCAACAAGTGCAACCATTAATGTAAATATTACCTCTGTTAACGGAGGTGCTGATGCAAGAAATACCAATAATACCGCAAGCGGAACCTTTATTCCACCAACTACAGCTCCAAATTATACTTTCACTAATTTTATATTTAAATTACAACTCGATTTATTTGGCACTGAAACAACTTGGCTTTTAAAAAATAGTTCTGGAACAATACTATTTAGTGGCGGTCCCTATCCTGATAAAAAAACATTACCCTTACCAAATGCACTAAGCTTTCCATGGACCTTAGCTAATAACGAATGCTATACTTTTATCATAAATGACGGTGGCGTTGATGGAATTTGCTGTGGTGGCGGCAATGGCTCCTATTCTATCGAATCTAGCGATGGTTCCTCTATCATCAAATCAGGAGGTACTTTTAGTTTATATGAAACTACCCGTTTTACCACGAGCTCGCTAGGAGCTAAGGCATTCGAGACCTCAAACGACATTTATCTGTATCCAAACCCTACAAAAGGGAAATTAAATATCCGTATTCCAAGCAATTTTGATCTTCCAAACAGCTTTATTATAAGCAACAACTTGGGTCAAAAAATAAGCCAGAAAGTGATTACGAAAGAAAATGATTTAACCATAAACACTTCGGATTTAAGTAATGGCATCTATTTTATTACTATCGTAAAAGAGGGTCAGAAAAAAACCCTAAAGTTTATCAAGGAATAATTTAAAAAATAGCGATTGAGAGGATTGATTTGTTTCAATCCTCTTTTTTTATCTGTTATTATTAGTATAAATTTGCAGCATTCTAAAAATAGCCGCTTTGAAGATTTTTCATTCCATTAATGCCTTTAATACCACAAAAAAAACAATCCTTACCTTAGGAACCTTTGATGGCGTGCATATTGGTCATCGAAAAATTCTAGAAAAACTTACTCAAAACACAGAAAACGGAAAATATGAAAGCCTAGTTCTTACCTTTTTCCCTCATCCAAGAATGGTTTTACAAGGAAAATCGGAAATAAAATTACTCAACACACTCTCGGAAAAAATTGAATTGCTCGAAAAAATTGGAGTAGAGAATCTCGTCATTCATCCTTTTGATGCAATTTTTTCCAAACTAACCGCGCAGGAATTTGTTCAAACGGTTCTCGTAGACCAATTTAAAATCCATAAAATAATCATTGGTCACGATCATCGATTTGGAAGAAATCGCACCGCAAACATTGATGATTTAATCATTTTTGGCAAACAATATGGTTTTGAAGTGGAACAAATTTCAGTTCAAGAAATAGATGATGTTTCGATTAGTTCGACCAAAATTCGAACCGCATTAATGGAAGGAAATATGGCTTTGGCTAATGAATACCTTGGTTATGATTATTTTTTGAGTGGAATTATAGCCAAAGGAAAACAATTAGGAAGAACCCTTGGATTTCCAACAGCTAACTTACAAATTCAAGAAAATTACAAACTAATTCCTAAAAATGGAGTTTATGTTGTGAAAAGCGTCATCAATCAAAAAATTGTTTTTGGGATGATGAATATTGGATATAATCCAACGGTAGATGGCGAAAATTTATCCATCGAAGTCCATTATTTTGATTTTGCTGCTGATTTGTATAATCAAGAAATAAAAATCTACTTGCTCAAATACCTTCGCCAAGAACAAAAATTTTCCTCGGTTGACTTGTTAAAAAAGCAATTAGAAAAAGATAAAAATACTGCTTTAGAATTTCTGAAAAAACAATAAAACAATCAGAAATCATTTTTATTTCTCCTTTTAATCAATTGATACTCCATTTTTTTGTAGATTTGGTATATCCTTACTGAATTACATAGCTATAGTTTTGTTTACTTGAAAATTGTTTTTTCTAACCTTTTAAAGACAAATTATATGAGATTATCAAAAGAATTCACAAACGGTTTTATTATTTTCTTAGGAATTTCAATCTATTTTTTATTCATCAACTCAATTGGTTTTGGAGACAAAGTTTACCTTCGACTTTTTAACACCATTTTTGTATTATATGGAGTGAACCGAACTATCTCCATGAATATTACTGAGGGTAAAAAAAATTTTGTTTCTAATGCCATTTCTGCAATGAAAACATCTCTAATAGGTGTCTTTCTGAGTGTCTTTTGGTTACTTATTTACAGTTATTTAAAAGGTGGAGATTCCTATGTTGAATCGCTATCAAAAACCTTTTTATTTACAGGAAATCCATCAATAGTAACCTATTGTATTTGTTTATTGTTTGAAGGAATTGCATCCTCGGTATTAGTCACAATGCTATTAATGCTATATTGGAACGATCGCCATATTTCTGATTAACCCATTAAGGGTTTCCCTTTTTTAATTACTTAGCATTGCTTCTTTAGAACAATTTAACTACTTTTGATGCATCAAAAAATCATCTCAATGAGCATCACAAAACACGATTGGACAAAAGACGAAATTCTCGCAATATATAACAAGCCTATGATGGATTTGCTCTATGAAGCAGCTACCGTTCATAGAGAACATCACGATCCAAATGTGGTACAAGTATCCACTTTATTATCCATAAAAACGGGTGGTTGCTCTGAAGATTGTGGCTATTGCCCACAAGCAAAACGCTACCACACTTCTATTAAAACCAATGATTTGATGACTGTAAACGAAGTCAAAGAGCAAGCCATTCAAGCTAAATCGAGTGGTTCGTCACGCGTTTGTATGGGTGCTGCTTGGAGAAACGTAAAAGACGGTTCTGAATTTGACCAAGTACTCGAAATGGTGCGTACCATTAATAAACTTGACATGGAAGTGTGTTGCACTCTTGGAATGATTACCGAAAATCAAGCGCATCGACTTTCCGAGGCGGGTCTATATGCCTACAACCACAATATTGACACCTCTGAAGAATATTATAAGGAAGTTATTTCGACTCGTGGTTTCGAGGATCGTTTAGAAACTATCAAAAATGTCCGAAAAACAAACATTACCGTTTGTAGTGGCGGAATCATCGGAATGGGAGAAAGCATCGAAGACCGAGCAGGCATGCTTGTAGCTCTTTCTACGCTAGACCCACAACCGGAATCTGTACCCATAAACGCCTTAGTTCCTGTTGAAGGAACACCACTCGAAGAGGAAAAACCAGTAGAAATCTGGGAGATGATTCGAATGGTCGCAACAACCCGAATTGTGATGCCTGAAACTCAAGTACGCCTTTCGGCAGGAAGAATAAATATGAGTAGAGAAGGTCAGGCAATGTGCTTTTTGGCTGGTGCCAATTCTATTTTTTCGGGCGACAAACTTCTTACAACTCCCAATAATGATGTAAACGAAGACATGAAAATGTTTGAAGTTTTAGGATTGCAAAACCAACAACCTTTTGCCAAAGTAAATCAACGAAAAACAGTTGAAGCAGCAGATTCAAAGTTTTCTTCACTTGGCGAAAAACCAAAATGGTCCCGACCTGGACACACTATTGACAGGAATTTAGAAGCAAGCCTAAAAGGAAAATAAGCCATTTAGGACAAGGCAACACTTATAAAAAAACTCCCAAACCTTTAAAAGTTGGGAGCTTTTTCATTCTAAAATCTATTTTGGTTTTAAAAATAACTGTTCTACTAATAAATAATTTTATTAGTAACCGTTTCTCCGTTTTGTAAACTCGTTTTTACCACTAAAGTCTGATGACTAGACCCTAAATCTAGTATGGATAATTCTTTGCTGTTTACCTTGTTCTTTTGATAAATTTGTTTTCCCAACAAATCATAAATACTAACCTTGTCTATCGTTTCGGCAAAGGAATTAATTTTTATCTGCTTGTTTTTATTAGAAACTAACACCTTATTGCTTGTTGGTTTAAAATCTGGGTTTGCTAAAGACCTATTGGCATAACGCAATACAAATCGATCCTTAAAAGTTCCTGCTATTGTTGTAAAAGTATAAGGACTTGATTTCAAATCGACCGTTGTGTTCGTTAATTTATCCTCAAGATATACGGCTTGATTCGCCAATAAACCATCTACTTCATCAATATTGATGGTAAATTCTCCATCAATTGTGCTACTATACCCTAGCGGCACGACGTCATTTTCATCGAATGGCAAAGCACGTCCTTGAATTACTAGATTCCTATCTTGGTTCACACTATAAAAATCGACAAACGCATTCCCATCAAGGCTTTCTCCATCAAAACGACTGTCGTAATCATTTGTAGCATCGGTAATATAACCCACGAGCATTTGCTTAAAAGCCCCTTGAGTATTGGTCAAGTTCAACCAAATGCGATTTTTTTCGATGGTATTAGCCGTTTTTGATTTAGGACTTTTCGTTTTGAAAAACTGGGTATTATTGATTGAAGTACCCAACAACCGCATGGCATTTGTGAATTGTACTGTTCCTCCAATTACCGTACTTCTTGTAAAAAAACCTTGTCCCGCAGCAATATATCCGTTGGGTCTGTTTGCTATTTGTTCGACCCCATTTTTAGAGTTACCAGTTGCAACACCTCCAGTTGTATTATAAGATGCATAATCATTCGAAGTGTAGGCAAAAGCCCCAGAACCCGCAGTACCATCAGTAATATTTGTAGCTAATTGAATTGCTGTATTGTGAGTCCAAAAATAAATAGTGCCTTCGATTACGCTAGAATTTAAAGATAAAAACGTATCCGCTTTTATAGCCGATGGATATGGATTTCCTAATAAATTTGATGTTCCAGTTGGACCAATTGCGATAGTTTTTAATCCATTATTTGGAACTCCTGTAAAAGTGGCAACATAAAAACTTGGTGGCAACATCGTTTGCGGTCCTCGGATAATATAACCTTTTCCTATTTGCATTACCACTGACGATGACTCTGGCTTCCAGTCTTCTGGAGTGGCAAAGTCATTATAAGAATAGAATAAGCCTGATGCATAAGAAGGAGACACATTGATTAATTGTTGATTTGCTACTGGTGAGGACCAATAAGTATAGTCAGAACCAAGCACCGAAGTTGTGTTTCGTTTATAGATTATATTCCCTGAATTTACAGCAGCATCATTGGTTTGTATCAAGCTAGCAGTATTCTCAAAAGTTAAAAAGCTTGGTCCTAAAACAGTAACTTCGTTAGTTATTGTCATTGTACGCCCCGATTTAATGGTAACGGCAGCGCTTCCCGTAACTTTACACGAGCAGCCCGCTATATCAACATCCATTGTAGGAGGATATAATCCCGTAAATTCAATTGCTTTTGCGCTTGTAGGTGGCCCGTTTATCCAAGTAGATCCGTTCCAAGTTGCCACTACAGTTGCTAATGAAAAACTGGTAGTTTTAGGACAACTTGCCCCAATACCCAATACGCTTACCGTATAATTCCCATTAAGCAAACCACTAATGTTTTTTGTTGTTTTTGTAAAGGTCGGATCTCCTGCTTTAGTCCAAGAATAAGTATAGGGATCAATCCAAGTGGGAGTGTTGATTAAAGTCCCATTGGTACCCGAGGGTAGTTTAGACAAAGTTGTTCCTGAACTGTCAAAGAAATTATATCCTGCTATCAAACCTGCTTCAGATCCAGTATAAAGAGTAGGACTGGCAGCTAAATTTGCAATTGTAGCAGCAGAAAGTGCCGTGTTATACATTCCTACTTTCATAATTTGCCCTGAAAAAGGATTGGATGTAGCTGGGTCATTAAAAACACCGCTTCCTATCTTTGCAGTAGACAAAGTCGAAGCACTATAACTAGCTAATGAAGTAGAGACGGAAGATACTAATAATCCGTCTAAATAAATAGCAAGAGTTCCGGAAATATTATTTCCTACAGCCGCAACATGATGCCATTTAGTATAATCAAATGCTCCTGGAAGAGTATAAGTAATGCTACTAGTATTCCCAATCCAGCAATACAACATAGTATTTCCAACAAAACCAAATTCTACAACATCATTTTGACCAAATAAAGAGGTGCCTACTGCTGAAGATGGTAAATCTGTCTTTGCTACTTTTATCCAACCTTCTAACGTAAAAGCAGTAGTTGAACTAAACCTTCGGTAGCGCTTTACTAGATTTAGTATCTTACGAAGATAATTAAAAAAACGTAAAGTATGACTACAAAAAAAAGAATGCAGAAGATTTAAGAGAAAACAAAATACTGAATCAAGCCAAACGGGAAGTTCCAGGATTTGAGGGGCTTTTAAATCGTTTTGAGCGAACGGTTTCTGTTTTAGGCAGAAGCCAAAGTACTTTTAACAATTATTCCCGTCACGTGGCGGCAATCTCGCTCTATTTTGGTAAAATCCCGACCGAACTAGATCCCGAACAAGTGCAGGACTATTTGTTTTACCAACAGAAAAAATCCAAAACACCCTCTCAAACTTATTTTAAACACTGCGTTTATGGCCTTCGGTTTTTACTTAAATCCGAAGGATTACCTTATGAATACCTGCGATTGCCCTCGATAAAACACGAGAAAAAACTTCCCGTGGTACTTAGTAAGGAAGAAGTTTGGGCTATGCTTCAAAGTGCCAAACTACTCAAACACAAAATTCTCATTGGTTTACTTTATGGCTGTGGACTTCGTTGTATGGAAGCCAGAAATGTTCGTTTACAGGATTTGGATTTCGATAGAAAACAACTCAAAGTCGTTCAAGGCAAAGGTAAAAAAGACCGCTATGTTCCGCTTTCGGTGCATTTAATCCGAGGTTTAAAAAAATATATCGAAGCCGAAAAATCCCAAGATTATCTCTTCAATGGTCAACCTATCGAAAGGGCTGGAGGCGATTTTGATTCACGGTATTCCCAGCGTGGCGTGCAATGGGCAGTTAGACAAGTTGCCAAAGCGGCAGGTGTGAAAAAAGAAGTACATACCCACACGCTTCGGCACAGCTATGCCACGCATTTGCTCGAAGACGGTATGGATATTATGACCCTTAAAGATCTTTTAGGACATCAAAATATCGAAACCACGATGGAATATCTGCACATTGCCCAACTCGAGAGTCAGCGCATTTTTAGTCCACTCGATACTCTTTTTGCAAAATGCAGCCGCTCTTTGAAGTAGCCGATGTACTGCGAAAAATTGGTTCCAAAATCGAAAACTATGGATTGAATACTTGGCAACTCCGCACGCTTTCTGCCATAAAAAAATGCAGAACCGCAGAACTAGGTGGTCATATAGATGCTTGCGATAGTTGTGGCAATCTCTCCATAAGCTATAACTCTTGCCGCAATCGGCATTGCCCAAAGTGTCAGGGTAAAAACAGGGAAGATTGGATAGCCAAAAGAGAAACGGAACTCTTACCAGTACCTTATTTCCACGTAGTTTTCACTTTGCCCGAGGCAATCAATTCTTTGGCGATGCACCAGTCCAAAATCGTGTACGATACCTTGTTTGAAGCCTCTTGGGAAACGCTACAACAATTTGGAAAATCCAAAGAAATGCAAATGGGAATGATTGCCGTTTTGCACACTTGGGGGCAGCAATTGAGTTTGCATCCACACCTGCATTGCATTGTGCCAGGAGGCGGAGTGGATAAAAATGGAATTTGGAAAAACAGCCGACTCGATGGCAAGTTTCTGTTTTCGGTAAAGGCATTATCCAAGGTTTTTAGGGCTAAATATTGTGAAAAGCTAAAAACAAAAAATCCGATTGGTTATGAGCAAATCCGTCAGGATTTATGGCAAAAACCGTGGGTGGTATTTGCCAAGAAACCTTTTGGAAATCCGAAATCGGTGGTGGAATATTTAGGAAGATATACCCACAAAATTGCTATTAGCAACCATCGAATCAAAGATATTAGTGACCAAAACGTCACTTTTGATTATAAGAATTATCGAATGGCGGGAGTCAAAAAACAAATGACACTCACCCATCAGGAGTTTATCAGGCGGTTTGCCTTGCATATTTTGCCCAAAGGTTTTGTAAAAATCCGCCATCATGGTTTTTTGAGTAGCACTTGGAAACGTCAAAAATTGAGGCTTTTACAGGAGAAACTTCTAGTTAAGGTCTTGGAAAAAGCAGAAAAGAAACCCTTTTTACCAAAGTGCCCTTGTTGTAAAACGGGTAATTTGCATCGAATTGTGGTTTTGACCAGCGTGGTCCGCCTGCTTGGTATCTTGGCAGTGGCCAAAACCCGATTCCCCGTGAAAGTTAATTTTATGGGTAAGGGATTTTATGCCCATAAGTGAAGGAAAACACAAGAAAACCAAACTTAACTACCTCAAAAAAAAAAAAAAGAGGCACACTTGCCTCTTGAAATTCTTCTTATTCTTTTATCGTAAACCCCATAAGGGATGGATTTGTAATCGGTGAGCCTGTCCTGAGTTTATCGAAGGGTTCAACACGAGTTTCATTGTTGGCTCTGCGAGCCCAACGAAACTCTAGCTGTTCCTGACAGTAATTTTGCATTCAAATCGACATAATCATTATCTGTTTTTACAAACTCTAATGCATTATTTAAATTTGTAATGGCAATGGCACCATCCGAAGCCGAACACGAGGCGTTAGTAATTGCTGTCGTTGGAGTTGGTATTAAAGAACCCGAACCTACTACCATTACTATTGCATTAGATGTCGCTGGACTACCCGCTAAGCAAGGAGATGCATTAGATGTCATAACACAGGCTACACTATCTCCGTTTGCCAATGTTGCGTTAGTGTAAGTTGAGGAGTTTGTGCCAACATTTGCACCATTTAACTTCCATTGATAGGCAGGTGTTGTCCCACCATTGGTGGGTGTTGCAGTAAAAGTAACGGAAGTTCCTGTGCAAATAGAGTTTACTGATGCCGCAATACTCACGCTAGCGGTAAGAGTTGGGTTAAAAGTGAAATTGGTTGTACTAGTGGCCGTTCCTCCTAGAGTTGTGACCTTGATTGTTCCTGTTGCTCCCGCTGCCGGTATGGCTGTAATTTGAGTAGCAGAATTTACGGTAAAGGACAAGGCGTTCGTCCCACCAAAAGTGACCGCGGTGGCTCCCGTAAAATTAGTTCCCGTTATAACTACTGAAGTTGTACTAGCACAACCACTTGTAGGGGTAAAACTTGTAATGGTTGGTGGTACTACAACATTTATCACATAATCCTCAGCTTGACCATAATCACCACCACTAAAACACGGGTCATTCGAATTAACTCCAGAAGAATTATAAGTTTTTACAACCCTCATCCTCGTGGTCCCTATAACAGCTGCTAACGGAACAGCTATATTTCCCGTAGCTAATATACCATCCACTCCTGTTGAATTTGTAATAGTCCCTAAATCATATTTTTCATTAGCATTATTTCCAAACACTCCATTTTGATCCCAATCTATATATACTTTGATATATTCCGTATAGTTTCCATCCGTATTTCCCTGAACAGTAATCGTATTTGAAGCGGACCCTTGAATAACTGATCCTGTGATACAGAAACTTTCTAAACTAGAGCCCCCAAGTGCGTTTGTTGTAGTATTGTTAATTCCTGCAAAAGTCACATTGGTTATCGGTTCGACATTTGTATTATAACTTGGAGTACAATAATTTTTAAGAGAAGAGGTATAGGTAATTTTAATTTGACCACTCCCTCCATTACCACCTAAATGATCAGTATTATTTGTAATAAAAGCTCCGCCGCCGCCGCCGCCAGGCGCAACTCCAAACTGTCCATTATTTTCAAATGTAGTTCTTGATCCTCCTCCAGCACCTCCAGAGTTTCCTCCAGCACCTCCAGAATTCCCAATGGAAGCCGATCCGTTCAATCCATTAGCCCCAGCAATCTTAATTGTTCCAATACTTAAAGCCGTAGAACCTATCCCTCCAAAAACATTTCCCCCATTTGGAGCATCCCCTCCTGCGCCGCCTTGAGCATATAGTGTCCCTGTTGTATTGAACCATGATGCTTCGCCAGTTGCTCCAGCACCACTTATACCAACAGTAGTTTTCCCTACATATAAATTGAATGTTTGACCAGCTGAAAGACCTGTAAAAGTAGAAGAAACATAAGTTCCTCCAGCTCCGCCGCCGCCGCCTTTAACATTATTAGCTGTTGAACCTCCTCCCGCTCCACCTGCTCCCCAAGCTTCTACGGTAATAGAGGTTACTCCGCAAGGAACTGTAAATGTAGATGTCCCCGGAGTAGTAAATGTTTGTGATTGACCAAACGAAATTAAAGGTGTTAAATAAAGTAGCAAAACCATCATAAACAAATAATTGTTTTTGATGGTTTTACTTTTAATAATAAATTCGCCTTATAATTTAAATTATTCCTTTTTGTATTATCTAACTTTAGCATAAACTCATTTACAATTTGAACTAAACTCATAAGCAGATGTTACCTTTTATAGTATCTCTCGCTTCGAGAATGCATTTCAACAATCTTTAGTATTACAAATATTGATTTTTACTAACCTCTTTTCTGCCCCATTTACTCATATTGCCCCACGCAGTATTTAAGGTGCAAAAAAAAGCAAAAAAAATGAATTAATACAAAAAAAGAGTGCAATAATTCTTTATTTTGTAATAATTACAAAAATATTAAGAATTTTCATAAAGTTTATTTTTATCCATCTGTTTTCATAAAAAAATCCCACTTAGCATTGCCGAATGGGGCTTTTATAAACTTTTCACATATTGATTACTCTAAATCATTTACAGCGGTCTTTGACCAACTCATCGAAAAAGTGTTTTTTAATAAACAATTTTATCAGTAAGTGTTGCTCCGTTTTCTAGTGTTGTTTTTATGATTACTGTTGATGACTTGACATTAAATCTGACACAGACCATTCGGTACTGTTTATCTTGTTCTTTTGATAAATTTGCTTTCCTAACAAATCATAAATGGCAACCTTGTCTATCGTTTCGGCAAAGGAGTTTATTTTTATTTGTTTGTTATTAATAGAAACCAAAACCTTGTTTGCTGTTATGTCAAACTTGGTTGTGCCCAAAGTTTTGTTAGAATATTTTAACACAAACCTGTCATTGAAGATTCCCGCTGCTGTTGCAAAAGTATAAGGACTCGTTTTCAAATCGACCGTTGTATGAACCAACCTGTCTTCAATATACACCGCTTGATTGATTAGTGAGCCATCTACTTGGTCGATGTTTATAGTGAAATCTCCGCTGATAGTTGATTTGAATCCTAAGGGTACTTCATCATTTTCGTCGAATGGCAAAGCACGTCCTTGAATCACTAGATTCTTATCTTGGTTTACACTATAAAAATCGACAAATTCGTTACCATCAAAACTTTCTCCATCAAAACGACCTTCATATCCATTAGTAGCTCCAGTAATGTACCCACAAGTGTTTGTTTAAAAGCTCCTTGAGTATTGGTCAAGTTCAACCAAATACGGCTTTTTTCGACAGCATTAACCGTTTTTGATTTGGGACTTTTCGTTCTGAAAAACTGGGTATTATTCCCCGATGTTCCTGCTATTCGAATATCATTATTAAACACAATTGAACTACCCGAAGGAGCCGTTATACTCGAGGCAAAAATCCTTGTCCAGCAGCAATTTTACCAGTAGGTCTGTTTGCCGTTACTTCTATACGTGGATCTGATGGTGTTGCCCCTGCAATAGTATTACCAGACGTTCCAACACCCCCAGTAATATTATAAGAAGCATAATCATCTGAAGAATAGGCATACAAGCCCGTACCCGGATTAGAAACACCCATCCCTATTTGGGTATTGTGTGTCCAAAAATAAAGCGTGCCATCTAGAACTCCCGAATTTTCATTCAGGAATTTATCTGCATTTATGGCCGATGGATACGGATTTCCTAAAAGATATAAACTGTCTGGAGTAACACTTGATAGTGTAACTGTGCCATTGTTTGGAACTCCAGTAAATGTGGCAAAATACGGAGATGGCGGCGTTGGAGGAGAAGAGTTTTCTGGACCACGAATTATATACCCTCTCCCATCTGCCATAGTTGTTGCCGATGATTCTTGTTTCCAATCCTGAGCAATATCGTCATAAGAATAAAACTTTCCTGCAAGGGTGTTTGGCGATACTCCTCCTAATGTAAACCCCGCCACAGGAGACGACCAATAGGTATAATCCGTATTAAGAACGGTAGTATTTGTTATCCGCTCGTATATTATATCTCCTGAATTTGAAACGTCATTTATTTGTACTAAGCTCCCCGAACTACTAAGAGGAACATTTAAATCACTTTTAAATTTTAAACTTCCTGTCGGCTCAACGGTAACTCCATTTGTTATTGTTAAAGTATGAAGAGGATTTATCGTAACACTTTTGGCCGCTTTCACAAGGCAAGAACAAGCAGTTAAATCTGCTGTGGATGAAAAAGTATCATCAAAAACAATAGTCTGATCTACTGTTGGGATACCAAGTGACCAACCTCCGGTAGCAGTATTCCAAGTATTTGTTAAAGATGTTATTGAAATATTTACATCTGAAGAAACACAGCCTCCCGCATTCATAGCCTTAATTGTATGCAAAGAACCTTGTGCTAAGCCCGAATAAACCAAGGTTGAAGAAAAGGAAGCTCCATCAAAGCTATAAGTTTCTCCCAACACTCCTGATATTGTAAGAGTACCTGTTTGCAAGGCACAAGTAGGAGCGGTTTCAGTTACAGTTGGCGCAAGAGGAACCGAAGGTTGTGCATTAATAGTAACTTGTTTCAAGGGAGAATTACATCCTCCAGCACTCTTAATAATCACATTATAACTACCAGCCGCCAATCCTGACTTTACATTACTCCCTTGAAAAGTGACTCCATTATCAAAACTATAGGTATCACTTGCCGTTTTGGACTGTTACCGTTATTGTTCCTGTGGCAACTGCACAATTTGGATGTATTACTGAGGTAATTACTGGTGTAGATGGAATTGAAGGATTCAAATTGATAACTGTTACTTTTGAAGGCGATTTACAACCCACCGAATTTTTTATGACCACATTATAACTTCCTGGAGATAATCCTGATTTTACATTACTCACTTGAAAAGTAACACCATTATCAAAACTATAAGTATCACTAGCATTTTGAACCGCCACCGTTATCGTACCTGTGGCAACACCACAAGGTTGAGCTATTGTTGTAACTGGAGTAGATGGAATCAAAGGCTGGGCATTAACCGTAACCGATGTAGCTAGAGAAGTACAAGCAGCCGCATTAAACACAACATTATAAACTCCCGAAGCCAATCCTGAGAAAACTCCTGTCGTATTGGTTACTGATGAAGTAACTGGGTTTGTTCCCGTAATTGTATAACTTATTCCCGATACCGGAAAAGGTATTGTTACAGTTCCCGTTGAAGAAACGCAATTGGGTTGAGAAGTTACGTTGGCTACAGGTGCACCAACTAAGATTGACAACACATTACTAATAGCACTACAACCCCCAGATT
>CP051546.1:225337-280473 GCA_012837155.1 Flavobacterium sp.
ATTGCCTTAGAATTTTTAGGATTAGCATTATTTGTTGAGGGATCATTAGAATAGTCTGCAACTTTACTGTTATGAGTTAAATCATATAAATAAATTCTTTGTGGCTCATAGCTATTGGCCATTGCACTTGCATCAATATTAAATACAAGATTAGCTTCATTTATTAACCAGCCATTTTTTTCTAATATTGTCTAACTCATCCGAAACGTTGTTAGGTCCCGTTAAGTTGCCGCTTTTATCATATCCTATCAAATCTGTTTTGTCAAAAAGACTTAAAATTGCCATCGAGCCCTCGCCTCCTTTTAAGTATAATCTTTCGTCGCCAAGTGTGGCATTTGCAGTACTTATGGCGCTAGAATAAGCTGGTTTTGTATTGGATTGATTCAATAAGCTAACCGTATTTCCTTTCATATTAAGCACTATCGATTTTTTTACTCTTGTTGTTGCTCCTCCGGTAACCAGATCTTCTTTATAGTTAATTGTAACTGTTCCTTTCGAAAAATTCATCATAGCCATACTACCCCGCATCGCTACCAGATTGTTCTACTTTAAAATATAATCCTCTAAAATAGTCGACAAAAATTTCATTTGTAAGCAACTTCCCCGAAGCAGCAGCATCAATTATTTTTGATTTAAAAAACTGGCGTTTAAGTTCAATTTCATTGATGGAGGCGTTCGCGTTGTAGTAACCACTTTTGTTGTAGCATCTGTAACGGTAGCGACGTGTTCTGCAGGGTCAAAGAAAAAGGCATCGTTTTGCTCTTTTGATGGAGTGATGGTGTCGTTTAACGATTTCCTATTTTTAGACTATTAAAATCAGAATCTTGATCTGTAAAATATTTTTGCTGAGTTTGTAATCCTCCAATTGGATCTAAATTCCTCATGAAACATCCCGACTCATAAACGCTTAATTTAATTTTTGCATTAGAGTCGCCGTAAATAGAATCTAATGTATAAACATGACTGCCATCAGGTTTAGACACTAATTTAGTTGCATCAGTAAAATAAGGCACTTCTAAAATTACGTTATCTATTACTGGCTTACTCCCAATGGTGGGATTTACAACAGCCAATGTTAATTGTGTTGCAAAATTTGCAGTTGTTTTTCCAAAAGCAGGATCATCATAAATTCCCAAGGCATTTACTGGAAGATTGTTTGATTCTACAGAAGTAATTTTTTGATTATAAGCCACCACGTTTGAGGTATATTTATCAAAAGTAAAATGATTATCCCCTACTAAATCGGCTCCAATGGCATTATAATCTTTATCACATGAAATAAAAAGAACAACACTTGCAACTAATAAATTTGCTTAAAAAAAGAATTATTGTACATATTTAATATAAAATATTGGGTTTATAGAACAAAATTTTTGTAGAAATTAGTATACGCATCTGCGAATTTTTCTTTCGGGGCGAAAGGTAAAAAAGGTTTTCCCGAAGATTCTATAAATTTTGTTAAACTTGGAGAGACTTTCTCAGAAGCAATTATAACAGCGTCTGAATGGAGAATTACAGATTTCATAATATTTTCATAATCAGGATTTTCTAAATCGATAATAGCCTCTTTTGGCACACCATCAAAAATAATTTTATTAATCATTTCTTTGTCTAATGTTCCTTCAAATGACTGACCATAAATAGAAGTAACTATCTTTGTTTCTGAAAACAAAGCCTCATTTTTGTAAAAATGCTTCATGTATATAGGCAACAATGCCGCCATCCATCCATGAACGTGAATAATATCTGGAACCCAATTGAGTTTTTTTACCGTCTCGACAACTCCTTTTGCAAAGAAAATGGCTCGTTCATCGTTATCAGGATACAACACACCTTCTTCATCAGTAAACGTCGCTTTTCTTTTAAAATATTCATCATTATCTATAAAGTAAACCTGAATTCTCTCTTTTGGTATTGACGCAACTTTTATTATTAATGGCATATCCAAGTCATTCACAACTAGATTCATCCCAGAAAGACGAATTACTTCATGTAATTGATGCCTTCTTTCATTTATATTTCCATATCTTGGCATAAAAATTCGGATTTGTCCTCCTAGATTATTAACCATTTTTGGAACCTCATAAGACATCAAAGACACCTCATTTTCAGCTAGATAAGGCACCACTTCTGATGATACATATAATATTCTCTTATCCTCCATAGTGTAATTTACTTGATTTATTGGCAATAAAAACCATGCAAAATTACAAAAATTTATGCAGTTATCGTCTAAAATATTATGTTTGCACTTAAATTCAACAAAACAACCATGCCTGTTTTCTACGGAAAAGCCGCTTTGATAGCCTATATAAATCTATAAAAACCATCCATTCTACCATTGGCTTTGTTCCTACCATGGGGGCTTTACATCAAGGCCATTTGTCATTAATGCAGCAATCCATCGCAGAAAATGCAATTACCGTTGTAAGCATTTTTGTAAACCCAACACAATTTAACAATCCCGAAGATTTAGCGAAATATCCTAGAAAACTGGAAGAAGACATAAAAAAAATCGAAACTTTAAGTCCTGAAATTATTGTGTACGCACCAACTGCTGATGATATTTATGAAGGAAAACCTTTTCTCAGTCTTTTGATTTTGATGGGTTAGAAAACCAAATGGAAGGTAAATTTAGACCCGGACACTTTAACGGAGTTGGGACAATCGTAAAGCGACTTTTTGAAATTGTTACCCCAACGAACGCCTATTTTGGCGAGAAAGATTTTCAACAATTACAAATTGTAAAAAAAATGGTCGCTAAGAGCAACCTAAAAGTTAATGTAAAAGGCTGTCCTATTTTTAGAGAACCTAATAATTTGGCTATGAGCTCTAGAAACGAACTCCTGACAGCGGAAGAAAAACAAAAGGCTTCCTTGATTTATAAGACATTAGTCGATGCAAAATCGAAGTTCAAAACTAACAGCGCAACAGCTATCGAAAAATGGGCACAAAAAGCATTTGAAAAGAATAAAGATTTTAAATTAGAGTACTTTCAAATAGCCGATGAATCGACTCTTTTGCCTTGTAAAAGAAAAAATCGCAATAAAAAATACCGTGCTTTTATTGCCGTTTCCATCAATAACATCCGTTTAATTGACACCATTCCACTAAGTTAATAATTCCCGAAATGCAAATTCAAGTTTTAAAATCAAAAATCCATCGGGTAAAAGTTACCGGAGCCGACTTAAATTATATCGGAAGCATAACCATTGACGAAGCATTGCTCGAAGCCTCTAACATCATCGAAGGCGAAAAAGTTTCGATTGTAAACATCAATAACGGAGAACGATTTGAAACCTATGTCATCAAAGGACCTAAAAATTCTGGCACAATAACACTCAATGGCCCCGCAGCCCGAAAAGTACAAAAAGACGATATTATTATCATCATTTCGTATGCCTCTCTTGATTTTGAAGAAGCCAAAACCTTTAAACCATGGATTATTTTTCCCAATGAAAAAGACAATTCATTGACTTAGCTCCTAAAAAACGCTGATAAATTAACTTGAATCCCTTTTTAAAAATCTATTTTCCTGTTTTTGGTTTCAAGAAAGCAAAATAAAAGTACTATATTGCTACTCTTTAAAAACAACCTAAAATATCCGAAAACATGAAGCAGGTAGTACTATTGTTGCTTTTTTATACTTCTGTTTTTTCGCAAAAAACAACAGAATCATTCCTTTCGAACAAGTTAGGCGAAACCCGAGAAATTACCATTGGCTTACCTCCTTCTTATGAAAAAAAATCCGAGCAAGAAATACCCAATCTTAATTTTGCTCGATGGCGATTATCTATTTGATCCGTTTTATGGTGCCTTCAATTACGGGACTTATTGGGACGATTTACCCGAAACAATCGTCATTGGCATAAGTCAAAACAAAAATGGCGAACGTATAGAAGACTGTAATTATGATGAAATAAATAGTTTGCCTTCAGGAAAAGGAGCTCGCTTTTTTGAATTTATTGGAGGCGAATTACTTCCCTATATTGAAAAAAAATACCGTACCGCCCCTTTTCGAATTATTGCGGGACACGATACAACTGCGGGGTTTTTGAACTTTTTTTTATACAAAGACAATCCCATATTTAATGCCTACATTGCTTTAAGTCCAGAACTCGCCCCTGAAATGGAAATTCGAATCCCCGAAAAATTAGCCGCACTAAAACAGCCCGTTTTTTACTATCAATCCTCGGGGGATGGAGATGTAAAAGAGTTGCTTGACCCCATTCAAAAAATGGATGCAAACATAAAAATGACCTCCAACCCACTGCTTAATTACAAATACGATCATTTTAAAAATGCATCCCATTATTCCTCAGTTCTTTATTCAATTCCAAGTGCTTTGTATCAGTTTTTTGATTCTTACAAACCCATTTCTGTGGCAGAATACAAAGATAAAATCGCGATTCTCCCTAACGAATACGTAACCTATTTAACCAATAAATACGACGGAATCACAAAAACTTTGGGGCTAAAAGTTACCGTTCGAGTTTCTGATTTTAAGGCAATCGAAGCGGCCATTTTAAAAAACAAAGCCTATCCAGAATTAGGTAAATTATCTGAAATTGCCAAAAAAAATTATCCAAAATCAATGCTTGCCGAATATGAATTGGGGTTAATGTACGAAAAATTGGGCGATACCAAACGCGCAGCAAAATCGTATCTAAACGCCACTCAATTAGAAGAAATTGGAGACTTGACCAAAGATATGATGTTTGAAAAATTAGATGATGTGAAATGAGCATGACTATAATCGGGTCGCAAACACCAATGATGATATGCGACCCGAGCGATAGCGAATAGGCGAAGCAATTACATGTGACCTATAAAAATCAAAATATAAAAAGTTTAACGCAAAAAAATAATGTCGAAAGTCAAAACCTCCTTCTTTTGTCAAAATTGTGGTGCACAATATTCGAAATGGCAAGGCCAATGCAATTCCTGTAAACAATGGAATACCATCGCCGAGGAAATTATTCAAAAAGAAGAAAAATCTGCTTGGAAAAGCGAATCTGTTGCCACTTCTAAAGCCCCAAAACCTTTACGAATAAACGAAATTGATTCCAGCCAAGAGATTAGAATGGATACCACAGACGGCGAACTCAATCGCGTGCTAGGCGGCGGAATTGTTCCTGGGTCCTTAATCCTTTTAGGCGGAGAACCCGGTATTGGAAAAAGCACACTCTTGCTTCAAATTTCTTTAAAATTACCTTATAAAACCTTATACGTTTCAGGCGAAGAAAGTCAAAAACAAATAAAAATGCGTGCCGAAAGAATTACACCAAACGGCGATAATTGTTACATTCTTACCGAAACCAAAACCCAAAACATATTCAAACAAATTGAAGCCATCCAGCCCGAAATCGTCATCATCGATTCCATTCAACGCTTCACACCGACTATATCGAATCGAGCCCGGGAAGTATTTCGCAAATTCGAGAAAACTACTGCCGAACTGATAAAATTTGCCAAAGAAACTAATATTCCCGTGATTCTCATTGGTCATATTACCAAAGACGGAACCATTGCCGGGCCTAAAATTTTGGAACACATGGTCGATACCGTTTTGCAATTTGAAGGCGATAGAAACCACGTGTATCGCATTTTACGTTCCCTCAAAAATCGTTTTGGCTCTACTGCCGAAATTGGTATTTACGAAATGCTGGGCAACGGCTTACGCGAAGTTTCGAACCCATCAGAAATATTAATTTCGCATAAGGATGAGGAATTATCAGGAACCGCCATCGCTTCCACTCTCGAAGGAATGCGACCGCTGATGATTGAAATTCAATCCTTAGTCAGTACCGCAGTTTACGGAACACCGCAACGGAGTACAACAGGTTATAACGCCAAAAGACTGAATATGATTTTGGCTGTTTTAGAAAAAAGAGCTGGTTTTAGGCTTGGCGCCAAAGACGTTTTTCTTAATGTAACGGGTGGGATTTCAGTTGATGATCCCGCAATTGATTTAGCCGTTGTTGCCGCCATTTTATCATCGAATGAAGATATTTCCGTTAACAAAGATTTTTGTTTTGCGGGCGAAGTGGGACTTTCGGGTGAAATTCGCCCTGTAAACCGAGTGGATCAGCGCATTCAGGAAGCCGAAAAACTAGGGTTTTCGACCATTTTTGTATCAAAATACAATAAAATTACCTTGAAAAACACTTCAATCAAAATTCGATTAGTGGCAAAGATAGAAGATGTGGCGAGCGAGTTGTTTGGGTAGGAATTACAGTCTACAATAAATTACCTCCAGCTTCATCTGGAGGCAATTCAAAATCATCAATATGGTTTTAACATCTCTAAATATCCATCCAGTTTCTAATGCCTTCATTCAAGGGTTGTTCTTCGCTAGAAACAACAACAAAACTGGTAATGACCAAAATCAGAATTAATGCGATTAACTTTTTCATAATAAAGAGTTTAATGATTTATGAGGCAAATGAACGAATCGAACCCAATGGAAAAAACAATTTTCCGACGAACTGCACTAAGCCAATACCAACTGCTTTTTAACCCCACATTCCTTTATAATTCGCAGCAATTTATGGTATTTATATGAATCTAAAAGCAAGAATAGCTTCGGTCATCAAAATTCTAAAGAAAACCATAAAATTATTTTCTTTAGAATTATTTTTCTTTCCTTTATAGCTCTAAATTTCAAGTGATACTTAATTTATGAAAACCCGAAAACAAAAAATCTTTTTAACGGCAAAAATCATAATCGCAACTTTGTTTATTATGATTGTTGCGCTTTTTGTTTTTCGTAATGCGCTGTTACAACAAGCCATCGCAAAGGTTTCCGTTAAAATGGAACGCAAATACAACTGCCATTTTTCGATAAAAGAGGCCTCGTTTGTTGGTTTTTCAGGTGTAAAAATGGCTCATATCGTTTTAGTTCCAAAAAATGCCGACACGCTTTTCAATATTCAAAAAATGGAAACCAGCATCAGCTTTTTGCATTTGTTAGTTGGCGACATTCAACTCGGAACCCTAAAAATTTCGAATGGTTTTGTCCAATTAGTCAAAAATAAAAAAGGTCGAAATTTTGATGCTTTCCTAAAAAAAGACGAAACAAATCGTTTTGCCAAAGAAAAAAAAGATTACGCCAAAGTAGCTTATAAAATCATTTCGAAAATACTCAACTTAGTGCCAACCGATATGAAAGTGGAAAATCTCTCCTTTCGACTGGATGATAACGGCAAAAAAACTACGATTAATTTCCAAAACTACGTTTGGTCAACAAGCAATTAGAAACCGCTGTTACGGTAGAAACCAAAACGTTTACGGAACGACTTCGAATGGAAGGTTTTGCCGATCCTAGAAACAAAACTGCCGATATTCGGTTTTTTCAATATCGATTCTGGGGCGATAAAATTACCCTATATTGACGAACGATTCAACCTGAAATCGAGCTTCGATTCTATTCGACTCAACATCCAAAACATCGACAAATCAGGTGGCGAATTGCATTTTGATGGTTTTGCTTCTATTGCCAATTTAATGATTAATCACAAGAAAATTGCCAGCAAGGATGTGGTTATTAAAAATGCAAAATTCGACTTTAGATTCCTCTTGGGTTCTAATTTTATTTCTATTGATAGCAGTTCGACCATACAATTCAACAAGGTAAAATTTCATCCGTATCTGGCTTACGAAACCGAAGAAGATACTGTTTACAAACTCAAAGTGACCATTCCAAAAATGAAAGCGCAGGATTTTATTACCTCACTACCCGATGGCTTGTTTACCCATTTTCAGGGGATGGAAGCCGAGGGGAATTTCGAATATAATTTGGATTTTATGTTCAATAAAAACAAGCCTAATCAACTGGTTTTTAACAGTAATTTAAAGAAAGAAAGTCTGAAAATTACCAAATACGGCGAAGCCAATCTCAACAAACTCAATGGCGAGTTTATCTATCGTGCCATCATTCAAAACGTGCAGCAACGTCCTCTTTTAGTAGGTTTTAGTAATCCAAACTACACTCCTTTGGATCAAATTTCGCCCTATTTACAAAAATGCGTTTTAACTTCCGAAGATCCGTCGTTTTTCTCGCATCGGGGTTTTATCAACGAAGCTTTTAAACAATCGATTCTCAAAAACATTCGCACCAAGAAATTCTCTCGTGGTGCCAGCACGATTAGTATGCAACTAATAAAAAACGTGTTTCTTACCCGAGAAAAAACCGTTTCCCGAAAATTAGAAGAAATCCTGTTGGTTTATATTCTTGAAAACAATAGAATCGCCAGCAAGGAACGCATGCTCGAAGTGTATTTTAACATCATCGAATGGGGACCAAATGTATACGGAATTGGCGAAGCAGCCCAATTTTATTTCGAGAAAAAACCAGCCGATTTGACCTTGAAAGAATGCTTATATTTGGCAACCATCATCCCAAAACCAAAGAAGTTTATGTGGCAATTTGACTCCGAGGGAATGCTAAAATCCTTTGCTAACCAGCAACAAAAATTTCTGAGTAATTTGATGCTACGAAGAGGACTTTTAACCCCAGAAGACACCATTGGTCAATCCATTCCGCTGCAACTTACAGGAAATGCACATTCGCTTTTGAATTTAAAAATACAAGATTCTGTTCCCGCAGATTCACTAGCCGTAGAGGCACCTTATGAATTTTGATGATTTATAAAAAGGACACCGTTTTTAGTATCGCTTCACAAAACTGCGACTGCTACTTTTACGGCGCAGGATCTGGAATTATAGCTTGAACGGCATTGATTTCGGCAATAATTTCATCGGATAAAACCACCTCAATCGTAGCGATGTTTTCTTGTAATTGTTCCATAGTAGTTGCGCCAATAATATTGCTACTTACGAAAGCTTGTTGAGTTACAAAAGCCAAAGCCATTTGAGTTAAAGTCAAACCATTTCTAATGGCAATTTCATTATATAATCTTGTGGCTTCGATAGATTGTGCGCTGTTGTATCTAGAGAATTGCGGAAACAAATTGATTCTTGAATTAGGCAGACTTTTGCCAGTCATAAATTTCGCTGTCAATCTACCAAATCCTAATGGCGAATAGGCTAACAGTCCCAGGTTTTCTCTATGACATATTTCAGCAGAACCGTTTTCAAAAAGGCGATTCAATAACGAATACGGATTTTGAATGGTTTTTATTCTGGGTAAATTTTGATATTTGCTTTCTTCCAAAAAGCGCATAATTCCCCACGGTGTTTCGTTTGAAAGTCCAATATGATTTATTTTTCCTTGTTGTATTAAACCCTCCAAAGTTTCTAAAACCAGATGAATATTGTCTTCCCAAGCATCGTTTTGTACTTTGAAACCCCGTTGTCCAAAAAAATTTGTTTTGCGTTCTGGCCAATGCAATTGATACAAATCGATATAATCTGTTTGCAAACGCTTCAGGCTTTTTTCTACAGATAATTTAATGCTTTCAGGAGAAAAATCCATGTTTTCTCTAACGTAAGACAATCCAGGATTGGGGCCAGCAATTTTTGAGGCTAAAATTATTTCTTCTCTTTTACCTGATTTTTTGAACCAAGTTCCAATAATTTTTTCCGTACTTCCATAAGTTTCCTTTTGTCCTGGAACAGAATACATTTCGGCGGTGTCAAAAAAGTTGATTCCTTTTTCGAGTGCATAATCCATTTGAGCGTGACCTTCGGCTTCGGTGTTTTGTTGTCCAAAAGTCATCGTAAGTACTTGAAAATAATTAGTAATACATTTTATTTTTGACATATTTTTCGTATATTTATATTTTAAATACGACATAAATGAGATATGTAGAATTATTAGAGGAGGAAAAAAAAGTAGTGGATTATTTGTATAGAAACTCCCCTAATTCGGTAGTCAGGGAGCGCTGTATGTTTCTAAAACTTTCTGTTGACAAAAAATCCATAATGGAAATTTCTAGAATTATGAAGGTTGGAAGATTACGAGTAACATTGTTTTTTAATGCTTGGGAAATGGCTAAAACATTAAAAGACAAACAGGAAACATTAGGCGTTAAAAAAGGTCGTGGCGCAAATTAAAACTAAAAAAAGTAGCTGACCTAATACCTGAACTAGTAAAGGAAAACAGTAGAAATTTGAATGTGGTTTTGGATATTTTAGAGCGAGAGCATCAAATATATAATCGGCAAAACCAAATATACACTTTTTTACCCCTATGAATTTCTTTTTTTAATCAAAAACCCAGTTGTTTTTTTACACAAATTTAAACCTCATTTAAAGCAATTTTAAATGAGGTTTTTCATAACTTTTATTTTAAGTAACATTTAGATTAAACTTAGAGTCATTCCCGTCAAGTAATACCTTAGTATTTTCTATATTATTCTCATACACGTGTACATTACCCAAAAACAACGTAATGCTTTTCAAAGGCAAGTCAATCTGCTTACTTATCAAGTACAGGCGATATATATCCGCTGGTAAGCCTAGATTAGCGTCAGAGCTACGTTGGTATGCAGTAACAATAAGTTTTCCTTTCTCTATTTGGAATTGAATAAGACTCAAACAAGGTTGTTGGTTACTCTCAGTATTGTTGGAGCCTAGGAATAACACATAATTCTTTGACGTTCGTTTTTCTTTATTGATGCGCTCAATAAGCTTTGGTAGCTGCTCAAAATACGTAGGATAGCTATTGACCAATATTGGTCCACAATAATCCCACCAAGTAACACCGATGTCTCTATAGGCTTCCGTTGAGCGTTCTCCTGCCATGAACAAACCCAATTCATCTCTTAACTTCTTTTTGGCCACGGCGTGACTTTCAAATAAAACTAATAAATCCAAGGGTTTTAATTCTAAGGCTTGGTTTAGAAGATAAGTAATTGAGCCCTTTTTATTGGTTTGAGTTCTACCTTTTTCAAGGATTTTGCTAAGGATTTGATGGTACTTATTCATTTTTATAAAGCATTATGTCTGTATAACTGGCGTTATAATTTACTGTAGCATTCATAGTGGCTGTGGTAGAACCCGTAAAAGGATTACTCATTGGTGTTTTTGTTTCTATCCACTCACAAAGCTCGATTATTGAAGACTTATTTGACGTAAAATAAAAATACTTCGTACCGTCAAGAACCTGTAGCACATCCAAGTAATCCTTTAATTTCCAATAACTCTTATAAGTTCCTGCATCTGTTGACAAATACGGGGGGGCAACCAAGAATACTACATTCGGTAAATCTTTGTATTTCGCAAACAATTCTTTATAGCACTGGCTCACGACTTCCAACCCGTCCAAGTACCCAGTAGCATCATAAGCCGATTGTCGGATGCAGTTGTAAAGTGTTTCCTTTTCCAATTGCTCAAAGGAAAGTGCATATTTCATTGAGAATAGCACCGAACTTGAAAGGGTGATATAATCAACATAACCAGCATTGTCTTCCAACTGGATTCGCTCAATTACCTGGTCTCGAATAACACCTGTTATCCGCTTATCTTTTGGGTGATCTTTTAAAATCACTCTCAAATCGCTGATAAGTTGATTCGTCTTATTAATGTTTTCAAGCCTTACCCTATAATTGTCAAAGTCATTATAGACTACTTTTGCATCCGGGTATATTGATTTAACGGTATGACTTAACAAACCGCTGCCTCCAAATAAATCTACATAAGTCGCTGTTGGAGAATACCCTTTTAAAGCAGGTTTAAACTGTTTTAAAAACTTCCTTTTTTGTCCCATAAACGGTAAAGGTGCCGTTGTAAAAATTTTCTTTTTTAATTCCATTCGTTTTTTGATTAATGATTGAAAACTGTATATTTGTACTTCTCACAGTATTTTGAAAAATAGCAAAGCCACAACAGAAGACTTATGTCCTCCGATGTGGCTTTGCGGCTAAATTAAATACTGTGAGAGGTTTTAATTTCGGAGGACTATTTTTACTTCCCGTCCTCCTTAGGAATTATTAATTATCCCAAACCCTTTTTCCGAAACATCGAACCGCCCAAAAGCGCAAATAATTATCTATGTTTTTGAATGACCATTTTAGAGTTCCATTAACAGCTCGTTCCCATTTGAGCAGCTCCTGATCTGCAAATCGTTGGCTTACAATTTTATTTACATATAAATAATCGTGAATCAGAAAGGCTATTTCGGCATCAGAATCAGGCTTTATAATTCCTTGTAAAAATGATGGCACGCTCGCTAAATCCCACTTAAAACCATTTGAAATGGTATGTATTTGGCCGTTTGAAAGTTCAATATTCACATTTTTTAATAAACGGTATTCATTCTTTGTATTTGAACCATAGACACGGCTTTTTTTCAATTGGATTCTCGCCGCTAATTAAAATTTCTTTAATGTTTAATAATGTTATTGTCTGCATTTTTTGTTTTTAAAAATTAAACCTTCCGTCTTTATCCTCTTCGATGATGTATGCTGATATAATTGCCTTCATTGGCACGTTCATGTCCAGCATCAGCATTTTGATATAATCAAAAGCGGGCATCGTTTCATATCTTTCAGTTTCGTTGATGATAATACCGTTTTCGTCCTTTTGCTCCTTAAAATCAGGATTCAAAATAGGAGCGAAATTTTCATCTCGACGCCTCATTAGTTGAGAATTATCGATATGCCAATCGGGCACCTGCGTGTTGAACACATTACTCACATCTTGCCCATTCATTGTTGAAGCAATTCGATAATAAATATCGAAAGTTGATGTGTCGGAATTCAAATTGATCCCGACAATATTGATTGTTCTTTTTACATCTGTAAAGTTTTTACAGTTTGAAATTGATTGTGTGATTAACATAATTTTTGATTTATCGGATTGTTTCTAAAAAAAGAGCATAATTGTTTAAACGTATTGTTCTATCCGTGTTTTGACCTCCAGCATTGGTAGGGTCTGCATAGGTAACCGTATTTACAAACACAAAACTAAAAGAGGCTTCCGCTGCTCCAAAAGTTCTAGTGTTACCAGCATTTCGTAGATAATATGTTGCATCCGCATTGGTTATAATGCCGTTATTTATTGTTTGAACCACCAATTGAATTGTTGACCATTGTGCTACCAATGGATCAGATGCTTGTATATTGGTCATAAATGGATTTTGATAATTTTTGAACCCATTATTATTTAAACCTGAAAATTCCATAATTTTCACCTGTGTAACTGGTGATGTTCCAGTGTAATTCGTCGAAAATAATCCATTATTTATTTTTAAGAAAACTTCTGTTTTTGCAACGGTAGGGGCAGTTGTTCCAGAATTTTGATATGGATAATAAACTTCGTTTATTGCGTTTAATCTTAAAACTGACACGTTTGCAATTTTTCCAGTTATCGTAGAACTGGACGTATTGGTAGCAGTTGCAGAAATAGCCCCCGATATATTAGTCTGAATAGATGAAAGGTTTTTAAATGCAATTAAGATCAGTCCATCGGATGTTGTAATTAATCTGGATTTTACATTTAAATGAGTTTCCCAAAGATTACCATTTGCATCACGTTCAATGGCTCCGTTTTGAGGCTGAGTTGTTAAACCTCCATTTGTTCCAGTTCCATTAGGAATGATTAATACCATTGATTTTTATAAAATAGTCCAAAAACACTCGAAACATTTTTTTTATTCACATTGGACTAAAATATAAAAATCGTATATTTGGCTTAAGAAAGAAAATATATGTCGTCACCAAAAATATTACAATAAAGGAGAGCTTGTCGGAGCTCAAAAAAATTCAAAAAAGAGCAACCCCATGATTGCAAAGAGAGTACATGCTTTACTTGTTTTTAAAGAAAATGAACTGAATGGAATTTCTAAAAGAGAGGTTGCTCAAGCCATAGGGGTTAATCATAATAGTATTCAGTCGTGGCGCGACCTCTATATTAATGGAGGGATTGAACTACTGACAAGACATTCTAAAAAAGGATACAAGCCCAGTGTTATAACTTTGGAAGAAGAGCAAGCTTTAAGAGAACAGATGTTTAATCCTGAAAACGGGTTTGTTGGATACGTCGAACTGTTAGCTTGGTTTGATGAAAAGTTTGGGAAACAAACTAATTACAGCACTTTCAAAGGGTACGTTTATAGAAAATTCAAGGCAAAAATAAAGACCGCAAGAAAAATTCATGTTAAGAAAGACCAAATTAAGGTTGAGGATTTTAAAAAAATTTCAGTAAAGAATGTGAAAACATCTACAACGAAAAAGGATGGGGATTTAAAACAATAAACTTGTATTGTCAAGATGAAAGTCGGTTCGGGATGTTTACTAGAAACGGAAAAGCCTTAACGGCAAAAGGAATTAAGCCGATATGTGTCTTTCAACAAGTATTCAAAGCCACATGGTTATTTGGTGCTTATTCACCATTTACAGGAGATCATTTTGAATTGGAATTACCCCATTGCAATTCAAATAATTTTCAACTATTCCTAAATGAATTTTCAAAAGAGAGACCTGATGAATTTAAAATAATAATCTTAGATAATGGTGCATTTCACAAATCAAAGACCCTTACCATTCCAAATAACATAGCGTTACTTTTTATCCCACCATATTCACCAGAACTCAATCCCTCAGAAAAAATATGGTGGCGAATGAAAAGGGCTTTTACTGGAAAACTGCACAAATCACTAGAAGAGGTAAGTTCTTTCATAGAGAATGAGGTGAAAAAACTAACTAATGAAATTGTCAAGAAAACCTGTGAATTTGAATATATCGTTTCATCTCCTTTTTGGACTAAACTGTATTAGTCAATGGTATAATGGTGGAGTTGTCTCTGTACCTGCCGCTAACTCTACAGGAACATTCATTGTCCCTATATAATTGTATCCGTTAAAACTGCTATCAAATACAAATTGTACTGTAGTATTTGGGTTAAGGTAAAAATCCTTTCCATTTGGAAAACTCATTCCAAAATACGCCGTTGCTGATTTATGTTTTAAAAGTAATTTTTCACTTGAAAAATTGCTTATGGACAAAATCATTCCATCAATTAAAGACACATTAAATTTAGGTATGGTTGCAATAGTAGTAGTGTAGCCAATGTCTGTCACATAAGCATTCGTTGGAACACTTGTAAACTTGATGTTTGTAGACCCGTTTTGACCATTTATAGTGTAAGCATTTCCGTTTCTAGGTGTAAATATTGCTGTTGACATTTCTTGTGTTACAGGAATATCAGTATAATACCGTCCTTCGAAAGTGAAGGCAAAATTATCTCCATCTAAAAAGCCTCCTTTGTCAACAAATAAGGCAATTCTAAATTGCGCCCAGGTTGCGGATATATCTTTACCAAACAGAACACCTTTTTTAACGATTGATCCGTTCTCTGTATTGGTGATAGTAATGACAGCCCCATTTTTTAAATTACTTAAATATTCTTTTTTATTATCTCCCAACAAATTGGTAAAATTCAATAATAAGTAAGTGTTGTCAAATGAACTTCCAGTTTGGAAACCAAAATTACCGATGCCGGGGTCATCATAACCTACAGCAGCACTTTTGAATGCATATTTGTCCCTGAAAACCACCGATTTGGATAAGCCCATTATTAACAGCATCTACAGTTGCTATTTTTTTGCCTGTGCCATCAATGTTTAGGTTATTTTGTACGCTTGAAAGTGCTACTTTGGTATTCTCCAAAACCTTACCCATTTCTGCTGTTAAGGCCTTTGTAACACCTCCGGTTGTAAGATCATTTACCAATATAGTAGCTAAGTAAGCTTCTACATTTTCTATAGCGTCAACTATTTCCTGAATAGTATCAAGATTAATGTTGTCCGAAGCCAAAAGTGTATTAATACCGTCTATTTGGTTTTGTAATGGTAAAATTAATCCCTCAGCATAGGCTTTTCCAAACTCCAACATGTAAACATCTGAATCATAACAGCCTTCGCATTTGGATACAATGTTTCGTTAGTTTCATTCCCGGTTATTGTTGAAATTTTATTGATTTTGTCTTCCTTAGTCCCGAATGAAGCGTTCAAACTCTCTAATGTGTTCTTGTCTTGAGTAGTATAGTCTTCTGTCGAAAGCTGTTTCCCTGGAACCTTATCCACTTTTTTATCAAACAAAGCGGCATGTGCATTTTCATCATTCAAATGTTCCTGCATGGCTGTGACATCCAGTTTTTTATCGAACTCATTTGAATGCGCATTGCTGTCAGTTAAATGATTATCTAACACCGCTTTGTCTGCTTTGGATTGTAATAATTCGTCGATTCCTTCAATATCTACTACAGGTATTTTGTCATCTTTATGTCTAAAGCTATCGAGCCAATCCCAAAATTGTTGTTGGGTTGGCTTTAAACCAGTTTTAAACCATTGTTTGATTGTATTTATTGCTTGTTTTGCCATGATTTATTTTTTAACAATTATATAGTCGAATGCTATATTTTGAGTGTTTCCAGCTACTTCTCTTAGATATAGTTCGAACGCAAAAGTATTTATTGGCTTTGCCGTCCATATCACATCATTATCATTATTCCAACTTGCTCCTTTTGAACGAATCGAACCTAATACCATATAATCGTATGTGTTTATTTGAGTAAAATACACGGTTCTTATAGTATCTGTACCGTTAGAATCTCCAATATCAAAGGATCCTCTAGCTAGAATGTCAGATACTGCAATGGCAGACTTGTTTTTTACATAAGCATCTGAATTAACATCCGCGACATTCATATCCGACTGTACGTTGACTTCGGCTCCTCTTGCAATGGTGCCAAGTTTTTCCTCTATTGTGGAGACACTTTGCAATAGTGCATCAACTACGGATTTTTCTGCTTTAGAATTTACTTTGGCATCCACTCTAGCTATTTCGGTGTAAACAGCCTCTATTTGGGTTTTGTCTGCTTTCAAAGCCAAAGCTTCTGGAATTTGCGTTGTTGGAAATGCCCTTTTAAAACTCGCCCAGGGATAACTCACCGTACCAACCCCAAAAGTGGCATAACGGACATAATGTACCTCGTTTATACCGCCATCTTCAAATTCCATGCTTTGCACTTCTTGCATTATGATAACATTCTGCGCGACGATACCCGAACGAAATTCCAATACTTCACCATTGATGTAAACCACACCATCACTTACGGTGTTTCCCACAAGGGCACAACCTTTTATAATGGCAATATCACCTGCCAAAGCACCCAACCCGTTATACAACTTATAAGCGGTTTGCATTTCGTCAAGTATCTCGGTATCCATCGGGAAACCTCCTGTTTGTATGAAATTAAATAAGTTCATATTGCTTCTATTTTATATCGTTTGCCTCCCATTTTATAAAAGTCAATCAAGGCTTTTAGTTCGTAAGGAGATGTGTTTATAATTTCAATCGGCGCATACACTATAAAGTCTACACCGGTGTCTGCATAATCGGAACGCTGTCGTAGGAACATTTTACCTAAATATTTCGGGCGATTTTCGGAAGTGGTGTATAAATACGGTCTTTTATATCGATTCCCATCACCTATATAAATCCGTCTTAAGGAAACATCCAACTTATCATTGAGTACTTTTCTCAAGTAGCATATTTGCCCGGTATGCTCAACTTTATATAAATTATCCGTTCTAAAAATCGACCATTTGTAATACAAAGAATCTATCGGAACCAGAAGCGATTGTAAATAACTTACGAACACAGGTTTTCGCAGAAAAGTTGGAAGCATTACAATTGCCAACCGGTTATAATCTATTTTATACCACATAGGTTATGTTATTAAAATTTGGCACTTCATAATAGCCACTCTCGGGAATTGCTTTTACATTTATGGGTTGCGGTGTTCCGTAGCCTCCAATTGCAGGGTCTATCCAGCTTGATTTCACTTCGATTATGTGTGGAATGCGTACGCCTTCTATCTGCTGTAATTTATCCACAAGATGAGCAAGAACCAACTCTCCGTTAAATGGCAGTTCCTTCATATACTCAGTTATTGCAACTTCAACAGGCTTACCACCGTTTAAAATGGAATTACCATTTGCATCAATCAATAAAGGATCACGGTAAATTTGCAATGTCAAATACAGCCTGTCCGGCAAATAATTAACAACTGATATTTTAATCCCTGCATATTTCACTTCGTTTATATAATCCTCAAAAGCCTCCCGTTGAGGATTAGTAATCGGTGCCAAAACCCCATTAGATTCGAGGGTACTGAAAAAGTCTTTTTTCGAATAAATTGATAAATAAAAGGAGTAGAAAGCTTAGGATTTCTACTCCTTTTTTGGTATATTTAGCTGTAATTATAAGGTTTTTTACATGTTAGTACAGCAACAAACAATACAGTTCAGCGAGCATTCCTCTTTATATGATTTAATTATTCCAAGGAATAATCTTTTGAGAAAAATTAACGATTTGATAGACTTTTCATTTATCTACGATGAGTTGTTAAATAAATACTGCACCAATAATGGACGTATGGCAGAAAGTCCCGTTCGTATGTTCAAGTATTTGCTTCTTAAAACAATTTACACCGTTTCCGATGTTGATGTAGTGGAACGTTCGCGTTACGATATGTCCTTTAAATATTTTTTGGATATGAATCCAGAAGACGATGTTATTAATCCGAGTTCGTTGACCAAATTCAGAAAACTACGTTTGAAAGACACCGACTTGTTAAATCTATTGATAAACAAAACAGTAACCATAGCTATTGAAAAAGGAATAATTCGTTCGAAGTCCATTATCGTTGATGCCACTCATACTTTATCAAGATCTAATCCGTTTTTAGCCATCGATGTATTGAGAGAACGCTCCAAGTTACTTCGAAAAACAGTATACACCTTTGACGACCAATTCAAAGAACGTATGCCCAAAAAAAATACCGACAATGATTTAGAAAAGGAGCTGGCTTATTGCAAAGAGTTAGAAAAACGCATAGAAAATGAGCCGTCTATAAGTTCAATACCCGCTGTGAAGGAAAAATTAAATCTGCTAAAAGAATCCGTAGAAGACACTCAAGAAAATTTAACCCTATCCAAAGATACCGATGCAAAAATAGGTCATAAATCTGCCGAGAGTTCCTTTTTTGGCTACAAAACTCATTTGGCTATGACCGAAGAGCGCATCATTACCGCGGCTGTAGTTACATCTGGAGAAAAAGGCGATGGACCAGAATTACCTAAACTTTTAGAAATCAGTCAAGAAAACGGAGTTGATGTAGATACCATTATTGGCGACGGAGCTTATTCTGGAAAAGAGAATCTTAAAATTACAACTGAACAAAACATAAAAATAGTAGCGCGTCTAAATCCATCTATAACCCAAGGCTTTAGGAAAGATGAAGATAAATTTGATTACAATAAAGATGCCGATAGGTTTGTTTGCCCAGCAGGGCATTTAGCAATACGAAAAGCGCGCCAAGGCACTAAAGATGTCGGGGTAAATCAAGTAGATACTTACTATTTTGATGTCGAAAAATGCAAGCATTGCCCTTTAAAGGAAGGTTGTTATAAAGATGGAGCCAAGACAAAAACGTATTCGGTATCCATAAAATCAGAATTGCATCAAGACCAAATGGCTTTTCAAGAAACAGAATATTACAAAGAAAAAGCAAAACATCGATACAAGATAGAAGCTAAAAATAGCGAGTTAAAAAATATACACGGTTATGATAGAGCAATATCATACGGTATTACCAATATGCAAATGCAAGGTGCAATAGCAATTTTTACAGTCAACTTAAAAAGAATACTCAAATTAATGTAGAAAATGTAATCTACACGTGCATTTTACCAAATGAACCTGTATAAGTCAAAAACAGACACATACAATCAACAATAAAAAACAGTTACAAAAATAAAACCGCTTATAACGGATGCTTAAAATCCTGTTATAAGCGGTTTTTTAATATCTAAAAAAGAACGTTGATCAAAATAAGTGATGTTTTTCAGTACCCTCTTAGATTCTCCGGCTATTTTTATGATGACTCGTGAATCCTGTAACCCCTCGTTAACAGCGGCATATTTTACGATTTTGCTTGCCTGAATTTGTTCATCGGTAGCGATTCCGTTATCGAACTTATCACTATCGGTCAATAAATCAAACCCATATTGAAAAGCCAATGCCATAGTCCTATACCAAGGAAGCGTACCGCTTTTTTGCTCCAAGAGTGCCTTGTCTATTTCTTTTTTATGGTTGTCGAAATTAATTTCTAAAAGCCAAATAGCGTAGGCCGTGACAAAAACTAGTAATCGATAAATAGCTACTTTACTTGTGGAAGTCAACCCCGTCAAGTATTCATTTGAGGATATGTAATCGAATATTTCCTTTTGTATTTGTTGTACTGTTCTTGCCATACTATCTTACTATAAATGTTGAGCCTATTGCCATAGTCCCGATGCCTAACTCAGGTATTTCAAATCCTACACCTTCAAAATCAACTGCCGGAATTATGTTTCTGCTGTCCAATACTTTTTTAACCAAAGTATTTGTTGGAGAGTCGACTAATTTCAATAGCTGCCCTGCAGTTAATTTTTCTGTTATTGAAATATTATTAAGCAAGGCCAAATCCATTGCAATATCTACCCGACCATAAACATGAGCCGACACATCCTGCAAGGTTTGGTTTTCATGTACTTTATACTCATTCATAACTTCCGTCTATTGAAATACCGTCCTGGTTTAGTTCTAATCGGTCTATTTTATATCCATCGGCTGCCATTTGGACCCGAATGGTGCGGTCTAAAAATCGGTCGATGCTTCCGTTAATAGCCCTGTCTATGGCAATACCGGCTTCAATGTTTTCTTTCCATTCCCCTGGAGAACTTATAAAAAGCAATTCCACATTTTGGTCCGTGCTATCTGAAATATCAAAATCTCCGTTTTTGATTTTCAAATCTCTATTTTCATCCAAAGTCAAATCTGTCATGATACGGTATGGGTTATCGTTCCGGTTACTGGGCCACCTCCACTGGGTGCAATCAGACCAGCGGTGTAATCCACTTTTAAGGTCTTGATTTCTTCTATGATTGCCGTAGCGAGTTTATCACTGATTCTTTCCAAAGAGGCATTATGATCGGATTCTTCACTTTGTTCCGCTTCAAAGGCTGCTCTTATTTTTCTTTTAATCTTGCTTGGTTTAAAGCCATTTTAAAATCATTTTAAAAATTGATTAAATCGGTTTTCAACCGCTATGAAATCCTGAATATTGACAAGGTTTATCGTTGGACCGTTGTTAGTTGTAAACTTCATAGCCTTAATGGCTTTTATCAAATCACCCATCAACTTTTTCAAGGTTTCATTTTCTTTCTGCAGTAAAAAACCATCTTTGTCCACTTGTAACTGACAATCAGCAATTGACAATCGATACTCATCTAACTCGCTTGTATTGATTACGGCCGCATTATGTTTGTTTATAAAAACAACCAAAACCATGCTTCCCACTTTAGGATACAAAACCAGTCCACCAGTTTCACTTTCTGCCTGCAGACGAACTCCAAAAATCTCCGCGGTATCATCAATCGGTTTTACATCGACTGTTTTTTCTCCTTGGTTCACTTCGAGAACCTCGCATACTTTGGAATAAATTTCATCTCCTGTCTTTGCAAGATGTTTTATGATTTCCCCAAGGTTTTGTTCGTCATCCATATTATCTAAAATCCTAAAGGTTGCCCCACTTCAATTTTTTGCCTATAGCCCTCCATCCCGAAATTGACTTCTAACTTTTTTATCAGGAAACTCCCTTTGTTATTGTCCGAAGCTTCAATGTGGGCGATGTCGCATTTGTTTACAAAAGGTTCACCGAATGTTTCAAAACTTCCTTTAAATCCAGTGGTTTTAAATCGGTTCAATTCTGTTTCGGCAAATCGTTTTAATTCCTCTCTGGTGGCATTGTATTTATACACCGTAAATAATTCACCGTCTTTGTCCCCCGTTTCAACATGTATTCTTTTGTTTTTGGCATCTATCGAAATGGCTTTCACTTTAATTTTTACGTCCTCCGCAATCCGATAAACAAAATCTTCGGTAATCAAATTTTTACCGTAAATAAAACTTTCGGTTCGCCTGCTGTCAAACGGATAGGTAAATCCCACATACAACTTCGAAACACCTCCAACCGTCCTAAAGTAAGCCCGGAGACCGAACTCGCTTTTTATCTCGTTCAACTCTTCGGCTACCGTGTTCTTGGTTATCCGGTAAGGTCCCAAAACAATGTCAGGGTCAATCAATTGAAAAGGTATTCCTGTACCGGTTAACAAGTCCGTCATCAATTGTTTCAAAGAAACTTTGGCATACCCTTTCTTTTTGGTGTCAATGGTTTTGAGCAAAAACATTCCATCTTCACAGAATATCTTTACCGGTTGTTTTGCATCCACGGTGCGGACATAACCCGTGAAGCGGGTTTTAAGAATGCCGTCATATCCCAATTTGACTGTTATCTTATCACCTCTTTTAATTGGTAACCCAAACCCCTCAAAGCCTTCCCAATCTATTTTTTTTGGAAGGGTCAATTCACAGGTATCGGTTAGGGTTGCCGTATCTTCAATGATCGTACAATTATTCAGTGCGTTGAACTTCCATGTTTTTGCTCCCTCAATTGTTATTTCACTGGTTAATAGTAGCATCCTGACTGATTTTTATTTCATAGGCTGTATCGCTTAACATCTGAATATTAAATGACTGCCTGTTACTATGTGTTTCCTGGACAAAACCATAATTTTTGATCACCACACTGTCTATATCAAAAAGCGTCAAAAAGTCGCTGTGAACCTCCAACGTGTCCTTTATTTTTAAAAATTTGATTACATCTTCCAATTGAGACAAAGGGTAAGCATGGCTATCATTATAATCGTTTTGCGAGGTTTGATTGATGATTGAACTGCAAACGGCCGCATCTACTGAAATGGAATAATCCCCATCGCTGATGTATTCCTTTATTGTTCCGTCCCTGCCTTGCATCGGAGTGGTGACAATATTCTTTTCCTGGTTTACCGTGATGATGCATTCCAAAAAATTCATTTGGGAATTTTTATATTGAAAAGCCAAAGTAGTGAGCGTTGGCACTCCGATATATTCCGAACCATTCAGTTTTATTTCCTGATTGGTAACTTCCAAAGGTTTGAACCCTTCTATTTTTGAAAAATTGAAATTCATTAGTTTGCCAGGTTTACATCGTTAACAGAAGTCAATAAAGCTTCTGTAATGGTTTGTTTTAAACTTTCTTTGCTTTCTTTGGCTGTTCCGTTATAATGAATAGTCATGTTTTCAATTAATTTACCAATGGTTAAACTTCTTGAACCACCAGAGCCACCTCTTTCTTTTTCTTTTTTGGCTCCAACCCCTGCAATAGGTTTTGTTGGAGCCATACCCACCTGAAACCCTTTTGTCACATCAAACATTCCTTTGCTGGTTTCTCATTGGGATTTGACTTTTCCTTTTGGGAATTTGCTTTAACGGGATGATCTTTGTCATAACTGGCCGCTCCTTTTTTCTCTCCATCTTTGTAGGCCGCTTTCACGTCGGTCATCCCTTCGCTGGAAAACAAGGTTTTAAAGAACTTTTTAATTGGTGCAAAAACACCTGTGAGTTTATCCATAATCTTTTCAAATAATCCTACAATCCAATCCCAAACCCCACCAAAGGCATTTTTTAGGGGTTGGACAAGCCATTCGTCAATAAACTTTGCAAAACCCGAAAACACACTGCTGAACCAGTCCCAAAGACCACTAAAGAAAGAGCCTATTGTACTTAATGCCCCGCTGACTTGTTCTGATATCCAGTTGAAAACCCCCACAACAAAATCTTTCACTGCGGTAAAAATGGAAACCGCCTGATCGTAAAGCCAAACAAATGCTGAGGCAATCCCTTTGAAAACCCATTTTATAAACTCCCAAATGTTTCCCCATACAAATTTGAAGACTGACCAATAGGCGTTTAATATTGGTTTTACTACCATGTCCCAAACCCGTTTGACCACAATCCCTATATTGTTGAATACCGCCTTGGCCGCTTCCCAAATTCCGAAAAGTATTTCCCTGAATCGTTTGGAGTGATCCCATAGGTATTTAAAAACGGCCACTAGAGCCAATATGCCAGCAACAACCAGTCCGACGGGGCTGGCAAGCATTGCTAAGTTTAATCCCAATTGGGAAGTAGTGGCCATAAGGGTGGCTCTGGTAATCCCTCCAATTGATTTTTCGTATATTTTATTTACAAATGCAGCCGTGGAAGTCATAATCGTACTGTCGAGCATCATTGCCTTGCTTAGCTGCAGGGTGAGTTTCAAATTTTTCAGACCGCCATCGTATTTGCTTAAACTGTCTTTCACAACACCATAAACACTACTTATTGCATTACCGGAAACAGCCAATTTACCCAGTCCGTTAACTAGTTCAAAAGTGGATTGTGTTGCGGGAAGTATCGGTTGTGCCATTTCAAAAAAGCCAATTTTTAAATCGTTCAACTTTGCTCCAAACCGATTCATTCTTTCCTGGTAACTGCCCATAACCACATTGGCCTGTTCAACCGCCGTATTGGTTCCGGTAATCTTTTCGCCAAAGCATCCTGATCATCGGCACTTTGAATAAGTGCAATGGAAGCAGCCATATTTTCCTTTCCAAAAACCTTAGTCATCAAAGCCGTATCCTGCATGGCAGGTTTCAACAATCTCAAACGGTCAGTAAGCGGAATATTTGCATCGGCTAATTTTGCAGTGCTAATACCTAAAGCATCTAATCCTGCAGCTGCATCTTTACTGGTAAACCTTCCTTCTGAAAGTGTGGTCAATACATTACGCAAAGCCACACCACCTTCCGAACCTTTTTACCTGCCTTGTCCAACATTTGAATAGCGGCATTAGTCTGAACAAAGGAAACGCCAGTAGTTTTGGCCACCATTCCCACTTGCTCTAAGGCCTGTTGAATTTGTGGAAGTTCTGCAGAACCTTCTTTAGCTCCTGCAGCCATAACATTCATCATGTCCGCCATGACTTTACTTGCCGCAATGGGATTGTCCAGGTTAACTCCGTATTGGTTCATTGCCGTGGTCAGCACGTTGGTCGCTGCCACAGTATCACCACCCATGGTTTTGGACAAAACATTTACGTTGTTGCCCATAAGTTTCATGGCTTCTGAACTTTTGGCAATCTCAGGAGACAACTGCGAAAGAATGAGTTTGTAAGCATTTACGTTTTGACTTGCATCGGTACCAAATGTTTTAGCACTGTCTCGAGCTGCTTTCTCAATGTCTTTCAATCCTTGTCCGGTTAAACCGGTAATAGCACTCAAATCTGCCATTTGAGTATTCAAGGCAATACCCGGAGCAATAAGACTGTCCAATGTTTGTTTTAAGGTGTCAAGCCCGTCAACAGCCAGTCCAACAGCTAATAATGATTTATAACAATCCCCAAAAGATTTGGTAGTTTTCTTTACTGATTCATCAACACTTTTCAATCCGTTATTTATATTCTCGAAAATCTTATATCCGTTGGAAGTAAAATTTATACTGTAATCAATACCTTCTATCGTCATTTTAGATTATCTTTGGATTATAAAATTGAAATTGTGATGAGTTTTCTAAAAAACATATTTTACTGGGCTATCGGACTGACTCTCTTTTTTGGGCTTTTTGCCTTGTTTCCCATTGCAATGCCCATTGGTATTGGATGCCTTGTTTTTTGGGCTTTAATGACCTTTGGCAAGCGTATCAATAAAGACAACGGCTGTTAATCGGCTCCAAAAAGATTTCTAAACATCTCGGCTTGGTTTTCCAGTCTCCACTTTTCCAACCACATCGCCTTAGCATAATACTCTCCCCACTGGGTTATCTGTAATTCTTTGGGATTGATTTTAAAGTTTGCCATTATTATGGCATCACCCTGCATCGTTCCCGCATCATCCCCGCCGTTTTGCAGACGGGCTACAAGTTTTTTACGCTAACCGAAAAGGAGTTCATGTGTTGCGCCAAACCTTCCAATGCCTTTAATTTTGCAAAATCACGACCATTGATTTCATCATCTGCTTTGATAATACAATTGTCATAAAGTGCCACGGTTCCTTTTATTTCGTTACTTTTTCCGATGGCCCCGGTGGCTTCAAGTACCTCAAAAGTGGGTTCTTTAAAAATGGCATGAAACGTATGTTTGGTTTCAAACTCTTCTTTTGCCGTTTTTAACTCCTGTTCTTCTTTTTGTTTCTCAATCGTTCCTTTGGGGAAATTGATTAACAGATTTTCAAGTAATTGGATTTTTCTTTTAATTCAAATCCCCCTTGAGAGACGGTCACGATTACCAAAAAACCATGCTTCTTTTTTAATGTTTCGATTTGTGGAGCCGTTAGTCCACACACTAATTTTTGTTCTGTTACGACTATTTCTGCTGTATTCATTTTGCTTTTTTATTAACCTTTGTCGACGTTTTAACCGTTGACAAAGGATTTTTGATTTTACTCGATATGAGAGATTACTAATTCCAATTCGACATCTTTCGACAAATCGCCTTCTTTCCAGTCAAATGCGGTTTTTTTGAACTCGCAATTTTTCAGGATATGTTTTACGATAGGCCCCAGGGGTGGCTGGTACATAACCACAATCGGGAAAGGGGCTATGTTATGCAGTTTCCCCTTTGGAGCTGTTGCCTGCATGGCAAAAACCGTTGGCGATAATAATGTGATAGAGCCAGTGGTTTTTATGCGACCGTACCCACGTGATACAGGGTTGCGACCTGCTCCATAGATATTTTCCTTCTCCTGTTCCTCTTCATACTTTACGGCTTTGATACCAGTAACCGAAACTCCGGAAATATTTACCACAATATCCCCCCAGCCATATTCGTGGCCGTTTATTAAAGGTTTAAAATCCATTTGTTATATGTTTAAAGCAAAACCAATGTTTACCGTGATTTCTCTCAACACTCCCACAGGCACAATTTTCATTGTAACTTGGAGTTTTGAAGTACTCAGTACGTCTTGGTCGGGGTTAATAAAAATTTCAAATCCACTGATTTCACCGTCTCGTTCCATTTGCTCCAACGGAATTGCTGCAACCGCTTCCAAAGAGGCAATGGCATCGGCACTGATATTACCCGAACTTGGATCTATATAAATAGGCCCCGAAACTTTTGGCAATAATCTGATATATACGCCTCTTTGGGCTTTATCAATTGCACGGTTGTTTTCGATAGTACCAAAATCACTATCCTGCGCCGTGGCTGTGAAACTATCGTTAAAGAAAGTACCCGTATATCCGATGTGTTTAATAACAAAAAGATATCCTTTGTCGTGGATGGACTGTATTTGTGCCGGGGTGAACTCTCCGAGTGGTGTTCCGTCAATCAAAGCAGGAACATCCAATTCACGGGCGAGAACATTACCTCCAGTTATTTCCTTTGGATAAGTTCCGGTAACTAGGTTTGTTTTTCAACCCAACCGATACTTTCGTGAACTTTTGCCCTTGAAATAGCACCAAGCGTTGCGCCAACAATCCCCACTTTTTTACCAACAACTCCCGAAACGTAGTCTCCACGGCCAGCACCATCTTGACCGATGCAAACACTAAATCTTTCATTGTTGAAAGTGTGTAAATCTGGTAAAGCCAATAAATTTGCCGCTGTCATATTGTGGATAGAATAGACTGCTTGTAAAGGCATATTCAAATTTGCTAATTCAATTAAACTCGCTTTAATTGTAGTCGAAGCCGTTTGTAAATCCGCAAAAGGAGTAACTAAATCGATAATTCCAACCTGTCTTAATTTTGCTTCTGCAAATTGTTGCAATTGCTTAATAGCTACAAATTGTCCGTCATTAGTAATGTTGAAACTAGATACAATTTTGAACCTGGATTAATTCGAAAATACTCATCAACATGGTAGTGTAATACGGGATGTGTTGTTGGAGTAACTCCAATAGTTGTCAAACCTTCGGGTTCAATCAACACCATTTTATCAACGTTTTCCTGCCCGTAAACAACCAACCCACTGATATGATCTTCGCCCGGTAAGGCTCTGCCCAAACCACCTCCTTGTCTGTTAAACTTAATTCCGTTCATGGGTTATTTTTTGTTTACGTTTTGTGAAGTTTCCACAATCGGTTCTGCAGGAACAACAGGTTCAGTTGTTTCTGCGGTTTTTGTTTGCTTCGTCAGTTCGCTATCGTTCGTGTCAGTGATAGGCTCTGCAGGAACAATCGGTTCAGTTGTCTTTGCTTCAACGGTTGGGGCTGTCGGAGTAAGAGGCTCATCTGATTTGGCTTTTTTTGTTTTAGCTGCAGCTGCAGGAGCAACCGGCTTAATCGGTTCGGTTTTTTTTGCTTCAACAATTGGTTCAGTTGGTTTGGCCACGCTTGGTTCTGCAGGAGTAACTTCACTTTCCAAATCAGCATCCGACCTGTGAATTGTCTTTACTCTTTTGTTCGCCAAAGTCCCGGCATGTGTCTTTGCGGTATATTCGGTGTAAAATGGCGTGCCGTCCGATGTTTCAAAATAGCAATCCAATTTAGGATTGGCTTCAAATATTGGGTTTTTCATATTTATATAATTTTTTTAAATTTTAAGTACCAACTAACCAAAACCAGCAAAAGCAATACTAAAAATATTCGCCCTGCCCATATCTGAGCCTTTTGCCAAAAGGTGAGTTTATTGACTTCTATTGTTTTTGTGATGACAATTTCCGTAGTGGTGGTGGATAGCGTGTTTTTATATTGGGCTAACAATTCCTGCGCTCGTGCTTCGCAATCCACTTTTAGTTGGTTATCCTCAATCCGAACCTTCGGGCTTTTTAAGTTTCGCCCTGCTTCGGATTGGGTAACCTCTTTAATTTTTACCTTTCCGTTTATGCACTCCAAAAGTGCGTTATAGGAACTGCTGTCTTTTTTCGATTTTGAAAACCGTGTCGTGAAGAGTTTCTTTAATCACGCTGTTTACTGTGGTTTCTTTCGAAGGAGGAATCGTGCTTTTGCATGATACCAGGATAAAAAGAGAAGCAACAAATAATAAAATCAATCCTAATTTTTTCATGTTTTAAATAGTATTTAAATCGTTTTTAAATTTTTAAAAATCCTTTGCATTCTTTGACGGTTCTTATTCGTCTGCATACGGCATAACCCTCACGGCTACCGTCATTGTTGGTGTTTCCTTCGATAGTTTGAATTTTACCGTTTGCCAGTATCTTTTCGACAAAACCAGTATGCCCCAAACCTTTACCAAAATCCATTATAAAAACACATCCCAGTATCGGAGTTGTAATCCTTAATTCGGGTTTGTTATTCCATTGGTCCAGTACGCCTGCAGTCTTTTTTAATGGGTTTACGGCTTTGGGGTCTATATTTACCGCTTGCTTTACGCACCAATAAACAAAAGCCATGCACCAGGAATATCCTTTGCCGAGTCCCACACTTTTTAGGTAAATTTCTACTTCGGGACCTGAATTGCTTCCTTTTGGTATTTCTTGCACTCCCAATTGCCTTATGGCAATTTCAAGAGCGGTTTCTGCTAATTTCATGCTGTTTGCCATTTAACTGTTTGTACTTTCGGAGTTCTACAGTGAGCGATTCGATTTCATCTATTAAATCCGAAAGACGTTTTGTAGTTCCCTTTTTTCCTCATCCTGTACCAAAATAATCTTGTCCCGTTCTGCGATTCGCTTGTTTTGCGCTTCGATGACATCTAAGCATTCATCTAATCTTTTCTTTGAATCATCTAGTAAATTTTGATAAAACGAAGCCGATTTAACCTCGTTATCGATGTCGATGGACTTTATTTCGACTTTCTCTTTAGGTCTGGCAAAAAGCCAGGTTATCAATGCTGCAAAAAATGCGGTAAGCGTTGGATAAATAAATTGTTCCATAAAATGATTGAGATAAAGGCTCTCTATATTGTTGAGAGCCTTTTGTTTATTACTAAATAATTGCCCCGATAAACTCAGCTCTGAAAGGGGTTGCCAAGAAATAGTGGCGGTATGCCAAATCGTTGGTTTGACCGGAAGGGTTGTCTTTGGCAGCAACAAAATACTGTTTTGTCAAACCTGTCTTTTTAGCGATTCCCTCTTTGTAGAATGCTACAGAAGCCGTTTTGTCCGTTGGTACCGGAATTGCACCGTAGGCTTTTTTTGCCCCTAAATTGGTATATGAAGGCATTTTAGAATATTTGTACAATTCAAATCCAGCGATAACCGGTGCAGGTTTTCCTTTCACATAATCAACGAGTAGATTACCGAAGTTTTTACGGTCCAATAACAAATCGTTTTCGTGATTGTTACACAAAATCAATCGTCTGTCCTCTTCGGGAAACCCAGCTTTGTCACAGGCATCTTTAAAAGCAACCAAGTCCACGTAAGTCAATCGAAAACGACCTGAGGGGTCTTGCAAGGCATCTTCACCACCTGTTGCGAAAAGAACCGGAGTTTTAACCGTGTGGGATGCTGGGGCAATAGAATGCACTGCCTTATGGAATTTTGAAGAAGTGATTGCTTTTGTTCCTTTGCGGGTCACCACATCAATTTGGTCATAGGATGATCCCATGATTTGATCGTCCGAAAGCTGCATCACTTTAGTTTGGTATTTATCCAAAGAAAAACTCAAACTTCCGTCAGCATACACTTGCGCAGGAATTGGGTAAGTGTTATTGTTGATTAAGACGTCCACGTCAAAATCGGTGGTGGCAATGTGAATCACATTGGATTCGGCGTCCGTTCCTTCGCCCAATTGGGTAACATCGGCATTAAGTTCCGGCACTCCATCAAAGAAAGGAGCCTGATCTGAATTATCAATGTTCTCAATTACCCTGTCTAACCATATTTCAGGAAAATTTGCTGGCATTTTTTATTTGTTTTTAGTGAATAATTTTTTGTACTCGTCCGCATTGGTCGTTTTGAATGCCAATTGTTCCTGATGCGACAACTTAAGGAAGTCCTCTTTTGTGGTTACTCCTGCATTTTGTCCAGGAACAATATCAGCTGCCAACGAAACTTTTTTAGGTAACATGGCAATGGTGTTTTTTGCCAATTCCAAATTGGACTTGGCCAGATTAACGAAGTCATCTTTTTTGGTTGCAGGAATACGCCCCTCGGTAATGGCTAGTGTCACCATTTCGGAAATCTCCGCTTCTTGCGCAACTTCCTGTGCAGTTTCATGGGCAAGTACTTTTGCCCTCAGAGCAGTGTTTTCCGTTGACAGTTTCAAAATAGCCGCTTCGACTACTTCAACTTCCACCTCCGGAGTTTCTTTGTCAAACTTTAATGCCACTAATGAGGCAAGTGATAAAAGGATTTTTTTCATGTTTATTGATTTTAATTCTAATTTTCGAACGGGTTTACTATCGCTTATGTCCTCGTTTTGTAAATCTTCCGGTTGTAGCGACAAACACAGTTGCTTTACTTCATCGTCTTTAACAACACCCCATCTTGAGCATACAGTCGAATGGAATTCGCATTGGACGGCACGGCCACTATCGAACATTCGTATAGTTCGCATTTCTCCATTACGAGTTCGGTACCGATAATTTTAAGGTCTTCACGATTGAAGGTGATTCCCATCGAACAGGAGTTGATAAAACCGCGATCTACTTTCCCGGATATTTTCGCCGCATCCTCATCCTCCATGTCAAAAAGGGGTTCTCCCAAAAGCAAATCATTTTTAACGGCAATGTTTTCCCACTTACCCAGTACGGATTCGGTGCTATTCCAATGCTGGTTAAGCATCATCGGATTTTTATTGAATCGCTTCAAACTGATTCCTGCAGTTCGGATTCGAAATCCATAACTGTTGGTTTGGTTTTGGTCATTAAAAACAAATGGTTTAGGCATAAGCTATAGTGTTGATGTTCTGTTTTGAGAGGACAAATTTTAGGCGAAAAAGCAAGGAGTGCAAAGAAGTTTGCAAGCTATGCTACAATTGTTGCAACCCTTGCAAACATTGAACTTTAAAGGTGTTTTGTTTTTCAACTTTGCCTAATAAAAGCGTAAATAATGAGCGAATTAACCAATGAGAAAAAGAGAGCATTAGCCGAAAGAATGTTTATACATGACGGGATGACCTGTAAGGCCATTGCGGGTGATTTGGACGTTTCGGAGCAAACCCTAAGCCGATGGAGAAAAGGAAGAGAAGGGGAAAAAGACTGGGATTTAAGAAGGTCTCAGCACTTGGCCGCCCCACACGTATTAAGGGAACTACTTCTAAAAGAACTACAGGTAGTGGCCGAAGGAAACAAGTCTAATATTGATGCGGATGCACTGATTAAAATATCCAAAGTAATAGAAGCATTGTCGGACAAGGTTTCCGTTCAATTGGTTTTGAGTGTCTTCAAAGAATTCGATAACTGGATGGTTCAGCAAGACCCCAAAGCGGCAATTTCCTTTTTGCCCTGGCACAAGCAATTTCTTTTGTACAAAGCTTCCATCGAATAATTTCAGGAATCGCATTGACAAACTAAAATCTTACCCCTTTAAAAACCCTTTAAACCTTTGTTTTAAGAACATAATACCTAAAAAACAAGCACTAATTAGTCAGGTGTGAAAAAACGGCTTAAAAACAACCTTTATAAAAATGACACCGAATTCCAAATACCTTAAAGGACTACTCGACTACGACAAGCACTGCCAGCGTATCAGTAAATCTACCACAATCAACATCCATGAAACCATAAAGGAAAAAGCGGACAGGATTAAGAAAAGTGAAAAAACGTATGTGCAATGGTTCGAGGATTATTTCCCGGACTATGCCAAAAAGAAATGCGGTTGGTTTCATACCAAAATGGCCAATATCATTATCAAAAATAAGCGGGTTCGCTTTTTGGGGGAAATGTTTCGCTCTGCAGGGAAGTCCGTGCATATCGATATGGGAATTCCGCTCTATCTGTATCTGGTAAAAAACGACCTGAGATTTATGCTTTTGATTGGGGAAACCGAACCCAAAGCAAAAAGATTGTTATCCGGTATTCAAGGGCAGTTACAGTACAACAACCGCATAATAAATGATTACGGGGTTAAATTCAAACACGGCAATTGGGCTGATGGGGATTTTACCACTGCAGATGGGGTCAAATTCATGTGTTTGGGTTTCGGGCAAAATCCAAGGGGTGCCAGGGAACAATCCGAACGCCCGGATTATATCGCCGTGGATGACGTTGATGACAAACGCCACGTGAACAACGACCGAATGATGCGAGAGGCTATCGATTTTATAACCGAAGATATTTGGGGTTGTTTCGATTCCGATGATGATGCTACGGAACGTTTTGTTTATGCCAACAACAACTTTCATAAAAACAGTATCACCAACCGTTTAAAAATCTACTTCAATGAAACCATAAAGAAACAGAAAGAAGCAGGGGAAAGCGATGAAATACTATTTAAGGTTCTGACCGTTTGCGCCGTCAAGGACACAAAAGACTTTGTGCCGGAATGGATTGAAAAAACCAGTGCGGATTACTGGCGTAAAAAATTCCGTTCCATGCCATACCGTTCCTTTATGCGGGAGTACATGCACGTACATATCGAGGACGGGGCAATTTTCAAATATGAAGATATTGATTATAAAAAAGCCCTGCCGTTACGGGACTATCAAGCCTTGTGTTTTTATGGGGATTTATCATATAAAGCAAATGCCGATTACAAAGCTTTGGTTTTGGTGGGTAAAAAAGGAAAGGAGTTTCACATACTCTTGGCTTACCTGCAACAGAAAAGCCGTGCGCACGCCGCCAAATGGCTCTATAACCAATACGAGCGATACAACCTGCAGCAGGTTAATATCCGCTATCTCATTGAGGGGCTTTTTGCCATGGATGAGTTCGTGTCCGATTTTGATGCCGAAGGGGAAACAAGAGGTTATCATATTCCAGTGGTGGCAGACAAAAGAAGCAAGGCCGATAAATACGACCGTATAGAAAGCCTATCAGGGCATTTTGAACGCAAAAGTGTATTCTTCAATTCCGATGACATTCCGGACAATGACATGCAAACACTCATTGATCAGTTTCTTGCTTTCGAAAAAGGAAGCCAGGCGCATGATGATGGACCCGATGCAACGCACGGAGCGTTTTCTGTAGTCAATTTATCCACGCATCAAAGTAAGAACGTATATGCCTTTGGTAGCAGACCCAGTCGTAAATATTAAAATCAATCAAAATATAAACAATGAGTAAAATAGCAATTTATCAAACAGGAGTGGATGTGTTAGGATTTCCAACTTATGTAGAACATCATATCCACAGAGGGGCAAACCCTCTAAACAAAATTTCTCAGAAAAAGACTTTTTGGGTGACAGTAACCGAAGTATTCACAAAACAGTTTTAATATGTTCATCACGATACAGGAACTCAACACGGCAATATATGATTACCAATTACAGCAAATCATTGAGCGAAACCAAGACATTGCCTTAACGGCAATCGCTACTGCAGAACAGGAAGTGCGAAGCTATCTCAGTCCTAACAGCCGAAAAGAATGGCAGGACGGCCGACCTCGCTATGATGTGGAAGCCATTTTTTCCAAACAGGGAACCGAGCGCAATGCACTCATCATGCAGCACCTTAAAACGGTCTCGGTTTGGTATGTCTGCCAGCTATCCAACGTGGATATGGTTTATGAACCAATCAAAGACAGATATGATCGGGCAACTGACCACTTGAAACGAATTGCAAAAGGAGAAGTTACCCTTAGTCTCCCTTTACTGGATGAAGCCGATAGTCCGGAACCCCAACCCTTCCGATTTGGAAGTAGAATTAAATTTAATCACGAATAAGCATGAGAAAGAACAATAACAGAAATTCCGTTTCATTGGCAAAGGCTTCGACTCCTGCAGCTGCAGCGCAACCCAAACGCTATTTGCCGTATGACATAAAAGCGGTAAGCCGCACCCGTCAGGATATACTGAGCTGGAATCAGGCTTTAAAAATGGCACAAAGTGATACCCCTAAGAATTACAAATTACAATTATTGTATGACGAAATCAGCAATGATGCGCTTTTGTCTTCCCAAATCCAAAACCGAAAACAACAATTGTTATCTGCTTCCTTTTCGCTGAAAAATACCAAAGGGGATGTTGACGAAGAACAAACCAGGAAACTGAAAAACAGTCCCGTTTACAGGCAGTTGACTATGGCAGTATTGGACAGTTTGTATTATGGGTATTCGCTAGTTGAATTAAGCGTGTTTAAAGACACGAAAGGACAATTACAACCAACGGTGATTACTTTACCACGCGCGAACTGCGTGCCTCAAACAGGATTGTTTTATAAGGATTACACGATAGACAAGGCAATTCTATACAGGGAAATGCCTGAGTTTGGTACTTGGATATTAGAATTTAATTCTGGGGAACTGGGATTACTTAATAAAGCGGTGAGCCACGTGTTATTTAAGCGTTTTGCTCAGTCCTGTTGGAGTGAACTCTGCGAGATTTACGGTATTCCGCCAAGGGTATTAACCACCAATACCCAAGATTCCAATATGCTGCGCCGTGGTGAGCAAATGATGAAAGACATGGGAAATGCCGCGTGGTTCATCATTGATAGCACTGAAAAATTTGAATGGGCCACTGGAGTAACAACCAGTGGAGACGTTTATAAAAACCTGATTAACTTGTGTAACAATGAAGCTTCAATGCTGATTTCAGGTGCAATCATTGGGCAGGATACCAAACACGGAAGCAAAGGGAAAGAGCAAAGTTCCCAGGATATGCTTTGGCAGTTGGTATTGTCGGATATGGAGCAAGTGGAGCAATATTGGAACAATACCATTATTCCGGCATTGATAAACTGTGGTTTTCTGAAAGGCGACATCTTCTTTGAATTTGACCCACAGGAAGACACCAAGCAACTTTTTGACATGACGGCAAAATTTTTGAACGATTACGATGTTCCTGCAGAATTTATCACACAAAAATTTGGTATTCCGGTTACTAAGAAAGTTCCAGCTACTCCCAAATCAGGGAACCAATTAAGCCTTGAGAACGGTTTTTTCGATTAGGCCCCGGTTCTTTATATAAAGAACAGTTTTCAGTAAAACAGTATTTCGGGGCGTTACATCAAAAATTGGAATTGGATTACAAGCCGTGCGATTGTGAGAGTTGCCAAACGGCTCAATTATCATTGTCTGATAATTCAAAATTTAAAGCCGTTTTAAATGCCTCTAAAAAGGCTTTTAAACGATTGCATAAAGACGGGAAATACGACCCAAAAGAGTTGTATAAAATAGCGGAATACAAAGAGTTGATTGATGCTACTGCAGAAGTGTTGCAAAGTGCCATTACCCATGAAGTGCCACAAGAACTTAGGGATTATCTCGAGAAAGATGCTTTTGTATTTAGCGGACTAAAAGCGCACGCCCAACTTACCGAAGCCCGAAATCTGCTTAAAAACGAAAAAGGGGAAGTACGTCCGTATTACGAATTTGAGCAGCAGATTTTAAAAACTCAACACGGCCTACAATAAAAATTATCTCGAGGCAGAATACCTATTCGCTGTCCAATCGGCTCAAAGTGCTGCAAACTGGGTGGGTTATAGCGATGATACTGAGCGATATTATTTGCAATATCGAACTGCGGGTGATGATAAAGTTCGTGATTCACACCGCACTTTGAATGGGATTACACTTCCAAAAGACGATCCGTTTTGGTTGTATTATTATACGCCAAACGGTTGGCGCTGCCGTTGTCAAGTAGTGGAGGTTTTAGCTTCCAAAAACGAAAAAAGCAATAGTAAAACAGCTACTGCCAAAGCTAAAGATGCCACAACAGCAATAGGCAAAAGCGGTAAAAACACTTTAGAAATGTTTCGTTTTAATCCGGGCATTGATAAAAACTGATGCCTCCGGAGAATGCTTATACCAAAGTGGTAGGTGCAAACAAAGCAATTAAATCATTGGAAAGCAAATAAGTTATGAATCCAAACGATTTTCTTAAAAAAATCCTCCAAGATGTAAAAGTAGATGCTTCGCAACACTTTGACCGAAACTTTGAGCGCAAAGCCTTTTTCAATCAAAAGTGGCCAGCGAGCAGAATGCAAAATAACCGTGGGTCTTTAATGATGCGCACCGGGGCTTTGAGGCGTTCAATTCGGTCTAATATTCAAGGAAATCAAATTGTATGGAAAAGTTCCCTGCCTTATGGGAGTTTACACAATGAGGGCGGGGAAATTATAGTGACTGATAAAATGAAGCGTTTTTTTTGGGCAATGTTCTATAAAAGCGATGGGGCAATCACAATGAAACGGGAGGGTTCCGGGAATGTTAAAATGCGGAACACCGAGCGTAACAGAAAACTATCCTCAGAAGCCGAACAATGGAAAGCCATGGCACTGCAGAAAACAGGCAAAAAAATGAAAGTCCCAAACGACAGTTCATTGGCAATCATCCCGTAATAAAAGGCGTGATCATTCGGGCAATAAACAACAACATGAAAGAACTGGGACAGGGACTTCTTAAACAATTCAAAAAAAATAGATGAAAATAATTTTACAGAATATTCAAAACCGATTGTCAACAGTCTCAGAACTGAGATACATAGACGAAGACTGGGGGCAATTGGACTATTACAGTCAGAACATGCCCGTGCAGTGGCCATGTTGCTTAATCGATATTAGCGATATCGCTTTTTCAAACATTGGAGTTGACCGAACCAAGACTCCAATCAATAGGCAAATGGCTAAGGTTATGGCTAAAATAACACTTGCCAATGTAAAATATGGTAACACCAGCTTGCAGGCTCCGCAAACCCAAAAAGATGAATCTTGGATGATTTGGGAACTGGCACAGAAAATACATGAAAAACTACACGGATTTAAGCCCAATGAAACGAGCGGGGGAATGATTCGTAAAAGTTTGATTCGTAATTTGAGAGAAGACGGCGTACAGGAATATCAAATTTTATATGAGTTTGAATCGCAAAATATTTAATAAACAAGAGCAAAAAAAACCGTCTGAAATTCAGACGGTTTAATCTACTAATTTATTACCAAATTTACCTATTAGAGCGGCTCCTATACCTGTTACAAACATTTTTTCCAAATTGGCAATTTCTGCAACTTTTAGCCACCTCCAGGATTCAGGAGTTATCAGGTGATAAACAACAACAAACGCAATGGCTGTAAATGAAATCCCCATAAACCAGATTAGGCAAATTTTTAGCCAATGAAAATGTTGTTTTTCACTTTCATCCCTTTTTTTATCAGGAGTTAATATCTCAGAAGCAATCGTTGATACTTTTTTAATGTCAACCTTCTCGTCTTTTAGTTTATCTAGTTTTCTAAAATCAATTACCGCCATTATTAACCTGCTATTATGGTTTTATAATGATCTTTTATAATTTCATTTGTTATCAAACTTTCAAATTTATTAACAGTCAAATCCCAAGGTGTTCCTTTTTGATGCGTTAAATTAGATAAATCAAAACCATTACATTTTCCGTATTTGTTATATACGAAATCTAATAGTTTGTGAATGTCTTCATTGGAGTCAAACAAGATTTTTTCTCCCGGGGCATAGACTAGATTGTCTACTTTTAACTGAAAATATAATTCCGGAATGACTGGGCCGTATTGCCATGCCTGTACACCTTCTTTTATTAAAGGATTATCAGTTAATGCCAAGTAAAAACCGTGACTAATATAAACCAGTTTTTAATACTTTCATAACATCTTCCTTCATCGATTTGTCTTTTTGAAGATACCAATTGGCTATGACAGAAGCGTGAAATTGAGTGTCCATTATATATGTTTTACATTGTTTATACGTGGCAAATATAAGTAAACACAAGTAAATAGCGGTAAACAATATGTTAAGATTATGTACAAATAGCAGTATATAGCAGTATACAACTGTATATAGAGGTGTAAACAGGTACAAACAGTTGTATATCGTTGTATACAACTTTATATACTGGTAAAAATGACGTAAACATTCGGAACTATTTTAAGCATAAAAAAACCGTCTGAATTTCAGACGGTTTTTTAGATTATTGATTTAAGATGTTTAATCTACATCCTTAAATAAAGTCGGTGCATTTCCGTAAAGAGGTGTTTCTCCATCCCATTTGGCAATAAATTGCTGTTGTATCAACATTGGGGTTAAGGATTGTAATTTCAATTCGTTGGCTTCTTTTTCCGCCCTTGCTTGGATTAATAACTTCTTGGCTTGTGCTTCGGCAACCTTCAATTGATTCTCAACCATCATGGCCTCTTGTACCGCTTGATTTTTGGAATTTACAGCATTTACAATCGTTTGTGGGTATTTTAATCCGCTTGTCAATTGTTCTAAAAAGAAACCTTCTTTTTCTAAAACTTTTTGCAAAGTGACTTGTACGTCAGTTTCAAACTTCTCACGGTTACTTACAATTTCATCCGTAGTGTATTTGTTCATTTGAAGTCTGAAAGCATCTTTTACGTAGTTAAAAATGGTCGTTTGGGTTACTTCCTCCAAGTCTTTTCTATACTTCTGAAATATTTTAGGTGAATTCCCTCTTGTAACTCCAAATGATAATGTTGGGTCTACAGTAAACGAACTTCCGTCTTTTGCATTTACCGTAAAGGCTTTATAATCGACCGTTTGTACAAATGTGGGATATTGTTCCACATCTTCCGTCCAAGGGTTGTAAAAGACACGTCCCGTAACCAAGGATACATCCTGTACCCCTTTGTCTGTACCGTATTGTTTGATAAGGATTCCATCATAACCTGCGTCAATTCTTGTGCAAGAAACGGGTAAAAATAATACTGCCACTGCTGCTACTGCGATAATTAAAATAACTTTTTTCATTTTACTTTGTTTTAAATTGTTTGATAATAAATTGGATTAATAAATAGTTTAAAATAGCGGCTATACAAAATAGGATTATACCTAATAGCACCGCTATGTCCGAAGGCTGTCGCATTAAATCAAAAATGAGATTGATCGTTAAAATCTCACTGAACAGGATAATGGGACTGCCAAAAATCAATGCTTTTTTCATGTTTTCATAATTAAGTGTTTAAGTGTTAAAATTTTCATTGTTTTCTAATCTTTCGATTTTGTTTTGTTTGTATTGAATAAGTCTTTTTAGCCGCTCAATTTCTTTGCGCTGTTCAATATGGCTATCAAGTGTGAAAAACAGAATTTCGGGGACTGCTTTAAAACCTTGCTCCAGCGCAACGATTTCCAGTTGTTTACGTTGCTTTTCCGTGAAGCTTCGTATGTAGGTGCTTTTCTTTATCATAACTTGTTATTGAAATGTAGATTTTTTAAAGACAGGCTCTTATTCCGTAACCATCGTCATGTATAGCTCCCGGACTTTCTTTCTAAGGGCAGCATATTCAGCTTTGACAACTTCCAATTCTTTGGTTGATGGGATTTCTTGAAAAGGTTCCTGCTCTTTCTTTTCTATCAAAAAATCAGTTTCCTTGAAAATCGTCATTTGCTCCTCTTTTTTGATGCTTAATTTATCAAGCCAATCTCTCTGAATATGTGTCGGGTTAAAATTGTATCTAAACCCCATTAAATCCCCTTTAAAATCAAATATAAAAGTCATTGCACCTTTGGATTTAATCCCGGTAATTGTGTAGATGATTTCCATTTTTAAATTATTTTAGAGTCAATTTCATTTTTCAACTTGTCTAGGATAGTCCTGTAATAAGTATCGTTTACGGTATTTATCATATCTACAATGATTTGATGTAAAACCTCGGCTTCATTGAATTTTAAAGTCATTTTAAAGCCGTTTTTTTTCTTAACAAGGTTTCCGCTTTTTATGATTGACTTACGTTTATTCATAAATTTATCGGCAATATTGTAGGCAATGCACCTTATTTTGTTTTCACTGACATTAATCGTTGGCTTCAAATCATACACTTGATGTGTGAGTATCGAAACTGCCGAAATTTGGTCGTAAGAAAGTTTTAGATCTATTTTCATGCTTCGAGATATAAACCAGTTGTCACCTGTGTTTTATAATCACCTCCTTTTACACCTTTTAAGGCTTCTAAATCCCTTTTCTCTTTCAGACTTAATTCAGAGTAATCGATTTGTTTAACCTCTCCAACTATATAAAGTTTACTGGCGATAATGTATCGACTGAAAAACACTTCTTGAAGTTCAGCTCTGCGTTTGTTTTTGGTTTTAGTACTTCTGCAACGCTTAATCTGCGGTAATACAAATTCATTGTATTGCGTTTTCATGTGTCGTTTGAAGTATTCATAAGCCGTGGAAATAACGACATAATCAAGATATTCCAGTCTCAAAACCAACTCACGTGAGCCTGTGGTTCTGCGGTACCCATTGGTTTTTTTGTCAGGCAAAAAATAATGAGCCAACTGGGAGACAAGCCATAAATCCAAATTATTGGCGTACTTGAAGCTGTAATTTTTCTGTTTGATGGCTTCCATATCGGACATTGACAAATTGTGTTTTTTCATCAATCGGTCAAGAGCCTGTTTGGCTGCTTCTTTTTCGCCATCCACGCCACGGTTTACCAATTCGTAAACCTTTGCTATCTTGATTCTTGTTTCGTCTGTCATTATTATAAGGGTTTTATGATTTGCAGTACAACATAATCAGGCTTTAGCCCATCAACATTTTTTAAAATATAGTCCACCTTTCTCGTTACTGAATTACCCGTGCGTTTTTGCGTTTCAGAGTCAAATTCATTCAATATCAAAAGGTCATTCACCTGATAGTTTCGGTCGTTTTTTCGTACTTCAACCTTTTTCAAACCCAGTACCACATCTTTATAATATTTCGGGAGTATTTTTAATTCGTGTGTCATAATCAATCAAATAATTCGGGTTGTTGTAGTCGTATTTCGGCTATTTTTTTCAATTCACGTTCAGCAGGTATGCCTAAATATTCATCAAAAGTTCGTTTTGAGATATGGTAATGACTTTTTACCATATTCTCATAGATATAGGTATTTGAAGCACCTTTTTTTTGATGTTCTTTGGTGAGCTGCTGGATTTCCAAAACCCGCAGGTAAAAGTTTTTTTTATTGTAAGCCATACGATTTTTTATTACTTTTGCATTTCTCAGGTGCAAAGTCCAAGTCGTTTCGTATGGCTTGGATTTTCTTTTTTAGTTCTCCGTTGGTTTTTGCAATCCAAACTGATTCCAATAGGCTTTTGTACCTGTTTTTTGTGCCGATTTCTTGTTGTTGTCTTCCAAAGCCCTGAATTGTCTAATCAAAGTATCCAATTCGTCCAAATCACATAGATTTAAAGACTTTTTAACGACACTTGAATGCAGCATGAAGTGATTGAAAGTGTCCCAATCGTTGGGGCTTTTAATACCTGTCCTTGTGGCAATAGTTAAAACCACAGACCTTTTCTTCTTTTTTTCATCTTCTGTTTTGGCTTTAGCCTTATTAAACTCATTCAACAACGATTCACACAACTCTATCAATTCATCGTTTTCCAAATCTTTAGACGATTGAGTTCTACCCGAAGTCCAAGCATAAATCCTTTGGTGACGTTGATCGGTGGTAACACCTAATTTTGTAAAAAGGGTCTGCAATTGTTTTACTGTTGCCATGGTTAAATAATTAAAAGATTAAAAATTTGCTCCCGCCCGGGACTCGAAACCGGGTGTGTGCCTCTAGGGATTTTGAGATTATTTTATACTGAAAGAGAACTCTACTCGTTTGGGTATTCCGTTTTCTTTGGCTACTATTTTATAGCCTCTTGCATACATACTTGTTCTAATGTCAATCAAAGCTTCGTCAATGATATTCATCCCTTCATTAAATAAATCGCTGTTAGCGCGGTTTCTCATGGTGTTCAATTCACGTATTTTTTTAGGATTGTAATTTCCTTGTACATCTGTTTTTAAGGCGATATTTAGGAAGTCCATTAACAGTTTTTCATTTTCTGTTTGCCCAGCGAGAGACGACATGTACTCTTTTATTTTTTGAATTCCCGCACTTTCGGTTCCGTCAAATGTTGGTTTGATGTTCCAACCTATTTTGATGGAGGCAGAACCGTCTTTCTTGGTAAGCGTATGGGAGTCTTGTTCTGTCTTTTCAATTCCGAATGTTTCGCCTCGTGCCTCTATAATTGTTTCGGCCTCTGAAAATAATTTTAGGATAGCATCTTCAACCGATTCTTGAGAAGTAACAAAGAAATCCACATTGTTATCAATGACCTCTTCGGTTAGGACTTGTAAAGTTTCTTTATTGCTTTTCGCCTGCTCTTTTTCTTTTCGAGCTTCTTCTTTTAACTGTTTCAGCATATCTTTACGCTGGTCTGTGCTTAATTTACTTAAATCTACTGCTTCCATAATTTTACTGTATTTGATATTGAATTTGATAATTGTATTTGTCTTTGAGTTCCTTTATATATCGGTTTTCCAACTCAAAATCGTGGGGAACATAAACCGTTTTTAGTGTTGCACTGTAATCAAACAATTGCTTAATGTTTTGATGCAGTTTATAGCGGCGGCGTTGTTGTTTTTTAGTCATAACACCTTGATTTTTTCGAGTCCTCTAACCTCTAAATCGATTATTTTCTCTACATAAAAGGTTCGGGAACGTTCCGTTTTCGAATAATCAGCGTGTTTTGCGTTTTTGTGGTTCTTGAAGCCAAAAATTCAATTCATTTATCTTGTTTTCGAGTTGATTTTTTGACATAAAAACAGGATTTCCGCTTGTAAAACTCATTCGATTATAAACTTTTTCGGCAATTGGTCCAGCGAAGCTAAAAACAGGTTTTCCAGTATTCGACAACAGGATTAATTGCCTTTTTTCGGGATTGTAAGTATGATTAGTCATTTTGTTTGATTTTTAGAAGTTCACGTTTTATAATTCGTTTTACACGGCGCATATCCTCAACAATCTTGAAACTTTGATTTTCGATTACCATTGAAACTGGTGTACATTCGATAAAAATAGCTTCCTGCAGTTTTTTGTCGCTGATTCCGTTCGCCTCACAAATCATTTTTACATCGTTTGCCGTTGCTCCGATTAAATGCTGGAATTTTCTACCAAAGCGACTATCTATTTCATCATAACCTTTGGCTTGACTTCTAACCCCTTTTTTAATCTCTTTTTCGAGGTTTTCCGTTCCAACTATCACAACTCCAACCTTATCTTCTAATGCGTTGTAGAAATCAATCAAAAAGCGCAAAGCAGGGGCTTTCAATTTGTCGGCTTCATCAATAATCAAAAGCGGTTTCTGAAATTCTCTTTTTATAAAAAACTCGATGACCATATCTCCCAATTTTGAGACTGAAACAACTCCTTTTGGAGCAGGAATACTCAAAGACTGGATAAGATTGGTTAAAAATTCTCTCTTCGCCCATTCTCTAGCTTGTATTCTATAGACCGCTTGGTCTGAGTTTTCGGCTACAAAAGCATCTATCGCTGCTGTTTTTCCGCTTCCTGCCTTGTGAGCTATTGGAATAAAGAAGCTTTCGCTTTTTGCATCTCTAAAAATGGTTGTCATTTTTCTGTAATTGGTTGTTTCTGCAACTTGCCAACCCGCAAAATTCATATTCAGGGCGTGTGCCACTTTGAGCCACAACTCATCTTTTATCAAATCCCAAACCCCGTTAATCATATTGCTAACAGTCGCATTGGATACACCAAGCTTGATGCTCACTTTTTTGCCACTCGAAAAAGAAATTTCCGTTTTTAGGGCATTTACAATCTCATTCTTTTGTACATTTGTCATTGTCAAACTTTTTAAGTGTTAATAGTCATTTATTATTGATTTTAAAACAAAGTCGTTGTCGGTGTTGTAACCACTGCCAACGGCTTTTTTTATTGTCCTTGCAGCAAGCGGAATTCCTTCTTTAGGGATTGAACTACTCAAAAACAACGTTTCATTATATTCAGATTCCACTTTGTTGGTAAATCGTCCCATAAGCATTGACGTTTCGTCTGCAATGGCTGTTTTCTCAGCTAATTCCGCTTCTTTGCGTTCGTTTATCTCTTTAAGTCTTTGCTTTTCGACTGCTATTTTGTTATGCTCGGCTTGTGGTCCATATTGAACCGGCTTGTTAAATACATTCGCCTCGCCAAGGTGTACTAATAGATTTCCGTTTGGTTTGAATAGGTATACCGAACTCAAATCATTCAAATCATAACTCAATATCACCTTATCTACTTTGCTATATATGTCATAATCCTCGACCTTATAGATGTATTCGATGTTGTGTATTTCGGTCTTTATTTGGCTCACATAAAAAAGTTGGGGAGAAGTTCTAAATTTGTCTAAAAAAACAAATGGATTTTTCAATTTTTTCTTCCTTTTTACCAGAAGGGCTATTGATACATTTTGATATTGTCGATTTCAAAGAGTTAGGAGATTTACATACAAAGAAAGACTGTTTATTCATTTATTTAGATGAGAAAAACATACTGCCAAATAATTATGATTTGAATGAATTTGAGTCAAAAGGATTCTACGAACGAACTTTAATTCAAGACTTTCCAATTAGAGGAAAGGCGGTTTATTTAGGCATTAGAAGGCGTCGATGGCGAAATAAATTTGATAAATCAATAGAAGTTAAAAGTGATTATACTTTTATAGCAGAAGGTTCAAAATTGACCGTTGAACTTTCTGATTTTTAAAAGATACAGGTCGAGACCCGAGAAGATACGATAAGTAATATCGCCAGTTATTACGGAGTCAAAGCCAATTTATTGCAACGCCATTACAAGAAAAAAGTTAGTGGATTTAAGGATTGGGATCAGTTCAATCACTCCGAAGATTATTTGATTTATCCTCAGAATATAGGTGAAAATCTAGGAATTGATGAGTTAAGTTTGTCAAAAGGAGAACTCTATACCTTTGTAACCAATAAAAACGGTAGAGGCAAGAAAAAAACATTAGTAGCAGTTATAAAAGGCACTAAAAGTCAAGATATTATTGATGTTTTAAACAAAATTCCGTTAGAAAAAAAGGAAGTTGGTAAAGGAAATTACCCTTGATATGGCTAATAATATGCAATTGGCTTCAAGAATATGTTTTCCAGAAAGCAATTTGGTTACCGATCGTTTTCACGTAGTAAAGCTGGTAATGGAAGCCTTGCAACATCAAAGAATTAAGTTACGATGGGAAGCAATTGAAAAAGAAAATCAAGCCATTAAAATAGCCAAAGAACAAGGAATTAAATATGTTCCTATCGTTTTTGAAAATGAGGACACTCCAAAACAATTATTAGCTAGAAGCCGTTATATTATTGCTAAAAAAACAAATGAATGGACTCCTAATCAGAAGGTAAGAGCCGAATTGTTATTCAAAATTTATCCACACTTACATCAAGCATATAAACACACTCTCGAGTTCAGGAACATCTATGAACAAACCTCAAAAGAATTAGCCAAAGAACAATTTTTAAACTGGATTGAAAAAACAAATTATTAAAATTAAATGATTTTAATACCGCAGCAAACAGCTTAAAATATCATTTAGAAACCATTTTAAACTTCTTCATCAAACGACATACAAATGCAAACGCAGAATCATTTAATTCTAAAATAAAACTCTTTAGAGCAAATCTAAGAGGTGTAGTTGATGTGAAATTCTTTCTATTCAGAATGGAAAAACTTTTTGCTTAATCCCCAAAAAAATTACGTGAGCCCTTTATTTGACCGTTGTGCTTAATGGTAATTTCTTTTTTCAAGCCCATAAGCATCGATATGTCGTAATTTTCCAACCAATTCACACATGGTTTTTCGTGTTCGGCATAAATTTGTTTAGGTGATTTGTTTATTTTTGAATGCTTGCGGGAGTAATAACTGTATGGAGTAGCATTGTACCATTCCATGGCTTGTTCTCCCACGGCTATTGCCGCTTGCAAATCAAATCCTGCCGCACGGGCTTCTTTCTTTATTCGTGCCAAATATTCGGGGCTTCGGTGTGCCGAGAGTTCCCTCGACTGGATTCCTTGTCCGTAATAATGTTTGTCATGTGTAAAATCACGTCCTGCAGTGTTCCAAAGAAACGTTCTACCGCCGCCTTGCCTGTGGCTTTGTGCGTTTTGGTGAGTTTTACTCCTATCGTTTTCATTCTCTCAAATAACAATTCCCATTCGGTGGTGTTGTGTCCAGGGAAACGGTCATAAGCCAATTCATAAGGCAAATGTCCCGCTGTTTCTACTGCCATTTTCAGGGCGTTGAACACGCTCCAACGGTTTTCACTGTAATCAAAGAATGCCCTAGAATACAACCACTGTGCACGTCTCTAACTACAATCACAAAAAGGAAAGCATCGGAGGTCTTTTTTGTTCCGTCCTCGGCAATTTCTACGCGTTTGTGCGATATAATGTTGAGCCTCGTGGCATCTATTTGCCAACAATCGCCTGCGTTTATCGCTCCCTCCATCGGAATATAACCCTCGTGGATAAAAGCCTTTCGGCTTCCTGACCCAAATCGTTTTGAGGCGGTCAAGAATTTAATCTCATGTTGCTCGTAAACGTTTGTCCCAAACCAACGACGGCTTGGTACTTTTTTGCCCTGCAAAATGCAGTTTTCCGTGATTACCCTTGTGATGTGTTCGTTGCTATAATTGCTATCCATAGAGCGCAATTGTATTGCCCAAGACAAAACCTGCGGATCATCATGCACCAAGGCATTATTATTACCTTCTCTGGGTAATTGTACCAGCTCTGCAATGGCTTGTCCGCCATTGCGAACGGCATCTATCTTTTGTTTGAAAATGCGGTAGTTTTTAGGCAGATACTGCATGCCCATTTTTTCTATTACCGCCACTATATCTCTATATCCCGTGTCGCCTTTCATATCGGGATTGTCCTCGATATAATTAACCCCAAACTCTACCGCCGCACAGGCTTTCGCCAAAGCGATACGGTGCTCTTTTTTATAATCGGCGTAACAATGGAGGTAATCCTCATAAGTATTGTTTAAAACGCCTTTAAAATAACTTTCAAATACCTTGTTATCTTCGGCTTTCTTTTGGTTTTGGAAACTTTGAACCAAATGGTCTTTGTCGCCAAACATTTCACGATAACAATTCGGGGAATGGTTCGGAATAAAATCCAAATCATAATAAAACTGTCCCTGCTGTTTGGTCCATCGCCACGCTTTGCCAGATGCAGGCATGAATTTTGCCTTGTGGTACGTGGCTGGGACGGATTTTTTGTATCTATCTCGACTGTGAGTTCTTAAATACCTTTCTTTTATTCCAGTAACTTCAACGACCAATTGTTCAGAAATCCACACTTCCGGTGCAGCTTCTTTGCGAATGATGATGTCGTTGTGTTTGAATTTCATGGTTTATTTTAGTATTTGTAGTTGAAATGTAGATTTTTTAGTTCCCGCCGTGGTGTCGGAACCACGCTAAGCCGTGGCGGGATTTTTCACTATATTTGAAGTCTCAATTAAAATAGTAGTGGATTGGTTTAAATGTCTTTTTTTACGTCTTTAATAATTCGAAGCATTGCATCAGTAAACCATTTTTCGAACTCTTCTTTGGAGTCTTTGGTTATTTCCTCGATAATAAGATCCCCTTTATGTATCGCACCAATATTGACGACAATTGGCTGTTTTTCGGTTTGAACCTCTGTTTTACGACTGTTTTGGGTTTTGCAAGGACAATCCTTTGCGAAGTACCTAGAACAATGATTAATAGCCTGCATCATGGCAAAATCCCAGTCGGTATTTGTTGGTTCAGCTCTACTAGTCATTGCTCTATAACTTTCAAACCTTGGCTTAATAATTTCTTCGAATGATTCATGTACCGCATGGGCAAGTGCCCTGTGTGTTACATTGCTTACTTCTCTAATTACACCGAAATTAACTAGGTTGACAAATAGTTTTTCAATATTGATTTTTGTGTGTTTTTCCATTTTTTATTGGGTTTCAAAGTTGTTTTAAATTTCCTTTTGCGGTTGTGCTCGGATTAATCCTTTGCAATATTTTAGCTTGTTCGGCGTCTAATTTTTTTGTGAGGTCTTTATATTCCGCTCGAATCTCATCAGAGGCTTTGCTATGAGCCTCATTGCTTACACATCTGCGGATATAACTATCAGCATATCCATATTTTTGTGATAATGCTTTACAACTGTAGTGTTATACTTGTTGTACTTTTTTTCTCTACTTTTGTACATTGTCTTGATTGTTTTATTTATTGAGACAAATATATACGCTTTTTATCGCTTAACAAAATATTTATGCAACAAATATCGCCTATAAAAGAAAGAATCATGCAATATCTTGGTTTAAAAGATATTACGAAATATAAATTTTACCAAGAAAGTGGTATAACGCGAGGCGTTTTAGATAAAGAGAGCGGTATTAGCGAAGACAATACGGCGAAATTTATCGCCTATGCTAAAGACGTTAATTTAATGTGGTTAATGACTGGCCATGGGGAGATGTTAAAGCAAAAGGAAGATGTTTTTTTGACTGCTAAAAATGGGGACAAAAATGGGGACATTTCCGACCCAAAACCAAATATACAAATTTCGGAGGGTAAGATTTCGGGCGAAAGCCACGGTATGACTGGGATAGATGACAAAAAAAAGGGGTAGCGAAATAACCACAGATAAGGATTCTATCCTTTCATGGAACAGTAAAGAAGATAGTCTTTACAACAACATGCCAAAAGTTGTTACCGTAAATGAAAGTGGAAAAAAATAATGTAGTATTGGTACCTAATAAAGCGGCCGCGGGTTATCTGCTAGGATATGGCGATACTGAATTTGTACAGTCTCTACCAACCTTTAGTTTACCTAATATTCAAAATGGTACTTTTAGAATGTTTCAAGTTTCAGGACATTCAATGTACCCTACAATTAGTGATGGCTGTTATGTGGTTGGGGAATGGATTGAAAATTGGGCAGACATCAAAGACAATCGTGTATATGTAATTGTTAGTGATGATGGAATATTAATTAAACGTGTTTTAAACCGTTTAAAAAAATATGATAATCTGTATTTAAAATCAGATAACAGAAAAGAGTATCCGAATATTTCACTTAAACCACATGAAATAAAAGAAATCTGGGCGGTCAAAATGCATCTTTCTTTTGATTTACCCGACCCGTCAGTTCTTTATGATAGGATGAATGATTTAGAGGCGGAAATAGAGCACGTAAAATCACTCTTGAATACCAAAAATTAAACTTTTTTTGATATTACTTTAATTAAATTCCAAAAATTCACTTTCAATTAAGATCGTTTAAAGCTAGCCTTTTTTGAAAGGTTGTTTTTGTTGGGGTTGTTGGTGTATGTTTGGTTCTGCCCCTTATAAATAAAAATAACAAAACAAACACTCATAAATTTTTTAAAAGAGACTAAAATATAAATGGATAAGATGCCGTAAATCTTTGAAAAAAAAACGTTGTGAGAGCGCTTTTCTAAATTCAAAAAAGGAATTGGATAAATTGTCACAATTAAATCAGGAACAATACATTGACTTATATTACGGTGACGCAAGTCATTTTAGTTTAGTGCCGAATGTTCCGTATGCTTGGCAAGCTGAAGGAGAACCTATTTTATTGCCTGCAATTCGGGGGAAAAGCGTAAGTGTTTTTGGTTTAATGAATACATTGGGTAATTTGGTTTTTGATATTTTTGAAACAACAATAAATTCTGAAAAGATGATTGTCTTTTTTGACAAATTTGTTGAGAATATAACTAAAAAAACAGTTGTGGTTTTGGATAACTCTTCGCTTCATACCAGTAAGAAATTCAAAGAAAAAATCAAAGAATGGGAAGAGTTAGATTTACTTATTTATTTTATTCCACCTTACTCGCCAGAATTGAACTTAATTGAAATCTTGTGGAGATTTGTTAAATATAAATGGTTAAAATTTGAGGCTTATACTTCATTTGAAAATTTAAAATTGAACCTAAATGATGTTTTGAATGGGTTTGGAACAAAATGTATTATTAATTTTTAGAATGTACTTACCAAGACAAATTTTACTGATTTTTATATCGGTATTTGGGAAAGTGGTGTATTTCATAAATTTTATGCTAAAAAGTTTGGGAGCAAATGTAAAGTTTAGATTGATAATTAGTCATTCCTTAAAAACTCACTTTTTGAGTTTTTAGATTTTTTATCAAAAACACATTTGCAAAAATATGCATTAAAAATTCGAGACAAAGAATAAATTGTGCTTTGATATGGTTAAACCTCATTTTTAGATTGTAATGCGAATCAAGGGTTAAAATATTAGTCCAATAAAAGCGGCAGCAATTTTTCCAAATAGATGAACCAGTAACCCCTTGCTAGACCTAACTTTACTTGCTTTTTGAATATCAGTTTTAACAATCAACCAATTAAAAAGAGATTCTATGGGCTGTCTAACTCTTGATACTGCTTTGGAAAATAAATCATCGGCTGCTTTATCCCAGTTTTTATTTGTTGACATTGTCCTTTGATTGCTTTAACTGGTGTAATCATAATTGAATTTTTCTCTTGTTCTAATTCAGAAAAAAAATCCTCGTTAATGTATATTTTATCTCCAAAGAATTTTCTGTTTGTTTTTTTCTGACCACGCTTCTTTGAAAACCGTTAAATCATTGACAGATGCAGGTGTTATTTGAATTTCTTCAGGAAAAGGAATTTTATTTTCTCGTCTAAAAGCTAATGCATGAAGCTTCACTCCATAATAATACATGCTTTTTGTAGAACAATACCCTTTATCGGTCAAGTCTTTTGCTACCTTTCCATTTCGTTTACCAGAGCAAGTGATTATTGGCATCGAATCCAGTAAACTTTGATCAGTTAAGCAATCCCAAGGTAAAAAGTCTTCAAATAATGAAGCTGAAAAACGTCGAAAAGCTTCTGATAATTGATTAAGACGATTAGAAAAACCAGCATATGAGCCAAGTCTTGGAAACCAATCATGTAAATAATCACAAGCATATTTATGAATTTGTTTGATGCTAAAACGTTGTTCTTCTTGAACTGTGAATAGGTATATGGTCATAATTTCTTGATCTGTTAAATCTTGTTTATGGTTGTTGCTGAAACGTTCGCAAGTGTATTTTAAATCTTTTTCAAATCTGTCACAGATTATGGAATATATTTTTACTAATTTTAGGGCTTTAAGCTGATTAATCATATATTTAAACGTGCGTTAGATACACTATAAATATACTGATTATCAGCTTATTATTCTAATTTTTACAAAGAAATTTCTTTCTTTTTTAATGTTTTTTCAACCCTTGATTCGCATTTGTAACCAATACCTGCTAAAAGTGCATTATTAATATCTCCAGCCACGCCTTTGAGGAAATTTAATCCTAAAGCGTGGTTTCTTTTTAAATGGGATATTGTTGGTTCTATTGCCGCTCTGGCTCTAAATCTTTTTCGGGCAACGTCTTGTTTGTATCTTGATTTTTCTTTTGTGTTTTTTGGGATTACTATTTGTGTATTTTCAACTTGTGTGACACCTCTAAATCCTCTGTCTGTACTTGCTATTGTTGGTCTTGTACCTCCAATTTGCTCTCTAACTCGCTGGCTTTGTGCTAATGATTCTTCTAAGGTTTTGCTATCGTGAGGATTGCCTGAAAATCGTTTTATTGAGGTAATGACTCCTGTTTTTCGACCTCTTGTTACCGCTACTTTTGTTCCAAATTCATACGCTTTATGAGCTTTCCCTTTTGCTATACAGGCTGTTTGAGGTTCGTGTAAACTGTATATTTTTTCCTTGCTGTTTCTTTCCTGAGTGAGTACTTTTTTGTAATTGCTAAATTCTGTTTCGTATTGTTTTAAAATTTCTTCAGGCAACTTGCGTTCCAATTCTCGAACGACTCGCTTACCAATGGTTCGCAACTTTTTTCGCGCCATTATAGCTTTCTTTTTTCGTTTGGGATGATGTCCAAAATAAGCATCCCGAAGATGTTGTTTGGCTACCCTTTTATAAGTTTGTCTTTGTTTAACTCCTTCTTTTTCAGCTATTTTTGTACAATTGTCAATTACCTTTTTAGCTAATTTGGCATCGGTTGGAAAAGTAATATTTTTTTCTTGAACAGTGGTGTCAATCTGAACTTCCTTTCATTTTTCGCCTCTGGATGCAAGGCTACTGTTTGACTTAAAATAAATTCTAATCCTTTCTCTTTCAGTCTCTTTCTAAAATGAACAAACTCACTCGGGTCAAAAGGTTGCTTGTTTTGAAAAAAATCTTCTCCTGTAAAATATTGCCAATAAGGGTTTTCTATCCAACGTTCAACTACAGATTCATCACTCTCTTTAAACATCTCTTTTAACAGCAGTAAACCTGCTATTTTTCTAATCGGAATAGAGGGTCTTCCTTGCTCTGAATATAGGTTTTGGAACTCAAACTCCATTTTGACCAATCAAGCTCCCCTGCGAGTTTTACCAAGGATGCTCAAGGTTTATAAGATCTGTCAGCCTAGTCTGAAATAAATTTTGCTGAAAATTCGGTTTTATTTTACCTAACATATTGCCACTTTTTTATACCTAAATATACACTTTTTGGCAATTTAACTTAGTGTTTTTAAGTTGTTTTTATCTACAAGTTATTAACAATCAATCTGTTGTGTCATATTTAAGGATTGACTAATTAGACCTAATAAGACACTTTATTAAAACAAAAAAACCCAGTCAAATAATGACTGAGTTTTTATGCTATTAACTAACCAAAAAAATATAAACTTTAAAATTTATATATGATAAAGGAAGGAAACCACCCCTTCCAGTTTTCGAGTACAAAGATAAGTAACAACCTAATTATTTTTTAGCAAAAAATAAAGTTTAACATAACATTTGCAAGGGGTTAGCTTGTTTGTGGTTATTTTTTTCACATCGTATAAAAAAAAGACGTTTTTACTGTATTTCTCGCAATTTTTTGTGGTGCTCTAAAATAAAAAATGTTAATTTTTTTTTGGAATTAAAACCAAAATCCAATGCTAAACCAAGTATATCCTTTTGCATTTTCAGGAGACCACGAATATTTAACCTCTACTGGGCCTATAATAGTTTCTAATCCATAACCCACAGCATAACCAGAGTATTTGGGTAATGTAAGCCAATCTAAGGTTTGAAAAAGATTATTCTCTAAGTTGGCATAGTTTGCAGTAAAATTCAAATGATTTTTTTTCAATATTTCATAATCGATGGTTACAGAAGATTTTAAATAGCTATTTGCCGCCAAACTCAAAAAATCATAACCATAAAAATGCTTAATATTATCGATGGTATTATAGCCATATCCTCCCAAAACGAAATCAAAAAAGGACACGCTTTCTCCGCCTATGCTGAGTCCTCCTTCTGCTTGAACTTTTAAGGTGGTTTTTTTAAAAAGGGTTGTTGCTATCCCAAGTTCTGTTTTTGCTATCGAAAAAGGATTAAATTTTTTAGTGTAATTTGAAGAAAATAAATACGATTGAATGTCTCCTGAAAAATACCATCCTTTTTTAGGAAAATACTTTTTATCAAAAGAATCATACTTCATATAACCAAAGACACTTATATAATCGCTTTTGTCTATAATTGGGGATGTGCCAGCAAGTGTTTCAGATCGAATATCTAATAATTTGAGTTCGACTCCCGTTCCTAATAAGAATTTTTGTGCGAATAAGGTTTGAAAGTAGGCTTGATTCGTTAAGTCTGAAAAATCTACATTGATAGATTTTATATTGGCATCATCTAGTTGTAATCCAGCGATTTCTTTAGTTACATTTTTATTAAATTTATTGAATTGGGATTTAAAACCAAAGCTCCAATAAAATCCGTTGTCAATATAATAATCTAAATTGTATCTAAAATTATCTCCAAGAACGACATCTAAGGAGGTTATATCGTTTTTAAAAAAAGTTTTTTTCTGAGTTAAATTGACCAAAATCCCACTTTTAAACAAGTCATCATAGTGCAATCCGAATTTCAAAAATGTTTTATTTGTACTTTCCTTCACGGTTAATACTAAATTGTCCTTTGCATGGTCTTCCTCCAGCGAATAGCTTATTACACTAAAATTTTGTGTGGCGTTTAGATTGTCTATGCCTTTTTTTAAGTTGGCATAACTAATCTCGTCTCCTTCTTCAAAGGGTAATTTTCCTTTCACATATAGCGGTGTATAATTTTTTAAATCGTTTACGATAATTTTATTAATATGAAGACTATCCGATTGTAGTTTTAAGTTGTTTTTTTACAAAATCTTTTTGTTTCCATATTTTTGTAGTTGTTCATAAACGGCAAAAGCCGCTTCTTCTCCTTTTTAAGGATTTCGGCTCCTTGACTAAAGGATATGATTCCATAATCTTTAATGTCTGGTTTTATATAAATATCAGTATCCTTTATTTTTTTCTTCATTTTTTCGATGGTCTGGATTGCCGAAATTTGCCCCAAAATCCTTGTGGCATCCTTAAGCCGATTCCGTTCTAATAAACC
>CP051546.1:281473-800346 GCA_012837155.1 Flavobacterium sp.
ATGATCGATCTTAATTTGTTCCGCTGGAGCTTGCATAATTTGTATCGTCGCAGCAATGGCATCGTCCATATACATCATTGGCATTTTTGTTTCAGAAGATAAAAAACACTCATACTTTTTATCAGACAAGGCCTTATGATAAATATCTACTGCATAATCCGTAGTTCCACCTCCTGGGGGAGTTGACCAACTTATTAAGCCGGGATAGCGCACACTTCGCACATCAACACCAAAAATATGATGGTAATATTCGCACCATCTTTCTCCAGCTTGTTTGCTAATTCCGTAAACTGTCGTGGGCTCCATAATGGTGTATTGTGGGGTGTTTTCTCGTGGGGTTGTTGGTCCGAAAACAGCAATGCTCGACGGCCAAAATATTTTTTTATTTTTTTGGCTTTTGCCAAATTCAAAACATGAAAAAGAGAATTCATATTCAAATCCCAAGCAAAAGCAGGATTTTTTTCGGCCGTTGCCGATAGCAATGCCGCCATTAAATAAATATCGGTAATCTGATGAACCTCTATAAGATGCTCAATCTGGTTAAAATCCAATGCATTTAGAACTTCAAAAGTTCCCGAATTAACGATGTCATTGTTCAGTTTTCTAATATCGGAGGCGACAACATTTCGGATCCATATAGTTCCCTAAGTTTATGTGTCAATTCGGTGCCAATTTGCCCGCAAGCGCCTATAATAAGTATTTTTGGATTCATCTTATATCATTTTTAAAATGTAAAGATAACGTTTTCGTCAATATTTAAAATTTTATAAAAATTGGAATAAAATTAACAAAACACCTATTTAATTGCACTTAATTTCTCAAAATGTATCTTAAAAAAACAGAAAAATCAACTTAAACATATTAAATTCTTATTCTGAAGTTGTAATTCGTAATTGTAAATTTACTTTGTAACTTTGCATCTTAATCTAATCAAAGATGAAATTCAAATTATCGACTCTTTTTATTCTGGTTTTTGTCTTGTTTTCCTGTAAAAAAGAAGAACAAAATCGGGCAGCAGAAACTAAAAAAGATATTAAAAAAAGAGAAATTATTTTTTCGAATATCGATAAAGGCTGGGTTTTTAATGCAAAACCTATTAATTCAACTTCTCAAGCAAACAAATCGTCTTGGAACGAATGGCGTTTATTTTTGACCGAGTTGGAACAAAAACCCAAAAAAACAATCGGTGCTTTTCAAAAAAAAGCAGCGGAACTTTCTAAAAAAGTCATGGATTTAAATACTAATATTCCGATTGATTTTGACAAACCTCCAATTAAAAGCCGAATATCGACTCTTACTACTAAGGTTCGAATGCTGGATTTATACATTCACTTAGATAACATTCCCGATCAAAAAGTGATTGTTTTGGTTGGCGAAATCAATGAAGAATTAGTTTCCTTGCAGAATCAAATGGATAAAATCGTTCAAAAAAGTAAAATTCCATTGGAAGAAGGCGAGTCTGAATTGATGAAAATGTTGGATACCGCAAGAGCTATTCCAAATGTAAAACCTGACCCAAATTTACCTCGCGTTGAGTAAAACAAACCTATATAAAATCTACGATAATTCGCCAAAAATCAAGCAAATTGTCGATGGTTTACAACAAGCCAAGCAAAAAATCCAATTGAACGGATTGATAGGTTCTTCGCTTTCGTTTGTAACACAAGCCCTTTTTAAGAAGACTGAAAAACCGTTTTTGCTTATACTAAACGACAAGGAAGAAGCGGCTTATTATTTGAACGATTTAGAACTTATGATTGGCGAGCAGGAGGTGCTTTTTTATCCCGGTTCCTATCGCCGTCCGTACCAAATTGAAGATACAGATAATGCCAATGTTTTGCTTCGTGCCGAAGTTTTGAATCGTATAAATTCCCGCAAAAAACCAGCCATTATTGTCACATATCCCGAAGCACTTTTCGAAAAAGTAGTCACTCGAAAAGAGTTGGATAAAAACACCTTGAAAGTAGCTGTTGGCGATAAGATTTCTATCGATTTTATCAACGAAGTGTTGTTTGAATACGAATTCAAAAGAGTTGATTTTATTACGGAACCCGGCGAATTTTCGGTTCGTGGCGGAATTGTCGATGTGTTCTCTTTTTCGAATGAAAATCCGTACCGAATCGAGTTTTTTGGAAACGAAGTCGATAGCATTCGAAGCTTTGATGTGGAAACGCAACTCTCTATCGAAAAACAAAATAAAATCACAATTATTCCCAATGTCGAAAATAAATTCTTTCAAGAAAACCGAGAGAGTTTCTTGGAATATATTAATGACAAAACCATTATTTTTATCCAAGATACCGAGCTGCTTTTTTCTAAATTAGATAAATTATTTGCTAAAGCTACCGAGATTTTCGAAAATTTAAATACAACCATAAATCACGTTAATCCTGAACAATTGTTCTTGAATCAAAAAGAATTTATTAAAAAAAGTCTCGATTTTTCGATTGTCGAATGGAGCGCAAAGCCCATTTATAAAATCGATAAAGCATTCGAATTTTACATTAAACCGCAGCCTTCTTTTAATAAACAATTTGATTTGTTGTTGAATAATTTGAATGACAACCATTTTAACGGATACCAGAATTATTTGTTTTGTTCGAATGAAAATCAGGCACGACGTTTTCACGATATATTTCAGACTTTAGACGAAGCCAATTCTGAGAATATCCGCAAACAATACCATACTCTTGTGTTGCCATTGTTTCAAGGATTTATCGACGAAGAAAACCAAATTGCTTGTTATACCGATCATCAAATTTTTGAGCGTTATCATAAATTTAGCATCAAAAGTACCGTTTCGAAAAAGCAAAATATCACTTAAAAGAGCTGACGACTTTGTCTGTTGGCGATTATGTAACGCATATCGATCACGGAATTGGGCGATTTGGCGGATTGCAAAAAATACAGGTCGAAGGCAAAACTCAAGAAGCCATAAAACTCGTTTATGCCGATAATGACATTGTGTATGTGAGCATTCACTCGCTTTACAAGATTTCGAAATACAACGGAAAAGACGGAACGCCACCCAAAATTTACAAATTGGGTTCGAATGCTTGGAAGATTTTGAAGCAAAAAACCAAGGCGCGCGTCAAGCATATTGCATTCAATTTGATTCAATTGTACGCCAAAAGGCGATTAGAAAAAGGGTTTCAATTTGCGCCCGATAGCTATTTGCAAAACGAATTAGAAAGTTCCTTCATTTACGAAGATACGCCCGACCAAACCAAATCGACGGCAGAAGTCAAAGCCGATATGGAAAGTGACCGCCCGATGGATCGCTTGGTTTGTGGCGATGTAGGTTTCGGGAAAACTGAGGTCGCTATTCGCGCCGCTTTCAAAGCGGTGGATAACAGCAAACAAGTGGCAGTTTTAGTTCCAACGACGATTTTGGCGTACCAACATTACAGGACTTTTTCTGAAAGGTTGAAGGAAATGCCGGTTTCTGTTGGGTACTTAAACCGTTTTAGAACCGCCAAACAAAAAGCCGAAACCCTAAAGCAATTAGCCGAAGGCAAACTCGATATTGTCATAGGAACGCATCAATTGGTCAACAAAAATGTAGTTTTCAAAGACCTCGGATTGTTGATTGTGGACGAAGAGCAAAAATTTGGGGTTAATGTAAAAGATAAACTCAAAACCATTGCTGCGAATGTCGATACGCTGACCTTGACAGCAACTCCCATTCCGAGAACTTTGCAGTTTTCGTTGATGGCAGCGCGTGATTTATCAGTAATTACAACACCTCCGCCCAATCGCTATCCGATAGAAACGAATGTGGTTGGTTTTAGCGAAGAAACCATTCGAGATGCTATTTCGTATGAAATTCAGCGCAACGGACAGGTTTTCTTTATCAATAATCGAATAGAAAACATCAAGGAAGTGGCTGGAATGATTCAGCGTTTGGTGCCCGATGCCCGAGTGGGAATTGGTCATGGTCAAATGGAAGGCAGTAAACTCGAGGAATTAATGTTGGCTTTTATGAATGGCGAATTCGATGTTTTGGTAGCAACCACCATTATCGAAAGCGGATTGGATGTGCCTAATGCAAATACGATTTTTATCAATAATGCCAATAATTTTGGACTGTCCGATTTGCATCAAATGCGTGGTCGTGTGGGGCGTAGCAACAAAAAAGCGTTTTGCTATTTTATTTGTCCACCCTATTCGGCGATGACGGACGATGCTCGAAAACGAATTCAGGCTTTGGAACAATTTTCAGAACTGGGAAGCGGTTTTAATATTGCAATGAAGGATTTAGAAATTCGTGGTGCTGGCGATTTACTGGGTGGTGAACAAAGCGGTTTTATCAACGAAATTGGTTTTGATACTTACCAAAAAATTATGAACGAAGCCATCGATGAATTGAAAGAGAACGAATTCAAGGATTTGTATGAAAACGAAGCTAGCGGAGTGGAAAAAGAATACGTAAAAGATTTGCAAATCGATACTGATTTTGAGTTGTTGTTTTCGGACGAATACATTAATAATGTCACGGAACGCCTGAGTTTATACAACGAATTGGGCAATGTAAAAGACGAGGAAGAACTGATTATTTTTCAAAATAAATTAATTGACCGTTTTGGGCCAATGCCGCCACGAGCATTAGCGTTAATGAATAGCATTCGCATCAAATGGATTGCTACCAGAGTGGGAATCGAGAAATTGGTAATGAAAAAAGGCAAGATGATTGGTTATTTTGTTGCGGATCAAAACTCGGATTATTACACTTCGAAACGCTTTCATCAAATGATACAGTTTGTTCAAAAAAACAGCAACATTTGTGTGATGAAGGAAAAGCAAACCCCGGCTGGTTTACGCCTTTTATTGACTTTTGATAATGTAAAAACGACCCGACGAGCCTTAGAATTGATGGAAATGTTGGGAGGAAAATAAACTAAGTCGAAAGTTTAAATGTCATAAAGTCAAACGAAAGAATAAGACAAAAGCTATTTGTAATCGGATTTTAGGATACGACAGTATAGCATCGCTATCATTTCGTGTGGTGTTTTTTTAATTGTTTGGGGTTTTATTTTACAATACCTCGGGAGTTCTGTCATAAGTTAGCTTATTAGAATCGAATCTGATTTATTATTTAGCAAAAAAGCTTGCTCTTCTTTGTATCTTTGCAACTTCAAAATAAAACACAATGATTGAAGATAAATCGCCTCAACGCACAAGTATTGCAACGCTTGGAGAATTTGGATTAATAGACCATTTGACGAACCAATTCGAAACCAATCAAGTTTCAACTCTAAAAGGAATTGGAGATGATGCCGCGATTTTAGATTTTAAAGACAAGAAAACAGTTATTTCTACTGATTTATTAATTGAAGGCGTTCATTTTGATTTGAGTTATATGCCTTTGAGACATTTGGGGTATAAAGCCGTTGTAGTTAATATTTCGGATATTTGTGCAATGAATGCCAAAGCTACTCAAATCACGGTTTCTGTGGCGGTTTCTAATCGCTTTCCGTTAGAAGCATTAGAAGAATTATTTGAAGGAATTGCTCGTGCTGCCCAGGAATATAAGGTTGATGTTATTGGTGGGGATACCACTTCTTCTCAAAAAGGATTAATTATAAGCATAACCGCTATTGGCGAAGCCGATGAAACTGAAATTGTGTACAGAAATGGAGCAAAACAATCGGATTTATTGGTGGTTACTGGCGACATTGGTGCTGCTTATATGGGATTGCAGGTTTTAGAACGAGAGAAACAAGTTTTTCAAGTGAACCCAAATTCGCAACCGGATTTAGATGCTTATACTTATTTAATTGAGCGTCAATTAAAACCCGAAGCACGAAAAGATGTGCGCACTTTATTGCACGCTTTAGAAATAAAACCAACATCGATGATTGATATTTCGGATGGATTGTCTTCTGAAATTATGCATTTGTGCAAACAATCGAAGGTGGGATGCAATTTGTATGAAGATAAATTACCACTAGATCCACAGTTTATTACTGTTTGCGAAGAGTTTGCATTAGATTCAACAACAATTGCAATTAATGGAGGCGAAGATTATGAATTGCTTTTTACCATTGCCATGGAGGATTTTTATAAAATAAAAGGAAATCCAAATTTTACTATTATTGGACACATGACTCAAGAAAGCGAAGGAATTCATCTAATAACAAGAGCTAATACCCGAATTCAGCTCAAGGCTAGAGGATGGAATGCGTTGAGCGAAGAATAAAAACAGAGCTGACTAATAGAAAAAGCGGTCTGAAAATTTATTCTCAGACCGCTTTTTCTATTATTTGGTAAGTTCAAAATGTATTAGCATTCGCCTTTTTCGGCTAATTTTTTTTCGAGTTCTGCCTGAAATTCTTCCATTACAGGTTTTACGGTGCTGTCTGGAATATCAGAAATTCTAATATACATTAATCCGTCAACCGCATTATTAAACAACGGATCAACATTAAAGGCAACTACTCGGGCATTTTGTTTAATGTATTTTTTTATTAAAACGGGCAAACGTAAGGTGCCAGGCTCTAATTCATCGATAATTTTATCAAATTTATTCAAATCGGATTCGGCTTCATCAAAAACAAAATCTTTATCAGCATCTTTTAGTTTAACCTTAAAGGCTTTTTTGGGATGAATGTATTGAGCAATATAAGGATCATAAAAATTAGACTTCATAAACTCAATCATCAGTGATTTTGAAAAATCTGAAAATTGATTGCTAATGCTCACGCCTCCAAGCAGGAATTTGTGCTCGGGGTAACGCAATGTAATATGAATAATTCCTTTCCAAAGCAGGAAAAGAGGCATTGGTTTTTGCTGGTATTCTTTAATAATAAAGGCGCGACCCATTTCGATCGATTTGTGAATCATATCGTATAATTCGGGTTCAAATCTAAAAAGATCGTTCAGATAAAAACCTTCTATACCATATTTAGGATAAATTTCAGAACCTAACCCCATTCTATAAGCGCCGGCGATTTTTTTTGTGTCGTCATCCCACAAAAACATGTGACGATAATGGGTGTCAAAAGAGTCAATATCGGTAGATTCGTTAGTTCCTTCTCCCACTTCTCGGAAAGTAATTTCACGTAACCGACCTATTTCGTGAAGCACATTTGGAATTTCTTTGGCTTTGGCAAAAAACACCTCGTAATTTTTGCTTTGTAACAATCGGCAATCGTTGTTTCGCAAGAAATTAATTTCGTTAATCATGTTGTCCTGACTTGCGGCATTGACAATTTCTTTAGGATTTCTTGGAAGTTTTAAATTAGGTGTTGGCAAAAAAGGAGTTTCCTTTTCAAAAGGATTGGCCAACATATAGGTTTTTCGTCTTAAAAATTCGGAATAATCTTCAATCGAAGGATGCTCGTTTTGCTCTGCCACGGAGATGGGTTTTCCGATGCGGACTTTTATAGCTCTGTTTTTTTGACTAAATACTTCTGAGGGTAATTTCGCTGTGCGCAGCGTACTGCTAATTTTCGAAAGGAAATAGAAAAACCAACTGTTTTTTGCATGAAAATATATTGGAACGACAGGAACTTGTGCCTTACGAATTACTTTTATTGCTCCTTCTTCCCACTCTTTATCTACCACAAGTTTACCATCTTTATAGGTCGAAACTTCTCCAGCAGGAAACATTCCTAGTGGTTTTCCGTCTTTTAGATGGCGAAGGGTTTCCTTAATTCCCACCACGCTTGATTTTGCATTTTTGTGGTTTTCGAAAGGATTTACAGGCATGATGTATTTTTTCAAAGGCTCAATTCGATGCAGCAAAAAATTAGCAATTATTTTAAAGTTGGGCTCTTTTTCGAGCATTAATTTCAAAAGTAAAACACCATCAATTCCTCCTAAAGGATGGTTCGAAATGGTAATATAAGCCCCTTCTTTGGGCAAACGTTTAAAATCTTCTTCAGGAATTTCGAATTTTATTTGTAAATCATCCACAATAGCATTTAAAAAATCAACATCTGTAAGATGCTTATTGCGATCATAAAATTTATTTAAAGTAGATATTTTTAGTGCTTTCATTAATAACCAGCCCGAAAAAGTACCTAAAAATCCGTACTTATCAGCGTTTATTGCTTTGGCAACTTCTTTAGCGGTAACTAAACCCATATAATTTTTTTGTGTTGAGCGAAAAACAAAGATAGCAAAAACTCCATTTTCTTCATTTTTTGGTAATCAATCTTTGATGTTTTTTATTACATTTGGAATTAAAATATTTTTAATGAAAATCATTTCTTATAACGTTAATGGCATTAGATCCGCAATTTCTAAAGGATTTATTAATTGGATTCAGCAAGTAAATCCCGATGTGGTTTGTCTTCAAGAGATTAAGGCAACTCCGGAACAAATTCCTCTTCTTGATTTTGAACTCGCAGGTTATCCCTATCATTATTGGTTTCCGGCCACAAAGAAAGGATACAGTGGCGTGGCGATTTTGTCTAAAATAAAGCCCAATAACATTGTTTTTGGAACTGGAATTCCGCACATGGATTTTGAAGGAAGAAATATTCGTGTTGATTTTGATGCCTTTTCGGTAATGAGTTTGTACTTGCCTTCTGGAACTAATATCGAAAGACTAGCGCACAAGTTTATGTATATGGATGACTTTCAAAATTACATAACAACGCTAAAAAAGGAAATTCCTAACCTTATTATTTGTGGCGATTACAATATTTGCCACGAGGCAATAGATATTCACGATCCCATTCGCAACAAAAAAGTTTCGGGATTTTTACCCGAAGAGAGAGCTTGGTTGGATACTTTTTTGAAAAATGGGTTTATTGATAGCTTCCGATTTTTGAATAAGGAACCTAATAATTACACTTGGTGGACGGTTCGATTTCCATCGGCAAGATTAGAAAACAAAGGGTGGCGTATCGATTATTGTTTAGTTAGCGAACCTTTGAAACAAAAAATCAAAAGAGCCGTTATATTACCCGAGGCCAAACATTCTGACCATTGTCCGATATTGGTGGAAATAGGCTAAAATAGTGCAATAGCAAAAAGCAACTTAAAACACAAACACAAACAAAATGATAAAAAGAATTTTCCTAGGATTGTTGATTGCCACAGTTTCGACTTCCTGTGTTTCCAAGAAAATATATAACGATCTTGAAAATAAATACGCCGATTTAAAGAAAGAAAACAGAAGCCTTTCGGATGAAAATGCCGATTTATTGAAGTCGAAAACCAATTAGAATTAGAGCGTGAGGCTTTAAATAAAGAGATAGGAAAATTAAAATCGGGGCGCGATAAGTTACAGGCTGATTATGCATCGATAAGCAAAAAGTTGGATCTTTTGCAAGATTCTTATTCGGCTTTAGAAAAAAACAGTAGCGAAGCTTTGAAAGCAAACATGGTCAAAAACAGAGATTTATTAGAGCAATTAGAAGCTAAGGAAAAAGCGTTAGCACTAGAACAAGCACGTTTAGATGCCAACGGAAAAGGCTGAGCGAACTGGAAGGGTTAATTGCAACGAAAGAAGCGACTATGCGAAAGTTAAGAGAAACACTTTCGAAGGCCTTAAATGGTTTTGAAGGAAAAGGCTTGACGGTAGAGCAAAAAAACGGAAAAGTGTATGTTTCTATGGAGAACAAATTGCTTTTTAACTCAGGAAGTTGGGCCGTGGGTTCCGAAGGTAAAAAAGCCGTTGTCGAAGTAGGGAAAGTATTAGGCGACAATCCTGAAATTGCTGTTTTGATTGAAGGTCATACCGATGATGATCCTTATGGAGGCTCAGGACCAATTGCCGATAATTGGGATTTATCTACCAAAGAGCCACGGCAATTGTTGCTATTTTGAGTGAAAACAAAGCCATTAATAAGCAAAATCTAACGGCCGCCGGAAGAGGCGAATTTTCTCCATTGGCAACTAATACAACAGCCGAAGGGAAAGCCAAAAACCGTAGAATCGAAATTATCTTAACCCCAAGATTAGACGAAATTGCCGAAATGTTGAAGGAGATAAATTAAGTTTCGAATAATTTGGAACAAAATTTGCATTCGGAGCCTATAAATAGCCAAAAAAATGAAAAAAATAATTCTGTTATTACTATTTGTTTCTACTGTAAGTTTTGACTCCCAAAAAGGAGACGCTTACGATGTTGGAGAATGGTTTAAATTCCGAATTCATTATGGCTTTATAAATGCTGGTTATGCAACAATGGAAGTTAAAGAAGCTACTTTAAACAATCGAAAAGTCTTTCATGTCATCGGCAAAGGATACACCACAGGGATGTCGAGATTTTTTTTAAAGTAGATGACGTTTATGAAAGTTATATAGACAAAGAAACGAGAAATCCCTACCAGTATGTTAGAAAAATTGATGAGGGGGGGTATACTAAAAATCAAGAAGGTTTTTTTAATCAATCTGAAAATAAAATTCTGGTAAAAGATTATAAAAACAACACCAAAAAAACAATTGGTATTCCAGAAAACACCCAAGACATTATGTCTTCTTTTTATTATTTGAGAAATCATCCAAATATTGACAAAATAAACCTGGTGAATTTGTAGCCATTGATATGTTTTTTGATGATGAAACCACAAAATTTAAGTTAAAATTTTTAGGTCGTGAAGATATTACAACTAAATTTGGAGTTATATCGACCATGATTTTTAGACCATTGGTGCAATCTGGTCGAGTTTTCAAAGAGCAGGAAAGTTTAACCGTTTGGGTTTCAGACGATGACAATAAATTGCCTGTTCGAATAAAAGCCAGTTTGGCAGTAGGATCAATCAAAGCTGACTTAGACTCTTTTAAAGGATTAAAAAACCCGTTTAAAATAAAATATACAGAATAATAATTCAATAGTTTTAAAATTTTAGTTAGTAAACACCAAACTAATTTCAATTTACAGCCTTAGGAAAAGGCTTAGATACTGAAAAAAGATAATTTAATTGCATAATACACCATTTTTGAAAAAAGTACTTGTTTTTATAATTGCCTCCTTTTCGCTGTTTTCTTGTAAACAATCTGAATCCGTGAGCATCATTCCAGATGAAAAACCACGAGCCGAAATTGAACAATTCGGATTCAAATCTAATGAATTCAATATCCTAAACGACACCATTCGAAAAGGAGATACTTTTGGCAGTATCATAGAAAATCAAAACCTTGGAGGTAAAAAGTTTATGACATTATCGAAATGGTAAAGGATAGTTTCAACGTAAAAACGGTTAGAATAGGAAAAGCATTTACCTTTTTAAGATCAAAAGACCGCTATAAAAAATTAGAAGCCTTTATTTATCAACCCGACAGATCCAGTTATTATGTTATAGATTTAAGAGATTCTGTCTTGGTTTATAAAAAAACAAGACCCATCAAAATAAAGCAAAGAACAGTCGCCGGAAAATTAGACGGATCCCTATCCGAAGCCTTGAGTAAACAAGGAGTTGATGCCGCATTATCGAATAAATTGACAAAAATTTATGCTTGGTCAATTGACTTTTTCAAATTGCAAAAAGGCGATAAATTTGGAATTACCTTTACCGAAAGATATATCGACGACACCATTTATGATGGAGTTGACAGCCTAAAAGCCGCTTTTTTTGAGTATAAAGGAAAATTAATTTATGCCTTCCCGTTTGCACAAAACCAAGTGTCTGGCAAACTAGATTATTATGATGATCAAGGCAAAGCACTCAAGAATTTTTTCCTTAAAGCACCTCTTAAATTTGTAAATATCACTTCGCATTTTACCAAAAATAGGTTTCATCCGGTGCAGTTAGTATGGAAAGCGCACAAAGGGACAGATTATGCGGCACCTACTGGCACACCAATTATGACAACCGCAGCAGGAATTGTAGAACAAACGGGATATACCGCCGGAAACGGAAATTTTGTGAAAGTAAAACACGACAAAACATACTCGACCCAATACCTACACATGTCAAAAATAGTAGTTCGCAGAGGGCAAAGGGTGGCGCAAGGAGCCATTATAGGGAAAGTAGGAAGTACGGGACTGGCAACTGGCCCCCATGTATGTTACCGGTTTTGGAAAAACGGAGTACAAGTAGATGCCTTAAAATTAAAATTACCTAATTCACAACCTATGGATAAGAAAAATCTGCCGCGATTTATGATGCAAATCAAACCTTTGAAACAAGAATTAGATAGCGTTGCAAATTTATAATTCAATACTAAGTCATCTCTTTTTACAAACTAATACTGTAAATTTACACTACAAAAAAGACTAACTAAATTAAGAATCACATCATAATGGCATTACAAAATACAAATCCTACAACAACAGCCTCTTGGTCAAAGCTTCAGAATCATTTTCAAGAAATGCAAAATGCTTCTATGAAAGCAATGTTCAAAGAAAATAAGTCAAGAACAGCAGAATTTCACATTCAATGGAATGATTTTGTGGTTGATTATTCTAAGAATATCATCAACAAGGAAACCATGAATTTATTGCTCGAATTAGCAAATGAATCACAATTAAAAGATGCCATTGCAAGATATTTTGACGGCGACATCATCAATCAAACCGAAAATCGAGCCGTTTTGCATACTGCACTACGCGAAAAAGAAACAACTGTTGTAAAAGTTGACGGAAAAAATGTAATCCCAGAAGTATTCGAAGTTAAAATAAAATAAAAACCTTTAGTAATGAAGTGATAAACGGCAACCGAAAAGGATATACAGAAAAACCTTTTACAGATGTTGTAAATATAGGAATTGGCGGCTCAGATCTAGGTCCAGCTATGACTATCGAAGCGTTACAATTTTATAAAAACCATTTGAATCTTCATTTTGTTTCGAATGTAGATGGCGATCATGTAAATGAAATCATCAAAAAACTAAATCCAGAAACAACTCTTTTTGTTATTGTTTCCAAAACATTTACCACACAAGAAACGCTGACTAATTCAGAAACTATTAAAGATTGGTTTTTAAAATCGGCCAAACCAGAAGACGTAGCCAAACATTTTGTGGCTGTTTCTACTAACATTCAAAAAGTTACCGAGTTTGGAATTAACCCTGAAAACGTTTTTCCTATGTGGGATTGGGTTGGTGGTCGTTTTTCTCTTTGGAGTGCCGTTGGTCTTTCAATAAGTTTGGGTATTGGGTATAACAACTTTAATGAATTATTAATGGGCGCAAATGAAATGGACACCCATTTCAAAACGACAGCTTTTGATAAAACATTCCTGTGGTTTTAGCTTTGCTAAGCGTTTGGTACAATAATTTTTTTGGAGCTGAAAGCGAAGCGTTAATTCCTTACACTCAATATTTACAAAAACTTGCGCCATACTTGCAACAAGGTATTATGGAAAGCAATGGAAAAAGCATTGGACGAGACGGAAAACCCGTGAATTACCAAACGGGAACCATTATTTGGGGAGAACCAGGAACCAATTCGCAGCACGCTTTTTTTCAATTAATTCATCAGGGAACCAAGCTAATTCCTACTGATTTTATTGGATTTGTAAAACCTTTGTACGGAAACGAAAACCATCATGACAAATTGATGTCGAACTTCTTTGCTCAAACCGAAGCCTTATTAAATGGCAAAACAAAAGAAGAAGTTCAAGCCGAATTGAATAAACAAGGACTTTCCACAGAAAAAGCAGCAGCACTTTTACCCTTTAAAATATTCGCTGGAAACAAACCTACAAATACCATTTTGATACAAAAACTAACCCCAAAAACGCTGGGTTCCTTGATTGCACTATACGAACATAAAATTTTTGTTCAAGGTGTTATCTGGAATATTTTAGTTATGATCAATGGGGAGTTGAACTTGGTAAACAATTAGCTAATTCGATTTTATCCGAAATAAATTCTAAAAATGTAAATCAACACGACAGTTCAACCGAATTTTTATTACATCATTTTTGAAGAACAAATAACCCTTTTTCGATTACAAAATCGAATTATTTAAGGTCAAACTTTTAAACTAGAATTCAAAGAATACTAAAAAAGGACATTCGCTTTTGGCGTAATGTCTTTTTTTTATGCTTTTTTTATTTATATTTGTTAAAATAAAAAAAATTGCTTTATGTACGAAATCATCCAAAAACTTCATTCTGGCTGGGCTTATTTAGCCTTTTTAATATTAGTAATCGCAGTTGCCAATTCGCTTATTGGATTCTTTTCCAAAAAAGAATTTACTCAAAAAGACAGAAAAATTTCGCTATTTGGTTTAGCCGCCATTCACACCCAATTATTAATTGGTTTAATCCTTTATTTTGTTTCTCCATTGGGCTTTACTTCTTTAGGACAAATGTCGGACAAAGCCTTGCGATTGACATCATTAGAACATCCAATAATGAATATCATTGGAATTACCTTAATTACTATTGGCTGGATGAAACATAAAAAATTGACTTCTAGTGAATCAAAATTCAAGACTTTTTCTATTTATTATGGTTTGGGTCTACTCCTTATTTTAAGTAAAATTCCTTGGAGTTTATGGTTCTAAAAACTATTAAAAAGTCCTTTTCAGGACTTTTTTTTACTTGGGTATGTTTTTTGCCAAATTGAATTCAAAAATAACATAAATGAAAAATATTGTTACTCTTTTCTTTTCCATTCTAATTATTGGTTTTGCCAATGGTCAGTCTGTAACTAAGAAAAACAAAAGATTTTGCCCAAAAAAGACAGCCTGCAAAAGAACAAGTCTCTTATAATCAAGCCTGAAAAATCTTTATCGTCAAAAGACACAATCGATAAAAATAAAACCCTTCTTGTTCATCCAGAAATCATTTCGGATACCTTATTTGTAGAAAAAGGAAAATTAAAATTCTTCAAAAAAGAGGCACATGCTTCTTATTATGCAGACAAATTTAACGGAAAAAGAACCACTAGTGGCAAAAAATTCGACAATAAGAAATATACCGCGGCACATAAGAAATTACCTTTCGGCACAAAAGTAAAAGTGACAAATCTAAGCAATGGAAAATCAGTAATCGTCGAAATTATCGACAGAGGACCATTTGTAAAATCAAGAGAAATAGACCTTTCTAAACGTGCGTATATGGAAATTGCTAGCAACAAACCAGGAGGTGTTATGATGGTAAAAATGGAACTATTTGAATAAAAATTACAGCCATTTTGTATAAGGATGACTGCTCAAATAAGCATTATAATAACGTTTGTCATTTGTAACTTCTTCTCCAATCCATTCTGGTTTTTCAAAGGTTTCGGTTTCTGAGTCCAGTTCGACTTCGGCAATGATTAAGCCTTTATTTTCGCCATAAAACTCGTCTATTTCAAAAATGTGATTTCCTACTTTTACCTCAAAACGAATTTTTTCGATTATCCCTTTTTCACAAATCAACAATAATTTTTCGGCTTCGCCAACAGGAATCTCCTTTTCCCATTCAAAACGAGACAAACCCGATTCGTTTGCAGCTCCTTTTATGGTTAAAAATCCCTTATTCCCTTTTATTCGCACCCTGACGGTTCGTTCCGGAATAGAACTTAAATACCCTTGTACCACTCGATTTTGGACAAAAGCGGCTGCCTTAAAAGCATCGGAATTTGTGAGAAATTTTCTTTCTATTTCTATCATTTTTTTGGAAATTTATCCCGCTTTTTACTTCAATATTCTACTTTTAAAGCAAAAAAAATTACTACAATCTAGGCTAGTTTAAAACCTTAAATGTATAAAATCCTTTGGTATTTTTGAGTAAAAGTTTTTACCTAAATTTGTTCTATGCCTGAAACGAATCCAAATAGAAAAATCATTCATATAGACATGGACGCTTTCTTTGCCTCGGTAGAGCAAATGGATAATCCAGCATTACGCGGAAAACCAATTGCTGTGGGAGGTGCCGAAAATCGTGGTGTTGTTGCTGCTGCGGCAAGTTATGAAGCGAGGAAATTTGGCGTTCGAAGTGCAATAAGTGGCGTTTTGGCAAAAAAAAAATGTCCTAATTTGATTTTTGTAAAACCAAGGTTTGAGCGTTACAAAGAAATCTCAGGGAAAATTCGAAAAATATTCCATGAATATACAGATTTAGTCGAGCCGCTTTCGCTTGACGAAGCTTATCTCGATGTTACAAGCAACAAAAAAGGGAATCCAAGTGCCACTTTATTAGCCCAAGAAATAAGATTACGCATCATTAACGAAGTAGGTTTAACAGCTTCGGCGGGAATTTCAATCAATAAATTTGTAGCAAAAATAGCTAGTGATTACAACAAACCCAACGGTCAAAGACAATCAATCCTGATGAGGTTATCCCGTTCTTAGAAGAATTACCCATTCGTAAATTTTATGGTGTGGGGAAAGTGACCACCGAAAAAATGTATCAATTGGGGATTTTTACAGGGCTGGATTTAAAAAGTAAATCATTAGAATTTTTAGAAAAACATTTCGGAAAATCGGGTAATTTTTATTACAATGTGGTACGAGGCATTCATAATAGTGAGGTTAAATCGGATAGAATTACAAAATCAGTAGCGGCTGAACATACTTTTGACATCAATTTGTCTTCCGAAGTTTTTATGATTGAACAATTGGAAATCATCGCCACCGCATTAGAAAAACGATTAAAAAATACCAATTCGCAGGAAAAAACAATTACATTAAAAATAAAATACAGCGATTTTACACAACAAACCCGAAGCAAAACCTTGCCTTATTTTATTTCAGACAAGGGGTTGATTTTAGAAACAGTTAAAGAACTTTTGTACCAAGAACGAATGAAAGACTCGGTAAGACTACTCGGGATTTCATTGAGTAATTTAAATACCGAAGAAAAAAAGACGGTTGTCGTGCAGTTAAAATTTGATTTTTAACAGGAACCCCAAGAATGCAATCTTGAAATTTAAAATGATTCTTAAAGAGCATTCTAAGCAATAAATTAGTATCTTTTCAAAACCATTTATACAGTGTTTAACAAATGATTAATAAGCGTCTTTTAATTAAAAACCTATTGGCTCACAACGATGAGAGTAGTTTTTATGACAAAAAACGTCAGCTAAATTTGCATACTCGCGAAGGGAAGGCAAAATTTTTGAAGCATATTTGCGCCTTGTCTAATTCGAATCCAACGAATAATTCCTATATCGTTGTTGGCGTCGAAGACCGAGATAACGAGATTGTGGGAGATGATTTTTTTTGACGATAGCCGCATTCAAAATTTAGTAAATGCCTATCTCGAAAATCCACCCAAAATTCAGTACGAAAATGTTCCTTTTCCCAACCTACCTAAGGACAAAGTCGTAGGATTAGTAACCATAAAGCCTCAAAATAAAACCTCGCATTTCAAAAAGGGAATTTATACCATTCCTATGGGGAATATTTTTGTAAGGCGAGGCAGCAATACGGTTCCTGTAGAAGAGGAAATCGAAAAAAATTTTCAAAATACAGAAACTGTTATCGGAATTGAAAATAATTCTAGAAACAATATCGAATATACGCTCGATGGAGTGATTGATTTTATGAATTTTAGGCACAAAGATATGTCGCCAAAATACAAGGTTTTTAAAGAGCTATTTGTTATTTGCTGGGCTGGAGTTCCTAAAAAATCCCGAGACAAAACCTTTCTTTCCCGTGTGGATATTGAACTTATTAACGAACAAATTAAACTGTTTTATTCCGCTCAGGATGTGGTAACAATTACCTTTGACGAGGATTCTTTTACGATTATCGAATATGTTCCTTTGGGTTTTAAACGACAAAACAAGTTTTTATCCATTAGAAAAACAAACCATCCATTTTCACGATAATGGCTATTATAAAATTGATCGGGAAATTCTTTTTCAACCGCCAGAATTTAATCGTAAACTGTTATTTCATATTTATAATTCGAACCTTTCTTTGCTTAATAAACTTCAAAAAGGACTTTCATTAACCCCGCGTGAGCAGAGTGATTTAGAGAATTTGCCTTCGACTTTTATGATTTGTTACCTCAACGGATTTGAAGATGCCAAGCAAAAATTAATTGATGCAAAAACACTTTTAAAACCTTTTACACAAGTATATTTGTCGTTTAAAGAAGCTTTGCGAATTTTAAGAAAAATGAAGTATGACGTGCAATGAAAACAAACAAAATAGAATGAGAACACTCGTTATAGGCGACATTCACGGTGGTTTGCGTGCTTTGCACCAAATTATGGAAAGAGCCAAAGTCACGCCAAAAGACACCTTGATTTTTCTAGGAGATTATGTTGATGGCTGGAGCCAATCGCCTCAAGTTATCGATTATTTAATCGATTTGAAAATTACCCATAATTGTATTTGTCTCCTTGGCAATCACGACGAATTATTGCTAGAATGGCTCGATAAAAGCAAAGACAATCCTTTGTGGCACAAACATGGCGGCGAGTCAACGGTTTTGGCTTATGCCAACATGAGCCTAGAAACTATCAAAAAACATATTCATTTTTTGCATTCTTTAAAAAATCATCATCTCGACGAACAAAATCGTTTGTTCATTCACGCTGGTTTTACCAATATGAACGGCGTTGATTTTGAGTATTTTCCAAAACTGTTTTATTGGGATCGAACGCTGTGGGAAACCGCTTTGGCTTTAGACAAAAAAATGCAACCAACTGATTTGTCCTATCCAAAACGATTGACTTTGTACGAAGAAATTTATATTGGACACACGCCTGTTTCTAGAATTAACAAAACCGTTCCAGTACAAATGGCTAATGTTTGGAATGTGGATACAAGTGCTGCCTTCAAAGGACCGCTAACCATTATGGATGTTGACACCAAGGAGTTTTGGCAAAGCGAGTCTCTACCCCATTTATACCCAAATGAAAAAGGAAGAAATTAAAAAAAGCGGCAAGATTTGATTTTGCCGCTTTTTTTGTGTCAATTTATTTCCTTTACAAATCAAATTTTATTCCCTGTGCCAATGGCAGACTCGTGGTATAATTGATGGTATTGGTTTGACGACGCATATAGATTTTCCAAGCATCGGAACCCGATTCGCGTCCGCCACCAGTTTCTTTTTCGCCACCAAAAGCACCGCCAATTTCTGCGCCAGAAGTTCCAATATTTACGTTGGCAATCCCACAATCTGAACCCGCAACCGATAAGAAGCGTTCTGCTTCACGTAAATTATTGGTCATAATTGCCGATGAAAGTCCTTGAGCAACTCCATTTTGAATTTCGATGGCATTTTCTATCGAACCTGAATATTGCAATAAGTATAAACGGGTGCAAAAGTTTCGTGTTGCACGATTTCGAAAGAGTTGTCTGCCTCTGCAATAGCTGGTTTTACATAACAACCACTTTCATATCCTTCGCCCGAAAGTACGCCGCCTTCAACAAGAAGTTTTCCCCCTTCTTGCACCACTTTTGTTAAAGCATTATTGTAAAATGCTACGGCTTGCTTATCGATTAGCGGCCCAACATGATTGTTTTCGTCCAAAGGATTTCCTATTTTTAATTGGCCGTAAGCCGAAACAAGTGCGTCTTTTACTTTTTGATAAATGCTTTCGTGAATGATTAAACGACGGGTTGAAGTACACCGTTGTCCTGCGGTTCCTACCGCTCCAAAAACGGCTCCTATTACGGTCATTTTTATATCGGCATCAGGAGTTACAATGATTGCATTGTTTCCGCCAAGTTCTAACAATGATTTTCCTAAACGACCAGCAACGGCTTGTGCAACTATTTTTCCCATTCGTGTAGAACCTGTTGCCGAAATTAACGGAATGCGCTTATCACTTGTCATCCATTGTCCCACTTTATAATCTCCGTTAATCAAGCAAGAAATTCCTTCTGGAAGCTTGTTTTCCTTGATAACTTCGGCAATAATATTTTGACAGGCAATCCCACAAAGTGGTGTTTTTTCAGAAGGTTTCCAAACGCAAACATCGCCGCAAATCCATGCTAAAGCCGTGTTCCAAGCCCATACCGCAACTGGAAAATTGAATGCCGAAATGATTCCGACAATTCCCATGGGATGATATTGTTCATACATTCGGTGTCCCGGTCGCTCCGAGTGCATCGTCAATCCGTGCAATTGACGGGAAAGCCCAACTGCAAAATCACAAATGTCAATCATTTCCTGAACTTCGCCATAGCCTTCTTGAAGCGATTTTCCCATTTCATAAGAAACCAGTTTTCCTAAAGCTTCCTTATTTTTTCGCAGTTTATCTCCAAATTGTCTTACGATTTCGCCACGTTGTGGTGCTGGCATTAATCGGAAAGTTTTGAAAGCTTCCGTTGCAGTTTGCATTACTTTTTCGTAATCTGCTGTGGATGTTGTTTTTACTGATGCTATTAATTGTCCGTCTACTGGCGAATAACTTTCTAGGATTTCTCCGTTTGAAAAATGGTTAGTCCCAGTTGAAGTTCCTTCGTTTATTGTTTTTACGCCAAGTTGCGCCAAAGCTTCTTTAATCCCGAATGTGTCTGTTTTTTGTTATCATTGTAACTTTTTTAAATACAATTGTTATATTATTTACAAATATATTATATAAAGATGAGATACAAAGTAAATGTCTGCAATTTTAGAACTTCTAGGATTATTTTTAAGTAAAAAAACAGCAAGCAAGATTTCTAGCTTTGGATAAAGTGAAACTACAAGAATAGTGCAAGATTATCTATTGTACTTCTTTTATCAAATAAATATATACTGGAAAATGGTCGCTAAATCCCACTTCATTTGCAGAATGTCGCAATGGATATCCTTTGTATTGACCCGTAGTTTGTATCATAAATGATTTATTATAGATTCCAGCTTTCCAATACCGAAAAGAAGTGTAATCGTTTCGGATTAATGTTTCTGAAACCATAATTTGATCAAAAATGTCTCCTGCATCACGATAAAATAAAGTGGCATTTCCGTTTTTGTACATTTGCTCAAAAGGATTATAAACTCCAAATTTTTGCACTTCCGCCTTTTTCAATTTTGCTCCAACACCTTCTTTCACACTTTTATTGTAAGTGCCATCGTTTAAATCTCCCATACAAATAATTTTGGCTTCGGGGTTTACTTTATAAATCGAGTCCATTATTTTGCGGTTTAATTTTCCTGCGATTTCCCGAAACGGGCTGCTTTTTTTCTCGCCTCCTGAGCGAGACGGCCAGTGATTTACTAATATGTTAATTTCTTCCCCGTCAATAAAACCAGTAACTAAAAGAACATCTCTTGTATAAACTCGGTTATTTTTTGCTACTTCAATTTTGTCTTTATCTGCCTTGTCTTCTTCGGTTTCTTTTTCCTCTTTGATTTCGTTTGCACTTTTTTTCCTATAAATTATCAACGGAATATTTATAGAACTCGTGGGTTTAAAATACTTTTTTCGATATAATAATCCCACATCAATACCCCTTTTATCGGGAGAATCAAAATGTACGATTCCATAATCAAGAGTAACAAGGTTGGGTGTTTTTATTAAATCTTCAAGAACGCCACGGTTTTCAACTTCTGAACATCCAATAAATGTTGGCGGTTCTTTTTGTTTGTCATTTGTCCCTATTTGCACCAGGACTTTCGACAAATTTTCTAGTTTTTGATTATACTTTTTAGAAGTCCATCGCTGCAATCCATTAGGCAACCATTCTTCATCATAATTAGTTCCTTTAATGGTGTCGAATAGATTTTCGAAATTATAGAATGCAACGGTATGCGCCATATATTTTTTCTCCTGCGCTTCCACTCCATTGATTGAAGATGAAACAATTAAAACAACAGCAATAAGAGTACTAATTTTCATTTTTGGACTAATTAGAATAATTATTTTAATAAGAAAATAAAACCAAATGTAATTAATAATAATTTAAAGTGTATATTCACAGTCACTTACAAATCAATATTCGTGTCAAATTAATTAATTGATTTCTATGAAAAAAATTATTAATGCCTTAATTGTGATGCAATCGATGTGCTGTTTTGGACAACCAAATACCATAATTTCAGGTAAAATCATTGATTTTAAAACACAAAAACCAATCGAAAGTGTTGTCGTTTCAATACAAAACACGAACTCCACACAACTTACAGACGCAAACGGAAATTTTTATTTTGACCAAGTGGCAATTGGAAAACAATTAGTACTCATTAAAAGTGACGGGTATAAAGACCAATTACTTCAAATAGAAATTGTTGAAGGAAAAAAACTTGATTTGGGCACAATTTTCTTAGAAACCGACTTAACCCAAGAAAAACAATCCGCATTAATTAGCATTAGCGAAACTGATTTAGACGATGGCAACAGCAGTTCCGAAAGCACCACCAGTTTGCTACAATCCTCTCGCGATGCTTTTTTACAAGCGGCAGCTTATAACTTTGGCGCAACGCGATTTAAAGTCAGAGGAATAGACAATGAATATGCCAATGTAATGATTAATGGTATTTTGATGAATCGAATGGCTGACGGAAGACCACAATATAGTGATTGGGGTGGCTTGAACGATGCTACCCGAAATCAGGAATTTACAAACGGCTCTGCGCCTTCTGATTATACTTTTGGAGGAATTGCAGGAACACAAGAAATAAACACCAGAGCATCAACATACAGACCTGGAACAAGAATTTCCTTTCTGAACACAAATACCAATTATCATTTCAGGACAATGGCAACTCACGCTTCCGGAATGAGTCAAAACGGCTGGGCTTATGTTGTTTCTAGCTCAAGACGCTGGGCGCAAAATGGCTACTATGAAGGTACAAATTACGGGGCAAATGCTATTTTTTTGAGCGTTGAAAAAAAACTTAGCGATAAAAGCAGCTTTAACTTTACCGCTATTTATGCCCAAAATAAAAGAGGCAAAAATTCTCCAAATACTGCCGAAGTTTCAGATTTAGCTGGTTATAAATACAATTCGTATTGGGGTTTACAAGAAAATAAAATCAGAAATTCGAGGGAGAAAAAATCAGAAGAACCCTTGTTTATGCTGACACATTATTGGAAAATAAATTCTAAAACTAATTTAAACACCACGGTTTCATATCAAATGGGACAAATTGGAAACAGTAGGATAGATTACACAAAAGCAGATAATCCAGATCCAACCTATTACAGAAAATTGCCAAGTTATTATTCTAATTTATTTTCAAATGGTGTTTATGTTGGTAACACTCCCGAAAACAGTGCTTCAGCAAATTCAACTAAAACTAATTTTCTAGAAAATCATCAATTAGATTGGAAAAATATGTACAAAGTTAATCTCGAAAACGCAGCAAACGGAAGTCGATTTGTATTATATGAAGATCGAAATGACGAAAACATTGCCGTCGCAAATTCTAATTTATCGACCCTTCTTTCTGACAATGTTTTAATGACCGCTGGCGCAAATTACTTGTATTCTAAAACAACGAATTTTAAAAATATGCTGGATTTGTTAGGCGGGAATTTTTATACCGATAGTAGCACTTTTGGTTTAACCGAAGATCAACAACAATCAGATTTGAACCATCCTTTTAGAATATTGGGCGTGGGAGAACATTATGGCTACAATTACAACATTGTTGCAACAAAATTGGAGGCGTTTACACAGTTTAAATTTGTTTATAAAAAATAGATTTTTATCTGGCGCAATCTTTCTCGCAATCTAGCTATCAAAGAGAGGGTTTGTACAAAAACGGTTATTATCCTACGAGTTCCTTTGGAAAAAGCAAAAAAATAAATTTTGACAATTTTGGATTTAAAGGAGGTTTGACCTATAAATTAAGCGGGAAAAACTATATTGATTGCAACGCAATTTATATGACAAAGGCTCCAAATACAAAGGATGTTTTTCCGAATGCCCGTGTAAACAATGCCACAATAGATACAATTACAACTAAAACAATCAAAGGATTCGATTTGAGTTATCTTATAAAAACTCCAAGATTTAAGGCAAGATTCACAGGCTATTTTTCAGAAATAATAAACGCAACCGACATCAGTTTCTATTATGCAGATGCTGTGAATAGCAGCGGAAATGGAGCCTTCGTTTCTGAGGTTGTTACTGGAGTGAATAAAAAAAATAGGGGAATTGAAACCGGTTTAGAATACCAAATAACATCGACAATAAAGTTTACAGGCATTGCCGCTTATGGCGATTATACCATGACCAATAATCCGAATGTAAGTTTAACAGATGATGCTTCGGCAACGGTTACAAATTATGGACAAGCAAAATTAGCGGACTACAAACAGGCGGGAATGCCACAACAGGCTTATTCCATTGGAATAGAATATAGAGATCCAAAGTTTTGGTGGATTGGTGTCAATGCTAATTATTTAGCTGCTAATTACATTGATGTTTCATCCTTATTAAGAACCGCCAATTTTTATAGAAATAGTGACAACGCCAGAATGACAATAAATCAATCATTAGCCGATAGCTATTTGAAACAAGAAAAGTTCGATTCCTTTTTCCTGTTTAACTTGGTGGGCGGAAAATCTTGGCGAATGAAAGAAAAGACATTGGGTCTTTTTGCAGTTGTAAATAATGTTCTCAACATTACTTATAAAACAGGAGGTTTTGAGCAATCGAGAAACGCCACTTATAGACAAGTGTTTGAAGACCATCAAAGCAATGGGGCAAGTGTTTTTGCTCCAAAATACTTCTACGGATACGGAAGAACTTATATGATAAATATTTATTTAACCTTCTAAAAACAGAGCATTATGAAGCGTCTAATAAAAAATATTTTTACAACCATTACTCCAATGGTTTTATTTTCGAGTTGTGTGAATGACACATTTAAAACTCCTGTTCAAGATGCCTGTGTTAACCCAAATTTGTCGAAAACTAAGGAAGTGGCAACCCTTTATACGATGGCGACAAATCCAGTAGCAATAGCCCCTAGCATAATTCCAAACACCCCTATTTATGCTGCGGATGATCTTATTGAAGCCTACGTAATTTCAAGCGATGAAGGGGGGAATTTTTACAAAAGTATGTACTTTCAACCTTTAGATGGTTCCAAAGGATTTAATCTCTCGATAGATGAAACAAATACATATACCAAAAATTTACAGCCCGGAAAAAAGGTATTTCTAAAACTAAAAGGACTCGCATACGGAAATCCAAGCAGTTTTGCCATGGGATTAACTTTTGGTGCTCCGCCAACAGAACAATATATTGTAGACAGATTATTTGGATTAACGTATAAAAACTATTTGATTCCTTCCTGCGATGCAGTTAGCGAAGAGCAGCTAGTTCATCATATTACTTTGGCTCAAGCCAATAATGACACCTTTTTGAATACCTTGGTAGAATTTGACAATGTTCAATTTACGGATGAATCTTCGAGTGGAACTTACGATACGTTTCGGGATGACGATTACGATTCAAGCATTTATATTACAAACGGATCCAGTTCTATGATTGTAAGAACCAGTAGATACGCCAATTTCGCAGGCTATAAAGTGCCTTCCGGCAGAGGTAAAATACGAGGGGTTTTGACTAAATACAATTCTATTTATCAAATTATTATGCGAACGGAACGTGACACAAATATGCCAAATCCAAGAGTAGATTACGTTTTACCCATAGGCGGAACAGCCATTAAATACCTCCCCACTTTCAAAGAAACTTTTCAGAGCTATGCTGTAACAACCAAGGGGGCTGTTTTTCCAAAATATGTCAATGACGCTTATTTTGGCTCTAGATATTGGGACATAAAATCACTCAGTTCAAACAAATACATTCAAATGTCCTCGTTTGGTTCAGGAGGAACAAACAAAACCTATTTAGCAATGCCAGTCGCTTTTACACCGGGAAATAAACTTTCGTTCAAAACCAAGGACGGGTATAATCTTGGTCCTGTTCTAAAAGTTTATTATTCTACAAATTATATTCCTGGTGGAGACATTAGCAAAGCAACCCTTGTAGACATTACTTCTAGTTTTACCATTTCGAGCGGAACTGCATTGGGATATGCGGCTAATTTTACAAATAGCGGAAACTATGTTATTCCAGCAAATTTAACCGGAAACGGCTTTTTTCTTTTTGAATATAGTGGCACCTCAACGGTAACAACAACGATTCAAATCGATGACATTACCGTAAATTGAACGACCTGACTTATATTTGTCGTTTTAAAACAATGTTAAATTTGACAAATATGTTTTATACACGGTTTCTTTTGCCAAGTATTACCTCCGTTTTTTGTAAACTTCAATTGCTTATTTTTGCTTTACAATTTTCAAATATTCAAGCACAAACTCAAATGAAAATACCACCCTATTTACAAAAAGGAGACACCGTAGCAATTTTGGCAACAGCCCGAAAAAATAATGATAACAATCTTAAACCAGCTATAAACCTATTGCACAGTTGGGGCTTAGAGGTTGTTATTGGCAAAACCATCGGATTAGATAATAATCAATTGGCTGGCACCGACATGCAACGTGCCGAAGATTTTCAACAACAACTAGACAATCCCAATATCAAAGCCATTTGGTGTGTCAAAGGAGGCTATGGAACCGTAAGAATGATTGATTTATTGGACTTTACTGCATTCAAAAAAAATCCAAATGGATTGTTGGTTTTAGCGATGTAACGGTAATTCATAGTTATTTAAACACATTTAACATTGCTTCCATTCATGGCCTCATGCCTATAACAGCCGAAAAAGGAACGCCAGAAGCCATCGAAAGTTTACGAAAAGCACTTTTTGGCGAAACCCTAGAATACAAAATTCCTTATAATGCTATGAATAAACTTGGCAATGCCAAGGGCGAAATTGTGGGCGGAAATCTATCCATTTTGTACAGTCTAATGGGATCGAATGCGCAAATAGATTGCAAAGGAAAAATTCTTTTTATTGAAGATATTGACGAATATTTATACCACATTGACCGCATGATGATGAGCCTAAAACGCTGCGGATGCTTTGATAACCTGAGCGGACTAATCGTTGGCGGAATGACAAAAATGAGAGACAACGATATTCCTTGGGGAAAAAATGCCAATCAAATTATCGAAGATATTACAAAAGGATATTCCTTTCCAATTGTTTATCATTTTCCCGCAGGACATATTCACGACAATAGGGCCATTATTTTTGGCAAACAAGTTTCGCTTAAAATAGATGATAAAGAAACGATTTTGAAATTGGAATAATCAAAAATGCATGGCAGAACATAACGATTTAGGCAAACAAGGCGAAAAATTAGCTGTTGGATTTCTACAAAAAAACGGATACGAAATTCTAGAAAGAATATAAACAAGTAAAACCAAAATTTGCTTCCGAAGTATTAATAGAGTTACTACTAACACTAGGCTTTAAAGATAATTTATCATTTACATTAAATTGCAATAAAGAACCATCTACATTTGCATCAATAATATTCAGAACATAAAATCCTAACACAAATAAAGCAGACAAGTCTTTATTACGTTTGTATGTTTTTTGAGCTGTAATTAATTGACTTTCAGATAATTTGTTTAAATATTCAGATTCGCTTTTATATCCTTCAAGTCTTTTTTTATACTCATTTCTATAAACATTATATCTTTTTGACTATCAGAATAATAATACAAACTAACACCAATTGCGCCATAAACTATCGGTACTTTCCAATATTTTTTATTGTAAACTTGTCCCAAGCCAGGAAAAACTGCGGAGTAAAAAGCCGCTTTAGCAGGTCGCAGTGGATCTAAAGATTCTAATTTTAATGTGTCTTTAAGCTTATTGATATTTTCTTCTTGTGCAAGAAGAGAATACAATCCAAAATTAAAATATAACACAATAAAAATAATTTTTTTTGCCATTGAAGATTTTTTCATTCTAGATTGAGTTAGGTGTTTTCTTCGCAAAGAAACCTAAAAAATCTTTTCTAAAAATTACTTTCTAGAAAAGATTTACATCTACTAATATTACTCTGTATATTTCATGTTACAAATCATTTCGTTGTAAACACCTCCTATGGTTGTCGAAAACTTGGCAATAATAGAACCTCCAGCTGGTATGTAGGGTGTGTTTTTATTCCCTCCAACAAATCTAACCGAAGTGCCATATCCAGAAGGATAGTCATAAGAAAAGGAGTAGTTGCTGAAAATTTGATTTCTAGTTTGTACAAACCCTGCAATTGACCCACTATTAACAGTAAATGTACTAGGGGTAGCCACGAGCCCATTAGGAGTGGCAATGTATGATTTAAGCTCAGTAAAGTATTTAAAATACCTAACTCCAATAAAGTTTTTATGCACTTCCCTTCCTGCAAAATAATAAACAAAATATTCGCCAGAATAAGCCGCAATACCCGATTTTATAGCTTCATCTCCAATATATTTTCCTGTCGGACTCTTTGAATTAGATTTGTCAAAGTTTAGTTTTTCGCCTTTAATTAATACTTCTCCTTTGTCATTTATTACGTTTGCACTCCTGTCATCAAAAATGGTTTCTGTCTCAACTATATTTTTTCTGATAAATTTTTGATATTTGCTAGACAATGTTTTAGCTTTGGTAGGATTCACTAATATTAATGAATTAATTTCGTCAGCAATACTCTGAATGCTTGTGAAATTTAGTTCTTTTCTTAATTCATAGATGCTGTTAAGTCTTTCTTCATGATAACGTTTTAAATCCTCTAAAATTCTGTTTTTTTGAGTTTCTCCTTGCTTTGAAACATTCAATTCTCCTAAATTTGTTGTTTTAGAATTAGTTATACTCGTAAAAGTATTTAATACAATTTTTTCCTTTTTTTCCTTTAACGAAATAATTTCGTCAATCTTCTCTTCCATTTCGTTTTGAGACGAAAAGTCAATAACAATAATTTCATTTTTTGTAGAAGAAATTGATTCTGGCAAGTCTCCATTTTCACTACATGAGATAAACATTAAACTAATTAAGAGAACTAATAAATAATTTTTTTTCATTTGATATGGGGTTTTATGTATCCTACTTTTATTATTTTAAGTCGTTTTTTCGGAATATTTTCGACTATGTCACGCATAACTTTTATCCATTACAAAAGTTAAAACATAATACTAAAAAAGAAATACACATATAATAAAATTTTTATCTGCGCGCCAATTTTTAATTTCATCCAAGAATATTTTTTTTGCAAAAGAAGATGTTTTACATAAAATTCTTATAAAACTAAAGTTTTTATTTTTTTAAACTAAAGATTATTTTTTTTGTACTTTAGCATAAAAAAATGACTTTTGGAACCAAATTGCAAAAACTACGTGAAGAAAAAAACATTTCACAAAAAGAAATTTCAGACCTTTTAGAGGTTTCCCAAACAACATATGGGAAATGGGAAAGCGATATTTTCTATCCCACATATAAAAACTTACAAAAGTTAGCTCAATTCTATATGGTAGATGTAGAATCCTTAACTAAAAGTGAAACTGAAGTTAACATTATTAACAGCACCAATTTTATAAATAATAGTCCTAATTCAAAATTAAATTCATTAAAAGCAATATCTAAATTGTCTAAAAATATTGAAAAATTAGTTTTTTTAATTCAAAAACAAACTGAACTTTTGGAAAAAAAGATACAGAAAGATTAATAAATCCTATTTTCTACTTACAATTAATGCTATGCCATGGCAGAACATAACAATTTAGGCAAACGAGGCGAAGAATTAGCCGTTGAATTTCTTCAAAAAAACGGATACGAAATTCTAGAAACCAACTGGACATTTCAAAAGCTGAGATTGATATTATTGCCAAAAAAGAAAATATCCTAGCCATTATCGAAGTAAAAACACGTTCTTCACTAGATTTTGGTTTGCCACAAGACTTTGTAAAACCCAAAAAAATTCAACTTTTGGTCAAAGCCGTAAACGAATATGTTGTTTCAAAAAATCTGGATATTGAGGTTCGTTTTGATATTATTGCCATTACAGCATCTGTACACCCTTTGATTTCAGAGCCTAAGGAAGATAAAACTTTTAGCATAGAACATTTAGTTGATGCCTTTTATCATTTTTAACTGTAAATTTTTATAACAAATTGTTTTTTTTATCTATTTTTGTAAAAAATATTGTTAGATTAACCCAATTTTTTTCTTTCATCTAAAAAAGCTAAGTTCTCCTGATAAAATAAAACTATGAAAACAGTATCTTCAATTGTAGAAAATTACATCAAAACAAAGCCTTTTTATTGAACGCATTATCGCTTGGAATAATCAATTTGACATCACTTTCTAGAAATATAATGATCGAATTAGAATCTGACTTTGGCAAAGAAGTTAAGCAAGGAGCCGTAGTCATGGCGTTAAAAAGATTAACCGAAGAGCTGGATTTTAGACTAAATCACAAGATTAATAAAGTAATCAAAAATATTGGCGAAATTACTGTTCGCTCCTCTTTGACTGATTATACTTTTGCAGCATCGGAAACGGTTTTAAACAAACAAGCCGATTTAATTACAGACATCAATGCTTTTCCAGATATTTTTTACACTTCCTCACGGGGTGTAAATGAGACCAACATAGTAGTCAGCAATAGCGTAAACTATTTGGTGGACAAGCATTTTGCCAATGAAAAATTAATACAAAAATTAGAAAATCTTGCCTCGATTACGGTAAAACTACCCAAAGAAAACATCGTTGTACCGGGGATTTATTATTTCATTTTTCAGCGTTTAGCTTGGGAAGGAATCATCATTAACGAAGTGATTTCAACTTCAAACGAGTTTACCATCCTAGTCAGCGAAGACGAAGTAGATATTGCGTTTAAAGTGATTAAGGATTTGAAAAATTAAGATTTATTGTCCAAAAGTGACATTGTTTCACTAGAATGTCTGTCTGTAATTTTCGTCGCAGAATTTACACGGATTATCGGGAAAAATGAATTTGGTTTATGAAAAACATTCCCATTCTCTCTCCTACTTTATTCTAATTTCAAAACAGCTTAATCGTTCAGTTTCAAAACAGCCATAAATGCCTCTTGCGGAATTTCTACATTTCCTACCAAACGCATTCGTTTCTTCCCTTTTTTCTGTTTCTCTAAAAGTTTACGTTTACGCGAAATATCTCCTCCATAACATTTAGCGGTAACATCTTTTCGCAACGCTTTTATGGTTTCGCGAGCAATAATTTTAGCTCCAATTGCCGCTTGAATCGGAATGTCAAATTGTTGTCTTGGAATCAGTTCACGCAATTTTTCACACATTTTTTTACCAATGTTGTACGCATTGCTTTCGTGAATCAAAGCAGAAAGTGCATCTACTGATTGCGAATTTAGCAAGACATCTAATTTTACTAATTTAGAAGTACGCATCCCAATTGGAGAATAATCAAACGAAGCATATCCTTTAGAAACCGTTTTCAATCGATCATAAAAATCGAATACAATTTCGGCCAAAGGCATGTCGAAATTCAATTCTACTCTTTCTGTCGTCAAATAGGTTTGATTGGTTATAATCCCTCGTTTTTCGATACACAAACTCATCACGTTTCCAACAAAATCCGACTTGGTAATGATAGTCGCTTTAATATAAGGTTCTTCAACTCGATCCAGCTTTGATGGTTCGGGCAAATCCGATGGGTTATTAACAATCATACCCACTTCTGGTTCTTTTTTGGTGTAAGCCAAATACGAAACATTGGGAACCGTAGTAATTACAGTCATGTCGAATTCGCGCTCCAAACGTTCTTGAATGATTTCCATGTGTAACATTCCTAAGAATCCGCAACGAAAACCAAACCCTAAAGCCGCCGAACTTTCGGCAGTAAAAACAAGCGAAGCATCGTTTAGCTGCAGTTTTTCCATAGAGTTTCGCAACTCTTCAAAATCCTCGGTATCTACGGGGTAAATTCCAGCAAAAACCATTGGTTTTACATCTTCAAACCCTGTAATCATATTAGTCGTTGGCGTCTTTGCATCGGTAAGTGTCTCGCCAACTTTTACTTCTTTGGCTTCTTTAATTCCCGAAATCAAATAGCCAACATCGCCCGTCGAAATCACATTTTTAGGCACCTGATTCAATTTCAAAGTTCCTACTTCGTCGGCAAAATATTCATTGCCCGTAGCCATGAATTTTATTTTTTGTCCCTTTCTAATCTCTCCGTTTTTTACCCTAAAAATAACTTCTATCCCACGGAACGGATTGTAATGAGAGTCAAAAATTAAAGCTTGTAAGGGTTCGTCAACATTTCCTTTTGGAGGAGGAATTCTTTCGATAATGGCTGCCAAAATGTTTTCGACACCCAAACCTGTTTTCCCCGAAGCATGAATAATTTCATCGAGTTTACATCCTAATAAATCGACAATATCGTCGCTTACTTCTTCCGGATTGGCAGATGGCAAATCTACTTTATTCAAAACCGGAATAATTTCTAAGTCATTTTCAAGAGCTAAATATAAATTCGAAATGGTTTGCGCCTGAATACTTTGAGCCGCATCTACAATCAAAAGTGCCCCTTCACAAGCCGCAATCGAACGAGAAACTTCATACGAAAAATCGACGTGACCCGGAGTATCAATCAAATTTAGGATATAATCCTCGCCTTTGTATTTATATTCCATCTGAATGGCGTGACTTTTTATGGTAATTCCACGCTCCCGTTCCAAGTCCATATTATCAAGCAATTGCGCCTTTTCCTCACGGGCCGTAACGGTTTGAGTAGCTCCTAGAAGTCGATCTGCCAATGTACTTTTACCGTGGTCAATGTGTGCAATAATGCAAAAATTTCGTATATTTTTCATTCTTTGTTTATGTCGATTTATGTCCAACTGAGCGCAGTCGAAGTTTGGGCGTGACTACAAGGGTCGGACTATACACTATATCTTTTGTTCCGCTATCGCTTCACAAAAGGCTGCTATCCCTCACGCAATTAATCTGCAAATATAGTTTTTTTGATTTTAAGATTTGACAACTTTCAAAAAGTTGTCAAATCTAATACAAATAGATACTTTTGCAAAAAAAATCCTTGATTAAAATTGGCAACATAGAACTTCCTGATTTTCCGTTACTCCTTGCTCCTATGGAAGATGTGAGCGATCCGCCCTTTCGTAGACTTTGCAAGTTGCACGGTGCCGATTTGATGTATTCTGAATTTATTTCCTCCGAAGGATTAATTCGTGATGCCATTAAAAGCCGAATGAAATTAGATATTTTCGACTATGAAAGACCTGTTGGAATCCAGATTTTTGGCGGAGACGAAGAAGCAATGGCTCTTTCGTCTAAGATTGTTTCAACTGTAAATCCAGATTTAATCGATATAAACTTTGGCTGTCCCGTAAAGAAAGTCGTTTGCAAAGGCGCAGGCGCAGGCGTTTTGAAAGATGTGGATTTAATGATTCGATTAACGCAAGCCGTTATCAATAGTACACATTTACCCGTTACCGTAAAAACACGTTTGGGTTGGGACGATAATTCGATCAATATTGATGAGGTTGCCGAGCGTTTACAAGACATTGGCGTTGCCGCTTTAAGCATTCACGCCAGAACTCGTGCCCAAATGTATAAAAGCCATTCCGATTGGTCGCATATTGCCCGAGTGAAAAATAATCCTAGAATCACAATGCCCATTTTTGGAAACGGCGATATTGATTCTCCCGAAAAAGCATGGCATTATAAAAACGAATACGGTATCGACGGCATTATGATAGGTCGCGCCGCCATTGGGTATCCTTGGATTTTTAACGAAATTAAACATTACTTCAAAACGGGAGATCATTTAGCAAAACCTACCGTTTCCAATAGAGTAGAAGCAGTTCGTAACCACTTAACTTGGGCAATGGAATGGAAAGGCGAAAGACTCGGCATTGTAGAAACGCGTCCTCATTATTCTAATTATTTCAAAGGCATTCACTCCTTTAAAGAATACCGACAAAAACTAGTAACGCTTAACACTCCCGAAGCATTATTTGCTGTTTTGAATGAAATTGAAACTGCTTATGCTGGATATGAGGTGGTGTAAACAATGACGTATAATTTTTCTAATCCAACAACTTTTTACTCACACGACTACTCGCAATTAACGAAGCGATAAAGCCAAGCGTGACAATGGTTGCCAAAACAATTAGCACATTTTCGACAGTAAAAACTACTGGATAAGGCAGCGTTGGCGTAATCATTACCCATTCGAAACGTTGTTGCAACAACACAATGGCAATGCCTAAAGTCAATCCAATAATTCCGCCAAAAACGCTCAGTAAAGTTCCTTGAAGCAGAAATATTTTTCTCAAATCCTGTATTTCGGTGCCTAGATTTAAAAGTGTTTTTAGGTTTCCTTTTTTATCCAAAATCATCATTATTAGTGCGCCAATTAGGTTAAAAAGAGCAATAACAATTACCAAAGTAAATATTAAATAAACCGCCAAATTTTCGGTATTCAGCATTTTGTACAAGGATTCGTTGAGTTGCGCCCTGTTTTTAACTGTAATTTTATTGTTGAAAATAGTTTGAAGTTTAGTTATAATTTCTTTTTCATCGGCAGGATTTTTCTCCTTTATTTCAATTCCTGAAATTTGATTGGTTTTATATTCTAACAATTCCTGAGCCAAACCTAAATCGGCAAAAACATATTTAGAATCTAAGTCTTCGCTTATGGCGTATACTCCTGTTGGAATGACAGTCATTTTATTAAAAGCTTCTGCGGGATTTTCAATGGTTCCTTTTCCTGGTTTTGGAATCAAAACTTCAAGTGAATTGTTAAAATCAAGTAATCCCATCGAAAATTTTTCGGAAATTCCATAGCCCACAACCACTTGATTTGTTTCTGATTGTAGCCAATTCCCGTTATACAAGGTTTTTTTAATAGCATTGACTTTGCTAAAAGCAGCATCAACTCCTTTCAAATAAGTAACTTCCTGTTTTCCGTTATAAATAAACAAAACGCGTTCTTCTATTATTTTACTGTACGAAGCAAGCCCAGTAATTCCTTTTATTTGATTTTCTTGAGATGGCGTAATAAAAAATGACTTCCCTAAAGTACTGGTTACCTTAAGGTCTGGGTCAATGTTATTAGAAAAGGAAAGGCTAAAAACTTTCAGGCCACTAAAAACCGATAAAACCACAAACAAAGCCATCGCGCCAACGATGATGCTCATACTGGCAATACGATTTATTATATTAATAGCATTGTTTTTACTGCTGCTAAAAATATAACGTTTGGCTATGTAAAGAGGAAAATTCAAAATTTATTGAAATCTACGTTTGTCTAAAAGATCACGGTTTTCAATAGGGTTTTCTTTAGAAGTTAAAGCATTATCTATTTTTTCAATATAGTCTAAAGAGTCATCAATAAAGAACACTAAATTAGGTACTTTGCGCAATTGCAAACGTACTCTTTGTGACAAATCATGTTTGATTAATTTCGAATTTGTTTTTATTGCCACCAATGTTTCCTTTGCTTTTTCTTGTGGAAAAATACTCAAATGTATTGTCGCTACTGATAAATCTGTGGTTACGCTAACTTTGGATACTGAAATTATTAAATTGGTAACTCCGTTTTTTCGCACTTCACCTTGTAGAATATCAACCAAATCCTTTTGGATAACCCCTCCTATTTTTTTCTGTCTATTTGTTTCCATGCTGCAAAAATACGATTTTTTTTATAGCCACAAAGGGCAAAGCCATAAAGTTTAGATTCAAAGCTATAAAAATAGCCCTTTTTGAACCTCTAATTTTATTTATATTTACAAGAAATTTGTGTCTTCGCACCAAAATAGTTAAACAATGAAAAAAATAGAGCATATAGGAATTGCGGTCAACAATCTAGAAGCCTCATCAATAATTTACGAGAAACTCCTAGGTTCTCCAGCTTATAAAGAAGAAGCGGTTTTTAGCGAAGGGGTAAAAACTGCTTTTTTTAAAAATGGTCCAAACAAAATTGAACTTCTCGAAGCCACAACCCTCGAAAGTCCCATTGCTAAATTCATCGCAAAAAAAGGAGAAGGAATTCATCATATCGCTTTTGAGGTTGAAGACATCATCATGGAAATTGCCCGTTTAAAAAAAGAAGGATTTGTCATTTTGAACGAAATCCCTAAAAAAGGGGCCGATAATAAGTTAGTTGCCTTCTTACATCCAAAAAGCACTAATGGCGTTTTGATAGAATTATGCCAAGAAATGGGATAATTATTTATTGCTATTTGCCCCATTTATTCTGGTAATCAACCCCTTTTGTCATAAATAGCATTTTAAAATTTATTTGTAAAAAATCTAATTCAAAAATATTTGGAACAAATATAAAATAGTAGTAATTTCGCAACCTCTTAATAGGTCCTATAGCTCATTCGGTTAGAGCAACTGACTCATAATCAGTAGGTGCTTGGTTCGATTCCAAGTGGGACCACGATTTAAACTTAAAAAGCCTTGTAAATCAGTATTTTACAAGGCTTTTTTATTTTCAGGGGACGAATAATACAGCTCGTATTTTATACTGCTACAATAGCTAGGAATTAGCAAAATAGAGCAAAAATTAATAAAAAAAACGTTAGTTAGAATTAGTTTTTGATACTAATTTTTCGTCAGTTCGAGCGATTTTCTGTCGAAAATTATGCCTCGAACTGACGGATGCAATAATTACACCCATGGGTTAAAAAAGCATTTCTACATATTAGTTAATTATTTTAAAAGAATAGATTGCAAGACCTCAAACCAATTTGAAAAATTTATACAATTTGTACGTATTTATTTGGTTTAACAAAATTAAAAAGGTGTTTCGTCGATAAAATACACGTTTTAATCGATAGTCGGATTGTTTGGTCAGAGAAAAAATAGTAACTTTGCGCACACTATTCTATAATTTTTTGAGTTATACATCAGAAAGAGAGTAGTGTTGTTTTATTTATATTGCCTTAAATCAAAATGAAAGCTATCGCAAACAAATTTCTAGTAACAATACTATGCCTTTTGGGTGTATTAGATACTTTTGCGATTCCCAAACCTCCTTCGCCTGGAGGGAAAAAATTTCCACCACCACCACCAGGATTGCCTATCGACGAAAATCTTTACACTGTTTTTGTACTGGCACTATTATTTGGCGTTTATACTATTTATAAACACCAATCAAAGTCAAAAAAAACTGTTTAAATTAGAATTCTCTTTTTTTATAGCCTCTAAATGACAGCTATGGTATGCTGTCGCATCTTAAAATCTGATAGAAATAACATGACTTTTATTCTATCGTTTCGTTTCGCGACTTTGAGAAGTTGGGAATTTGTAAACCCAAAGCTTCCGATTAAGTGCTGAAAAATCAAAAACATAAAACTGTCTTAAAATTAAGCCTAAAACGAACCATTTCACAAACTCTTAGCTGTTCGTTACTTGCGCTTTTTGCCCTTCCGATTTAATTTGTATAAAGTCTTCATATTTTGTAAAATACTCTAGTCCTAAAACTAATAGTATCGAGCTTATATTATATACTTTTTGCATTATGATTGCCAAACCCAAATAACCAAACCCAAATAGAAAAAAGAAACAGTAAAAAGTCAATAAGCAAATAATGCAGCAAAATTTAAGTAAATGAAGTTTTGACTTTAGAATAAATACAGTAATAGTAAACAAACCAATCAATGTTAAAATAATCGATAGTACTCCAATGTCATGTAAAGGTGTTGCGATTAAGAAAATAAATATTATGTTGGCAACGCCTATAAATTTTAAAATTTTAGCCCCTTTTCTTGAGAAGATTTTTTTTGACATATTAATAAAAAAAATTCCATAACCAACCGCATGGAATGCCATGCCAATAAGTGCCCAAATCCTCCCAGGGTTTTCTGAACCATTTATTGCTGTTGTTGCAAACAAATTGCTTAGAAAATTTTTCGACCAATGAAACCCTATAGAATTCTTGTCAAGCAATGAGCCACCAGGATAAACTAAGGCTGCTATTTCTATCAAAATCACAGAAATGACCAAACATATCAAAACCGAATATTTGCTAACCATTTGCTTAATTTTTAAACTTTCCATTTGTTGTTTAAATGATTCTAACTCCCATGCAACCTTCCAACTTATTTATTGGCGTACAATCTAGAAACGTATTTGCCTATAACATCAAATTCAAGATTTACTTTTGTCCCAATTTTAAAACTTTTAAAATTAGTGTGTTCATAAGTATAAGGAATTATGGCAACACTAAACTCATTTCTTTTTGCATTTACTACTGTCAAACTAACTCCGTTTACGGTAATTGACCCTTTCTCTATGGTAATGTTTTCGAGGGTTTTATCGTATTCAAAAGTATAAAGCCAACTTCCATTTGTTTCTTTTGCCAAAATACAATTCCCTATTTGATCAACATGTCCTTGCACGATATGCCCATCTAATCGGTCTCCTAATTTCATCGCTCTTTCAAGATTTATACAATCGCCAACTTGCCAATAGGAAATATTCGTCTTTTTTATTGTTTCATCAATGGCGGTTACGGTATAAAGATTGTCGCAAACAGCAACCACAGTCATACAAATTCCATTATGAGCAACACTTTGATCGACTTTAAGTTCTTTAGTAAGAACAGAATCTATGGTTAGATGAACATTGTTTTTGTCTTTTTTAATTTCTTGAATTACGCCAAGGGTTTCTATAATTCCTGTAAACATTTCTTGTTTTATTTTACTAAATTTGCACTTCAAAATTAGCAATAAATAATTTGAGGTTATGATAAAAAATGCAGAAAATATAATCGTAGGGATTTCAATAGGAGATTTAAACGGTATTGGAAGCGAAGTTGTTCTAAAAACATTCGAAGATTCTCGAATGTTAGAACTATGCACACCCGTTATTTTTGCCAATGTAAAAACGCTTTCGTTTGTAAAGAAAAGCTTCGAATCTGCTTCGATGCTTCATGGAATTGATAGATTAGACCAAATCCTAATAGGAAAAATAAATGTTCTCAATGTTTGGCACGAACCCCTAAGCATAAATTATGGTACAAACGATGATAAAATAGGAGAATACGCCATACAATCATTTGTTGCCGCTACCAAAGCGTTAAAAGAAGGTTTTGTAGATGTACTAGTCACAGCACCCATAAATAAATACAACATTCAATCGGAATCGTTTAAATTTCCTGGACATACTGATTATTTAGATCAAGAGCTCGAAGGAAATGCATTGATGTTAATGGTTCAAGATACGCTAAGAGTGGGATTATTGACCGATCATATTCCTTTAAACGAGGTTGCTTCCCATCTTACCGAAGAATTGATTTTGAAAAAAATAGAAACAATAAAACAATCATTGATTCAAGATTTTAGCATCAATAAACCAAAAATTGCTGTTTTAGGACTAAACCCTCATTGTGGCGACGGAGGTGTTATTGGAAAAGAAGACGACACACTAATAAAACCTGCATTGAAAAAAATGTTTGAAAAAGGAACGTTAGTCTTTGGTCCTTTTGCTGCCGATGGCTTTTTTGGAAGTAACCAATACGAAAAATATGATGCCGTTATTGCAACCTACCACGATCAAGGATTAATCCCTTTTAAAACATTATCGTTTGGCAAAGGGGTAAATTATACTGCGGGTTTAAACAAAATTAGAACTTCTCCAGACCACGGCACCGCCTATGATATTGCAGGAAAAGGAATAGCAGATTACAATTCGTTTAAGGAGGCCGTTTATCTTGCAATAGACATTTATAATTCAAGAAATCAATATGCGGAAATCAGTCGGAAACCGCTAAAAATCAGAGAAAAACAGTCTTAAATAAAAAAAGCAAATAAGATTATAAGATTTACAATAATTTTATATCTTTGCACTCCCGAAGTTTAGGGCAAATTGTTGTTGAAATGAACAAGATAAAAGAATTTTTAATCCCATTTATAGGATTAAAGCCAGGAAAACATCATTTTGAATATCAAATAAATAATACGTTCTTTGAAATCTTTGATTATCATGAATTTAATAATTCAAACGTCAAAGTAAATGTAGTTTTAGAGAAAAAAAGCACTATGTTGGAGTTGAGCTTCAAACATAAAGGTACAGTTAATGTGCCTTGCGACATGACAAACGAAGAATTTGATTTGCCAATAAAAGGCAATATGAAATTGATTGTGCGTTTTGGAGATGTTTTTAACAATGACAATGAAGAGTTACTCATTTTGCCACACGGTGAATTTCAAATAGATATTGCACAATATATATATGAAATGATTGTCCTGTCAGTTCCTCTAAGGCGAATTCATCCAGGAATTAAAGACGGAAGTTTAAACACCGAAGCCCTGACAAAACTGAAAGAATTAACAATAAAAGAAGAAAAAGAAGAAAATAAAAAGAAGAAAATATTGATCCCAGATGGGACAAATTAAAGCAACTATTAACGGATAAATAATATAGTAAAATGGCACATCCTAAAAGAAAAATCTCGAAAACAAGAAGAGATAAAAGAAGAACACATTATAAAGCTACGGTAGCTCAAATCGCTACTTGTCCAATTACTGGCGAAGCACATTTATACCACAGAGCTTACTGGCACGAAGGAAAAATGTATTACAGAGGGCAAGTTGTTATAGATAAATCTGTAGCGGTTGCTTAATACGTTTTTGTAAATCATATTTAAACTCTCACAAAAAAATGTGAGAGTTTTTTTTGTTGTTTATAATTTTCATTAAATAAGAGCAATTAAAACGACAAGGATTAGATTTTTTTTGTAATTTTCGAATCCTTTTAGCAATTTTTCAAATGCAACCATTTGACAAGAAATAACTAAGTATAATGAATAATATTACAGCCGCAATCACAGCTGTTGGAGCTTATGTTCCAGACTATGTGCTAACAAATAAAATTCTAGAAACATTAGTAGATACTAATGATGAATGGATAACATCTCGTACAGGAATAAAAGAAAGAAGAATTCTAAAAGACGATACTAAAGGAACTTCTTATATGGCTATAAAAGCAGCCCAAGATTTAATAGCCAAAGCTAACATCGACCCTTTAGAGATTGATATGATTATAATGGCAACTGCAACTCCAGATATGCCAGTAGCTTCTTCAGGGGTATATGTAGCAACCGAAATTGGCGCAACAAATGCTTTTGCTTATGACTTACAAGCTGCCTGTTCTAGTTTTTTATACGGAATGTCTACCGCAGCAGCTTACATTCAATCCGGGCGATATAAAAAAGTATTACTTATTGGAGCCGATAAAATGTCTTCTATTGTAGATTATACTGATCGTACCACTTGTATTATCTTTGGCGATGGCGCAGGTGCAGCCTTGTTTGAGCCTAACTATGAAGGGCTAGGACTGCTAGACGAATACCTAAGAAGTGACGGTATTGGTCGTGATTTTCTTAAAATTGATGCCGGTGGATCATTACATCCCGCAACAGTTCAAACCGTTGAAGAAGGCAGACACAACATCAAACAAGATGGAAAAACTGTTTTTAAATATGCCGTAACAAACATGGCCGATGCAAGCGAAATGATTCTGAAAAGAAATCATTTGACTAATGCAGATGTCGATTGGTTAGTTCCTCATCAGGCCAACAAACGCATCATTGATGCTACGGCAAGTCGAATGAATTTAGAAGATTCTAAAGTCTTGATGAATATAGAAAAGTATGGAAATACAACCTCAGCAACCTTACCATTAGTATTGCATGACTTTGAAAATCAATTCAAAAAAGGCGATACCATTATTTTAGCAGCTTTTGGAGGAGGATTTACATGGGGTTCTATTTACCTTAAATGGGCATACGATAAAAAATAAATTTAAACTAAAATAATTATGGATTTAAAAGAGATTCAAAATCTGATCAAATTTGTAGCAAATTCAGGAGTTGCAGAAGTTAAATTAGAGATGGATGATGTAAAAATTACCATCAGAACAACATTAGAAGGCAATACGTCTGAAACTACTTACGTTCAGCAAATTCCGGCTCAGCCAGTACTTCAGCAAGCAGCAGCACCTCAACAAATTGCTCCGCCAGTTTCGACTCCAGCACCAGCTGCTGAAAATTCGAACTACATCACAATAAAATCTCCTATTATTGGAACTTTTTATAGAAAACCTTCGCCAGATAAACCAATGTTTGTCGAAGTAGGAAGCGTAGTTTCTAAAGGAGATGTGCTTTGCGTAATCGAAGCGATGAAATTATTCAACGAAATCGAATCGGAAGTTTCTGGTAAAATCGTTAAAATTTTAGTTGACGATATGTCGCCGGTAGAATATGACCAACCCTTATTCTTAGTAGATCCATCATAAAAAGTTAGAAGTTAGAAGTTAGAAGTCAGAAGTATTATACTTAACTTCATAATTTAATGTCTAATGGACCTTTGTCTAATTATCTAATTAATAGATTATGTTTAAAAAAATACTAATAGCAAATAGAGGAGAAATAGCGCTTCGCATTATCAGGACATGTAAAGAAATGGGCATTAAAACAGTAGCAGTTTACTCTACTGCCGATGCCGAAAGTTTGCATGTTAAATTTGCTGATGAAGCTGTTTGTATTGGGCCACCACCAAGCAATCTGTCTTATTTGAAAATGTCAAATATAATTGCAGCGGCCGAAATTACCAATGCAGATGCGATTCATCCAGGATACGGATTTCTTTCTGAAAATTCAAAATTTTCAAAAATATGCCAAGAGCATAACATCAAATTCATTGGTGCTTCTCCTGAAATGATTGATAGAATGGGCGATAAAGCCTCGGCAAAAGCTACTATGAAAGCCGCTGGAGTACCTTGTGTTCCTGGTTCTGATGGTCTTTTAGAATCATTTGAACAAGCTCAAAAGCTTTCCAAGAAAATTGGCTATCCTGTAATGCTAAAAGCAACGGCTGGCGGTGGAGGAAAAGGAATGCGTGCCGTATGGAAAGAGGAAGATTTATTAAAAGCATGGGAAGGAGCTCGTCAAGAATCGGCAGCAGCTTTTGGAAATGACGGGATGTATCTAGAAAAATTAATCGAAGAACCGCGTCATATCGAAATACAAGTTGTAGGAGATTCTTACGGAAAAGCCTGTCATCTTTCGGAAAGAGATTGCTCTGTTCAACGGCGTCATCAAAAATTAACCGAAGAAACTCCATCGCCATTTATGACTGACGAATTACGTCAAAAAATGGGAGAAGCAGCAGTAAAAGCAGCCGAATTTATCAAATACGAAGGAGCAGGAACCGTAGAATTTTTGGTCGACAAGCACCGCAATTTCTACTTTATGGAAATGAATACTCGTATTCAGGTTGAACATCCAATTACAGAGCAAGTTATCGATTATGATTTAATTCGTGAGCAAATTATGGTTGCCGCTGGAGTTCCTATTTCAGGTAAAAATTATTTACCACAATTACACGCCATCGAATGCCGAATTAATGCCGAAGATCCTTACAATGATTTCAGACCTTCGCCAGGAAAAATAACTACACTTCACATGCCCGGTGGTCACGGAGTTCGATTAGACACCCACGTATATTCTGGTTACACTATTCCGCCAAATTACGATTCGATGATTGCAAAACTAATTACCACAGCTCAATCTCGCGAAGAAGCGATTAGTAAAATGAGAAGAGCTCTAGATGAATTTGTAATTGAAGGAATCAAAACAACCATTCCTTTTCACAGACAATTAATGGATGATCCAAGATATATTGCGGGAGATTATACCACCGCTTTTATGGATACTTTCAAAATGAATGACCCAGAATAAAATCTGAATTCTATATTATAAACAACAAATCCCAACTTCGAAGTTGGGATTTGTTGTTTATAGATATTGAACTTTTACAAAGTCTCTTTCAACCATTTATAAAATTCTCTTTGCCAAACTAGTGCATTTTGAGGTTTTAGAACCCAGTGGTTTTCTTCTGGAAAATATACAAATCTACTTTTTATTCCTCGCAATTGAGCTGCTTGAAAAGCTTCTTGTCCTTGCCCAATTGGAACTCTAAAATCATTTCCGCCTTGAAAGATTAATATTGGCGTATTCCATCTTTCGACAGCGTTTGCCGGATTAAATTTCGTGTACGCTTTTTGTGCTACTGCATTGTCTTTTTCCCAATAAGCTCCTCCAAAATCCCATTGATTAAAGAAAACTTCTTCGGTTGTGCCGTACATACTTTGTGTGTTGAAAACACCATCGTGAGCGATAAAAGTCTTAAATCTATTATCGTGAATTCCGGCTAAATAAAACACGGAATAACCGCCATAACTTGCGCCAACACATCCCAAACGACTTTTGTCAACATAACTTTCTTTAGATACATCATCTATTGCCGAAAGATAATCGTCCATAACTTGTCCGCCCCAATCTTTGCTAATTTGCTCGTTCCATGCTACTCCGTGACCTTGCATTCCACGACGATTTGGCGCCACAACAATATATCCGTTTGCAGCCATTAATTGAAAATTCCAACGGAAAGAGTAAAATTGTGTTAAGGCACTTTGTGGTCCACCTTGACAATAAAGCAAGGTTGGATATTTTTTTGTTGCATCAAAATTTGGTGGAAGAATTACCCAAACTAACATTTTTTTGCCATCGGTTGTGGTTACATATCGCCTTTCGGTTTTGCTTAACGCCAAGGAATTATAAGTCTTCGCATTTACATTCGATACTTGTTTCCAGCTTTTTTTCTTCAAATCGAAAGAAAAGATTTCTGCCGCATGATTCATATCGCTTCGGGTCAAAATGATAGAATCTCCCGAGAAACCAACAAAATGATCCACGTCGAAATCGCCATTTGTAATTTGTTTAACGGTAATTGCAATTTTGGTTAAACCTGGAAAATTAACTTCAAACAATTGTTTTGTTCCGTCAATTGGCGCAATAAAATAGACTTTTTTACCATCAAGACTCCATTTAAAATCATCAACAGTTCCGTCCCAATTAGCCGTTAAATTGATTTTAGTTCCTTTAAAATCAACAATAATATCATTTTTGTCAGCTTCATAACCATCGCGTTTCATCTGTAACCAAGTCAAATTCCCTGATGGAGAAAAATGAGGATTGGTATCGTAACCTAGATTATCTTCCGTTCTATTTACTGTTTTTTCCGGTTGCTAAATTGTATTCATAAATATTGGTATTTGTACTTGTGGCGTATGCCGTGCCTGATTTTTTCTTGCACACATATAATATACTTTTGCTGTCTGGCGACCAAATATAATCTTCGTCTCCGCCAAAAGGCTTCTGTGGACTATCGAAAGTTTCGTCTTTCAAAATATCAACCCCGACGGAATTTTCTTTGTTTTCTTTATAAAAAACATGATTAAATTTCCCTTCATTCCATTTGTCCCAATGGCGATAATCCAATCCGTTGTAGACTTGAACATTCGATTTTTCTAATTCAGGATAAAAATCCTTTCCATGAACTTTGTCGATTTTAACTTCCTCATTGTAAATAATATATTTTCCGTCAGGAGAAATGTTTTTATCTTTTAATAAAATTTTTGTGTCTTTTACTTCCGTTGCAATTCCTCCATTTACAGGAATAGTATAAAATTTCGAATCCGATTTATTTTCTTCGACAGAAGGTGTATCGACTTTATAAACTATATTTTTTTCATCTTTAGAAATGCCCAAAGCAGTTACTCTTCCTAATTTCCAAAGTAATTCTGGTGACATTACGTTTTGCGCCATAGTGTTTAAACTTATTGTTATAAGGGTTAAAAGCAATATTTTTTTCATATTTTCAATTGTTTTAAAAGTTTTTAAAAGTACAAAATTCTAAATGTTTATAGGAAGATTGTATCAAACTTAATTTTGAAAAAGTCGCGCATTTATTTACTTTTATAAAAATTATCAAATGCATCCTGTCTATGGCAACAAAAATAAAACCCGTAAAAAAGAAACAACCAGCAACAAAAAACGAATCGGTTACTTTTAAGAGCAAACTTACTCGTTTTATATTAAAATGCTTCTTGTGGTTTTTGGGCATATCCATTTTTTCTGTAGTTCTCTTCAAATTTGTTCCGGTTCCGTTTACGCCTTTGATGATTATTCGTGTAATCGAAAACAAGGTCTCAGGAAAAGAAATTTATTATAGTCACAATTGGGAACCCATCGAAAATATTTCGGTCAATTTACAAAAAGCAGTAATCGCCAGTGAGGACGGAACTTTTCTTAGCCATAACGGCTTTGATTTTAAAGCCATGCAAAAAGCCTATAAAAATAACGAAAGAGGCCGAAGAATAAAAGGTGGAAGCACCATCTCGCAACAAACCGCCAAAAATGTGTTTCTCTGGCAAGGACGAAGTTATTTGCGCAAAGGATTAGAAGCTTATTTTACTGTTTTAATAGAATTAATTTGGGGCAAAGAACGCATTATGGAAGTCTATTTGAACAGTATCGAAATGGGGAATGGTGTTTATGGAGCCCAAGCGGCGGCTGAACATTGGTATCGAAAAGATGCTTCGAGCCTCACGAAAATTCAAGCTGCTGGAATCGCTGCCATTTTGCCCAATCCAAGGAAATATTCCGCCACCAGTTCCTCGTCTTACATCAATAACAGGAAATCCAAAATCGTACGCATTATGCGGCATATTGGAAAGATCAAGTATTAAAAACTACCGCAAATTCACAAATTATTTTCCTCTATTTGTATATAATTTGTGAGTTGTACACAAGATTAAAAAAACCGTGCTAAAAACAAAATATCATAAAAATGTAGAAAAAGAAATTGCTAAAGTTGAAAATCTTTTAGCAGTAAAAACCTTTATTATTTTACATGATAATTTTCGGCTCACATAAAAAAGTTGGGGAGAAGTTCTAAATTTGTCTAAAAAAACAAATGGATTTTTCAATTTTTTCTTCCTTTTTACCAGAAGGGCTATTGATACATTTTGATATTGTCGATTTCAAAGAATTAGGAGATTTACATACAAAGAAAGACTGTTTATTCATTTATTTAGATGAGAAAAACATACTGCCAAATAATTATGATTTGAATGAATTTGAGTCAAAAGGATTCTACGAACGAACTTTAATTCAAGACTTTCCAATTAGAGGAAAGGCGGTTTATTTAGGCATTAGAAGGCGTCGATGGCGAAATAAATTTGATAAATCAATAGAAGTTAAAAGTGATTATACTTTTATAGCAGAAGGTTCAAAATTGACCGTTGAACTTTCTGATTTTTAAAAGATACAGGTCGAGACCCGAGAAGATACGATAAGTAATATCGCCAGTTATTACGGAGTCAAAGCCAATTTATTGCAACGCCATTACAAGAAAAAAGTTAGTGGATTTAAGGATTGGGATCAGTTCAATCACTCCGAAGATTATTTGATTTATCCTCAGAATATAGGTGAAAATCTAGGAATTGATGAGTTAAGTTTGTCAAAAGGAGAACTCTATACCTTTGTAACCAATAAAAACGGTAGAGGCAAGAAAAAAACATTAGTAGCAGTTATAAAAGGCACTAAAAGTCAAGATATTATTGATGTTTTAAACAAAATTCCGTTAGAAAAAAGGAAGTTGGTAAAGGAAATTACCCTTGATATGGCTAATAATATGCAATTGGCTTCAAGAATATGTTTTCCAGAAAGCAATTTGGTTACCGATCGTTTTCACGTAGTAAAGCTGGTAATGGAAGCCTTGCAACATCAAAGAATTAAGTTACGATGGGAAGCAATTGAAAAAGAAAATCAAGCCATTAAAATAGCCAAAGAACAAGGAATTAAATATGTTCCTATCGTTTTTGAAAATGAGGACACTCCAAAACAATTATTAGCTAGAAGCCGTTATATTATTGCTAAAAAAACAAATGAATGGACTCCTAATCAGAAGGTAAGAGCCGAATTGTTATTCAAAATTTATCCACACTTACATCAAGCATATAACACACTCTCGAGTTCAGGAACATCTATGAACAAACCTCAAAAGAATTAGCCAAAGAACAATTTTTAAACTGGATTGAAAAAACAAAATTATTAAAATTAAATGATTTTAATACCGCAGCAAACAGCTTAAAATATCATTTAGAAACCATTTTAAACTTCTTCATCAAACGACATACAAATGCAAACGCAGAATCATTTAATTCTAAAATAAAACTCTTTAGAGCAAATCTAAGAGGTGTAGTTGATGTGAAATTCTTTCTATTCAGAATGGAAAAACTTTTTGCTTAATCCCCAAAAAAATTACGTGAGCCTAATTTTCCTGTCCATAATTGTGAAATTGAGTTACATAAAAATAAAGAAAACAACCATTTTGACTTTAACATAAATTTAAAAATACCGTTAAACCCTAATCAAATAACTTTCAAAAAATTAGGTTTCAATGAAAATTTTAAAATTGAATCAAATAAAAAAACTTATATAATTCCTGCAAAGGGGGCGACAAGTATTTCGGCTAAAAATTTTGTTCAATCAGAAAACATAAAAGGTGAAATTTCAACATTATATTCTGAATTATTTCCATTAGAATCGGATTCATTTTTTCGATTACTTATCAAAGTAGAGGAATCACATTTAACAACAATATTTCTTGGTTCAGAATATTCTTGTAATGAAACTCATTACGGTCTTGGTTTAATAAATATTGAAATTGAAAATAGATTTTTTCATATTTACCGCTATAAAAAAAACGAAATCAACTATTTAGCAATTGAATGTTTAAAAGAAATTGATTTTCAATCATTTAGAGATACTTGCGAAGCAACACTAAAATCAATTGGCTTTTTAACTGGAAATTGGTATCAAAATGAACATTACTTTTTCTCATATGAATCTTTATATTTTGAAGAACCAATAACATTTTATTATTGCTTTTTTGGTAATTCTGTAATTACAAATCAAGAAATAATTAATCCTCAACAACATAGAAGCTTCATAGATATAGATTCTGAAAATTATCCAAAACTTACACCTCTACTTTTTCCTGAACAAACTTTGTCAAGATTAATAACTCAAATAAAATCAAAACCCGAATTAGAAAGAACATTAGAGCTGATTATTGAAGGAAATGAAATTGAATCTGCTCTAATTAAATGTTCAATATTCAGTGTTGCTCTTGAAACAATAACGTCTCTTATACAATCTGAAAATAAAACTTTTTTTGACCCCATTAAGAACACTAAAAAACTAAAATCAGTATTAAAAGAACTACAATCAATTATCGATAAAGAAAAAGAAAATTTTACAGAATTAGAATCTAATGTTCTTACAAAAAAAATAACATATTTAAATACACCTTTTAACAAAGATAAATTTTTATTATCCTATAAACTTTATAATATTGAATTACCACAAGAACTTGAATTATTATTAAATAATCGAAATAAGTATTTACACGGTAAAACACCTTATGAGGAAGGGTTATTAAAAACAAAAATTAAAGAACTACATCTTGAAGCTGATAGACTTCATATGTTGGTATCAATTTTAATTTTAAAATATATTGGATATAAAGGACATATTAAAAACCAAGCTGGTTATAGATTAGAAGCTAAAAATATTACGACGAAGATAATATTGAAATTAGTGAAAGTGCATTTTACACAATATAAATCCAGCGTACAACAGCTAGAGTTTCGTTGGGCTCGCAGAGCCAACAATGAAACTCGTGTTGAACCCTTCGATAAACTCAGGACAGGCTCACCGATTACAAATCCATCCCTTATGGGGTTTACGATAAAAGAATAAGAAGAATTTCAAGAGGCAAGTGTGCCTCTTTTTTTTTTTTTTGAGGTAGTTAAGTTTGGTTTTCTTGTGTTTTCCTTCACTTATGGGCATAAAATCCCTTACCCATAAAATTAACTTTCACGGGGAATCGGGTTTTGGCCACTGCCAAGATACCAAGCAGGCGGACCACGCTGGTCAAAAACCACAATTCGATGCAAATTACCCGTTTTACAACAAGGGCACTTTGGTAAAAAGGGTTTCTTTTCTGCTTTTTCCAAGACCTTAACTAGAAGTTTCTCCTGTAAAAGCCTCAATTTTTGACGTTTCCAAGTGCTACTCAAAAAAACCATGATGGCGGATTTTTACAAAACCTTTGGGCAAAATATGCAAGGCAAACCGCCTGATAAACTCCTGATGGGTGAGTGTCATTTGTTTTTTGACTCCCGCCATTCGATAATTCTTATAATCAAAAGTGACGTTTTGGTCACTAATATCTTTGATTCGATGGTTGCTAATAGCAATTTTGTGGGTATATCTTCCTAAATATTCCACCACCGATTTCGGATTTCCAAAAGGTTTCTTGGCAAATACCACCCACGGTTTTTGCCATAAATCCTGACGGATTTGCTCATAACCAATCGGATTTTTTGTTTTTAGCTTTTCACAATATTTAGCCCTAAAAACCTTGGATAATGCCTTTACCGAAAACAGAAACTTGCCATCGAGTCGGCTGTTTTTCCAAATTCCATTTTTATCCACTCCGCCTCCTGGCACAATGCAATGCAGGTGTGGATGCAAACTCAATTGCTGCCCCCAAGTGTGCAAAACGGCAATCATTCCCATTTGCATTTCTTTGGATTTTCCAAATTGTTGTAGCGTTTCCCAAGAGGCTTCAAACAAGGTATCGTACACGATTTTGGACTGGTGCATCGCCAAAGAATTGATTGCCTCGGGCAAAGTGAAAACTACGTGGAAATAAGGTACTGGTAAGAGTTCCGTTTCTCTTTTGGCTATCCAATCTTCCCTGTTTTTACCCTGACACTTTGGGCAATGCCGATTGCGGCAAGAGTTATAGCTTATGGAGAGATTGCCACAACTATCGCAAGCATCTATATGACCACCTAGTTCTGCGGTTCTGCATTTTTTTATGGCAGAAAGCGTGCGGAGTTGCCAAGTATTCAATCCATAGTTTTCGATTTTGGAACCAATTTTTCGCAGTACATCGGCTACTTCAAAGAGCGGCTGCATTTTGCAAAAAGAGTATCGAGTGGACTAAAAATGCGCTGACTCTCGAGTTGGGCAATGTGCAGATATTCCATCGTGGTTTCGATATTTTGATGTCCTAAAAGATCTTTAAGGGTCATAATATCCATACCGTCTTCGAGCAAATGCGTGGCATAGCTGTGCCGAAGCGTGTGGGTATGTACTTCTTTTTTCACACCTGCCGCTTTGGCAACTTGTCTAACTGCCCATTGCACGCCACGCTGGGAATACCGTGAATCAAAATCGCCTCCAGCCCTTTCGATAGGTTGACCATTGAAGAGATAATCTTGGGATTTTTCGGCTTCGATATATTTTTTTAAACCTCGGATTAAATGCACCGAAAGCGGAACATAGCGGTCTTTTTTACCTTTGCCTTGAACGACTTTGAGTTGTTTTCTATCGAAATCCAAATCCTGTAAACGAACATTTCTGGCTTCCATACAACGAAGTCCACAGCCATAAAGTAAACCAATGAGAATTTTGTGTTTGAGTAGTTTGGCACTTTGAAGCATAGCCCAAACTTCTTCCTTACTAAGTACCACGGGAAGTTTTTTCTCGTGTTTTATCGAGGGCAATCGCAGGTATTCATAAGGTAATCCTTCGGATTTAAGTAAAAACCGAAGGCCATAAACGCAGTGTTTAAAATAAGTTTGAGAGGGTGTTTTGGATTTTTTCTGTTGGTAAAACAAATAGTGGCTCACGTAATTTTTTTGGGGATTAAGCAAAAAGTTTTTCCATTCTGAATAGAAAGAATTTCACATCAACTACACCTCTTAGATTTGCTCTAAAGAGTTTTATTTTAGAATTAAATGATTCTGCGTTTGCATTTGTATGTCGTTTGATGAAGAAGTTTAAAATGGTTTCTAAATGATATTTTAAGCTGTTTGCTGCGGTATTAAAATCATTTAATTTTAATAATTTTGTTTTTTCAATCCAGTTTAAAAATTGTTCTTTGGCTAATTCTTTTGAGGTTTGTTCATAGATGTTCCTGAACTCGAGAGTGTGTTTATATGCTTGATGTAAGTGTGGATAAATTTTGAATAACAATTCGGCTCTTACCTTCTGATTAGGAGTCCATTCATTTGTTTTTTTAGCAATAATATAACGGCTTCTAGCTAATAATTGTTTTGGAGTGTCCTCATTTTCAAAAACGATAGGAACATATTTAATTCCTTGTTCTTTGGCTATTTTAATGGCTTGATTTTCTTTTTCAATTGCTTCCCATCGTAACTTAATTCTTTGATGTTGCAAGGCTTCCATTACCAGCTTTACTACGTGAAAACGATCGGTAACCAAATTGCTTTCTGGAAAACATATTCTTGAAGCCAATTGCATATTATTAGCCATATCAAGGGTAATTTCCTTTACCAACTTCCTTTTTTCTAACGGAATTTTGTTTAAAACATCAATAATATCTTGACTTTTAGTGCCTTTTATAACTGCTACTAATGTTTTTTTCTTGCCTCTACCGTTTTTATTGGTTACAAAGGTATAGAGTTCTCCTTTTGACAAACTTAACTCATCAATTCCTAGATTTTCACCTATATTCTGAGGATAAATCAAATAATCTTCGGAGTGATTGAACTGATCCCAATCCTTAAATCCACTAACTTTTTTCTTGTAATGGCGTTGCAATAAATTGGCTTTGACTCCGTAATAACTGGCGATATTACTTATCGTATCTTCTCGGGTCTCGACCTGTATCTTTTAAAAAATCAGAAAGTTCAACGGTCAATTTTGAACCTTCTGCTATAAAAGTATAATCACTTTTAACTTCTATTGATTTATCAAATTTATTTCGCCATCGACGCCTTCTAATGCCTAAATAAACCGCCTTTCCTCTAATTGGAAAGTCTTGAATTAAAGTTCGTTCGTAGAATCCTTTTGACTCAAATTCATTCAAATCATAATTATTTGGCAGTATGTTTTTCTCATCTAAATAAATGAATAAACAGTCTTTCTTTGTATGTAAATCTCCTAACTCTTTGAAATCGACAATATCAAAATGTATCAATAGCCCTTCTGGTAAAAAGGAAGAAAAAATTGAAAAATCCATTTGTTTTTTTAGACAAATTTAGAACTTCTCCCCAACTTTTTTATGTGAGCCCAAATAGTCCTGCACTTGTTCGGGATCTAGTTCGGTCGGGATTTTACCAAAATAGAGCGAGATTGCCGCCACGTGACGGGAATAATTGTTAAAAGTACTTTGGCTTCTGCCTAAAACAGAAACCGTTCGCTCAAAACGATTTAAAAGCCCCTCAAATCCTGGAACTTCCCGTTTGGCTTGATTCAGTATTTTGTTTTCTCTTAAATCTTCTGCATTCTTTTTTTTGTAGTCATACTTTACGTTTTTTTAATTATCTTCGTAAGATACTAAATCTAGTAAAGCGCTACCGAAGGTTTAGTTCAACAGGTGTTTGCGGTAAAATATTTAATTTTTTTCTAAAGATTAAAATTCAATCCCAAAACAATGTTTCGTCCAATGTTTGGAATACCGTCCGTTTTCAATCGAGAAAGATGCGCTGTATATTCTTTATCAAGTAAATTATTGGCATTCAAATTTAAGTCAAATGCCATTTTCCCCAATTTCACTTTCCCACCAAAACCAAGATTTAGCAAAGTATATCCATTCGTTTTAGTTTCAAAACCGCTTATATTGTCTTGAGTGAAAGTGGTCGAAACGTTCAAAGTTGCAAAGCCTTCTTCCATCCAGTTTTTAATCTTGAACTCGGTTCTAATAGTGTTGTTCCAATTATTTGCTGGAATTAATGGTAAATAATCTCCCTCTTGTTTTTTGCCCATAACAGTTTCAAAACTCGTTTCATAATGCAACCAATCTAACGGATGCGGATGAAAATGCAATCCGATTTCGCCACCATATAATTTGGCGTCATTCTGAATGTATTCAAAAACATTATTATTGTCAATCACTTCTCCCGTTGGCGAGGTAAATATATAATTATTGACGTGATTGTAAAATCCGTTGACGAAAAACTCTATATGGGATATTTTGCATTCTAAATTCACGTCTGTTTGCACATTTTGCTCGGTTTTCAAATTCGGGTTTCCTTTTTCATAACGATTTGTTCCTTCGTGTACGCCATTCGAGGTCAACTCGGCCAAATTTGGCGCTCTAAATCCTGAAGCAATATTTAGTCGTAGCAAAAAATTATTCCCTAAATTCCGTTTGTATCCTAAGGCAGCATTATAACTCTTATATGATTTGTCAAGCGCTTCAAACGAGCCCTCTTCTCCTGCGGCTCCTCTTGCATCGCTGCTTATTTTTCTATTGTCGAAACGCAAACCCACTTGCAATACATTTGATTTCCATTCGTAATTTCCGGTTCCAAAAAAAACCAAAATCATTCGTTCTAGCGTCAGGAATCAAGAATTCTTCTCCAGCATTGACATTGGTTTGGCTCATGCCTTGGATTCCTATAATCGATTCGAATTTTCTAAGTTTTGGCAAATGATACTTCGCATCGTAATTGAAAGTTTTGAGTTTCATTTGTAAAGTGGCAACATCATTATTGGTAAATTCACTTCGGTCATTAGTAATATAACCCAAATCGACATCCAACTTCGTGTTTTTCAAGTAAATAATAGTGTTCAAACTGAACAAGTTATTATAAACTCCTTGCTTTGGATAGTTCGTGGTTTTCGTTTGGTTTGCTCTGCAATGCCGTTTTCTGGCACGCCCAAATCTAATTTATTGAAATTATATCGAAAGATGCTCGAAAATTTAGAATTGCTAAATCCGATTCCGGTCTTAAAATCAGTTTCGTTATAGCGTGTATTGGTTACCCTATTTCCGTCTGGAATTTTATAATCAGAATGCGTGTTGTGACTTCCGCGCACCAAGAATTTCAAATTTTCGGTTGACGATTTTACTCCCAAAGAGGTATTGCTTCCTAGGGTATTGGAAAAAAATTTCTGACTGAAATCGGTTTTTAAAATTCCTGCATTGGCAAATTTTTCTGGATTAAAGTACAAAACACCTCCCAAGGCATCTGACCCATAAAGCAAAGAGGCAGGTCCTTTAATAACTTCTACACTTTCGACACCAGCATCGTTTAATCCCAAACCATGCTCGTCGCCAAATTGCTGATTTTCGATTCGAACTCCTTGTGAATAAACCAAAACTCTATTGCCACTCAAACCACGAATGACAGGTTTACCAATAGAGGTTCCCGTCGAAATTTGGGAAACTCCAGGGATGGTGGCCAATCCTTCTATTAGTGTGGAAGTCCCTTTTTGTCGCAATGATTTGATACTTTCGTGTTCTACTTTCATTACATTTTGCGACTGTACTTTGTTGAAAGCAGTAGAGACAATCACTTCGTCTAATATAAATGGCTTTTTTGTATGAAGGGTGTCTTGTTTTTTTTCTTGAGTTTCTTGTGCCTGAATACAAGCTGAAAGCCCCATAATTAGGACTGTTATGCATTTTTTCATTTGAAAATGATTTTATTGTTAAATACTAAATGCACAAAAACGTCGTGCCTTTGTGCTATAAAAATTTAAACAATAAAACTCGGGGGAGCACGAAGCGCAAAAAGGCTTCCTTTAAAAAATTGGGTTATTCTCCTTGAATTAAAAAAAGAATATCCAGTAGGAAGATTTATTTTTTTGAATTCAAAATGAGAAATAGCAGCAGAAATAAAATTGCTTAGTGTAAAATTACAAACAAAACAATCGTCAAAATTGTGATGTTGATGGGTAATTTCGTGAGCGGAAATATGCTTGTGAGAGCATTTTTTTTCAGAAAGTTGCTTTGCCAAATGCTCATAACTATGCACAGATTGAAACAGCATTGCGAACAATACTGCAAGTGTCAAGAAAGAATTTAATATGACAAACTTCTTTTTCATTCGGGCAAATATATCGAATAAAAAAGAAAAACACATTTAACTTTATAAAAATTAAATGTGCTTTTCGAAATTAATAAAAATGAATTTACACTAATTTTGCAGCAATAAGATATTCAGCAATTTGAATCGTGTTTGTTGCAGCTCCTTTTCTTAAATTGTCGGCAACGATCCACATATTTAAAGTATTGGCTTGGCTTTCGTCGCGACGAATTCTTCCCACAAAAACTTCATTTTTACCTTCAGAATATCTAGGCATTGGATAGGTAAAAGTGTCTAAATTGTCTTGTACCACGATACCATCCGTATGATGAAGAATAGTTCTTACTTCGTTTACATCAAAATCATGGGCAAACTCAACATTTACAGCTTCGCTATGACCGCCAACAACTGGCACTCGAACCGCCGTTGCCGTAACGTTGATGCTGTTGTCGCTTAATATTTTTTTGGTTTCATTAACCAATTTCATTTCTTCTTTGGTGTACCCATTTGGTTCAAAGCTATCACATTGAGGAATGCAGTTTCTATTGATTTTATACTTATAAACCATATCTCCCTCAATTCCTGCACATTCATTTTCAAATTGTTGAACCGCTTTTACCCCTGTTCCGGTAATGGATTGATAGGTAGAAACGATTACACGTTTGATCGTGTATTTTTTGTGCAATGGGGCTAAAGCCAAAACCATTTGAATAGTCGAGCAGTTTGGATTAGCAATAATTTTATCTTCTTTAGTCAATTCTGAAGCATTGATTTCTGGAACTACCAATTTTTTAGTTGGATCCATTCTCCAAGCCGATGAATTGTCGATAACCGTTGTGCCCGCGGCTGCAAATTTTGGAGCCCATTCTAATGAAGTTCCTCCACCTGCAGAAAACAAAGCAATTTCTGGCTTCATATCAACAGCCGTTTGCAAACCAACTACCGTATATTTTTGTCCTTTGAATTCGATTACTTTTCCAACTGATTTTTCAGATGCTACTAAAATTAATTCTGTGAACGGAAAATTTCTTTCTTCTAATACTTTCAACATTATTTCGCCAACCATTCCGGTGGCACCTACTACAGCAATTTTCATACTTTATATTTTATTTTAATAAACTTATTTTCTAATGCAAAAGTAAGTAATAACCAATTTAAAACAAGCGCATTCACAAAAAATAACAAAATGTTATATTTGCAACAATAAAGAAAAACCACGCTTTTGACGTGGTTTCGTTAGAATATGTGATGTAGCGGAAATTATTTTTTCAACAAATCTCTAATTTGTATCAGTAATTCTTCTTGTGTTGGTCCTGCTGGTGCTTCGGGTGTAACTTGCTCTTTCTTTTTAGAGGCATTAATCCCTTTGATAATCAAGAACAACACAAATGCAATAATAATAAAATTGATCACGGCCGAAATAAACATCCCGTATTTTACGCCGCCTAAAATGGTAAGTTCTTCAATCTTTGATAAATTAGCCGCTGATAAAGCTGGTTTCAATAAAAGTGGCGTAATAACATCTTCAATCAATGAGCTTACAATTTTACCAAATGCGCCCCCAATGATAACTCCAATCGCAAGATCTACAACGTTGCCTTTCATTGCAAAGGCCTTAAATTCTGAAATCATTCCCATAGTTATTCTATTTAGTGTTAATACTTACTACGAATATATTAAAAAATTTATTCCCGATAAAATACCCGTTTCACTCTTTGCGAAATGCTGGTAAGAATTTCGTAAGGAATCGTTTTTAATTGCGACGCCATAAACGAAACTGTTGGGCTTTCGCCAAAAATAATCACAGAATTTCCTTCTTTGCAACTGATTTCTGTAACGTCAACCATCAGCATATCCATACAAATGCTGCCAACGATAGTTGCTTTTTGACCATTTATAGTAATAAAACCAACGCCATTTCCCCAATGCCTCGAAATTCCGTCAGCATAGCCAATGGGAATTGTAGCAATTTTTGTGGTTTTTGTTGCGATAAATCGCCTTCCATAACCCACGCTTTCTCCAGCCTGAATGGTTCTTATTTGTGAAATAATAGATTTTAAAGTCCCCACATTTTCCAAATATTTTTGTTCTTCAACAGCATTAGAAACGCCATAAAGTCCAATGCCAAGACGAACCATATCGTATTGTGCTTTAGGGAAATTGCTAATTCCAGAAGTATTTAATAAATGGCGAATAGGATGTATTGACAACTCATTCATTAATTTAGTCGACAACCTATCAAACAAATCGATTTGTAAATGTGCAAAATATTGATGTGTAAAATCGTCGCTCGTGGCCATGTGTGATAAAATACTTTTTACTTTTACTGATTTATTTTCTTTTAAAATCGAAATCAATTCATCCATGTTTTCCTCTTCAAAACCCAAGCGGTGCATTCCTGTATCGAGCTTGATATGAATGGGAAAATGCTTCAATTTTCGCTGCTGGGCAATTTTCAAAAAAGCATTTAAGCCTTTCAAACTATAAATTTCAGGCTCTAAATGATGCTGAATTATAGCCGAAAAACTGGTGGTTTCTGGATTTAAAACCATAATTGGCAACTTGATTCCGGCATTTTTCAAAGAGATTCCTTCATCGGCAAACGCCACTCCTAGATAATCTACTTTATGATGTTCGAGCAATTTGGCAATTTCAAACCCTCCATTTCCATAGCCAAAGGCCTTAACCATAACCATCATTTTGGTAGTTGGTTTTAATTTTGATTTATAAAAATTAAGATTATGACTTATGGCGTTAAGATTGATTTCTAGAACAGTTTCGTGTGTTTTTTCTTCTAATGCGGCAACTATTTCTTCAAATTGAAAATGCCTCGCTCCTTTTATAAGAATGGTTTCATTGCTAAAATTCAAATGGTTAAAATTGAGAAAAAAGTCGGCCCTGTTTTTAAAAGTGACGCAGTTGGCGAACTTGTGTTTAAATGCCGAAATAGTCTCTCCAATTCCGATAACTCGCTTGATTTTATTGGATATAATTAACTGTGAAACTTTAGAATACAACTCCTCGTTCGACAAACCACTTTGGAAAATATCAGACAAAATGACCGTTTTGTTTTTGTATTGTTTTTGACTTTCCAAAAAATCCAGTGCTATTTTCAACGACTGAAAATCGGAGCTGTAACTATCATCAATCAAAGTGGTGTTGTTTATTCCGTTTTTTACCTTCAGCCGCATTTCTACTGGATAAAGCCATTGCATGCGATTTTGAATGCTTGCTTTATCATATTTAAAACTCAATAAAACCATCAAACATGTAATTGCATTTTCAACCGAAGCGTCATCCTGAAAAGGGATTTCTATTTCGAAATTAGATTTCGAATTTCGAATTTGTACCCTTGTTTTGCCGTCGATTATATTTTTAGAAACAAAAACATCGGCAGTTTCGTCATTAAAACTCCAAGAAAATGTTTTAATTTTTGAATTAATAAGCGCATCAACGGCTTTATTTTTTTGATAAATTATGAGTTTCGAATGTGTAAAAAGTTTTAGCTTTTCTTCTATTTTTTTATCCAAATCCTCAAACCCTTCATCGTGAGCCGAGCCAATATTCGTAATGATTCCAATGGTTGGTTGGATGATGGTTTCCAGTTTTTCCATCTCATTCATTTTCGAAATTCCCGCTTCAAAAATGCCCAGATTGTGTTTTTCGTTAATCGAAATTACCGATAAAGGAACGCCCACTTGTGAGTTGTAGCTTTTGGACTCCGAATAATATTAAAATCAGGCCCTAAAAGAAAATTTAACCATTCCTTTACGATGGTTTTTCCGTTACTTCCCGTTAATCCAATAACAGGAAATTGATAAAGACTGCGATGATGCGCCGCAAATTGTTGCAAGGCATCCAAAGTATTTTCGACAACAAAAAAAGTAGCTTTGTTTGATAATCCTTCTGGAATGTGGGTAACGACAAAGTTCTGCACCCCTTTTTCGATTAAGGATGGAATATAAATATGGGCATCATTATTGGGTCCGACTAATGCAAAAAACAATGTTTTTTCGTTGTTTTGTAAAGAACGACTATCTATGGAAACATTGTCGATTGTGGAAGTTGAAGTCGTTCCAATACATTTGGCGTTGAGAATTTGGAAAATATTTTTTTGAGATAAATTCATTTTGGAGAAGATTTAAAAATCATCAAACACCTTATTTTGTTCTTTTCATTTTTAAAAGCTCTTGCCGACAATCAAAAACATCCCAAATTTCTATTTGGTTTTTATCTAGATTTATCCAATAAATAATTTTGTAATTGCTGTAAATTAACGATCTGAATTCTCTTGAACTTCCTATTAATTGTTGCTCAATCTGTCCTAAATAGGGCTGATTAATTAGCCGTTTTACATCGTCGGTAATTTCTTTAGTGATTTTTTTCGCAACAGCTACATTTGCGCCTCTTTTCAGAAAAACGTAAATCAATTTAACCTCAATTTTAGCTAAATCAGTCCAGTAGATTTTAATCCCATTTTTCAATTTCAGCTAAAAAATCATCCATTTCCGTAAGTCTCCCGTTGATGGAATCTTGTTCCGATTGATCAATTCTTCGGTTTAATTCTTCAATTGTCATTGGTTTAAAAGCCTTTTCTTCCATTGAGATTTTTTCCTTTTTTAAATATTTTTCCAAACGAGAAATAACTTCTTCGCTTTGAATAGAAAGAAATTCTTGAACAAATGATATTTTTCTAGTTTGTAAATCCATTGTAATTTATTTTACATCAAAGTTATAAAAAATAGAAATGGGATAGTATTTATTTTAGAGTTTTATTGAAGCTAAAAATCCTGTTGGAATCAATACTGGAAATAACGTTTATACGGATTAATTATTTTGCTTACAATAAATGTAAAACAACACACCCTTTCAGTATTTAAATATTTTGAAAGGGTTTTTATTTTCTAGTATTTTATCCTGTTTTGGCTCCCTCTCCTTTGGAGAGGGCTGGGGAGAGGAATTATTTCTCCTCCTCCTTCTTCATCGCATAAAAATAAGCCGCACGGCTCAAAGGTTCGTATTCTTCGGTTTCGCCAAGCATCACGAGTTTGTCGTTGTCGGTTTTTCTAAAACTGTAATTGGCCAAATTTCCTGTGCGAGTACAAACGGCGTGTACTTTAGTCACATATTCGGCGGTTGCCATTAAGGCGGGCATGGGACCAAAAGGATTGCCTTTAAAATCCATATCTAATCCGGCAACAATCACTCGAATGCCTTGGTTTGCCAAATCATTGCAAATTTTCACAATTTCATCATCAAAAAACTGGGCTTCATCAATACCAACCACATCGCAACCTTGAGCTAAAATGGCAATATTCGCCGCAGCTGGAACGGGTGTGGAGCGAATTTCATTGGCATCGTGCGACACCACCATTTCATCCTGGTAACGGGTGTCGATTGTGGGTTTAAAAATTTCGACCTTTTGTTTGGCAAATTGCGCCCGTTTTAACCTGCGAATGAGTTCCTCCGTTTTGCCCGAAAACATAGAACCAGAAACAACTTCGATCCAACCAAATTGTTCTTTATGATTTACTGTATTTTCGAGAAACATTTTGTATTTTTCTGCCTTTAAAAAGGATTAGTTTTTATTACTTTGTAACAAAACAAATTTATTAAAAAAGATAGACCTTACTCACTATAATTTCAAAAGTTATGAAGAAAAAATTGGAAGCCGATTTAATAAGCATTGCACACCGGGTATTGCAAATTAAAAACAAATCTGACGTGAATCAATTATACATTGAAACCCAAAAATTATACGAAAAACTTTCCATTTTACGATTTGTCGAGGACTATTTTGGCGAAGCAAAACCAACAATTGGTCAAACCGAAATTCTAGAAGAAATGAAGCAAATTTTCGAGGAAAATCATTTGTCCGATGTCACGCCAAAGCAACCTCAGACCGAAATTATTGCAGAAGAAATGATGCAAGAAGAAATTGCAGAAGTTATAGAAAAAGCCCAAGAAGAAGAAACGATAATCGAAATTTCTGATGAAGAATTCAATACTAATGAATTTCGCCCTGCATTTGAATTAGACGAAGACCACGAAGAGGAGGCAGATAATGATGTTGAAGAGGCAGAAATTACAAAGGCAACCGAAGAAGTTCAAATTTCATTCTTTGATTTATTAGGCGCTGATTTCAAGGAAACAACCTTTGTAAAAGTGGGGCAAAATGACACATCCTCTTTTGAGAACGACATAAATGTTCCTGAAGAAGAGCCCGAAAATGACCGAGAAGAAGTTATAACGAAATCAGTTTCGCTAAACGAGAAACTTTCCAAAGGAATCAACATAGATTGAATGACAAAATAGCCTTTGTAAAACACCTTTTTGGCAATAGCGACGAAGATTATAATCGTGTTTTAAACCAGTTAATTACCTACGATAATTTTGACGAAGCCCACAATTTTATTGAAGATATGGTAAAACCCGATTACAATAATTGGGAAGGGAAAGAGGATTATGAGCAGCGTTTTATAGCAATCATCGAGAAAAAATTTGCTTAAATGGGTAAATTATACCTTGTCCCAACACCAATTGGCAATCTCGAAGACATGACCTTTCGGGCAATCCGAATTCTTAAGGAAGTCGATTTGATTCTGGCCGAAGACACCCGAACCAGCGGAAAACTATTAAAACATTTCGAAATTGGCACGCACATGCACAGCCATCACATGCACAACGAACACAAAACGGTCGAGAATTTAATTGCCCGCTTAAAAGCTGGAGAAACCATCGCCTTAATTTCGGATGCGGGAACACCAGCGATTTCGGATCCTGGATTCTTATTAACTCGCGCTTGTGTCGAAAATAAATTGATGTGGAATGTTTGCCTGGCGCAACGGCTTTTGTACCCGCCTTGGTCAATAGCGGATTACCCAATGACAAATTTGTTTTCGAAGGATTTTTGCCTGATAAAAAAGGAAGACAAACCCGATATTTAGCACTTGCCGAAGAAACTCGCACCATGATTTTGTATGTTTCTCCACATAAATTGGTTAAAACCTTGGCGGAATTCGTCACTTATTTTGGCGAGGATCGACAAATTTGTGTTTCGAGAGAATTATCAAAACTGCACGAAGAAAATATTCGTGGAACGGTACGCGAAGTCTTGACACATTTCGAAAATAAACCGCCAAAAGGAGAAATTGTAGTCGTCATTGGTGGAAAAATAACAACAAAAGAAAATAAGAAACAAATAGAATAATAATGAACATTCCCCCTTTTTTAGAAAAATTAAAACAAACACCAAACATTATTACATTCGCAGAAACTATTGCTGTTATAGAGGAAAATTACGATTTTACGCCAACGGCTTTCGATAATGGAACCCAACACAATACAGCAGGAGAGAACTCAGGTTCTTGCAAATTATTTGCTTTTGCAAAATTGCAAAACTTGTCTCAAGCTGAAACTTTGGCTTGTTTTGGAGCCTATTATTTTGAAGAAGTCTTAGGAGATCCAGAAGGAACAAACCACCAAAACATTCGAAATTTTATGAAAACAGGCTGGAATGGAATTCGATTTGAAGGAGAAGTTTTAAGCTTGAAATCATAAGACAAATCCAAATTTAATCGTTTTATTAACTCCTTTATAGTTCAAAATAAATACGTTACACGCCTTATTTAAGATTTGTGTTGGATTAAATTTGCATCAAACAAGATTAAAAAGATGGGCTATTTTAAACTAAATTTGTCCTTATTACACTAGGTTCTAATTCGGGATTTTCCATTTAAAACAATCCATATGCGTTGGACAATTAAACCCAAACCTTTAGAAGAAAAAGTAAAATATCTTGCAAAGGCTTTGAATGTAGAAGCACTTATAGCAACACTTCTGGTGCAACGCGGCATTGAAACGTATGAAGAAGCGCGGCGATTTTTTCGTCCCGCTTTAACTGATTTGTACAATCCTTTCCTGATGAAGGATATGGACAAAGCAGTCGAAAGAATCGAATTAGCCATTAAAAAACAAGAAAACATTCTTGTTTTTGGCGATTATGATGTCGACGGAACAACGGCGGTTTCATTGGTTTCATCTTATTTAAAATCGTATTACCCAAATGTTGCCTCCTATATTCCAGATCGTTATGACGAAGGTTACGGCATTTCATTCAAAGGAATTGATTATGCCGATGACAATGATTTCTCATTAATTATCGCCTTGGATTGCGGTATAAAATCCATTGATCACGTGGTCTACGCCAAAGAGAAAAACATCGATTTTATTATTTGTGACCACCACAGACCGGGAGATTTTTTGCCCGAAGCGGTAGCCGTTTTAGATCCAAAACGTGACGATTGCACCTATCCTTACGACGAATTATGTGGCTGCGGCATTGGTTTTAAATTGATTCAGGCATTGGGCAAAAACCGAAAGGAAACCATCGAGGATTTGACGTCTTATTTAGATTTAGTTGCCACCGCAATTGCCGCTGATATTGTTCCCATGACGGGCGAAAACAGGATTTTGGCCTATTTTGGTTTACAAGTCATCAACTCTAATCCGAGACCTGGAATCAAAGCATTGGTGCATCAAATAAAAAAACAAACTTTAGATATTACCGATGTGGTTTTTATCATTGCCCCTAGAATTAATGCGGCGGGACGAATCAAACACGGCAATCATGCGGTGGAATTGTTGACTGAATTTGATTTTGAACAAGCACAACAATTTGCCGCTGAAATTGAAGCATATAATTCTGAAAGAAAAGATTTAGACAAGCAAATTACCAAGGAAGCACTTGACCAAATTATAGAAAACAATGAAGAGAAACATTTCACAACAGTCGTTTTTCAAGAAAATTGGCACAAAGGAGTGATTGGAATCGTGGCTTCGCGGCTGATTGAAACCTATTATCGCCCAACCTTGGTTTTTACCAAAAGTGGCGATAAATTTTCAGCTTCGGCACGTTCTGTCAAAGGGTTTGATGTGTACAATGCTTTGGAAGCTTGTTCGGAACATTTAGAGCAATTTGGCGGACATAAATATGCGGCGGGAATGACTTTATTAGAGAAAAACTATCCTTTTTTCAAGAATGCTTTCGAAAAAGTGGTAGAAGAAACCATTCATCCAGATTCATTAACTCCAGAAATTTCGATTGATGCCGAGATCAATTTTGAGAATATCACACCCAAATTAATTCGGATTTTGAAACAATTTGAACCTTTTGGCCCACAAAATATGACTCCCCTTTTTTTGACCAAAAACGTAAAAGATACTGGTTATGCAAAAAAAAATGGGAAACGACGAAGAACATTTAAAACTTTTTGTTAGACAAAATAATTCTGAAGGCATTTCCGCCATTGGTTTTGGACTGGGGAATAAAATAGAATTAACCACAAATAAAAAACCATTTAACGCCGTATATTGCATTGATGAAAATGAGTGGAATAGTAAAACTACTGTTCAATTGCGGTTGAAAGATATAAATTAAAAGTATGGAAGTTAAAGTTAGAGATGCCTACGCAGCCCTGCGGTATAGAGAATTCAATCTGTTTTTATTGCTGCGTTTCGCCATGGTTTTTGCTTGGTCCATGCAATTTATTATCATCGAATGGCAGGTTTATAGCCTAACTAAAAACCCTCTTTCGTTGGGGATTATTGGACTGATGGAAGTGATTCCGGCAATTGCAATGGCTTTGTTTGCGGGACATATCGTAGATCAAAAGGAAAAAAAAGGAATGCTGGTTAAATGTATTTTGGGATTCTCTATCATTAGTTTTGGCTTGTTTTTATTGACTTGGCCAAAGATGGTTAGCGGTTACACGACAAATACCATTTTGTATTCCATCTATTTTTTGGTCTTTTTAGGAGGATTGGTTAGAGCTTTCTTAGGACCAACAATCTTCTCGCTTTTGGCCTTAATTGTTCCCAAAAAATATACCCCAATGCGGCTACTTGGAGCAGTTCGGTTTGGCAAATTGGATCTGTTGTTGGGCCAGCAGTAGCAGGATTTTCGATTACTTTTATTGGTGTACATTGGTCGATGTGTACTATTCTTGCCTGTTCTGTTTTCGCCTTGTTGACTTTGACACAAATTTCCAAGAAGCCTATTTTGAATCCAAAAATTGGAGAGCCCATAATGGAAAGTTTAAAGGAAGGCGTAAAATTTGTTTTCAACAACAAATCAATTTTGGGAGCTTTAACGCTCGATATGGTGGCGGTTCTTTTTGGCGGAGCAGTAGCGCTATTGCCCATTTTTGCTCAAGATATTCTAAAAGTTGGCCCCGAAGGTTTTGGTGTTTTAAGAGCTGCACCGGCTGTTGGTGCTTTGTTGACGATGTTTGTTTCGGCTCATTTGCCTTTTTATAAAAATGCGGGAATCAAATTATTGGCGGCCATTTTTGGTTTTGGTGTGTGTATTATTGTTTTCGGGCTTTCCACTTGGTTTTGGTTGTCGGTTTTTGCCTTGTTTATGAGTGGTGTTACCGATGGAATTTCGATGGTCATTCGTCAAACGATTTTGCAACTCAAAACCCCAGACCACATGCGCGGTCGGGTAGCGGCTGTAAATTCAATATTTGTAGGTTCGTCTAATGAGTTGGGTGCTTTTGAAAGCGGATTGACGGCAAAATTGATGGGGACGGTTACTGCGGTTGTTTTTGGCGGAAGCATGACACTTTTAATCGTGGTTTTCACGGGAATTAAATTGCCGGGATTTAGAAAACTGGATTTACAAAAAGATTTGGAAGAACATGAAAATCAGGAGTAAATTAATACTTTTTCAACTCAAAAGTTTCGCCATCAAAAACGCCATAGGTAAAATAGCCAATCCAGTCGCCTAGATTCACGTATTTGGCATTTTCCCCCACAGGATGAATCATAGGCAAATGACGATGACCAAAAACGAGGTAATTGTAGTGTTTGGTTTCCAGTTTTCGCTTGGCATACAGGATAAGCCATTCGTTTTCTTCGCCAAGGAATTTCACATCTTCGTCGCCTGAAATTAGTTTGTTTTTTACGGATAAATATTGCCCTAGTTTCATACCAATGTCAGGATGAAGCCAGCGATACAACCATTTTGAAAACGGATTGGTAAACACTTTTTTCATGCGTTTGTAACCCATATCTCCAGGCCCTTTGCCGTCGCCGTGACCAATTAGGAAGGTTTTTCCGTTAAAGTATATTCTTGATTATCGCGATAAATGGGAATATTGAGTTCTTTCTGGAAATAATCATTCATCCACAAATCGTGATTCCCTACAAAAAAATAAATAGGAATGCCGCTATCTCGAATTTCGGCTAATTTGCCTAAAACCCGAACAAATCCTTTGGGAACAACCGTTTTATATTCGAACCAAAAATCGAACAAATCGCCCAACAGAAAAATAGCTTCGGCATCGACTTTGATTTCATCGAGCCAAGCTACAAATTTTTGTTCTCTAGGGAAGCTCAATTCTGGAGTTGGCGCACCAAAATGCTGATCAGAAGCGAAATATATTTTTTTATTGGGTGTGATTTGCATAAAGCTAAAGTAGGGATTTTTGAATTACAAATTATCACTTGCAAACCATTCGGCGAATGAGGATTCTGTTTCTTGCAATTTTAATGAAAAAAGTTTGATGTTTTCGGGCAGTCTACTCCTAATTCTTTTCGAAAAATCGACCACCATGTTTTCGCTTGTGGGTTGATAATCGACTAAAATCACATGATGCCCACGAGATTTTAGTTCGTTTGCCAATTCTATATGTGGTGTCGTTTCGTTAAAAACCGTGGCATGATCAAACTGGTCTACAATTTCCTCTTTCACGATTTTTTTTAAATCTGTAAAATCGATAACCATTCCAAATTTCACATCGTTTCGATCCTCGATTGGCTCCCCTATTACGGTTACCGACAATTTATAACTGTGCCCGTGTACGTTTTTGCACTTGCCATCATAGCCATACAAAGCGTGACCGGTTTCGAAACTAAACTTTTTTGTGATTCTGATTTTGCTCATGCTCTTTTTATTTTGAGTACAAATTTAGTGAATCTAATCTGTTGGTTAGGATTTGCATCTTTTTTTTGCCTCAGATTTAAAAGATTTTCACAGATTAAAAAAAGGGTTCCTTTACTTATGGCAAAGGCAAGGCGAGGGAAATCATTTGTTATTTCTTAAATTGATTCCATGCGTTTCTAGAAAAATCAGAAAGCAATAATCTTCCCGAAATTTTGGCTCTTTCATATAATACCGTTTCCCAATTTTCGGTTCCTTCCCAAAATACTTTTTTTATTTCGGCTAAGGCTTCGGGATTGTAACTGGCTAATTTATTGGCGAAAGCCGTGATTTCACTATCTAATTCGGTTGTGGTTTCAAATACTTTGGCATACAATCCTTTTTGATGAGCCCAATTGGCGGTTTTCCATTGGGTTTCCAAAGTCATTTCGCTCATTGCAGTTTTACCCATTTTTCGACTTACGGCTGGTTCTATCACAAATGGTCCAATGCCTATGGCTAATTCGGATAATTTGATGTCACTTTGATTTGTTGCCAAAGCATAATCGCAAGCGGCAGCAATGCCAACGCCTCCGCCAACCGCTTTTCCGTGAATTCTCCCGATGATTATTTTCGAACAAGTACGCATGGCATTTAGCACATTGGCAAAACCCGAAAAGAATTTTGTTGCTTCTTCTTGATTAGAAACTGCCTTGAGTTCATCAAATGATGCTCCGGCACAAAACGCTCCTGAACCACTACTTTTTAAAACAATTACCAAAACTTCATTGTTGTTGCTTAAACTATGGAGTTCATTCGTCAAGCAATCAAGCAAATCAGAAGGGAAAGAATTACTTGCTGGATGTCCAAATTCGAGGGTTGCAATTTTGTTTTTGATTGTTGTAAAAAGTTCGCCTTTTGGGTTTTGATTTGTCATTGCACCAATTTTTATGTAAAGTTAAAAATATTAAGGAAAGCAGGTCGTTTTTTTTCCAACAGGATAGATTTGTTTTTTGAAATTTGCTTTATACTTTATTTATACCTTATATTTGCCCCACAATTGGGGGATTAGCTCATTTGGCTAGAGCGCTTGCCTGGCAGGCAAGAGGTGGTCGGTTCGAATCCGATATTCTCCACCAATAAAATCAAGCCTTACAGCAATGTGAGGCTTTTTTTATGCAATCTAAGTGTACTTATTGAGTGTACTTTTCTAATAAGTAAGTCGAAAGTTTTAATACCATAAAGCCAAACGAATGAATAGTGATAAAAGCTATTTATAATCAAAGACTTATATTATTTTATCAGATTTCAAAATGCGACATTATACCATAGCTACCACTTAATTCGTGTTACAACCACTTTGTAATTTTCTTGGTTTTCTGGATTGTTCATATAAACGGACTGACTTTAATTTATTTCCCCTTGCAACGCCTCTCTCAAAACCTGCTGCAGTAACTTTTCATTATACCCTTGACTTTCTTTAATACTTTGCTCCAAACCATCACAATATGCCATTAACTCCTCCAACTTGGCTACAATTTGCTCTTGCTCGTGAAGTGGTGGAAGTGGAATAATGAATTGTTCTAAATTATATTTTGGTAGTCCTTCTCTACCTGCACCAGTTGTAGAACCGAATATTAACTTTTGAAAGTATGGAGATAATACAAGTTTGTGTAAAAAAATATTGTCCAATGATAACGGTCTAATAATACAAACGTGTTGACTTACGTTTCCTTCTTCAAAATCAGTTGGAACTAATGCACATCTACCCATTGAGCCACCTGTTATGTTAAGTAGAATGTCATCAGATAATACAATTGTTCCGTTCATTTGTTTTTGAACTTCATCTGAAACAAATTTAATGTCTTCATAAACTAAACCATTGTCATGAACATTTTGAGAACGAAAAAAAGGTTTGCCAATTTCTGAGTAATTGCTTCCCTTAGGAGTACTTCCTGAACCTATTTTCGTGCAAATCTCCCCCAATCTACACCAAGCCCAATGCTCCGGTATTTCAAAAGGAATTTCATCTTCTGTAATTGGGAGTAATTCTTTTTCTTTTTTGAGTTTTTTCTCAGCAATGAGTTTTGCTTCTCGGCTTTTATTATTGCTATGAGTTGTTGTCCTGTTTCCTTGGTATTTGTGCTTTTTACTAATTTACCTTGCATCGCTTCACGTAAAAAAGCTTGACGCATTTGTTTGATTAGGTTGAGTTGATGTGTTAGTTCGGAATTTACTTCCTTTAATGCAATATTGTTATTTTGTAATTCAATAATATGGTTTTCAATACTTCTATTGAAATATATTTTATCTTGAATAGTATTATTTTTTAAATCATTTAGGAATTCAATAATCTGTTTCTGTACATTAATTGGAGGAAATGAAAATTGTAATTTTTCAATTTGTTTTGGGCTAACATTTGGAATGGCGGCACCCCAAGCTAAATTTTTAATAATACTTTGAACACTCCTTGCTATCCAATAAACATATTCTTTTTCAAATTTTGAATTATCTAAAATATCAAACCTACCAACTCGTTGGTTCATGTATAATTTTCCTAAACCAGATTGTACAATTCCAAGTTTAGCAATTGTTCCACCAGTTTAAGCAAATTATAATATCATTTTCATTTAATTCATATTTTGAAAGTGATTTATCCTCATTGTAAAATACACAATTCGAAATATCAATTTGCTCATTATTAAAATCTGAAATTCGTATTATAGGAACACCACTTTTTTTATACTCGGATGTTTTAAAAGCATAACCTCCACCAATTTTGATATAATCAGATAATGGCTCTAAAGGGTACTCTTGAGATAATTCAATATTTATAACATTGACGTAAGTACCAACAGAATTATAGAATACATCTTTCCAAATGTCATCTTTATAAAGGTTTATTGTTCTATTTCCTTTTGCCATTATTTCACCGCTTCTTTAAGTTGGTTCAACAACGCATTACTTTTATCAAAAGAAGTATGCAACAAATCCATTAATTCCTCACTATTGTATTCGTGGGCTTCTTCTTGCTTGGTTGGGTTTTTAATATCTAAATCATAATTGCGGTCTATAATGGTTTGTATGGGTACTTTCCAAGCAATATCACTTTCCTTGCGGTCAGTCCACCATGTTTTAATTGGATTAAATTCCTTGGTTTGTATGGGTTTGGTTTTGTTGTAGGCTTTTTGTCCTTCAGGTAAACGGTGTTCGTAGTACCAAACTTCTTTAGTTGGTGTGCCTTTGGTAAAAAACAATAAATTCGTGGCTACGGTGGCATACGGTTGAAACACCGAGTTAGGTAAGCGAATAATGGTATGCAGGTTACAATCTTCCAACAGTTTTTGTCGTACCCGTTGCTTTACTCCATCACCTGTAAGCGAACCATCTGGCAATACAATACCAGCACGACCGCCTTGTTTTAATAAATGTATCATTAAAATCAGGAACAAATCGGCACTTTCTTTGGTTCTATAATTTTGTGGAAAGTTATTTTCGTTGTTGTTGGCTACAATACCGCCAAAGGGTGGGTTGGCTAAAATAGCGTTCACACGATGCTTTTCGGTAAAATTTGAAAGTGGTTGGTCTAAGGCATCGCCAAAACGAATATTAGGCACTTCCATATCGTGCAAAATCAAGTTGGTGGTGGCTAACAAATACGGTAGCGGTTTGTATTCCCAACCCATGACGTTTTCAGCGATACTTTTGCGTTCTTCTACGCTGTTGGCTTGTGCTTTTAAATGCTCAATCGCACAAGTCAAATAACCGCCTGTTCCGCAAGCAGGGTCTAATATTTTTTCGCCCAATTGTGGGTTAATCATTTCGGTAATAAAACTCGTAATGGCACGAGGCGTATAAAACTCCCCACTTTTACCCGCACTTTGCAAACCTTTTAAAATACTTTCATACAGCTCACCAAAAGCGTGTCGGTCTTTGGCAACGTTAAAGTCCATTTCGTTTAGCTTATTCAACACTTTACGAATGTTGATACCACTTTTCATATAATTGTTATTGCCTTCAAAAACTTCTCGTACAATCAATGCTCTACGGTTGCCTGCGCTTACATCAATGTTTCGCAAAGCAGGAAACAATTGGCGGTCCACAAATTCTAATAATTCATCGCCTGTCATGCCTTCATCATCACCAGCCCAATTGCCTTTGGCTTTTACCCAATGAAATAAATCAGGAATTGGTGAAGTGTAGTTGTCATCGAGTAATTCGAGTTCTTTGTCCTTATCGGAGAATATTTTAGGAATAGCATCCAACCAAGTTGTTCTATGCGTTGGGCATCACCGTTTAGACCGGTGTCTTGCCACATGATGGTTTGTATGCTTTTTAGTATGCTTGAAATATTACTCATATTTGTATTTAGTGTTTTTAGGTATTCTTTTTATTTTCTTTTTTTGTTGTGCTATGATTAAAAAGAAAAAACCTTTAAAAAGCAACCAGCTGAAGTATTTGTTTTTAGTTTTCTTTTTCAATTCTTTTTTATTGCCACTACTAGTTGCTTCAAAAACGTATGGTTTCTTTAAAAAATAAATAGTTTATTCATTTTGTTCTAAAAATTTGTTTTTCATTTATTTTTTTATGCCAATAAAATATCAATATTTTTTATTTTTTATCTACTCAAAAAAAACCAGTTAAAACACTTGTTCAGAAGGTATTATTTCTTTTTTAAGACGATATTTATCTTTCATTTATCTTTTTTTTGCCAAAAAATAAACTCTGTTTTTATTTGCTCCACCGAAATCAAGCACTTCTTCTTTTACCATTTTAAAAATGCACTTTCTCACATCAGCAATAGCAACATCACCAATCTTTGAATGAATAGTTGAAGCAGAAATATTAGGTGTCATTTTGAGAACTTCTTCAATTAAAGCTTTCAATCTGGGTTGTTCAATGGTTTTTAAAGTAGGCTTGATATTAATTTTAGAACTTGCAATCAGTTTAGGATTAACCAAGTATTCTCTGCCTTTCTTTTCGCCTCTATTTATAATGATAGATTGGCTAGAGAGTTTAGAAATATAGGATCTTAAACGATCTTCATCGGTTAGCTGTAACTCTTTGGTTAATTGTGTTGCTAATATTTTTTTATGACGTGTAATTACTCCAAGTGCTATAAACTCTTTTTGTGACAATTGATAGTTTTTTGCAATAAAATCCAGCAATAAAACAGCTTCCTCATCTAAAATTTTTGAATATTGGGTTACCGAAGTTGCATTATAATCTGAAATAGGTATTGGAAAAGCTTTGGCATCACGACTTGTAATTTCATAAATTAAATTATAACCCGTTCCTTCTCCTTCCATTAATTTTAAATCATGGAGGATTCTTATTAGATGTGGGTTTCTTCTATAGGTAGTATGAAGAATATTGTCTTTGGTAATCCCTAAAGGCAATCCGCCAGGATTTGTTATTTCTAATCGGTCTTGGTACACTTTAATGAATATATCCCCTGAAATTGTATAACTTTTGTGGGCTATAGCATTGATGAGCAATTCTCTAATTAATCGGGCATCATAATGTCTTATTTTATTACGAAACAGACCTAAAGGAAATTCATCATAATAAGTTAACTCGATTGCTTCTTTCTCAATTTCTAATAGTAATTCTTTAGGGTTTTTAGAGTAATCTTGCCAATCTTCTTTCCTTATTTTCTTTTCTAACTCATCATAAACAATGTATTGAACGGTTAAAGGATAAACCAATCGGCTTCTTTGCGAAGCGGTGCCTAACCATAAAACGCCAAGGTTGGTTAGCTTGCCTTTATCAATTAAGTTGTAATGCTCAATAATTTCAATGTCTGATAATTCTTTGGTGTTTTGTTTTACCCTGTCTGATTTTCTGATTTCATCTGCAAACCATTGTATATTTATTTCAGGAATTTCTGTATAAGAAAGGTTTCTAGCTTGCAATTCCCATTGAAAAGCATCTTTTTCACTTGCTAGACGAACTATGTCTTCGCTTCTTGCTGGTTGGCATTGGTCTCCAATTCGGATGTATATTTTTCCGTCAGCGGTAGTAGCAACTGATTTTAACGTAGGGTAAACCGTAATACTGAAAAATTGACTTCCATTGGTATGGGTTTCAATTTCACCAAGCTGGAATCCAACATTAAAGCACAAAGATTTTAATCTAGTAACCGTTTCATTTGCTGTTTTGACAGTAATGGTTTGCCGTAAAGGTGGTTGTTTATCTTTGTCTTCGATACCTATAAAAATTTTCCCACCATGCATATTGGCAAAGGCGACACTAGTTACTGCAAGGTCTCTTAATCCATCGGACTTGATTTTTCCAGCTGAATCTAATACTTTTTTTAAGCTTTTATAATCAATACTTATGCCTTCATCTATCATTATAGTCTATGCTTTTCTATATAATTCGGTTTCTAATTCTTTTACTGCTTCCAAATAATGTTGCTTGTTCCCAAAATGACTTATGATTTCAATTGGAGAGCCATATTGATCAAAAGGTTTTACCCGAAGTACTTCAATACTTTCAATGTTTTCAACCCCTTCATCTGCATATTTATCCAATAATGTTTCCAAAACTTTTCGGGCTTGTTCACCATACTTAATGAAATAATTGCTTTTTTTTACGTTATTGGCTCGTTCTTTTCGTGTTAATGGCGGCTGGTCGTATGCCACGTGGCAAATTAAATCAAATAAATCTACTTGTTTGTCTACAGCTTCATAAAGTGCTTCCACCATTACTCCTTGTTCTTGTAATTCTTTGATAATAACCTCTTTTTTGTCTGCATGGTTCCAAGTCAAAGAAAATCTTCTAATGAGGCATATTTCCCTTTGATAATTTCTTTAGTATGGTCCTTTAAACTTATGGTTATCGGCTTGCCGTTGGAATCAAAATACAACTCTCTAGATACTAAAACCGAAACATTTACTCCGTTGATGTATTGTTTAGGTCTTTTGATATATTCTGTTGGTGGTTCTTCTACTGGATTTCTAATAATACCATTGACTAATACAGTTTAGTCCAAAAAGGAGATGAAACGATATATTCAAATTCACAGGTTTTCTTGACAATTTCATTAGTTAGTTTTTTCACCTCATTCTCTATGAAAGAACTTACCTCTTCTAGTGATTTGTGCAGTTTTCCAGTAAAAGCCCTTTTCATTCGCCACCATATTTTTTCTGAGGGATTGAGTTCTGGTGAATATGGTGGGATAAAAAGTAACGCTATGTTATTTGGAATGGTAAGGGTCTTTGATTTGTGAAATGCACCATTATCTAAGATTATTATTTTAAATTCATCAGGTCTCTCTTTTGAAAATTCATTTAGGAATAGTTGAAAATTATTTGAATTGCAATGGGGTAATTCCAATTCAAAATGATCTCCTGTAAATGGTGAATAAGCACCAAATAACCATGTGGCTTTGAATACTTGTTGAAAGACACATATCGGCTTAATTCCTTTTGCCGTTAAGGCTTTTCCGTTTCTAGTAAACATCCCGAACCGACTTTCATCTTGACAATACAAGTTTATTGTTTTAAATCCCCATCCTTTTTCGTTGTAGATGTTTTCACATTCTTTACTGAAATTTTTTTAAAATCCTCAACCTTAATTTGGTCTTTCTTAACATGAATTTTTCTTGCGGTCTTTATTTTTGCCTTGAATTTTCTATAAACGTACCCTTTGAAAGTGCTGTAATTAGTTTGTTTCCCAAACTTTTCATCAAACCAAGCTAACAGTTCGACGTATCCAACAAACCCGTTTTCAGGATTAAACATCTGTTCTCTTAAAGCTTGCTCTTCTTCCAAAGTTATAACACTGGGCTTGTATCCTTTTTTAGAATGTCTTGTCAGTAGTTCAATCCCTCCATTAATATAGAGGTCGCGCCACGACTGAATACTATTATGATTAACCCCTATGGCTTGAGCAACCTCTCTTTTAGAAATTCCATTCAGTTCATTTTCTTTAAAAACAAGTAAAGCATGTACTCTCTTTGCAATCATGGGGTTGCTCTTTTTTTGAATTTTTTTGAGCTCCGACAAGCTCTCCTTTATTGTAAATATTTTTGGTGACGACATATATTTCTTTCTTAAGCCAAATATACGATTTTTATATTTTAGTCCAATGTGAATAAAAAAAATGTTTCGAGTGTTTTTGGACTATTTTATAAAAATCAATGGTATAACTGGTTTTTGTATTATAATTTCGTTACCCGAAACTTCGTCAATAATTGGGGTTTCATCTTCCGTTTCTTCATCTTCAATTCCAGTTAAATCTATGTCTTGGGTAATAGGCTTTACTCGCAAAGGGTCGCCATCAAAAGCAGAGTCTGCAAAATTATCAGTAGCGTTTCTAAAATCTAAAATGGTAAAATAAAACTTGTCAAATTCTTCATTAATTCGGGTTCCACGACCTACAATTTGCTTGAATTTGGTCATGGAATTAATGTTGGCATCCAAAACAATTACCTTACAGGTTTGTGCATCTACACCAGTTGTCATTAGTTCAGAAGTAGTAGCAATAACAGGATATTTTTCTTCAGGATTAATAAAATTGTCAAGTTCTCGTTTTCCTTCATCATTATCACCCGTAATTTGCATTACATATTTGTAATTTTCGGCAACCAAATCAGCATTATGCTTCGAAATGGCGTTTCTCATCCGTTCAGCATGGTCAATATCTACACAAAAAATAATAGTTTTTGCAAAACGGTCTAAACCTTTTAAGTATTCCGTTACTTTTTGAGCAATGATGTCCGTTCTTTCGTCAATAACTAATTTCCTGTCAAAATCTTTACGGTTGTAGATGCGGTCTTCAATTTCAACACCATCTTTGTCTGTTTTCCCTTGTTGTGGGCGATATCCTTCGGAATCAACATTCAAAACTACTCGAATAACTTTGTAAGGTGCTAGAAAGCCATCGTCAATTCCTTGTTTTAAAGAATAAGTATAAACAGGTTCTCCAAAATATTCGGTATTGCTTGTTTCTTTAGTTTCTCTTGGAGTAGCAGTTAAGCCAATATGTGTTGCTTTGTTGAAATAGGTTAGAATTTCTCTCCATGCACTTTCTTCATTAGCACTACCACGGTGACACTCATCAATTACAATCAAATCAAAAAAGTCTGGCGAAAATTGTTTGTAAGCGTTGGCTTCTTCATCAGCCCCAGTTAATCCTTGATATAGAGCCAAGTAAATTTCATAACTTTTGTCAATCATTCGGTGTTTAACTACCGTCATTTATCTTTAAAATGTTTGAAATCACCTCTTTTGGTTTGGTCAATCAAAGCATTTCTATCCGCAAGAAAAAGGATTCTTTTTTTAGCACCACTTTTCCAAAGGCGATGAATAATTTGAAAAGCAGTATATGTTTTACCTGTGCCCGTTGCCATAAACTAAAATAATTCTATTTTGACCATTAGCAATAGCTTCAACGGTTCTATTTACCGCAATTTGTTGGTAATATCTAGGTTTGCGACCTGAACCATCTGAGAAGTATTTTTGCAAGGCTATTTTCTCTCCATTAGGAGTTATGATGCCTTTATATTGTTTGTATTTACTCCATAAAGTTTCAGGTGAAGGAAATTCGTCTATTGTTAATTCCGTTTCAATTGTAGCGTCAGTTACTGTTCTGTCATGGAAAAGAAACCCATCTCCATTACTACTAAAAACGCATGGAATATCCAAAGTTATGGCATAACCAAGGGCTTGTTGAATTCCTGCTCTAACGGAATGTTTGTTGTCTTTTGCTTCAATTACTGCAATTGGATTATCTTGATAATACAGAATATAATCAGCCCGTTTTCTTTCCCCTCTAGCTGTTAGTTTGCCTCTAACATAGATTTTGCCATCGGTAAAAAAACTTCTTCCAATATTTGCTTATGTAAATCCCACCCTGCTTTTTGAAGGGCAGGAGTTATGAATTTTGTGCAAATATCTCTTTCAGATAGACCTTTTTTATTTAACATATAATTTCAAAATACCTTGTGAAAGGCGAATTATTGTAAGTGCATTGGCATTTTCGTAATAAAAGTTTAAAAATAGGAATTTTCATTTTAGTACTGCATTATTTTTACCACTTAGTTGAAAAGTATTTCAACAAGTAATTTATCGTAATGATTTAACTAATCCTTGTGAATAGCTTATCCTGATTTACTACTCATTAATCTAAGTGTACTTTCTAAGTGGAAAAATGTCTAAAAATGCCACATTTTGCATATTTTATAAAACATAACTATTTGATTTTCAAATATAAAAATCAATACTGGTACTACTGGCAGGCAAGAGGTGGTCGGTTCGAATCCGATATTCTCCACATAAAAAACCGTAATAAGCTATAAAAAAGCTGTTACGGTTTTATTTTTTTGCATTTGTACAAGTAAACTCTTTTGTTGGACTTCATTTAGCCTCCTGCTTTAGTGGCAGTTTAATTTTTTAAAACCAAACCAATAGTCTTATATATTTGATTAATTTTGCCGAAACATTTTAAAAAGCGTGGGAAGTAAAAACAAGTTAAAAAGATTTAGGGAGAATGAAACATTCGACAATGTTTTTCAACCAACAAGGGAAGAAGTAGTTGGCGATTTGTTTCCGCTTAAAGGCAAATGGAATGCTGATTTTTTTAAAAATGATAATCCACTAATCCTAGAATTAGGTTGTGGCAAAGGCGAATATTCTGTTGGCTTGGCTCAAAAATATCCAAACAAAAATTTTATAGGAATCGATATTAAGGGGGCTCGTTTTTGGCGTGGAGCTAAACTGCCGTTGATACAGGTTTGCATAATGTAGCGTTCATTCGCACCCAAATAGAATTAATTAATCATATCTTTTCAGAAAATGAAGTTGACGAAATTTGGATTACATTCCCCGATCCACAAATCAAATACAAGCGCACCAAACATAGAATGACCAATTCAGAATTTTTGCAATTGTATAAAAAAATCCTCAAAAAGACGGAATAGTAAATCTTAAAACCGATAGCGAATTTATGCACGGTTACACACTAGGATTACTCCACGGAGAAGGGCATGAAGTAGTATATGCCAATCATAATGTGTATGTAAACGAGGGAAGTCCAGAGGAAGTTACCGCTTTTCAAACATTTTATGAAAAACAATATTTAGCAATAAACAAAGCAATTACGTACATTCGATTCAAAATAGCCCCCTAAATTTCTAAAGGGAATAAATAATCTTTATCAATATGGCAAATATGTTTCAAGTCGCACTAGCAATTTCTCCTTCGGGGATTAAGGGACTTGTAACACCATTGTTTTTAGGATTTATTACCGCATTTATAGGGATTATTCCTCCAGGATTAATTAACATGACCGCAGCCAAGGTAAATCTTAGAGAAGGTAAACGACATGCTCTGTGGTTTGTTATTGGCGCAGTAGTGGTAATATTTTTTCAAGTTTTTCTTGCCATATTATTTGCTAAGATTATCAATCGCCGTCCGGATTTAGTCACTTTGTTGCGCGAAGTAGGTCTCGGAATTTTTATAACCTTGACCATTTATTTTTTATGGTTAGCCAAAAAACCAAAAGATAAAACCAAAAAATTTAAAAAAACAGTAAAACCAATCGGTTTTTTCTAGGTATATTACTCTCAGGACTCAATTTTTTTCCTATTCCTTATTATGTTTTTGTTAGTATGACCTTGGCTTCTTACCAGTTGTTTTTTTTTGATATGACTTCTATTTTAATCTTTGTAAATGGCGTTGTTATTGGCTCTTTTTCTGTATTTTATTGCTATATTGCTTTCTTCAACAAGATAGAAACCAAAACAGATTATGTACTAAAAAACATGAATACCCTTATTGGAAGTATAACGGGACTCATTTCAATAATTACCTTGATAAATATTATAAAATATTATTGGCAATAATAATGACCCATTCAACTGACAATTTTTTTAGCAAAGTGTACGTCATAGTCAAACAAATTCCCTATGGCAAAGTCACGTCCTATGGCGCCATAGCAAAGGCATTGGGTACAGCTCGTTCTGCCAGAATGGTAGGCTGGGCCATGAATGCCGCACATACTATTGAAGATGTTCCTGCCCATCGGGTCGTGAACAGAAAAGGATTGCTCACAGGAAAACACCATTTTGACGGAACTCATTTGATGCAACAATTACTCGAAACGAAGGCATTAAAGTGGTCGACAATCAGATTGTTGATTTTGAAAAACATTTTTGGAATCCAGAAATTCAACTTTGATTCCGCAAAAATAATTTTCATCTGCATCCCTTATTTCAAACAATAAATCAAACCGAAAACCTTTATAATAAGAACTTTTCACAGTATCTTTGCTGTCGAGAATTTTAATAGAATCCGTTTAAATAAACCCAACAATTCAATTGAGAATCCTCAATTGAAAACCATAAGCAGAATTATGAAATTAGACAAAAAAGAAGTCCTTAAAGCTCTAGAAACCATCTCAATTGCTGGCGAAGGAAAAAATATGGTAGAAAGTGGTGCAATTGCAAATGTAATCACTTTTGGAGATGAGGTAGTTGTCGATTTAGTACTACATGTTCCGGCAATGCATATTAGAAAACGTGCTGAAGACGATATTAAAAAAACCATCCTTGAATTAGTTTCGCCAGCGGCAAAAATAAAAATCAATGTCAAGGTTGAAGCTCCTGAAAAAAGTATAGTCGAAGAAAAATCGATTCCTGGAATAAAAAACATCATTGCTATTGCTTCTGGAAAAGGAGGCGTTGGAAAATCGACCGTAACAGCAAATTTAGCAGTAAGTTTAGCTAAAATGGGGTTTTCTGTTGGCGTTCTTGATGCTGACATTTATGGGCCATCTATGCCAATGATGTTTGATGTTGAAAGCGCAAAACCCCTTTCGGTAGAAGTCGATGGCAAATCAAAAATGAAACCTATCGAAAGTTATGAGGTTAAAATCCTTTCAATAGGATTTTTTACCTCTCCAAGTCAGGCCGTTATTTGGCGTGGACCAATGGCGGGAAAAGCATTAAACCAAATGATTTTCGATGCTCAATGGGGCGAATTAGACTTTTTGCTAGTTGACTTACCTCCAGGAACTGGAGATATTCATCTTTCTATCATGCAATCCTTGCCCATTACTGGAGCCGTTATAGTAAGTACGCCACAAGCCGTAGCCCTTTCTGATACTAGAAAAGGAGTGGCAATGTTTATGTCTGAAGCCATAAACATTCCTGTTCTAGGCATTGTTGAAAACATGGCCTATTTTACCCCAGAAGAATTACCAAACAACAAATATTACCTCTTTGGAAAAGAAGGTGCAAAAAATCTTTCAGAAGATTTGAAAGTTCCTTTTTTAGGAGAGGTTCCAATTGTACAATCTATCCGTGAAGCCGGTGATTTTGGTCGTCCAGCAGCATTACAAACCGGTTCAATAATTGAAACCATTTTGAAACCATAACCAAAAATGTTGTACAAGAAGTTGTAGCTAGAAACAAAATTTACCCGCTACCGAAGCCATCAAAATCACAAATATGGCGGGCTGTGCGGCAGTAAAAAAAATAAGCAAAACAAGCAAAGTAGGCATAAAACATACACCAATGACAACAGAAAAATTAACAAACGATGTCCTAAAAGCACTCGAAGAAATCCGCCCTTTTTTGAATAGCGACGGAGGCGACATATCGCTCGTTTCAATCGAAGATGGCAAGCATGTAACGGTTCGTCTCGAGGGGGCTTGCATGAGTTGCAGCGTAAACCAAATGACGCTTAGAGCTGGTGTAGAAACGACCATCAAAAAGTTTGCACCACAAATCGAAACGGTTGTCAACATTGAATAAATTAGCTTTTTACGCATTGCTGCTTTATGAAACAAAAAATCCAATTGGTTCTTGAATCAATTGGATTTTACAGTTCAAATTTCCTCTAAACCGAACTTGTTTTTAGTAAAAATTAAAGAGAGGTCTTGTGCGGGAGCGGGTAGTTTTAATTTGGCAATTTTATTTTTGGTAATTTCATCGATTGACAATCCCCATTTTTGAAAAAAGGGAACTAAATTGTTTTTAGTTACTAAACACATTGCCAAAACAAACTTATTTGCTTTATCTTGGTTGGATTCACGCTCATTATACACATACGGATTTTGTCTGAAATGCTGATGTACTTTCTTAAGAACCTCCCATCCGTAAACGGACTTGAGCTGATGAAACAATACTAATTTAGCAAACAGCTCATTATAATCGTCGGGATTATCAACAAGGTAGTTCTTCTTTGGATTAGAAATATATTCTTTCGCTTTTCAAACGAAGTTAATTTTTCGCCATATTCTTTGGTATTCAATCGAGTGGGTTGCCCCATCTTTTCCTGAACATATAACGAAAACATATTTACATTTATCTCGGTAAGAGCATCCCAAGTCCAAGACGATTGCTGTTGTGTATGACCTGTTTCGTGCCAAATTGACCATTCTTTTTTAATTTTTCGGGGATAATTAAATCTGTAAAATTATCTTTTTTCATTCCCACCATATAATAGGAAGCGTACATATAGTAGTTTTCTTTTTCTTTCTCGGTAGAATACAAATCGACCAAGTAATTCAAGCGCAACCTAGTTTTGGTGTTTTGGAGTGTGCTATTGTCGAATCCTGCCAATTCTTCTTCTAAATTCAATACCGAATGTATGATTTCAAAAGAAGCATTTATATCTTTCATAGGGGCATTTACATACTCTTTGTACGGAATAGTAATGAGTACTTGGTCTGACACTAATTGTACAAATGGTGCCGTGGTCATCGTTTTTAAATCATTTTGCCAATTCGCTAAATTACTTTTGCCAAAATGGTATAACGGAAATGCTTCTCCTCCTTTCACGGTTATATTGACAGTGGTAGGAGTTGTATCATACCCTTCTTTTTTTACAAAAATAAAAGACAATATTCCTTCTTGAGATGCTGACAAAGTAGTCGAACCTTCATGTAACTTTTCCTCTACTGTGTTGTTGTGATTGCCCCACATTGGTTTAAAACCAATCATATAAGACAGGCTGTACGAATTATCCAAATGCTCGACTGTAAAGGTAATTTCCTCTCCTTTTTTTACATACAATCCCGTGGGTTGATAATCGCACAGGATCATTCGGTGGGTTCGACTGGACTCTATTTGCCCTTCGGTAAGCGAAACCAAACTGTACTTTTTTTGATAATTGTCATACGACTGAGCTTGTATTCCCAAACAAACTCCAAAAAGCAATGCTGTAATTACGTTCTTTACTCTCATTTTGATTTTATTTTAAACTTAAATCTTCTAAAGCCGATTGATAGGCTGTTTCAAAATCTTCTTTGGCTAACCATTGCGCCTTACGGGCATTTTTCCCGAGAAAAACAACACTATCTTTGCATTTTCCTTTGTAAATAGCAACTCGTTCTCCATTGGAATCATACACTCCAACATTGACATAAATAGCCGCTCTTGACGAAGTTTCATCGATAATAAATCCCCCAACGGTTTCGTTAAAAGCAATATCACATTTTATTTTGAAAGTAAACTGATATTCCTTGGCGGTCTCTTTTTGATTTTTATCTAGCTTGCCTACGCCTGACAAGCGATTTAATCCTTGCTTAAAAACAACAGGAACATCGGGCACCATTACAACCTGATCCAATTGAAACAACGCTTTTAAACGATTCAATGTGGCTTCTTTTACTCTTCCGTTAAAATCTTCTAGCATTTTACCGTTTTTGAAAGCGCCCATTTCGGTATCTTGAACTCCCTCGATCGAAATGGCTACTACTTGCCCTTTTTTGGATTGCGCCTCAACTCCATTACTAAATACAAGGAATGCTATGAGTGCGAATTGAACTACTTTTTTCATGTGTTGATTTTTATTGATTTTTATCGGTAATATGTAATTGATGACCTTTTATATTATTTTTTTATGTCATCGAACTTCGTTTCGCATATCATCATTGGTGTTTACTTCGCAGTTGCGACCCAATTATGGTCATGCTCATTTCATTTTCAAATTTTTAAAATTCATTTCGTCAAAACTACTAACCAACTAAATAATTCCAAGACGAAGAGTTACTTTTAACAGTAACTCTTACTTTTGGCTCCAATGATGTAAAATAGTAATAAACACTATTTTGCCTCATAACTATTATTCTCTCCTTTAATGTCGGCCATTAATTCGCTTGGATCAATGGTAATTTTCTTAACGGCTGCTTTCGATTTCGAAATGCTAAATTCATACGTTGGATACGCCCAAGCCCAATCGCTCAAAACCGTTCTTTTAATTGCTGGATTCGGGTTTTCTTTTTCAAAATTCATCATCCGCAACGGAATGTAAAAACTCTCTTTTGTGCCATCGTTATATTCCACCAAAGATCGATTGGCATGGGCATTCTACCCATTCTTTCTAATATAATTGTTGTTTTATTTCCATCCTCTTTTACTTCCTTAATTCCATAATCAATGGTGTTGGTTGTTTCTGTCCAATCGGTTAAATACCATTCCAAGTTTGCTCCTGACACGCGCTCGGCAGTTCGCTTGATGTCGTTTGGTGTTGGATGTTTGAATTTAAAATCTTGAAAATATTTTTTTACTGTTTTCTTTAGATTTTCTTTCCCAATCACATATTCTAGCTGCGACAGGAAAATTTCTCCTTTGCTGTAAGAAGAAATGCTATACGATCTGTTTTCGTCATATCGATCCGCTTGTGTGGTTTGTGGCTGCTCCTTACCAGATTCTACTAATTTAGCATAGGCTTTATAAGTTGATTTAAAAGGATTTTCTTTTTTTTGACAGTAATTTCATTTAGTGCCAAGTCTTCAATATAGGAAGTAAATCCTTCATCCATCCAAGGATGCTCACTTTCATTGGATGCCAAAATATGCTGAAACCAAGAATGACCTAACTCGTGAGTTGCAGTTCCTAAAATTCCTTCCAAAGTCCCGTTTCCAAGCATCAAAGTACACATAGCATATTCCATTCCGCCATCGCCTCCTTGAATAAATGAGTATTGCTTATAAGGGTAATTACCAACGTTGTTATTGTAAATAGCCATCACTTTGACCATTAAAGGTTGTAATGCTTTCCAATTATCAATAATTTTGGGATTGTTTTTATACAAAAAATGCAAATCGACATCCTTTGGTCCTTTAATTACATCGTGTATGTAATTTTTATCGGCAGCCCAGGTAAAATCATGCACCATTGGCGCAACAAAATGCCAAGTCAGCGTTTTTGTTTTCTTTGGATACACCACCGTATTTCCAACATCTTGATAGCCGTGACCTGTTTCATTTGGGTTTTGCAAATAACCGCTTCCGCCCAGAACATAGTCCTTATCGATGGTTATAGCAACATCAAAATCTCCCCAAACTCCGTGAAATTCTCTCGCTATATAAGGATTTGTGTGCCAACCTTCGAAATCAAATTCGGCCATTTTGGGATACCACTGTGCCATTGAAAATTCGACTCCTTCAAGATTATTCCTACCTGAACGACGAATTTGAATGGGAACTTGTCCGTCAAAATCTAATGTTAGTGTGGTTTTCGAATTAGGCAAAATAGGCTTTGCCAAAATTACTTCGAGGATGGTTCCCACCGTTTTTGTCGCTGCATTTTCTCCATCTTGCTTGAAATTTGAAATGTTCAAATACCCTATTTCATTGGGTTTCAAAATTTTTATTCGGCTTTCTTTACTTTCTTTGCCTCCAACATTTATTTTATTGACCATTCTTCCATCTGGATCCACAATGGCTTGCAATCGAGCATCCATTTCGCTCCCAGGCTGAAAAGCATTATTAAACAAATGATAAAAAACGCGTCTCAAAGTATCCGATGAATTATTGGTGTAAACCAATTCTTGTTTTCCTTTGTATTGATACTTTTTTGCATCCATTACAACATCCATTTTGTAGCTAACATGCTGTTGCCAATACGTTGTGCTTTGTGCAAAAAGATTTCCGAAACTAATGGAAATTGCGACAAATAAAAAGATTTTTTTCATGTGTTGGTATTTATTGATTTTTATCGGTTATATGTAATTGCTTCGTCTATTCGCTAGCACTCGGGTCGCCTATCATCATTGGTGTTTGCGACCCATAACGGTCATGCTCATTTCATACGGATTAAAATAAAAAATGGAAGGGTTTTCGCCCTTCCATTTTAAAATTAAAGATTAATTATTTGCTTTTTGATATTTTTTCGGCCATCAATAAAGCCGTATAGGCATTGACCATTTTACCAGATTTTGACGACTCTGCTGCCTTTTTAGACTCTTTATCTTCGCCCAAAAGCACAGTAGCAGGAAGTGGTGTTCCAGAATCGATTAAGATTTGTTTCACTTGCTTAGCCGATAATTTTGGATAATAGGAACGAATCAAAGCGGCCACTCCAGCGGCATTTGGCGAAGCCATAGAAGTTCCTTGTTCGTATTTGAATTTGTTATTAGGAACCGTCGCATAAATTTCTGCTCCAGGAGCAAACACGTCTACATTGAAAGCACCATAATTTGAAAAATCCGTAACAACACCTTCTCCATAAGCATAATTCAAAGCTCCAACCGTTAATACATTAGAAGCAAATTCTTTTTTATTGTCATCCGAATCATTTGGAAAATTGGTGTTTTCAGGTAAATCAATGTTTAGCCCATCGTTTCCGGCAGCATGAACAAAAAGAACGTCTTTCTTTTCTGCGTATTTTATGGCATCATACACCCATTGTTTGTGAGGAGAATAACTTTTTCCAAAACTTCCGTTAATTACTTTGGCGCCATTATCAGCCGCATAACGAATGGCTAATGCAATATCTTTATCGTATTCATCTCCATTAGGTACGGCTCTCACGGCCATGATTTCTACATTATTGGCAACACCATCTCCGCCAATTTTGTTGTTGCGTACTTGCCCAATAATTCCAGCAACATGTGTCCCGTGAAGTGCTTCTTCTTTGTCTGGACCATAAACAATATTGTTTCCGTATTTGGTGTTTTTTATATCATCTGGATTATCGCCAACTATTTTTCGCCCATCAAATTCTTTGTTTAGATTATAATTGACCTCATCGTAAACATAATCTGAAAATTCTTTTAATCCTGCCCGAAATCCAGAACCAGCATTAGTCATCACTTGAGTCATAATCCTTTTACTTCTGCTCAAATCAGTATCTGTAGTTACGATTCCTTTCAAGTCTTCAATGGTATATTCTTCCTTATTTAATTGTTTTTGAATAGATTTATCAGCAGCCATCAAGAAATCGACTTGCTGTTTGTCTTTCATTGCTTTATCGTATTTTTCATTATACGCCGCAAGAGCACTCTTGTAAATGGCCGATCCATCGTCGCCTTTTTTAAGATTCGAGTCATTTCTAAAGCTTCCTTTCCAGCATTTCCTAGAAAATTCCAACCGTGAATATCATCTATGTAGCCGTTTTTATCATCATCGATTCCGTTTCCGGGAATTTCTTTTTTGTTCGTCCAAAACTACCGATTTTAAATCATCGTGGTCAATATCAACTCCAGAATCTATAATTCCAACAATTACTTGATACTTTTTTTTTCCTTTTAATAATTCTGCGTAGGCTTTATCAACACTCATTCCTGGAATACTGTCTTTGGCTAAATCAAGATGCGACCATCGTTGCAGTTCTGTTTCGCTCAGTTTTCCTTTTTTGGCAATATATCCTGTCGATGTTTGTCCATTAGCCGAAAGGCATAAAGACAAAGCGGTAAATAATGCTAATGAAGCTAAATTAATCTTTTTCATGTTATGCTACTATTTGTAATTTAAATATAGTGCCGCCTTTTTTCACTATAATTTGTTTTTTTTAAAATTTTGGCGGTTTTATGTATTAGGTATTCCTCTATTTATTGAAAAATCAAAAATAGCCTAAGTAAATTTAATATTACACAATCGTTAACTATTTTTTAAGATAAAATGCTAAAAATCCATTTTACAATAAAAATAGAGGTAAAAGACATTTTACAAAATTTCCTCACAACTAAAAACATCCTTCAAACGCACTCCTTTTTCTGTATGTTGCACTGTTATGATTTCATTATGCACATCGTGCTCTAAGAACAAATAAAAATTATTTTCAGCAGCGGCATTCAGTAATTTCGCTTTTTCAGTCAATGTCAAAAGCGGGTCTCGTATCATAACCCGTAACATAAGGCAAAGGCAAGTGCCCAACCGTAGGTAGCAAATCGGCCATAAAACAAATGGTTTTGTCTTGGTATTTCAGTTGTGGAATCATTTGTTTTTCGGTATGACCATCGCTAAAGAAAATAGCAAAACCCAGCTCTGATTTTTCCAGTAAATCGCCTTCGGGTCTTTTTTATAAAATGAAGGTGTCCACTCTCTTGAATGGGCAAATGTTTTCCGATAAAAAGAAGCTTTTTCCCTTAGATTGGGTTTCGTTAGCCCATTCCCAATGGTTGTCATTCGTCCAATATTTGGCGTTTTTAAAGGCTACTTCATATCCCGTTTTTATTCTTATTCCACTGCACACTTCCGCCACAATGATCAAAATGAAGATGCGTCAAAAACACATCGGTAATATCATCGCGATGAAAGCCGTATTTGCCAAAGGAATTGTCTAATGAATGTGTTCCCCCAAAGCGAATAATAGCCAAAAAACTTTCTCCGATTGTTTGTTTCCCATTCCGTTATCTATCAAAATCAAGCGATTCCCATCTTCTATTAGCAGGCAACGCGCCGCTATGTCAATACAATTTTTTTCATCGGCTGGATTGGTTTTGTTCCAAATTGTTTTTGGGACAACCCCAAACATGGCACCACCATCAAGCTTAAAATTACCAGTTTCTATAGCATATAATTTCATTGATTTACTTTATTATTTCAAATAAAAACAAAGTTAGCGAATCCTTTTACTTATTATAGGAAACCAAATCAACTTTTTCTATTCGGTCATTAGTTATAAAAATGTTATATGTTTGACAAAAGCCCAATTGTAATATCTTTGCACTTTATTTAGACAAATCAAATAAGGATTATGATTAAAGTTTCTGATACTGCCAAAAGAAAATCATCGATTTAATGAAAGAAGATGGTTTTGATGCTGCTGCCGATTATGTAAGAGTTGGTGTGAAAAGCGGTGGTTGCTCTGGTTTGTCTTATGATTTGAAATTTGACAAAAACAAAGGCGAAGACGATAAAATTTTTGTAGATAACGAAATAACAATTGCCGTAGAAAAGAAATCATTTCTCTATTAGCTGGAACAATTTTAGAATTTTCTGGAGGATTAAACGGAAAAGGTTTTGTTTTCAACAACCCAAATGCAAGTAGGACTTGTGGTTGCGGAGAGAGTTTTTCCTTGTAAATAATTTAAAGATTATGACGAAATCTTTTGAAGAATTCGAAGTTCACAAAGAAGAGTTGTCTTAACAAAATTAGTTTTTGAATTATTAAATAAGAATATGGGTTGAAAAGAGCGGTTGTGTCCATTACAAATAATATTGCAAAGGTTCTGAATACAACAATAATAGGCAATTTATAAGATACCTGAAATATTCAAAAGGCAGTTGTGCGAAAGTTAGAAATGTGTTGCTATTATCAAGAGAATTGCAGTTTATGTAATCAGGATAGCATTCAAATTAGTTATGATGTAAGCATGGGAATATCTCAAACCTTTCGAATTTCATAAAATACCTAAACAATAATACTAAAGATTAGCATTCAATCTTTGAATTTTTTAATCTTAAATTTTATAATTAAATGAGCAAATATACCGAAGACCATTTACGAGTTGAACTCGAAACTAAAGAATACGAGTACGGATTTTATACAGATATAGAATCGGATACTTTTCCTATTGGTTTGAACGAAGCTATTGTTCGTGCCATTTCGCACAGGAAAGAAGAACCACAATGGATGACCGATTGGCGCATTGAAGCTTTTTAGAGCGTGGGAAAAAATGATTGAACCAGAATGGGCAAATGTGCAGTATGCCAACCTGATTTTCAGGCGATTTCCTATTATTCAGCTCCAAAAGCGATTGACCCAAATAAGTCATTAGACGATGTAGATCCAGAGCTTTTAGAAATGTATAAAAAATTAGGAATCTCAGTCGATGAGCAAAAAATGATGAATAATGTGGCTATGGACATTGTGGTCGATTCAGTTTCGGTTGCAACAACATTCAAGAAAACATTAGGCGAAAAAGGAATTATTTTTATGAGTATTTCCGAAGCAATTAAAGAACATCCTGAGTTAGTAAAAAAATATTTAGGCACGGTGTGCCACAAAAAGATAATTTTTATGCTGCATTAAATTCGGCTGTTTTCTCTGATGGTTCGTTTGTTATATTCCAAAGGTGTTCGTTGCCCAATGGAACTTTCGACTTATTTCCGTATCAATCAAGCTGGAACCGGACAATTCGAAAGAACGTTGCTTATTGCTGATGAAGGCAGTTATGTTTCCTATCTTGAAGGTTGCACCGCACCAAGTCGTGATGAAAATCAATTGCACGCAGCGGGTTGTTGAACTTATCGCCATGGACGGTGCCGAAATTAAATATTCGACCGTTCAAAACTGGTATCCTGGAAACAAGGAAGGAAAAGGCGGTGTTTTTAATTTTGTAACCAAAAGAGGTTTGTGCGAGAAAAACGCAAAATTTCTTGGACACAAGTCGAAACTGGTTCGGCCGTAACTTGGAAATATCCTTCTTGCATTTTAAAAGGCGACAATTCAGTAGGCGAATTTATTCGATTGCGGTAACCAATAATTTCCAACAAGCCGATACGGGAACCAAGATGATCCATCTTGGAAAAAACACAAAATCAACGATTATTTCTAAAGGAATTTCTGCGGGAAAATCGCATAATAGTTATAGAGGTTTAGTGAAATTGGTCCAAAACGCAGACAACGCAAGGAACTTTTCGCAATGCGATTCGCGTTTGATGGAAACAATTGCAGTGCCAATACTTTTCCATACATCGAAAGCAAAAATCCATCCGCAAAATTGAACATGAAGCCACGACGAGTAAAATTGGCGAAGACCAAGTTTTCTATTGCAATCAACGTGGAATCCAACCGAAAAAGCTATCGCATTAATCGTAAACGGTTTTAGCAAAGATGTTTGAATAAGTTGCCCATGGAATTTGCAGTCGAAGCTCAAAAATTGTTGGAGATAAGTTTGGAAGGAAGTGTAGGCTAATTTTTTGTAAATTTGAAGGAACACTATTAAATTACACTATTATGGAACTCATTTTAAAAAACGTTAGAAAAAAGATTTTCCAGTTTTAAAATCATTGGCAAATCATTGGGTTTCGAAATCGTTCAAGAAACCGAAAAAACCATATAATCCAGAGTTTGTAAAAGAAATTTTGGAAGCAGCAAAAGAAGTTAGAGAAGGAAAAAGGAATTAGAATGACAATGGAAGAATTGAAAGAATTATGCAAATAGATTTTTCAAGTAAAGCCAAAGCAGATTAATATTTTTGGAATAAATCGGGCAATAAATCGTTACTGAATAAAATATTTCTCTAATTGAAGATATTCAATTACATCCTTTGAAGGAATTGGTAAACCAGAACCTTTAAAACATAATTTATCTGGTTATTGGTCAAGGAGAATAAATCAGGAACATCGAATTATTTACGAAATTATAGATGAAAATACTGTAAATATTCTAAGTATTATTTCATTAAAAGGTCATTACGAATAAACAAAACAAACAAGATGTTATCAATAAAAAATTTACACGCCTCTATTGGAGACAAAGAATTCTTAAAGGAATCAACCTTGAGTAAAAGCGGGAGAAATTCACGGCCATTATGGGACCAAACGGTGCCGAAAAAGTACCTTTCAGCCATTATAGCCGGAAACGAAAATTACGAGGTAACCGAAGGAGAAATCCTTTTGGACACAAGATATTTCGGAATTGGCTCCAGAAGAAAGAGCGCACAAAGGCGTTTTTCTTTCGTTTCAATATCCTGTCGACAATTCCAGGCGTTTCGGTAACCAACTTATGAGAACGGCTATTAACGGAAACCCGAAAAGCAAACGGTTTAGATGAAATGCCAGCAACGAAATGCTGAAAATGATTCGAGAAAAATCGGAATTATTAGAAATTGATCGTAAATTTTTATCTCGTTCCTTAAACGAAGGTTTTTCGGGTGGAGAAAAAAAACGCAACGAAATTTTTCAAATGGCAATGCTCGAACCAAACTCGCCATTCTTGATGAGACAGATTCTGGGACTGGATATTGATGCCTTCGGATTGTTGCTAATGGAGTAAATAAATTGAAAAGTGACAAAACTGCTATCGTCGTAATTACACATTATCAAAGACTTTAGACTATATCGTTCCTGATTTTGTACACGTTTTTATACAACGGAAAAATTGTAAAATCTGGAGGAAAAGAATTAGCTTACGAACTCGAAGAAAAAGGATACGACTGGATTAAACAAGAACAAGAAGCATAAGGAGTTGTCGGTTGTGGATTGTCAGTTTTTGGCAACCATCAACTATCAACTAACAACCATCAACTAAATATGGAATTAAAAGAAAAATTATTGTCATCTTTATGGCTTTGAAGAGCAAATTGATGTTCATTCTGAAACTTCATGATGGTGAGCACTTTGGCTATAAAAAACTTGAAAATAAAGGTTTCCCAACCAAAAAAGAGGAATCCTGGAAATACACTTCGCTAAATGCCATTCTAAAAAATGACTTTACCGTTTTTTCCAAAAAACGAAAGCTCCATCGAGTTTAAGGATGTTAAAAATATTTTATCCACGAAATCGACACCTACAATTGGTGTTTATTGACGGGGTTTTTAACTCGCATTTGTCTTCTACCACTCACGAAGGACTTGAGTTTGCTTGATGTCATCAGCATAAACAAACCCAACTACAAAATGGTTATTGACAACTATTTTAACAAAATTGCCAGTAAAGACGAATTTGACTTCGCTTAATACCGGCTTTGCCAATGAAGGAGCCTATATCAATATTCCAAAAAGTAAGGTAGCCGATAAACCTATCGGATTATGTATTTCTCGACAGGAAGCGAGGCAGCCCTTTTTAGTTCAACCTAAGAAATTTGATTATTGTAGGCGAAAATTCGCATGTTCAAATTATCGAAAGACATCAAAGTTTTAAACGAAAATCCGGTTTTAACTAATTCAGTTACAGAGATTTTGCTCAAAAACGCGCCATCGTCGATTATTACAAAATCCAAAATGACAATCTTGAAGCTAATTTAATCGACAACACCTACGTTTTCTCAAAAACAAGAAACCAATGTGTCTGTAATACCTTTTGCTTTGGCGGGAAACCTAACCCGAAACAACTTGAAATTTTTAATCAGTTTTGGCGAAGAAAGAATTGTCAGCAATTTAAACGGAATTACCATCATTGGCGACAAGCAACATGTAGACCACTACACTTTAGTACAACACACAACGCCTAATTGTGAAAGCCTCAGGATTACAAGGGAATATTTTCAGACCATTCAACAGGCGTTTTAACGGGAAAATTTTTCGTAGAAAAGGAAGCTCAAAAAAACCAATGCGTTTCAAAAAAGCAACAATATTTTGTTAGGCGACAAAATCGACAATAAATGCCAAGCCACAATTAGAAATTTTTGCCGATGACGTAAAGTGTTCTCATGGTTGTACCGATGGACAACTTGACGAAACCGCTATGTTGCTATATGCAACAACGTGGCATTCCGGAAAAAAAGAAGCCAAAGCGTTACTCATGTATGCTTTCTCGAATGCGGTAATCGAAAAGCATCAAAATACCCGAATTGAAACAACGAATACCAAAATTATTGCCACAAAATTAGGCGTTAAAATGGGATTTGATTTGTAATTGTAGTCAAATTATAATTTAAAACCCGACAGATTTTCAAAAATTTGTCGGGTTTTGTTTTTGGCGATATTCAATAAAGACTTCCATTACTTTATTTCCAAATTAAACTAACAAATAGTTCTTCTTAATTTTATCGCAATCACTTGTGCCAATCGCTCGTGACTTTCGTGCGTCCAGCCTGGCGATGTGAGGAGTAAGAATGACATTACTTGCATTCAATAAGTATTGAAAAGCTTTCGGGAGTGTCTTTCTCTTGAAAAAGGGTTTTCAAAAGACAGTTTTTCATATTTCCAAAACATCTAAACCTGCACCGAGAATTTTTCCCGTCTTCATAGCATCTACTAAAGCTGCTTTTTGGGTAACCAATATTTTTGCCTCTTGAGGTATTTATAATCCAAAGGACTTGGCAAATGCGTTGATAAAATCTGCATTAATCATTTTATCCGTTTCGAGAGTCCAAGGAATATGCAAACTTAAAACATCGGTTTTGAGCTGTAATTCTTTCGAGAGAAACTTGCTTGGCATTTGCATCGCCCAACATTTTCTCCTGAACATCATAACATAACACTTCTACGTCAAAACCTCGAAGTTTTTTGGCAAAGGATTTTCCCATATTTTCCGTAACAATGATGCCAACGGTTTTCCCATCGAGTTCGTGACCACGATTGCTTTCTCGGTTCCAATGTCCTGATTTTATTTCGTTGTCCGCTTTTATTCAAATTATTGAAAAAGCGATAAAATCATTCCCAAAGTATGCTCGGCAACCGCTTTCTATTGCCTTCGGGTGCAGCAATGAGTTGGATATTTTTAGATACTGCATAAGCACAATCAATGCTTTCTAAACCAGCTCCAACTCGGGCAATGAATTGCAAATTTGTGCTTTATCCATGAAATGTTTTGTCAATCTTGATCGGACTGCGAATAACAATTCCTTGGTAATTGTGGATTTTGGCTTCGATTTCTGCTTCGAAGAAGTGAAATCTTCGTGATTTGTAAATTCCCGCTTCTTGTATTGTTCCAAAAGTAGTGGATGATTGCTATCGATATGAAGGATTTTGATTTCTTTGCCCAAAGTTTCGAAGTTTAAAGTTTAGTCATTGGTCTTTTGCATTAGGGATGGAAGCGGCATCCCACGCTTTTTAGCGTGGATATAGCGTACAGCCCGACCGAAGGGAATGCCCAAATAAGATGAATTATCCCTTAATTTGTTTCAAAGAAGTTTTTATTCCTCTTATCAACGACGAACTGAATCCGTGCATTTCCATTTCGTTTAATCCTGCAATGGTGCAGCCTTGTGGCGTTGTCACTCGATCAATTAATTGTTCTGGATGTCCTTTTTCTTCGAGAAGCATTTCGGCAGCGCCTTTTACAGTTTGGGCTGAAATAGCCAAAGCGGTTTGCCAATCAAATCCTATTTCGATTCCGGCTTGCATTGAAGCGCGAATATAACGCAAGGCAAAAGCCGTTCCGCTTGCCGCCAAAACCGTGGCTGCGTCCATCAATTTTTCGTCTATAATAGGTGCCGTTCCCAAGTTTTGGAATAAAGTAACCACTTTTTGTCCGTTCTCTTTGTCTTTTTCACGAAAAGCAATACAGGTTGCCGAGGCTCCAAATTGAGCCGCAATATTGGGCATAATTCGGATAGCACTATTTGAAGTTCCTATTTTATTTTGCAAATTCTCTACCGATAATCCGCTCACAGCAGAAGCAATGGTTTTGTTAGAAATTTTTGGGAGTATTTCTCCCAAAACCGTATCCACTTGATACGGTTTTATGGTAAGAATAATAATATCGGCTTCTTGAATATGATGCGTATTATCCGTAGAAACCGTGATTCCTAAGTTTCTAGATGTAAAATGTTTGCCGTATTTCTTCTAGTAACTGTAATCTGATTGTTTTCTGAAAATTTTGCGATTCCTAATGCTATAGAAACACCAAGATTTCCTCCGCCGATAATGTGTATTTTCATCTTTTTGTTTTTTTCCTCTCCCCTAGCCCTCTCCAAAGAAGAGAAAGTCAATATGAGAATGTGTTAGTTGTTGTTTTAAAAACCCAAAATCATTTGTGCAATCCAAAAGTACAGAATTATTCCAAAAACATCATTTGTAGTTGAAACAATGGTCCTGTTGCTATGGCGGGATCAATTTTATTCTTGTGGAGAAAAAGCGGAACCAATGTTCCCAAAGTTGCTGCAAATAAAATAACGACCACCATTGATATTGAAAATGGCCAATCCTACCTGAAACTGCCCATACATAAACGTGTGGTAACCCAATAACATCAAAGAAAGTATAGTCCCCGAAATCATCGCCACAGCAATTTCTTTGCTGAAATAATCACGGCTAATTCCTTCAAAGTTCCGTTTGCCAAACCCTGACTACAATCGCAGAGGCTTGCACTCCAATATTTCCTGCGGTTGCCGATAGCAAAGGCACAAAAATAATTAAAGTAGATATTTTTGAAAGGCACTTTCATTACTTTTCAACACGAACGAAGCTATAATTCGATAACCATCCCAATTAAAAGCCAAGGCAGACGGGCTTTTGTCAATTCAAGAATGCTATCTCCTGCTCAACGTCTTGGGTAATACCTGCAGCCAATTGATAATCCTGATCGGCTTCGTCCTTGATTACATCTACAATATCATCAATGGTAATTCGACCCACCAATCGACCAATTCATCATAACCGGAATGGCTTCTAAGTCGTATTTTGCATGATTCGGGCAACCTCAATATCTTCGACATCGACATTAACCGAATTTAGTTTTTTGAATATACACTTCGCTAATGGGTGTTTTTGTTGATGTTGTCAACAAATCTTTGAGTGATAAACGCCCCAGTAATCTATCTTCATCATCAACCACATAATAGAATGCACCCTAGAAATATTTTCGGCCTGAACCCCTCATTTGCTTGATACACGTAAACACATTCCAATTTTCGTTGACTTTTACCAATTCTTTATGCATAATTCCACCCGCAGTATCTTCTTTGTAACGCAACAAATCGACAAGTCTTTAGCGTGCTCTACGTCTTGAAGTTCCGAGATTACTTCCTGCTTTTTGCTTTGCGAAAGTTCTGCAATAATATCAGCGGCATCATTGGTTTCTAATTCGTCCAACTCCTCCGCAATCTCTTTGGCGAAAGCCTGCTTAGTATTTTTTCCCCGCAAATCATCTCTAATTCCAACAGAATTTCAGCGGTTTTTTCGCTATCTAAAACCTTGAAAATGTAAGTTGCCTCGTCAAATCAAGTCATCAAGAATTTCAGCATATCAGCATGATGCAAATCATTCAGCAAAGTTCCAGTTGCTGGTCATCTTTGCTTTGAATAAGTTGCTCTAATTCCTGAATTAATTCTTTGCTGATTTTAAACTCCATCGGCTTCTATTTTTTGGGTAAGTGCTATAAATTGCTCACGCTAAGTTGTTCTGGTCTCAAGTTAAAGACTTCGTCTCTCTTAAAATATCCGACAAATTTAGTGTTTTTAAACTATTTCTCAATGTTTTTCTGCGTTGCTGAAAAGCGGTTTTTACCACCGTAAAAAACAATTTTTCGCCGCAAGGCAAACTATAATTTTCCTTTCTGGCGCAAGCGTAAAAACACCCGATTTTACCTTTGGTGGCGGAATAAAAACGTGTTCGTCAACCGTGAATAAATAGTCGGCATCATAAAAAGCCCTGAACTAAAACCGATAGAATTCCATACGCTTTTGTTCCCTTTTTTTCGCAAATGCGTTCGGCCACTTCTTTCTGGAACATTCCGGCAAATTCCGGAATTTGGTCGCGATATTCTAATGCCTTGAAACAATTTGTGTGGAAATATTGTACGGGAAGTTTCCAATTATGGCAAACTGTTTCCACCAAAAATTTCATTGACATCGTATTTCAAAAAATCTTTAGCAATGATTTTTCCGTGTAATTTGGATAATTGACATCCAAATACGCCACCGATTCTGTGTCAATTTCAATCACATAGTAGTAATTGGCTTTTCCAATAAATACTTCGTCAAAACTCCCATTCCTGGGGCCTATTTTCTAAAACAGCGTCGTACCCTTCAAGATTCAAAGTGTCGGCGATGTTTTGTGCTACGCTTTCATCTTTCAAAAAATGTTGTCCGAGGTGTTTTTTGGCTTTTACTTGTTTCCATATTATCATTGCGAGGCACGAGACAATCTCACTTAATTTTTATTTTTTTAAACCGCAAAGGCGCGAAGTTTTATTTTATATTGAAAGTCGCATATTGTGTTGTTTCAAATTTGTCTTGAAAAACAAATTTATTTCCAAAGATTTTCATTAATCCAATTAGGTCTCATCCCAATTGCATTAGGATCAACGCGTGGATATTTTATAAAAAGGGTGTTTAATCTCTCGCTAAAATTATTTTCAGGTTGAATTCTATCTAATAAATATTTCATAATACAAAGATGAACATATAACTTTTCATTTGTTTTGGAACATCATCAACCCAATTAAACGGAGGATTTGGTAATAATTTCGGATTTCCAGGTAAATTTTTATTCCATAATCTAGAATGATGCGCACAATAATTGCGAATTTGAGCAATAGATTGTAACCAACTTGGTAAAAAAAGTATGATTAACAACTCCGTATTCCTTAGCAATTGTATCTTTAGAATGAATAGTATTCGTCAAATTACCATATAGTTTTGATAACGACCCAAAACGTGTTTGTTCTAAGATTTCCAAGCGGGTGGAAAACGCAAATCGTCTTTATGGTTTTTGAAATGATTTTGATAGTTATTTCTTTACTTCCTCTCTAATTCTTCTTCTAACTGGAAGTGTTTTAACCAAGCTTTGCTATCAATAAATAAATCAAAATTTTGAAACCACCAAGAATTGAATTCGTGTGAAAGATGATAAATTAGGTTTGTCCTTAAACTTAGTTCTATTTTTTCGAGTATATCAAATAACAAAATTTTCAGTTCCCCATCAAATTGATAAGTGCAATTACATCTTTAAATTTACTGTTCTCTTTAAAAAGTGGTTGACTTTATCGGATTGCATGGAATACCAATATTCGCCCAATCTATAATAGCTTATATGAGATAAATAATGTGTAGCGTTATCCTCGGGAGTGATTAATAAGCCTCGTGTTGTAATCTTTCAATTGTTCTTGAATCGTAAAAGGTGAGTTTTTCGAACATAATTAATCTAAAAATTAAAACCGAAACGTATTTTAAAGCAAAAGACACACCCTGGGACGCTGTTTTTATTTCTAAAAACTGTAGGCGTGGTGTGTACTGTTAGTGCAAAGGTATTAAAAAAAAGATCTTAACAAAGAACAAATTAATATTTTTATTATTAGAGACAACAAATTTCATCTTTAAAAATTTCTTTTTTGACTGATCAATATATTATGCTCACTTATCACTTCCAATTCCGTTCGAAAAGAAAGCAGTTTGTCTCCAAATAATTTTCATTCCTTCCTCACGCAATGCTGGTTGCGTCTTCTAGATAATATTTTTGTAAAGTTTCCTTACTATCCGTATGATTGAACCGAATAAGTGGTTCCTCCCATTTCTTCTTCTTCAATTAAAAACTCGGTGCCATTTTGGCCGAAGAAAATTTTCCCGTAGCCAGCATTTCTGGAATATGTTTGTGTTGCATCAAAATCATCCATTGCTGATGAACGCTTTCGTGTGTTTGTGGTAACGTTGTATTATCATTAGTATTTAGGTTTTGGGTCAAAAACCCATTATTTTAAATTATAATTCTTTATCACCTCGCAATTGTCGAGTACTTTTTTCGAGCTTCTACAAAGTAAATACTGTCCTGATGATTAAAAATTATTTTCTCGTAAAGTGGTTTTGCTTTGTCAGTTCATGGCAATTTATTTGATTCTCCAATTCTGCCGAAAAATACAAAGCTTCGTCCGTATAAATTCCGTTAGCATGATGATTAATAGATTTCTTCATATTGGCTTAAAGCTAAATTGTATTCGCCTTGTTTTTCATAAACTTTCCCCAAACGCAACAAAGTTACCGCTTCGATTTGCTGTCCTTTGAAGTTTTTTCAAAATTGACTGAAACTGGACAATCGCCTCCTGATTTCGGTTTTGATATAACAAATAATCGCCTTTGGCAAACTGTTTCAAAGCTGTTTGTGTCGAATCGGCAACGGTATTGTTCATTGATTAAAAGAAAATATTCCTATGGCATCATTGGCAATCATTCGGATGTTGCGGCTTTCAATTCCTTGAATTGTTTCAACGCCCATGCAAAATCTCCTTGAAAATAACTCGTTTTAGCCGCCTTCAAACTGGCTTCGTGTGCCATTTCCATCATTCTTTAAATTTTCTTCAATTGCGAATAATAAAGCAAGGCTTGATTGTATTTTTCTTCGTAAAGTAAAATAGCTTGCCAGCTCCCATTTTGGCTTGAGCCGCTTCATAGTCGTTCAATTGGCAAATCGAGGGTTTTTTTGATTATAGCTTCCCTTCCTCGGGGTTTTCGCAAATTAAAAGCCACAAAATGCGCCTGAATTAGTTGCAAAGATAATGTAAATGGACTTAATTTCATATTCCTCCTTCAACAAGCCTTCTAATGCTGCATTGATGGCGGACAAAATCTTTTCCTGTGCCTTTTCGATTTTCATTTTTAATCAGGTAGGAATTCGCCTGAATAAGCAACTCTAAATCTTTGGTGTTTTCTAATACAAATCCCAAAATTTCCTTTGCTGTCTCTGGATTATCCTCTTCGATGGCGAGTTGACCCAAACTCACGATGTTCGAAAGTGATCTGGATTGCGTTTGTAGATGGCTTTTTCTTGAATAAAAGCCTTTGCAAACTCTTTTTGTTGCACATAATACCAACTCAAATAATGATTCCAAAAAACATCTTGGTTTTTTCTGCGCTCTTATAATTAATGCTTTTCGCAAGGTTTCATTAAAATTTTCATCGCCTTCATCGACCATATAAACGAGCCAATTGATTTTGGATTTGTATCGAATTTTGAGGATTGGCAAAAGCTTCATCCAAAAAAGTAGCAATCATCATTTCAGTATTGCCCAATTGTCCGTAGAGCAACGCCATTTGATAGTTGAAATTAAAAGTTGGAACTGATTCTATAGCCGTTTTATAGGATTTCAAGGCATACTCCAACAAGACTTTTCCTCTCGAAAGAATTTGAAAATTCGTACACTTCATTTGGATTTTCTTGATTCGGTCGATGGCTTCGTCGTAGTGTTTTTTTGGCGGAAGCCTCGTTCTTTTTGCAACTGAAAATTATACCCCAATTCGACCAAAAGATTGCCTTGTTTGTATTTGTCCAAACGTTCTTTTATTGCTTTTTCGGCAATATCAAAAAGTTGTAATTGGCTGGTAACAGTCAATAGTTCGCTGAAAATATTGGGCGTTTTGGGGTGTTGCTTTTAATAATTCTTCGAAACTGATTTAGCTTTTTCAAAATCGCCTTTTTCGAATAATACTGCGCCAATTGCTCGTTTGCGAGAAACAAACCAATGAAAAAAACAGGGCGATATGTAGAAAGAGTTTTTCATTGTTAATTTTTTCGCTAAAAAGTACTTTATCCAAAGTCATTTACACCGCAAATTATTTTATAATTCAATAAAAATAAAATTTGCGAATTTGCGGTAAATAAAAACAAGCTAAATTTAATCAATAATATCAAACCCGCAATAGCTTCGCAAAACTTCAGGAATTACAATACCTTCCTCAGTTTGGTAATTTTCTAAAATTCCTGCTAGAACTCTTGGCAAAGCCAATGAACTTCCGTTTAAGGTGTGTGCCAATTGGTTTTTTCCGTCTTTGTCTTTGAAACGCAATTTTAAAACGATTCGCTTGAAAAGTCTCAAAATTAGAAACCGAACTGATTTCTAACCAACGTTCTTGCGCCGTAGAATACACTTCAAAATCATACGTCAAAGCCGATGTAAATCCCATATCGCCACCACAAAGACGCAATATTCTATACGGTAATTGCAATTCCTGCAATATATTTTTTACGTGTTCTACCATTCCTTCCAAAGCTTCATACGATTTATCAGGATGCTCCACGCGCACGATTTCGACTTTGTCAAATTGATGCAAACGGTTCAAACCACGAACGTGAGCGCCATAAGAACCGGCTTCACGACGGAAAACAAGGGGTGTAAGCCGTAGTTAAAATTGGCAATTCATTTTCGTTCAAAATCACGTCACGAAACAAATTCGTCACGGGAACTTCCGCTGTTGGAATCAATATAAATCATCGGTTTTATCGTGGTACATTTGCCCTTCTTTGTCGGGCAACTGTCCCGTTCCATAAGCCGAAGCTTCGTTGACCAAATGTGGTACTTGAACTTCGTTGTATCCCGCGGCCGTATTTTTATCTAGAAAATAATTAATTAAAGCCCGTTGTAATTTGGCTCCTTTTCCTTTGTAGACAGGAAATCCTGCGCCCGTAATTTTGTTTCCTAATTCGAAATCGATGATGTCGTATTTTTTACCAAATCCCAATGCGGTTGTGCGCCTTCGTGCAAAACTGGAATGTCGCCTCCTGAAAAACATTCAAATTGTCTTCAGGAGTTTTTCCTTCAGGAACACTATCCGCGGGAAGATTAGGTAAAGTATATAATTTTTCTGAAAGTTCTGCGGCAAGCGTATCGGCAGTTTCGGCCAATGTTTGCTTTTTTCTTTCAACAGGATTGTTTTTTCTTTAAGGATAGCTGCTTTTGATTTTTCGCCACCTTTCATCAATTCGCCAATGTCTTTGGACAATTTATTAGATTCGGATAAAATGCTGTCAAGTTCCACTTGTGTTGCGCGACGGCGTTCGTCTAGTTGTACCACTTCTTTAACAACAGCGGTGGCATCCATATTTCTTTTGGCCAAAGCTTGAATTACTTTTCTTGATTCTCTCTAATAAATGCAATTTGTAACATATCCTGATTTTTAAAACGCTAACTATAATTAATAACGGAAGCAAATTTAAGGAAATGTTTGATAGCATTGGGACAAAAGTTTTCCCAAAAGTTGCAAGGGCTAAAGTGTTAAAATTAAATGTCCTTGAGAGTACTAGATCTCACTTTTGGTTTCATTTGCTTTGAGGTCAAAGCAATTAGATTTTTATCTCGTTCGAAAAAAGTGTGGCTGTTGTTTTGCTAAAACAATCCGTGTAACTCTGCATCAATCTTGTTGATAATCATTCCTAAATCTTCGGGATTGTCTACAAAATTAATATGGTCTACATCAATGATCAGCAATTTCCCTTTAGTATAGGTTTGAATCCAAGCTTCGTAGCGTTCGTTTAATCTATTGAGGTAGTCAATAGAAATGGTGTTTTCATATTCCCGCCCACGTTTATGAATTTGACCCACCAAATTTGGGATAGAACTTCTTAAATAAATGAGCATATCTGGTGCTTTTACCATAGATTCCATCAGTTCAAACAGCGAGGAATAATTTTGAAAATCGCGGTTGGTCATCATCCCATTGCGTGAAGATTAGGTGCAAAAATATGGGCATCTTCATAAATGGTTCTATCTTGAATGATTTTTTTTACCACTTTCACGAATTTGCAATACTTGGCGAAAACGACTATTTAGGAAATAAATTTGTAAATTAAACGACCACCGTTCCATTTGATGATAAAAATCATCCAAGTAAGGATTGTCGACTACGTCTTCAAAGTGAGGTTCCCATTTAAAATGTTTTGCCAATAAACGGGTCAAGTTGTCTTTCCTTGCGCCTATGTTTCCTGCTACTGCTATGTGCATTATGTATTGTAATTTTATAATTGGTAATTTCTTGGTTGGTAAAAATAGACAAAATTTGGTCTTTGCGGTAGAAATTTTTTAATGATTTCTCATTATTTTCAATCCTATACATCTTGTTTTTTACGACATCTTGTAAATACATTTTTTTGTCTTTCGAAAAAACAAACAACTTGGTTATTAACAATTTGAATTTGGTCAAAATCAGAAACGGTTCCTACGAATGTAATTTTCCCGAAAATAGTACAAGAATACCAATTTTGTTTGTTGTCAATCAATTGAAAAGTATTAAAATCAGTCCGAATAATAGGTTATGTTTTCTTGAAAAGAAGGCGTTATCGATTGATAGGTGTTTTTTCAAATAATCAAAAAGTCCTATTTGTTGGGATAAACTGTTGTAAATCCAAAGTTGGTTTGGGATGCGATTCCTGTTGCGGTCACTAATATTGGAATTTCATTCTCCGAAAATTAATTTTTTGCGTTTCATTGAATTGATTATCCAGCGTGATTACCGTGTTGAAGTTTTCATAAAACAAGATTGTTTTTAGTGGATTTTGAATGTCAACATGAGTAATTTTACCTAAAGAAATGTTTTTATATTGCCACAATTCCTTTTTATTTTTCTTGAAAAGCACATTATTTTTAATGTAATACATGTTTTCTGAGCCATCGAAACCAACCATTTCATCGGCATCGATTTTCTGACTCGAAATCAATTGTGTTTTCACGTTTTTGTTCCTGCGAGAAAGAAGAAACAAATTGCAAATGTTAAAAATAGAAGAAATAATTTTTTACTCATACCGTTTTCATAAAACTTTGAAAATCGTGAAGCTTCGATTTTACAGAAAGCTAAAATACAAAAAATAGAACGAAAGAGCTTCTGCTTTAGCGATAATCCAAATACTATAAATCCTGATTGCCAAATTTAATCAGACTTTGTAGTTTTATTTTACTACGTTTGATTCACTAAAATTATAGATTATGAAAAATATAACGCATTTGGTTTATTGCATACTGATTAGTTACAGATGCAGTTGTTTTGCTCAGGACTGTCAAAAAACCTTTAGTTAGCGCAATTACTGTGACTGCCCTTAAAACCGATATGTATCAAATGGCCGGAGGACCATTTTAACGGTAGAGAAGCTGGAACATTAGACGAATTAAAAGTGTCGATGTGGCTCGCCAATAAAGCAAAAGAAGCCGGAATGATTCCTGCTGGAGATGATGGAACCTTTTTTCAGTTTTTCGATTTATACCGACACCAGATTACCTCAAACACCAGCTTTAAAATTGGACAAAAAACGTTTGCTTTATGGAAAGACGTTTTGGTTGCGGAAACGACAAATATCAAAGTAGATGCCCCATTAATCTATCTTGGCAAAGCTACGAAAGAAGAAATAGAAATAGCAGATATAAAAGGTAAAGCAGTCGTTATTTTGGCTTCTCAGGACGGAATTTTAAATAATATTTCCCTTTTTGACAGACGTTATCCAGGTTTTGTAAGAAACAAATATTATGATATTTTAGTTCAAAAAGGAGCGGCTGCCCTCATCATTGTTGCCGATGCTGAAGGCGAAAAAAGTTGGTCTCAAGTGGAGCCCCAAATGACAAGAGGAATTTACGGAATTGAAGGTCTTCGAGATAAAATAATGTCGTCAATGCCCGTTTTTCTGGTTGCACAATGACCAATTAGAATTTTTAAAAAATACAAAAGAATCTTTATCTACTCAAGTATTTTCAGAAACATATAAGTACCCATCGGTTAATGTTGTTGGAAAAATTGAAGGAACAGATTCTAAGCTAAAACAAGAATATGTGCTATTTAGTGGGCATCAAGATCATGATGGCGTTAGACAAAAATATGGTCAAGATTCTATTTAGTCAATCCTTAAATATGACACAACAGATTGATTGTTAATAACTTGTATATAAAACAACTTAAAAACACTAAGTTGAATTGCCAAAAGTGTATATTTAGGTATAAAAAAGTGGCAATATGTTAGGTAAAATAAAACCGAATTTTCAGCAAATTTATTTCAGACTAGGCTGACAGATCTTATAAACCTTGAGCATCCTTTGGTAAAACTCGCAGGGGAGCTTGATTGGTCAAAAATGGAGTTTGAGTTCCAAAACCTATATTCAGAGCAAGGAAGACCCTCTATTCCGATTAGAAAAATAGCAGGTTTACTGCTGTTAAAAGAGATGTTAAAGAGAGTGATGAATCTGTAGTTGAACGTTGGATAGAAACCCTTATTGGCAATATTTTACAGGAGAATATTTTTTTCAAAACAAGCAACCTTTTGACCCGAGTGAGTTTGTTCATTTTAGAAAGAGACTGAAAGAGAAAGGATTAGAATTTATTTTAAGTCAAACAGTAGCCTTGCATCCAGAGGCGAAAAATGAAAAGGAAGTTCAGATTGACACCACTGTTCAAGAAAAAAACATTACTTTTCCAACCGATGCCAAATTAGCTAAAAAGGGTAATTGACAATTGTGCAAAAATAGCTGAAAAAGAAGGAGTTAAACAAAGACAAACTTATAAAAGGGTAGCCAAACAACATCTTCGGGATGCTTATTTTGGACATCATCCCAAACGAAAAAAGAAAGCTATAATGGCGCGAAAAAAGTTGCGAACCATTGGTAAGCGAGTCGTTCGAGAATTGGAACGCAAGTTGCCTGAAGAAATTTTAAAACAATACGAAACAGAATTTAGCAATTACAAAAAAGTACTCACTCAGGAAAGAAACAGCAAGGAAAAAATATACAGTTTACACGAACCTCAAACAGCCTGTATAGCAAAAGGGAAAGCTCATAAAGCGTATGAATTTGGAACAAAAGTAGCGGTAACAAGAGGTCGAAAAACAGGAGTCATTACCTCAATAAACGATTTTCAGGCAATCCTCACGATAGCAAAACCTTAGAAGAATCATTAGCACAAAGCCAGCGAGTTAGAGAGCAAATTGGAGGTACAAGACCAACAATAGCAAGTACAGACAGAGGATTTAGAGGTGTCACACAAGTTGAAAATACACAAATAGTAATCCCAAAAAACACAAAAGAAAAATCAAGATACAAACAAGACGTTGCCCGAAAAAGATTTAGAGCCAGAGCGGCAATAGAACCAACAATATCCCATTTAAAAAGAAACCACGCTTTAGGATTAAATTTCCTCAAAGGCGTGGCTGGAGATATTAATAATGCACTTTTAGCAGGTATTGGTTACAATCTAAAAATGAGGTTTAACCATATCAAAGCACAATTTATTCTTTGTCTCGAATTTTTAATGCATATTTTTGCAAATGTGTTTTTGATAAAAAATCTAAAACTCAAAAAGTGAGTTTTTAAGGAATGACTAACTAATTCAAAAGTTTTAAAAATGCTATTTTGAAAATTCAAATGTGATTTTTCCTTGAGAAACTTGTCCTCCGGAAAACCTTTTGAATGTTCCTGTAATCTCTCCTACAATGCTATTTTCGCTAATGGTTGTAAAGGCAACGGTTCCAGTAGTTAATCGGTACACATACGAATCTTGATCTGTTGGATTGGCCAGAATAGCGGTTCCTTTACAGGTCAAACGCATTAAAAACCATTAAATTTTTAAAATGATTTTTTTAATATAACCATCTGAAATACAACGAATTAAATTTGTTTTAGCAATTAAATTTTGTATATTTATCTGATAATCAGATGCTTAATATGAAATTAAAAACAAATTGTTTATATTTGCTCAAACTATTCCAGACTTTAGATTGAACAGAAAAAAATTACACCCTTCGGAAAATATTGTTTTCATAACCATACTTGCCGTCATATGCGGGGCAGAAACTTGGGAAGAAATTGAAGATTACGGCATTGTTAAGCGTGAGTTTTTGGAAACTATCTTAGATTTAGAAAACGGGATTCCTTCTCACGACACGTTTAATCGTTTTTTCTCTTTGCTAAAACCCTCTTTTTTCGAAGAACATTTCGTGTCTTGGATTAAATCAATATCTAACCATTACAAGGGTGTCGTGGCAATTGACGGCAAAACAGTTCGAGGTTCTAAGCAATCTGGATTGAAGTCTGCCATTCATTTGGTAAGTGCTTTTCTACAGAAAACGAAATCTTTTTAGGTCAAATTAAAACAGAAGAGAAATCAAATGAAATTACGGCAATCCCAGAACTTTTAAAAGTGTTAGACCTTGAAAATGCTATTATTACCATAGATGCAATGGGTTGTCAAACAGATATAGCAGAAGTGATTATTGAACAAAAGGCAGATTATATTTTGGCGGTAAAAGAAAAAACCAAAAAGAATTATATCAAGATATTGAAAGTGCTTTTTGATTCCCTCAAAAGACAAATCAAAAATTTATATAACCGAGGAAGTTGGTAGCGGAAGGGTAGAAAAAAGGACTTGTACTGTGATGGATGATTTGAGTCATTTATTAAATCCAACTAAATGGAATTCATTACAATCTATTGCAAAAATAGAAAGTGAAAGGTTTATAAAATCAACTGGTAAAACACAGAAATCAACTCGGTTTTATATAACAAGTTTACCTTGTGATGCCAAGAAAATAGCGGATGCTGTTCGTTCACATTGGAAAATTGAAAACAATTTACATTGGCATTTAGACGTTTCCTTTGGAGAAGATAAGAGTAGAAAAAGACATAAAAACGCGGCACAAAATTTTTCGTCAGTCTTGAAATTATCATTAAAAATACTGCTCAATGAAACAATTAGTCCTGTAAAGAAGAGCGTCAGAAGAAAACGTAAAATAGCAGGTTGGGATAATCATTATCTTTTATCTTTGTTCAACTTTTAATGCGTTTGACCTGGTTCCTTTATTCAAATCAAGTGTATAATTTGTATTTACTTTAATAGGTATAAGCGTTTAGGTCGCAAATAAATTATCTTTGTCAAATGACAGAGCGCAATATTTTCAGAGGAGTGAATTCAATAAAATTTAACAAAGATTTAAAGAAGATAAGGATTGTTTAGAATATTTATCTGAGATAAAATGGCTTAGTGGCTATAATTGTAAACGATGTAATAATGATAAATTTGGGAAAGGAAAAACATCCATAACCGACGTTGTACCAAGTGCCGATATGATGAAAGTCCAACAGCAGGAACTATGTTTGAAAAGCTTAAATTTTCAATACTAATAGCCTTTCATATTGTTTTCAAAATAAGTACGAAGAAAAAAAGGGATGTCTTCTTTAGAATTAAGTAATGAATTTGAACTTCGACAAATGACCTGCTGGGCATTCAAACAAAAACTACAGCAAGTAATGAAGAGCAGTCTAAAAAGCCCATTAACAGGGGGTTATTCACGTTGATGAGTTTGTGATTGGAGGTCCAGAAGAAGGTAAAAAAGGAAGGAGTAAAGGGTTGAAAAAATTAATTGTCTTGGCTGTTGAAATTTTAGAAGATGGTGTTGGTCGAGCTTACGCTGAGGCTATTGAACATTCTTCGGCAATAGAATTAGGTGCTTTCTTAACCAAATATGTTTCAAGCGAAGCGGAAGTAGTTTCGGATAAATGGAAAGGTTACACACCTTTAAAAAAGGAGTTTAAAATTTGAAACAAGTTGCATCAGAAGATGGAAAGAACTTTAAAGAGCTACATATACACATAATGAATATAAAGGATGGCTCCGAGGAATTCATCACCATTGCAGTAAAGACCGTATGCAAAATTATCTTGATGAATACCATTTTAGATACAACAGAAGGTCAAATATGGATACAATATTCGATGTGTTAATAAGAAAGATGGTGAATTGTAAATAAATATCAATAAAATAAGCACTTAACAAGTGCGAACTAAACGCTTATACCTATAAAATTATTTAAAAATTAGTTCCTATTTAATAAGAATGAAAATTAATTATATTAAAAAATATAGGTATAAGCGTTTAGGTCGCAAATAAATTATCTTTGTCAAATGACAGAGCGCAATATTTTCAGAGGAGTGAATTCAATAAAATTTAACCAAAGATTTAAAGAAGATAAGGATTGTTTAGAATATTTATCTGAGATAAAATGGCTTAGTGGCTATAATTGTAAACGATGTAATAATGATAAATTTGGGAAAGGAAAAAACATCCATAACCGACGTTGTACCAAGTGCCGATATGATGAAAGTCCAACAGCAGGAACTATGTTTGAAAAGCTTAAATTTTCAATACTAATAGCCTTTCATATTGTTTTCAAAATAAGTACGAAGAAAAAAAGGGATGTCTTCTTAGAATTAAGTAATGAATTTGAACTTCGACAAATGACCTGCTGGGCATTCAAACAAAAACTACAGCAAGTAATGAAGAGCAGTCTAAAAAGCCCATTAACAGGGGTTATTCACGTTGATGAGTTTGTGATTGGAGGTCCAGAAGAAGGTAAAAAAGGAAGGAGTAAAGGGTTGAAAAAATTAATTGTCTTGGCTGTTGAAATTTTAGAAGATGGTGTTGGTCGAGCTTACGCTGAGGCTATTGAACATTCTTCGGCAATAGAATTAGGTGCTTTCTTAACCAAATATGTTCAAGCGAAGCGGAAGTAGTTTCGGATAAATGGAAAGGTTACACACCTTTAAAAAGGAGTTTAAAAATTTGAAACAAGTTGCATCAGAAGATGGAAAGAACTTTAAAGAGCTACATATACACATAATGAATATAAAAGGATGGCTCCGAGGAATTCATCACCATTGCAGTAAAGACCGTATGCAAAATTATCTTGATGAATACCATTTTAGATACAACAGAAGGTCAAATATGGATACAATATTCGATGTGTTAATAAGAAAGATGGTGAATTGTAAATAAATATCAATAAAATAAGCACTTAACAAGTGCGAACTAAACGCTTATACCTATACTTTAATTTTAGTGTCGGGAAAACTAATATCAAAAATATGCCCTTTTCCTATTAATCCAGCCGAACGAATTGTTCCTGAATCTTTGATAAAATCACCAGTCGATTTTTTGGTATATGCACCACTAGAAGTATAGCTATAGGTTTTTGCTCCTACATAATTAACTGAAACTTTAGAATAATTAGCCGTGAAATTACAGTTCCCGTAGTAGAAGCTGTTGTGCTTTCTTTAGTTGTTGCATTATCCAAAGCCGATTGAAATTGAGCCGCAGCTGCTTTTTCAGATAATGATATTGTTTCCTCTTTGCTACAAGAAGTTAGCATTACTCCAGCAAATAAAAGACTAAAAAAAAATGTTTTCATTGTTTAAAATTTGGGATTATAAAATTATTCTTTCGGTACAAAAGTCAATTCGACTTGGTCGGTATTCTTGAACCAAGTGGCAGCAAATTTCTTTACGCCTTCCATAGTGCTATTTTTAGTAACATTAATCGTGTTTTCTGGAGCAATAATATTCTCATTATACAAATTATAATTAACCAAGGCACTTAACCAATAGCCATTTACTTTTTGGATTTGGGCGTATTGTTTTTTCTTGGCTTCCATGGTTTTATCAAAATCGGCTTGTGGAATTCCTTGGGCTATAATCTTTTGAATTCGCCATCGATGATTTCTTAACCTCTTCTACACGGGTAGGATCACATTGGTATTGAATATTGATTGACTGCGTTGCCGTAGGATCCCGTTGAAGATTAGCTCCTACTTGAACGCCATAAGCCGCTCCTGCTTTTTCTCGTACTTCTTCGGTAAAGCGCAATTGAAGCGAGGAAACAATAAAATCAAAATAATTCGCATTCGATACCGAATACGGAATTTCTTTTTTGTATGATAGCATCACGAAGGCTTTCTTCTCGGTCATTGCTACTGGAATCGTTTTTTTTGTGATTCCTTTAGGGAAATAATCGCCTCGATCTTTCCATGAGGTAGCCTGACTATTTGCGGGTAAGGTTGCCAAATATTTCTCTACTAAACCCTTGAGTTTGTCCTTATCGATATCGCCCACAAAATAAAAAACATAGCCTCCCGCATCTTGGTAATACTCCCGATACAGTTGCTCCATTTTTTTCAAATCAATTTGATCTAAGTAGGCTTTGTCGAACAAATGAACTCTCGGATTGTTCTTATTTAAAATCGTGGTAACCGAATCTTGAATTATTTTTTGAGGCGTAATCACTTGTTGCTTCAAGGCATCGTATTGCTTTTGCATAATAAGCTGATGCACTTTTTCATCAAATCGAGGTTTTACATACAACAAATGCACCAATTGCAGTAGGTTTCTACATCCTTAACCTGAGTTCCTCCATTAATATTATTGGATAATGGTTTAGATTCAATGCCTACACCTGCCGTATTTCCTGTTAGAAGTTGCTGAAACGTAAGCGGGTCGTGGTCTCCTAATCCGTAAGACAACAATAATTAGGTAACTGCTCGGCATTAATCAAATCTTCGTTTTTTACAAGCGATAAGCCCCCCATTTTTTTGGCATTAAGTAACAATTCGCCTGGATTGTAATTGTTCTTTTTATACACCACTTTTACACCATTGGAGAGTGTCCACTCTTCGGCATCAAAAAGAGGGATTTTTTTTACTGCCGTTACTTTTCCAGGTTTCAAATCGAGAGTAACAATTTGACATTGGTGGCTTTCTCTTTCAACTTATCTAAATTCTTGGTGTTTTCTACCCCTTCTATTACAGCAATGATTGCCTCTTTGCTCAAGAATTTGTCCTTGTCAGGACCTGTAACAACTATCACTCTGTTTTGAGTTGTGTACCAGTCTTTCAATAAATCATTGATTTCTTTGATAGATACTTTACTCAAGATTTCTTTAACAAAATCATTCACAAACTCAATGCTCGGCATCGGTGCGTTTATCAAGAAGTTGTTGATATAATCTGGAATAAAAGATTCATTGTCTCGCTTGTCTCTTTGTTGGTAGCTGGTTTGAAAACCAACGATTAGATTGCTTACTACCCCGATCCAATTCGTCTTGATTGAACCCATTGCGACGAATGTTTTCATTGATTTCATACGCTTTCGTCACAGCTTCTAGCTCTTGTCCGTTTTTGGGAACAATACTAATACTGTACGTGGAATAGCCATTTACCAAAGGAGCATTCCCTATACCCACATTCAAAAAAGGCGTTACACTAGTTTGCATCAAATCGCTGATGCGCTGGGCTACCATCGAATTAAAAAGACTTTCCAAAATGCCTTTTTTTAACTCTTTTCCAGTAGGAGGCACCATCGGTGTTTTGCGACGGTAATACACCGCTATACTGGGCTGCGTTAGTTCCTTATCGGCTACTGCCACATAATCGGTTGCAGGATTGTCGGCAATGGTAAACTCGGGTTTGGGTAGCGGATTTTTGGCGGGTGGTATTTTGGAGAATAATTGATAACTTTACGCTCCATCACTACTTCATTGAAATCGCCCACAATGATAATGGCTTGTAAATCGGTGCGGTACCAGTCATGATAAAAAGCTCTCAATTCCTCGGGCTTAAAGGTTTTCAAATGCTCTCAGGCCCTATTACATCGCGTTGCGAATAGATGCTGTGATTGAATAGGACGGGGACAATTTGTTCTCTTACTCGAGAACCCGCTCCTGCTCGGCTTCGCTTTTTCTTCGAGAATTACGCCTCGTTCGGCATCGATTTCTTTTTCGTCCAAACTAATATAATAGCTCCAATCGTGCAAAACCGTCAAGGTACTATCAATCAAGGATTCGCTCGTGGTGGGTACACTGCTTAGGGTATATACTGTTTTCTCTTGCTCGGTAGCGGCGTTGATATTTTCGCCAAATTTACCCCGTGTTTTTCGAGCATGGTCAGCATGGTTTTTCCGGGGTAATTTTTAGTCCCATTGAATGCCATGTGCTCTAAGAAATGCGCCAAACCTTGTTGATTGTCTTTTTCCAAAAGAGCTCCTGAATTGGTCACTATGGTAATAACTCGCACGTCCTTCGGGAATTTTGTTGGCTCGAATGTAGTACATCATTCCGTTAGAAAGGCGTCCTACTCGAACCGCCTCATCGGGTTCTACCAATTTGTCCAATCCTTTTTGAGCCGATGCCCAAAAGGGAAACACTAGCACCAAGGCTATTATTATTTTTTTCATTTTTTTTACTATAATTTTCTTACTACTGATTTCTTTGCTGATAATTTCAAAGGGGGGTGGGTATCCAAAAAAAAGTGCTTCTTTGTTGTGAAAGTCATTTTGGATAACACCCTGTTACAATATCAAAATTTATAGATTTAGTCCAATTGTAAGTTTGAGCTCGTAGTCGAGTTGTCGTTTGAGCGTAGTCGAAAACTCGAGACTACGCCCGTTATGACAAAAATAATTGAACCCATAAATGGTATAAATGCTACTACTTACTCGAACAATCACTTTAAAAATAACCGCCTTAGTATGCGAATAGCCTTCGTTGGCAATGGTAACAATCTACCGATATTCGGCCTACGGGCAAATTGTGATTTAATGGAATTTTCGAAAGCGCTGTCAGCACGCAATTTTGCATTTTGTCTTAAAGCAGCGGCATCGCCTCCTGTGGTAGACCGTTACATTGCTAATGGTGTATTGCAAGGGGCAAAGTGCCATCTACTCCTTGGATTCGGGTAGATACCCAAGGAAATTGACCCGCTATACGTTTTGTGTCTAAAACGGGATCCAACACCTTGCGAATGGTCATCGTATTGGGAATGTATACAGCATCTTTGGTAATTAAGTACCCTACTTCTTTGTTGGTACAACGAAAACAACCCCATACTGATTACTAGGATTACTATTATTTTTTCATCTTTTCTCTTATTATTTTAAAACTTGAAAATTATTTGGATTAAAAATTACCTAAAGTATAATTGTAATGCAACGAATGCACTACGCCATTGGTTGGCTCAATATCGGTAGAGGCAATGTCATATATGTAATCAGCCATTTCCGATTCTACAGAAGATCCAAGGGACCTGTGCTCTGCATACACCGCCCACAGGGCCTTTGAACGTGTACAAGAACAGTTTGCGTCCTGTACTGTGGGGCAACAAAAACGCCCTCCTTTTCTAGGATTCGGAGAACCCGCTGGAATATCGGCTGCTTTTTTCTTCCCGTCAATCACATGGCGTAATAGCAGGTCTCGGCAATTGGCTACGGGAACATCGGCTACGGTAGCATACCCATTTTGCAATAGATAACGCAGAATACTGAATTTAGTAGGTCCTACAAAAGTAATCGCAGGATGAGCCGCATCTTTACCATCGAACTAAATCATTCAAACCTGCACGAGTAATCATCTCTCACGGTTAAATCCCAATTGTATTTGTCACTTTTTAGGTAGGCTAACATGGTGCCATTGAACTTGCCATTGGCCTTGCCGGTATCGATAAAATTATCTTTGGTGGTACAAGAACTAAGTCCTACCATTACCAATACTATAAAAACTATTTTTCCTCATTTTATTCGTTTATCATTAATTAATTAATTCCTCGGGTTAACCAATACACGTTTTGAGTCATCAAGGGATTGTTTCGGAAAGCAGTTGTAGAAACTGGAAAATACAAGCTTCCATTTTCGATATCGGTTGGGGTAAAGTCTGAAAATACAGGAGATAATTTGGTTTTCCAAAAACCCGTACGAATGCAGTCGAACCAACGCACCCGTTGGAATAAGAACTCTTTTTCACGCTCTTCAAACACTTTCGTAAACAAATCGCCTTCGGCAGGAGTATATCCAGCCACACCTGCTCGGGTTCTAATTTTGTTCAACTCTAGAATTGCCTCAGCACTACTTCCTTTCTTAGCCAAACACTCCGCTTTGAGCAAAATGATGTCCGCCAAACTAAAAATAATGATATTCCCCCTAAAGTTTGTAAAAGCAACGAAGCCAGGAAACAATTCACTGTTGAGTACTTCTCTACGGGTTTGTATTACCGCCCAATTAGAGGAGTTGCCAGGACTCTGCAAAATAGGGTCATTTCGCAAGTCTTCGTATTGATAAAAATAAGCATTAATGCGTTTGTCATTAGACTGGAACATGGCGTCTACGGTGCTGTATAGTACTCCCACGTTAAGGTTTTTATACTGCCCCTTAGAAGAACCTGTTTTTAGTGGCCAACCTTGAAAGACCATTTCTGAAGTGAAGTGAAGTCCGTTATATATTGTCTCACCTGGATCAAGATTCACATCCCCTTCAAAAATCCCTTCCGAGCTATTTCCTTTACGCACTTGGGTAATTACTGTTTCGGGATTAGCAACCAAGGAAAATTCGCCGCTATTGATTACTTTGTTCGCCGCATCCACGGCCTTATCCAAATAAGCAGGTTCGTTCCCCACCTCGGCGCGCCAAGCACAAATGTGAGCCAATAAAGCATAACATGCACCTTTGCCTACAATTTGTTTGGTAGTAACTAAACTTCCTTTGGAATCGCGCAATTGATTCCAAGGTTGGAGCATTTCGGCTGCCTTTGCAGCATCGTTCTCTGCGAATGCCAAGACGTCTTTCATCGGCGATTTGGCATGTTGCAATACATCAGTACTACTTGTAATAATAGGCACATCGCGCCAACAACGCACCAAATGGAAATAGTTAAACGCACGCATAAATAAAGCTTGTCCCAAATAATAATCGCGTCTTTCCTTAGGCATTACAACACGATCTATATTCTCAATTAAAATATTGGACAAGCCGATAGTGGCATAAAAACGTCCCCAATTAATGTCCGAATTATTGGTTGGATTATAAGCTGATAATGTCCAGTTATATTCGTTTTGAATTAAAGAACCTGAATGTTTGTCGCTTAGTTCTCCCAAAAGAGCGGGTCTAGAAGTACTCGACACATAATTATCTCGAAAAGATCGCTCAACAAGATACATTGCTTTTTCAATATCTGCTTCCGTTTTATATACATTATAAAAAGTAACCGAATCTTTTGGTTCTAATTTCTCAATTTCATTAGTACATGAACTTAGCCAGCTCAAACTTCCTAAAAGTAGTGCCGACAGTATATATTTTGTTTTCATTTTTATATATTATAAATAAGTATTAAACAATTAATTAAAAATTAATAGTTGCTCCCGCACTAATTCTTCTAGCTAAAGGATAATTGAATCCTCTGTCTATACCTTGTCTTGGATCGACTGTTTCAGGATCGGTTCCAATGTAATTAGTCCAAGTAGCTAAGTTTTCTCCAGAAATATACAATCGAAGTCCTGATATTCCCCATTTTCGAACCAATGTTTTGTCTAAATTATAGCCCAATACCATTGTTTTTAATTTCAAATAATTCACATTGGATTGTAAATTGCGATCTAAATGTTCATCATAACTAAATGGACCGTCTAGTCTCAACCGAGGGAAATCGCTCGGGTTATTGGGGTTATTGGGATCCCAAAAAGTATATTTTGATAAATCAGCCAATATAGGTGAATTCAAATTACTGGATACAACACCAAGAGTAGCTGTGGGGCCTCCATTTAAAATAGATCGTCCTAAAGAATAAGCACATACTATACTCAAATCAAAATTTTTCCAAGAGATATCATTTACAAATCCACCCTGAATCTTAGCCAAAGGAGATCCCACATACACCTGATCCAAAACATCTATTTTTCCATCCCCATTAGTATCTTTAATCTTTAAATCACCTACGGTATATGTAGCAGCCTGATTTCCGTTTGCATTCAAATAAATAAGGCTTCCTTGAGAAGAGTAGAGGCTAGGTACCGAAGCTGGATTCGTAATAATTCCTTCTGTTTGGTATACATAAATTCCATTAACAGGCCTTCCCAACACATAAGCAAAACTAATATCTCGATTGTCAAAACTTTTCTCAAATCGGTTCCAATTGCGAGCCATATTCAATGTTAATTTCCAATTAAGGTCTTTGCTGCGAATCAAGTCTGTTTTGATTGCCAATTCAATTCCTTCATTTGAGAGAGCTGCTGCATTACGCCATTGACTTCCTAAGACAGAGGTATTCCCAGGTAACTGTACTTGATACAATAGTTTATCTGTATATCTGTGATAGTAATCAAATGCAATTTCCAAACGGTAATTAAAAAGATTGGCATCTAGCCCAAAATCTGTTTGTGCTGTTTCCTCCCATGATAAATTTGGATTGAATAAACCCGAAGGTGATACAGTCGAATTTCCATTAAAAAGAGGTCCTGTATTAAACGTTCCATAAGCCAAATACGGCTGTTCGAACTGGCGCCCACTGACTCCCCAGCTGGCTCTTAGTTTTGCAAAGTCCAAACGAGGAATCCATTTCATAAACGACTCTTCCGAGAAGTTCCAGCTGGCACTTACCGCAGGGAAGGTAGCATAAGGAATGGCTTTCCCAAATTTAGAACTTCCATCACGACGTGCCGAGGCGGAGAAATTGTACTTGCGATCGTAGCTGTAATTTACTCGAGCCAAATAACTCACTAGATTCGATTCTTGAAAAGAAGATTCGAATTTAATCAATTGTACTGGGCTACCAAAATAATTGACATAAAACGGAAATCCTGGTCGTACGTATTCGATATAATTACTCGGAGAACCTAATCCAGATCCCGAATTTCCCTCTGACTCATCATGCTGATAGGTCGTTCCCGCTAAAATATCTACAAAATGTTTTTCGCTAAACGTTCTTTTATATGTCAATAAATTCTCTGTTAAAAGAGATTTATTTCTTTGTTCACTATTGCTACTTGAAGCCAAACCACCTGTTGGGCCATAATCTGCATTCAAGTAGGAAGGAATAAAGTGATTTACTGTTTGCTGTGAATAATCGATGGAATTATTCGTACTAAATAATAACGAATTTGTTATGCGGTATTGTAAAGACAAATTGGTACGCATTCGAAAATTTCTATTTTTTCCTTTACCTCATCTTGGGAAGCCAGCAATTGTCGCTCAAATTCAGAACCATTTCCTGGTAAAAAGGGAGAGGTGGTAAAAGGAATGGTAGGCAACTGATCTACTAAATCAGGGCTAGTAATCGAGGTGGCAGCACTAGCTCTATCTCGTCCACTAAAAGCCAAAAAGGTACGAAAATTAATAGTGGTTCTTTTGGTGGGGGTAAATGACATATTGGCAAGCAAACTCAAACGATCAAAACCACTATTGCGTACAATTCCTTTCTCAGAATACAATCCAGCCCCTACATTATAGGTAAAATTAGTAGCACCCTCCGCTAGCTTGTAAATTCACATCGGTTACTTTCCCAACTTTAAAAAACGATTTGAACCAATTAGTCGAATTGTTATAATACGGATTAATACTGTCTTGTAATATACTCGCTTTTCTGGTGTATTAGATACATTTCCGTCTCTCCACCAATAATCATAGCCCAAGCCTCCAAAATAGAGTACAGGAAAACTAGATGAGTTAGCTAACTGATACGCATTCGCATACGCATTCGCATAATTATATTCACTAGTACCTGTAAAAGCATTATAAAACGTTCCTGCTGATTGAAAATTTTTCAATGCCTCTAGTTTGTGTAGACGAGCTGCTACCCCAGCTGTAATGGTAGGATATTCGGGCAAATAGGTATAAGAGGTATTAAAAGTAGCACTCAGTTTGGACTCCCCTGCTTTTCCTTTTTTGGTCGTTACCAAAATCACTCCGTTGGCAGCACGAGAGCCGTACAATACCGCTGCCGAAGCATCTTTTAGTACCTCGATACTTTCAATATTAGCAGGGTCAATCTCTGATAAGGCATGGTGCCTGTCAAGCGGGATTGGGTATTCTCCAAAGGTACCCCATCGATTACCCATAACGGATTACTAAACTCTCTTCTCTCAACAGAGCCACCAGATGTATTGCCTGAATTTAAACTACTATATCCTCTTAGGGTAGTAGCAACGCCGCCACCTCCAGGAGCCGAAGAAATACTACCTACATCCAATCCTGCTACACGACCTTGCAACAAGGAAGCAAAATTAGAGTTGGGTATGTTTTTCAATTCGTCGCCCTTGATAGTGGTAGTCGATGCCGAAGAAAGGCGTTTGCTACTGGTACCATAAGCAACTATTTTTACTTCATCGAGGTCGCTTTTCTCAACAGTCAATTGAATGTCGATGTTCGATTTTCCTTTTACAGCCACTTGCTTTTTTTGGTAGCCCAAATAGCTTATACTCAAAACCGCGTCATCGCTTACATTGGTTAAAGTAAATTCGCCTTTGTCATTGGTAGTAGTAGCATTATTAGTCCCTTTGACTACTACCGAAGCCCCTGATAAAAGGCCTGATTCGCCTCGAACGGTTCCTTTTAGCTCTTTTTGTTGCACCACGCTTTTGGGAGCGGCGGTAATTGCTGCCACTCTAATTACAATAGCATTGTTATCTGTAAAACTAAAATCAAAATCTTGCTTAGAAAGACTTTCTTTTAATAAGTTAGCTGCGTCTATTATCCCTTTTTTTAAATGCACTTTGCTGTGTTTTTAAATAAATCTTCCTGATAAATAAAGGTGTAATTGGTTTGGTTTTTGATAATTTCAAAAACTTCGTCTACTGTGATAGTCTTGTCCGTTTCGATAACAATTTTTGCTTTTTGCGAAAAAATAGTTCCTGGCACAAAGCCAAAAACTGTGGCGCAAAACAAGAATACAAAAGTTCTCATAATGTTCATTATTAGTTTCTTTCTGGAAAGAAAAAACACACGGGTTAATTTAAATTTCATAAATTTGCACGTTAATTTGTTAATTAGTTGTTTAGAATTAATTGGTCGATTGACATATAAAAAAGGAGGGAAGCGCGGTACTGTGAGAGGTCTAATCTTTCTTTCCTTTTCTTTTTATTTTAGTACTATTTTCTTGTTTTTTATTTCATAGGCGTTAATAAAATTAGTGTTTTTAATGGTTGTTAATATGTCTTCTATTTTTTGATTTTTATCTAATACGCCATTGAATTTTACATTTCCTAGGTTGGCATCAGCAAACGCAACATCTACATCATACCATCTCGATAATACTTTCATAATGCTTTTTAAAGGCATACTTTTAAAAACAAAGAGTCCTTTTTTCCATGAAATTTCATTATATACATCGACCGAAGCGATGGCTATATCATTGCTTTGAAGATTGAAGTTGGATTGTTGATTAGGGGCTAAAAATTGTTTTGTTGTTGCATTGCTAATCGCCACTTTCCCTTTGACTAGAGTGGTGTATATATTTGTTTCGTCTTTATAGGCTTTAATATTAAACTCGGTTCCTATCACTTCGACATTTTGTGTTTGGGTTTTTACTTTAAATCTTGAGCCTTTATGTTTGGTACTCGGAGAGACTTCAAAATAAGCTTCTCCGTATAATAATTCTACTTGTCGTGTTTCGCCATCAACAAAAGCTAGGGGATATTTTAATTGAGATTCTGAGTTTAACCAAACCTTGGTGCTATCGGCTAATTGCACAAAAAACTGACCACCTCTTGGGATGGTTAAAAAGTTATTCGCTATTTCTGATTTGTTATTTGAATTATAAACTAATTGCTCCCCATTACTTTTGATATTTCCAGTCGAATATGATTTGCCTTTTCCTAATAGTACCACGGTTCCATTCCCTAAAGTCAGCATGGCTTTGTTTGACCCAATCGCAATAGTATTATTTACTAGTGTTGATTTATTTTCCTCTACCACCGTATTCTTATTGAATAGTAAAGGGATGGCGATTAAAATTGAGATAGAAGCCGCTATGGCAAGTTTGAAAATTGTAGTTGAATAAAAGGGTTTAATCGCTACCACTTTTACTTCTTCGGAGGCCAAAGTTTTTTGAAGACGTGCCAACATCTTTTGTTTAATCTCATCTTTTAGCCCTAATGATTCATCCCATTCGGTAGAATTTTGGAAACTTTCGTAAAAATTTATTAGCAGTTTATCTTCTTCAAAATTTGTTTATTAGAAAGATACTTGTCTAATATTATAAAAAATTGTTCTTTTTCCATTTCGTTTTTATGTATAATTCGAGATTATATATTTAGGTAGTGTATAAAAAGCACGATACCCCCTAGTTGAAGTGCTTTTTTTTAATTATTTTATCCTTGAATAGGGTAGTCTATAAACTGGACTATAGAAACAAAAGATATATTTCTATTCAAACAGGTTTCTCGAAATCCACAAAACCATGGCTATACTAAAAGTGCTGCCCATTGACAATCGTATGGTTTGTAATGCTTTTGTAATATGATTTTCGACCGTTTTTGTAGAAATGTTTTAAACGATCTGCAATTTCTTTGTGGCTTAATTGTTCTTCCCGACTCAATTTGTAAACCAATCGACATTTTTCGGGAAGAGTTTCAACAATAGAATGAAGTTGTTGAACTAATTCTTCATGCATCATTTGGGTTTCTGGCGTTGCGTACTGAAAGCGTTGATCCAAATCACTAAAGAATTCTACCTGAATTTTGTCCTTATTCTTTCGAAATTGATTAAAAACTTGATACCTAGCACAGGCATATAAATAGCCTTTCAAAGATATATTTATTTCTAATTTTTCACGATTACGCCATATATTCATAAAAATATCTTGAATTATATCTTCGCATAATTCTTTATCTTTTATGATTTTATATGCCGATATAAATAACAATTGCCAATAGGTGTTGTACAGTTCCGTTAGGGCAAAGGTGTCGCCTTCACGCAAACGATTTATTAAAACTGTATCGGGATTAGCGTTTATATGTGACAACTGTTTTTGTTTTGATTAAGTATTTAAATGGAATATGGAGTACGATACGATTTAATTCAACGAATAGTAATACTTCTTTTTAACCTTTGATTGTATCAATATACTTGTAACAAACTTAGCAAAATTATACAATATAAGTATAGGAAAAAACGGGTGCTTTTATGTATTAAGTAAGTCGAAAACTTAAATACTACAAAGTCAAGCTAATAGATAGGGTAAAAGCTATTTATAATCAGAGATTCGTATTGTTTTGCCAGATTTAAATACAGCATTACACCGCGATTATCATTTATAAGTAAAAACGGCACTATAATTGACTTGTTAATTTCGGGTTAATTCTGTAACAAAAGACTGTCAAAAGAGTCATATTGCTTAATGACTAAGACCCTGTTGAAAAATAACCAAATAAATAAACACAAATAATAAATGCATCACTTAAAATCATTTGTCCTACTAGCTCTTATGGGAGGAATCTCTGTTTGGGCACAGGAAACGCCTACTAAAGCTACCAAATTAAAAGAAGTTAAAATTATAAAAGAAAGAAAAGCCATTGAGCAAAAAGCAGACAGGACCATTTTTGATTTTGCCAATCAACCCCATCTTAATTCGGGCTCGCTACTCGAAGGAATCAAAAAATTGCCTGGTTTGGTTTCGTCGGACGTGGCAGGAATGATGTATCAAGGTAAAATATTGGATGTGTATGTCAACGGTCGACCGCTGAACATTTCTTCTGAAGAGTTGAATTCGTATCTCGAAGGAATGCCTGCCAATGCAATAGAAAGAATCGAAGTCATTACACAGCCAGGAGCCGAGTTTCCTGCTACTTCTGGCGGGGCAATACTCAATATTATTACCAATAAAAAATCCGTGAGTTATTTTAGTGCCACTTATAACAATAGTACCCATGTGAGTAATTACAACCATTTGCGTTGGAAAGAGAGTAATAGTGTGTTGCTCAACGCCCGAAATAAATACTTTGCTTGGCAATTAAATTTGGGTGAAAATTACAGAGAAAATGCCGTTTGGGTAGAGGTGGTTAAGAATCTGAATGGCGCAAGTACCACTTTGTCAAGCACCAATGCCGACCGAATAGGAAGAAGTAATTTTGTTAAATCAGGATTGACATTCGACATCAAAAAAGACCGATTGCTTTTGAATTACGATGTGGATTACAACAATAATTCGAGCAATACCCTTGGTAATGGCTTAGGATTCAGTACGAACGATAAGAGTAAAACAACTGTTTTGCGTCAGGATGTGGCGGTAACGTATCAAAAGCGATTTGATAATAAGGATCAAAAACTCGATTTGGCATTTAACTTTTCTTCAAATGCAAATGATTTTGCTATGAATTCCATTCCTTCCAATCAGGTGGTTTTGGCGAATTTAGGGAATCAAAAAGTATATAATTTTAAGGTAGATTACTCCCAACCAGTAAAAATTTTAGATGAAGGGAAAGTGAGTTTTGGTGGGGTGTATGATCGATTGTTATTTCAAGCAGAATCACAAGGAGTCACTAATTTGGATTACGAGCGAAAAACGGCGGCTGGATATTTGGAATTTCAGGCTAAACTCAAAAAATTCGATTTTATCCTAGGAGGGCGAGGCGAAAACTATGCTATTTTCGGTCAAACCAATACCGGTAGTTTGACCCCTTTTAAGCAGTTTCGTTTTTTCCCCAATGCCACTATCCAATATAATCTAGGGAAGCAGGTATATTTTAGTTTGAATTACAATAAGAAAATAACGTTGCCAACTACTGCTGCTCTGAATCCGAATAATACGAATTACCAAAATCCCAACATAACATACACAGGGAATCCATCGTTACGTCCCACCCTTTTTGATAATTATGAGGTAAAATTAAGCGCTTTTGATTACGCTTTTATTGGGTATAATGTAAGCGTTGCTACTAATCAAGTAGTGAATAGAGTTTTGCTTAATAATAACGTGTCGTCCTATGTATCGACGAACATTTCGGAGATGAAAATTCATAATTTCAATATCGGATTGCCGCTGCCTTATATGTTGTTTACCAAAGGATTGAAAGAAATGATGAAGTTCAATTTTAATCCCGACAAAGTGAGTTTCATGTACTTGTATGCGGGATACCAACTGCATCAAATTTCCGATTTGAATGCTAAAGGTTTTTGGGTTTTTAATATCATGTCGCAAGTTGCGTTGCCTAAAGATATTAAGTTGGTTGCTAATTACAAATACATTACGGCCAAAGGAAATTATTTTTATTTTGTTGCCGACAAGCCTTTTAGTAATAGTTTGGATATTAGCTTGTCTCGAAAATTCTTAGACAATCAGCTAACTGTTTCTGTCAATGCCAACGATGTTTTTAATACCAATCAATCGGTATTCAATTCCTACGGAACTCCATTGTTGTTGAGCAATAAAAATGATACTCGCCAATTTGGATTTTCTATCAATTACAAGATTCCTACAAAGAACAAGCCCACAGTCAAGGAAGAAGATTTGCTTAAAAAAGAGAAAAAAGAAGGGAATGATGTGATTTCAAATTAATCTAAATCCATTCCTAATTTTAATAAAAAAGGCTATTTCGTTCAATCGAAATAGCCTTTTTTTGTTGGATAATTCCAAATAGAATTATTTGATTAATTTAATTTCTACTCTTCTGTTTTTGGCTTTCCCTGCTTTAGTTTTGTTGGAAGCTATTGGTTTTTTGGAACCAAATCCTTCCGAGGTTAATCGGGATTCATTTACTCCTTTGTTGGTTAAATAGTTTTTAACAGCAGCAGCTCTGTTTTTGGATAAGTTCAAGTTGCTAGTGGCTTTTCCCGTATTGTCGGTGTGTCCTTCAATAGCAAAACGAGTGCCTTCGTATTCGTTCATAATCGAAGCTATTTCGTCCAATTGGGTAAAAGAAACGGTTTTTATAGTTGCTTTTCCATTGTCAAACTGAATGGATTTAGAGAAATCATTCAATTGCTTAATCACTTTAGCATCGACTACTTTCGGTTCGGTTTTGGGTTCGGTTTTGGGTTCGGTTTTTACCTCAGGGCATCCGTTGTTTTGGATAGTACCTGCTACGGTAGGGCATTTGTCATCTTTGTCAAGTACGCCATCGTTATCCGAATCTTTCCAAGGACATCCTTTGTTTTCTTTAGGACCGACTACATTAGGACACGCATCGTCTTTGTCTAACACGCCGTCTTTGTCGGAATCCAAATAAGGACAACCATTATTTTGAACAGGTCCTGCGCTATCAGGGCATTTGTCGTCTTTGTCGAATACGCCGTCTTTGTCGGAATCTTTCCAAGGGCAGCCGTGGTTTTCGACTGGACCGGGTATTTCGGGACAATCATCGAATTTGTCTAATACGCCATCACTGTCACGATCTTTTAGTTTTCCTTGATAAATAGGAATTTTTAGTCCAAGATGTAAATCCAATCCTTTGGACTCTTTGGAAACCAAATTGGTAAGCACCGATCCGGATCCTACAAATAAAAGACCTAGTCGAAGTCCTGCTCCTACTTGGGTTCCTCGGTATTCCATCCAGTTAATTGGAACATAAAAACTAAACCATTTGCTTTCGTATCGAGGAGTTAAGGACACTACATTGGCAATCGTATTGGTGTTAAGGTCTTTTTTATTGGTTAGTCCCAAGTCTCCATTTAAATTCAAATAAAACTTGTTGTGTAAATTCCAATCGACATTGGCGTGCAAAGTGGTGGGCAAATTGGCTTTTTCTCCTTTTGGAAGCGTTGTTTTGGTGTAGTATCTATTCAAAAGGTCTTCCAAATTATCTTCGGCATCGTACTGTGCTTTGGTAATAGGAATGACTCTGTTTAGGTTGTATTGCGATTCTTTGGTGGCATTGTACGTAATGGAACCGATGTCGGTTACTGAAACAGCCAAACGCAATTTGTATTTGTTTACATCTTTAAATGAGATTAATTTCCCGTTTTTATCGGTGGTTCGGTATTTTTCAAAATTAGGACGCCATTCGTAAACCAAACCTAGGTCGATTCCCAATCCTGTGGATTGGCTGTCGAGTTTGAAGTCTTTGAAAGTGTCTTCAATGTCTTTGCTGTCTCCTCCGTATCGTAACGAACCCGTTGTGGCTATCGTACTGGCAATAGGTAAAGCATTATTATAAGTGTAATTGAGTGTTAAATTATCCGATTGATAATAGCGATTAGCGATTCCTTGTAGGTATTTGAGTGAGAAACCTCCCTTTAAAAAATGTTGGTCTTTATTCCATAAAACAGTAGCGTAAGACAGTCCTATTTCCGACCAAGCATGAGCAGTAACATTAAAATTACCTGCCGATTGATTGACATTTCTTTGCAAATCGAATCCATCTTGAATAGTGTTGAATACGTCTCCATTAATATTGCTGATGTTTGCAAAAACACGGGCTCGACTAAACAAGGCAACGGCATGCTTAGGAGCAATATTAAACATAAACGAAGGCCCCATAATATAGGTATTGAACGCAAAATTATTGTTGTTAGAAGGTGATTTTATGGTTTGTTTTTCAAAATCGAAGTTGTTTTTGAATACATCTCCTAATTTTACACTATAGTAGTCGTTGGTGCCTAGTGCGCTAAAAGAGAATAGGTTAATGTCTGTTTTGAATCGAGAATCTACTATAAAAGCAGGATTATACAGCGTACTCTGCACACCGCTATAATTGTCATAGAAATACCCTAAATACGACTGTGCTTTGGCTGTTGTGAATCCAACAATGAACAAAGCAATGAATAAATTTTTTTTCATGTTTTTCATTATTTGATTTGGACTACAAATATAAGTTTTTTTTAGACCTGTAAGCTGTTTTTCAGGTCAAACTCATTATCGGATAAAATGATATAAGTCTTTGATCATAAATAGCCTTTATCTCTATTCATTTGACTTTATGACATTAAAACTTTCGACTTACTTAATGTTAAATCTTAATTTGAATAAATAATTTAGCCAAAAAATTCCTGTTGCTACTTCCAAAAAAAGAAGTATTTTTACAAAAAGATAAGTACCAAAAATAAATGAAACGCCCAGCACTATTGTCATTGATACAAATGGGATTTATAGGCGTTCCATCTTCCAAAAAAAAACAAATAGTATAAACATAGATGAAAGAAAAGATGAGTTCAGAGAAAGAAGCCAAATTAAAAGCACTACAACTTACACTTGACAAACTAGATAAAACCTACGGAAAAGGTACCGTGATGAAAATGGGCGACAAAGCCGTCGAAGAAGTAGAAACTATTTCGTCTGGATCTTTGGGAATCGATTTAGCCTTGGGAGTTGGCGGTTATCCAAGAGGAAGAGTAATTGAAATATATGGCCCGGAATCTTCTGGAAAAACTACCTTGACCTTGCACGCCATTGCCGAAGCTCAAAAAGCCGGAGGAATCGCTGCTTTTATAGATGCAGAACACGCTTTCGACAGGAATTATGCCGAAAAATTAGGTGTTGATATCGAAAACTTAATCATATCACAACCAGACAACGGAGAACAAGCATTAGAAATTGCCGAGAATTTAATTCGTTCTGGTGCGATTGATATTGTTGTGATTGACTCGGTTGCCGCTTTAACTCCAAAAAGTGAAATCGAAGGCGAAATGGGTGATTCTAAAATGGGATTACACGCTCGTTTGATGTCTCAAGCCTTGAGAAAACTAACAGGAACGATTAGCAAAACAAATTGTACGGTATTCTTCATCAACCAGTTAAGAGAAAAAATTGGCGTAATGTTTGGAAATCCAGAAACAACCACAGGTGGAAATGCCTTGAAATTTTATGCTTCGGTTCGTTTAGACATCCGTCGTTCTACACAAATAAAAGATGGCGAAAACGTGCTTGGAAACAGAACCAAAGTTAAAGTGGTAAAAAACAAAGTGGCACCGCCTTTTAAAACCGCAGAATTCGACATTATGTATGGCGAAGGAATTTCGAAAACAGGAGAAATCTTGGATCTTGCCGTTGAATTTGAAATCATCAAAAAGCAGGTTCTTGGTTTAGCTATGGTGAAACTAAATTAGGACAAGGTCGTGATGCAGTAAAATCTTTAATCAAAGACAATCCAGAATTAGCAGATGAACTAGAAGAAAAAATCAAATCCAAAATTAAGGAATTAGCTGGTAATTAATCTTTTATAACATCAATTTTATAAATGCTCGGAAAAATTTCCGAGCATTTTTTTTAATTCTAAAATCCAATTCTTAAAAAAAATAGTGTTACTAAAGCAACCTTTTCATTTTCAAATCATCTTTAAAATATAATAACTTAAAAATGAAAAAATTGAAATTAAAAGCAGTAGTAATAGCATTAGTAGTGGCAACAGGATTTGCTTCATGCAGCAAAGATGATACTCCTGCAATTAGCACAAAAAAAAACCGTAGTTAGCGTTGTAACTGGTCCTACAACTGGAGCGGTAAATCAAGAATTGACATTGACGGTTACTTTTGCAGTAGACAACAACTGCGGGGAATTTAATAAGTTTATCGAAACCACTACCGACAAAACTAAAATTATCGAAGTAGAAGCTAAATACCAAGGTTCGAATTGTGGGACAACCGCTAGCACGAAAACTACACCTTATAAATTTAAAGCTACCGCGGCAGGCACTTACATTCTTAAGTTTAAAAAATCGGCAACCGAGTTTGTAACTCAGACTATTATAATTACCGCCACGGCATAATTTTTGAGCATTATTTTATACTAAAGGCTGGTTGTAAAATCGACCTTTATTGTTAAGGCAAATCATAGTCTAAATCAATTCATCCTATAACATTGAAAAAAAATGTAAAAAAAACAATTTTTACACGCAACCTTTTTCATTTAACACACTCTAAGTATAAAAGTTCGTGTTGAGCAAAAAATTTTAGCAAACTTTAAAAGCAAAAAAATGAAAAAAATAATAGTATTTACAGTTCTAATTACCTCGTTATTAAGCTGTAGCGTTGACAATAATAATGCTAGTTACACTTATAGTGTTCTCCCAGTTACTAGCTTTACTGTACCCACAAGCTTTACTTTAGGATCGACTTATGAAATAAAGCTAAAATACCAAAAACCCACTTCGTGTCATCTTTACCAAGGAATTTATTATGACAAAAACTTAAACACTAGAACGATTGCCATTCAAACCGCGGTACTAGATCATCAAACTTGTACACAAGAACTTCCTCCTTTATCAGAAGCTTCATTTAATTTTATGGTTACCAATACGGGGTCTTATATTTTTAAATTTTATAAAGGAAAAGATGCTAGTGGAAAAGATATTTTTGAAAGTGTTGAGATTCCGGTAGTTTTATAAAATAAAAAATCTGTGGTGCTAGAAAATTTAATTAGCGAATGCAAAAAAAACCAACCCAAAGCTCAGGAGCAATTGTATCGATTGTTCGAAAAGAAGTTTTTTGGATTGTGCTTGAAATATTCCTCTAGTTATGCCGATGCACAAGATAATTTGCAAGACGGATTCTTAATTATATTCCGAAAAATAAATCAATATAGTGGCAAAGGCTCATTCGAAGGCTGGGCAAAAAAGATACTGATTAATAATGCACTTCAAAAATACAAAGGCGTTCGTTTTATGGAAGTATTAACCGATGACCTTTTTGATGTTGATGTAGAAATAGACGAGGAAGAAATATCTTTAGACTATTTGATGCAAATTATTCAAGAACTACCTGATCAGTATCGAATTGTTTTTAGCCTATATGTTTTGGACGATTATTCGCATAAGGAAATTAGCGAAATGCTCTCCATTTCTACCGGTACAACCAAATCAAATTTGCATAGAGCACGCCTCCTTTTGAAAGAAAAAATTGAAAAAAAAACAGTAACTAATCTAGAATCATCGGCAAAATGAAAGAAAAAAATAATATAGACCGATTATTTCAAGAACAATTAAAAGACTTTGAGGCGACTCCAGACCATCAAGTTTGGCTCAATATTGAAGCCGAATTAAAAAAGGATAAAAAACGAAAAGTCATTCCTATATGGTTTAAATATGCAGGAATAGCTGCCGCCTTTTTTCTTGGTTTATTTGCTCTGAATACCTTGCAAATTTTTGATTCGAAAACAGAAAACCGTATCGTTTTAAACAATATGAGTTCAAAAGACTCGTTAAATAAAAAACAAATTCATCTCCAAAAAAGCCCAAAGGAAATCCAAAAAGAAGGGCAACTTGTTAGTAATTCTACAAAAAAATCAAGCTACGAGAGCAAAAAAATGAATAGTAATTTTATAAAATCAATCCCAAGCCATGAAAAAGAAATTACATCTTATGATTCCTCCAAAACGTCTGATGACAAAAAAAAGAATCAAAATAATGCTGGCTTTCCTCTATCAAAAAATAATTTGCCGCTAAAACAATTGGCAACAAATGAAAGTAACAGCAAGTATAACTCCCTAATTGCCGACAAAAATGGCGTTACTAATTCTAATGCGATTGAGAATACCAAAAATGAAACTTTGGCAAAAACAGAAAAAGACGATTCTAAAAAACAATCGCTAACTACTCCTGAATCTCCAAACGAATTAGAAGAAATTTTAAAAACCAAACTGGAACAAAAAAAGGCTATTGTAGCTAATTCTAAAAACAAATGGCAAATTACGCCTAACATCGGTCAAGTATATCTAAATGCAAATTCAGGTGGTTCGCCTATTGATAACCAATTGTCTGATTATGAAAAAAAATCGGACAAAAGCATTAGTTTTGGTATAGGAATTCAATATGCTGTTAGCAATAAAGTAGCATTACGAACGGGGATTAACAAAGTAGTTTTGGGCTATAACACGAACAACGTCCTGTATTCGGCAGGATTGACAGCTAGTAATTTAGCAAACATTAACTACATTTCAAACAACGCCATTAAATTTGCAAACCAAACTAATTACTATTCATTACCAGCACTTGAAAAAGAAATACAAAACACAAATACGGGTACTTTAAACCAAAAAATGGGCTATTATGAACTGCCAATAGAGCTTTCTTATGCTGTATTGAACAAAAAATTTGGGATTACTATCATTGGTGGGTTCAGCACTTTGTTCTTAAATGAAAATACCATTTCGTTAGTGTCCCCTCAATCAAATACGCAACTTGGCGAAGCAAAAAACTTAAATAAAATACACCTTAGCACAAATCTAGGATTTGGATTTAAATACCAATTAATAAAGTCATTTCAACTTCGTTTTGAACCCATTCTTAAATACCAATTCAATACTTTCTCAAAAGATTCCAATAACTTTAAACCCGTATATATTGGATTGTATTCAGGTGTTAGCTATCAATTTTAACCCTTTTTGTCAAAAGCAATTATTTGGTCTAAAATTATTTGTCTTACTGTTTCTCGAATTTCTTTTTTATTGCTACTTGTTTTACCAAGCATTTCTATTTTTTGATTCACTTTTACTCGCATAATTCCAGGACTTCCGCTGAAAAAAGTATATGAAAATCTTTTTTTATTATCTCCAAAAATTATTGGAACAATGGGAATTTGATGGGCTATCGCCAATCGAAAAGCACCATCTTTAAAAGAATCCAAAAGTATGGATTCATCGTCAGGAACACCTCCTTCTGGGAAAATACAAATACTAAGACCTTGATTGATTCTTTGCTGAGCCCTTTCAAAAACAGCCTGTCTGCTTTTAGAACTTTTTCTATCGACCAAGATACACGTTCGTTTATAAAAAAATCCAAATAAAGGAATTTTTACCAACTCTTTTTTACCCACAAAAACAAATGGATTCTTTACTGTAACCAGCATTAGCATAATGTCGGCCATAGAAGTATGATTAGCAACAAACATATAACTCTTACCAGGCTCAAGCTCCTTTTCTTTCTCTATTTTATAATAAAATCCCATGCCAAAAAGAATAATTTTTGCCCAAATTCTAGCCATTTTAAAGAAATACGGATAGCCGCTTTCGGTCAAAATAGAAGCCAGTAAGAAAGGAAACATAATAAGGATGGGAATAGCCATTAAGACATAAAACCAAACGCGCCAAATGACCCAAAAAATAATTTTTATTCCTCTCATAGCGTCAAAAGTAAGGAAAAGTGTGTAACTTTTAGTAAAAGAATTAACTTTGTCAAAAATAGCAATCTTTTACAATGGCAAAAATACTTACCGGCGTTCAAAGCACAGGAACACCACATTTAGGAAACTTACTCGGCGCAATTATTCCCGCAATCGAATTATCTAACAATCCCGAAAACGAATCCTTTCTTTTCATCGCCGATTTACATTCGATAACCCAAATAAAAGATGGTAAAACGTTACGAGAAAACACATATAGTACTGCTGCCGCTTGGCTTGCCTGTGGTTTAAATGTAGATAAAGTGGTTTTTTACCGCCAATCTGATGTGCCACAAACAGCCGAATTATCTTGGTATTTGAGTTGTTTTTTCCCTTTCCAAAGATTGACATTGGCCCATTCGTTCAAAGACAAATCCGACAGATTAGAAGATGTCAATGCAGGATTGTTTTCGTATCCAATGCTGATGGCTGCCGATATTTTATTATATGACGCCCAGTTTGTACCCGTAGGAAAAGACCAGTTGCAACATCTTGAAATTACCCGCGATGTGGCTTCTCGCTTTAACCATCAAATGGGGGAAACTTTTGTAATTCCCGAAGCACAAATTCAAAAAGACAGCATGTTGATTCCAGGAACCAATGGCGGAAAAATGAGCAAATCGGCCAATAATATTATCAATATTTTCTTGGATGACAAAGCCTTACGCAAACAAGTAATGAGCATCGAAACCGATAGCACGCCACTCGAAGCTCCTAAAAATCCTGAGACTTGTAATGCTTTTGCTATTTATTCTTTATTGGCAAACGAAGAACAAATTGCTACAATGAAAGCTAATTATTTGGGCGGAAATTATGGTTACGGTCACGCCAAACAAGCCTTATTTGAACTAATTGTAGATAAATTCAAAACCGAAAGAGAGAAATACAATTATTTTATGAACAACCTTGCAGAAATGGATACTTTGCTGAAAAATGGCGCAGAAAAAGCGAGTGTTGTTGCCAATGGAGTTTTAGCAAGAGTGAGAGTGAAATTGGGGTTTGAGGTGTAACTAATCAATATCTTTGTAATTCAACTCTCTGCTTGTCACGCTGGAAGCATCTCCATTTTTTTATATTGGGTTATATCGCCTCAAACAATTTACCTGGCAAAGGTCGAATCACTCCTTTGAGCTCCATATTTAGGAGCATTCCCGAGATTTTATAAATAGGAAAATCACATCGCAAAGCAATACTATCCATTTGTTCTTTTCCGTTTTTTAGGAGATAATCATATACTTTTTGCTCTTCCGCTTCAAGTGTGACAAAGAGCTGTTTTTGAACAACTTTTTTGTCATTGCGAGTAGGCGAAGCAATCTCCCAATTAAGAATATAAACTAATCAGCAGCACTAGTTAGCAGATTTGCTTTTTGGGTTTTAATCAAATTGTTGCAGCCCTGACTGTATTTGTCGGATGTTCGACCTGGAACAGCAAAAACATCGCGGTTGTAATCGTTGGCGATATTTGCCGTAATCAATGAACCACCTCTTTCAGCCGATTCGATAACAATCGTGGCTTCAGAAATTCCTGCTACAATGCGGTTTCTTCGAACAAAGTTTTCCTTTTCAGGATTAGACGAACTCCAAAATTCGGTCATAAATCCACCGTTTTGTTCTACCTTGGCGACATATTTCTTGTGATTTTTGGGGTAAATTTGGTTTAAAACCGTGTGCCACAACACCAATTGTTTGCAAATTGTGTTCTATCGCCAATTGATGTGCAAAAATATCGACACCATAGGCAAAACCGCTTACGATTACAGGATCAAGCGGAGCCAAATCTTCAATCAATTTTCGGCAAAAATCCATTCCGTAAGACGTGATTTGTCGCGTTCCCACAATGCTAATGGTTTTCTTGTTTTTCAAGTCGATATTTCCCGAAGTAAACAATAAAACCGGTCCATCGATACAATGCTTTAAACAATCTGGATAATTTTCATCCTGAAAATAGGCAACATTAATTTCGTTTGATTTTATAAATTGAAGTTCTTGTTCCGCTTTTTCGAAAATAGATTTATTCTTTAAATTTTGAATTAAAACGGAACCAATACCATCAATAGCGGCAATTTGAGATGTCTTGGTTTTGAAAACGGCTTCTGCACTTCCGCAATGATTTATCAATTTTTTGGCCATAATATCGCCCACGCCTTCTACTTGCTGCAACGCCAATAAATGAAATAAATCCTGCTCTGTCATACTAATTGTTTGAGGCTGAAATGTATAAAATTTTATGCGGATTGTTAATAAAAATTGTGAATAAAATTTTGATAACTATTTTCAATGTATAACTTTGTAACTATGAACATCCAACCATACATCGCGCAGCTTTTATACCGTTATCAATGTGTAACCCTTCCGGGTTTCGGTGCTTTCTTGACCGAAATTCAATCCGCACAATTAGTTGAAAGTTCTCATTCCTTTTTCCTCCAAAGAAAATGATTTCTTTTAATGCACATTTAAAAAATAACGATGGTTTATTAGCAAATCATATTGCTCAAGCCGAAAAAAACATCTTATGAATATGCTATAAGTGCCATTCAATATGAGGTTTTCAACTGGAAAAAAGCACTTCAAGAAAACGGGATTTTCTCGATTAAAAACGTGGGGAATTTTTCGCTTAACGCCGATAAAAATTTGATTTTCACTCCTTATGACCAAACGAATTATTTGACGAATTCTTTTGGATTAAGTGCCTTTGTTTCGCCAATGGTAAAAAGAGAATTATTTGAACAAAAAACAGAAGCTCTTGAGGAAGATGAAGTAGTTGTTTTCGCACCTGAAAGAAAAAGTACAAGCGTGTATTTGAAATATGCCGCTGTTTTTGTTTTGGGATTAGGTTTAACTGGAGCTATTGGTTATCCTATTTATCAGCAACAAATTGCCGATGAAACTGTTATTGTTGAGCAATCCGTTCAAAAACAAGTTCAGCATAAAATTCAAGAAGCCACTTTCTTTATAGAAAATCCAATTCCAGCCGTAACACTTACCGTTAAAGAGGAAAAAATGTCCTACCACATTATGGCAGGTGCTTTTAGAGAAGAAAAAAATGCCGAAAGAGCATTCGAAAAACTTTCAAAGCAAGGCTATAAAGCAAGGCGAATTCCACAAAACAAATACGGATTATTTCCTGTTCTCTACGGAAGTTATGCCACCTTGTCTGAAGCCGAAAAGGCAAAACAGGAAATTCAAAAAACAGTCAATCCTGATGCTTGGATTTTGATTGAATCACTATAAAAAACGAAGCCCATTCCAATTTAAGAATGGGTTTTTTTAGTTTTCACTCCCTTAGTGTATTCTCTATTTTAAAGGCGTTCTAGACAATCCGTTGATTTTGTTATATGCGAAATTTTTTAAAACACACCTCTTTTGACTCTAAATCTAACAGTCCTAATTCAAACTCTCCTTAAACATTCTTAACTCTTCCCAAGTAAATTTATCGCCGTATTTTTCTTTTAATGGCGAAATCGATTCTTCTTTGTAACCATAAAAGCTTCTGTCAGTTCCTGAATTTTATCTTCGGGCAAAACATCATTAATGCTTATTGTTTTTGCAATAATCAGTTTAGTTAATACCATTGACTAATACAGTTTAGTCCAAAAAGGAGATGAAACGATATATTCAAATTCACAGGTTTGCTTGACAATTTCATTAGTTAGTTTTTTTCAACCTCATTCTCTATGAAAGAACTTACCTCTTCTAGTGATTTGTGCAGTTTCCAGTAAAAGCCCTTTTCATTCGCCACCATATTTTTCTGAGGGATTGAGTTCTGGTGAATATGGTGGGATAAAAAGTAACGCTATGTTATTTGGAATGGTAAGGGTCTTTGATTTGTGAAATGCACCATTATCTAAGATTATTATTTTAAATTCATCAGGTCTCTCTTTTGAAAATTCATTTAGGAATAGTTGAAAATTATTTGAATTGCAATGGGGTAATTCCAATTCAAAATGATCTCCTGTAAATGGTGAATAAGCACCAAATAACCATGTGGCTTTGAATACTTGTTGAAAGACACATATCGGCTTAATTCCTTTTGCCGTTAAGGCTTTTCCGTTTCTAGTAACATCCCGAACCGACTTTCATCTTGACAATACAAGTTTATATTGTTTTAAATCCCCATCCTTTTCGTTGTAGATGTTTTCACATTCTTTACTGAAATTTTTTTAAAATCCTCAACCTTAATTTGGTCTTTCTTAACATGAATTTTTCTTGCGGTCTTTATTTTTGCCTTGAATTTTCTATAAACGTACCCTTTGAAAGTGCTGTAATTAGTTTGTTTCCCAAACTTTTCATCAACCAAGCTAACAGTTTCGACGTATCCAACAAACCCGTTTTCAGGATTAAACATCTGTTCTCTTAAAGCTTGCTCTTCTTCCAAAGTTATAACACTGGGCTTGTATCCTTTTTAGAATGTCTTGTCAGTAGTTCAATCCCTCCATTAATATAGAGGTCGCGCCACGACTGAATACTATTATGATTAACCCCTATGGCTTGAGCAACCTCTCTTTTAGAAATTCCATTCAGTTCATTTTCTTTAAAAACAAGTAAAGCATGTACTCTCTTTGCAATCATGGGGTTGCTCTTTTTTTGATTTTTTTGAGCTCCGACAAGCTCTCCTTTATTGTAAATATTTTTGGTGACGACATATATTTTCTTTCTTAAGCCAAATATACGATTTTTATATTTTAGTCCAATGTGAATAAAAAAAATGTTTCGAGTGTTTTGGACTATTTTATAAAATCAATGGTATAAATGCCCAAGAATGGTTTCTGGAGTAAACTTTCTAATAGCTGCAATTTCTTTAATGGTGTGCTTTTCGAGCCACAATTCGTATGTTTCCTGAACAGTAGATTTTTTGGGTTCTTTAATTGCTTTTTTCTTTGAAGTGTATCTTTCCAAGTCAACTTCGTCTTCGATTAAAGTTACATTTACAGACTTAAAGTCTTCTTGAATTGTTTTTAATTTATTGATTTTATAGTGTTTAAATTTCCATCCGAAGTCAGCTTTTCTTTAGAGATTTCCTCTCCCTTTGCAACGGTTTCTATCAATAATTTGGCTTTCATTAATCGCAAAACCGTCTTGATTTGTAGTTCTTCGAGTACAACCAATTCATCATAAAATGTTTTTACTTTTTTGATGCGTTTTACTTCTTCCATTTCCAAAGGATTTCGTGAACCAAGTTATCCATCGGTAATAAAAAATAATTGAATGCTGCTTGAATTCTTTCGGAAATGTGATTTAAATCGGCGGTTTCCTCTGCAAAAAGTTTATTCAATTGAGAGATAAATTTTCGGGATGGTTCCAATAATGATTCTATGACTTCGGTTTGTTTTCGTGCCCAAACAGCGTGTTTTGATTTCTCTGAACTCTCCCCTTTTTCATCATAACTAAACTTATGATTACGCCATTCTTGTGCCAAATCACTCCAATCGAAGGTGTTGATCAAATAGTTATGGATGAAATTTTTGGTTTCGAAATGCAAAGCATTTTTCAGAAACTCATCCGACGCTTTATTCAAGGAATAATCCATCACATCCTGATCATTCGAAATACCATTCATCTGTAACGGAGAAAGCAAAATTAAGCCGTTTAACGAACGCAAACGCGACAAGGCAACATAGGCTTGTCCGGGAAGAAAAACCTGCGAAACATCAAGCACTGCCTTGTCAAAAGTTAATCCTTGGCTTTTATGAACCGTAATTGCCCAAGCTAATTTTATAGGATAATGAACAAATGTTCCCAGCACTTCCTCCTCGATTTCTTTGGTATTTTCGTCCACTTTATAGCGGATATTTTGCCATTCATATCTTTCGACTTCGATAGTTTTATTTTCTTCTGGAAAATGAACCAAAATTTCCTGACTCGAAAGTGATTTTACAAAGCCCATTTTGCCGTTGAAATACTTTTTATCAAAAGACAAATCGTTTTTCACAAACATAACTTGCGCTCCAACTTTAAGCTTTAAATTTTCTTCGATGGGATATATTTTATCTGGAAAATCGTCTACAATTTCGGGCTTGTAGATTACCAATTTTCCATCCAAATCCTCCAAAGCTTGAGCATTCATTGCATCAGCTTTGGCATTGTGGGTTGTTAAAGTAATGTACCCTTTATTGGTCTTCAAATCAAAATCAGGTTTTACATATTGATTCAACATTTGAATATCTGCCGCAGAAATTTGGTTGTTCCTCAAATTATTCAAAATCGAAATAAACGCATCTTCGGTTTGACGAAAAATCTTGGACAATTCGATATATAAAGGTGGATTTTGCTGCACAACCTGCGAGTGAAAAAAGAATTTTCCCTTATAATAAGTTCGCAATGTTCGCCACTCCTCATCCCGAATTACAGGAGGTAATTGCAATAAATCGCCAATAAAAAGCACTTGAACCCCGCCAAAAGGGCTGCTCTTTTTGCGAACGGTTTGCATCATAAAATCCATTGCATCCAATAAATCAGCGCGAAGCATACTCACTTCATCAATAATAAGCAATTCCATGTTTCGGATAACCGCCTTCTTTAAACCACTCATTTTGAAGTGTCTCCGCAAGGTGGCTTTGGTTTCAAATTTGGTGTTTTCAGAAAAATGTGGCGAGGAATTATCCGGAATAAATCCGCCGAAAGGCAATTGAAACATGGAGTGAATTGTAACTCCGCCAGCATTTAACGCCGCAATTCCCGTTGGCGCAACCACAACAGTATTCTTGTGAGTAGTTTGAATAATTTCGCGCAAAAGCGTCGTTTTTCCTGTCCCTGCCTTTCCTGTTAGAAAAATGGAACGATGGGTTTGATTGATGAATCTTAGTGTATAAACGGCGGCTTCAGAAACAGTTTGCATTTGGCTTATAAATTTTATAGGCTAAAAATATAGCTTTTTCACTAGATACAACAAAAAATGCCTCCAAAAAAGAAGGCATTTTTATCGAGTTGGTTGCGAAAAAATTATTTTTTTGCTTCCTCAGTTTTTTCAGATGATTTGTATTTGTCGTTTAACGCTTTGATCACTTCTTTTGTGATGTCATATTTATCCTCTGCATATAAAATGCTTTCCGCATCGCCAGTTCCGTAGATATAGGCATATCCTTTTTCTTTACCGTAAACTTTGATAAACTTTTTAACTCCGCTAATTAAAGAATCTCTTTCTATAGCTCCTTCTTGTTGCAATTGCTGAGAAAGTGCTTGTTGTGCTTGCCCTAATTGTTGTTCTCTTTTTTGCAATTCAGCTCCCTTTTGTTGTGCCCAAGCTTGTCCATTTGCCTGTGCTTGCGCCTGAAAATTACTGGCCTCTTGTTTAAATCTTTCGATTTCTGCTTCTAACTGCCTTCCTTTTTCTTCCGCTTTAGCCTTATACTTTGCTTCAAAATCTTTTGCTTCAGTATATTCTTTCATCAAAACTGATGTGTCTACATAAGCTGTTTTTACTTCTTTAACTTCTGCTGTTTTATTACACGAAACAATTGAAATCGAAAGTGCGATAATTAGTAATGCTTTTTTCATTTTAAGTTTTTCTGTTTTTTAGTATTGTTACAAAAATATAAAAAAATAAATAGCATTGGAACAAAGTTTGAAAAATGCTAATTATTTGTAGCATAGTTTTTTGTTATTAATATTTTTAAATTGATAATTTATTTTTATAAAAACCTGCTTTCATAGCTTTGAAATAAACGTTTTTAATAAACTTTCTACATTAACCTTCTTTAATCACGAAAAATGTGCTTAAAAGTGCTTAAAATCAATTTTAGCTGTTTTTAATAATATAAATGTGCGAAGAATATTCAAAAGTTCTTCTCGCTTTCCAGTTGGATTCTAATCCGAGGAAAAACGCTTTAATAAAATTCATTTTCCCGGATTTATACTTTTCAGAAAGTAAAGAGACGTAAAAAGAGTCAAATTTCATTGGCAAGACTTTTTTCAATTTCATTTCTTCCTTTTCGAAAAGTAATTTTATGGCCGTTTTCGAAAAATGCCAAAAATGGATTGGCACATCATAAGCTGCCCAAAATCTCCCATAATATTTTGCGTCGAAAGATTTGAAATTGGGCACGGCAATAATTAATGTTCCCGTTGGTTTCAACAATCTTTTCAATTCTTTAATTTGCTTATCTAAATCTGGAACGTGCTCCAATACATGCCACATAGAAATTACATCAAAAGAATCGTTTTCTAATTCACTAGTTTTTTCAACGAATGAAACTCCTTTATTTATCGCAATTGCTTTAGCTTTTTCACTTGGTTCTACTCCCGTTATTTGCCAACCATCTGTTTTTGCTACTAACAAAAAGTCTCCCGTTCCAGCTCCAATATCTAATAGTTGTCCTTTATTGGGTTGAAGCGAATTTATTAAATGGAGTTTGTTCTTTAAGGCAATGCTTTTTATAAAATGATACAATTTTTCAAATAAAGAACGTTTATTGTCAGTATGCGAAATATAATCTTCGCTTTCATAATATTTACCCAAATTTTCTAAACTAGGTTGTGGATGTGTAATTAACATGTCTAGAATTTCGTCGTGATATAGGTCGAAAGTTTCTTGAGAAACAGAATAATCCTTTACAGTAAGAAAATGTTTTTTGTTTGAAATATCCATTTATTTATTTTATTCTTTTTTAAAATCCTCAATAATATCAAGCCTTCGCAAAGTAGTTTCACGTGGAACAAAATGATTTAAGATTGTAGATTAACGATTTTTGATTGCAGATTTAAATCAAAAATCGTTAATCATATACCTGCAATCATAAATCTTATCTTCCCATATAAATTAACAACACCGAAACATCACTTGGCGAAACGCCACTAATTCTTGATGCTTGAGAAATCGTTACTGGACGAATTTTGCTCAATTTTTGTTTGGCTTCAATCGACATCGATTTAATTTTATTATAATCGAAATTTTCTGGAATTTTTACATCTTCCAGTCGTGTGGTTTTATCAGCATTATTTCTTTCCTTTTCAATATATCCTGAATATTTTACTTGTATCTCGGCTTGCTCTAATATTTCTTGATCTAAATCATTTTCTGTAATGTAAGCAGCCACCTTTTCGAATTTAATAATGTCTGCCAAATCAATTTGTGGACGAGAGAAAACTTTAAAACATTTTATCTCCTTGCGACAGCAAGGCCGTGCCTTTTGACTCCAAAACAGGATTTGCCTCAGCAACCGAAACACTTGTTTCTCTAAAAAAAGCAACCATTTTTTCGGATTCGTTCAATTTATGCTCCATTCTACGCAAACGTTTCTCCGAAGCCAACCCAATTTCATAAGCCATAGGCGTCAATCTAAAATCAGCATTATCCTGACGCAATAAAGTTCTAAATTCGGCACGAGAAGTAAACATTCGGTATGGCTCTTCGGTTCCTTTAGTAATTAAATCATCTATTAAAACCCCAATATAAGCTTCATCTCGTTTTAAAATAAGTGGTGCTTTCTCCTGAACTTTTAACGCCGCATTAATGCCCGCCATCAATCCTTGAGAGGCTGCCTCTTCATATCCAGTAGTCCCATTTATTTGCCCAGCAAAATACAATCCTTCGACTAATTTAGTTTCTAAGGTGTGCTTTAATTGTGTTGGAGGAAAATAATCATATTCGATTGCATATCCTGGACGAAAAAACTTGACTTTTTCAAATCCAACAACAGATCGCAATGCTTTAAACTGAATGTCTTCAGGAAGCGAAGTCGAAAAGCCGTTCACGTATACTTCACAAGTATTCCATCCTTCTGGTTCTACAAATAATTGATGTCTTTCTTTATCAGCAAAACGATTTATTTTATCTTCAATAGACGGGCAATACCGTGGGCCAATGCTTTTAATTCGTCCATTAAACATTGGTGAACGATCGAAACCCTCTCGTAAAATTGTATGCACCTCAAGCGAAGTATACGTCATGTGACAGGATTTTTGATAAACCAAAGGCTTAGTAACGTCAGAATATGAAAATTTATCTGGTTTAGCATCTCCTTTTTCCTCATTCATTTTAGAATAATCCAAAGAACGCCCATCGACTCTAGGAGGTGTCCCCGTTTTCATTCTTCCTGCCTGAAAACCCACATTAATTAAATCCTCGGTAATTCCATAAGCGGCACTTTCTCCTGCTCTTCCTCCTCCAAATTGCTTTTCTCCAATATGAATCAATCCGTTCAAAAAAGTTCCATTTGTCAAGACAACTGATTTTGCCTTAATTTCAACTCCAAGCGAAGTTCGAATCCCTTTTACTTTTCCGTTTTCAATAATCAAACCCCCAACCATTTCCTGATAAAAATCTAAATTTGGAGTTCTTTCTAACATCAATCGCCATTCTTCGGCAAAACGCATTCGATCACTTTGCACTCTTGGCGACCACATTGCCGGCCCTTTAGATTTATTAAGCATCTTAAACTGAATCGCGGTATTATCCGAAACAATTCCCGAATAACCACCAAGAGCATCAATCTCACGTACAATTTGTCCCTTTGCAATTCCTCCCATGGCAGGATTACACGACATTTGCGCAATGTTTTGCAAACTCATTGTAACCAACAAAGTTTTAGAACCTAGGTTAGCGGCAGCTGCCGCCGCCTCTGAACCTGCATGACCAGCGCCAACAACAATTACATCATATTCTTCTAAAAACATTTGATTTTTGATTTTTGATTAAAATTTTTTTGATTTCAGAATTGCCTCAAAACAAAAATTTCGCTTAAACCATTTGTTCCACGTGAAACATCTTGAACTCATAAATTAGAACTTATGGACTTGTCGCTTATTGTTCCACGTGAAACATTTGCAGCTTTTCATCCTCTTTTTTCCTCATCACTAGCTCGTCGCTCGCTGTCTTATCCTTATAACCACAGTAATGAAGCACACCATGAACTATAACTCTTTTCAATTCCTCACTAAAAGAAACGCCAAAATCAGCAGCGTTATCCCTTACTCTTTCTACAGAAATAAAAACATCTCCGCTTATTTCGTTTCCAAGACTGTAATCGAAACTGATAATGTCTGTCAAAGTATCGTGTCCCAGGTGTTCTAAATTAATTTTATGCAAATAATCATCATCGCAAAATATATAGCTTATTTCTCCTTCTTTCTTGTTTTCTGACAAGATGACTTTCGACAACCAATTTGCAACAGCCTCTTCGTTATCGAGAGTAAAATCCGTTTCGTAATTAAAATCTATCATTTGTGTTAAAATATTCTTGAACTTTTTGATTAAAATTCGAGCGCAAAGGTAAGGATTGTCTATTTAATATTTCTATACTCTTCAAATAATCCGACAAGCTAGACGGAAGAGCTCTAGAGCGATTATCAAACTCTTTTTTGGCGGTTTCCGATTGGCGTTTACTGTCTTGACCCTGTTGTCGCATTGCGGTGTCAAGTTTCAAAAGTTCTTGTTTAAGATTAAGTGCCCTTTGAATCGTTTCGCTCCTAAAGCCCTCATTCAATAGCTGCTTTTCTATTTCCTTCATCTGCTCAAGCGCATTTTGACCGCTCCCTCCCATTCCTTGTTTGTCTAATTCATTTTGTAAAGCATCTCGCAATAGTTTTTGCTCCTTGTATATTTCCATAATAGCTTTCGAATTTCCTTCGCCATTTTCTCCCTGAGAACCTCTGCTTTCTCACCCTTACCCTTTTCATCTCCCTTGCCTCCTTTTTGCCCCTTCTCTATTCCATCTTGCATTTTTTTAGCCAATCCTTCTTGCTTTTTAATAATGTCCGACAATTGCATTTCTTTTCCCTCCCCAGACTTTGACTTTCCTGATCCCATACTCGACATAGACATCTGCATATTGTTTAAAATATCAGCCAATGAATTTGCCAATTTGTTGGCTGAAGACACAACATATTGCTGGTGTGAAACTCCTTTGGCAATTTGAGCATCAGCTAAGGTCTCAAGAGACTTTTCTAAATTGTATTGGGTGCTTCCTATTTCCTTTGTAATATTTTCGCCAAATTTTGGATTACGTAAAGACATGGCAAACAAACTATCATCGATATGTTTAAACTGGATTTTTAAATCCTGCTGAATCTTTAAATTTTTATTAAAAGCAGGCGAGCTCATTTGAAACCCTTTAAATCTATTCATCAAATCTTCCTGCGAAAACGAAAAAGCAAGCAAATTATCAAGAACTTGGCGCAACATTGCCACATCCTCTTCGAGCTCTTCCGTTTCGCCGCTCTCCATACTTTGCTCCATCTTTTGGGACATCTGCTTCATTTTATTAGCAGCACTTTTCTGCTTTGGTTTTGCACTGGCCTTCTTGTCCTTCTCCAATTCATCCAAAGCTTTTTTTAAATCCCCATCAATACTTTTTTCTTTCTCCTTGTCAATTCCAACATCCAAAGGCTTTGTGAGTTCTTTGTTCTCCTTTTCCAAATCCTTCAATTCCTCCTGCACTTTATCAAATTCCTTATTGATTTCATCTTGATTTTCGACGCTATTTTCCTTGTCCTTATTCGATAAATTTTCTTGTTTATCCGAGAGTTTATCCAGTTTTTCCTTTAGCTGTTCTGCCTTTTTCTGGACATAATATTTTTTAGTCAATTCGATCAACTGCTCTAAACTTTTGGTTTGATTTTTTTACGTTTTGTTTGAACTTGTCCATTTTATCCATCAAATCTTCTTGCTCGATTTTATCATTCAACTCTTTCAGTTCGTCCAATAATTTCTTGTTTTTTTCGAAATCCTTATCAACATTATCTAACTTCTTTTGCAAAGCTTCCTTAAACTCATCTTTTTTATCAGTTGCCAATTTGTCAAGGTTATCTTTCATTTTAGTGGCAAAATCTTTCATCATTTGATCTTGTCTTTTTTGACGTTTTAAGAAATCGTCTATCTTTTGACGGTCTTTATATTCAAGATTCTCTTTGTCTTTATTCGTTTTTTGAAGTTTTTCGAAATCAGAAATTTGTTTTTCTTGGCTTTTCAACGATCGCTCTAATCCATTCACATTGTTATTCTGCTCTTGCAAATCTTGATCCTGTTTTTCCTCATCGGTCGAAATTCGATTAGAGAAAACGGCAGATTTGGTGCTTTTAAAATTATGAATAGCATCATTGTCAAAAATCTCAAAGTAATATTCATAAGAAAACGCCTTGTTCAACGGGTAAATTACTAGGAAAAGCAAAAATGAATTGATCAAAAATTCCTTTCTTAATAGCAATCGAAGCTCGTTTTGAGATTGCAGGTTTGCTTTTAGGATAATAGACAACCTGAAGTTTCGACAATCCATAATCATCCGAAATTTGTCCTAAAACAAAGGTTTTGTCAACTTTTAAACTATCAGGAGCATTGCTAACATTAATGGTGGGAAACTGATCTTTGATTACCGAAATTTGATAATTTAACTTTTCGTAATTTTTTACTGCTCCATTCGAAGTTAGAATCTGGTATGCTGTATTTTGCGAAATACGCGTTGCGAAAGAAAAGTCGTCTTTTGATTTCGAAAAAAAGAAAATTAGATGCAAAATCGCTCCATTCGACCCTTTGAGTTGCCAATGCTTTGATTTTCCAAAAAACTCTTGTTCCTTCAGGGATAACAGCATTGCCATTTCCCTTAATAAGCTCTGGTTTTCTGTTCAAATAAGAAGGAAAATTCAACTGCATTTCAAAATTAGCAATCGACGGCACGGCAATCACATTCAACTCATAATCGGGAGAAGAAACTGAATTAGCCTCCACGTGAAACGAAACATTTGCTGCTGGATTTTCAATTTTAAATTGAAATTCTCCTGTCTTTATAGTTTCCATAAAATAACTTTCATTGCCTATAAAAATCATTGCTTTTTCAGGAATTATTTTACCCTCGGTCTTTACTCGAATGATGAAATCTTTGTTTTGTTCAGTTTCTAAATCCTTGTTCAAAACTATGAATTGAAAAGGAGCTGGAGGCAAAAATTGTTGTCGAAAATGCACCACCCCTATTCAAACTTGGGAAATTATTTTACTATTACCTGACAAATAAAAGAATGCAAAAAGCAAAATAGGAAGCAATGCCAAAGGCAAATATTTTCGATTCGTATTAAAATTAATGGCGTTCCCAAAAGGAATTGGTCGCAACGCATTTGCTTTTTGCTCTATGGATGCCAATAACAATTCCGATTGATTCTTGTCTTTCGTCAATTGGAGGAAATTTGTCAATTTATCACTTACTTCTGTAAAGTGATTCCCAATAATTTTTGATGCTTCGCTATAATCAATTCCTTTTCGAATTCTAAATAATTGAAATATTGGAAACAAAATAAACCGAACCGAAAGAAAAACTTCCACACCAATGAAAGCCCAAAATAAGATTGCTCGTCCTGCCGGTTTTAGCCAAAGAAAATATTCCACAAAAAGCGTGAACAAGAAATACAACAACCCTAAACCAATAAAAAAAATAATGCCTCGAATCAATTCATTAGTGTAAAACTTCTTGATAAAAAGTTCCAACTTTTGATAAATAAAATTTGAATTTTTCAATGTTTTTAACCTGTTTTTATAACCGATAAAAGTAACCATTTTTAAATTCTGTTCGTGTTAAAAATTAAATAAAGGAAAATTATCTAATAATTCCCTAAAAACTTCCGCCTTCTAACTTCTGACTTCTAACTTCTAATTATCTTTGCAAAAAAATTTACAAAAATGTCAAAGCAAGTACGGGTGCGTTTTGCACCAAGTCCAACAGGACCTTTACATATTGGCGGTGTTCGTACCGCTCTTTTTAATTATTTGTTTGCCAAAAAAAACAAGGGGGTGTTTTTTCTTAGAATTGAAGACACGGATCAAAATCGTTTTGTTCCTGGTGCCGAAGAATATATTATGGAAGCCCTAGAATGGCTAGGAATTTCGCCAGATGAAACTATTGGGAAAAACGAAAAATTTGGCCCTTACAAACAGTCCGAAAGAAAACATTTATACAAACAATATGCCGATGAATTAATCAATTCTGGCAATGCCTATTATGCATTTGATACTTCCGAAGCCTTAGATTTTCACAGAAAACAACATGAAGAACAAGGAAAAACGTTATCTATAATTGGCACAACCGAGAAAAATTAGACACTTCCTTGGTTATTTCTGCCGAAGAAACAGCTAGAAGAATAGCTGCTGGCGAAGATTATGTCATCCGTTTTAAAACACCTGTAAACGAGACCTTGCATTTGCACGACATCATCCGTGGCGAAGTAAAATTCGAAACCAATTTACTTGACGATAAAGTTTTATTCAAAAGTGACGGAATGCCAACCTACCATTTGGCTAATATTGTCGATGATCATTTAATGGAAACTTCACACGTAATTCGGGGCGAAGAATGGCTGCCATCGATGCCATTACACGTTTTGTTATACCGAGCTTTTGGCTGGGACGCACCAGAATTTGCCCATTTACCCTTGATTATGAAACCTGTTGGAAACGGAAAATTATCCAAACGCGATGGGGATAAAATGGGATTTCCCGTATTTCCATTAGATTGGACAGATGCTTCCAGTAAGACAACCTCGATGGGTTACAGAGAAAAAGGATTTTTCCCAGAAGCTGTGGTCAATTTTCTAGCATTATTAGGTTGGAATGACGGAACCGAAAAAGAATTGTTTTCTTTAAAAGAATTAGAAAACGCTTTCGATTTGAGCAGGGTTCATAAAGCAGGAGCTAAATTCGACCCAGAAAAAAATAAGTGGTTCAATCATCAATACTTAATTCATGCAAAAGATACAGATTTAGCAAAAGTCTTTGCTCCTATTGTAGCTGAAAAAGGTGTAGATTCCTTAGAAATGACAAAGTTGGAAAAAAATAGTTTCTTTAATAAAAGAACGCGCTCATTTTGTTTCAGAATTTTGGGAATTAAGCGATTTCTTTTTTGTTGCGCCAACATCCTATGATGAAAAAGCATCCAAAACTGGAAAGCCGAAACACCTGCTTTGATGCAGGAACTGATTTCAGTTCTTGGCGAAATACAAGATTTTACTTCCGTAAACATCGAAACCATCGTAAAAGATTGGATGACGAAAAACGAGATTGGAATGGGAAAAGTCATGCAACCGTTTCGTTTGAGTTTGGTAGGGGCTTTGAAAGGACCCCATTTATTTGACATCGTGGAACTCATTGGAAAAGAGGAAACGATAAAAGAATTGAGAAAGCGATAGCAACTTTATAAAACTAAAAAAGCTTCTAGTCTATTGAAAACTGGAAGCTTTTGTTTTTTACAAATATAAAATCAACTTCCATTAATTATAGAAGCGTTTCCTTTAAAATTATTGTTCAAACTGCCAAGCATATTATTTATCCCATATTGATAGGAAATATTCAAGCGAAAATGCTTGACTCCAGCTGTGATTCCCACAGTTGGATAAAAATTAAATCTAGAAATATCGACAATATCTTTGGCTAATAAAGGCGTTCCGTAAATAGTATTGTTTTCACTCCCCGATTCAACTTTTAGCTTTCCGTTAACTTGAACAATGGGACCAAATTCTACACTCAAATGATTTTCGATAATCTTATAACTCAATAGTAAAGAAATCTGTGCTGAAGCTAATTTATAATTAGTGTCTTCTGATATAAAGCCGCTAGTTGTGGCAACACTAAAATTGTTTTCGCTAAACTGCATGGCATAAACCATATCCCAATCATTATAGAAATTGCCTCTCATAGAAAGTCCTGCATTCCAACCTGTTCCTGGTTTGGTTTGAAAATCGCTAGTGTTTAAAGTAAATTGGTTTACACCAAAACTTATTCCAATTCGATTAGAATCGCGGTATTTGTACTGAGCAAAAACAGTTGCAGAAAGAAACATAAAAACAAAAGCAAAATATAATCTTTATTGATTGTCCGTTTTAGTCATAACCCTGTAATGCTTGCTATTACTAGTCTATCAAATAATTTTTCCTCAAAATACCGTCTATTAAGCTTGTAAACGAACTCGTTTAGGTATAATTGGAGATATTTTCCTTTAATTTTGTGGAAATTTCCTAAGAAATTCCTTTTAGCATTACTAATTGCAATATGTACCCATCTTAAAGTTTCTGTTGTTGTTTCTTTATTCGATTTTTCTGTAATATGTATCTCTACATAATCTGCAATATCTATATATGATGTGCTTTTGTCTGTAAATAGAATACTTTTTTCAGAAATAGATTCCTGGATTGTTTGATTTATCTGTTCCGATGTATGATCTGTCAAGACCTTTGCTTTAAAATATCTGCAATGATTTGATTTTCCCCCAGTTTCAATATCTTCTAAAATTGTTGACTCTGCCATAATTGCAACGTTGGATTTTCCAACAGCACCACGCCCACGAATTCCTTTTTCTTGTTCAATTTCAGAAGATTCAATTGTAAAATATCCTTCGTCAAATTCAATCATTCCTTCCAGAGTATAACGCGCATCCCTATTACCCATTGCTTTCGCAACTTATGAACCATAGACCAAACCGGTTCGTAACGTTTCAAACCCAGCTGCTTTTGAATTTCTTTACTTGAGAATCCTTTTTTTGTTGCCGTTAAAAGGAACATCGTTTTGTACCAAATCAAAAATGATAAATTAGAACTTTGCATTATCGTTCCGCTACGTAACGAAATTCTGCTCCTACATTTTTTACATTCATAACTCCATCTGCTTTTTATCCAAAAATGTTCTTTGCTTCCGCATTTACATTGAACTCCGATTTTATCTCTTTCTTCTTTAAAATGAAGTCTACAAGACTCTTCACTCCCAAAATTTGCCGTAAATTGAATAGATTCATCGCTATTTTTTTATCAAATATAAGGCTTTTTATTCAATTATGTGTAATTACGGACAATCAAATAATCTTTTCATAAAATTGAATTAAACAAGAACAAACCTAAAGTTTTTTGTAATTTAACAGTAATTTTTTAACTAAATTTATTTCTTATGGACATTTCATTGATTATCCTTCTTGTAGTAGGATTATTTATTTTTCTCTCTGCATTCTTTACCGTAAAACAACAAACCTCATTTGTAATTGAGCGTTTTGGTAAATTCTTGAATATAAGAAGTTCTGGTTTGCAATTAAAAATTCCTTTAATTGATAGAATTGCTGGTCGTGTTAACCTTAAAATTCAACAACTCGATGTTATTATCGAGACCAAAACCAAAGACAACGTTTTTATCAAAATGAAAGTTTCGGTCCAATTTAATGTCATTCAAGAAAAGGTTTACGAAGCTTTTTACAAACTAGAATACCCTCACGACCAAATTACAGCTTATGTGTTTGACGTGGTTCGTGCCGAAGTTCCGAAGCTAATTTTGGATGATGTTTTCGAAAGAAAAGATGATATTGCAATAGGTGTAAAACGCGAGTTAAACGAAGCAATGATGGCTTATGGTTATGATATTATCAATACGTTAGTTACTGATATTGACCCAGATATTCAGGTAAAAAATGCAATGAACAGAATTAATGCTGCCGATAGAGAAAAAACTGCGGCAATGTTCGAATCAGAAGCACAAAGAATTAGAATTGTGGCTAAAGCCAAAGCAGAAGCCGAAAGCAAAAAACTTCAAGGACAAGGTATCGCCGATCAAAGACGTGAAATAGCTCGTGGATTGGTCGAAAGTGTTGAAGTTTTGAACAATGTTGGCATTAATTCTCAGGAAGCATCAGCGTTGATTGTAATAACGCAACATTATGATACCTTACAGGCTATTGGCGCAGACACTAATTCCAACTTGATATTATTGCCAAACTCTCCTCAAGCAGCTAGTGATATGCTAAACAGTATGGTTACTAGTTTTACCGCTTCGAACATCATTGGAGAACAAATGAAGAAACAACCAAAAGGGTTAAAAAACCAGATAATACCGCTATTGATTATAATCCGTCGGATACAACAAATCCAACTGAACCCGCTTAAAAACAGAACGATTTTCATCATAAAAAAGAGGCTTAATTGCCTCTTTTTTTGTAATCTAATCAAATTACTACTTCAATAATAATATCAATTTGTCAAGTAATTCTTCAACTTTATTATTTAAAGCCATTATTGTCAAATTTTTTTCTAAAACTATTTCTTTTTGATCATTTATATTTTCTTTTAATTCTTTGATACGCTCTTCATATTGTTCAATTAATTTATCGGGAGTTTGATTAATTAACATTGCATTATTGCCGCCTTTAATTTCATTATTATAAAAGTTAATATATTCATCTGGTAATAAGTCAAGAAAAGATTTTCCTAAAAATTTCGCAATTTTTTCAACAGTAAAAATATCTGGAGTTTTTTGATTATTTTCTATACTTCGATACGTTCCTTCTGAAATTTCCAATAGGCAGCCATATCTAATTGGGAAAAACCTTTAGAAGTCCTTAAATCTCTTATTTTTTTACCTATAACCATAATATTTAATTGAAAAAGGTTTATTGTTTAGCGAAAATACACAAAAAACTAATGAAAAAACAGTTTGTAATTAAAATATAGGTATAAGCGTTTAGGTCGCAAATAAATTATCTTTGTCAAATGACAGAGCGCAATATTTTCAGAGGAGTGAATTCAATAAAATTTAACCAAAGATTTAAAGAAGATAAGGATTGTTTAGAATATTTATCTGAGATAAAATGGCTTAGTGGCTATAATTGTAAACGATGTAATAATGATAAATTTGGGAAAGGAAAAAACATCCATAACCGACGTTGTACCAAGTGCCGATATGATGAAAGTCCAACAGCAGGAACTATGTTTGAAAAGCTTAAATTTTCAATACTAATAGCCTTTCATATTGTTTTCAAAATAAGTACGAAGAAAAAAGGGATGTCTTCTTTAGAATTAAGTAATGAATTTGAACTTCGACAAATGACCTGCTGGGCATTCAAACAAAAACTACAGCAAGTAATGAAGAGCAGTCTAAAAAGCCCATTAACAGGGGTTATTCACGTTGATGAGTTTGTGATTGGAGGTCCAGAAGAAGGTAAAAAAGGAAGGAGTAAAGGGTTGAAAAAATTAATTGTCTTGGCTGTTGAAATTTTAGAAGATGGTGTTGGTCGAGCTTACGCTGAGGCTATTGAACATTCTTCGGCAATAGAATTAGGTGCTTTCTTAACCAAATATGTTTCAAGCGAAGCGGAAGTAGTTTCGGATAAATGGAAAGGTTACACACCTTTAAAAAAGGAGTTTAAAAATTTGAAACAAGTTGCATCAGAAGATGGAAAGAACTTTAAAGAGCTACATATACACATAATGAATATAAAAGGATGGCTCCGAGGAATTCATCACCATTGCAGTAAAGACCGTATGCAAAATTATCTTGATGAATACCATTTTAGATACAACAGAAGGTCAAATATGGATACAATATTCGATGTGTTAATAAGAAAGATGGTGAATTGTAAATAAATATCAATAAAATAAGCACTTAACAAGTGCGAACTAAACGCTTATACCTATTAAAATATATTTACCCTATGAATAATCCCAATCTTATTTAATTAACTAAAAATGAAAAAAAATGAAAAAAGTAATTTATTCAATGTTTTCTGTTATTTTTGTTATTGTTACAATGTCACTAACATCGTGTCAAAATGAATCATACGAAAATGCAGTAAATAAAAACACGACTAGTAAGGATATAAGGAATCTTATAGTTAAACTATCTGAAAATAACATTAAGATAGACAATGCTTTAGCAGAAAACAACAACTTAATATTTGATGAAAATGTTATAAAATTTTTAAATGCTGCCAAAAATGAAACGGATATAAAAAAATCATTTGAAACAGCAGGAATAAAAAACAGTGACGAACTAATTAATTTATTAAAAGAAAAAGTCAACTTAGGAAAACAATTTATGTTAGAAAATCCAAATTTTTATAAATTAGATTTACAAAAAAGAACTATATTGTTAGATAAGGTTTTGGATTCTATGTTTTTTCCTAACTATGTCGAATCAAAAATGAATAAATTGGGAAAATTAAGTATTAATGATAAAAACACAATAGCTTCAAAAAATTGTGCTAAACAATACAATATTAATATTAATGCGAATCAAGGGTTAAAATATTAGTCCAATAAAAGCGGCAGCAATTTTTCCAAATAGATGAACCAGTAACCCCTTGCTAGACCTAACTTTACTTGCTTTTTGAATATCAGTTTTAACAATCAACCAATTAAAAAGAGATTCTATGGGCTGTCTAACTCTTGATACTGCTTTGGAAAATAAATCATCGGCTGCTTTATCCCAGTTTTTTATTTGTTGACATTGTCCTTTGATTGCTTTAACTGGTGTAATCATAATTGAATTTTTCTCTTGTTCTAATTCAGAAAAAAATCCTCGTTAATGTATATTTTATCTCCAAAGAATTTTCTGTTTGTTTTTTCTGACCACGCTTCTTTGAAAACCGTTAAATCATTGACAGATGCAGGTGTTATTTGAATTTCTTCAGGAAAAGGAATTTTATTTTCTCGTCTAAAAGCTAATGCATGAAGCTTCACTCCATAATAATACATGCTTTTTGTAGAACAATACCCTTTATCGGTCAAGTCTTTTGCTACCTTTCCATTTCGTTTACCAGAGCAAGTGATTATTGGCATCGAATCCAGTAAACTTTGATCAGTTAAGCAATCCCAAGGTAAAAAGTCTTCAAATAATGAAGCTGAAAAACGTCGAAAAGCTTCTGATAATTGATTAAGACGATTAGAAAAACCAGCATATGAGCCAAGTCTTGGAAACCAATCATGTAAATAATCACAAGCATATTTATGAATTTGTTTGATGCTAAAACGTTGTTCTTCTTGAACTGTGAATAGGTATATGGTCATAATTTCTTGATCTGTTAAATCTTGTTTATGGTTGTTGCTGAAACGTTCGCAAGTGTATTTTAAATCTTTTTCAAATCTGTCACAGATTATGGAATATATTTTACTAATTTTAGGGCTTTAAGCTGATTAATCATATATTTAAACGTGCGTTAGATACACTATAAATATACTGATTATCAGCTTATTATTCTAATTTTTACAAAGAAATTTCTTTCTTTTTTAATGTTTTTTCAACCCTTGATTCGCATTATTAATAGATGTAATGGAAGTTCTTTAAGATGTTCAGCTGCTGCAATTATAAGCGCTTCAGCTGGAATTTGGCCTGGATTGATAGGCGCTGCGTTCTGTATGTGGGAAAGTCATGACTGCAAAATCGAAGCATCAGAAGACTATACAGCTTGTCTTACCGAAGCTATTATCTTCTCCCCAGACTAATATTTGTAATTAGATAGTTGCTGGATTATAGGAATATCACCTGACCAAGATTCACCTGTAAACTACTAAAATAATTTAAAAACAAAAATTATGAATAAGATGTCCGAGACCAAATTATATTTTTTATGCTTTTTTTTATTGAAAGAATTGTAGAAAGAGCTGTTGAAGAGGAATATAAAGATTATGTATTCTATGCATACATTTTAATTATGCTTCCATTAATAATTTTTAAATTAAAAAGATTAAGAGAAGAAGATAGAATAAATGGAACAAAGACTGTTATACAGCCACTTATAAGTATGGCAATAGTGGCAGTATTCTTAGTTATTGGTTTTTACCTAATAAAATAAAAATCGTTAAGATTCTAAAAAGAAGAAAGAGGCTTAATTGCCTCTTTTCCTTTTTAACCATTTGATGATAATTGGAATTGTAGCACCAAGAATCATTCCGTACGAATTAGAAATTATTGATTTATAATATGCAACACCTTCATTAATAATCCTTTTGGGTGCTAAACCTTCTTTTACTTTTTGAACATTCCAAACCATTTTTTGATAGCTTATTTCTTTTTCTAGCTTCAAAATTTTTAGCTCTAGTTCTATCTCTTCATAAGAAGAATACTTTTTGTTTTCCATGTTTTAGTCGTTAAAAAATATTTCAGAAAATTTCTCCAAAATTGGCCCTTCAACAATTTTATCTTTGACTAAAAATAATAGCCCTGAAAAGAGTAAATAAATTCCTCCAACGACTAAAAATCCGAAAGCGGTATTATCTAAATAAGTTCCAATGGCAAAAGCCCCTGCTATGGATACAAAAAATAAAACCATAAAAAAACACAAGAAAATCAAAATAAATTTAACAATCATTGTGGTCGATTTCATCGCCACTTTGAACCCTTTTAATTTATAATAAGCAATATTACTTTCGATGAAAGTTTGTGCTTGTTCCTGAATGTTTTCAGTATGTTCTTTTAGTTCCTCGAAAGCCATAATAAAAATTGTTTATTTATTTAATTTTTTGATACCACAGCTTTTTCCTTTTGAAATTTTGCATTTTGTTCTTTTAATTCGGCTAATTTTTGTTCCAAAAAAGAAATTACATCTTCCGTCTTATGACTCATATTCGAAATCATGTCTTCGTAACTTTCTTCTAAACCATTTTTCGATTTCGAAATTTTTTCTTTCAACTCATTGGTTGCCTTTGTCAATTTTTGTTTTAAATCTTCTTTGGCATCATCAAAACCATCTTTAATTTTTTCCCGAGTTCTAGATCCTTTATCCGGAGCAAATAAAATTCCTACTCCCACTCCAATAGCCGCACCTGTTAAAAGTGCCAAAACTGTATTTCCTGTGTTGTTTGACATACTATTTACTGATAAAATTAATACTGGAATAAAGATACGCCATTTATTAACACCGCAGCGTTAATAAGTCGTTAAAGTGAATTAAATTCGATTAAAAACCTAAAATAAGGGCTTTATTTTTTTAAACTTTTTAGCAATGACGGAAACACTTGCGAAACCAAAAATAACGTCTTAAAATCCATTTATGAAAGTCGTTTGTGATTGTTAAAATTGATGGTTTTTTAAAATTCAATCACAAAAACATATAATAGAAAAAAGCGCTCCTAAAAGCGCTTTTGATAGTTATTCTTTATTCAAAACTTGTTCTATGAATTCCAATTCTCTTTCGGTGGTGCTTTTTGTTGGATTGGATTTTAATTTCAAAATTTCTTCTTTAAAAGAATGTATAAAATTAGAATCATATTCTAAATGAAGTAAATTCAAAAGGGCTCTCGAACGAACAAAACTAGATTCACTTCGCAATGACATCAAAATAATTTAGTTAAATCGTCTTTATCAAAATCAGCAAATTTTAAAATGGAATATTTCAAAATCAATTGAGCAAACAACAATGAACTTTTGTTATTATTGATGTTCTTCTTAAATGAATTTTGCAACAAACTATAATTGGCAATTCCAGCCAAGGTCTCTCCTATTGCTTTTCTGATAGCAATACGTTCTTCCCTAGTTTCAACTTTAAAATATTTATTAATTTCTTTTAAAGCTGTATTGAGGCTATTTTCTTCTTTTTTCCCCTTTTCTTCCCAAGCATCTTTGAGTCCAACCGTTTTGTTAAAGACCAATTTTTCGGTGTTGGAGTCTTTATCAACGCTGAAATAACCCAATCGTTGGAATTGAAACTTATCATTCCATTTAGCTGAAGAAAGACTTGGTTCAACAAATCCTTTTGTAATTTGCAAAGAGTTAGCATTCATAAAATCAAGGAAATTTTTTTCCTTATGACTGTCCGGTGCTTCGTCTATAAAAAGGCGGTCATACAAACGAACTTCGGCTTCCACAGCGTGTTGTATAGAAACCCAATGCAGGGTTCCGGACACTTTTCGTTGGCTGGATTCACTCCCGCTTCCGCTACGAGAATCTTCATCATAAACGACATGAATTTCAGTAATATTTCCTTGAGCATCTTTAGTAACACTTTCTCCTTTAATGATATAAGCGTTTTTTAAACGAACCTCTCCTCCTATTGTTAAACGGAAAAATTTGGCGGGAGCTTCTTCTAAAAAGTCTTCTTTTTCAATATATATTTCTCTAGAAAACGGCACTTTTCTATAACCAGCATTTTCATCTTCTTGATTATTTTCGGCATCAAGCCATTCTTCTTTTCCTTCAGGATAATTAGTAATAACCACTTTTATTGGGTCTAAAACCGCCATAACTCTAGGTGCTGTTTTATTTAAATCTTCCCGCAAACAAAACTCCAACAAAGAAACATCAATCACGTTTTCTCTTTTGGCTACACCAATAATATCACAAAATTTTCGAATAGAATTTGCCGTATACCCTCTTCTACGCAAACCTGAAATCGTGGGCATTCTTGGGTCATCCCATCCATTTACAATATTTTCTTGAACCAATTGCAACAGTTTTCGCTTACTCATTACGGTGTAATTCAAGTTTAAACGAGCAAATTCGTATTGGTTAGGTTTTACCTTTTTATCATCATAAATTTGGTCTAAAAACCAATTGTATAATTCTCTATGCATCACAAATTCCAATGTACAAATCGAATGCGAAATTTGCTCAATATAATCACTTTCGCCGTGAGCAAAATCATACATGGGATAAATTTTCCAATCGTTTCCAGTGCGATGATGATGGCGATGCAAAATTCTATACATCAACGGATCGCGCATCAACATATTGGTAGATGCCATATCAATTTTAGCACGCAAAACGTGGGTTCCTTCTGCGAAATCACCATTTTTCATACCTTCGAATAAAGTCAAATTCTCTTCAACAGAACGGTTTCTAAAAGGACCATCAATTCCTGATTGTGTTGGGGTTCCTTTTTGAATTGCCATTTCCTCAGAGGACTGGCTATCAACATACGCTTTCCCTTTTTTAATCATTAAAATCGCCCAATCGTATAACTGCTGAAAATAATCAGAAGCGTATCGTTCCTCGGCCCATTCGAAACCTAACCATCGCAAATCTTCTTTAATCGCGTCGACATATTCTTGTTCTTCTTTAGCTGGATTGGTGTCGTCAAAACGCAAATTTACAGGCGCATTGTAACGCAATCCTAACCCAAAATTTAAACAAATAGATTTAGCATGACCAATATGCAAATACCCATTAGGTTCTGGCGGAAAACGAAAACGTAATTTATCTTGAGGAAAACCGCTTGTTAGACTGTCTTCAATAATTTGTTCTATAAAATGAAGTGATTTTTCTTCGGTTGACATAATTTTCTATATTGAAACGCAAAGGTAAAAAATAGATGATAGACTTGGGGATAATGACTTTGAATTAAATTTATTAGTATTTTTGTATAAATATTGAAACTTATGAGACAAGTAATAGTTAGTTTTCCAGATGATTTTTACCAAACTTTTATGGAATATTTAAAAGATAAACCAGAAGTTTTGGTTGATGAAAAATTTGAATATTTAGATAAAACAGTTCCTCAATGGCAACAAGATTTAGTTATAGATAGAATAAAAAACGCAAAACCAGAGGATTACAGAAGTTGGGAAGATGTAAAGAAGGATTTGGATAAAAAATGGAATTTCAATGGATAAATATTCCGTTGAGATGCTTTTTTGGGCTGAACAAGATTTGAATGAAATAGGGATTTATTATAAAAAATTATCAAATGAACTAGGAGATAAATTTTATTATGAAGTCAGAAAAGTAATTGAATCTTTAAAATTAAATCCTTTTTATCAAACGGATTTCGGTGATATAAGAAAAATTCCAGTACAAAAATTTCCTTATAAAGTCTTTTTTAAAGTTGATGAAGATAATAAAATTGTTTACATCGAAGCAATAATCAGCGACCATTTATTACCTTTTTCAACTAAAATTAAATAAAAATGGGAATTATAAAACTAAAGAATATTCGAACCTACTCTTACCACGGTTGTTTAATCGAAGAAGCAAAAATTGGTTCAGATTATTCTGTTGATTTAGAAGTAAAAACTGATTTACGCAAATCAGCCGTTTCAGATGATTTAAAAGACACCGTAGATTATGTGCTCTTAAATCGTATTGTTGTCGAAGAAATGGCTATTCGATCTAATTTATTAGAACACGTGGCGCACCGAATTATTAAAAGAATTTTTGATGAAGTGTCGGCCGTTTCCAGAATTACGCTAGCAGTTTCAAAACTGAATCCTCCCATTGGCGGTGATGTTGAAGCCGTTACCATAGAAATGGAGGAATACAGAAATTAAGCCCCTAACCCCCAAAGGGGGAATAAAAATCACTTTTGAAAAGAAGTAAATTTTTTAAACTTTAAACTATAAACTTTTAAACTTTTACCTATATTTGCACACCAATAAATAATTGGCGTCGTGGCCGAGCGGCTAGGCTGGGCTCTGCAAAAGCTCCTACTCCGGTTCGAATCCGGACGATGCCTCAAGAAGAGATACAGAAATGTGTCTCTTTTTTTTGTATTAATTTTTAGAAAAAATTAGGTAAAGTTAGCGTTCGAATCCGGACGATGCCTCAAGAAGAGATACAGAAATGTGTCTCTTTTTTTTGTATTAATTTTTAGAAAAAATTAGGTAAAGTTAGCGTTCGAATCCGGACGATGCCTCAAGAAGAGATACAGAAATGGAGGGTACTGAAAAACATCACTTATTTTGATCAACGTTCTTTTTAGATATTAAAAAACCGCTTATAACAGGATTTTAAGCATCCGTTATAAGCGGTTTTATTTTTGTAACTGTTTTTTATTGTTGATTGTATGTGTCTGTTTTTGACTTATACAGGTTCATTTGGTAAAATGCACGTGTAGATTACATTTTCTACATTAATTTGAGTATTCTTTTTAAGTTGACTGTAAAAATTGCTATTGCACCTTGCATTTGCATATTGGTAATACCGTATGATATTGCTCTATCATAACCGTGTATATTTTTTAACTCGCTATTTTTAGCTTCTATCTTGTATCGATGTTTTGCTTTTTCTTTGTAATATTCTGTTTCTTGAAAAGCCATTTGGTCTTGATGCAATTCTGATTTTATGGATACCGAATACGTTTTTGTCTTGGCTCCATCTTTATAACAACCTTCCTTTAAAGGGCAATGCTTGCATTTTTCGACATCAAAATAGTAAGTATCTACTTGATTTACCCCGACATCTTTAGTGCCTTGGCGCGCTTTTCGTATTGCTAAATGCCCTGCTGGGCAAACAAACCTATCGGCATCTTTATTGTAATCAAATTTATCTTCATCTTTCCTAAAGCCTTGGGTTATAGATGGATTTAGACGCGCTACTATTTTTATGTTTTGTTCAGTTGTAATTTTAAGATTCTCTTTTCCAGAATAAGCTCCGTCGCCAATAATGGTATCTACATCAACTCCGTTTTCTTGACTGATTTCTAAAAGTTTAGGTAATTCTGGTCCATCGCCTTTTTCTCCAGATGTAACTACAGCCGCGGTAATGATGCGCTCTTCGGTCATAGCCAAATGAGTTTTGTAGCCAAAAAAGGAACTCTCGGCAGATTTATGACCTATTTTTGCATCGGTATCTTTGGATAGGGTTAAATTTTCTTGAGTGTCTTCTACGGTTTCTTTTAGCAGATTTAATTTTTCCTTCACAGCGGGTATTGAACTTATAGACGGCTCATTTTCTATGCGTTTTTCTAACTCTTTGCAATAAGCCAGCTCCTTTTCTAAATCATTGTCGGTATTTTTTTTGGGCATACGTTCTTTGAATTGGTCGTCAAAGGTGTATACTGTTTTTCGAAGTAACTTGGAGCGTTCTCTCAATACATCGATGGCTAAAAACGGATTAGATCTTGATAAAGTATGAGTGGCATCAACGATAATGGACTTCGAACGAATTATTCCTTTTTCAATAGCTATGGTTACCGTTTTGTTTATCAATAGATTTAACAAGTCGGTGTCTTTCAAACGTAGTTTTCTGAATTTGGTCAACGAACTCGGATTAATAACATCGTCTTCTGGATTCATATCCAAAAAATATTTAAAGGACATATCGTAACGCGAACGTTCCACTACATCAACATCGGAAACGGTGTAAATTGTTTTAAGAAGCAAATACTTGAACATACGAACGGGACTTTCTGCCATACGTCCATTATTGGTGCAGTATTTATTTAACAACTCATCGTAGATAAATGAAAAGTCTATCAAATCGTTAATTTTTCTCAAAAGATTATTCCTTGGAATAATTAAATCATATAAAGAGGAATGCTCGCTGAACTGTATTGTTTGTTGCTGTACTAACATGTAAAAAACCTTATAATTACAGCTAAATATACCAAAAAGAAGTAGAAATCCTAAGCTTTCTACTCCTTTTATTTATCAATTTATTCGAAAAAAGACTTTTTCAGTACCCTCCAGAAATGTGTCTCTTTTTTTTGTATTAATTTTTAGAAAAAATTAGGTAAAGTTAGCGTTCGAATCCGGACGATGCCTCAAGAAGAGATACAAAAATGTGTCTCTTTTTTTTGTATTAATTTTTAGAAAAAATTAGTGTTGCGATGCCAACGAACTGCGTACTTTCTGCTAAAATAAAAGTTTTTCGTGAAAAACAGGGTTGAAGTCAAGAAAAACAAGCAATAGCACAAAGCTGTTGGTGGCTGTGCTTATCTCTATTTTAAATGTTCGCTAAGTCTTAGTCCAAAATGATTTTCAAGTAATGTTGGTAAGTTACAATGCTCAATGCTAAGCAAATCACATATTTCGGGTAGTTTCTTGAATAATTTATTGTCATTGTCTGTTCGTGTTTCTTCTGTGACTAAAATTGTTTTATCAAGGCATAAACTATCTTCTTTGTTGTTCGCAGAGCAAAACAAAATAAGTTTTGCATCAGCGGAATCTAAAAATGTCTGCTTCCTATTTTCAAATTCCGTTTCATTTAACTTATTTTTCAATGCAGCATAACAAAAACGGTTTTCTAAATCTCTCAGAAAGTTTTGTGTTGGTAGAAGAGTTTCTGTCTTTGTTATGTTTAACTTATCTTCAATGAAATCTAAACTTTTAACTATGAGACCTTTTGCTGTTCTTTTGGCTTCGAGAGAAACTTTATCAGTTATGATAATTTCTTTACTTTCCACTTTACTTTTAATAAAGTTTTAGGTATAAGCGTTTAGGTCGCAAATAAATTATCTTTGTCAAATGACAGAGCGCAATATTTTCAGAGGAGTGAATTCAATAAAATTTAACCAAAGATTTAAAGAAGATAAGGATTGTTTAGAATATTTATCTGAGATAAAATGGCTTAGTGGCTATAATTGTAAACGATGTAATAATGATAAATTTGGGAAAGGAAAAAACATCCATAACCGACGTTGTACCAAGTGCCGATATGATGAAAGTCCAACAGCAGGAACTATGTTTGAAAAGCTTAAATTTTCAATACTAATAGCCTTTCATATTGTTTTCAAAATAAGTACGAAGAAAAAAGGGATGTCTTCTTTAGAATTAAGTAATGAATTTGAACTTCGACAAATGACCTGCTGGGCATTCAAACAAAAACTACAGCAAGTAATGAAGAGCAGTCTAAAAAGCCCATTAACAGGGGTTATTCACGTTGATGAGTTTGTGATTGGAGGTCCAGAAGAAGGTAAAAAAGGAAGGAGTAAAGGGTTGAAAAAATTAATTGTCTTGGCTGTTGAAATTTTAGAAGATGGTGTTGGTCGAGCTTACGCTGAGGCTATTGAACATTCTTCGGCAATAGAATTAGGTGCTTTCTTAACCAAATATGTTTCAAGCGAAGCGGAAGTAGTTTCGGATAAATGGAAAGGTTACACACCTTTAAAAAAGGAGTTTAAAAATTTGAAACAAGTTGCATCAGAAGATGGAAAGAACTTTAAAGAGCTACATATACACATAATGAATATAAAAGGATGGCTCCGAGGAATTCATCACCATTGCAGTAAAGACCGTATGCAAAATTATCTTGATGAATACCATTTTAGATACAACAGAAGGTCAAATATGGATACAATATTCGATGTGTTAATAAGAAAGATGGTGAATTGTAAATAAATATCAATAAAATAAGCACTTAACAAGTGCGAACTAAACGCTTATACCTATAAAGTTTTTTAAAGAATTATCTTTATCAAATGGCAAATAGTATCGAACCAAAGCCATTAATGAGCTTGTGTCAATTACTATTTTCATTTGAGGAAACTTTCAATTTTTTCAGGTTTAATATTAAGCCGTTTGCAAAATTCGAATTCTCCAATTATTCCTTCAATAAATGCAGATTGAACAGTATTTACATACAAAGGAGATAAAATTGGTTTTGATGCTCTAGCATTCGATTTACGACCATCTTCTTTTTCTTCTTCTCTTTTCTTTTTCTCTTCTGCTTCCTTTTCACGAAATTGATTTTCAAACTCATTTTTTACAGTTTGATAGTCTTTATAACTTATGGTGTCGTTAATTCGGAGTCTTGTAAAAAGAGCATATTCACTCAAATTTGTTTGTTCTGAAATTTGCTTTATGATTTCGTGATGATAGTCGTTTCTTGTGGAAGCCTTATCTAATAAAGAAATTTTACTATCGAATTCACCAACCAAAAAATAATAAGCAAAATCATTACACCATTTTTCAATTTTATCCAAACTTTCATAATTGCTGAAATCATCACCAATTTTTTCATCAATTTCTTCAATATTGAGGAGATAGTGACCGAGTTCGTGAATTAAAGTAAACGTTTCTCTGCGATATGATTTTTGACGCTTCAAAACAATCACATTAGGTGAAAGATAAAAACCATTAATGTTTGCTTTTTCTTTTTTATTCCAAGTTTCAATAAATTCAAAAACAACAATATTATGTTCTGCAAATTTTGCAATTAAAGATTTCAAAAACATTTTACGTTCAGTTGTAAATTTGGGATACAAAACTTTACGAATTTCTTTTGCAATTTCTTTTGGGTTGTTTTTTATTGTATAGCTGGGTAAAATTCTTTCCGTCTTAAAATCTGCTAATTTTGACAAAGCTGAGAAAGCAATTTTTTCTTCTTCAAAGTGGGTTACAATTTGTTTTGCTCCAAAACTTAATTCCGCATTGAATTTATCTTTTCTAAAAAAGATACTTTCTTCTTTCGATGCTTTTAAATCTTTTGGATCAATATAATAGCTTAAACCTTTTTTGAAAAGGTCATCAATTTTTTTGAGGATACTGATTTTTATGTTATCTCCAAAGACTTCTTTTTCAGATAGTTTTCTTTTTCTGTCTTTATTTAAGTTATCCAATAACTCATCTTTTGAAAGCCCGTAAAGTTTCAAAAGATGAGTTAAGCGATTGATATTTAAATCAGTATAAGTCAAAGTCAATATAGAATTAAACAAATTATTAATCGAGCGACGAAGTTATAGTTTTTTAGTAAATTTTAAAAGGCATTCTTTCTATTTAATTAGATTCTAAATAGATATTTTCGGTTTCAATTGTATGAATTGTGTTAGATTCTTGGGCTTCGAGAGCATTGCCACCAAGGTGTCTCCGCTTCACGAAGTTGCGAGCTTAAGAACTAAGTGTTTTCTGATAAAAAAGAAATTTCTTGCAAAAAGTAAACAGCCGGATTGCACTATTTTCGCAATAGCACAAAGCTGTTGCAGGATGTTTTTCATTTCTTAATTAATTTGTAAATGAAGTAATATATTGATCAAAGATTAGTACAACTCCAATGACAAATAATAGATTTAGTAAAAATCCTTTTCTAATATAATTTTTGAATACAAAATTTGATATGATAATAACACAAAAATTTATTACGATAAAAATCCATTTATTTTTCATAATTGTAAGGTACAAATAATCTTAAAAATCTTCCAGAACTAGTAATTGATCCCGCTACTCCCCAAATTAATGCTTCTTTCATTTTTGTTATTTTTAAGATTATTTTTTCTGCGTAGGTCCTGATGAACTGAACGCTAACGTTCCACCTACAAGAAGTTGGCGATTTCGGAGACGAAAACTGTCTGCCACCACTGCACTTGATACGAAGCACAAAGCTTCATTTAACCACTGAACCGCCAATTTCTTGTGGGTGCAGTTATAGGTAGTGCTTTCCGTCCGTTTCATTTGCTAAGTTTAAATTTTCTGTCTTGATAAAATGTCATGAATAGTAAAACAAAACCGCCAATTAATGTAATATAAAATCCTATTCGTTCTCTGCCCTGAAAGTCTTGACTATTTAATATTTGTTGATTGTTCTTTTCGATTTGAAAAGTCTCAAGATTTAGCTTGTCTACCAAATTTGAATGATTGTAATACACTTTAATTGTGTCGCCAACATAAAGGTTGTTGTCAAGAGAACTATATGCCTGTTGTGGATTATAAACTGCAAGCGTCTGGTTAAGTCCTTCGAGTTTCAAGTAGAATGCTTGATTAGTCGAAGTTGTCCGATAACGTCCGCTTGTAGAAGTCTGATAGGTCGTTATACCTTTTTCAGTAATTATTCCTTCAAATTTGTCAACTTTATTTAGGTCTGTCCAGCCATTCTGAAATGTCAAGTAGGCAACAAAAAAACAACAAGCAGTTAAAAAAAGTCCACCTACAAAATTGAAAACTCGTTTTACCGATTTTGGAATTCTAAACTTTTGTAATGTCTTAAAAATACTATTTGTCATTAGTCGTTTTTATTGTCGGTTGCTGTCGTCATAGCATTACCTATAACTTATTTATATACTCAAGTTTATACATTTCAAACACCTACTTATCAATCCTTTCCAATACATTTTTCAACTTCTCTTTTTCCTTTGGAAACCAACCTTGAATAATTAAAGCAATCCCGAAAATCATTAAAAACAATGCTGATTCCTTTCTTTATTTTAAGAATGTTTTTGGGTGTCATCTTTGATTTTAATTGTTTGGCTAATACTATTTTAATACAATCAACGAGCAAATAAGTAATTATTACTGTGGTAAAAAAAGTGAACATTCTGGAGTTTTGCATTTCTAATTTTGGTCCTATAGAAATAATAATGGCTAACCAAAACCCTAAAACACCAATATTAATAATGTTTAAAAAAAAGCCTTTTAAAAATAAGCCTAAATAGTCTTTTCTAATAATTTCTTTGTCAATTTTTTGAGTATCAACCTTTTTTTCTTTGTGTAAACTTATATATGAAATAATGCCATAAGCCAACATTAATATTCCGCCAAACATAAAAAGAGCCGAATTGTCTTTTAGGCTTGTTATTAATCTATAACTCCCCAAATAAGCGATAGTAATAAAAACAATGTCTCCTAATACAACTCCTATATCGAACACTAATGCTGCTCTAAATCCTTTTATAATACTGGTTTCTAGTAATATAAAAAAAACAGGTCCTATCATAAAACTTAAAAAAATTCCCCAAGGAATTCCTGATAAAATATCGTTTACCATTCAATCAAAATATTATTGTTTTTCCTTAATTGTTCCTCCTAAAATTGTCTTTTGATTTATTTGTTTTGGTTTCCCATAAATACCTATTGAGCCACCCGCTTTTACCTTTGCATCTACTAACAAAGTAGCATAAACATCTGCTTGTCCTCCAGCCGAAACGGTTATTGATGTTTGTAAAGTATACAACTCTTTGCCATCGAAAATTCCTCCTGAAGCAATAATACAATTTTGATTGGTTGCATTCCCTGATAATTCAATACTTCCGCCAGTAACAACTCTTACGTTTACTTTCTCTACATCTAAATCTAAACTAATTTCAGCTCCTTCCCTAACTTCTAAATCTATCGAAGTTTGTTTGAAAGTCTTATCACATGAAACATAAGTTCCTTCGTTAGCCTCTATGTTTTCTAATTTTTTGAAAAATAATTTAATAATAACATCATCACCAGACAATAATTTTGGGAAAGGCATTCTTAATTTTAATTCTCCATTTTTATTCAATACTTCTACTTCATTTTCTCTTTTTCCTGTGATAATGATTTTATTTTCATTTGAAGGAATTAATTTTACATTAAGCTTGTCAAATACCTTAACTTTATCAAAATCACCAAGGGTTCTCGTGACTTGTGCAATTGTAATTTGGCTTAATAATACAAAAGTAATAAGGAATAATTTTTTCATTTTTTTATTTATTTGTTTCTTCTTATAAAATTAAAATCCAATTGTTTTTTACTAAATCGGCATTTTTTACTTTAACATAAATTTCGTCTCCTAATTGTAATAAGGATTTTGTTGTTGCACCAACTAAAGCATATTGTTTTTCATCAAAAGTATAATAATCATCTTTAATTTCCCTTATTCTAACCATTCCTTCACATTTATTTTCGATAATTTCAACAAAAATTCCCCATTCGGTTACACCAGAAATAACTCCTAAAAATTCCTGATCGTTGTGATTTTGCATGTATTTTACCTGCATGTATTTTATAGAATCACGCTCAGCATTAGTTGCTAAACCTTCCATTGTAGAGGAATGCAAACATTTTGTTTCATATTTTTCCTCATCCACAGATTTTCCTCCGTCGAGATAATATTGTAATAATCGATGTACCATAACATCTGGATAACGACGAATTGGCGAAGTAAAATGACTGTAATAATCAAATGCTAAACCGTAATGTCCAATATTATCAGTCGAATATTTAGCTTTACTCATCGTTCGTATTGCAAGAGTGTCTATTAAATTTTGCTCTTTTTTTCCAACAACATCACTCAATAAATTATTCAAAGATTTTGAAATATCTCCTTTATTCCTAAAATCTATTTTATAACCAAATTTTGCAATTACGGTTTGCATCGCAATTAATTTGTCTTCATTGGGTTCATCATGAATACGATAAATAAAGGTTTTCTTTTGTTTTCCAATATATTCGGCTACTTTTTTATTAGCCAAAAGCATAAATTCTTCAATCAAATGATTCGCATCTTTTGAAATTTTAAAATAAACGCCTTCTGGCTCGCCTTCATTGTCTAAGTTGAATTTTACTTCTACTTTATCAAAAGAAATAGCACCATTATTCATTCTATCTCTTCTGAAAATCTTGGCTAATTGATCTAATTTTAAAGTAGCTTCTACTATTTCTTTTGAAACTTGATAAGAATTTCCTGTAATAGAAATTTCCTTTGGAATCGTAGCTTCTTTTGTTTCTATAATATGCTGTGTTTCTTCATACGAAAACCGTTGGTCTGAAAAAATCACAGTCCTTCCAAACCATTGATTTACAACCTGAGTTTTTTCGTTAATTTCAAAAATTGCCGAAAAAGTATATTTTTCTTCTCTTGGTCGTAACGAACAAGCAAAATTCGATAAAACTTCGGGTAACATTGGAACCACTCTATCTACTAAATACACCGAAGTAGCTCTTTGATACGCTTCGTCATCTAGAATTGTTCCTTCCTGAAGATAATGTGACACATCAGCAATATGAATACCTATTTCATAATTTCCATTTTCTAATTTTTTAAAAGATAAAGCATCATCAAAATCTTTGGCATCTTTTGGATCAATCGTAAAAGTCAAGGTATCTCGCATATCTCGACGTTTTTTAATCTCAGTTTCATTGATTGTAGTATCAATTTTTTGAGCATAAACCTCTACTTCTACCGGAAATTCTGCTGGTAAACCATATTCAGCTAAAATAGCGTGAATTTCGGTATCGTGTTCGCCTGGTTTTCCTAGAACTTTAACAACAATTCCAAAAGGACTATCGGCTCTTTTTGGCCAATCTTCAATATGTACTAAAACAACATCGCCTTGTTCTGCTTCGCCTAATTTGTCTTTTGGAATAAAAATATCGGTATACATTTTAGGATTTGCTGTCGATACAAAGGCAAAATTCTTTTGAATATCAATTACACCAACAAAATCTGTTTTTTTCTTTCTATAACTTCAATAACCTCTCCTTCGGGTTTTCGTCCTTTTCTACGATTATAAACATAGACTTTTACAGTATCTTTATCTAAAGCTCGATTTAAATTATTAGTTGGAATAAATACATCTTCTTCGAGTTCTGAACAAACAAAATAAGCTGTTTTTCGTCCAGTCATATCAATAATTCCTTCATAATAATCTTGACTAATCGCCTTAACAAGATATTTTCCAGGTTCTGTTTCTACTATTTTTTTCTTAGAGGCTAGAATTTTTAAATCTCTTATTATTTCGTTTCTACTTTTAGTATCATCGACATCTAAAATAGCTGCTATTTGCTTATAATTAAACGCTTTATTGGCATTTTGGGTTAATATTTTTATAATTTTATCGGAGAAATCTTTCTCTTTCTTTACTGGTTTCCTCAATTTTTTACTCATACATTTTTTCTTAAAAGCCTAAAATTACGAAATAGTATCCAGTGTTGCATCTTCTAAATGTAGATTTAAATAAATAATAACTTTTGTATCTTTATAAAAATATCAAAATGGAAGAATTTAAAACTATCGCAGTATTCAATTATACACACGAAATCGTCATTCTAAAACACCGTTTGGATCAAGAAAAAATTCAATATTTTTTCGAAAATGAAACCATGTCTTCGATTGCTCCTTTTTATTCGAATGCTTTGGGTGGAATCAAACTAAAAATTCATCCCAATGATTTTGAAATCGTTCAAATCATATTAAACGAATTAAATACTAATTTGAATATTGTTTAACCTTAGAAAGTTGTCAACAGTTATTAAAAACAACAAAAAGAAAAAGAAATTTAAATTAATTTTTTGATGGTTATTATAGCGTGTTCATAGTGACAATAACTTTAATATTAAAAGGATAATTTTCTAGTTATACTTTTTTATTTCTATTTATTAACATAGCTATAATGAAGTATTGCATTCATTTTAAAGGAATTTTAAAAAACTTTTAACAGTTGTTGACAATTTAAAAACAAGCCGTTTTGTAAATAAGTTAGTTGGACTATTTTGTTAACAAACCATTTTTTTTAACCAATAACTTTTATAAAAATAAAGCAAACTATATTTGTTTATTTCATTCCTGTTTTGGATTACTTTTTTATTCAATACAAATAGAAAATAGTTCTAATTTTCTATTCAAAGTTATAAACATTTAATGTTAACTTAAGTTTAGTTGATTATCAAGTATTTATAAAATGATATTAACAGTGTAAAAATTTAACATATTAATTGAAAAGAAAATAGCGTATTAATAAAAATAGTACGATTTATTTTAAATCATTGAAAGGTAGTATTATAGCTGTTTTATATTTAGTAAGATATATTTAAATATACCCAATTCTTTCCCTAAATTTGCGAACAAAATTTAAAATAATATGAAACGCGCATGACCGTTATTGGGTTGCAAACATCAATGATGATAGGCGACCCGAGCGATAGCGAATAGGCAAAGCAATTACATATAACCGATAAAAATCAATAAATAGCAACACATGAAAATATCCATAGGAAACGACCACGCAGGACCAGATTATAAAAAAGCAATTGTCGCAATGCTTCAAGCAAAAGGGCATGAAATAATTAATTATGGAACAGATACTATTGACAGTGTTGATTATCCAGATTTTGGTCATGCTGTTGCCACAGATGTTTCTGAAGGAAAGGCAAATTTTGGAATCATAATTTGCGGTTCAGGTAACGGAATAGCGATGACGGCAAATAAGCATCCAAAAGTTCGCGCTGCTTTATGTTGGATGAAAGAAATAGCTGCCTTAGCTCGTCAGCATAATGATGCTAATATAATTAGTATTCCGGCACGTTATACGTCAATCACACAGGCGGTAGAAATGGTAGAAACTTTTCTTGTCACTGAGTTTGAAGGAGGAAGACATCAAACAAGAGTCAACAAAATTAGCTGTTAGTACATTTTGGGTAGCAATCACAATCACAGTCATCATCATAAACACGAAGTACAAGGTAAAAACTTGCTTTTTTCGATTGTTCTTAATCTTGTAATTACGGTTGCACAGCTCATTGGTGGTCTTTTTTCAGGAAGTTTGGCTTTAATTTCTGATGCCTTACACAATTTTTCCGATGTTCTTTCCTTGGTTTTTAGTTATGTTGCAAATAAATTATCCAAAAAGAAAGCTTCTATCAATCAAACTTTTGGATACAAAAGAGCGGAACTTATTGCAGCTTTTGTAAATGCGATGACCTTAATAATTGTTGCTTTATTTTTAGTTTATGGCGCAATAGAACGTTTTTTTAATCCACATAAAATTGTATCAGAACTAGTAATTTGGCTTTCTGTTTTAGGAATTATTGTCAATGGCTTGTCGGTTTTAATGCTAAAAAAAGATGCCGATAAAAACCTGAATATGAAATCGGCTTATTTGCATTTATTTACCGATATGTTAGCCTCTATAGCGGTTTTAATTGGCGGATTGTTGATGAAATATTTTCAATGGTATTGGGTTGATAATGTAATGACGTTGATTATTGCTATTTATTTAATAGTTGTTGGTTTCGATTTATTAAAGGAATCTACACAAATGCTAATGCTTTTTACTCCAACTCATATTGATATAAAAGAAATCATTCGGGAGGTGCATAAAATAAAAGGTGTGGGCAAATTACACCATATTCATGTTTGGTATCTTAATGAAGAGGAATTACACCTCGAAGCACATTTAGATTGTCTTGAAGACATAAAAATGTCTGAATTTAATGAAATTGTACACGAAGTAGAGCACGTTTTATTTGATAAATTTCAAATCAATCATGTTAATATTCAACCTGAATACAACAAAGAAGATTCGAAGGATTTTATTCTACAAGATTAACGTGAGTTCGGCTTACGGAAAGTTCTATTTAGTAAATGTTTTCGAATCTCGGGGATTAATGGTCTTAATATAACGCGGTTTTATGAGTAATTGAGTAAACAAAAAACCAATCATACACGCAATAGCACCCACTAAATTAAACCCGTGAAAAGTTCTATAAACAGTAAAATTATGCTTTAGTAAATCGGATTTTGAGGCTGAAATAGAGTTTTCTCTTATTCGATAATAAGCCAAACTTTCCGCAATGGCTTGTGCCTTTTTGTCTTTTTTAAAATCGTAAGCCACAACATCCAATCTTGGCGTTTTCGGATAGAAGAAATCGTGATTTTTCCAAAGTAATTTGCATCATAAATTCCCGTGAGATTGCCAACATAATTGCAAAAAAAACAATTGCCTGTACGAAAGATTTGTTGGTGCTTCGACCCTTTTATTCAATAATTTACCCGCTTCATCAATACATTCATAAAAAGAAAAGGTAAATGGTAATTTGTTTTTTAAAAGAAAATTAATCTGTTTTTCAAGTTTCTCCGATTTCCATAAATCATCCGAGTCTAAAAACGCAATATAATTGCCTTTTGCTTTTGCTAAAGCATAATTTCTAGCCACTCCTGTTCCAGAATTTTTTTCGAGTTGAAAAAATTGAATTCTCGAATCGAACGCGGCAAAATTTGCTATAATTAAAACCGTTTTATCGCAAGAACAATCATCAACAAGAATCATTTCCCAATTAATATAGGTTTGGTTTTGAACTGATTGTATGGTTTTTTCTATGAACTTTTCAGAATTGAAAGTTGGCGTAATTATGGATACTAAAGGATTTTCCATTTTAATATGCTTTTTCGTCTCCTTTCAAGAGGTTGTAAATGGTGTTTATTATGATTTTAATATCTAATAGAATAGACCAATTTTCCATGTAAAAAAGATCAAATTTTACTCTATTGATAATGTCTGCATTAGTTTCTACTTCGCCTCTAAAACCATTAGTTTGGGCAAGTCCGGTGATGCCGGGTTTAATAAAATGACGCGCCATAAATTTATCTACTTTCAAGGCATACACGTTGGCAATGCTTACCATGTGTGGTCTAGGACCAACTACGGACATGGTGCCTAATAAAACATTGAAAAATTGTGGCAACTCGTCAATGCTGGTTTTGCGTATAAATTTACCAACTTTAGTTATTCGAATGTCATTTTTTGATACCAAATCTATATTCGCTTTATCATTTACCGCCATCGATCTAAATTTGTAACAATTGAATTCTTTGTAATTTAGTCCGTTTCTTTTTTGCACAAAAAACACAGGTCCTTTTGATTCCCATTTTATTATTATTGCCAAAATTGGTGTAAGCCATGACAATATTCCGATAATTATTGCTAACGAAAAAACAAAATCAAAAACACGTTTAATACTTTTGTTTAAGAATTCGTCTAGCAAAATATTCCTTAAAGAAATAACAGGAATATAGTCGTAGTATTCGAATTTTACGCTCCTTGAAAGAATTTGCTTTTCGTTGGGAATAAATTTTAATGTTTTTAAATTATTGTCTGCAAAATCTATAATATTACCTATTTGACTGTCGGACAAATCAGATATTGAACAGTATATCTCATCCGTTTTATTTTTTAAAGCAAAGGAAAGGCATTCCTCTATTCTTTGTTTTTTGTTATCCTCTAGGGTAAATGTTTTAACTAATTTATATCCATAATCTGGGTTTTCGGTAAAAAATAATTTCAAGGGATTAATACTTTTATTATTTCCTAACAAAACTACTGTTCTAAAGTTTCCGCCAAATAGCACTCTAAATTTTCTTAGAAAATAATAAATAAAAAGCTTAATCGATAAAATAAGGAATAAGGAAATAAAGGCAAACAAGAGCACTTTTTTTTGATTTGCCGCCTCTGAATAAAAGAATTCTAAAACAAGACAAAATAGCGTAAATAAAACGCCTTGTTTTAAGGCACAATTCAAAATTGCAATAACCTTTGTATAACGATACACCTCATAAAAACCAAGATGGGCAGCAATAATAAACCAAACAAGACTTATAAATCCTGAATAATATATTTCATTTGTATGAAACGCAATAATATAATGCGCCAATACGTTGATGATTATTGCATCTATCACGTAGGAAAAAGGGCGAATATAACCCGAATATCGTCCTGTTTTTGTTTTCACTAATAATTTATATACTTTGAAAAATCTTTGTGTTCCTCTTTCAAAAGTTCCTCCGTTGATAGCGATTTGAAGTATTCGTAGGTAATTTTCATTCCCTCTTCTCTTGAAACTTTGGCACTCCATCCTAATAATTCCTTTGCTTTTGTAATATCTGGTTGCCGTTGTAAAGGATCATTTATGGGCAATGGATGGTAAACCACTTTCTGATTTGTTCCTGTAAGTTTTATAATTTCATCAGCAAAATCCTTAATCGTAATCTCGTCTGGATTTCCAATATTTACGGGATACACATAATCGGAATGCAATAATCTAAAAATGCCTTCTACTTGATCGTCTACATAACAAAAAGAACGTGTTTGCATTCCGTCGCCAAAAATTGTCAAATCTTCTCCTCGAAGCGCTTGTCCGATAAAGGCAGGAATAACTCTTCCGTCATTGAGGCGCATTCTAGGGCCGTATGTATTAAAAATCCTCACAATTCTAGTTTCTACACCATGAAAAGTATGATAGGCCATCGTGATAGATTCTTGAAATCGCTTGGCTTCGTCATAAACTCCTCTTGGTCCAATGGTGTTTACGTTTCCATAATATTCTTCTGTTTGAGGATGAACCAACGGATCTCCATACACTTCGGAGGTTGATGCAATAAGGATTCTGGCCTTTTTTACTCTAGCCAATCCTAATAAATTGTGCGTTCCTAAAGATCCAACCTTCAATGTTTGAATAGGAATTTTTAAGTAATCAATAGGGCTTGCAGGCGAAGCAAAATGCAGAATATAATCTAAATTTCCTGGAACATGTACAAATTTAGTAATATCGTGATGATAAAATTCGAAGTGCTCCAATTGGAATAAATGCGCTATGTTTTTAAATCTCCCGTAATGAGATTATCCATACCAATAACAAAATATCCTTCTTTTATAAAGCGATCACAAAGATGGGATCCTAAAAATCCTGCTGCGCCTGTAATAAGTATTCTTTTCATATTTTTTATTTGTCTAATAGTCTTCTGTGATAATTTATTTGTCCCAAATGATACGTTAGATGAGTCGTTAGATGTATTAATAAATATTCGACCGACGTTTTTTGGTCAAAAACTAAAATTGGATATTCCTTTTTTAGTTCTTCTTCTGTAATGTTTTTTAGACTTTGTTCAACAACTAATATAGTGCTTTCAATTTTATCTGCTAGTTCTTTTTTTGATATATTTTTTAACGAAAATTCAAGTTCTCGATTCCTAATATAATTGGTTTTACCAAATACTGCTCCAATATAGGTGTTTAAATTTCCTATCAAATGCAAACAAAGATTTCCTGCAGAATTAGCAATATTTTCTTCAACTATCCATAGCTTGCTTTCATCTTTATACAAATTTATTTCAGCCTTTAACCTTAATAAATCTCTGCTAAAAAGTAATTTTAAAGTGTCTATTAACATTTAAATACAATTAAAATTTGTTTCAATATCTTGATGGTAATCAAATACGTGGGTTTCATACCAGCTGTTTCCAATGGATTATTCGATGCATAATTTCACGTCTTGAGGAATGCTTTTTTTAATTTTAGACGCCTACGAAATGGCTTTTGATAATAATATTCCTTCCATTTCTAAGGACATAAAACCTCAAGCCGATTTGCGAAAGAACTTCAATAAATCTTTATTGGTTACAAAAATAGTTTAAAACGATGCATTTTAGTAGCTTTCGCTTTCAGCTTCTAAAAAATTTAGCCACGAATTCACGAATTTTTTTATTTGTAATTTGTGGCTAAGAGAATGATTGCAAATAGGCATACTTGTAAACGCATTCCTTTTATAACTTGTTCAATAAGTCCGCAATTGTTCTATCATTGCTCAATCTCGCCATTTTGTTTTGTCCTCCCAGTTTTCCAATGGATTTCATATACTCCTGAAAACCATTTTTGACCACTTGGGTAATCACTATTTTTCTCAACACTTTCCCAACAATCAAATCATCATAATACATATTTTGCTTCCTCATAGCATAATCAAGAGTTTCTGCAAAAACAGTTAAATCTTCTGGCTCATTTTCAAATTCGATAAACCATTCGTGATAAGGCAAGCCTTCATTAGGCGTAATTTGTGGCGCAACCGTAAATTCGTTAATGCGAATGGTTGTGCCAATTAGCGCTTCTTGCAAAGCACTTTCTACTTCCTTGCCAATCACGTGTTCGCCAAAAGCCGAAATATAATGCTTGATTCTTCCTGAAACTATAACACGATAGGGTTTCAAACTGGTAAACTGAACGGTGTCGCCAATATTATACCCCCAAAGTCCAGCATTGGTCGAAATAATCAGCACATAATTTACACCTAATTCGACTTCGCCAAGGGTGTGTCTTTTTGGATTTACCGTATAAAAAGCATCACTTTTTATAAACTCATAAAAAATTCCAGAATTCAGCAGGAGCAGCATTCCTTTTTCTTTTTGAGAATCTTGGTAAGCAAAAAATCCTTCCGAAGCTGGAAATAATTCAATGCTATCTACTTTTCGTCCAATGAGGTTTTCAAATTTAGCACGATACGGTTCGTAATTTACACCACCGTAAATAAACAAATTGAAATTTTTAAAAATTTCGCCCACAGGTTTAGCCTCGCTCAGTTCGCCTTCGGCTCGGGTTTTTTCTTTTTGATTTAATTTTTCGAAATACATTTGCACCCAAGAAGGAATCCCAGAAATTACGGTCATATTCTGATCAAAAGTTTCTTCGACAATGGCGTTTACCTTGGTTTCCCAGTCATCGATGCAATTGGTTTTCCAAGAAGGCATTCGGTTTTTTTGCAAATATTTTGGAACAAAATGCGCCACAATTCCAGACAATCTTCCCAGTTTTATTCCGTTTTTTTCTTCCAAAATGGGGCTTCCTTGCAAAAAAATCATTTTCCCGTTAACAAAATCGGCTTTTCCGGTCTCGTGAATATAATGCAAAATAGCGTTTCGAGCGGCTTCAATATGAAAAGGCATCGATTCCTTGGTTAACGGAATGTATTTTGCGCCCGATGTTGTGCCTGAAGTTTTGGCAAAATAAAGCGGTTTGCCTTTCCAGAGAATGTTCTCTTCGCCTTTTATAACACGATCAATATATGGTTTTAAGGCCTCGTAATCCCGAACAGGAACCTTTTTGGCAAAATCTTCAACTGTTTTTATTTGGTCAAAATGATGATCAACACCAAACTTTGTATTTTTCGCTTGACGAATTAAATCTTCAAAAACGCTACGTTGCGTTTCTATTGGATTTCTTGCCCAAAGTTGTGTTTTTTGATAGATTTTTTTGGCAAAAATTTTGGCAAAAAAAGGTTTTAAAGACATTTAATAGGGGTTTTAGTGTTTTTTAGCCTTTCCATTTATTGGGTTTTGTTGGGCATTTTTGTCTTCTTTTGCTACTTGATTTCTCAATTCTATTTCTGCTTTTGAAGGCGACAAATCTGCTTTTGAAGGGGCTTCAATTCCTGTGGCAAGAATAGAATCTTTATTGAACTTTGCATATTCTAATTCGCCTGTCAATACTTTTTGAATCGATTTGATATAGGCTTCATTTTTCTTTAATGCTGTTGATAACGAATCGGATTTTAAAGCCAGTTCTGTAGCATCTTTTTTCAATTTAGAAGATGAATATCCCGGAATAAACTCGCGCAAAGGAGTAAAGGCAATTAAATAGGTGGTAAATAAAATTAGCAAAATAGCTCCAAGGGTTACCGTTACAAAAACATTCATCAAATTCAATTTGAAGGAAAAAAGCTCTTCAAATGTATCTTCATTCAAAATAACCAATCGGTTTTTTGTGAATAATTTATTGCGAAGTTTTCTTCTTTTAAGTCTCTTCTCTGACATTTTTTGCGTTTATGTTACAAATATAATAATTAATGCCTTGAAATCACTCGCCAATTTTCTTATTGAAATTTATCACAAATAAAAAAATTATCAAAGTTTTAACGCTTTTCAAATTAAATAACGATTATAAATTAATTTAGGTAAAGTATTTCTATTTACCTTTGTCCTCAAATTTATTACAAATTTGCTTCGGCAATAAAATTTTTAATCATGGGAAGAATAGGTTTACCAGAAATCCTTGTTATATTAGCAGTTGTTTTATTACTTTTTGGAGGTAAAAAAATTCCAGAATTAATGAAAGGTTTAGGTAGCGGAATTAAAGAATTCAAAAATGCTGCTAAAGACGACCAACCAGCGGATAAAAAAGCAGATGAAACTAAAGAATAGATTTCTTTAAATTTTAACAGTAAAAAATTCCAAACTCTAGGCCATTTCGTTCTAGGGTTTGGAATTTTCGTTTATAGAACCATCGTCAACTGAATACGCTTTCTATCTTCGTCGACCGCAACTACTTTTACTGTGACCTGTTGGTGTAATTTGACCACTTCGTTTACATCACTCACAAAACCAGCTTTGAGTTGGGAAATGTGAACCAAGCCACTTTCCTTAGTTCCAATATCAACAAAACAACCAAAATTGGTAATGTTGTTGACAATTCCGGGTAAAATCATTCCAGTTCGAAGGTCCTTAATCGTTTTTACATTGGGATCAAATTCGAAAACTTTGGCCGATTTTCTAGGATCCAACCCAGGTTTTTCGAGCTCTTTGATGATGTCTTTTAAGGTTAGTAAACCAATTTCGGGCGTGATGTAATTTTCCGGTTTTATTAAAGCTGTTTTTTCCTTATTGGCAATTAAATCATGGACAGACAGTTTTAAATCCTTAGCCATTTTCTCAACAATATTGTATGCTTCGGGGTGCACGGCAGAATTATCTAACGGATTTTTGGCATTCGAAATTCGGATAAATGCCACTCCTTGCTGATACGCTTTTTCGCCCAATCGTGGTACTTTTTTAAGTTGTTTTCGATCTTCAAAAGGACCATTTTCTGAACGATATTGTACAATATTTTCGGCCAGTTTTTCTCCTATCCCGCTCACATAACTCAGCAAATGTTTGCTCGCTGTATTGATATTAACGCCTACTGAATTCACGCAGCGAATTACTGTATTGTCCAACTCTTCTTTGAGTTTTGTCTGATCTACATCGTGTTGGTATTGTCCTACACCAATGGCTTTTGGATCTATTTTTACCAATTCTGCCAAAGGATCTGATAATCGACGACCGATAGAAACCGAACCACGAACCGTCACATCAAAATTGGGGAATTCCTCTCGGGCAATTTTCGAAGCGGAATAAACCGAAGCACCAGCTTCTGAAACGATGAAAACTTGAATGGGCTTATCGAAAGCAATTTTTTTGATAAAAAATTCGGTTTCTCGTGAAGCGGTTCCGTTTCCAATAGAAATGGCATCAATTTGATAGGCATTGACCATCGATTTTATCTTCTTCATCGCCATGCCTGTTTCGTTTTGTGGCGCGTGCGGATAAATGGTTTCGTTATACAACAAATCGCCTTTTTCGTCCAGACAAACGACCTTGCAACCTGAACGAAACCCAGGGTCAATAGCTAAAATTCGCTTTTCGCCCAAAGGCGGTGCGAGCAATAATTGTCCCAAATTTTTAGCAAAAACCTGAATCGAATTAGCGTCAGCCTTTGCTTTAGCTTCTTGTAAAGCTTCGTTTGAAATCGCTGGATTTAGTAATCTTTTATAAGAATCCTCAATCGCTAATTGTAGGTGTGGCGTACTTGGACTTTGTTTTTTTAAAACCAATTCGTCAATTATATCATAAGCGTCATCACTATCGACGGCTACTTTATATTTGATAAAACCTTCATTTTCGGCACGAAGCATTGCCAACAAACGGTGTGAAGGTGCTTTGGTCAGAGGTTCAGACCAATCGAAATAGTGACTGAATTTTTGAGCGTCTTGTTCGTCCTTTTTTGTTTTTACAACCTTGGTGGCAATGGTGGCTTTTCGCTGAAAAAGTCTTCGCAGCTGCTTACGAACATAAATATTCTCGTTAATCCATTCGGCTATAATGTCTCGTGCTCCTTGCAAAGCGGCATCTTCATTGATGACAGTATCGTTCAAATAATTGGAAGCCAAGAAATCGACATCCTCGCTATTTTGCGCCATGATGATTTTGGCCAAGGGTTCCAATCCATTTTCACGAGCGAGATCGGCTTTGGTTTTTTTCTTTTTTTTGAACGGCAAATAAAAATCTTCTAATTCTTGTAAATCGAAGCTCTGTTGGATTTTCTTGTCCAATTCGGGAGTTAATGCGTTTTGCTCTTCGATTGATTTTAAAACGGCTTCTTTTCGCTTTACGATAACTTCGTATTCTTTTTGAAGTTTGGCAATTTGTTCGATTTGAACTTCATCCAAATTGCCCGTTTTGTCTTTTCGATAACGGGAAATAAACGGAATCGTGCAATCTTCTTCTAATAATTGAACGGTGTTTTGAATGCTTAGAACGGCTGTGTTAACAGACTTGGCGATGAATTGTATGTTGGTCATTTTTTGATTTTTAGTAAATAATGCGAGATTATAGTAAAATCTCGCATTATTTATAACTTATATGATTTTATTGTTTTGTTGAAATTTTTAGATCTAATGAAATTATGTTTTATTTTATTAACCTGTATTTTTTCTAAAAAGCCTAAACGTTCAAGATTATTCAAATCTGCTCTAGCGGTAAAATTTGAAATGCTAAATCTATTTTCTATTTCTTTACTGCTTAGCACTCTATCTGGATCTTCGCTTAAAATTTTTAATATTTGCGCTTGTCTATCGTTTACATTTGGAATCTTGATAAACTTTGCGGCTTGTATTACCTCTTTTTGTTTTCTGCCTATGTATTCTTTCAGTCCAATGAATGCCTTTTCCATTGTTTTTAAATGATAAGTAATAAAATAGGTCATATCATTTTGATCTATTTCGGTGTATAAAAATGCTTTTTCGTATTGGTTTTTCGTATCTTTAATAATCGTCGATATCGTAAGATATTCCGTTAACCAATACCCTTTTTTTAACATATACCAATAAAACAATGCTCTTGCGGTTCGACCATTACCGTCGCTAAAGGGGTGTATCCATCCTATCATAAAATGTATAATAATTCCTTTTATAATTGGATGTATAAATACTTTTTGTTCGTTGTTAAAAAAATCACATAATTCATTTATCAAACCTTCAATTTCTTGATTATTTGGCGGAGTATGAACCACTTCGCTATTCGAATAATTTACCACATAAATCTCGTTATTTTCTCTAAAAACACCCTCCTCTTGCTTGTTTTCTAAGGTGTCATTTGAAATAAGATTATGGATATAAAGTAACTTTTCTGGGGTTAAATCATCTGATTTATGTTGAACAATATGTTTCATCGTAACAAAATTATTCATGATCATTTGTTCGGATTTGCTTTTAGGCTTCAGCTCTTTCTGAATCATTTCTTTGGCCTTTTTTCGAGTCGTGTTGGCGCCTTCCATTTGACTACTCGAAATAGCTTCCTCCATAATAGAGCTTATCATAAACTTTGTCTTGTCAGTCTCGGCAATACCAATATTACTCCCAAGGTTTCCACCAATATTCAAATCACAATAATGCAGTAGTTGTTGTATAAAATCAGTAAAAACAAACTGAAAAGTATTATTTCCAAAAGGTACAGATTGAGAATTTAAAGTTCTAGCCAATTTTATAGCACTCCAATATTCTTGAGGACTAGCAATTTTTGCTCTATATTTTATTTTATCCCAATATAAATAAGCATCATTTATTTCCTTTAATTCCCCATTATCTCGCAATTGGGTATATAATGCAAACGTTTTTTCATCATATTTAAATGCTGGTGGCGACTCTATCATAAAAGTATTTTTTTTGCTAAAGTAGTAAATAATGCGAGATTCTCGTAAAATCTCGCATTATTTATAAGTTTATAAATTTTTGCTTTTAAAATTTATACCAAATCGAATTAAATCAGTAGTTCAATAGTTATTTTCTAGGGTATTTTTAGGACTAAATAACAATTCATTTACACATCTGATTACTCAAATAAATTAGGTTCTATTTTTTAACAAAAAAAGTAAAGAATAATTTGCAATTCAATTTGGTTTCATACCTTTGCTCCCAAATCCTAGAGGAAAAATTTGAACTGATTGCAACCTCGTTAAAAAAATGCTAAAGCAGAAATCCTCCTTTAGTTTTTACTGGCAATCTTTCCTTATTTTTTTTCGAATTAATTTAAAAAATAATTTTAATTATGGCTTATTTATTTACGTCAGAGTCAGTGAGCGAAGGACATCCAGACAAAATTGCTGATCAAATTTCAGACGCATTAATCGATAATTTTTTGGCATTTGATCCTGAGTCGAAAGTCGCTTGTGAAACTTTGGTAACAACCGGACAAGTGATTCTTGCTGGCGAAGTGAAGTCGAATACGTATTTAGACGTTCAAACCATCGCGAGAGATGTAATCAAGAAAATTGGTTATACCAAAAGCGAATATATGTTCGAAGCTAATTCTTGTGGGGTACTTTCGGCAATTCATGAACAATCTGCAGACATAAACCAAGGAGTTGATAGGGCAAGTAAAGAAGAACAAGGGGCGGGTGATCAAGGAATGATGTTTGGTTACGCTACTAACGAAACCGAGAATTTCATGCCATTGGCTTTGGATTTATCTCATAAATTATTGCAGGAATTAGCCGTTTTGCGTCGTGAAAATAATGAAATTACCTATTTGCGTCCAGATGCAAAATCACAGGTAACTCTAGAATACGACGACAATAATAAACCCACTCGTATTGATGCTATTGTGATTTCGACTCAGCATGATGATTTTGATGAGGAAGCGACTATGCTTGCAAAAATCAAATCTGATTTAGTTGGGATTTTGATTCCAAGAATCATCAAAAACAATCCACAATACGCTCATTTATTTAATGATAAAATTATTTATCATATTAATCCAACGGGGAAATTTGTTATTGGTGGCCCTCATGGAGATACTGGTTTAACGGGAAGAAAAATTATTGTGGATACTTATGGTGGAAAAGGTGCTCACGGTGGTGGTGCTTTCTCGGGGAAAGACCCAAGTAAAGTAGATAGAAGCGCAGCTTATGCAACACGACATATAGCAAAAAACCTTGTTGCAGCAGGAGTTGCCGATGAGATTTTGGTTCAAGTTTCGTATGCTATTGGAGTGGCAAAACCTATGGGAATTTTTATTGAAACGTATGGGACTTCTAAAGTGAATTTAACTAATGGAGAAATTGCCAAAAAAGTAGAAGCTTTATTTGATATGCGTCCTTACTTTATTGAGCAACGATTGAAATTAAGAAACCCAATTTATAGCGAAACTGCGGCTTACGGGCACATGGGACGTACTCCAGAAACCGTAACAAAAACTTTTTCGGCTCCTGGAGGAATCGAAAAAACCATTACAGTTGAATTGTTTACTTGGGAAAAATTAGACTTTGTAGCGCAAGTAAAAACGGCTTTTGTATTGTAGCATTATCTAGTATTTTTACATAAATCAAACGGATTGAAGCCCTCAAAAAATTAGAAACTTTTTGAGGGCTTTTCTTTCTATCTTTCAAAAAGAACATTTGGCAATATCTTTGGACGAATTGGGTCGTTTGCTAAAATCCATCCGGTGCGATAAATCCAATCTGTCATTTTATGAAGCTTTAAGAAATCAATATTTTCAGGTTCATCCATTGGTGTATGGTACTGACTGTGTAAAACGCTCGTGAAAAAAACAGAAGGGATTCCTCTTCTGGCATAAGGCAAATGGTCTGAACGGAAGAAGAAATATTCTGGATGTTCTGGTTTGTCCCAAAGCTTATCCAAATCAAATTTTGGCCCTTCTTCATTTGCTTTTTTGGCGATAGTAACTAAATCTGATGAATTTTCATGAGGAGAAGTAGAACCCAACAAAGCCGCTTGGTTTATGTTATTTCGTCCAATCATATCTCCATTCAAGACCGCAACAATATCTTTCTCGGGAATTGTGGTATGCGAAGAATACCATCTTGACCCCAACAATCCCCGTTCTTCTGAACCATGAAACACAAACAAAGCACTTCTTTTACCAGGTTGTTTTTTAAAAGCTCTAGCAATGGGGAGCATCGCCACACAGGTAGTTGCATTATCATCGGCTCCATTATAAATAGTCATTCCTTAAAAACTCACTTTTTGAGTTTTTAGATTTTTTATCAAAAACACATTTGCAAAAATATGCATTAAAAATTCGAGACAAAGAATAAATTGTGCTTTGATATGGTTAAACCTCATTTTTAGATTGTAACCAATACCTGCTAAAAGTGCATTATTAATATCTCCAGCCACGCCTTTGAGGAAATTTAATCCTAAAGCGTGGTTTCTTTTTAAATGGGATATTGTTGGTTCTATTGCCGCTCTGGCTCTAAATCTTTTTCGGGCAACGTCTTGTTTGTATCTTGATTTTTCTTTTGTGTTTTTTGGGATTACTATTTGTGTATTTTCAACTTGTGTGACACCTCTAAATCCTCTGTCTGTACTTGCTATTGTTGGTCTTGTACCTCCAATTTGCTCTCTAACTCGCTGGCTTTGTGCTAATGATTCTTCTAAGGTTTTGCTATCGTGAGGATTGCCTGAAAATCGTTTTATTGAGGTAATGACTCCTGTTTTTCGACCTCTTGTTACCGCTACTTTTGTTCCAAATTCATACGCTTTATGAGCTTTCCCTTTTGCTATACAGGCTGTTTGAGGTTCGTGTAAACTGTATATTTTTTCCTTGCTGTTTCTTTCCTGAGTGAGTACTTTTTTGTAATTGCTAAATTCTGTTTCGTATTGTTTTAAAATTTCTTCAGGCAACTTGCGTTCCAATTCTCGAACGACTCGCTTACCAATGGTTCGCAACTTTTTTCGCGCCATTATAGCTTTCTTTTTTCGTTTGGGATGATGTCCAAAATAAGCATCCCGAAGATGTTGTTTGGCTACCCTTTTATAAGTTTGTCTTTGTTTAACTCCTTCTTTTTTAGCTATTTTTGCACAATTGTCAATTACCTTTTTAGCTAATTTGGCATCGGTTGGAAAAGTAATGTTTTTTTCTTGAACAGTGGTGTCAATCTGAACTTCCTTTTCATTTTTCGCCTCTGGATGCAAGGCTACTGTTTGACTTAAAATAAATTCTAATCCTTTCTCTTTCAGTCTCTTTCTAAAATGAACAAACTCACTCGGGTCAAAAGGTTGCTTGTTTTGAAAAAAATCTTCTCCTGTAAAATATTGCCAATAAGGGTTTTCTATCCAACGTTCAACTACAGATTCATCACTCTCTTTAAACATCTCTTTTAACAGCAGTAAACCTGCTATTTTTCTAATCGGAATAGAGGGTCTTCCTTGCTCTGAATATAGGTTTTGGAACTCAAACTCCATTTTTGACCAATCAAGCTCCCCTGCGAGTTTTACCAAAGGATGCTCAAGGTTTATAAGATCTGTCAGCCTAGTCTGAAATAAATTTTGCTGAAAATTCGGTTTTATTTTACCTAACATATTGCCACTTTTTTATACCTAAATATACACTTTTTGGCAATTTAACTTAGTGTTTTTAAGTTGTTTTTATCTACAAGTTATTAACAATCAATCTGTTGTGTCATATTTAAGGATTGACTAGTTAGTTTTATTGACGCAACCGCCTTGGCAACAAGGCGGTTTTGTTTTAGTTTCGGCTAATTCATAATATACAAGTATCGTTCTAGAAAAAATAACAGCCGAAATAACTTATTCGGGCAAAATCCTTTTTGAGCAAACCTTAATCATTAAAAACAGAGAAATTGATTCGTTTTTATCAATCATAAGTTTAGCTCTTAACTTTTTAAATGCAATCCCAATCTGGTTTTCAACTGTTTTTGTTGATACCCCTAGCAAATCTGCAATTTCTTGATATTTCATGCCTTGCAGTTTACTTAGCATAAAAATTTTTTGCATTTTTCTGGTAGTTCATCAATCGCATTTTTTAGCGCATCTATTTGATTTTCAGAAAATGGAAAGGTTTCATCATCATTAGCTATTGTTTGCAAAGTGTTCAATCTAATGGTTTCTAGGATGCTGTCTTTCCGTTTTTTTGCTCTGTAAACATCCAAAAATTTATTATGAGTTGCTCTAAATAAATAAGCCTTTAATGATGTATGAATTTCTAAATCCCGTCTTTTTTCCCACAAATTAATCAAAACATCTTGAACGATATCCTCCCCCTCATCTTGATTAGAAATAAAATTTAGAACATAGGTACACAACACGTCGTAATAAGACAAGTAAATAAATTTAAAAGCTTCTTGGTCATTTTGCTTTAAAGCTTTTAGTAAATTATCTGTATCTCCTAGAGAGTAGTTCAAAATTAATTATTAATGCGAATCAAGGGTTGAAAAAACATTAAAAAAGAAAGAAATTTCTTTGTAAAAATTAGAATAATAAGCTGATAATCAGTATATTTATAGTGTATCTAACGCACGTTTAAATATATGATTAATCAGCTTAAAGCCCTAAAATTAGTAAAAATATATTCCATAATCTGTGACAGATTTGAAAAAGATTTAAAATACACTTGCGAACGTTTCAGCAACAACCATAAACAAGATTTAACAGATCAAGAAATTATGACCATATACCTATTCACAGTTCAAGAAGAACAACGTTTTAGCATCAAACAAATTCATAAATATGCTTGTGATTATTTACATGATTGGTTTCCAAGACTTGGCTCATATGCTGGTTTTTCTAATCGTCTTAATCAATTATCAGAAGCTTTTCGACGTTTTTCAGCTTCATTATTTGAAGACTTTTTACCTTGGGATTGCTTAACTGATCAAAGTTTACTGGATTCGATGCCAATAATCACTTGCTCTGGTAAACGAAATGGAAAGGTAGCAAAAGACTTGACCGATAAAGGGTATTGTTCTACAAAAAGCATGTATTATTATGGAGTGAAGCTTCATGCATTAGCTTTTAGACGAGAAAATAAAATTCCTTTTCCTGAAGAAATTCAAATAACACCTGCATCTGTCAATGATTTAACGGTTTTCAAAGAAGCGTGGTCAGAAAAAACAAACAGAAAATTCTTTGGAGATAAAATATACATTAACGAGGATTTTTTTTCTGAATTAGAACAAGAGAAAAATTCAATTATGATTACACCAGTTAAAGCAATCAAAGGACAATGTCAACAAATAAAAAACTGGGATAAAGCAGCCGATGATTTATTTTCCAAAGCAGTATCAAGAGTTAGACAGCCCATAGAATCTCTTTTTAATTGGTTGATTGTTAAAACTGATATTCAAAAAGCAAGTAAAGTTAGGTCTAGCAAGGGGTTACTGGTTCATCTATTTGGAAAAATTGCTGCCGCTTTTATTGGACTAATATTTTAACCCTTGATTCGCATTATTATTATTATTCGATTTATTTTTTAGTTTTCTTTGGGGGTATTTCAAAGTTATTACGTCTCAAAAGTAGATTAAATAGTTTAACTGGCAAAATAAAGACATTTTCAGTGAGTGATAAATCAAAATATGAAAGCTTAATTTTTAAATTCTTAACACATGACATTTCTGATGAAGAATCAATTCAATTAGAAACATGGGCAAAAAAGAAGAAAAATTCAAAAATAATCGAGGATTATATAAAGCTGAATTATCTTACTAATTATAGCATATATACTTTTGATGCTTTAAAGGCATACCGCAAAGCATCATTACATACAGAACCAAAATCCATCAAAAGGATAGCTCCTCGTTTTTTTAGGTATGCCGCAGCTGCAATATTAGTTGTTGCTTTGACTACGAGTTATTTTTTCAGAGATCAATTCTTTGTTAGTCAAATGCAAACAAATACGTCTTTAATTAAAAACATACCTGTTGAAATTGGGGCAAACAAAGCCACTTTAACCTTAGAAGATGGGACTCGTGTTACCTTAGAAAAAGGGCAAAAATACGTTTCAAATAATTTAAAAAGCAATGGTAAAGAAATTATATACAGCCCCAACCCAAATGTTAAATCAAAAATAATCTATAACTACCTAACCATTCCAAGAGGCGGACAATATTTTGTAAAATTAGCAGATGGCACACAGGTTTGGCTAAATTCGGAATCCCAACTAAAATACCCTGTGAGTTTTATTAAAGGAGAAACAAGAAAAGTAGAACTCATTTACGGAGAAGCCTATTTTGATGTATATCATAATGGGGCTGCTTTTAAAGTACAAACAGGAGTACAAGAGATAGCTGTTTTGGGGACTGAGTTTAATATTAAAGCATACCAAGGAGAAGGCATTTATACCACACTTGTAAAAGGAAAAGTTGCTATCTCAAATCAGGTTTCTAATACAATTTTACATCCCGGAATGCAATCCAAAATAGAGAATGAGAATGACAAAATCGTATTATCAAACGCCAATATTCCATACGAAATAGCTTGGAAAAATGGTTTTTTCAGATTTAAAAACAAGCCCTTAAGCGAAATAGTAAATACACTCGCAAGGTGGTATAATGTTACTGTAATTTATAAAAATGAGGAAAAGAAAGAGCTCATTTATTCGGGAAGCCTAAAAAGAACAAATTCTATCACAACACTACTAGATGCTATACAAAAAACAGGAAATGTAGAATTTGTCATTACTAATAATACCATTACTATAAAATAAAAAAAGGAATAAAGCTAGAACCGTCCAAAGTAGTAGCTAAATTCCTTATAAATCAAAATTAATTAAAACCATGTTTAACTAACTCCATTACAAATGTATGAATTTTAAATGTACTAACGCTATTGCATCTTTATGTAATAACAAACTATCGAAATTAATGATAAAAACTTTTATCTTCTTATTAAGTTTTACATCATTTGGGTTAAATTCAATTACAGGATTTTCTCAAAACGCAAAAATTGTTATCGATACAGACACCTCGATTTCAGTTGAACAAATTTTTACTCTGATTGAAAATCAAACCGATTATCAATTTATCTATGATGCCAATTTAATTAAAAAAGCCCCCGTCATTTCATTAAAAAAAGGCATTATAATGGCAGACATCCTATTAAAAAAAGGGCTAGAACCCATAAATTGCTCCTACGAATTTAACAATGACATCATTATTGTTAAAAGAAACCTAAAACAACAAGAGCTTTTTAAGATTACAGACAAACTAGCCGATTTTGTCAAAGGAAAAGTAACCGATGATAAAAGAAAGCCTTTAGCAGGAGTGACTGTGTCAGTAAAAGGGACTAAAATAGGAACTGTTACAAATGAGAGTGGAGAATACAGTATTAGTGCTCCCAAAGCGAATTCAATACTTATCTTTTCGTATGTTGGTTTTGCAGTTCAAGAAGTAGCAATTGGAAATCAGTCGGAAATTAATATCGTTTTAAAATTAGACACCAAAGCACTTGACGAAATTGTTGTTGTAGGATACGGAACGCAGAAGAAATCAGACCTTACAGGTTCGGTAGCATCGGTTAAAGAAAAAGATTTCAACAGAGGAATAAACACATCACCAGACCAATTGATACAAGGGAAAGTTGCTGGTGTACAAATTAGTAATAATAGTGGGCAACCTGGTGCTGCCGTTTCATTCCGTATTCGAGGAGTCACTTCATTCAGTACAGATACACAACCTTTATTTGTTGTTGATGGTGTAATTTTAGGGGGCAATGCGCGCCCTAGTTCTTCTTTTGATGCCACAGGACCAAGTCCTGCTGCCAATCCGTTAAATTTTATTAATACCAATGATATTGCTTCAATTGATGTTTTAAAAGATGCTTCGGCTACAGCTATTTATGGTTCCCGAGCTGCGAATGGAGTTGTGGTTATTACTACAAAACGAGGAATTAGTGGGCAGCCTAGAATGGAGGTTGGTATTAATACAGGAATTAGTGTTATTCGAAAGAAATTTCCTGTTTTGAATGGAGATGAATACCGTCAGTTATTAAAACGATACAATAATCCAGCATTTAATGGATATGATTATGGAGGTAATTTTGATGCCCAAGATGCTATATTACGCACAGGAATTACTCATAATGCTAATATTGCTATTAATAGTGGAACTGAAAACGCACAAACTCGAATTTCATTTAATTCTACCAACCAAGAAGGGATTATTCGTAAATCGGGATTGAATAAGAATGTACTTGATTTAAAAGGGAAATACAAATTTTTCGATACAAAATGGTTCAATCTGGATTATAATTTAATTCTTTCTACCAATACAGAAAAAATAGCCCCTACCCAATCAGGATCTGCAAGTAATTTTGGAACGACAATATCTCAAGCTTTGCGTTGGAATCCAACAAGATCATTATATAATGCTGATGGCTCTGTTCTGATAACCGATGAATCTGAAAAACTACAAAACCCATTAGCTACATTGAATGCATTCGATGATAAAAGTGTTCTCAATACTATAATTGCTAGTGTTAGCCCAAAAATTAAAATAATCAAGGGGTTAGAGTATCAAGGAATCTTTAGCATTATCAAAAATTCAGGTAAAAGAGAAGTAACAGTAGCATCGAGTTTACCTTTTAAAGATTTTCGAAATGGGTATGCAGGAACTTCAAGAGCAGAGGAAGAATCCTTGCAAATAAATCACTTACTTACCTATAAAAATACATTTGAATTTGGGCTGAATATCGATGCACTTGCGGGCTATGAATTTTATAAAAACAAAGCAAATAGTTTTGGATTCAATAGCTTAGGATTTAAACCTTTTGATTTATTAGGTATTAATTATGTTAATCTATTGCCTTATTCTGACCGAGCTTTCTGGAATGTAAACACATACGAAAATATTACCACGGAATTACAATCGTATTTTACAAGGGTAAATTTAGGATATAAAAACCGCTACTTGCTTACAGCAACATTAAGAGCAGATGGATCTAACAAATTTACAGGTGATAAAAAGTATGGTTATTTCCCTTCTATCGGAGCCGCATGGAATTTACATAACGAGGAATTTTTTAAATCGAATGTGCTAAACAACTTAAAGTTACGATTGGGATGGGGGGAGATAGGAAATCAAACAGGGCTGCCTTCAGGCTTATCAACGACCCTTTATAGTTTAGGGTTAGGAGGTAGTACTTCTGTTTACTATGTAGGGAATCCCGACTTAAAATGGGAAACCACAACCACTAGTAACATAGGCGTTGATTTTGGACTTTTTAATTCCAGATTAACGGGGAGTATAGAATATTTTGATAAAAAAACCAATGATTTATTAATCACGGTTGCCGCTTCTCAGCTATCAAGTGGATTAAAATGGATTAATGTAAATGGTCAAATTGTAAACAGAGGAACAGAACTTACCCTTAACGGACAAATAATCCAAACTAAAGATTTTCAATGGAATTTAGGGGGAAATATTTCGTTTGTTAAGAATACAACCCAAGGAGCTGATTTTCCTAGCATTAACCCAACTGGGTTTCAACGCATCGTCAAAGGAAGTCCACTATACGAATTCTATGGAAGAAAGTACCTAGGTTTAGATGATTCAGGATTTAGCAAGTACCAAAAAAACAGTACTGGAGAAGATGCTTTAGTTGCATTAGGAAGCCCTCTTCCAACCACTTTGGTAGGTATAAGCAGCTCTATTTCCTACAAGAAATTTGATTTAAACATGAATTTTCAAGGAGCTTATGGACATAAAATATACAATGGAACCATTAACGGCGCACACGGCGGTTTGAGAGCCACCAGCGTTGGGGTGGGTTTAAACGTGTTTAATGAAGTGCTTAATAGTTCTATCAGAGAAGATATAGGAAATATCGATTTACAGAGCAACCGCTTTTTATATAGTGGCGACTATATGAAATTAGCCAATACAACACTAACCTATCGATTTGGAAATGCTATTAAACATCTAGAAGGGTTATCGGTGTATATTACAGGACAAAACCTATTGGTTATTACCAAATATCCAGGATTTGACCCTGAACTGGGAACCGAATCCATTCCATACCCTTCCGTGAAGAATTTTATAATAGGTGTCAATTTTAATTTATAAAAACGTAACAAAATGAAAAAAATAATATTCATAGCAGCAATTAGTGCCCTATTGATATTTTCTTGTACCGATTTGAAAGAAATATATCCAACACAAATTACCGAAGAACAAAAAAATACGCTACCAGCTAATGTGGTTTCACAAAGTCTTTTAAATGCAGTTTATGAGCAGTTTCTCTTAGATTACCCAAATGTAGCTGTACACATGTGTTCGTTAGAAGCAGCAGGAGATCAATTTTACCAGCGTGGCGGAGGGGATGTAAATGTTTTTGCAATGGCTAGACATGAATATACGGCCACTTTAGGTTCTAGTTATATAGGGTTAAGCTGGGACTCGTACAACGCCATGATTTTTAAAACACTAAGTGTGCTAACCAGCAATCCTAATCCAAGGCAAAAAGCAGAAGCTCGATTCTTAAGAGCATTTTTTGTTTTTCAATTAGCTGATATGTTCAATCAGGTGCCTTTAAGGGAGCCTGGCGAAGACTTGAACAAACCGGCTAAAGTGTTAAAAATCAATCAAGCCATTGATTTTTTAGTTAGTGAATTGAATGCCATTATTCCTGATTTGCCTGAGAAAACGGCTGTTACAAATGCTAATGTTGCCAACAAAGATGCCGCTCGTGTTTTGTTGATGAAATTGTATTTGAATAAAGGTGCCTTTTTAAATAGAACAACCTCGCCAACTTTCGCAGGTGATGATATGGCTCAAGTGATTAGTATAGGACAGCAATTAATAGGTTCAGGTACATATAGTTTGATGGATAACTATTATGACAATTTTTCTAGAGACAATGACACAAAATCCAAAGAAATGATTTTTTCTGTTGATGGCAGAAGAGTCACGGGAGGAGATGTTTCTCGGAGATGGAGAGGAGTATTGCATGCTAATAGTGTACCCACAGCTGGTAATACGTGGGTGGCTCCAGGTAGTATTCTTGATTTGTTTGACCCCAATGATGTTAGACTATCGTATGATTATCCAGGTTTTACAGATAAGTACGGTACCAAAGTAGGTTTGTTGATTGGACAACAATACGGACGTAACGCAACAACTGGTGCAATCGAAGCTTTAAAAAATGGTGCTGGACAAAATCTTATCTTTACACGAAATTTAATTGCTCCTGCTAGCATTGCGGCGTCTCCTGAATTTGCAGGAGTAAGACCAATTAAATGGGTTCCAGATATGAAAGATGATGGTACTAATGCAGATAACAGACCTTGTAATAATGATTTGCCTATTTTTAGGTATGCCGATGTGATGTTGATGACAGCAGAAGCTTTATTGCGTACAGGCCAAACAAACAGCGCTCTTCTTTTGGTAAATCAATTGCGTGTTAAAAGAAAGGCTAGTGCACTTACTTCTCTTACGCTAAATAACTTAATTGATGAAAGAGGGCGTGAGTTATATTGGGAAGGATGGAGAAGAAATGACTTAATTCGTTTTGGCAAGTTCAATTTGCCTAATGAATTACGCCCATGGACAAGTGATGCAAAATATCGTATTTATCCAATTGCTCCTACCCAACTTTCAGCTAACCCCAATTTAGTTCAAAATTTTGGTTATTAAGGTTGTGAGGTAAAATATAGCATATATTTTAAAGAGGCTGACTAAAATCATGAGGCAGCCTCTCTTTTAAAATAATTCGACTGAAATTTCGTAATTGACAGTAGTGGACGTATTTTTACACGCAGTTTTAAAATAGAGATGCAAAAAAAAAAACAGAAATAAATATAAAATTTGGCTTAAAATTATTAGGTAATGCAAAAGAACATAATAGAATACCAGTTTCCCTCTTATTCTTTGCCTGAAAGCAAATTTCCTGTTTTAATAGAAGATCTTGGCTATTGTAATCCCTATGATTTTACCAAGGAACACCGCCATAAATACTTTGAGATAATTCTCTTTAAGAATGGGGGAGGAAAACAATGGATTGATTTTAAAGAAATTAGTGTTCAAGATTATAGTTGCTACATCATATTACCTGGGCAGGTACATCTATTAAAAAGGGCTGCTGATAGTTTAGGCTCAATAATCCAGTTTCAAGAATCAGAAATCGAATCTTCTTGCCTTCGCAACTATTTATTATTTTCTTCTCAACCAATAATTTTTGATAATAGTGCCGAAAAATTTGCCAAAATAATTACATACCTTGATCTTATACGGAACATGCAAAAAAATGCTGAACACGTTTTAAAATTAGGATGTAGGCATTTATTACAGGCATTTTTATTTCAGTTACTAGGTATTAAAGATGAAATAGAAGCTTGTAAAGAAACCGAAGTACTCCATTACCAGTTTGTACAAATGGTAGAAGAAAATTTTATAAAGTATCAAACAGTACAGGAATACGCATTGCGGTTACAGATTACAGAAAAAAAATTAACAACCCTCACTAAAAAACACTTTGGTATTACACCGTTACAGTTAATACATAATCGTATTGTTTTAGAATCTAAGCGATTACTAGCTTTTAAAAATATTTCTTGCAAAGAGGTTGCCTATCAACTTGGTTTTGCCTCTCCCTCGTCTTTCAATCGGTTCATCAAAGACAAAACTGGCTTGTCTCCAAATGCCCTCCGCGATTCTTTAATCAATCCTTCCTTATAGGAGTCATTTACTATTACCGTTAACAGACTGAATACAGTCTCTAAGGATACTCAATTTTTTTATATAATTGAAGTAAGTAATAGCATGGTGTAATGTCGCATTTTGAAATCTGATAAAATAACATAAGTCTTTGATTATAAATAGCTTTTATCACTATTCATTCGTTTGACTTTATGACATTAAAACTTTCTACTTACTTATAGCTAGGAAAGTAATTGGCTGTAATTTTTAAAATCAGCTGAAGTAGATGAATTACACAACTATCACTATGTTTTTTAACAAAAAATCAGTTGTCAGACATTAATTTATTAAATAATACGTACTGTTTTAACACAAAAAGCATTTTTATTGGCGTAAATTAACAATATATTGGCGTAAATCGATAACTAAAAAAGAGAGTTCTATTAATAATTTTGAAAATTGATTGCTAGTTGTTTAGTTACTTATCAACAGATTAAAAAAAGTATCAGTAAAAAAATTATTTTAATATTTAAACTCAAAAAATGAAAAAAAAGTACATTATTTTAAGATTGGTGCTGCTTTGTCTGCTGTTTGTTTTGCAAAAGACACATGCACAGGCTCCCACCGATGTGTTTAGCAAAACCCCTGGTGGGTTTATTATTACTTATGGTATGCTCGATAAAACACTTGACCAAATTACCTTTGGAGGATCGCATAATTGCTTTACCAATAACGATCCCGACGGATTAGGATATCCCTTTTCTATTTTTGATCAGAACCAATACTCACATGTGGAAGGTCAGTTTAAATCAGGAGCTAATGTGTTTGATTTTGACCCTACTAAATACTCTATTTCTATTGGTGCCCCCTGGGTAGTGAGGCATAATTTTTTGGGTTTTCGACCACTCGAATATTTTATTGGACAGCTAAATAATCTCGCTGCAGACAATCCCAATACAGTATTTATCATGGAGGTAGCCGATCTTCGGGAGGGAGACGGAGGAGAACAAGCCACAGAAATTAGCAGCAAAACACTGGAGTACATGAAATCAACAGGTTTTTTGTACAGAACCTATAATGCAAGAAGCTATTGTGATGCCAATTTGAACCCGCTGGGATATAGCAATATTGCAAATTGGCTTACTACAAGAGGTGGATATCCTACGCTGCGGGAGATGATTAGCAGCGGTCAAAACATTTTTTTAGTAGGTCCCTATAATACTGGATGGAGACATACAGTTCAGGCAAATGATGAGGAGCCTGCTGAGGCAAGCCTGACCAATATTGCAAATAAAGTTTCCGTTGGAGTCGGAGGAAAAACAGCTCCATTAGCCGAATTGGAATTTCTTCCAACTCACCTTACCGCAGGTGATACGGGGAATTCCTTTGATATGAATGCTGGAGAAAAAGTATATCAATTTGCAAAAGATGTAGAGAGGCAATTAAATATAAATTCTCCTGAGAAAGAATATGCCCTTAGTTCTATTCAATTGGATTTTTTACGTCCCTCAGATTATAATGTGTCCGATGCCTGTAACAGGCTCAATTTTGAAAGATTTGGATGGAATTATTTTGGAACGGTATCAAATCCTATGTACAAGATGCCTAAAGGACTGCTGATTAAACCTCAATCTTTCAGTTCTACTAATGTATCTCCAAATCTAGTTTATGGAAGTGCAATTGGTGTTGGTGCAGTAGCTGATCAAGACCTTTATAGTCCTGTTTATATTAATAACAACACTTCAAGAATAGTATATGATTTTGGCACTAGTGCTCACACTCCTATTACCAGTTGGGGGGTGTCTTTTAGTTCTCAAAATTCAGATAGTAGTCTCACTAAAAATGTTACTGTTGAGGTATCTAACGACAACCTTAACTGGACACTAGTTACTGGTATACGGCGAGCTATAACAAATGGTTACGATTGCTGGTATATTTGGGATGGGACAAGAAATATATCCGAACGTTATGTGCGTTTTTCTTTTCCCCTATTTGAAGATTTCATATATGAAATAGCCTGTTTTAATAAGGATTTAACAAGTGTGGAAGCTGTACCGTGCTCAGTTCCTAATAATCTTACTGCTAATAATATCCTCCCAACTCAAGCCACCGTAAATTGGGCTGCGGTAAGTGGATCACAAAGTTATACTGTGGAATACAAAACGAAAGCGTCCTCTTCTTGGATAAGTGCAGGAACAGCAATAAGTGGCACATTGGTTACCTTAAATAATTTAACTCCTTCAACAACCTACGACTGGAGAATAAAAACCAATTGCAATACTGCAACTACAGCATCAGCCAATAGTCTTTATGCTACATCTCGGTTTACAACAACTAGTAACAACTGTGCGATTCCTTCAGCCCCAACAGTAGTATCCGTTACTACCAATAGTGCCACAATTAACTGGCCTGCCGGAGTTAATGTGCAGAATTACAATATTCAATTAGGCACATCAGCAGCTACATTAACTACGGTAGCTACAGGTGTAACGGGAACAAGTTATACTTTTGCAAGCTTGGCTCCTTCCACCAACTATGTTGTGGGTGTGATACCCGTTTGCCCGTTTGGAACTGGTATTTCTTATACAGTTGATGTACCTACTCTTTCATTATCTTCTGTTTGCTCTGCTTTAAACGCTCCTGTAATAACAGACATAACGGCTGGGGCTACCAGCGTAGTATTTAGCTGGCAAAAAGTAAACGGAGCGACTAGTTACTCAGTAGAATATCATCTAAGAAACGACCCTAGTTGGTTTAATGTAGTTAGTGCTACTCCTAACCTGAACAGTACTATTACAAATTTGTTTTCGGGGAATTCCTATGAATTTAGGGTGCGTGCCAATTGTAGTGCTAATAATACAACTACCAGCCCGTGGAGTACTATTTCATCTTTTACTTCTTTTTGTCAAGAGCCTTTAAGTCTTAGTGTGTCTAATATTACCACTAGTGCAGCCACACTAAGTTGGGGTGCTGCAAGTGGATCACTCAGTTATCAAGTAGAATATAAGCCCATCTCTTCAACCAGTTGGATAACGTTTGTCAACAATACCACAGCCACTTCAGCTACTATTACCAATTTAAGCACAGAAACAACGTATGACTGGCGCGTAAGGACTAATTGCTTAGGCAGCAGTAGCATTTATACCGCTGCACAATTTACTACTGCCCCCAGCTGCTATAATGCATACGAGCCTAATCCATCGTCTGCGCCTGCGCCAATTCCTTTAAATATACCCATCACAGCGGCTATAGAACCAGGAGCTGGACAGCCATTTGGTTTTGATGCAGACTATTATCAATTTACAACTGCTGGATCAGGTAATATTACAGTAAAGGTGTCAAATGCTCCAGCAAATATGAACCTAGCGATATATCTTAATAATGTGGGTATTGCAGAAACAACAGCAATTCAGGGTAATACGGATTTGGTTGTTACAGCAGCAAATCAGCCAGCAGGTACTTATACATTAAGAGTATTACCTGTAACTGCTACTAGTACAAGATGTTATACATTTACAGTAACTGGTAATAGCATCCCTCCTTGTTTAGCACCCACAGGATTAACTTCATCTGTTATCAGTAAAATAGCTGTGGTAAGCTGGGCAGCAGTAAATGGAGCGACAAGTTATACAGTAGAATACAAAACAAGTACAGCGAGCACATGGACAACAGTATCGGCCATCACCACAGCCACCTCTGTTAGCCTTCCTGGACTTTCAGCATCCACCACTTACGACTGGCGTGTAAGAACCAATTGTTTAGGAGGTAATAGCGCTAATACACAATCACAGTTTACCACTCCTGCACCACCACCCTGTGGTATCCCCACGGGATTATCTTTTTCTGCTATTAGCAATACTAGTGTTACATTAAGCTGGTTAGCTGCTACTGAGGTATTAAACTATACCGTAGAATATAAAACGGTAGGGGCCAGTACTTGGTCAGTAGCAGCGACCAATACCACAGCTACTTCTGTCAACATTACTGGACTTTCGGCATCTACCACCTACGACTGGCGTATAAGAACTAATTGTTTAGGAGGCAGTAGTGCTAATGTGCAGTCACAGTTTATAACTACTTGCGGTACTGGACCTATTAGCACAACTACAGCAAATATTACACCATCTAGCGCATTATTAAGCTGGTCGCCACTAGCAGGTATAAATACCTATTTTATTGAGTATAAACTTGAAGGAACTCTTGATTGGATAAGTGCTGGTCCAGCTATTGCAGGTTCTTCATTTTCACTAAATAATCTTCAAGGGGGTTCAATTTATAGATGGCGTATATATAGCAATTGCCTTTCTGGAGGTAAAACGAGTTATACATATGCTATACCTTTTACAACTGGGTGCTCAATAGCTAATTCGTTAGTAGCTAGTAATATTACTAACACTTCTGTAACATTAAACTGGAATTCCCCAGATTTCCAATTGGCAGTAGCGAATTTTGTTGTGGAGTACAAATTAGCTAGTTCTTCTACTTGGCTAAATGTAGTAGGAGGAGGTGCAGTAGGAGGGCGCACAGTCACACTATCTAATTTAAGTGCTGGGCAGGTGTATGACTGGAGAGTAAAAGCCAACTGTTTCCAGTCTACTGCTGCTGCGAGCTCCTATGTTACCAGCCAGTTTACAACACTATCTTCTTCTTCCTGCCCATCGGCTAATGCCTTTGAATCCAATGAAACAATAGCTACGGCTGCTACTATTGCCATTAATACACCCATATCCGCAGCAATAAGCACCAGTGGGGATAATGATTTTTATACTATTACGGCTGGTAGTACAAGTAATTTTGTTATTACACTCAATAATATACCTGCGGGTTTAAATTATGAGTTGTATTTATACAACTCAACAGGAACACAAATTGCCGCTTCTACCAACGGTGCAGGGATTAATGAATCAATCAATTTAGCTAATCAGCCCGCAGGAGTATACTATATCAAAGTATATGGTTATGGGTTGAATGACTTTAATCCAACGCAATGTTATAGTCTGAACGTAGGTGTTGGGGCTACTTGCAATACCCCTTCTGGATTATCTTCGTCTGCTATCAGCAGTACAGGAGCTACGGTAAGTTGGGGGGCAGTAAGTGGTGCATCAAATTATACCATAGAGTATAAACCCACGGCAGCTACTGTTTGGACAACCACAGCCGCTAATACCATTTTGACTACGGCTACCATTACTGGTCTTTCAGCTTCAACAGCCTACGATTGGAGAGTGCGTACCAATTGTTCTAGTGGTAGCAGTAGTAATACACAGGCTCAGTTTACCACCATAGCTGCTTCAACGGGTTGTGTAACAGCTTATGAAGGCAATGATTTGTTATCCACAGCCGCTACCGTTTCTGTCAACACACCCATATCCGCAGCAATAAGTGCTAGTGGGGACAACGATTATTATGCCATTAATGTAACCAATCTAAGCAACCTGAATATTACGCTGACTAATTTGCCAGCAGGCATAGATTATGATTTGCAACTGTATAATGCATTAGGAAACCAGTTAGGGTCATCTACTCAAAACGCAGGAATTAATGAAACAATAAGCTTTGCCAATACGCCAACTGGGGTGTATTATATCCGTGTATTTGGATACAGTACCGCTACTGACTTTAGTGCCACGCAGTGCTACACACTAACCGCTGGTGTTACAGAGGTAGGAGGCGTTACTTGTAGTTATCCCACAGGTTTATCCTCATCAGCGGTTACCAATACGGGAGCAACCGTGAGTTGGATAGCTGTGAATGGGGCATCCAATTATTCGGTAGATTATAAAACAACAGCATCAACAGCCTGGACAAGCGTAACTCAAAACACGACGGCAACAACGATTGCTATTAGTGGTCTTACGGCTTCTACTGTCTACGACTGGCGTGTACGCACTAATTGCACAGGCATCAGTAGTACCTATGCTTCCGTACAGTTGACTACCACAGCTGCACAAACAGGTTGTGCAACAACTTATGAGCCTAACGAAACACAGGCTACGGCTGCTGTCATTCCGCTTAATACACCAGTAACAGCGGCCATTGCCACTAGCGGGGATAATGATTATTATTTGGTCACGTTGAGCGGCATCAGTAGACTCAATATAACACTTACCAATGTACCGGCGGGCATAGACTATGAGTTATATCTGTATAATTCAGTCGGAACTCAGATAGCCGCCTCTACCAACAATGCAGGGCTGAATGAGTCAATTAGCATAAGTAATCAGCCAGCAGGGGTTTATTATATAAGGGTATATGGCTACCAGTCTGCTACTGATTTTCATGTTGCGCAATGCTACACATTGAATGTAAGTAACGGTGCAACAGCACGTACACAGGCTTCAAGTGTAAAAACCAATAGCGTTGTAGTGGATAAACAAAAAGAAAAACCAGTTAATACAAAAGTAACACTACATCCCAATCCTGTAGCAGACATATTAAATATAGAGGCTACCAATTCTATTAGTGAGGTAAAGATACTCGAAGTTAACGGTCGTATTATTAGCACTAAAAATGGAGGTCAAGCTAATAAAGTAGCCATTTCTACTGAAAAATTGGCAAGCGGCACCTACCTAGTACAGGTCTTCACTACTGATGGTAAAATCAGTATACAAAAAGTGATAAAAAAATAGTTCATACTAAAAAACTGTACACCTTTTAATTTTTGAATAAGTTGACGCAACCGCCTTGGAAACAGGGCGGTTTTGTTTTTTAAAAACGCCAACATCCATAGAATGATAGCCATGCATTCTAATGGTATTGTTCGAATCCATCTTTATTGATGAAAAATTTAGGTTTCTTTAATCGAAATTATTTTTACGGGACACGCTTTTGCTGCTAATTCGCATTTCTCAACTATGGTATGGTCATGCGATTTTAAAGTAAAAAACCCTTTAGCGTTTACACTTTTAATCAAAACTGATTTCCCGTCTTTTTTAGACATTTGAAATTGGGCTGGTGCCATTTCTACACAATAATTGCAGCCAATGCATTTGTCTCTTTGTAATGTTACAATAACCATTAGGCTTCGACAATTTTATATAATTTATCAGACATTCGGATTCGGAAGGGCAATTTAAAAGTACAATCGTCGCCTTTCGTGGCTTTGTCTGCCACAGAATCATTCACATACATTGTTTCGATAAGCATTTCCTGTGCGCCTGTGCTTGGCCCTGTAACCAATATTTTATCGCCAATTTTAATATCGTAAGCTTCTATTTTGAATTGTCCAATTCCTGCCTTTGGAAAATAATGCGTTCCTTTTCCCACATAGACTTTTTTCTGGGTTGCCATCGATCCTGACACAGCACTCCATTCGCCCAATTCCTGACCTAGATAATACCCTGACCAAAAACCTCGATTGTAAACAGTGCTTAAAGCGTCCATCCAAACGCTCACTTTCTCCTTAGAAAACGTGCCTTCATAATAAGAATCAATGGCGTCACGATAGGTTTTAATAACCGTTGCCACATATTCAGGAGCGCGACCACGGCCTTCAATTTTTAAAACTTTGATACCCGAATCAATCACTTGATCTAAAAAATCTAGGGTGCATAAATCTTTTGGCGACATCAAATATTCGTTATCTACTTCGATTTCAAAACCAGTTTCTTGATCCGTAAGCGTATATTTCTTGCGACAATTTTGCTTACACGCACCACGATTTGCCGATGAATTATCTGAATGTAAACTCAAATAACATTTTCCCGAAACCGCCATACACAAAGCTCCGTGACCAAAGATTTCTATTTCTACTAATTTCCCACTTGGCCCTTTGATTTGCTCTTTTTCGATTTGCTCTGTGATTTTTTTTACTTGGCGCAAACTTAATTCTCTACTTAAAACCATCGTATCGGCAAACAAGCTATAAAACTTTACGGTTTCGGCATTGGTTACATTTAATTGGGTCGAAATGTGTACTTCCATTCCAATGCCTCTCGCCATGGCAATTACGGCTTGGTCCGAGGCGATTACCGCCGTAATAGTAGCTTCTTTGGCTTTGGCCAACAAGGTTTTTACGACCGATAAATCGTGGTCATAAATGATGGTGTTTAAAGTTAAATACGTTCTGATTTTTTTGGCTTCGCAGCGACGGGCGATTTCCTGTAAGTCATCCATGGTAAAATTTACCGTTGCGCGCGCTCTCATATTCAATTGCTCTACGCCAAAATAAACCGAATCAGCATGATTATCGATAGCGGCCTGAAGCGATTCGAAGTTTCCAGCGGGAGCCATTAGTTCTATTTTTTGAATCATTTGATTTTGTTGAGCAGGTTTTGCTAAAGGATGATTTTCTAGTCCTGTTTTTTTGAAGGTTAAAACATCAGATTTTCCCTTTTTGAAAATTTTATTCCCGTTTTTTATTCCCCTGCGAAGGTTTTTTTGCTCTTCATCAGTCAACTGAATTACCTGCGTACATTCGGTTGAGCAGCAACCTTCCATGGCTGTTTTGCATTTGTCACATTGGATAAAAAGCAAATGACATCCTTCGTTTGCACAATTTGTATGAACATCGCAAGGAGCTCCGCATTGGTGGCACTGCGAGACAATATCATCTGTAATTCTTTCGCCTAGGCGATGATCAAAAACAAAGTTTTTCCCAATAAATTTGCTTTCCAATCCTTCGGCTTTGACTTGGCGGGTGTATTCGATAATTCCGCCTTCGAGTTGGTACACATTTTCAAACCCTTTGTGCTTGAAGTATGCGCTGGCTTTTTCGCAGCGAATGCCACCGGTGCAATACATCAAAAGGTTTTTGTCCTGTTTGTGTTCTGAAAGTTGTTCTTCGATGATGGGCAAAGATTCTCTAAAAGTGTCTACGTCAGGTTTAATGGCGTTTGTAAAATGACCAATTTCGCTTTCATAGTGATTGCGCATATCAACCACAATCGTATTGGGATCTTCGAGTAATTTGTTGAAGTCTTTTGCTTTGAGGTGAATTCCAATATTGGTCACGTCAAAAGTTTCGTCTTCGAGTCCATCGGCAACGATTTTATCGCGAACTTTTATGGTCAATTTCAAAAAAGAATAATCATCGTGTTCGACGGCAATATTCAACCGAATGCCTTTCATAAAATCATACTTTTCAATCGAATCTTTGAAAGCGTAGAACTGATCTGCCGGAAGAGATAATTGGGCGTTAATGCCTTCATGGGCAACATAAATTCGTCCTAAAACATCGAGTGGATTCCAAGCAAGAAACAATTCATTCCTGAATTGGGTTGGGTTTTGTAAATGCGCATAAGCGTAGAAAGACAGCGTGAGTCGCTGTTTTCCGGCATTATCAATCATAATGGCTCGCTCTTCTGCGCTTAAAGTGTTGTACAGTTGCATGCTATAAACAGGTTAAGTTGAGAAAAATAATGCTGCAAAGGTAAAATCTTTGCAGCAAAATTCATAAGTTTTTTAAAAGGAAACCGCAGATTCACGGATTTTCAAATTTTAATCTGTGAATTTGCGGTAAATTTTAATTTTTTAATTTGTAAAACTAAAAAACTTTGAAGGTAAATCGGTTTAGCAAAAATCGTTGAAAGCATCTTTTAAGTTATCGGCAATTAATTCAGCCGCGCGCCCTTCGATGTGGTGTCGCTCCAGCATGTGAACCAATTCGCCATCTTTGAACAAGGCAATACTTGGCGAAGATGGAGGAAAAGGAAACATAAATCCTCTTGCGGCATCGACAGCTTCTTTGTCGACTCCTGCAAAAACAGTCACTAAATGATCTGGTTTTTTTGCGTTATCTAAACTCATTTTTGCTCCAGGACGTGCATTTCTAGCAGCGCAACCACAAACAGAATTGATTACTACAAGTGTTGTCCCCGTTGTTTTTATGGCCTTTTCTACCTCCTGGGCAGTATATAATTCCTGAAAACCAGCAGTCGTTAACTCGGCTTGCATTGGTTTTACCATTTCTTCTGGATACATATTTTTTTATTTAAAGATTAGTAAATTAAAGTGCAAAGTTACAAAGTTTCACACCAAGATATAAATTTGAATAATAAAGTTTTGTTATAGTTTGATTTATAACGCTAAATTTTAAATCGGAAAGAATAGCCTAAAGAAATGTAATATTTCGCTGAAGTTTCGGACAGCCCCAATCCACTAGAAACATCTAATTGATGATTGGGATTGAACAAATAGGTCAAGCCCAAATCAAACCGATGATCTGGTTTGCCTATTTGTGGTACAAATCCATAACATTCGAGGTACGCACCCATATTTTCCGATAAGGAATAAGCTGTTGTCAAAGTGTAGATAAAAGTAGGTGCTGCAGTTTCTCCATCCCATTCTGCGCCTAAGTTGTAACTCAAGGTTTGCTTTTCGCTAATGGTATGTTGCATTGTAAATCGAAATTCTGGAGCGTAATAAGTAGTTGTGTGTTTTGTTGATGCCCAACTTGGAATGGCAATATGACCAATAAATGAAGTGGTTGGAATTACTCCATTTTCTTCTAAAATCTTAGTTTTAAAACCTACCAAAACAGGGACAAATCCTGATTTTTTTTCAAAATTATTTTTGTCAGTTACCCATTCGGTTAGTAATCGCAGTTCAAAATTGTCATTTATTCCGTAGCGAGTCAAAACGGTTGGGGAAATTATTTCGTTAGAATTTTCATTTGTTTTTTTCATACGAAAACCCGTTTTCAAACTGAAAATATTTTTTTGGAGTTATAAAAGGACATTCGGTTTGGTCTGGTCTATCCGTTTGAATAGAAGATAACTCTTGAGCAAAACAGTTTGTTTGAAGTATAAAAAAGAAGAATAGAAGGCTTAGTTTTTTCATTTTAGAAATGTATTGTATTATTTTTTAGACAAAGCTAAAAAAATTATTACTCTAATCAAATAAATAGTTATACATTTGTTTTTCTAAAAAAAACGATTAAAATGAAAAAGTCACTTGAGGAAGTCAACCAATCGGTAATTACCCAAGATAAAAAGACAGGATTTCGAAAAACACTTGCTTTTTTTGGACCTGCTTATTTGATAAGTGTGGGGTATATGGATCCAGGAAATTGGGCGACAGATATTGCAGGCGGAAGTCAGTTTGGTTACGCTTTGCTTTGGGTTTGTTGATGAGTAATATGATGGCCTTGCTTTTGCAAAGTTTAAGCGCAAGACTTGGAATCGTTACTCAACGAGATTTAGCCCAAGCATCGAGAGAAACCTATTCGAAACCAATTAATTATATTCTTTATTTTCTTGCCGAAATTGCCATCGCTGCCTGTGATCTTGCCGAGGTTTTGGGAATGGCAATTGGGATTAATTTATTGTTTGGAATTCCGTTGATACAAGCCGTGATGATAACTGTTTTAGACACCTTTTTGTTGTTGTTTCTCATCAATAAAGGCATCCGAAAAATGGAGGCTTTTATTATTGCCCTAGTTCTGATAATTGGCATTTCCTTTGTTTTCGAAATGTTTTTCGCCCAGCCCGAAATGGGAAAAGTGATTTATGGTTTGATTCCTTCAATACCTAATTCTGCGGCTCTATACATCGCCATCGGAATCATAGGAGCAACAGTAATGCCTCACAATCTATACCTGCATTCGTCACTTGTTCAAACCCGAAAATTTGACCGAACTGCTGCGGGAATCAAGCAAGCGTTAAAATACAATTTAATTGATAGTACGATTGCCTTGAATTTGGCGTTTTTTGTAAATGCGGCTATTTTAATTTTGGCAGCAGCCACATTCTATAAAAACGGGATGTATGAGGTTGCCGAAATTCAGGATGCGCATCAGTTTATGGCTCCATTGTTGGGAACGAAATGGGCACCCATTTTATTTGCCGTAGCCTTGATTGCAGCAGGACAAAGTTCGACAATCACGGGAACATTGGCTGGACAAATCGTGATGGAAGGCTATCTCAATCTAAGGATTCAGCCTTGGGTTCGAAGGATAATTACACGTTTAATAGCTATTGTTCCCGCTGTAATTGTTATCTCTATTTTTGGCGAAAGCGTAACTGGAAAACTCTTGATTTTGAGTCAGGTAATTTTGAGTTTACAACTGGGTTTTGCCATTATTCCGCTGATTCATTTTGTGAGTGATAAGTCTAAAATGAAAGGTTTTCATATTAGTAAATGGACTCAAATAGGTTCTTGGATTGTAGCGTTGATTATAGTTTCATTGAATGTAAAATTAGTGTACAATGAAATTTTAGGTTGGCTCGAAACCTCAGAAAACCGAATTGTTTTATGGTTTACTGTTGTTCCATTGGCTTTCAGTTTTTTGATTTTGTTATTTTATATTATCTTGAAACCTTTTATTATCAAGGCAAAACAAGAGGGTCACAATCATTCGCCGCACAATTTAAAATTACAGTTTTCTAAAATGGGAACGTATAGTAAAAAGAATATTGCTATTGCTGTTGATTTTTCTTCTGCCGATGCGGTTGCTATAAATAGCGCTTTTGAGTTAGGCGGAATGCAAGCAAAATATACCTTGATTCACGTTGTCGAAACGGTAGGCGCTATGGTTTATGGCAAAAACATTGAAGATCAAGAAACCTTGATTGACTTGAAATTATTAGAAGAATATAAAAACATGCTTTCTGAGAAAGGATATGAAGTAAAAACTAAGCTAGGTTTTGGCAAGCCAAATAGAGTGATTCCTGAAATTATTAACAGCGAAAAATTCGATGTTTTGGTCATGGGAACTCACGGTCACACAGGAATCAAAGATTTAATTTTTGGAACGACCGTAGATAAATTGCGTCACAAGATTTCGATTCCGCTATTTATTGTAAAAAATTAAAACCTTACCGCAAAGGCACAAAGAAAATTGCTAAGAACACAAAGTTTAAAAAAAATCAAAATTAATATTTCTAAAATATTTTTTTACACTCAAAAAAACCGAAGGTTTTTAAACTTTGTAGCCTTAAATTTGCCAACAATAACAAAGAACTTTGCGCTTTTGCGGTAATTTTGTTATAAATAACAACTAAATCAGAAATCTAAAATCGTTAATCTTCAATCAAAAATCAAATGACTTTTTCAGAAGAAAACTATCTTAAAACTATTTATCACTTAACCACCATTTCGGAGGCTGAGGTAAGTACAAACGCCATTGCCGAAAAAATGGAAACCAAAGCTTCGTCCGTGACGGATATGCTCAGGAAACTAGCCGAAAAAAACTTGGTAGACTACAAAAAATACCAAGGGGTTTTTTTGACCGAAAAAGGGAAATTGGCCGCCAAAATGATTGTTAGGAAACACCGTCTTTGGGAAGTTTTCTTAGTCGAAAAACTTCATTTTACTTGGGACGAAGTGCACGATGTGGCGGAACAATTAGAACACATAAAATCGGAGCAATTAATCAATAAATTGGACGATTTTTTAGGAAATCCTACTGAAGATCCACATGGTGATCCTATTCCTGATGCAAAAGGGAAAATAGTTAAAACCGAAAAACAACTGCTTTCGGATTTAGAGGTAAACCAAACGGGAATTTGCGTTGGAGTGAAAGATTCCTCATCAGAATTTCTGAAATATTTAGACAAACAAGAGATTGCTTTGGGTTCTAAAATTGAGATTGTCTCCAGAGAAACTTTTGATTCTTCAACTAAAATAAAAGTAGATACTAAAGAATTAACGATTTCGCATAAAATTGCGACAAATCTTTTTGTGAAGATTATTTAGCCGCAGTTGCAATTATCGCCACAGTTTTTATCGGTTTTTTTCTTTTTGAAAAAGAATTTCTTGATTAAGAAAACAACGGCAATTCCTAAAGTTAGATAGGTCAAAATTTCTTGTATCATAACATTTATTTTAAAATTTGGTAAGCTAATAATGCCACTAAATAAGCTAAACTACTCATAAAAACGAGTTGACCTAGAGGCCATTTCCAACTATTAGTTTCCTTTTTTGTAACAGCCAGCGTACTCGCACATTGCATGGCAAAAGCATAGAACAGTAGCAATGAAACTCCAGAAGCAAAATTAAATATTTTATCGCCCGTTGTTGGATTAATTTCGGCTTTCATTTTGTTTTTGATAGTGTTGTCGTTATTGTTTCCGCCAACGCTGTAAATGGTTGCTAAGGTACCCACAAAAACTTCTCTTGCTGCAAATGAACTGATAATGGCAATGCCAATTTTCCAATCGTAGCCTAAAGGAGAAATTAAGGGCTCAATGGTTTTTCCCATTATTCCAATGTAAGAACGCTCTAGTTTATAGGAAGCAACCTTGTTTTTTAACTCTAATTTTGTCAAACCCTGATTTTCAGTTTTTGATAGAAGAGCCGTTTCTGAATTATCGAAATTTTGACTTGGGCCATTCGAAGCCAAAAACCATAAAACCACAGATATTGCCAAGATAATTTTTCCTGCTCCAAAAACGAAAGATTTGGTTTTTTCGACCACATTTATTGCCACGTTTTTAAACATGGGTAATTTATAATTAGGCATTTCGACCACAAAGAAAGTTTTGCATTTTAGTTTAAGAACTTTGTTAAGAACATAAGCAGAAAAAAGAGCCATCCCAAAACCAATAAGGTACAACAACATCAGCGTTAGTCCTTGCAGGTTTAGAAAGCCAAAAATAAACTTATCTGGAATTACCAGCCCAATAATAATGGCATAAACAGGTAATCTTGCTGAACAAGTTGTAAACGGAGTCACTAAAATTGTAATCAATCTTTCTTTCCAGTTTTCGATGTTTCTAGTTGCCATAATCGCAGGAATAGCACAGGCTGTTCCGGAAATTAATGGCACGACACTTTTGCCCGAAAGACCAAACCTTCGCATAATTTTGTCCATCAAAAAAACGACTCGGCTCATGTATCCGCTTTCTTCAAGAACAGAAATAAACAGAAATAGGAATGTAATTTGAGGAATAAATATCAAAATTCCGCCAATTCCAGGGATAATTCCTTGAGCAATTAAATTAGTAAATGCTCCAGCTGGTAAGTTTTCGTTTGCCAAAGTGCTTAACAGGGCAAAATTTTGATCAATAAAATCCATCGGGATTTTGACCATTCGAAAATAGATTGAAAAATTCCAAATAAGATGAAAAAGAAAATTAAATAACCCCAAATTTTATGGGTTAAAATTCGGTCGAGTTTACTTCTGAAATCGGTGGCAATCGAAGCATCTATTTTCTCCCCAATTTTCAAAGTGTCATTTATAAATTGGTATCTTTTGATGGTTTCCTTTTGTTGCAGTCGTTTAAGTTCAGAATCAGTTTTTGTAAACGAATCATTTTCGAGTGCCTTTCTATTTAAATTCGCAAAATTAACGTCCTGTGTAATGACCAACCAAAGTTTGTACAAGGACTGGTTTGGGAATGTTTTTCGAAGATTGTTGAAGTAAACTTCGTCGATTGACGAGGCATTCAAGCACGGCTCAGTAGGAAGTGTTTGGTATGCAGTAATCCTTTTTTTGAGCTCTTCAAAACCCAAACCTTTTCGGGAACTTACCAATGCTATCTTTGTTTTTAACTGGGCTTCTAAAAACGGAATGTCTAGTGAAATTCCTTTTTTGTCCATTCGGTCAATCATGTTGATGACCAAAATAGTTGGAATTTCTAAGTCTTTTATTTGGGTAAAAAGCAGTAAGTTTCGTTTTAAATTTTCTACATCGGCAACTAATAAAACGACATCGGGATATAGAGAATGCTTTTTGTTGAGCAAAAGTTCAATGACCACATTTTCGTCAACAGAACTAGCGTTTAAGCTGTAAGTTCCTGGAAAATCTAACACATTTGCCTTACTATTATTGGGTAATTTACAAAATCCTAATTTTTTTTCGACGGTTATTCCAGGATAATTTCCCACTTGCTGATTCAAACCAGTAAGTTGGTTAAAAACCGAAGTTTTGCCCACATTTGGATTCCCAATTAAAGCGACATTTATGGTTTGCGTGCTCATATTAACTTATTTCGAAATAATATCAACTTCAATTTTACGAGCAGTTTCGATGCGAATGGCAAGAAAGGAACCATTTATATCTAAAAATAAGGGATCGCCAAAGGGAGCGATTTGAAGTAATTCGACCTGATTTCCAGGCAAACATCCCATTTCTAGAAGTTTTAACGGGATGGCATCGACATCAAAATGAGCAATGACGGCTTTGTCTCCTTTTTTTAAGTTGGCTATTGTGGCTTGCAATTCTTATTTAGATTGAATTTAGATTACAAAAGTACAGATAAAAAAAGAATATCAAATGACAAATATCAGGTTTACTCCTTTTTTCGTTTTCCAAAAGCCAATAGATGTCATCAATGAGTCGTTGTATTTCTTCTTTTTTAGTTCCATCATAAAAACCGCGAACCCTTCTTTTTGAATCTACGAGCACAAAATTTTCAGTATGAACCATATCATAAAGTTGATCTGGTTTTCCTTGTTTTACCGCCAAATAGGATTTTCTGGCTAGGCTATAAATTGCTTTTTTATCGCCAGTAACTAAGTTCCATTTGCTATCGACAACCCCATTTTGCAGGGCATAAGCTTTTAAAACGGGCACATCATCAATATCAGGAAGCACAGAATGAGAGAGCAACATTACCTTTGGATTATGAAGAAAAGCTTTTTGCACATCGACTAAGTTGGTTGTCATTTTTGGACAAATGGAGCCACAAGTGGTAAAGAAAAAATCGGCTACATAAATTTTGCCTTCATAGTCTTTTTGTGTGATGTTTTTTCCGTTTTGGTTGGTAAACGAAAAGTCAGCAATTGTGTGGTATTTGCTAATATATTGAACGGTGCTGTCGACTAATTCAGGATTTACATCTGCGGGATTGTATATGGGCAAGATTTTATTGGGCTTCAAAGCCATGTAAAAAAGATAGAGTGTAATAGCAGAAAAGGCTAAAAATCCTATCAAGAATTTTCGGTATTTAAAAAGAATGGATTTCATAAAAATGATTTTGGCAAAAATACGAAAAGGACTCTGGTTTTAAATTAAATTAACACAATATGACTATCCGCTCCTAATGCAAAAATAAAGATTGGCACACGAATTATACGGATTTAAACCGATAAAAGCGGATTTTTATTGGTCTCAAAAAACATCAATTAATTCGTGCTAATTTGTGTAATTCGTGCTAAACATATTACGGACGGTCATCTAACACAATGTTGTTCTTAAAAAAAAATTAACATTTTATTAAATATTTTATGAATAGTTTTGTAATGATAACTAATATGTAAAAATAAATGAAAATTAACTTCAACAAAAAGCTTGTTTTTGTGATTCCTGCAATTATTGGATTTACATCCACACAAGCACAAAATGCTTCAGCAAAAAAAGAACCGGGTATTAATGTGTCATTTATGGATACGAAAGTAAGACCAAACGACGATTTTTTTCGATTTGTAAATGGTGCTTGGCTCGATAAAACTGAAATCCCAAGCGATAAAACTTCGTGGGGGAGCTTCAATGAATTGCGCAAAAAAACGGATATTGACGCCTTAAATATTTTGAAAGAAGCGGCAAAAAATCCGAAATATAAATCGAATACAGATCAAGGGAAAGCGATAAATCTGTACAAAACGATTATGGATACCATTGGTAGAAATAAAAGAGGATTGTCTCCACTAAAACCGTATTTAGCCAAAATTAATGCCATAAAAAACATCAAGGATTTGCAAACGCTGTTAATTGAAATGGAACCTATTGGCGGCATTGGATTTTTTGGTGTTGGCGTAGGTGCCGATGCAAAAAACAGTAATCGAAATGTACTATCCGTTGGCCCGGGAGGGTTAGGCTTGCCAGATCGTGATTATTATGTGTCTGACGATAAAGATTCAAAAGAAAAAAGAGAAAAATATGCGTTACACGTAGCTAGAATGTTACAGTTTTTAGGAGAAAATCCATTAAAAGCAAAGGCAGATGCTGCTACAATTTTGGCCCTCGAAACGGCAATGTCTAAACCAAGATTTGATAGAGTAGAAAGACGTGACCGAAGAAAATCGTATAATCCGATGACGGTTTCTGACTTGCAAAAATTGACGCCTTCAATGGATTGGAAGGTATATTTGACAAATATTGGTCTTAAAAATGTAGATTCTTTGATTGTTTCGCAACCCAAATACATGACCGCTTTAGAGACAATTTTCAAAGAAAATAAAGTGGAAGATTGGAAAACGTATTTGCGTTGGAATTTATTAAATAGCTCTTCAAGTTTATTAACAACCGATTTAGAGAATGCAAATTGGGAGTTTTATGGTAAAACGTTAACGGGAGCCATTAAACAAAGAGCACGCGACGAAAGAGCATTACAAGTAATTAATGGCTCGGTTGGAGAAGCATTAGGAAAATTATATGTAGAGAAAATGTTTCCAGCTGAGGCTAAAGTAAAAGCCGAAAAAATGATTAGAAACGTTTTTCTAGCTTTCGAAAACCGTATTAATAATTTGCCATGGATGTCGCCAGAAACTAAGTTAAGTGCCATTGAAAAACTACGTAAATCGACCATAAAAATTGGGTATCCTGATAAGTGGAAAGACTATTCGGCTTTGACTTTGAAAAGTCCAGAAGAAGGGGGAACTTATTTTGAGAATTCTAAAAATCTTGCGAAATGGAGCTTTCAAGAAGATTTAGATAAACGTTTTAAACCTGTGGATAAAACTGAATGGGGAATGTCGCCACAAACCGTAAATGCGTATTACAATCCTTCGTATAACGAAATTGTATTTCCAGCAGCGATTTTGCAACCTCCTTTTTATAATTATCAAGCAGATGAAGCGGTAAATTATGGCGGAATAGGGGCAGTTATCGGACACGAAATTTCACATGGTTTCGATGATTCTGGAGCGCGATACAATGCCGATGGAAATTTAAAAGATTGGTGGACAGCCGATGATTTGAAACAATTTACGGCTTTAACGGGTGCACTTGCCAATCAATATAGTGCTTTGCAACCTTTGCCAGGAACCTTTGTTGACGGAAAATTTACCTTGGGAGAAAATATTGGAGATTTAGGAGGAGTAAACGCCGCTTATGATGGTTTGCAACTTTATTTAAAAGCCAGCGGAAATCCGGGATTAATAGATGGTTTTACGCCGGAACAGCGCTTCTTTATTTCTTGGACAACAGTTTGGCGTACAAAAATGCGTGACGAAGCTATAAAAAATAGCGTAAAAACCGATCCGCATTCGCCAGGAATGTACCGTGCTTATGTGCCGTTGCAAAATATAGATTCTTTTTATGAAGCTTTCAACCTGAAATCAGGAGATGGAATGTATCTTGCGCCAGAGAAACGAGTGAAAATCTGGTAGGAATTAAAACAGTATAAAAAATTCCCAAGCACACACTTGGGAATTTTTTTGTTTATAGCTATTTAGTCATTCCTTAAAAACTCACTTTTTGAGTTTTTAGATTTTTTATCAAAAACACATTTGCAAAAATATGCATTAAAAATTCGAGACAAAGAATAAATTGTGCTTTGATATGGTTAAACCTCATTTTTAGATTGTAACCAATACCTGCTAAAAGTGCATTATTAATATCTCCAGCCACGCCTTTGAGGAAATTTAATCCTAAAGCGTGGTTTCTTTTTAAATGGGATATTGTTGGTTCTATTGCCGCTCTGGCTCTAAATCTTTTTCGGGCAACGTCTTGTTTGTATCTTGATTTTTCTTTTGTGTTTTTTGGGATTACTATTTGTGTATTTTCAACTTGTGTGACACCTCTAAATCCTCTGTCTGTACTTGCTATTGTTGGTCTTGTACCTCCAATTTGCTCTCTAACTCGCTGGCTTTGTGCTAATGATTCTTCTAAGGTTTTGCTATCGTGAGGATTGCCTGAAAATCGTTTTATTGAGGTAATGACTCCTGTTTTTCGACCTCTTGTTACCGCTACTTTTGTTCCAAATTCATACGCTTTATGAGCTTTCCCTTTTGCTATACAGGCTGTTTGAGGTTCGTGTAAACTGTATATTTTTTCCTTGCTGTTTCTTTCCTGAGTGAGTACTTTTTTGTAATTGCTAAATTCTGTTTCGTATTGTTTTAAAATTTCTTCAGGCAACTTGCGTTCCAATTCTCGAACGACTCGCTTACCAATGGTTCGCAACTTTTTTCGCGCCATTATAGCTTTCTTTTTTCGTTTGGGATGATGTCCAAAATAAGCATCCCGAAGATGTTGTTTGGCTACCCTTTTATAAGTTTGTCTTTGTTTAACTCCTTCTTTTTCAGCTATTTTTGTACAATTGTCAATTACCTTTTTAGCTAATTTGGCATCGGTTGGAAAAGTAATATTTTTTTCTTGAACAGTGGTGTCAATCTGAACTTCCTTTTCATTTTTCGCCTCTGGATGCAAGGCTACTGTTTGACTTAAAATAAATTCTAATCCTTTCTCTTTCAGTCTCTTTCTAAAATGAACAAACTCACTCGGGTCAAAAGGTTGCTTGTTTTGAAAAAAATATTCTCCTGTAAAATATTGCCAATAAGGGTTTTCTATCCAACGTTCAACTACAGATTCATCACTCTCTTTAAACATCTCTTTTAACAGCAGTAAACCTGCTATTTTTCTAATCGGAATAGAGGGTCTTCCTTGCTCTGAATATAGGTTTTGGAACTCAAACTCCATTTTTGACCAATCAAGCTCCCCTGCGAGTTTTACCAAAGGATGCTCAAGGTTTATAAGATCTGTCAGCCTAGTCTGAAATAAATTTTGCTGAAAATTCGGTTTTATTTTACCTAACATATTGCCACTTTTTTATACCTAAATATACACTTTTTGGCAATTTAACTTAGTGTTTTTAAGTTGTTTTTATATACAAGTTATTAACAATCAATCTGTTGTGTCATATTTAAGGATTGACTATTTATATCTTCGTTTTCCGCATAGAATAATTAACCATATACAAGCCGCTCAAAGTTACCCCGCCGCCTATGGCAATTGCTATTGTTAGGGGTTCCCCAAAAATTATTGTTCCCAAAATTACAGCGACAATAGGATTGATATAAGCATAAATACTACTAATATGCGCAGGTAAATTTTGAAGTGCATAGATAAAGGCAATAAAGGTAAGCACAGAACCAAAAAGAACTAAATACGCTATCGATAGCCAAGACATCATAGGAATAGCACTTAAGCGAACCGATGTTCCTGTTGCTCCATTGTATGCAAATAGTAAAAGACTGGACAAGAACATTTGTATTCCTAAACTAAAATAGGGATTAAAACTAGCTGCTTTTTTCTTTGTATATAAAGTTCCAAAAGCCCATGTTATTGTTGCGATTATAGATAATAGTATTCCAAATCTAAAATCAGGAATCAAAAAATCGCTCAAGTGATCGTAGAAAATTACACAAACACCAGCAAAACTGACGAGTAGTCCTAAAAAAGCGAGTCGGGCTAATTTTGCCCCTCGAAAAAGGCTAATAATTACAACCCATAAAGGAACAAGAGCGCCAATAATCGCACCCAAACCGCTGCTGATGTATTTCACACCCCAAGTGCTTAGACCATTGCTCAAAACAAAATTCAGCACACTCAAAATGATGATTGCTTTCCATTGTTTCCCTTTTGGCCAAGGTGCTTTTTTATATAAAAAGTAGCAAAGATAAAGCGAGCCACCTATAAATTGTCTGATGGCAGCAAGTTGCAGAGCGGGCATATATTTTACCCCTTCTTTTGAGGCAATCCAGGTGGTTCCCCAAAAAAAACAAACAAAACATAAGGCAAGTATTGGTAAACCAATAGTCTTTATTTTTGATGAAACGGCATGCTTAATTTTAGCTTTCACTTTATAAATTTGGTTTGGTAAAAGTATAATTTAAAATGGTTTTTATTTTACCAATCAAAATTGTTTTTCCAACAGCGTGTTTTTTCGGATTAAATTTTGGTAATGCCAAGTTCAAATCTTTTGCTTTTTGGGTATAATAAGTTTCTCGGCTAGGATGAAAAGGAGCCACAGCATTGAAGATTTCGTTCCAACAATTTTGTTCCATTATTTTAAGAATAATTCCAATGCAGTCTTTTTGATGAATAAGATTTATGGGCGATTCTGGATGGTCTAAATTTTCACGACCTGCTATAAATTTTATGGGATGACGGTCTTCGCCAATCAATCCGCCAAAGCGAAGAATGGTGGTTTTAAAATTAGAATTGTTTTGCAAAAGCTGCTCTACTCTTAGCAATTGTTTGCCACTTTCCGTTTCCGGACAGGGTTTCGTTTCCTCCGTTACATTCAACGTAGTTGAAGTATCGCCATAAACCGATGTCGAACTGACAAAAAGCACGTTTTCGATTAGGGATTTTTCTATAAAAGGAATTAAGGTGTTGATTTTTCCAACGAAATCTTCCTTTGAATTTCCTCTTAATTTGGGCGGAATATCGATAATTAAAGTTTTGCTTTCCTCTAAGAAAGTTTCTATTTCTCCTGAAATACTATTGCTTTCAAGGGCAATCAAAAAAGACCGAATCCCCAAATTTTCTAAAACCGAAAGTTTATCAATAGAAGTGGTCGACCCTTTTACAGAACAGCCATTTTCTAGTAAGGCTTTCGCCAAAGGCAAACCCAACCAACCGCAACCTAGAATGCTAATTTGTGTCATTATGAAAAAAATAAAGTCCTCAAAAGTAGTTTAAATTGTGGAGTAAATGGGTAGGTAACCAATATTCGGTTTCATTTTTGGAGATAAGTGTGAAATGAAATTTTCGCTGTTACCCGACGTTTATCGTCGTTCCCGCGCTACAAGCAGTTTGGGACTAAATTAAGCCCATTATTCGGATTTGCCAAATCTTCCAAATACAAAACCAATTTCAAATTATGCCTAATACCCAAATTGCTTGTAGCGTGTGTTGAACTAAACCTTCGGTAGCTGTAACTCGTTTATACAGACCTTGAATTTAATGCTTCAAGGCAAATATAAATATATTTGCACTAAATAACTTTATTTTGTAAATTTACAACAGATAACACTTGTTTATATCATTGGTAATCAGTTGATTATCGATAACTCCATATAAGAAGAATAAATCCTTCTTAATCCCGAAAAATATTGGGTAATCAAAGCATTTTTCGATAACTCCATAGTAGTAGGACGTGACTGTAATCGGTGAGCCTGTCCTGAGTTTATCGAAGGGTTCAACACGAGTTTCATTGTTCGTGCTGCGCACGCAACGAAACCCTAGCTGTTAGCGGATGGCCGACCGTTTTCTAAATATTCCAATTAGTAAGTTTACAAAATAAACTGGCTGTCCAATAAAAATTATCAAAAGAACTATAACTACTAAGCATTGGTTAATTAATTCATAATCGTCAAACAATGGAAAACGACTTTTGCCAATGATATTTGAATAGAAATATACTAACCAGTAAACAATAAAACCTCCAAACAAAATTACGCAATGAATTAAAGTCAAATAATTTATAAGTTTTCTTTTCAATACTTTTTGGACTAACCAATATCCACTTCCCAATAGAAGATAACATAATGCAAGTAAAATGGAAACATGGCTATTTGCTATAACGTAATAAGTGTCATGAACATTAATGTCTAATACATTGTCGGGTGAGTTCTGTCTCCAAAAACCAATTATAAAAATTATTGCTGAAGTAAGCCAGAAATAATGATAAACTTTTAATTTCTTTAAAATCATATTGTCTTTTATGTGATAGTTCTAACGGCTTTCCGCTAACGTTTTGCAGCTACCCGAAGGGCGGGACTTTTACCACAAAACTTGATTTGAAAAACTAATGTTTCATTAACCACAAAACTGTCTTTGGAACACAAAACCCCGCCTTTTGGGTAGGTGCTGTTGAACTAAACCTTCGGTAGCGCTTTACTAGATTTAGTATCTTACGAAGATAATTAAAAAAACGTAAAGTATGACTACAAAAAAAAGAATGCAGAAGATTTAAGAGAAAACAAAATACTGAATCAAGCCAAACGGGAAGTTCCAGGATTTGAGGGGCTTTTAAATCGTTTTGAGCGAACGGTTTCTGTTTTAGGCAGAAGCCAAAGTACTTTTAACAATTATTCCCGTCACGTGGCGGCAATCTCGCTCTATTTTGGTAAAATCCCGACCGAACTAGATCCCGAACAAGTGCAGGACTATTTGTTTTACCAACAGAAAAAATCCAAAACACCCTCTCAAACTTATTTTAAACACTGCGTTTATGGCCTTCGGTTTTTACTTAAATCCGAAGGATTACCTTATGAATACCTGCGATTGCCCTCGATAAAACACGAGAAAAAACTTCCCGTGGTACTTAGTAAGGAAGAAGTTTGGGCTATGCTTCAAAGTGCCAAACTACTCAAACACAAAATTCTCATTGGTTTACTTTATGGCTGTGGACTTCGTTGTATGGAAGCCAGAAATGTTCGTTTACAGGATTTGGATTTCGATAGAAAACAACTCAAAGTCGTTCAAGGCAAAGGTAAAAAAGACCGCTATGTTCCGCTTTCGGTGCATTTAATCCGAGGTTTAAAAAAATATATCGAAGCCGAAAAATCCCAAGATTATCTCTTCAATGGTCAACCTATCGAAAGGGCTGGAGGCGATTTTGATTCACGGTATTCCCAGCGTGGCGTGCAATGGGCAGTTAGACAAGTTGCCAAAGCGGCAGGTGTGAAAAAAGAAGTACATACCCACACGCTTCGGCACAGCTATGCCACGCATTTGCTCGAAGACGGTATGGATATTATGACCCTTAAAGATCTTTTAGGACATCAAAATATCGAAACCACGATGGAATATCTGCACATTGCCCAACTCGAGAGTCAGCGCATTTTTAGTCCACTCGATACTCTTTTTGCAAAATGCAGCCGCTCTTTGAAGTAGCCGATGTACTGCGAAAAATTGGTTCCAAAATCGAAAACTATGGATTGAATACTTGGCAACTCCGCACGCTTTCTGCCATAAAAAAATGCAGAACCGCAGAACTAGGTGGTCATATAGATGCTTGCGATAGTTGTGGCAATCTCTCCATAAGCTATAACTCTTGCCGCAATCGGCATTGCCCAAAGTGTCAGGGTAAAAACAGGGAAGATTGGATAGCCAAAAGAGAAACGGAACTCTTACCAGTACCTTATTTCCACGTAGTTTTCACTTTGCCCGAGGCAATCAATTCTTTGGCGATGCACCAGTCCAAAATCGTGTACGATACCTTGTTTGAAGCCTCTTGGGAAACGCTACAACAATTTGGAAAATCCAAAGAAATGCAAATGGGAATGATTGCCGTTTTGCACACTTGGGGGCAGCAATTGAGTTTGCATCCACACCTGCATTGCATTGTGCCAGGAGGCGGAGTGGATAAAAATGGAATTTGGAAAAACAGCCGACTCGATGGCAAGTTTCTGTTTTCGGTAAAGGCATTATCCAAGGTTTTTAGGGCTAAATATTGTGAAAAGCTAAAAACAAAAAATCCGATTGGTTATGAGCAAATCCGTCAGGATTTATGGCAAAAACCGTGGGTGGTATTTGCCAAGAAACCTTTTGGAAATCCGAAATCGGTGGTGGAATATTTAGGAAGATATACCCACAAAATTGCTATTAGCAACCATCGAATCAAAGATATTAGTGACCAAAACGTCACTTTTGATTATAAGAATTATCGAATGGCGGGAGTCAAAAAACAAATGACACTCACCCATCAGGAGTTTATCAGGCGGTTTGCCTTGCATATTTTGCCCAAAGGTTTTGTAAAAATCCGCCATCATGGTTTTTTGAGTAGCACTTGGAAACGTCAAAAATTGAGGCTTTTACAGGAGAAACTTCTAGTTAAGGTCTTGGAAAAAGCAGAAAAGAAACCCTTTTTACCAAAGTGCCCTTGTTGTAAAACGGGTAATTTGCATCGAATTGTGGTTTTTGACCAGCGTGGTCCGCCTGCTTGGTATCTTGGCAGTGGCCAAAACCCGATTCCCCGTGAAAGTTAATTTTATGGGTAAGGGATTTTATGCCCATAAGTGAAGGAAAACACAAGAAAACCAAACTTAACTACCTCAAAAAAAAAAAAAGAGGCACACTTGCCTCTTGAAATTCTTCTTATTCTTTTATCGTAAACCCCATAAGGGATGGATTTGTAATCGGTGAGCCTGTCCTGAGTTTATCGAAGGGTTCAACACGAGTTTCATTGTTGGCTCTGCGAGCCCAACGAAACTCTAGCTGTTAGCAGGAGCACTTTTTTTATTTCTGTTGATATTCTTTAAGATATTCAACAATATTTGGATTTGCTTCGAATAAATGATTTTAATTGTATCGTTTACTTTAGAGAATCACTACTAAAGCTAACTTTAAACTTTTTATTTTGATACTCAAATAAAGCGTATGGATTTTTTTTAATATTGTAATTTATTTCTTTTACTCTAACAGTTTCAATGATTCCGTATTCGCTTAGCTGTTTTTTTTCATACTTGTTAATTAGAATTATAAAACTCGTAATTGTTAAAACCAAAATTATAAATGAAACGATTCCCATTACGGTCATAAATTTTTTTTTCTTTTGCGACACCAATTTTCGAACTCAAATATTCTTTTTCAATACTAAAATTATAAGGTGAAAAAAAATCAAAATTGTCAGGTTTTAAAATTAAATCTCGGCTTATCATCATACTTATTAAGACAATACCAATCCAACAAATTGCTATTGAGAATAAAAGCATTACAGTATATTTATTTAATTCAGAAAGGATTAAATCGTCAGAAGTTCTATACTTCAAAGCTATTAAACAGCCAATAATATTTAAAAGCAAATAAAAAAAGATATATTTTATTCTTGTTTTAAGATTCATTTCTCATTTTTTGATAGTGTTCCTGCTAACTCATTTATAGTAGCCATAAAATGACTCCAATCCACCCAATTTGGGTTGGCTTTGTGCCATAAAAGACTTTGTTTTTCTAGCGAATATAATCAATAATTTCTTGCTGAAATTGCATTTCTAAAGTTTATCTGCAACCACAATTTGTGATCACGTATTATGGAGTTTTCAAACTGTCTTTTACAATTGTTACCCTATCTTTTTTGGCGGCATATCGAAGGCTTGAGTTCCATGGTTTTGCTTCGGCTATTATTGGCGTTGGTTTTATTTCTTCTTTAATTATTACGGCATCATTCAGCACAAAAGGCGTTGGCATCATCCAATAGGCTCTTTTTTTCATCAAAAACAAGGGGTTATTCATCAAATCGAAAGAACTTTCCATTAAATTTAAATCTAAAATGCTTGACGCAGGAAGGCTAAATTCAATTTCTAGCGGAAGTTGATGGACCACATAATAGCTTAAAAGTTTTTTCCCGTTGCGTTCGTATTTTGAAGTTTTTTGACCCAAAAGTGTCATCCCATTGGCTTTAAAATTCTGAATTTCTAAATCTTCATTGGCAAAAACATCATAGCGATTGACTTTTCTATTGGGGGTTATCCGAATTTTTAAATAGCGATTGTTCCCAGCGGTGCTGTCTTTCAGGAATTCGATGGTTGGTTTTGCTATTGTTTTCATTGGCGCATCAGTCCTAAAACTAAATTCGGTTTTGTATTTGCTGGGAAGTGCGTTTAATTTTTTGGGATTTTTTGGATTTTCTCCTAAATAGGTTTTTGTCCACTCATCTAGATTGGTATCATAAGTTGCCCAAAAAGCTTTGTTTTTGTCGGCATCAAGAAGATAGACTAAACTATTAGATTTGGCTTTGCCCAATTCGTAATTTGAGTTATAATGTGCTTTTGCAAAAAAGCCAATGGCTAGTAGAAATAAAATGGAGGCCATCATTCCTTTTCGTGTAAACGAACCAAAAATTGGTAGCAATAATCCGAATACTAATGCGGTTAGAATGGCAATTCCAAAAAGCATTTTTAACCCCAAACCTATTGGTAGCATTTGGATAAATGGAGCAATGAGGAGCAATGTAGGAATGCTTAACAGGAGATTGAATATCCATTTTGACTTTTGTGTAATCACAAAAGAGGCTAGCATAATTAAACCCGAAAAAACAGGAATTATAAAATAACCTGCTCCTTTTAGGGAGAAAGCAATGCCAAAATTGATAATAATCCAGGCAAATAATGGCGCAACATAATGGTTCATCGTCAATTTTTTGACCGACACCTTTTGGTAAAAAGCAAAGCAAATGAATAGGCTTAACAAAACGAAAGCTGCAATATAATCGTGTCCGTTATAGGTAAAACCGTTTAGTAAATCATGGTATTGCGGATATATTTTTAGTACTGTTTTCCATCCAAAAAAGGCAATTAGTCCTGAAAATAAAAGGGAACCAAAAAACGGAATAAATCCTTTTGCAATCTCCTTGAGCGATAAAATTCGTTTTGCGATTCCAATAAATAGCAAAAGTAAAAAAAGCATAAATGCGAGGATTGCCATTGGTAAAACCCAGTCAAAAGGATAGCTTATAAAAGAAAACGGAATTGTAAAGTAAACATTGTCATTTTTAGTTTCGGTAGTTTTTAAATTGGCATTCGAAAAATAATTCAACAATGGCATCAAATAAGTTCCTTGATGGGCTAATGATTTTGGGTCTAAATGCTGGCTGTCGTCTTGTGCAGAATGATAGTTATAATGCCCATCTATAAAAGCAAAATTGTAGCCTTGAATGTTGCCCTCTTCTCTAAAAACTGTCAAATCAGTATCGTTGGGAAGCATTTTATAGATGCTGTACATCAAGGAATTTGCCACGGGATATTTTGGATTTGCGGACATAAAATTTTTGACCAATCCTGAATTTCCGTTGTTAGTTTCCATAAACATATAACTTGGACCTGAAGAACCTCGCGCTTCAAAATTCAAAACTAAACCTATTTTTTTTGCCCAATGGTGTTTTGTTACAAAAAGGGCAGCCCCGTTTAAACCTAATTCTTCTCCGTCTGAAAACAGAATTATAATGTCGTTTTTGTGTGCTTTTTTAGTGTACATGAAGGCACGAATACCTTCGAGAATTGTTGCCACGCCCGAGCCCGCATCGCTTGCGCCGTGTGAAGCGGAATGTGGCGCGCTGTCATAATGCGAAAGCAGTAGTAATGCCTTGTCGCTATTTGTCCCTTTTATTCGTGCCAAAACATTCTTGCATTTTGTTAAGGTTCCCCAATCCGAAAAAGAAAAGCCTTCTTGAATAGAAGTTTCTAAACCCATTTTTTGCAATTCTTTTACTAGATAATTGGCAACAACATCGTGATTTTCGGTACCTACAAAATGAGGTTCTTTAGAAATGTTTTTGACTTGTTCCAAAGCTCTTTTAGTCGAAAATTCCGAAAGTGGAACTTCATTATTTGGTGTCCCTTGTGGCATCATTGTGTAAAACACCAATCCGAGAATTACAAGAATAAACACAATGGAAATAATGGAGGAATAATTTTTTTTCATTGAAATAAGCATTGGGTTCTAAATTTCTTTTTTAACAAGCATATAATAATCCTCTTCTAAAACACGATACCCTTGATCGTAAACAAAATAGTAGGTGTTTCCCGTTTTGGTTTCTAAAATATTGGTAAAAAACTCAAAATCGAAACCCTTGCTCAAGAGTTTTGATTTGGTTGTTTTGCCTTTTCCATCACTATTCAACGCCGATAGAATGCGGTAATTCTTGCGCAATTTGTTGTTCACATTGCGCATAAAATTAGTGCTGTCTTTGTTTATTTTGTTGTTGTAGGCGTTGCGACAACCGTCGCTACAAAATTTTTGTCTTCGCGACCCACAATTTTATCTCCACATTCCAGGCAGGTTTTGTCCATAGTTTTGAATGATTAATTATTTAAAAATCAATCAAATATAATAATTATTTTCCATTTACAAACGGTTACAAATAGTTACAACCGAAAGTAAGTAGTTATCAACCGAATAATTTTTTAAAGCTGTCGCATCTTTGCCCTGTTGATTGGAACGAACCATTCAACAAACTATATACTAACAATTTAAATTTTACACGCCATGAATGCATTAAGAAACAAAGTACAGTTAATTGGTCACGTTGGACAAGATCCAGAAATCAAAAATCTTGACGGAGGAAAAAAAGTAGCTAATTTAACAATCGCCACAAACGAGAGTTACAAAAATGACAAAGGAGAAAAAGTAGAACAAACCGAATGGCACAAAGTGGTTGCCTGGGGAAAAACTGCCGAAATCATCGAAAAATTTGTGACAAAAGGAAAAGAAATTGCCATTGAAGGAAAACTAACTCACAGAAGTTATGATGACAAGAATGGAGAAAAACGCTATATTACTGAGGTAGTTGTGAATGATATTCTTTTGTTAGGAAAATAACACAAGTATTTTATAACAAATAAGGGTTTCTAGAAATGGAAATCCTTATTTTTTTGTATTGTTCTTAATGTAATTTTGAAAAACAGCTTACAATAATTTGTCTAAAACATCGGTCATTTTTTCGAAAGTGCTGAAGTTTTTGTGTGCTACTTTATAGTCAATTCTTTCGTGAGCCCAAGTCGTGTGAAAAGGAATATGTGCCGCGTGTCCGCCAATGGCCAAAACTGGCAAAACATCCGATTTCAAGGAGTTGCCAATCATAAAAAATTCTTCGGGTTTTATCTCCAAACGTTTTATCAAGTCGGAATAATCTTTTTCTTGCTTGTCTGACATGACCTCGATATGATGAAAATAATGACCCAAACCTGAATCGTGTAATTTTCGACGTTGGTCTAATAAATCGCCTTTAGTAGCAACAATTAATTTATATTTCCGTACAAAGCGTGCAAAGTTTCCTCGACACCGTCTAATAAAACTATTGGTTTTTCGAGTAATTCTTTTCCGTATTCGATAATTTTTTCAATGACTTCAACCGAAATAGTATTATTCGAAATTTTCATAGCCGCTTCAATCATCGAAAGAATGTAAGCCTTGATGCCGTAACCATAGATTTTTAAATTATCAATTTCGACCTTAAAAAGCTCTTGCGAAATTCCTTGATGCGACAAATAATCTCCCATCAAATCACAGAATTTTTGCTCTGTTTCTAGAAAATACGTTTCGTTTACAAATAAGGTATCGTCAGCGTCGAAAGCAATTACTTTTAGATTCATTTTTTTAGTTTTTTTATCCGATACTAAAAAATAACAAAGCAATAAAAGCACACAAAATATGTATCGCAGCTATTAATGCAATGCTTATTGTCACTTTATCATTTTTTGAATTGGGCTTGTTCCATACGGCAAGAATTGTTGTTGAATGCGTATCATCTAGCCATAAGTTTAAATCGATTAATCCTTCTAAATAACCAAAAATGAATGTTATAGTCAGCACAAATCCTCTTTGGTTGAAAGATTTTTGCATCGAAAAAGCAATAAAAATGATGAGCCAAACTTTAAAAACTATCCTAAAAACAATTTTTATGAAATTTAATGTTTTCTCTGTAACTACTAAATTTAAAAGAATATATAATGCGATTACGCTAGTAAAAATAGTGTGTATTTCCCATAAAATTTCAGAAACTATCGGATGAGCATTGAATAGTATTTGCCATATTCCAAGTGCAAATAACCATGTCAAAAAGGCAATTACTTTTAGGTTCATTTTTATTTATTTTACCGCAAATTCGCAGATTATATTTTTAATAAGTAGTGGTTATGGTATAATGGCGTATTTCGAAATCGAATAAAAAAATATAAATTGTTGATTCGTTTGACTTTATGACATTTAAATTTCCGACTTATTTAATTTGCGAATCTGCAGTTTTTTTAAGATTAATCAATTGCCATTTCTGGAATTTCACTTTCGATTATCAATTTGGCTTCAGTAGAAGCGATGATGTGTTCAACGGAAACGCCTGGCGCACGTTCTAATAGTTTAAATCCTTTTGGGGTTACTTCTAAAACCGCTAATTCGGTTACGACTTTTTTCACGCAGCCAACACCAGTTAATGGCAAAGTACATTTTTTAAGAATTTTCGATTCTCCCGCTTTGTTGACGTGCATCATTGCCACGATAATATTCTCGGCAGAAGCGACTAAATCCATAGCACCACCCATTCCTTTGACCATTTTTCCGGGGATTTTCCAATTGGCAATATCGCCGTTTTCGGCTACTTCCATGGCGCCAAGAATGGTCAAATCGACGTGTTGCCCACGAATCATTCCGAAACTCATCGCCGAGTCAAAAAAAGAGGCTCCTTTTAAAGTTGTGATGGTTTGTTTACCGGCATTGATTAAATCGGAGTCTTCTTCGCCCTCGAAAGGGAAAGGGCCCATTCCTAGAACGCCGTTTTCACTCTGAAATTCCACATCAATTCCTTTTGGAATATAATTGGCTACCAAGGTTGGAATCCCAATGCCAAGGTTTACAAAATAATTATTTTGAACTTCTTGGGCGATGCGTTTTGCAATGTCTTCTTTAGCAAGTGCCATATTAGTCTCTTTTAAGAGTTGTACGTTGTTCAATCCTCTTTTCGTATTTTTCTCCTTGAAAAATGCGTTGTACAAATATGCCAGGAATATGAATTTGGTTGGGGTCAAGTGTTCCGGCTTCGACTAATTCCTCAACTTCGGCGATGGTAATTTTTCCTGCGCCAGCCATAGATGGATTGAAGTTTCGGGCGGTTCCTTTGAAGATGAGGTTTCCTGCTGTATCACCTTTCCAAGCTTTTACAATAGAAAAATCAGCTTTGAAAGCCAATTCCATCACGTGCATTTTTCCGTTGAATTCTCGGGTTTCTTTGCCAATGGCGACTTCGGTTCCGAAACCTGCAGGGGTAAAAAAAGCGGGGATTCCTGCTTGGGCAGCGCGACATCTTTCGGCCAAAGTTCCTTGCGGAATGAGTTCTACTTCGAGTTCGCCAGAAAGCATTTGGCGCTCGAATTCGGCATTTTCTCCTACGTAGGAAGAAATCATTTTTTTGATTTGTTTCTTTTGTAACAATAACCCGAGTCCAAAATCATCTACGCCAGCATTATTAGAAACACAGGTAAGATTATGGATTCCCTTTTTTACGAGTTCGGCGATGGAGTTTTCGGGAATACCACACAAACCAAAGCCACCGAGTATTAGTGTCATTCCGTTTTCGATTCCTTGGAGGGCTTCTTGTACGTTGTTTACCTTTTTGTTAATCATAGTCGTGTTTTTTAGCCCTGATGCCCAATTGTTTTCAGAATTGCCTTTTGTGGCGGGGTTCGCCACAAAAGATATAGTGCAAAGCAGGGAAGGCAGGGCTTCAAAAAAAATTACAAGCCGAATTCCTCGGTATTTTGTTCTACATCGGTGCTATCTTTTACTTTTGGTGCGGTATAGCAATCTACTTTTATAGAAAGATTTGGAGGTCTGTCGAAATCTACTCTAGAGACTTTAAGGTTTTCATCGGCATAACAAAGTTTCATAAAATAGCCCCAAATAGGTAAGGCTGCAGTTGCTCCTTGACCGTAAGTGATGCTTTTGAATCGCGCTGAACGGTCTTCGCATCCTACCCAAACTCCAGTAACAAGATTGGGAACCATTCCCATAAACCAACCGTCAGATTGGTTTTGTGTGGTACCTGTTTTACCCGCAATGGGGTTTGTAAAGAGATAAGGATAGCCTGTCCAACGATTATCGCCGCTACCTCCGCCTTGTGTTCGTAATCGTGCTCCAGAGCCACTTTCGGTAACTCCTTCTAGCAATTTGATTACGGCAAATGCAACATCTTTATTTAAAACATCGTGTGATTCTGGAATGGGTTCATAGATGACCACGCCACTTTTGTCTTCGATTCGAGTGATAAATTGTGGTTTTATGTAAACGCCTTGGTTGGCAAAAGTTCCATAAGCGGCTACCATGTCTTCGACGGTAACATCGACTGCGCCAAGGGCTATAGAGGGTTGCGCTGGAATATCGGATTTTATTCCTAATTTATGTGCTAATTCGACTACGGCTTCAGGACCTGTTTTGTCAATTAATTTGGCCGAAATGGTGTTGATAGAATTTGCTAATCCTTGTTTCAAGCTTACCATTCCACGGTATTTATTATCGGAATTTCTTGGTTCCCAATCTTCGGTAACATTGTGTCGCCCTTTGTGAATCATAAAGGGACCATCAATAATGGTGTCGCAAGGGGACATTCCTAATTGTTCGATGGCAGTTGCATAAACAAATGGTTTAAAGGTCGAACCCACCTGTCTGGCACCTTGTCCCACATGATCATATTGAAAATATTTGTAGTTAATACCTCCAACCCAAGCTTTTATGCCTCCAGTTTGAGGATCCATTGCCATTAATCCTGACTGCAAAAAATGCTTGTAATACCGAATAGAATCTAAAGGGGTCATAATGGTGTCTTTTTCGCCTTTCCAGGTAAAGATGGTCATTTTAGTTTTTACGCTAAATGTTTTTATTATTTCCTCGTCGCTTTTTTCTTCTTGTTTTAGCATAAACCATCTGTTGGATGATTTCATGGCTTGATTGAGAATTCGTTGGGTTTCAGCATCAGAGATATTTACAAAAGGAGCATTTTTATTGGTTTTAGATTGAAGAAAAAATTCTTCCTGAAGGTTTGCCATGTGCTTAGCAACGGCTTCTTCGGCATGCAACTGCATTCTTGAATCTATGGTGGTATAAATTTTTAACCCATCTTTATAAATGTTATAATCAGAGCCGTCTGGTTTTTTGTTTTCATTTACCCATTTTTTCATATAATCGCGCAAATATTCTCTAAAATAGGTGGCTGTTCCTTCTCGGTGGCTTTCTAGTTTGAAATGTAAAACTACAGGTTCGCTTTGCAATTTTTCCTTTTGAGATTGTGTAATAATGTGGTTTTTTGCCATTTGCGCAAGCACTACATTTCTTCGATTGGTTACGCCTTTTAGATTTCTAATCGGATTATACAAACCAGAGTTTTTAAACATTCCTACTAGCATCGCCGATTCGTCTACGGTTAAGTCTTTTGGTTCTTTCGAAAAATAGGTCTTTGCAGCCGAACTTACCCCAACGGAATAGTTGCCAAAATCGTAGACATTGCAATACATGGCGATGATTTCGCTTTTTGTATATTGTCTTTCTAATCGAATGGCAATAATCCATTCCTTGATTTTTTGTACGATTCTAAAAGGTAAAAACTTGGAACCTTCTCCATGAAATAATTGTTTGGCCAATTGTTGCGTCAAGGTACTTGCGCCGCCACTTGTTCCTAAACTGGCAATGGCTCTTAAAGTTCCTCTGCCGTCTATGCCTGAATGTTCATAAAAGCGTTCGTCTTCAGTAGCTACAAGGGCTTGTACAAAATTTTTAGGTAAATCTGAATATTTTAATTGCGATCTATTTTGCTCAAAATATTTACCTAAAATTACTCCATCAGACGAAATAATTTCGGTCGCCAAATTGGAATCTGGATTTTCTAAATCTTCAAAAGAAGGCATAGAACCAAAAAGTCCCCATGAGGCAAATAAGAAGAACAACAAAATACCTCCAGAGCCATAAAAGAAAATTTTCCAAAATTTCTTTTTATAATAGGAGATGTCTTTTTCTGTTTTTTTGTTTGATTATTGTTTTTTTGAGTTGCCATACATTCTATGTTAATCTATTTTTTCTATTCTGAAACCCACCTCGGTAATTCCTTCTAAGGCTTTAACGCCAGCTATTTTTCCGTTTTCTCTAACGGCTTGTTTAATGTAAACCTTTGTTATTCCGTTTAATTTTACTTTGTTTTTGTAAAACAACTTACTTTCCTTTATGTCGGTAAATCCATCGCCCAGTAAACTCCCGTCAGGATTTGCCATTTGGTATTCAAGGGTGTCAATTTTTGTAAGTCCTGATGCTTTTTCTAATGACACAATTAGAAAGAGATTGTTAAAGGGATAGTTGTTGTTGTCTCGCAAATTTAGGAACAAATTGTATTGTTTTGTAGTATCTAATTTGGGTAAATTAAATGTGACAATACTGTCTTTATTCCAAGCACTTCCTACGGATTTATATTCGTCAAAAACTCTTTTTTTGTCACATGAAAAAAAGAGTATCACGACCAAAAGAAGGAATACACTATTTTTTATTTTCATTTTTAGTGATAATTATAGGTTTTCTTGCTACTGCTGGTTTTTCGTTTGTATGTTTAGGTTTTGCACTATTATTTGGTTTTCTATTATTATTGTTGCTATTGTTGGCAACAATTAGATTTTCTCCAGCAGGTTTGCGTTTTCTATTTGATTTTTTCTTTTTCTTAGGTTGGTCAAAACGAGTTAAACTTTCTTGACCCATAGCATTGTTAAAGTGTTTTTCAGGTTCTTGAACAATTTCTATTGCAAAATCTTCTAATGAAGCCACTTTGTTTTTGAGTTTGTTTTCGGCAATGATTTCTTTGACTTGGTCAATTTTTAGCACATGCCAATTGGCAAAATCATTGGTATAAGCAAACCACATCATCTCTTTGAAAATATCTTGTTTTTGACAAACTGCCTCCCCTTTTTCGGTTATTAATTTGGTGTCAAAACTTGGAAATCCCTGTAAGGCATCCATATAGGTATCGAGTTCATAATTCAGGCAACATTTTAATTTTCCGCATTGCCCTGCTAGTTTTTGAGGATTTAAAGACAGTTGTTGGTAACGGGCTGCCGAAGTGTTGACACTTCGAAAATCAGTTAGCCAAGTAGAACAACACAACTCTCTACCGCAAGATCCAATGCCACCTAAACGAGCTGCTTCTTGCCGAAGACCTACTTGTTTCATTTCGACTCGGGTGCTAAATTCTTTTGCAAAATCTTTTATCAGGAGTCTAAAATCGACTCTGTCATTGGCAGTATAATAGAATGTTGCTTTTGAGCCGTCGCCTTGAAACTCGATATCAGAAATTTTCATTTCTAGTTTTTGAGCAATGGCCAATTCGCGGGCACGAACTTTCATAGGTTCTTCTTTATCGCGTGCAACAGACCAAATATCGATGTCTTTTTGTGATGCTTTTCGGTATACTTTTGCTACATCGGTGCTGGTAGGATTGACTCCTTTTTTTCTTCATTTGGATGCGTACCAATTCGCCTGTTAAAGTCACAATTCCTATATCATGACCTGGCGAAGCTTCGGTAGCGACAATGTCGCCCATGCTTAGAGTAAGTTTTTCGGTATTGCGATAAAATTCTTTTCTGCCATTCTTGAAACGAATTTCAACACAGTCAAAAGGAGCTTCTCCATTGGGCAAACTCATATTAGAAAGCCAGTCAAAAACGGTTAATTTATTGCAGCTATCGGTGCCGCAGGTCCCATTATTTTTACAACCTTTAGGCGCACCACCATCAGAGGTTGAACAACTTGTACATGCCATAATTATATATGTAGTGTCGTGACGGGCACAACTTAAGTTCTTAAAACGTTTAGTCGGTAAAGATATTATTTTTAGTTTAAAGTTTAGAGGTTTCAAGTTTCAAGTTTTTAGAAAACAAAAAAATCGATTTCTTTGAAATCAATGAGGGATTTTTAGATCTATTTTTATTATGTTTTGCTCTGGTATTTAATGGGAGTTACACCCAACGAGTTTGATACAATAAGATTGAAATGGGTATGGCTTTGTTTGTTCTAAGATTAAGTATACGATTTATTTTTTTATTTCTTTTTTACCGTCAATTATAATTGAATTGGGTTTTTTCAAAATCATTACATAATTGTGGTCTGTAATAAAGTAAATTTATGCAGACTCCATTCTTGTAAATATAAGGGTTGTTTGTAGTGTGGATCCAGTAATCAAAATTTATTTCAAACAAGATTAGCCTAGTTTATAAAATTGGATTATCTGTTGACAAAGCCTACTCACGAGTTTGATTAGTCAAAAATAGAACTAGAGTTCCAAAATCTGTATTCACAGATAAAGAAGCCCCTTAATTCCGATTAGAATCATCCCGTTTTTTAGAGCTTGACTAAATAGTATTAGTAACATATTTACCCTAATTTTGTACAAGCAAATTAAGTTATGAGAAAAATAATATTTTTTGTCACTATTGTATCAACATCGAATTGCATAACCGCAACAGCACAAAAGCAAAATAAAAAAGATATGAAAAAAGTATTATTTGTTGTCACAAGTCACGATAAATTGGGCGACACAGGAGAAAAAACAGGATTTTGGACAGAAGAATTAGCAGCCCCTTATTATGCTTTGACAGATCAAGGAGTTCAAATTGATATTGCTACACCGCTGGGAGGACAACCCCCAATTGACCCAAAAAGCGAAGATCCATCAGCCGCTACGGAAGATACCAAAAGATTTGACAGCGACACAGTTCTTCTCGAAAAGCTAAAACACACACTAAAATTAGTCGATGTCAGCCAAGCAGATTACGATGCTGTTTTTTATCCTGGAGGTCACGGACCACTTTGGGATTTAGCCGAAGATTCCAATTCAGCAGCATTGATTGAAGCGTTTTATACTAACAACAAACCTATTGGTTTTGTCTGTCATGCGCCCGGTGTTCTCAAAAATGTAAAAATTGATGGTAAATTTTTAGTGAAAGGCAAAAAAGTAACCGGTTTTTCAAATACGGAAGAAGCTGCTGTTGGTTTAACCAATATTGTCCCTTTTTTATTAGAAGATGTTTTACAAAAAAATGGCGCAACCTATTCAAAGGGGAGCGATTGGCATCCTTATGCCGTTGAAGATGGCTTGTTGATAACTGGACAAAATCCAGCCTCGTCTAAATTAGTTGCAGAAAAATTATTGCAACAATTGAATTCAAAATAGCATTTAATTGAGTTGGAAAAAAAATAGAAAGGCGTTCTAGTACTAACCTTAAGAACGCCTTTTACAAAAAATACTAAAACAAAACTAACTAACTAATTCAATTCTTTTTTAGAAAAAACCATTTATACCCAAAATTACTTATAAATTAGTCCAATTGTCAGTTTGAGCGCAGTCGAGAACCTTTATAACATCTCGACTGCGCTCGATATGACAAAAAAGAATTGGACTATAATGAACTAATAAAAGGGATTACTTATGAAGTACAACGTAGAATAAAAATATATATTGTACAGAAATACAAAAAAACAATTATTTTTTTCATGGTTTTAAAACGGATTGCTTTATTAGTATATTTTTAAGTACTTTTGGTTAAATTTAATAAAAAAATGACCGATAATTTAAAATTTGCAGTAATTGGTGGCGGAAGTTGGGCAACAGCAATTGCTAAAATGTTATGTGTAAACCTAAAAGAAATCGCTTGGTACATGCGAAATGAAGAGGCCATAGAGCATATAAAAATTTACCACCACAATCCAAATTACTTGAGTTCTGTTGAATTTGACACTACAAAATTAAAGCTTACTAATAACATCAACGAGGCCATAGCTTATGCTGATTACATCATTTTTGCCATTCCTTCGGCGTTTTTAAGTGGCGAATTAGAAAAATTGACCGTATCATTAAAAGATAAAGTTATTTTCTCGGCCATCAAAGGAATTGTTCCCGAAACGAGTCTAATTGTTGGAGAGCATTTTAATAAAACTTACGGAATTCCTTTTGAAAATATTGGCGTTATCACGGGACCTTGCCATGCTGAAGAAGTCGCTTTAGAGCGGTTGTCCTATTTAACAATTGCCTGTGGCGATGCTAAAAAAGCAAAAATTGTAGCAGCATATTTGTCCTGTAATTATATAAAAACCAAGATTTCTGACGATATTATCGGCACCGAATATGCAGCAATGCTCAAAAATATTTATGCCATTGCAGCAGGAATTGCTCACGGATTGGGTTATGGAGATAATTTTCAATCCGTATTAATGAGTAATGGTATTCGAGAGATGAAAAAATTCATCAAGAAAGTGCACAAAATGAAACGCAACATCAATGATTCGGCTTATTTGGGCGATTTATTGGTAACAGGTTATTCTGTATTTTCTAGGAATAGAATGTTCGGGAACATGATTGGAAAAGGCTATACTGTAAAATCGGCGATGATGGAGATGAGTATGGTTTCTGAGGGCTATTATGCCGCCAAAAGTGCTTATAATCTCAACCTTAATTATGGCGCAAAAACGCCCATAATCGATGCGGTTTACAGCATTTTATATGAAGGAAAATCGGCTAAGTCTGTATTTAAAAAATTAACAGAGAAGTTGGATTAATATGAGCGAAAGATGGAAATATCAGATCAGAATAGGACTCTTTTGGGGACTTTTTATGTCATTGGGGATGACTGTTTTTGACTGCTTCAACACCTCTTTTGAAGAGGCAATTGTATCAAAATATATATTTTTACGTGTATTAATATTTGTTTTGACTGGGATTTTTTGGATTGGTTATGATAGTTGGAAGAAAAAAATCAAAAGAGAAAATACTCCTAAATCTACCTCACAATCACTCCATCTACAAACAAAAGGGGTACTTCTTCAACATCATCAGGAATGATGGAATTGGCTTTGAAAATGAATTTTTTGTCATACAAAGTATTTCCTATAAAAAAGGTAACCATGAATTCGTTATGGAGTGCTAAAACACTTTTTTCTACCATTTCGACTTTTACAAAAGTAACCGCAGGAACCGCTATAAAAGCGTGACGCAAGAGCGATGTTTTTTTCATTTCTCCGTCTATGGTGCCAAAAGCTTTAGAAACCACCATAACACTATCCAGTTGAAAATCGCTATCGTTTACTAAATAAATATACCAAACTTTTTCCATAAAATCGTCGCTCCATTCTTGAACTGCGGCAAGGAAAACGTTTTCTACGATAGGGATGATGATGTCGGACTTCATAATGATTGATGATTTCAGATTAACGGATGTTGCTTTTTGATGTGTAAAATCAGCAATCTAAAATCGTTAATCAACATTCTTAAATCTAAATACTCGCTTTGAATTGCTCTAAGAAACGAACGTCGTTTTCGTAAAACATTCGAATATCGCCTATTTGATACAACAACATTGCTATTCTTTCGATTCCCATTCCAAAGGCAAAACCAGAATATTCTTCTGGATTGATGTTACAATTTTTCAACACATTGGGATCGACCATTCCGCAACCGCCAATTTCTAACCAACCGGTTCCTTTGGTAATTCTATAATCGGTTTCGGTTTTTAAACCCCAATAAATGTCAATTTCGGCACTTGGTTCTGTAAATGGAAAATACGAAGGACGCAAACGAATCTTTGATTTGCCAAACATTTCTTTGGTAAAATACAAAAGCGTTTGCTTCAAATCAGCAAAAGAAACGTCTTTGTCAATGTATAACCCTTCGACTTGGTGGAAAATACAATGCGAACGCGACGAAATGGCTTCGTTGCGAAAAACTCTTCCCGGCGAAATGGTACGAATGGGCGGTTTGTTATTTTCCATATAGCGCACCTGCACAGATGAAGTGTGTGTACGCAACAAAATATCAGGATGGGTTTGAATAAAAAACGTGTCTTGCATATCACGCGCCGGATGGTATTCGGGCAAATTTAATGCGGTAAAATTATGCCAATCGTCCTCAATTTCTGGCCCTTCGGAAACATTGAAACCAACGTTTGAAAAGATGTCGATAATTTGGTTTTTTACCAAGGAAATGGGGTGGCGAGAACCAATAAGTACAGGTTCTGCCGAACGGGTTAAATCGCCATATAATCCTTTGATTTCTTCTTTACTTTCTAAAGCTTCTTGGATGGATTTTATTTTTTCTTCAGCAGAGGATTTTAGCAAATTAATTACTTGTCCAAACTCTTTTTTTTGTTCAACGGGAACGTTTTTGAATTCGGCAAAAAAGTCTTTTAAAAGCCCTTTGCTTCCAAGGAATTTGATTCGAAAGGCTTCGAGTTCTTCCTTATTTTGTGTTGAAAAAGCTTGTGCTTCTCCAATATATTCTTTTATCTTATCTATCATTTTCATCCAATAATTGAGAGTGCAAATTTAAGTAAAAGTTCTGATTTAAGAATGATGATTAACGATTGTTGATTGCTGATTGTAAAAAAACTTCTGAAATCTGCAATCGTTACTCAATTAGTTCCTTCTCGATAAAATAATTGACAATCGCTTCTTTCATCAAAACCGATTGTTCGCCTGCTTTTAATGGTGGTAATTCCTCTTTTATTTTATAATGTGGCCAGCCTTCTTTATCGAAAAATTCGAATTCATAAAAACCATAAGGTTCTAATAATCTACAAATGGCTATGTGCATTAGGTTTAGTTTCTCGTCTTTTTCATATTTCTTATGCACTTTTCCTAGTTCTTGAACGCCAATTAAATAGATAATTGCGTCTAAATCTAGGTCTTCTCCTTGCGAAAATTGGTTAGAAAGTATCGTTACAAGCTGCTCCCAGCGTTCTTTAAGTTGTGTATCTCTTGACATTTTTGAGTTATGGATTATGGATTATGAATTCATAAAACACAAAATTATTTTAGCAAAGATAAGAAGTTGAAAATGGAATATTCTTTTATATTTGTCTTTCGGACTTCAAAAATCATAAAATGAGTTTTTTAGATATTATTTTGGGTGTTATTCTGGTTTTTGGTTTATTCAAAGGAATAAAAAACGGATTATTTGTAGAGTTGGCTTCTTTATTTTCCTTGATTTTAGGGATTTATTTTGCCATAAAATTTTCTTTTTTTATCAAAAATATACTCACAGGATTTGTGCATTGGAATCCAAAAACGATTCAAATCGTAGCTTTTATAATTACCTTTCTTTTGGTTGTTATTGGGATTTCGATTATGGCAAAATTTCTTACTAGCGTTGCCAGTTTTGCTCATTTAGGCTTACTAAATAAACTCGGCGGCGGTTTTTTTAGGGTTTTAAAAACAATTTTATTGATCAGTATTGTTTTAAATCTTTTCGAAAAAATAAATTTTAACCATACGTTTGCCAAAAAAGAGACTTTAGATAAATCACTATTTTATCGTCCAATACAAAAAACCGCTGGATATATGTATCCTTCAATTAATAAATGGTATGATGAATTGAAGAAAAAAGCAAACAGTAATTAGATAGCATATTTTAGGTAAGACTACATATTTTATTTTTCCTTTAAATCCATTATCGTTTGTTTTAACTCTTTTATTCGTTCTTCGTATTGTTCAATGAGTTTTTCAGATAGATTATTTATTGTGCCTAAATTTTGAGCTATGGCTAAACCTCCTTTTTGGTCGTTATTATTGAACAAAATACTTTCAGGTAAAAGGTCTATAAAGTTTTTACCTAAAGTAAAGGCTATCTTTTCTAAAACATTCAAATTAGGAGAATTTTTATCCGATTCATACTTTCTATAAGTTTGTTCAGATATTCCTAGTTTTTCTGCCATAAAATCAGTTGAAAAAATCTTTTTCGATACGCAAACCTTTTATTCTACTGCCTACTTTCATAAAAAAGCTATGTTTAATTAAAACTTCGTAAAAATAGTGATTTTTTTATTAAAAATAGTGTATTTTTGGTTTTGTGGTTTATTTGTAAATGGACAACTTTGAAAAGTTTCAAGAAAGAAACTAAATCAAACCAAATCTATTAACAAATAAATTTTTACATTATGAAAAAATTAGAATTGAATCAGATGGAAAATCTAGAAGGGGGTAAAGGTTGCGGCAAGGCAGGTGCAGTATTGAGTATTGCTGCGGGAGTAGTTGGATTAGCGCTTTTTGCAGCACCAGCTGCCTCAATATTTACTCTTGCTGGAGGCTTTTCATTGCTTGGAGGTATAGGAACAGGATTTAGTTTGTCCTCAGCTGTTGCGGGAGTTGGATGTGGTATTGCAGATTTACTGTAAGATTGAACTTAATATTAAAAAATTGAACTGTTTGCTATTTTACTTAAAACAGTTCAATTTTCTTTTAATGAAACAAAATGATGAGTATTCCTTATTTTTTTTTAATATATGCATTCTTTTTTATACTTTCCTTTTTGGCTTTGCTTAATGGAGGGTCAGGTTATTTGTGCATTGATATTTTTCTTTACATACTTTTTTTTCTATTATCCTATACAGGAGTGTTATTATTAAAAATAATAGATAAACAAAAATTTGTATTTATGATTTTATTAATAACTATGCTGAGTTCACTATATTTTTTTAGGTTGAATCTTTACTACATGGTTTTTAATTTATTTTTTATTATTAAATTATTTTATTTTGAAAGCAAAAATGGTACGTTTTATGGCGATGAATCAGTTTTCATGAATTTTGTTCTTAATTGTTCGCTAATAAATAAAGTATTAATTTTAATATTTGTTTTATTCATTATTGCAAATGAATCATTTGACAGTAATTTTTTTTAAATCTATTAATTTAAATGTGGCGGATTCAAGTGTAAATAAATTAAAAGTTCTAAAAAAAACAATTCCAAACATTTTACTATTGTTAGTATTACTTATATCTATAAGCATATTCCATTTTTTTTTAAAAACTACATTAGGCTTTGATAAGTTAGTTTATAATTCTCTTGTACAAGAATTTACAACGAAACAAATTCAATACTTTTTCGAATTTCAAAATAATTGGCGATTTGTTGGTTACATTATACTTTGGATAATGTTACTAATTAAGACTACATTATTGGCGTCTATACTTTATATAGGAACATTTTTTTTTAGCAAAAACGGTATCACTTTTAAAAAAATTTGGAAATGTGTTATCCAAGCCGAGTATGTTTTTTTGTTAGTTCCTGTTGTTAAAATAGCTTGGTTCTGTTTTTTTAAAACCAATTATACTCTTGAAGATATTCTGTATTTTTATCCTTTATCTGCATTAAACATAACGGGTTATCAGGATTTAGATCCTTGGTTAATTTACCCTTTACAAACATTAAATCTTTTTGAGTTGGCTTATATTATTTATTTGTCTTATCAAATAGGGCAATTAACTCACTCTAGTGCAGATAATGGTCTTAAAATAGTAGGTTGTAGCTATGTTCCTGCATTGCTTTTATGGGTTACGGTGGTTATGTTTTTTACTCTAAATTATTCTTAGTGAAAAAGAATCTAAAAATAATAATTCCAATTCTTTTTTTGGGTATTTTTGGGTATTTTGGGTATCAAATTTATACCCAAATGCAGCACAAAAAAGAAGTTGCCAAAAACATAAAAATCATACCAAAATTTGAATATCAAAATATAAAAGGAGGTTTTTTTTCTAATGCAAATTTGAAAAAAAACCTCCCAACTCTTTTTGTTTATTTCAATTCAGAATGTGAGTTTTGTAATGAAGAAGCCCAAATGATTCAAACCCATATAGCTCAGTTGTCAGCCTTTCAATTGGTTTTTATATCCTTTGAAAAACCAAGCTTAATCAAAGCCTTTGCTGCAAAACATCAATTAAATTCTTATGACAACGTTACTTTTCTATCTGATTCAAAAGTTAGTTTCGCTGCTATTTTTGATATAAAATCCTTACCTTGTTTAGTGTTATATGATAGGAATCAAAAACTGATTGAAAAAATAAAAGGACAAACCAAGGTAGAAATACTAATAAAAAAATTAGCTTCCTAGTTTCCAAAAGAGGATTCTAAAATGATGCAATTGCAGAACAAATAACAAAATGAATTTAAAACATATAGAAAAAACGCATACGCTACAATTAGACCAATCCGATTGTGGCGTTGCTTGTTTAATGAGTATCATACAATTTTATGGAGGTATAAACTCTATTGAGAAACTTCGGGAATGGAGTGGCACGAGCAAACAAGGAACAACAATGCTCGGTTTGTATCAAGTTGCCAACAAAATAGGGTTTACTGCCGAGGGCTGCGAGGCTGATTTGAATGCTTTAATTGAACACAAACAACCCGTGATTTTGCACGTTGTTATCGAAAACAAATTAGAACATTATGTCGTTTGTTATAATTATGTGGAAGAAAAAGGTTTTTTAATTGGTGATCCTGCAAAGGGAATTTATTATTTAACAAGTGATTCGTTAGACAAAATTTGGGTTTCAAAAGGTTGTTTGACACTAGAACTTAATGAACATTTTATAAAAGCCGCAGTAGCAAAAAACGCTCAAAGGAAATGGTTTGTCAATCTATTACAAAAAGATTATAAACTGCTTTGGATTTCGGTTTTATTAGGTTTTTTTGTGGCGAGTTTAGGTATGGCGATGTCCTTATTCTCCCAAAAATTAATCGATGACATTCTGCCTTCGCATAATATGAATAAGTTGATTTCAGGAATTGCTTTATTGGGTGTCTTACTTTTGGCACGTGTTGGATTGGCTGTTTTGAGAGAGTTTTTCTTGTTGCAACAATCCAAAGATTTCAACAATCGCATTAACAATCAGTTCTTTGATTCGTTGTTACACATCCCAAAACCTTTTTTTGACACTCGAAAAATAGGCGAATTGGTCGCTCGATTGAATGACACACAACGTGTACAAAGCGTGATAAAAATGTTAGCCAGCAACTTGGTCATTGATATTTTGGTTGCGATTATTTCACTGGCTTTTCTGTTTGGATATTCTTGGAAATTAGGTCTCATTACGCTATTGAGCTTACTGATTTACTTTTATATCATTTACAGAAGCAATACGAAAATCATCAATTCTCAAAAAGAATTGATGCAATCTTATGCGTTTAACGAAAGTAATTATATCAACATCATCCAAGGTATTGCAACGATTAAAAACGACAACAAACAAGCTGTTTTCAGTAAAACCAATGAACTTGTCTTCGCCAATTTTCAAGATAAAATATTTAGTTTGGGAAAAATAAACATCACTTTATCTTGGCAATCGGGTTTTGCAAGTGTTTTTTTTCTGATTGGGGTATTAATTTATACTTCTATTCAGGTTTTTAACAAGGAAATAAAGCTGGGCGAATTAATGGCAATTCTTGGTATTGTAGGTTCTTTGTTGCCTTCCATTGCAAACTTGGCTTTAATTGTTATTCCTATCAATGAAGCTAAAATTGCTTTTAACAGGATGTATGAGTTTGCCTCTATTGAAAAAGAGAAAGAAGAAGGATTCCCTTTGACGGCCATAAATTCGATTGCAATTCAAAACCTTTCCTTCCGATTTGCGGGAAGAAGTGAATTGTTTAGCAACCTAAACATCAATATAGAAAAAGGAAAATTTACCGCAATTGTTGGGGAAAGTGGTAGAGGAAAAAGCACTTTGGGTCAAATTCTTCAGCGCTTTTATACTTTTGAAAATGGAAACATTATCATCAACAATCAACACCAACTTTCTGAAATTGAGTTGAAAAGCTACCGCAATTTGATTGGTGTTATTCCTCAAGATATTACCATTTTTAACGGAAATGTAATTGACAACATTTTATTAGGTCAAACAAATACTCCTGAAAACATTATAGCATTTTTGACTGATTTTGGTTTTGACACCTACTTTAATCAATTGCCACAAGGGTTGGCAACTATTTTGGGAGAAGAAGGAATTAATTTGTCGGGTGGCCAAAAGCAAATTATTGCCTTGGCAAGAGTACTTTATAAAAAGCCACAGTTTCTAATTCTTGACGAAGCTACTGCTGCCATGGATAGAAACACGGAGAATTTCTCGATGGGTTTATTTGAAAAAATCAAACCCAATTGTGCCATTTTCTTTATTTCGCACCGCTTAAATATTTTGAAAAAAATTGCCGATATTATTTATGTTTTAGATGATAAAACTATTACTCATTTTGGAAATCATAATGAATTGATGGACACTACAAATTTTTATAGTAATTATTGGAGTGATTTAAATTGACAGTTATAGACCTCTCACAAGGATTTTTGTGCTATTCATTAATCTGAAATCTGTATCTGACCTGCAAACTACTTCACTTCCTTAATCGCAGTTTTCTCAATCCAGCCCTCAGTACCATCAATCAATTGAATTTTTTTCCAATCGTTTAATGTTTCCTCAACAAAAACTTTTGTTCCTTCGTGAAGTGTAAAAATAGTAGCACTTGCTTTTTGTGGCTCGCTTTTTACTAGAACAACTTCGTCAAAAACGATGGCAGGTTTCTCATTTTCGAAGGTGTTTTTCTCAGAAATTGCGGCTAAAACACTAATCAATAGCAGAAAAAGCAAAGTAAACATACCGAAGAAAAATATTCTTTTTACCAAGGTTATTTGCGAAAAATAATAGCCCATAAAAAATAACAGAAATACAGCAGAAAAACCAACAGCAATCCAAGCCCAGGTGTTGTAATGAAAGATTCGTATAAAATCGTGAATGGTTTTTGAAAACCCCACTTTTGGTATCTCTTTTACCTCATCGATGGTCAGTTTTTGAGCAAATTTTAGATTGCCTTGTATTTCCTGATCGTCAGGATGAAGCACCAATGCTTTTTCATAATTGTAAATGGCGGGAGCAACTTTATTTAATTTATAATAGCAATTTCCTAAATTAAAATACAGTTCAGCCGAATGATTTTTGGATGTCAGAACACTTTCATATTCAGAAATGGCTTGTTCGTATCGTCCTTTTTGGTACAAATAATTTCCCTTATCGAAGCCGCTTTGGGCAAAGAAAACTTGGGTTGTAAGTAAAAATATAAATAGTATCTTTCTCATTAGTTTTTTATTTTTGGACGCAGATTAAACGGATTCGATAAATTACACGAATTTTTTTATCTGTTTTTATCCGCGTTGCTTGCATCCGTTTAATCTGCGTACGCTTGTTTTACGAAATCTGTTTTTCTAAATCCGAAATTATCACTACTGCTTTGTCAAAATCCTGCTGAATTGCTGAGCTTGATGTTAATGCATAACGTGCCAATTCGCAGTTTTCGGTAAGAGCAATAAAATCGATTACTGTTTCTGGGCTTGCATTTCTAGACAACAAGAGCTCTTGAATGTTACTTTTGCTCATTTCTGAGGTTTCGATATGCAGTTTGGCTTTCAAAAAATTATGCATTGCTTTTTCTAACGCCACATAAAACGGTTCTTTATTGTTAATTTGTTTTTTGGCTTCCGATAAATATTTTTTTGCTAATCGATTATTCATTTTTATTCTGTTGCCCGTAATATCGCCGTCTATCGCTTCTTTTTTCCTTTTGAACAATACAATTAGCGGAAGAATTAAAAACGGCAAAAAGAGCAAACCATAAAAGGATTTTGATCCAAAAAAATCTTCCTCATCCATCGAAACAAGAGCTGTTTTTAACTTTAATATAACTAAATTGCTCACTCCTCGAAATAACATTTTTGACAACTCCAGGAGTTGTTGCCGCAGGTTGATCATTTACCGAAGGCCCGTCGAGGACATGAATCATTATTTCTGGCGAGTTGATGGTTTTATAAGTTCCTGAACTCAAATCGAAATACGAAAACTGCATTGGTTTTATAGGATAATTTCCTTTAAATTGTGGAATTATGGTGTAGCTATCCGATATTTTTCCGGACATTCCAGACAAAGTAGTATTCACTTGTTCACTGTGAATAGGATCGTACATTTCGAGGGAATTGGGAACCACTGGTTTTGGTAAATTGAATAATTTCATGTTCCCATTTCCAGAAGACACTAACCATCAAATCAAGACTTTCCCCATTTTTTAAATTTGTTTTCGAAGGCGTTACTCTAAAATCAAATTTTCCTACTGCACCCGAAAAGCCTTCTGGTTTTCCAGCTTCTGGCAAGGCTTTTACTGAGATAGTTTTGGCTCCAGCCGAAACTCTTTTGTTTCCATCGGTAACAATTATTCGTCCAAACATATCTCGATGATTGGTTGGCAATTGTACATCTACATCTAGTGATAATGGTTCTATGACCAATTTACCTGATTTTTGCGGATATAAAACCGTTTTTCTGAGTACAACAAAACGGTATCTTTCGCCTTTAAACATTCCTTCCTCCAAAACTAATTGTTTGATGTCAATGTTTTGACTCCAAAAATTATTGTATTTGGGTTTGTCTAATTCTCTCCAATTCGAGATTCCTACATTATAACTGAAATACAATTTGTAAACCACAGTTATAGGTTCATTGATGTAAGGATTTGTTTTTGAAATATCTGCAACGAGATATAAATTGTTATCCGCTGAAACTTGAGGTGCATCATTGGGATCTCTTGCTTCTTGAACCGCATTGGTCACATTAATTTTTATGGGCGATGTTTTATAAATTTGCCCATTATATTCTATCGAAGCTTGTTTTATAATTAAAGTTCCTTTTTGCTGCGGCAAAAGATAATACGAATAGGTTTTTTCGAAAGAACTTTTTCCATTAATCCACGATTGACTTACTTGCTGACTTGGTCCGGCAATAATTCTAAATCCTTCAAAAGAAGGCTGGTTAAAATTGTCGCCATCAATATTCATCGTAAAGTCGATGCGAAGTCTTTCGTTTAATCCAAGCGTGTTTTTGCTCACTTTGGCCTCAAATTGAACTTGAGCCAAAAGCATGTTGCAAACCATTAAAACAAGCGCTACTATACTCTTTTTCATTGTTTTTTATGCTATTGAATTACCAATCTTTTTCTGTTTGAACTGGTTTTCCCTTTACTTTTTGGGCTTTCACTTTATCCTGAACCTTTTTTTTCTTCGTTGTTTACGGCATCCAAAAGGTTTTCTAATCGTTGTTTAGAAATTCCTCCAGTTTTTGGTTTTGGCTGCCCTTTATCTCCAGGTTTCTCGTCGTTTTTGCCGTCCTTGTCCTTTGGTTTTCCTTTATCGTCCTTTTTATCTTTGTCCTTCTCTCCGTCTTTCTTATCGTTTTTTTATCTTTATTCTTGTCGTCCTTTTTCTTGTCGTCTTTTTTATTTTTGTCTTTTTTCTTGTCGTCTTTCGGAGGGTTTTCTTTTAATTTTTTCTTTGCCAATGCATAGTTGTATCTTGTTTCCTCGTCTGAAGGGTTGTTTCGTAGGGCATTTTTATAGGCTTCAACGGCTTCTGAATAATTTTTTTCTTTCATAAAAACATTTCCTAAATTATGAAAGGCTTTATGCTTCTGATCTCTCGATTTAGCATTTTTAATGGCTTTTTCATACTCAAATTTTGCTTCCGAATTTTGATTTTGCTTGTAAATGGCATTCCCCAAATTATAAGATGCCTCGGCTTTTTTTGGAAATTTTGAATGCGAAATTCTATAATTAGCTTCCGCATCAACAAATTTTTTATCGGCATATTCATCGTTTGCTTTAGGCAAAGTTTTGTCTTTTTCTTGTGCAAATAAGCCCCCCAGCCCACAAAGAGGGAACAAGAAAACCAATATGAAATATTTTTTAATCATTTGTAATTTTGTTATTATACTTTTTTAAGTTCTGTTTCCTCCCTTTCGGAGAGGCTAGGAGAGACCTATTCTTTTTCGTTAAACAAATTCAACTTTCTTACCCATTTTGTCTTTCTTTCTAAGAAGAAAATGTCTAAAAATAATAACACAAAAGCAAATCCTAAAAACCATTGAAATTGCGATTGAAAATCGGCCATTTGGGTAGATTCAAATTCTGTTTTTTGTATGTTATCGAGCGCATTTTTTACATACATAAGTACTTCTTTAGTATTATTTCCGTTCACATAACCGCCTTTCGTGGCTTTGGCAATAGCTTTTAAACTTTCTGTATTCATTTTTGTAATGACTACCTCATTGTTGTTGTCGCGCTTAAAACTTTGAACAATTCCGTTAACTCTTAGAGGAATTGTACTCCCTTTTTCAGTTCCAATACCAATAGTTATGATTTTCATTCCTAGCTTATTGGCTTCTTCTGCAGCGGCAGCCGCTCCTTCTGAATGATCTTCTCCGTCAGAAATTAAAATCAGTAATTTGCTAGTTTTACTTTTGTCGTCAAAATAAGTTGAAGATAATTTTATAGCATCGTCTAGCGATGTTCCTTGCGAGGAAACAATATCCGTGTTCATACTTTGCAAAAACATTTTTGCCACGCTATAATCAGTCGTAATTGGCAATACAGGAAAAGCACTTCCAGCATAAGCCACAATCCCTATTCTGTCGCTTCCCAACTGATTAATAATTTGAGAAACGATTTGTTTGCTTTTTTCCAATCTACTCGGAGCAACGTCTTCGGCAAGCATACTTTTAGAAACATCCATCGCAAAAACAATGTCAATGCCTTCGCGTTTTACTTTCTCCATTTTGGTGCCAATTTTTGGATTTACCAAACCGAAAATTAGTCCTATCAACGCTAAAAGCATGACAACCAACTTTAAAATAGGTTTAAAAACAGAACTTTCGGGACTTAGTTTTTTAACTAAATCCAGGTCGCCAAATTCGCGTTGCTTTTTTCTTTTCCAATACAAATTCAATAGAAAAAGCACCACCACAATTGGCAATATAAAAAGAAGGTATAAATAGTTGCGTTCGTCTAATTCCATATTATTTTTTAAATAAAACTTCTGTAAACCGTGTTTCGTAATCCAATTTCCAGCAGGATTAAAAAGCCTGCAAACCAAACAAAGGGTCTGAATTTTTCATCATAATCATAAAATCTTAATTCTTTAATTTCTGATGTTTCTAGCTTGTTTATGGAAGCATAAATTTCGGCTAATTTGCTGTTGCTCGAAGCTCTAAAATATTTTCCCTCTGTTTTTAGAGCAATGTTTTTCAATAATTGTTCGTCAATTTCTACTTTCATCATCTGGAACATAATTTGCCCATTTGGTGCCAGCGCATAAGGCGATTCCGCCATTCCGTTTGTTCCAATTCCTATTGTGTATACTTTTATCCCATATTCTTTAGCAATATCCGCAGCGGTTTCGGGCTCGATAAACCCTGCATTATTAACCCCATCAGTCATAAGAATAATTACTTTACTCTTTGCTTTACTGCTTTTTAATCGGTTTACGGCTGTTGCTAATCCCATTCCTATTCCTGTTCCGTCCTGCAAAACATTGTCGTATTTTATGCTTTTTATTGCTTCAAGAACTACCGCTTTGTCGCTAGTCACGGGTGTTTTTGTATACGCTTCAGAAGCATAAACTACCAGTCCAATTCTGTCATTTGGTCTTTCTCCAACAAAATTAGAAGCCACTTCTTTTAGCGCTTCCATTCGGTTTGGTCTTAAATCTCTCGAAAGCATACTTCCCGAAACATCGACTGCCATCACAATATCAATTCCCTTTGTTGTTTTTGTTTCATTGCTCACGTCAACCGTTCTAGGTCTTGCCAAGGCTATAATTAAAGCACTTAACGCCAACAATCGTAACACATTTAACAGCGGTTTCAGCTTTGCTAAAATTGAATTTGAATCCTTGAATCCTTGAATGGAGCTCATTTTTAATGATGCCGATTGATGGTTTTTTTTAAAAAACAACCATACAATTGCTATTGGAATTAGCAAGAATAACCAAAAAAACGCTGGGTTTAAAAAAGTTATTTTTCCCATTATTGTTGTGCTTTTTTAAGTTCGACAGTACTCAAGATTCGATCTGAAATTTGATTTGCATAGTGGTCTCCTTCTTCGTGAACAATCATAATTTGCTGTAATCCACCTTCTTGACTAAACAAGAGAATCTCATAATATAATTTAGTGCTGCTTTTGTTTACACCATCAATTTTCGAAAAGGTTCCGTATCCTTTGATGCCTTTAACGCCTTCTTTAGTCTCAAAATCTTCCTGTTTTACAATCATATTTTGTGCGCCTTGAGATTCTATCGATTTTAAAGTTCCGTCCAATGCTTTTGACAAGTCTATTTGTGTTTGTGTTTCCTGTTCGCCAGCACTCGGATTTTGTTTGTAATTGAAGGTCGAAACCATAATATAAAAATTATCTATCAAACTTCCGTAAGCAAAAGATTGCATTTCCTTAATCAAAGCCATTCCTTCTTTTGGAAGCGATTTTGTCAAATCAATTCTTTTGAGCACTCTAGGTGTTTCAATTCTTACACTCGGATTCCCGTATTCGCTTTTTATCCATTCTCCTTCGAGTAATTCTTTAGACGGATGCCCAATAATATTATCCTTTACATAATCGAAACCTTTGGTCACGATAAAAAAAGTTGTGATTGCAAAAAGTAGCAATAGTACTGAACTTACTGTGATTACAATCCTTTTTTTCTTTTGTTTTTGTAGTTCTTTTTCAACTGCTCCTGACGTTGCATTTCGTTAAGCAACATTTCTTCGTCGCTCTCAACTACTACGGGAATAGATTTATCGAGCGTAACGATTGCTCGTTCTATTTTCTTTCTGTCTTCGGTAATTTCATAATCCAATGGTTTGGACTTGGCAAATTTTACTAAATCGGCTTGTTTTAAAACCACAAACAAACTTTCGATTGTTTCAGGCGAAAGTTTCATTTTCTTTTTAAGAGAAGCTATTTTTAATCCTTCGATCAACTCAGAAGTTGTGCTTTCCATGGCAGGAATTTCTATGGCTTCTTCGATATAATTTCTAACAATATCGGTCAGTTCGCTATAATATTCTTTAACTTCTCCGTGTTGCCAAAGTTCCTTTTTTTCTAAGTTATTGAGCAAAGTGGTTGCTTTTTCTATGGGTGTTTTATAGATTTCCTCTTCTGCTTTCTTCTTTTGATACTTTTTAACATACCAATAAATCAATGCGCCAACACCAGCAATCATCAATAATGCTAAAAGATATTTCCACCAATCGCCAAGCGAATTATCGCCAGAAGCAATGTCTTTGATGTCAAACATTTTTTGTTTTAAAGTATCTACTTCAACATTTGCCACCTCAACCTTAATCGAATCTGACAATACTGTCTTGTCATTAATCAAAATCTTAATGCTCGGAATCGTGTATTTTCCTGAATCAAATTGGGTTAAGCCATATTTTTTAATCAACTCGTAACGGTCGTCTTGCTTAACCGTATCAATAGGATAGGATTGAATTACCTCTAGAGCTCCAATGTTTTTTAACTTAGGAAAAACCACTTTCGACTTGGTGTCCACCGTTGTTTTGAATGTGAGCTTGAACTCGGCTCCAATCTTTTTCTTAATCGAATCAATGCTTGTTGTCACTTGTTTTTGTTGCGCAAAAACAGCGGTTGTAAATAGAAAGTATAGTATTAATTTTTTCATTCTTTATTTTAGAAACTTTAGATTGATGATTTCAGATTAACGATTTTTGATTTCAGATTTCTCTCGAAACTTTTGATCCTCTTTATACCAAAATCTAAAAATTATTTCATATTTGCTTTAGCCGTTTTAATACTTGACACGAAAATAGAAATTAACTCTTTAGATTGATGATTGAAGAGTAACGATTTCAGATTTCAGATTTCTCTCGAAACTGTTGAATCTTTTATTTCAAAATCACTTCATATTTGTTTTAGCTGTTTTAATACTCGATACAAAAATTGAAATTAACTCTTTAGATTGATGATTTCAGATTAACGATTTTTGACCCGAGCGTTAGCGAACTGGCGAAGCATTTCAGATTTCTCTCGAAACTTTTGATCCTCTTTATACCAAAATCTAAAAATTATTTCATATTTGCTTTAGCCGTTTTAATACTTGACACGAAAATAGAAATTAACTCATTGACTTCGGTTTTTGCATTCGACAATTCGTTTATATGAGTAGTTAAATTCGCCTTTTCAATAATTTTTAAACAAACAAAACTTTCTCTTAATTCTCTCAAACAAATGCCCATTTTATGAACAAAATCTTTGCTGCTTTCAGCACTTTGAGCTTCGCCATAATTTAGTGCCGGAGAGGTTCCTGAACGAATAATTTGCCCAGCTAAATGATTTCCTGCATAGTTTTTTTCAAATTTACTGCAACAATTATTATTGTTGCCGCAAAGTCTATCAATCTATTTTCTAATTCTTGTTTATTCACTTACTCCTTTTTTTTAATGAAATCTGAAATCATCTCTCCATTTCAACTAAATCTGCAATCAAAAATCAACCTCTCAACTCTCTATTTCAAACAAATCTGCAATCAAAAATCGTTAATCTGCAATCAAAAATCAACCTCTCAACTCTCCATTTCAACCAAATCTGCAATCAAAAATCGTTAATCTGCAATCAAAAATCATTACCTCGATTTAAAATACCCCAATAATTTGGTTACATAACTTTCGTCAACTCTCGTATTTACAACTCCTGCTCCCGATTTGCTAAATGTTTCCTTGAAATATTTTACTTTTTCGTAATAGTATTTTTCATAATTGATTCGTACTGCTTTTGAACCAGTGTTAATCAATTGTATTTCTCCAGTTTCCGCATCAAGCATAGAAACCATTCCTAGATTAGGCATTTTTTCCTCTCGAATATCATACACTCGAATGCCTGTAATATCGTGTTTTTTCGAAGCTATTTTCAATGTATGTTCGTAGTCTTCAGACATAAAATCAGAAATTACAAAAACGATAGCCTTCTTTTTTTGGGTACTTGACAAGAATTTTAAAGCCTGAGCAATATCAGTTTTATAGCTTTTGGGTTCGAACTCTATCAATTCCCGAATGATTCTCAAAACATGGGAGCGTCCTTTTTTAGGCGGAATGTACAATTCTATTTGGTCTGAAAACAAAATCAACCCAATTTTATCATTGTTCTGCGTTGCCGAAAACGCCATTGTTGCAGCAATTTCGGTAACGATGTCTTTTTTGAATTGGTTTTTAGAGCCAAAACTTTCGGAGCCCGAAATATCCACCATCAACATCATTGTCAATTCACGTTCTTCCTCGAAAACTTTGACATGAGCTTCATTGTATCGTGCGGTCACATTCCAATCAATCGCACGAATATCGTCACCATATTGATACGGACGCACTTCGCTAAAAGTCATTCCGCGCCCTTTGAACGAAGTATGGTATTCGCCCGAAAAGATATGATCGCTCAATCTTCGGGTTTTGATTTCTATTTTTCGTACTTTCTTTAAGAGGTCTTTTGTTTCCATTTTTGAGGCATTAGTCAATAGGCACTAGGCACTAGCATAAGTTAATTATGACTAATGGCTTTTGCCTTATGGCTTTTTTAAGGTACTTCAATCTCGTTTACGATTTTATTGATGATGTCAACCGAAGTAATGTTTTCGGCTTCGGCTTCATACGTAATCCCAATTCTATGACGCAACACATCGTGAACCACGGCGCGAACATCTTCTGGAATTACATACCCACGACGTTTGATAAAAGCGTAACATTTTGCGGCATTGGCAAGATTGATGCTTCCACGTGGCGAAGCTCCAAAACTGATTAATGGTTTCAAATCGGCTAATTTGTATTTCTCTGGAAAACGAGTGGCGAACACAATATCTAGAATGTATTTTTCTATTTTTTCGTCCATATACACTTCGCGAACAGCTTCTTGTGCACGCAAAATTTGTTCTACAGAAACGACTTGATTTATTTTTTCGTAGCTTCCTTTAAGATTTTGGCGAACGACCATTCGCTCTTCATCCATTTTAGGATAATCGATTACGGTTTTCAACATAAAACGATCGACTTGTGCTTCTGGCAAAGGATACGTTCCCTCTTGTTCGATTGGATTTTGTGTTGCCAAAACCAAAAACGGTCGGTCTAATTTGAAAGTGGTGTCGCCAATAGTCACTTGTTTTTCCTGCATTGCCTCTAATAAGGCTGATTGCACTTTGGCTGGCGCACGATTAATCTCATCTGCCAGAACAAAATTGGCAAAAATGGGGGCCTTTTTTTATAGAAAACTCGTTGGCTTTGATATTGTAAATCATTGTTCCTACAACATCCGCGGGCAATAAATCTGGGGTAAACTGAATTCGGCTGAAAGATCCATGAACCGCCTGAGACAAGGTGTTAATCGCTAAGGTTTTTGCTAATCCAGGAACACCCTCTAATAAGATGTGGCCTTGACCCAAAAGTCCAATTAATAACCGCTCAATCATGTGTTTTTGACCTACGATTACCTTATTCATTTCCATAGAAAGTAAATCGATAAAAGCACTTTCTCTTTCTATTTTTTCATTGATTGCTCTAATGTCCATAGTCCCTGTATTTTCTTCCATTTTCCTATTTTAATTACTGTAAATTGTGTTCGTTATTTTTAATGGTGCAAATTGAATTTTTTTTTAGAAGTAGGATGTTAAAAAATGGTTAAAACTTCTTATAAACTCTCAATTTTAAGGATGATTTATGATAGCATTTTTATAATTTTAAAGTTTTTTTGATTGTCCGTTTTTAGTCATAACCCTGTAATGCTTGCTATTACTAGTCTATCAAATAATTTTTCCTCAAAATACCGTCTATTAAGCTTGTAAACGAACTCGTTTAGGTATAATTGGAGATATTTTCCTTTAATTTTGTGGAAATTTCCTAAGAAATTCCTTTTAGCATTACTAATTGCAATATGTACCCATCTTAAAGTTTCTGTTGTTGTTTCTTTATTCGATTTTTCTGTAATATGTATCTCTACATAATCTGCAATATCTATATATGATGTGCTTTTGTCTGTAAATAGAATACTTTTTTCAGAAATAGATTCCTGGATTGTTTGATTTATCTGTTCCGATGTATGATCTGTCAAGACCTTTGCTTTAAAATATCTGCAATGATTTGATTTTTCCCCAGTTTCAATATCTTCTAAAATTGTTGACTCTGCCATAATTGCAACGTTGGATTTTCCAACAGCACCACGCCCACGAATTCCTTTTTCTTGTTCAATTTCAGAAGATTCAATTGTAAAATATCCTTCGTCAAATTCAATCATTCCTTCCAGAGTATAACGCGCATCCCTATTACCCATTGCTTTTCGCAACTTATGAACCATAGACCAAACTGGTTCGTAACGTTTCAAACCCAGCTGCTTTTGAATTTCTTTACTTGAGAATCCTTTTTTGTTGCCGTTAAAAGGAACATCGTTTTGTACCAAATCAAAAATGATAAATTAGAACTTTGCATTATCGTTCCGCTACGTAACGAAATTCTGCTCCTACATTTTTTACATTCATAACTCCATCTGCTTTTTATCCAAAAATGTTCTTTGCTTCCGCATTTACATTGAACTCCGATTTTATCTCTTTCTTCTTTAAAATGAAGTCTACAAGACTCTTCACTCCCAAAATTTGCCGTAAAATTGAATAGATTCATCGCTATTTTTTTATCAAATATAAGGCTTTTTATTCAATTATGTGTAATTACGGACAATCAAAAAGTTTTTAATAAATAAGCCTCAAAATTGCAGCCTTCTAAAAATTTATTAAGAATTTTAAAGCCATCAATAAAAACTGTTTTCAAAATAATTATTGGCATAATATTTCGAGAGTTTTTGAATAGAAATCCAGACCAAAACAAGCAATTTATGCTCCAAATAATTTATACATTTAACCCTATAATTTCGCTCGAAATCCTAATACACAAGATATAAATGTGTGCGCTAATAAAAAGAAATAGCCAGCATTTAATTTTTATTAATCCCAGAAATCGATGCTGCTTACAAAAAAACATTAACAATTATTAACAACTGTTTGGTAATAATCCCTTGAAGTTTTATTACTTTTGTATTTAGAATTTTTCTAAATAACAAAATGCTAGATATAAATAAAATTAGAGCTGATTTTCCAATACTTTCCAGAACGGTCAACGGAAAACCATTGGTCTATTTTGATAACGGCGCAACGAATCAAAAGCCACAAATCGTGATTGATGCGATTGCCAAATATTATCAGGAAATTAATGCCAATATTCATCGCGGCGTACACACGTTGAGCCAACTCGCAACCGATGCTTATGAAGTATCCAGAGCAAAAATACAAAATCATATTAATGCAAAATTTGCCCACGAAGTGATTTTTACCTCGGGAACAACACATGGAATTAATGCTGTTGCCAATGGTTTTGCTTCACTATTAAAACCAGAGGATGAAATTTTAGTCTCGGCATTAGAGCATCACAGTAATATTGTGCCTTGGCAAATGTTGTCTGAGAAAACAGGCGCTAAATTGCGGGTAATCCCAATGAATGAAAACGGCGAATTAATCATGGCCGAATTCGATAAATTAGTATCGGAAAAAACAAAAATTGTAGCCGTAAATCATATTTCGAATGCTTTGGGAACCATCAATCCCGTGAAATATATGATTGACAAAACCCATCGCGTTGGCGCAGCGATTTTGATTGATGGAGCGCAAGCCGTTCCGCATCTTAAACCAGATGTTCAGGAATTAGATTGTGATTTTTATGTTTTTTCAGGACATAAAATGTGTGGCCCAACAGGCACGGGAATTTTGTACGGAAAAGAAGCTTGGCTTAACAAACTTCCTCCTTATCAAGGAGGAGGCGAAATGATTAAGGAAGTAACTTTTGAGAAAACAACTTATGCCGATTTGCCGCATAAATTCGAAGCGGGAACGCCTAATATTGCTGGTGGAATTGTGCTGGGAACTGCCGTTGATTATTTGAATTCTGTTGGTTTTGAAAACATCCAAAAGCAAGAAAAAGAATTGGTCGAATACGGAACCCAACGCTTGTTAGAAATTGAAGGCTTGAAGATTTTGGTACTGCCAAGGAAAAAACATCGGTAATTTCGTTTAACATTGAAGGCATTCATCCTTACGATATAGGGACAATAATAGATAAGCTGGGGATTGCCGTTCGAACCGGACATCATTGCACACAACCCATTATGGATTTTTTTAAAATTCCAGGGACGATACGAGCCAGTTTTTCGTTTTATAATACCAAAGAAGAAATTGACGTTATGGTAGAAGCCGTTAAAAAAGCACAACTCATGTTATCTTAAAAATAAAAGATGAAATGAGCACAGCTAATCATTGGACGCAACTGAAAATCATCGAATGAGATAAACACCAATGCATGCGTGCCAATCACATTTAATCAACAAAAAAACAATAAAAAGCGACAAATGAAATTATAGGTATAAGCGTTTAGGTCGCAAATAAATTATCTTTGTCAAATGACAGAGCGCAATATTTTCAGAGGAGTGAATTCAATAAAATTTAACCAAAGATTTAAAGAAGATAAGGATTGTTTAGAATATTTATCTGAGATAAAATGGCTTAGTGGCTATAATTGTAAACGATGTAATAATGATAAATTTGGGAAAGGAAAAAACATCCATAACCGACGTTGTACCAAGTGCCGATATGATGAAAGTCCAACAGCAGGAACTATGTTTGAAAAGCTTAAATTTTCAATACTAATAGCCTTTCATATTGTTTTCAAAATAAGTACGAAGAAAAAAGGGATGTCTTCTTTAGAATTAAGTAATGAATTTGAACTTCGACAAATGACCTGCTGGGCATTCAAACAAAAACTACAGCAAGTAATGAAGAGCAGTCTAAAAAGCCCATTAACAGGGGTTATTCACGTTGATGAGTTTGTGATTGGAGGTCCAGAAGAAGGTAAAAAAGGAAGGAGTAAAGGGTTGAAAAAATTAATTGTCTTGGCTGTTGAAATTTTAGAAGATGGTGTTGGTCGAGCTTACGCTGAGGCTATTGAACATTCTTCGGCAATAGAATTAGGTGCTTTCTTAACCAAATATGTTTCAAGCGAAGCGGAAGTAGTTTCGGATAAATGGAAAGGTTACACACCTTTAAAAAAGGAGTTTAAAAATTTGAAACAAGTTGCATCAGAAGATGGAAAGAACTTTAAAGAGCTACATATACACATAATGAATATAAAAGGATGGCTCCGAGGAATTCATCACCATTGCAGTAAAGACCGTATGCAAAATTATCTTGATGAATACCATTTTAGATACAACAGAAGGTCAAATATGGATACAATATTCGATGTGTTAATAAGAAAGATGGTGAATTGTAAATAAATATCAATAAAATAAGCACTTAACAAGTGCGAACTAAACGCTTATACCTATGAAATTATTTACTATGATTTTTTTGAGTGTTTTTCTAGGCAAAAGTTGTTCGGGTCAATCGCAAAAAGACAGGAAAGATACGGTTCTAGAATATACCGCCAACACCCGAGGTTTTTTTCGAAAGATAACCATTCAAAACCAAATGATTTCTATTTCTAAAAACAGAAATGATACTGGAATTGAAGAGAAAATTAAACTTTCGGATGCCAATTGGAAGGAATTAGTTGGTTATTTTGAAAGTATAAAACTCGATAGTTTGCCCATTTTAAAATCGCCTACGGAAAAACGTTTTTCCGACGGTGCAGCCATTGCTAATTTGAAAGTGATCTATAAAAACAAAACGTATGAAACCGCTGCTTTCGACCATGGCTATCCCCCTATTGCAATTAAAAAATTAGTCGATAAAATAAATTCATTTGCAAAAAAAAATAATGAGAATTAAAGAAATACAAGAAGAAATAATAGACGAGTTTTCGATGTTTGACGATTGGGTGCAACGCTACGAATACATTATCGATTTAGGGAAAAACTTACCCTTAATCCAGGAAGAATTCAAAACGGAAGGTAATATTATCAAAGGATGTCAGTCGAAAGTTTGGTTACACGGCGAACAAAAGGACGACAAAATAATCTTTACCGCAGACAGCGACGCCATTTTGACCAAAGGAATTATTGCCATACTGATTCGGGTTTTTTCGAACCAAAAAGCTTCGGATATTCTTGCTGCCGACATGGATTTTATTGACAAAATAGGACTAAAAGAACATTTATCCCCCACACGTGCCAATGGATTGGTTTCGATGATAAAAAACATAAAAATGTACGCATTGGCATTCGATGCAAAAAAATAATACATTTAACAAAAAAACCAAATCGTATGATTAGTAAGTGTAAAAGGTTAATTGGGATTATGTTACTTATTGGAAATGTTGTTTTTTCGCAAAACGTTAAAGAACATAACTATTCTAAGATTAAATTTAACTACGAGCAAAAATCAAATTATTTGATTACAAAGGAAGGAGTTTATGCTGATACCTTATTATTTGCGTTTAATCATCCAAATTTGAAATTTTCAAAAGTAATAAGTCCTATTGATTCTACAAGAACTGTGGGGTTTGTAAAATCAAAAAATCTTTTTGGAAAAGAAGAAAGAATGGTGCACAGTGCAATATATCATACTACTCATAAAATAGAAGGTACTTATGATCTAAAAATAATATAACGAAACTGATTTTTAAAAGAGCTAATTACCCTGTAAAAGAAATGCTCCAAGAAAACTATAAAAGTAAATATGGCGATTTCACTTTCACAATTACAATAAATTACAACAAAAAAACTATTGAAACACACTTTCCTAATGTTACCTACAACAATACGTTTGAAGAAAAATTAAGAAATATTATCTTTTTAGATGACCAAAAGGATTTTGGCACTTATAGCTATAAAGACGAATCAGGTTCTTCTTATACTGAAGTGGTAATGTTAAATAAAAACTATAGCAATAAGGTTGCCCCAAATGTTATCTTATCAAATAATGATTTTGGCGTTGAAACATTAATGTCATTATTTTATACTTATAAATTAATATCTGTTAGTTACGAATAGTAACATATTACTTTAAAAAAAATTAAATAAAAAATATGGAACAAACAATAGACACCAACCAATTAGGAATCGAAATTGTAGCAAAATTAAAAACCATCTATGATCCAGAAATTCCAGTAGACATTTATGAACTGGGACTAATTTATGACGTAATGGTTAGCACAGATTATGAAGTAAAAATCCTGATGACCCTAACCTCACCTAATTGTCCCGTGGCAGAAAGTTTGCCAAGAGAAGTAGAAGAAAAAATAAAATCGATTGAGCACGTAAAAGAGGCTGAAGTAGAAATTACTTTCGATCCCCCTTGGAGCAAGGATTTGATGAGTGAAGAGGCAAAATTAGAACTGGGAATGCTCTAAAATTTATTTCAAATTACTCCACCTGCAAATTTTACAGGTGGGAGTAGTTATTTAATTATTTCAATTGTTTAATTGCTTCCACTTCCTTTAGAGTCACTTTTTTGCGATGCTTGTTGCTCCAGGCATTCATAATGTAATTCATAACGTCGACCACTTCTTCGTTTGAAAGTCCCAAGACTGGCATAATGCTATTGAATTTTACCTTATTGACCGTAATTTCTCCGCTTTGTCCAAATTTGACACTATAGATACTTTGGGCTCTTTTTTTAGAAAGCCAATCGGAGCCATCAAGGGGAGGGAAATTCTTGCCATCTCCTTTGCCATTTGATCCATGACATTGAATGCAAAAATCAATATAAATTTCTTTGCCTTTGGATTGATTCTGTTGGCTGTTTATGTTGTTATTGAGTCGAACAAAATTGCCGCTTGAATAAGCTGTAGAAACGTATGATTCATTACTAGAATTAGACCATCCTAGCAAAAAAAATAAAATCCCCGAAAATAGTTTGGTAGTCAGCATCAATTAATTAGGTATTATTTTGAGAATTCCTTTTCCTTCAACCGCGATATAAATATACCCGTCTGGTCCTTGTGCTACGTTTCGCAATCGTCCAATTCCAGTAGCTATTTTTTGCCGTCCAATAATTTCATTCCCATTCAATTTTACCAACTCGAGGTATTGAAATTTTAAGGAACCCACTAATAAGTGTCCTTTCCATTCGGGATAACGGTCACTCGTTACGAATGCCATTCCGCTAGGCGCAATAGAGGGGACCCAATAGTAAATAGGGTTTTCGACACCTGGTTTTTCAGTTTCTTTACTAATAGATGTCCCATCATAATCGATACCATAAGTAACTACTGGCCAACCATAATTGGCTCCTTTTTTATAATATTAATCTCATCTCCTCCCTGAGGACCATGCTCATGTTCCCAAATATCCCCAGTTGTAGGATTCATTGCCAGCCCCTGTGGATTTCTATGTCCGTAGGAATAGATTCCTTCTTTCGCCCCTTTTTGCCCCGCAAAAGGATTGTCTTTAGGAATACTCCCGTCATCATTTAGTCGGTATATTTTTCCGTTATCGCGAGTAATATCTTGTGGATTCACAAAGTGATTTCCTCTTTCTCCGGCTGAGAAATATAGAAATCCTTTTTTATCAAAAACGATTCGAGAACCAAAATGTTGTCCTTTGGTAGTGTTTGGATTTGCTTTATAAAGAGATTCTATTTGCGTCAATTCTCCGTTTAATAATTGAGCACGAATAAGTTTGGTATTTCCTCCCTCTCCTCCGCCTTCGGGAGAAGCTAAAGTCATATAAATCCAACTATTTTGAGCATAGTTGGGATGCAATGCAATATCAAGTAAACCTCCTTGACCTCTATTGTATACCTTAGGTACATTTTTAACTTCGGTTTTAACCCCATTTTCAATTTGGTATAAAACACCGCTTTTCTCGGTCACTAGCATGGTTTTGTTCGGAAGCCAAGTCATTCCCCAAGGTATTGAAATACCCGAAGCCACCGTTTCAAAAGTGTACTTTATCCCTTCGTCTTGTATAGGAATATCATTCTGTTTTTCTTGTGCTTTACAACTAACCAAAATGAAAAAAAGTAGGATTGGCGTGATTCTAATCATAATTTTGCTTTTAAAATAATTCTTTTAAGAAAGGATCTAAGGTAATAAAAAACGTTCTCGCGCTACAGCGGGTTTGGGACTAAATTAAGCCCTATTTTCGGATTTGCCAAATCTTCCAAATACAAGACCATTTTTAAATTAAGCCAATTGCCCAAATCCGTTGTAGCGTGTGTTGAACTAAACCTTCGGTAGCTGTAACTCGTTTATACAGACCTTGAATTTAATGCTTCAAGGCAAATATAAATATATTTGCACTAAATAACTTTATTTTGTAAATTTACAACAGATAACACTTGTTTATATCATTGGTAATCAGTTGATTATCGATAACTCCATATAAGAAGAATAAATCCTTCTTAATCCCGAAAAATATTGGGTAATCAAAGCATTTTTCGATAACTCCATAGTAGTAGGACGTGACTGTAATCGGTGAGCCTGTCCTGAGTTTATCGAAGGGTTCAACACGAGTTTCATTGTTCGTGCTGCGCACGCAACGAAACCCTAGCTGTTGGCGGTTGTTTTTTATTTATCGATTCCGAGTTGTTTTCTAAAATCCATATTTAGACTATATTGTTCTTCGATAGGGACTACTTTTCTTGAATTTTTATTTATTTCTTTACCTTCTTTTGTCCAAAGAAAAGGCACGAAGTTATATACTTTATCTCCATTTAACTTTTCAACATCTGCTTTCCAATTTGTCCATCTAAAATCTTTGTAGAATTTTTCTAAATCATTGTTGAAGCAAAAATCTAAAAATTCCGAATAAGACAAATCTAAAGGTTCAAACTCTAAAGTGTCAGGTGCGAAATAATAAATCTTCCCAACGTCTTTTCCTAATCCGCCACCGTTTAATAGAAAAAATCCACCAATTGCATCGTCGGCAATCAATAAAAAAGGAGTCGGTTTTCCAAATTCAGTTATAGTCTTTCCAAAATTCCAATCTGGAAGTGTTCGATTCAGTTTTTCATTTCCCGAACCTAAAATTCTAATCCAACCATTATCAACTAAAATTCCGCCCGTTTGATAAACAATTGCGCCCATCGGCGAACGAGTTGTAATTTGGATTTTGAATAATGATTCTTTGGCTTTTTCATTATCAACTTTCAGTATTTCTACTTTATTTTTTGCCGAATTTATCCATTCACTTACCAATTCCCAACCTGGTTCTGTTACATTTATTAATTCTTCAACTTTTCTCATTTTGTCTTGTGAATAAACATTCAAATTCACGATGATTAATAATATAAATAGAATTTGTTGTTTCATTTTAGTTCTGTTTTTCGGCAAAATAACCGCCAACTAATCAACTCTATTGATAAAACAAAAATCGAATTATTTGAAGCGGTACTGCTCATAAGTACAAAAATACAAAATGTTGCAGTATAGTTGCAGTACCTAAATAAAAAAAGCCTCTACATTTCTGTAAAGGCTTTCTCCTGCTTGCTCCCTCTCTTGGGCTCGAACCAAGGACCCTCTGATTAACAGACCGTTATTTTAATTTTCTTTTGTTTGCTTTTTGTTGTATTTATTTGAAATACAACAACTTAATAAGTTGTTTAGTTTTGATTTCTTTTCCTATAGTTTCACATTATAAATAAAATGTTTCAGATATGTTTCAGAGAGTTTTAAAACAATAAATCATTTATACGAGCATGTAAAAGTTGCAAAACATGTAGTTTAAGCATTCTATAAATTCATATTTTGACAATTTTTAAAATCATTTGCAAAATTAAGTTTAATTAACCTTGTAATAAGTTCCATTAAGTACTTGAAAATAATTAGTAATACATTTTTATTTTTGACATATTTTTCGTATATTTATATTTTAAATACGACATAAATGAGATATGTAGAATTATTAGAGGAGGAAAAAAAAGTAGTGGATTATTTGTATAGAAACTCCCCTAATTCGGTAGTCAGGGAGCGCTGTATGTTTCTAAAACTTTCTGTTGACAAAAAATCCATAATGGAAATTTCTAGAATTATGAAGGTTGGAAGATTACGAGTAACATTGTTTTTTAATGCTTGGGAAATGGCTAAAACATTAAAAGACAAACAGGAAACATTAGGCGTTAAAAAAGGTCGTGGCGCAAAATTAAAACTAAAAAAAGTAGCTGACCTAATACCTGAACTAGTAAAGGAAAACAGTAGAAATTTGAATGTGGTTTTGGATATTTTAGAGCGAGAGCATCAAATAAAAATAACAAAACAAACACTCATAAATTTTTTAAAAGAGACTAAAATATAAATGGATAAGATGCCGTAAATCTTTGAAAAAAAAACGTTGTGAGAGCGCTTTTCTAAATTCAAAAAAGGAATTGGATAAATTGTCACAATTAAATCAGGAACAATACATTGACTTATATTACGGTGACGCAAGTCATTTTAGTTTAGTGCCGAATGTTCCGTATGCTTGGCAAGCTGAAGGAGAACCTATTTTATTGCCTGCAATTCGGGGGAAAAGCGTAAGTGTTTTTGGTTTAATGAATACATTGGGTAATTTGGTTTTTGATATTTTTGAAACAACAATAAATTCTGAAAAGATGATTGTCTTTTTTGACAAATTTGTTGAGAATATAACTAAAAAAACAGTTGTGGTTTTGGATAACTCTTCGCTTCATACCAGTAAGAAATTCAAAGAAAAAATCAAAGAATGGGAAGAGTTAGATTTACTTATTTATTTTATTCCACCTTACTCGCCAGAATTGAACTTAATTGAAATCTTGTGGAGATTTGTTAAATATAAATGGTTAAAATTTGAAGCTTATACTTCATTTGAAAATTTAAAATTGAACCTAAATGATGTTTTGAATGGGTTTGGAACAAAATGTATTATTAATTTTTAGAATGTACTTATAAGGAGTTTCATTAGAATTTCCAGTTGCTACAAATTGCACTTTTTTATCGGTTATAAAAACCATTTTATGAATATACGTTAAAGTAACAGTTTGTGGATATATCATTGTTAATTTATCTCCATTTACGCTATAAGTACCTGTTTCGCTATCATAACTTGTACCGCTTGGAATTGAATATCTGTAAATTACTTTGCCATCAGTTGAGAAAGTAAAACTGTTATTTGTTGTTGGATTTGTACTTGGGTCTTTAAAATATCATTGCCCAATTAATTTTTGCCCATTTTCATTTAAAGTTGGTGTTGTTGTATCATCATTTTTTGAGCAATTGGTAAAAAAAGCTAAACTTAATAGCATGGTAATAAAATAGATTGTTTTCTTCATGTTTATAGGTATTTGTTAGTTAATTTTTAAATTTTAATATGTTGTGGATAATCAGAATACAAAAGACCAAACAAAGATGATACTCCTTGAAAAGAATCTGGACTAATATGAATTTCAAAATCAAATTCATCCCTCATAAAAGGTTTCACTAATATTAATTTTTCGCCATTCTCATAAATGAAGTTTAAGTTAAACCAAATAGTATCAAATATTGATTTATTTGTATTGACGAAATGCTCCATTCTATGTTCCCATTCTTTTAGTTGAGTCGGATTATGATTAAAACTTAAATATTCATTGTAAAGATTTAAACAATCTTTATTCATTTTTCCAACCTCTGTTGCAAAAACTAACGATTCATAAAGTCTTTTAAATACATATCCTTCTTTATAGACTTTTTCTGGACAATTAAGTTTGTGAATCCAATGCGTTTCGGAATTACAAATGCACTTATTGTTTTGGTCAATTTCTATCATCAATTCATAATCCTCACGCCAATTTTCTACAATTTCAATAATAGTAGGTAATTGATAGGTTTTACCACTTTCTTTTTTGTAACTGAATTTGAAATGATTTTGTAATGAAATTTTGGATTCATCTAAATGCAATAATTAAAAACAAGATTATTGACAATAAACTCAATACAATAGTTGGTCTAAAATCTATTCTAGTGAATGTCGGTGGAAAAAACGAATTATAAATTCCAATCAAAAGTTTAGATAAAAAGGTCATAACTAATACAATTCCGATAAAATATATAATTGCCATGTACCATTTCAAATTATAAAATAAAACGATTACTGGTAAAATTAAACCTGTAATTCCAAACCAAGCCATTCCCAAAGATTTGTTTATGGAAGCGAATTTTTTTTCTTTCTCGGCTATTTCATAATTTGTAATGAACCAGAAGTAACTAAGTACAGCAACTAGGCAATAAATTAAATACATATATTTTGTTTTAAGAGTTTTACAATTATTTATTATATGGTTGTTGGGTGTGATTTTTTATTTGGATTATCATTCAAATAACCAAATTAAGGTGTAGAAATTTTCGCCATTCTCCGCAGACATTTTTGACAATACAATATGCTCTACAATAGATACTTCTTCACTCATTTTGGTTTCAACTTCCCATTTTACAGTATCTGAATTTAATCTTTTGTATTTTAAATCATATTCGGCAATATATTTCTTCAATGATTTTTGGTCAAAAGGAGTAATAACAAGCATAGTGCTTAATTTTGAATCATCAAAAGTATAGGAAGCATAACCATTTTGTAGTTTAACATCAATTGTAATTGTGCCGTCTTCTTCTTTGCTTTGTTTAAGTTGGTATTTCGATTCTTTATATTTTTTCTTAATGTTCGAAATTGGCACTCCAATATTTTTTTGACTAAAAACTTCATTAACCATAAGTATTAGAAGTAGTAATAGAAATTTTCTCATAAAATTAATTTTAAAAAGTTTACAAATATACATTGTTAACCAATCCGATAACAACAAATTTAATAATTAGTTCAAATTTTGAAGATTAATTTTCAAGTGTTTTGACTAAAAAAGAGTTTCAAATATTGGTTGGTAAAAGGATAAAGCAGTTAAGAGAGGAAAGAAATTTATCTCAAACTGAACTAGCCAATTTGTGTGAGTTTGAAAGGTCAAATATGAATAGAATTGAAGCAGGAAACATAAATCCATCTGCCTACGTTTTGTATTCTATTTCATTAAAACTAAATGTTGAAACTTCGGAATTATTGAACTTTAAACCTCTCGGCATTTAAAGTTTTCGCTATTAATACCTATAATTGATTTTTTTAGGTTTTTTAAATTGCCTTAAAAATCAGAAATCAAGTTACTTTGACGAATAGGTAATTTAGAAAAAATCATCTCGTTTAAAACTGTAAAAAATCATTTTTACTAATAATGAAATGGTCGTGTAGTACAAAATCCATCAATTCGCAAGCATCAAACAACTTTCTAGTAATTTTCTTGTCTGCTTCACTTGGTGTCAAATTTCCACTTGGATGATTATGTACTAAAATAATACCTGATGCATTGCATTTTAAAGCAACGCTCAAAATAATTCTAACATCAACCACAGTTCCAGAAATGCCACCTTTTGAGAGTTCGTGAATGCCTAAAACAAGGTTTGCTCTATTGAGCAATATAATTTTACATTCTTCTTGAAATTCTATAATATCCAAATTCCATTGAGATAAAATAAACTCAAATACATCCCCACAACTAGTCAATTTAACTTTATCTGCCTTATTGGTAGAATAGGAAACTTTTATTTCTGCTATTTCCATAAATTAAAATTTTAAAAAAAAGGAAAACCTGCCCTATATTGAAAGTCAATTCAATACAGAACAGGTTAATTCCTAATTTGTTAAGCATATTCTAATTCGTGTTTACCATTTTCGAGAAACTTTCAACATTAGGTTTCAAGTTTTCATAAACTGGTTCTTGTGGCTTTTTGGTTTCGGGTACTTGTTGGGTATAAACAAATCTGTGGTTTAATAGCATCACTTCGCCAGTTTCCTTTACAGTCAATTCGTAAGCATCACATTGTTCCTTAATGATTTCGCCTTGCATTTGAGTGCCAATTAGTGCTTTACAAGTTAGTTCATCAAAGGTTGTTGCAATTGATGTTTTCCTTGCAGTTGCATAAAACTTGTTTGTGGATTTGCTTTGCACCATTTCGATGCCACCTTGTAATTCTAAAACAAAAAATGATTTTCCATCTTCTGTTTCTCTTTCTTTAAAATTAATAATTGTTACCATTTTTTGAGTCTTTGAATTGAGTTTTTGCTAAAATAATACTTTCAATTGCTCTGAAATTTCAACTATCACCTTGAATTTTGAGCCTATTATCTATATCGCTTTTAGCACAATGATTGTCATTGCTCAAAATAAGTGAGGGTTTTTAAGGAGGTTGGGCTTTTGTAAAATAATATAGATTTGGCTAATACAGTTTCTATATTTCAACAGAGTTTTCATCATAAACAATTATACCAGTAGTCAATAAATTTATATGTTTATGAAACGATACATTTTGAAAATGAACTACAATTCTATCAATAAAGATTCAAAGTATTTGATGTCAATTTTAATAAGGTAGAATGTTTTTAGACTTTATTTTACTGCTGGTAAAAAACAGTTTTATACAAAAGTAGGTAGGGGAGTCAGAAGCTTGAATGAGTGGGGGCTGTTCAATGAGGGGTACTATAAGCTCTCAATTTTTTTACAAAAAATTTTATAAAGTTTTTTTGACAATTTACTCTTGATTATCAAATAGTTTAGTTTTTTTAGGTCTAGTTTTGACTCTATTTCAATGTTATATTCTTTATTTTCAGGGGATAGGATTTTTGCTATAAACAGTTGAAAATATTGATATACTTTATAGGCTTGATAATATTTTATAAAGTGTTCAAATACTTCAAATTTCATTTTTACACTTTTATCTGAAATATTGAAATGAATATTTTCTAAATTATTTCCAGTAGTGTGGACATTAATGTTCTTAAATAATTCTTGGTACTTTGCAAGTTTTAAGCTTCTTACAAGTTTGGGTTTGTTCAATTTATATTCTAGGATAGATACCTTAATACTATTTATTTGTAAAAATTTAGCCAAGCATAATCTATGTTGTCCAGACCTTGTAAATAGTTGATTTCCAAACTTAAAAACTAATTTAGCTTCATCATTATAATGAATATGGTTTAATAATTCTTCTACATTTTTAAACTTATAAATTACCCAATCAAGTCTCTTTAAGCTAAAAATTAATTCAAGCCAAGTGATGTTACTATTAAAATTATAATTAAAGGCATATTCAATTCCAATTATTTGTTTTGGACTTATTTCTGAATCATATCTTTTATCTTCTTCAAAAAAAATCAAAATATTTTAAATCAGTTGGCTTGTATATATTTTCATTATGCCAATTTTCATTCTTTAAATTTGGATATATAGATTTTAACCAATCTAATTTTTCCATAAATATAATATTATTCGTTAATTTATAAGTTTTCAATACCCAAATCTTTAAAAAAAGTATGCATTTTTAAACCTTAATTCTAAATTAAAAAAAGCAATTAACTATTTCCTTTTTGTGTTTATTCTAATGCTATTTGATAATTCCTTCTTTGATGAAATATAATTTATGCTGAATAAATTTTTAACTAATTCCAACTCAAAATCAGTTTTTCCAATTTCTGGTCTTTTTCCTTTCTCTGCAATAATAGAATATGGACTTGGTAACAACATTAATAATTCATCAATATTTAATTTTGTAAATTCTTTAAAATAGATATTAAATAATTTAAGCCTATTGCCAACCTGTTTGGATTTTATGAACAGATTTTTTAAGAATTCATATTCTATATCAGTTTTTGAAGTTGCTGAAAGTATTTCACAAACTTTATCTGAAGTTTCAATTTTTCATATATTAAATTTTTATCAACTTTTAGAATTAACTCTATTTTTTGTTTTATTGAAAATGGATTTGAATTTAGGATAAGATATAAGTCATCATTATCAATCTCATATTTTTCAAAATCAGCTATATAAACTTCTGGTTTTTTTCAAAATCAGGTCAATATGTTGGTTTGCAAAATGCTCCCTTAAAAGATTGTAATTATCAACGGTTAAGGTCAAAATGATTCTCACAAGGTCTTTAACTTAGAGGTTGATAAATTTTCAAATGCAAGTTTGTCTCTTGTGAAATTTATGCTTTTCACAATATTTGTATAGGATTCATCATTTATTTCATTACAAAGTAAATTTGTTCTCTAAAAGCTGGATAATCTTCATCTTTTTTACTGCTTACTATAGTTTTTGAAAGTTCTTCATAATTATTTTTGTGATTCAAAAATTTTATTAGTTTACCATCTATTTTCTTTTCATTTGCTTGAAAATATATGTATAAATTACTCCATACTGTTTTACTTTTAAAGCACCTATTAAAATTTCAGAAATACCTGCACCAGTAACTAAACTTATATCACTTATTTTTGTTTCAATTTTATTGACTAATGCTATAATGTTTTTAGATGAAATATTTGAATTATTGAGCAAATCAAGATATTTATCTTCATTTTCAGAATCATTATTTGGTAATTTTAATAATACATCAGATATATAAAAATCAATTTTCTTGTCAATATATCTTTTCAATTCATTACAATCAGAACTCTGAATTGTTGAGTAATTAGCATTATCAATTTCACTAATATTTTGGTTAGTATATTTGAGAATAGTTATTATGTTACCCTTGGTTAATGACATATAAATTGTTGGTATAAATAAAATTAAATAGTTCCTTGTTTAATATAGGATTGTCTAAGGTTATAAATACAATATTTAAATCTTTAATTATTTTTTCTATCTCATCTAATGGCTGGAAACCATTAATAAAGCTAAAGAAGTTGTTTTTAGATTCAAGATAATTAATCAAGTTAGAATTTTTAGACTGTAACTTAATTGATGTCAAGTTTGAATATTTGAAAATTAATTTTAAATACTCATCTTTTCTTTCATCAGTAAATAAACTAATAGGTATAAGCGTTTAGGTCGCAAATAAATTATCTTTGTCAAATGACAGAGCGCAATATTTTCAGAGGAGTGAATTCAATAAAATTTAACCAAAGATTTAAAGAAGATAAGGATTGTTTAGAATATTTATCTGAGATAAAATGGCTTAGTGGCTATAATTGTAAACGATGTAATAATGATAAATTTGGGAAAGGAAAAAACATCCATAACCGACGTTGTACCAAGTGCCGATATGATGAAAGTCCAACAGCAGGAACTATGTTTGAAAAGCTTAAATTTTCAATACTAATAGCCTTTCATATTGTTTTCAAAATAAGTACGAAGAAAAAAAGGGATGTCTTCTTTAGAATTAAGTAATGAATTTGAACTTCGACAAATGACCTGCTGGGCATTCAAACAAAAACTACAGCAAGTAATGAAGAGCAGTCTAAAAAGCCCATTAACAGGGGTTATTCACGTTGATGAGTTTGTGATTGGAGGTCCAGAAGAAGGTAAAAAAGGAAGGAGTAAAGGGTTGAAAAAATTAATTGTCTTGGCTGTTGAAATTTTAGAAGATGGTGTTGGTCGAGCTTACGCTGAGGCTATTGAACATTCTTCGGCAATAGAATTAGGTGCTTTCTTAACCAAATATGTTTCAAGCGAAGCGGAAGTAGTTTCGGATAAATGGAAAGGTTACACACCTTTAAAAAAGGAGTTTAAAAATTTGAAACAAGTTGCATCAGAAGATGGAAAGAACTTTAAAGAGCTACATATACACATAATGAATATAAAAGGATGGCTCCGAGGAATTCATCACCATTGCAGTAAAGACCGTATGCAAAATTATCTTGATGAATACCATTTTAGATACAACAGAAGGTCAAATATGGATACAATATTCGATGTGTTAATAAGAAAGATGGTGAATTGTAAATAAATATCAATAAAATAAGCACTTAACAAGTGCGAACTAAACGCTTATACCTATAAACTAATTTCTTCTACATAACACCAAAAATCTCCCCAAACATTACTTAACTGATTAATAAAACCCCCAACTTCCTGACCTTGATTTATGAAGCCTTCAATAAACCTAAATTTGTCATCATTTATATCTGACAATTGGGTAAAGACTTGATTAATTTGCTTTGGATAATTTGCTTTGTTTTTAGTAAATAGTCAATCCTTAAATATGACACAACAGATTGATTGTTAATAACTTGTATATAAAAACAACTTAAAAACACTAAGTTGAATTGCCAAAAAGTGTATATTTAGGTATAAAAAGTGGCAATATGTTAGGGTAAAATAAAACCGAATTTTCAGCAAAATTTATTTCAGACTAGGCTGACAGATCTTATAAACCTTGAGCATCCTTTGGTAAAACTCGCAGGGGAGCTTGATTGGTCAAAAATGGAGTTTGAGTTCCAAAACCTATATTCAGAGCAAGGAAGACCCTCTATTCCGATTAGAAAAATAGCAGGTTTACTGCTGTTAAAAGAGATGTTTAAAGAGAGTGATGAATCTGTAGTTGAACGTTGGATAGAAAACCCTTATTGGCAATATTTTACAGGAGAATATTTTTTCAAAACAAGCAACCTTTTGACCCGAGTGAGTTTGTTCATTTTAGAAAGAGACTGAAAGAGAAAGGATTAGAATTTATTTAAGTCAAACAGTAGCCTTGCATCCAGAGGCGAAAAATGAAAAGGAAGTTCAGATTGACACCACTGTTCAAGAAAAAAATATTACTTTTCCAACCGATGCCAAATTAGCTAAAAAGGTAATTGACAATTGTACAAAAATAGCTGAAAAAGAAGGAGTTAAACAAAGACAAACTTATAAAAGGGTAGCCAAACAACATCTTCGGGATGCTTATTTTGGACATCATCCCAAACGAAAAAAGAAAGCTATAATGGCGCGAAAAAAGTTGCGAACCATTGGTAAGCGAGTCGTTCGAGAATTGGAACGCAAGTTGCCTGAAGAAATTTTAAAACAATACGAAACAGAATTTAGCAATTACAAAAAAGTACTCACTCAGGAAAGAAACAGCAAGGAAAAAATATACAGTTTACACGAACCTCAAACAGCCTGTATAGCAAAAGGGAAAGCTCATAAAGCGTATGAATTTGGAACAAAGTAGCGGTAACAAGAGGTCGAAAAAACAGGAGTCATTACCTCAATAAAACGATTTTCAGGCAATCCTCACGATAGCAAAACCTTAGAAGAATCATTAGCACAAAGCCAGCGAGTTAGAGAGCAAATTGGAGGTACAAGACCAACAATAGCAAGTACAGACAGAGGATTTAGAGGTGTCACACAAGTTGAAAATACACAAATAGTAATCCCAAAAAAACACAAAAGAAAAATCAAGATACAAACAAGACGTTGCCCGAAAAAGATTTAGAGCCAGAGCGGCAATAGAACCAACAATATCCCATTTAAAAAGAAACCACGCTTTAGGATTAAATTTCCCTCAAAGGCGTGGCTGGAGATATTAATAATGCACTTTTAGCAGGTATTGGTTACAATCTAAAAATGAGGTTTAACCATATCAAAGCACAATTTATTCTTTGTCTCGAATTTTTAATGCATATTTTTGCAAATGTGTTTTTGATAAAAAATCTAAAAACTCAAAAAGTGAGTTTTTAAGGAATGACTAAATAGTCTACAAGATTATAGTTTAATATAGTTTCTTTCTCAAAATCTTTCTCATTAATTTTCTTTATTAAGTTTTCGGGTTTATTCAATTTAAAATCAAATTCAGTATTCATTTGACTTTTAACATTTTGTAAAAAACTCCCAATCTTGTTTGGTTATACTTCCCTCATGGAAATAAGAAATGTAATCATAGTAATTTTCATCGATAAAACCATTAACAAGTAAATAGGATAAAAGTTTTTTTGCTTTTTGCTTCTGAAACTGAAATTATATTGGCAACACTAACTGAATTAAGCACTTGTTTTAATGTCCAAGATTTTATTTCCTGTTTTTCAGAATTTAGCTTTTCAATTTCTTGTTTTAACTTATTTATTCTATTATTTTCTTTATCAATAATAAAATTTTCTCTTTCATCATAAGTAAATTATCATTTACTGCATTTTCAATTTTTTCAAAAGAAAATTCAATTCTATTTTCTATTTTATGGAATAAGCTACCACTATAAGGACTTAAGTAAAATAATTTAGAATTGATTGAGATTTCAATAATTCAAAAGCATCATCATCAATTAATTTGTCAAAACTATATTCTCTGTTGTTTAATTTTATTGACACAGCATCTTGCCTTTGTTTTATTAACTCTTGAATATAAATTGCCCTTAATTCTTGAATTTCAACAATGTTTTCATTTTCAATCTCTTTTATTTGTTTTCTATATTCAAGTATTGATTTGTCAATATTTACAATTTTGTCTTTTATATAGCTGGGTTTGTCAATAATTAGCTTAAAAACATTACCCTTTCCATTGTGTAAATCTGCAAAATCATCTGGGCATAAATTCTTATAAATAATCATTGCAAAAAGATTATTTTGATTTAGTCTTTCCCCCAAATTATCTTTATACAATGAATATTCATTACATATATTCGTTAACAATCTCATATCTTCAATAAAAATAGAAACATCATCAATAAAATCCTCTGTTGGAATATTTTTGAGTTTAATTTTTTGAGCTTATTCTTAATGATTTCATTTGAATTAGAAGGATTTATAATTGGTATTACTGGAATTATGAAATCAAAAAACTTTGTTCTGTCCTTGTCTTGAAACATATCATCCCTAATTGCATATATGAAAACTATTTTTTTATTTATCTGTTTAGAGCCATTTAATAAATTATTTAGTTCTCTTAATTTTGTAAAAATTTCTGTGTCATTGAATCTGTCTAAATCTTCAATTATAACTGTATTGTAATCAGTTACTTCAAAAAAATATAAAATTTCATCTAAATGATGATTTAATATTGATTTATCATTATTGTCCCCAATTTCAATATTTGCACTTGGAATGTTTAATTTGTTAAGTTTAGAATTATTAAATATTCTAACAAGTTTTACTGCTATATAATAAAAACCAAGCAGACTAATTATAAGTGAGCTGTATTTAAAATAACTACTGTCAATAACATCTTTCATTTCAGAAAAATCTTTGCTAACTTCATTGTGTTTAAAAAGATAACCCATTGATAAACTCCAAATTAAAAAAGGAATGAGTTTAAAAACACCTGCTTTTGATTAATGTTTTTTATTCTTTTAAATCTTGAATCGGGTATATCACTATGCTTTTCTTTATAAAATATTTGTTGAAGTATGCTTAATTCAATTAATCTGTTCAAACTTTCAACCTCCCCAGGTTTTGGTTCTGTGTTTTCTTTAAAAGAAGCCAATGAAATATTAAGATAATTATAATTATCATAATTCTTTTGAAATGTTTTTAAAATACTACTTTTCCCTGAACCATAAATTCCTGTTAATGCAATATTTTTAATGTCATCATTAGACAAAGCTTCATTGAGAGCTACAAAATAAATTTCTTTATTAGTTGCATTATCAATTGGGGTTAATGCATCAAATCTTTTTGGCTGACTAATCTTTTTTCTTTGATTTAATTTGTGGATTACTTTAGTTATATTTAAATTCAACTTAATGAGAATGTTATGTATTATATTGGTTGTCATAAAACTTTAATTTCTACAAAAATAGCAAAAATATTCATTAAGATTTTCATTAATAAAACCCAACCCCAATTAAGGAGTTGGGTTCTTCTCAATTCAAGAACCAATGGTAATCTCCACTACCAATTAGTGCTTTCTGAATACCTTGAGTAAACTCAAAAGCATTCAATCCTTTCTCTAGGAATGAATCGATGTAAGTTGATTTGTTTGCACCCGTAAATAAATTCAACATTCTCCATAGGCTTATACCATTGATTTTATAAAATAGTCCAAAAACACTCGAAACATTTTTTTATTCACATTGGACTAAAATATAAAAATCGTATATTTGGCTTAAGAAAGAAAATATATGTCGTCACCAAAAATATTTACAATAAAGGAGAGCTTGTCGGAGCTCAAAAAAATTCAAAAAAAGAGCAACCCCATGATTGCAAAGAGAGTACATGCTTTACTTGTTTTTAAAGAAAATGAACTGAATGGAATTTCTAAAAGAGAGGTTGCTCAAGCCATAGGGGTTAATCATAATAGTATTCAGTCGTGGCGCGACCTCTATATTAATGGAGGGATTGAACTACTGACAAGACATTCTAAAAAAGGATACAAGCCCAGTGTTATAACTTTGGAAGAAGAGCAAGCTTTAAGAGAACAGATGTTTAATCCTGAAAACGGGTTTGTTGGATACGTCGAACTGTTAGCTTGGTTTGATGAAAAGTTTGGGAAACAAACTAATTACAGCACTTTCAAAGGGTACGTTTATAGAAAATTCAAGGCAAAAATAAAGACCGCAAGAAAAATTCATGTTAAGAAAGACCAAATTAAGGTTGAGGATTTTAAAAAAATTTCAGTAAAGAATGTGAAAACATCTACAACGAAAAAGGATGGGGATTTAAAACAATAAACTTGTATTGTCAAGATGAAAGTCGGTTCGGGATGTTTACTAGAAACGGAAAAGCCTTAACGGCAAAAGGAATTAAGCCGATATGTGTCTTTCAACAAGTATTCAAAGCCACATGGTTATTTGGTGCTTATTCACCATTTACAGGAGATCATTTTGAATTGGAATTACCCCATTGCAATTCAAATAATTTTCAACTATTCCTAAATGAATTTTCAAAAGAGAGACCTGATGAATTTAAAATAATAATCTTAGATAATGGTGCATTTCACAAATCAAAGACCCTTACCATTCCAAATAACATAGCGTTACTTTTTATCCCACCATATTCACCAGAACTCAATCCCTCAGAAAAAATATGGTGGCGAATGAAAAGGGCTTTTACTGGAAAACTGCACAAATCACTAGAAGAGGTAAGTTCTTTCATAGAGAATGAGGTGAAAAAACTAACTAATGAAATTGTCAAGAAAACCTGTGAATTTGAATATATCGTTTCATCTCCTTTTTGGACTAAACTGTATTAGTCAATGGTATTATTTTACCATTGGATTCTTTACAGAAGTTTTCATCTTCAAGATAGGCTTTGGCAATAGAATTTAACTGACCATCATTAAATTGAAGTTCTGGAATATCTGCTTTTAGTTTTTTTGGTAAATGTTGGTATAATCTCCCTCTACCCAAAATTTGACAAAACTGGTTTTCGGTTAAATATTGGTTTTCTAAACTTTGCATTTGTGTAAAATGATTTTCCATATCATAAGAAGTAAGCAATTGTATAATGTGCTTTTTTAGCTCATCAATACTCATAACTTTAACATCACTTAAAAAACCATCTGTCGAAATACAAGTGTTTAAACAAACTAAATTTCTGAAGCCAGAAAATATTTTAAATTTTTCAGGACTTTTTTTACTATACAAATTTTGATGATTTAAAGCTCTCACGCCACCAACACACAAAGTCAAAGTATTTCCGCCAATCACTCTAGTAATTGATGGAATTTCTATACAAAAAGCCATACGTTCCCAATTCAAAGTTTTTTCATGTGGCAAAAGTTCATTTACTGGTTTTCTTAATGCTTCGGGGGGTTCTCCCTTTTAAAATATGGGACACACGAATATCAGGTTCTAATATTTCTTCGTTACCAAAAACTTCATGAACACAATCTTGGGTAGCTTTTATAAAATCCTGATGTGGAATTGTCAATTCGTTATCTTTGGCAAAAATACTTGTAGTACATTCATTTTCTAATTGATATAAAGTTGAAACTTCTGTATTGGCTTCGATAAAAGGATTGTTTATAGATTTTTTTACTACTGGTGTGGTAACGGTTGGAACTTCTAAATTACCAGTAGGTTTAAAATGATTACTGATAGTTTCCAAATTTAAAACTGGCTTTACAGGTTGTAATCTAAATACATCCTGATTTATTCTTGATTCAAGGGTGAGTGTGTCCATTTCCATTTGATAATTTTGTTGCATTATTAATTAAGTTTTGAAGTAAATCTCTTTTATCGATAAACTCTTTTTCGATAGTTTTTGATAAAGTTGTATTTTCGTTGTATAACATAGATAATTCTTTTAAGGTCATACATTCAACTACTCTTTTCTTCATTTGAATTAGTATATCAGGTGAACTGACTAAATCAATTAATTTTTTGCCAGTAGCCGAATTAATTATAAATTCAGGTTTATTCATAAAATAATTCAATCGATCTTTTGTAGCTCTGCAAAGATGGTTGTCGTTGATAATTTCAAAATTCACATCCAATTCGTATTCAAAACCCTCCTGAGTAATTTCTTTTGTTCCCAATTTGAATACTTTTGATTTACCTGTATTATCTTTATCTAAACTGTATTCTACTTTTCTTCTAACACAAGTTATAATATGACACTTTGATGTCAGAATAGCATCTATTAAAGCTTGATGTCTCTTTTTCACTAATGCCCAATCCTGAAATCTTCCTCCTAAAGATTCATGAATATCTAAACACCCTCCTTGACCTTGCCATTCCGCAGAGTAGGAATCCACAATTATAACATCCATACCTGAATCTTCAGCTAATTTGATTGCAGATGAAAACTTTTCTGGGTTAAATGGTGCTTTAATATTGATAACATTAAAAGGTCCTAGACTATGATATAATCCTGAACTTTCCTCTGTATCAATGACACAGATTTTTTTCCAATCATTGCACATTCCAAATGCAGCTAATAAGCTTGAATAAGTTTTTCCATAACCTGATGGGGCAGATATGCCTACCCTTAATTTTTTTCCTCTAAAGGAAGCTGGTTTAATTTCCATAATTTTAAAATTTAATAGTTAATTTTATTTTTGAAGCAGTAAATATTTAAAATGAAAAAGGTTAATCTCTAATTGAAATTAACCTTTGGTTAAAAATGTAAGTGTAAATAATTATAAAATATATTTTTGAATGTACTTTATTCCATAGGAAGAAATTAAAGTAGTAAGATGCCGATTCTGCAAAACACAGAAAAAGCCACTTTCTTTCCAGTCGTCTAGTGGCTGATTGTATCTGTCAAGTATTTCTTTTTCTCTCAACAGTTTAAAAAGGTTTTTTTTGCCCTAATCCTTTACGATTAATAATTTTGGCAGCTTCTTTAAATTGTGAAATTTATTTTCACCAACAATAACATCTAAATCTGAGCTGAATTGGTTAAACTTTATCATAAATCCAGTAATTTTTCGTTTTCGTTGTCAAGTATATCATTTTCAAATTCTTTAAATAGGATTGGGTAATTTCTACATTTGAATGCCCCATGGACTGTGAAATAATATCTGATGACACACCTAAAAATTTCATGTTGGTAGCATAGCTATGTCTTATGACATAACTCGTAATATTGCTTTCTATGTCTGCAATCTTGGCTAATTCCTTTAAGTCTTTATTGAACTTTTTAGTGTTTTTAACTTTCTGTTTTCCAGTTGGGTTGGGGTAATGTTTTCATTTAATATTATTGGGAAAACATAATGAGAATTGTTTTGTAAACCTCTAAAATGATTTAAAACTTTACTAACTGGTTCGAGTATTTTTATAACAAATTGTTTATTGGTTTTACTTCTTGTATAGAAAATGTTTTCTCCTCTAATATTAGACCATTTTAGTTTCATTAAGTCGATAAAATTCATTCCTCTACAATAGTAAGAAAATAAGAAATAATTGAAAGAATTTTGCAAATGAGGATATTCTGAAATATTTATTTTCAGAAATCTTTTTACCTCATCAATTGTCAATGCTCTTTTTGTTGCTTTGCCTTTCAGTTTTGAAATTTTATACTTTTTGAATGGGTAAAACTCTTCTTTAGCAATCCCTCTATTTAAAGCATCATTGTACAATGCTCTTAATTGTCTCATTTTTACTGCTATTCCACCATCATTATTATTGTTTTCTCTTAAGTGAACTTCGTATTTTTCCAAAAATGTTACCGAAACATCATGAAACCTCAAGTTTTTGGTGGTAACAAATTTTAACAATGAATTTTTAGTGTCTTTATAAACTCTAGCGTTACCAGTTTTTCCAGATTTAACCTTGTCTTCAATTATCTCATCAAAAAAATCAAAAACCAATACATCATCTTTTGTTTTACCAATAAACTTATTTTCAAATTCAATAAGTGAAAAATTTATTTTACTGGCTTCAAAATTGTCAATTATTGACAGTGCTTTTAAAACTTGTTCTGATAGAATAAGGTTTCTTTTTTTGTGTAACTTATGTTTTTTAGTAAAACGTTCATTTTCAAATTCCTCAAATTCACATCTAAAACCCAATCCAATTCTTTCTTTTTTCTATTTTTTGTAATCCTTAATACAATCGGGTGTAACCCATCGCTGTTAGCTTTGCTTTGCATCACTATTTTTATACTAGTATTTCTCATAATTAATCAATTAGTTAAATGAACTACCCCAAAATTGAGGTAGTTATTACATGTTTTGCAGGAATTACATCCTCGACATATTACAATCTTTTGTATCTACCCTGTTCTACTTTTTTAATAGCTTTTTTCTTTTGCCATTGTTTAAGTTTGTCGTCAATAGTTCTAAGTGGGACATTAAGTTTTTCCCCAACTTCAATTGCTTCTTTTCTGGTAAAACTTGGTTTTAATGAAAATAGGATTTCTTCATCTTGGTCTGATAAACCACCATCGCTTAATGAGTTATGGTTTATAATAGCATGTTTCAAAACAATTTTAATTATTTTTAAAGCAATAAGGAAATCTCTATTTGAGCAGATTAATTCGGATTCACCTGAGATATTACTTTCATTTCTTAAAACTGTCAAAATCATGCATAATCTAAACATCATTAAGCCATGCCTGTTCAAGTTTGGAATTACACTATGACTATGATTTTTTATAATCTCCTCATGAATAAAAGTAAAATCTTTGAGAAATCTTTTGTGCTGATTTTCTTTAAGTCTAAATGGTAACTCATCTTTTAGTTGAAATAATTTTCCATAAAGATTATAGACAATATCCCCTGATTTTTCAAATATCTCTTTGTAGTTGTTTGCTTTTGGTGCAAAAACATTTTTGAAACAAGAAATTTCATCAAACGAATACATAAGAAATCTACTAAACAAACCATTTTCTTTAGACTTTATCAAAGGTTGAAGTTGGTCGGGTGTCCCACTCACAACCATTGAAATTTTAGGTTCATTTATTTCTATATACCTATTGTCCATTTGTCTACTCAACGATAAATTTTCGTGATGAAAGGATTTGCGTAATAAATCACTGTAATTTGACCAATCATTTTTGAGTAAATTTGAAATCGTATCTGCTTCACTTTCAATTATTAAAACCCCATTTTTTGAAACATTAAGGTAAGAGTACATTTCAGATGTGCTAATATTTGCAGGAATGATTTTCAATTCAAGATGTGGACATTCAGTATAATTTTTCTCTTTGTCATTCTTTTTTTCGGCTTGACAGATTGAAATAGCCAGTTTACTATCATCTATAATCTTAGCGTGAATTTTTTGTATTAATATTTTTGAAAAATTCATAGTTCCCTTGCCAGAAGCAGGGGGAGCGATTATCAAAATAAATAAATTCGGATAAATTTTATGTTCGTCATATATTCCAAATACATTTGGAATGCATGAACTTAATGCACCAATTGATGAAAGTAATACTATATCCCTTTCTCTTTCAGAAAACGAATCAGTTAAATTTTTTAATACTACTGGTAAATTTTCATATACCACCTCAGGTAAGTATTCATTTTTAAGAATAACTGGTTTTTTTTCATCATCTTTCATTTTTGTTTCGATTTAAATAATTGTGTAAATTTTCTTGTAAAACTCCGATGCTTTCATTTCTGTTTTGAAGCATCCAATTATCCAAATCTAAACGGCGAAAGTAAATAAGCTTGTTGTTTGGCTTTGAAAAAACTAATTTTATTTGTTGAAGTCATTTTATACAAAAACGATTTTGAAACGTTTAAATAGTCAATAGCTTCATTAAAACTCATGATTTCCTTTTGGGGTAATAATACCACGTTTTGGAATCCATCACTTTGGGTTAAAGTGGAATTTTCCATATTATTGAAATTAATATTATTATAATGAAAACTCAACCAACAATTACTGCTGATTATAATACCATAGAACTGGTATAGAAGAAAACTCGTCGATTTTTGCAAAAATCTTGGACAAAGATAATTACATTAAAATGATTGAAATCTGAAATGCGAGAAGTGCGTGAGTAAAAGCGTGAGATTAAATTTAAAAATTGTTTTTGAAAAATGTTTCGATTTTCATTTTCTCTATTTTATTTGATTTCTTCATCCTATGAATTGCAGAATCGAAGTTAGTTATAGTTAAAGGGGTATTCACTTTAGTAATAAATCTTTTTGAAGCTTCTATTTTGTTTCGTTTTAAGTCTAAAAATAAATTTTGTAGCTTATATAGAAAGTAAACCATTAAGCCTGTATCACATTCAAACTTTAATGTCAAATCTGTTTCTGAATAATTCAATATAGAATAGAAATCATTAAAATCAAATTCTTCATTATTTATAAAATCATTATCTGAAAGAAATTCAAATACTTTTTCGAGGTCATGTATTCCGTAGCTAGATTTAAGAGTAAAATACGAACTATTTATTAGTTCTTGTGGTTCTTCGTAACCATGCTTTTCGTTAAGATATTGTTTAATTTCTTCAAATGATTTTAAACAAATAGGGAATAACTCAAATAGTTTCATTTCTTTGATTTGCATGTAATCAAAAGTTTTATAGATGCTTTCAAAGTATTTATGTCTTTGTGTGATTTTTAAAAAAATGAATGAATCATCTATATCGGTCTTTAACTTATTCGCTAAATCATTTAATATTTGTACTAATGTGTTTTCAAATTTTTTTGATACTACTTTATGATTGTGAGAATCGTAATAATGTAACTCCCCATTCTCAGTAATTCCATAAATTGGTTGTTCGTCTTTTTTAGAATTTTTTTTTCAGGAAAATGTTTCTTTGCTCTATGATTTTTTCATAAGTCATAAATACTTGCATATCGTTTAAAGCATTGAATTTTTTATTTTCCATAAAAGCAAAAATACAAAATGTTTCAGATATGTTTCAGACGTAAAACTAAAAAAGCCCTTACATTTCTGTAAAGGCTTTCTCCTGCTTGCTCCCTCTCTTGGGCTCGAACCAAGGACCCTCTGATTAACAGTCAGATGCTCTAACCAACTGAGCTAAGAAGGAAAGTGTGTTTTCACTTTTAAAGCGGTGCAAATATAAGGCTTAATTTTTTTGAAGCAAATAAAATCTATAAAATTTTTAATTTATTTTATCGTCCTACAATTGCCTTGTAAATATCATTCCCGTTAGCAAACAATAACAAAGTTATAAGTAGAAAGAAACCAACCATTTGGGCGTTCTCTAAGAACTTATCGCTTGGTTTTTTGCCGCTAATCATTTCGTATAATAAAAAGATAACATGACCACCATCAAGAGCCGGAATAGGTAATAAATTCATCACACCTAGCATTATCGACAATAAAGCGGTAATATTCCAGAAAACTTCCCAACTCCATGAAGAGGGGAAAATATCAAAAATTGCTTTGAAACCGCCCACCCCTTTATAAGCACCCGTACTAGGATTAAAAATGGCTTTCAGTTGCTTTCCGTAACCTACTAATTGGTTTTTTTCCTTTCTCAATCCCCACAGGGAAGGCTTCAAAGAAACTGTATTCTTGCGTGCTGAACTTATAATATCCCAGTTTTTCAAGACTTTTAATGCTAACAGACGCGAGAATTATTCCTAATTTACCTTCCTTATTGATGTTAATTTTTACAGAAACTTCTTTTTCATCTCTTAAAACAACTGCATCAACGGTCTTGTTTTTATTCATTTTTAAAATTTCAACAACCTGATCAGCATATTTGGTTGGTGTGCCATTGATGGATTGGACAACATCTTTGGGCTGAAGTGATTTGTTTGCTGATGAATCCGATACTTTTCCTATTACAAATGGCTCTCTCCATCCAATAAAAGGCCGTTTTTTCTCCTTTTAAAACTTTATCTATTAAATCGACAGGGAAATTGATGGTTTGTTCGGTTCCGTTACGACTGATTAGCGCTGATTTTGAAAACAAGAGTTTCATTGGAATCTCATCAAAATGAGCTATTTTTTCGCCATCAATGGCAATAATTTTATCTCCAGTTTTGAATCCTAATTCTTCTCCCACAGGACTGGTAACTGCAATTCCATCCTTCAATTCTGAATTGTTGAGGTACAAATCGCCATAAGCATACGCCATCCCGATATAAATCACAAAAGCCAAAATAAAGTTTACAATAACACCACCCAACATAATAATCAATCGCTGCCAAGCTGGTTTCGAACGGAATTCCCAAGGTTGTGGAGGCAACGCCATTTGCTCTTTGTCCATGCTTTCGTCAATCATTCCCGATATTTTTACATAGCCACCAAGAGGCAACCATCCAATTCCGTATTCGGTTTCGCCAATTTTCTTTTTGAATAAAGAGTATTTTACGTCAAAAAACAAGTAGAATTTTTCTACTCGGGTTTTAAATATTTTCGAAGGAATAAAATGTCCTAACTCGTGAAGTATAATCAGTAATGATAGGCTCAATAAAAATTGAGAAAGCTTAATAACTATTTCCATTTCTTTGTCATTGCGAGGTACGACCTGTCCGCTGTGGCGGAAGCAATCTCATCCTCTTATTAATTTAAATTGTATTGCGCACAAAAGTAAGGTTTTCTGCTTTAGTTGCAAAGGTTTCCTTTTGACCTAGGCGATAATTATTTGTTAATAATTGTGCCATTTCCTTTTTTACTTTACTATATGTGCCTTAACTTTACTTTCTGTTACAAAATCTAACATACAAAAGATTTATTTTCCAAATAAAAACAACCAATATGTCTGTTCAATTATTTTCGCCTCTTCAAATAAAAAGCATCCTATTCAAAAATAGAATTGCTATTTCGCCCATGTGCCAATATTCTGCAGAAGATGGCTTTGCCAATGATTGGCATTTAGTTCATCTTGGCAGTCGAGCCAGCGGAGGCGCAGCTTTAATCATTCAGGAAGCCACAGCAGTTTCTCCCGAAGGTCGAATTTCTCCCGGAGATTTAGGACTTTGGAAAAACGAGCACATCGAAAAATTACAGGCTATTAATCAATTTATTATATCCCAAAAGGCAATTCCTGGAATTCAATTGGCGCACGCCGGAAGAAAAGCAAGTGTTTCAGAACCGTGGAATGGCAATAAACCTTTAGACGAATCTCATGGTGGCTGGAATACCGTTGCGCCATCGGCCATTCGTTTTTATGAAAGTCAAAAACTTCCTATTGCTTTAGATAAAATGGGCATTCAAAAAGTAATTTCCGATTTTAAATCAGCTACCAAAAGAGCGGTAGAAGCAGGTTTTAAAATGGTCGAAATCCATGCAGCACACGGCTATTTGTTACACGAATTCCTTTCGCCTCTATCGAATTCTAGAACCGACGAATACGGCGGAAGTTTCGAAAACAGAATCCGTTTGCTTTTGGAAGTTCTCGAAGCGGTACAATCTGAATGGCCTGCGGATTTACCTTTATTCATCAGAATCTCCGCTACAGATTGGGCTGAAGGCGGTTGGAATAGTGACGAATCGGTACAGCTTTCGAAAATAGTCAAAGAAAAGGAGTCGATTTAATAGATGTTTCTTCGGGCGGATTGGTGTCACATCAGCAAATTCCGTTAGGGCCAGATTATCAAGTTCCATTTGCCGAAAGAATCAAAAAAGAAACTGGAATTTTGACTGGCGCGGTGGGTTTTAATTACCGAATCTAGTCAGGCCGAATCTATAATGGTTAGTGGCAAAGCAGATTTTGTTTTATTTGCTAGAGAATCCTTGAGAAATCCTAATTTGGCTTTGGCTTTCGCCAAAGAATTGAATGCTGATGTTTCGTGGCCAAAACAATACGAAAGAGCCAAAATATAATTGATTTTTGAATGATAATAGAGAATTTAAGGTTCTAAAATGTTTGCTCAAATCAAAAATCATGAATCAAAAAAAAACACTCTTTTTTCAGTCGATTCCTAATAGCACCAACCCAAATTACACCATAGCGATTTTAAATCTTTTAGGTCTAATTTGGGTTTGTTCTTTTTGATGCTAATTGTAGTCTTTAAAAGAGAATGGGATTAAAAACGATTGTCTCCGTCGAGTAAATTTCCTAAACCGCCTAACAAACTGCCTTCTTCGCGGCTATTGCCTCCTGCTTTGGGCGCCGAAGCAATAATCCTATCGGCCAATCGGCTAAAAGGAAGCGATTGAACATATACCGTTCCAGGACCACGAAGTGTGGCATAAAATAAGCCTTCGCCTCCAAAAGCGAGTTTTTGATTCCGCCTATGAATTCAATATCATAATCCACAGTTTGGGTAAATCCTACTATACAACCCGTATCCACTTTAAGAATTTCGCCAGCGGCTAATTCCTTTTTTGCTAAAGTTCCACCAGAGTGTACAAAGGCCTTTCCGTCGCCTTCTAATTTTTGCATAATAAAGCCTTCGCCTCCAAAAAGACCTCTACCTAATTTTTTTGAAAACTCAATTCCTACAGCCACTCCTTTGGCAGCGCATAGGAAAGAATCTTTTTGACAAATAAATTTGCCGCCAAATTGCATCAAATCGATGGAATGATTTTTCCTGGATAAGGCGAAGCAAAAGACACTTTGCTTTTTCCTTGGTTCTGATTGATAAAGGCGGTCATAAAAAGGCTTTCGCCTGTTAGAGGGTACTGAAAAACATCACTTATTTTGATCAACGTTCTTTTTTAGATATTAAAAAAACCGCTTATAACAGGATTTTAAGCATCCGTTATAAGCGGTTTTATTTTTGTAACTGTTTTTTATTGTTGATTGTATGTGTCTGTTTTTGACTTATACAGGTTCATTTGGTAAAATGCACGTGTAGATTACATTTTCTACATTAATTTGAGTATTCTTTTTAAGTTGACTGTAAAAATTGCTATTGCACCTTGCATTTGCATATTGGTAATACCGTATGATATTGCTCTATCATAACCGTGTATATTTTTTAACTCGCTATTTTTAGCTTCTATCTTGTATCGATGTTTTGCTTTTTCTTTGTAATATTCTGTTTCTTGAAAAGCCATTTGGTCTTGATGCAATTCTGATTTTATGGATACCGAATACGTTTTTGTCTTGGCTCCATCTTTATAACAACCTTCCTTTAAAGGGCAATGCTTGCATTTTTCGACATCAAAATAGTAAGTATCTACTTGATTTACCCCGACATCTTTAGTGCCTTGGCGCGCTTTCGTATTGCTAAATGCCCTGCTGGGCAAACAAACCTATCGGCATCTTTATTGTAATCAAATTTATCTTCATCTTTCCTAAAGCCTTGGGTTATAGATGGATTTAGACGCGCTACTATTTTTATGTTTTGTTCAGTTGTAATTTTAAGATTCTCTTTTCCAGAATAAGCTCCGTCGCCAATAATGGTATCTACATCAACTCCGTTTTCTTGACTGATTTCTAAAAGTTTAGGTAATTCTGGTCCATCGCCTTTTTCTCCAGATGTAACTACAGCCGCGGTAATGATGCGCTCTTCGGTCATAGCCAAATGAGTTTTGTAGCCAAAAAAGGAACTCTCGGCAGATTTATGACCTATTTTTGCATCGGTATCTTTGGATAGGGTTAAATTTTCTTGAGTGTCTTCTACGGTTTCTTTTAGCAGATTTAATTTTTCCTTCACAGCGGGTATTGAACTTATAGACGGCTCATTTTCTATGCGTTTTTCTAACTCTTTGCAATAAGCCAGCTCCTTTTCTAAATCATTGTCGGTATTTTTTTTGGGCATACGTTCTTTGAATTGGTCGTCAAAGGTGTATACTGTTTTTCGAAGTAACTTGGAGCGTTCTCTCAATACATCGATGGCTAAAAACGGATTAGATCTTGATAAAGTATGTGTGGCATCAACAATAATAGACTTAGAACGGATGATGCCTTTTTCAATAGCTATGGTTACCGTTTTGTTATCAATAGATTTAACAAGTCGGTGTCTTTCAAACGTAGTTTTCTGAATTTGGTCAACGAACTCGGATTAATAACATCGTCTTCTGGATTCATATCCAAAAAATATTTAAAGGACATATCGTAACGCGAACGTTCCACTACATCAACATCGGAAACGGTGTAAATTGTTTTAAGAAGCAAATACTTGAACATACGAACGGGACTTTCTGCCATACGTCCATTATTGGTGCAGTATTTATTTAACAACTCATCGTAGATAAATGAAAAGTCTATCAAATCGTTAATTTTTCTCAAAAGATTATTCCTTGGAATAATTAAATCATATAAAGAGGAATGCTCGCTGAACTGTATTGTTTGTTGCTGTACTAACATGTAAAAAACCTTATAATTACAGCTAAATATACCAAAAAAGAAGTAGAAATCCTAAGCTTTCTACTCCTTTTATTTATCAATTTATTCGAAAAAAGACTTTTTCAGTACCCTCGCCTGTTAGCACTCGTTTTCCTGCGCTTAGGAGTTTGCCAAACAATCCTGTTTGTTGGTTGGATCCATCTCCAAAAATGGTTTCCATTTGAATATTATTGTCCATCATCATAAAACTGCCTGCTTCGGCAATGACAATTTCTTGTGGATCGAGTTCAATTTCTACATACTGCATTTCTTCGCCGTATATCTGGTAATCTATTTCGTGAGCTTGCATAATGATATTTGTTTTTTTCTAGTTTGTCGTTTAGAAGAAAAGAGTGTTACAATAGGGTAATCTTTTTGTCAAAAATTACGCATGCATCAAACTTTCAATTTCGTCTACTTCAATCGGGATATTTTTCATCAAATTGAAAGGCGCTCCAGTTTCCTGAATCACAACATTATCTTCTAATCTAATTCCGAAACCTTCGGCAGGAATATAGATGCCGGGCTCAACTGTAAAAACCATATTGGGTTGCATGGGCTCATTTAGTTTCCCGTAATCGTGCGTATCCAATCCCATGTGGTGCGAGGTTCCGTGCATAAAATATTTTTTATACGCTGGCCAATCTGGGTTTTCGTTTTGAACATCGGTTTTGTCAATTAGCCCTAATCCTAACAACTCCGATGTCATAATTTTTCCCACTTCAATGTGGTATTCTTTCCAAAGCGTTCCGGGTATTAGCATTTTTGTTGCTTCATTTTTCACGCGTAAAACGGCATTATACACGGCTTTTTGTCTTTCGCTGTACCGTCCAGAAACAGGAATTGTTCGAGTCATGTCGCTAGAATAATTCGCATATTCGGCGGCAACATCAAGTAAAATCAAATCGCCTGCTTTGCATTGTTGGTTGTTTTCGATGTAGTGCAAAACATTGGCATTATTGCCCGAAGCAATAATCGGGGTGTAGGCAAAACCTTTGGAACGATTGCGGATGAATTCGTGAATTAATTCGGCTTCAATTTCGTATTCGGTTACATTGGGTTTCACAAAAGATAATAATCTACGAAACCCTTTTTCGGTAATATTGCAGGCGTTTTGTATTAAATCTAATTCTTCTGATTCTTTTATGGAACGAATGCGTTGTAAAATCGGATTGCTTTTTGCGACAGCGTGGGCTGGATATTTAGCCTTCCACCATTTTACAAAACGGGCTTCACGGGTTTCTGTTTCTACCGTGGCGCGATAATGCTCATTGGTGTTGATGTAAATGGTATCGCAATGTGTCATCATTTCGAACAAAACTTTTTCAAAATCTTGCAGCCAATGGACTGTTTTGATTCCGGAAACTTCAAAGGCTTTGTTCTTGGTTAGTTTTTCTCCTTCCCAAATGGCGATGTGTTCGCTGGTTTCTTTTAGAAACAACATTTTGCGTTGGTTTTCGTAAGGAGCATCTGGAAAAAGCAGTAAGATACTTTCTTCCTGATCAACTCCCGACAGGTAAAAAATATCTCTGTGTTGTGCAAAAGGCAAAGTACTGTCGGCACTTATAGGATAAATATCATTAGAATTAAAAATAGCTAGACTTTTTGGCTTCATTTGAGCCGTGAATTTGGCTCGGTTTTTTATAAAAAGGGAATGGTCTATTTGATGGTATTTCATGTGGATTGATTTTTTAAATTTAGCGTATTCAAAAGTAAAAACTTTGGAATCAAAAACAGATATTTAAAGAGGTTAATTTTAATTCAGAATGATAAAAAATATATTAGTGTCATTCTCGAATAAATGCGCCTGAAAGTTCTCGTAAAATTGATGATAATGAAATGGCTAAGTAAAATTTTATTTTGATAAAAGCCGAGTTTATTGAGTTTGTATTTTTTTTAAATTGATTATAAATTAGCATGAAAAGGTTGTAGTATCTTTCAAATAGTCCTATTTTTGTGCACTTTAAAACAATTTATTCGAATTCTTATGACAAAATCTTCCATGTTGAAGTCGTCAATAGCAAAAAAAGTAGCTATGGCGCTTTCAGGTCTTTTTCTGATTATGTTTCTCGCACTGCATTTTTTTATTAATCTGACTTCGGTTTTTAGTGCCGATACTTTCAATGCGATGTCTCATTTTATGGGTTATAACCCAATAATTCAATTTGTTATGCAGCCTATTTTGGTTGCAGGTGTTGTTTTTCACTTTGTAATGGGAATTGTTTTGGAAAGAAAAAACCAAAAAGCGAGACCCATCGCTTATGCTAAATATGACGGAGCGGCAAATGCTTCTTGGGCTTCTAGAAACATGATTATTTCTGGTTTAGTAGTTTTAGCTTTCTTAGGATTGCACATGTACGATTTTTGGTGTCACGAAATGGTGTATAAATATGTTGAAGGGAATGCAATAGATGAAACGCGTTATTTTCACGAGTTAGTGGCTAAATTTGAAAGTCCAATACGTACAGGATTATATAGTATTGCATTTTTGTTATTGTCATTACACCTTTGGCATGGATTCACTTCCTCATTACAATCCATAGGATTTGATAATAAAATTGGAAAATCATTGCATAAAATAGGTTATGCTTTTGCAATTATAGTTCCTTTTGGATTTATTTTCATTGCATTATTTCACCATTTTAATCAATAAACATCAATCTAATTATATGAAACTAGATTCTAAAATACCCGAAGGTCACATTTCGCAAAAATGGACTGATTATAAAGATCACTTAAAGTTAGTTGCTCCAAACAACCGACCAAAAATAGACATTATCGTAGTAGGGACTGGATTAGCGGGAGCTTCGGCAGCGGCATCTTTTGCCGAAATGGGTTATAATGTAAAAGCATTTTGTTACCAAGATTCTCCACGTCGGGCGCACTCTATTGCAGCACAAGGAGGTATCAATGCTGCAAAAAATTATCAAAATGATGGAGATAGTACTTTTCGTTTGTTTTATGACACCATCAAAGGGGGCGATTACAGAGCACGCGAAGCCAATGTTCATCGTTTAGCGGAAGTTTCAGGAAATATCATCGACCAATGTGTGGCTCAAGGAGTTCCTTTTGCCCGTGATTATGGCGGAATGTTAGACAACCGTTCTTTTGGTGGTACACAAGTACAACGTACTTTTTATGCCGCAGGACAAACAGGGCAGCAATTATTATTAGGAGCTTATTCTTCTTTATCAAGACAAATTGGTTTAGGTAAAGTAGACATGTACAACCGTCACGAAATGTTAGAATTAGTAAAAGTAGACGGGAAAGCGCGTGGCATTATTGCTCGTAACTTGGTAACAGGAAAATTAGAAAGACATTCTGCTCATGCTGTAATTATTGCAACGGGCGGATACGGAAACGTTTATTTCCTTTCTACCAATGCGATGGGGTCAAATGTAACTGCTGGTTGGAAGATTCACAAGCAAGGTGCTTTGTTCGCAAATCCTTGTTACGTACAAATTCACCCAACGTGTATTCCAGTTCACGGAACCAATCAATCTAAATTGACTTTGATGTCAGAGTCTCTTAGAAACTCTGGACGTATTTGGGTGCCAAAGAAAAAAGAAGATTCAGAAGCAATTCGTGCAGGTAAATTAAAACCAACACAAATTGCCGAAGAAGATAGAGATTACTATTTAGAAAGAAAATATCCGGCATTTGGAAATTTAGTTCCTCGTGATGTGGCTTCAAGAGCAGGAAAAGAAGTTTGTGACGAAGGCCGCGGAATTGAAGCTAATGACACCAATGAAGGAGTTTACCTTGATTTTTCGACTGAGATTCAATCTAAAGGAAAACAAACGGCTTACGCCAAAGGAAATCACAATCCAACTCAGGAAGAAATCCTTACTTTAGGAAAAAAATGGTTAGAAGAAAAATATGGTAACTTGTTTACTATGTACCAAAAAATCACGGATGAAAATCCTTATGAAACGCCAATGAAAATCTACCCTGCGGTTCATTATACTATGGGCGGCGTTTGGGTTGATTATAACTTACAGTCTACTATTCCAGGTTGTTTCGTAGCAGGAGAAGCCAATTTCTCTGACCACGGAGCGAATCGTTTGGGAGCATCGGCTTTGATGCAAGGTTTGGCTGATGGTTATTTTGTATTGCCTTATACCGTTTCTAATTATTTAGCTGATGATATTCGTACTGGAAAAATCTCAACCGATTTGCCAGAATTCGTAGCTGCTGAAAATAGCGTAAAAGATTCAATAGATAAATTCTTGTCTAATAATGGATCTAAAACTGTGGATCATTTCCACAAACGTTTAGGTCATATTATGTGGAATAAGGTAGGAATGGGTCGTAATGAAAAAGGATTAACTGAAGCCATTGCCGAAATTGCTGCTTTAAAGAAGAATTTTTCAAAGAAGTTTACGTTCCTGGCAGTTCAGACGAATTGAATCCTGAATTAGAAAAAGCGCTTCGTGTTGCCGATTTTATCGAATTAGGACAATTGATGGCTATGGATGCTTTGCAACGCAAAGAATCTTGTGGCGGTCACTTCCGTGAAGAGTATCAGGATTCTGAAGGGGAAACGCTTCGTGATGATGAAAACTTCTCATTTGTTGGAGCTTGGGAAAACAAAGGATACGATGTTACAAAATCCGAACTTCACAAAGAGGAATTGAAATACGAATTTATCAAAATAGCAGCTAGAAATTATAAGTAATAAGGCAACAGGCAACAGCCAAAAGGCAATAGTAAAGAACTAGTGGCTAATGGCTTTTGCCTAATAACTAAAATAAAAAATGAGTGAGATAAAATCGTATAAAGATTTATTGATTTGGCAGAAAGGAATAGATATTGTCTGTATGACTTATAAATTAGTTTCTAGTTTTCCAAAAGATGAATTATACGCTTTGTCAAGTCAAATTAAAAGAAGTTCCGTATCAATTCCTTCAAATATTGCAGAAGGATATGGAAGGCAATCAACTCAAAGTTATATTCAATTTATCAAAATAGCTCGAGGCTCTTTGTGTGAATTAGAAACACAATTAGTAGTAGCAAGTAAATTGGATTTATTAATGATGAAAAATTGTTTTTAGAGTTGTCAAATCAGATTATCGAAGAAAGCAAAATGATTAATTCCTTTATAAATAAATTAGAATCAAGTAAAAAATAGTTGCTAATGCCTTTTGCCTAATGGCTTTTGGCTAAAAATAAAAAAGAAATAAATTATTAACGTCTAACGGTATAATGGCAGAATTACAAACTAATGCCTTTTGCCTATTGGCTAATGCCTAAACAAATGAGTGCAGCAAAAAATATCAACATCAACCTTCAAATTTGGCGTCAGAAAAACGCTAAATCAAAAGGAAAAATGGAAACATACAAATTGAATGATGTCTCTACGGCAAGTTCATTTTTGGAAATGTTAGACCAATTGAACGAACAATTAGTAAACGAAAGAAAAGAACCAATCGCATTTGACCACGACTGTCGTGAAGGAATTTGCGGTATGTGTTCTTTGTATATCAACGGACGTGCACATGGACCAGATACTGGGATTACCACTTGTCAATTACACATGCGAATGTTTAATGACGGAGATACTATTGTGGTAGAACCATGGCGAAGTGTCGCTTTCCCTGTGATTAAAGATTTAGTGGTTGATAGAACCGCTTTTGATAGAATTCAACAAGCGGGAGGATTCGTTTCGGTAAATACTTCTGGAAATACCATCGATGCCAACACCATTCCTATTCCAAAAAACGATGCAGACAAGGCGTTTGAAGCTGCGGCCTGTATTGGTTGCGGAGCTTGTGTGGCGACTTGTAAAAACGGTTCGGCAATGTTATTTGTTGGAGCAAAAGTATCGCAATATGCTTTGTTACCACAAGGAAAAGTCGAAGCAACAAACCGTGTGCTAAATATGGTGCGTCAAATGGACGAAGAAGGTTTTGGTAATTGTACCAATACGGGAGCTTGCGAAATCGAATGCCCGAAAGGAATTTCTTTGGAGAATATTGCTCGAATGAATAGAGAATATTTGTCGGCAAGTTTGAAATAATAGTTTTTAGGCATTAGCCATAAGGCAAAAAAAAAACGCATTCATCAATTTGGATGCGTTTTTTGTATTTTAAAATCATATAAAAAAGTGTACTTTAGTACGCAAATATTTAAAAAAATAAAGATTTTCAATGACTGCAGATTGTAACCAAAATCCAGAACAAATTGCTCGTGACAAAATTGATGCGATGCTACTTAATTCAGGATGGTTGATTCAGTCAAAAGACAAAGTGGATTTATCTGCGAACTTGGGTGTTGCGGGGCGAGAATATCAAACAAACGTGGGCCCTGCTGACTATATTCTTTTTGTAAATAGAAAGCCCATCGGGATTATTGAAGCAAAAAGAGAAGAAGAAGGGCGATTCAGGAGGTAATGGAAAAACTACAGATGGAAAAACCTTTGCTGACTCCGAATTATGTCTGGAATGCTTATGCTACATTGGAAAAGACAAAAAGCGAACGTCCCAAAGAGGAATTAACCGCTTTGATTTCTTTAATTCGTAGAGTTTGCGGAATTGATGCTGAACTCAAAGCCTATGACAGTACCATTGAAGCCAATTTTAACAAATGGATTTTCAAACAGCATACAGGACAACACAATCGTTTTACAGCCGAACAATTAGATTGGCTGCGAATGATAAAAGACCACTTAGTAAGCAGTTATCATATAGAAATAGACGATTTGGATTATACTCCATTGATGCTAAAGGCGGAAAAGGAAAAATGCACCAATTATTCGGCAATCAAATGAATGATATTATTAATGAACTCAACGAAGTATTAGCTGCATAAAAGTGTATTTTTGCGTGTTCAGGAAAAAGAAAAAACAGCAATTGTCTTGAATTTAAAGGGATCGCTGCGTGTTTAGAAAAGAGAAAATATAAATTTTTAAAATGAAAAGCTGGATTAACAGAGCCATTGCACTATTAGATAAAAGTCTAAATCCTATTCCGCAAGAGCTGAATGAATTGGATTGGAAAGAAGATTTATCTCCCAATAATCAAAAATTGAGTAAACATTTAAGTGCTTTTTCAAATCTTCCCGGCGGTGGTTTTTTAGTTTTCGGAATAGAAAATAAAACAGGGGCTATTCAGGGAATTGATATGGCCAAAGCCGAACTCATTGTTCAAAAATTAGCCAGTTTAGCTCGTGATACTGTTGATCCTGAAGTTGCTTTGGATCATAAAATCGAAATGTATATCGATAAACCCATACTTTTTATACATATTAAAGAATCAGCAACAAAGCCTGTTCATTTAAGATCCGGTACTATCGAAGATTCTTTTATAAGAAGTGGCGGAACAACCCAAAAAGCATCAAGACAGGAAATAGGTGGATTAATGCTCAATAGTAAAAATCCCGTTTTTGAGGATTTACACGTTTCGAAGCTTTTGCCTGCAGATGATGTGCTGACCCTTTTGGATTACAACAAAGTTTTAGAATTGCTCGGTAAACCTGTTGTCCATCAAAGCGATGCAATATTGCATTGGCTGGAACAGGAAAATATGGTTAAAGCTGTGGATGATGCAGGTTATTACATCACCAATTTAGGCGCTTTGACTGCTGCCAATTCCTTGAAAGATTTTGATTCCCTTGCCCGAAAAGCAGTAAGAGTCATTAAATATAAAGGCAACAATAAAATAATTACTGAGAAAGAATATCCCGGAAATAAAGGTTACGCCATCAGTTTTGAAGCACTTTTGCTTTTTGTAAAAGCACTTTTGCCCAGCAGCGAAATCATAAAAACAGCTTTACGAACCGAAACGGCAATCTATCCAGATATTGCTTTACGTGAGCTTATTGCCAATTCGTTGATACATCAGGATTTTTCGGTAAAAGGAGCAGGGCCTATGATCGAAATATTCGACAACCGAATAGAAATATCAAACCCTGGAAAACTACTGCCGTCTAAAACCTTAGATCGGTTAATAGGAACTACGCCTCAATCCCGAAACGATGCTTTGGCCTCGGCATTCCGAAGATATAATATTTGCGAAGAGCGGGGTTCTGGTTTTCAAAAATCGGTGGCAGCGATTGAATTGTATGGATTGCCACCACTTCGCTTTGAAGAATTGGCCAACTCGTTTAGAGTAACCATTTATGCGCCCAGAAATTTTGCAGAACTTTCACCGTCAGAACGTATTGAGGCTGCTTACCAGCATTGTGTTTTGCAGTATTTCAGTTCCAGTGCAATGACCAATACTTCCTTGAGAGAACGTTTCAAGATGCACGACAAACAGCGCTCCCAAGTTTCACTGGTTATCAAGGAAGCCCTAAACCAAAACATCATTAAAGCCAAAGATCCCAACAATCTTTCGACCAAATTTGTAGAATATATTCCGTCCTGGGTATAGATTTTTGCTTGTCTGGGAAAAAGAAAACAATCAAAAACCCAGTAAATACAAGGCTTCCCTGCGTGTTTAGAAAAAAGAAAAAGTATAAAAACACGGTAAAACACTAACGCAATGAACAAAAATTTTGCTTGTTTAGAAAAAAGAAAATAACCAAAAACCCAGTAAATACAAGGAATCCCTGCGTGTTTTTAAAAAATGAAAATGAAAAATAATAAAGTGAAGGAAGATTGGGCGGAATGTACGTTGGGGGAAGTTTGTTTTACTACATCAGGAGGAACACCAAGCAGACAAAATAAGGGTTTTTACAATGGTACAATTCCTTGGATAAAATCAGGGGAATTGGACAAAGGAAATTTGGTTTTATGATTACAGAACCAATGTGCAACACACGCCCAAGAAAAACCCAATGCGGGAAGCCGATTTGGATGAATTTAAGCAATTATATAATCCGGAAAATATCTACAAACGAAAAGAAACCTGGAGCGAAGCGAACGAAGAAGGACGATGGAAAAAATACAGTTACGAGGAAATTATAACAAGAGACAAAACGAGTCTGGATATTTTTTGGCTGAAAGACAAAAGTTTAACCGACTTGGATAATCTCCCCGATCCGGACATTTTGGCAAACGAAATTATCGAGAACATAGAAGCAGGACTCAATAGTTTTAGAGAAATAATGGAAACCATAAATGGCGAAATGGATTAAATTTCGAATTGTATTTAAAAAACTAAGAAACGCATCCTTTAATTTGGATGCGTTTTTTTTGGTTTTAATAGAAATGGCGTAAAGATGGCGTAGCTATTTTGGATGAACTTTAGCCGTTTTCAATTATTTTTGACCCAATTATTTATCGATTTATGGAAAACCAAAATTTAGCAGAAAGAGTAAAAGAGTTACGAAAAAGAAAAGCCTTATCGCAAGACGATTTAGCTAAAAGTACAGGACTATCCTTGCGAACCGTTCAAAGAGTTGAAAACGGAGATACAATACCCACAGCCGAAACTTTAAAGCGTTTAGCCTTAGTTTTGGATGTGGCACCAAATGAATTGACGGATTTTATAATTGATGGCGAAACTGCAAAACAAAAGGTAAAAACCAAATATGAATATTTACACATATTTGAAAGTAAACTCATTTTTAGCAAAACACCCGAAATTAATTTAGTAGAAGATTATGGAAAATCAGTAAGTTATGTTTTCAGAACTTTGATGGTATTTTTTGTTTTTATACCCATTTTTTCCATTATGGCTGTTGTTTTTTATAATCTGCAAAGGATGGATATGGTATTATATTCAGCTTCATGTTCTTTTCTCTTTTTGGCTATGGCTTTTAACATAATGTTATTTAGCTCGGGAACACCTGTAATTGATATTCAAACCATAAGAAGCATCAAAATCAAAAAAGTTTTATTGAAGTTTACAGCTGTTGAGATATTATTTATCGAATCAGGACGAATAAAAGGACGCGGATTAATTCTTGATAAAGACCAAGTAGATGAGATGATAGAAAGGATACTGGCTGAAAATCTTATAACTAAAGACGACATCAAAATCAATAAAAAAATAGATAAATATAAACTGCTATTCAGTGTTTTATTATATGGTGTTTTTTTCTTTTTATTAGGTTATATGGGAAGTATTGAACTGAAGCAGTATTTTAATGGCTTATACTTCTTTCTTTTAAGTTTGTATTTTATTGTAAAAATGTTAAAAAATTCAGTTTTTCTAAGTTCCGAAACAAAAGCAAGAGGGTATAGGACTAAAGATACAATTGGGTTAGAAAAATTATAAAAGAATAAAGTATTATCCCAAAGAAATAATTTCAGTTAGTATCATCTGTGTGTCAAATTTCAGTATTTTTATAAAATGAAAATCGCACTCATCCAATCGCCATTATTCTGGGAAAAACCCATTGCCAATCGGAATCATTTCGAAGTAAAAATCAATGCCATTACTGAAAAAGTAGATTTGATTGTACTTCCCGAAATGTTCTCAACGGGTTTTACCATGAATCCAAACGAGGTATCCGAAACCATGCAAGGAGAAACCATTTTGTGGCTGCAATCTTTGGCAAAAGCCAAAAAATGTGCGATTACAGGAAGTTTAATCATTGCCGAAAATGATAATTTTTATAACAGATTGGTATTTGTATTTCCTTCAGGCGAAATACAGTTTTACGATAAACGACACTTGTTTTCCCTCGCAGGAGAAGATAAAGTATACACTTCTGGAAAAAAAAAATTGATTGTAGATTATTTAGGATTCAAAATTTGTCTGCTAATATGCTACGATTTGCGTTTTCCGGTTTTTGCCCGAAATGTCGAAAATTATGAGGTGCTGATTTATGTTGCCAATTGGCCAAAACCGCGCATTAATGCTTGGAATACCTTGCTCAAAGCGCGCTCAATCGAAAATATGTGTTATACGGTTGGTGTAAACAGAATTGGTAAAGACCAAAATAATCTCGAATATATTGGACATTCACAAGCGATTGATTTTCTGGGGAATGCCCTTTTTGAACCACAAGAAACAGAAGGCATTTTTATTGTCGAATTAAATAAAGAGAAACTGCTAGAAACCAGAAAAAAATTCGGTTTTCTTAACGACAGAGATTCCTTTGAACTAAAATCCTGATTTAGGCTTTTTCTTTTTTTCTACTTTCTTCTTGGGTGCTGGAATATAAGGGAGACTTAAGTCAAAAACCGCGTCCATTTCATCCCAATTAGCGTGAAGAAGGATTTCTTTAGAAGAATAAATGACCTCTTCTGCTTGTTGTTTTTTCAAATAATTGCCTGGATCCCATTCTTTATTTTTGTTGTCGTCATAAATCGCCCGAAGGGTAAATAAGTCTGGTTCTAGTAAATTAAATTCTACCTTCGTATTGCTTTCACTATATTCTGAGGCCACAACATCTCCCTTGGCATTTAGCAACTCTACAATTACGGGAAAGCGTTTTACGTTTTGCAAATTTACGGCGATATTAGCATAGTCCGATAAACTTCGGGTTTCTAATTTATAAGTTAAGGTGTCATTTGCTTTTTCAAAAAAATCAGTCAAGGCTCCAGGTAAGATTTTAAACGTATAACTCTCAGAAGGTTCTTTTTTGAAATCGAAAAGCAATTGCTGGTTAAAATCATCATATTGGGTCGAAAATGCTACCGCAACAGAGCCTTTATTGATGAGTTTTATTTTTGAATTATCAATCTTAGTCAATGGTGTAGCACTTTCTAAAGTAAATGATTCTCTAAAGTTCAACGTGCCACTTTGTACAGGGGTTATGGTCACAAAGTCTTTTGGGTTGTCTTTTTTGACTCCTTTTGGAATGTTGTTTGTGGTCTCTTTTTTGACCTCTTTTTGAGTGTCTCTAATTTTAAACCCAAAGTTTCCTTTGTATTTATCCTTGACAACTTCTAATGCTAACGAATCTATTTTCGAAGGCTTAAACCAAACTTGTAGCGAATCTTTTTTGGGAAACTTAGTAATAAGCGTCGGTACAATTTCGGTTTTATTTTTTAATGTAATTTTTACCTTATCGCTTCTTCCTTCATAGGGCAAAATCAATTTTCCTCTCGCCGCTTGAATGGGTTTGAAAGCCTTAAAAGCAATTTCTTCTTTAAACAATTTTAGTTCATAGAGCGTGTCATTGGGAACGGTAATAAACTGTTTTCTAAATCCAATTTTATCTTTTCTGGGATTAAATTTATTGTTAGAATTATAATCTTTCATGGCTACCAAAAGGTATTTTCCCGCTTTCAGATTTTCGAGTTTAAATGTTTTCAAACTGTCCAAAGTGTTTGTAATATATCTGGGACTTTCAGTATAAACAACAGAATCCTTGAATTTGTCATTTACCTCATACAACATGACCGAAACAAACGATTCTACTTCCTTATTATGGGCATCTTTCACGGTTCCTCCAATTGACAAGGAATCGATATAATTGCCAGTAGAAAAAACATATTTAAACTGATTATATGTATTGCCCTCATTATTGTCTTGAATGCTTTGTCCAAAATTGAAACTATAAGTCGTGTTGGGTTGCAGCGTGTCGTTGATTTTTATAGTAAGATATTTGCTGGCACTTGTTGGTAATACTAACGGTTCGTGCTTCATTGGAGGCGAAATAATCAACTGCTTGTTCAGGTCTTTCAACTTAACAAATTCGTCAAAAGTTAGTTTAATTTCCTTTCCTTTAAAATTGGTGCTAAAATTTTTGGGGAAACTCATTTTCAAAACCGGCTCAATTGTATCTTTCAAACCGCCCGTAATGCTCCCTCTTTTGGCACAGCCAATCATTGTTAGTACAAGCAGAAACAAGATATATTTAAAGTTGTTTTTCAACATAGCAAATCAAAAAATTAGATGCCACAAAATAACAATTATATTTACTGTAAATGAAATGTTTTAAATATAAATTCCATTTTGCCCTTCGGAGTACTTGTCTAAGGAAAGCGATTTCCATCTGTGCTTTGTATTCCCTTTAAAAGCGTGGGATGCCGTTTTTGTCTAGGCAAAACTTTCGTATTTAAATCTGACAGGTTTTAAAAACAGATTCCATTTTTATCAAGAATGTGCCATCGCCATACACACAATGCTGATTTTTGCACCAGGAATTTTCATAAGTGCGCGTGAGCAAGCTTCTAAAGTCGAACCGGTCGTGATAACATCGTCTATTAGCAAAAAATGTTTGTTATGATTTTTTTCAGAAAAATTCACATCAAAAGTATGAAGCATGCCTTCGGTTCTTCCTAAAAGATTTTTCTTGGATTGGGTTTTGGAATAAATAGTTCTGATCAATACATTTGGATTATAAGGGATGTTTAAACCCTTGGAAAGGGCATTTCCAAAATTTGCTACTTGATTGTAGCCTCTTTCTCGAAGTTTTCTTTTGTGCAAAGGCACCGAAATAATTTCATCTACAGACCGGATGATTGCCAAATCTTTTAAATCCTCGGCGTACCATGTGCCAAGAACGGTTCCAATTTCTTGTTGTCCTTTGTATTTCAGATTGTGTATCAATTCCTGAACAATCCCTTTTTTATGAAAATACAACAATGCCGAAGCATATTCAACAGGAATTCTTCCGTAAAACTTTTTGAACGCTTCGTTTTCAGGATTCTTATGATGATTGGTCAGCGGAATATTATGTCGGCAAAGTGTGCAAATCACGTTTTCATTCGACATTAAAAACGAATGACAACCCGCACAAACAGGTGGAAAAAATAGATTGATGATGTTTTTGAACATGCGAAGTCAATTTGACTATAAAAATAGGGAAAATATTGACTGATAGGATGATTTTTACACAACTTAAAATAATGACCAGTAAATTTTAAGTTGTTTGTATCGTTCTCGTTTTTATGCCTTTTGTAGCAATCTAGTTTTTCTTTTGCACCATAAAAACGCCAATTGCAATTGTTGCAAAAAGAAATTTACAGTATGTTTTTATTTTAAATTTATTCTAAAAAATGTATCTTTGGTTTATACTGATTAAAAACAATGAATGGAACGCTAAATAAAGTGATGTTAATAGGGTATTTGGGCGAAGATGTCAAGATGCACTATTTTGATGGAGGAAATTGCATAGGAAGATTTTCGTTGGCTACCAATGAGGTGTATGTTAATAAAACCACTAACGAAAAAATTACTTCTACAGAATGGCACAACTTGGTCGTGCGCAATAAAGCGGCTGAACTTTGCGAAAAACACCTCTCAAAAGGAGACAAAATATACGTGGAAGGGCGTATTAAATCACGGCAGTGGCAGACCGAAGATGGGACTCCAAAATACACATCCGAGATTCAAGTAACAGAGTTTACTTTCTTATCAACCAAGAAAGGAAATGAAAACAATAAACAAATTGCCGACCCTGAACTTACAAAAAACACTAACTTTGACCCGCAAAACAACGGCTTACCTATAAACGATTTGCCGTTTTGATTGTATAACTAATCTTTTTTAATTTGGACCCAGAGCCCAGTTTTAATTTTGCTTATACCCTAGATACTGATTTAGTATTTGGATTTATTATGATAGCTGCCTTGCTGTTTTGTTCTGCATTAGTTTCTGGTGCTGAGGTAGCCTTGTTTTCATTGTCTCAAAAAGACATCGATAAAACCTTAGAAGAACATCCCTCAAAAGGAAAAATCATTTCCGAACTTTTAGAAAAACCCAAAAAATTATTAGCAACGCTACTTGTAGCCAATAATTTTATCAATATTGGTGTCGTAATCTTATTTTCATACGTAGGGCATAATATATTCCATGCGATTACTTCTCCTGTTCTAAAATTTATTTTAGAAGTAGTCTTAGTTACTTTTTTGATTTTGTTGTTTGGAGAAGTTTTGCCCAAAGTTTATGCCAGTCGAAATAATGTCAAGTTTGCTAAGTTAGTTGCCTATCCTTTAGCCGGATTAGAAGTTTTTCTTTCTCCAATAAGTTCGCCTATGCGCAAAGTAACGGTGTATTTGCACAATAAATTGGGGAAGCAAAAGTCAAATTTTTCCGTAGATCAATTGTCTCAAGCACTTGAATTGACTGATGCTGAAGAAACTTCGACCGAAGAACAAAAAATATTAGAAGGAATTGTGACTTTTGGAAACACCGATACGAAACAGGTAATGAGCCCAAGAATCGATATTTTTGCATTAGAAATTGAGGAATCTTTTGCTGTTATTTATTCAAAAATAATTGAAAAAGGGTATTCTAGAATTCCTGTTTATCGCGATAATATCGATCAAATTGAAGGTGTTTTATTTGTAAAAGATTTACTTCCTCATATTGACAAGGAGGAATTCGATTGGAAAACGTTATTACGAGAGCCGTTTTTTGTTCCTGAAAACAAAAAAATTGATAATTTGTTGAAAGATTTTCAAAACAAAAAAAGTCACTTGGCTATTGTTGTAGATGAATATGGTGGGACTTCGGGACTGGTTTCGCTGGAAGATGTAATCGAAGAAATTGTCGGAGATATTAGCGATGAATTTGACGGAGACAACAGCAATTTTTCTAAAATAGATGATAAAAATTATCTTTTTGAAGGAAAAATAAATCTCAAAGATTTTTATAGAATTATTGCTGTTGATGAGGAGTTGTTTGAATTGAAAAAGGGAGAAGCCGAAACATTGGCTGGATTTATTCTGGAAATTGTTGGTAATTTTCCAAAAAAAAACCAAAAGATTGCATACAAAAACTGTGTTTTTACCGTTGAATCGGTAGATAAAAAACGCATCAAACAAATTAAAGTTACCATTGAATAACTACACAATGCACAAAAAAAACCTGATAATTACCATACTTCTAATAGCACTGTTTGCTACTTTTAGCTGTAAAGATGACGTTTTGCCCAAACCATCAAGTTATTTGCGTTTGGATTATACAGAGGCAAAATATGTAACTTTCGAAAACCAATGTTCTTTTTCATTCGAAATAAATTCAGAGGCACTAATCAAAGGTCAAAAAGACTGTGGATTTACCGTTTCATATCCAAAAATGAAAGCGACCATTTACCCTCACCTATAAATCTGTAAACAACAATATCGATAAACTGCTTCGTGATGCTCAGAAACTAACCTATGAACATGTAATAAAAGCGGATAATATCTTAGAACAACCGTTTATGAATTCTTCGAAAAAAGTGTATGGAATGTTTTATCGCGTAAATGGAAATGCAGCGACAAATTCACAGTTTTATGCAACAGACAGCACCAAACATTTTGTGACGGGTTCTGTTTATTTCTATGCTAAACCCAACTTTGACTCTATTATGCCAGCAGCAAGTTATGTTAGAAATGATATGCAACGATTGATGGAAACTTTGAAATGGAAATAATTCCGTTTATTAGTTCATTATAGTCCAATTCCTCAGCTAGTCCGAGCATTAGGTTTCATTGCGCTAGCCTAGGGTAAATCGGTAAAGAATTTTAAGTTGTTTTTTTGGCTTTTTCTAAAAATCAATTGAGTTTTACAATCGCTCCAACCCCTATTTGGTTTCCAATTTCGGGATAAACAAAAGCGGTTGTTTTTTTGTTTTTTCCAAAATGCATCGATTGAAATGGATTCCAATAGGAAACAATAAGTCCTGTTGCCATTCCTATTCCAGCACCCGCAAGAACATCGGACGTGTAATGTTTGTTATTAGCAATCCGAAGAGCGCCTGTTGCTGCGGCAAACAAAAATCCGCTACTGGCATACCATAAGTTAGAATCTTTATACTCATAAAACAACAAAGAAGCATTTGTAAATGCAATTGCAGTATGACCAGAAGGAAAACTAAACCGATTTGATTGATCGGGCCGCTCTTCGCCAACGGCTCTTTTTAGAACAGAAATTACTGTTCCCACAATTGCATTGGCAAACACAAGGTTAATGGTTTGATGCTGAATGTCATTTTTAGGCTTGAATCCCAAAGATTTTCCCAAATAGATTTGAACAATGGGAACGAATGGTGAAAAATTATCGCCATTAGTATGGAAATTTTTACCAAAGAAATGGTTGGCATTTGATTGCAAATCCCTATTAAGATTTGTGCTCAAAAGCAATGCTCCTGCGGTTATCAGAGTTACAGGGACAATGAATTTTTTATAGGAGATTTTATCTTGATTTTTTATCAAAGAAAGGCTGTCTTTTGATTGGGCATTCCCTATGAAAACGGATGCTGAAAGAAAAAGGATTACGAATTTGGTTTTCATAGTTTTTTTAAAAATTTTAAGATTGAATTTTAAAATGTAAATTAGCTTCGCCAAATTTACAAGTAAACCGTACACTATTGTTCTAAAGTCATGTATTTTTTATCCAAAGAATTATTCTTTCCTCCCGTTTACGAAGCCAATTTTGAGGGTGTCTTAGCCGTTGGAGGCGATTTGTCGCCAGAACGTTTGCTATTGGCTTACAAAAGTGGAATATTTCCTTGGTTCGAAAACGAAAACCCCATTTTATGGTGGTCTCCAAACCCTAGAATGGTTTTGTTTTTCGATGAATTGGTAGTTTCAAAAAGCATGCGAAACCTTTTGAATCGGAACCTTTTTAAGGTAACTTTTAATCAAAATTTTACAGAAGTAATTTTGAATTGTCAAAAAATAAAACGTGAAGGACAAAAGGGGACCTGGATTACTAACAGTATGGTTGAGGCTTATTGCAAACTTCACACGTTAGGAATTGCAAAATCAGTCGAAGTTTGGCAAGATAACGAATTAGTTGGTGGTTTATATGGTATCGATTTGGGACATGTTTTTTGTGGAGAAAGTATGTTTTCTAAAGTTTCGAATGCTTCAAAAGTAGCGTTTATTGCTTTGGCAAACCAATTAAAATTAGCCCATTACAAAATATTAGATTGTCAAGTTTATAACGAACATCTGGAAAGTTTGGGTTGTAGAGAAATTGATAGGAACGAATTTATAAAAATTTTGAACTCAAATTATTGATTTCTTTTAAAGCAATCTTCCACATGGTCATTGACCATTCCGGTTGCTTGCATGTGAGCATAAACAACAGTTGAACCTACGAATTTGAAGCCGCGTTTTTTCAAATCTTTGCTAATTTTATCTGAAAGCGGAGTGGTGGCAGGGACTTCTTTTAAGGATTTTCGATTGTTTTCGATTGGTTTTCCTTCGGTAAATTGCCAAATATACGTACTGAAACTTCCAAATTCTTTCTGTACTTTCATAAAAGCAATCGCATTCGAAACGGCAGCACGAATTTTTAATTGATTGCGGATAATTCCTGAATTTTGCAGTAATTCCTGAATTTTATCCTCGGAATATTGGGCTACTTTTTTATAGTCAAAATCATCGAATGCGTATCTAAAATTTTCTCTTTTTTTTAGAATGGTAATCCAACTCAATCCTGCTTGAAAAGTTTCGAGTATCAAGAATTCAAATAATTTTTGGTCTTCATAAACGGGAACACCCCATTCGTTGTCGTGGTATTTTTCATAAATATCGATTCCCACGCACCATTTGCATCTTATTTTGCTTTCCATTTTTACTAAAATTAGAATTTCAAATGTAAGCAAAAATCCCATTTCAAATTACTTCGAAATGGGATTTATAATTTGAGTTTAGAATAAATTATCCTAAAGCAGCTCTTTTAAAACCGGTAACAATAAGATCTTTATCTAAAGATTTTACATAAGCAGCAACGCTCATTTTGTTGTCTTTGATATAATCTTGGTTTACTAAAGTATTGTCTTTAAAGAAACGAGCTAGTTTCCCTTTAGCAATATTATCTAACATAGCTTCTGGTTTGCCTTCTTGACGTAAAAGATCTTTAGCAATTTCGATTTCTTTAGCGATGGTTGCAGCATCAACACCATTTTCGTCTAAAGCGATTGGCGACATTGCTGCAGCTTGCATAGCGATATTTCTGGCAACTTCATCAGCACCAGCAATATTAGCAGATAAAGCAACCAAAGTGGCAATTTTGTTTCCAGCGTGAATGTAAGAACCAATGAAAGCTCCTTTCAAGGTTTCGAAAGAAGCAATTTCGATTTTTTCTCCGATAACTCCTGTTTGCTCAATTAATTTTTCGGCAACAGAGATTCCGTTGAAATCAGCGGCTAAGAAAGCTTCTTTTGATTCAAAGTTTAAGGCTAGGTTAGCAAAATCTTGGGCTAATTTTACGAAAGATTCGTTTTTACCTACGAAGTCCGTTTCACAGTTTAATGTAATAACCACACCAGCCGTTTTGTCTGCGTTGACAACAGCAATCGCAGCACCTTCTGTAGATTCTCTGTCAGAACGGTTTGCGGCTACTTTTTGTCCTTTTTTACGAAGGTTTTCGATAGCTAAATCAAAATCTCCTTCGGCTTCTACAAGTGCTTTTTTGCAGTCCATCATTCCTGCACCTGTGATTGTTCTTAATTTATTTACGTCTGCAGCAGTAATTGTTGCCATAATTTTTTAATTTAAAGATTAAAAGATTGAAAAATTTAAATATTCAAAGGGATACTAATTATAAAATCAATAGTCTTTCAATCTTTAAATCCTTCAATCTTTAAATTTATTTGATTTATTCTTCAGTTGCAGGAACTTCGTCTTCGGTAGCTACTTCGGCAACAACTTCAGCAGGAGCGGCTACCACTTCTTCTGTAGTTGCTTCGCTTTCTTTGTCAGAGCTTCTGTTAGCAAGACCGTCAATAATTGCGGCAGTTACTAAAGTTAAAATTTTATCGATTGATTTAGAAGCATCATCATTTGATGGGATAACATAATCCACCTCTCTTGGGTCAGAATTGGTATCAACCATGGCAAAAACTGGAATGTTTAATTTTTGAGCTTCTTTTATTGCGATGTGTTCTGCTTTGATATCTACTACGAACAAGGCTGCTGGTAGTCTAGACATATCAGCGATTGAACCTAAGTTTTTCTCTAATTTAGCACGAAGACGATCTACTTGCAAACGCTCTTTTTTAGAAAGCGTCATGAATGTGCCATCTTTTTTCATTTTATCGATAGTAGCCATTTTTTTAACAGCTTTACGGATAGTTACGAAGTTGGTCAGCATTCCACCAGGCCATCTTTCAGTAATGTATGGCATGTTTGCAGCTTTTGCTTTATCGGCAACGATGTCTTTTGCTTGTTTTTTGGTAGCAACAAATAATATTTTTCTACCTGATGCAGCGATTTTTTTCAAAGCTTCGTTCGCTTCTTCAATTTTTGCTGCAGTTTTATATAGGTTGATAATGTGAATTCCATTACGCTCCATATAAATGTAAGGGGCCATATTTGGATCCCATTTTCTAGTCATGTGTCCAAAGTGAACACCTGCTTCTAGTAATTCTTTTACTTCTACTTTGTTTGACATTTTTTGTTTAGTTTACGTTCTGTTGAATTAGCAATGTGTTTTTTCGGTTTGTTGTTTGTAGTTTATAGTTTTTTTTTAAAAACTTCCAACTTCCAACTTCTAACTTTTCAACCCATTTAGATGCTAAACTAATTTCCCAACGCATTGGGACAACAACAACATTGTTTTTAAATTAATCATCAATATGTCTTGTACGAATTGCACAAGACAGGCAATATTAACGTTTAGAGAATTGGAATCTCTTACGAGCTTTCTTCTGACCGAATTTTTTACGTTCAACCATTCTTGGGTCTCTTGTTAATAAACCTTCTGGTTTTAATATAGCTCTGTTTCCTTCGCCAACTTCACACATTACTCTTGCTAAAGCCATTCTTACAGCTTCTGCTTGACCTGTTGAACCACCTCCATAAACGTTTACTTTTACGTCAAAGTTTGATGCGTTTTCTGTCATTGACATGGGTTGCAAAACTTTGTACTGTAAAGTAGCTGTTGGGAAATAAGTTGCAAATGGTTTTTTGTTTACAGTGATAACTCCTGTTCCTTCTGTAACATATACACGTGCAACAGCGGTTTTTCTTCTACCGATTTTGTGAATTACTCCCATTACTTAAGATCGTTAAGGTTAACTGTTTTAGGTTTTTGAGCGCCTTGTTTGTGCTCTGATCCTACAACAACATTTAAATTTCTGAAAAGTTCTGCTCCTAATTTATTTTTAGGCAACATCCCTTTTACTGCTTTTTCTACTAATAATGCAGGGTTTTTTGCCTGTAATACTTTAGCGGTCAAAGTTCTTTGTCCTCCAGGATAGCCAGTGTGACGGATGTATGTTTTTTCATCCATTTTGTTACCTGTAAGGTTAATTTTTTCTGAGTTGATAACAATTACGTTATCTCCACAGTCCACGTGTGGGGTATAACTCGGCTTGTACTTACCTCTAAGAATCATAGCGACCTTTGATGCAAGACGACCTAAGTTATGACCGTCAGCGTCTACCACAATCCATTCTTTGGATACGGTTGCTTTGCTTGTCGATACTGTTTTGTAGCTTAATGCGTTCACAATAATTTATTTTAATTAAACATTCCATTCCCAATAAAGGGAGCGCAAAAGTACAATTATTTATTTTAAATACAAACACTCCTAAAAGAATATTTTTAAGCTGTTTTTGAGCTGATTATCAAATGGATATTTACAATTAAATTTATTTCTGTTTTTTTGAAATTGTACTTCATTGTAGACTTTAATATATTTGCATTTTCCGATTTCAAAAAAAAATCGTAAATTCCACCCTTTCGATTGAAAAAGTATTTTTTTTGGACAAAACAAATTCCTCCAAAACTTAAAGATTCGGTAAACTTTTTCGAAAATTATACTTAATGATATAACTAAAAAGAATTAAATATCCGCTTATGAAAGCTAAAGCAACTCTAAAACAAATTGCAAAAGAACTAAATGTTTCTGTTTCTACAGTTTCTAAAGCACTCAATGATAGCCCCGAAATTAGCGAACAAACAAAAACAAGAATAAAGGAATACGCTAAACTAAAAAATTATAAGCCCAATGTTATTGGTTTAAATCTTAAAAACAGATCGACAAAAACCATTGGTGTTATTATACCCAATATTTTGAATTCTTTTTTTGCCAAAGTATTTAGTGGTATCGAAAAAGTTGCCGACGAAAAAGGATATAATGTAATTACTTGCATTTCGAATGAATCCTTAGAAAAGGAAATTAACACACTAGAAATGCTGAGTAACGGAACGATTGACGGATTTATTTTATCTATTTCTGAGGAAGCACAAAAGCTACAAGAATACAGTCATTTTGCAGCAATCATAAACGACGGAACACCTATTGTTATGTTTGATAGAATAGCCGAAGAAATTGAATGCGACAAGGTAGTTGTTGATGATTTTGATTCGGCTCTCAACGCTACCCAGCACTTAATAAACATTGGCTGCAAAAATATTGCTCTATTTTCTTCTGTCGATAATTTGAGTGTGGGAAAACTACGAGCCGAGGGATATTTAAAAGCATTAGAAAACAACCACATCGCCATTAATGAAAATATCATTCTTAGAACCGAATCAGAAGACGATTTGAAAGATAAAACAGAAATTTTATTTGCTAATAATACAATCGATGGGATTTTTGCTCTGGATGAAAACGACTCCGTGGTTGCTCTGCGAATTAGTCTTAAAAAAGGCTATAAAATACCCGAAAATCTTTCGATAATTGGGTTTGCCGATGGGATTCTTGCTTCGAGAAGATTGTCTCCAAGTTTGACCACAGTAAGCCAACACGGACCAGAAATTGGCGAAGCAGCAGCAAGATTACTAATAGAAAGAATCGAAAATAAAAACGAAAAAGAGCCTTATAAAACTACAATTATTAAAACCGAATTAAGAGAACGAGAATCGACTAGGCGGCAGTAGAATTGTCTTAAAGTAATTCAGCCTGTTTATTCTAATGTGCTACAAATTAGTATTACCAAAGTTACAAAATTATAAACGCTAAGTTCTATATTTTTTAATGCGCTTCTAGCCAATTTTTCCCCATTCCAATTTCTACATCCAGTGGCACATCCATTTTAAAAGCGTTTTCCATTTCGTGTTTAATCATGGGTTGAATCTTTTCCAGTTCTGAGTTGTGTACGTCAAAAACCAACTCATCGTGTACTTGCAGCAACATCTTCGATTTCCAGTTTTCTGAAACTAATTTTTTATGAATATTAATCATCGCGATTTTGATAATATCGGCGGCACTTCCCTGAATTGGGGCGTTTACCGCATTTCGTTCGGCACCACTTTTGACCATCATGTTGGCCGAATTGATGTCTTTTAGATAACGACGCCGTCCTAAAACGGTTTGCACATAGCCATTTTCTCTGGCAAAATCAACTTGGTTTGACATGTACGATTTTAGTTTTGGATAAGTCGCATAATAGGCATCAATCAACTCGGCACTTTCTTTTCGTGAAAGCGAAGTTTGATTGGAAAGACCAAAAGCCGAAACTCCATAAATAATTCCAAAATTCACGGTTTTGGCGTTGCTACGCTGCTCTTTTGTGACTTCTTCCAATGGCACATTAAACACTTTTGCAGCCGTACTTTTATGAATATCTTCGTTGTTTTGAAAGGCTTTTATCATGTTTTCTTCGCCTGATAGAGCGGCAATAATTCGGAGTTCTATTTGAGAATAATCCGCAGAAACCAAGGTGTAATTTTCGTCACGAGCAATAAATGCTTTTCGGATTAATCGTCCTCTTTCGGTTCGAATCGGAATGTTTTGCAAGTTCGGATTGTTAGAACTCAATCGGCCTGTTGCGGCAACCGTTTGCATATAATCAGTATGAACACGACCTGTTTTTTTATCGACCTGATTGGGCAAGGCATCAATATAAGTACTTTGTAATTTTACCATTTGTCGCCAGTCGAGAATATCTTTCACAATGGGATTGTCATTCGCTAAATAACTCAAAATTTCTTCGCCAGTAGCATATTGCCCCGTTTTGGTTTTCTTTTGTTTGGCACCGCCAATTTTTAATTTGTCGAATAAAATATCTCCCAATTGTTTTGGCGAAGCTAAATTGAATTTCTCGCCAGCGGTTTCGTAGATTTTTTGTTCCAATGCATTGCTTTCAACAGCCATTTCAACTGACATCGATTGTAGAAAGGGGACGTCTAGATTAATTCCTTCTAATTCCATTGCGGCTAAAACGGGAATTAATGGAATTTCGATTTCATCAAATAGTTTTTTGGTTTCGGCTTTATCGAGAATTGGACTGAAATTTTGCTTTAATTGAAACGTAATATCAGCATCTTCGGCGGCGTATTCTTTGATTTCTTCTAAAGCTACGTCTCGCATCGATTTTTGATTCTTCCCTTTCTTCCCAATTAAATCTTCGATAGATTTTGGCGAATATTTTAAATACGTTTCACTCAAAACATCCATATTATGGCGCATATCGGGATTAATCAAATAATGCGCAATCATGGTGTCGAATAATTTTCCTTTGATTTGAATGCCATAATGCGATAGAATTTTTAAATCGTATTTGATGTTTTGACCAATTTTTTCGATGGTTTCACTTTCAAAAAAAGGTTTAAATTTATCCACTAAAATTTGCGCTTCCTCTTGATTTTCTGGAAACGGAACGTAAAAAGCCTTTCCTTTTTCGAAAGAAAATGACATTCCAACTAATTCGGCATTCAAAGCATCAATTCCTGTGGTTTCGGTGTCAAAACAAACCGAAGTTTGATTCATCAAATTTTGCAACAGCAATTTTACAGCAAAATCGCCTTGAATACTTTGGTAAAAATGTTCCGTATTTTCTAATGTTGCATAATGGGAATTCGATTTTACTTCGCCATTTTCTTCGTCCGAAAAACCAAATAAATCAAACTGATCTTCGTTTGATTTTTTAGCAGGAGCTTTTTTAGTTGGTTGTGGTGTATCGCTTGAAGTTCCATTACCATTGGTGTCAATTTCGTCGTATTCTTTTCCAGTTCCAAAATATTTGTCAAACTGCGCTTTCATTTGGCGAAATTCCAATTCTTGAAATAATTCGTCTGTTTTTTCGACATCTGGTTTTGATAACTCGTAGTCTCTGGCATCGAAAGTCACAGGACAATCTAGCAAAATTGCAGCCAATTTTTTCGATAACAAACCCAATTCGGCATTGGCTTCAATTTTATCTTTTAGGGCTCCTTTTAATTGATGGGTATTGGCCAATAAATTTTCCATTGAACCATATTCTTTTAGGAATTTCTTGGCTGTTTTTTCGCCAACACCTGGTAATCCTGGAATATTATCGGCGGCGTCGCCCATCATTCCAAGGAAATCGATGACTTGTTCTGGGCGTTCGATTTCAAATTTTTCTAATACTTCTGGAATTCCCCAAATTTCGATGTCGTTCCCCATTCGAGCGGGTTTGTACATAAAAATATTTTCGGATACCAATTGGGCAAAATCCTTATCAGGAGTTACCATATAAACTTTAAAGTCTTCTTTTTCGGCCTGTTTGGCTAATGTTCCTATTAAATCATCCGCTTCAAAACCCGCGACTTCTATGATAGGAATGTGCATGGCGCGTAACAATTCTTGAATATAAGGAACGGCAATTTTTATCGCTTCGGGAGTTTCATCACGATGTGCTTTGTATTCTTGATACATTTCGTAGCGATAATCGCTTCCTCCTTTATCGAAAGCTACGGCTAAATGATCTGGTTTTTCTCGTTTGATAACGTCCATCAAGGCATTCATAAATCCCATAATAGCGGAAGTATCCATTCCTTTCGAATTGATTCTTGGGTTTTTTATAAAGGCAAAATAGCCACGAAAGATTAGAGCGTAAGCATCGAGAAGAAAAAGGCGTTTTTGAGCTGACATATAAAAATATTAGTTTGTAAAAATAAGCAATTGGGTTTTAAAAAGTCTTTTCATTTTCATTATTTTTTTTGCTTCATGAATCAAAAAGTTAAGGTATAGTTAAACTTCTTTTTGCTTGTGCTATCTTCATTTTGTCTTCATTTTGTTGGGATACATTTGAACTGTAAAAAATAAATTATTAATTCTAAAATTTTTGAAATCATGAAACCACAGATTCACGAAAACAGAAAAACAAACTGCTAAGCTTGAGTAAAAAAGTATTGATGTTGAACTAAATGAAGAAAAGCTAATGAAGAAATTTATCAGCTTTTTTACTGCGTTCAAGAGTTAATGTTTTGATAATAAAAAACGGTGTATCAAGTTAATTTGTTTCTTTGAGTTGATTAATTAAAAAAGATTATGAATATTCTCGTCGTTGAAGATCATCAGGAATTAGCTGTTGAAGTAATTGATTATCTTTCAAAGAATGGTTATGTGTGTAAATGGGTAAACAGTCGTTTGACCGCGCTAGAGGAAATCAGCAGTAATGATTACGATATTTTGCTTCTCGATTTAGGTTTGCCCGATGGTAGCGGCTTCGATGTTTTGAAGGCAGTTAGGAAAACGCAGTCAAAAATAGCCGTAATAATCTTAACCGCTCGTGGCGAAATCGACGATAGAATTAATGGATTGCAACTTGGCGCCGATGATTATCTGACCAAGCCTTTTGCTTTAACTGAATTAGGAGCTCGATTGTATGCCATCATTAGGCGAATTCACGGGTTTACGGTAAACCATTTAAACATTCATGGATTTCGTTTGCAATTGCAGGATTACAAAGTCAGTTTTAATGAGATTTCTATTAATCTTACTAAAAAGGAGTTTGATATTTTCCAATATTTGGTGTTGAATAAAAATCGTGTGATTACCCGATTGCAATTAACGGAGCACATTTGGGGAGATGTTTTAGAAGTCAATTCTGATTCTAATTTTATTGATGTTCATGTGAGAAATCTTCGCAAAAAATTAGACAAACATACTTCGCTAGAATGGTTTGAAACCGTTAGAAATGTGGGTTATAGGATTAATGTGTAAAATTAGAATGCTTTGAAAATTAAACACCAGCTCGCTATTTTTAATGCACTAACTCGGTTGTTGGTTATTTTGGCATTGTGGTTTGTAGTACCTGTTTTAATTGAAAAAGTGGTGTACAAGCACATTAACAAAAGCTTGTTAGAAAAGAAAGAAAAGTTTATTTGCAACTTAGGCAAAGAAGAAATTAATGATTTCATTGTCGGAAAAGACAGTTCCGATACCTATTCCAGCTTTTCGACTTTACATAGCGAATTTCTTCAGTTGTCACGATTGCCCAAAAAGAAACGATTAGAAAAAACAATTTTTATTAATGAACCTAGAATTATCGAAGGGGAGCAGAATGATTATATGATTTTGCAATACGATTTTAAATATGAAAAAACAGCTTATCGATTAGAAATAGGCAGCAGTTTGAGCGAGATAAAAGAACTCACTTTTGCCATTCGGGTTTTTATTCTTATTGTTCTATTAATTATTTTGGTGCTAACTTTTTTAATGGACACCTTTTACATCGAATACTTGTTGACAAACCGTTTTATAAAATAATCGACACTAAAATTCGCCATATTAATGAACCCGATGCGTTTGATCACACTCCAATAAACACCCATTCTGCTGACTTTCAAGAATTAGATACGGCGCTAAATCAAATGATGGACAGAATTAACGGGCTTTTTATTAAAGAAAAGCAATTTATTGCCAATGTTTCGCATGAATTATTGACTCCCATTGCATTGTTGAAGAACAAATTTGAAAATCTGCTTCAAAACAATTCTTTAGACGACAATGCCATTGACAAAATGGCGAGTTCATTAAAAACACTCGATATGCTCAAGAAAATCATTAACAACCTTTTGCTAATTTCGAGAATTGAAAATCAGCAATACGAAGCGAACGAAATTATCGATTTGAATGAATTGTTAAATAATCTAATCGAAGAATTAAAAGATCGTATTACGGAAAAGGGATTGATCCTAAAAATGAATTTTAATCACAACCTGACTCTTACCGGAAATAAAACTTTAATGCATATTCTTTTGTATAATTTGATGGTCAATGCCATAAAGTACAATCTCAAAAATGGGAGCGTCATTATTAGTGATGGTTTTGCAAAAGAAAGGTATTTTTTGTCTATTTCCGACACAGGAATTGGAATGAATGAATCTCAGATAGCCCAAATATTTAATCGATTTACGAGAGTTAATTCTGATCAAGACGGACAAGGGCTGGGACTTGCAATTACTGAAAGTATCGCCAATTTTCACGCTATTGCCATTGAGGTAACCTCTGCTCTCAGCAAGGGGACAACATTTAAGTTATGGTTTCCAAACCACGAAAACTTAATTAAAAGTTAAAGTTTTTTATATCGTCAAAACTTCATTTATTCTTCATTTAGCGATAATACATTTGGTCTACAATTAATCAAATAATTAATTTTATTAAATTTAGAAATTATGAAAAAAGTAATGATGTTAGTAGCAGTTCTATTAGGAACTACTGCAATGGTAAATGCTCAAAATGAGCCTGCAAAAGCAACTCCTGCAAAAGAAGTAAAGTCGACTAAGGCCAAAAAAGAGAAAATGGCAAAAAAAATGGAGATGACAAAAGCGGAGCCAGCTAAAATGGAAGCTCCAAAAGTTGCTGCTCCTGCAAAAGCAAAAAAATAATTAGTCAATCCTTAAATATGACACAACAAATTGATTGTTAATAACTTGTAGATAAAAACAACTTAAAAACACTAAGTTGAATTGCCAAAAAGTGTATATTTAGGTATAAAAAAGTGGCAATATGTTAGGTAAAATAAAACCGAATTTTCAGCAAAATTTATTTCAGACTAGGCTGACAGATCTTATAAACCTTGAGCATCCTTTGGTAAAACTCGCAGGGGAGCTTGATTGGTCAAAAATGGAGTTTGAGTTCCAAAACCTATATTCAGAGCAAGGAAGACCCTCTATTCCGATTAGAAAAATAGCAGGTTTACTGCTGTTAAAAGAGATGTTTAAAGAGAGTGATGAATCTGTAGTTGAACGTTGGATAGAAAACCCTTATTGGCAATATTTTACAGGAGAATATTTTTTTCAAAACAAGCAACCTTTTGACCCGAGTGAGTTTGTTCATTTTAGAAAGAGACTGAAAGAGAAAGGATTAGAATTTATTTTAAGTCAAACAGTAGCCTTGCATCCAGAGGCGAAAAATGAAAAGGAAGTTCAGATTGACACCACTGTTCAAGAAAAAAATATTACTTTTCCAACCGATGCCAAATTAGCTAAAAAGGTAATTGACAATTGTACAAAAATAGCTGAAAAAGAAGGAGTTAAACAAAGACAAACTTATAAAAGGGTAGCCAAACAACATCTTCGGGATGCTTATTTTGGACATCATCCCAAACGAAAAAAGAAAGCTATAATGGCGCGAAAAAAGTTGCGAACCATTGGTAAGCGAGTCGTTCGAGAATTGGAACGCAAGTTGCCTGAAGAAATTTTAAAACAATACGAAACAGAATTTAGCAATTACAAAAAAGTACTCACTCAGGAAAGAAACAGCAAGGAAAAAATATACAGTTTACACGAACCTCAAACAGCCTGTATAGCAAAAGGGAAAGCTCATAAAGCGTATGAATTTGGAACAAAAGTAGCGGTAACAAGAGGTCGAAAAACAGGAGTCATTACCTCAATAAAACGATTTTCAGGCAATCCTCACGATAGCAAAACCTTAGAAGAATCATTAGCACAAAGCCAGCGAGTTAGAGAGCAAATTGGAGGTACAAGACCAACAATAGCAAGTACAGACAGAGGATTTAGAGGTGTCACACAAGTTGAAAATACACAAATAGTAATCCCAAAAAACACAAAAGAAAAATCAAGATACAAACAAGACGTTGCCCGAAAAAGATTTAGAGCCAGAGCGGCAATAGAACCAACAATATCCCATTTAAAAAGAAACCACGCTTTAGGATTAAATTTCCTCAAAGGCGTGGCTGGAGATATTAATAATGCACTTTTAGCAGGTATTGGTTACAATCTAAAAATGAGGTTTAACCATATCAAAGCACAATTTATTCTTTGTCTCGAATTTTTAATGCATATTTTTGCAAATGTGTTTTTGATAAAAAATCTAAAAACTCAAAAAGTGAGTTTTTAAGGAATGACTAATTAATTCTTTTTTTGTTTCCTAAGATTAATTAAAAAGGAGATTTATAAAAGAATAGTTTTTAAATGAAAGAAAAGCTGATGAAGAAATTCATCGGCTTTTTTGATTGTAAGTGATAGTTATGGTATAATGTTGCATTTTGAAATCTGATAAAGTAACATAAGTATTTGATTATAAATAGCTTTTGTCACTATTCATTCGTTTAGCTTTATGACATTGAAACTTTCGACTTACTTACATAGGTTTTCGTTCTATGCTTAAATAGCGAATGATGTTTGCGCGAAATCTATTCCTTTTTTATTGTAATTACATTCCTTTTTATATTTTTGCATCACTATGGCAAAACAAGAAGATTTATTTAAGAACGTAGTTTCGCACGCAAAAGAATACGGATTTATTTTTCCGTCAAGCGAAATATACGATGGTTTAAGTGCGGTTTATGATTATGCACAAAACGGAGTCGAATTAAAAAAGAACATACGCGAATATTGGTGGCGCGCCATGGTTCAAATGAACGATAATATCGTTGGACTTGACGCGGCAATATTGATGCATCCCACGACTTGGAAGGCTTCAGGTCACGTAGATGCCTTCAACGATCCGTTAATTGACAACAAAGATTCGAAAAGAAGATACAGAGCCGATGTCCTGATTGAAGATTATGCCGAAAAGCTGAATCAAAAAGCTATCAAGGAAATCGAAAAAGCGCGTGCTCGTTTTGGAGACGCTTTCAACGAACAGGAATTTGTAACCACAAACGCTAGAGTTATTGAATATAAAGCCAAAGAAAGAGAAATTCTCGAAAGAATGGCTCGTTCTCTTGGTAACGAAGACTTAGAAGATGTAAAAGCATTAATTGAAGAACTAGAAATTGCTTGCCCAGAAACGGGTTCTAGGAATTGGACTGAAGTACGTCAATTTAACTTGATGTTTGGCACAAAACTAGGCGCTTCGGCAGATACGGCAATGGATTTATATTTGCGTCCGGAAACTGCTCAAGGTATTTTTGTAAACTTTTTGAATGTTCAAAAATCAGGACGAATGAAAGTTCCATTTGGAATAGCACAAACCGGAAAAGCGTTTAGAAACGAGATTGTAGCCAGACAATTTATTTTTCGTATGCGTGAATTTGAACAAATGGAAATGCAATTTTTTGTACGTCCAGGCGAAGAAATGCAATGGTACGAACATTGGAAAACTGCTCGACTAAATTGGCATTTGTCTCTTGGTTTAGGAAGGGAAAATTATCGTTTTCACGATCACGAAAAATTAGCACATTATGCCAATGCTGCTGCCGATATTGAGTTCAATTTCCCTTTTGGATTCAAAGAATTAGAAGGAATTCACTCTCGTACGGATTTCGATTTGAAAGCGCACGAAAAGTTCTCCGGAAAAAAAATGCAATATTTCGACACCGAAACTAACGCAAATTATACACCTTATGTAGTAGAAACTTCGGTAGGATTAGACAGAATGTTCTTGGCGGTTTTTGCTACTTCCTTGAAGGAAGAAACGCTAGAAGACGGTTCTACAAGAACTGTTTTGCAATTGCCATCGGTTCTTGCGCCAACAAAAGCAGCAGTTTTGCCATTGATAAAAAGAGACGGATTGCCTGAAATCGCTCATAAAATAATTGATGATTTGCGTTGGGACTTCAACGTAGCTTATGACGAAAAAGATGCCGTAGGAAGGCGTTATAGAAGACAAGATGCATTGGGAACTCCATTTTGTATTACAGTCGATCATCAAACAATCGAAGACCAAACGGTAACAATTCGTCATAGAGATTCAATGAAACAAGACCGCGTGAAAATCGCCGATTTGAAATCAATTATTGAAAATGAAGTTTCAATGAAAAACTGGTTGATGAAAATGTAATTACACTATTCAATTATATAAAAAAGGCTTCTCAATCGAGAAGCCTTTTTGGTTTTAGTTAAATCTGTATCCAAAACCTATACCACCTCGACCTACGATTTCGTAATCAGTATTGCTACTATTAAATAAATTTCGTCCAACTCCTCCATTTATTTCAAAAATAAATCCTTTTTTTGTAATCCATTTGGCACCTATGCCAAAACCTAAAGCGAAATCAGTACGATTCGTTGTTCTTGATTCATTTCCTATAGTGTTGTACTTGTAGCTTTCATAATTGTTCAGCATTCCGAACCCTTCTGCAAAAAATCCAGCTGCTGCTTTTTTTCCAAAATAGTAACGATAATAAGGTGTAAACATAACTTTTGAGTCAATATCATCATCAATAGCTAAAAATAGTGACGTTCCAAAAGCAGATTCTTCGTTAAGAATTCGTTCGTAACTCACTTCTAATGCACCGGCTACAAGAAATGCGGCATTAATTTTTATTTCATTTTTCTTGAAACTGGGTTGTTCATTTTCTTGGCTATAGCCAAATGTAAAAACAGCTAAACATAACAACAGTAATAATTTTTTCATAAATATTGAATTTTTTTTAATTTTTCAAATTTATGTAAAATTAGTCTGACTTTAAAAATTTTGTATAAATTCTCTAGAATATTCTTTTATTTGGTCACGTACCTTTCTAAATTCGGCAATCAATTCTTTGGCAGTTCCCGAAGATTTTGATGGATCTTCAAAACTGTGGTGAATGGTTTTTGTTGTACTTGGAAAAAACGGACAAGCTTCTTTAGCGTTATCACAAACCGTGATGACATAATCAAAAACGATAGACGAATAGTCATCCACATGATTGGAGGTGTGTTTTGAAATATCGATGCCGTCTTCTGCCATAATTCCTATGGCAAACGGATTGAGTCCATGAATTTCAACTCCAGCGCTATAAACTTCGGCTTTGTCTTTTCCAAAATGCTTTAAATAGCCGTGTGCCATTTGACTTCTGCACGAATTTCCGGTGCAGAGAACTAGAATTTTTTTCATACCAATAACCATAATAAATTAATAATTGTAAAACGAGCATCGAATCCAAAAAGGATATTCAAAAGCGTTACTCCAAGAGTGATCACGATTGGTTTTCGGTATTTAATAATCAATTCTTTCATAAAATTAACAACAACTTGAATCTGTTTTACATGAGGTTTGTACTAAGTTGATAAATTTTTGAACTTTTTGAATCATTTTTTCATCTAGACAATAACATATATTGTTTCCCGTGACTGTTCCTTTTATGATTCCAACTTTTTTCAATTCAGATAAATGCTTAGAAACGGTAGATTGTGCCAAGGGTAAAATTTCTACAATATCGCCACAAACACAAGAAGGCAATCCCATTAAAATTTTCACAATTTCCAATCGTGCAGGATGTCCTAATGCTTTTAGGATTTCGGCCATTTCATTAGTCTCTGATGTAAAACCTGTTGTTTTTGTTATTCCCATATCGCAATATTACGATATGATTTTGAATTGACAAAATATTTTGAAAAAATTAGTTTAAAAAGAGAATCGTCATTTCTTTTTTTCTGCTTTTTATCGGGTTTATTTGCCGTTCGTTTTAATGTATTAACATTTATCAAATAAATTATTAACAACTGGCATGTAAAAGAGTGTAAATGTTTATTTTTAGCTTGTAAATAGAGCATTTTTTGTTAAAAATAGATGCTTTTATTTCATTAGTTTCCCAAAACTACCTAAAATGGCTTCATGTTTTGAAGTGTTTTGCCGCAACCTTCTAATGTTATGTCTTGTAAATTAGGACAAACATTGATGAATTACCCGTACATTATTATTGACGACAATCCAGAAAGTGTTGCAAAAACAAAAGCAATCGCTGATGGTTTTTCGGAGCTTGTCTTTGTAGCGACTGCCAGCAACTATGCGGATGGTCTCCATCTTATATTAGAACACAGTCCAAAGTTGATTTTTTTAGAAATCGACCCCGAAGATAAAAAGAGTAATTTGTCATTAACACTCATCAATGAACTGCATCGTTATTTAAGTGTTATTCCTAAAATTATCGTTACGACTTCAAAAAAAGAGTTGGCTTTTGAAGCCATACAATATGAGGTAACGGATTATGTATTGAAGCCCATACAACGAATTGATTTAATCAAATCGATTCTGAAAATGAAAAAGGCAATAGGCGAAGATGAGGTTTTCATTGCCAAAAAAGCTTCTCTTCATAAAATACAATCTCCTGTCGAAGAAGCGTCTCAAGATTTTACAGAAGAACAGCCTGAGGATGCAGAGGAGACCAATGATACTCCAAAAAAACAAATCCCAGTATCTTTTACTCAAAAAGGAATGGCTCACAAAGAGCAACCGCTGGTATTGTGTATTAAATCCTATGGCGATTATCGCTACATCGATGCTAAAGATATTTGTTACTTTCAAGCAGATAATAATTCTACCGACATTCACTTGAATAATGGCGAAATGGTTACCGCATTTAAAACCTTAAAGCATTTTGAAGGGATTTTGTCTCATCCTTTTATTAGAATACACAACAGTTATATCCTCAATCGCGACTATATTTCTAGAATTCACACCGGAAATGCGGTTTGTTACATCAAAAACACCACTACAAAAATCCCATTTTCTAAATCTTATAAGGAAAATGTCGATCTTATTATCTCAGATTTTGCTAATGGCAATTATTTAGAGATCTAACAAAAATCCATCCACCCTAATTTGAGGGTCATTCACTATCAAACGACTGCATTCTACCACAAACGCCCGTATTTGCAGGGAATTTAGAGAAAGGCTATATACTTTTACACCGTGGATTTGTGGTAATCACAGTTCATAATAACAAAGTAAAATCGTATTAACAATATAAAAAACCAAATCATGAAAAAAACAATTTTAACATTCGGATTATTTTCATTAGTGATGATATTAACCTCTTTCACTACTCCTGAAACAAAAACTAAGGTACTTGCAACAACTAATGCTACTGTAGATGCTTCTGGAGCTGTAAGTACAGGAGGAAATCGTAAAGTTGATGCTTCAGGATCTGCATCAACAGGTGGGAATCGTAAAGTAGATGCTTCAGGATCTGCATCAACAGGTGGGAATCGTAAAGTAGATGCTTCAGGGTCTGCATCAACAGGTGGGAATCGTAAAGTAGACTAAATTATAGCAAACTAGTTTTAGTTTTCTATTAAATCATAGATGGGCTATCAATTTTTTTTGATAGCCTTTTTTTATGTCGATAGTTTTAGTATTTTTGGTCAAATTCAAATCGAACTATTGAAAAATTCGTATTACATAGCATTCTTAGCTTTCCTAAGTTTTTTGGCCTGTACCAAGAAAAATGCAGCAAACTACAATGAGGCTTCATCAAAGGACAGTTTGTCTTCCTACCTCTCTTTCGCCAATGATGTTAATTTAACACTTCAAAAAAGAGAAGCCTACAATCAAAAAGCCTACAAAATCATCCTTAGCCAAGCCAACGATTCGATGAATCGGGTTAATTTGTTTAAGGTAGCCAATCGCAATTACAACAACAACAACTGGGAGGCTTATAAAACCACGGTAAACCTCGTTCTAAAAAACGCAGAAAGTGCTAAGGACACAGCAAGTATCGCCAAGGCGTACACCTATTTAGGGGATTTTTTTAGTACCCAAGCGGCATCAGATAGTGCTTATATCTACTATTTCAAAGCCGAAAAAATGTACATTCGGCTCAATGATAATTTGAATCTCGCCAGAACACGGTTAAACAAGGCCAATTTGCAATTTGTAGAGAGTGATTATTTAGGAAGCGAATTAGGGGCTTTTAAAGCACTGAGCGCTCTAAAAGGAGAAGAAGAGGTAGGCGACTTATTTTATGAATGTTATAACCTTCTCGGGATTATATATAATGAATTGGAAGAATACGATAAGGCGATCGAATACCAAACCAAAGCCCTAGCGAGTATCGATGAGAAAACAACTCTTGTCGATTATCAATCCAAAGCTACTTCTTTAAACAATTTGGGATTAGTTTATCAAAACATGCATAAGTACAAAGAAGCCATTTCTTATTTTCAAGAGGGTTTGAAGCAAAAAAAAGATTTACTTATTTATAAACCTTCAGTATATGCCATGTTATTAGACAACTTGGCCTATTCTAGATTTAAGTTAAAAGAATCCGAGGGCATTCCTCAATTGTTTTATGAATCCTTAAAATTACGCGATAGTTTGCAATTGACTACTGGGGTAATTATCAGTCAAATTCATTTGTCGGAGTATTTTGCTTTTAAGAAGGACACCATCAAAGCCTTAGAATACTCCAATAAAGCACTTACTGCCGCTCGAAATTCAAAAAACCACAGGAATTTATTGTTGCCTTTAAAGCAACTCGCGGTCATAGAACCTACAAAAGCTTCTGTTTACAACCGAGAATACATTCATCTTAATGACAGTTTGCAAAAGGCCGATCGCAAAACGGGGAATAAATTTTCTCGCATAGAATATGAAACAGATACCATCAAAGAAGAAAACACGGCTTTAACTACCCAAAACAGGAATTTGGTGTATATTGCTGGAAGTATTTTAATTTTAGGCTTGTTTTTGTATATTATCAAAGCGCAAAAAGCCAAGAACAGGGAGTTGTTGTACAAACAAGAGCAACAAAGAGCCAATGAGGAAATTTATAATTTAATGATTTCTCAACAAAATGATGTGGAAACCATTAGAATTAAAGAGAAAAAACGGGTGGCTCAGGAATTGCACGATGGCGTTCTAGGAAGAATGTTTGGGGTGCGGATGAACTTAGAAGGCTTGAATTACAGCAATGATGAGGAAGGTTCCTTTAATCGAACGGGCTACTTAACAGAACTGAAAAGTATAGAACAGGATATTCGTGAAATTTCACATGATTTGAATAGGGAAAAATCAGAATTAATTAATAACTTCGTAGCCATCTTAGACAATTTGCTCGAAGAGCAAAGAAGAACGTTCAAGCCAAAATTAGTTTCCATAATCGATACGAATATAAAATGGGAATCGATGGGGAACACCATCAAAATCAATTTATACCGAATCGTTCAAGAATCGCTGCAAAACATTAATAAGTACGCTAACGCCAATGCCATCAAAGTAGAATTTAGAAAAGAAATGAATAATTTGTTTTTAACCGTTAGCGACGATGGGATTGGATTTGATGTAAACAAGGGAAAAAAAGGAATTGGTTTGCAAAATATGCTTTCTAGAATCAATGAATGTAATGGAAAATTTGAAGTGAAATCTAAAAAAGGCGAAGGAACATCAATTATAGTTACCATTCCAATATAAAAAATAAAAAATAATATTTTACCCCCAACTACCCAACTCATGATAGAAAAGAACATCCTAATTGTTGACGACCATCCTTTCATTATTCAAGGCTACAAGAACGCCATTACAAGATACAATCCAACGGAATATGAGTTTTTTATATCACAGGCCATCGATTGCAAATCGGCTTATGAAATAATTACAAATCCTGAGACTGCTTTTTTTGATATTGCTTTTTTAGATATTAGTATGCCAACGTATGAAGAAAAAGGGCTCTTTTCTGGCGAAGATTTGGCAAAATTACTCAATCAATACATGCCAAATTGCAAGATTATTCTGCTGACTATGTACACAGAATTATTGAAAATAAAACATATTATTGATGCCATAAATCCTAACGGACTTGTTATAAAAAATGATTTGACTTTTGATGAATTGCTTTTTGGTTTCGATAAAGTCATAAAAAACGAAATCTATTATAGTCAATCCATTCAAAAAATGATGGAACAAGAACTACATGAAGCCGTAGAAGTAGACCTTTTTGACAAACAAATTCTTTTCCATCTTTCTAAAGGGACAAAAACAACCGATATTCCACAATATATTCCAATATCCATGGAAGCTATCGAACAAAGAAAGATAAACCTAAAGAAAATATTGAATATAATCGACGAAAGTGATGCCGAATTAGTAAAAGAAGCTAAAAACAGAGGCTTGATTTTCTAGATATAAATCCTTCTGATTATAGGATTCACAGCTGTTTACGACATAAAACTCAACTGATACGACAAAATTTATCACAAAGAAAGTAGTAAATTAATCCTTTTTCAGTTTAGTTTTGCTTCCAATAAACTGCTAGAATTTCTAAGTTAACTGCCATTATCGAATCACGAACGCATAAAATCGAATCGAATCATTGCCCAACGATTAAAAGAATATTACCTGAAACCTGAGTTCGATTAATAATTTACAAATTAAAAGGAGAAAATATAGTTAGATAAATTTGCACAAAAGGGCAAGAATTAGTATATTTAAAGTACTGAATTTCAAATATTAAACTAATAATTACCCTATGATTTGTTTCAATAAAATTACTGAATTATTTTGTATTACAGACGAGTTTTGTAAAAATTTTGAAAAAACAACAGAATCTTTTATTATTGGAAATAAACCAAAGAGAAAGCCCAGAATGAGTACAGCTGAAGTGATTACAATATACTATTTGTTTCATTTGGGTGGATTTCGTTGTTTTAAACATTTTTACATTTTTTACGTACAAAAACACATGCAGAAAGATTTTCCAAATACCGTTTCATACAACCGATTTGTAGAGCTGATGCAATCTACTTTGCTGCCCATGACTATGTTTGCAAAAACCTGTTGTTTAGGTAATTGCACAGGGATTTCTTTTGTAGATTCAACCCCAATTAGAGTCTGTAAAAATAAAAGAATCAAAAGAAATAAGGTTTTTAAAGATGTTGCAACCACAGGTAAATCTACAATGGGTTGGTTTCATGGTTTTAAACTTCACATCGTTATTAATGATAAAGGAGAACTGTTAAGTTTCTGTGTTACCCAAGCTAACGTAGACGACCGTGAACCCCTGAAAAATGAGGGTTTTTTGAAAGATATATTTGGGAAATTATATGCCGATAAAGGCTATATTTCTGATAAATTACATAAACTACTGTTTGTTGATGGAATTGAATTGATAACCAGTATTCGCAATAATATGAAAAATAGCTTAATGCTTATGAGTGATAAAATTTTATTACGAAAAAGATCTGTAATTGAAACAGTTAACGATGAATTGAAAAATATTTGTCAGGTTGAACACTCAAGACATCGTTCAGTTACTAATTTCTTAACCAACCTAATTGCAGGAATAATAGCCTATCAATTCCTTCCTAAAAAACCTTCGATTAAATTTGACAGACTTGAAACCAATCAGTTAGTTTTGTATTAATAATCGAACTCAGGTTGAATTAATAGAAAAAAACGTAATCGAAAAATACGGAATTGGTCCAAGTACAAATTATTCAGTTAAAGGCATTCTGGAACGGTTTCGAGGGTGTAAGAGTAACTAAATCACTATGTCAATAGAAGTAATTAACCTATCGAAAAGTTATGGTGTCCAAAAAGCGTTGGACAACATTTCGTTTACCATAAAAAAAGGAGAAATTGTGGGTTTTTTGGGACCAAACGGTGCCGGAAAATCAACACTAATGAAAATATTGACCACTTATATTGCTGCCGACGAAGGTTCAGCAAGTGTCAATGGATTTGATATTGGTTTTCAAGCCAGGTTCGTGCAACAAGCTATTGGTTATTTGCCGGAACACAATCCATTGTACTTGGATTTATACGTTCGAGAATATTTGGCTTTCAATGCTGATGTGTATAAAGTAGCCAAATCCCGAATTGAAGAAGTGATTCAGCTTACGGGTTTATCCCATGAAAGCCACAAGAAAATAGGACAACTTTCCAAAGGATTTCGCCAACGCGTAGGACTTGCTAATGCTTTACTACACAATCCAGATGTTTTAATTCTAGACGAACCAACCACAGGTTTAGATCCAAATCAATTGGTCGAAATTAGAAATCTAATAAAAAACGTGGGCAAGGACAAAACGGTTTTCCTTTCGACACATATTATGCAGGAAGTTGAGGCAATTTGCGACCGCGTAATCATCATCAACAATGGGAAAATTGTCGCCGACAAGAAATTGGATAATTTAATTGCTACCGAAAAAGAACAAGTGATCGAAGTAGAATTTGACCTCACAGTCAAAGAAGAATTAGTTTCCAAAATTGAGAATCTTAGTTCTTACAAAAATACACAAGACAACATTTGGGAATTGACTTTTAAGGCCGATAAAGATATGCGTCCCGCCGTTTTTGATTTTGCCAATGCCAATGGTTTGAAAACCTTGCAACTCAATCAGAAGAACAAAAATCTAGAAGCGGTTTTTAGAGAGATGACAAAATAAGCTCCTAAAAAACCTGACTGGCTATTTGATGAATATTATCTGATTTTCCCATAGAATAATAATGCACACAAGGCACGCCAAACTCGATTAATTCTTTAGATTGTTGTACGGCAAATTCTACTCCAATTTGACGAACAGCCGCATTGTCTTTGGCCTGTTCGATAGAATGAATTAAATCCTGTGGCATATCCAACCAAAAAACTTGCGGCAATAATTGCAAATGGCGTTTTACGGCAACAGGCTTAATTCCTGGAATAATCGGCACTGTAATTCCGATAGCACGAGCGGCTTCGACAAATTTAAAATAGCGTTGATTGTCAAAAAACATTTGCGTCACAATATAATCAGCTCCTGCATCAACCTTTTCTTTCAATCGTTTTAAGTCTGCTTCTAGGCTTGGTGCTTCAATATGCTTTTCGGGATAGCCCGCAACACCCACACAAAAATCAGGGGCACTTTGCATCGGCAATGTATCGTGTAAAAACTGACCTGCATTCATAGATTTAATTTGTTTGACCAAATCTATGGCATACGTATTTCCGCCTTTGGTAGGTTCGAAATACTTTTCTCCTTTCATGGGATCACCACGAAGTGCTACCAAATTATCGATTCCTAAATAATGGCAATCGACCAAAAGATATTCGGTTTCTTCTTTAGTAAAACCCCCGCAAAGTACGTGCGGAATAGCATCTACCCCATATTTATGCTGAATTGAAGCGCAAATCCCTACTGTTCCTGGGCGCATACGTGTGATGCGACGATCAAAAAGTCCGTCTTTTTCGATGTACACATATTCTTCTCTTGAGGTTGTAACATCAATAAACGGTGGTTTAAATTCCATTAACGGATCTATATTGGCATACAAATCTTTAATATTACTCCCTTTTTGTGGCGGTACAATTTCGAAAGAAAACAAGGGGTTTCCTTTGGCGTTTTCTATATGTTGTGTTACTTTCATTCTACAATTATAAGTTATAAATTATGAGTTATGAGTTGAGAAATCTGAAATCAAAATTCGTTAATCAACAATCATAAATCAATTAATCTGCTATATTCGGGTTTAACCATTTTAATGCTTTATCAGTCGAAATGCTTCTACGTTTGGCGTAATCAATCACTTGGTCTTCTTTTATTTTGCCGAGTCCGAAGTATTTACTTTCTGGATTCGCAAAATAATATCCTGAAACCGATGAAGCTGGCCACATGGCCATACTTTCGGTCAAAGTTACACCAATTTCTTCTGTTACATTTAATAATTTCCAAATGGTTGGCTTTTCTAAATGGTCGGGACAAGCTGGATAACCTGGTGCTGGACGAATTCCTTTGTATGCTTCGGCAATCATTTCGTCATTGGTCAAGGTTTCATCTTTTGAATATCCCCAAATTTCTTTACGCACTTTTTCGTGTAAATATTCGGCGAAGGCTTCTGCAAATCGGTCTGCCAATGCTTTTACCATAATCGAATTGTAATCGTCTAAAGCGGCTTCGAATTCGGCTGCCCATTCGTCTACTCCAAATCCTGTAGTTACACAGAATGCTCCCATATAATCGGTCACTCCATTATCTTTTGGCGCAATAAAATCGGCTAGAGCAATATTTGGTGCGCCTTTGGTTTTTTGCGCTTGCTGACGTAAAGTCAAGAATTTCTCCAATTCATTTCCTTTTTCGTCATACAATTGAATATCATCATCATTGATTTGATTTGCAGGGAAAATTCCGTAAATTCCTTTGGCGGTTAGTTTCTTTTCTTTCAAAATTACCTCCAATATTGCTTGTGCATCCGCAAATACAGCAGTAGCTTGTTCGCCCACAACTTCATCTGTCAAAATTGCTGGATATTTCCCGAACAATTCCCAAGTTCTAAAAAACGGAGTCCAGTCAATATAAGGAACTAAAACCTCTAAATCGACTTCGATTACTTGTTTTCCAATTGTATTTGGTTTTACAGGAGTAAATTTTTCCCAGTCCAATTGCAATTTATTTTTACGAGCATCTTCAATACTCAAGAAATTTTTGTCCCGCGAACGATTCAGAAAGGTTTCTCTAAAGGCATCATATTCGGCTCTAATAGTACTAGCATATATCTTTTTGTTGTGATCCAATAAATTTCCTGCAACGGTTACCGCTCTCGAAGCATCATTCACATGAATTACCGTTTCTTTATATTGAGGGGCTATTTTTACCGCAGTATGCGCACGCGAAGTCGTTGCTCCACCAATCATAATCGGAATTTTCATCCCTTTTTTATCCATTTCTTTGGCGAGATAGACCATCTCGTCGAGTGATGGCGTAATTAAACCACTCAACCCAATAATATCAACATTATGTTCGATAGCGGCTGCAATAATTTTTTCGGGAGGCACCATTACACCCAAATCCACGATTTCGTAGTTGTTACACGCCAAAACCACCGAAACAATGTTTTTTCCAATATCGTGTACATCTCCTTTTACGGTTGCCATCAATATTTTTCCGTTACCTTCTTTGTCTCCAACCTGCTTTGCTGCTTCGATAAATGGCAACAAATAGGCCACAGCTTTTTTCATTACACGTGCTGATTTTACCACTTGAGGCAAGAACATTTTCCCTGAACCAAACAAATCACCAACCACATTCATTCCTGTCATCAAGTTGATTTCAATGACCTCGATTGGCTTGGTTGCCGCTAGTCTGGCTTCTTCTACATCTTCTTCAATAAAGGCATCTACTCCTTTTACAAGGGAATGCGTGATTCTTTCTTGAACCGTTCCTAAACGCCATCCTTGTATTTCTTTATCGTTGGTTTTTGGGCCGCCTTTTACATTCTCGGCAAAATCCAACAAGCGTTCTGTGGCATCATCACGACGGTTTAAGATTACATCTTCTACGTGTTCTAATAAATCTTTTGGAATTTCATCGTAAATAGAAAGCATTTCTGGGTTCACAATTCCCATTGTCATCCCGTTTTGAATCGCGTGGTACAAGAAAACAGAGTGCATCGCTTCACGAACTGTGTCATTCCCTCTAAAAGAAAACGAAACATTACTCACGCCACCACTAATGTGTGCATGAGGCAAATTCTCGCGAACCCATTTAGTTCCTCTAAAGAAATCCAAGGCATTCAGGCGATGCTCTTCCATACCTGTTGCTACTGGAAAAATATTCAAATCGAAAATAATATCTTGCGGCGGAAAGTTCACTTTGTTCACTAGAATATCATACGAGCGTTGGCAAATTTCTACTCTTCGTTCAAAATTATCAGCTTGTCCTATTTCATCAAAAGCCATGACAATTACGGCAGCTCCGTAGCGTTTGATTAATTGAGCGTGATGGATAAAGGCTTCTTCTCCTTCTTTTAAGGAAATCGAATTGACCACACATTTTCCTTGTGCTACTTTCAAACCAGCTTCAATGATATGCCATTTCGAGCTGTCAATCATAATGGGCACACGAGCAATATCAGGTTCGGCAGCAATTAAATTCAAGAATTTGGTCATCGCATATTCGCCATCGAGCATTCCCTCATCCATATTGATGTCGATGATTTGCGCTCCTCCTTCTACCTGCTCTTTGGCAATGCTTAGTGCTTCGTCATATTTTTCTTCCTTGATTAATCGAAGAAATTTTCGAGAACCAGTTACGTTGGTACGTTCCCCAATATTAACAAATACGCTTTCTGGCGTAATGATTAAGGGTTCTAATCCCGATAAAACTAGGTTTCTTCTTTTTTCTGCTTCTGCCATTTATTTATTTTTTTTCGCCACGAAGGCACGAGGATACAAAGTTTTTTAGCTATATATTTTAAATTCTATTCCAAAAGTTTTTTTGCACTAATAGGACTAACTATTTTTTTGCCTGTTTTCTCTTCAATCTCTTTGCGCGTATTTCCTGCAATCGTACCGCCTTGTTTGGCAATCGTTTTGTTTTGCTGAAAAGTTATCGGCTTTTTCTCTTTACTGATTTCTGTTGTCGTAGCTTCGGCTAGCATATTTAGAACTAATTCTAAATTAGTCATATTATCCCGAAGATTTTCTTTCTTCAAATCTTTTAAATTCTTGTATTCCTTAACCGAAAGTCCACTCCAAGCTTTTGTAATTTCATCCGTCAATATCGCAAACTCCTGTCCTTTTTTTACGCCTCGAATTTCCCATTCGTCCGTAAGATCTTTATGAACCTCAATACTTTTCAATCGTTGGTTCACCCATTCTTTAGAATATCCTTTCTTTAGAATATCCTTTCTTGAGATAAGTTTCCATCAATCGGTCGATTCCTATTTCGGGATCGGCTATTTCGTCTAATCTTTCGCTTCCTACTTTGGCTAACCAAAGCTTGAAAGGTTCTGCATTTGGTGATGGTACGGATTGAATTAATCGCAACAAATGATTGACATTCAAACAATCTGTAGCATATTTTTTACCATCAGCAGCAACAAATTTCAGTTGTACGATATTCTCGTACAACTGACTTCCTTCCTTCCTTTGTTAATTTCTTTTTAAATCTGTCCAATATCTTTTTGGAACAGAACTCTCTGTTAAAACAGCAATTACATCCACAATAGAAAAATACCATTGTTCCTCCTCCTCATTCCATACAGAACGAACTTGCTTTTGCTCGAATAGTTTTACTGCGGTTTCTTTGGTCATTGTTGTTGCTTTATTTAAAACAGTACCTGTTTTAATTTTTTTAATCTCTTTGTGGGCACGGATTGCAAATCCGCGCTATTGGGGTTTACAAAACCTTGCAGGTCTTATCAATTAAATACCTACAAGGTAAAAAAAACCTTGCAGGAACAGTATTCATTACATCACGGCCGTCGAAACCCTTGGTTTATAATCCTTCGCTATATCAGCAATTAATCGGATGTGATTTGGAGTTGTTCCGCAACAACCGCCAATGATGTTGATTAAATTATCGTCCAAATAAGAGCGAATTTGCCCTTGCATTTCTTCTGGTGTTTCGTCGTATTCGCCAAAGGCGTTTGGCAATCCTGCATTGGGATGCGCCGACACATTGAAGGAAGTGTTGTGAGCCAAGGTTTGCAAATACGGTTTCAATAAATCGGCACCCAAAGCACAATTAAACCCTACGCTCAACAACGGAATATGTGAAACCGAAATCAAGAAAGCTTCTACCGTTTGCCCTGAAAGGGTTCTTCCCGAAGCATCGGTAATCGTTCCTGAAACCATAATTGGAATATCAATATTGCGTTCTTCTTTGACTTGTTCGATGGCAAAAAGTGCCGCTTTGGCATTTAGCGTATCAAAAATCGTTTCTACTAAAAGTAAATCGCAACCGCCGTCCAGTAGGGCTTCGACTTGTTGTTTGTAGGCAATACGCAAATCGTCGAAAGTTACGGCTCGATAACCTGGATCATTCACGTCTGGCGACATACTGGCTGTACGGTTTGTTGGGCCAATGGAACCCGCTACAAAACGAGGTTTTTCTGGATTTTTGGTTGTAAATTCATCGGCTACTTCACGGGCTAATTTTGCCGATTCGTAATTTAATTCGTAAACAATGTCTTCTAGATGATAATCCGCCATTCCGATGGTGGTTCCTGAGAACGTATTGGTTTCAACAATATCGGCACCCGCTTCAAAATACAAGGCGTGAACCTCTTTTATGGCTTGAGGTTGCGTTATGGACAATAAATCGTTGTTTCCTTTGAGCGAATGCGGAAAATCTTTGAAGCGTTCGCCACGAAAATCTTCTTCAGAAAAATTATAGCGTTGCAACATCGTTCCCATGGCTCCGTCGAGTACGAGAATTCGTTTTTTGATTTCTTCTTGAATTTTTGGCATAATTTATTTTTGGCTGCTAAGATGCTAAGCTCATGTGTTAATATTGATTTTTCTGTTTCGCCTAAAGAACAACCTTTTCTTGTACAATTCTTTGCGAAAAAAATTAGTTGCAAAGTAAAGACATAGCGCAATTAATAGCAAACTAAAGGGGAATTATTCAGAGCAAACGCAAGATGCCAATCTGTTTGTCCTTAGTTTTATTGTTTGCTTCTTAAAGCTTGGGTAATTTCGTTCATTTTGTCTACTTTTTCCTGAAAATCGCCTTTTAGAGTTTTGCGGTATTCGTTCAGGTTTTCGACCATAGAATTGATGTCGTCTGGGATTATTTCTTCGAAGAACTCACGTAATCTTTTAGCCGTTGTGGGGGATTTTCCGTTGGTAGAAATAGCGATTTTCACATTCCCTTTGGTCACAATTCCGCCTAAATAATAGTCACATAAAGGCGGCGTATCGGCGATATTGCAAATCAAATATCTTTTTCGAGCCAAATCATAAACTCGTTTATTCACTTTTAAATCGTCGGTGCAAGCGATAACTAGGTGTCGCTTACGAAGCATCCAGCGATTGAATTTTTTATAGGTTAGTTTTACTGAAGGATGTTTTTGAGCTAGTTCTTCTAATTGGGGTAGAAACTTTGGGGCAACCACCTCAACATTGGCATTGGGACTAGATTTTAGCATAAAGGACAATTTTTCTAACCTACATTTCCTCCGCCAACAATAAGCACATTGAGTTGGTGTAGTTTTAGGAAAATTGGGTAAAGTTCATTCCTTTCCATTATTCTCTTGCGTAAACTTTATTCGAAATGAATTCTTGGTGAAAGCTTTTCAGCTTATTACTTTCTCTTACAACTTCGCCAATGACGATAATTGCTGGCGAACTCAAATCGTTATCTGCCACCGCTTTTGTGATGGTATTGATGGTGCCAACACCCACTTTTTCGTTAGGCAAAGTGCCGTTTTGAATGATGGCAACTGGGGTTTCTCCTTTGGATTCGTTTTGAAAAAATGTCACAATTTGATTCAGTTTACTCATTCCCATCAAAATCACGACGGTTGCCGATGATTGTGCTGCAAGAGCAATATCTTTAGATAACTTTCTGTCAGAAGTGGTGCCTGTTATTACCCAAAAACTTTCAGAAACTCCTCTTTTGGTTAAGGAAATTCCTTGATTAGCAGGAACGGCAATCGAGGATGAAATTCCTGGAATTACCGCTGTAGGAATCCCGAAACTTTCAATGTATTCGATTTCTTCGCTTCCTCGACCAAAAATAAAGGAATCGCCACCTTTTAATCGCACCACATTTCCATAAGTCAACGCATTGTCAACAATTAGTTGATTGATTTGATCTTGCGAATATTCGTGAGAACCTTTTCTTTTTCCGACAAATATTTTGATGGATTTTTTGGGTGCATAGGTCAATATTTCTTCGTTTGCCAAAGCATCGTACAAAACCACATTCGCATCAGCAAGTGCTTTTGCTCCTTTGATAGTAAGCAAATCTGGATCTCCAGGACCAGCTCCCACTAATGTTACTTTTGGTTTTACAATTTTATGCATTGGCTAAATCTTTGGCTCTGTATAATTCTATTGCTTCAAAAAAGGCTGTTGCCTCTTGAATGTAACTTTTTGCAAAGGCTTCCGAAGGTTCGTTTTGGTTAATTTGGTAAACTAATTCTCTGAAAGTTGCTTTCAATTCGATTTTGTTTGTTGCTGTAAAAACAGTGTCGAACAAATCGATGATTCCTGCGTGATGATTTGTTTTTTCGTTTTCCGAAAGTAATAAGGCTTTGGCACCATTTACAAAACCTGCATAAGCAAGGTAAATAGCATCTGCCCAATTTTTATCGTCGAAAGCTTCTTGTGCGAAAGTCATTTTGTCTTTGGCCTCGAAAATTAAGGTAGCAACTAAATCAATTACGACACCGGCACATTCGCCCACACCAATTGCTTTTACATAATTATCGGCATTTCCCCAATCGACAAAATCAGTTTCGGTAAGATTGGTAATATCCGAAAGTGGTTTCAATAATTCGAAGAAATAATTTTCGCCTTTGGCATCGTAATACTCTAAAAAGGAAATTCCATTGGCATTCGTTTCGAAATCATTCAAAATAGAACGCAAGGCTTCTGGTCCACGACGACTCGGGATTTTAATGACTTTATCGGCAAATCTGCCTTTGCCATTTCCTAAATTTCCTCCACCCAATAACACTTGAAGTGCTGGTGCAACTAGCTTTCCTGAATTGATTGACATTCCTTGAAAACCAATGTGTGCCATATTGTGTTGCCCACAAGCATTCATACAACCGCTAATTTTTATAGTAATTTCTTTGTCATTTAAATACTGTGGATATTCTGTTGCCAAAACCCGTTCTAATTCCGTAGCAATTCCTGTGCTGCTTGCAATACCTAAATTACACGTATCGGTTCCCGGACAAGCGGTAATATCGGCAGTAGCATTATAGCCTAAAGCAACGAAATCTAATCGGGCTAATTCTTGGTAGAAAAAAGCTAAATATTCTTCTTTTACATGGCGAATAAGAATGTCTTGTCTCAGCGAAAAACGCAATTCATTCGCTGCGTAATTTTTGATTAAATTGGCTAATAATCTCGCTTTATCTGTGTAGAAATCGCCTAAGGAAACTTTGATTCCAATGGCTACATATCCGGCTTGTTTTTGTTGAATAACATTTGATTTTTTCCAAGCTTCGAAAGCAGCAATATCGTCGATTACTACTTTTGGAGCTGCTAATAATGGCGCAGCAATTGGAGTTTCGAATGCAGTAGTATCGATTTCAACGGCTTGGTGTGACAAAGCTTTTTTCTCTTCTTCGACCAATTTTAAAACGCATCTCTTCCTAAATCTTTGATTAAGAATTTCATACGCGCCTTTAAACGTTTAGATCGTTCCCCAAAACGATCGAATATTCTTAAAACGCCTTCGGTTGTTGGGATAATTTGGTTTACGGGAATAAATTCCGATAATAATTCGGCGTGGTGTGGCTGCGAACCTAATCCGCCACCCAACATTACTTTAAATCCTCTTTCGCCGTTGACAATTTTTGGAATAAATCCTAAATCGTGTAAATAACTCAAAGCAGTATCTTCGTCAGAAGAGGAAAAGGATATTTTAAATTTGCGCCCCATTTCCTGACAAACTGGATTTCTCAAGAAAAACTGAAACACAGCGTGTGCATAAGGCGAAACATCAAAGGGTTCGTTAACGTCGATTCCTGCTGTTTCGCTAGCCGTAATATTTCTAACGGTGTTTCCGCAAGCTTCCCGAAGTGTAATATCGCTTTTTTCTAATTCGGACCAAAGTTCAGGAGTTCTGTCTAAACTTACATAGTGAATTTGAATATCCTGACGCGTTGTTATGTGCAAACGCCCTGTTGAATATTCATCAGAAACGGCACAAATTCTATTCAATTGTTCGCTACTTACTTTTCCAAAAGGCAATTTGATACGAATCATCTGAACGCCTTCCTGACGCTGACCATAAACTCCTCTTGCTAAACGAAGGCTACGAAAACGTTCCTCATCAATTTTTCCGTCACGGAATAAAGCAATTTTTCTCTCTAAATCGATAATGTCTTTTTGTACAATCGGATTTTCTATTTCGGTTCTAAAACTTTGCATAATTTTTTGTTTTTGGTTGTTGGTTGATGGTAGCTTCAAACTATAAACCATCAACTATTTAATAAATCCAACTCCTGCGGTTGTATTGGTTGCCACATCAATCAAGATAAATGCCCCATTTGATTTGTTATGATTGTATGCGTCAAAATACAAGGCTTTGCTTAGCTTAATAGTAACGTCGCCAATTTCATTAATGCTTAATTGAGTCGCTTCTTTTGTTCCTGAATAATCAGTAGAAATCGTGTTTTTTACACTGTCAATTTTGGCTAAAACACGGTTTGTGTTGTGCTGAACGATATATTTTGTTCCTGCTACCAGCTTTTTGCTGTCCATCCAGCAAATTGTGGTATTAATGTCTTTTTCGATTCTTGGCAATTCTCCTGATTTCACAATCATATCTCCGCGAGTTACGTTGATATCATTTTCCAATTCTAAAACTATTGAAGAACCCGCCGTGGCTTCATCAAATTGTTTATCGAAAAAATGAATTTTCGAAACCTTTGATTCCGTCCAATGAAGGAAGCACCGTTACGGCATCGCCCACTTTGATAGTATTTCCATATAATTTCCCAGCATATCCCCTAAAATCGTGATATTGCTCTGTTTTTGGACGAATTACCGTTTGTACAGGAAAGCGTGCATTGCCTTTTTCATATACATCTGCGGGCTCTAATGCTTCAAGATGTTGTAAAATTGTTTGCCCTTGTACCAAGGCATTCCTCCTAATGATTCTACCACATTATCTCCTGTCAAAGCACTCAACGGAATATAACTAACAACTTGCTCTTTAAAGGTGCTTTTGGCATTTAAGGCTTCAAAATCAGTTTTTATTTTATTGAAAACGTCTTCGGAGTAATCGACCAAATCCATTTTGTTTACGGCAACAATCACTTCTTTTACACGCAATAAATTATTGATAAAAAAGTGGCGGTAGGTTTGCTCAATCACTCCTTTTCGAGCATCAATCAAAATGATAGAAACTTGCGAAGTCGAAGCTCCGGTAACCATATTTCTGGTATATTCTACGTGACCTGGTGTGTCGGCAATAATGTAACTTTTTTTCGCAGTCGAAAAATAAATATGTGCCACATCAATCGTGATTCCTTGTTCGCGCTCAGCAACCAAACCATCAGTAGCCAATGAAAAATCAAGATAATCATATCCTTTTTGCTTGCTGCTTTTTTCTATGGCTTCAATTTTATCGGTCGTCAACGATTTTGTATCGTATAATAATCGCCCGATTAATGTGCTCTTTCCGTCATCTACACTTCCTGCTGTTGCTATTTTTAAAACTTCCATTTTTTTGTTTTAGTTGATAGTTGTTAGTTGATGGTTGTTGGAGTTAAAATACTCCATTTTGTCAATCGCCCAACAATAATTAATTATTAGATTTAGTTATTGAATTTTAAAGATGGTTATTGGCGGAATCGAACTATCAACCAAAAACCATCAACCATTAACTAAAAATATCCTTGTTGTTTTCTCTTTTCCATGGCGGCTTCAGAACGTTTATCATCAATTCTGGCTCCTCTTTCGGAAATGGTTGAAGTTCTGATTTCGCCAACGACTTCGGCAATCGTAGCTGCATACGATTCGACTGCTGCGGTGCAACTCATATCGCCAACGGTTCTGAAACGAACAATTCGTTCTTCGACAGCCTCATCTTCTTCTTGGTAAACGAATGGCGAATGTGACCAAATCAATCCGTCACGCAAGAACGTTTTGCGTTTGTGCGAAAAATAGATTGATGGGATTTCGATATTTTCTTGTTCGATATAACTCCAGACGTCTAATTCTGTCCAATTCGAAATGGGAAAGACACGAACGTTTTGACCAATTTCGATTTTTCCATTCAATAAATCAAATAATTCCGGGCGCTGATTTTTTTCGTCCCATTGACCAAAGTCATCACGAACCGAGAAAATACGTTCTTTAGCTCTTGCTTTTTCTTCGTCACGGCGCGCACCACCAATGCAAGCATCAAATTTGAATTCTTCGATGGCATCCAAAAGTATCGTCGTTTGCAACATATTTCGGCTCGAATAACGCCCTGTTTCTTCAATTACTTTTCCTTCGTCGATAGCGTCTTGCACATTTCTGACAATGAGTTCTAGACCTAATTCTGCAACCAATTTATCTCTAAATTCAATTGTTTCAGGGAAATTATGCCCCGTATCAACGTGCAACAACGGAAAAGGAATTTTCGCAGGAAAAAATGCCTTTTGCGCCAAACGTACTAATGTAATCGAATCTTTTCCACCTGAGAAAAGCAAAACGGGTTTGTCAAATTGAGAAATTACTTCTCTAAATATGTAAATTGCTTCGCTTTCTAAAGCATTTGTTTTTAATATTGAACTCATTATTTTAGTTTAAAAGTTTAAAGTTTAAAGTTTCAGGATGTTGTGTCCTTAACAAAAATCTCCTAACTATTATTATTTTCTATTTTCTATTTTCTTTACTCTATTCTCTATCTTCTATTTTGATGTAAACCACATTCTTTGTGACTGGATTCCCACCACCATCTTCCAGCTCGAATGTCTTCGTCAGGCGTGATTGCTCTGGTACAAGGGGCGCAGCCTATGCTTACAAATCCTTGTTTATGAAGTGCATTTTGTGGCACGTTATGGTCATCAATGTATTTTTGAACTTCTGCTAAAGTCCATTTTAGCAATGGATTGAACTTGATAATGTCAAAATGAGCATCATATTCAAAGAGAGCTAAATCATTTCTATTTTCGGATTGTTCTGCGCGTAAACCAGTAATCCAAACGGCATTTCCTTTTAAAGCTTTTGTTAATGGTGCTACTTTTCGAATGAAACAACATTCTTTTCGATTCTCAATTGAATCATAGAAACTGTTTGGTCCTTTTTCTTCTAATAATTTCTCTACCGCCGAAGTTTCTGGAAAGTAAACTTTAATTTCTTTTTTATATTTTTTTAGCGTTTTATGAAAAACATCGTAGGTTTCCTGAAATAATCGTCCTGTGTCTAAAGTAAAAATGGTAATTGGCAAGTCATTTTTAGCTATTAAAGCCGTTATTACTTGGTCTTCCTGACCGAAAGATGTCGAAAACACCACTTTCCCCTCGTGTTCACTAGCCAAAAAAGACAAGGTTTCTTCGATAGAGAAGTTTTGCCGTTTTTTCTAATAATGTATTTGCTTGTACTACGCTCATGGTTTTTCTTCAATTGCAAAATCTATTACCCTATCGGTTTAATAGATTAAAGTGCAAAAGTACTACTTATTTCTAAATAACAAAATAATATTCCGCTTTTTACAGTCACTTTTTTATGCTTTTAAAATAAATTTTACATAGTCTACTTTGTCCATAGGATAATTGGTAAATAGTTGTTACTTTTGTCAAAAATTTTATTTCATGGATTTTCAAATAGGATTAATAGTTGCAGGTTTAACAGTTGGTTTTATAGTAGGGTTGACAGGTGTAGGAGGAGGATCTTTGATGACTCCCATCTTATTATGGTTTGGCATTCCCCCAACAACGGCTGTTGGTACCGATTTATTATATGCAGCTTTTACAAAAATAGGCGGGGTGTATGTACATCATAAAAAAAGAAATATAAATTGGTCTATCACAGGCTGGCTTTCTTTAGGGAGTGTGCCTGCGGCTTTGCTAACTTTATGGATTCTTCATGATCTAAAAACAGACATTACCGCGATGAATGCAATAATAAAATACAGTCTGGGTTGGGCATTACTTTTCACTTCGGTGGCTGTTTTGTTCAAAAAGAGACTCTTAGTATTTTCTCAAAAGCATGCTGGCGATAAGTTTCATAGTGAGAGTAAAACCCAGAATGTGCTAACTATTATTATTGGTATCCTTCTAGGAGCCACGGTAACGCTGACCTCGATAGGAGCGGGAGCTTTAGGCACGGTTACCTTGTTTTTTCTTTACCCACTTTTGCCCACTCCTCGGTTGGTTGGAACCGAGATTGCTCATGCAGTTCCTTTGACCCTTGTTGCCGGGTTAGGGCATGCCACAATGGGAAATTTAGATTTAGGATTGTTAGGACAATTATTAATGGGATCGCTTCCTGGAATTTATATTGGAAGTATGTTAAGCGGAAAAATTCCCGATTTATTTCTTAGAAACGCTATTGCGATAATGTTGTTTTTTGTGGGTTATAAATTGGTTTTTTAGCAAATAGTCAAATCCAAATCACAAAAAAATAAACCACAAATTCGCAAAGTAAAACTCCATAACCGTTTTGAAATTGCAAATTTGCGGTAATTTTTTAAAAAGCAATATCAGCAAGTGTATTATTTTCGAGTATCATTAAGGTATTGTCACGAACTTCCATCATTAGTTTGCGAACAGCACAAGCGGCTTCATCTGTGCAGTCATCACATTTTTCGTAAAAGTTATGGCTGGCACAAGGCAACAAGGCAATGGGCCCTTCGAGAATGCGATAGACTTTTGCCATATTAATGTCTTTGGGTTCTTTTATTAGATAATAACCTCCGCCTTTTCCTTTTTTGGCTCCTAGAAAACCCGAATGGCGCAAGAGCAACAAAATACTTTCCAAAAATTTTATGGAAATATGTTCTGCTTTGGCAATATCTGCAATAGCAACAGGTGTTTGATTTTCTTGGCGTGCCAAAAAAGTCAGTGCTTTTATTCCGTATTTTGTTTTTTTGGAGAGCATGATTTATTTTTGATTGAAGATTAACGATTTTTGATTTATTTAAATCAAAAATCAGCATTTCTTTTAATAACAACAAAAGTATGTTTTTGTATTGAAAAAATAATGATGATTAGCGATTGTTATTAGGTTGGAAATCTGCAATCAAAAATCGTTAATCATCGATCTAAAATCTTAAGCTAACGCTTGTTCTAAATCAGCAATTATATCTTTCACGGTTTCTAAACCTACGGAAACACGAACCAATCCTTCGGTAATTCCAACAGCTAATTTCTCTTCAATAGCTAATTTGCTGTGGGTTGTAGAAGCTGGATGCGTAACAATAGTTCTAGTATCGCCAATATTTGCCGATAGGGAACACAATTTTATTTTATCTAAAAATGCTCTTCCTGCTTCAATTCCACCTTTGATTTCGAAAGCGATAATATTTCCGCCTAAAAGCATTTGTTTTTTGGCAATTTCATACTTCGGATGCGATTTTAAAAATGGATATTTTACGCTATTTACATTTGGATGCGCTTCTAAAAACTGAGCTACTTGTAACGCATTTTCGCAGTGTTTTTCAACACGAACAGCCAACGTTTCTAAACTTTTAGACAATACCCAAGCATTAAAAGGCGACAATGCAGGCCCTGTATTTCTAGAAAATAAATAAATTTGACGAATCAAATCTGCACTTCCCACGGTTACACCTCCTAAAACTCTTCCTTGACCGTCAATTAATTTGGTCGCAGAATGAATAACCAAATGCGCTCCCCATTTTATAGGCTGCTGAATGTATGGTGTGGCAAAACAGTTGTCGATAACTAAAATCAGGTTGTGTTTTTTGGCAATGGCTCCAAGCAATTCTAAATCGATAACATCTACGCCAGGATTTGTTGGGGATTCAGCATACAGTATTTTCGTATTGGGTTGGATAAAACTCTCGATAGTTTCGGGTTTGTTAATATCAAAATACGAAGTTTCAATCTTCCATTTTGGAAAATAAGTCATGAACAAAGCGTGTGTCGAACCAAAAACGCTTCCTGCAGAAACAATATGGTCACCAGCATTTAATAAAGCCGCAAATGTAGAATAAACCGCCGCCATTCCTGTTGCAAAAGCATAACCGGCTTCGGCTCCTTCCATTTTACAAATTTTTTCAACAAATTCCGTAGTGTTCGGATTGCTGAAACGGCTGTAAATATTGCGTTCTTTTTCCTCGGTAAAAGAAGCACGCATATCTTCGGCATCTTCAAATACAAAACTGGAGGATAAATACAAAGGCACAGAATGTTCCTGGTATTGCGTTCTTTCTAATTGGGTGCGTATGGCTTGGGTTTCGAAACCGTATTCTTGTTCGTTCATTCTATTTTAGTTTAAAGTTTAAGGTTTAAAGTTGCTGAAATAATAGTATTTCAAAACTAAATCCTTAAACGAATAATTTTTGTCTATTTATATTTTTGCTAATTCCTGCCCGTTCAGAACTATTTTATAATGTATGGTCGCTGTTGGTTCCAATGTTTTAGAAACCGAACAGTATTTTTCGAAAGACAATTGGGCGGCTTTTGCGGCTTTATCTTCTTTGATATTTCCTTCCAAATAAAATACTACATAAATAGCTTTGAATGGTTTTGCTTCGCCTACTTGCACGCGTTCGCCTTCGACTTCAGCTTTGAAAGACGTGATTTCCTGACGTTGCTTTTTAAGAATCGAAATCATATCAATCCCACTGCAACCTGCAACTCCCATTAATAGCAATTCCATTGGGCTTGGTCCCATATCATTACCTCCAAAATCAGGACGTGCATCTACATTTACTATATGTCCACGTTCGTTTTTAATTCGAAGTGGAAATTTTCGTTTACTCTGTTTAATGTTACTTTCATTGTTTTATTTTTTGTAACGCGGATGAAACATATTTCCAAACACGGATTTTTAAAATCTAAAATCTGCAATCTAAAATCATTAGCCTTTCTCTGACAATCTCAAAATATCTCCAAAAACGCCTCTCGCCGTAACTGCTGATCCTGCTCCAGCACCTTGAATTACGATAGGCCTGTCTCCATAAGATTCGGTGTAAATTTCGAAGAAGAATCCGAGCCTTTCAATCCGCCCAAAGCGGTATCCGAAGGTACGGAAACTAATTTTACTTCGAGGTTTCCTTTGTCATTTTGTAAATCACCCGATAATTCGCCAATGTATCTCAAAACGTGATTAGGCTGTTGTTCGCCTTTTATTTTAGCATAAATAGGATCGAATTCTCGCAATTTATTCAAGAAATCAGAAACACCTCCTTCTCTCAAATGCTCTGGAATTAGGTTTTGAATGTTGATTTCTTCAAATTCATTTTGCAAGTCTAGTTCTCTTGCCAAAATTAGCAATTTTCTGCCCACATCGTTCCCGCATAAATCTTCTCTTGGATCGGGTTCGGTATAACCGTTATCGATGGCTTCTTTCAAAATTTCGCTAAACGGAACGTCTTTTGCCGAGAAATTATTGAATAAATAACTCAAAGTCCCAGAGAAAACTCCTTTGATTTTGGTAATATTTTCGCCCGAAAGATGTAATAATTTTATGGTGTCTATCAATGGCAAACCTGCGCCAACATTGGTTTCGTATAAATAATTCTTTTGGTTTTCTGCCAATACTTTTCGCAAGTCCTTATAAAATTTATAACTCAAGGTATTGGCTACTTTATTAGAAGAAATTAAGTCGAAACTACTTTCGGCTAATTTTACATAATTTTCAACAAATGGAGCACTTGCCGTGTTGTCAACCGCAATCAAATTTTCTAAATTATTTTCATTGGCGTAAGCTATAATATCATCGATTGTATACGAAAAACCGTTGTTTTGAATCTCATTTTTCCAATTTTGAGAAACGCCATTCTTGTTTAAAAGTACCTTTTTAGAATTGGCAATCGCAAAAATATTCAATCTAATATCTTTTCGTTTTTCGATGGTTGCCGCCGACTCTAAAATTTGATTAATCAATGTTCCTCCAACTAATCCGTGACCAAAAACAGCGATATTTATTTTCTTAGAAACTCCAAAAATCTCGCCGTGAATCACATTTAAGGCTTTGTGAAGTTGTGATTTTTTAACCACCAAACTCACATTTTTGCCCGTTATGGTGTTGTTAAAAAGAATTGGCACCACTTTGTTCTTAATCAAGGCGGTGTATGGTTTATGAAAAGTGCTCAAATCCTGACCGATTATCGAAATTACCGAAACATCATCGGTTACAGAAATCTTGTTTACATCTTTCGAATAGAAATCATTTTCGAATTCTTTTTCGAGTTCAATCATTGCTTTTGTTGCTTGGTCGGCAGCAACCACCAGACCAATGCCTCTTTCGGATGAGCCTTGCGAAATAATACTTACACTAATATTGTTATCGCCCATTACCCTGAAAATTCGCGCATCAACTCCTGTTTTTCCTAGCAATCCTCTTCCTTCAAGGTTTACTAATGCTACATTTTCGAGAACCGAAAGCGTTTTTATTCCTTCCTTATTTGATTTTGAAGTGATTAATGTTCCCTGATTTTCGTGATTGAAGGTATTCAAAATCCGCAAAGGAATATTTCTTTCCAATAAAGGAATAATCGTTTTGGCGTGCAAAATAGTTGCTCCAAAATTGGCGATTTCATTCGCTTCGTTAAAGGACAAACGGTCAATTTTTTTGGCATCGGGGACTAAATCTGGATTTGCCGTATAAATTCCGTCAACGTGAGTGTAGTTTTGCAACTCTTCGGCATCGAGAAAATTAGCAATCAACGAAGCCGAATAATTACTGCCATTCCTGCCTAAAGTGGTCGTTTCGTTATTGGTATTTGAACCTATAAAACCTGTGATAATAATGACTTTGTCGCTATTTTTCTTGAAATAATCAATCACATTTTTCTTCGAAATTTGTTCCAAAGGTTGTGCATCGCCAAACTTGGAATCTGTTTTTATCAATTCGCGAGAATCCGTAAACTGAGCATTTATTCCTTTTTCATTTAACAGAGATGCTATTGTTTTTGCCGAAATTACTTCGCCTTGTGATAAAACCTGATCTTTTATTTTTTCGCTATAATCGCCAATTAGGCTTATGCCTTCAAAAAGTTTGTCTAATACTGCAAATTCTTCTGATAAATCAAGGTTTGTAAAACCATTTTGTTGGTAGTTTTTGAAGCTTTCTAGCAAGGGTTTGTAGTTGCCGTTTTTGGCGGCGATAGTCAAAATATCCTCTAATTCATCCGTTGCGTCTCCTCGTGCCGAGACCACAACTGCAATATTTTCGCCTTTGCTTTTTTTGTCTATAATAATATCTAAAACCTTATTTATTCCTTCTCCGTTGGCCAATGATTTTCCGCCAAATTTTAATATTTTCATTTTATCTTTTTTATTTTTAAAAACAACATCCAGTAAATTGCTTAATTGATCATATTCCATTAAAAAGGCATCATGACCGTGCTGCGAATCGATTTCGCTATAAAACACATTGTTTTTGAATTTCTTTATTTCGTGATACGTTTCTCTGTTTTCATTCGCCGTAAAAAATAAATCCGAATTGATTCCAATAATATAGATATTGGCATCTACCTCAGCAATTATTTTTTCTAATGAGGTCCTGCCTCTCGTTACATCGATGGTTTTTAGCAACTGATTCATCATTTTGTATGCCGAAAGTTGAAACCTTTTTTGTAATTTTTCTCCATGATGATTCAGCCAACTTTCTACTTGAAATGACTCTAAAGAATCTGTCGAATTTCGTTGAAATTTTTCTTTGAAGGATTCTGGGGTACGGTAGCACAACATAGCGTGAATGCGGGCGTCTTCAATAGGTTTCGAAGAATGAAGTAATATTTTTTCCTGTAAATAACAATTGGCAATCAACCAATCAGTCGATTTCCAATCCGTAGCAATAGGAATAAAATTATGCGTTAATTTTGGTTCCAAAGCTACCATTTCCCAAGCTATTCCGCCACCTACGGAACCTCCAATAATAGCAAATAATTCTTTGATTTTCAGAAATTTAATTCCTTCTATAAAAAGTCTAGCGACGTCTCGGGCATTAAAATCCAGATAATTTTCTATGCTGTTTTTATCAAAACCGTTGCCTGGAACGTTAAATGAAACGATGGTATATTTGCGAATATCAATTGTCTTATCAACACCTATTAAATCATTCCACCAACCATTTTCGCCAACTACTTGAGAATTTCCGGTCAAGGCGTGATTGACTAAAACAATTGGAGCCGAATTTATTTCAGGACCAAAAGCCTGATAACTTAAATTTATCGAAGGACAAACCACACCACTTTCGGTAGTGAAATTTTTTAGGGTAATTGTTGTTGGTTTATTTTCCAATTTCAAATCTTTTATCATTTTTGATTTGTGTCTGGAAATATTAGAAAGAAAACTAGAAGTATACTAGATAAGTTCTTGTGTTATCTTCTCCCATATTGGGATAGAATGTAGCACCTTCTTCGTTTGCGAAGGGTTGCTAAGCTTTCATCGGGTCTATTCCCTCAAGCTTTCTTTATAACATTTCAATACATTTGTGAACTTAAAGGCACAAATTAACTACAAATTTTTTTAACAACCAAATTTAACACAAGCTGGTTTTTAATTCTTCGTTTAAAACAGCAACGAAAAGAGTCTAAAAACTCTTGCCGTTGCTAAATTAATCTATCCGCATTAGATAAAAAGCGTTTCATTTTCTTCAGAATACATTAAAGATACTAGAGAATGCGGTGCTTTTTTTGGTGCAGCAATAGGCTTTTGACTGATGCCAAACTTGGTATGTGTTAATTCAGTAGTTGTTTGGGTCAAAGATTTTTCCTTTTTACTGATATTCAAACTTTTAAAAAACTGAATTACTTTTGATGTATCTATTGGTTTTTTCATACTATTTTATTTTAGATGTTTTATTTTTTTATTTTAAAACACATTGAATTCAGTTTTTCTAAGTTCAAATATGTTTCTTTTATACTTTTAAATTTTCGAAAACTGCCTTTAAATCGGCTTTTAAATCTTCGATGTCTTCCAGTCCAACGGACAATCTAATTAAATCTTTGGTCACTCCCGTTGCAAGTTGTTCCTTATCTGACAATTGCTGATGCGTAGTGCTTGCTGGATGAATAATTAACGATTTGTGTCTCCAATGTTAGCCAAAAGCGAAAATAATTTGGTTTCATCGGCGACTTTCTTAGCCGCTTCAAAGCCTCCTTTTAATCCGAAAGTTAGCAAACCGTTTTGTCCTTTAGGTAAATAGTGTGTTGCTAAATTGTAATATTTACTCGACGGTAATCCTGGATAATTGACCCAAGCTACTTGGTCTTGTTTTTCTAACCATTGTGCTAAAGCCAATCCGTTTTCGCTGTGCTTCTGGATACGAACGGGCAATGTTTCGAGTCCCTGAATAATTTGAAAAGCATTAAACGGACTCAAAGCCGCTCCAAAATCTCGCAACCCTTCGATACGAACTTTAACAATAAAAGCAGCATTTCCTAGTGCTTCGTGATACACCAATCCGTGGTAACTTTCAGAAGGCTCCGTAAATTCAGGAAACTTTCCGCTGCTCCAATCGAATGTTCCAGCATCTATAATTGCACCTCCTAGTGAAGTTCCGTTTCCTGCGATATATTTGGTCAAGGAATGAATCACAATGTTGGCTCCGTGCTCAATTGGGTTAAGCAAATACGGAGAAGCAACGGTATTATCAACGATAAATGGAACTTTAAAGGCTTTGGCTTCTGCCGAAATGGCTTTCAAATCCAAAACATCTAATTTTGGGTTTCCTAAACTTTCTGCAAAAAATACTTTTGTATTTTCTTTTGCAGCTTTAGTAAAATTGGTTGCGTCTGATGGATCTACAAAAGTGGTGGTAATTCCCAATCTTGGTAAAGTGGCGCTTAATAAGTTATAAGTCCCTCCATACAAGCTGTTTGAAGCCACGATATGGTCGCCCGTTTTGAGCAAAACCAATAATGATGTGGCAATTGCTGCGGTTCCTGATGCGGTAACAACGGCAGCAATTCCTCTTTCGAGAGCTGCCAAACGCTGCTCTAGAATGTCATTTGTTGGATTATTTAATCTCGTATATATAAATCCTGCTTCGGCAAGACCAAATAAATTAGCCGCATGATCCGAATTATTAAATACATAAGAACTGGTTTGATAAATAGGAACAGCTCTTGTTCCTGCTGTTTTTGTGACATCGTGACCTGCGTGTAACGCTTTTGTTGCGAATTGAGTAGTGCTCATAATTTTAATTTTATAATTGATTTTTAGATTTTAAAACTGAATCTATTTCAGCTTTATTTTATGGATTTAATTTATTTTGATGTTTTGAACAGAAAAGCAAAAACCCTTTTAGAAACGAATCCAAAAGGGTTTAAAAGTTGTGTTATAAACTTATACTTTCGGAATCAACAGACACAAATATGCATCATGGCTTTTGCACAAATCATAGATTTGACATTGCACGAGTTCATTTGTTTTTGTTTTAAGTTATTCATAATAGGTATATTTTGTGTTTGATATTTCAAAAAAAAAGCCTCCCGTTTTGTGGGAGGCTTTTGCTATATAATTTTGATTTAAAATTTAAGCACTAAACGTCCCACAGGATTTTTCCTGCATGGCTTTAGAAATATTGCAAACATTTAAATTCATTTTTTTTCTTTTTTCGTTGAGCAAATTTGCAAACTATTATTTAAATATCCAAATAATTTTCATTTTTTTATTTGTGTCTAATTAGAAATCAATTCTCTAGAAAGAAGTATTTTGTTTTCTATAAATTCCTCTAAGGACACAAATGGTGTTCTTTGGTTACTTTAAGTAACGAAACAAATTGTTTCAATTTTCCGCTTTTGCTTCGTTCTAGTTTTTCTTTTCTAACAAATATAAAAGTCAATCCTTTTTCTAAATATAAGGCAATTGCAGCTTCAATTTTGTTGATTTGTTCCAAATTTAATTTGGTTTCACTTATGTATTCAATCTCAAAAGTGTCAATTTTAGTTTGTTTGACGACAAATTCTTTACGTTTCCATCATCTTCAATAATACTTTTAGTTACATAATAAAAACTCAATCCGGGCGATTTCTTTCCACTTGGTAAAAGCGCAACATCATTGGTTCTTCCAATTAATTTTTTCAGAATGAGTTTTTTTTGTGTGCTTTTCGTGTCTAAAACGCCAATATCGCCAATATCGTATCGAATAAATGGATGTGCTTTGTTAAATAAGGAAGTGATTACAATTCGCCCTTCTTTTCCGTTAGGCAAAACATGATTTTCTTCATCCAAAATTTCTACAAATAGCGTTTCGGAATTGATTTGCCATTCTCCGTTAGGATTTTCGAAAGCTATCAAATCTAGTTCTGAGGCTCCGTATTCATTGATGACAGCGACTCCAAATTGTTTTTCTAATAAGATTTTATCGTTTTCAAAAAGCATTTCAGAAGTAACGATACAAACTTTCAAAGTGGGGCAAATAGTTTTAAGAATGATGTTTTTCTTTTGCAAAAATTTGGCAAACAAAACAATTGAACTCGTGTAGCCGTTGATGTAATCGAATGTTGTAGTTTCAAATTTATTCAAAAAGCCTTCTAAAATTTCGTCTGATAAATCAAAAATTGAAAACCGAAAACGCTTGGCTAAAAAATCTTTGAAGCGTTCCTTTTTGTTGCCAATAAAATCTAGTGGAATTCCGTAAAAACGAGCTTGTAAGGATGTATTGAAACTAATTCCAAACCAGCCAAAGCGATGTATATTTGAGGCCCAAGTTAGCGCGTGACAATAGGTGTCTTTGGCAAAAATAAACGGATCGCCACTCGAACCTGAAGTTTTGTTAACATAAATAGTTTTTGCAGAAAACCCAGTCGAAAGTCTTTCTTTTAAAGGTTTTTGAAAATCTTTCTTGGTCATTATTGGTAACTCGTTCCAATTTTGAAAGTTAGTTTTTCCAACAAAATTTCGATAGGAAGAATTGTTTTTTAAATGATAATCAACAATTTCACGTTTTTTATTTTCAACAAAAGTTTGATGTTCTTTTTCGGAAAACGCAACAATTTTTCGCAATTCGGCTTTGGCTTTCTTTATTGGAAAACCATTTAATTGCAGCGATAATTCGAAAAATGAAAACATTTGGTAAAATATTTTACCAAAAATAATATTTACGAACAACTAATGATCTATAACCAACAACTTTTTGAAAATTAATTGTTTTTTAAGTTCAAAAGCAATTATTTTTGCCAAACTTAACAACGTACACAATGACAATTTTACTTTTAGGTTCAGGAGGAAGAGAGCACGCTTTTGCTTGGAAAATGATTCAAAGTCCGCTTTGCGACAAACTTTTTGTAGCACCGGGAAATGCTGGAACCGCTTCAATAGCAAATAATGTTGATATTAGTCCAACTGATTTTGAGGCATTAAAAATATTTGTGATTCAGGAAAAAGTCGAAATGGTTGTTGTTGGTCCCGAAGATCCATTGGTAAAAGGGATTTTCGATTTTTTAAAAATGACGAAAGTTTAAGTCATATTCCGGTTATTGGGCCATCAAAATTAGGGGCACAACTTGAAGGAAGTAAGGAATTTGCTAAAGAATTCTTGATGAAACACAATATTCCAACTGCGGCTTACGATAGTTTCACGGCAGAAACAGTAGAGAAAGGATATGATTTTCTGGAAACTTTGCAGCCACCTTATGTTTTGAAAGCCGATGGATTGGCAGCAGGAAAAGGAGTTTTGATTATTCATGATTTGGCGGAAGCCAAGGACGAATTAAGAAATATGTTGGTCAATCAAAAATTTGGACTTGCCAGTTCTAAAGTAGTAATTGAGGAATTTTTGGATGGAATTGAATTGAGTTGCTTTGTTTTGACCGATGGGAAAAGCTATAAAATTTTGCCAACAGCCAAGGATTATAAGCGCATTGGCGAAGGCGATACAGGTTTGAATACAGGCGGAATGGGCGCGATTTCTCCCGTGTCTTATGTCGATGCGGTTTTAATGGAAAAAATCGAAACACGCATTGTAAAACCAACTATTGCAGGTTTTCAGAAGGATGGAATAGCGTACAAGGGATTTGTTTTTATTGGCTTGATTAATGTAAATAACGAGCCAATTGTGATTGAGTATAATGTGAGAATGGGTGATCCTGAAACCGAAGTGGTAGTCCCAAGGTTAAAAACAGATTTGGTAGCATTGTTTTTGGCTGTAGCCAACGAAAAACTAAGCGAAATTTCTCTTGAAATTGACGAAAGAAGTGCTACAACAATTATGCTCGTTTCTGGTGGTTATCCTGAAGATTTCGAGAAAGGAAAGGTCATCTCAGGACTAGAAAACATTCAAGATTCGATTGTTTTTCATGCAGGAACAAAATTAGATAATGGTCAGGTGGTTACTAATGGCGGAAGGGTTTTGGCAATTACTTCTTATGGGGATGATTTTAGAGAAGCCATAAAAAAATCTTACCAAAATATAGAAAAACTAAATTTTGATAAGATGTATTTTAGAAAAGATATTGGCAACGATTTATAGTTTAAAATTTCCTTAAATTCTCCCTGAGGAGATTGGAATTACTTTAAAAAAGAATGTGCCGTTGTATCTTGAAAATCTTCGCCACTCTCTTTATGCAAGACTAATTGTTTACACCAATATACTACGGCAACTGCACAAATAGTCATAAAAATCCAGTTGATTGTGTTAGCAGCAAACCAGTTTTTAAGCTCAAGAGCTCTTAGAAAATTGTGTAGAGCGAAAAAAATGTTTTCAAATAACCATTGAATTCCTTCAAAAAATGCTTTCATCTCATTAATTTTATTTGTTAATTGTATTCGATATAACTTGTTATCGTTTTATTTTGATGAAAATAACTTTACTGGGCTCGTTTCATCTTTATACAAGTATTATATTTACAGTCGCAAAAGTATAAAATATCCTTATGATAACAAGTGTTTTTAAAAAATCTACGCCAATAAATTTGATTTTGGTTGTAATTTTAATGCTAGTTTCTTTTTTAATGTATCAATTTCAAGATTTGAATTGGACAAGTTCTGTTTTTTTGGTTTTAAAGAAAATCGGATTGTTTGTGCTATTGCTTAGTTCTGTTTTCATCACTAATTTCATTGCAAAGAAAAACGGATTAAGTAAAGACAGTAGTTATACGATATTTTTCTATTTTTTATTACTGCTTTTTTTTCCTTCATTGTTTGATAATACAAATTTAATTATTTCTAATTTCTTTGTTTTGTTAGCCTTTCGTAGATTAATTTCTTTACAATCGCTAAAGGCGTCTAAAGAAAAAATATTTGACGCATCGCTGTGGATATTTTTAGCGTCATTGTTTCATTTTTGGAGCATTTTATTTATAATATTGGTTTTTATTTCCATACTTTTTCATGTTTCCAGAGATTATAGAAATTGGGTATTGCCTTTTATTGCCTTTTTTGCAGCAGGAATTATTTCCGTTTTTTTTTCGATGCTTGTTTATAAAAATCCCTTTAAATTAGTCGACATAAATACGGCGATCAATTTCAAAATAGATTATTTTACGAATAATTATCAAAATGGTGCCTTGTCGGTTTATGCCACAATCGCACTTTTTTTCATTGTTTCGATGTTGGTCTCCTTGTCAAATAAGCCACAAGTGTTACATACTTCGTTTAAAAAAGTGATAGGATTCTTTTTTATTGGCGTGTTGATTTTTGCAGTTTCTTCTAATAAAAGCAATGATTTATTAGTTTATACCATTGCGCCTTTATCTATAATGGCGACCAGTCACATCGAAATGAAACAGTTAAAATTGAAGCAGGAAATGGTATTATTTGTATTTATTGTGTGTGGTTTATTTGCGTTTTTCTCTCAGTTATAATTTAGTTCCGTAAGCTAAATCTCCAGCATCGCCAAGTCCAGGAATAATATATTTTTTTTCGTTTAATTTTTCGTCCAAAGCAGCAATCCAAAGATGGCAGTTTTTGGGCAAATGCTTTTTTAGATAAGCAATTCCTTCCGGGGTTGCAATAATAACAGCGATATGAATTTCTTTTGGGCTTCCTTTTTCCATCAATTTATTAAAAACTGCAACGATCGATTGTCCGGTAGCGAGCATCGGGTCTGCTACGATTAAAATTTTATCTTTAATATCAGCAACAGCTTGATATTCAACTACAATATCAAAGGAATCCTCTTGGTTTGTATGATGGCGATAGGCCGAAATAAAACCATTTTCTGCTTTGTCAAAATAATTCAATAATCCGAAATGCATGGGTAATCCAGCTCTCAAAATGGAGCATAAAACTAGTGAGTTTTGAATTTCGGTAGTTTTTTTAATGCCAAGAGGGGTTTGAATCTCAATATCTTTATAGTCTAACACTTTGCTTAGTTCATAAGCCATTATTTCGCCAATGCGTTCAATATTTCTTCGAAAACGCATGCTATCTTTTTGAACATTTATGTTTCTTATTTGTCCTAAAAAATGGTTCAGGACGCTGTTTTTTTCGGATAAATAATGAATTTGCATAAAACGATGTTTAAAGTTTAGAACTTAAAGTTTCATAGTAAAAGTATAAAAAGTATCTTTGTTTTTCTAATATATAAAGATATGTTTTCAAAAATAGCGTATTCCGTTTTCGAGCAAAGTATTCGAGATTATCATTTAATTGATACAGTCGATCAGCCTATAAATAATCCTTTTCCAAAAGAAAAATTTGAACATTTGTTGTATCTGAAAAATTGGATTGACACCGTGCAATGGCATTTCGAAGACATTATTCGCGATCCAAATATTGACCCCGTTGCGGCCTTGGTCTTGAAAAGAAGAATAGACGCTTCAAACCAAGAGCGAACAGATATGGTGGAATATATTGACAGTTATTTTCTTCAAAAATACAGTCAGGTTGTGGTAAAAGAAAAGGCTAAAATTAATTCTGAAAGTCCTGCTTGGGCATTTGATAGACTGTCTATTTTAGCTTTAAAAATTTATCACATGAACGAAGAAGCTACTCGTGTAGAGGCTTCACAAGAGCATAGAGACAAATGTCAGGAAAAGTTAAATATTTTATTAGAACAAAGGACGGATTTGTCAACTGCAATAGATGATTTGTTGAAAGACATCGAAAACGGCGATAAATTTATGAAAGTATACAAACAAATGAAGATGTATAACGATGATGATTTGAATCCAGTTTTGTACCAAAGTAAGAAATAATTTCTGCTATAAAATTGTCAAAACCAATAAAACATATAGGCGTTCTAAGACTTTCTGCGATGGGAGATGTCGCCATGACAGTTCCTGTTTTAAGAGCTTTTGTTCTACAAAATCCAGAAATTAAAGTTACTGTAATATCAGTTCTGTTTTTCAAACCTTTTTTTGATACGATTCCTAATGTTTCTTTTTTTGTTTTCGACAAAAAAGGGCGTCACAAAGGATTTGTTGGTCTGTTGCGATTGTTCACAGATTTAAAGAAACTAAATATAGATGCATTCGCTGATTTGCACAATGTTTTGCGTTCTAAAGTGGTTCGAACTCTTTTTGCTTTAAGCGGAACAAAAGTGGCATTTGTTAACAAAGGAAGAGCGGGAAAAGCAGCACTAACACGTTCTGAAAACAAAATTTTTGAACAACTCCCTACAATGTTTGAAAGGCATACTGATGTGTTTGAGGAACTTGGTTTTGTGATTGATTTATCACATCCAACATTTCCTTCTAAAGCAGGTTTAGATGCAGAAATGGTTCATTTAATAGGAAACAAAAATCAAAAATGGATAGGAATAGCTCCTTTTGCACAATACAATTCTAAAATGTATCCTTTAGATTTAATGCGGGAAGTTATTAATAAATTGACCGAAAATAAAGAATATAAAATACTCCTTTTTGGCGGAGGAACAAAGGAAATAGAGTTGTTGAATTCGATTTCAAATCAAAGGCAAAACGTAGTTACTATTGCGGGGAAGCTAAAGTTACAACAAGAATTGCAGCTCATAAGTAACCTTGATGTGATGCTTTCTATGGATTCTGGAAATGCACATATTGCTGCTATGCTTGGGGTAAATGTGATTACACTTTGGGGAGCAACACATCCTTATGCTGGCTTTTCTCCCTTTAATCAGCCCATGGAGAATGCCTTGGTTCAGACAGAAATTTGTTTCCTAAGTTGCCCACCTCAGTTTATGGAAATAAAAAAGTTGCAGGTTATGAAGACGCTATGCGTACCATTGCTGTTGATAAAATTGTTTCCAAAATTCAGGAGCAGCTAGTTTAAACTCAAAAAGGTGGTATCAGAATGATTTAATTTTGTACTAGAAAGGATAATTTAAGGATTTCCATTCAATCAGTTTCGATTTTCTTTTTAACTTTAACACAGAATTCAACAAATACAAAGTTGAGGCTGTAATTTAATTTATTCACATTTTAACCTTAAATCGAATGGTAATACACTATCAAGGAAAAAAAAGCGGAATCCCAATAACATTTACTATAAAAATTATTGGGAACAATTTGTCAAAAAGCAGTTCTAATTATCAAGTTGATTTATTGATAGGGGACAAGCAATTACCAACTTTTACGACCTCAATTCATCAGAGTTTGTCTAATTGTTTGAAAGAGATTTACTTGTTTAGAAAACACAACAAGATTAATTTTGATGCCTCTTCAGAGGAAATAGCGTCTAAATTAGTTCCTTATGATTTGGTTTTATATAATTGCCACAAAAACATTTTGTTTATGGCATAATACACCTTTTCAAATTTGAAATACCCCCAAAAGAGTAATACTATTTGGGGGCACTTTTATATCATGTGAGAGCCTAAATGCATCCGCCTAAGATGAGGTCAAACTTGTTTTTAAAAACACAACTTTTAAATTTTTGCTTGTTACTAGATCCTTATACATCATCATAATCTACACGAATATTTTCTGATGTAGGATGTGCTTGGCAAGTAAGTATTAATCCATCGGCAATTTCGCCGTCGGTAAGAATGGAGTTTTTTGTCATTTCGGCGGTTCCTTCGACAACGCGTGCGAGACAACTGCTGCAAATACCACCTTGACAAGAATAAGGCGCATCAATTCCTTGTTTTAAAGCAGCTTCTAGTATGGTTTGTTTTTGCGACATTTCGAAAGTCGTTTCTTCGTCATCAACAAGAACCGTTATTTTTGTATGACCTTCCAGCGATTTTTCAATTTATTTTCGGCAGATGAGCTCGAGAACAATTCGAACTTGATATTCTTTTCGGAAATGTTATGTGTTGCCAAAACAGACGAAACGGTGTTGATCATTTCTTCTGGGCCACATAAATAGAATTTGTCAAACTCTAATGCTTTGTGTTTGTTATTCAACACAAAATTGACCACAGATTTATCGATTCTGCCAAATAATTCTCCTTCTGTTTTGGTACGACTGAAAACATAATGAATAAATAATCGCCCAGTATATTTAGATTGTAAATCGTGTAATTCTTGACAAAAAATTGTTTCTTCGGACGATTTGTTTCCGTAAACCAAAACAAAAGTGCTTTGCGGTTCGCTCTTCAAAACTGATTTCAGAATCGAAATTACGGGTGTGATACCGCTTCCAGCAACGAAAGCTGCGTAGTTTTTTTGACGATCTGGATGGGGTTCAAAGCTAAATTTTCCTTCAGGTTTTCCTACTTCGAGAACGTCTCCAACTTTTAGTTTGGTGTTAGCAAATTGGGAGAAATTCCCTTCCTTTACGGCTTTTACCGCAATTCTTAACTCGCCACTTTCTGGCGAAGAACAAATAGAATAAGCACGACGAATTTCCTTTCCGTCTAGTGTTAATCTCAAATTGATATATTGACCAGCTACGAAAGCATAATTAGGTTTTAATTCTTCGGGAATGTTAAAAAGGATAGAAATGGCGTCTTTAGTTTCTCGCTTAATTTCTTTAATAATCAATTTCTTGAATGAAGGCATAAGATAATTTTTTGCAAAGATAGTAAACAGTTCAGGTTTCAAGAAATCAAAATTATTGAAATTTTTATACCTAAATAAACTATGTATAAGTTTCTTATGTATATTTGTGATTCAAAAAAAACATTTTTATAACTCGCGATTTCAAAAAAAGATGAAGAACTCACAATTATACAAAGGAAGTCTCAATACGATAATCATGAAATTGCTCGAGGAAAACGGCAAAATGTATGGTTACGAAATTACCCAAAAAGTAAAAGCAATTACGCAGGGCGAACTCAATATTACCGAAGGCGCCCTGTATCCAGCTTTACACAAACTAGAAGCCGAAGGTTTGCTTGAGGTTGAGGTGGAAAAAGTAGATAATCGTTTGCGTAAATACTACAAACTTACCAAAACCGGAACAAAAGAAACTGTAAATCGTTTGACAGAATTGGAAGATTTTATCCGAAATATGCAGACTTTAGTAAATCCGAAATTAGAATTTTAATCTATAGAAAATGAAATTAGCCCCCGAACAAATCGCAGAAATAGACGAAACTTTAGTTTTGAATGGTCTCATTTATGACGACATCAAACTAGAAGTTACGGATCATATTGCTTCAGAAATTGAATTTCAATTAGCAAATAATCAGTCCAATTTTACAGAAGCTTTCGAAGATGTTTTTAGCAAATGGGAAAGTGAATTGAAATTGACATCTAATTGGTGGTCTAGTGGTTTTGTAGCGCCAAAAATTGTCATAGATAAATATGCTTTACAAATAAAAAAACAATTCAAATTTGCAGCATTATACGATTTGATGTTTAGTTTTTTGATGGTAACCATAACAAATATATATCCGCAAGAAGTTGCTTACACTGTTTCGAAAATAGTTTATGTTGCTTGCTACTCCATAATAGCCTTGATGTTAGTGTATTGTTGGTTCGTAAATTGGAAATTGAAATCAAAATCAGTTTTTGGAAAATTATTTAGAAGCACGTTTTTTGTGTCTATATGGTTTTTATTTAATTATATTTTTAATAGTGGAGATCATTTGTATCGGCATTATTTTAGAGATTCTATTGCAAGTCAGTTTATGCAATGGTTTATGCACGGGTTTTTTATGTTTATGGGTGTTTATTTAATTGTAATAGCAATTGAACACTTCAAAACTTTTAAAAAATACAAATTAACCTAATTGGCTATGAAACTATCTGCCCAACAAATAGACAAACTATATACTTTTACCCGCCAACATTATGTAGAATGGTATGATTTGCAATCCGAACTAGTCGATCATTTGGCGAATACCATAGAAACGCAATGGCAAGAAAATCCTAAACTCAGTTTTGACGAAGCTTTAAATATTGAGTTTAAAAAATTCGGGATTTTGGGTTTATGGATATAGTTGGAAAAAGACAGTTGGTATTAAGAAAAAAATACAATCAACTCGTTTGGCATCATTTCGAAGATTTTTTTACAATTCCAAAAATTATTGGAACAGCATCAGCAATTGGTATTTTGTTTATAGCATTACAAAAGTTTCCTTCCGTTGGTATTGCCATTGTCATTCTATATTTATTATTATCTGTTGTTTTTTGGATAGCATCGATACTAATGTCAAGAAAAAACAAAAAGCAATCACAACTTTTAGGAAAAAAGTGGCTGTTTAAAGACATTATTTATGGTTATGGTTCTTTTGGGGGATTTAGTTATTTACCAATGCAATTCTCATTTCACATTGCAGGAAGAACAGAATATACCACATTACCAATAATTATAATTAGCCTAACAATTGTTTCTTCCTTATTATTCAATTACATCATCTTAATGATTATTCCTTCTAAAGCCGAAGAATATTTAAAAACAACCTACCCAGAATATTCTTTATCTAATTTGTAACAAATTAATATTTTCGCTAACTAATCAAAAAACCAAACCGCAAACACTATGATTAAAAAATTCCTTTATCTCGAATGGAAAGCTTTTATACGTTCTGCTTCTTTTGCAACTAATTTGGCAATGAAAATCCTGATGGGATTTTTGGTTCTTTATTTTACTTTGGTGTTTCTTTCATTAGGAATTGGGGCATTTTATATTTTAAAAGAGATGAAATTAGATCCTTTGGCTACAATTAATAAATTCTTGATTTATTACTTTTTGATCGATTTAGGATTTCGTCTTTTGGCACAAAAAATTCCGATAATGAATATTAGACCACTATTGTCTTTGCCATTCAAAAAATCGACAATTGTGCATTTTTCTTTAGGAAAGACGATTTTGTCGTTTTTTAATTTTGTACACGCTTTTTTCTTTGTTCCTTTCTCGATTGTTTTGCTGATAGAAGGGTATGATGTTGTGAGTGTAATTCTGTGGTATTTAGCTATGATGGCATTGGTTTATAGCAACAATTTTCTAAACCTATTGCTGAGTAATAAGGATAAACTATTTGGTGTTTTCATTGGCATAGCAGCTATTCTTGGTGGATTTCAATATTATGGATTTTTCAATATTACTGATTATACAGTAGTGTTTTTTGACGGATTGTTTGCCTTAAAAGGGTTGTTTTTGCTTCCTGTTTTAGTGTTAATAGGCTTGTATTATTACACTTTCAATTATTTTAAAAGTGAGTTGTATCTTGATGCAGGACTTTCGACCAAGCACGAAATTGCCAAAACCGAAGATTTGACTTGGCTGAACCAATTTGGTACTTTGGGAACTTTCCTGAAAAATGACATCAAACTCATTAAAAGGAACAAGCGCTCAAGAAACACGATTCTAATGAGTATTTTGTTTTTATTCTACGGGCTCATTTTTTTTAATGACAGTTCACATCAGCCACCTATCATGCCTATTTTTGCTGGAATTTTCGTTTCGGGTGGATTTTTATTCACTTTCGGACAGTTTGTGCCCAGTTGGGACAGTTCGTATTATTCGTTGATGATGACACAAAATATTTCGTATAAAGGCTATTTGAGTTCAAAATGGTGGCTTATTGTAATTGCCACATTTATTTCGACGATTTTAGCTTCGTTTTATTTGTACTATGGTGGTCAAGTTTACCTGGCCATTGTTGCTGGGGCGATTTATAATATTGGGGTCAATTCGCACTTAATTTTGCTTGGTGGAGCTTACACAAAAACACCAATAGATTTGGCTTCGAGTAAAGGTGCTTTTGGAGATAAAAAAGCTTTTAATGTACGTACAATGCTAATTTCGTTGCCAAAATTATTGTTGCCAATTTTACTTTATTGGGCGGGTTCTGCATTGATGAATCCTAATTTAGGACTTGTATTTGTTGCTATTGCAGGCGTTTTAGGTTTTGCTTTTAGAAACAAAGTTTTTTCGATTATCGAAAAAATATACAAAACCGAGAAATACAAAACCATTGAGGCTTACAAACAAAAAGCGTAATCAAATTAACAAACAACCGAATAAACTTATCAAAATGATACAAGTAAACAATCTTTCCAAATCATACAACGGGACTACCGTATTAAAAATAGATGCTTTAGAAATTCCAAAAGGACAAAGTTTTGGTCTTGTGGGCAATAATGGCGCAGGAAAAACCACTTTTTTTAGTTTGGTTTTAGATTTAATTCAGCCGTCAACGGGGCAGGTTATCAACAACGAAATTCAAGTCAATACCAGCGAAAATTGGAAACCTTTTACAGCTTCTTTTCTTGACGAAAGTTTCCTAATAGGTTATTTAACTCCCGAAGAATATTTCTATTTCATAGGCGATTTACGCCATCAAAACAAAGCCGATGTGGATGCTTTACTGGCCAAACACGAAGATTTTTTTAATAACGAAATTTTAAAAAACAAAAAATACCTTCGTGATTTATCAAAGGGGAATCAAAAGAAGGTGGGAATTATCGCTACCCTAATAGGCAATCCGGAGGTTGTGATTCTAGATGAACCTTTTGCAAATTTGGACCCAACAACAGTGAGCCGACTCAAAAAAATCATCAAAGAACTTGCCGAAAATCCAGAGGTTACCGTACTGGTTTCGAGCCATGATTTGCAACATACCGTTGAGGTTTGCAACCGAATTGTGGTCTTGAATAAAGGAGAAGTGGTTAGAGATATTCAAACTTCAAAGGAAACCCTACAAGAGTTAGAAACGTTTTTTGCGGTTTAAATTTCTATATTTCAAAAAGAAACGTATTTTTACCAGTCATTATACTAAAAATCTTTTTTGAAAGTTAAATGATTAAAAAGTTTGCCATTGAAAACGACCATATATAAATACGCATTTATTTTAGGATTATTGCTTTTTTTGATAGCTTGTTCTACTAGTAAAGATACTTTTTTGGCTAGAAACTCCCATGCACTTAGTACAAAATACAATATTTTATTTAATGGACAAATAGGTTTAGATAAAGGAATAGAAGCAATTAAGACGGGTAGCAAAGACAATTTTTGGAAACGATTGCCTATCGAAAAAATGCAAATTAGTGATGATTTTGCTGTGGGCGAAAAATCGAAAAATAGTGATTTTGAACTTGCAGAAACCAAAGCCACCAAAGCCATTCAAAAGCACTCGATGAACATTGGTGGAAGAGAAAGAAATAGTCAAATAGATGAAGCTTATTTGTTGCTTGGCAAGGCTCGGTATTATGACCAAAGATTTATTCCAGCCTTAGATGCCTTTAATTATATATTGTATAAATATCCTAACAGCAGCAAGATTTATGAAGCCAAAATTTGGCGTGAAAAAACCAATATGCGTTTAGGAAACGATGATCAAGCGATAAAAAACATAAGCAAACTCTTAGACGAAAAAAAACTTAAAAAACAAGTTGTTGCTGATGCCAATGCCCTACTTTCGGAAGCATTTTTAAATCTTGAAGAAACGGATAGTGCTATTTCAAAATTAAAAATTGCCGAGAAACACACAAAAATAAATTTAGAAAGAGCTAGGTATCGTTTTATTCTTGGGCAATTGTATCAGGAAAAAGGAGTAAAGGATAGTGCTGCCTATTGTTATCAATCGGTAATTGATATGAACAGGAAATCCAGCAGAGATTACGTTATTCAAGCGTATGCAAAAAAAGCGCAGTTGTTTGATTATCAAAAAGACAATCCCGATTCTTTTGTAAAAAAATTCGAAAAATTGATAGCAGACAGGGAAAACAGACCTTTTTTAGACGTTATTTACTATGAAATGGGAGTGTTTTATGACAAACGCAACGATCAAAAACAAGCATTACATTTTTATAATTTGTCTTTAAAAAAGAAATCGACCGATCTTTATTTATTAGCATCAAATTATAGAAATTTAGGAAATATGTATTTTAAAAGTGCCGACTATCCTATTGCGGCAAAGTATTATGATAGTACATTAGTTCATCTCGACGTTAAAACTAGAGAGTACATCCATATTAAAAAAGTTCGAAAAGATTTAGATGAGGTTATCGAGTATGAAGCTGTCGCTAAAAGAAACGATAGTATATTAAACGTGGTTTCGTTGTCAGAATCAGACAGGATTTTATATTTCGAAAATCAGATTGTTAGACTAAAAAAGGGAGATAACGATAAAAAAATTGCCCAAGAAAAGCAAAAATCTATTCTTGAAAACATCGATAGATTCAATAAAATAGGTTCTGACGATGCTGTGATTAACACTCCAGTTTCAGGAAAAGCAGCAAAAAACCAGGAATTGTTCCGCCTTCATTTACAGATGCTTCTCTAAAATCAGCGACAAATGTTTTTTATTTTTATAATCCATCAACCGTTGCTTTTGGAAAATTAGAATTTAAAAAAATATGGGGAAATAGATCTTCGACCGGCTATTGGAGGTTGCCAAATAGCGGAATCAATGTAGATAAGAATGCCAATGACACAATAAATAGTCCTCAATCGACAGAGAAAAATAAATTAGCGCATGCTCAAATAAACGAAGCCTATACTGCTGATTATTATATAAAACAGCTTCCAAAGACACAAGCTGAAATAGACAGTATTAGCAAGGAGCGCAATTTTGCCGATTATCAACTCGGAATTATTACAAAGAAAAGTTCAAGGAATATGCATTGGCTAGCAACAAACTAGAGCAATTATTAGCACACCATCCAGAAGAAAAATTAGTGCTTCCTTCGATGTATAATTTGTATAAAATTTATCAGATTACCAATAATGCCAAGGCAGAAGAGATGAAAACTAAGATTTCTACTCAATTTCCAAATTCTCGTTATGCACAAATTATCAATAACACAAATGCTGGCGAAGGTTCCTCAATTGAAACCCCTGATGATGTATATAATAAATGGTATAAATTATACCAAGACGAGCAATTTACCTTAGTATTAGGAAAAATGGATGAGTTAATTATTCAATATACCGGAGATGAAATTGTTCCAAAATTTGAATTATTGAAAGTCAACACCATCGGAAAGCTTCAAGGATTAGAAGCGTATAAAAAAGCGATGCAAAATGTGGCCGATAATTATCCGAATAGTGAAGAAGGTAAAAGCGCTCAGGATATTTTGACGACACAAATTCCAGTATTAGAAAAAATCGATTTTAATGAAGTTGACACCAAAAAATGGAAAATTCTTTATAAAATTCCAGCTTTAGATGATAAAATTGTAAATGCATTTAAAGACAAATTCAACAAATTTATTACAACAGAAGATCATAAAACAGTATCTTACTCTTGTGATAATTACACAGAAAAAGAACGTTTTATTACCGTTCATGGAATAAATTCAGAAGAATATGCGAAAACTATCGTCCAGATATTAAATGAAAAATATAAGGTTACTGAACCGGCAATTATAATTACGGATGAAAACTACAAAGTAGTTCAAATTATGAAAAACCTAGAAGCGTACCGAGCACCAAAAAAGCTGTAAACCATGTTTGATTCAAAACCAACGAAATACACCGAACTTTTAGGAAAGACAAATAGAATTGTTGAAGGAACAATTATTAAGGGCGATATTATTTCTCAAGCTGACTTTAGGCTTGACGGGGAATTAAAAGGAAATTTTCAATCTACAGGAAAAATAGTAATTGGACCAACAGGTAGTGTTACAGGAGATATTATCTGCAAAAATGCAGATATTGAAGGGAAATTTGATGGCAAGATTCAAGTTGCTGAAATACTCAACGTAAAATCAAAGGCAAGCATTCACGGAGAAGTAACCGTAGGGAAATTATCCGTAGAACCAGGAGCCGATTTTAGTGCTTCTTGTATCATGAAGACCAATATAAAAACCCCTATTGCAAATGAAGGACAACCAAAACCCGAAGAAGCAAACTAATAATAAGTGGCTCGCCTTTATTAACATTCCCATACAAATGGGAGCAATCATTTTCTTATGCTCTTATTTAGGAAATGAGCTAGACGAAAATTATCCTAATTCGCACAATGTCTTTGTAAAAATAGCGACATTAATAGGAGTTGCACTTGCGTTTTATAACCTCAATAGACAGCTAAAAGACATTAATAAATCTTCATAAACCCAAAATGAATTTAAAAAAACACCAACCATTACTTGAAGTTTTAGTAATTTCGATTTTAGGGTATCTCATACACAAACTATTTTTTTTCCTGAATAAAAGCAATGCAAACTTTCAAAACTTTCATTTTTCAATAGAAATCATTTACGGATTTTTCTTTATTTGTTCGGTATTTATCATTCTTATTCTTATTAGGGTAAAGGAAAAAAACATCGATAGTGTAGGACATACTTTTTTATTAGTAACCTGTATAAAAATAGCGGTTTCTTACACGGTTTTAGGGCCTATTTTACATTCGGGAAATTTTAATGTTAGTATCGAAAAAATGAATTTCTTTGTCATATTCGCATTGTTTTTAACAATAGAAACTGTTGTAACTATCAGGATTTTAAATGATAAGCGATAAATAGTATTTAAAACGCCAATTTTGCTAATTTTTTTTATTTATTAATTTTGGCATATTAATTTAAAATGTACCTTTGCAGCCAATTTCAGAAAGTAAAAATTAAGACAATTAACAGTTATGGTGATTTCAAACAAACCACTTCAATTTATAATAGCAATTTTAATAGCGTGTCTCCCAGTATTTGGTTTTGCAAATAATCCATCGGAAAGCACACCAGTACAAACTGAAACAACTGCCGTTGCAAACGAAATTACTCCAGAAGCTGCGGGAGAATCTTCGGAAATCAAAGAACAAATAAAAGAAGTAATTGGTCATCACGTTCTTGATGGTCACGAATTTTCAATTTTTTCAGATTCAGAAACAGGAGCTCACTACGGTTTTCCTTTGCCAATTATTCTTTGGGATAACGGAGTTCAATTTTTCTCATCTTCAAAATTTGAACATGGAGAAGCAGTTGCCGAATCGAACGGGAACTATTACGTATTACACCACGAAAAAATATACAAAACAGATGCTAAAGGAACCTTAACAGGAGAAGAGCATAATCCAACAAACGCCCAACCAATAGATTTATCAATTACAAAAGGGGTATTGACCATTATGGTTGTGGCAATGCTGATGTTTTTATTGTTTACTAGTTTAGCAAAATCGTATGCAAAAAACGGCGGAATTTCTGCTGGTTTTGGTAGACTTTTCGAACCAATTGTATTGTATATTCGTGACGAAATTGCCATTCCAAACATTGGCGAAAAGCACTATAAAAAATACATGAGTTATTTATTGACCATCTTTTTCTTTGTATGGTTCTTAAATATTTTTGGTTTAACACCACTAGGAATCAACGTTACAGGAAATATTGCGATTACTTTTGGACTTGCAATAATCACGTTTATAATTACAAATACTACCGCAAATAAAAATTATTGGGGACACATTTTCTGGATGCCAGGAGTACCAGTTCCAATGAAAATTATTTTGGCTCCAATAGAACTTTTAGGGGTATTTATTAAGCCATTCGCCTTAATGATACGTTTATATGCCAATATTTTTGCGGGACATATTGTATTGATGAGTTTAATTGGTTTGATGTTTATATTCAAAAATTGGTTGGGAAGTAGTTTGTCATTTATGTTGTCATTCGCTATTTCAACTATCGAAATATTAGTTGCCTTATTGCAGGCTTATATTTTCACAATGTTGTCGGCATTGTATTTTGGATCGGCAGTTGAGGAGCATCATCACGAAGAAGCTCATCATTAATAAGTTGGAAATTAGAAATACGAAGTTAGAAATGAATTCTAACCTCTAAATTCTAACCTCTGACCTTAAATTGAATGTTTAATTTTTAATACATATTTTTATGGAAATTCCTAAAATCGTTGGAGCAGGATTAGTAGTTATTGGAGCAGGTATTGGTATTGGTAGAATCGGTGGTTCTGCAATGGATGCAATCGCTCGTCAACCAGAAGCTACTGGAAAAATTCAAACAGCTATGCTTATTGCAGCTGCGCTTATTGAAGGTATTGGTTTCGCAGCTTTGTTTGCAGTAAACTAAAAAAAAACAAAAAGCTGTAACGGTTGGTTGCAGCTTTTGTTTCTTAAATTAAATTAAAAGAGTACAATTAAAAATATACTATGGAAAAGTTAATAAGTGATTTTTCGTTTGGATTATTCATCTGGCAAACAATAATTTTTGTAGGATTGGTTTTGTTATTGAAAAAATTTGCATGGAAACCAATTCTTGATGCCGTTAACGAAAGAGAAGAAGGAATTAAAAATGCTTTACTTTCTGCTGACAACGCTAGAAAGGAAATGCAAAATCTTCAAGCAGACAACCAACGTATTTTGCAAGAAGCAAGATTAGAGCGCGATGCCTTGTTGAAAGATGCGCGTGAAATGAAGGATAAGATGGTGGCCGATGCTAAAAATGAAGCTCAAGCTCAAGGTCTAAAAATGATCGAACAAGCAAAAGCAGCAATCGAAAGCGAAAAGAATGCAGCTATGGCAGAATTAAGAGCACAAGTTTCTAATTTGTCAATCGAAATTGCCGAGAAATTATTAAAAGAGGAACTTTCTAACAAGGAATCTCAAGTAAAATTGGTTGAGAAAATGTTAGGTGACGCTAAATTAAACTAATATGGCAAGTACAAGAGCAGCAATTCGTTACGCAAAAGCAATTTTAGAAATAGCAGCTTCAAAAGTTGTCGCTACTGAAGTTAGTAATGATATGTCGTTAATCGCTTCGACTATAAAAAGCAACCCTGAATTGAGTGCCTTTATTCAAAGCCCAACAATTAAAGTTGAGGTTAAGGAGAACGCACTATTAGAGGTTTTTGCTCATGCGAATGCAGTAACAAAAAGTTTATTTCATCTCTTGTTTGAGAACAAAAGATTTGAAATTCTAGAAGCAATTGCATTAGAATACAACAAATTGTTTGACCTTATGAATGGTGTTGAAGTAGCTAAAGTTACGACAGCCATTCCAATGGATGCTGCATTAGAGACGAAGGTTTTAGCTAAGATAGCCAGCTTTTCAAACAAAAAAATTACCATTGAAAACACGGTAGATACTTCCATTATTGGAGGATTTATTTTAAGAATAGGCGACAAGCAATACAATGCCTCTGTTGCAAACAGATTACAAGTATTAAAAAGAGAATTAAGTAACTAGTTATTTATAAATAATTATGGCGGAAATTAAACCTGCTGAGATTTCAGCAATATTAAAAAAGCAAGTAGAAGGTTTTGAATCTGGTGCTACATTAGAAGAAGTAGGTTCTGTACTTCAAGTTGGAGATGGAATTGCTCGTGTTTATGGACTTTCTAATGTTCAATACGGGGAACTTGTAGAATTTGATAACGGACTTGAAGGAATCGTTTTGAATCTTGAAGAAGACAATGTTGGGGTGGTACTTTTAGGCCCGTCAACAGGAATCAAAGAAGGTTCGACTGCAAAAAGAACACAACGTATTGCTTCTCTAAAAACAGGAGAAGGAATGGTAGGTCGTGTAGTAAACACACTTGGTTTTCCAATTGATGGAAAAGGACCAATTACAGGCGAATTATTCGAAATGCCTTTAGAAAGAAAAGCGCCTGGAGTTATCTTCCGTCAGCCAGTTACCGAACCTTTACAAACGGGGATTAAAGCAGTAGATGCTATGATTCCAGTAGGTCGTGGTCAACGTGAGTTGGTTATTGGTGACCGTCAAACAGGTAAATCTACCGTTTGTATCGATACTATCTTAAATCAAAAAGAATTTTACGATGCAGGAAAACCTGTATTTTGTATCTATGTTGCCATTGGACAAAAAGCATCAACTGTAGCAGGAATTGCAAAAATGTTAGAAGAAAAAGGCGCTATGGCTTATACAGTTATTGTAGCAGCTAACGCTTCTGATCCAGCACCAATGCAAGTTTATGCCCCTATGGCTGGAGCTGCAATTGGAGAATATTTTAGAGATTCTGGTCGTCCAGCTTTGATTGTTTATGATGATTTATCAAAACAAGCGGTGGCGTATCGTGAAGTTTCTCTTTTATTAAGAAGACCACCGGGACGTGAAGCCTATCCTGGAGACGTTTTTTACTTGCACTCTCGTTTATTAGAAAGAGCTTGTAAAGTAATTGCTGACGATGGAATTGCAAAAAACATGAACGATTTACCAGATTCATTGAAAGGAATCGTAAAAGGAGGTGGTTCGTTAACGGCTTTGCCAATTATCGAGACTCAAGCGGGAGACGTTTCTGCATACATCCCAACAAACGTAATTTCGATTACTGATGGTCAGATTTTCTTGGATGGAGATTTGTTTAATTCAGGGGTTCGTCCAGCGATTAACGTAGGTATTTCGGTATCGCGTGTGGGTGGAAATGCTCAAATTAAATCGATGAAAAAAGTAGCAGGAACTTTAAAATTAGACCAAGCGCAATACCGCGAATTAGAAGCGTTTGCTAAATTTGGGTCTGACTTAGATGCCGTTACTTTAAACGTAATCGAAAAAGGAAAAAGAAACGTTGAGATTTTGAAACAAAACTTGAATGACCCTTATACTGTTGAAGATCAAACAGCAATTATCTATGCAGGTTCTAAAAACTTGTTAAGAAACGTTCCTGTTGATAAAGTAAAAGAATTCGAAAAAGAGTACTTAGAATACTTAAACAACAAAAACAGAGCAACTCTTGATGCATTGAAAGCAGGTAAATTAACTGACGAAATCACAGATGTTCTTGAAGCAGTTGCAAAAGAAGTTTCAGCGAAATATAATTAAGACAGAAGTTAGAAGCTGGAAGTAGGAAGTTAAAATCTTACTCCCATCTTCCATCTTCAAACTCCTAACTTTTACAAAAAAATGGCAAATTTAAAGGAAATCCGTAATAGAATTACTTCCGTTTCATCAACGATGCAAATCACATCGGCAATGAAAATGGTTTCTGCAGCAAAGTTAAAGAAGGCACAAGATGCCATCACGGCAATGCGCCCTTATGCCGAAAAATTAACGGAATTACTACAAAATCTTTCTTCAACTCTTGATGGTGACATTGGAGGCGAATACACAACACAACGCGAAGTTAAAAAAGTATTAGTTGTCGCTATTACTTCTAATAGAGGCTTATGTGGTGCTTTTAATTCGAATGTAATTAAAGAGGTTAAAAACCGCGCTGATTTTTACACAGGAAAACAAGTGGATGTTTTTGCCATCGGTAAAAAAGGAAATGATATTTTAGCTAAAACACTTACTGTGGTAGATAATCAAAGTCAGGTTTTTGATGCTTTGACTTTTGATAATGTTACTAAAATTGCCGAAATATTGACTCAAAAATTTATTTCAGGTGACTATGACAAAATAGAATTGGTGTACAACCAATTTAAAAATGCGGCTACTCAAATCGTACAAACCGAACAATTTTTGCCATTAGCAGCCATAAAATCTGACACGCCAGCCTCAACAGGAGATTATATTTTTGAGCCATCAAAAGAAGAAATTGTATTGACTTTGATTCCAAAATCATTGAAAACACAATTGTATAAAGGAATTAGAGATTCATTTGCCTCTGAGCACGGAGCGCGTATGACCGCGATGCACAAAGCAACGGACAACGCAACTGAGTTGAGAGATCAATTGAAATTAACTTACAACAAAGCCCGTCAAGCGGCTATTACTAACGAAATCCTTGAGATTGTTGGTGGAGCAGAAGCTTTGAAAGGATAAGAATTTTTATCCTAAATATAATGAAGAGTCCCGCAATTGCGGAGGGTACTGAAAAACATCACTTATTTTGATCAACGTTCTTTTTTAGATATTAAAAAACCGCTTATAACAGGATTTTAAGCATCCGTTATAAGCGGTTTTATTTTTGTAACTGTTTTTTATTGTTGATTGTATGTGTCTGTTTTTGACTTATACAGGTTCATTTGGTAAAATGCACCAGGTCAAACGCATTAAAAGTTGAACAAAGATAAAAGATAATGATTATCCCAACCTGCTATTTTACGTTTTCTTCTGACGCTCTTCTTTACAGGACTAATTGTTTCATTGAGCAGTATTTTTAATGATAATTTCAAGACTGACGAAAAATTTTGTGCCGCGTTTTTATGTCTTTTTCTACTCTTATCTTCTCCAAAGGAAACGTCTAAATGCCAATGTAAATTGTTTTCAATTTTCCAATGTGAACGAACAGCATCCGCTATTTTCTTGGCATCACAAGGTAAACTTGTTATATAAAACCGAGTTGATTTCTGTGTTTTACCAGTTGATTTTATAAACCTTTCACTTTCTATTTTTGCAATAGATTGTAATGAATTCCATTTAGTTGGATTTAATAAATGACTCAAATCATCCATCACAGTACAAGTCCTTTTTTCTACCCTTCCGCTACCAACTTCCTCGGTTATATAAATTTTTGATTTGTCTTTTGAGGGAATCAAAAAAGCACTTTCAATATCTTGATATAATTCTTTTTGGTTTTCTTTTACCGCCAAAATATAATCTGCCTTTTGTTCAATAATCACTTCTGCTATATCTGTTTGACAACCCATTGCATCTATGGTAATAATAGCATTTTCAAGGTCTAACACTTTTAAAAGTTCTGGGATTGCCGTAATTTCATTTGATTTCTCTTCTGTTTTAATTTGACCTAAAAAGATTTCGTTTTCTGTAGAAAAAGCACTTACCAAATGAATGGCAGACTTCAATCCAGATTGCTTAGAACCTCGAACTGTTTTGCCGTCAATTGCCACGACACCCTTGTAATGGTTAGATATTGATTTAATCCAAGACACGAAATGTTCTTCGAAAAAAGAGGGTTTTAGCAAAGAGAAAAAACGATTAAACGTGTCGTGAGAAGGAATCCCGTTTTCTAAATCTAAGATAGTTTCCAAAAACTCACGCTTAACAATGCCGTAATCTTCAATTTCTTCCCAAGTTTCTGCCCCGCATATGACGGCAAGTATGGTTATGAAAACAATATTTTCCGAAGGGTGTAATTTTTTTCTGTTCAATCTAAAGTCTGGAATAGTTTGAGCAAATATAAACAATTTGTTTTTTAATTTCATATTAAGCATCTGATTATCAGATAAATATACAAAATTTAATTTGCTAAAACAAATTTAATTCGTTGTATTTCAGATGGTTATATTAAAAAAATCATTTTAAAATTTAATGGTTTTTAATGCGTTTGACCTGAAAATGCACGTGTAGATTACATTTTCTACATTAATTTGAGTATTCTTTTTAAGTTGACTGTAAAAATTGCTATTGCACCTTGCATTTGCATATTGGTAATACCGTATGATATTGCTCTATCATAACCGTGTATATTTTTTAACTCGCTATTTTTAGCTTCTATCTTGTATCGATGTTTTGCTTTTTCTTTGTAATATTCTGTTTCTTGAAAAGCCATTTGGTCTTGATGCAATTCTGATTTTATGGATACCGAATACGTTTTTGTCTTGGCTCCATCTTTATAACAACCTTCCTTTAAAGGGCAATGCTTGCATTTTTCGACATCAAAATAGTAAGTATCTACTTGATTTACCCCGACATCTTTAGTGCCTTGGCGCGCTTTTCGTATTGCTAAATGCCCTGCTGGGCAAACAAACCTATCGGCATCTTTATTGTAATCAAATTTATCTTCATCTTTCCTAAAGCCTTGGGTTATAGATGGATTTAGACGCGCTACTATTTTTATGTTTTGTTCAGTTGTAATTTTAAGATTCTCTTTTCCAGAATAAGCCGCATCGCCAATAATGGTATCTACATCAACTCCGTTTTCTTGACTGATTTCTAAAAGTTTAGGTAATTCTGGACCATCGCCTTTTTCTCCAGATGTAACTACAGCCGCGGTAATGATGCGCTCTTCGGTCATAGCCAAATGAGTTTTGTAGCCAAAAAAGGAACTCTCGGCAGATTTATGACCTATTTTTGCATCGGTATCTTTGGATAGGGTTAAATTTTCTTGAGTGTCTTCTACGGTTTCTTTTAGCAGATTTAATTTTTCCTTCACAGCGGGTATTGAACTTATAGACGGCTCATTTTCTATGCGTTTTTCTAACTCTTTGCAATAAGCCAGCTCCTTTTCTAAATCATTGTCGGTATTTTTTTTGGGCATACGTTCTTTGAATTGGTCGTCAAAGGTGTATACTGTTTTTCGAAGTAACTTGGAGCGTTCTCTCAATACATCGATGGCTAAAAAACGGATTAGATCTTGATAAAGTATGAGTGGCATCAACAATAATAGACTTAGAACGGATGATGCCTTTTTCAATAGCTATGGTTACCGTTTTGTTTATCAACAGATTTAACAAGTCGGTGTCTTTCAAACGTAGTTTTCTGAATTTGGTCAACGAACTCGGATTAATAACATCGTCTTCTGGATTCATATCCAAAAAATATTTAAAGGACATATCGTAACGCGAACGTTCCACTACATCAACATCGGAAACGGTGTAAATTGTTTTAAGAAGCAAATACTTGAACATACGAACGGGACTTTCTGCCATACGTCCATTATTGGTGCAGTATTTATTTAACAACTCATCGTAGATAAATGAAAAGTCTATCAAATCGTTAATTTTTCTCAAAAGATTATTCCTTGGAATAATTAAATCATATAAAGAGGAATGCTCGCTGAACTGTATTGTTTGTTGCTGTACTAACATGTAAAAAACCTTATAATTACAGCTAAATATACCAAAAAAGGAAGTAGAAATCCTAAGCTTTCTACTCCTTTTATTTATCAATTTATTCGAAAAAAGACTTTTTCAGTACCCTCCAATTGCGGAGGGTACTGAAAAACATCACTTATTTTGATCAACGTTCTTTTTTAGATATTAAAAAACCGCTTATAACAGGATTTTAAGCATCCGTTATAAGCGGTTTTATTTTTGTAACTGTTTTTTATTGTTGATTGTATGTGTCTGTTTTTGACTTATACAGGTTCATTTGGTAAAATGCACGTGTAGATTACATTTTCTACATTAATTTGAGTATTCTTTTTAAGTTGACTGTAAAAATTGCTATTGCACCTTGCATTTGCATATTGGTAATACCGTATGATATTGCTCTATCATAACCGTGTATATTTTTTAACTCGCTATTTTTAGCTTCTATCTTGTATCGATGTTTTGCTTTTTCTTTGTAATATTCTGTTTCTTGAAAAGCCATTTGGTCTTGATGCAATTCTGATTTTATGGATACCGAATACGTTTTTGTCTTGGCTCCATCTTTATAACAACCTTCCTTTAAAGGGCAATGCTTGCATTTTTCGACATCAAAATAGTAAGTATCTACTTGATTTACCCCGACATCTTTAGTGCCTTGGCGCGCTTTTCGTATTGCTAAATGCCCTGCTGGGCAAACAAACCTATCGGCATCTTTATTGTAATCAAATTTATCTTCATCTTTCCTAAAGCCTTGGGTTATAGATGGATTTAGACGCGCTACTATTTTTATGTTTTGTTCAGTTGTAATTTTAAGATTCTCTTTTCCAGAATAAGCTCCGTCGCCAATAATGGTATCTACATCAACTCCGTTTTCTTGACTGATTTCTAAAAGTTTAGGTAATTCTGGTCCATCGCCTTTTTCTCCAGATGTAACTACAGCCGCGGTAATGATGCGCTCTTCGGTCATAGCCAAATGAGTTTTGTAGCCAAAAAAGGAACTCTCGGCAGATTTATGACCTATTTTTGCATCGGTATCTTTGGATAGGGTTAAATTTTCTTGAGTGTCTTCTACGGTTTCTTTTAGCAGATTTAATTTTTCCTTCACAGCGGGTATTGAACTTATAGACGGCTCATTTTCTATGCGTTTTTCTAACTCTTTGCAATAAGCCAGCTCCTTTTCTAAATCATTGTCGGTATTTTTTTTGGGCATACGTTCTTTGAATTGGTCGTCAAAGGTGTATACTGTTTTTCGAAGTAACTTGGAGCGTTCTCTCAATACATCGATGGCTAAAAACGGATTAGATCTTGATAAAGTATGTGTGGCATCAACAATAATAGACTTAGAACGGATGATGCCTTTTTCAATAGCTATGGTTACCGTTTTGTTTATCAATAGATTTAACAAGTCGGTGTCTTTCAAACGTAGTTTTCTGAATTTGGTCAACGAACTCGGATTAATAACATCGTCTTCTGGATTCATATCCAAAAAATATTTAAAGGACATATCGTAACGCGAACGTTCCACTACATCAACATCGGAAACGGTGTAAATTGTTTTAAGAAGCAAATACTTGAACATACGAACGGGACTTTCTGCCATACGTCCATTATTGGTGCAGTATTTATTTAACAACTCATCGTAGATAAATGAAAAGTCTATCAAATCGTTAATTTTTCTCAAAAGATTATTCCTTGGAATAATTAAATCATATAACGAGGAATGCTCGCTGAACTGTATTGTTTGTTGCTGTACTAACATGTAAAAAACCTTATAATTACAGCTAAATATACCAAAAAAGGAGTAGAAATCCTAAGCTTTCTACTCCTTTTATTTATCAATTTATTCGAAAAAAGACTTTTTCAGTACCCTCCAATTGCGGGACTCTTTTTTTGCTTAATTTTATACCATAATTATAACAATCCCAACTTTGAAAACAATAGAACTTACCACATTCAACGAAATGTTTGCTCAAATAGAAATAATCCGTCATTTATACCCAAATATCTCCGAAGAAAAGTACAAATCTTATCTTGAAGCAATGATTCCACGCAATTATACCCAAGTAGCGGTTTTTGAGGGTAAAAAATGCGTTGGACTTACTGGTTTATGGTATGGAGTCAAACTTTGGTCTGGAAAATATATGGAAATGGACAATTTTATTGTTCATCCCGAACATCGTTCCAAGGGAATTGGCAAACTTCTAACGGATTATGTCAATCAAAAAGCAACCGATTTAGGTTGTTCGATGATTGTTCTTGATGCATTTACTGGAAATTTCCCTGCTCATCGATTCTATTATAATCAAGGCTATAGCCCTAAAGGTTTTCATTTCATTAAAATGTTAAATGAAGAGGGATTGTCCTAAAATGTTTATAAAAAACTGAATAGATTGAATCAACAAAATCAATATTAAACGATAGAAATGGTTATTTTTGTTGCATAAAATTTAAAAAGAAACCCTTGGGATTATATAAAAATCTTTTCAAACAGACAGCCATTTACGGACTCGCGACGGTTTTGCCTCGAATGTTCAGTTTTTTGTTAGTGCCACTCTACACCAATTTACTTCCAAAAGAAGAATACGGTAAGGTTACAATCATTTTTGCCTATATGATTTTCTTCAATGTTATTCTGGCTTACGGGATGGAAACGGCTTTTTTTAGATTTTATAATAATGAAACCAACAAAAAAGCAGTTGTCGAAACCACCATGGTTTCTGTCTTTTGGTCTACAATAATCTTCCTGTTTCCTGCATTGTTATTCCGAAATGCATTGGCCTCATTCTCGGGAATAGATGTGCAATACATTACTTATACCATTTGGATTTTGGTGCTGGATGCATTGGTAATTGTTCCCTTTTCGAAATTGAGAGCAACCCAAAAACCAATGGCTTATGCCCTAATCAAAATTGGGAATGTCGTTGTCAACCTTAGTTTAAATTTGTTCTTTTTATTGTATTTGCCAAAAATAGCTGCGCAACATCCGGGAGGATTTTTGAGTTCGTTGTATGTAGAAAATTTTGAAATTGGTTATATTTTTGTTTCTAACATTATGGCAAGTTTGCTGACGTTTGCGGCGTTGTCGCCCAATTATTTTTCATTAAAATGGAATTTCGATTTCGGTTTATGGCAACGCATGATGAAATACGGTTTACCAATAATGATTGCCGGAATTGCCTTTGCCATCAACGAACAATTCGATAAAATCCTGTTAGGAAAATTATTGCCAGCCAACATCGCCGATGCGCAAGTTGGAGTATATTCGGCTTGTTATAAGCTAGGATTGTTTATGGTTTTATATAGAACCGCTTACACATTAGGAATTGAACCATTCTTTTTTAGCCATGCTTCCAACGAAAATGCACCTCAAACGTATGCCACGGTTACAAAATATTTTGTCATTTTTGGGTCTTTTATTTTGTTGGCAGTCATCGTTTTTGCCGATGTTTTCAAACAACTTATGATACGTGATTCCTCCTATTGGGAGGCGATGAAAGTAGTCCCTTTAATTATTTTGGCTAATTTTTTCCTTGGAATTTACACCAACCTTTCCGTTTGGTACAAATTAATCGACAAGACTTATATTGGCGCTTATATTTCAATTGTTGGTGCCATTGTCACTCTTGTACTCAATTTTTTGCTCATTCCCAAGATGAGTTATTATGGGTCGGCAATCGCCACCATTGCCGCTTACGGAAGTATGATGATGATTTCATATCTGCTCGGAAACAAATATTATCCAATTCCTTATGATAGGAATAAAATAGGGGGTTATTTAGGATTATCAATTCTATTTTCAGCCATTTCTTTCTACGGTTTCCGCGAAAATTATTTCGTTGGAATCCCATTATTAATCGGGTTTATGTATTTTATATATCACAATGAAAAAGAAATTTTAAATAGAATTTTGAGACGAAAAGCGGGTTAACTTTTTTGGAGCTATTTCCTGCCATCCCTTACAAACAAAGTTCATTGAACTCCAAATAAAATAAATGTTAAGTGAAGTAATCTTTTCTTTAAAAAGGAAAAGGATTTTCACTTCTATCAGGACTAAAAACCCAAAACCTAACACCCAAAATCCAGAATATGACCATTAATATCATCAACAAATCGCAACACGACTTGCCCAACTATGAAACCATAGCCTCGGCAGGAATGGATTTAAGAGCCAATCTAACCGAATCCATAACCTTGAAACCATTAGAAAGAACCATCGTAAAAACCGGACTTTTTATCGAATTACCCATAGGTTACGAAGCCCAAGTGCGTCCGAGAAGCGGCTTGGCTGCCAAAAAAGGAATCACAGTACTCAATTCGCCTGGAACTGTGGATGCCGATTACCGTGGAGAAATTGGTGTGATTTTAGTAAATTTATCCAATGAAGTTTTTGTCATCGAAAACGGCGAACGCATCGCCCAACTCATCATCGCCAAACACGAAAGAGCCGAATGGATTGAAGTTCAAGAATTATCTGAAACTAGTAGGGGTAAAGGTGGTTTTGGCAGTACAGGAGTGAAATAAATATATTTATTTGAATTTCAAGATTCGTTATTCAACATTCAACCTTTTTTAATTTTGAACAGCAAACGTCGAAAAACGAATTTTTAATTTAAAAACTAAGGTTATGAAACAATTTGATTTACACGAAAGGCTTATAGATTTTGCAGTAATGATAATCGAAATCACAGAATAATTTAAACAGCAGTAAGGAGGGTAATCACTTATCAGGACAAATAGTCCGTTCAGGCACTTCACCTTCTTTAAATTATAGCGAGGCTCAAAGTGCAGAATCTAGAAATGATTTTATTCATAAAATGTCGATAGTATTAAAAGAATTGAGGGAGACACATTCTTGTTTAAAAAGAATTCAAAGAGCAAAATTATATCAAAAAGAAGAAGAAATATTAGTTTTATCAATAAAGGAAAATAATGAATTAATTTCAATATTTGTAAAAAGTATAGAAACATCCAAATCAAAATTAAACACTAAATAATTATGAATTTTGAAATCCGTTGTTGTGTAGTTGATGTTTTTTAATTTTGAATAACGAACACGCAACAACGAATTTTGAAGTTTTAAATATAAAAAAATGAAAATAATAGTACCAATGGCGGGTCGTGGTTCACGTCTTCGCCCACACACATTAACCATTCCTAAACCCTTAATCCCAATTGCCGGAAAACCAATCGTACATCGATTAGTCGAAGATATTGCAGGCGTTTTGAATCAGGATATTGAGGAAATCGCTTTCGTTATTCACGAAAGTTTTGGCAAAAAAGTAGAAGAAGAATTAATCGCAATTGCCGAAAAATTGGGTTCAAAAGGAACAATTTATTACCAAAACGAAGCCCTTGGAACAGGTCACGCCATTATGTGTGCCAAAGATTCCTTGAGTGGACCTGCCGTTATTGCGTATGCGGATACTTTGATTCGTGCCGATTTCGATTTAGATCAAAATGCCGATAGCGTGATTTGGGTAAAACAAGTCGATCATCCAGAAGCTTTTGGCGTGGTCAACTTGAACGAAGCGAATCAAATTATTGAATTGGTCGAAAAACCTAAAGAATTTGTTTCGGATCTTGCGGTTATCGGGATTTACTATTTCAAAGATGTTGCCGTTTTGAAAAATGAATTGCAATACGTGCTGGATAATAATATTATTCACGGTGGAGAATATCAAATCAATGACGGAATTAAGCAAATGATGGCTAAGGGTATGGTTTTTGTGCCGGGAGAAGTCGCTGAGTGGATGGATTGCGGAAATAAAGAGGTTACAGTTGAAACTAATTCGAGAATGCTTGGATTTTTACATAATGATGGCGAGCATTTGGTAGATTATGATGTAAAATTAGAGAATTCAACTATTATTCCGCCTTGTTATATTGGCGAAGATGTGGTTTTGATTAATGCAACTGTGGGACCAAATGTGTCCTTAGGAAAAGGATGTCACGTGAGTAACAGTTCTATAAAAAACAGTTTGGTACAAACGCATTCGCACATAAAAAATGCTAATTTAGATAATGCGATGATTGGGAATTATGCTAGTTTTGACGGGAATTTTACCAGCATTAGTATTGGAGATTATTCTGTTTTGGAGTAATTTAGTAGCTATTATTTGTCACATCGAGCGCAGTCGAGATGCAAGAATTGTTCTCGACTGCGCTCGATGTGACAATTGACTAATTTTAATAGTGTCAGTATACAAACAACATAAATGAAAAAAACGGTTTCATTCTTTTTATTCTTGGTTTTGCTTTGCAATTCGGCTTTGCTATTGGCACAAACGGAACCAGAATCTATTGTTCCTGAAACCGACAAATTCGAGGATTATTTCTATGAATCTTTGAAACAAAAAGGAATCGAAAATTATGACAAAGCCATAGAAGCGTTGGAAGAATGTTCGAAAATAAAACCCAATGATGCCATTGTTTATTTTGAATTGGGAAAGAATTATTTGGCATCAAAGGAGTATGAACGCGCGTATCATTCATTCGAAAAAGCCACTCAAATTGATTCGACGAACAAATGGTTTTGGCTGGGAATGTATGATGTGAATTATCAAACTAAAAATTATAATCGGGCAATTGATGTGGTTAATAAATTGATTGAGTTTGACGAAATTTACAAAGAAGATTTGGTTTCGCTTTATATGAACACACAACAATTTGACAAAGCACTTCATCTTATCAATGAATTGAATGATAAAATTGGAAAATCGGACAGAAGGGAATTATATAAAACACAGATTTTGTCCCAAGGGAAATATCAAAATGCCGAGATAGCCAATCTAATCGACCAAATCAATAAATATCCAAAGGTGGAGTCGAATTATACAGCTTTGATTAAACTGTATTCGGAAAATAATGAAAATGAAAAAGCACTCGAAACTACCCGAAAACTGGAAGCGGAAATTCCAACATCGGAATGGGCGCAAATAGGTTTGTTTAAACATTATGTAGACCATAATGAAGGAAGAAAAGCAATAAATTCGATGAATATGGTTTTGGCGAGTGCCAAAATAGATGCTAAGATAAAGCATCGAATCTTGAATGAATTTTTGATTTTTGTAGATACAAATCCTCAGTATGCCTCAGATTTGGAAAAAGCCATTTCTTATTTTGATACGGATCCAGATATAAATGTAGTCAAAGAAATAGGGAAATATTACCATAATAAAAAGCAGTGGGACAAAGCGGTTCAGTATTATGAGAAAACTTTGAAAAATAATTTAGGCGAAGATCTCGAAACTAATTTACTTTTGTTTCAAGCCTACACCGAGACAAAGAAATTTGATGTATTGGCTCAAAAAGCAACGGCAATGGTTGAAATTTTCCCGACCCAGCCTCAGTTTTATTATTTTGCGGGTTTGGCAAACAATCAGTTAAAGCAATTCAAAAAGGCAAAAGAAATGCTGGAAATGGGGATGGATTATCTGGTTGGCGAACGGGTTTTGGAAATTAATTTCAATATTCAACTTGGAGAAGCTTACAATGGTTTGGGCGATTTCAAGAAAAAAGAACTTTATTTTTCTAAGGCAGATGAATTATTAAAAAACAAAAAATAAATATTTGATTGTCCGTAATTACACATAATTGAATAAAAAGCCTTATATTTGATAAAAAAATAGCGATGAATCTATTCAATTTTACGGCAAATTTTGGGAGTGAAGAGTCTTGTAGACTTCATTTTAAAGAAGAAAGAGATAAAATCGGAGTTCAATGTAAATGCGGAAGCAAAGAACATTTTTGGATAAAAAGCAGATGGAGTTATGAATGTAAAAAATGTAGGAGCAGAATTTCGTTACGTAGCGGAACGATAATGCAAAGTTCTAATTTATCATTTTTGATTTGGTACAAAACGATGTTCCTTTTAACGGCAACAAAAAAAGGATTCTCAAGTAAAGAAATTCAAAAGCAGCTGGGTTTGAAACGTTACGAACCAGTTTGGTCTATGGTTCATAAGTTGCGAAAAGCAATGGGTAATAGGGATGCGCGTTATACTCTGGAAGGAATGATTGAATTTGACGAAGGATATTTTACAATTGAATCTTCTGAAATTGAACAAGAAAAAGGAATTCGTGGGCGTGGTGCTGTTGGAAAATCCAACGTTGCAATTATGGCAGAGTCAACAATTTTAGAAGATATTGAAACTGGGGGAAAATCAAATCATTGCAGATATTTTAAAGCAAAGGTCTTGACAGATCATACATCGGAACAGATAAATCAAACAATCCAGGAATCTATTTCTGAAAAAAGTATTCTATTTACAGACAAAAGCACATCATATATAGATATTGCAGATTATGTAGAGATACATATTACAGAAAAATCGAATAAAGAAACAACAACAGAAACTTTAAGATGGGTACATATTGCAATTAGTAATGCTAAAAGGAATTTCTTAGGAAATTTCCACAAAATTAAAGGAAAATATCTCCAATTATACCTAAACGAGTTCGTTTACAAGCTTAATAGACGGTATTTTGAGGAAAAATTATTTGATAGACTAGTAATAGCAAGCATTACAGGGTTATGACTAAAAACGGACAATCAAAAATAAATATATCCAAATGAAAAAACAGCTGCTACTAATGATACTTGTTGGGTTTACTAGTTCACTTACTTTGGTTTCTTGTAAATCGAAAGCAATTGCGGCAGAAGCTACAAAGACAGCAACTTATTTGAAAGCGAACAAAGTAATAGAAAATTATTACAACAATAAAACGAACTTTTCTACATTATATATAAAAGCAGATGTGCAATATTCGGATGAGAAGCAAACACAAAATGTTACGGCCGAAATAAAAATCAAGAAAGACGAACAAATTTTAATTAGCATTCGTTTTTTGGGAATTACGATGGCAAAAGCTTTGATTACGCCAACGGCAGTAAACTATTATGAAAAGATAAATGGCAATTATTTTGAAGGAGATTTTAGCGGATTGACTCAATGGTTAGGAACAGATTTGGATTTTAATAAAATTCAAAATATGCTATTAGGACAAGCAATAGATGATTTAAAAAGCGGAAAATATATGGAATCTATCGTAGATCAAACGTATAGACTGGACGATGCCTTAGACAGCAACACCAAGAAATCCTTCTATTTTGACGCCAATAAATTTTATGTTACAAAACAGGAAATCACGCAAACTGCCGAAGGAAGAATGATCCAGATTGTTTATTCTAATAACAAGGTGTACAATGAAGGAATAGTGCCTTTGAATGTTCTTATTAACACTTTTCAGCAGGGTCGTAAAACCGAAATCAATTTAGATTATAATACCGTAACCTTTAATGAAGAATTTTCTTTTCCTTATAGCGTTCCAAATGGTTACAAAAGAATTTTAATTAAGTAAATTTGCATAAATATATTTTTAAGATGCCAAAATTTCTCCTAAGCCTGATTTTTATATGCTTAACTTCGCAACTGTGGAGTCAGTCTACACAACAAGAAAAATTAGAAGAACGAAAAGCCCAAATTCAAAAAGAAATTAGGGAAAATGAAGCTTTATTGCAATCGGTAAAGAAAAAAGAAAAGTCGGCGGTAAACGTATTTATGATACAAACCAATAAAATTAAACTTAAGGAAAGCCTCATTAATACTACCGAAAAGCAAACCAAGTTGTTGAGTAATGATATGTATATCAATCAGATAGAAATCAACAAACTTAACAGAGAATTGACCGCTCTTAAGGAAGATTATGCCAGAATGATTGTAAAATCATACAAAAGCCGCTCAGAACAAAGTAGAGCGATGTTTATACTGTCGTCCAATAGTTTTCAGCAAGCGTATAAACGAGTTCAATACATGAAGCAATATACGAATTACAGAAAATTGCAGGGCGAGGAAATAAAATCAAAATCGGATGAACTTCTTGTTTTCAACGGAAAGTTAAATGTTCAAAAAACAGCCAAGCAAAAGTTAATTGCCGAAAACGAAAAAGAAAGATTGTCCTTGTTAAAGGAAAACAGGAGCAAGAAAAGCTGGTAAAAACGATTAAAAAAGACAAAAATAAAATTGCCTCCGAAATAAAGAAAAAACAACAGGAAGCAAAAGCCATCGATAGACAAATTGAACGATTAATTCGCGAAGCTATTGCCGAAGCGAATAGAAAGGCAGCTATGGAAAAAGCCATGGAAAAAGCCAAAGCTGAATCGAAAGGAGGAGATACAAAAGCAGAAATCAAAACACGTGCAAAAGCGATTGTTTCTTCCTCTGCGGCGGTTTCTTCTTCAAAAATGGAATTAACAGCAGAGTCAAAAATTTTAGCCGATAATTTTAAAGCCAATAGAGGAAAGCTACCTTGGCCAGTAGAAAAAGGGTTTGTGTCTTTGGCTTATGGTAACCAGCCGGATCCTGTTTTTAGCTCAATAACTGTTCATAATAGTGGGGTAGAAATTACCACAAATGAGGGCGCAAGTGCCCGTGCTGTTTTTGCTGGAGAAGTAGCAAGCATTATGATTTTGTCTCCCGTAAATAAAGCAGTAATGATTCAGCACGGAGATTATTTTACGGTATATCAAAATTTAAGTGCTGTGTATGTTAGCAAAGGTGATAAGGTGGGTGTAAAACAAAGTATTGGAAAAATAAAAACGAATGGAAGCACCGGAAAAACGGTATTAAAGTTTACGGTTTCACAAAATACAACTTACGAAAATCCAGCCAGTTGGTTGTTTAATATGTAATACAAAAAAGTATCATTTAAGATTAGATATATTCAAGTGATTTCGCCAAGTTTAGCTTAGAACAACAAGTAATTATTTATTAAAACTGGATTGCATTGCTTTTTGGAATCCTGAAACTGACCAAGTTCCAGCAACAATTATCCGTCTAAGGGTATAAAGAGGGGCTGTAGAATCTCTTTTGGTCGAAAGAATAAAGGCAAGTTGATACCCACTTTTTTTAATTTCTGGGATAGCAGCAGAATTCCATATTCCGTCAGGATAAGCAAAATAGTTTACAGGTTTGCCAATGATTTCTTCTAGTTTCTTTTTTGGTTTTCTAAGCTGAATATTCCAATCGTCTCCTACATATTTTGTAACCATATGATGATCCCAAGAGTGCGCACCAATAGCATTTCCGTCGGTAGATAAATTTTTAATTTGTTCTTTAGTCATATATCCGGGGCGATTTATAGAAATGGTCATAATAAAAAACACGCCTTTGAATCCATATTTTTTCATTTCGGCTGCGCCTATGCTAAACTGTTCTTCGCGGGTATCATCAAAGGTAATCATCACAGGTTTAGAGGGTAATTTGCCATCATGAACTAAATAATCATTGAGTTGGTCTGGTAAAATGGTGTGATATCCGTTGTCTGATAACGTTTTCATTTGCTCAGCAAAAGCGGCAGGAGTTACTGAATAAGTTTTCATATTGGAACCGTCACTTGCAAGAATAGTACGAATGCGATGATAACACAAAATGGGAACTTCGGGTTTTGAAAGCATTTGTGACAAGCTCGCCTCCTTCTTTTCGGGAGCGTCTTTTTTAACTTGAATTTGGATTAAGTCCGTATCTTTTTTTAAAGGGTCGGGTTTAGATTGGCAACTTGCCAATAAAAAAAAGCCAATAACAAGGGAGAAAAGAGTGTTTTTCATGTGTAGAAATATTTTTTTGAAGCAATTGATGGGTATTTTAAAATCGGATAAAAAATACAAATAGCGTTTATTGCTATTGATTCGTTTGACTTTATGATATTTAAACTTTCGACTTACTCCTGTAATTTGTGTTCGTGACCAATGATTTTTCAAGCACATTTCATGCTAAAAAATTAGGCAAGCACTACTGATATTGAATATAGATGGGTTTTGGGGTAAACTTGACCAATTCCTCGGGCGTATACATGACCCAGTTTTTCTTAATATCGTTTTTATAGAACAATTTAAAACCAGTAAATTGTACGGGTTCTCTAAATACATAAGATTTATAAGTTGCTTTTTTTAAAACTCTGTCGCCAAATCCATCCATATCTATCACTATCTGAACTTCGGGTGTTTTTTTTATGTTTTTGTAGTCTGTAATCATACCTTGAGTAAATCGGTGTACTACTAAAACTTTGGGAGCTAGCTTATTTTTTCGCACCAAGTTGGCTAAAATATCGATGGCATCATTAATGTCATCAGAAGTGAAAGTGCCAATTTTAGTACCTGGAATTTCGCCATTTTTTAGCGAAAATTCAGGATCAATTCCCAAATGAACATTAGGCAGTTTAAGATAAGATTCTAGTGAACTAACTTCGTTCTTAATATTGCTATGACCCACTTGAACATCTAAAAACACCAAGGCATCGATGGGTTTTGCCCATTTTAAAATAGTGTCTATTTGTTTAAAAGGCATTCGCATTCGGTGTAGATTGTCTTTTCCTGGTGTACCTTGAGCCGTGATGGCAATGTAATGCAAGGCTGGAATTGCTTTTACGGTAGTGTCTACGGCTTGCCATTTAGCTACTTCCAATTGTAGTTTTTTAAGCATTTCATCCTTTGGTAATTCGCCAAGAATCCCCATTCTTTTAGAATATAAATTTCCATAATAAGCAATGATTCGGTTATAAGGCAATAGCGCTCCTGGCAGCGGATAGGGAATTTTTTTACTGGCCATCTTCCGGTAGTGTCGCTGTTGGCCAATGCTAGCATTCTTTTATTGTAATCGACAGTATCGATTGTAATGGCTTTTTTTTCTTGAATTAGTTTATGTTTTAGGATTTCATTTTTACCGTTTTCTATGGCTGATTCTGAGACTTTCTCTTTGTTGCAACTATTGGTAAAAATTAGAATTAAAAGAAGTAATAATGGAAGAAATGTACGGAATATCTTTTTCATGGATTGAAAGCTATTTTTGGGTGTAAAGATAATTTATTTGGTCTCAAATATAGTTTATACCTTTTATTAGTTCATTATAGTCCAATTCTTTTTTGTCACATCGAGCACAGTCGAGATGTTATAAAGGTTTTCGACTGCACTAGAACTGGCAATTGGACTAATTTATAAGTGTTTTTGGTGTTAAAACAGAGACTTTTAGAATAACATCTATTAGTAAAAAAGTAACCGCAGTTTTACAGATTATAACGAGGATCAAAATCTGTAAAATTACGGCTCATACTTATTAAGAAGGCAAATGATTTGTTATGATAAGTGATAGCGATGGTATAATGTCGCATTTTTAAATATGATAAAATGATATAAGTGTCTTGATTATAAATAGATTTCATCACTATTCATTCACTCGTTTGATTTTATGTTTATGGCATTAAAACTTTCGACTTACTTAATTTGTGTCTTATTTGAACGCTGGAAGTCCTGTGATGTCTAGTCCTGTAATCAATAAATGAATGTCGTGTGTTCCCTCATAAGTAATTACCGATTCTAAATTCATCATGTGTCTCATAATCGAATATTCGCCAGTAATTCCCATTCCACCGAGTATTTGTCGGGCTTCACGGGCAATGTGAATCGCCATATCTACATTATTTCTTTTGGCCATCGAGATTTGAGCGGTTGTTGCTTTTCCTTCGTTTCTCAAAACACCCAATCGCCAAGTCAATAATTGTGCCTTGGTGATTTCGGTAATCATTTCGGCTAACTTTTTTTGTTGCAATTGAGTTCCAGCTATGGGTTTGTCAAATTGGATTCTTTCTTTGGCATAGCGCAGAGCCGTGTCATAACAATCCATTGCGGCTCCAATGGCTCCCCAAGCAATTCCAAAACGTGCCGAATCCAAGCAACCAAGTGGTGCGCCAAGTCCTGACTTATTAGGCAATAAATTTTCTTTTGGCACTTTTACATTGTCAAAAATTAATTCTCCTGTTGCCGATGTGCGAAGAGACCATTTATTGTGCGTTTCAGGAGTTGAAAATCCTTGCATTCCGCGTTCTACTATCAATCCGTGAATTCTTCCTTCTTCGTTTTTTGCCCAAACGATGGCAATATCTGCAAAAGGTGCATTCGAAATCCACATTTTGGCACCATTCAATAAATAATGATTGCCCATATCTTTGAAATTGGTAATCATACTTCCTGGATCTGACCCATGATTGGGTTCGGTCAAGCCAAAGCAGCCCATCAATTCGCCCGAAGCTAATTTGGGTAGATATTTCATTCGTTGTTCCTCGTTTCCATATTTCCAAATGGGGTACATAACCAAAGAGGATTGAACCGAAGCGGTCGAACGAACGCCAGAATCGCCTCTTTCAATTTCTTGCATAATCAAACCATACGAAATATGATCCAAACCAGCACCACCATATTCCTCTGGAATATAAGGGCCAAAAGCACCAATATCAGCCAAACCTTTGATGATTTGTTTTGGAAATTCGGCTCTTTGAGCGAAGTCTTCTATGATTGGCGAAACTTCACGTTTTACCCATTCTCTAGCTGAATCACGCACTAATTTATGCTCGTCAGTCAATAATTCGTCTAGGTTGTAGTAATCTGGAGATTGAAATAAGTCTGGTTTCATAATTTAGTACTTGTGAGGGCAATGCAGTAAGGCAAAGCAATCGGTTAATAATTGTCTTGCAAATCTACACAAAGAAATATAACAAAACAACGATGAAAAGTTATATTTTAAAAAATAGAAAAGATAAAATTTAAAATTAAAGGATTGAATTTAAAAACAGGAGTTACATTTTCAAATAAAAATCCTTTGTTAGCTCAATATATTCGGCAGTATACATGTGTCGGGGGGTTTCGATAATCAATTCGTCAATGGGGAAACTTTCTAATTTTGTTCTTGAAAAAGCCAATAAACTGCGTTTCATTTCGGAGGTTGGAGTTCCTTTTACACGGGTAATTTTTAGGGGGAATAATTCGTTTTCTTTGGCAAGAGCCAAGAAAGTTGGTTCTTCTTTAAAAGGAATAATAACAGAGAAAATTCCGTTTTCAGAAAGTAATAAAGCAGCAGCTTCAATCAAATCCTCGAAAGGCATAGCGTCTTGGAAGCGTGCTAAATCTCTTTGTTCGTTATTGGATTTGTAATTTTCGCTATAAAATGGGGGGTTGGAAACAATTAAATCGTACTCTTCTTCAGGTTCTTCAACAAACTCATCTAGTCCTGCATGAAAACAAAACAAGCGGTCATTCCAAGGGGAATTTTCAAAATTATCTGTTGCTTGTTCATAAGCTTCTGCGTCAATTTCGACAGCGTCAATTTGGCTTGCCAAACTTCTTTGAGCCAAGATTAATGCAATGATTCCGGTTCCGGTTCCAATGTCTAAAATGCTGAAAGGATGATTTTCAATTGGTGTCCAAGCACCGAGCAAAACGCCGTCGGTTCCAATTTTCATGGCACATCGGTCTTGTTCGAGCGAGAATTGTTTGAATTGGAATTTAGACAAAATGATTTCAGATTGCTGATTAACGATTTTTGATGGCAGATTTTTTAGTAACAGAGCACTAAAAATTGTCTCTCGACTGCGCTCGAGATGACAACTAAACACTTTTTTAAAGGTACATTTCAATCAGACCTTCGGGTAAATCCATAACGACTTTTTTGTTTTCTCGATCAATTTTAACCAAAAAATGATCAATCATCGGGATGAGGATTTCTATTTCTCCATTTAGAACTTCGAATAAAGGTTGAGCAGTAGTGTCATTACGGATTGAATTTTCCCAACAATGCCAAGGCGTTTGTCTTCGATTTCAAAACCAATTACTTCATGAAAATAGAATTTATTGCCGCTAAGTTTGGGCAACATCTTTAAAGGAAGGTATAAATCGTTTCCAAGTAAAGTATCGGCTTTTTCTTCGGTATCTATATCTTCAAAACGAATGCGAAGAAAATCATTTTTGTGTAGCGAGCTACTTTCAATAAAAAAAGGAACCAAGTGTTTGTTGCATTCAACAAACACTGATTCCAAGTTTTCGTATAATTCGGGTTCGTCCGTGTCTAAATAAGCAAGAACTTCCCCTTTGAAACTAAATTTTTTTGCGATTTTACCTAAATAGAAACAATCTTCTTTACGCATTGTCGCTTTTTAAATTAGGCTTCTGGAGTTTCTTCTGTGGCTTCTTCAGCAGTAGGAGTTTCTTCAACTTCGGCAGCAACTTCAACTTCTTCTTCAACAGCAGGAGTTGCAGCAGCGATAGCATCGGCTTCTGCTTGAGCAGCGGCAGCTAAACGTTTTGCATTTACATCTTGTTCTGCTTTGAAAGCTTTGGCTTTAGCATCAGCTTGTGCTTTTGTTAAGCCTTGTTTTTTAGCATCTACTTTTCCTGATTTTGCTTCTAACCAAGCAGCTAATTTTGCGTCAGCTTGTTCCTGAGTTAAAGCGCCTTTACGAATACCACCATCAAGATGATGTTTTAATAAAGCGCCTTTGTACGAAAGAATGGCTTTAGCAGTATCAGTAGGTTGAGCACCATTGTGCAACCATTTTACTGCGCTATCAAGGTTTAAATCGATAGTTGCAGGATTCGTGTTTGGATTGTAAGTACCAATTTTTTCTAGGTATTTACCGTCTCTTTTTGAGCGAGCATCAGCTGCTACAACCCAGTAAAAAGGTTTTCCTTTTTTACCGTGTCTTTGTAATCTAATTTTTACTGACATAATCTTATGATTAAATTTTGAGGTACTCGACCTCGATTAATTAAGGGTGCAAAGATACATTTTTTATCTAAAAATACTAATGCGATTTGTATTTTAATGAATAACACCGCATTATGTCGATTTTTGATGTGAATTTTTAGTTCAATTTCTATTTTTAAACCAAAATAATATACTTTTGTGTGGATTAAGGCTTCAAATTAGGAATTGAGCGTGATTCAAAAACAACTAGAATGGCATCCTAGAAGAAGCAAACAGGCGGGGCAATTTTGTCTTTAATTAAAAATAAATAGTATCTTCGAATGAAAAAAACAGTTTTTTTATATAATCGTATTACTTGCTTTTATTTCTTGTCAAGAAGATGTAAAATTGAATACGCCTGCTTTTCAAGGGCAAAAAAACAATGTATCTTGGAGAGCCATAGATTCTAAAGCCACACTTGCAGCAAATGGTTCTTTAACAATCGTAGGATTCACCAGAAATGAAAAATTGACTTTAAAAATGGCTTCTACAAACTTGGGAAATTATTTTTTAGGAATCAATAATTCGAATACAGTTACCTATGTTTTAACTGATGCTACTAGTGGGACAATTACTTTTTCGACGGGATTTGGAATTGGAGAAGGTCAAATTGTGATTACAGAATACGATGCTTTAAATAAAACGATAACGGGAACTTTTAAATTTAATGCAGAAAACATCAATAAGAATCCATTGGCGGGGCCAATATTAAATTTTCAATATGGTGTTTTTTATAAAATTCCAGTAAGTAATTAAGTTTATAAATTAGGAGAAAAATCACGTAAAACACTACTATTCGAGGCTATTGCATTCGAAATTCGATTTTTTATTAAAAATAAAAGCATAAATTAGCTAATACATAGTAGATTAGATAAAAATAAGACTACATTTGTCGCAATTATTTTAAATAAGTATATATGAATATTTTTGTTGGAAGCCTTCCATTCAGTATTGAGGAAGCAGATTTAAGAGAGTCTTTTGAGGCTTATGGAGCAGTTGATACTGTAAAAATTATTACTGATAAATTTACTGGAAGAAGTAAAGGATTTGGTTTTGTTGAAATGCCAAATGATGATGAAGCTCAAAAAGCAATTGATGAGTTGAATGGAGCTACTGTTCAAGGTCGTGCCATTGTAGTAAATAAGTCTGAGCCAAAACCAGAAGGCGAAAGAAGAAGTTTTAACAACAGCCGTGGTGGAGATTCACGCGGAGGTTATGGTGGTGGAAACAGCCGTGGTGGAGACAACCGTGGTGGTGGAAACAGAGGAGGATATTAATATTTTCTTTTAATACATAAAAAAGGTGTCAATTTTCATGAGGGCACTGAAAAAGTCCCTCGAATAAGGAAAATGAAAATAACTAAAAAGGAGCGAAAACACAATGGTTTCGCTCCTTTTAGTTATTACAAACCCCTTGTAATCTAAGAAGATTAAATTTGACTAAAAAAGACGATTAAATAAAATCAAAGCCTTATTTAATCACTTTTTTTAATGATTTTTGAAAATAGGGACTTTTTCAGTACCCTCATTTTCATTGACACCTTTTTTGTTTTATTCTTTTAATAACTTATCAATTTCATTTTCGATGTTGTATATAAATACATTTTTTATCGGTTTCTAACATCCCATCGTAACGAATTTTTCCGTTTTTTAATATCAACAGATGAGGGAAAGAATTTATTTTTAAGCTATCTTCGACCTCCTTAGAAGATTTTGCAAAATTTTAGGAAATTTATATCCAATGCTATCTAATATTTTTGAAGTTTTGCCAAAAACATGGTTCCTCATAGGGACATTTACCGCATAAATTTTAATCCTGGGGTTATTCTTGTATTTTAAAAAAGTGTCTTCTAAACCAGGAAATTTTTCAAAACAAATACCACAATTTACAGACCAAAAATCAAGAACTACAATTTTGTCTTTTTCTACGACTATGGATTCGTTTTTTTTGTTCACAAAAGAAACTGTTGGGAAATTGATGTTTTTTGCTACGTTTTTGATTTCTAAAAAATTAAAAAGTAGGTATAGGCGTTTAGGTCGCAATAGATTATTTTTGCCAAATGGCAGATTCAAATATTTTCAGAGGAGTGAATTCGATAAAATTTAATCAACGATTTAAAGACGATAATGATTGTTTAGATTATCTTTCTCAAATAAAATGGGAAAATGGTTTTGTTTGTAAAAGATGTCAAAACGATAAATTTTGTAACGGTAAAAATCCATATAATAGAAGATGTACTAAATGTAGATATGATGAAAGTCCAACAACAGGGACTATGTTAGAAAAACTAAAATTTTCAATATTGATTGCGTTTCATATCGTCTTTAAAATAAGTACAAAGAAAAAAGGAATGTCTTCTTTGGAGTTGAGTTCCGAGTTTGAACTTCGACAAAAAACATGTTGGTCTTTTAAATTAAAGATACAACAAGCTATGAAAAGTAGTCTTAATTACCCATTAACAGGGACAATTCACGTTGACGAGTTTATGGTTGGTGGTCCAGAAGAAGATAAAAGAGGCAGAAGTAAAGGATTAAAAAAGCTTATTGTTCTAGCTGTTGAAGTTTAGATGATGGAGTTGGTAGAGCTTATGCTGAAGTTATTGAGCATTCTTCTGCAAATGAATTAGGTGCTTTTCTGAGAAAATATATTTCAAAAGAAGCAACTATAATTACAGATAAATGGAGGGGATATAGTCCACTAAAAAAAGAGTTTCCGAATCTAAAACAACTAGATTCTAATGATGGGAAAAACTTTAAAGAGTTACATATTCATATAATGAACATCAAAGGTTGGCTCAGAGGAATACATCATCATTGTAGTAAAGAACATATACAAGATTATCTGAATGAATATCATTTTAGATACAATAGAAGGTCAAATATGGATACAATATTCAATGTGTTGGTCAAAAGAATGGTCAAAAACGATAAAATATCAACAAAATCAAGTGTGGCTTAAACGCCTATACCTATTAAAAAGATTAGAAAATATTACAAAACCTACTATGGCAAACAATAGGAAGGAGGCTATTAAAACAATAGTTTTTCTATCTTTAAAATAACGATATGCTAAATAGTTGCTTACCGGAATAAATATGAAATACAAAACTCCTCGAGAATATTCCCCAGATATGACAAACATCCCTATAAATATTAGAGGTAACGGAAGCGTAAAAAGCAAACTGTTTTTTATAGAATCTTTAGGTTGTGAGTGCTTGAAAATAAGGAACGAAATGATAAATGTGATTAAAAGTGTCAAAGACAACATCCATCTATGGTCTCCATAAGTTATAAATCCAAATAAAGAATAAAAAAAGAGCAGTAAAAACGGCAAAGAATATTTTATAGATTTTTTCATTTGGAGTGCTTTTATGTCTTACAAAAAAATAAAAAATCATTTTGTTACAATTTATAACAGACCGAAAACAGAAGAACTCTTGGTAGAATATACTGTGATTGCTCACTAATTATGTAATCAGAAAATGAATAATTATTTTTTTTTGGACGTTAAGAAGATTGTTTATTGTGAATTCAAAACCAAAGGACTATTTTTCTTTTGAAAACGCAAAGAAGTATTTGCTACATTAAAATAATTACTTTGTTTATCGCTATTGGTGTTTTTAAGGTTTTCATATTCAAATTTATAAGTCCAAAATTTAAAAAAATGGTTTCAAAGTCTGAATTTATGACTTCATTTTGATAAGTTGATTTTGTTATTCCTGAAAACTGACTATAGCCTTTAGAATATCCAAAACTAAAATCAGGCCATTTTTTGTTAGACGTTTTTAGCCTTAGTCCAATATTTTGGCTGTTATTTTGGTTTTTACTTGTTTTATTATTTAACGTTTGCGAATAATCAAACCAATTCAAATTAACGTTCAATTTTAGATTAAAAAGGTATATTTTTTTACTAAATGATCCATTAACCCTTAAATTAGTTTCGGGGTTATAATTCAAAACAGGTGTATAGTACTGTTCTATGCCATCTACTTTAATTTCGTTTCTAATAGTTTTTCCTTTTTGGGTAAAATTCAACCTTCCATCCCAAGTAATTCCTCTATACATATTCATCTTTGAATACTGCAAATTTGCAGTATGATAACTCTCGTTTTCTAATAATGCATTTCCTTTGTAAACCAAGTTGTAATATTGTAGAGAATAACGGTTTGCTAATTGATTTACTTCGGGGAAGCTAGTTACTAAATTATAATCTAAATTTAGTGTTTCAGATTTATTAAACTCATAATTACTATTCCACTGTGGTTGAAAAATTTTTTTTGAAAACGAATTGCTTCCCTCCATTTGATTTGTTTGTAATTGATACCAATGCCAATAAAGCCCCGTTTTGTTAGTCCATTTTCCGATTCTGAATTTATATTCCAAACCGATATATAAATCATTCAACTGATATCTTGTTTTGTTTCCGAAACCTGATGTGTCAAAACTCTTTACTTTTCCATCTGTTAATATTTGATTTTCATTTGTTTCAAAATTTGTTGCGTCAAAACTATTTCCAATGTTTGTATATATATGATTGGAATTGTTTATAATCCAATACAGTTTAAATAATGCAGCAACACTATTATTTTTAATTTTTTTAATTTGTTCGATGCTATAATGAGTATCTATTTCTAACGGGATTAACCCTGTAAAGAACGGTTTATCTGTAAACCAATGATTCTGTACTAAGCTTTTTTCATACGTTTGATTAACCACAAAAGTTGTCGTGCGATGTGGATTGTAGCTTTTGTACCACTCAGTATATTGTTTTACTGAAGTGTTATCCGCATTATTGATTGTTTCAAACAAATTTGTATTTGCATTAGTAATAGAATTTAAGGTGTTGTTAAGATTGTTGTTGTCAGACTGAAATTGGGAATTATAAAACCATTTTTCATTTTTATTAGGCGAATAATCTAGTTTAATGTTCCCTATTCCTAGAATCGAATGACTGTTGTCATTGCGATAACTGTTTTCAAAAGTAATTGTACTATTCTGTAAGTAGTTATTTTTGGTAATTAACTGGCTTTCTGTTAGTGTTTTAGATAAAATAACAAAACCAGTAATTGATAATTTTGGTGAAGTATCACAGCCAAAATTTAATGCCCCAAATTGAGATTTATTATGAACAAAATCGGTGTTATCATCAGTAAACGTAAATAGGTTTGACAAAGGTATCCTTTCGGATATAAAACTACTATTACCCCCCGAAAATCGCATCAAATCCTCAAAAGTAAAGGTGCTTCGACCAATGTTATTAGCATCTCCGATAAAACTAAAATTGGTTTTTGGAGTATAATAAAATAAGCCTGAATGAACTAAATTAGATTTATCGATGCCAACACCTATACCTGCTTCTAAATCCCCAAAACAAACTCTTTCTTATCTTTCTTTAGTTTTACATTCATTGCCAAGGCTTGGCTACCCGAAACCTCTTTCATAAAACCCACTTCGTTAAAGTGGTCTATAACTTCGATTTTGTCTATTGCATTAGCAGGAATATTCTCGACAGCTAATTTTGACCCGCCACCAAAAATATTTTACCCTCAACTAGCATTTTGGTTACTTTTTTGCCTTGTACGGTTACAATTCCCTTTTTATTTACCTCAACTCCAGGCAGTTTTTCGAGAATCTCCTTCATTTTACGTTCGTTGCCGTTCATAAAACTTTTTACATCATACGTTATGGTATCTTTTTTGATTTCAACAGGTTTAAACTCGTGCTTTATAATAATCTCCTTAAGTTCTACTCCTGTGATTTTAATCTAAAATCGTGCGAAATAATAGTAGAATTAGACTCAACTACCAAAACTTGTTCGATAAAACCGATGTAAGAAACAGTAATTTCATATTTTACACCACTTTCTAGCTCTAATTTGTATCTTCCTCGGTTATTTGTAATAGCAAATTTTAGACTGGCTTTTTCTTGTAACGGTTTGGCTATTACATTCGCAGATTCTAAAGGCTTGTCGTTAATATCCGAAACTATGCCTGTTATAGTGCGGGTTTGTGAGTAGCAATGCAATGAAAATAAAAATAAAATGAAAATAAGACTATTTTGATCATTTTTGGCTTTCAAAATATTTCATCATAAAATCTTGAAATTCCTCTTCGGATATGTATTTACCAATAGGTAGATTTAATTTAATTTTAGGATTTGTAACATTAAAAACTATTTTTGTAGCCAAAAAATGACTTGCTCCTCCACCTAAATCACCCTCAAGCACTAATCCTGGTAAGCCATCTAGCCCTAGTGGACCAAAAGAGCTAGGAATCTCGGGAGTAAACCAGGCTGTAGCTGTAAAAGCTAAGCCTTTATTTCGCGCTTTATCAAACTCTGTCCAAACGCAAGTTGCCTTATAGCATTTGTAACCACTGATTATTTTGGTTTCGGTAGTTGTTTCCCACTTGTATTTATCATAGGGAATTTTGATATTGACTATTCCCCCAAAATCCTGATTTGTTCAATCTTTATTTTCGCTATTAAATCGGTATAATAAGTTCCGCTTGCAAAGTTTGTAGCGAGTTTATATGAAAAATCATTTTCTAAATCCAGCTTTTCCACCATTTTAAAAACACTATTACTTTTGTTAAAATATAACTCACATTCTATTTTATCGAGTGCATTTTCAAAGTCTTGATCTTCCTGAGATGATGGCTCTTTTGATATTCTGACCAGAGGCGCAATTTTGTATGTAACAAGAGTTAAAGTGTCGTTTTCATCCGCATTCGTTTGATAGAATTGGAAGCTACTTGCTATTAAAAAAAGTAAGATAATTACAATTATTTTTTTCATTTTTGGAGGTTGTTAAGTTGAAATAGAAATCTATTAGTATGAAAATCAAGGATTTAGAATCAAAAAAAATTGAATTAAACCCTTGATGTCCATAATTTAGTAATGGATACGGTTGCCTAAATTGTTTCTTTTATGTCCACAATCTAATCTAAACCTATAGGAGATTTATCAAAGGTATATCTATAGGAGTGTCGTCTATATACGGTACATACACAGGTTGGCACAATCTTATACAAGCAGCTAGAAAAGTTCCTCTTACCGCATTATATTGACTACTTGTAAAACAAAATCCATACGCGCTGTGTATTCTATTTTCCTGTTGATTTGCATTCTTTGTGGCAATTGTTTCACAATCAACAGCAATACTCTTTTTAGAATAGCTACTGTTCTCTAGAACATTACTTGCCATAGAAATTCCACTAAATGCTATTAATCCAATAGCTGTAAAAACCAATTTTTTCATAATTTAAACTTTTTTAAAATTAACATTAAAATATTTATCTTACAAAGATTTTAAAAACTATTTTTGTTTACAATTCATTAAGGAATAATCGATATTCGATTTTAACTATTCGTATCTAAAAACTATGTTTATGTCAATAGGATTCAAAATAAAAAAATTAAGAGAAGAAAAAAATTTATCACAACCAAAATTAGCTGCCGAGTTGAAAATTTCGCAAAGTGAATTATCTAAAATTGAAAATGGGCAAACTAAGAAAATTGACTTTTTATTTATGAATAAGGTATGCTCTTATTTTGAAAAAGATTTTGAGTTTTTTATGGATAACAACTCGCAAATTAATAATATCGAAAAATTAGACGGAAGTGTCAATAACCATGGAACAATCAATTTATTCCCTGAAAATATAATTGTCGAAATAAAAAAACTTATTGAGGAAAATAAACTAAAAGATGAATTAATAAGTGCCTTAAGGGAAGAAAATAAGATATTTAGAGAAAACCATTAAAATACTTTGAAGATTGCACTTTAATGGTTTTTATTTTATATATTATAGATTAGCTACTAACCAATCTCCAACTTCGCTAGTCTTGTATGCTTTGGCTCCTTTTGCAGCCAAATCTTCGGTAACAATTCCTAATTCGAGTGATTTGTTGACCACCGCTCTAATAGCCGCTGCTTCTGCATGTAAACCAAAAGCATCTTCAAACATCATTGCAGCCGATAATACTGTTGCCAATGGATTGGCAATATCTAAACCTGTTGCTTGTGGATAAGATCCGTGGATTGGCTCGTACAATGAAGTGTGTTCTCCAACAGATGCCGATGGCATTAATCCCATTGAACCTGAAATTACCGACGCTTCATCGGTCAAAATATCGCCAAATAAATTTTCAGTAATTAAAACATCATAAGAGTTTGGCCATTGAACCAAACGCATCGCAACAGCATCAACAAATTCATAGCTAACTTCTACTTCAGGATACTCTTTTTCCATGGCTTGTACGGTTTCTCTCCATAAACGGGAAGTTTCCAGTACATTTGCTTTGTCTACACAGCACAATCTTTTGCTACGAGTCATGGCTAATTCAAATCCTTTTTTTGCTAATCGTTGTACTTCGGCTCTGGTATAAACACAGTTGTCAAAGGCAGTTTCGCCATTGTCTTTTCTTCCTTTTTCTCCAAAATAAATTCCTCCAGTTAATTCTCTTAAGAAAACTAAATCGGTTCCTTCGATACGTTCTCTTTTTAATGGAGAATTATCTATCAAAGAAGGGAAGGTAAATGTTGGGCGCACATTGGCAAACAAACCTAATTTTTTGCGCATCAACAACAATCCTTGCTCAGGTCTGACAGGCGCACTTGGATCATTGTCATATTTTGGATGTCCGATGGCTCCAAATAAAACGGCATCGGCTTTCATACAAATTTCATGTGTTTCATCAGGATATGGAACTCCAACAGCGTCAATGGCACAAGCACCTGTTAATGCTGGTGTCCAAGTGATTTCGTGGTTGAATTTTTTTGCAATGGCATCAGAAACTTTTACGGCTTGGCTGATTACTTCAGGACCAATTCCGTCTCCTGCTAAAAGGGCAATAGTATATTTCATTATAAATTATTTTTATTTAACGATTGAATTATTTAACGATTTAAAGATTGGCGTTTTAATTTTTCCCTCTTTAAATTATTTTATTTTTTAATTAGAAACCACGTTCAGCATTTTTTGAGTTGCTTTGATGGCAGCAACGGTTTGATCGGAATCTAATCCTCTTGTTTTAAATTCTTTTTTGCCATTAGTCCAAGTGATTATGGTTTCGCAAAGCGCATCCGAACTGCTTCCAGGAGGAATTCGAACTGCATAATCAATAAGTTTGGGCAGTATCATTTTTTTGCTTTTATATATTTTTGTCAATGCATTCATAAATGCGTCAAATTGTCCATCGCCTTGAGCATTTTCTTCGATTATTTCACCATCTATTTTTAAACAAAGTGTTGTTGATGGGCGCATTCCTTTAGAGTGAACCAATACATACGACTCGATTACAATTTTATCTTCATAGGTGTGGCTGTCTAAAACGTCAGAGATGATATAAGGCAAATCTTCCTTGGTAACGGTTTCTTTTTTATCCCCTAATTCGATGATTCTTTGGGTAACCAATTTTAAATCTTCTTGGTTCAGCTGTAAGCCCAATTCTTGAAGGTTTTTTTCGATATTGGCTTTTCCAGAGGTTTTTCCTAAGGCATATTTTCGTTTTCGTCCAAAACGTTCCGGAAGCAAATCATTAAAATAGAGGTTGTTTTTGTTGTCGCCATCAGCATGAATTCCTGCTGTTTGTGTAAATACATTATCGCCAACAATAGGTTTGTTGGCCGGAATTCTATAACCTGTAAAAGTTTCGACTAATTTACTCACAGAGTACAAAGAAGATTCTTTTACATTGATTTTTACTTCTGGCAAAAAGTCGTTTATAACCGCAACTACGCTTTCTAGCGGAGCATTTCCGGCGCGTTCTCCCATTCCGTTTACAGTAACATGAAGCCCATTTATGTTTGCTTTTATAGCTTCTAGTGCATTGGCAACGCTTAAATCATAATCGTTATGTGCGTGAAAATCAAAATGAGTTTCTGGATATTTTGCAGTAATTTTCGAAATAAATTTAAAAGTATCCGAAGGAATTAGCACTCCTAAAGTATCTGGCAATAATATTCTTTTGATAGGTTGAGTTACTAAAAAATCTAAAAACTGAAATACATATTCTGGAGAATTTCGCATTCCGTTGCTCCAATCTTCTAGGTAAACATTCGTTTCGATATTGTTTTTTTTGGCTAAAGCTATGATTTGAGCAATTTCGCCAAAGTGCTGTTCTGGTGTTTTCTTTAATTGATGAGTTAAGTGATTCAAAGAACCTTTGGTCAATAAATTTTGCACTTTGGCACCTGCTTTTTTCATCCATTCGATAGAAAGTCCGCCATCAACAAAAGTCAAAACTTCGATACGGTCGTTATATCCTTTTTCATTAGCCCAAGACATGATTCCTTTAACGCCTTCGAATTCGCCTTCGCTTACTCGTGCTGATGCAATTTCGATGCGGTCAATATTTAATTCCTCTAGCAACAATTGTGCAATGGTTAATTTTTCTGCAGCAGAAAATGATACTCCCGAGGTTTGTTCACCATCGCGAAGCGTCGTATCCATTATTTCAATTTTTCTTTTTTTCATATTAAATTTGATGCTAAAGTAATCCTAGGCGAAAACCTATTTTTTGTTTTTATTTTCCAAAATTGTTTCAAAATGTTCCACAATAGGGAACGGATCATAATAATGATGAAGCAATTTTTTCCATTCTAAATATTGTTCGGATTGCCTAAAACCAATTGTATGGTCTTCCAATCTTCTTCCAGTCAACAAGTAAGATGTATTTAATGTTTTTTAGTAAGGCAATTTATTTGCAAACTCAACCACCTCTGATTTCATGTTTTGCAGATAATCAATATCGTCAAAACCGTTAATCATATTGTTCTTTTTATATCCATTGATGTCAAAAGATTCTTTTTGTCCAGTTGTCAAAAGCGTAATGGTTTGCGCAGGCAAATTGATTTCTAATTCCGTTTTTGGATCTGCTTCGATAGCCTTGAAAATAGTTTCAGCAAATTCAGGACTCACTTGTACGGGTAAAACACCAATATTCAAGCAGTTTCCTTTAAAAATATCTGCAAAAAAACTTGAAACTACGGCACGAAATCCGTAATCATAAACTGCCCAAGCCGCGTGTTCTCTTGATGAACCTGAACCAAAGTTTTTTCCTCCTACAAGGATTTTTCCGCTATAAGTTGCATCATTCAAAACGAAATCTGCTTTTGGAGTATTGTCTCCGTTGTATCTCCAGTCTCTAAAAAGGTTGTCTCCAAAACCTTCTCGTTTTGTAGCTTTCAAGAAACGAGCTGGGATAATTTGATCGGTATCTACGTTTTCTATCGGTAGCGGCACTGCACTACTGGTAAGGATATTAAATTTATCGTATGCCATTTTATTAAATTTAACCGCAAAGACGCAAAGGCGCAATGCTATATTAATTATTATTTAATTGAAAAAGCACAATGCTTTTTCTTTATTGATTTTTTAAAGATTAATAATTATTTACAAATCTTTTGAAACCGTTTTTTATAATAGGGACATTAAAATTAATTAGAAATCCCATTCTTTTATCTGCTAATTTAAGATATGATATTATTTGTGCTTGATGTACAGGTAATATTGTATCTACAGATTTTAATTCTATTATTATTTCTTTTTCAACTAAAATATCAATTTTGTATTCTTTTGACAAATCAAACCTTTAAATTGTAAAGGAATACCAACTTGACTTTCTGCTGAAATATTTCTTAAGTGCAATTCTTTCAAAAGACACATTTCATAAACGGATTCCAATAAACCAGGTCCCATAATTTTGTGAACCTCAAGACTAGCTAAAAATATTTGTTTGGCTAATTCTTCATATTTATCTATATCCATATTTGCTTTGCGCCTTTGCGTCTTTGCGGTAAAATATTAAAACAAATCTCTAGGATCTGTCAATTTTCCAGTAACTGCTGCTGCTGCTGCCATAATTGGACTGGCCAATAAAGTTCTAGAACCAGGACCTTGACGGCCTTCAAAGTTTCTGTTTGATGTACTTACCGCATATTTTCCGGCAGGAACTTTGTCATCATTCATCGCTAAACAGGCTGAGCAACCAGGTTGGCGCAAGACAAAACCAGCTTCGGTAAGAATGTCTAAAAGCCCTTCTTCTTTTATCTGAGCTTCTACAACGTGAGAACCTGGCACTAACCAAGCCGTAACATTGTCTGCTTTTTTTCTTCCTTTTACAATTTCTGTAAAAGCTCTAAAATCTTCAATTCTGCCATTGGTACAACTTCCTAGGAAAACAAAATCAATTGGTTTGCCAATCATTACGTCGTTTTCTTCAAAGCCCATATAAGCTAAAGATTTTTTGTAAGTTTCCTCGCCTCCTTTAACTTGGTTGGCGTTAGGAATATTTTTTGAGATACCAATTCCCATTCCAGGATTGGTGCCATAAGTAATCATAGGCTCAATATCAGCAGCATCGATATTCAATTCTGCATCAAAAACAGCATCAGCATCGGTTTTTAAGGTTTTCCAATAGTCAACAGCTTTAGTCCAAGCTTCGCCTTTTGGAGCATGTAATCTTCCTTCTAAGAAATCGAAAGTTTTTTGGTCAGGAGCAATCATCCCACCTCGTGCACCCATTTCGATACTCAAGTTACAAACAGTCATACGACCTTCCATAGTCATATTTTCGAAAACGTCTCCTGCATATTCGGCAAAATATCCTGTACCTCCGGAAGTTGTTAATTGAGAAATAATATACAAAGCGACATCCTTTGATCCCACGCCTTTGCTCAAAGTTCCGTTTACGTTGATACGCATTTTCTTTGGTTTTGGCTGCATGATACATTGTGTAGATAACACCATTTCAACCTCAGAAGTTCCAATACCAAAGGCAATAGCACCAAAAGCACCGTGTGTCGAAGTATGTGAATCCCCACAAACAATTGTTGCTCCAGGCAGCGTGATTCCGTTTTCAGGACCTACCACATGAACAATTCCATTTTTTTTGTGCCCTAATCCCCAGTGAGAAATGCCGTATTCTGCGGCGTTATCTTCTAATGCTTTTAACTGATTAGCAGATAAAGCATCTTCAACCGGCAAATGCTGATTTATTGTTGGTGTGTTGTGATCGGCAGTAGCAAAAGTGCGTTCTGGATATAAAACTGAAATTCCTCTTTCCTTTAAGCCTAAAAAAGCAACAGGACTGGTTACTTCGTGAATGAAGTGACGGTCAATAAAAAGCACGTCTGGTCCATCCTCAATTTTACGCACCACGTGCGAATCCCATACTTTGTCGAATAATGTAGTACTCATTTTTTAACTATTTTTTTAAGTGTATTTCTTTTTACAGCCACAAAATTGACCGTAATTTTGACAATGGGAGCAAATTTATAAAAAGAAATAAAAATGTCAATTTTATTATTTGCTTATATACGATACCCAAAATGTTTTTACGACACGATACAGTATCTTTTTTTAGGCTTGGTGTTTTATTGTCTATTTTTAATTTTTTACTCCTTTTAATTTTCGCTTCTATTAAAGGTCTTTTTTGTGAGTGTTTTCAAAATTAGATATTTTTTTATGTTTTTGTTGTAAACGAGGAATTATCGTAAAATAATTCAATGAAAGTAGTGATGTTTAGAAAAATCTATAAGTTAAATGCTTGTTATCGTTTTTTATACCGAGCTATTTTTATGCTTTTTTATTGCTAAAAAAACCATTTTATTAGTGCGTTTTTGAGTGCTTTTTCGTCAATATTTTTGATTTAATACTACGACATCCAAAAAAATGGATTTACAAATTTATTTGATTTTTTTAGCATGCTTTTGTTAATAACTATAATTGAAATTCAACCTCATAAAATGTATTTTTGTTTTTATCAAAAACGCCAACTTTCGCCTTTTGGCTAAAATCTAATGTCTAGACAATGTACTTAATATTCGATACCGAAACTACAGGGTTACCAAAGCGTTGGGGCGCACCCATTTCTGACACAGACAACTGGCCGCGTTGTATTCAAATCGCTTGGCAGTTGCATGATGAGATGGGGAAACTCATGGAGCATCAGGATTATTTGATCAAACCAGAAGGATTCAATATTCCGTATGATGCCGAAAGAATTCACGGTATTTCGACTGAATTGGCCGAAGCCGAAGGAATGCCTTTAGCAGAAGTTTTAGAAAAATTCAACCTTGCTTTATCGAAAACCAAATTTATTGTGGGTCAAAATCTAGGTTTTGACATCAATATTATGGGCTGCGAATTTTATAGAATGGGAGTCGAAAGTCCCATGAGTTCGATGCCAATTCTTGATACTTGTACCGAAGTTACAGCCTCTTTATTGCGATTACCTGGTGGTCGTGGCGGTAAATTTAAATTGCCTACATTAACAGAGTTACATCAATATTTGTTCAATAAACCTTTCTCAGAAGCACACAATGCTACTGCCGATGTTGAGGCAACAACACGTTGCTTTTTCGAATTGATTCGTACCGAAGTTTTTACAAAAACAGACCTTGGAGTCGAACAGGACTATTTCGAGAATTTCAAACTTAAAAATCCAAGAGAAATTCAACTCATCGGATTAAAACACATCAATTTAAAGGAAGCTTCTGATAAAATTCGTCAGCAACTTGGAGCAAAACAAGAAACTCCTATTTCTAAACAGGAACTTTCAGATAATAAACAAATATTAATTGATACCGATTTTGTGCATTTGCATAATCACACCCAGTTTTCGGTATTGCAATCTACCATTAGCGTTGCCGCTTTGGTCAAAGCCGCTTCTCAGCAAAAAATGCCCGCTGTGGCAATGACAGATAGCGGCAATTTGATGGGTGCTTTCCATTTTGTTCGCGATATTTTATTTCACAATAAAACTGTCGAAGCAAAAAACAAGGCGGCTATCGAAAAAGGCGAAGAACCAACAGAAGTTGCTATGAAACCTATTGTGGGTTGCGAGTTTTTTGTTTGCGAAGATCATAAAAACAAGTCTGTAAAAGACAATGGTTACCAAATTGTGCTTTTGGCAAAAACGAAAAAAGGCTATCATAATTTGGCAAAAATGTCTTCCATTGGTTATACGGAAGGTTTTTATTATGTGCCCAGAATAGACCGCAAAATCATCCAACAATACAAAGAAGACATTATTGTTTTATCGGGAAATCTCTATGGGGAAATTCCAAGTAAAATTTTAAATTTAGGCGAAAACCAAGCCGAAGAAGCTTTGCTTTGGTGGAAACAAGAATTTGGCGAAGATTTCTATATCGAGGTCATGCGCCACAATCAGGAAGACGAAAACCGTGTAAATGAAGGCTTAATTTCATTGGCAAAAAAGCATGAGGTAAAAATTGTGGCGACCAACAATACGTTTTACATCGATAAAGACAATGCTAATGCGCATGATATTTTGCTTTGTGTTCGCGATGGCGAAAAACAAACCACACCCATAGGACGTGGGCGTGGCTATCGTTATGGATTGCCTAATCAGGAATATTATTTCAAGTCGGGAGAGGAAATGAAGCAGCTTTTCAACAATTTGCCTGAAGCCATTTCGAATATTTCTGAAATTGTAGACAAGATTGAAATTTATAATTTAGCTCGAGAGGTTTTACTTCCAAAATTTGAAATTCCATCTGAATTTAATGTTCCAGAGGATTTAATAGACGGAGGAGTTCGCGGCGAGAATGCGTATTTGCGCCATCTTACTTTTGAAGGTGCTAAGCGAAGATATGCCGAAATTACACCCGAAATTCAGGAACGATTGGATTTCGAATTAATGACCATAGAAAACTCTGGTTATCCCGGCTATTTCTTGATTGTTCAGGATTTTATTGCCGAAGCCCGAAAAATGGGAGTTTCGGTGGGACCTGGTCGGGGTTCTGCGGCGGGTTCTGTGGTGGCGTATTGCTTGAAAATTACCAATATTGATCCTTTGATGTATAACCTGCTTTTTGAGCGTTTCCTAAATCCAGATCGGGTGTCATTGCCCGATATTGATATTGATTTTGATGACGAAGGACGAAGCAGCGTAATGGATTATGTAATCAGAAAATACGGTTCAAAACAAGTGGCGCAGATTATTACCTATGGTAAAATGGCAACAAAATCGGCAATTCGGGATACGGCTCGTGTGCTCGATTTGCCTTTGTTCGAAGCCGATAAAATCGCTAAATTAATTCCGGGAATGATGCCGTCAAAATGGAATTTAGCTCGTTTTTGAATGAAAAAGAAGAGGCAATAAAAAAAGCGGTTCGACCAGAAGAATACGATAAAATTAAGGAATTAATTGGCTTAGCCAATGAAGATGATTTGGGCGGAGAAACCATTCAACAAGCCAAAGTGTTAGAGGGAAACCTCAGAAATACGGGGATTCATGCTTGTGGAGTGATTATTACACCAAGTGATATTACTGATTTTGTTCCTGTGGCTACGGCCAAAGATTCTGATTTGTATGTCACACAATTTGACAACTCGGTGGTAGAAAGTGCCGGTTTATTGAAGATGGATTTCTTGGGTTTGAAAACCCTAACTTTAATAAAAGACACCGTTAAATTAGTAAAATACCGAAGCGGAATAGATCTTAATCCTGATGAATTTCCCATAGATGACTTAAAAACCTACGAACTCTTTCAGCGCGGAGAAACAGTAGGAATTTTTCAATATGAATCAGTAGGAATGCAAAAATACCTGAAGGAATTAAAGCCGACCGTTTTTCCGGATCTGATTGCTATGAATGCTTTGTATCGTCCAGGACCTATTGCCTACATTCCGAGTTTCGTTAAACGAAAAAACGGAGAAGAAGAAATTATTTATGATCTCGAGGCCTGCGAAGAATTGCTGAAAGACACTTATGGAATTACAGTTTACCAAGAACAAGTGATGCTTTTATCGCAAAAATTGGCCAATTTCTCTAAAGGGGATGCCGACGTTTTGCGTAAAGCGATGGGAAAGAAATTGATTGATGTTTTGGCAAAAATGAAACCCAAATTCATTAGTCAAGCAATGGAAAACGGGCATCCGCAAGATAAATTGGAGAAAATTTGGAAAGATTGGGAAGCCTTTGCGGAATATGCTTTTAATAAATCGCATTCCACGTGTTATGCTTGGATTGCCTATCAAACAGCTTACTTGAAAGCAAATTATCCAGCCGAATATATGGCGGCAGTTTTGTCGAATAATATGAGCGATATTAAGCAAGTTTCGTTCTTTATGGAAGAATGCAAGCGCATGGGATTACAGGTTTTGGGACCAGATGTGAACGAGTCGTTTTATAAATTTACGGTAAATGATGATTACGCTGTTCGCTTTGGGATGGGCGCTGTAAAAGGCGTTGGTTCTGGAGCCGTAGCAACCATTGTCGAAAGGAGGAAAGACGGAAAATACAAATCGATTTTTGATTTGACTAAGCGTATCGATTTGCGTGCCGCCAATAAAAAAGCATTAGAAAATCTAGCTTTGGCTGGTGGTTTTGATTCGTTTTTAGGGACAACAAGAGCGCAATATTTTCATGATGATGGCGACGGAATTACCTTTTATGAAAAAGCCATTCGCTACGGTGCGAAGTTTCAGGAAAACGAAAATTCGTCGCAGGTAAGTTTGTTTGGAGAAACCAGTGATGTGCAAATTGCGGAGCCTATTGTGCCACCTTGCGAAGATTGGAGCACGATGGAAAAACTCGCCAAAGAAAAAGAAGTGGTTGGAATTTATATCTCAGGGCATCCGCTAGATGATTTTAGATTTGAGATGGATTATTTCTGTAATTCAAAGCTAGATTCCTTAAAAAATCTAGAACAATATGTGAATAAAAACCTGACTTTTGGCGGAATCATAAACAATGTGCAACATCGTGTTGCCAAGAATGGCAAGGGCTGGGGAATGTTTACACTTGAAGGGTATGACGAAAGTTATGAGTTTCGAATTTTTGGGGAGGAATATTTAAAATTTCGCCATTTTTTGATTCAAAATAATTTTACTTTCATGAAAGTATTGGTAAAAGAAGGTTGGGCAGATAAAGATACGGGTAAAAAAGGGGAGCCAAGATTGCAGTTTATGATGATTCAATACTTACAGGATGTGTTGCCAAGTTTTGCCAAAAAACTCGTCATTCATTTGAATATAAAGGATTTAAAAACGGATTTAATTCATAAATTAAATGCAGTTTTTCAAGCCAATAAAGGAGAAAATCAAGTTACGTTTGAAGTAATGGAATTGGAAACCATAAAAAAACAAATGGAAATAACACCAATAGAAATCGATGTTGACGAGATTGTTATGGACGAAGATGGAAACATTTTGGAAACCGAAAACGCTGCGACAATTGTCGAAAATGAAGTCGAAGAAACCAAAATTATTACCCGATTATCCATGCCAAGCAGGAAATTAAAGATCAAGATTTCGAATGAATTATTGGTAGAGTTGGAGAAGATGCAAATTAATTTTAAGTTGAATTAATAGGTTATAACAATTAAAAAATAGCTAAAAGTGATAAAAGTTACACTTCTAAACCCAAATGTTTCTTTATCTTTGCGCTCACGTTTATCATTTTAAGAGGTAGATTTAAACTTTAAATAAAAACAATATGGCATTAGCAATAACAGATGCTACTTTTGAAGAAGTAGTTTTGAAATCAGACAAACCAGTAATGGTAGATTTTTGGGCAACTTGGTGTGGACCTTGTAGAATGGTTGGACCAATCATTGATCAACTTGGTGAAGAATATGCAGGAAGAGTAGTCGTAGGAAAAGTAGATGTTGATGCAAATCAAGAATTTGCTGCAAAATACGGTGTTAGAAATATTCCAACAGTTTTGGTATTTCATAACGGAGAAGTAGTAGGAAAACAAGTAGGAGTTGCTCCTAAACAAACCTATGCCGACAGTTTAGATGCATTGTTGTAATCGATAGATTATAATTTAAATAGAAAGGTTTGGCGAAAGTCAAGCCTTTTTTGTTTGTAATCAGGTTCAATTTACTTCGTTTAAAAAATAAAATTATTAATTTATACGAAAAAATTGAGCTTTGAATTGCGCGATTTTTAATTGAAAGAAAATGTAATTGAAGTATTTGTATTTTTAAAATTAATAATTTGTGTTAATTCGTGTAATTCGTTGCAAAAAAAACACCATTAGAATTCGTAGCAGTTACAATCTTTTAATACATTTGAAAGATGAAAATAGAATCGCAAATAGAAAAAATCTCCAGTTTTCAACATCTTGAATTGTTGGCCAATCAAATTGTGGAAGGATTTATTTCAGGAATGCACAAAAGTCCTTTTCATGGATTTTCGGCTGAATTTGCTGAGCACAAAGTTTATAATATTGGCGAAAGCACCAAACATATCGATTGGAAATTATTTGCCAAAACCGATCGACTGTATAGCAAACAATTTGAAGAAGATACTAATTTACGCTGTCATATTATTATTGATAATTCGTCGTCGATGCATTATCCAAAATTGGAAGACAAAGAAAAATTTTTTCAAAATAAGATAGGATTTTCTGTTTTGGCCTCAGCCGTTTTGATGAACATTTTGAAGCAGCAGCGCGATGCTGTTGGTCTAAGCGTATTTTCCGATTTTTATGAATATTATGCTCCAGAGAAAGGAAGTGATCGCCATCATCGAATGATTTTAAACACTCTGGAGAATCTTTTAGAAAAGCCTAAGGTTCGAAAAAACACAGACACAATTACATTTTTGCATCAAATAGCCGAAAAAATTCATCGTCGTTCGATGATTATTCTATTTACCGATATGTTTCAACTAGGCGATGAGGAAAAACTATTTACGGCTTTGCAACATTTAAAGCACAACAAGCATAAAGTAGTTTTGTTTCATGTTATTGATAACAAAACAGAATTGAATTTCGATTTTGACAACGCTCCAAGAAAGTTTATCGATGTAGAAACAGGCGATGAGGTAAACATTTTTGCCGATAATATGAAGGAGGAATATGAAAAAGGAGTGAATAATTACTTTAAAAAATTGGCATTAACCTGCGCTCAGAATAAGATTAAGTATGTTCCCGTTGGGGTTTCGGATAATTTTGAGAAGGTGTTAACTACATATTTAGCTGAAAAACAAAACTTTGGATAATAGAATGAATTTTTATTAAATGTTTTTAGTAGAAATCCTTGTAGAAACAAAATTCTATAGTATATTTGCAACCGCAATAAAGCAGAGGTTTGGTAGTTCAGTTGGTTAGAATACATGCCTGTCACGCATGGGGTCGCGGGTTCGAGTCCCGTCCAGACCGCTAAATTGAGGAGAAGCGATTCAGAAATGAATCGCTTTTTTGCCCCATAAAAGCATCTAAAATAGTTGTGTTGTTTTCGCTACGACTTTGTAACTCGTAGCATGGTTTAGTAGTTAGACCAATGAAAAGCTTTCCACTTTTGTGGATGGCTTTTTTGATTTTAGGGTGTTGTAGCATTCAAAACAAACAGAGTCAAATTTTTAAAGACAGAATTTCTGAAATTTATTTTTAGGGTTAAATGCTATCATTAGCAGCTTTTATCAACTCCATCAATTGTCGTTGATTTTAATCAAGGTTTCAAATTTCAGGATGTATTGTTTAGCCAAACCAAAATAATGCTGCTTTAAACCCAATGCAATTGAATCAAAAAAATGCTACTATTTCTAAAACATAGCGATTTTTAGTAATTTTGAAAATCCAATCCCTATTGATTAGCACGAATATGAAAAAAATAATTTTATTGTTGATGCTTACTTTTTTCCATTAAGTACTTGAAAATAATTAGTAATACATTTTTATTTTTGACATATTTTTCGTATATTTATATTTTAAATACGACATAAATGAGATATGTAGAATTATTAGAGGAGAAAAAAAAAGTAGTGGATTATTTGTATAGAAACTCCCCTAATTCGGTAGTCAGGGAGCGCTGTATGTTTCTAAAACTTTCTGTTGACAAAAAATCCATAATGGAAATTTCTAGAATTATGAAGGTTGGAAGATTACGAGTAACATTGTTTTTTAATGCTTGGGAAATGGCTAAAACATTAAAAGACAAACAGGAAACATTAGGCGTTAAAAAAGGTCGTGGCGCAAAATTAAAACTAAAAAAAGTAGCTGACCTAATACCTGAACTAGTAAAGGAAAACAGTAGAAATTTGAATGTGGTTTTGGATATTTTAGAGCGAGAGCATCAAATAAAAATAACAAAACAAACACTCATAAATTTTTTAAAAGAGACTAAAATATAAATGGATAAGATGCCGTAAATCTTTGAAAAAAAAACGTTGTGAGAGCGCTTTTCTAAATTCAAAAAAGGAATTGGATAAATTGTCACAATTAAATCAGGAACAATACATTGACTTATATTACGGTGACGCAAGTCATTTTAGTTTAGTGCCGAATGTTCCGTATGCTTGGCAAGCTGAAGGAGAACCTATTTTATTGCCTGCAATTCGGGGGAAAAGCGTAAGTGTTTTTGGTTTAATGAATACATTGGGTAATTTGGTTTTTGATATTTTTGAAACAACAATAAATTCTGAAAAGATGATTGTCTTTTTTGACAAATTTGTTGAGAATATAACTAAAAAAACAGTTGTGGTTTTGGATAACTCTTCGCTTCATACCAGTAAGAAATTCAAAGAAAAAATCAAAGAATGGGAAGAGTTAGATTTACTTATTTATTTTATTCCACCTTACTCGCCAGAATTGAACTTAATTGAAATCTTGTGGAGATTTGTTAAATATAAATGGTTAAAATTTGAAGCTTATACTTCATTTGAAAATTTAAAATTGAACCTAAATGATGTTTTGAATGGGTTTGGAACAAAATGTATTATTAATTTTTAGAATGTACTTATTCCCTTCCCGCTCAGGAAAAGAATACAAAAACACCAGATGATTTTTTAAAAGAAACTCTTTATAATAAGAATAAAAAAGCAGTAATGAATTTTTCGCTGAAAGATTTTGACAAGCTATTCTTCGAGTTTTTCGACAAAAAGGCTAATGACAATTTAGTACTGACAAAAGAAGAATTCTATACTTACACGGTTAAAATCGCTATTTTCTCTGATCGATTGGCGGCATTATATCCCAAAGAAAAAGAGGTGGCTGCCGAAAGTAAAAAGAAATGGTTTGCTGAAAGCTATGAAGATTATTTGCTTTCTAAACAAAATCAAAAAAAATAATTGTATTTTTATACAATAGTAATCGAATTCAAAAACACAACATTGAAACAGTTTTTCTTTTTTTTGGTAATCATCCTTTTTAATTCCTGTCAGTATTTCGAAAAGCAAATACCTTCAGAAAAGGAATTGTTGCAAAAGGAATTGAAAGCCATCAACTGGAAGGAAGTCGACGAATTTCCATCGGTTGTCGATTGCGAAAAGATTGACAATAAAACCCAACGCCAACAATGTTTTTTTGAGTATATGATTCAATTAATTCAACAAAAATTGAGTGTAGATACCTTATCGATTCTTTATCCAGAACTCGATACAATCGAAGTAAAAGTTACGATTTTTCCTGATTCAAAAATGGAATTTGAGCCCCAATTTCCCAAAGATTCTGTGGTCTACGACATCATAAAAATAGACAGTATTCTAAAAGCTCGTTTGGTCGATTTTCCAAAAGTGAATCCAGCCATCAAGCGCGGAATTCCAGTAAAGACACAGTTTATTCTTCCGGTTATTCTCAAAGTGGAGTAAAAAGCGTGTTATTGCAACGAAAGGAGTCCTCAGGAGTATTATTTCTGCTTTCGCTTCAGATAAAAAAAGCCTCGTATGAGGCTTTTGTAATTTTATTTTGAAGAAACTTGGAAAAATTTATTTTCCTTTATTAGCTTCTGCGATGTATTTTTCTAATGCCATGGTCATCGATGGAGCTTCTGGTGTTGGAGCTAAAATGTCAATTCTTAGTCCAGAATCTAAAGCTTCTTTTTGAGTAGAACTTCCAAAAACGGCAATTCGAGTGTTATTTTGTTTAAAATCTGGGAAATTAGTAAACAATGATTTTATTCCTGTTGGACTGAAAAATGCCAAAACATCATAATATACATCGACCAAATCAGACAAGTCGCTAATAACTGTTTTATAGAAAACGGCTTGTACCCAGTCGACTTTCAAGTTGTTTAGCGTGATTGGAGCATCAGAATTTAATTGATCTGAGGCAGGCAACAAGAATTTTTCGTCTTTATATTTTTTGATTAGTGGAGATAAATCGGCAAAATCTTTTGGTCCAACATAAATTTTGCGTTTTCGATAGACCACATATTTTTGAAGGTAAAAAGCGACAGCTTCAGATTGGCAAAAATATTTAAGTCCTTCGGGAACCTTGTAACGCATTTCATCTGCAACCCTAAAAAAATGATCGACCGAGTTTTTGCTGGTTAATATAATGGCAGTAAAATTGGTGAGATCAATTTTTTGCAATCTAATTTCTTTTGCACTAACACCTTCTACGTGGATAAAAGTTCTAAAATCAATTTTTACTTTATGCTTTTGTTGAAGCTCAAAGTAAGGAGAATTTTCTACTTTAGGCTCGGGTTGTGACACCAAAATTGTTTTCACTTTCATATCTAATATTTTCTTAAGCAATACCTTTTGTAAACCAATAATACATAAAATAATACGGTGCTATTTCGAGAGCGCAAAGATATAAAATAAAATAAAATAACTTGCTGAATATTAAATTTTGATAATTTTTTATTGAAACCAAATAAGTTAAAGCATTTGTTATCAAAACAATACCAATAAGTCCAAATAAAATATTTTTTGGAATGGAGTCGTAATAAAACAAAATAAGATTGATAGGTAGTATAAATAAACCAATATAGGTTCTGTAAGTTACTTTTTGAAGGTTAAATTGCTCAACAAATTCCTCCATATTGAATGCCGTGGCGATAATTTTCTCGATTAAAAATTTAGATAAAATAAAGAAAATAAGGAAAGTAGTGATTTGGATATATAAAATCCAATCTGTTTTTGAAGCATACCCTAAATGTGTCATCGAAAGCTGAATGAAGAATGCTAATGAAATAATTTGCACGAAAAACAACGAAATGGTAAAGCCACTTTTAAGGTGAATACTGTCCTTGTAAACTTTTATGTATTTATCTGAAAAGATTAAATTGATAAAATCTGAAAATCGATTCTCGAAAATTGATTTTGCAAAAGCGATGGTTGCAAACGCTATCACGAATAAAGCTGTGGCCCATTCTTTATTTTCGATTATTCTTGGATGTAGTACATTTTCGATCATAACGATGCAAAATTACCAATTTTATTTCATTCTTTTTATTATGAAATCGCTCTGATTCAAAATGCAAATATACAGGAAGACTAGCGACAACGCACATAATCTATAATAAATAAAACCTTTATATATAGGAATCAAATCGTATAAAAAGTTTACTTTTGCGTTGAAATTACTCAAAGATGAACGATTGTATTGTTATAATTCCTACCTATAACGAAATTGAAAACATAGAAAGCATCATAAGATCCGTGCTTTCGCAACATAAACCGTTTCATGTTCTTGTTATTGATGACCATTCGCCAGATCAAACGGCAGATAGAGTAGTCATGCTTCAATCGGAATTTGAAGGCAGGTTGTTTTTAGAAAAAAGAGCAGGAAAATTAGGTTTGGGAACCGCTTATGTTCATGGTTTTAAATGGGCTTTGAAAAATAATTATGACTATATTTTCGAAATGGATGCTGATTTTTCGCATAATCCAAATGATTTAGAAAAATTATATGATGCTTGTCATTTTGGAGGTGCTGACTTAGCCATTGGATCGCGCTATGTTACAGGTGTAAATGTCGTAAACTGGCCTTTAAGTCGAGTTTTAATGTCTTATTTTGCGTCTGTTTACGTTCAAATTATCACGGGAATGAAAATACATGATGCCACCGCAGGCTTCATTTGTTATAAAAAACAGGTGCTGGAAGGAATTAATTTAAATAAAATTAAATTTGTTGGTTATGCATTTCAAATCGAAATGAAATACAGGGCATTTTGCAAGAATTTTCAAATTGTTGAAGTGCCAATAATTTTTACCGATAGAACCAAAGGACAATCTAAAATGAGTAGTGCCATTTTTAAAGAAGCCGTTTTAGGAGTTGTAGCACTCCGATTGAAAAAATTAATTAACACCTTATAAGGGAAAGAGAAAATGAATAGGGTTTTAATCAAGAATGCCAAAATAGTAAACGAAGGAACCATTTTTGAAGGCGATGTTTTAATAGAAAATGACTTAATTGTCGAAATCTCAGAAAGCATTAGTCCTAAATCATCAGAATGCCAAATTATTGATGCCGAAGGGAATTATTTAATGCCGGGAGCTATCGATGATCAAGTGCATTTTAGAGAGCCTGGACTCACACACAAAGGCGATATAGAATCAGAGTCGAAAGCCGCTGTTGCAGGCGGAATTACATCGTTTATTGAACAGCCAAACACGGTTCCAAATGCGGTAACGCAAGAAATTTTAGAACAAAAATATCAGTTGGCCTCCGAGAAATCTTATGCGAATTATTCGTTTATGATGGGCGCAACAAATGATAATTTAGAAGAAGTTTTAAAAACAAATCCAAAGAATGTAGCAGGAATAAAAATATTTTTAGGATCATCAACAGGCAATATGCTAGTTGATAATGAAACTGTTTTAGAAAGAATATTTTCAAGCACACCAATGCTTATCGCTGTGCATTGTGAAGATGAGACAACCATTAAACATAATTTAGAAAAATACAAAGAAGAATTTGGAGAGGATATTCCTGTAAGGGTTCATCATCTTATTCGTAGTGAGGAAGCCTGCTATATTTCGTCTTCTAAAGCGATTGCACTTGCTAAAAAAACAGGGGCACGCTTGCATGTTTTTCACCTTTCGACGGCTAAGGAAATGGATTTGTTTACCAATAAAATCCCATTGGAAGAAAAGAAAATTACTGCCGAAGTTTGCATTCATCATCTATGGTTTACCGATGAAGATTATGCAACGAAGGGCAATTTGATAAAATGGAATCCCGCTGTGAAGACAGCCAATGACCGAAAAGTGCTTTGGGAAGCCTTGCTCGATGGAAGAATTGATGTGATTGCCACAGATCATGCGCCACACACTTTAGAAGAAAAAAAGCAATCCTATTTGAAAGCTCCTTCTGGTGGACCATTAGTACAACACGCTGTTGTGGCAATGTTTGAAGCCTATCATCAGGGGAAAATAAGCATCGAAAAAATCGTCGAAAAAATGTGTCATAATCCAGCCAAGATTTTCAAAATTGAAAAGCGTGGTTTTATTAAAGTGGGTTATTTTGCTGATTTAGTTATCGTAAATTCTGGTATGCCTTGGAGCGTTAAAAAAGAAAATATTCTTGCTAAATGTGGATGGTCTCCTTTTGAGGGATTTACTTTTAAATCTAGAATTACCCATACTTTTGTTAATGGTCAACTCGTTTATTCTGCCTTTAAAATAAAAATATTCGTGCTGGAAAACGACTTTTGTTTGATAGATAAATGCAAGAAAGATGAAAAAAATAATTCCGTTTTTTACTATCCTCACAATTCTTTGTAGTTGTAAAAATGAAATCGTCAAGAAGCCAAATCATCTTATCGAAAGAAATAAAATGGTAGATATCATGTATGATATGTCGATTTTAGAAGGTATAAAAACGGTAAACCCAAGCTCGTTAGACACTTTTAAAATCAATTCAAATAATTATATTTATAAAAAATATAAAATTGACAGCCTTCAATTTGCACAAAATAATATTTACTATGCGTCTGATTACAAGGAGTACAAACTAATGTTTGAAGAAATAAAATCGAGACTAGACAAAAACAGTTCCTTGATGGAATCCGTAGTTAAAATTGAAAACAAGAAAATTGCTGCTCGAAAACTGGCGGAAGAAAAAGCAAAAGCAAAAAAAGTTGCCGATTCAATGAAAAAGGCAAAAAAAGAAATCAAACTCAAAAAAGTGGCTGATTCAATAAAGAAAATTAAAACCGCAAAAACTTTAGATTCAATCAAAAAAATAAAGAAAAAGAAGAAACTTTTATAAACTAGAAATTTCTTTTATGTAGTTGTGTATTTCTAAAAAATCAAATTTTAAAGTACATTTAATTTTTTCATTCGAATATACATTTTTAGCATAAGATGCTTTGGCGGTGGCGCAATCTAAATTTCTTTTTTTTCTAAAAATAGTCGAAAAAAGCCAATCGATTCTCCATAAAATATCCATCATTACCGGACTTAAATATATTGAAGGTTTCTTTATTTTCGATGCTTTGGCAATGGTATTAAACAAATCCCTGAAGACTATGTTTTGTGCAATTACCACGTATCGTTCGTTTCTTACATCACTTTTTATGAGTTCAAACATTATTTTAACTACATCTGTAACGGCAACAAATCCCGTTTTTCCTTTAGTGTAAAAAGGCAATCCATTTTGCACATTTTTAAGAAGCTTTCCGCTTCCTTGATCTAAAAAACCAGGCCCAATAATGACGCCTGGATTTACAATTACGGCGTTTAAACCTTCTTGTTGCCCACGCCACATTTCCATTTCGGCGCCATATTTAGAAATAGCATAATCGCTGTGAGGCTTTTCGGGATTCCATTCGGTTTCTTCGGTAATGATTTTTTCATTCTCTTTTAAGTCGCCAAGAGCCGCGATTGAACTCACAAAACATATTTTTTTTACCGTTTTGGCAATGCAAAAATTGACCATATTTGCCGTTCCTTCGATGTTTACTTTTCGAATTAAATCTTCGTCTTTGGGGTCAAAGGAAATCAGAGCGGCACAATGGTATACATACTCAATGTTTTTGAAAGCTATTTCTAATGAGGGAATGTCAGTTATATCCGCTTTTACCCATTCTATTTTTTGGAATAAAGCTTCCTTTTTGTAAAGAGCAAAAAGCGATTTTGTTTTTTGAATTGTTTCAACATTTCGATAAATAGCACGAACGGTTTCTTCATTTTCAACTAAATGAAGCAATAAATGCGCACCAACTAAGCCTGTTCCTCCTGTAACTAAAACCATAAAGCGAAATTACAAATTACAAATTACGAATGGCGAATTATTTTCTCAATTTACCCAATAAATCATTTACCCAATCAACATTAAATTTTATCTTTGTCGAAATTGTTAAAAAAATGAAGAATTTTATCGAAGAAGTCACTTGGAGGGGAATGCTCCACGATGTGATGCCAGGTACCGAAGAACATTTGATGGAACAAATGCGAGTGGCGTATGTAGGAATTGACCCAACTGCCGATTCCTTGCATATAGGACATTTGGTAGGCGTGATGCTATTGAAACATTTTCAATTATCAGGACACAAACCATTGGCGTTAGTGGGTGGAGCGACGGGAATGATTGGAGACCCTTCTGGAAAATCGAACGAACGAAACTTGCTTGACGAGGCAACATTGCGTCACAATCAAGAAGCCATAAAAGGGCAATTAGCCCGTTTCTTAGATTTTACTTCAGCTGCGCCAAACGCTGCTGAGTTGGTTAATAATTACGATTGGATGAAGAATTTTTCGTTTTTAGATTTCATTCGAGACATCGGAAAACATATTACCGTGAACTATATGATGGCCAAAGATTCGGTAAAAAAACGCCTGTCGTCGGAAGCGGCCGAAGGAATGTCGTTTACCGAATTTACGTACCAATTGGTTCAAGGATATGACTTTTTGCATTTGTACCGAGAAAAACAATGCACATTGCAAATGGGTGGGAGCGACCAATGGGGAAATATTACCACGGGAACGGAGCTGGTACGTCGAATAGCCAATGGCAAAGCTTATGCGTTGACTTGTCCGCTGATTACCAAAGCTGATGGAACTAAATTCGGAAAATCCGAGGGAGGCAATATTTGGTTGGATTCGGCTAGAACTTCGCCCTATAAGTTTTACCAATACTGGTTGAACACATCGGATGTTGATGCAGAAAAATACATCAAAATTTTTACCTTCCTGTCAAAAGAAGCCATTGCGGTTTTGACGGAGCAACACCAAGAAGTACCCCATTTACGCTTGTTACAAAAAAAATTGGCAGAAGAAATTACCGTATTGGTTCATTCGGCAGCCGATTTAGAAAAAGCTATAAAAGCATCGGGAATTCTTTTTGGAAATGCCACTTCGGACGATTTGAAACAATTGGACGAAACGACTTTCTTGGAAGTTTTTGATGGTGTTCCTCAAGCGGAAATTGCAAAATCTGAAATTGAAACTGGAATTAATATTGTTGAGGTTCTAAACGAAAAAACAGGCTTTATGAAATCCAATGGCGAAGCTAGACGTGCTTTAACCGCCAATTCGATTTCGGTAAACCGAGAAAAAGTAACCGAAGAATTTGTGCTTTCGACCAAAGATTTAATAAACAACCAATTTGTATTACTGCAAAGCGGTAAGAAGAATTATTTCGTGATTCGGGTTAAATAACCATCAAGTTACAACCTCGAATATCGCTGTTATCAAAACGTCCCAATACCTCGAAAGAGTTGTTGGGATTTTTCTTGCCCAAATCTTGAGTGGCAATGAACGAACAAGAGTTGATGTTGGCAAGGTCGATAACATTGATACCGCCTGTTTTTCCTTCAGAAACGTAGGTCAAAGCGTCTTCGGTATCTCGGATTAAAATCTGCATCCATGGCGGACATTCAAAAACGCCATTCCCTAAGGAATAGGCTTGCGAAAGCAACTCGGTCATGCCGTATTCCGAATGTATGGCAGTAACGCCAAAACCTTCAGAAAGTTGAGCGTGCAATTCTTCGCGAATCATTTCTTTTCGTTGGCCTTTCATTCCGCCTGTTTCCATAATAATGGTGTTTTGCAATTGGAACTTTTGCTTCTCGATTAAATCTAACAAAGCATAAGTGACACCAATCAAAATCACGTTTTGTTCTGAATTGTTTAATCGAATTAACTTTTCGATAAGTTCGTTGTGGTTGTGAAGATAAAATCCGCTTTCGGGATTGTTGGTCATTTTGATTAAATCTTCGACCATATAAATCAAAGAAGAACCTTCGCGTTCCAAATAGGATGGGAGCAAAGCCAAAACAACATAATCCTCGATATTTCCGTAGAACTCCGAAAAACCTTTTCGATAACTTTCTTCGTATAAAGTGATATCGGTAACAAAATGTTTGCTTGTTGCCATTCCTGTTGTTCCGCTGCTTGTAAAAGTTGCCTGAATGGGATTTTCATTAGAAACTACCTTGTGACTTTTAAAAAACTGAATGGGTAAAAACGGAATTTGTTCTAATGATTTTACTTTTTGAACATCGGTTTTCAAAAAAGCGCAAAATTCTCGATAAACCAAGTTATGTTCATATTGAAAACGAAACACTTGGAGTGCTGCTTTTTCAAATTGTTTTTGGTTTGAAAGGGTAAATATGTTGATAGTTGGAATCAAGATTTTTTGTGAAAAGATAAATAGTTAAAACTCTTATTTTTAACCCGAAGCATTGAGACTAAATAAGAAAACCCAACATTAATTGGGTTTTAGAGTTATATGCAAATTAGTTTGTTATTTTACAATTAGCTTTCTGGTGGCGGTTGCATCGCCTTCGTTAATCTTAATGATATAAACACCTGGAGAAAGATTCGAAATATTGAGTTCTTTTGAACTAATAGTAGTTTGAAGTACTTTTTTACCCAAAACGTCAAAAATCATTATTTCTTTGTCTAAATCATTTTTGGTGCTAATATAAACCTTGCCATTGCTTACGGGGTTTGGATACAAACTCAACCCTTCGATAGCGGTAGCTTCTTGAGGTTTTGGCTGTTGTTGCTTTACTTCTTGAGCCGAGAGGTTCACAGAAAAGAAAAAAGCCAGTAAAAGAGTAATATAAAAGTAATTTTTTGTCATCAGTTCGATTTGGTTATGTAAAAGTATAAAAAAAACATTTCAATTTGTATACCAAAAACATAAAAAGATAGCACACAGGGATAATTTACAAAAAAATTAACAAAATAAATAAGAAAATTATTAAATATAAATAATTTTTTAGTTTAAAGATTAGAATCAAAAGTGTAAATAGTATCTTTATAATTAGCTAATTACAGAGTGATGCATGGTTATAATTATGAGCCAAAAAGTATTTTTATAAGCAGTAATTTTTGATTTAATCTATTATCAAATTGTTAACTTATTAAATTATGATTAACAGTTTTGCTGGTTTTGTTTTACATTTACCTTTACAAAAATGAACGCATATTGTTGTTGTTATGAAAAAACGAAACACGAAGATTTTATTAGTTGATGATGAACCAGATATTTTAGAAATAGTTGGTTACAATTTAGCGCAAGAAGGATACCAAATTATTACAGCAATCAATGGAAAAGAAGCTATTGCAAAAGCTAAAAAAGAGCTGCCAGACCTAATTATTATGGATGTAATGATGCCCGAAATGGACGGAATGGAAGCTTGCGAAAACATTAGAAAAATTCCAGAATTAAACAATGTAATTATTACTTTTTTGACCGCCAGAAGCGAAGATTATTCTCAAATGGCAGGCTTTGATGCGGGTGCCGATGATTATATTACAAACCCATAAAACCAAAATTATTAGTAAGTAAGGTTAAGGCATTGTTAAGGCGATTGAAGGAGCAAGAAAAAAATAGCGAAACCTTAAACGTGGGAGGAATTGAAATTAATCGCGAAGAATATAAAATAATAAAAGACAATGTTGTAATAGCATTGCCTCGAAAAGAGTTTGAGTTGTTTTATTTATTAGCATCAAAACCAGGTAAGGTCTTTAAACGCGACGAGATTTTAGATAAAGTTTGGGGTAATGAAGTTATCGTTGGAGGCAGAACCATAGATGTTCATATCCGAAAACTAAGGGAAAAAATAGGAGAAGATTATTTTAAAACAATAAAAGGAGTCGGATATAAATTTGAAATTTAAATTTAGTTCCCGTATACGCAAATCACTAACCATAAAAAATGAAAATAAGTTTTAAAAAAACCTATAAATTCGCCTTAATTTCGGCTTTATATATCAGTCTTTTTGCTACTGTTTTTGTGATATTGCTAGGCTTAATCATTTTGGATTTACCCTTTAAAAGGGTATTGCTTTTTGCGGTTATTTTTATCTTTAGCACTTACTTTTTTTCGTTTATCATTATTCAATACCGGGTAGAACGGTTCATTTATCGAAGGGTAAAAAAAATATATGATGACGTTTCGCTTTTGGAATCCAGTACTTTGATGAATCATCCCATAACAACTGATATGGAAACCTTGACTAGAGAAGTGAAGAAATTTGCCACGGATAAAAAACTCGAAATCGAAATGCTTCAAGTTCGAGAGGAATACCGACGAGAATTCTTGGGAAATGTTTCGCATGAACTCAAAACACCTTTATTTACAGTTCAAGGTTATTTGTCGACCTTACTTGATGGCGCGATGGATGACAAAACCATCCGAAAAAAATATTTAAAACGGGCTGAAAAAGGAGTGGAACGATTAATCTATATTGTAGAGGATTTAGATATGATTACGAAGCTCGAAGTTGGCGATTTGAATCTAGATTTTTCAGAATTTGATATTGTCGAACTGATTCAGAATGTGTTTGATTTATTAGAAATGAAAGCGGATAAGAAGAGAATTACGCTTTCATTTGAAAATGATCGCATTCATCCCATTTTTGTGTATGGCGATAAGGATAAAATTCAGCAAGTAATCGAAAATTTGATTGTTAATTCCATAAAGTATGGAAAAGAAGGCGGTTCGACTGAAGTTGATGTGATTAATCTAACAAAGAAAAAAATATTAGTTCGAATAAGTGATGATGGAGAAGGAATTGAAAAACAAAATATTCCGAGAATCTTTGAACGTTTTTATCGCGTAGACAAAAGTGGTTCCCGTTCTGAAGGAGGCTCAGGACTGGGACTTGCTATTGTAAAACACATTATCGAAGCGCACAAAGAAAAGCTATATGTAGAGAGTGAATATGGCATTGGTTCTGAATTTTCATTTACTTTGGCTAGAGCCAAAATACTGCCCATTTTGCAATAACTTCTTTTGTTACGGTTGCTTGTTACGGTACTAAATCCCTTTTACTTCAAAAATTTCTTAACATGCTAACAGTTGAGTAACAATTATTTCTCGACAAGATAATATCTCCTTAACGTTAGTTTAACATAGCCACCGCATCTTTGCAGTAGAAAATTAATCAAATTTAACTAAGAATGAAAAAAATCACACTAGCGTTTTTATTATTAGGCGCATTGATGGTAAAAGCACAAGACGTGCAAAAGGATACTGTTAAAACAACTAGTATCGAATCTTTGAAAGAATCCATAGACGAACATTCCATGAAATTTGCTGGATTGGAAGAAAGATTAGCAACTTCTGATGCTATTCTTGATAAATTGTCAAAAATCAAAATTTCTGGTTACATACAAGCACAATATGAAATGTATGATAACTGGTCAGTCGATGGAATTCAACATGGTGTAGCACCAACTTCGGGTGCGCCACTTAGTACAAATACATTCTTTATCAGAAGAGCAAGGGTTAAATTTACTTACGAAGCACTTGATGGTGTAAAGTTTGTATTGCAACCAAATTTTGAAGTGCATCAGGTTACTTTAAAAGATGCTTATGTTCAATTAAACGACCGTTGGTTGAAAACCTTCTCTTTATGGGTAGGGCAATTTAACCGACCAACTTATGAGGTAGAATATTCTTCAGCTTCAAGAGAATTTGCAGAAAGAACTTTGATGACCAGAACACTTTATCCGACTGAAAGGGATCAAGGTGCTAAATTAGAGGCTGATTTTGCTACAAATTTTAAATTTCCCTTAAAATTACAATTTGCCGTACTTAACGGTAACTTCGGAGACGGTGGTTTAGCCAATATGTCAAAAGACGTTGATAATGGTAAAGATGTAATGGCTAGAGCGGTATATTCTTTTAAATTACCTAGTAAAGGTCTGGGTATTGATTTTGGAGGTCATACTTATCTTGGAAATACTACGGTAATTGCTTTGGATCCTACCCCTGCAAATAATATATTTAAAGATGTAAATAATAACTCATTCACTCCGGTTGTTGGAGATAAATTCAAAAAAGAATTGTTCGGAGCTGAAGCCCAAATATATTATGACTTCCTTGGAGGAATGTCTTTAAAAGGAGAATATATTAGAGGAACTTATTCAGGAACAATAAACTCAGCACAAGTAAACTCATTGTTCAAAGCTAACAAGATAAGAAATGTTGAAGGTTATTATATTTCATTAGTTAAAAATATAGGAAAGAATAATGAAGCTTCTTTGAGATATGATGTTTTTGATCCAAATACCAAATTATCTGGGGATGCTGTTGCAAAAAGTGATGATCTAAAATACAATAACTGGACATTTGCTTGGCAGTATTACTTTGACGAAAATATTAAAATAATGGCTTGTTATGTTATGCCAATCAATGAAAAATCTTTAAACGCTGGTGCGGATTACAAACAAGATAAACACGACAATATTTTCACACTTAGATTACAAGCAAGATTTTAATTAAAAAAACTAAATAAACACATTAAAATGAAAACAAAACAAATCAAATTAGCAGCCCTTATATTAGTTGTAATGGCAATCGGATTTTCGTTTACAACTTTGAGCAAAATAACTGTAAAAGGGTCTGACACGATGGTTATTTTATCTCAAAAATGGGCCGAAGTATATATGCAAAAAAATCCTAACACCTCTATTCAAGTAACTGGTGGTGGCTCAGGAGTAGGTCTTGCAGCTTTGATTAACGGTTCTACTGATATTGCAAATTCTAGCCGTCCTATTAAACCTGCTGAATTAGACAAACTAAAACAAAGATACAACACACTTGGAGTTGAAATTCCTTGTGCAAAAGACGGTTTGTCGGTTTATCTTAACAGAGCTAATGGCGTTTCTGAGCTTACGATAAAACAAATTGGAGATATTTTTGCAGGAAAAATCACTAATTGGAAACAAGTTGGTGGAGTTGATGCAGGAATTAGATTGTACGGAAGAGAAAGTAGTTCAGGTACATTTACTTTTTTCAAGGACAATGTGGTAAAAGGAGATTATTCTCCAAGTTGTCAAACTTTACCTGGAACAGCCGCAATTGTAAATGCAGTTAAGAAAGATAAATATGCCATTGGCTATGGTGGTGCAGCTTATGCTGAAGGAGTTAAGGATTGTAAAGTAAAAAAGATGAAAAATCTGCTGGTGTTTTTCCAACGGCTGAAACCATCAAAAATCATACATATCCAATTACACGATATTTATATATGTACCTTAAATCTAGACCAACTGGCGAAACAAAAGCATTTATCGACTGGATTTTAAGTCCAGAAGGACAAAAAGTAGTTGTCGAAACAGGATATTTTCCAGTAAGATAATTATAAAATTTAGCCTCCCTCTTCAGAAATTTTCCGAAGAGGGATAATTTATATTATAGATTTATGAATTCTTAAATAAAATAAATGAATTCCCAATTTCCGAGTAATCAAAAATTTACAAAAGAAAGCCTGAAAAAACAATTCAGGCTTTCCGAGTTTCTTGCAGAGAAAATCATTTCATCGGTTGCGTTTTTATCGATAACAATCATTGTTCTTATTTTCTTTTTTGTTTTTAAAGAGTCCTTACCTATTTTCAATTTCGGAAAAACAGATGCTGCAAAAACAGAGATAAAAACCGATTCAAAACCAGAATCATACGGTGCAACTCCCGCCGAGGAATTAAAACCAGAATCATACGGTGCAGAGCCAATCGCAAAAGAAGAACTGAAACCCGAATCCTATGGTTCAGTAGCTACTGAGGATTTAAAACCCGAAACCTATGGCGACGTAAAAATGGAGCCAGCCATGGAGCAGACTTCAAATGAACCGACTGAAGTAGTAGCTGAAAATAATGAAGGATCAGATAAAACTTGGAGCACTTTTGGAACAACCGAATGGGTTCCTGTATCCGAACATCCTCGTTTTGGTTTATTGGGATTGCTTATAGGAACATTAAAAGTTACCCTAATTGCAATGCTCATTGCAGGGCCTCTTGCCATATTAGCGGCACTTTACACATCATGTTTTGCTTCAAAAAGAGTTAAAGAAATCATTAAACCAATTATAGAAATGCTTGCCGCTTTTCCGTCAGTAGTGATTGGTTTTTTTGCCTTAATCGTTTTGGCTAGTTTCTTTCAAAGCATCTTTGGGTATGACTCAAGATTAAACGCTTTTGTTGGGGGTGTAGCCATGGCGTTAGCCGCCATTCCTATTGTTTATACCATATCAGAAGATGCGCTATCGGCTGTGCCAAAAACTTTTACCGAAGCCAGTTTAGCATTAGGCGCGAGTAAATGGCAAACTGCTTTTTTTGTCACGTTACCTGCTGCAACTCCAGGAATTTTTGCGGCCTTACTTTTAGGGGTTGGTCGTGTTTTTGGCGAAACAATGATTGCATTAATGGCAACAGGAAATGCCGCATTATTATCGGCAAATCCTTTTGAAAGTGTGCGAACATTTGCGGCTACAATTGGAGCCGAAATGGCCGAAACCGTTTTTGGAGAAACACATTATAGTGTTTTGTTTTTTATTGGATCGCTACTTTTCATTTTCTCTTTTGCGTTGAATGCCATTGCAGAATTTTATGTAAAAGGTAAATTAATCAAAAAATTTCAAGGTAAATAAATTATGAATACAGTTGCAAACGAAACAAAATCCTCGTTTTTATTAAACAATAAATCGGGTGTTGATGTAAAAGGGAAATGTATTGTTGGAATTACTCAGATTGCTGTTTTATTAATTATTGCAATACTTTTCGTCATATTGGGTATCATTATTTACCAAGGAAGAGAAAAGTTTTCTTGGGAGTTTATCAGCTCTTTTCCAACAGACGGAATGACAAAAGGAGGAATATTTCCCGCCTTGATAGGTACCTTTATTTTAGTGGTGGTAATGTCGATTGCGGCAGTTCCTTTTGGGACGATTACAGCCGTTTATTTAACAGAATATGCTAAGGAAAATTCAAAAATTGCTGCTGCAGTTCGGTTTTCAGTTCGAACATTAGCTGTGGTGCCTTCTATTATTTTTGGACTTTTTGGACTTGGTTTTTTTATCCAATTTTTAGGCGCGGGAATCGATAATACATTCAATGGAGGGCAATTGCACTGGGGACAACCAAACATTATTTGGGCTAGTCTCACTATGTCATTGCTTACGCTTCCTGTAATTATTGTTTCAGTAGAAGAAGCACTAAAAACCATCCCGAGGGAGTTGCGCGAAGCCAGTTTAGCCTTAGGCGCAACCAAATGGCAAACGATAAAAAACGTTGTTTTTCCGGGGTCTATCTCCGGAATTATGACCGGAACTATTCTTGCTGTGAGCCGAGGTGCTGGCGAGGTCGCTCCTATTTTATTTACAGGAGCCGCTTATTATTTAGCTACTTTACCAAAATCCTTGAGTGATCAATTTATGAATTTGGGATACCATATTTATATCATGTCGACTCAATCCTCCGATGTGGAAAAAACAATGCCAATACAGTTTGCTACAACCTTAGTATTGCTAATACTTACTTTGTCCTTAAACCTAGTAGCAGTTATTATTAGATCCAGAATTAGAAGAAAAGCAAAATAGCCCACAGCCACAAGCTAAAAGCCAATAATAAAAGAAATAAAATGAAAGACATAAAAATAGAAGTAAAAGATTTATCCTTATACTACGACGAAAAAAAAGCACTGAAAGAGATTTCGTTGCAAATTCCAAGAAATAAAGTTACAGCATTAATCGGTCCTTCGGGTTGCGGAAAATCGACGTTTTTGAGATGCATTAACAGAATGAATGACCTTATCCCGAGTGTTAAAATTACCGGACAAATGCTTGTTGAAGGTGTTGATATTTATGACAAAAATGTTGATGTTGTGAATATTAGAAAAAACATTGGAATGGTTTTTCAAAAATCGAATCCTTTCCCAAAATCCATTTATGAAAACGTAGCTTACGGGCCAAAAATTAATGGAATTAAGAACAAAAATGAATTAGACGAAATAGTCGAAACTTCCTTGAGGCAAGCCGCCATTTGGGATGAGTTGAAAGACAGATTGGGCGATTCGGCTTTGGGACTTTCGGGAGGTCAACAGCAACGTTTGTGTATTGCAAGAACCTTGGCGGTAAGTCCAGACATTATTCTTATGGACGAACCTGCAAGTGCCCTTGACCCTATTTCAACATCAAAATAGAAGAATTAGTTCATGAGTTAAAAGAACAATACACCATAATTATTGTTACTCATAATATGCAACAAGCCGCAAGGACAAGCGATTATACCGCTTTCTTTTATCTTGGGGAACTCATAGAAATGGGAAAAACAAATGTTATCTTTACAAAACCAGAAAAAAAACAAACCGAAGATTATATCACAGGTAGATTTGGATAAAAAAATTAATTGAAAGGTTGAATAAAAGATTCAAGAATTGAAAAACGGCGATTGTTTTTATTCCTTTTGAATCATTAAATCTTTAAATTTTAAATTAAAAAAAAAACATGGCAACACATTTTGAAATAGAATTAGAAAAATTAAAAAACGTAATTATAAAGATTGGTAATTTGGCCGAAATCCAAGTTAGCGAATCGGTCAAAGCACTTCTTTCAGAACCCATCGAAGGCAAAGAAGTAAAGAAAACGGAAAATAAAATTGATAAATTAGACGTAAAAATCGACGAAATTTGTCAGAGCATTTTTGCTTTACAACAGCCCGTTGCATCCGATTTGCGTTTTATTATGGCCTCTTTGCAAATAAGTAACGAAATAGAAAGGATTGGAGATTTAGCCATTAGCGTTATCAAAAGATCCAAAAGCATTAAGGACAAACACGATTTAATCGCTAAGTTTGATGTTGCCGATTTGTCGAAACAAGTTGAGCTTATTACCGCAAAAACAAACGAATGTTTTTTGACTCGTGACGAAAAAACATAGAAGAAGTTTTCCTTTTGAACAATGCAATACAAAAGAAAAGCGACGCCTCGATACAGGGAATTATTGTTGAAATGAAATCGCATTCTAAAACGGTTGTTTCTGGAACTAATCTCGTTATCGTGCTAAAACATTTAGAACGCATATCCGAGCACTGCACGAATATTGCCGAGTATGTTCACTTTATGGTCAATGCTAAAATTATAAAACACGAAAAACACGAGGAAAAGAAATTAGAAAATTAGTTTTTTTCTAAACAATAAAATCCAAATCAAACTAATTGTCTCGTTTGATTTGGATTTTTTTTGCACTTTTTTTATAAAACAACTGGGGCTCCTTTTTCAAAAACTTCAAATAAATTAGCCCAATCGACAGCATAGTTAAATGATGGTAATCCTTTATAATTTTGAATGTTATAGATGTTTTTTATCACAAAATCCTCTTGATTTGCATAAGGAACCAAGCCTTCTTTTTCTAGTTTTTGGGCTAAATATTCTTGTTCATATTGCCCAGGTGTTGGAATAAAAAAAGCTTTTTTTTCTAGTTTTGATAAGTCCATAATCGTTGTATACCCTGATCGGCATAAAACCATTTCACTTTCGTTGAAAGTTTGTTCGAGTTGTCTGGTATTCATGAAATTATAAAAAGTAACATTCTCTATTTGCTGCTTTTTTTGGTCTTTTTCAACGAGTCCTTTTATAAAAATTGTTTTTCCTCCAAAATTCAAAATCTCTTTTTTTAATTTTTCTTCTAATAAACCTCGCTGAGGCTCTGGTCCCGAAAGAATAACCATCAAATCATACTGTTTTGAAACTTCTTTTTTTTGCATTCGGCTTAGTGGTCCTATATATTTTAGAGGGAAATTTGCTTTTTCGATATGACCCATTTTGCCCGTTAGATTTGGTGTTTTTTCAAAATCAGGAATCCAACATTCATTGTGTCTTTTAATACTATTCTGATGCAGTTTGCTCGTAATCCAAGTGGTATTTCCTGTCAACACATTCAACTGGTGTGTGATAAATACCGAAGGGACTTTTTTGCTAAAAACCCCTAGCCGATTGTCCGAAATAATTCCGTCGATGTCGTATTTTTGAACCCATTTTTCAATCTTTTTTTTCTCCTCCCAAATGGCTCTGATTATTTTTGGTAATCTTTTCAATAATTTCCATTTAAATTTTTTGCCATCCTTAGCATATTCTATCTGGTAAGAAGGCAATGTTAGTGTCTTCACATAAGGAAACTCTTTTTTTAATAATTCAAGAGCAATCCCATCAGAAGCAATTATGGGGATATAATTGTTTTCCTGAAGTGCTCTTATAATTGGAATGCAGCGAGTGGCATGACCCAAACCCCAATTTAGAGGTGCGATTAAAATTGTTTTATTGATGGTATTGGTGTTCATTTACAGGGTTGTTGTGTTTTTAAACTTCAATCAAAATTATAAAAAGTATCAAGGCTTTATATTTCTAAAATAGTATCTTTTCGTTAATTTTTTGGTCTTTTTAGGTTTGTTTCCTGAAGTTTGCTTCTATTTTTTTTGACACAGATTTCATGAATTCTTCTGTGTAAATGGGTAAAATATGTGTTATTTACCAATACTTTAGGGCAAAATTTCAAAGGGTTTGTTAAAAATAAGCTCTTAATTGAATGTTTCCTGTATGAATAGCTTGGTTCGTTTCGCTTTTTCGTCCTTGATAATTTAGATTTATATCTAAAAACTGGGTCAGGTTTTTTTGCAAAAGTAATTTCCATGTCAAATTTTGTCCTTTTTGTAATCCCTCGAGTATTTGAAATCCAACTGACGAAAATTCGTTTCCATTGAATTTATTTTGGTAAAAAGAAATTTCCCCATTCATCGTTATTTTTTTGCGACCTGCATAAGTAAAAGATGTTCCAAATCGATTTTGCAGTAAAGTTTCTAGATTTCCTATTTGATTTTTCTTGTTTTGTAATTCAAAAAACAAATCCCAACTGGTGCTTTTAGAAAACAAATAACTAATCTTTGGCGCTAATTGAGACCCTTTTATTTCGTAATTTTTTTCAGGAAAATTTTCAGACACAACGACTGTATTTATCGTTTTGCAAAACATCCCGAAGAGCCAACTTTTCTTGTATAAATGAGAATATTGTAGTTGATGAGAACTGTTTTTGGCTTCTTGCGAACCAATAGAAAGCAAATTTTTGTTCTTATTTTGCAAATAAGAATAGGTTATAGAATGGGTCTGTTTTCCTCGATTAAAAAACAAGCTATTTCTAAGGCTGGAGTTCAATCCCAGTATGTTTTGGTCTGATTTGCTAAAGGGATTCAAATCAAAATTGTTTCCGTTGTTCTCTATTTTTCTATCGATAATAAATGACGTTTGATTGTAAAAATGCGATAGTATTTTTTTGAAATTACCTTCGTTTTGCCATTGATTTGGGTTTAAAATAATAGATTGTGAAAACTTATTTTGGCGAGTTTTGATGTAAATTCGATTGGGCAAATAAACTCTGATGTATTTCGCCTGATCGATAAAAGGAGCTACTTCAAACTCTGGTAATTCCTGAATTCCATTGGCATTGTAGTCGTTCCAAGTATAAACTCCTTGCCCAACGGGGACTTCTAGATAAGTAAATTCCTGTTGAGGGATTGAACCGGAATTGGTTTCAAAAACGGTTGTAGATTGAATCAATTGATTAAAAAAACGATCGTTGTAAACTATTCTTGAATTCAAAGAAGATTCTTTTTTCTTTGAAGTGTCAACAAAATCTAAAACTCTATAATTCGCATATATCGATAAATCACTTTTGTTGGTTTGAATTAATTTTGATTTAAAAACAAAGGTTTGCGAATTGTTTTTTCGTTGTAATAAGCCGTTTTGCAAGCTATCATTTGCTCTTTTAAAATAGCCCAATTCTACAAAAATCTTAGTACTATCGCCGCGTCCTATAAAAAATCCGTACTCGGAAAATTTTTGGCTCAAAGCAGCAAATTGATTTGTCGATTTATTTTTTTCTTGATTGTCTTCTAGTTTTAAGCTACCGCCAATCCAATTTTTATTGAAATGATACCGAATTTGTGATTGATTTCTCAAGAATTTTGAAGTTGACCCAGCTGATGACGGGCAGTCAAAACAAGTTGCAGCTTCACTTTTTAAGAAGCTTCCTTGGTTTTGAATTGTCCAGTTTTTTAACTTGAAAGTTGCGCTTAAAACCTGTCGATTTCCTGAGAAATTTTTTAAAAAATCTAGTTTTTCAAATTGGTAAATCAAATTTCCTTTTTCAGGTAAGGCGAATTGCAATCCCGAAATGAGATAACTCTGATTTCCAATTGCCGAAGTTCCAAGATTCCAATCCCTGTCAAATTCAATAGTATAAAGACGCTCTATGGAACTGAAATTTTTTTGCACAAGTTGGTAATTTGCAAAAGCGTCAATCTTCCATTTTTTCGAGAACAGCCTTTGTTTCGCGTTTATTTTAGCGGCCAAACCTTGATTGTTAAAATCGTCTATCGAGGAAAAAAGATTTTTGTCGTTGTTGCTCAATCCTATTTCAAAATCAATTGCGGTTTTTTCTGTAGGTGCATATTTTCCAAGAAATGTTGCTACTTGAATTTTTGTTGGAGGAATTAATGGAATAACAGGATCATAATTTCCTTGAGGAATAGCATTTATAGGTTCGATATACTCATAAATTTTGCTGATTGCCGCAGCATTTGTTAGGATATAATTTCCTTTGTTTGCGCCCACAAAAGTAAATCGAACATTATATAAAATATCCTGAGAATTAGTAGAATATTCAAAAATTTCAACGGCATTTCTCACAGTTTTTTTATACAATACTTTATTATCCGAATAAGAATCTACATACGCTGATGGAGCTGTCATTAGATTAGGATTGTCGCCAGCGTTGGATAAAATTTGAGCTTGTTCCTTAGAAATATTTTGTTGTAAAGGTTGGTTTTTCAAATCACCTTCAGAATATAAATAGCCGCCAAAACTCCAATTTTTGCCCTCGTGAGTTCCTCCAGCATACGTGACAAATCGAGTGTAATTTCGGTCGGAATATTGATATTCAACAACAATTCTCATTTCGGAAGTAATAGTAAAAAGGGGTGTAAACACTATTTCTCCAGCATTATAATCAATGGTATAATCGTTATTTTCGCCACGTTTCAAAAGAATTCCGTTGACATAAACCCGCTCTGAACCCGAAATAACTAGAACATACAATTCTCCATTTTGTCCTTTTAATTTATAAGGCCCTTGATTGCCTTCCTGACCTATAAAGCTACTTTTGGCATATTGCCCTTTTACTAGTGCCGCCGAAGCAAAAATAGCTGTCTTATTCTCTGTTGTTCCAAAGTCGAAATGAGTAGCAATTCCTTGAACTTTTTTGTTAAAATTCAGAAATTGGGTTTTATGATTTTCAAGAAAAATATCGCCCGCTCGAATAGTCCATTTATCGCTAAAAAGTTCCATAAAAACATTGTCAAATTGATCTAATTTTTGCGAATATCCTCCGTCTTGCAAGGGAATATTACTGTCTTGAAGAGAAGCTCTTAGACTTACTTTTTCAGAAATTTTACCCGTAATCTGCAAGTCTAGATTCGAGTTTAAAACAGTATTTTGATTGTTTCCTACGGTAAGACCGCGCGTAATACTCCCAGAAGTATTTAGCCCATCAAAAGGGATGGTTTTTTTTTTGCTGATTCTCCTCGATTGTATATAAATTTTTCGATGTAGCCTCATTACTTACCACACGGCTGGCGTCATAAATGCGATATTCTTTGGTTAGTATATCGGGGAATTTCAAGTAAGATACTGTTATAGAATCTGAGTTTAAAGGAATTTTATCTTTTAAAATCAACCTTCCTTTTTTGAAATCTATGGCATAGAAAGCCGTATCAATAAGCTTGTTATTGCCATCCCGTAACTGAAAAAAATTCGAGTTGAGACTACTATTTTCTAGGAAAATAGTGTCGCGGCGAACAGGAATTTTTTTTGTTTTATATAAGGAATTGGCTTCCTGTGCCCGTAGGCCAGAAAAGCATGTTATCGCCAATAAAAACACTACTTTTTTTAGCATAAAGGGTATCGCTAGAAAGTATCAAAAGTAGTATTTATAATTTTAATATGATTTTCAAAATAGAGTAGCACACCATGGGAACTTAAAAAAGTATAGCGGTTACATTCTAAACTTTTCTAAAATTCCGCATTCATTGGTGTTCTTGGAAAAGGAATAACATCACGAATATTGGTCATTCCTGTTACGAAAAGCACCAATCTTTCGAATCCAAGTCCAAAACCAGAGTGAACTGCACTTCCAAATCGTCTTGTATCAAGATACCACCACAACTCTTCTTCATCAATTCCTAAGGCTTTCATTTTTTCGACTAAAACATCAAAACGTTCTTCTCTTTGTGATCCTCCTACGATTTCTCCAATGCCAGGAAAAAGAATATCCATAGCACGAACGGTTTTTCCATCTTCGTTCAAACGCATATAAAATGCTTTGATATTGGCTGGGTAATCAAACAAAATCACAGGACATTTAAAGTGTTTTTCAACTAAATAGCGTTCGTGTTCTGACTGTAAATCAGCTCCCCATTCGTCGATGATGTAGTTGAATTTTTTCTTTTTATTTGGTGTACACTCTCTTAAAATAGCAATCGCTTCGGTGTAAGAAACACGTTTGAAGTTGTTTTCTAAAACAAAGTTTAGCTTTTCTAACAAAGCCATTTCGCTTCTTTCGGCTTGTGGTTTTGATTTTTCTTCTTCTAACAAGCGTCCTTCTAAAAATTTTAAATCTTCAGGACATTTGTCTATTGCATATTTTATCACATATTGAATAAAATCTTCTGCCAAGTCCATATTATCATTCAAATCATTGAAAGCCACTTCGGGTTCAATCATCCAAAACTCAGCCAAATGGCGAGAAGTATTCGAGTTTTCGGCTCTAAATGTTGGTCCAAAAGTATAAATTTGACCCAAAGCCATAGCAAAAGTTTCGCCCTCTAATTGTCCGGAAACCGTTAAATTTGTTTCTTTCCCGAAGAAATCTTCTTTATAATTTACTTTTCCGTCTTCAGTTCTTGGTGTATTATCGAAAGGCAAAGCAGTAACTTTAAACATTTCGCCCGCGCCTTCGGCGTCAGAACCTGTGATGATTGGCGTGTTGACATACACAAACCCTTTTTGTTGAAAATAGCTATGAACAGCGAATGACAACACCGAGCGCACACGCATAATCGCTCCAAAGGCATTCGTGCGAACTCGTAAATGTGCATTTTCACGCAAAATTCTAGGGAATGTTTTTTGGGTTGCATTGGAAATTTCTCTGCATCGGAGTCGCCAAGAATTTCCAGTTTTCTAACCTGAATTTCATATTTTTGACCCGCTCCCTTGCTTTCTACTAAATCGCCTGTAACCGAAATTGCCGCTCCAGTTGTGATTCTTTTCAAGGTTTCTTCTGCTGTGTTTTCAAAATCGACAACACATTGTATATTGTTGATGGTCGAACCGTCGTTCAACGCAATAAATTGATTGTTTCTAAAAGTTCTTACCCAACCTTTGGCATTGATTAATTGAAGTGTTGCTGTGCTATTTAGTAAGTCTTTAATTCTGGTATGTTTCATTTTAATTGTAGATTTTATATTTTCGATTTCTTCAACCGAATTGCAAATATAATTGATTTATTGTGATTTCCATAGAACCCTAATTACTACTTGGTGGTTATTCTCAAGGGAGTTTAGCAAACTTCGTTTGTAGCAGTATTTCACATTTTCTTTGAATGTATGACAAAATCGCAATAGAAACAAAGCGAACGGGTAAGGGAATAGATTCTAAAAAATTATCCCACTACCTCAGTTTCCAGAATATCTTCTTTTATTGCTTGTTTTTTTTCAAAAGTCAACACTAAAGAAGGCAAAACTAAAAGATTTGCAAACATTGCAAAGAGTAAAGTGCAGGAAATTAAACCGCCAAGAGCAATTGTTCCGCTAAAGCTAGAAAGCGTGAAAATAGCAAATCCGAAAACCAAAACGATAGAAGTGTAAAATGTGCTTATTCCCGTTTCTCTTAATGCGCTGAATACTGATTTTTTAATTTTTCCTTCATTTTCAATCAAATCAAGACGGTATTTTGCCATAAATTGGATGGCATTATCTACGGATATTCCGAAAGCAATACTAAAAACTAAAATCGTCGATGGCTTGAGCGGAATGCCAAAATAACCCATTAATCCTGAAGTAATACACAGCGGAAGAATATTTGTAATGATAGAAACTAGAATCATTTTTACCGAGCGAAACATATAAGCCATTAATCCCGCAATCAAGAAAATGGCAAAAATAAGTGATTCGATGAGGTTGTCAATTAGGTAAGAAGTTCCTTTTTGAAAAACCAATGCTTTCCCTGTTAATGTAACTTCGTAGCGTTCTTTCGGAAAAACCTGATCTATTTTCTTTTTTAATTTTCCTTCAACTTTTGCCATTTCTTCGGTGCCAATGTCTTTCATAAAAGTTGTGATTCGGGCATATTGTCCAGTCGAATCTACATAGCTTTTCATTAGATTATCTTTCGAATTCTTGGTCGCATTTTTAGCATACGAAAGTATAAATACTTGCTCTTGCGAAGTGGGCAATTCATAATATTCGGGGTTGCCATTATAATAGGCTTGCTTGGAATATTTTACCAAATTTACAATCGAAACTGGTTTCGATAATTCTGGTATTTGAGAAATGGTTTCTTGTAACTCGTCCATTTTTTTTATCGTAGACAATTTCATTACCCCTTTTTTGCGCTTGGTGTTTATCATTATTTCCAAAGGCATAACCCCATTAAATTCTTTTTCGAAGAAAACAATGTCCTTAAAAAGGAAGCACTTTTTGGCATTTCGCCAATCAAACTTCCTGAAACTTGCATTTTCGAAACCCCAATAATGCTAAAAACCATCAGCAATCCATAAATCGTATAAATAATTCTTCGGTTGTGTCTAACGGCATATTCAACCCAATTCAATACCGCCGAAAGGTACGTTTTACTTAGATGATACAAGTGCTTTTCTTTTGGAACATCCATAAAACTGTACACAATTGGTACAATCATTAAGGTCAAAAGATAAACGGTAATTACATTTATCGAAGTCACTAATCCAAATTCAAAAAGCAAATCGTTACCTGTAATCATAAAGGTCGCAAATCCTGCCGCAGTAGTTAGATTTGTCATTAATGTTGAAACTCCAATTTTTGAAATCACGCGTTGCAAGGCCCTAGCCTGATTGTTGTGCGTTTTTATTTCCTGCTGGTATTTATTAATTAGGAAAATGCAGTTTGTTATTCCAATTACTATGATTAATGGCGGAATAATAGCCGTTAGAATTGTGATTTTATAATGGAATAATCCTAAAGTGCCAAAAGACCACACGACACCAATGAGCAAGATGCAAATCGAAATAAAAGTGGCTCTGAAGGAACGGAAAAAAAAGAAAAATATTAATGAAGTAATCAGTAAAGCTGCTCCGATAAAAAACCCAATTTCGCCTTTCATATTTTCGGCATTGATGGTTCGAATGTAAGGCATTCCTGAAACACGCAAATTGATTCCAGAGGCGTTTTCGAATTTTTCTATTTTTGGAATTAAATTCTCGATAATAAAAGTTTTTCTCGCTGCGGTATTGATTATTTTTTTATTCACATAAACAGCAGCGCGAATACTTCCTGATTGTTTATTAAAGAGTAATCCTTCATAAAAAGGCAATTTATTAAACAGTTCCTTTTTTATTGTTTCAAGGTAAGCCGCGTCTTTCGTTTGGGTTTGGTCAATAAGCGGAACCAATTCAAATTTTTCGGCAATGGTGTCTTTTTGTAGTTTTTTTAAATCGTTTAGGGAAACAACTAATTCTACTTCTTTAGAATTTTTTAGTCCCATCATCAATTCGTTCCAAGCAGCGTATGCTTTTGGAGTAAAAAAAGTTTTATCATTGAATCCAATAACAACAAGGTTGCCTTCTTCGCCAAATTTGTTTAAAAAGTCTTGGTATTGTTTGTTAACGATATGTTTTTGTGGAAGCAGATTCGCCTCGGTATAAGTCATTGCTAAATTTCTCCATTGGAAACCAAGAAAAATAGTTAGGGCAAGAATAATTCCGAGTATTGTGATTCTATTTTTGAGTATAATTCTGGCGATATATTCCCAAAATCCTACTTTCAATGTTTTTTTCATAAATGGATACAAATGGATGCAAAGGTATATAAAACGGGAGACATTTTGTCTATTGAGATATTAGATTTATCGTTTTTTAGCTGCTGTTTTTTTCTTTCTGCTTGTTTTGAATAAAACCTAGAATGAATTATTTTTTGTTTTTTTTAAAAGAAAAACGACAGCTATTTGGTTTTAGTTGAACAAGGAGAAACAAAAAATCCGTCTCGATTTATAGAGGCGGATTCTTCTGTTTTGCATCGAAAGTTTATACTTTCATTATTTCGGCTTCTTTATGGGCAAGATGTTCATCGATTTTTTTGATGAAATTATTGGTCAAATTTTGAACTTCATCTTCGGCACTTTTACAAATATCTTCAGAAGTTCCTTCTTTTTCTAATTTTTTAATTTCGGTATTGGCTTCTTTACGAGCATTTCTAATCCCAATTTTAGCATCCTCGGCTTCTGATTTTGCTTGTTTTGCTAAATCACGTCTTCTCTCTTCGGTCAAAGGAGGCACACTTATTATAATTAAATCGCCATTATTCATGGGGTTGAAACCAATATTTGCCACCATGATTGCTTTCTCGATAGCGTGTAACATGTTTTTTTCGAAAGGCTGCAACGTAATGGTTCTTGCGTCTGGAACACTAATTTTTGCTATTTGCGAAAGTGGGGTTGCAGATCCATAATAATCTACAAAAACACTTCCTAGCATTGCGGGAGATGCTTTTCCTGCACGAATATTTAAAAATGCTTTTTCTAAATGTGCAATAGACCCCTCCATAGATTCTTGGGTACTATCTAAAATAAATTCAATTTCTTCAGTCATTTTTTTAGGTTTTAGATTTTGGGTTTTGGGTTGTTGGAAATATAACTATAAACCAGCAACCAAGAACCAGCGACTAAATATTTACTTCTGTTCCTATGTTTTTTCCTTCGCAAATTTTCAACAAATTTCCTGATTTATTCATGTCAAAAACTACGATTGGCAGTTTATTTTCTTGACTTAGAGTAAATGCGGTAGAATCCATCACATTCAATCCCTTTTTGATTACATCTTCAAACGAAATATAGTTGAATTTTGTTGCCGAGGTGTCTTTTTCTGGATCAGCAGAATAAACACCATCCACTCTTGTTCCTTTTAAAATCACATCTGCATTTATTTCTACTCCGCGCAAAACAGCAGCTGTGTCTGTGGTAAAATAAGGATTTCCTGTTCCTGCGCCAAAAATCACAATTCGCCCTTTTTCAAGATGACGATCGGCTCTTCTTTTTATATAAGGTTCTGCAATTGATTCCATTTTCAATGCCGTTTGCAAACGAGTTTTCATTCCTTTATCTTCGAGTGCCCCTTGTAGTGCCATGCCGTTGATAACCGTGGCAAGCATTCCCATATAATCGCCTTGAACACGATCCATACCACTACTTGCTCCGGCAACTCCTCTAAAAATATTTCCTCCCCCAATTACAATGGCTATTTCTACTCCTTGTTCATGAACTTTCTTGATTTCATCAGCATATTCTGCCAGTCTTGCAGGGTCAATACCATATTGTCGATCTCCCATTAATGCTTCGCCACTTAATTTTAGGAGAATTCTTTTGTATTTCATTCCGATTTTTTTTTAAAAATTTGGAGTCATGCTTTCGCAAGCTTAAGTCATGAGTGTGTTGAGTTATTTGTTGCAAATATAGGAATATTCTATTTTTATTGAAATAGCGTTTAAAAAAAAATAAAAATCAAATTAAGTTCCCTTTTTCGAGGTAAATTTACTAATCATAATACTCATAATGATTACGAGATAAAATTGTCCCGCTAATCCTAACAGCGAAGTGGTCATTTTTGCGCTATGATTCAGCGGAAGGATGTCTCCAAAACCGATACTTGTTGCTGTTACAGTGCAATAATAAACAATATTAATATAGGTATTAGTGCTATTACTCGCGTCAATATGACTTAAAACTGATTTGCCTTCTATAAGGAATAAAATTGTAAAAAGCTGAACCGTAATTTCAATCAACAACAAATAGCCTACAATTGATGCTGATATTAAAGCCTTATCAATGCGGTGTGGCATGATTAAAAAAGAGCCCGTTTTATAAAGCGTAATGAGCAGAAAAAGCAAATAAGAAACTTCTCTAGCATATTTCAGCGCACTAAAATCATTAAAAAACAATAATCCAAAATTACAACATAACGTGATGAAAATAATGGGTTTAAATAAAAATGAAATCGTATTCTTTCGATGAAAGAACGTGTTTAGTGCAGCAAAATAGATGAATAACAAACTTAGAATTTGAATATAAATTCCATAAAATTTCAGGTTGTTAAAAAAAACACTTCCGTAAAGATGTAACAAAAAAGAGGTTAATAAAATTTCATAACAATGTTTGTACAAAAACAATGAAAATATCCTTTTTAGTGTATTAAAATCCATTCTTATTTTCTAATTTTTACAGACTGACAATCGCAAATGTAAGCATAATTTAAGTTGCTTTTTTTAAATAATTAGTTTGCTTTTTTATTAAAAAATTGTAATTTTACGACCTCAACCAAATCTACTATTTTAATTTACTTTTTTTATCGGTGTCTAATTATATTGTTAACAATTTAAAAAAACATCCGTATGAAAAATCTATTCGAAAGATTCTATGATTACGTTTCTGCTTTACTTTACGGAGGCGAAAGCACAACGCATTATTAAATCACCAATACGCAGTCAACTGAATAAAAAGTGTTGAATCAATATTTGAGTTTAACAAACAGGTATGAATGTATTGTTTTCAATTATAATTCATCGATAAGACTTTGCTCGAATAAAGTCAAATCGACAGCCTGAGTGACCTCATAATTACCAATTTTTGTTCTTCGCAACGCCGTTAAGTGCGAACCGGAGTTCATTGCTTTTCCAAAATCATAAGCCAAGGAGCGTATATACGTTCCTTTACTACAAACGACTCTAAAGTCGACTTCGGGAAGTGCAATTCGAGTAATTTCGAATTCGTGAATGGTTGTTTTTCTTGTTGCTATTTCTACAGTTTCTCCAGCGCGAGCGTGTTCATAAAGACGGATTCCGTCTTTTTTTATGGCCGAAAAAATGGGTGGCTTTTGATCTATTTCTCCTAAGAATTGTTTCGTCGTTTCCCGAATTAAAACTTCGTCGATATGTGAAGTGTCGAAAGTTTCGTCTATTCCCGTTTCTAAATCATACGAAGGGGTGGTTGCTCCAATATAGAAAGTTCCCGTATATTCTTTGGCTTGACCCTGAAGTTCCGTAATTCTTTTGGTAAATTTTCCGGTGCAAACCAACAATAAACCACTTGCCAAAGGATCTAAAGTTCCTGCGTGTCCAATTTTAAATTTCTTAGGAAGTCCTGCTTTGTTGATTAAAGCATATTTCATTTTATTGACCGCTTGGAATGAAGTCCAATGCAAAGGTTTGTCAATCAAGATGATTTGTCCGTTTAGATAATCTTCGGCTGGCATTAAATAATGGTCAAGGAATGAACGAAAAAATGAATTGCCAAAAGTACAATTCCAACAACAATTCGGTAATAACCAAATACTTTAAACCCGTGTTTAGTCAAAAAACCTATAAAACTTTTAATAGCCAAAAGTGCCACAATAAAAGCGACTATGTTTCCAATAATCAAAAAATTAATTTGGTCATGAGACAAAATGAGACCGTCTTTATAATAATCATAACATTTTTTTGCCGTGGCACCAAGCATTGTTGGCACGGCAAGAAAAAATGAAAATTCTGCCGCAGTAGTTCGAGATAATTTTTGTGACATTCCTCCCACGATGCTCGCTCCGCTTCTAGAAACCCCCGGAATCATCGCTAAACATTGAAATAATCCAATTTTGAAAGCTTGTAAATAACTAATTTCGTTTGTCGTTTGAGTGTCCTCAGTATTTGCAAACCAATCGTCAACCTTTAGCAAAATAATTCCGCCAATCAAGAGCGAAATAGCGACTGTTAATGGACTTTCTAACAAGGCATCTATTTTTTTACTGAACAGCAATCCTAAAACTACGGCTGGTATAAATGCTGCCAATAATTTAAAATAGAAATCTAGTGTTTGAAAAAAGCGTTTAAAATACAACACAACTACTGAAAGAATGGCTCCCAATTGAATTACAATAGTAAAAAGCTTAGTAAAATCGTCATGTTCAATTCCAAAAAAGGAAGAGGCAATAATCATGTGTCCTGTCGAAGAAACCGGTAAAAACTCGGTAATTCCTTCAATAATCGCAAGAACAATAGCTTGAAAAGTATTCATTTATGCTTTTTTATTGTTTTTAAGGATGGCATAAATGGTAATTCCAAAACCAATCAAAACGGTTGTTGGGGCCAAACGAATTCTTCTAAAATTAAAAACAGCTTCGTTAAACACTTTTGGATCATCACTTCCACCACCAGACATTAGAATAAATCCCAAAGCAATCACGCCAATACCAATCAACAGAATTTTATAGTTTATTTTTTCAAAAAGAAATTCGTGTTTTACTTCGTTTTTTTGATCTTGTTTTTTCATAGAAAGTGTCAATTAATAAAGGTCGTCTGTTCGTAAATTTAGAAAGCGTTGTGTTGCAAAATAAGTGCTTATCCAAGTAATCAAAACACCAATTCCAAAAACTATCAATAATACCAAACCAATGAGTAATTTATCGTCAATAATTCCTAAATCAGGAAAATTAACTTGAATATAAGTCAACACACCTATCAGTGCAATAATTGCTAATCCAGCGCCAATCATTCCTAATTTTACGCTTCGCATCACGAATGGTTTCCTGATAAATGCCTTAGTAGCACCCACCATTTGCATTGTTTTAATAATAAATCGATTGGAATAAATCGATAAACGCAAAGAGCTGTTAATCAATAAAACGGCGATTACTGTTAGAAAACCGCTAATTATTAATATCCACAGGCTCACTTTTTTGATGTTGTTATTTACTAAATCTACTAGTTGTTTGTCGTAAATAATATCCGAAACCATTGCGTTTTTTCGCAAACGACTTTCAATTTTTGCAATACTATCCTTTACAACATAATCTGCTTTTAGGTTAATGTCAAACGAATTTTGAAGAGGATTTGTGCCAAGAAAAGTCATAAAATCTTCGCCAATAATATCAGTATGTTGTTTTGCAGCCATTTCTTTAGAAACAAAAACAAACGATTTTGCAAATGAAGCCGTTTTTAATTCTTCTTTAAAAGCCTTCATAATACTATCGTTCGCATCGTTTTTGAAAAATACTGTCATTGCAATTTTTTCTTTAAAATCATCAGCTAATTTTTTAGAATTAATGATGAAAAAACCTAAAATTCCCAATAGAAACAACACTAAGAATATACTTAGTACTACTGAAAAATAAGAAGAAATTAATCTGCGTTTTTGAAATTTATCAAATGAAGAAGCCATAGTTTCGTGTAATTACGGGTCAAAAATAACAAACAATTTCTTTATTTAAAGTTAATAACGCTCAAACTTTTAACTTTCGTGCAATAAATGTAAATTTGCGCAAAAAATTAGTTAATTGATAGTGTTTTTGGTAGATGTTTATGTAAAAATATCTTCAAATACTTCTAACTTCTAGCTTCTAACTTCAAACTTAGAAATGAAATACAATCCGAACGAAAATAGAAGCCAAATGGCAAAAATACTGGGCCAATAATCAAACTTTTGCAGCTGAAAACGATTCAGAGAAACCAAAATATTATGCTTTAGATATGTTTCCTTATCCGTCAGGAGCGGGATTGCACGTGGGGCATCCGCTGGGTTACATCGCTTCGGATGTTTACGCAAGATACAAAAGACATCGTGGATTTAATGTTTTACATCCCATGGGTTATGACAGTTTTGGATTGCCAGCCGAACAATATGCGATTCAAACAGGGCAACGTCCAGAAGATACGACTTCTGTAAATATTGATGGGGGAGTGGATAAAGAAGGAAACAAAATTGCTGGATATAGAAAACAATTGGATAAAATTGGGTTTTCATTCGATTGGAGTCGCGAGGTGCGTACTTCGAATCCAGATTATTACAAACATACGCAGTGGATTTTTATTCAATTATTCCATTCTTGGTACAATAAAGATACGAACAAAGCTGAGGATATTTCGACTTTAATTTCCATTTTCGAAAGCGAAGGAAATGCCAATGTAAATGCCGTTTGCGATGACAATATTGCCATTTTTTCGTCAAGTGACTGGAATGCATTTTCATCGAATGAACAACAACGAATACTATTACAATACCGATTAACCTATTTAGCAGAGACCGAAGTGAATTGGTGCCCCGGATTAGGAACCGTTTTGGCGAATGATGAAATCGTAAACGGGGGTTTCGGAACGTGGTGGTTTTCCAGTTGTTCGCAAGAAAATGACCCAATGGAGTATGCGAATTTCGGCTTATGCGGAACGTTTATTGCAAGGTTTGGACACGATTGATTGGAGCGAAAGCATCAAAGAAAGCCAAAGAAACTGGATTGGAAATCGGTTGGAGCGATGGTTTCTTTTAAAGTCAGAAGTCAGAAGTCAGAAGTCGGAAGTGAACCGCAATACATTGATGTTTTTACGACTAGACCTGACACGATTTTTGGCGTTACGTTTATGACTTTGGCTCCAGAACACGAATTGGTTGCTCAAATCACGACTGCTGGACAAAAAGCCGAAGTCGAAGCTTATATCGAAAAAACAGCTAAGCGTTCCGAAAGAGAGCGTATGGCGGATGTAAAAACCATTTCGGGCGTTTTCACAGGAGCTTATGCCGAACATCCATTTACCAAAGAACCTATTCCAGTTTGGATTGGCGATTATGTTCTCGCAGGTTACGGAACAGGTGCTGTGATGGCAGTTCCTTGTGGTGACGAAAGAGATTATGCTTTTGCGAATTTCTTCAAAGGACAAAACGGAATGCAAGACATCAAAAATATTTTTGATAAAGATATTTCCGAAGCGGCTTTTGGTACCAAAGAAGGTTTTCAATTAGTAGATTCGGACTTTTAAATGGTCTAGGATATAAAGAAGCAACTAAGAAAGTTATAGCCGAACTCGAAAAAATAAACCAAGGGAAAGGGAAAATTAATTACCGTTTGCGCGATGCCGTTTTCTCTCGCCAAAGGTATTGGGGCGAACCATTTCCGGTATATTATGTGAATGGCTTGCCACAAATGATTGATGCTAAATATTTACCAATTAAGTTGCCAGAAGTAGGCAACTATTTGCCAACCGAAGACGGACAACCTCCTTTAGGAAACGCTTTGGTTTGGGCTTGGGACAGTGTGAATAACAAGGTTGTCAGTTCGAGCGCAGTCGAGAACCAAACAATTTTCCCATTAGAATTGAACACAATGCCCGGTTGGGCGGGAAGTTCCTGGTATTGGATGCGTTATATGGATGCTAAAAATGAAGGTGAATTTGCCAGTCAAGAAGCCTTAAACTATTGGGAAAGCGTGGATTTATACATTGGCGGAAGCGAACACGCAACTGGACATTTATTATATTCTCGTTTTTGGAACAAATTCCTGAAAGACAAAGGTTTTGCACCAACCGAAGAACCGTTTAAAAAACTCATTAATCAGGGAATGATTTTGGGAATGAGTGCGTTTGTTTATATATACCGTTTAAATACAATTACTAAAAAAGATTTTAATAAAGGAAATATTGCTATTGATGTTCCATATCCTGATTTATTACTTATTTCGAAAGAATCATATGATAAAATTTTAAACGGACATACATCGGATGAAGTTGAAAATTGGATTATTCAAAAATATGGTATTGAGTCCGAAAGAAGTTTTGATGTTAGATACTTTTCGGAAGATGTTCTTAAAAGACACGTTGATGTTTCACTTTTAAAAGGAACTACGGATGAGTTAAATATTGAAGCTTTTAAATCTGATAATAGATATAGCGATTTAAAATACGTTAAGGTTTTAAATGAGGACGGATTTTATTTATGTAGTAGAGAAATCGAAAAAATGTCGAAATCCAAATACAATGTAGTTACTCCAGATGATATTTGTAACGAATACGGAGCGGATACTTTGCGTTTGTATGAAATGTTTTTAGGGCCTTTAGAACAAGCCAAACCTTGGAATACCGCTGGTATTTCGGGAGTTTTTGGATTCCTTAAAAAATTATGGCGTTTGTATTTTGATGATAATGGTTTAATCGTAAATAACGAAGAACCAACAAAAGACAACTTAAAATCATTACACAAAACCATCAAAAAAGTAGCAGAAGATATTGAAGGTTTCTCTTTTAATACATCAGTTTCGCAGTTTATGATTTGTGTGAACGAATTGTCGTCTCAAAATTGTCATTCACGAGCTATTTTAGAACCACTGGCGATTTTAATTTCGCCTTACGCGCCACATATTGCCGAGGAATTGTGGTTGCAATTAAAAGATTTAAAGATTGAAGAATTAAAAGATTACAAAGGAATTTCGCAGGCACCATTTCCAATATTAGACGAAAAACATTTGGTAGAAAGCAGCAAAGAATATCCTGTTTCTTTCAACGGGAAAATGCGTTTTACTATCGAATTGCCTTTGGATTTAACCAAGGAACAAATCGAGGAAATCATCATGAAAGACGAACGAACTCTAAAACAACTCGACGGAAAAACACCCAACAAAATAATTATTGTTCCTGGAAAAGTAATCAATTTAGTTGGATAAATGTCATTTGACATTCGGAAATTTGGCTTTAAATTTGATAGATTATTTATAAATTAATAAAAAAAATTATGTTAGGATTTAGTTTACCATCGATGATTTTAATGGGCGGTATAGCACTAGCAAGTTGGTTAGTGAGCTCAAGATTGAAAAACAAGTTTGAAAAATACTCCAAATTGCAATTGCGCAACGGAATGTCAGGACGAGAAATCGCCGAAAAAATGCTTGCCGATCACGGGATTCGTGATGTAAAAGTGATTTCGGTAGAAGGGCAATTGACAGATCATTACAATCCAGCTGACAAAACGGTTAACCTGAGCGAAGCGGTTTACAATCAAAGAAATGCCGCCGCCGCCGCTGTTGCTGCACACGAATGCGGTCACGCGGTGCAACACGCTACCGCTTACAGTTGGTTAACAATGCGTTCTCGACTGGTTCCAGTAGTTAGTGTGGCATCGTCTTATATGCAGTGGATTTTAATTGGAGGTATTTGATGTTACGAACTTTCCCGCAACTATTATTAGTAGGAATTGTAATTTTTGCTGCAACCACTTTGTTTTCGATTATCACTTTACCCGTAGAATACGATGCTAGTAATCGTGCTTTGGCTTGGTTAGAAAACAAGAATATGCTGACTCAAGAAGAACAAGCAGGAGCAAAAGACGCTTTGAAATGGGCTGCAAGAACGTATGTTGTGGCTGCTTTGGGGTCTATCGCCACCTTAATGTATTATATTTCGATATTTAATAACCGAAGGTAGTTCTGGAATTTGCAAGTACAATCCGCCTTGATTTTTTTTGAGGCGGATTTTTTTTTGAACTAGACATAAACTAATACCATTGATTTTTATAAAATAGTCCAAAAACACTCGAAACATTTTTTTTATTCACATTGGACTAAAATATAAAAATCGTATATTTGGCTTAAGAAAGAAAATATATGTCGTCACCAAAAATATTTACAATAAAGGAGAGCTTGTCGGAGCTCAAAAAAATTCAAAAAAAGAGCAACCCCATGATTGCAAAGAGAGTACATGCTTTACTTGTTTTTAAAGAAAATGAACTGAATGGAATTTCTAAAAGAGAGGTTGCTCAAGCCATAGGGGTTAATCATAATAGTATTCAGTCGTGGCGCGACCTCTATATTAATGGAGGGATTGAACTACTGACAAGACATTCTAAAAAAGGATACAAGCCCAGTGTTATAACTTTGGAAGAAGAGCAAGCTTTAAGAGAACAGATGTTTAATCCTGAAAACGGGTTTGTTGGATACGTCGAACTGTTAGCTTGGTTTGATGAAAAGTTTGGGAAACAAACTAATTACAGCACTTTCAAAGGGTACGTTTATAGAAAATTCAAGGCAAAAATAAAGACCGCAAGAAAAATTCATGTTAAGAAAGACCAAATTAAGGTTGAGGATTTTAAAAAAATTTCAGTAAAGAATGTGAAAACATCTACAACGAAAAAGGATGGGGATTTAAAACAATAAACTTGTATTGTCAAGATGAAAGTCGGTTCGGGATGTTTACTAGAAACGGAAAAGCCTTAACGGCAAAAGGAATTAAGCCGATATGTGTCTTTCAACAAGTATTCAAAGCCACATGGTTATTTGGTGCTTATTCACCATTTACAGGAGATCATTTTGAATTGGAATTACCCCATTGCAATTCAAATAATTTTCAACTATTCCTAAATGAATTTTCAAAAGAGAGACCTGATGAATTTAAAATAATAATCTTAGATAATGGTGCATTTCACAAATCAAAGACCCTTACCATTCCAAATAACATAGCGTTACTTTTTATCCCACCATATTCACCAGAACTCAATCCCTCAGAAAAAATATGGTGGCGAATGAAAAGGGCTTTTACTGGAAAACTGCACAAATCACTAGAAGAGGTAAGTTCTTTCATAGAGAATGAGGTGAAAAAACTAACTAATGAAATTGTCAAGAAAACCTGTGAATTTGAATATATCGTTTCATCTCCTTTTTGGACTAAACTGTATTAGTCAATGGTATAAGATGACTGTTCGCAAGCAAAGTCTAAAAACAATTTTATTTTGGTATATTTATCTAATGGAAATAACTCACATAAAAACGCCTTTAGGAATTGCCCAAATTACGGGCGATGACAAAGGCGTTTCGGTCATTTCAATTGGTGATAATTCAGGAGAAATTAGTGCTGAAATTCCCTCCGTATTGCAAGAAGCCGTTTCCCAAATTCAAGAGTATTTTATTGGAAAACGAACCGATTTCAATTTCAAAATCAATCCAAAAGGTACCGAATTTCAGCAAAAAGTGTGGCAAGAATTATGTCACATTCCTTTTGGAAAAACAATATCCTACTTGGAATTATCCAAAAAAATAGGTGATGTCAAAGCCATTCGTGCTGTGGCTTCCGCCAATGGAAAAAATCCGTTGTGGATTGTCATTCCTTGTCACAGAGTTATCGGAACTGATGGTTCGCTCACGGGATATGCAGGTGGTTTGTGGCGTAAAAAATGGCTGTTAGAACATGAAACGCCCAGCTTGCAACAATCTTTGTTTTAAAGAAAAAGAGTATCTTTATCCTAATAATTATCCGATTTGGATGAAAAGTAACTCGCTATGATAGAAAAAATCCACCTCAACAACATCCTGTTTCTCGACATCGAAACGGTTCCTGAAGCCGAAAATTATTACCAATTGGATTCCGAAATGCAAACACTTTGGGAGCAAAAAACCCAATACCAACGCAAGGAAGAACAAACAGCTGCCGAATTTTACGAACGGGCAGGCATTTGGGCCGAGTTCGGAAAAATAGTTTGTGTTTCGGTAGGCTATTTTGCAAACAAAGGCGACATTCGGAACTTTCGAGTTACCTCCTTTTTTGGAGAAGAGAGAAAAATACTAATTGATTTTTCCAATCTGCTGGAAAATCATTTTAACCAACCACAACACGTTTTGTGTGGTCATAACGCCAAAGAATTTGACATTCCATTTTTAGCTAGACGAATGATTATCAACGGGATTCCCATTCCAAACAAACTCAACTTATTTGGAAAAAAACCTTGGGAAATTCCGCATTTGGACACCTTGGAATTATGGAAATTTGGCGATTATAAGCATTTTACTTCCTTGAAATTAATGTGTAAAGTGTTGGGAATTCCTTCTTCCAAAGGCGATATCGACGGCAGTCAAGTGGGTCATACTTTTTACATCGAAAATGACATCGACCGCATTGTAACCTATTGTGAAAAAGATACCATCGCCGTAGCCCAAATTTTCCTCCGCCTCCGCAGAGAAGAATTGTTGATTGAAGAGGAGATTATTCACGTTTAGTACAATGGCAAAATTCAATTGCAATATCAATGGTAATGACAATTTGAAAATTTAGAAACTTTTTTTAGTATTGATTTTTTTGATATTGCAATTGAATTTTGACATTGACATTGATTTATTACATTTACAAAAAAATAATTTTTATGGTATTAAGCAGATTTTGGCTCGTAATTTTCATTTCTTCACTGGTTTTTGTTACCATTACCTTGTTTTCGGGAAATGCCTATTCCGTGGATTACGTATTGAACGGCAAAAAAGACGACCCTATATTAATCTCCGAAAAATACCTGCACGAAATTCCCTCTTTCATTCGGGACAGCATTCAAAAAAACGATGAAAAAACCTTTCTCATCAACCGAGATACGCTCAATGCCGACACTACGTATGTGTATAAAAACAAAACAGTAAAAATTTTTAGTGGGGTTCAAAAATCGGATGGTGTATTGCCCACCTGCAAAAATACTTTGGTAGATTTGATTTTGCCTCTTATGGCTTATTTAGCCTTTTTTTGTGGCTTAATGGAGCTTTTAATTATTTCGGGAGCTTCTGGAAAATTGGCTAAATTGTTAAGTCCTGTTTTTGTAAAAGTGTTTCCGAGTATTCCCAAAGACCACCCATCCATTTCTTATATGACCCTGAACTTTGCCGCCAATTTCTTGGGATTGGATTCGGCAGCTACGCCATTTGGTCTAAAAGCCATGGAAAGTTTACAAGAAATCAATCCCGAAAAAGACAAGGCGAGTGATGCCCAAATTATGTTTATGTGTCTCCACGCCTCAGGATTGACATTGATTGCTACTTCTATAATCGGGTATCGTGCGGCTGCTAACGCAACGAATCCTGCCGATGTAATGTTGCCTTGTATTATTACTTCTTTTATTGGTACAATTGCCGCTTTTTTAATTGTAGGAATCAAGCAAAAAATCAATTTTAAAAGTGCTTCTTTGGTCATTGCTTTAATTACACTAATTGCCGCCATCATTGGTTTGCTGATGTATGTAAACCATTTGGATTTAATTGGTAAAAATTATTTCACTTCCAATCTTTCGAGTTTAATATTAGTTGGAATCATTGCTTTTACGTTGCTGTTTTCCTTTGTTAAGGAAAAGAAATTTACCGAGGCAAACACCACTGTTTTTGAAGCTTTTGTATCAGGTGCCAATAATGGTGTCAAAACGGGAGTTACTATTTTTCCTTATGTTTTAGGAATGTTAGTTGCCATTTCATTATTCAGAAACTGCGGTTTGTTCGAAATAATTAGTAACTGGATTGCTTTTGTTTTCTCGAATATGGGTGTCAACAAACAAATTACCGATGCTTTGCCAGTAGCCCTGTTAAGACCCTTTAGTTCTGCGGGATCCCGAGGATTTTTGATTGATTCGATGAATACTTTTGGTGCCGATTCGATGACGGGACGGCTAAGCAGTATTTTTCAATGCAGTGCCGAAAGTACTTTTTATGTAATTGCGGTTTACTTTGGTTCGGTAAATATCAAGAATACCCGCTATGCCTTACCAACCATGCTGTTCGTTGATTTGATTTGTGTAATCACAGCGATTTTTGTGGCAAGTTGGTTTTTTTAAAAAAAAAGATGTCATGAGGTTACAGAATGTTGTTGCGCATTGAAAACTCGTAGATAAGATTCGGAATATTCCAAAAAAGTAATAACTTTGTAATCACAATTAAAAATTTGTTATGGATGTTTCAATTATACCTATCGGAAATTCTAAAGGAATTCGTTTATCGAAAACCTTATTGGAAAAATATAATATTACCGACAAGGTTGAACTCATTCTTGAGAAAGGGTATATTATTTTAAAACCAAAGTCAGAACCTAGAGCAGGTTGGGATAAAGCTTTTGAAAAAATGCACGAAAACGGAGATGACACACCATTGATTAATGATATTTTTGAAGATGAAACCCTTGAAGAATGGATTTAAAACAATATCAAATTGTCCTAGTCAATCTTGACCCAACCATTGGAAGTGAAATGAAGAAAACAAGACCGTGTGTAATTGTTTCTCCAAATGAAATGAATATGTTTTTACAAACAATTGTTGTGGCTCCAATGACAAGCAGCTCAAAAACCTATCCAACGAGAGTTGAAATAAACCACGATAAGAAAAAAGGTTGGATTGTTTTGGATCAAATCAGAACCGTAGATAGGCGAAGAATAATCAAAATTTTAGGAAATCTAACCGAAAAAGAACTGAGAAAAGTCAAAGAAGTGTTAAAAGAAACATTTGTAGATTAATCAAATAATAATTCTGATTTTATTCTTATTCATTTTATATTCTTATCAATAGGTTTCTAGTTATTACTGCTTTCCGTACCTTTACCGCATTAAAAATTCAAAAAAATGGACTTTATATACCAAGACCCGTATCCCATTTTAAAAGACGATACACAATACAAAAAACTAACTTCTGATTACGTAAAAGTCGAACAATTAGGCAACCGAGAAATTGTAACAATTAACCCGAAAGGCTTGGAATTGTTAGCTCAAGAAGCTTTAAGAGATGTTTCTTTTATGTTGAGAACCACACATTTAAAGAAACTAAAAGCCATTCTTGACGATCCAGAAGCCACCGACAACGACCGTTTTGTAGCCTATAACCTTCTGCAAAATGCCGTAGTTGCCGTAGATGGCGAATTACCCTCTTGTCAAGACACCGGAACAGCAATCGTAATGGCTAAAAAAGGCGAAAATGTATACACAGGAGTGGATGATGCTGAATGGCTTTCGAAAGGAATTTTTAATACTTACCAGAAAAAAAATCTTCGTTATTCGCAAATTGTTCCTATTTCGATGTTCGAAGAAAAAAATTCAGGTTCGAACCTTCCAGCTCAAATTGATATTTACGCTAAAAAAGGAGCTTCTTACGAGTTTCTGTTTTTAGCAAAAGGTGGTGGTTCTGCCAATAAAACCTATTTGTACCAGCAAACAAAATCGTTGTTAAACGAAAAATCCTTAGATGCTTTCATTCGCACTAAAATTATGGATTTAGGAACTTCGGCTTGTCCGCCGTATCACTTAGCTTTGGTAATCGGAGGAACATCGGCAGAAGCAAATTTAGCTGCGGTTAAAAAAGCATCCGCGGGTTATTTTGACCATTTACCTACTTCTGGAAACATGGCTGGTCAAGCTTTTCGTGATTTAGAATGGGAAAAAAGAGTGCAGTTAATTTGCCAAGAAAGTCATATTGGAGCGCAATTTGGCGGTAAATATTTTACCCACGATGTTCGAGTAATTCGTTTGCCACGCCACGCTGCTTCTTGTCCAGTTGGTTTAGGAGTTTCTTGTTCTGCGGATAGAAATATCAAAGGAAAAATAACCAAAGACGGTATTTTTTTAGAACAATTAGAGACGAATCCAAAGCAGTTTTTGCCTGCAACGCCACCCCATTTAGAAGCCGCTGTTGAGATTGATTTGAACCAACCAATGGCTGATATTCTTAAAAAATTATCGCAATATCCTATCAAAACTCGCTTAAAACTCAACGGAACGCTGATTGTAGCTCGTGATATTGCTCACGCCAAAATCAAAGAATTATTAGATGCTGGCAAACCAATGCCCGAATATTTTAAAAACCACCCCATCTATTATGCAGGACCTGCAAAAACACCAGAAGGAATGCCTTCGGGAAGTTTTGGGCCAACAACGGCAGGTAGAATGGACGTTTATGTTGAAGCATTTCAGAAAAATGGAGGAAGTATGATTATGCTTGCCAAAGGAAATAGAACCAAAGAAGTGAAAGAGTCCTGTCAAAAATACGGTGGATTCTATTTAGGTTCTATTGGCGGCCCTGCGGCTATTTTGGCCAAAGAAAACATCCTTTCTGTTGAAATAGTTGATTTTGAAGAATTAGGTATGGAAGCTGTTCGGAAAATCACAATCAAAGATTTCCCAGCATTCATTATTACCGATGATAAAGGAAATGATTTCTTTGAGAATTTATAAATTTTAACGGCAACATTTTATTTTAACCGCAGATTCGCAGATTATTTTAAAATAATCTGTGAATCTGCGGTTATTTTTTTTAATTGATTGTGGCTCCATTCCCAACGCCATCTGTATCAGGATTTACGAAAACTAATTTCCCTTCGGCATTTGTTGTCATCAAAATCATCCCTTGGCTTTCTACACCACGTAGATTTCTAGGAGCCAAATTCACTAAAACAGTCACTCGTTTTCCAATAATATCTTCGGGTTTAAAACTCTCGGCAATTCCTGAAACAATCGTGCGAACATCGATTCCGGTATCTACTTTCAGAATCAACAATTTGTTGGCTTTCGGCATTTTTTCGGCTTCAAGGATTGTTCCACACGCAAATCCATTTTGGAGAAATCATCAAACTGAATTACTTCTTTTTGGGGTTCTGCTACTTTGTTTTCGGCGGTATTGGCGGTTTTTGTAGCTTCTAGTTTGTCGATTTGTTTCTGAATTTCTTCGTCTTCAATTTTAGAGAAAAGTAACTCAGCTTCGCCAATTTGGTGTCCAGCAGGAATCAAATCCGAATTATCAACGACCGTTTTCCAATCGATTTTATCTCCAATTTTAAGAATTCTTGACAATTTTGTAGCCGTAAAGGGCAAGAAAGGTTCGCAAAGTGAACTCAAAGCCACCGCAATTTGTAACGCCACATACATTTGGGTTTGTACACGCGCTGGATCTGTTTTTATCATTTTCCAAGGCTCTTCGTCGGCAAGATATTTATTCCCCAATCGGGCAACATTCATCAATTCTCCTAAAGCTTCTCTAAATCTGTAACGTTCTATAGAACTCGAAATTACAGCAGGATAGGCTTTTAATTCGGTCAAAGTTTGTTCGTCCACTTCCGAAAGTTCGTTTGGATTTGGAACAATTCCTTCGTAATATTTATTGGTCAACACCACCACACGATTGATGAAATTCCCAAAAATTGCCACCAGTTCATTGTTGTTTCTAGCCTGAAAATCTTTCCAAGTAAAATCATTATCCTTGGTTTCTGGCGCATTCGATGTCAACGCATAACGCAAAACATCCTGCTGATTTGGAAAATCTTCTAAATATTCGTGCAACCAAACCGCCCAGTTTTTAGACGTAGATAATTTATTTCCTTCTAAGTTCAAGAACTCATTGGCAGGCACATTATCGGGCAAAATATAACTCCCTTCGGCTTTCAACATTGCCGGAAAAATGATGCAATGAAATACAATATTGTCTTTCCCGATGAAGTGAACCAGTTTGGTATCCTGATTTTTCCAGTACGGCTTCCAATCTTTTCCTTCACGTAAAGCCCATTCTTTCGATGAAGAAATATAGCCAATTGGTGCGTCAAACCACACATATAATTTTTTTCCTTCGGCACCTTCAACAGGAACATCAATTCCCCAATCGAGATCGCGAGTGACCGCACGAGGTTCCAATCCGCCGTCAATCCAAGATTTTACTTGCCCGTAAACATTGGGTTTCCAGTCATTTTTATGTCCAACAAGAATCCATTCTTTCAAGAAATCTTCGTACCGATCCAAAGGCAAAAAACCAGTGTTTCGTCGATTTCATTATTGGAGTTTCTCCCGTAATGGTCGATTTTGGATTAATCAAATCCGTAGCATTCAAGGTCGAACCGCATTTTTCGCATTGGTCGCCATAAGCTTCTTCGTTACCACAGCGTGGGCAAGTTCCCACCACAAAACGGTCTGCTAAAAATTGGTCGGCTTTGGCATCGTACAATTGCTCGGTTACTTCTTCGATAAAATCGCCTTTTTCGTATAATGTTCTAAAAAATTCCGAAGCCGTATCGTGATGTATTTTTGCCGAAGTTCTGGAATAATTATCAAATGAAATTCCAAAATCCAAAAATGATTTTCGGATAATTCCATCGTATTTATCGATTACTTCCTGAGGAGTAACGCCTTCTTTTTTGGCTTTCATCGAAATCGCCACGCCGTGTTCGTCGCTTCCGCACACAAACAAAACGTCTCTTCCCTGCAATCTTAAATAGCGCGAATAAATATCCGAAGGTACGTAAACACCTGCCAAATGTCCAATATGAATGGGGCCGTTGGTATAAGGCAATGCCGCCGTAATGGTGTATCTTTTAGCTCCGCTCAATTCGGCGATGCCTCGGGTTGGATTCTGTAACATAAGTCAGTTTAATTTGCTGCAAAAATAAGATTTTTTATGATAGGGAAGATAGGATGAAAGGTACAAGTCGCGTGTTATTGTACTTGTTTAAAAAATAATGCTGTTTTTTAAGTGTTATTTCCCGCTTGAGATAACAAAAATTAACCAAAAACGACTCCTACAAAAAAGTGACGTCGACTAAAACTAAGTAAGTCGAAAGTTTTAATGTCATAAAGTCAAACGAATGCATCGTGATAAAAGCTATTTATAATCAAACACTTATGTCATTTTATCAGATTTCAAAATACGACATTATACCATAGCTATCACTTAAAACGGGAAAAGGAAAAAATAATTGATTCCTTTTGTTTCCCAAATCAATTACAAAGGAAATCTATAAAAACAACAGTTTTTTAATGAAGAAAAGCCGATGAAGAGATTTATCAGCTTTTTCGATTATAATATAAAGTTTTGGGGAAATTTAGAGGTTGTTTTAGTTAAATTTCATTTAATATAAATCTTTTACACCTATTTAATTTGTTATTTTGCACAAAAATTATATACTAATGATTTTGCGTTTAGTACTCTTATGCATTGTCCTTTTGATTATTGAACTCTATGCTTATCAGGCATTAAGAACGATAGTAAAATTAAAATGGATTTTGCTTACTTATCAAATAACAAGTGCTTTCTTTTTAGTTTTTCTTGTTTATTCTTTCACAAAGTTTGACCGCTCGGTAGGACAAACTGCTCAAACGATGCGCACGCTAGGGTTGTTTCTTTTGATATATCTTCCCAAAATTATTTTAACTTTGGTGTTGTTTGGCGAAGATATTTTCAGAATAGGAGCAGGGGCTATCAATCATTTTATAAAGTTTGATGACAGGACTGAATTTCTTGCTTCAAGGCGAAAGTTTGTTAGTCAGATAGGACTAGGAATAGCGGCTATTCCGTTTTTGTCGCTAATTTACGGCATAACGATAGGTAAATACAATTATAAGGTAATTAAACAGCGGATATTTTTTCCTGATTTGCCAGATGCTTTCGATGGTTTCACAATAACTCAAATTTCGGATATTCATAGCGGGAGTTTCGACAATCCGGAGAAAATTAATTATGCGATTGACTTGGTCAATGAGCAAAATTCGGATATGATTTTGTTTACCGGCGATATTGTGAACACCCATGCTAAGGAGATGCATCCTTGGTTAGATACTTTTAATAGAATCAAGCAACATCAGTATGGTAAATTTTCGGTATTGGGCAATCATGATTATGGGGAATATGTAACTTGGCCATCAGAAGCTGCTAAAGAAGAAAATTTCCAAGCTATAAAAAATTTGTATGGTCAAATAGGGTTTAAATTATTACTGAATGAAAGTACTTTTATTGAAAAAGGAAATGACAAAATAGCCTTGATTGGTGTCGAAAATTGGGGCAAAAATTTCAAAAAGGCGGGAGATGTTAATTTAGCTTCTGCTCATTTGTTAAAAGAAGATTTTAAAATTTTGATGAGTCATGATCCAAGCCATTGGGAATATGAAGTAAAAAATCACGATAAAAATTTTCATTTAACGCTTTCAGGTCACACACACGGAATGCAATTTGGTATAGAAATCCCTGGCGTTATTCAATGGAGTCCCATACAATATTTTTATAAACAATGGGCTGGATTGTATGAAAATTTGGGAAGATATGTATATGTAAATAGAGGTTTTGGTTTTCATGCTTATTCAGGAAGAGTTGGAATTATGCCTGAGATTACGGTTATCGAACTAAAAAAGGGTAAGAATGTGGCATAATTCGTTTAAAATGCTACATTTGTAAATTAAAATATCTCTTTTAAGTAGATTAAAAAATTAAATTAGTTGATTTTATGTCAAAATTTGGAGAACTTATAAGCACTCAAATTCCTGTGTTGATTGATTTTACACAGATTGGAATGAATCATCAGTTTCGATGCATCCAGTAATAAGAGATGTTGCAGCAGCTTTAGGCGATAAGGCGAAAGTAATAAAAATTGATGTCGATAAAAATCAGGAACTAGCTGATGCGTTACGTATCAAAGGACTTCCTACTTTGATGATTTACAAGGAAGGGCAAATGATTTGGAGACAATCCGGCGAATTAGATGCTAATACAATCATTGGTTTGGTTCAAGAACATCTTTAGTTGTTATTGCGAGGAACGAAGCAATCTCATTTTATTTAATTGTATCGAACACAAATTCTTTTTCTTTCCAATATTTTAAGGCTTTTGGCAAAGTATATTCCAAATTTGGAAATGCTTTTTTGCTGTCGTGAAAAACGATTATACTTCCTGAAGTCACGTTTTGAAGCACATTTTCTAGACATTTTTCTTTGGAAATAGACGTGTCAAAATCAGCACTCAAAACGTCCCACATAATTATTTTGTACCCCAATTGGCGCAGTTTTTTTGACTGTGATGGTTTTATTTTTCCGTAAGGAGGACGGAAAAGATTGCAGATTTCAGGTTGCAGACCCAAGCCTCTATAATTACCCAGACGAACTGGCGAAGCATTGCAGGTTGGAGACTGACCACTAACTGTTGACCACTGCATACTGTTTTCTAAATATTCTTCAGTCGAAGTTTTCCAACCGTTCAAGTGATTGAAAGTATGATTTCCTATTGAATGCCCATTTACAATAAGTTTTTCGAAAATTTCAGGGTATTTTTCGATGTTATGTCCTATGCAAAAAAAAGTGGCTTTGGCATTGTGTTTTTCCAACTCTCGCAAAACCCATTCTGTGATTTCTGGAGTTGGACCGTCGTCAAAAGTAAGGTAGATTTTGTTTTCGGAATTGGGAATATCCCAAACGTAATTTCGGAATATTTTTTTAATAAAACGGTTTGTTTTTATCCAATAAGAGCTCATCATTCTAGTTTTCATAAATAAAAAAATGCAGCGGTATTTTTCAATAGCGCTACATTTTTTAGTTGAATTCAAGATTTTTATAGTTTGTTACTCTTTTTCACGACCAAATCGCGAAAACATTTTAATATAGGTATTAAAGGGAGCTCTGTTTTTATTATAAAACGCAACATCTCCGCTTTCTTTCATTGTTTGTAGTAAGCTTCGGTAACGCTCAATATCAGTAACAATATCAATGGCAACATCAGCCTGTTCAAACGCTTTTAGACCTCCATAATAATTAAGACTTTCTTTGTATTTAGTCATTAATTGAGTTAAAAGTTGTTGGGCTTTTGCTTTTTCACCCACTTTGTAATACCCTCTAGCAAAAGGTTCTATCATCGAATAATAATTAAATTTATCCAAAGGCATTTTTGTTATGGCCAAATCAATCACGTTTTTCGCTTTGTCCAGTTGTCCTTCGGCTATTAACTTATCCATCAATCTAGAAAGTACGGAACGATAGGAAATACTGTTTCTTCTGGTTTCTGTATCGTGATAAATAGCGTTGCTATCGCTATTGCCCCAATCCCATTTCATTACTATAGCATACATTTTATCGGCATCGATACCTCCCATATCCATTGGGCTTGTGTCTTTTTCGAACTTTGTTTTTATTGGAGTCAATTTATAAAGCATTCCTTCTAATTGAAGATAATCCTTCATCCATAAATAATCGTCATCTTCAAAAGCTCCAGGGCTAAAATAAATAGGTCTTTTCCAGTTGTTATTAGCCACAATATCAAGCATCATCAGTCTGTTTTTGTACAAAGCATTCCCTTTGATATTAACGTCGATATAAGGAACAATAGAGTCATTGTCTTTTATGGAAACCATTTTGTTTTGGAGAATGACATTTTTATCTACCGGAATCCTGATTTTGTCTGTTGGATAAAAATGGATGGTTTGCCCGTTTTGCATATCAACGGTAGATTTTGGATTTTTTATAAAATTGATAAAATCTTTTATATCCCAACGACTATCAATTTTTTGAATATGCGCCACATAATCTAGCTTGTCGCCTACATATTGGTCATGAGTAAATGAAATAGGCAAAGGCTCAGAGTTGTATGCTTTTGCTTTCATTTGGTCAATATACCAATCGGTCATAAACAAACTTGTGTTTACAATTTTAACATCTGTTCTGATGTGCTCAATTTCTTGGGCGTACCAAAGGGGGAAGGTGTCGTTATCGCCAATGGTAAATAAAATTGCATTTGGATCACAAGAAGTCAGATAGGCTTTTGCCAATGCTACTGCGGTATACCTATTAGAGCGATCGTGATCGTTCCAGTTTTGCATTGCCATAAGAACAGGAACTGCTAATAAACTTGCGCCTATAATTAGAGGGGCTGCAATTTTTGGCTTCAAATAGCTTTGAAAACTTTCATACAACGAATATACTCCAAAACCTATCCAAATCGCAAATACATAGAAAGAACCAACTAGGGCATAATCTCTTTCGCGAGGTTCAAAAGGTCTTTCGTTGAGGTAAATTTTCAAGGCAATTCCTAAAAATAGGAAGAGCACTAAAAGAACATAAAAACTTTTTCTATCTCTGCTGGCATGATAAAATATTCCTATGAGTCCCAAAATAAGCGGTAAAAAGAAATATACATTACGCCCTTTGTTATTCAATACATCCGAAGGTAAATTTTGCTGAGAACCTAAATGCAATTCATCTATAAAAGTGATTCCGCTAAGCCAATTTCCGTCTTGATAATCATATTTCCCTTGAATGTCGTTTTGACGTCCTACGAAATTCCACATTAAATACCTAAAGTACATATAGCCAAATTGGTATTCGAACATAAATCGTAGATTGTCTGTTGTTGATGGCTTTTCGACAATTAAATACTCGCTGTAACTTCGCAAGAATTTAACATAACCCTCATTATCAATTTGTTTCTGAGCATACGCTTGTCTAAATTCTTGAACTGTTTTTTCGATTTCATTTCTTAATTGAGCTTCCGCTTTGTTCAGTTCTTCTTCGCTTAGTTTGCTTGGATCGATGCCGTATTTTGGCAAATCATCTGCATAAGCATAATCAGGATTTATTCTAAATTGAGGCGGATTGGTAAAATTAATGTAGTTTTCTATATTATCGCCACTCCACAATCTAGGTAAAATCGTTTTTTGAGCGTCATCGCTATTCTGTTCTGCATTTTTGTAGTTATTTACAATAATATACTTTCCTGTTTTGTAGTCTCTTTCATAGTTAGGCGCTTTGTCTAAATAAGGATTGTCTTTATCTAAACCTGCAAAAGCTTCAGTATATTGAGGGCCATAAAACAATGGATTAGAACCATATTGTTCTCTGTTGTAATACGCTAAAACTTCACGAGCATCCGAAGGCTTATTTTCGTTGATTACTGTATTGGCATTGGCACGAATAGGCAACATCATCCAAGTGGAGAATCCTATCAAGATAAATAAAATGCACAGTATAAGAGTGTTAATTGCTACGTATCCTTTGCTTCGGGTGTATTTTAAACTAAAGTAAAAGAAAGCCACTAAAAGTAAAACAACAAAAATTGTTCCTGAGTCGAATGGCAGACCCAAATCATTAACCATAAAAACTTCAGTTTTACCAAAGAAAGCCATGGTTAACGGCAGAAGTAATTTAAAAATAAACAACAAAACCGCCACAACAACAATGTTGGCAATTATAAAATTTTTGATGGTAACTACCTTATAATGTTTGAAAAAATAAAGAAACCCTATAGCCGGAATTGCTAATAAAGCCATAAAATGGACTCCAAACGAAAGTCCAACTACAAGCGAAATAATCAATAACCAACGATTTCCTCTAGGGGTTTCCATATCTTGTTCCCAACGTAAACCCAACCAAAGCAGTAATGCAATAAATAAAGAAGCCATTGCATAAACTTCGGCTTCTACGGCACTAGACCAAAAACTATCGGAAAAAGTATAAGCTAATGAACCTATAAGAGAACTCCCAAGAATAACAATACAATTATTTTTAGTAAGTTCAGAATAGCTAGATATTATTTTCTTCAAAATCATTGAAGAAGACCAAAACAGGAATAAATGGTAAAGGCACTCGAAAAAAACCGACATCATATTTACCATTAATGCAATATGCTTGTCATCTATGGCAAACATAGCAAAGAAAGCACCAATCATCTGGAATAGTGGTGCTCCTGGAGGATGTCCTACTTGAAGTTTTGCCGCAGTAGCAATGTATTCTCCACAATCCCAAAAACTCATCGAAGGCTCAACAGTCAAGGTGTATGTTACCAATGCAATCGCAAACGCAAACCAACCCGTAATCGTATTCCATTTATTGAAATTGAAATTTGCCATATTTTATATGCTAAAATTTAGTTTTATTTTTAAGCTACAAAGAAAATGTTTTTTTGTGTAACGACACGAGCATTAACAAAAATTTCTAAAATAACAAATGGCAGCAATGAGAATCTCTATTTTTGAGGTTTCAATGCGGTTCAAACGGCAATAAAAAGTTTTTTAATAAAAAGAGGGTAAAAATTTGTAAACATTAAAATTTGTATTAAATTTGCACTCGCTTAACGGCAATGGAATTGGTCTATGGTGTAATGGTAACACAACTGTTTTTGGTGCAGTCTTTCAAGGTTCGAGTCCTTGTAGACCAACAAAAAGCCTTTCAAACAATTGAAAGGCTTTTTTATTTTCCAAAAGGAATAGAATGTATAAATGCAAATTATTTTTAACAAAAAAATCCAATTCTGAATTAAAACAAAATGGAAGTTGTTAAAAGATAAGGTATACTAGAGTGTGCAAAATAGAAGAAAATTTTTCGTCTTAAAACATTGATTTTTTGATTTATAAAAAAAACACTATATTTGCGCTGTTATTTACTAAAAAACTAGATAATGAGGCACGCATAGCGTGCCTCTTTTTATAAAATATGACATTTAAAGATAAAATAAACACCTTATTAACGGAAAGTCTTTTAGAAAAACCATCTGTTTTTTTGATAGACTTAATCATTACTGACGCGTTTAAAGTCATCATAACTTTAGACGGCGACAATGGAGTAGCTTTGCAAGATTGCATAGATATTAGTCGGGCGATTGATGCTAATTTAGATAGAGAAGAACAAGACTTCTCTTTAGAAGTAGCCTCTGTGGGAGTTGGATCGCCATTAAAAATGATTCGACAATACAAAAAAAACGTAGGAAGAACAGTAATAGTAAAATTAGCTACCGAAACAATTGAAGCAGAATTAGTTGAAGCTAATGATAATTTTATAATTTTGTCATGGAAAGCAAGAGAACCCAAAAAACTTGGAAAAGGAAAAGAAACGGTTCATAAAAGAAAAGAAATACTTTATTCAGAAATAAAAGAAGCAATCGTTACAGTAACATTTTAATTAATTAGTTGGCATGGAAAATTTAGCATTAATCGATTCATTTTCAGAGTTTAAAGACGATAAACTTATTGATCGTGTAACGCTTATGGCGATATTAGAAGATGTATTTAGAAATGCATTGAAGAAAAAATTTGGTTCAGATGATAATTTTGACATTATTATCAATCCTGATAAAGGCGATATGGAAATTTGGAGAAGAAGAGTTATCGTTGCTGATGATGATTTGGATTTAGAAAATGAAGAAATTACATTAACCGAAGCTAGAAAAATAGAGCCTGATTTCGAAATTGGAGAGGAAGTTTCTGAAGAAGTAAAGTTAATCGACCTTGGAAGAAGAGCTATTTTGGCTTTGCGCCAAAATTTGATTTCTAAGATTCACGAACATGATAATACTAATCTTTACAAACAATTTAAAGATTTAATTGGCGAAATTTATACTGCCGAAGTGCACCACGTTCGTCCAAGAGTAGTAATTTTGATTGACGATGAAGGAAATGAAATTGTGCTTCCAAAAGAAAAACAAATTCCATCTGATTTTTTCCGCAAAGGAGACAATGTGCGTGGGATTATTGAAAGCGTAGAATTAAAAGGAAATAAACCTCAAATAATTATGTCTAGAACTTCAGAAAAGTTCTTAGAAAAGTTATTCGAACAAGAAATTCCTGAAGTTTTCGACGGTTTGATTATGATTAAAAACGTAGTGAGAATCCCTGGCGAAAAAGCAAAAGTAGCTGTCGATTCTTATGATGATAGAATTGATCCCGTAGGTGCTTGTGTGGGGATGAAAGGGTCTCGTATTCATGGAATTGTTCGTGAACTAGGAAACGAAAATATCGACGTAATCAATTATACAAGTAACATTCAACTTTATATTACAAGAGCATTAAGTCCTGCAAAAGTTTCGTCTATCAAGATTAATGAAGAAACAAAAAGAGCAGAAGTTTTCTTGAAATTAGAAGAAGTTTCCAAAGCAATTGGTAGAGGCGGACACAATATTAAGTTGGCAGGTCAATTAACAGGGTATGAACTTGATGTTATTCGCGAAGGAGATGTTGCTGGTGCTGCCGCAGATGAAGATGATGTTGAATTAACAGAGTTTTCAGATGAAATTGAAGAATGGGTTATTGAAGAGTTTGCAAAAATTGGTTTAGATACTGCAAAAAGTATTTTGAAACAAGATGTAGACGATTTAGTAAGAAGAACAGACCTAGAAGAAGAAACTATTCTAGATGTAATGAGAATATTAAAAGAAGAATTTGAAGGATAGTCAAAATTCTTAAAAAAATAAATTTCAAACCTTGTTTTTCCTCTCTTTTGGAGAGTTAGGATTGGGAACAATAAAAAAGGTAATATTAAAAAGGTTTTATGTCTGAAGAGAAAATTATTAGAATAAACAAAGTTTTAAGGGAATTAAATATTTCTTTAGAAAGAGCTGTGGATTATCTAAAAGATAAGGGTATTGCTATTGAATCAAACCCAAACACAAAAATATCTGACGACGTTTACAATGTTTTGTGCGGACAATTTGCAGGCGACAGAGGAAACAAAGAAGCTTCAAAAGAGGTAGGAGAAGAGAAAAGAAAAGAGAAAGAAGCCTTGCGTATCGAGCGTGAAAAGGAAATTGAGGACAAACGCAAACAAGACGAAGAACGACTAAAAAATCAGGAAATCATCAAAGCGAGAGCTGTGGTAACTGGTCCAGTTCATGTTGGAAATATAGACCTTAATCCTAAAAAAGCAGCACCTGCCCCAACACCCGTTGCTGAAAAACCGAAAACTCCAGTTGCTGAAATTCCTCAGGAGAAACCTGTACATAAAGAAGTTGTTTTAGAAAAAATTGTTTCAAACAAAGAAGAAGCTAAGCCAGTTGTTGAAACAAAAGAAGTGAAAAAAGAAGCAACACCAGCAGCAAAAGTCGCACCGAAGACGGTAGAAACTCCCGCTGCTCCCGTCGCTCCCGTTGAAGAATCTATTACAACTAAATACCATAAATTATCTGGAGCTACATTAACGGGTCAAACCATCGATTTATCTCAATTTAATAAACCTAAGAAGAAAAAAGAGGATCCTAAAATTACACCAAACAAGCCTGGAACACCTGGTGCTCCTGGAAGTGCGGCTAATAATGCTAACAAGAATAAACGAAAAAGAATTGCTCCAAAACCTGGCGCACCAAGACCGCCTGCGGTTCCTGGCGCACCAAATCCTAACAAAATTACTCCTAATGCTGGAGGTGGTGGATTTAATGCTAACAGAGGAGCGAGACCTGGATTTGTAAAAGGAGCGAGACCTGCCATTGTTGCTAAGGTTGAGCCAACAGAAGAAGAAGTTAAAAATCAAATTAGAGAGACTTTAGAAAAACTACAAGGAAAAGGAAGTAAATCGAAAGCAGCTAAATACAGAAGAGACAAAAGAGATACGCACCGTCAAAAATCGGATGACGAACAAAGAGCATTAGACGAGGGAAGTAAAACCATTAAAGTGACCGAGTTTGTGACCGTTGGCGAAATTGCCATCATGATGGATGTGCCTATTACAAAAGTAATTGGAACTTGTATGTCATTAGGGATTATGGTAACACAAAATCAACGTTTAGATGCAGAAACACTAACGATTGTTGCTGATGAATTTGGTTACGAAGTAGAATTTATTACGGTAGATATTGAAGAAGCTATTCAAGTCGTACCAGACAAGGAAGAAGATTTGGTTTTTAGAGCTCCTATAGTAACGGTAATGGGTCACGTCGATCATGGTAAAACCTCTTTACTGGATTATATTCGTAAAGAAAATGTTATCGCAGGCGAATCAGGAGGAATTACACAGCATATTGGAGCTTACGGAGTGACATTGGATAACGGTCAAAAAATTGCTTTCCTTGACACACCAGGTCACGAAGCGTTTACCGCCATGCGTGCTCGTGGTGCTCAGGTCACAGATATTGCAATTATTGTAGTAGCCGCCGATGATGATATTATGCCGCAAACTAAAGAGGCTATTTCTCACGCTCAAGCCGCTGGAGTTCCAATTATTTTTGCCATCAATAAAATTGATAAGCCAAATGCAAATGTTGAAAAAATTAAAGAAAAATTAGCAGGAATGAATTTGCTAGTGGAAGATTGGGGTGGAAAAATTCAATCTCATGATATTTCTGCAAAATTTGGAACAGGAGTTAAAGATTTATTAGAAAAAGTATTGTTAGAAGCAGAACTTTTAGATTTAAAATCCAATCCAAATAAAGCGGCACAGGGAACTGTTGTAGAAGCCTTTTTGGACAAAGGGAAAGGATATGTTTCGACCATATTAGTACAACACGGAACCCTAAAAATTGGGGATTATATGTTGGCAGGAAAACACCATGGTAAAATAAAAGCCATGCACGATGAAAGAGGAAATGTGGTTACCGTGGCTGGTCCTTCGACCCCAGTATCTGTATTAGGACTAGACGGAGCTGCGACTGCGGGCGATAAGTTCAACGTTTTTGAAGACGAAAAAGAAGCCAAACAAATTGCTTCAAAACGTTCTCAATTGATGCGTGAGCAATCCGTTCGTACACAACGTCATATTACATTAGATGAAATTGGACGTCGTATTGCATTGGGTCAATTTAAAGAATTAAACATCATTCTTAAAGGGGATGTGGATGGTTCTGTTGAGGCTTTATCCGATTCGTTCTCTAAATTATCTACCGAGGAAATTCAAATTAACATTATCCATAAAGGTGTTGGAGCCATTACCGAAACGGACGTCATGTTAGCTTCTGCTTCGGATGCGATTATTATTGGATTTAATGTTCGTCCTGCTGGAAATGCAAGACAACTAGCCGATAAGGAAGAAATTGACATCCGTTATTATTCTATTATTTACGCCGCTATCGATGATTTGAAAGATGCAATGGAAGGAATGCTTGCTCCTGAAATGAAAGAAGAAGTTCTGGGAACTGCTGAAATTAGGGAGATTTTCAAAATATCGAAAGTAGGTTCGATTGCAGGGTGTATGGTTATGGACGGGAAAATTTCTAGAAATGCCAAAATCCGAATCATCAGAGATGGTGTTGTGGTCTTTACGGGAGAATTATTAGCATTGAAACGTTTCAAAGATGATGTCAAAGAAGTTGGCAAAGGGTATGATTGTGGTATCCAAATTAAAAACTACAACGACATCGAGGAAAGAGACATTATCGAAGCGTTCCACGAAGTAGCAATAAAAAAGAAATTGAAATAAAATACAGTTTAAAATCCCGATTCGTCGGGATTTTTTTGTTTAATACAAGTTTGACTATTTTAAAATAGAAAGATAACTTTTTGACTGGATTGCTAGGAAAAACTAGAGCTAAATGCTTTTGCGCTTTCGATAAAATTATGAATCACAATCGGAAAAGGAAATTCTTTTAAATTCATTGGAGCTTTCCCGTTTTCTAAAATTCCCTTAACTTTTACCTTCCAAAACTTAATGTGCAAATGTTGGTGTGAAAGTTTATGAACGATACTTTTTTCATTATATTCGGAAACGGATATAATGGGATTATTTGCAAAAAAATTATTCTTACTATCGATAGAAATAGTATCGAAGCCCTCTTCCTGATCTGTTTCAATTAGAGGAAATTCGTAGAGATTGTGCCAAATTCCTTTGGCACTTCGTTTTTGTATTAGGGTGTTTTCTAATTCGTCTTCAGCAACTAAATAATTAAAATAGCGCTTTCGTACTTTTAGCTTCTTTGATTTTACGGGTAACTGATTTACTTTCTTTTTTTGCAAAGCAGCGCAACTTGTGTTAAAAATACAAACCTCACAATTTGGGTTTTTAGGAACACATTGCAAAGCACCAAATTCCATAATCGCTTGGTTGAACAAGGCTGGATTATCTTTTGGTATCAATTCAGAAGCTAGAGCCACAAATTCCTTTTTCGCGGAAGTCAAAGCAATATCTGTTTCGACATCGAAATAACGAGACAACACCCGAAAAACATTTCCGTCAACAACAGGAACAACTTCGTTATAAGCAAAAGAAGCAATGGCGGCGGCAGTATATTCGCCAACACCTTTTAATTTTAGCAAGTCCTTATATGTAGTAGGAAACACACCTGACAATTCGGTCGCAACATATTGAGCCGTTTTGTGCAAATTTCGAGCGCGAGAATAATAACCCAAGCCTTGCCAAAGTTTCAAAACCTGTTCTTCATTGGCTTTTGCCAAATCGAAAACAGTTGGAAAAGCATTCATAAAAGAATAAAAATAGGGAGTTCCCTGCGCTACTCTTGTCTGTTGAAGGATAATTTCAGAGAGCCAAATGGAGTACGGATTAGCGGTATTACGCCAAGGCAAATCCCTTTTGTTTTGTAAATACCATTGTGTTAAAGAGTTAGTGAAATTCATAATTAAATTTAGATTGACAAAAGTATAAGTTTATGTCATTAAATTTTAATGAATTAGCTTGAATAATTGTTTTTTTAATTGCTATATTTGCAATCTCAAAAAATTAGTGTACCATTATAAATTACGCAAGAAAATGACTAAAGCAGATATCGTTGCAAAAATCGCAGAAAAATTAGGTCTTGAAAAAGGAGATGTTCAAGCAACAGTAGAGACCTTTATGACGGAGGTAAAAAGCTCATTAGAAACTGGAGATAATGTTTATTTAAGAGGATTTGGAAGCTTTATTGTGAAAACAAGAGCTGAAAAAACAGGAAGAAATATTTCAAAAATACCACGATCAAAATTCCGGCACACAACATTCCTGCTTTTAAACCTGCAAAAGTGTTTGTTGAAGGAGTAAAAGTTAATAACGAAGCAAATAAAAAAATTTATTAATCACAAAATCACCAACTATGCCAAGTGGTAAAAAAAGAAAGAGACATAAGGTAGCAACTCACAAACGTAAAAAAAGAGCGAGAGCTAACCGTCACAAAAAGAAAAAGTAGTTTTAAACTACTTTTTTCTTTTTAACCGTTCATTGAAATCGAGATTTAAGATTGTAGATTACCGATTTAAGATTGCCGATTTGAAAAATCTAAAATCAAGAATCAAAACTCAGAAATCAAAAATCTCCCCGGGTTCAATACCTGTTAAAATTATTGTTTAATCCATCCTTACTGCAAAGTTGATGGTTGACAGTTAATAGTTGATGGAATTTTTCCAACAACTGACAACTGACAACTGACAACTCCATTGTTTGGATAAAAATCAACAACGTGAATAAAGAATTAATCATTAGATCTAGTTCCGAAGCCGTAGATTTTGCCTTATTAAAAGATGGAAAACTAATTGAATTACACAAAGAAGAAGAGACAAGCAACTTTCAAGTTGGCGATATTTTTATTGCCAAAATAAGAAAACCTGTTGCCGGATTGAATGCTGCTTTTGTAAATGTAGGCTTCGAAAAAGACGCCTTTTTGCATTATCACGATTTAGGTCCAAATCTCGCTTCCCAACTGAAATTCATAAAACTTGTAAGCGCAGGTAAATTAAAAGATTTCTCCCTAAAAAACTTTCAGTTTGAAAAAGAAATAGACAAAGATGGCTCGATCACAAACATCATCAATGCCAATCAATCTATTTTAGTACAAGTTGTCAAAGAACCGATATCTACAAAAGGACCAAGAATTAGCGCCGAGCTTTCTCTTGCCGGAAGATTTATCGTTTTAGTTCCCTTTTCTGACCGCGTTTCTATTTCTCAAAAAATAGAAAACAAAAAGAAAAAGAACGCTTAAAAAGACTTGTACAATCCATCAAACCAAAAGGATTTGGTGTTATTGTTCGCACAGTAGCCGAAGGCAAAAATACAGCCGAATTAGAAAAAGATTTGCAGAACCTGCTCAGCAGATGGACTGCAATGTGTAAAAAATTACCAACCGCTCATCATCCGTCAAAAGTACTAGGAGAGCTCAATAGAGCTTCATCAATATTAAGAGACGTGTTCAACGATACCTTTAGTGGTATTCAAATAGATGATGAAGAGTTGTACAACCAAACCAAGGACTATTTACAAGAAATAGCGCCTTCAAAAACGTCGATTGTTAAGTTTTATCAATCAAAAGACACACCGATTTTTGAGAAATACAATATAGAGAGACAAATCAAAACTTCATTTGGGAAAACGGTTTCCATGAGTAAAGGAGCGTATCTTATTATCGAACATACTGAAGCTTTGCACGTTATAGACGTCAATAGCGGAAACCGTTCTAATAAAGCATCCAACCAAGAGGATACTGCCATGGAAGTTAATATGATTGCCGCCGCCGAAATCGCCAGACAATTGCGTCTTCGCGACATGGGCGGAATAATTGTGATTGATTTTATCGATATGGGAAATCCCGAAAATCGCAAAGTCTTGTTCGACTTCCTTAGAGAAGAAATGAGCGATGATAAAGCCAAGCACAAAATCTTACCTCCGAGTAAATTTGGTTTAGTCCAAATTACCAGACAAAGAGTAAGACCGGAAGTCAACATCAAAACTAGAGAAGAAGATCCCAACAATGAAAATGGCGAAATTGAAGCGCCAATTCAAATCATTGACAAAATCGCCTTAGATCTAGAAAGTATATTAAAAACGAACTCAAATGTAGTGCTTAATGTACATCCATTTGTGGCCGCATACCTTACCAAAGGTTTTCCATCACTACGTTCAAAATGGTTTTTTGAACATAAAAAATGGGTAAAAATCATACCGCGTGACGCTTACACGTACCTAGAATACCATTTCTACGACAAAAAAAAGAATGTTATTATTGAATAAATCAAAACCGCCAATCTTACGAAAGGCGGTTTTTTTGTGTTTTTTTGTCACAAATTCGTATAAATTTAATTTTGTGAATTCGTGGCTAATTTTATGTTTAGTCTAAATTATATTCTAATCTAACTGTAATCCTTGCAGTTTTATTTTACTGAACGTATCATTATTTCCTCCATAACTATCTTCCTCTGTTGAGCCTTGACCTGTAATCTGAAAAACTCCCATGGTAGCATCTTTAAGCTTGCCCAAACTACCATTAGCCGTTTTTACAATTTTATTTGCCCGTTCGTTAGCGTCTCGTGTAGCGTTTTCTATCAAACTTTGTTTCAAACTAGGCAAATCCGAATAGGTATATTGAATAGAATTTGAGGTAAGTTCTATCCCTGAATTAATTAATTCCGAAGTTTTGCTTGACACTTCTTCGATGCGTTTCATAAGTTCTGGATTTTTTTTTGCTGAAAAAGAAATGCTTTGCGTTGCTTCATAACCGTTAAAAACTTGCTCGGTCTTTATATACTCATTTTCAGCGTTTGCGATTTTAATTTCTCTAAACTTTTTCTGAAAATTTACTGCTCCAAACGAAAATTCATTTAATTTAAAACCTTTGCTAATAAAGAAATTGGAAACTATTTTTTGGTCTGAAATAATTTTGCTATAAGCCGTTTTTATATCCATACTTATGGTTGTGAAACTTCCAGACCATAAAATTTCATCCGAAACAAAATCTTTTGTACCCAATCCGATTACTGAAATAGAATCTAGATTTTCATTTCTTTTTTTGAAAGATTGACCCAAAATAAAAGCAGTAATAACAATTGCAATTCCAATAATAATTGATGATTTGATTTTACTTTCCATTGAAAATTTATTTTTATAGTAAATGTAAGATTAATTTAGAAGCAAAAATCATTTGGAAATCATTTTCTTCTCTTGGCAAAAAACCGCTTCATCAATTCACTTGCTTCCTCAGCCAAAACCCCACGAACAACGGTAGTTTTTGGATGCAATTGCGTTCCCATTTTCTCGAAACCCCGATTTTCATCGCTGGCTCCAAAAACAATTTTAGAAATTTGGCTCCAATACAAAGCACCGGCGCACATTTGGCAAGGTTCAAGAGTGACATAAAGCGTGCAACCTGTTAAATATTTTCCGCCAAGGAAATTGGCAGCAGCGGTTATCGCTTGCATTTCGGCGTGAGCGGTAACATCATGGAGCATTTCAGTCAGATTATGCCCTCGAGCAATGACTTTATTGTCGATTACAATTAGGGCACCAACTGGAATTTCGTCTTTTTCAAAAGCCATTTCAGCCTCTTGCAAGGCTTTCTTCATAAAATATTCGTCGGTGAAAGGGTTTTCCATAATTACAAAAATAAGAATTCAATTCGTACATTTGCCTTATGACCGATAATTTACTTTCAAACATCAATAATCCAACCGATTTACGCCAACTCGACGAAGCCCAACTTCCTCAGGTTGCTCAGGAATTGCGTGATTTTATCATTGATGTCGTTTCGGTAAAAGAAGGCCATTTAGGCGCAAGCCTTGGCGTGGTCGAACTTACGATTGCTTTGCATTATGTTTTTGACACTCCAAATGATATATTGATTTGGGATGTAGGTCATCAAGCGTATGGACACAAAATCTTAACCGAAAGAAGAGAAAATTTTCATACAAACAGACAATTAAACGGTATTTCTGGTTTTCCAAAACGAAGCGAAAGTATTTACGATGCTTTTGGCGTAGGTCATTCTTCGACTTCCATTTCGGCAGCTTTGGGAATGGCGATTGCATCTAATTTGAAAGGCGATTTCAATAAACACCACATTGCCGTGATTGGTGATGCTTCGATTGCATCAGGAATGGCATTCGAAGGATTGAATCACGCTGGTGTAACCGATGCTAATTTATTGGTAATCCTAAACGACAACGCCATTGGGATTGACCCAAGTGTTGGTGCTTTAAAAAATTACCTTACCGCCGTAAAAGAAGGGAAAAATCCGAAGCGAAATAATATGATTAAATCCTTGAATTTTGATTATTCAGGACCTATTGATGGGCACGATATTTTTGCAGTAATTAAGGAATTGAAAAGACTAAAAAAGTGAAAGGACCTAAATTCCTTCACATCATTACCACAAAAGGAAAAGGATTACAACAAGCCGAAGAAGATCAAGTAAAATACCATGCACCAGGAAAATTTGATGCCAATACTGGCGAAATCCATGCAAAATCCGAAGAAAATCTTCCCCCAAAATACCAAGATGTTTTTGGTTTGACGCTTTTAGATTTGGCGAAAGCCAATGAAAAAATCATTGGAATTACTCCCGCAATGCCATCAGGAAGTTCGCTGAAATTTATGATGGACACTTTCCCTAAACGTGCTTTTGACGTAGGCATTGCAGAACAGCACGCAGTCACACTTTCAGCAGGAATGGCGACACAAGGAATGGTCGTTTTTTGCAATATTTATTCCACATTTTTACAACGAGCTTATGATCAAGTCATTCACGACGTGGCCTTGCAGAATTTACCAGTAATTTTTTGTCTAGACAGAGCGGGGCTGGTTGGCGAAGATGGCGCAACACATCATGGCGTTTTCGATTTGGCTTATCTACGTTGCATTCCCAATATGATTATTTATTCCCCAATAAATGAAATTGCGCTGCGAAACATTTTATACACGGCTCAATTGGGTTTAAATCATCCGATTGTTATCCGTTACCCTCGCGGTCGTGGTCAAATTGTAGATTGGCAAAAACCATATCGAAAAATAGAAATTGGGAAGGCAAATCAGCTTAAAAGCGGTTCAAAAATAGCCGTTTTGTCTAACGGAACTATTGGCAATAATGTAACTTTAGCATTAGCCAAAATAAACAACCCAGAGAAAATCGCTCACTATGATTTTGCCTTTATAAAACCTTTGGACGAGGAATTGTTACATACTGTTTTTTCGACATTTGAAAATATAATTACTATTGAAGATGGTGTTATAAAAGGAGGTTTTGGCACGACTATTGCTGAGTTCGCAATGAAAAATAATTATGCTTCAAAAGTAAAAATTATGGGGATTCCGGATGAATTTATTGAACAAGGAACCGTCGAAGAACTACAACAATATTGCAATATTGACGTTAAAAGCTTGGCAAGCCTTTTTTTAAATTATTGAAAATAGATTATTTGAGCATTTTTAAACCTAATCCATATTAATGAAAGTACTACATCATACTTTGCTATTTTTTTTATTGACAATCTCAATAAATAGTTTTTCTCAAGAAACAATAATTTCCGAAACTCAAGAAGCAACAATACCCATAACAGTAGAGTTTGAGCCCATAACTACACTCGTAAAACTACCTTTAGCAGTAACAATAACAGCACAAGTTCAACCAACAATACCCGTTTCATTTTCTCATTGGACAAAAGAAATGTTGTTGGCTTTGATTTGAACGAAATCGCTTTTTTCGAATTGGAATGCTGGTGGTGTAAGTTCCGTTTCAGGTTTGATTAAAGGCGAGTTTACTAGGATTCATACTCTTAACAAAAGCAAATGGTTTAATGAGCTAATCGTTAGATATGGGGTAAACAAACAAGATGGTAATGCAATAAGAAAATCAGACGATGCCATCCGATTAACCTCGACCTTTGGCTATCGAAATGATACTATATCCAATTGGTACCATTCGGCAAGACTGAATTTCAATACGCAATTTACCAACGGATATAATTACCCAAACACCAGTTCGGCTATTTCAAAACCTTTTGCGCCAGCCTATACTTTCCTTGGAGTTGGAGCAGAATATTTTAACAAAAAACAAAAACTCAATGTGTATATTTCGCCATTAACCATGAAAATACCTTGGTTTTAGATCAAACTTTAGCCAATCAAGGGGCTTTCGGCGTACAAAAAGCCATATATGACACAAATGGAAACGTAATTGTGGAAGGCTCAAAATCTAAAACAGAGATTGGTTTTCTTGTAACTAACTATTACAAAAAAGAAGTTATCAAAAATATTACTTTGGAAAATAGATTGAATCTATATTCAGATTATATTAATAATTTTGGGAACGTTGACGTAGACTGGGAATTAAAATTTGATTTAATTGTAAATCAATACGTCAGAGCCAATATTGGGTCGCACGTTATTTATGACGATGATATAAAAGCAAAAAAAGAAATTAATGGCACTCAAACTATCATTGGCTCAAAAATACAACTCAAACAAATTCTTGGAGTCGGTTTAGCGTATGCTTTTTAAAATCAATTTGTTTTTCTGCCATTAATGGTTTCATATAATTCTAGGGCATTCCCGTCGGTTAAAAGGGAAACATAATGACAAATGTGCAATAGTCTTTTATACAAATCCTCTTTTTCTTCTAGAAATTTTTCGGGCAGCATTTTCAACAATAATTTGTCGTAATTAGACGCATTTCCGTTAAATTTATTGTTAAAAGCAGTAATGAATTTGTCTAACAAGGTTTGAATAATTTGGTAACCCACAATCTCCTTTTCGATGACTTCGCGACTTTGATAAATGTTTTTCACGCTCAGTTTAATGATGTCATCCATTTGCACCTTGTACTTGCTTTTGTCCGTTAGAGCAAAAGGAAATCTGCCTTGCAAAATAGCCTCTTCATTTTCGACAAAAACTTTCACGACATCATTTATTAAACTTCCAATTGCCAAAGCTCGCAAATAACTTATCCTGTCTTCTTTTGTGGTTAAAGTATTGTATTTATTAGTGTCAATGCTATCTTTTACTAATTTTATTAAATATTCCAACGCAAAATCCTCAGAGACCAAGCCTAGGTTTATTCCGTCTTCAAAGTCGATAATCGTATAACAAATATCGTCGGCGGCTTCAACCAAATAAGCTAAAGGATGTCGTTCGAAACCAATATCATCTCCTTTTTTATTGGAAATCATACCCAATTCTAGAGCGACATCTTCAAAGAACTTTTTATCCGATTGAAAGAAACCATATTTTTTATCGGAGATGTTCGAAGTTGGTTTTTTGGGTAAACTTTCCTTCGGATATTTTATAAAAGCGCCAAGTGTGGCATACGAAATCCGCAAGCCTCCTTCAATCCCAGGACGACTTGCCGTAAGCACCGAAAAGCCATTAGCATTTCCTTCAAAATCAACTAAATCCTGCCATTCTTTGGCAGAAAGTTGGTCTTTATAGTGTTGTCCTTTTCCGATAGAAAAATATTCGCCAATGGCTTTTTCTCCTGAATGTCCAAAAGGAGGATTTCCAATATCATGTGCCAATGATGCTGCGGCAACAATTGCCCCGAAATCATTTGCCTGAAAACCATGAATTTCTTTTAAATGAGGATGCTTTTCAATGATTTTTTTTCCAACTAATCTCCCGATGGAACGCCCAACGACCGAAACTTCTAAACTATGCGTTAAACGGGTGTGAACAAAATCAGTTTTCGAAAGCGGAATGACCTGTGTTTTGTCTTGCAAACTACGAAAAGCCGACGAAAATATAATTCGATCATAATCAACCTCAAAACCCAAACGTGTGTCGTCCTGCTCCATTCGTAACCGTTTGCTTGTGTCGCCTTGACGGCGTAATGATAAAAGTTGTTCCCAGTTCATGCTATTGTTTAAATTTTAGAATGAGCGAATATAAAGAAAATGGATGGGATTAAAATTAAAAGTATTCATTTCCTAAAATTTCATTCTGAATTTTTTTAGGCAAACTTTTGAAAACTAAATCATAGGAATGATTTATTAATTCACCTATCATTTTGTCAGAAACATCTCTATTAAAGTCAATGGTATTCCAATGTATTTTGCTCATGTGATACCCTGGGTTTATGGCATCAAATTCTGCTCGAAGCGCTCTATTTTTTTCAGGTTCACATTTTAAATTTAAAGCAGGTGTGCTGTTTTCCCAAGCTTTCAATGAGGTTAGACAAAACATTTTTCCGCCAACTTTAAATACTAAAGTATCTTCGTCAAAAGGGAAATGCTCTGTTACTCCTTTTTTAGAAAGGCAAAATTCATAGAGTTGCTGAATGTTCATTTTCTTTATTTTTTACCTATTTCGCCTAGATGTGTAAACTTAAAACCCGTTTCATATTTCAATCCATACCCCATCATTCTGTCCATTGCGGCATGCGCAAACAAAATAATTCCTGCGAGTTGAATTAGGGTATTGAAACTATAAATTCCTACCAAATACAACACTAAAGCAATTGCCTTATGATGAAACAAATTATAGAGAAAAGCTCCCGATTTGTTGCCAAAAACATACCCAATCATTGCTAAATCGGGCGCAAGAATTAAAGCCAAAAACCACCACCAAGCGTAATTTAGCTGGTTAAAAAGATAAATTGCAAAGAGGAACATACCAAGTTCTTCAATCTTTAAAGTTGTTTTCATATTTTTTTAAGTGTAAGGCAAAAAGCGATTCTGTTTACTTTTCCAAATTTATCAAAAACAAATCACTTGCGATTCCGTCAGTCAAAAATTTACCTTTAGGAGTTGTTTTTAAAATGTTATTTTCAATGAAAAGCAAATCATCTTTTATAAATTTTTGTGCTTGTTTTAGTAAATAATCTAAATATTCATTTCCAAATTCGGTCTCAATTCGGTCTAAGGAAACGCCCCAAATCGTTCGCAATCCCGTCATAATATATTCGTTGTAACGGTCGGTTTTCGATAAAATTTCGGTTTCGTTGGGTAATTTAGTATTGTTCAATGATTTCAGATAAACACTATTATTCGAAACATTCCAACTGCGGGAAATTCCGTTATAACTATGCGCCGAAGGACCAATTCCCATATATTTTTTTCCCAACCAATAGGCTGAATTATTCTTAGAGAAATAATTCTCTTTCCCAAAATTCGACAATTCATAATGAATAAAACCCTGGTTTTCGAGTGTTTCAACAAGAATCATAAACTGTTCTTGTGCTAAATCATCATTTGGTTTGGCTATTTTACCCGTTTGAATCAATTTATTCAAAGCCGTTTTAGGCTCGACTGTCAAGGCATAACTCGAAATGTGCGGAATGCCAAAACTCAAGGCAGTTTCGATGTTTTGTTTCCATTTTTCGTTGCTTATTTGCTTTGCCTGTTCGCCATTTTGGCTCGAGTCGGGAATTCCATAAATTAAATCAAGGGAAATATTGTCGAAATATTTTGTGGCTTCGTTTAAACACGTTCTGGCTTCCGCCGAATTATGTGCGCGATTCATCATTATTAAATCGTCTTCAAAAAAGGATTGAATTCCGATGCTTAAACGGTTGATTGGACTTTTTGACAATTCGATAATTCGCTCTTTTGATAAATCATCCGGATTGGCTTCAAGCGTAATTTCAGGATTTTCAGCAACGGTATAATTTTCATATACTTCCGAAATCAAAAATCTTAAATCTGCAATCTGCAATATTGACGGCGTTCCTCCACCAAAATAAATCGTTTCAATAATTTCATTTTCAAACTCACTTTTGCGCATTCGAATTTCTTTGGACAAAGCCAAAACCATTTCGTCTTTCTTTTTCATCGAAGTCGAAAAATGAAAGTCGCAATAATGACACGCTTGCTTACAAAAAGGGATATGGATGTAGATTCCGCTCAATTTAATTTGAAAATTTAATGATTTGAAAATTTGAAAAATGAAGAACCTGATTTGAAATAATTTTCAAAATGAGCCCATTTACAAATTATCTAATTTTATCTTGATTCTGCTTCACAAAAGCGTCCCAACCCGTATAACTTGCGGCACCTACTACTTTTCCAGAATTAAAAAAATGACAAACCGCCGCAGCCAAACCATCGGTAGAATCCAGGTTTTTGGGCAATTCTTTTAGTCCTAATAATTGTTGGAGCATTTTAGCCACCTGTTCTTTGCTGGCATTTCCGTTTCCGGTTATTGCCATTTTTATTTTCTTGGGCTCATATTCAGTGATGGGAATAGCTCTCGAAAGTCCCGCCGCCATTGCCACACCTTGTGCTCTGCCTAATTTCAACATCGATTGTACATTCTTGCCAAAAAAGGGTGCTTCAATTGCAATTTCGTCTGGATGGTGCGTGTCGATTAGCTCGATGGTGCGCTCGAAAATGATTTTTAATTTTTGATAATGATTGTCATATTTAGATAATTGCAATTCGTTGAGTTGTATAAAATGCATGTTTTTTCCAACTACTTTTATTATTCCAAAACCCATAATTGTGGTTCCTGGATCGATTCCTAATATGATACGTTCGTTTGCCAAAAGATTTGTTTAAAGTTTTGTTACTTTGCACTAATGATTTCAATATCTCACAAAGCTAAGCAATTCCTCGTACTTCTTACCAAACTTTTGATTGTTGGCGGTGCCTTTTATTTTATATACAACCAACTGGCGAATAACAGCCAACTCGATTGGAAAAAATTCATCCTTTTATTCAAAAAAAAACAATCCATTGCAGGGATTTTATTTCTTTTATTATTGAGTTTTTTGAACCGTTTTTTCGAAATTTTGAAATGGCAAAACTTAGTTTTGTATCATCATAAAATTTCTTTAGCTCAATCGACTAAACAAGTTCTAGGGGCACTAACCGCAGGATTATTTACCCCAAACGGATTAGGAGAATATGCTGGAAAAGCCCTTTTTTTTGAAAAGACATCTGTCAAAAAAATCCTTTTTTTGAATTTAATTTGCAACGGAATTCAGATGATTTTGACGATTTTTTTTGGAGTAATTGGGTTATGGATTTTGGGTTATAGCTTTTGGGTTTTAGTCATTTTAATATCAGTTTTGGGATTTTTGGTCTTAGGTTTTAGCTTGAAAAAAATTACCATCAAAGGCTATTCCATCGAGAAAATGATTCGTAAAATGAACGAAATTCCAAAATCAATTCATCAAAAAAATATCTTTTTAGCCACTTGCCGCTACTTGATTTTTTCGCATCAATATTATTTCCTGTTTTTAGCATTTGATGTTCATTTGCCTTATCTAACAATGATGGCAACCATTGCGAGTGTTTACTTTTTAGCCTCTTCATTACCCACATTTCAGTTTTTAGATTTCGCCGTAAAAGGAAGTGTGGCTGTTTATTTCTTTGGGATTCTAGGAATCAACGAATGGATTATTGTTTTTATAAGTACCTTAATGTGGTTTTTAAACGTAGTTTTACCAGTAGTTATTGGCAGTTATTATGTTATGAATTATAAAACAAAAATAGTACAATGATTTATATTTTATACCTCATCGTAGCAATATATTGTTTGACAATTGTTAGTCTTATTTATGGGTTCGCAAAGGTTAAATCCTTTGATAATCTTGAGCTAACGCCAAAAACTAATTTCACGATTATCGTTCCTTTTCGGGATGAAGCTAAAAATTTACCTAATCTTTTAAACAGTTTTTCAAAATTAAATTATCCGAATGATTTGTTTGAAGTTATTTTGGTCGATGATGATTCTAACGAAGAGTTTAAAGTTCAAAGTTTAAAGTTTAAAGTTTCGGTCATAAAGAATATTCGGGTTTCGAATTCGCCAAAGAAAGATGCCATTTTAACTGCAATTCAACTCGTAAAATCAGATTGGATTATTACCACCGATGCAGATTGTGTGGTTAATAAAAACTGGTTATTAACCTTAGATAATTATATACAAAATCACGAAGTCGCTATGATTGCTGGTGCGGTTGCTTATGATTGTGAGCCTTCATTTTTACACCATTTTCAGCAGTTAGACTTGGCGAGTTTGCAAGGAGCAACTATTGGGAGTTTTGGTTTAAAAAAAGGGTTTCTGTGTAATGGAGCCAACTTTGCTTATCAAAAATCGCTCTTTTATGAATTGAATGGTTTTAATGGGAATGACAACATTGCCAGCGGCGACGACGTTTTTTTGTTGCAAAAAGCCATGGCAAAATTCCCAAAAAAAGTTCATTATTTAAAATCTGAAAATACGATTGTTGCCACTAAACCTTTGAACGACTGGCAATCTTTGTTTTATCAAAGAGTTCGCTGGGCTTCAAAAACGGCTGCTTATCAAAGCCGTTTCGGCAAAGGGTTGGGTTGGGTTGTTTTTGTTGTAAATCTGGTTTGTGTGTTGGGTGTTGTGTGTTGGGTGTTGAGTTTTATTTCGTTTCAAGAAGTAATTTTGCCCTTCTTGTTGAAGTTTTTTGTTGATGCTATTTTAATCTACAAAGCGCATTATTTCTTGACCAAAAAGAGAATGCGTTATTTAATTTTAAGCAGCATATTCTATCCTTTTTTTAGTGTGAGTGTGGCTTTGTATTCTCTTTTTGGAAAATATGAATGGAAAGGAAGACAGTTTTAGATTGCAAATTTCTTAGCCAAGATAGGCTGGCATCCCACGCCTTTTTGTTAGGATTTCTCTCAAAATCATAAAACAAATAGCGTCAATACTATTTGTTTTTTTCTTAGATTTGATTTTAAATTAAAGCTAAATATCGAAATTTAGTTTCAAATAGATACTTATGAAAATTAACTCCCTGGTTGTTGAAATCGATGGAATCGATAAAGAAATTTTACGTTTCCTAATGGAAGATGCTCGAAAACCAATCCTTCAAATCGCTAATAAAATAGGAATTTCTGGTGCGGCTATTCATCAGCGACTTCGAAAATTAGAACAATCCGGAGTCATATCGGGATCTAAATTGGTAGTAAATCATAAAGTTTTAGGATACAACACGATGGCATTTGTTGGTGTTTACCTAGACAAAGCAGCACGAAATGCAGAAGCTGTAAATGATCTTAGAAAAATACCCGAAGTTTTAGAATGTCATTATACAACGGGAAATTGGTCTATTTTAATAAAAATTATTTGTCGTGATAATGAGCATCTGATGCATTTGTTAAATACAAGGATTCAGACAATCGAAGGTGTATCGAGAACAGAAACTTTTATTTCCTTAGACCAACAAATCGACAGGCAAATTCAATTGTAATTTTATTTTTTAAGCAAATACCACCTTAAAACTAATGAGTCAAATACAAATAGTGATTGTAATAATCAATAATTCCCTTGCCTTTCATTAAATATCTGCTCCAATAATGCCGTGAACAGGTTTTGCCTTGTGCTCAATTAAGGCTTTGTTTACGTGGGATAAATCAAAAATGACAAGTTCAAAATTAGGATCTATCCAGTTACCCAGTTGCAGTTGGTTTCCAACCGCTTTTTGAGTGCGCATGCCCGTTGCACCAGCACCCGAAGCTTGTGTTTTAGATTTTTTGGCTTCTAATAAGAACCATTCGATATGGCTAAAATCGACACAGCTTGTGCTCGCTCCTGTATCTAAAATAAATTTTCCTTTAATACCGTTGATACTTGCTTTTAGGAGTAAATGCTGTGTTTTAGTAACCTTAAATTTTATTTTCTTGTAGTTTTCTTTTTTAAGAATACGAGGAAGATTTTTCATTTTCGGAGGGAATTGAATACCAAAAATAATCCAATTATAACTAATAATCCAAGAATATAAAAATAATAATTCGTTGAATTTTTTTCTGTTTCAATTCCGCCATAATACACAAAAGCACTCCAATAATAAGGCGATTTTTTGGCATTTGATATGCTTATGTTTTTAAAAAATCCAGTTTAGCTTTGTTGTTGGCTTCAAAATAGGATTCGCCGTTTTTGATGTTTTTATAAAAATAATCCATAAAAACCGAAGTCGTGTAATCGTTCACTTTCCATAACGAAAACAACAAATTTTGCGCTCCGGCAAATTGAAAACCTCTGGCAATGCTCATTGCTCCTTCGGATTTATAGAGTTTTCCAATCCCTGTTTCACAGGCACTCAAAACCACTAAATTGCTATTGATGTCGAGATTGTATAGCTCTGAATATAGAATTTCTTGATCATAAAATTTAATACTTGCTGGTGTTTCTGTATCGCCAGAAGCCGCGTGTGTGCTCAAGTGTAAAATCGAATAATTGCTCAAATTTTGTTTAAAATGAGCGAAAGTAGCATTTGAGTTTTCGAAAAATATGCCTTCAAAATTGTTTTTATGGATTGCATTTCAGCTTTAGAGAACGTTAATTCATAAGCTGTTTTTTTCGAAAATAGGAAAAATTCCAAGAACGGATTTTTTGTCATTAGCAATAGATTTCGCATTCATGTAAAAGCGAGCCGAATTAGCGTATGCAACCTTGAAATCATTCAGTAAATAATGCATTTTGGTAAAATTTGTGGTGGTTGATTCTTTGGTAATCAAAGCCTCAAAAGGCAAAAAGTTTAATAATCCGTCAGGAATAATGATGAGGTTTTGGCAAGTTGAATTCGTTGGTAATTTCAGCATTTTATAAACGCGATTAGCACTATGATTGTAACCTCTAATGTTGTCAATGATTTTATTGGCATCATTAAAATAGTCTAAAAATGAAATGATATTAGGTGCCGCAGTATTTGTAGTATCAATATGTTCCAGCCTAATTTTTTGGTTTTCTAAGGTAAAAACATACATGTTTTCAAGCCCATAAAATAGGCTATTAAAGTTGCTTTGTCTTTTTCTAGTTTTGAATACAAGGCTTTTAAATTGATACTTTCTTCAGTCAAAACCGGATTTTTTAACCGGATTTTCTTTAGCGAAAGCATTAATTCATTTTGTTTTTTTATGGCTTCATTTATTTTAGAAACATCTGCCAAGTTTTCATTTTGTTGCTCTAAAAGTGATTTTTCTTGTTTAGAAGCGATTTTTTTATTAGAAAGATAGCTTTTTAAAACGCCTGATTTAGTTCGTTCTTGAAGTTGAAATGCGCTTTCTAAATAAGAGATTTTATTTTCTTTTTGGTATAAAAAAGCATAGATGAAAATACATTTTTCGGTTCGATTTCTAATGCGAATTTGATTGATGATTTTGGAGTTTTCGTAGACCAATAAATTGGCAAACAAATATTCAATTTGAAACGAAAGGGTATATGATTTTAATGCTTTTTGGGGTTGGTTTTGTGCCATATAAATTTCGGCTTGTAAATCTAAGGCGTCTAGCAAGACCGTTTCTGCATAAAGAGAATTTGGATTGGGAAGGATGTTTTTTTTGTTGGAATAATTAGGAATTAAAATCTCAAAAACAGAGGTTATAATTGTGCTTGCTTCGGCATATTTTTTTTGTTGAAACCAAAGCGAAGCTTCTTCGCAATATAGTTTCGCTAGGGTTCTTTTGTTTTGATTTTCTGTTCCCAAAACGAGTTTTTTTGCCATTGCAAAAGAGTCATTGGCCTTGTCAAATTTATGCCAATGGCTATTGAGCGAAGCTAGATTGCGATAACAATTTGATAAAGTCTCCGATTGGTTTTTTTCGATTTTCAATAATTGTATTGCTGTTTTGAAACAGTTTTCGGCCTTGAAAAAGAGTTCAGGATTTGTTAAAAATCCTTTGGCACTTATCATATAATTATTTCCTAAATTATTCAATAAATTTCCTTTTTGAATGGCAGCTATTTTTTCATTTTTAATCGTTTTTTCAAGCAAATCAATTGCTTCATTAACTTTTCCCGTGTTTTGATATACGTTTGATAAATTGAGAATGGCTGCTATTTTTTGTGACTGATTTTTTTCGATATTGGCAATAAAATAGTACTGCTTTATGGTATTTTCGGCATTGTCATAATCGCCAATAATCGTGTAAAGATTGCCTAATGGTTTCAGACAATATTCGGTAATGTCATAATTAAAAAGTTTATTTTTTTGATAAATCTGCCACGCTTTTTCATAACTCGAAACGGCTTGATTTGTTTTGCCAAATTTGTTTTCATAATAGGCTTTATTGCAGTTTAAAACAACAATAGCAAGCAGTTCATTTTTAGATTTTGGTTTTGGGTTTTTCCAAAAAATGTAGTTGGTGTTTGATAAGTTTTCTAAGCCATCAGCAGTTGGATTTGCAGAATAGGCATCGATGGCATCATAAATTTTGCCTTCCTGCGAAAGCGTATTTTGTCCAAAAGCGTTTAGAGTTAAGAAGAGAAGAAGATAAAAATTATTTTTTACCATTAAGGGATTAAGTTTATTAAGTCGGTATTGAATAATAAAAATTAGTGATAATCCGTTAAAATCCTTGTAATCTGTGGTTTATTACTAAAATTTCCAAATGCCATACAATTGAAAATAATTGCTATTTTCTTTGAAATTTACAACGTATCTAGCTCCAAAACTTGGACCAATTCTTGCTGCTCCAAAGGTTAAATCGAACACGAATCCTGTTTTTACATTGGTAAAAGATTGTTTTGCAATTTTGGATTCATTGGTAGTCGAGATTAAAAATTTATCGGTAATGCCTTCATAAGTTTCAATTTTTAGGTTTTGCTCCTGTTTTTCTGAAAGATTAAAATTAGCTTGCAATCCCATACCAATCCCAATAAAACTATTGATATTGTAACGCATGAGTACTGGAATTTCCCAATTTATATTGTCATTTTGAGACGAAGTTGTTCTGCGTTGCAATTGCCGAACACCATTTGCGCTAGTTCTAAAGGATTCCTGAACAGAATTTGTGCCATCATAGGAGTGGATGCTGTTGACGAATTCAGCCTGCCAATAATAGCGATAGGATTTAAAAGGCGAAAGAGTTGCGCCAACAAAATAACTTCTTGAATTTTTTAGATTGGGATACAAATTGTATCCTGCTTTTGCCCCAATAGAAATGCCAGGCAGGAATCGAGTCGTGGCATAATTGGTCATTATGGGTTCATTTTTATCAAAAATAATAGCCGTTCTGCTTTTGGTCTTTACTTTATGAAAGTCTTTGTTGAATTTCAAGGAATACTTTACAAATCCTTTGGTGCTGTCGATTTCTTTTACATTTTTTTGACTGCTTCCCGGTAAATAAATATTTTGAATGTAAAAAATATTTGGTTTTGCTTGATAATCGTGTCTAAACAACTCGTTGTGGGCTCTTCTCCTTTTGGACAAATGGGACATTTGGGATACATATCCTCGATTTGAAAAGTTTTTTTATCGAACATTTCAGGAATGTCGGTTTCTAATCGAATCTTTCTAGCTGGACCTTCGCCATTGTTCTGGAAACGTGTTTTGAACTTAACTCTTTTAAACCGCACCAATCGATAGTTCATAAAACTTCCGTTAGAGCCCATCTTGTTGGGATCGTGCGAAGTCACAATTTCCATTTCGAGATTTTTTATTTTATGATTTTTAAAACTTTTGTTGGGAACAAAAATACTTCGCATAGTCACGGTAGCACTAGTGTCCTTGATCATTTCGGGAGTAGTTTTGAAAGTGAAAAACAGGTTGCGCGTTTCTCTGGGATTTGCATCGTCAAATTCTAAAACAGTTGCGTTTTTAAATGTTTTATGGGCTTCTATCAAAGTGGCGTCTAAGTTTTCTTCGATTGTGGTGGTTTTGTATTTTTTGGCCGTAGCCAAAGCATTTTCAGAAGCTAAATACGAATCTGTATTTTCTAAATCATCTACTATTGCAACTAAATTTTCTTTTACTTCTCGTTCGCCAGCATAAGTTCTGAAATCGACTAAATTAAAATTGTTGTTTTTAAATTGTTTTTCGTTGTAAAAGAGATATAATTTCCCGCTGGATACGTAGTTTCTGTGTTTTGATAACTCAAAATTACTTCCATTTGTTGGTCAGGAATAGGGTCGCAATTTTTTGGATAGACAATCCGTTTTGATCTTCGATGGAAGCAATGTCTTTGTAAACTTCATCCGAAATTTCATTTATTGTTACTATTTTTGGTCGTGTTGCTGGCGGTTTTCCGTTGTCGTAATTATTAGTTACCGCTAGGCGAGTGGTGTAAGTTCCTTTGTTTTTATAGACGTGTTTGGGCTCGGCTTCTTTGCTGTAATGTCCGTCGCCCATTTCCCATAAATAAGAATAAGACGGTTTTGGTGCGCCGGCAATCGGGATTAATGGTGGTGTTTCAGGTTTAAAAGTTACCGAATTTCTTTTTTGATTATAAGTGATAGTAGCTCTTCGGGTTAGAGTATCTTTTGCTTTAGTTTGTCCTTTGGCAAGCTCAGGACGACAGAAAGAGGATAAAAAGCAGAAAAAAAGAGTAGTTTTTTCATAATCGATACGGTTTTTAGCCCTGATGGTAGCGGCATCCTTTTTCTGGCTTCTTTAGCCAGGAAAAGATATAGCGAACAGCAGGATTAGCTTCTGATTGCCAAGTTGTTCCTTCTTCATAAGGATACTCAGGGTTTGTTTTTAATATTTTTAAAAATAGAAAAAAGCGGTGAGCAAATCACCACTTTTTTAAAAATATTTTGTGTGTTATTGTATGGCATTGATTGCGGCTACAAGTTGTGCTTCGGTTCCTACGGTTGTTTCGGCAAGGGTAAAAGTATAAACATCGCCTGCTTGAACCGTAACTGCTTTGATGGCGTATCTCCAGTTCCCGTTGTCCTCGGTAGCAAAAATAACGTGACACGCTAAACCAATAGGAATTTGTCCGTAGTGCTCGCTGAACAATCCAGCGGCGGTGTAAGTATCTAGTTTGGCTAAAGCATTTGTTCCTTCGCCATCGTAAGATAAATAGATAGCACTGTTTGTATTGTCGTATCCTTCGGGTGCATCGGCAAGAATGGTTGTTTTTGGTCTTGGGTCGCTGTAAAAACGATCGACATTTGTCCAACCGAAGTTTCCAAAAGTAACGTAATAATTATTTCCTTCGGCCTGAACGCCTCCTTTTCCTCCATTTGCTCCAGCGGCATCTCTGGCATCTGCCCAAGCTAAATCTCCTTTGGTATCGATAATCCCCTTCCATAATGTCATGGTATTGTCTACACCACCCGTAAGATTTGTTGGAACTATCAGATTGATATTACAAGTGGTTGCTAGTTCTACACCAGCTTGGGTTGCTTTGATAAAGAATTCTCCGCCTGATTTTAATAGGTTTTTCTTTCCGTCAGGCATGATTCCCATTGTAGGTTTGTCTGTAATAAGCATGGTGCCTTTGTCAAAAAGTTCTATATATTCTATTTTTATTTCGCCTGTTACAGGACTTCCATTTTTAGTAAGGCAGTTCCCGTTGATGTTTATTTTTACTCCTTTGGCCGATGTTAACGTGATTGCTCCAGCACCTGCAATGGCAGTAAAATTTTGAATGTTCTTTTTGACTCCTTTTTCGTTAATACTTTTAAATCCAGCAGCAGTTGGGGGCGTTTTTGTTGCGTTTTCATTGTTAGTACAGCTTGCAAAAATGATTGTTGCTAAAGCTAAAAGTCCGATGTTTTTCAAATTTGTTTTACGTACAAGTTTAAAATTGTTTTTTTGGTGTGTGTGAATCGTTGATTTCATAATTTCTAGTGTTTAATTGTTTGTTATTTTTTTTGATTTCTATTGTTATATCAATTCGGGTTTGATATTGTTACCCTTTATGTTTTAATTTTTTATCGGGTTATTAATGTCCAAAGTTTAACCATAAATGTGACCCCTAATTTTTTCAACTTTTTCATAATCTAAAATGTTTAAATTTTAATTTATACCCTTATATCAACTCGATTTTATGTTTGTTACCTCTTTTTTTATTATTTTCGATGAAAAGTTTTTTTATGACCAGTATCAAAATTCATCCAGACCAAATTTATATTGATGGACTTGCCAATAATGACTCGGCAATCATCCAATCGATTTATAAAAAGTTTGTTCCAAAAGTCATTCATTATGTAAGAAACAATTCGGGCGATGAAGATCAAGCGCAGGACGTGGTTCAGGAAATTATGATTTTGCTTTTTAATCAGGCCAAAGCCAAAAAATTGCAACTTACTTGTCCTTTTGATGCTTATTTCTTTTTATTGTGCAAAAGAAAATGGCTGAATGAAATAAAAAAATCTTCGAATAAAGGGGTAACAATCGATGACGACTCGCCATCTATGGATGAACCCACGGAAGAAATGCTAACAGAAACCGAACTATTCGACGAAAAACAAAAACTTTTTGACACGATGTTTTTAAAACTAGGCGACAAATGTCAGGAGTTATTAAAATTGAGTTTTACTATCAAATCGATGGAGGAAGTTGCCGAAAAACTTAATGTAACTTACGGTTATGTTCGAAAGAAAAAATCATTGTGCATTGGTCAATTAACCCAGTGGATTCAGGAAACAAATCGGTTTAAATCTTTAAAAAACACCTAGCCATGAACGAGGAACGCCACATAGTATTCGATCAATATCTCGAAAACGAATTGTCAAACGAAGACAGAGCAAAATTCGAAAAACAATTGTCCGAAGATCAGGAATTCGACTCGGCTTTTGAAACGTTCAAGGAATTAAATTTTTATTTAGAAAATAAATTTGGAAACGCAAATGAATTAAATGCTTTCAAGAAAAACCTAAAATCAATTTCTAAAAAACATTTTAAAACCAAAAAACCAAAGGTTGTCGCTTTCAAACCTTGGCAATATGCCATTGCGGCTTCGGTAGCTGTTTTGGTTGGGTTTTTCTTTTTTCAAAATAGCAATCCAGCGTTTGAAGAGTATGACAATCCGGAAAGTACTTATTTTACCGAAAGAGGCGAAGGGAATGAAAGCTTAAAATTAGCCCAAGATGCCTTTAATGCTAGGAATTACAAGAATGCCATTTCTAATTTCGAATTGGTTTTAAAGGAAAATAAATCGCCAGAAATTCAATATTTTTATGCTGTTTCGCTTCTTGAAGACAATCAATTTCAAAAGGCCGAATCCAATTTGTCAGATTTGAAGTCAGGGTCTTCTATTTATAAAAATAAAGCAACTTGGTATTTAGCACTTTCAAAATTGAAGCAGAAAGAATACAAATCCTGTAAAGAAATTCTGTTGACCATTCCTGAGGATTTCGAGGATTACGACCAAGTGCAGCAATTAATAAATGATTTAGAATAATTTTCTAAATCATTTATTAAGTTTAAGGTTGTTTAGGTTTTGAATCCATTTCTTATTGAACCTTGCGTTTTTTGTGTGCTTGTTTTTTTTAGCAAGAGTGTATCTTTGCTGCTTTAAATAAAAGCAAAAATGACAATTACTGATACGCATGCGCATTTATATTCGAATGAATTTGACGAGGATCGAAACGAAATGATTCGCCGTGCCATTGATGCTGGGGTTTCGCGGTTTTTTATTCCTGCCATAGACTCGACTTTTACGCAAGCCATGTATGATTTAGAAAAGGCATATCCTGAGCATATTTTCTTGATGATGGGCTTGCATCCTACGCATGTAAAAGACAATTATCTTGAAGAATTACAGCTTGTTGAGGAAGAATTAACCAAAAGAAAGTTTTTTGCCATTGGCGAAATAGGGATTGATTTGTATTGGGATAAAACACATTTGCAGGAACAGAAAAATGCCTTTAGAAAACAAATCCAGCTGGCAAAACGGTATAAATTGCCAATAGTCATCCATTGTAGAGTGGCTTTCGATGAAATTTTTGAAATTTTAGAAGAAGAAGAATCGGAGAATTTATTCGGAATTTTTCATTGCTTTTCAGGAACTTATGAACAAGCATTGCGAGCCATTTCGTATAATATGAAATTGGGAATAGGTGGAGTTGTTACTTTTAAAAACGGAAAAATAGACCAATTCTTGAATCAAATCGACTTAAAACATCTCGTTCTAGAGACCGATTCTCCGTATTTAGCTCCAGTTCCTTATCGAGGAAAACGCAACGAAAGCAGTTATCTGACAAAGGTTGTCGATAAATTAGCCGAAATTTATAATTTGCCCCAAGAAGAAATCGCTAGAATTACCACTAATAATTCAGCAGCTATTTTTGGGATTTAGCATAAAAATCCCTACTATTATCGATAAAAATTTTGTTAATTTGTTATTATAAAAAACATACGCTATATGTCAAAATTTGACGAGATTCGACCTTTTCATGACACCGAAGTAAATGAAGCCATTCGCACTTCGATAAAACACCCAATGATGAAGGCTTTAATGAACTTTTCTTTCCCAGATCTAGACGACGAGGTGTGGAAAAAACAACTGGAAGACACTCATTCCATTCGAGATTTTCAATGTGATTTTATCTATCAATCGGTACAAAAGGTTCTTAAAAAGAGCTCTGAAGGATTGTCGACTTCAGGCTTCGAAAAATTAAAAAAAGATACCGCCTATTTGTTTATTTCGAATCATCGCGACATTCTTTTAGACACAACATTATTGAATGCCTGTCTTTATGAGTACGGACTTGTGATGACGGCATCGGCAATTGGAGATAATTTAGTCAAAAAGGCTTTTTTGAAAATCTTGGCCAAATTAAATCGAAATTTTTTAGTTCAAAGAGGATTGTCTCCTCGTGAAATGTTGCAAAGTTCTAAATTATTGTCGGAGTATATTGCTCAATTATTATTGCATGAAAATCGCTCCGTTTGGATTGCTCAACGCGAAGGAAGAACCAAAGATGGGAATGATGCCACAAATCCTGGCGTTTTAAAAATGCTTGCCATGGGCTCTGAGGAAAAAGATTTGATGGATTATTTTAAAAAAATCAGGATAGTTCCTGTTGCAATTTCATACGAATACGACCCAACCGATGCGTTAAAAATGCCTCAGCTATTGGCAGAAGCCAATAAAGAAATTTATACAAAGGAAGAAAATGAGGATTTTATCAATCTGATGAGTGGAGTAATGGGGCAAAAAAAACGCATTCACATTCACATTGGCGATGTTATTGAACAAGAATTTGATGGGATTAAAGCAGAATTTGATAATTCGAACAAACAAATTTTGGCCTTGGCACAAGTTATTGATGATTCTATCCTAAGTAATTATAAATTATGGCCAACTAATTTTATTGCGTATGATATTTTGAATAATACCAATAGGTTTTCTCATTTGTATACTGAAAACGAAAAATCACTTTTTGAGCGCAGATTGGAAATTCGAATCGACCAAGAAAATCCTGTGGCTTTGCAAAGTTTTTTAGCTATGTATGCCAATCCAGTCGTCAACAAATTGAAATATACAAATGCAATCTAAAGCTAAAATACTTTTGATTTATACCGGAGGAACCATCGGTATGATGAAGGATTTTGAAACAGGAGCATTAAAAGCCTTCGATTTTGGGAAACTATTGCGAAAAATTCCAGAACTAAAACAATTAGATTGCGATATTGAAACCCTTTCATTCGAAAATCCAATAGATTCCTCCAACATGAATCATGAAGAATGGATAAAAATTGCCACAATTATAGAAGATAATTATGTTGATTTTGATGGATTTGTGGTACTTCATGGTTCGGATACGATGTCGTATTCAGCATCAGCATTGAGTTTTATGCTTGAAAATTTGTTGAAACCAGTAGTTTTCACGGGTTCACAATTGCCTATTGGGGATTTAAGAACGGATGCTAAAGAAAATTTAATTACCGCAATCCAAATTGCCTCTTTGCAACATCATGGTAAACCTGTGATTAGTGAAGTATGTCTTTATTTTGAATACAAATTATACCGAGGGAATAGATCTACGAAAATAAATGCCGAACATTTTAATGCGTTCTCTTCTCCAAGTTACCCGCCATTGGCAGAGTCTGGTGTGCATCTAAAAGTATATTCAGAATTATTTTTGCCTAAAACAAGAGTCAAAAAACTAAGAATTCATAAAAATTTAGAAAATGGGGTTGTCATTATAAAAATGTTTCCCGGAATTAGCGAAGCTGTTTTAGCTGCTATTTTCGAAATTCCACACCTTAAAGGAATTGTTCTCGAAACCTTTGGTGCCGGAAATGCTCCTACTGAGGACTGGTTCTTGTCATTGCTAAAACGAGCCATAAAAAGCGGTTTATACATTGTTAATGTAACACAATGTTCAGGCGGAAGTGTTAGAATGGGGCAGTATGAAACAAGTACTTCTATGAAAAAAATTGGTGTAATTTCTGGAAAAGACATTACTACTGAAGCGGCAATTACCAAATTAATGTACTTGTTAGGGCAGAATATACCTCCCGCTATTTTTAAGACAATATTCGAAACTTCATTACGCGGGGAATTATCATAAAACTTAAGTTTTAATTTTATTAAGTCAAAATTTTTCGTGTTCTTTGCAACCTTAAATAAATAGAGAGGTGGCCGAGTGGCTGAAGGCGCACGCTTGGAAAGCGTGTATATGGCAACATATCGAGGGTTCGAATCCCTTCCTCTCTGCGAAATAATTTTATATTATCTAAAAAAGGTAGCCGTAAGGTTGCCTTTTTTTGTAATTTTATTCCATAAAAAAATTAGTATGCGATTCTTTCTTACTTGTTTCCTTTTCTTCTTGGCTTTTCCTGTTTTTTCGCAAGAAGACACCATCAAAGAAGATGCTCCAAAAATAAAAATAGATTCTCTTTATAGAGAAGATCAGTTTTATTTTGGATTTAACTTTAATACATTACAAAACAAACCTGCAAATTTAACTCAAGACAAATTTTCGTCGAGTTTTTCTCTAGGATTCCTTCGGGATATACCCATCAATAAAAATAGAACCATTGCAATAGCTCCGGGGCTTGGGTTTAGTTACAACAATTACAATCAGAATATTGCCATTACAGAGCTCAATAAAATTCCAGTTTACACGATTATCGATTCTAAAACAGCATACAATAAAAACAAATTCTCTCAATTTTTAGTTGAAGTTCCCATTGAGTTTAGATGGCGCACATCAACGTATGAAAGTCATAAATTTTGGAGGATTTACGGAGGATTCAAAATGGGTTATTTGTTATATGACAAATCCGTTTATAAAGACGCTCATGGCAAAATAATTGTTACAAACAATAAAGATTTTAATAAGTTTCAGTATGGAGCCTACATTTCTTCGGGTTACAACACCATAAACATTTCTGTTTACTATGGTTTAAATTCATTGTTTAAATCGGCAAAAATAGGGAACGAATCCTTGAATATACATTCACTAAACATCGGGATTATCTTCTATATTTTATAGCCAAAAACGCAACAAAAGAAGTTGGGGAACAATTCCTAAAAAAAAACCAATTATTAATTCTTTGTTTGTATGGGCTTTCATTTCTAAGCGAGAGGAGGCGACAACGCCATTCATTAAAACTAAAAAAACAATTAAATTAATATTCTGAATTTGATTGTGAATGCTTAAGCCAATAGTATAAAGCGTTAAGGCACTTAGGCTCATCAAATGAAGACTGGTTTTTGTTTTAAAAAATAATAAAACATACGCCAAAAAAGTACTCAACAATCCGCCTAAAAAGAAAAAATACAGCTCAGGATAAGACGCTACCGTGGTACTTTTTCTAATTAATAAACAATCAAGAAACATTGAATAATTAGTGGAATTTTGCGTTGTGATATTTCCGAAACCATAACAGAATCAACCTTTCCAGTAGCATGTAACACAAAAAAAGAAGCATTGGAATAAGAATCGTGATAATCATTATTTGAAAAATAATAAAATACTTTTCAGGGTTTTCAAAATACGACCCATTCAAAAAAAAGTAAATCAAGGCAGCATAAACCGGAATGAATATCGGATGAAATATATAGGAAAAAAGGGGAAGAAGTTTTTTCAAGAGTTATTGTTTTTTATCCAATTGCATCAAACAAATACACTAGAGAGGTTATTGTAAGACCTATTATAATTATCCAATTACTGACAATTCCAATATATGTATCAGGTTTATAAAATCCTTCAGCTTTTTCTTTTCTCACGTTTATCCACCATTTATTAAATAGGTAATAAGCAAATGCCACCACTGCAAATAAAAAACTATTCAATCCATAATGCTTTGTTTATCAATACCCAAATCTGAAATCAAAAATCGTTAATCTGCAATCTAAAACCCCTACATTTTCTTCCTCATTCTCGCCACAGGAATATCGAGTTGCTCTCGGTATTTTGCGATGGTTCTTCGGGCAATTGGGTAGCCTTTTTCTAAGAGAATTTCGGCTAGTTGATCATCCGGAAGTGGTTTGTGTTTGTCCTCGTCTTCGATCACATTTTGTAGAATTTTCTTGATTTCGAGGGTCGAAACATCTTCGCCTTGATCGTTTTTCATCGCTTCAGAGAAAAATTCTTTGATTAGTTTTGTTCCGTAAGGTGTTTCTACATATTTACTATTTGCCACGCGCGAAATGGTCGAAATATCAAGTCCAACTAAATCAGCAATATCTTTTAAAATCATTGGTTTTAGTTTGGTTTCATCGCCTTCAAGAAAATAGTCTCGTTGGTAATGCATAATCGCGTTCATCGTGACATAAAGCGTTTCTTGGCGTTGTTTGATGGCATCGATAAACCATTTAGCCGAATCTAGTTTTTGCTTGATAAATTGAACGGCGTCCTTTTGTGCATTCGATTTGTCACGGGAATTTTTATAGGTTTGCATCATTTCCTGATAATCTTTAGAAACGTGTAATGACGGTGCATTTCTGCCATTTAAAGTTAAAATCAATTCTTCGTCATCAATTCGAATGGCAAAATCAGGAACCACATGTTCTGTAATTTTATTACTTCCTGTAAAAGAGCCGCCTGGTTTTGGGTTTAGTTTTTCTATTTCGTGAATAGCGGTTTTGAGTTGCTCATTCGAAACAGCATATTTTTGTAATAATTTATCGTAATGTTTTTTTGTAAAAGCGTCAAATTGATTTTCGATAATATCTATTGCTAGAGCCACGTATTCCGTGGGGGTTTTGTGCTTTAATTGCAACAGTAGGCATTCTTGTAAATCGCGTGCGCCAACTCCAGAAGGTTCTAATTCATGGATGATGTTTAGCATTCTTTCGACTGTTTTTTCGTCGGTGTAAATAGCTTGTGTAAACGCCATATCATCAACAATATCGGTAATACTTCGTCGGATATAGCCCATGTCGTCGATGCTTCCCACAAGAAATTCTGCAATTTCTCGCTCGCTGTCATTCAATATAAAGGTATTGAGCTGATTGATTAAATCTTGATGAAAACTAATTGGCGCCACTAGCGGCGACTCACGTTCCTCATCATCATCACTATAATTATTAACTTGGGTTTTATAATCGGGTGTTTCGTCTCCGTTTAAATATTCGTCGATGTTAATGTCGCTCGTATCTTCATTATCATTGTCGTCATAATCGTCAAATTCGTCATTAGAGTCATCGTTATCGAATTCGTCTTTATCGTAAATTTCTTCCTCATCTGTTCCTGCTTCTAAAGCTGGATTTTCATTCATTTCCTCCAACAAACGTTGTTCAAAAGCTTGTGTAGGCAATTGGATTAACTTCATCAACTGGATTTGTTGTGGAGATAATTTTTGTGAAAGTTTAAGATTTAGAAATTGCTTTAACATACAGTAGAGTTATAGGTTTAAGGTTGTAAAGGTGCATAATTTCAACAGCTTTAAACATTAAATTTAGGACAAAATAGATTCTGTTTTTAGTATTGTTGTAGAAAGATTAGCTTTTTTATGATTTTTCAAATAACCGTTTATTGAATTGTATAGCAAGCTCCAATTGCTGTCAGCAACAGCAATAGCTCTCTTGATCATTGCTCGGAGTATTATATTTTTCATTTTGTGAAAAGTTTAAACAAAATTAGTATTTTTTATTTTAGCAAAAAATTAAAAAGTGAAGGCGCTATTTTCTTGCTTCCTTGGTTCCTCAAACTAAAGAATAATAGGATTAATGACAGCTATAAAATAGCTTTAGTCATCATATTTGCTTCGATTATTCTTAAAAAAAGACCATCCGTTACTTTGCGTTAGCTGTATAGCGTTTAAATAGTATTCTTTGTTATGTAGCATTAATCACAATTTACATCAGGCAATAAGTGTATTTAGAATTCTTAATACTTGATTTAACAACAATTTAATTGCTTTATGAAATTAAGTGTAAATCAATAGTTTTAAAAGCATACTAAAAAAGCATAAAATGAATACTTCAGTAGTTGTAGTTGGCATTAAACTCAAACACCTTCGTAAAAATAAAGGAGTGTCTCAAGAGCAAGTTGCAAAATATCTTGAGGTGTCTCAAGCTGCCTATGCTAGAATGGAAAAGGGTAAAAGCCATTCTTGGGCTACTCATATTGAAAAAATATGTGAATTTTTCGAAATTACTCCAGTAGAATTGGTCAAAAATGAAACTACAACAACCGAAACTATTAATGCAATTAATGATTTGGGGAATGCCGAAATGGTAAATCAACTTTCAAAAAAACTAATGGAGCAGTATGAAGAAAGAATAAAAGAGCTCAAAGAAAATATTATAGCACTCAAAGTCAGTCTAAAAAAATATGAGAAATAGTAATTTTATACCAAAAATGATTTCTCAATTAAAAAACGAAGCAATCCCAAAAGACAGATTGCTTCGTCTGTTTTATATTGCTTGCGTCACAAATTTTGAAACCTGTAAACTATTTTCAGGATAGTTATCCTAATTTTCTTTCGTTACAATTTGCATGGTTTCTCGGCTCACTTGTTTTAGAATTACGGTTTTGTTTTCCTCAACGGTGTGTGCTGCTTTTTCATCAAAATGGCGAATGGTGTATAGAGTTACGCCTTCGGTATAATCGACTTTGAATTTTTTGGATAAAAGGGTATTTAACTCCTTAAAATTTCCAAATTTATCCTCAACACAAACAGAAAAGCTAATGGCAGAATTCTGGATTAAGTTTACTTTTAGTTTAAATTGATGGAACAGAGCAAAGATTTCACTGATATTTTCTTCCATAATAAAGGAAAAATCTATAGACGAAAGCGAAATCAACAATTGATCTCTCTTTACAATAAAACAAGGCATATAAGGTTCTAAGTCGGCACCTTTTGCAACACTAGTTCCTTGTAACATTGGATTTATAAATGATTTTACATACAAAGGAATTTCTTTTTTTGTAAAGGTTGTAAGGTTTTAGGATGGATAACGGTTGCTCCATAAAAAGCTAATTCTATGGCTTCGCGATACGAAATTTGATTCAGTAAACTTGCATTTTCAAAATATCTAGGATCGGCATTCATGACTCCAGGAACGTCTTTCCAGATGGTTACACTTTCGGCATTCAAGCAATAAGCGAAAATGGCAGCGGTATAATCTGACCCTTCTCGACCCAAGGTTGTGGTAAAATTATTCTCGTCTGAACCCAAAAACCCTTGTGTAATATTCAATGCTTTTAGCTTTATGTTTTTCGAAATATTTTTTTGGTTAATTCCCAATCTACTTCGGCATCTCTATAATTTGAATTGGTTTTTATAAAGTTTCTCACGTCTAACCATTGGGTTTGTATGCCCATAAAATTCATAAAATGACTCAAAATAGTGGTCGAAATTAATTCGCCATAGCTCACGATTTGGTCATAAACAAAATTATAGTTTGGTGATTTATTGTGGTTCAAGAAATATTCTAAGTCTGAAAATTGCTTATTTACGGCAGAGAAAACATCATTTTTTTCGTCCTCGAATAAGTCTAAAAGAATTTGATTATGGTATTTTTTTACCTCTTGAACGGATGATTTTAATTCTGGAGATTTGTCGAAATAATTTTTTATGACTACTTCAAGGGCATTCGTAGTTTTTCCCATAGCCGAAACCACTAATAAGACATTCTCGTAACCCACTTTTTGTAAAACGCCGTATACGTTTTTAATTCCTTCGGCATCTTTCACAGAAGCGCCGCCAAATTTGAATACTCTCATATTTTTATAAAAAATTGTAATTTTATTTTAATCTATTGTCTACGAAATAGTTAATTTCGGATTCATTCATCTGTGCTAAATACCAATCTTTGAGAACTTTTGCGCCCGATTTTTCATAAAATTCTATTGCCGAAGTGTTCCAATCGAGAACATGCCAATCAATTCTTCGAACCTTGTCTTTTTTTTCCTTGTTTAATCACTTCAGAATACAAAGCATATCCCAAACCTGTTCCACGCATTTCATCTTTTACGATTAAATCTTCTAAATGAATTATCTTTCCTTTCCAAGTCGAATAGCGATAATAATACAAAGCAATCCCTACAATTTGTTTTTCGACTTCGGCAACAAAAACATGAAATAATGGAACTGGACCAAAACCATCCCGAATTAAATCTTCGACTGTAACTAAAACAGCATCAGGTGCCTTTTCGAAATGAGCCAATTCTTGAATAAGCCCTAAAACGGCTTCCATATCTTCGGGCATTCCTTTTCTAATTGTCATAATTTCTTATTTATAATTGTTTGTCGGCATGAAAAAGAATGCTTTTATTTGGAAAATTTAATACTTTAGGTGGCAAATATACAATTCTGATAAACGAACTAAATAAAATAAAATCATTTTCACAAAAAATCCGATATTTGTGACTTCAAAACAACTACAACGATTTCGTAATGGAAGAACACAAAAAGACTTTAGGAGAATTTATCATCGAAAACCAAAACGCTTTTCAATATTCGTCAGGAGAATTATCTCGAATTATCAATTCTATTCGCTTAGCTGCCAAAGTAGTAAATTACAAAGTAAATAAAGCAGGTTTGGTCGATATTGTTGGTGCGGTAGGGGAGCAAAACATTCAGGGCGAAGATCAACAAAAACTCGACGTTTATGCGAATGAAGTCTTTATTCAAACCTTGATTAATCGCGAAATCGTATGTGGTATTGCTTCTGAAGAAAGTGACGATTTTATAACTGTGCAAGGTTCTGACAACGGGCATAACAATAAATACGTTATTTTAATGGATCCGCTCGATGGCTCATCAAACATTGATGTTAATGTCTCGGTAGGTACTATTTTTTCGGTTTATAGACGAGTAACTCCAGTAGGAACTCCAGTAACTTTAGAAGATTTTTTGCAGCCTGGAATCAATCAGGTAGCCGCTGGATATGTGATTTATGGAACATCGACCATGCTGGTTTATACGACTGGTTTTGGCGTAAATGGATTTACCTTAAATCCAGCCATTGGGACTTTTTATTTATCTCATCCGAATATGAAATTCTCGAAAGATGGCTCTATCTACTCTATAAACGAAGGGAATTATGTTCATTTTCCGCAAGGAGTGAAAGATTATTTAAAATATTGCCAGCTAGAAGAAGGCGACCGACCTTATACTTCGAGATATATAGGGAGTCTAGTTTCTGATATTCATAGAAACATGATTAAGGGTGGAATTTATTTGTATCCAACGAGCACAAAAGCGCCAAAAGGGAAATTGCGATTGCTTTACGAATGCAATCCAATGGCTTTTATAACCGAACAAGCCGGAGGGAAAGCATCCGATGGATTTAATAGAATCATGGAGATTTTGCCTACGGAATTACACGAAAGAGTCCCTTTTTTCTGCGGAAGCTACAACATGGTCGAAAAAGCCGAAGAATTTATGAGCAAAGCAAAATAGCATTTCTTTTCCTTACGAGAGAAATTATTTGTTCATGTGTTCCATTTCGTAGATAAAAGTATCCAAGTCTACTTTTTTATCAATCAACGAAAGGGCTTTGTCAACAATATAATTTACATTTTCTGGAGTAAATCCCAAAGCTAAACTTAATCTTCGCAACATTGCATCCTGCTTGTCGCCTAGATGGTGATCCGTATGCACCATTCTGGCCAAATCATACAAACGTTCAATCCTTTGCGTGCGCAAATAAGGAGGATTGATAGGATATTTTAATGGATTTTCTAAAATTTCTTCATATTCCGCTTCCGAAATCTCGAGATTTCTTGCTAGCCTGTCTAAAAAAGCCTGTTCTTCTTGAGCGATTTTTCCATCAGCAAGGGCTACCCGAACGATAGCAGAAAAATGACCTTTGTTTCTTTGTTTGAATTCGTTATCGAATAAATCTGAAATTGACATAATATAATAGGTTTTAGTCTAACAAAGATAATTCTATTTCCATTTTAAAGAAAGCCAATTCATCATTTTTTTCCTGATTTTGGTAAAATAAATGAGACAGGAATTGCTTTTAATACAATCCGTTCGAACTATTTTAAAAATAAATTGTAAGTTTGACAACCCCTAATCTTTAAAACTATTTACAATGTCAGAATTTTGGATTTATTTTGAAAAAGGGTTGAGGCATATTCTTAACCTGTCTGCCTATGACCACATTTTGTTTTTAATTGCATTGACGGTTCCTTACGCATTCAAGGACTGGAAAAAATTATTGCTTTTAATCTCTGTTTTTACCATTGGACATTCTTTATCTTTGCTATTATCTGTTTTTGGTGCGGTAATTATAAAAGGTAATTTGGCCGATTTTTCAATTCCAATAACCATTCTTATTGTTGCTTTTTTCAATCTTTTTACTGCTGGAAAATCATCGAAACAGGAAAGTATTAGTGTGGTTGTTTTTATTACCTTATTTTTTGGAATTATCCACGGGTTGGGTTTTGCCAGTTATTTTAAAACAATACTTGTGGGTTCTCCCCAGTCTAGATTATTATCATTATCAGAATTTTCACTTGGCATTGAAGCTTCACAAATCATCGTGGTTTTTGTGGTTTTGATACTGTCATATATCATTCAAACCTTCTTTCGATTTTCGAAACGCGATTGGACATTAGTGATGTCGTCCTTTGTGATTGGAGTTGTTTTGCCAATGATTATCTCAAGCGAAATTTGGAACACATAAATTGAAATGGAAAAGAAAAAATTAAATAAATACGACAAAGCCTATCTTCGAATGGCTAAAGAATGGAGTCTTTTGTCTTATTGCAAACGCAAACAAGTGGGTGCCATCATTGTTCGCGATAAAATGATTATTTCCGATGGATACAACGGAACGCCCTCTGGTTTTGAAAATTGTTGCGAAGATGGCGAGGGGTTAACAAATTGGTATGTGCTTCACGCCGAAGCAAATGCTATTTTAAAAGTGGCGCGATCCACACAAACCTGCGAAGGAGCAACTCTTTATATTACGCTGTCGCCATGCAAGGAGTGTAGCAAATTGATTCATCAATCTGGGATAAAAAGAGTTGTTTATCAACAGGGTTACAAAGATACTTCGGGAGTAGATTTTCTTGTAAAAGCGGGAGTCATCGTAGAACAAATTGAAGTTTTAGAATAGATGAAAATCAATTCCAAATATTTTCTAATCCTTATTTTTGCAACACTTGCCTTTGGAATTCTTCTTGGCGGATGGTTAAATTTCCCCAATCAGAATCAGTTCTTTGCTAGAAACAATTCGAAAAACAAACTCAACAAACTGGTTGATTTTATTACCAACGAATACGTCGATACGGTTAATATGGATTCTATTGTGAATCATACCGTCAACAATATTTTGGCACAACTCGATCCGCATTCGGTTTATATTCCGCCAAGCGAACAGACCCAAATTGCCGAAAACATGAAAGGAGATTTTGTAGGGATTGGGGTAAATTTCTACATGTATAAAGATTCGTTAGCCATCATAAAACCGCTCGAAAATAGTCCTTCTGAACAAGCTGGAATACAAGCTGGAGACCGAATTCTTTATGCTGATAAAACAAAATTATTTGGACGTAAATTGCCAACAGACACTTTATTTTCGAAATTGAAAGGAAAAGACGGCTCTGAAATTGAAGTCACGGTTTATAGAAAATCAGAGCGGAAAAAAATTAAAATCAAAATCAAACGAGGCATTATACCCATAAAAAGTATCGATGCTTCGGTACTCTTAAATCCAACCACAGGATATATAAAAATCAATCGGTTTGCCGAAACTACTTATAAAGAGTTTAAAGCAGGTTTAACAAGATTGAAAGAACAAGGTGCAAAATCACTCGTTATTGATCTTCGTGACAATGGAGGGGGATATATGGACGAAGCTATTGCTATTGCTGATGAATTGCTAAAAGACAAGCAATTGATTGTGTTTACAAAAGACAAAAAAGGACACGTCGAAAAAACATTTGCCACTAAAACAGGAAGTTTCGAAAGCGGCGATTTACATGTGTTAATTAACGAAAATAGCGCTTCGGCAAGTGAAATTTTGGCAGGGGCCATTCAGGATAACGACAGAGGAACCATCGTGGGTCGGCGTTCTTTTGGTAAAGGATTAGTGCAGCGTGAGATGGATTTTGACGATGGATCGGCAGTTCGATTAACTGTTGCTAGATATTACACGCCTACGGGTCGTTCTATACAAAAACCGTATTCAAAAGGGAATGAGGACTATTTTAAGGAATCGGATTCCCGTTTTGAAAAAGGAGAATTATTCAATAAAGACAGCATCAAAACACCTAAAACGCTAAAATTTAAAACCCCAAAAGGTAAAATTGTTTATGGCGGCGGCGGAATTGTTCCAGATGTTTTTGTTCCAATTGAAATGAGTCATAGCAAAGGAAATACACTTTATTTGTTGCAATCGGGAATTTTGGGGCAATTTGTATTTGAACAATTAGATGCAAACCGAAACGCTTTTAAAGGATTGACTTTCGAACAATTCAGGGCTAAAATGAAAGCAGCCGACTTGTATTTCAATACGTTTCAAAAATTTATATCCAAGAGTGGATTGGATTTAGAGCTGAATCAAAACAAATCATTAGTAAAACGCCATTTGACAGCAGAATTTGCTCGACAATTATTTGATGAAAACAAATTTTATGAAATCATCTTACAAGATGATGCAATGATTCAAGCGGTTTTGAAGTAAAAAAGTTGCTGCAATTCTTATTTTTGTCGTTCTAAATTAGGCGAATTTTCTAAAAATCATTTCTTAATACTGTCGTGAGATTGTGTTTGAATCCCGTTATTCCACAATGTAAGAATATCGGTTGCTACGGCGGCACCACTCCCGGCAGCAATAGCTACTTGGCTTCTCCAGCCAGCTAGTGTTCCTGCTACATAAATGCCATTGGCAACTTTATGGTCGCTATTTTTGAGTTGAATTCTTTGTTTTTCGGCAAGTGATTTTTGATGCGGTTCTACATATTGCATTAAACCTTCAATTTCAAATGTATTAGAATAACCAATGGCTACAACAATCATTTTGGTTTTATACGTATTCTTGTTGGTGGTTACTACAAATTCAGGACACGAGGGCGAACTAAATTCTCCATCAATTTTAAGCACTTTTTCATTTGGAATTTGCTCGATATGCGGGTAAGTTTCTAATAAATGTTGTGTGCTTTCTGTTAATAAATCAGCACCTAATTTTCCGGGAATAATTCCGTAGGCATTATTAATAATGGCTTCCTGAAGAGAGGAGTTTTTTTGATGGGTAATGATGCCAATTTTTTTGTCAGTTACAAAAGATTTGTTTTTTGCCGAACCCAAAACAAGAGCGCATGACATTCCGGAAACGCCACCACCAAGGAGTAAAACATCAAACATCAATTAGAATTTATCGTTCATTTTTTCTGCAATATTCTTCGACATTTTAAAAATAAGAAGAATTAATACAGCACAAATTGAAGCGGCAATTCCAATAAACGCAATCATACTGTTCCCTTCAAAAGGGTGTTTGAAATCGATAAGGGTAATATTAAATATAATAAGCCCTAATGCCAATGCCACCAATATAGAAGTAAAGATTTTCATAAAATAGTATTTTGTAAAAGATGAGGTTGTAAAAATATAAAAAATTATTTTAGACAAACAAACCTTTAACATTAGCGGCGAATAATTTAACAGCAATAGCTAAAAGTACCACGCCAAAAGCTTTTCGGATTACTCCTAATCCGTTTTTGCCCAACATTCTTTCGATTTTAGAAGAGGATTTCAAAACAATATAAACCACAATAATATTCAAAACAATGGCAGTTACAATGTTTACAGAATGAAATTGCGAACGGAGCGAAAGCAAGGTTGTCATTGTTCCTGCTCCAGCAATTAGTGGAAAAGCAATGGGAACAATTGAAGCGGAACTCGCTTCTTCGTCTCGATAAATGCGAATGCCTAGAATCATTTCGAGTGCTAGAAAGAACAAGACAAAAGAACCCGCAACGGCAAAGGAATTCACGTCGATTCCAATTAAATTTAATAATTCTTCGCCAATAAAAAGAAAAACAATCATAATAAAACCAGCTACTAACGAAGCTTTTTCGGATTCGATATGACCGTGTTTTGCTCTCAAATCGACAATAATAGGAATCGTTCCTACAATATCAATTACGGCAAAAAGAACCATACTAACGGTAATTATTTCTTTAAAATCAAGTGGCATAATTTCTTTATTTAGAGTACAAAAGTATTAAATTCTAGACGGTTAATGTCAAATTAAGGTTATTATTTGATAAAGCTACTTTGTTTTGACTATTATAAAGGTTGTTTTTATTCGATGTTTTTTAAATATTATTCTGCTTTTTTTTTGGCGTAAGAAATCTAAAATTTAACATTCGAAATTCAGAATTGAAAAGTATCTTTGCAAAATGTTTCAACTAGGAAAAACCATCATATCAGAAGATATTCTCGAAAAAGAATTTGTTTGTAATTTATCGGCTTGCAAAGGCGCTTGCTGCGTCGATGGCGACGCTGGCGCACCTTTGAACGAAGCCGAAACAAGAATTTTAGAAACCATTTATCCAAAAGTAAAACCATTTCTTCGCAAAGAAGGCATTGCTGCTATCGAAGCGCAAGGAACTTGGACAAAAGGAACCGATGGCGATCTTGAAACACCTTTGATTAACAACAAAGACTGCGCTTACGTTATTTATGATGGCAAAACGGCACTTTGCGGTATTGAGCAAGCCTATAATCAGGGAGAAGTCGACTGGAAAAAACCCGTTTCTTGTCATTTGTACCCCATTCGTGTTAAAGATTTTACAGAGTTTGCCGCAGTAAATTATGATAAATGGGAAATTTGTAGCGATGCCTGTTCTTTAGGCAAGGAACTTGAAGTTCCCGTTTATAAATTTGTCAAGGAAGCACTCATTCGAAGATTTGGCGAAGACTGGTATTTAGAGCTCGAAAAAGTGGCAGCAGAACTCAAAAAATAATTTACCGAGAAGTAAAATTTCATTCAGACTAAATTTCAACAATCCTATAATTTACAGTACTTAGAGATGTTTTTTAGTTTTTAAATAATTGATATTCAGTGTTTTTAATATTGTATGAAAATCATTCGAAATCCTTTCTTTTGTTAAAAACTCAACCCGATTGTGAATAAGTTTGACTTTTTAAAACCATAAGAATTCACAATCTTTGTAGTCGACGAAAACATAATAATTCGTTAAAATTTCAAAAAAAACAAAAAATAGCAATGTCACAAGTTGAACCAATTTTACAAGAAAACAAGAATCGTTTCGTAATTTTTCCAATCAAACACCAAGATATTTGGGAGTTTTATAAAAAAATGGAAGCCAGTTTCTGGACCGCCGAGGAAATAGATTTATCTCAGGATTTAAATGATTGGAACAATAAATTAAGTGAAGACGAAAAATATTTCGTAAAACACATTCTTGCTTTTTTTGCTGCTTCTGATGGAATTGTAAACGAAAATCTTGCAGAAAACTTTGTCAATGAAGTGCAATATGCCGAAGCCAAATTCTTCTATGGTTTCCAGATTATGATGGAAAACATTCATAGCGAAACCTATTCGCTTTTGATTGATACTTATGTAAAGGACGAAGCCGAAAAAACGCAATTATTTACGGCAATAGATGTTTTTCCTGCTATAAAGAAAAAAGCAGAATGGGCTTTGAAATGGATAGAATCAGATTCTTTTGCCGAAAGGTTGATTGCTTTTGCGGCCGTGGAAGGTATTTTCTTCTCGGGTAGTTTTTGTTCTATTTTTTGGTTAAAAAAACGCGGTTTGATGCCTGGATTGACTTTCTCAAACGAATTGATTTCTCGCGATGAAGGCGTTCACTGTGATTTTGCGGTACATTTACACAACCATCATTTAAAACACAAAGTCTCTAAAGCGCGCATTAGAGAAATTATTGTCGATGCGCTGAATATCGAAAGAGAGTTTATTACAGAGTCGATTCCGGTTAGTTTAATTGGAATGAATGCGGGCTTGATGACACAATACTTAGAATTTGTAACCGATAGATTGTTAGTGGAACTAGGTTGCAAAAGAGAATACAATACAGCAAATCCTTTTGATTTTATGGATATGATTTCACTTCAAGGAAAAACAAATTTCTTTGAGAAGAAAGTAGCCGAATACCAAAAGGCAGGGGTAATGAATACTGATTCAGATGCCCAAAAAATTAGCTTTGATGCCGATTTTTGATATTTTTTAAAAGGAGTCATTTGAAAAAATAAGGTTCATAAATCTTGTTTTTTTAGTGGTTTTAAAAATATAAAATTTCCAATTGTTATAACTTTGTTAGCCCCGATAGAAGGGAAAATCCTTTTTTGAGGCAATTTTTTTTGCCTCCAAAAAGATTGCAACGTATAGCGGGATAAAGCTGTAGAGAAAAATAAAAAAATAGAATTATTCGGGATTAGCTTCCCAAAAACAATCACAAATACCCCGAAATAGAGAAGGGATTGTCTATTTCATAAAACCAGAAAATTATGTACGTAGTAAAAAGAGATGGCCACAAAGAGCCGGTAATGTTTGATAAGATAACGGATAGAATTAAAAAACTATGCTACGGATTGAATGGTTTGGTAGAGCCCGTGAAGGTGGCAATGCGCGTAATTGAAGGATTGTATGATGGGGTTTCTACATCAGAATTAGATAATCTTGCTGCCGAAACTGCGGCTTCGATGACCATTGCTCACCCTGATTATGCTCAATTGGCAGCGCGAATTGCGATTTCGAATTTACATTCGAATACTAAGAAATCTTTTTCGGAAACAATGAATGAAATGTTTCATTACATCAATCCGAGAAACGGTCTAGAAGCACCATTACTTTCAGAAGAAGTGCATAAAGTGATTATGGAAAATGCTGAATTTTTGGATTCACATATCATATATAACCGAGATTTTAATTACGATTACTTTGGTTTTAAAACCTTGGAACGCTCTTATTTGTTGAGAATAAACGGGAAAATTGTGGAGCGTCCGCAGCACATGTTGATGCGTGTTTCGGTTGGAATTCACTTGGGCGATTTAGAATCGGTAATAGAAACGTACGACTTAATGTCGAAAAAATTCTTTACACACGCCACGCCAACGCTGTTCAACGCAGGAACTCCAAAACCGCAAATGTCTTCTTGCTTCCTTTTGGCGATGCAGGACGATAGCATCGACGGAATTTACGATACCCTAAAACAAACGGCAAAAATATCGCAATCAGCAGGAGGTGTTGGGCTTTCTATTCACAATGTTCGTGCAACAGGTTCTTATATTCGAGGTACCAATGGCACGTCGAACGGGATTGTACCTATGTTGAGAGTTTTTAACGATACGGCTCGCTATGTGGATCAAGGTGGCGGAAAGCGTAAGGGAAGTTTTGCGATTTATATCGAAACTTGGCATGCCGATATTTTTGAATTCTTAGATTTAAAAAAGAATACAGGAAAAGAAGAAATGCGCGCTAGAGATTTGTTTTTTGCGATGTGGACTTCGGATTTGTTTATGAAACGTGTGCAAGAAGACTCTTATTGGACACTGATGTGTCCTAACGAATGCCCAGGTTTATACGATGTTTATGGCGAAGAATTTGAAGCAATGTACATGGATTATGAAACGCGCGGCAAAGGAAGAAAAACCATCAAAGCACGTGAATTATGGGAAAAAATTCTAGAATCACAAATAGAAACCGGAACGCCATACATGCTGTATAAAGATGCAGCAAACAGGAAATCAAATCAAAAAAATATTGGTACGATTCGTTCATCGAACTTGTGTACTGAGATTATGGAATTTACCTCTAAAGACGAAATTGCAGTTTGTAATCTAGCGTCTATTTCGTTGCCAATGTTTATTGAAAACGGAAAATTTAATCATGAATTATTGTTCAAGGTAACCAAACGTGTGACGAGAAACTTGAATAAAGTTATCGACAGAAATTATTATCCAGTTGTAGAAGCCGAAAATTCGAATATGCGTCATCGCCCTGTTGGTCTTGGAGTTCAAGGTCTAGCCGACGCTTTTATTATGTTGCGTTTGCCATTTACGAGCGATGAAGCCAAGAAATTAAATCAGGAAATTTTTGAAACACTATACTTTGCAGCCGTAACCGCTTCGATGGAAATGGCAAAAGAGGAAGGGTCATATTCTAGCTTTAAAGGTTCTCCAATTTCGCAAGGAGAATTTCAACACAACCTTTGGGGGCTGAAAGACGAAGAGCTTTCTGGGCGTTGGGATTGGGGTTCGTTGAGAAAAGAAGTGATGGAACACGGGGTTCGTAATTCGCTTTTGGTGGCGCCAATGCCAACTGCTTCGACTTCGCAAATTTTGGGAAACAACGAAGCTTTCGAGCCGTATACTTCAAATATTTACACCAGACGGGTGCTTTCGGGCGAATTTATTGTGGTAAACAAACATTTGCTTGAAGATTTAGTAAAACTTGGTTTGTGGAACGAAACTTTGAAGCAAGAATTAATGAGAAATAATGGTTCGGTTCAAGATCTTAATATTCCTCAAGATTTGAAAGAATTGTACAAAACAGTTTGGGAAATGTCAATGAAAGACATCATCGATATGTCTCGACAAAGAGGATATTTTGTAGATCAATCGCAATCGTTAAACTTATTTATGCAAGATGCCAATTATTCGAAATTGACATCGATGCATTTCTACGCTTGGCAATCTGGTTTAAAAACAGGAATGTATTATTTAAGAACAAAATCAGCGGTTGATGCGATAAAATTTACCTTGAATAACGACAAAAAAGCGGAACCAATTGAAATGGTAGCCCAACCAGCAGGACAAAAATTGCAACCCATTGCGGTTTTAAACGAAGCGGTCGAAATATCTGTGGAAGAGTACAAAGCAATGATTGAATTAGCTAAAAGTGCTGGGCCGGAAGATTGCGAAATGTGTGGGTCGTAATTAATTGAAATTGAACGAAAAGAATATAGCTGTCACTATTTTGGCAGCTTTTTTTTATAAATAAATCATTATGCACTTGAAGTACATAGGTTTGGTTGGCAGACTAAAAGTCTGCAAGGATGTAAACTTATTTTTTTGCCACAATTTTCACAAATTAGCACGAATTAATTTGTGAAAATTTGTGAAATTCGCGGCAAAGTTTTTAGAACCTGAAAGGGAAATGCACTAAAGTGCATAGTTTTAACTATAATTGTGACCAATAAACTCGAAATACCAAAACAAAATAAAAAAACCAAAATGTAATTCCCGAATTAGGAAATTAGGTATTACTTTTGTAATCAGAAATATTGGGGGTAAAAAACACATTTTATAGAAATAATGAAAGAACAAATAAAAAAATTCCTAAACGAAGAGCAAGATCCAAAAGCTATTGAAAAAATCACTTCAAAACTGAATGATTTATTAATGAAAAACGAGGAAATAGGATATATTGCAGTTCAAAAAAAACCAGCAATTACCGTTTTCCCGGATAGTATTGTGATGACCAATAAGCGAATTATTATTTGTCAGCCAAAAAATTTAGGAATTACCATGAATTTTACTGATTTTACTTGGGACGAAATCGAAGGAACTTTTGTAAAAGAAAATATCTTGGGATCTGAATTTTCGTTTTCAACTAAAACAGAATTACAGGTTTCGATTGATTATATTCCAAAAATTCAGGCCAGAAAAATTTTCACTTACGCCAAAGAGCAAATCGACTTATTGAAAAATCCTGTAATCAATACGCCTGTTTCTGGTGTTGCTCAACCTCAAGAAAACGAAACGTTGCCAGAAGAAACTATTGAGGAAATTGAAACGGAAGAAGTGACCAATTTTGCCGAAATTATTCCAGTAAGTTCTAATCATTCTGAAACCGCAATTGAAAATGCTGGCTTAACAGGAGAAAATAAATTAGGCGGATTATCTCAAGACGAGCTGTTTGAAAAACTTCAGAATTATAAAAAACTGTTGGATAATGGACTAATTTTACAAGGAGAATATGATGCCTTTAAAAAGGAAATATTGAGTTGCATGCAGCGAATTTCTTAGTCATTTATTGTCTCTAATTGTCAAAAGAAATAGTTGTTTCCTTTTTTGTTGCGATTTTTTTTTGAATAAGCCTAAAAATGAGTTATTGTGGCCTTATTCCAAAAATGGTAATAGTGACTGGGAACCGAGGCTTGATTCAGTAAGCAACCCGATGGAATTTCTACAAAAGTCTCTGCGAAAGTTTCTATTTTATTTCGTTCTACCCGAGTACTTACCACGTCTCTTGATACAGCATCGGGATGATTAATCCCTGCCGACGCCAAAAGTTCCATTGCACTTTTTACAGTTTCATGCTGGAAACGAGCCACACGGATGCTTTTTTCTTCGGGCACTAATCCCTTGGCTAATTCAGGATCTTGTGTCGCTACTCCCGTTGGGCAGGTGTTTGCGTGACATTCTAAAGCTTGGATACAGCCCAATGCAAACATCATCCCTCGAGCCGAATTGCAAATATCGGCACCAATGGAAAGGCAACGAATAATATCGAAACCAGAAATTACTTTCCCACTAGCTATAATCTTAATTTGTTCTTTAAGTCCAAAACCATTTAAGCAATCATAGACAAATGCCAAAGCATCTCGCAAAGGCATTCCAACGTGATCTGAATATTCAGGAGGAGCGGCTCCTGTTCCGCCTTCGCCTCCGTCGACGGTAATAAAATCTAAATAGGTTTGTGAGGCTATCATGGCTTTGCAAATCGATATAAACTCAGATTTGTTTCCGATGCATATTTTTATTCCAATGGGTTTTCCCTCAGAATGTTCTCGCAATAATCGAATGAAATCCATTAATTCTAACGGAGTGGAAAAGGCTGAATGTGTAGGAGGAGAAATAATATCCTGTCCTTTTTCGACCAATCGAATTGACGCAATTTCATCCGTTACTTTTTCTTTTGGCAAAATGCCGCCATGTCCTGGTTTTGCTCCTTGTGAAAACTTGATTTCAATCATTTTTACATTATCCAAGGTGGCTCTTTTCGAAAATTCTTCAACTGAAAATTTCCCATCCGAAGTTCGAGTGCTAAAATAACCCGTGCCAATATTCCAAACCACATCGCCGCCGCCTTGTAAATGGTAAGGCGAAAGACCACCTTCGCCCGTATTGTGATAAAAACCTCCTTTTTTTGCTCCAGCATTCAAAGCCATAATGGCATTTTTGCTCAACGAGCCGTAACTCATAGCACTAATATTGAATAAGCTGGCTTCATACGGTTGGCTGCATTGCGAAGAGCCTATTTTTACTCTTGGATTCTCGTTAATTGTTCCAAAAGGAATTGCTTTTACACTATGATTAATCCATTCGTAGCCCGTGTCATACACGTTAAGTTGTGTTCCGAAAGGCTGAGTCGATGTTTCGTTTTTGCTTCGTTGGTATACTAAACTTCGTTGCAAGCGTGTGAATGGTTTTCCTTCAGTATCAGTTTCTACGAAGTACTGACGCATTTCTGGACCAATAGATTCTAAGAGATAACGCATCCTGCCCAACAAAGGAAAATTTCTTCGGATGGTTTTTTTGCATTGGTACATATCGTAAAGCCCCATGATAATTAAGGGCAAAAAAATGAGTAGCAATAAACTAAATTTCCAGTTAACAAAAGTGAGCATGGCAATCAAAGAAATCGAAGTAATGGCAAATAGTAAAAAGGCTTTCCTCATTTTAGATTTGTTTTTTATTGCATAACGCAGACGTTTTACAATGGTATTGGTTGGGGTTGATTTTGATTCAAATCTAGAATATTATTTTAACTATTTCAAGTTTTATCCGATGTCGTTTTATATTAGAGCGTTTTCTTTTGTTTTGCTACAAAATTATGTGCTTGCAGTTCGAGTAATTCGGTTGCTTTTTGGCGTTGCAGTTCATATAATTTTTTGTCTTGGGCAATATCTTGATAGACTTTGTCATGCATGAGTGCACTAGTTTTTACGAGTAAATCACGTTGGTAGTTGTCTTGAGTCAAGGTTGCTTTTAATGCGGTTTCTAAATCTTCTAATTTATAGTCGTATTCGCCTTTTGGCGAAAGCAGTTTGGCAATAATTGGAGAAGTTTCTATGGCGAGAAAAAGTAACATGATAAACAGTGAAGGAATCAAAGGGAGCTTGTTCAAAGCATTGATTCTCGCCATTAAACCATCAAACCCATCAATTATTGGTTGTGCTTGAGTAAGTTTTTTATCTAAATCGAATGCTAATGTTTTTGCTTTTTTATCATTGCTTGCCATTTTTGCTAAGTTGGTTTTTCTAAGAGAATCTAGTTCGGCTAAAGCCAAATTGTGTTTGGCGATTTTATCCTTAAACACGGGGCCTTTTCCCAGTTTCATTGTGCCTTTTGTGCCCTCGGCTTCTGCGATATAGGTTTCATACAGGGTGTTTACTTCCTTTTCTTTATTTGTGATTTCGGTTTTTAACGCTTCGGTTTCGGCTTTGTTTTTGTCTAAATCTGATTTGAAATAATTGGCAACTTCTTTTTTATTGTTTCAAGCCATTTCGTTTTTTTCTTTCAATAAAATGACACCAATTTCCTTTTCGAATATTTTAATTTCTAAAGGTTTCGAGATTACAATGGCAATAATTATAGCCAAGACAATTCGCGGACTTGCTTGTAGCAATTCACTTCTGAATGTGTCTCTTTTTCGAATAGTAGAAACAATAAAACGATCTAAATTAAAAATAAGCAATCCCCAAACCAGACCCAATCCCATGGCAATATATGGATTGTCAAAAACAGTAAAAAGAGCAAAGGAACTGGCGATAAAAGCCATAATTGCGGTAAAAAAGACGGTAGCACCAATACCTACATACTTGGTTTGTTCGCCTTCGGAACAACCTTCGAGTAGGTTTTTATCTGCTCCAGAACAAAGGAGAAAAAATTGCTTTAGCATAACGATTGATTTTGATTGATTTTGATTGAATATGATTGATGTTGATTAGTATGCAGTAAACGTCAAAAGTTACGAATTGGTATAAATTTTCGCCTTATTCTGTATAAAAAAAGCTGTTCATTACAAACAGCTTCTCTTAATTTTGAATTAATAATAGTTATATTAGTGGTGCTCCTTCCATAATTTCGGCATTGGCAAATGCTGAAAATTTTTCAAAATTAGCTTTAAATTTTTGAGCTAATTCAACCGCTTTTATGTCGTATAAATTAGGGTCTGCCCAAGTATTTCTTGGATTCAATATTTCACTTGGAACATTCGGACAAGATTGTGGTTTTGCAAGCCCAAAAACAACATGATCTACATAGTCTACGTTGTCTAACTCGCCGTTTAATGCTGCGGTTATCATGGCGCGGGTGTATTTTAATTTCATGCGGCTGCCCGTTCCATAAGGGCCTCCTGTCCAACCCGTATTGATGAGCCAAACTTTTACATTGGCATCTTTCATTTTTTTGCTTAGCATTTCGGCATATTTTGTTGGATGCAATGGCATAAATGGCGCTCCAAAACAAGCGGAGAAATTAGGTTGAGGTTCTGTGACTCCAGCTTCTGTCCCAGCAACTTTTGCGGTATAACCAGAAATAAAATGATAGGCTGCTTGACCAGGAGTTAATCTAGAAATTGGGGGCAAAATGCCAAAAGAATCGGCGGTTAAGAAAAATATGTTTTTTGGGTTTTTTCCAATAGAATCTTTTTGAATATTATTTATATGGTAAATAGGGTAGCTTACACGGGTATTTGGAGTTATTGATATGTCTTGAAAGTCAACTTCGTTGGTTCCTTTTTTGAAAACAATATTTTCTAAAATAGCTCCTTTTTTTATGGCTCTAAATATGTCAGGTTCGTTTTCGTCAGTTAAATTGACCACTTTTGCATAGCAACCCCCTTCGAAATTGAATACGGTATTTTCGTTCGTCCAACCGTGTTCGTCATCTCCAATAAGTTTTCGAGCAGGGTCGGCAGATAAAGTTGTTTTTCCTGTTCCAGACAATCCAAAGAAAATGGCAGTATCGCCATTCTCTCCTACATTGGCACTACAATGCATGGGTAAGGTATTTTTGAAAACAGGTAAAATAAAGTTTAACGCTGAAAATATTCCTTTTTTCATTTCGCCTGTATAGCCCGTTCCGCCTATCAATGCGATTTTTTTTTGTAAAGTCTAAAATGGCAAAATTACTTTGGCGCGTTCCATCTACTGCTGGATCGGCCATAAAACTTGGCACACAAAGCAAGGTCCATTCAGGAGTAAAATTTTCTAATTCTTCCTTTTCGGGGCGTAAAAACATATTGTAACAAAATAAATTTGCCCAAGCAGTCTCGGTAACGACACGTACATTAAGCCTGTAATTAGAATCTGCACATACATAAGAGTCTCTTACAAAAATTTCTTTTCCAGATAAATAGTGGGTAACTTTACGGTACAATTTTTCAAAAGCTTCTGGGGCAAAAGGGATGTTGATATTTCCCCACCAAACTTTATCTTCGGTAATCTTATCTTTTACAATGAATCGGTCTTGAGGCGACCGACCTGTAAATTTACCTGTATTAATGGCTAACGCTCCTGTTGCACTTTCTGCTCCTTGACCAGATTGCAAAGTTATTTCGTGTAATTCCTCGGCGGATAATTGATAACGAATAGTTGTATTTTCGATTCCCAAATTTTTTAACGAAATCGATTTCGTAAGCAAAGCGTAATTGTCCATAAATTTGTGTGTTGTATGTTTAATTTATTTGGCGCAAAAGTAGAAATTATAATTCAGATAGAAATTTTTTATTCGATTTTTATGATTTTTTCTTTAAAATATTTAGGAGTAAACCGCCCCAAGCTAGGATTAATAGGAGTCCGCCCACAGGAGTTATAAAACCAATTATTTTAAAATCGAAGGGAGTAAGATTATTTGTTGCTAGTAAATAAATAGAACCCGAAAGAATAAAACACCAAAAACGACCAAATTATAGATTGTTTTTTTTGCTTTTGAGAAAGCTCATGGGTGCTTCCTATAAACACTAAAAATAAGGCATGGTACATTTGGTATTTTACCCCAGTTTCAAAAGTAGAAAGCGCATCGATAGTTTAAAACTTTTTTTAAGGCATGCGCTCCAAATGCACCTAAAATGATGGCTAGCATTCCGAAAATTGCCCCAGTAGAAATTATTTTTTTGTCCATTTTTCTATTTTAAAGTGCAAAAATATCTATTTATCGTTAGATAGCAGGTATTTTTGTCAAACTTTTTGTTTGACTCAAGGTATAAGTTTTGTCTTTAATCAAGGGATATTTGTTATAAATAAAACAAATGTACATATATTTGTTTTATATTTACGTAATTATGAGAACAGTTTTAATTATTGGAGCAGGAAGATCTGCTTCCTCTTTGATTCAATATTTATTAAACAAATCTGTTGAAGAAGATTTGCATCTTATTATTGGAGATTTATCCTTAGCATCTGCACAATGTAAAACGAATAATCATCCTAATGCAACAGCAATTTCATTGGATGTTTTTGATGAAAATCAGAGAAAAGAGGCTATTCAAAAGGCGGATATTGTTATTTCGATGTTGCCGGCACATTTGCATAATGAGGGTGGCAAAGGATTGTATTGTCTATAAAAAACATTTGGTTACGGCTTCTTATGTGAGTGATGCCATGCAGGAATTGGATGCTTTGGTCAAAGAAAATAATTTGATTTTCATGAATGAAATTGGTCTTGATCCAGGTATTGACCACATGAGTGCGATGAAAGTGATTGATGAGATTAGGGCTAAAGGAGGGGAAATGCTTCTTTTTGAATCTTTTTGTGGAGGATTGGTTGCGCCTGAATCGGATACGAATTTGTGGAATTATAAATTTACTTGGGCACCAAGAAATGTGGTTCTCGCCGGTCAAGGAGGCGCCGCAAAAATTTATTCAGGAAGGCACTTATAAATATATCCCGTATTGGAATTTATTTCGTAGAACCGAATTTCTTGAAGTAGAAGGCTACGGCAGATTTGAAGCCTATTCGAATAGAGATTCACTAAAATATCTTGATATTTATGGCTTAGAAAATATACTTACTCTATACAGAGGAACCATTCGCAGAGTGGGTTTCTCGAAAGCTTGGAATGTATTTGTGCAACTCGGAATGACTGATGATAGCTATATTATGGAAGGCTCGGAAAACATGAGTTACAGACAATTCGTAAATTCTTTTCTGCCGTATCATCCAACGGATTCTGTTGAAAGTAAGATGCGTTTGATTTTGAAAATTGATCAAGATGATATTATGTGGGATAAACTTTTGGAGCTAGATTTATTCAATTCTAAGAAAAAAGTAGGTTTAAAAAATGCAACACCAGCTCAAATTCTCGAAAAAATTCTTGGAGACAGTTGGACGCTTCAGCCCAATGACAAAGACATGATTGTCATGTATCACAAATTTGGCTATGAATTGGACGGCAAAAAACAGCAAATCGATTCCAAAATGGTCTGTATCGGCGAAAATCAGACGTATACTGCTATGGCAAAAACGGTTGGTTTGCCATTAGCGATGGCGGCATTATTAATTTTGAACGGAAAGATAAAAACTCCTGGTGTTCAGCTTCCTATCCGAGAAGAAGTGTATTTACCTATTTTGAAAGAATTGGAAGAATACGGTGTTGTTTTCAACGAACAAACGGTGCCTTATTTGGGATACAACGGTCAGAAAACAGCTAGTTAATTTTTTAGTTTTTTTGTAATCCGCTTCCTGAGAAGCGGATTTCTTTTATTAACTTATAGGACTGATTGAATCGATATAGGTAGGCTGTATTCAGGTCAAACGCATTAAAAACCATTAAATTTTAAAATGATTTTTTTAATATAACCATCTGAAATACAACGAATTAAATTTGTTTTAGCAAATTAAATTTTGTATATTTATCTGATAATCAGATGCTTAATATGAAATTAAAAAACAAATTGTTTATATTTGCTCAAACTATTCCAGACTTTAGATTGAACAGAAAAAAATTACACCCTTCGGAAATATTGTTTTCATAACCATACTTGCCGTCATATGCGGGGCAGAAACTTGGGAAGAAATTGAAGATTACGGCATTGTTAAGCGTGAGTTTTTGGAAACTATCTTAGATTTAGAAAACGGGATTCCTTCTCACGACACGTTTAATCGTTTTTTCTCTTTGCTAAACCCTCTTTTTCGAAGAACATTTCGTGTCTTGGATTAAATCAATATCTAACCATTACAAGGGTGTCGTGGCAATTGACGGCAAAACAGTTCGAGGTTCTAAGCAATCTGGATTGAAGTCTGCCATTCATTTGGTAAGTGCTTTTTCTACAGAAAACGAAATCTTTTTAGGTCAAATTAAAACAGAAGAGAAATCAAATGAAATTACGGCAATCCCAGAACTTTTAAAAGTGTTATACCATTGATTTTTATAAAATGTCCAAAAACACTCGAAACATTTTTTTTATTCACATTGGACTAAAATATAAAAATCGTATATTTGGCTTAAGAAGAAAATATATGTCGTCACCAAAAATATTTACAATAAAGGAGAGCTTGTCGGAGCTCAAAAAAATTCAAAAAAAGAGCAACCCCATGATTGCAAAGAGAGTACATGCTTTACTTGTTTTAAGAAAATGAACTGAATGGAATTTCTAAAAGAGAGGTTGCTCAAGCCATAGGGGTTAATCATAATAGTATTCAGTCGTGGCGCGACCTCTATATTAATGGAGGGATTGAACTACTGACAAGACATTCTAAAAAGGATACAAGCCCAGTGTTATAACTTTGGAAGAAGAGCAAGCTTTAAGAGAACAGATGTTTAATCCTGAAAACGGGTTTGTTGGATACGTCGAACTGTTAGCTTGGTTTGATGAAAAGTTGGGAACAAACTAATTACAGCACTTTCAAAGGGTACGTTTATAGAAAATTCAAGGCAAAAATAAAGACCGCAAGAAAATTCATGTTCAAGAAAGACCAATTAAGGTTGAGGATTTTAAAAAATTTCAGTAAAGAATGTGAAAACATCTACAACGAAAAGGATGGGGATTTAAACAATAAACTTGTATTGTCAAGATGAAAGTCGGTTCGGGATGTTTACTAGAACGGAAAAGCCTTAACGGCAAAGGAATTAAGCCGATATGTGTCTTTCAACAAGTATTCAAAGCCACATGGTTATTTGGTGCTTATTCACCATTTACAGGAGATCATTTTGAATTGGAATTACCCCATTGCAATTCAAATAATTTTCAACTATTCCTAAATGAATTTTCAAAAGAGAGACCTGATGAATTTAAAATAATAATCTTAGATAATGGTGCATTTTCACAAATCAAAGACCCTTACCATTCCAAATAACATAGCGTTACTTTTATCCCACCATATTCACCCAGAACTCAATCCCTCAGAAAAAATATGGTGGCGAATGAAAAGGGCTTTTACTGGAAAACTGCACAAATCACTAGAAGAGGTAAGTTCTTTCATAGAGAATGAGGTGAAAAAAACTAACTAATGAAATTGTCAAGAAAACCTGTGAATTTGAATATATCGTTTCATCTCCTTTTTGGACTAAACTGTATTAGTCAATGGTATTAGACCTTGAAAATGCTATTATTACCATAGATGCAATGGGTGTCAAACAGATATAGCAGAAGTGATTATTGAACAAAAGGCAGATTATATTTTGGCGGTAAAGAAAACCAAAAAGAATTATATCAAGATATTGAAAGTGCTTTTTTGATTCCCTCAAAAGACAAATCAAAAATTTATATAACCGAGGAAGTTGGTAGCGGAAGGGTAGAAAAAGGACTTGTACTGTGATGGATGATTTGAGTCATTTATTAAATCCAACTAAATGGAATTCATTACAATCTATTGCAAAAATAGAAAGTGAAAGGTTTATAAAATCAACTGGTAAAACACAGAAATCAACTCGGTTTTTATATAACAAGTTTACCTTGTGATGCCAAGAAAATAGCGGATGCTGTTCGTTCACATTGGAAAATTGAAAACAATTTACATTGGCATTTAGACGTTTCCTTTGGAGAAGATAAGAGTAGAAAAAGACATAAAAACGCGGCACAAAATTTTTCGTCAGTCTTGAAATTATCATTAAAATACTGCTCAATGAAACAATTAGTCCTGTAAAGAAGAGCGTCAGAAGAAAACGTAAAATAGCAGGTTGGGATAATCATTATCTTTTATCTTTGTTCAACTTTTAATGCGTTTGACCTGGGCTGTATTGTGTTCGAACAGGTTTTTCATTTACTTTTCCTGGAGTCCATTTAGGGGATAATTTAATACACGAATTGTTTCTTCTGCAGTCCCATGACCAATATATTTTAGGGTTTTTATATCAGTAAGTCTTCCGTCTTTTTTCTATTATAAAGGTTGCATATACTTTTCCTTTTAAATTAGGTTGTGTTGGAGTTTTATAATTTTCGCCAATAAATGTGTAAAATTTTTCCATACCTCCTGGGAATTCAGGTTTTTTCGGTTAATTCTGTTACATTATATATTCTTTTCTTGGATGTTTATTGCTTTTGTTTCAACTGGTTGAGGACTTGTCTTTTTACCATCAGAAACAGTCATTACCAATTCTTTACTACCAAATTTTTGATGTGAGTTTTTTAAATTATCATCAAAATATTTCTTTGTATAAAATTGATATTGAAATGGTTGTGGAAATTTTTTGCTTCTGGCATTTTATAAACGGAACTTCCTGCAAAATAGACAAAATCTGAAGCAGAGTATTTGACTAATTCTGAATTAGGATGATTTTGCCATCAATCCAAATAGCGTATTTAGACGAATTTTTAAAATCCATTAAATTCATTTGGGTTGGAGATTTTTGAATAATAGGTTCTGGCACATAATTCAAATATCTGTTTTGTACTTCTAAAGTAAGTTCTTCATATGCTTATCGATAGTTAAATTTCTTATGCAATCTTTTATTTTTATACGAACCCCTGCGTATAATTCGTCCCTTCTGTCTTTTGTTGGGGTACATTTTTTATTATTTGTTGTTAGCTATTAGGCTATTTCTTGAGCAACAGTTTTGAAGCATAAAAATACGCTATCCCCAAATAAAAGGATTATAATCCCTTTTTTAATAATGCTCGTAAGGGTGATGTGTTTCTTGTCATCATAATAATCGTTTTTTAGTTAATGAATAATCCAAATTACTGGCCAAGTAATGGGTTTGGTTCTGGTTTGCCTTTGCTAATAACAAATTTGTTGGTAAAACGGAACGTTGTTATAAGAGTTCACGACTTGCTCATCGGCGAGGAATTCGTGATTGAGTTGAATTGCTTTTTTATAAAAAAGATAGGTATAAGCGTTTAGTTCGCACTTGTTAAGTGCTTATTTTATTGATATTTATTTACAATTCACCATCTTTCTTATTAACACATCGAATATTGTATCCATATTTGACCTTCTGTTGTATCTAAAATGGTATTCATCAAGATAATTTTGCATACGGTCTTTACTGCAATGGTGATGAATTCCTCGGAGCCATCCTTTTATATTCATTATGTGATATGTAGCTCTTTAAAGTTCTTTCCATCTTCTGATGCAACTTGTTTCAAATTTTTAAACTCCTTTTTTAAAGGTGTGTAACCTTTCCATTTATCCGAACAACTCCGCTTCGCTTTGA
>CP051546.1:801346-970074 GCA_012837155.1 Flavobacterium sp.
ATTGTTTTCGGGCTAACCAATTGGGTTTGCGATTTTATCCTTAAACACGGGGCCTTTTCCCAGTTTTCATTGTGCCTTTGTGCCCTCGGCTTCTGCGATATAGGTTCATACAGGGTGTTTACTTCCTTTTCTTTATTGTGATTTCGGTTTTTACCGCTTTCGGTTTCGGCTTTGTTTGTCTAAATCTGATTAAATAATTGGCACTCTTTTTTATTGTTTCAAGCATTTCGTTTTTTCTTTCAATAAAATGACACAATTCCCTTTCGTATTTTAATTTCTAAAGGTTTCGATTACAATGGCAATATTATAGCCCAGACAATTCGCGGACTTGCTTGTAGCAATTCACTTCTGAATTGTCTCTTTTTCGAATAGTAGAAACAATAAAACGATCTAAATTAAAAATAAGCAATCCCCAAACCAGACCCAATCCCATGGCAATATATGGATTGTCAAAACACAGTAAAAAGAGCAAACTGGCGATAAAAGCCATAATTGCGGTAAAAAAGACGGTAGCACCAATACCTACATACTTGGTTTGTTCGCCTTCGGAACAACCTTCGAGTAGGTTTTTATCTGCTCCAGAACAAAGGAGAAAAAATGCTTTAGCATAACGATTGATTTTGATTGATTTTGATTGAATATGATGATGTTGATTAGTATGCAGTAAACGTCAAAAGTTACGAATTGGTATAAATTTTCGCCTTATTCTGTATAAAAAAGCTGTTCATTACAAACACTTCTCTTAATTTGAATTAATAATAGTTATATTAGTGGTGCTCCTTCCATAATTTCGGCATTGGCAAATGCTGAAAATTTTCAAAATTAGCTTTAAATTTTTGAGCTAATTCAACCGCTTTATGTCGTATAAATTAGGGTCTGCCCAAGTATTTCTTGGATTCAATATTTCACTTGGAACATTCGGACAAGATTGTGGTTTTGCAAGCCCAAAAACAAATGATCTACATAGTCTACGTTGTCTAACTCGCCGTTTAATGCTGCGGTTATCATGGCGCGGGTGTATTTTAATTTCATGCGGCTGCCCGTTCCATAAGGGCCTCCTGTCCAACCCGTATTGATGAGCCAAACTTTTACATTGGCATCTTTCATTTTTTGCTTAGCATTTCGGCATATTTTGTTGGATGCAATGGCATAAATGGCGCTCCAAAACAAGCGGAGAAATTAGGTTGAGGTTCTGTGACTCCAGCTTCTGTCCCAGCAACTTTTGCGGTATAACCAGAAATAAAATGATAGGCTGCTTGACCAGGAGTTAATCTAGAAATTGGGGGCAAAATGCCAAAAGAATCGGCGGTTAAGAAAAATATGTTTTTTGGGTTTTTTCCAATAGAATCTTTTTGAATATTATTTATATGGTAAATAGGGTAGCTTACACGGGTATTTGGAGTTATTGATATGTCTTGAAAGTCAACTTCGTTGGTTCCTTTTGAAAACAATTTTCTAAAATAGCTCCTTTTTTTGGCTCTAAATATGTCAGGTTCGTTTTCGTCAGTTAAATTGACCACTTTTGCATAGCAACCCCCTTCGAAATTGAATACGGTATTTTCGTTCGTCCAACCGTGTTCGTCATCTCCAATAGTTTTCGAGCAGGGTCGGCAGATAAAGTTGTTTTTCCTGTTCCAGACAATCCAAAGAAAATGGCAGTATCGCCATTCTCTCCTACATTGGCACTACAATGCATGGGTAAGGTATTTTTGAAAACAGGTAAAATAAAGTTTAACGCTGAAAATATTCCTTTTTCATTTCGCCTGTATAGCCCGTTCCGCCTATCAATGCGATTTTTTTTGTAAAGTCTAAAATGGCAAAATTACTTTGGCGCGTTCCATCTACTGCTGGATCGGCCATAAAACTTGGCACACAAAGCAAGGTCCATTCAGGAGTAAAATTTTCTAATTCTTCCTTTTCGGGGCGTAAAAACATATTGTAACAAAATAAATTTGCCCAAGCAGTCTCGGTAACGACACGTACATTAAGCCTGTAATTAGAATCTGCACATACATAAGAGTCTCTTACAAAAATTTCTTTTCCAGATAAATAGTGGGTAACTTTACGGTACAATTTTTCAAAAGCTTCTGGGGCAAAGGGATGTTGATATTTCCCCACCAAACTTATCTTCGTAATCTTATCTTTTACAATGAATCGGTCTTGAGGCGACCGACCTGTAAATTTACCTGTATTAATGGCTAACGCTCCTGTTGCACTTTCTGCTCCTTGACCAGATTGCAAAGTTATTTCGTGTAATTCCTCGGCGGATAATTGATAACGAATAGTTGTATTTTCGATTCCCAAATTTTTAACGAAATCGATTTCGTAAGCAAAGCGTAATTGTCCATAAATTTGTGGTTGTATGTTTAATTTTTGGCGCAAAAGTAGAAATTATAATTCAGATAGAAATTTTTTATTCGATTTTTATGATTTTTTCTTTAAAATATTTAGGAGTAAACCGCCCCAAGCTAGGATTAATAGGAGTCCGCCCACAGGAGTTATAAAACCAATTATTTTAAAATCGAAGGGAGTAAGATTATTTTGCTAGTAAATAAATAGAACCCGAAAAGAATAAAACACCAAAAACGACCAAATATAGATTGTTTTTTTTGCTTTTGAGAAAGCTCATGGGTGCTTCCTATAAACACTAAAAATAAGGCATGGTACATTTGGTATTTTACCCCAGTTTCAAAAGTAGAAAGCGCATCGATAGTTAAAACTTTTTTAAGGCATGCGCTCCAAATGCACCTAAAATGATGGCTAGCATTCCGAAAATTGCCCCAGTAGAAATTATTTTTTTTCCATTTTTCTATTTTAAAGTGCAAAAATATCTATTATCGTTAGATAGCAGGTATTTTTGTCAAACTTTTTGTTTGACTCAAGGTATAAGTTTTGTCTTTAATCAAGGGATATTTGTTATAAATAAAACAAATGTACATATATTTGTTTATATTTACGTAATTATGAGAACAGTTTTAATTATTGGAGCAGGAAGATCTGCTTCCTCTTTGATTCAATATTTATTAAACAAATCTGTTGAAGAAGATTTGCATCTTATTATTGGAGATTTATCCTTAGCATCTGCACAATGTAAAACGAATAATCATCCTAATGCAACAGCAATTTCATTGGATGTTTTTGATGAAAATCAGAGAAAAGAGGCTATTCAAAAGGCGGATATTGTTATTTCGATGTTGCCGGCACATTTGCATAATGAGGTGGCAAAGGATTGTATTGTCTATAAAAAAACATTTGGTTACGGCTTCTTATGTGAGTGATGCCATGCAGGAATTGGATGCTTTGGTCAAAGAAAATAATTTGATTTTCATGAATGAAATTGGTCTTGATCCAGGTATTGACCACATGAGTGCGATGAAAGTGATTGATGAGATTAGGGCTAAAGGAGGGGAAATGCTTCTTTTTGAATCTTTTTGTGGAGGATTGGTTGCGCCTGAATCGGATACGAATTTGTGGAATTATAAATTTACTTGGGCACCAAGAAATGTGGTTCTCGCCGGTCAAGGAGGCGCCGCAAAATTTTATTCAGGAAGGCACTTATAAATATATCCCGTATTGGAATTTATTTCGTAGAACCGAATTTCTTGAAGTAGAAGGCTACGGCAGATTTGAAGCCTATTCGAATAGAGATTCACTAAAATATCTTGATATTTATGGCTTAGAAAATATACTTACTCTATACAGAGGAACCATTCGCAGAGTGGGGTTTCTCGAAAGCTTGGAATGTATTTGTGCAACTCGGAATGACTGATGATAGCTATATTATGGAAGGCTCGGAAAACATGAGTTACAGACAATTCGTAAATTCTTTTCTGCCGTATCATCCAACGGATTCTGTTGAAAGTAAGATGCGTTTGATTTTGAAAATTGATCAAGATGATATTATGTGGGATAAACTTTTGGAGCTAGATTTATTCAATTCTAAGAAAAAAGTAGGTTTAAAAAATGCAACACCAGCTCAAATTCTCGAAAAAATTCTTGGAGACAGTTGGACGCTTCAGCCCAATGACAAGACATGATTGTCATGTATCACAAATTTGGCTATGAATTGGACGGCAAAAAACAGCAAATCGATTCCAAAATGGTCTGTATCGGCGAAAATCAGACGTATACTGCTATGGCAAAAACGGTTGGTTTGCCATTAGCGATGGCGGCATTATTAATTTTGAACGGAAAGATAAAAACTCCTGGTGTTCAGCTTCCTATCCGAGAAGAAGTGTATTTACCTATTTTGAAAGAATTGGAAGAATACGGTGTTGTTTTCAACGAACAAACGGTGCCTTATTTGGGATACAACGGTCAGAAAACAGCTAGTTAATTTTTAGTTTTTTTGTAATCCGCTTCCTGAGAAGCGGATTTCTTTTTATTAACTTATAGGACTGATTGAATCGATATAGGTAGGCTGTATTCAGGTCAAACGCATTAAAAACCATTAAATTTTAAAATGATTTTTTTAATATAACCATCTGAAATACAACGAATTAAATTTGTTTTAGCAAATTAAATTTGTATATTTATCTGATAATCAGATGCTTAATATGAAATTAAAAAACAAATTGTTTATATTTGCTCAAACTATTCCAGACTTTAGATTGAACAGAAAAAAATTACAACCCTTCGGAAAATATTGTTTTCATAACCATACTTGCCGTCATATGCGGGGCAGAAACTTGGGAAGAAATTGAAGATTACGGCATTGTTAAGCGTGAGTTTTTGGAAACTATCTTAGATTTAGAAAACGGGATTCCTTCTCACGACACGTTTAATCGTTTTTTCTCTTGCTAAAACCCTCTTTTTTCGAAGAACATTCGTGTCTTGGATTAAATCAATATCTAACCATTACAAGGGTGTCGTGGGCAATTGACGGCAAAACAGTTCGAGGTTCTAAGCAATCTGGATTGAAGTCTGCCATTCATTTGGTAAGTGCTTTTTTCTACAGAAAACGAAATCTTTTAGGTCAAATTAAAACAGAAGAGAAATCAAATGAAATTACGGCAATCCCAGAACTTTTAAAAGTGTTATACCATTGATTTTATAAAATAGTCCAAAAACACTCGAAACATTTTTTTATTCACATTGGACTAAAATATAAAAATCGTATATTTGGCTTAAGAAAGAAAATATATGTCGTCACCAAAAATATTTACAATAAAGGAGAGCTTGTCGGAGCTCAAAAAAATTCAAAAAAAGAGCAACCCCATGATTGCAAAGAGAGTACATGCTTTACTTGTTTTTAAAGAAAATGAACTGAATGGAATTTCTAAAAGAGAGGGTTGCTCAAGCCATAGGGGTTAATCATAATAGTATTCAGTCGTGGCGCGACCTCTATATTAATGGAGGGATTGAACTACTGACAAGACATTCTAAAAAGGATACAAGCCCAGTGTTATAACTTTGGAAGAAGAGCAAGCTTTAAGAGAACAGATGTTTAATCCTGAAAACGGGTTTGTTGGATACGTCGAACTGTTAGCTTGGTTTGATGAAAAGTTTGGGAAACAAACTAATTACAGCACTTTCAAAGGGTACGTTTATAGAAAATTCAAGGCAAAAAATAAAGACCGCAAGAAAAATTCATGTTAAGAAAGACCAAATTAAGGTTGAGGATTTAAAAAAATTTCAGTAAAGAATGTGAAAACATCTACAACGAAAAAGGATGGGGATTTAAAACAATAAACTTGTATTGTCAAGATGAAAGTCGGTTCGGGATGTTTACTAGAAACGGAAAGCCTTAACGGCAAAAGGAATTAAGCCGATATGTGTCTTTCAACAAGTATTCAAAGCCACATGGTTATTTGGTGCTTATTCACCATTTACAGGAGATCATTTTGAATTGGAATTACCCCATTGCAATTCAAATAATTTTCAACTATTCCTAAATGAATTTTCAAAAGAGAGACCTGATGAATTTAAAATATAATCTTAGATAATGGTGCATTTCACAAATCAAAGACCCTTACCATTCCAAATAACATAGCGTTACTTTTTATCCCACCATATTCACCAGAACTCAATCCCTCAGAAAAAATATGGTGGCGAATGAAAAGGGCTTTTACTGGAAAACTGCACAAATCACTAGAAGAGGTAAGTTCTTTCATAGAGAATGAGGTGAAAAAACTAACTAATGAAATTGTCAAGAAAACCTGTGAATTTGAATATATCGTTTCATCTCCTTTTTGGACTAAACTGTATTAGTCAATGGTATTAGACCTTGAAAATGCTATTATTACCATAGATGCAATGGGTTGTCAAACAGATATAGCAGAAGTGATTATTGAACAAAAGGCAGATTATATTTTGGCGGTAAAAGAAAACCAAAAAGAATTATATCAAGATATTGAAAGTGCTTTTTTGATTCCCTCAAAAGACAAATCAAAAATTTATATAACCGAGGAAGTTGGTAGCGGAAGGGTAGAAAAAAGGACTTGTACTGTGATGGATGATTTGAGTCATTTATTAAATCCAACTAAATGGAATTCATTACAATCTATTGCAAAAATAGAAAGTGAAAAGGTTTATAAAATCAACTGGTAAAACACAGAAATCAACTCGGTTTTATATAACAAGTTTACCTTGTGATGCCAAGAAAATAGCGGATGCTGTTCGTTCACATTGGAAAATTGAAAACAATTTACATTGGCATTTAGACGTTTCCTTTGGAGAAGATAAGAGTAGAAAAAAGACATAAAAAAGCGGCACAAAATTTTTCGTCAGTCTTGAAATTATCATTAAAAATACTGCTCAATGAAACAATTAGTCCTGTAAAGAAGAGCGTCAGAAGAAAACGTAAATAGCAGGTTGGGATAATCATTATCTTTTATCTTTGTTCAACTTTTAATGCGTTTGACCTGGGCTGTATTGTGTTCGAACAGGTTTTTCATTTACTTTTCCTGGAGTCCATTTAGGGGATAATTTTAATACACGAATTGTTTCTTCTGCAGTCCCATGACCAATATATTTTAGGGTTTTTATATCAGTAAGTCTTCCGTCTTTTTCTATTATAAAGGTTGCATATACTTTTCCTTTTAAATTAGGTTGTGTTGGAGTTTTATAATTTTCGCCAATAAATGTGTAAAATTTTTCCATACCTCCTGGGAATTCAGGTTTTTCGGTTAATTCTGTTACATTATATATTTCTTTTTCTTGGATGTTTATTGCTTTTGTTTCAACTGGTTGAGACTTGTCTTTTTTACCATCAGAAACAGTCATTACCAATTCTTTACTACCAAATTTTTGATGTGAGTTTTTTAAATTATCATCAAAATATTTCTTTGTATAAAATTGATATTGAAATGGTTGTGGAAATTTTTGCTTCTGGCATTTTTATAAACGGAACTTCCTGCAAAATAGACAAAATCTGAAGCAGAGTATTTGACTAATTCTGAATTAGGATGATTTTTGCCATCAATCCAAATAGCGTATTTAGACGAATTTTTAAAATCATTAAATTCATTTGGGTTGGAGATTTTGAATAATAGGTTCTGGCACATAATTCAAATATCTGTTTTTTACTTCTAAAGTAAGTTCTTCATATTGCTTATCGATAGTTAAATTTCTTATGCAATCTTTTATTTTTATACGAACCCCTGCGTAATATTCGTCCCTTCTGTCTTTTGTTGGGGGTACATTTTTTATTATTTGTTTGTTAGCTATTAGGCTATTTTCTTGAGCAACAGTTTTGAAGCATAAAAAATACGCTATCCCCAAAATAAAAGGAATTATAATCCCTTTTTTTAATAATGCTCGTAAGGGTGATGTGTTTCTTGTCATCATAATTAATCGTTTTTTAGTTAATGAATAATCCAAATTACTGGCCAAGTAATGGGTTTGGTTCTGGTTTGCCTTTGCTAATAACAAATTTTGGTAAAACGGAACGTTGTTATAAGAGTTCACGACTTGCTCATCGGCGAGGAATTCGTGATTGAGTTGAATTGCTTTTTTATAAAAAAAGAATAGGTATAAGCGTTTAGTTCGCACTTGTTAAGTGCTTATTTTATTGATATTTATTTACAATTCACCATCTTTCTTATTAACACATCGAATATTGTATCCATATTTGACCTTCTGTTGTATCTAAAATGGTATTCATCAAGATAATTTTGCATACGGTCTTTACTGCAATGGTGATGAATTCCTCGGAGCCATCCTTTTATATTCATTATGTGTATATGTAGCTCTTTAAAGTTCTTTCCATCTTCTGATGCAACTTGTTTCAAATTTTTAAACTCCTTTTTTAAAGGTGTGTAACCTTTCCATTTATCCGAAACTACTTCCGCTTCGCTTGAAACATATTTGGTTAAGAAAGCACCTAATTCTATTGCCGAAGAATGTTCAATAGCCTCAGCGTAAGCTCGACCAACACCATCTTCTAAAATTTCAACAGCCAAGACAATTAATTTTTTCAACCCTTTACTCCTTCCTTTTTTACCTTCTTCTGGACCTCCAATCACAAACTCATCAACGTGAATAACCCCTGTTAATGGGCTTTTTAGACTGCTCTTCATTACTTGCTGTAGTTTTTGTTTGAATGCCCAGCAGGTCATTTGTCGAAGTTCAAATTCATTACTTAATTCTAAAGAAGACATCCCTTTTTTCTTCGTACTTATTTTGAAAACAATATGAAAGGCTATTAGTATTGAAAATTTAAGCTTTTCAAACATAGTTCCTGCTGTTGGACTTTCATCATATCGGCACTTGGTACAACGTCGGTTATGGATGTTTTTTTCCTTTCCCCAAATTTATCATTATTACATCGTTTACAATTATAGCCACTAAGCCATTTTATCTCAGATAAATATTCTAAACAATCCTTATCTTCTTTAAATCTTTGGTTAAATTTTATTGAATTCACTCCTCTGAAAATATTGCGCTCTGTCATTTGACAAAGATAATTTATTTGCGACCTAACGCTTATACCTAAAAAAGAAAATAGGATTAAACCAAAAGACTGTTTTTAAGACTTCGATGAATAAAACGTCTAAACTGTGTTTTTGGGTAACATGTGTTAATTCGTGAGAGAATAATTCGGTCTCTATTTTTTTATGGTTATAATCGATTTCATTGATGAAAATGTAGTTTAGAAAAGTGTGTGGAAGCACTTCTTCTTTCAATAAAACCAATGTTGCATTTTTATACTTAACTTTTGTATTCACATTTATTTTAGAGATTATTTTTAAAATATTTCTTACAAATCGGAAGAAAAGCAAGAACGTAATCGATCCGTAAATACTCCAAAGGACGAGAGGTAAATAATTGGTTTCTTGAACAATAACAACGCTTTCTTGACTGAATTGAATGGTATTATTTTGTAAAATAGGTGTTGTTCTTATTTTCTCAATGATTTCGATGGTTATAAATGGAACTACAAGCGAAAAAACAAGACTAAACAGCAAGTAAAACCTGTTAAATTGATGTATTTTTTCTTTTTCCAATAACAGAAAATACACAAGTATAAGCGTTACTAATGGAATTGTCGATTTGATTAGGAAGTCTATCATTTTTTCTTTTTTTGAAGTTCGCCATCTATTATTTTCTTCGATTTCGCTAAATTGGCTTGCTTGATTTGCTTTGTCGACGTTTACATTTTTATGAATTCAAAGATTTTATTTGCAATTTCATTCTGTCCATTTTCAGTTACCAGATAAGTTCTGTCATTTTCGTTTGATAAGAAACCAACTTCCACTAATAATGCAGGGCATTTTGAGTGTTTGAGCACATAAAACGGGCCGTCTTTAACTTCTCTTTTAGCAAGTTTTTCGTTAGAGATTTTATCAATTATGTTTTTAGCACTTTCCTTTGATTGTTCATAAAATGCATTTTCTTTTGAAACATAAGCATGGACACCGTTTTCATTTGTGTTTTTCGAAACGTCTACATGTAAAGAAATTACCAAACTTGGGTTAATTTTGTTTATTCTCGATACCCTTTCGCTTAATTCAATAAAACTATCATCTTCACGAAGTAAAATGATTTCGAATTCGCCTTTACCGTTCAGTAATTTTATTTTATTAGCTATATTTTCTACAATTTTCTTTTCTTGATTGGCACCGATTTGCGCTCCAGAATCTATTCCTCCGTGAGCTGCATCGATTACGATTATTTTTTTGTCAAGTAAAAGTTGTGAATCGTCTTTACCGTTCAATGAACTTATTTGATTTGCAATACTTTCTGGAATATTAATTTCTTGGTCTTCCACTTTTTGTACTTCAGAATTTTTTCTCCTTGTTCTGCATTAATTAGCGTTGTTTTTTCGGCTTGTAAAGTTGTGATTTTGATTCTTTCGATGAATAAAGCTGGGCGCATAATGTTGTAGTAAGCCCAATAAACACCGCAAGAAGTGCCAACTTCATTAGTGTAGCTTTTGATTTTGAGGTGTTTTTTGTCATCATGATAAGTCGTTTTTTGATTGCTAAAAAATTAAAATTACTAGTTAATATAAAAGGTTGGGAGGAACCTATTTTGTTGAGTAAAAGATTCTGATAAAATGAAATATCGCGATGTGTAGCTAGTACATTTTCATCGGCTAAAAATTCATGATTAAGCTGGAGGGTACTGAAAAACATCACTTATTTTGATCAACGTTCTTTTTTAGATATTAAAAAACCGCTTATAACAGGATTTTAAGCATCCGTTATAAGCGGTTTTATTTTTGTAACTGTTTTTTATTGTTGATTGTATGTGTCTGTTTTTGACTTATACAGGTTCATTTGGTAAAATGCACGTGTAGATTACATTTTCTACATTAATTTGAGTATTCTTTTTAAGTTGACTGTAAAAATTGCTATTGCACCTTGCATTTGCATATTGGTAATACCGTATGATATTGCTCTATCATAACCGTGTATATTTTTTAACTCGCTATTTTTAGCTTCTATCTTGTATCGATGTTTTGCTTTTTCTTTGTAATATTCTGTTTCTTGAAAAGCCATTTGGTCTTGATGCAATTCTGATTTTATGGATACCGAATACGTTTTTGTCTTGGCTCCATCTTTATAACAACCTTCCTTTAAAGGGCAATGCTTGCATTTTTCGACATCAAAATAGTAAGTATCTACTTGATTTACCCCGACATCTTTAGTGCCTTGGCGCGCTTTTCGTATTGCTAAATGCCCTGCTGGGCAAACAAACCTATCGGCATCTTTATTGTAATCAAATTTATCTTCATCTTTCCTAAAGCCTTGGGTTATAGATGGATTTAGACGCGCTACTATTTTTATGTTTTGTTCAGTTGTAATTTTAAGATTCTCTTTTCCAGAATAAGCTCCGTCGCCAATAATGGTATCTACATCAACTCCGTTTTCTTGACTGATTTCTAAAAGTTTAGGTAATTCTGGTCCATCGCCTTTTTCTCCAGATGTAACTACAGCCGCGGTAATGATGCGCTCTTCGGTCATAGCCAAATGAGTTTTGTAGCCAAAAAAGGAACTCTCGGCAGATTATGACCTATTTTTGCATCGGTATCTTTGGATAGGGTTAAATTTTCTTGAGTGTCTTCTACGGTTTCTTTTAGCAGATTTAATTTTTCCTTCACAGCGGGTATTGAACTTATAGACGGGCTCATTTTCTATGCGTTTTTCTAACTCTTTGCAATAAGCCAGCTCCTTTTCTAAATCATTGTCGGTATTTTTTTTGGGCATACGTTCTTTGAATTGGTCGTCAAAGGTGTATACTGTTTTTCGAAGTAACTTGGAGCGTTCTCTCAATACATCGATGGCTAAAAACGGATTAGATCTTGATAAAGTATGTGTGGCATCAACAATAATAGACTTAGAACGGATGATGCCTTTTTCAATAGCTATGGTTACCGTTTTGTTTATCAATAGATTTAACAAGTCGGTGTCTTTCAAACGTAGTTTTCTGAATTTGGTCAACGAACTCGGATTAATAACATCGTCTTCTGGATTCATATCCAAAAAATATTTAAAGGACATATCGTAACGCGAACGTTCCACTACATCAACATCGGAAACGGTGTAAATTGTTTTAAGAAGCAAATACTTGAACATACGAACGGGACTTTCTGCCATACGTCCATTATTGGTGCAGTATTTATTTAACAACTCATCGTAGATAAATGAAAAGTCTATCAAATCGTTAATTTTTCTCAAAAGATTATTCCTTGGAATAATTAAATCATATAAAGAGGAATGCTCGCTGAACTGTATTGTTTGTTGCTGTACTAACATGTAAAAAACCTTATAATTACAGCTAAATATACCAAAAAAGGAGTAGAAATCCTAAGCTTTCTACTCCTTTTATTTATCAATTTATTCGAAAAAAGACTTTTTCAGTACCCTCTTAAGCTGAATGGCTTTTTTGTATAAAATAAAAATAGGGTTGAACCAAAATAGTGTTTTCAAGATTTCTACAAAAATTACATCGAGTGTATGTTTTGTTTTACATGAGCGATTTCATGTGTAAATAATTCTTGTTCGATTTGTCTATTTTCATAATCGTTCTGATTGATATAGATAGAATTCCAAAACGTGTAAGGCAAAGTCTCTTCTGTGAGTAAAACTAGTCTTGCATCTTTTTGTATGATAACTTTAGCTCCCTTTGCTTTAGATGTAATTTTGTAAATGTTTCGAATAAACCGAAAGCTTAAAGCTAGAGTGATTACAATATAAATGAGCCATACTAAGGGCAGCAAATAATTAGTTTCTTCAATAGCAGTTATATTTACCACTTCGGTTTGAACTGGTAGATTTTCTGCAGTAATAGTTTGTTGTGGGATTACGTTATTATATAGAACAGGAATATCCTGATGAATTTTAAAAGAGGCAAACGGAACTGCTAATGAGAAGAGCAAACTCACTAATAGAAAGTACCTATTGAAATGGAACATCTTTTCTTTTTCTAATATCAAATGATAAAAGAGTAAAAGAACCAATAGGCTGATGGTTGATTTGATTAGGAAGTCTATCATTTTTGCTTTTTTTGAAGTTCGCCATCGATGATTTTCTTGAGTTCTTCCAGTTCCGAAGTGGAGAGATTGGTTTCTTTAGTAAAAAAGGAAGCAAATTGCGATGCCGAATTATTGAAAAAATTCGAAATTAATCCGTTGACATGTTTCGAGAAATAATCCGTTTTTTTGACCAATGGATAATACTCTCTTGAATTTCCAAATTCGTTATAAGCCACGAATTTTTTATCAATCATTCTTTTAATAAAGTGGCAACAGTTGTTGTTGCGGGTTTTGGCTCAGGATAGGCTTCAAGCAAGTCTTTCATAAAGGCTTTTTCGAGTTGCCAAAGGTGTTCCATCAATTGTTCTTCAGAATTTGACAAAGACATTTGTTCTACATTTTAAGAATTAACTCTACAAATGTAGAGTAAAAATTTTAATATGCAAATTTTTGAACATAAAAATCCGTTTACTCTATTTAGAATAAACGGATTAAATATAAAATGAAATATAAATCAAATGGATTTACTTCGTAAAAACACAGATGAAAGCAGAGTTTAAATTGGTTAAACAACTAATGGAATCTGTTTATGATAGTTGTCTTATCCCTTTAGATATAATTCCTCTATAGTTTGCCTCGATTTTTATTGGATAAAATTAGAACAAAGAAGCCGTCTCAGTTGTGAGACGGCTTCTTTGTTATTTAATTATTTTTTTTAGAAAGGCAAATCATCTGGCTCATCTTCGTTTAGACTAGTCGCTGGCGGGAATGCGGCCGCGGCAGGCATAGGAGCAGGCTGTGCTGATGCTGTTTCTACTTGTACTTTCCCAATTCTCCATCCTTGAATTGTATTAAAATAAACCGTTTCACCTTGTGGATTAACCCATTCTCTTCCTCGTAAATTAATATCAATTTTTACAGTATCTCCAACTTGAAAGTTATTCAACAAATCGCATTTATCTTGAACAAACTGCACCAAAATACTCTGCGGATATTGTTCGTCTGTTGTAACAACAACATCTCTTTTCTTGAAACCTGCTGATCCAACCTCTTTCGTTTGATCAATCATTTTGATTTTTCCTGTAACTTCCATCGTCTTTTATTTATTGAATTATGTATGTTTATTTTAGCAAGGAGCAATTTTCAATCAAAAAAGCAACCTATTTATTAGAATTCTTATTTTTGTAACTGTGTTTTTTGACATTATCGGGACTTAAAACCTAGCATCTTCTGAATTTTGCTTTACAAATATATCAATTTCTTCATTAGTAGGCAAACTATAATAATTCCCAATGTCAACTATTTTTTAAAAATTTTGTTCAAATAAAAAGAGCATAAAACAAAAAATAAACCAAACATCTGACCTAGCCATAATCTGACGACAACAATCAGAAGGAACTGTGCCCTACGCTTTTTGCATGAATAAAACGGACAACTGGAAAAAGCGCCAAAAAACACCATCCCACTACTATAATTTAGTTATATTTATGCCACAAAATTAACTTATGAAGTTTTCTAAAAACAGAAATACAACCCGCTGGATCATCGTTTTTGCTTCCTTTCTAATCATTTCATTAATTCTTTGGAATACCTATACTTTTTTCCAAATTTTAAAAATGAGGAACGATTAAAAATGGAAGTTTTGGCAGAAAGTTTAAAAACCATTAACAGAGCCAATCTTGAAACTGACGATATTGAGTTACCCAGACAAATCATCAGCAATAACAATACAATTCCGGTTATTGTAACCAATCGAGACGGAAAAATAATCAACACCGCCAATATTGACGAAGGTATTCCAGAAGACCCAATAAGAATAAAGGCTCTTTTATTAAAACTAAAAACAGAAAACAATCCGATTATCATTGAACTTTCTGGGGAATTTCAATATTTATACTACGGAAATTCTACTTTGCTAAAAAAACTCAAATATTATCCCATAGCCTTATTACTTATTATCGTGCTTTTTTCTGCTCTGGTTTATAATTTCTATAGAAGTACAAAAATGGCGACCCAAAACAAACTTTGGGCAGGAATGGCAAAAGAAACCGCTCATCAAATAGGCACACCCCTTTCTTCTTTAATAGGCTGGGTCGAACTTCTGAAAGCCGAAAACACTGACGAAACCATTATTACCGAAGTAGAAAGAGATATTGAACGCCTAAAAACCATCACAGACCGATTTTCGAAAATAGGCTCGGAGCCAAAACTAGAAAATAGAGATATTGTTGAAGAAACGCAAGAATCATATACTTATTTGCAATCTCGATTTTCGAAACAAATCGAGTTTTCGTTTAAAGCACCAAACAATCCCATTGGCGTTTTAATAAATCCTACTTTACATAGCTGGACGATAGAAAATTTAATAAAAAACGCCATTGACGCCATGAAAGGAAGGGGAAAACTAACTGTATCTATTGAGGAAGATGGCGAATTTGTAAAAATAAAAGTCTCCGATACTGGAAATGGAATTCCGAAAAAACAGTTCAAAACCGTTTTCGAACCTGGATTTACAACCAAAAAACGCGGTTGGGGTTTGGGACTTTCGCTAACCAAAAGAATTGTGGAAGAATACCACAAGGGAACCATAAAGTACTGCATTCAGAAATTGAAAAAGGAACCACAATGCAAGTCAGTTTCAAGAAAAGTGACTTAGTTTAACGGAATTCCAAGCCAAGAAATTTTCGTAAACAGTAACTTTCTGCTTATTTTCGATTTGCTTAAATATTCTTTAACAAACGCTTCATGCATTTCTGCCTGTGCTAAAGCATCATAAATAGCTTTTTTTAATGAGGCTAAATTTGAGACATTCTCACTCCCGACAGAACCAATAGTCCCAATGTCTTTTTGACATTTAAGCAAATACTCCTTTGGAGTTTGAATCATCCTATTAATTTCGTCGTCTGGCAAAGTAGGTTTAAATTTCTTATTTCTGTAATAAATAAAATCATTTAATAAAACTATGGCTTGGTTATAATCGGCAGATATTGAATTGAATTTTTCAATGCTCCCATTTTGTTTCAAAACTTCTCGTTCTTTCTTTTTACTGGTAAGATATTCGAAAATTAATTTGTTTTTAACCCCATTTTTTTCAATTCTCTTTACCGATTCGTCAATTTTTTGAATGTCCGGCAAGGAATCATTTTTGGTAATTTCGGCAGAAAAATCGAAATATTTTTTTGACTTGTCCACCTTGATTTTCCCCTCGTAAAACTCTTGATTTGTAATAGGATAATTGAGGAATTCCCACAAATAATCAAACGGGATGTGTGATGAAATTATTTTACTTGGGTCTGTTTTAAAATAGTAATTGTTTATTTTCTTGATAAATTTTCCATTATTTACACCTCCAGCACCCCAAGTTGGGTCAAATACATACCACTTATTGTCAATTTTAGCCGCACACCAAGCGTGTGCTAAAATAGCCACTTTTCCGTTTTGCTGCGTATAACCATCGATAATGCGAGATTCTATTCCAATCTTATTCGAAATTTCATTAAAAACCTCAGCATAATGAATACAAACTCCTTTCTTTGTTTTTAAGGCTTTTTCGATTTTTTCTTGGGAAGTTTGCTCAGAATTTTCAGCAAACATATTCTCTACATCATAACTAATATTTGATGCCGTCCAATAAAAAACCGCACGTATTTTGTCGTTCGCTGTTTTAAAATTAGAATTTATATAATTTGCAATAGCATCTGTAGAACTTCTTAAATTGCTAGGGATTGCGGCGATTTTTTTATCTAACAAAGCATATTCAGCATTGGCTTGACCGAAAGTAAAAACCGAAAAAAGAAAAGTAAAAACTACAAAAACATTTTTCATTTTATTGGATTACTTTCTAAAAATAAACATTACAAATTGGCTTGAATACTTTTTGATAAAGTTTCAAATGCTTCTTTAGTCATTGAAATTTTCTTCTGAAAACGCATTTCATCCATTTCGTTTAAAGGAATTAAATGAACGTGTGCATGTGGAACTTCGAGACCAATGACAGCCATTCCTATTCTTTTGCAAGAAATTGTTTTTTCGAGAGCGACAGCAATTTTTTTAGAAAACTGCATTAATCCAAGGTATAAATCGTCGTCAATATCAAAAATTTTATCGACTTCCTGTTTTGGAACACACAAAGTATGCCCTTTAGCATTTGGATTCACATCCAAAAAAGCCAAAAAATTATCGTCTTCGGCTATTTTATAACAAGGAATTTCTCCTTTTATGATTTTTGTAAAAATACTTGACATCGTAGAAATGTTTAATTGTTTGAGTCGATTAATCCCTAGAAATTTCTAGAATTTCAAATTTCAATACTCCGTTTGGAACGGTAATTTCTGCCACTTCTCCTATTTTTTTTCCTAGCAAACCTCTGCCAATTGGCGATGTTACTGATATTTTTCCCGTTTTTAAATCGGCTTCACTTTCCGCAACAAGTGTGTATTTCATTTCCATTCCATTGGCTTGATTCTTGATTTTAACGTTAGACAACACTAAAACTTTTGAAAGATCTAAGGTGGTTTCGTCAATCAATCGAGCATTAGAATGCACTTCTTCTAACTTAGCAATTCTCATCTCTAACATTCCCTGCGCTTCCTTGGCAGCATCGTATTCGGCATTTTCAGACAAATCACCTTTATCTCTCGCTTCAGCTATATCCTGAGATGCTTTTGGTCGCATCACACTTTTCAAATAGTCTAATTCTTCTCTTAATTTCTTTAATCCTTCGGCTGTATAATAAGATACTTTCGTCATAACTTCATCATTTATATAAAATAGAAAAAATCCCATCAGGACGGGATTTCTTTCCACAAAGGTATTGTTTTAATTTTTAATTCATAATTTAATGCCAATCATATATTCCAAAGTTAAATAAATTAAATTTGTTTCACTAATTCTTTTTATATATTTTAAATAATGAAAAAATATTTTTTCCTATTAATGGCGATTCCAATGTTTTTTGGTTGTAGTACCAATAATTTTAACAACAAAAATCCCTATTTACCCAATTACACATTTACAATAGACATCAATATCAATTTGCCTGCTTACTCCAGTCTTCGGTATGTAAACAATGCTATTTACTATCCCAATCAAGGGGTTCGAGGCATATTCGTTTTCAAAACTGGCAGCGGCTACAATGCTTTTGACGCCGCTTGTCCTAATCAAGCATTGGGTTCGTGCTCAACTATGACCCTGAAAGGAATCAATACGCTTTGTGCTTGTGACAATGCAGAATATAGTTTGTTTACAGGTCAAGGCGCAGGAAAACAATATCCAATGAAACAATATCGAGTTGAAGTTAACGGAAATCTGTTGCGTGTGTATAACTAGTCATTCCTTAAAAACTCACTTTTGAGTTTTTAGATTTTTTATCAAAAACACATTTGCAAAAATATGCATTAAAAATTCGAGACAAAGAATAAATTGTGCTTTGATATGGTTAAACCTCATTTTTAGATTGTAACCAATACCTGCTAAAAGTGCATTATTAATATCTCCAGCCACGCCTTTGAGGAAATTTAATCCTAAAGCGTGGTTTCTTTTTAAATGGGATATTGTTGGTTCTATTGCCGCTCTGGCTCTAAATCTTTTTCGGGCAACGTCTTGTTTGTATCTTGATTTTTCTTTTGTGTTTTTTGGGATTACTATTTGTGTATTTTCAACTTGTGTGACACCTCTAAATCCTCTGTCTGTACTTGCTATTGTTGGTCTTGTACCTCCAATTTGCTCTCTAACTCGCTGGCTTTGTGCTAATGATTCTTCTAAGGTTTTGCTATCGTGAGGATTGCCTGAAAATCGTTTTATTGAGGTAATGACTCCTGTTTTTCGACCTCTTGTTACCGCTACTTTTGTTCCAAATTCATACGCTTTATGAGCTTTCCCTTTTGCTATACAGGCTGTTTGAGGTTCGTGTAAACTGTATATTTTTTCCTTGCTGTTTCTTTCCTGAGTGAGTACTTTTTTGTAATTGCTAAATTCTGTTTCGTATTGTTTTAAAATTTCTTCAGGCAACTTGCGTTCCAATTCTCGAACGACTCGCTTACCAATGGTTCGCAACTTTTTTCGCGCCATTATAGCTTTCTTTTTTCGTTTGGGATGATGTCCAAAATAAGCATCCCGAAGATGTTGTTTGGCTACCCTTTTATAAGTTTGTCTTTGTTTAACTCCTTCTTTTTCAGCTATTTTTGTACAATTGTCAATTACCTTTTTAGCTAATTTGGCATCGGTTGGAAAAGTAATATTTTTTTCTTGAACAGTGGTGTCAATCTGAACTTCCTTTTCATTTTTCGCCTCTGGATGCAAGGCTACTGTTTGACTTAAAATAAATTCTAATCCTTTCTCTTTCAGTCTCTTTCTAAAATGAACAAACTCACTCGGGTCAAAAGGTTGCTTGTTTTGAAAAAAATATTCTCCTGTAAAATATTGCCAATAAGGGTTTTCTATCCAACGTTCAACTACAGATTCATCACTCTCTTTAAACATCTCTTTTAACAGCAGTAAACCTGCTATTTTTCTAATCGGAATAGAGGGTCTTCCTTGCTCTGAATATAGGTTTTGGAACTCAAACTCCATTTTTGACCAATCAAGCTCCCCTGCGAGTTTTACCAAAGGATGCTCAAGGTTTATAAGATCTGTCAGCCTAGTCTGAAATAAATTTTGCTGAAAATTCGGTTTTATTTTACCTAACATATTGCCACTTTTTTATACCTAAATATACACTTTTTGGCAATTTAACTTAGTGTTTTTAAGTTGTTTTTATCTACAAGTTATTAACAATCAATTTGTTGTGTCATATTTAAGGATTGACTAACTAACAAAAAAAGCCTGAAAAATTGAATTCTTCAGGCTTTTTACTTTTCAATAAAAACTTAGAATTTCAAAGTTAGTCCCGCTAAGAAATTAATTCCTGCTTGCGGATAATAATACGGATAAACATCATACATATAGCCGTTAGACACATATTTTTTGTCTAAAATATTATTGACTAATCCCGTTATTACAATCGATTTAAATACAGATTTTGGTTTAATTTCATAACCAACATTCAAATCATTCACAAAGTAACTAGCCAATTTTGCAGCTGGTAATTCGATATTATTTAAATATTGTTTGCCAACAAATTTTTGCAATATGGAAATTTGCAAACTTTCAACAGGTTTATAAACCAAATATTTCCAGCAATTATCGATGGCGAATACGCAATAGTCGTCGTTCCATAATTCTCGCCTGCAACCGCCAAGTCATTATTCATATTGCTACTCAAAGTAAAATTAGGCCTGATAAAAAACTGATTTGATAATGCAATAGTAGCATCAACCTCTAAGCCCAAACGGTAACTTTTTTCGCTATTAGCACGAATTGGACTTCCTACATCATCTAATTTTCCAGTCAAAATCAATTGATCTTTATAAGCCATGTAATAAATATTTGTGTTGAATTTTACTTTGTCCGAAGCAAATCGCCAACCCAATTCAAAATCATTTAGCTTTTCTGGTTTCACACTTCCTCCTTCATAATCTGTTCTATTGGGCTCACGATTGGCTCTAGCATAAGAAAAATACAAGGTGCTATTTGCGGTAAAACTATAATTCAAACCTGCTTTTGGATTAAAAAAATTAAAGCTGTCGTTTACCAAACCTGTTTCTAGACTATTGACCTTATAATGCACATTGCGAAGTTGCAAATCGCCAAACAAACTGAACTTTGTGCTAATTTGATAATTAATCTTTGCAAAAATATTTCCGTCCGTTTTTGTAGCCGCATCATCATAATAGTGATCGCCCACTTCACTTTTGGATGCAAAACGCGCCCAAATTACTTTTCCAAAATGGTCGCCCTCATACTTATTGTATCCTCCTCCAAAAATTGCCTCTACGGTTTCGCTTTTATAATTAGCCGAAAAAGTGGCACCATAAAAATCATTATCCAACCATTTTTGACGAATCAAATCCGTTTTATTTATAGTTGTTCCGTTAATAATTACAGGAGTCAGCCCATAACTTGAAAACTTTGCATTCTCTTTGTAATTTTCATAATAGCCTTTCCTTTTGTATAATGAAAAGCCAAATTGGTATTCCAGCTTCCTGACACTTTTTCGTTCCAATGCAATTGATAATGATCTTGTTGGTAATTATCGGTTTCATTGTCATAGAAACGAATCTTTCCAAACTCATCCGTAAAAATTCCAGCCGAGTTAAATGTTCGATCTTTGACCAAAGTTTCAGCGTCGATTCCGTTCCAAGATTGATACGTTTTTTCTTTTCCTCCAAAAGCCAAAGCCTTAATTAAGGTGGTTTTACCTATATAAGTTCCTTGAAGAAAATAAGATTTCAAATCAGAACTGGCTCTGTCCAAATAGCCATCTGATTTTAAAGCCGACAAACGTCCTGCGATTTCAAAATGATCATTCAACAAACCTGTACTAAATTTTACAGTATGTTTCTGGGTATTAAAACTTCCGAAAGAATTCGAAATTTCGCCATTACTCACTTTAGAATAATTATCTGTTAACATATTTAGGCTTGCTCCAAAAGCACCTGCGCCGTTTGTAGAAGTTCCCACACCGCGTTGCAACTGCAAACTTTCGACCGAAGAGGCAAAATCAGGCATATTTACCCAATACGTTCCATGGCTTTCAGAATCATTGTATGGGATTCCGTTAATGGTAACGTTTACCCGAGTAGCATCGCTTCCGCGAACACGAATCCCGGTATAACCCACTCCATTTCCAGCATCGGAAGTAGTAACAACAGACGGTAAATAGTTCATCAAAATAGGAATATCTTGCCCTAAATTTCGGAATTTGATTTCCTTTTTATTCAAGTTACTAAAACTAACTGGCGTTTTTGAAGTGACACGAACTGCCGAAACTAAAACTTCATCCAGTTGGTTTATCTTGGTGGTATCTTGTTGTTTTTCCTGCGAAAAAGAGGCATTAGACATTAGCCATAAGGCAAGAGAAAAAATAATAGTGAAAATTTGGCTTTTGGCTTTTGGCTTTTGGCTCTTTTTAATAAATAAATAGTTCATCCGTAAAAGTTTTACGAATAAAAGGGGGAATTATTCTTTTGTTAAATTAAAAAATGATTGATTCAGATTTTTCAGGATGACGTGCACTTCATCTTTCAAATCTATTTCCCTTAACAGCATTACCTGTTCAGGTTCGTTGGGTATAATCTCAGCTCGTAATTTAGAGCACCCCTTTGAGACGGTGCAAAGATATGTTATTTGTTTGAAGTGCCAAGGTTAAAGTTTAAAGTTTTTTTGAGGCAACTAAAAGTCAGGTTTTCTTCTAGATCTCTTTATTTCAGATGTGTTTTTCTTGTCTTTGATTCGCTTTTTAATAACCGATTTTGGAATTTTCGTAGTTTTTCTTAGTTTCGGAATCACAAGTCCAGCAGCAATTAGGTCTAGAAATCGCTTGATTATAATGGCTTTGTTTTTTAATTGACTTCTGTCTTCGTCACAATTTAAAATTAAAACCTTTTCCGTTGTCAATCTCGAAGCCAACTTTATTTCTAATATCTCTTTTTCTTCTTCTGACAAAGCCTTAGAATTTTTCAAATCAAAGGACAAAACCACTTTCGAGGAAACCTTATTCACGTTTTGTCCGCCAGCACCACTACTTCTGACGGCTTTAAATCGCAATTCGGATAGTATTTCCGTTTCAAAAATCATTGGGGTTGGTGTGCAGGTTTTAATAAATCGTTTACTGTTTTTACTGGATTAAAAGTAATTAATGGTACCTCAACAAAAACGGTTGTCCATTTTGCCATCGCTCCATTCCACAATCCAGGCAATTCATATCCTCTCAAAGTCCTGCCATTTCTATCTTTTTCGACAATAAAACCACCTGTATGATCTACAAATTGAGTTAAATCAAATTTTTCGTTTTTGTGATTTCGGATGCCACAAACCAAATCTACTGGATTAAAATGCGTAGCATCAGCAAGAATTTTAGCTTGATTGGCATTCGCCAAATCCACTTGCGAGGTTTCGACAATTTGCAACGAAAGATTCCCTTTTGAATCCCAAACCCAGAATGGTCCCCCTCCAGGTTCTCCTTCGTTTTTAACCATTCCGCAAACACGAATAGGTCGGTCAAGAATGCTTTTTATGTAGTTGATTTTATTCTCTAAAGTATATTTCTGAAAATCATCGAGTCGTTCTATATTCAAATTATTTTGCGCAAAAATCAAAATTTCTTTTAGTTTGTCCTCGTTCGAATGTTCAATTTCATCCAAAAACCCAAAAATTTGCTGTTGCAATTCAACTAAAATTCCCGCCAATGCTTTTTTATATAGAGCAATACTTTCGATGCGCTTTTGAACAACATTGTCAATGTTTTTAATAAAAATAATATCCGCTTCAAGATGATTCAAATTCTCAATTAAAGCACCATGCCCTCCTGGTCTAAAAACCAACTTCTCGTTTTCATCCCTAAAAGGATTATTATTCCAATCAACAGCGATGGTATCTGTGTTTTTGTTTTGGTAAGAATAACTAACATTTATCTTGACTCCTGATTCTTTTTCTACCTTTATTTTTGCAATATTTACACTGTTTTCAAATTGATTTTGATGCGCTTCCGAAACCGTAAAATGCAAATGAGAACCATCATTTGAACTCGAATAATAAGCAGATTCATACAAATGTTCTTCAATTGCAGTTGCAATATGCGTTTTGTATTGATGAAAAGGCAGCACTCCTTTAGGTTTATTGGCAACATCAAAATAATCCGATGACAGCAGTAATTTTATGAAGTAATAATTTTTATAATCCCTTTCTAAATCGCCAAAATTCGGAAACACTTCTTTTAATTTTTTGTCCACTTCCTTAAAAAAAGGAAATTTTTCCAAACCAATAATAAAAATAGAAAGTTCACTATCTTTTTTCTATTGATATAAGCATTAATACTTTCGTTTCCGATGTCAAAGTCATTCAAAAATGCACTCAAAAACTTAAACATTCTACTCGCAGCTCCAGAAGCTGGAACGAATTTTTTTAATTTTAAGGTCGATTTATTAGCCTCGAAAAAATCTGCTTTTTGCTGAAAATCGTTTTCCGAGAGTTTTAAAATTCCTTTAGAAATGGTTGCAGGCTCGACCAAAACGGTTTTTTGAAATTCCCTTTTTGAAAATAGTTAATTGACTTTTAATGTTTTCTAACGGAATTTCATTTTCATAAATCTGCACAAAATCGAGGGAAGAAAATCCCATTTTTTTGGCTTTGGCCAAATCATTGACAATGGCAATCGCTTTATTCAATCTTAGATTTTTATCCCCTGACAGCGTGATAAACGGCTTATTATTATCGATTAAAGTTTGTTTAAAAACCGCAAAAACGGATTCTCTATCCTCAGGCTTGTCTCTTAAATCATCCTTTTCCCAAGGAACATCAATAGCAGTTAGAAAAAACAAATCGTATTCGTGTTCACGAGCCGCTTTGTCTAATTTTGGGTCGCAAAAGTTATAATACACTTCCGAAAAGACTTTCGTTACCAATATAGTAGTGTCACAAAAAAGAAATTTGTTAGCAGTTGACAGCGCATCATTTTCTAACTTAGTTTGACCGTAAGCAATGGGCAACATATCGCCGATAGCACAAATTTGTTTCGTTTTATCCCATTTTTTTTGAAGATAATCTCGTGCAAATTCAGGGATCCAAGCCGTTTTAAAATGCTCGGCGAGTTGTTTTGCCAATGTGGTTTTCCCAGTAGATTCGGGACCAAAAAGAGCAATTTTTATTATTCCTGAACTTCCAGATTTTGCGAGCTGTTCCAGATTTTCTTCCATTCTAAATAGCCATAAACGGCAATAATTGTAAATACTATATATTGAAAACTCGTAAAGGTATATCCTTTTGCAAAATAAAGAGGTATCGAAAGCAAATCTCCTACAATCCAAAATAGCCAATTTTCAATTTTTCTTTTGGCCATTAACCACATTCCAACAAAAAAGATAGCCGTCAAAAAGGTGTCTAAATACGAATACCAGCTTGTAAATTTATTAAAATAAAGATATACTCTAATCACAAAAACGATAGTTAATACAAAAATAACGACAGCCATTACTTTTCTTTATTTGTCAGTACAGAAATTGGAAATTCATCAACACCTCCTTTTTTACGTGTCCAATGGTACCATCCGTAAATACTCATAATGAAATAATATACATTTATCATCGAATCCCCTAACAAACTCCATTTCCAAAGCAAATAAGCATATAGTAAAGTACTAATTAGTCCTGTTGGAAAAACCAAAATATTATCTTTCTTGGCACACCAAACGCTCCAAAGCCCAAAAAAAACGGCAATAAGTTCCAAGTAAACTTCGTGAATTGGGTATCCTTTGTATTGGGCAAAAAAATAATCGAACATTTATAGTTTTAGGTTTTAGATTAACGATTTTAGGTTGCTTTAGACTCAAAAAAATTCAAATCATTTTCAAAAGCAGTTCCAATGACAACCAAGTCAGCACCGAAATCGTAAGCATTTTGAATTCCTTGCAAATCTATAATTCCTCCTCCAACTAACAACGGAATTTCGATATTTTTAGAAATTATCCGAATCATTTCTAACGGGACGGCTTGTTTTGCGCCACTTCCCGCTTCGAGATAAATGAATTTATTGCCCAGCATTTCGCCAGCTTGGGCTGTTGCCAATGCTAATTCGATATTATTTCTATCTAAAGGGACGGTTTTACTAACGCATTCTACGGCAGTTTTTGTCCCGCTTTCGATAAGAATGTATCCTGTGGAAATAATTTCGAGTTGGGTTTTCTTGAGAATAGGTACCGCTTTTACTTGGTGTTCGATTAGAAAATCAGGATTTCTCCCCGAGATTAAGGAAAGAAACAAAATAGCATCGGCTTGGTCTGAAATTTGGGACGGATTTCCAGGAAACAACACAATAGGCAAATTACAATTTTGTTTAATCTTTATAATTAATTCTTCGAGAATGTTAGTTTCTACAAGGCTTCCACCAATGAAAACGTGAGTGGCTGGCGATTGGTTTATTTTTTCAATTATTATTTCCGCTCTATCCAAATCGACTTTGTCGGGATCGAGTAGAATGGCGAGTAGTTTCTCGTTATTGGCTTTTGATTTTAGGATGTGATTGTAGATGTTCTTCATAATTAATTTAACCTCAAATTACTACGTCTGTTCTATCACTCAGATTGCAAATTATTTTTTAAATTTGTAATATTAAACTTATGCATTTGCGGTTTATATTTTTTTATTTTTCAAAAGCGTAAACCAAAGTAAAATCTTCTATTTCTTCAAAATAGATAGAAAATTGTTGTTTTATACTTTCCATTTCTAGCATTGCGGTTGTTTTTTTGTCTCGAATTTCAAATGAATTCACTTGAATATGATCTTTAAAACTAATTCCTTTTTCGTTTCTAATTTTGAAAATTGCTTCTTTGGCTCCCCATTTTACAGTTAATTTTTTGACGTAATCTTGATTATCGAAACTTTGCAAACGCCGTAATTCTTGACTATTTACAAACTTATCTGCGATTCGAAGAATTTTTTCTCTTTGCATTTCAATATCGATTCCCACTTTTTGGTCGCTGATTATTAGGGTTGAAAAGTTGTGGGAATGCGAAATGGACACTTCGACAGGCTTAGTGTGACAATTATTTGGATTGAGATGAGGCTTCCCCGATTCATCATAATACAAATCAAAATCAGAATACCCTGCTTGTTGTAGCAATTTGCGAACACTTAAAAATCCGCATTGGTGTAATTGCGATTTCATTGCGTTTAACCGCAGCAAACTTTTTTCGTTCAATGGTACTTCGCTAAACAATTGCTCGTAGGATTCGGTTATTTTCCAAACGAGAATTTGTGTTGAGAAACTGAAGTTTATGGTTTTGTATAATGGCATGAATTAAGCATATTTATATCTTTTCTCAAATACTTCAGCCCTATGATATTCTATGTACTCTAATCGTTTTACATTAATAAATCTAATGTCTAATGCATATTTTGCATTTAATATTGAGTCTTTTAGATCCTGTTTTAATTGATTTGCAAAAATAATTTCTCCTTGATTACTGAAAGTGATGTAACCTAAATCAAATAAAGAATCAATGTTTCTGCTTAATAAGATACCATTATTTGAGTCGTAAGCTTCCTCTTCGGTTGATTTTACGAATGGTTTTATATGACTAGCAATCAATGTTGGATAAGATAATTTTTCAACCATACATTTTTCATCTTCATATATAGAAAAGCTTTCTTCTTTAAGTTGATTTTTATATATCAAGTGCAAATATGGATTTCTTTTTCTTGTCGTTATGTCAAGATTTTCACCAAAAATTTGTTTTGCATCTTCAGTAAAATATAATTCGTTGTTCACAAAAACAATATCATCAAGTTTTTGTAATAGGTTTGTTAAATACCCAATTTGATTGTATTTTCTTTCAATAAAATTTATTTCTTTCGCCTTAATAACATAAAAATCTAATTCTTCTCTCAATAAACATCCTCTTTCAACACTTTCAATATCAACTAGCATTAATGCAATAATGTCTTCTTTTGATAATTTGCCAACTTCAACTAAAGTATTAATTAAAAAATTTAACTGATGTAATTTGGAATCATCATTAATGGATTTATTAAAACTTGAATAGGAATATACAATTTTTGATAGAATAGTATTTCGTTTACGATTCGTTCTAGCATTCAAATATTCTATAGACTCTTTTGGTAAGATGCTAAAAATGAATTAATAAATCCTATTTTCACTAACTGATTAATAGCTTTTCTGATAGAAATTAATTCAATTCCAATGGTTTCTTGAATTTTAATTGCAATCTAGAGTATTTTTCAGGGCTGTATGCTTCGCTTTTAAATTCATCTATAAAATCAATACAAATTTTCAAGGTGGATAAGAACTTATCGCCATTATAATCTGTAAATGCATTCGTTAAACTCCAATATTCCTCATAATTCTGCTCGCTCATAAACCAATTCATTTTAGAAGTTAAATTTGTGTTTTCTACAATAAATAAATATTCCATATTTATTTTCTTGTTTTCTTTTCCTGTAATTTTATAAACGTGAGGCTTTTCAACTAATTTAACATTATTTGAATATTTCTCTAAAAGTTCTATAAGTTGTTCTTTGGTCGGATAGGATGAATTATTGTAGCTTAAATACCAATATTTAAAGTTATTTAATTTCGAAAATAATTTATCAAATAATTCAATTGAAGTTTTTTTATCGGTAAAATTATTTTCAAAGGGTTGTAATTTTTTCCCAACAATATACTCATCTAGCATTCCATAAAAACCAAAATAATTATTCATTGTTCCAGTATATGGTGGGTCCAAATAAATTATATCAGCTTCTACTGAATCCAGCACATTAAAAACATCATCATTTAAAGATAAATTTTCTTTGCCATTGTCAAAAATTGCTCTGTTATATTCGCTTACATTTTCAATAAAATGCAATTTAAAGGATTGATTGTGATAAGCTCTTTTTCTTTTATACTTTTCATAGCTGTATTTCTCGTCTCTTAATTGAACAATTTTATCCCAATTGATATTAAAACGCGAATATGGCATTTTGCGAATCATTGCTCGTCGCATTAAAATTAAAGCCAAAGCTTTTTTATAATCAGAATCTAATTTTTCTATATTTTCTCTATATAAATCAAGTGCTGCACATTCATTTGGAAAAAAGTAAACTTCGGAATATTCATTAAACATAAACCCTTCTTTCGGTTCTCCCGAAAATAGTATTTCTACATCTTCATACGACAATTTTGTTGAATTATTTTCAATTAAAGCCTTTGAAAGTAAATAGTTTATCTCTAAAATATCGTTAGAAATCACTTTTAATCCCTTCAATTTAGATTGATAGCTTACTGAACTTCCTCCTGAAAAAGCATCAAAAACACTTTCGGCATCTTTGGAAAATAATCTGTAATCCATTTAGCAATTTTTTCTTTATTGCCAATGAAATTTATTTTAGGAAATTTGTTCATCATCTCTCATCATTTTTTTTATAGTTAATGCAATTTCCTTTGCTAAAATTGGCGGAACTGAATTTCCAACTTGTTGTTGCTGCGAAATTGTTGAACCTTTAAAAATATAATCTAACGGAAAAGTTTGTAGCGTTGCTAATTCTCGAACTGTTAGTGCTCTATTTTGTGAATAATGAAATATTTTTCTCATATCTCCAGTTACACAAACAGCCGGTTCTGTACTCTTGTATCTTATATATTTCCTAACATCACCACTTTTTGGTCTTATTAATTCTGGGATTTCATCTCTATTTCCGCCATCTGAAACATATTCCATTTTTTTAAGCATTTGTTCTGAATGTTTCATAGCAATATGATTAGGAATTTTTGATTTTTCACCCGATTCAAGTTTAGGAAGTTTGTCAATAGCTTCCTTGATTGAAATCGGTTTATCAATTGTTTTTGTTGGAAAAACAATCGTATTTGAAATTCTATTGCCAATAAATAACACCCTATTTCTAACTTGAGGAATTCCAAAATGGGCTGTATTTACAACTTTGCAATCTACGTTGTAATTCATTTTTTTGAAAAGCTCAATAATTTCTTTTTTTGTTTCGCCTTTGTTGTGTGTAAAAAGCCGAGCAACATTTTCCATAACAAAATACTTTGGCTGAACTATTTCAACAATTCTAGCAAACTCTTTAAATAATTGATTTCTAGAATCATCAATAAATTTTCTTCCAATATTTCCAGCCATACTAAAACCTTGGCAAGGAGGTCCTCCTATTATTACATCGATCGTCTGATTCCCAATTAATGATTTTATTTCGTCATTAAAAAGTTTGGATATATCTTTTTGAATAAGGTTATGTTTTGGAAAATTTGTTTTATAGGTTTCACAAAATTTTGGTTCAATATCGATTGAAAATATGTTGTTAAATCCAGCTTGGTCAAAACCTAATGACATTCCGCCAGCACCCGAAAAAAGGTCGATGTAATTTAGTTTACTTTTCATAAATCTAAATTAATTTGCTTAACATTTATCGAACGTAAATATTTTACTTTTTCTTCTGCTACGAGTAAAATTTCTTCTGAACAGTTAGAATCATAAATTTTCCTAGCGATAAAATCTCCATAATATTCTTTTTTTAACTCATTAATTTCAATTTTAAAAACATCTGATAATAAAACTAATCTTTTCTCATCAAAATCTCTTTTGCCATTTTCAATCTTACTCAAATTTGCAGAGTCTAAATCTAATTTAGCTGCAAGTTGCGTTAATGTAAAGCCTTTTTTTGTTCTTAATTCCCTAATATAATTTCCAAAAATTTCGTTCATTTGACTTTTATTTTATGACTTGTCACTATTTGACAAATATATAATACTTTTTCTATCTATGAAGTTTCATAAATACATACTGGTTTTTCATAGTCTTTACAGCAATAACATTCTTTTTTTGATATTTTTTACCATCGAAAGATAGTAGAATAGCAGGAAATCGCTTCAAACAAAATTATTTCCTTAAAATTCAAAAGATTAGAACATTAAACCATTCATAAATATTCCTTATGCTTTTCAAATTATAAAGTTATTACGTAAATTTGCAAAAATTTTACACCCTAGCCTAAAAGGCGAACGGACGAAGTAATTACAAATATAAAATAAAATATGAGTACATCGACTATGCCTTATGTGGCTTTCAAAGTAAAAGACATTTCTCTAGCAGCTTGGGGAAGAAAAGAAATTGAATTGGCCGAAGCCGAAATGCCGGGTTTAATGGCACTTCGTGCAGAATACAAAGACGAACAACCGCTGAAAGGTGCTCGCATTGCAGGATGTTTGCACATGACGATACAAACTGCCGTTTTAATCGAAACTTTAATTGCTCTTGGTGCCGAAGTGACTTGGTCTTCTTGCAACATTTTTTCTACTCAAGATCAGGCTGCTGCTGCTATTGCTGCTGCGGGAATTCAAGTTTATGCTTGGAAAGGTCTGGACGAAGAATCATTTGACTGGTGTATCGAGCAAACTTTATTCTTTGGCGAAGACCGCAAACCATTAAACATGATTCTTGACGACGGTGGCGATTTGACCAATATGGTTATTGACCGTTACCCAGAATTGGTTGCTGGAATAAAAGGATTGTCTGAAGAAACTACCACTGGTGTTCACAGATTGTACGAAAGAGTAAAAGCTGGAACTTTGCCAATGCCTGCCATAAACGTTAATGACTCGGTTACTAAATCTAAATTTGACAATAAATACGGTTGCAAAGAATCTGCAGTTGATGCGGTTCGTCGTGCTACCGACATTATGTTGGCTGGAAAAAGAGTAATCGTTTGTGGTTACGGTGATGTTGGAAAAGGAACTGCTGCTTCTTTTAGAGGTGCTGGTTCTATTGTAACGGTTACTGAAATTGACCCAATTTGCGCGCTTCAAGCGGCAATGGACGGTTATGAAGTAAAAAAATTAAACACCGTTGTTGGAAATGCTGATATTATCATCACTACAACTGGAAATAAAGACATCGTTTTAGGTTCTCATTTCGAACAAATGAAAGACAAAACTATCGTTTGTAACATCGGACATTTTGATAACGAAATTGATATGGCTTGGTTGAACAAAAACCACGGTGCATCAAAAATCGAAATCAAACCACAAGTTGATAAATATACAATCGCCGGAAAAGATATTCTTATCCTTGCCGAAGGTCGTTTGGTAAACCTTGGTTGCGCTACGGGTCACCCAAGTTTTGTAATGAGTAACTCCTTTACAAACCAAACTTTAGCTCAAATCGAATTGTGGAAAAACAGCGCGGCATACAACAATGATGTGTATATGTTACCAAAACATTTGGATGAAAAAGTAGCGATGTTGCACTTAGCTAAATTAGGTGTTGAATTGGAAACTTTGCGTGTAGATCAAGCTGATTATATTGGCGTTCCAGTTGAAGGACCATTTAAACCAGAATATTATAGATATTAGATTGCTGATTTTTGATTAGCGATTGCTGATTTCAGATTTAGAACCCTTGCAGCAATGTGAGGGTTTTTTTGATTCCAAAATATTATTTTCCTTAACGCTAGCGCGGAAATCTTTTCCGTGCCCATCAAACCCCAGAATATTACAGGTATTAGATTGCTGATTTTTGATTAGCGATTGCTGATTTCAGATTTAAAACCCTTGCAGCAATGTGAGGGTCTTTTGATTCCAAAATATTATTTTCCAGAATATACAGATATTAGATTTTAGATTAGCGATTGCTGATTTCAGATTTAGAACCCTTGCAGCAATGTGAGGTTTTTTTTAATTCCAAAATATTATTTTCCAACGCTAGCGCGGAAATCTTTTCCGTGCTCATCAACACAAGCAAAAAACTCTCTACAACTCTAGTTCTTCAAAGTCTCCCGACTTCGAATCAAAATAAAACCCGAAAACTCCTAGCCATTCAAAAGCCTAGGAGTTTTTTTTAACAATCCAGTTCACAACTATAACATGAAATATTTTATATCTTTGTGTCCTAACCGATTACTTATCAAAATGACTACACTTACTGTAAATATAAAAGACATTTCTCAAATTACAATCATCAAAAAAATTTTGAAGGCTTTTGATGTGGAAGTAATTGAGCAAAACAACGAAATTACAAATCCAGAGCTAATCGAACGACTAGAGAAACATCGTAAAAATTTTCAGAAACCGGCCTATAGAGAAGAAAACTACACCAAAGTAGACTCCAAAAATATATGGGCAGATATACAATAGAAATAAGCAAAGAAGCGCTAGCTGATTTGTCAAAAATAAAAAAGGCTGGCAGGAAAACAGATATTTCAAAAATTGAAAAAATATTTAGTCATTCCTTAAAAACTCACTTTTTGAGTTTTTAGATTTTTTATCAAAAACACATTTGCAAAAATATGCATTAAAAATTCGAGACAAAGAATAAATTGTGCTTTGATATGGTTAAACCTCATTTTTAGATTGTAACCAATACCTGCTAAAAGTGCATTATTAATATCTCCAGCCACGCCTTTGAGGAAATTTAATCCTAAAGCGTGGTTTCTTTTTAAATGGGATATTGTTGGTTCTATTGCCGCTCTGGCTCTAAATCTTTTTCGGGCAACGTCTTGTTTGTATCTTGATTTTTCTTTTGTGTTTTTTGGGATTACTATTTGTGTATTTTCAACTTGTGTGACACCTCTAAATCCTCTGTCTGTACTTGCTATTGTTGGTCTTGTACCTCCAATTTGCTCTCTAACTCGCTGGCTTTGTGCTAATGATTCTTCTAAGGTTTTGCTATCGTGAGGATTGCCTGAAAATCGTTTTATTGAGGTAATGACTCCTGTTTTTCGACCTCTTGTTACCGCTACTTTTGTTCCAAATTCATACGCTTTATGAGCTTTCCCTTTTGCTATACAGGCTGTTTGAGGTTCGTGTAAACTGTATATTTTTTCCTTGCTGTTTCTTTCCTGAGTGAGTACTTTTTTGTAATTGCTAAATTCTGTTTCGTATTGTTTTAAAATTTCTTCAGGCAACTTGCGTTCCAATTCTCGAACGACTCGCTTACCAATGGTTCGCAACTTTTTTCGCGCCATTATAGCTTTCTTTTTTCGTTTGGGATGATGTCCAAAATAAGCATCCCGAAGATGTTGTTTGGCTACCCTTTTATAAGTTTGTCTTTGTTTAACTCCTTCTTTTTCAGCTATTTTTGTACAATTGTCAATTACCTTTTTAGCTAATTTGGCATCGGTTGGAAAAGTAATATTTTTTTCTTGAACAGTGGTGTCAATCTGAACTTCCTTTTCATTTTTCGCCTCTGGATGCAAGGCTACTGTTTGACTTAAAATAAATTCTAATCCTTTCTCTTTCAGTCTCTTTCTAAAATGAACAAACTCACTCGGGTCAAAAGGTTGCTTGTTTTGAAAAAAATCTTCTCCTGTAAAATATTGCCAATAAGGGTTTTCTATCCAACGTTCAACTACAGATTCATCACTCTCTTTAAACATCTCTTTTAACAGCAGTAAACCTGCTATTTTTCTAATCGGAATAGAGGGTCTTCCTTGCTCTGAATATAGGTTTTGGAACTCAAACTCCATTTTTGACCAATCAAGCTCCCCTGCGAGTTTTACCAAAGGATGCTCAAGGTTTATAAGATCTGTCAGCCTAGTCTGAAATAAATTTTGCTGAAAATTCGGTTTTATTTTACCTAACATATTGCCACTTTTTTATACCTAAATATACACTTTTTGGCAATTTAACTTAGTGTTTTTAAGTTGTTTTTATCTACAAGTTATTAACAATCAATTTGTTGTGTCATATTTAAGGATTGACTATTTATTGAATTAGAAAACCATCCAACAACTGGAATTGGCAAACCCGAGAAACTAAAATACAAAGAAGAAAATGTTTGGTCTCGACAAATTAACAAAAAAGACCGATTGATATACGAAATTATCGCCCATGAAGTAGTCGTAATTGTCATTTCAGCCTTGGGTCATTATAACGACAGATAGTTGCTTTCTTCAAGTTTGCTTTTCAAACCGTTAAAAAACTTCAACAAAAAACCAGAATATTACAAATATTAGATTGCTGATTTTTGATTAGCGATTGCTGATTTCAGATTTAGAACCCTTGCAGCAATGTGAGGGTCTTTTGATTCCAAAATATTATTTTCCTTAACGCTAGTGCGGAAATCTTTTCCGTGCCCATCAACACAAGAAAAACGGCTATAACTCCAGTTCTCCAAAATCTCTAAATAACACGTATGTAAACAAAAAAACCGTTTCTCACGAAACGGGTTTTTTAATGAATTGAAAAAATCAATTATGCTTCAACTTCGAATGGAAGGATAGAAACATACGATTTATTATCTCTTTTCTTTTGGAACTGAACCACTCCATCTACTCTTGCGTGTAGAGTGTGATCTTTACTGATGTAAACATTTTCACCTGGATTGTGTTTTGAACCTCTTTGTCTTACGATGATGTTCCCTGCAATAGCAGCTTGTCCACCAAAAATCTTAACACCTAAACGTTTTGATTCTGATTCTCTACCATTCTTGGAACTACCGACACCTTTCTTGTGAGCCATGACGTATTAGTTTTATTTTGTTATTATTCTTGTGTCTCTTCTTTTTTAGCTTTTGGAGCTTTTTTTACTTTTGGAGCTTCTACTTCTTCAGCAGCTACTTCAACAGTTTCTTTTTTAGCAGCGGCTTTTTTAGGAGCTGAAGCTGTAATACCTTCGATTACAATTTGAGTAAGATACTGACGGTGTCCGTTTCTTTTTTTGTAACCTTTTCTTCTTTTCTTTTTGAAAACGATTACTTTATCTCCTTTAAGTGTTGTAACACTTTGGCTTCTACTGAAGCACCTTCTATAGCTGGGGCGCCTATTGTGATTGTACCGTTATCGTCTAACAAATAAACTTTGTCGAAAGAAACTTTCGAACCTTCTTCATTTGCCAAACGGTGAACGTAAACCTTTAGGTCTTTGCTAACTTTGAACTGTTGCCCTGCTATCTCTACGATTGCATACATAACAAATTGTTTTATAATTTTTAAGGTTGCAAATATACAATTAAAATTTTATCCTGCAATTAGTTCCTTCAAAAAAATAATTGGTGTAGTTTTACACTAGGATTCCCAATAATTTTTCGAGAGTTTAAAGCTCTTTTTTTTAGGAATTAAAAGTGTTGAATTTTTAACAAATCAAAATCAGTAACAATTCTGATTTAAAAAAGTTGTTTTTGTTGTAACAAAAATTTTAATTTTATTACCAACAATAAATAAATTTATTAATCCTTATGAAAAAATCAATAATGGTATTAAGTGCTGCGCTTTTGCTTGGAGGAATTGCCTCGGCTCAAAAAGTAGATTTTGAAGAATATGATTTAGACAACGGAATGCATGTAATTTTACATAACGATCCTTCGGCACCAGTAGTGGTTACTTCGGTAATGTATCATGTAGGTTCAAAAGACGAGAGCCCAGAAAGAACAGGCTTCGCCCACTTTTTTGAGCATTTATTATTTGAAGGAACCGAGAACATTAAACGTGGCGAATGGTTTAAAATCGTAAGTTCAAACGGGGGCGTTAACAATGCAAATACTTCAGAGGATCGAACTTATTATTATGAGGTGTTTCCTTCGAATAATTTAGAACTCGGACTTTGGATGGAATCCGAAAGGATGCTGCACCCTGTCATTAATCAAATAGGAATCGATACACAAAACGAAGTGGTAAAAGAGGAGAAAAGAACCCGATTTGACAATAGCCCATACGGAAATATTCTGACGGTTGTAAAAGAAAATATGTTCAAAAACCATCCCTATCGTTGGTCTCCAATTGGTTCTATGAAACATCTAGACGCGGCTACCTTAGAAGAGTTTCAAGCATTCAACAAAAAATTCTATACTCCTAACAATGCTGTTTTAGTTGTTGCAGGCGATTTCGATAAAAAACAAGCAAAAAAATGGATTCGCAACTATTTTGGCATAATTCCAAGAGGCGAAACCTTGAAAAAACAAATCTTCATCGAAGAACCAATAACACAAACTATCAAAGCAACATACGAGGATCCTAATATTCAGATTCCGATGCTGGCGGCGTCTTATCGAACCCCTTCGATGAAAACTAGGGATGCGAGAGTTCTAGATTTAATCTCTTCCTATTTAAGCGATGGAAAAAGCTCTAAATTGTACAAAAAAATAGTGGATCAAAAAAAATGGCGTTGCAAATTGGAGCTTTTGGCTTCAGCCAAGAAGACTACGGAATGTACATTGTATATGGCTTACCCATGGGAACTGCTACATCTGCTGATTTACTGAAAGAAATTGATGAAGAAATCGTAAAAATTCAAACCGATTTGATTTCTGAAAAAGACTATCAAAAACTGCGAAACACATTCGATAATCAGTTTGTAAATGCAAATACTAGTGTAGAAGGAATTGCCGAAAACTTAGCCAAATATTATATGCTTTATGGCGATGTAAATCTTATAAACAACGAAATAGCCCTTTATCACTCTATCACAAGAGAAGAAATTAGAGAAGTAGCCAAAAAATATTTGAATCCAAATCAAAGATTAATTCTAGATTACCTTCCTTCTAAAGATCAAGTTCAAAACTAAGATTTCTTTACCATGAAAAAGATAAGTATATTATTCATTCTGCTCTTAACCGGAATTATGCAAGCACAAAATCGTCCTCAACCCAAAGCTGGAAAAACACCAATAGTAAACATCAAAAAGCCACAAACATTTGTCTTAGCCAATGGGTTAAAGGTAATGATTGTAGAAGATCATAGATTGCCTAAAGTGACTTACAATCTTACCTTAGACAATGCTCCCTTTGCCGAAGGAAACAAAAAAGGAGTTGACGAATTGTGCAGTAACTTAATGGGGAATGGATCAAAAAAAACGCCGAAAGATCTTTTTAACGAAGAAATCGATTTTTTTGGTGCCAATGTCAACTTTAGTTCTCAAGGTGCTTATGCCAGTTCGCTTTCTAAATACGCGCATCGAATACTAGAATTAATGGCAGATGGTGCATTAAATCCTAATTTTACTCAAGTAGAATTCGACAAAGAGAAAGCCAAAATGATAGAAGGTCTCAAAGCCGAAGAAAAAAACACTACTGCCATTGCTAATAGAGTGGTTGATGTCTTGGCCTTTGGAAAAAACCATCCGTCGGGCGAATATATGTCTGAAGAAACACTAAACAACATTACTTTAGCAGATGTTCAAGCAATTTACAAAAACTATTTTGTTCCTGAAAATGCTTATTTAGTAGTCATTGGCGATGTAAAATACAACAAAATTAAACCTGTTATCGAAAAATTGTTTGGCTCATGGAAAAAAAAAATCACTCCAAAATTAACTTATACCGAGCCTGAGAATGTTGCTTTTACCCAAATTAATTTTGTAGACGTTCCCAATGCTGTGCAATCGGAAATTTCATTGGTCAACACCTTAAATCTCAAAATGAATGATCCTGATTTTTTTCCGGCTGTCATTGCAACTTATATCCTTGGCGGCGATTTTAACAGCTACTTGAACATGAATTTAAGAGAGGCGCATGGCTGGACTTATGGTGCCAACGCAATTATTGGTTCAGGAAAATTTGTTACAAAAATACGATCTGCTTCGGCAGTAAGAAATATGGTTACCGACAGCGCTGTCGTTGAATTTATTAAGGAAATCAAAAAAATCAGAACCGAAAAAGTGAGCGAAGAAGTTCTTAATAATGTAAAAGCAGGTTACATTGGGCGATTTGTAATGAAAGTTCAACAACCTCAAGCAATAGCGCGATACGCATTAAACATTGAAACAGAAGATCTTCCCCAAAATTTTACGAAAATTACATTAAAACCATTAATGCTGTAACCGCCGAAGATGTGAAACGTGCCGCCAACAAATACTTTCTTCTAGATAATACTCGAATTATAATAGCAGGAAAAGGTTCGGATGTAATTCCTGGTTTAGAAAAATTAAATATTCCAATATTTTATTTTGATAAATTTGGAAACCCCGCAGAGAAACCTAATTTTAAATAATAAGGATTGTCCGCAAAGTAGTGTAAGTCGAAAGTTTTAATGTCATAAAGTCAAACGAATGACGCAAATTAGCACGAATTAATTGGTGGGATTTTGAGTCATTCGTGGCTGATGATACGGATTGAAACCGATTAAAAAGGATTTTTTATTGGTCTCAAAAAGAGTTAATACTGTTTATTAGTTCATTATAGTCCCATTCTTTTTTGTCACATCGAGCGCAGTCGAGATGTTATAAAGGTTCTCGACTGCGCTTGATGTGACAATTAGACTGATTTATGAGTTTTTTTGACATAAAACCATGCGATTTTAGCGCATTTTTCTTTCAGGTCCTAAAAATTTGACCACGAATTAATTGGTGTAAATTTGCGTCATTCGTGGCCGAAAACTTTTAGAACCGCAGTAAATATTGGCACACGGATAGCGTAAGCCGAAAATTTTTTTATTAGGCATCCGAAGTTTGTTTCTTAGCCGACAAATAAACTCCAAATAAAATCACAAAAGCTCCAAAAAATTGAGTTGGTGTAAGCTTTTCGTTATCTAATAAACCCCAACCAAAAGCGACAATTGGAATCAAATACGTTACCGAAGTAGCAAAAATAGGCGATGAAATTTGGATAATTTTAAAGAAAATAATATTGGCAATTCCCGTTCCCACAATTCCCAAAATCATAATAAACCATACGGAATGCTGCACCTTCACATCTTGAGTCACTTCAAAAAAACCAGAGAAAAACAAAACTAAAAGTGCTGGCAAAAGGAGGACTATAAAATTTCCAGTTGTAATACTTAACGGATTCAAATTTGATAAATATTTCTTGATTACATTGACATTTATTGCGTAACAAAACGATGCAATAACAACCAAGATTGCATAATAATAATTTTGATTTGGATGATTTATTGCTCCGTTAAAAACTAGAAGAATACTACCAACAAGCCCAATAAAAACACCCCAAAATTGTCTCTTTTGAAAAGTCATCCTAAAGATTAAAGCACCAAATAGTAACGTATTTAGAGGTGTTAGTGAATTAAGGATAGAACTTACTGAACTTTCGATCTGAGTCTGCGCAATCGCAAAAAGATAGGCTGGAATAAAAGTTCCTAAAAAAGCGGTCAAAACAATATATTTCCATTGTGATTTTGGGATTATCAGCAAATGCTTAAATCCAATTATCAATAAAAAAATAGCTGCAAAAATAATTCGCAAAGACCCTAACTGCATTGGTTTTAAACCAACCAATCCCTTTTTTATCAATATAAATGAACTTCCCCAAATCAATGAAAGCACAATCAAAAAAACCATTTTAACTGTTTTGTATGCATCTCCTTTTTTTTGGCTCAAAATTGTAACAATTTTATGAAATAGCACTCCTTTTTTATTAATTTTGACACCAATTACAAGATAAAGAATCTTCTAAATCTAATTACAATGAACGTTTCCAAATCAATTTTAACATTCACACTCGCAAGCCTTTTGCTTATAGGCTGTAAAGGAAAAACAAGCGAAACCATTCCAGCTTCAACGATAGAAACAAATGCATCAAAAGTAAAAAAGGAAATAGCCAGTGCAAATCTTCAAACAGCAAGTTTACCATCGACGGAATGACTTGCGCAATAGGCTGTGCCAAAACAATTGAGGAAGAATTAAACGGGATCGACGGCGTGCAAACGGCATCGGTAGATTTCGAAAAAAAATTAGCAACCATTTCCTTTGACAAAACCATTTTAACAACCAAAAATATTACCAAAGTTGTCGAAGCTACTGGCAACGGAAAAACATACAAGGTTTCGAATATGAAGCCTTGATATTTAATTTAGAAAAAAACATTCTTAATTATTAATGCTATTTTCAAGGCTTTTAAAATCAATTGCTTTACCGTTAATATCAAAAAATTGATACTTAAATTTTAGTTTTCCGTCAATTTCTTCTATGGAAACTTCCATTTGATAAAACCCATTATTCCATTCCACAATCACATGATACGAATAATCGCCAACTCCAAAACTACTTGGAAGATTGCTGGTGTAAATCATTTTCTTTGATTTAAGGCTTAAAGTACTTACCTCAATATTTTCATAAGAACCAATTTCATCGTCATTAAAAGACTGCCCCATGTAGTCATAGTTTTCTGTTGGTTTCTTATTTTTTCGTTTGTCTTTATGCCCATTATAAACATCCTTAATCGAAAAAATTACATCTTTTAATGAACTTTTTCCAACGTTCAAAAGAAAAAATCGTATTTGATGACTGTACATTAATCGATGCACTTTTTATTTTTCCCTTCCAAAGTTGCTCCTTCTCCAAGATCTGCATTCGTGATTTCTATAATTGGTAAATTTTGACCCGCAATCTGAGCAAAAGATTCTGATTTAAACTTTTTTAGTTTATTTTCAGATTCAACAATATATTTTGTTTTTTCTTGTAATTCATGCTTTAAATATTCAATTTTTTATTGGCTGCTTGCAGTTCACTTTTTGCCTTAGTTGTTTTTTCATTGGCATAAAAACTTCCTTGATAAACAAAAAAGATTGAAAGTCCTATTAAAACACATCCAATAAATGCCAATAGTAAAGTTATCATAAATGCTCTCTTTTTCATTACAAAAATTTGGATTGAAAATGACTAAAAATAGCGCTAGGTTTTCTCTATTTTTAGACTTTAAAATTAGAGCTAAATTTACTATTTAAACCCTTATACTTCAATATTATATAAACATCTTATCAACTAAAAACACACAATTAGCAAATCCGTATTGGTGTTGTTGCATAAATTGACTTTTTTGAATCATCTATCATCTTAAAATGTTTTGGTTTAAATATTATTACTGACACAATATCTTGTTCGTGTTCAATTTGTAGAGAATCATAAATTTTTCGATATGAAACAATAAAACTTTTAGCTATAATTTATCAAATTTATTTATATTATCTAAAACAGGTTTTAAAAACTTACTTGATGAAACTAAACTCTCAACATTTTTTCTTAATCTTTTTTTAATTCAATATTTCCTCCAGCCTTGCTCAATTCTTCATTTATTTTTAAAATGTAATTCATATTTGGGAGATAATTAAAAGCAATATCACATTTTTGTCGTTTTTCTAACACGACTTTCTAACGTGTTAAGTTTTTGCTGTTTTTCTAACACGTTTGCATAACGTGGTAAATTTTTGCTGTTTTTCTAACACGTAATTTTTTTGTGGTAAATTTTCAATGGTTTTTTACCACGTTTAACCATTCATTAAAACGTTTATCAATTCTGTATTCATATAATAGTTCGATTTTCCAACTTTTGTTTTTTCTAAAAATCCTATTTCTGAAATTTTATCTAAATAAATTGAAGCCGTTTGACGAGTTATATTCAGTTCTTTCTCTAAAAACTCAATTTTAGTATAAGGATTTCTAAACAAAATATTTATCAAATCTTGGCTGTAAATTTTAGGTAACTCGGTTCGCATTCTGGTTTTATAGTCTGCCATTAAATCCCGAATTTTAGTAATCAAAACAATAGTTTGCTCTGCGGTTACTTCAACACCTTTTAGCATATACAAAACCATTGCTTCCCAGTCGTTAGTTTCTCTTACTCCTTGCAAAACTTTGTAGTAATCGGCTTTGTTTTGGGTAATATAACGGCTTAAATACAAAATAGGAATATCCAACAAACCCGATAAAACCAAATAGAGAATGTTTATAATACGCCCCGTTCGTCCGTTACCATCATAAAAGGATGGATGCTTTCAAACTGATAATGTATAATTGCCATTTTTATCAGTGGGTCAATATCCGAAAAATCATTGTCGTTTATGAACTTTTCGAGGTTGTTCATCAAGTCCAAAACTTCATTAGTGCTTTGCGGGGGAGTATAAACCGTTTGCCCTTGTGAGTTTACTAATTTTGTTCCTGCTTGGGTTCTAAATCCCGCATTGTTTTGCAACAGTTCCTTTTGTATGATTAGGATATGTTTGTTTAAAAGTAATTTCTCATTTCGCACAATCTCAAAACCAAGTTTCAAACCGTGTGCATAATTAAGAACTTCTTTACTGGCGTGTTTCTTGGTATCAATCAATACGTTTTCTTTGTATAAATCGTCGTGGGTGGTAATAATGTTTTCAATCTCGCTACTGTCTTTCGCCTCCTGAAGCGTGAGCGTATTGATAAGAATACTTTCGTTTGGGATAGTCTTTGCCGTTCCTTTGAGTTCTGCTAAATACCGATGTGCTTTTGCTAATTGCTTCAAAACAGCAATAGATTCTGTAAAGTCTTTAGGCGGTAAAGGTTGCAAAGTGAAGTTTTCTGTCATTGTATGTGATTGATTCCCAAATTTAGGAAAACTTATTTGAAATTTATAAGTAATTTCAAAAATACAGTTTCTTTAAAAAATAAATATCCGCTCCTCTCTATGTTTAAAATAGGTTCATTTACATGCACCAACAGGAAACAGGGTTGTTTTTAGGGGAATATACAAAATAAAAAAGTCTTAAATCATTGAAAAACAACGAATTAAGACTTAATCAATGTGCGGGTAATAGGACTCGAACCTACACGCCTTGCGGCACCAGATCCTAAGTCTGGCATGTCTACCAATTTCACCATACCCGCAAAATTGTGAGTGCAAATATAAGCATATCTTCTTACTATCAAAGCAATTTAAATAAAAATATTCACTCTCTTTTTTTGTACTTTTGAATCTATAAAACATAAGCAAATAATGGAAACTATAAAAGCATACGTCCAACAACACCAAGATCGTTTTATCAACGAATTAATCGAATTATTAAAAATCCCTTCCGTGAGCGCTGATGCCGCTTACCATCAAGACATTATTACTACCGCGAACGCCATTAAGTTGAGTTTAGAAAAAGCAGGTTGCGATTTTGTCGAAATTTGTAATACCCCTGGAAATCCTGTTGTATATGGAGAAAAAACCATCAACAAAGAATTACCCACCATTTTGGTTTACGGACATTATGACGTGCAACCAGCCGATCCAATTGAATTATGGACTTCCCCCCCATTTGAACCCGTGATAAAAAAGACCGCTATTCATCCCGAAGGGGCCATTTTTGCTCGTGGTTCTTGCGACGATAAAGGACAAATGTATATGCACGTCAAAGCATTGGAATACATGATACAATCGAACACCTTGCCTTGCAATGTAAAATTTATGATTGAGGGCGAAGAAGAAATTGGCTCCAAAAATTTAGCTTGGTTTGTAGAACGCAACCAAGAAAAACTCAAAAATGACGTGATTTTGATTTCTGATACGGGGATGATTTCCAATCAACAACCATCCATTACTACAGGATTGCGTGGTTTGAGCTATGTTGAAGTGGAAGTTACAGGCCCAAATCGAGATTTACATTCTGGATTATATGGTGGTGCGGTGGCGAATCCTATCAACCTTTTAGCAAAAATGATTGCCTCGTTGCATGATGAGAATAATCATGTTACCATTCCCGGATTTTATGATACCGTAGAGGAATTATCGCTTGAAGAAAGAGCCGAAATGGCAAAAGCCCCTTTCGATTTAGAAGCATACAAAAAAGCACTCGATTTGAATGCTGTTTATGGCGAAACAGGTTATACAACCAATGAGCGGAACTCCATTCGCCCAACACTCGATGTGAACGGAATTTGGGGCGGCTATACTAGCGAAGGTGCCAAAACCGTTATTGCCAGCAAGGCGTATGCCAAAATATCGATGCGTTTGGTGCCCAATCAGGATTGGGAGCAAATCACTCAACTTTTTACCGACCATTTCATAAACATTGCCCCAGCAGGGGTAACGGTCAAGGTTAAACCGCATCATGGGGGACAGGGCTATGTAACGCCTATTGATAGTATTGGTTACCGAGCAGCCAACAAAGCCTATACTGAAACCTTTGGAGTTCCTGCCATTCCAGTGCGTTCAGGAGGAAGTATTCCTATTGTTTCTTTGTTCGAAAAAGAATTAAAATCGAAAACAATCCTAATGGGATTTGGACTCGACAGCGATGCGATTCACTCGCCCAACGAGCATTTCGGGATATTTAATTTTCTAAAAGGCATCGAAACCATTCCGTTGTTTTATAAATATTTTGTAGAAATGTCGAAATAGATATTTTGGACACAGATGATACTACCCGCAAAAGCGAAAACACGGTTAAACGTTTTTTAAATTGATGATTTCTTGTTCCGTAAGGTGTCTCCAATTGCCACGAGGTAAGTTCTTTTTGGTCAATCCCGCAAAGGAAACTCTATCAATTCTTAAAACGTCATAGCTAAAATGTTCAAAAATGGAACGAACCACTTTAACATTTGAAGATCGTAGTTTTAAACCAATTTCACTTTTTGCTTCGCCTTCAATATAGCTTACATCTTCCACAAAAAACGCGGTGTCCATCAAGGACAAGTCCTTTGTTTATTTTTTCTAAATCTTCAAACTTCAAGTTTTTGTCTAAGGAAACTTGGTAAATTTTTGATGATTTCTGGTTTGGCAGCGTGAACTTTCGTATCATGTCGGTATCGTTTGTAAACAAAAGCAGCCCTGTGGTGTTTTTGTCCATTCTTCCTACGGCTCCAATTTTTGCGGTAGTTGATCCTTTGACTAATTCTAAAACATTACGAAATTCTTGACCTTCGTCTAGGGCAGTTGTAAAGTTTTTGGGTTTGTTTAGTAAGATGTATACTTTTTTCTCTGGTGTTAAGGTTGCGCCATCAAAATTCACGACATCGCCTGGCTTTACCATATATCCCATTTCGACAACAGGAATTCCATTTACTTTTACGGTTCCAGATTGGATATAAATATCAGCATCACGACGGGAACACACGCCAGAGTTAGCAATGTATTTATTCAAACGAATTTCGTCTTTTATTTTTGGTCTTTTTGGTGCCTGATTTGGTTTTTTCTCCACTTTATCAGTTGTAGCAGCTACAACTTTGGTGTTAATTTTTGCTTTTTTAGGTCCTTGTGCCCTTTTTTGCATTGCAGGTTTCGGCTTATTTGAGTTGGGTCTAGAGCTATTTGCTCTTCCACCACTTTATTAGTATTGCCTTCCTTATTATTCATAATATTCTATAATTTACTTCATCTGTTTGGTCTTTGATGACCTCGTGCGTGCAAAGATAGGTTATTATTGGTTAACAGTACTTTGATTTTTAGCCCTGATTGTAGTGAAAATCCTTTTTTGAGGGTTTTCTGAAAAAAAAGATTGTAGCGAAAAGCAGGAAACTCCTAAAAAATTATATTGACATCATTAATTTTACACCATGCCAAAACACACTTGGATTGATGAGGATTATACAAAAAACACCTGCAACAATTGTGAATTTTAGTACATTATGAAGTAATACATACTGCTCTTTTGTGTTGGATTCCCAAAGGCTTAGTAAGAAAAAAAACTAGAATTATCAGGCAGAAATAAAAATAAATATCCATGTAGCCAACGTCGAAAATTTCGATTAAAACATAGACGGGAATTAGAGTTGCAACTGTTAAGAGTGTAATTATTTTCTTTGCAATTTCTTCTCCATAAATGATAGGTATGGTTTTGTAATTGTTAGACAAGTCGCCTTTGATGTTTTCTAAATCTTTTATTATTTCTCTAATCAAGAGCAATAAAAACAGGAAGCTGGCATGACCAAAAATGACTTCGTAAAAGTTTTTGTAATAAAAGAGTATGGCAAAAAAAGGTAATACTGCCAAAAAAAGCGGCGGTTAGATTCCCTATTATGGGGTGTTTTTTATTTTATGGGAATAATACCAAATTAAGAATATATAGGTCGAGAAAAACATAAAAGCACGCCAAGAAACGAAAATAGCCAAAAAGGCAACAATAAAATTAAGACCAAAATAGACTTGAAGTTTTGTTTTTTGACTTACTAATCGATCGAGCATTGACTTGTTGGGACGATTGATTAAATCCTTTTTGCTGTCGTAAAAATTATTGATGATATAACCCGATGCAATGGTCAATGATGACGCAAAAACAATAATAAATAAATCAAAATCAAATAAAATAGATAGAGCTCTTTTCTCTGGGGCAAGAATAAATATGGCAGAAAGATACTGTGCTAAAACGATTATAAGGATGTTGTAACCTCTAACGACAGAGAATAAACTGATTAATTTTAATGCTATTATTTTGCTCTTTCGGCTAAGCATTTTAAAATTGATAAACTACTTCTAATTTATAGTCTTTCAATGAAATTTTTGCTTTTTCTAAATCTTGAGTAAAACCAAGAATGTATCCGCCTCCGCCTGAACCACAAAGTTTTAAGTAGTAATCATTAGTATCAATTCCTTTTTGCCAAATTCCGTGAAATTGCTCTGGAATCATAGGTTTGAAGTGGTTTAAAACTACTTTTGATAGTTTTTTGGTATTGGCAAACAATGATTTCATATCGCCGCCAAGAAAACTTTCGACGCAAGCATCCGTATGTTTTATAAATTGTGATTTTAACATTTTCGAAAACCTTGATCTTTTAGATTTTCCATAAAAATAGTAATCATTGGCGCAGTTTCGCCTACAATTCCTGAGTCTAATAAAAACACAGCTCCTGTGCCCGCTGGACTTTGGGTGGGGATTCCTGTTGCTTCAATATCGTCTTTAGAGTTAATCAAGATGGGGATGCTTAAATAGCTGTTTAAAGGATCTAATCCTGAACTTTTTCCATGAAAAAAAGATTCCATTTGTGCGAAAATATTTTTCAGTTTCAATAATTTTTCTCGGGTTAAATTCTCGAGAACGGTCACTTTATTATTGGCATATTTGTCGTAAATAGCTGCAACCAAGGCACCACTACTCCCCACACCATAGCCTTGCGGAATACTGGAATCAAAGTACATTCCTGTTTCGACATCATTTTTTAAAGTAATCAAATCAAAAGTAACTAACTCTTTTCTAAGGTTTCTAAATAAGAAACAAAACGTTTTAGGTTTTCGTTTGATTTGATGGCTTCTGTGGATGGATTTGCCTCTCGTTTTAGTGCGCCATTATAAAAATTGTATGGAATAGACAATCCTTTTGAGTCGCGAATAATTCCGTATTCTCCAAAGAGTAATATTTTCGAGTAAAATAAAGGACCTTTCATATTTAATTATCCATTAATAATTGACTTCCAATTCCTATTTCATCACAAATGTACTGACCATTTTGACAATAGCCAACTAATTTGCTCTTAATAAACTGTAAAACCTCGTTGGACACCTTTTTAGGATACAAAATATGAACATTGGCGCCGGCATCGAGGGTAAAACAAACGGGTATTTAGTTTCGTTTCGAAATTTCCAAATGGCATTTATGATTTCTAAAGTATTGGGTTTCATCAAAATAAAATACGGCATCGAAGTCATCATCATAGCATGCAATGTCATTGCTTCGCTTTCGACTATTTTAATAAATTCATCCAAGTTTCCGCTTTTGAAAACAGCAATTAATTGGTCTAAATTTTCGTGTGCTTGTGTAAACCGCCTTTCGGCAAAAGGGTGGTTTGTCATTAAATTATGACCAACGGAACTCGAAATTTGTTTCGTGCCTTTGTCAACCAGTAAAATGGTATCTTGAAAATCACTAAAATTCGCATGAATTGTATTTGGAAATTCCACGCCAAATAAATCCGAGCTTCCTGAAATATTTTTATGTTTTCCCCAAACAACGAGATTGCCTTTTACACTTCGGCAGGCACTTCCGGAACCCAAACGTGCCAAGAAAGAGGCTTTTTGATAAAAATAATCTTCGCTCATTTCTGGGTTTAATATTTTTTCTAAACTCATTAAATTCATCGCTAAAGCAGCCATTCCAGAAGCCGATGAGGCAATTCCGGAACTGTGGGGAAAGGTATTTTTAGTGTCAATGGTAAAATGATAGTCCTTTAGAAACGGCAAATAAAGAAAGACTCTTTCAAAAAATTCTTCAATTTTTGGCTTAAAATCTTCTTTGGGTTTTCCTTCAAATAGCAAATCGAACGAAAAGCTCGAATCTGTTCCATTAAATTTATCATCTCGAATGTGGTCGGGAGGCGAAGTGTTTTTTTTGGCAAAAGCCAAAGTTGTTGTGGTTTTGCAATTGTTCAAGGTAAAACTTATCGAAGGATTGGCTGGAATTTGCTTGTCTTTTTTCCCCCAATATTTCACTAGGGCAATATTACTTGGCGCACTCCATTGAAAGCGACCTCTTTCGATGGAATGTAAATAGTTGGCAGGAATAAAATCGTTTGCTGAAAACATCAATTAAAGAATTTTTGCAAAGATACTTTTTTTGGTTAATCCTTGATTTGTTTGTTTGTCGAATCGGTCAAAGTTTTGACTAATTTTGTAGAAAAACAATTATGAACAAGATTACTAAGATTTTAGCTGTTGTTGTTACGTGTTTAGTGATTGGGTATTTTTCGGGAATGATTACTCGTTCTGCAATTCTAACTTGGTACCCAACATTGGTAAAGCCAAGTTTCAATCCTCCTAATTGGATTTTTGCGCCCGTTTGGAGTATGCTTTATATTATGATGGGAATTGCTGCTGGGTTGGTTTGGGATCGAATCGATTTTAGCAAGGAAATCGTGAAAGAAGCATTGATTTTTTTTGCAATTCAATTGGTTTTAAATGCTTTGTGGTCGTATTTATTTTTTGGTTTGAAAAACCCAATGTTGGCTGGCATAGAAATTATTTTATTATGGCTAATGATTTTTGAAACGTATACAAAGTTTGTTAAGATTAACAAAGTTGCGGGTTATTTATTGATTCCGTATTTGCTTTGGGTAAGTTTTGCAATGGTTTTGAATGGCAGTATTTGGTGGTTGAACCGATGATTTTTTATTTATTTACGTATTGCAACTTTCGAATTCAAATTAAAAAAGCTCCTTTTGGAGCTTTTTTAATTTGAATTATTTGGCTATAAATACCCAACCTGATTTTGAAGTTCCATCCTCCATTTCGGCGACATAAAAATACGTTCCATCAGGGAGCGCTTCTCCTGTGCTATTAGTTCCATCCCATTGATCGGTATAATTGCCGTAACTATTTACTTTTCTTCCATAGCGGTTGAATAATTCGAGTTTGGCAACTTTACATTCTTTCAAATTGAATTTTTGATTGTATTCATCGCCATTTGGCGAGATGGCATTAGGGAATACGCAAAGAGAATTTACAGTAGCTACTTTGCTAAATTCACAACCATTCGAGTCTTTAACAGTAATTGTATAATTACCCGGAGGAAGGTTAGAGTAGGAAGTTTCAGATGTAAATGAACTATTGTTGACGCTATATTGATAAGGGCTCAACCCACCTGTTATTCCTGTAATTTTAATAGTTCCCTCGGGTTTATCATTAACAACATCAGAAGTTGTAAGGCTAATAGCTGTTGGTGATTGATAAATAGTAACGGTTATCGATGTTGAACTGGCACACAGACCAGCTCTTGGGGTAAAGATATAAGTTCCCGAAGTTGTATTGCTTATGGTTGTTGGATTCCAAGATCCAGCGATTGCATTATTCGATGTTGTTGGTAAAACAGGAACCGTAGATCCTGAACATATTGGGGCAATTGCGGTAAAAGTTGGGACGGTTTTTTGAGTCACATTTATGGTTAGAGGAACAGTTGCCGTTGCGCATTGTCCAGCATCAGGTGTGAAAGTGTAGGTTTTAGTTTGGGTGTTGTCTAATGCTGGCGACCAAACACCTGTAACACCATTTATCGAAGTTGTTGGTAGAGGCGTTAAAATATCTCCAGCACAAATGGCAGCAACAGGATTAAAAGTGGCGATTAATGGGTTTATAGTTATGTTTATTTGGGCTTGTAATGAGCATTGTCCTGGGTCAGGAGTAAAAGTATATGTAGTGGTTCCTGAAATGCTGGTGTCTATAGTTGCTGGATTCCACTGTCCTGTAATTGAATTGTTAGAGGTTGTTTGCAATATTGGAGCCGTTGTTCCTTGACAAATAGGAGCGATTAAATTGAAAGTTGGAGTAATGGTGGTTACAACAACATTTAATTTGGCTATTGTAGCACATAAACCTGAATCAGGGGTAAAAGTATATTCTGCCGAGGCGGTATTGCTTATTGCAGAATTCCAAGTTCCATGAATACCGTTATTTGATGTCGTTGGCAATGTGGGTATTGTTGAAGACCCATAACATACATTCGGAATTGGATCAAAAGTTGGTACTGCTTTTGGAATTACACTTATTGTTAAAGAAGTAGTTGCAGTTGCACATTGTCCCGCTGTTGGTGTAAAAGTATAGGTTTTAGTTTGAGTGTTGTCTAAAGCTGGAGACCAAGAGCCTAAAATTCCTTCTAAAGAAGTTGTTGGCAATGGTGCTAAAACATCTCCAGCACAGATAGGTGCAACTGGAGCAAAAGTAGCTGTTATAGGATTTACAACAATGGTAAAAGGAACAGTTGTAGTAGCACATTGTCCAGAATCAGGTGTAAAATTATAAGTTGTAGTTTTGGTATTATCCAAAGCAGGAGACCAAGTTCCTGTAATACCATTAATCGAAGTGGTAGGCAACGGATTTAAAAACGCCTCCAGCACAAATGGCCGAAACTGGAGCGAAAGTAGCTAAAAGCTGATTTACAACTATGGTCATATTAGTTGTAGCTGTTGCACATTGCCCCCGCTGTTGGTGTAAAAGTATAGGTTTTAGTTTGAGTGTTGTCTAAAGTTGGAGACCAAGAACCCAAAATTCCTTCTAAAGAAGTTGTAGGTAACGGATTTAAAACATTCCCAGCACAAATAGGAGCCACTTGGGCAAAAGTAGTTGTTATGGGATTTACAACTATGGTCATGTTGGTTGTGGCAGTTGCACATTGTCCAGGTGTTGGCGTAAAAGTATAGGTTGTTGTTTTGGTATTATCCAAAGCAGGCGACCAAGTTCCCGCAACTCCATTGGTTGAGGGTTGTAGCCAACGGGGTCAAAACATCCCCAGCGCAAATAGGCGGATGTGGTGGAAGAAAAACAGCTGCTAATGGGTTTATATTTATATTTACCACCTTGGTCGTTGCACATTGTCCTGCGCTTGGAGTGAAGGTGTAGGTTCCGGGAGTTGTATTGCTCACAACAGAAGGGCTCCAAGTTCCCATAATACCATTGTTAGAAATAGTAGATAAACCGGAGGAGTATCGCCAAGACAAATAGATGCGGGTAGCGTAAATACAGGCGCTACATTGTTTACTACAAAGATGGTAAATGATAAAGGATTAGCACATTGTCCAGGGTCTGGAGTAAAAAGATAAGTTGTAGTTGTGTTATTATTCACTACGGATGGATTCCAAGTTCCTGTTATTCCATTGGTTGATGTTGTAGATAACAAGGGAGAGGCTCCTCCTTTACAAATTGCAGGTAAAGTAGCGTCGAATGTTGGATCTACTTTTGTGTTTACAACTACGGTAGTTGTGTTTTGAAAAGTGGCAGAGGCCGAATCAGTAATGGTCACAATATAATTCCCAGCATCAGATGAAACGGCAGCATTGTTTACTAATGGATTTTGGGCATTTGAAGTAAAACCATTTGGACCAGTCCAACTAAAAGTATAGGGAGCAACACCTCCGCTTGGATTTGCAGAGAGCGTTAGATTGTCTCCTTCGCAAATAGTTATCGTAGCTATTGCTGAATTTGCTAAAGCAAAAAATGATTTTTTCGATGCAAGAGGATGAGTAATCAAGCGAGTAGAAGTGTTTCCTTTTGAATTAGGAGAAGTATTGTTGATATTAACGCCATTAGCAAATAAATGGAAAGAAAATAGGCTTAAAAAAAGTACGACTGATAAGTAGATTTTTTTCATTGATTTTGGTGTGTGTTAATTAAAAAACTTAGGAGATAAGCCGAAAATTTGTCTTTTAGGGTTGTATAAAACAACAATTATTCAAAAGTATGGAAAATACGTATCAAAAATACAATTAATTTGCCAAAACGTTAAAAAGAATTTGCTAAAATAAATCCGCTCGTCCAAGCATTTTGAAAATTAAATCCGCCAGTAACAGCATCAATATTTACAATTTCTCCTGCGAAATATAGGTTTTTATGTAGTTTGCTTTCCATGGTTTTAAAATTAATTTCTTTCAAATCAATTCCGCCGGCAGTAACAAACTCTTCTTTAAAAGTGCTTTTGCCATTAACTTGAAAACAGGAATTTGTCAATATGTCGGATAAATTTTGCAATTGAATTTTTGTTAAATCAGCCCATTTAACCTCTTCTGAAATGTCCGAAGCTTGAGCTAAATTTTCCCAAAGCCTATTTGGGAGTGCAAAAGGCGATTTTTTGACAACTATTTTTTTGGCGTGCTCTTGTTTTATGTTTTTGAGTATTTTTTTTGCATCCTCACTATCAATATCATTCAGCCAATTGATGGCAATTGTAAACTGGTACTTCTTTTCGAACAAAATGCGTGCTCCCCAAGCAGATAATTTCAAAATTGCAGGGCCGCTCATTCCCCAATGTGTAATCAACAAAGGGCCTGTCGATGAGAGTTTTGTATTTTTGATTTTTATAGAAACTTGGGCTGAAACACCAGGTAATTCTTTTATTCTAGAATCTTTAATATTGAAAGTAAATAAAGAAGGCACGGGATTTACGATGGCGTGACCAAAAGTTTGTAGCATTTCCCATATTTTAGGATTGCTTCCTGTGGCTAGGATTAATTTTTCGGCAATATAATTTTTGTTTTGGGTTTCTATTTTCCAAAAAGTATCTTTTTTAAAAATAGATTGTACACTTTGACCAGTTAGAATTGTGATTCCTAATTTTTGAGTGGCTTTAAGGAAACAATCGATTATTGTTTGCGAAGAATTCGAAACGGGAAACATACGTCCATCGTCTTCAATCTTGAGTTCCACACCATGATTGCTGAACCATTCTACGGTGTCGCCAGAGCAAAATTGGTGGAAAGGGCCTCGCAATTCTTTTTCGCCACGCGGATAAAATTTTACCAGTTCGTTGGGTTCAAAACAAGCGTGTGTTACATTGCATCTGCCTCCGCCAGAAACACGAACTTTAGACAATACTTCGCTTCCTCGTTCTAGAATAGCTACTTTTAATGCTGGTTTTTTTTCGACAATATTGATTGCCGTAAAAAAACCGGCTGCTCCGCCACCAACAATGATAACATCAAAATTCTGATTCATATTTTATCTGGAAAATTCGAAATAATTCCGTTTACGGTCGAATGATTTTATTTTTTGAATAGCTTCTTCCGAGTTTACTGTCCAAGGAAAAACTTTGAAGCCGTTTTCTTGTATCAAAGTTACATTTTCTTTCGTCAACAATTGATAATAAGGGTTAATGGAAAAAGCTTCTATTTTTTTGGCGAAAGCCAGAGCGTTCTCCATGGATTCATCGGTTAAAACGCCAATTTGTATGTTGGATTTAACTCATAAATCTCTTTCAGCATGTTCCAGTCGAAACTCGAAATTATAAAATCGGTAAGCAGCCATTTTTTATCTAAAATAGAATGATTTATTAAGTCGTTTACGGGTTTTGCTGTGCCAATTCCTTTGAGTTCAATATTGATAAAACAGCGTCGATTGACTAAATTTAAAACTTCAGCTAGTGTGGGAATTTCTTGAAAATTAGCAATTCGGAATTGCTTCAATTCCCGCAAAGAAAGTTTGTTTACAGCTCCTTTTCCGTTTGTAGTTCGGTCAATTGTTTCATCGTGAATGACTACCAACTCTCCGTCCAACTCAAATGCACGTCGAGTTCTATGCCATCAGCATTCAAATGAATCGCTTTTTCGAAAGCAATTAAAGTGTTTTCAGGCTCGTTACCCGAAGCACCACGATGACCGATTTTGAGAATTTTATTCATTCGAATTAATTTTTGGGTAAAGGTAGCGAAGAAAATGATTAAATTAGGAAACGTTGTCTTTACGACTTGGAAAAGTTAGATTTAAAAGAGGGTAGAGCAATACGAAAAAAGCCTATCAAAATTTATATCTGATAGGCTTTTGTTTTGTTATCTAAAACGCAAATTATAGTTTTCCGTCTTTTATTTCGTCAACAATTTCTGGATTTAATAAAGTGGTTGTGTCTCCAAAATTCGAAAAAATCACCTTCGGCTATTTTGCGAAGAATTCGTCGCATAATCTTGCCTGAACGTGTTTTTGGTAAGCCAGAGACAAACTGGATTTTGTCTAACTTGGCAATAGGTCCAATGTGGTCAGAAACGTGTTGATTTATCTCTTTTGTCAAGTTCTCTCTATCGCGATATTCTCCGGATTCTTTTAGGATTACAAAGCCATAAAGTGCATTTCCTTTGATGTCATGAGGGAATCCTACAATAGCACTTTCTGCCACCGCTGGATGTTCGTTTATAGCATCTTCAATAGGTGCAGTTCCTAGATTGTGACCAGAAACAATGACTACATCATCTACGCGACCTGTAATTCTATAATAGCCTACTTCATCACGCAATGCGCCATCTCCCGTAAAATATTTCCCCGGGAAAGCACTAAAATAAGTTTCTTTGTATCGTTGATGGTCTCCCCAAATGGTTCTAGCAATTCCCGGCCAAGGAAATTTGATACACAAACTTCCGGTAACTTGATTGCCTTCGATTTCATTTCGCTTTTCATTCATTAAAACAGGTTGGATTCCTGGGAGTGGTAGCGAAGCATACGTTGGTTTTGTAGGGGTTACAAAAGGGATTGCAGAAATCATAATGCCTCCAGTTTCAGTCTGCCACCAAGTGTCTACTAGGGGGCATCGTTTTCCCGCCAACGTGGTCATTATACCAGTGCCAAGCCTCTTCGTTGATGGGTTCGCCAACTGAGCCAATCACTTTTAATGAGGCTAATGGGTATTTTTGAATGTACGATAAATTCTCTTTTGCCAAAGCCCGAATAGCCGTTGGTGCAGTATAAAATTGGGTTACTTTGTGTTTTTCTATTACTTCCCAAAAACGACTAAAATCGGGGTAGGAAGGGACACCTTCAAAAATTACCGTTGTGGCCCCGTTTAATAAAGGACCGTATAAAATATAAGAATGTCCAGTTATCCAGCCAATATCGGCAGTACACCAGTGAATGTCGTTCTCTTCATAATTGAAAACATTTTTAAATGTATAAGCGGTGTAAACCATATATCCTGCGGTGGTGTGCACCATTCCTTTTGGTTTTCCAGTTGATCCTGATGTATAAAGAATAAACAATGGATCTTCGGCATCCATAATTTCGGCAACATTATTATCCGAAGCGGCGTCTAAAAGAGGTTGCAACCATTGGTCACGACCTTGTTTCATATTTATTGGAGTATGGGTTCTTTTGGCTACTAAAACGGTTTCCACTCCAGGGCAATTTGTCAATGCATCGTCGATAATTCCTTTCAAGTCGATTGATTTGTTTCCACGAAATCCACCATCCGATGTAATGACCATTTTGCAATCGCTATCATTGATTCTTGCGGCTACTGCTGTAGAAGAAAATCCTGCAAAAACAACCGAGTGTATTGCTCCAATTCTTGCACAAGCTAAAACAGAAACGGCTAATTCTGGAATCATTGGTAAGTAAATGCAAACTCGGTCTCCTTTTTTTATGCCTTGCTCAAGGAGCACATTTGCCATTTTTGAGACTCTTACATACAAGTCGTTGTATGAAATATGTTGTGCTTCCTCTTTTGGATCATTTGGTTCAAAGATGATGGCTGTTTTGTCGCCTCTTTTTGCAAGGTGTCTGTCAAGGCAGTTTTTTATGATGTTTACTTTCGCTCCTTTAAACCATTCTATCTTGGCTTGAGACAAATCTAATTCCATCACTTTTTCCCATTCTTGATACCATGTAAAGTTTTCGGAAGCAATTTTTCCCCAAAATTTTCTTGGCTCACGAATGGATTTATTGTAATGTTTAAAGTATTGTTCTAAATTTTCGATTTTGTAGTAACTACTCATAACTTTTTACTTTATTGTTGTTTCTTAGAATTTAATTAATAAATGAATCTTTTGGGGAAACGATTTGCAAGTATATTAAATATTTTTTTTAGAAAGAGCGAAAAGAAATGAATTCTTTCTTCTTTGTCGAATGATGAGGGAAATTTTCATACTTGCTTCTCCTTCAAAATAAACGAAAGAATAAACCATTTATGCGCAAGAGCAAAGATACACAATTGCGGTATTGCTTAAAGAGAATTATTTCGAGCAGCACTAACAGGAAGCGTTAGTAAATAGAAATATTGATAGTTAAAAAGAAAAAACCCTTGAAATCACTAGGAAATCAAGGGTTTTGTGGTACCTCCAGGGATCGAACCAGGGACACATGGATTTTCAGTCCATTGCTCTACCATCTGAGCTAAGGTACCTTTCTTAAGGCGGGTGCAAATATAGAATGATTTTTAATTTAAACAAAACAATTATTAAAAAAAATCTATTCGTAACTTCGCATCGTTAAATGCAAATTATGATTTTAGCCATTGATGTTGGGAATACTAGAATTAAAGCCGCTGTCTTTGAGGAGAATACCCTTTTGGAGACTTTTGTTATTATGAAAGTTGAATTCCAAAAAGGAATTGAAAATATTTTGAAAAGCCGTAAAAATATAAGCGATTTAATAGTTGCTTCTGTAACAGACATCGAAAAACAGGCTTTTATAGCATTTGAAAAGGCTGTGGCTATTCATTTTGTTTCGCATAATGATGCGTTCCCTTTTGTTAACTGTTATGAAACGCCAAAAACGTTGGGAATGGATAGAATGGTGCTTGCAGTTGGAGCAACGCTCTTGTTTCCTAATCAAAATCGATTGGTTATTGATGCCGGAACTTGTGTTACTTATGATTTTATTGACCAGAATGACAATTACCTTGGCGGAGCGATTGCTCCTGGATTGCATTTGCGGTACCAAGCATTGCATAATTTTACGGCAAAACTCCCGTTGCTGAAGTTAGAAGAACCAAAACATTTTATTGGAAAATCGACATCAGCATCGATTCATTCTGGGGTGGTAAATGGTTTAGTTTATGAAATTGACGGGTTTATCGAGGAATTTAAATTACAGTATTCAAACTTTATAATAATTTTAACGGGAGGAGACACGGATTTTTTGGCTAAACGATTAAAAAATACCATATTTGCCAATTCAAATTTTCTTTTAGAAAGTTTGAATCAAACATTTCAATATAAAATAAAAAATGATTAAAAAAATTATAATAAGCGCTTGTTTACTTTTGTCATTAATGTCTTTTGGACAGGGAGGGAGTTCTTCTCCTTATTCTTTTTACGGAATAGGAGAACTAAGAAATAAAGGAGCACTTGAAAATCGATCCATGGGAGGATTGTCGATTGCTCCGGATAGTATTCATGTTAATTTACAAAATCCAGCAGGTTATGCCAATTTAAAATTAACAGCTTTTACCATTGGCGCAAGCCGTAGTTCCACAAAATTAAAGACAAATAACGAGTCTGCGAGTACACAAAGAACCGCATTGGATTATTTGGCTTTGGCTTTGCCTTTTAAGAAATTTGGAGTTGGTTTTGGAATCATTCCTTATTCTTCGGTGGGATATAAAATAGAGTCTATAGCTGTAGATGCCAGTCAAAGTAGCCAACGATTTGATGGTTCTGGAGGTGTAAATAAAGTTTTTTTAGGACTGGGATTTAAGGTAGCACGCAACTTAAGCATTGGAGCCGATGCTCATTATAATTTTGGAAAAATAGAAACAAGCAGTCTTGAATTTGTTCCTTTTGTTCCAATAGGTTCTCAAGAATTAAACACGGCTGATTTGTCAGGGGTAAATTTTAATTTAGGCATGATGTATCAGGCAAAAATAAACAAAAAATTAACCTTTTTTAGTGGTTTAAACTTTTCGCCAGAGAACACCTTAACATCTCAAAATACAAGAAATATTGCCACAGTTGTTTTTGGTTCAAGTTCGAATGTTCAAGTTGTCGATGAGTTAGAGAATTTAAGTAGTACTACAAAATTAAAATTGCCAAGCAAATTGTTCTTCGGAGCAGGAATAGGGAATTCAGGAAAGTGGTTGTTGGGGGCAGAAGTGGCTATGCAAAACAAAGGAAATTTGTCTAATTCTTATAATACAATCAATAATGCCACTCGCGGAAAATATTCAAAATATACTATTGGAGGGTATTATGTTCCAAATTCGAATTCGTTTTCGAGTTATGCTAAAAGAATTACTTATAGAGGAGGGCTTAAATACGAAAAAACAGGTCTTGTAATTAATTCGCAATCTATCAATGATGTTGGGTTTACTCTTGGCGTGGGATTACCTATTTCAGGCACTTTTTCTAATGTGAATTTTGGTTTAGAAATGGGAAAAAAAGGGACAACAACTGCCAACTTAATTCAAGAGAATTATGTTAATTTCAATGTGAGTTTTTCTCTTAATGATTTATGGTTCAGACAGAGAAAATTCGAATAATTGTATAGCACTACAAATTTAAATACGTCAAGTATAGCAGATGACTTTACTAAAAAAATATCGAATTCTAACGGTTGTCACGGTTTTTGCCGTGACACTATTTTTTGGGTGTGAAAGTAATTTTAAAGAAGTTCAAAAAATAAATTTTTCAGAGTTTGTACCTAGTGGCGATGCAAATGAAATAAATTTGAAATACACTGATTCGGGACGGATTAAAGCTATTTTGGTAAGTCCAAAAATGCTCGACTTTTCTAGTGTGAATTTTCCTTTTTCGGAATTTCCAAAAGGAATTGATGTTACTTTATATGACAACAAGGGGAAGCAAACCTTCATCAAATCGGATTATGCGGTTTCCTATAAATTAACAAATATTATTGATTTAAAAGGAAATGTAAAAATCACTTCCCAAGACGGGCAAATGCTTGAAACCGAACAATTGTATTTTGACCAAAAGAACAACTGGTTTTTTACCGAAAAAAGCTTTAAGTTTACTGACCCCAAAGGGGTTTCAAACGGACAAGGAATCGATTTTAGCAAAGATTTTAAAGTAATTAATTCACAAAAAATAATGGGCGAAGTTATTTCTGCCGAATAAATACCACACAAACCATGAAATATTTAAAATACACCCCTTATCTTTATCTTATTCTTGGAGCCGTTTTTATTTATGATGGTGTTGCTAAATGGGGTCATACAAACGAAACCCCGATGATAAGTTTTTTTATTGGTTGCTTGGCTGTTTTTATGTTTTTTTTTAGACGAAGATTTGCAAAAAAGATTGAAGACCAGAATAAAAAGCCTTAATTTATGGAAATTAGTATTATAATATTGTGTCTAATACTATGTGCCTTCTTTTCGGGAATGGAAATTGCCTTCATTTCTTCCAATAAAATATATCTTGAAATCGAAAAAAGCAAGATAATTTTCTTTCTAACATTCTTACGAAACTTACTGAAAAACCTTCAAAATTTATTGCAGCTATGCTTATTGGAAACAATATAGCACTAGTGATTTATGGGTTTTTCATGGGAGATTTATTAATGCGATGGGTTGAAATGTTGGGCTATCATTTTTCTGAATTTCTAAATTTATTAGTTCAAACCTTTCTTTCCACCTTAATTGTTTTGATAACGGCAGAATTTTTGCCCAAGGTTTTTTTTCAAATTTATGCCAATTCGCTCATTAAGTTTTTTGCGATTCCGGCCTACTTTTTTTATCTGGTATTTTATTTTATTTCCACTTTCTTTATTTGGATTTCGGATTTTGTATTAAAAAAATTCTTTAAAACCGAAGGCGATTATGTGCCGTTGTATTTTAGCAAGGCAGAACTCGGAAATTATATTACCGAACAAATGAGCGCGGTCGAAGATCATGAGGATATGGATTCTGAAATTCAAATGTTTCAAAATGCCTTGGACTTTTCGGGAGTGAAAGCCAGAGACATTATGTGTCCCAGAACCGAAATTGTGGCAGTTGAACTTTTTGATACCGTGTCTGAATTAAAAGAATTGTTTATAAAAACAGGTTATTCTAAAGTGGTAGTTTATCAAAATTCTCTCGACGATATTATAGGGTATGTGCATTCGTTTGATTTATTCAAAAAGCCGAAAAGCATTAAATCGATTGTCATACCAGTCGAGTTTGTTCCAGAAACTATATATATTAAAGATGCGATGGAATTGCTTACCAAAAAGAGAAAAAGTGTGGCGATTGTACTTGATGAACACGGAGGAACTTCTGGAATTATAACCATTGAAGATATTGTAGAGGAACTTTTTGGAGAAATTGAAGACGAACACGATTCAGACGAGGAATTAACTGAAAAAGAGATTGAAGAGGGTGTTTATATTTTTTCAGCTAGATTAGATGTCGAATACTTGAACCAAACCTATAAGTTGGTCATTCCTGAAAGTGATTCTTACGGCACTCTTGGCGGTTTTATTGTAGATTCGACTAAAGAAATTCCTCAAAAAGGCGATGCAATTACCATCGGAATCTATCATTTTCTTATAGAAGAAGCTACAAACAAAAAAATTGAATTGGTTAAAATGACGATAAAAGATTGATTTTTTTTGGGAAATCAAAATTTCTTGTAAATTATAACGCGACTAGTATAATTATTAATTAGATAATTGTATTTTCGCAAACTGAATATAAAAATTAACAACAATAAAAATGGCAGTTTTAGCAAAAATTAGACAACGTTCCGCTTTAATGATAGTAGTTATTGCATTTGCATTATTTGCATTTCTAGTACCAAGTCTATTTGATAAAGGGAATTTTGGTAAAAATTCTACCAATGTAGGAAGCATTAATGGGAAAAACATTTCATTTGAAGATTTCCGAATAAAAGTAAGCAATGTTGAAAAAAGTCAACAAGGCGTTACTTCAACCGCTGCGGCAAATAGAGTTTGGGATCAAGAAGTTTCCATAGCCTTGCTAACAGCCGAATTCGATAAGTTAGGAATAAGAGTGGGCGAAAAGGCATTATTAGAAGTCTTGAAATCAGATCAAAATATTGGGAAAAACCCCATTTTCTTGAATAGCGCAGGAATTTTGACGAAGCTAAATTTAAAGAATATTTCAAGTCAAATCCGCAACAAGCACAGGTTTTGAAAGAAAGAGAAAAAGACGCTGAGCTTAATGCAAAATATCAAATATACAGCAACTTAGTAAAGGCGGGACTTTATACTACCGAAAGCGAAGGAAAACTGAAATATGAAATGGAATCTAACAAGGTTAATTTTTCGTATGTGGCTGGATTGTATTCGACGGTTAAAGATAGCGATGTAAAAATTTCTGATGAGGAGATTGTAACTTTCATGAAAAAAAATGAAAAAAAATACAAAGCAGAGGAAACTCGGGAAGTCGAATATGTGCTAATCGAAGACAAAGCCTCGCCACAGGATGAAGCTGAAGTAAAATCTAAAATAAACGCAGTCTTGTCAGGAAGCATAGTTTACAACCAAGCGACAGCTAAAAACGACACTTTGCCAGGATTTAAAAATGCAACAAATACAATTGAGTTTGTGAATTCAAATTCAGATATTCCTTATGATTCGACTTATGTGGCTAAAAAAGATTTGCCAGCAATTGACGCAGATAAATTGTATAATTTGGCTCCAGGAGAAATTTACGGGCCTTACAAATTTGGAAACTACTATTGTGTGTCAAAATCATTAGGAAAAAAACTGGGTGTAAATGCAAAAGCAAGCCATATCTTAATTAGCTACGAAGGGGCTCAAGTTCCAAATCAAAAAGAAAAACGCACCAAAGAGCAAGCTAAAGCTAAAGCAGAAGCGATCTTGGCTCAGGTAATTGCAAATCCAGATAGTTTCTTGATGCAGGCATTTACCAGTTCAGACGATTCATCGGCGCAACAAGGAGGTGATTTAGGTTATTTTGGTCCAAATCAAATGGTAAAACCTTTTAACGATTTTGTTTTCAATAATCCTATCGGGAAAGTTGGTTTGGTTGAAACTCCTTTTGGATTTCACATTATTAAAATTACCGATAAACAAGACGGAATTCGTTTAGCCACTATCGCTCAAAAAGTGGAGGCTTCAGAAGCTACTTCGGATAAAATATTTACTCAGGCTACTAAATTCGAAATGGATGCTACGGCTAAAGATTTCAATCAAACAGCAAAAGAGATGAAACTTACAATTGCACCCGCTGTTACTGTAAAAATTATGGATGAGCCTTTTGGAGCCTTGGGAAATCAAAGAAACATCGTGAGATGGGCTTTTGAAGACGGAACAGATGTTGGTACTATAAAAAGATTTGAGGTAGCTAATTTAGGTCACGTAATTGCGAGACTTAAAAAAGTGAATAAAGCAGGTTTAATGGCAGTTGATTTAGTTAGATCTTATGTAGAGCCTATTCTTAAAAACAAGAAGAAAGCGGAGTTGATTAAAATGAAAATGACGGGAACTTCATTAGAAGCGATTGCAAAAAATACGGGATCGACAATTCAACAAGCGACCGATGTGACTATGCAAAATCCAGTTTTAACTGGCGGTGTTGGTCAAGAACCTAAAGTGGTAGGAAATGCATTTGCATTAGAAGCGGGTAAAATTTCGGCTCCAATCGAAGGAAATACAGGAGTATATGTGGTAAAAAACATAAACACAACTAAGGCAGCAGTATTGAAAAACCATGCAACGTATGTTGCGCAGCTAAAAGCGCAAAGTGCAGGAGATGTTAATAGAGTTATTCCTGCGCTGAAAGCCAATGCTGAAATTAAAGATAATAGAAGTCAGTTTAATTACTAGATAACATTCTTCTCAATTATAAAAAAATTCTGTCCTGATATTTTGGGACAGAATTTTTTTTATAGAATCATTTTTTTGTAAGGAACAATAATTTCATATCCTTTTTCTTTGAAATAGCCCGTTGGATTTTCTTTTGAAACGACTAAAACAAAGTCGCCACCCCAAGCACCAAGGCTTTTTATGATGCCTTCAAAATCAGGAAATAAGGATTCTTTTACCGTTTTCATTCCTAGAATACCGCTCATTTCGGTTTCGTGTTTTTGTATTGCCAAGGCAAATTCTTCGAGGGTTTTTGCATTTAAAACTTCCTGAGTTATTTGGTCGTTTTTGATGATTATTTTCGCTAAGTCTTTGTTCTTGTTCTTATAGTAAGTAGCAATGGCTGTTTTGCTATTTTGCTTTTGTCAAGGTAAACAAAGTATAGATTTTCAGTATATTTAGGGGCAAAAGTTACTTTTTCGACAATTGGTTTTTCGTTTTCTAAATGATACAGAATAGGATTGTCATTTTGAGCACAAGCAATATCATAACCGCTTCCGCCAAAACTATTTTTCAATAAAACAAAGGCGTCTATTTGAAGCCATTGCGCAATAGCATTGATTAAGGTCGATGAGGTTCCTAAACCCCAATTTCTAGAAAAGCTAAGTTTTGTGCTAATGGAATATCCTTTGGATTGATGAATAAAATCGGGATTTAATAAATATCCTTCGTGTAAGATTGCTGTCAGCGTGTTTCTTACAGACGATTTTTCTGTGATTGTTTTATTCGAAATAGCAACGAATGAAAAAATGTCTTCAAACCAAATGCTTCCGTCAGCATCATAACTTTTCCATTTAATTTCTTGATTGCTTCCTTCTTCAACAATTAAATTCTGTCCAAATTTTGTAGGTAATGCAAATGCTTTGGCACCATCAAGAACTAAATATTCTCCTGTGATTAATAGTTTTCCGTTACTGTAAAATTCTTTTTTCATAATATTAGTACGAAAGCATAAGTTCGCAAAGTTTAGTTCAAAAAGCTTAAAATTTACTTGCTTATAGTTGTTCACGAGCGCGGTCGAGCGTCGAGGATAAATTTATTTTACCTCCTTAAATTTTCAATATATTCAACAACAGCACTATGGGAAACAATGTGGTGTTTAAAATGTTTTTGTATCAAAAACCGTTCTTCGTCGTTGGCTTCAAACTGGTTTAAAATGTTGTTCAAATGCATTTTCATGTGTCCGTCCTGAATTCCTGTGGTGGTTAATGAGCGCAATGCTGCAAAATTTTGGGCTAATCCCGCGACGGCAACAAACTGCATTAACTCCTTTGCTGATGGATTTTCGAGCATTTCTAAAGAGAATTTCGACAAAGGATGTAAAGCGGTCAATCCGCCCACGGTTCCTAGTGCTAATGGTACTTCTAGCCAGAAACTGAAGATTTCATTCTCTATTTTAGCGTGCGATAAACTGGTGTAATTCCCATTTCGGGAAGCATAAGCGTGGATTCCGGCTTCTACGGCTCGAAAGTCATTTCCTGTGGCGAGCACAACAGCATCGATTCCGTTCATAATTCCCTTGTTGTGAGTAACGGCTCTAAAAGGCTCGATTTCGGCAATTTGAACCGCCTGAATGAATCGTTCTGCAAAGGCTTTTGGATTTGGGATATGTTTTTCTACTAAATCATCGACAGGGCAGGAAACTTCGGCACGAACGATACAATTGGGAACGTAATTTGAAAGAATGCTCATAATCACTTCGATTTCTTTTTCGGTTTCAGAAAATAGATTGTAGGCTTGAGCTTCTTGTTTCAAGGTTTTTGCAAATTGCTCTAAACACGAATTGATAAAATTAGCTCCCATAGAATCTTGGGTGTCAAAAGTGGCATGCAATTGAAAATAATTAGGCAGCAAATTCGTCTTATCTTTTAGAGCAATATCTACAATTCCTCCGCCGCGTTTGCGCATGTTTTTGGTAATAGTATCGGTGTCTTCAAAAAACTTGGCTTTGGTTTGGGCAAAAAATAATTCGAGTTTCGATTCATCTCCTTTGAAAATAAAATGGACTTGACCAATTTTTTCTGTATCGACAACCGTGGCTTTAAATCCGCCACGCGTAGACCAGAATTTAGCAGCTTTTGAGGCGGCAGCAACAACAGAGCTTTCTTCAATCGCCATCGGGATGGTACTGTATTTTCCGTTAATTAAGAAATTGGGAGCAACTCCAAGGGGAATATAAAAATTACTAATGGTGTTTTCGATGAATTCGTCGTGCAATTTCTGTATTTTTTCGTCTGAATTCCAATAATTTTTTAACAGTACAACGGCTTCTGAAGGGTTGTAAAAATATTTTTTGGCTATCCAATCTATCTTTTCTTCTTTGGATAATTTTGAAAACCCAGCAATGGTATGATTCATTTTCAGTAGATTATAGGATGTTTGCGCAAAGATACAGATTTCGCTCTTTTATTTGTCAATGTAGGATGTTCAATAAATGGTTAAGTTTAATATTCTTTTTAACATTTAACAGTCGAAATGTGAGATAATTGTAAAATTTTCACTAAAATTGACCTGTTTTTTAATTTAAATAAATTTTATGAATTCGAATAAAATTACCTTCTTGTTTTTATTGTTTTTTGTTTGCGCTTTAGGACAACAAAAAATTACCGTTGACGCCATATATAATGGAGAATTTCGTGCAAAAGGAATGGATGAATTGCAATCCTTGAAGAATACCAATCAATATACCGTATTGAATTTTGATCAACAAACCAGAAGTTTGCAAATCGATTTGTTTGATTTTGCTAGCTTGAAAAAAGTTTCAACCTTAATTGATACTAAAGATTATCCTAAATTATCGAGTGGAATCGACAGTTATTCTTTTAGTTCAGATGAAAAATCGATTTTAATTGCCAATAACAGCAATCAAATTTACCGACATTCTTTTACCGCCGATTATTTTCTTTACAATCTTGAAAGCAAGGAATTGACCAAAATTCTAGAACAGGTGCAAGAACCTACTTTTTCTCCCGACGGAAAAAAGATTGCTTACGCCAAAGAAAACAACCTTTTATTTATGATATTGCCTCTAAAACTAGCAGTCAGATTACTGCCGATGGAAGAAAAAACGCCATTATTAACGGAATTACGGATTGGGTTTATGAAGAAGAATTTGCTTTTGTAAGAGCCTTTGATTGGAGTAAAGACAGTAAAAAAATAGCCTATATTCGTTTTGATGAGAGCGAAGTGCCTGAATTTTCGATGTCGGTTTTTGGTAAAGATTTATATCCAAAAATTGAAACTTTCAAGTATCCAAAAGCTGGCGAAAAAAACTCATTGGTATCTTTACACCTTTATGATGTGGTTGCAAAATCGACCCAAGATGTTGATTTAAGTAGGTATACTGATTTTTATATTGCTAGAATGAAATGGACGAACGATTCCAATATTTTATGTGCTCAGCTATTGAATCGTCATCAGGATAATTTGGATTTATTGTTTGTCGACGGAAATTCAGGGGTATCAAAAGTTGTTTTGAATGAAAAGGACAACGCCTATATTGATGTTACAGATAATTTGACTTTTTTGAAGGATAACAGTTTTATTTGGACATCAGAAAAGGACGGTTTTAATCATATTTACTTATATGATAAAGGGGGAAAATTAAAAAATCAAGTAACAAAGGGCAATTGGGAAGTAACATCTTATTATGGTTTTGATGAAAAAACAAGCACCATTTTTTATCAATCTACAGAAAATGGTTCGATAAATAGAGATGTTTATAGAATTAATATTAGCGGAAAAGATAAAGTTCGATTATCGCAAAATGTTGGCACAACTAAGGCGACTTTAAGTCCAAATTTTCAATATTTTATCAACACGTTTTCGAGCGCAACACAACCAACAGTATATACTTTGAACGAAACTAAGACGGGAAAGCAAGTTCAAGTTATAGAAAAAAACGACGCATTGGTTACAAAATTAAAAGCATATCATTTGCCACAAAAGGATTTTTTTGTTCTTAAAACAGCAAAAGGGAATGAATTAAATGCTTGGATGATTAAACCAAAAGATTTTGATTCTTCAAAAAAATACCCGGTTTTGATGTATCAATATTCTGGTCCAGGGTCACAACAAGTTAATAACGATTGGAACTCTTATGACGATTATTGGTTTATGATGTTGACACAACAAGGGTATATTGTGGCTTGTGTTGATGGTCGCGGAACTGGTTTTAAAGGAGCTGCTTTCAAAAAAATAACTCAAAAAGAATTGGGGAAATACGAAGTTGAAGATCAAATTGATGCCGCAAAAGTGATAGGAAATTATCCGTATGTTGATAAATCTAGAATTGGAATTTGGGGTTGGTCGTATGGAGGTTTTATGGCTTCTAATTGTATCTTGAAAGGGAATGATGTTTTTAAAATGGCAATTGCGGTTGCTCCGGTTACTAACTGGCGTTTTTATGACAGTATTTATACCGAAAGGTATTTGCAAACACCCCAAGAAAACCCAAATGGTTATGATACTAATTCGCCAATAAACTTTGTTAATAAACTAAATGGGAAGTTTCTTTTAATTCATGGTTCAGGGGATGATAATGTGCATGTGCAAAATTCGATGCAAATGATGGAAGCCTTGATTCAGGCCAACAAACAATTTGATTCTCAAATTTATCCTGACAATGATCATGGAATTTACGGAGGGAAAACCCGAGTTCAATTGTTTACAAAAATGACTAATTTTATCAATACTAATTTATAATATGACAATTCGACACCCCCACAAAAAGAATTTTTTGGGCATCCAAGAGCACTTTTTATCTTATTTTCACAGAAATGTGGGAACGGTTTTCGTTTTATGGAATGAAGGCATTATTAATCTTTTATTTGACAAAATATTACTTATTCTCGGATGATGCTGGAAATTTACTTATTGGAAGTTATGCGGCCTTAGTTTATGCAATGCCTGTAATAGGAGGTTTTATAGCGGATAGGTATTTAGGATTTAGGAAGGCAATTGTTTTCGGGGGAATATTATTGGTTTTAGGGCATCTTGGAATGGCTTATGAGGGAAATGCAACAACAAAATCTTTGACAGGTGAAATTATTAGAGATGATTTTGCACTACAAATATTTTATTTGTCGTTGGCATTTATCGTTATGGGTGTTGGTTTTTTAAAAGCAAATATTTCATCACTTGTTGGGGAACTATATGCAGAAGGAGATAAACGTAGAGATTCTGGATTTACCATTTTTTATATGGGAATCAATTTGGGCTCATTTTTAGCGACATTAGTTTGCGTTTGGCTTGGCGAAGCTTACGGATGGAGTTATGGTTTTGCAGCCGCAGGAATTGGAATGCTTTTGGGATTAATAACTTTTATTTCAGGAAGGAAATTATTAATGGGTAAAGGAGAATCTAATGTTCCTGAATTTCTTGTGAAATATACTTTTGGTATAAAAAACGAATGGCTAATTTACATAGGAAGTGTTCTTTCGATTGCATTGGTTTGGCAAATGGTTCAAAGGCATAGCGTTGTTCAATATGCTTTGATTGTTTCTGGTGCGATTTCCTTTATTTATATCCTTTATTTTGCCATCACACAGTTAGAAAAAGTGGCAAGAGAACGATTGTTAGCACTAACTATTTTAATAGTTTTCACGGTTGTTTTTTGGGCATTATTTGAACAAGCCTATACATCGTTGAATCTTTTTGCAGATAGGATTTTGGACAGAGGGGCTATTCCTGCTGGTAATTTTTTAAGTTTAAATGCTTTATTTATTGTTTTGTTAGCTCCTTTTTTTGCTTGGCTTTGGGTAAAACTAGGAAAATATAACCCTAATACAGCTGTTAAATTTTCGATAGCATTACTTCTTGTTGGGCTAGGTTTTGGTTCCTTAGTTTTTGGTATAAATATATCAGAAATGGGTAAAGTTAGTATGTTTTGGTTGGTGTTAACTTATTTTCTTCACACTTGTGCTGAACTCTGTTTGTCGCCTGTTGGTTTATCAGCTGTGACTAAATTAACGCCAATAAAAATTGTTGGTTTTATGATGGGAGTTTGGTTTTTAGCAACGGCAAGCTCTGAATTTATTGCTTCGATACTAGCAAATATTGCTTCTGTGGATACTACAAATGGCACAGCATTAGATTTGAATTTGGCAAAACAAAGTTATCTCAAACTTTTTGAATATTTATTTTATACAGGTATTGGTTTTGGAATCCTACTTTTAACGTTTTCGCCAATTATAAAAAGATTAATGCACGGAGTTGATAAAGAATTAAATAATTAAAAATATGAATCAAAATACTACAGACCAGTTTTTTAAAAATCCAGTTTTAGGGCATCCAGCGGGATTATTTGTTTTATTTTTTACCGAAATGTGGGAGCGATTTTCTTATTATGGAATGCGTGCCTTATTGGTTTTGTTTTTAACCTCAACAATCGCAAAAGGAGGCTGGGCCTGGAGTGTTGAAGATGCCTTGGCATTATATGGAACTTATACAATGTCTGTTTATTTCACACCAGTTGTTGGAGGTTTTTTAGCAGATAGATATTTAGGATATAGATGGGCGGTAATTTTTGGAGCATTAGCAATGACCATCGGACACGCCTCTATGGCAATAGAAACACCATTATTTTTATACATTGGTATTGGATGTCTTATAGTGGGTAATGGTTTGTTTAAACCAAATATGACTTCTATTATATCTAATGCTTATTCAAGTCATCCTGAAAAGAAAGATGGTGCTTATTCCTTATATTATATGGGTGTAAATGCAGGTGCTTTTTTAGGAATCATGTTATGTGGTTATATTGGAGAAAAAATATCTTGGAGTTGGGGATTTGGTTTAGCAGGAATATTCATGTTCTTTGGTATGTTACAGTTTTATTTTACACAAAATATTTTTGGAACTATCGGATTAAAGCCCACAGTAGCATCTAAACAGGCATCTAAAGATAAAGAGGCTTTGGAAAATACACCTGCAAATATCATTCGTGATAGAATTATTGCGGTTTTAATTTTTTCATTTTTTACTGTTTTCTTTTGGGCAGCATTTGAACAAGCAGGTGGGTCAATGACTATTTTTGCAGAAAAATTTACTCAAAGAGAATTGTTTGGGAATAGTGCTTCGATTTTTAAAATCGTAGATGCGCTATTGACGATTGTTCCTTTGTTAGTTATTACCTATGTGTTGTTTAAATTATTTTCTCAAACGTTTAAAGAATATCCTAAAGGAAATAGCATATTGTCCATTAGTTTTGTTATTATTTGGGGAATTGTTCTTTGGAAAGTGGGTAGAGAATATTATTCTTTAGAAACAGAAGTTCCTTCGACTTGGTTTGGAATTTTGAATTCCTTATTCATAGTTGTTTTTGCTCCTGTTTTTTCGAAGTGGTGGGAAAGTAAATACAACCTTTCAGGTCCAATGAAATTTGGTTTAGGTCTCACTTTACTTGGTTTAGGATTTGGATTTTTAGCTTATGGAAGTATGGGGATTAATCCTGATTCAGTAGTAAGAGTAAGTATGTTTTGGCTTATAGCAGCTTATTTATTCCATACTTTAGGAGAGTTATGTATTTCTCCAGTTGGGTTGTCTTATGTGAGTAAATTAGTTCCTGCCACTTGGATTGGTATTATGTTTGGAGTATATTATTTATTTATAGGTATGGGAAATAAACTAGCAGGTTCTATGGGAGGAATGATTGAAACGATTACATCTCAATACAGCCTGACCACTTTTTTTCTTATATTTACTGTCGTTTCGATTGGGGCAGGATTATTAATGATAATATTATCCCCTTTTATGAAAAAATTAATGCACGGTGTAAAATAGCCGACATTGTTTGGTATTGTTTTTGTATAAATTTGTAAAATAAATAAATAATTAGATGAAGAAAATAGTAGTAATTACCGTATTCATTCTAGGATCTTTTGCAGTTCAGGCGCAAGAACTAGTTTGGCAAACCAACATCAACAAAGCGATGGAAATTTCTAACAAAACCAAAAAACCAATGTTGTTGTTTTTTACAGGAAGCGATTGGTGTGGTTGGTGCATTCGATTGCAAAAGGAAGTGCTAAAAACTCCTGAATTTGCAGCTTGGGCTAACAAAAATGTAGTTCTTGTCGAGCTGGATTATCCAAGAAGAGCCCCACAAAGCGAGGAAATTAAAAGCAAAATGCCGATTTGCAAACGGCTTTCGGAATTCAAGGATTTCCTACGGTTTGGTTTGCCACGGCTAAGCCGAAAGGAGGAAAACCAAGTTTTACAGGAATAGGGAGTACAGGTTATGTTTCTGGAGGACCTTCGGCTTGGTTGGCTGTCGCCGATGGTATCTTGAAAAATAAATATAGGTATAAGCGTTTAGTTCGCACTTGTTAAGTGCTTATTTTATTGATATTTATTTACAATTCACCATCTTTCTTATTAACACATCGAATATTGTATCCATATTTGACCTTCTGTTGTATCTAAAATGGTATTCATCAAGATAATTTTGCATACGGTCTTTACTGCAATGGTGATGAATTCCTCGGAGCCATCCTTTTATATTCATTATGTGTATATGTAGCTCTTTAAAGTTCTTTCCATCTTCTGATGCAACTTGTTTCAAATTTTTAAACTCCTTTTTTAAAGGTGTGTAACCTTTCCATTTATCCGAAACTACTTCCGCTTCGCTTGAAACATATTTGGTTAAGAAAGCACCTAATTCTATTGCCGAAGAATGTTCAATAGCCTCAGCGTAAGCTCGACCAACACCATCTTCTAAAATTTCAACAGCCAAGACAATTAATTTTTTCAACCCTTTACTCCTTCCTTTTTTACCTTCTTCTGGACCTCCAATCACAAACTCATCAACGTGAATAACCCCTGTTAATGGGCTTTTTAGACTGCTCTTCATTACTTGCTGTAGTTTTTGTTTGAATGCCCAGCAGGTCATTTGTCGAAGTTCAAATTCATTACTTAATTCTAAAGAAGACATCCCTTTTTTCTTCGTACTTATTTTGAAAACAATATGAAAGGCTATTAGTATTGAAAATTTAAGCTTTTCAAACATAGTTCCTGCTGTTGGACTTTCATCATATCGGCACTTGGTACAACGTCGGTTATGGATGTTTTTTCCTTTCCCAAATTTATCATTATTACATCGTTTACAATTATAGCCACTAAGCCATTTTATCTCAGATAAATATTCTAAACAATCCTTATCTTCTTTAAATCTTTGGTTAAATTTTATTGAATTCACTCCTCTGAAAATATTGCGCTCTGTCATTTGACAAAGATAATTTATTTGCGACCTAAACGCTTATACCTAAATAAATAAATTATTCCAACCTATAAAATCCCTTTTCAACAGTAGCGTGAAAAGGGATTTTTTCTTTTAAACAAGTCGCTTTCCACAGGTTTATGTACGATCGGTAATTCGAAGCATCGGCAACAACTATTTTTGGTTTTGTTCTTTCTAATAATCGGCTGAGATTTGTTTTTGGAGATTGTGTAAGTATCAAAATATCTGGATGAATATCCTTTGGATAAATGCCTAAACTATCCAAAATCAGAATCTTATTTCCGTCGAAAAACAGCAAATTTCGCAATTCTTTTTTAGCCTTTAATTGGCTGAAATTCCCCATCAAGTACGATTTTATAATTCTGTTTTTAGCACTTGTTTTCAGGAGACTGTCATTGGCATAAAGAACAGTATTTTCGCCATTGCGTTCTGTAATTAAGCTGTTTTTTTTTCGAATTAAAAATGACTAATTCTCTTTGGTTTTGAATGCTTTCGTATGTTCCAAAATAAGTCATTTGGAACATAATTATCGAAACCAATGTCAAAGCCAGTCTGTTGAAACTTGGTTTTTGAAACCAAGTAAATAGGGCAATAATCAGCAAATACAAACTCGCTAAAAAATACCAGTTAAAAGGAATGTCCTGAATGATAAATTGTTCGAAAGAAGCGATTGAATTGATGGTTTTATTTAAAATATAAATACTGCATTCCAATGCTTTGGCAAGATAAAAGGGAACATAATCAAATGCTGCCAAAACCATTACTACAACTCCCAAAGCCATTATTAAACTCAAAAAAGGAATGATTACGAGATTTGTCACAAAAAATAATCCTGGAAATTGGTGGAAATAGTAGATGCTTAGCGGAAACGCGCCAATTTGTGCTGCGAATGAAACGGTCAGAATTTCCCAAAAGTAGTTTAAAATTTTGTTTTTTGGCAGCCATAATTGAGCTAATAAGGGTTGTAGCCAAAGGATGAAAAACAAAGCTACATAACTCAATTGAAACCCAACATCAAACAAAAAGGAAGGGTTAAAAAGTAAAATCAGCAAGGCAGAAACTAACACAGTATGAAAAATATAAGTGCTTCTTCTTAGATATATGCCAATGGCAACAAACGAAAACATCACGACAGAACGTACTACCGAAGGAGCCAAACCCGCTATTAACCCAAAGGAGGACAAGGAAATTAAAATGAAAATTAATTTGATAAACGCCCCGCGCCTGCTATTAGGGAAAGGTTTTAAAAGAAAGCTAACAAAGAGTAATATAAACCCAATATGCAATCCTGAAACCGACAATATATGAACCGCTCCAGCATATTGATAATCCCGAATAACATCAGGCGAAATATCCTGCTGCTGTCCTAAAATTAGTGCCGCAGCAACACTAAGTTCGGCTTTGCTGAAGTTGTTTTGCTCTAGATTTCGAATGATTTTCGTTCGCAGTTTAGAAGCGTAATACCAAGCATCTTTGTCGATAATGGAGCCTATTTTAACGTTGGCAATAGTAGAATAGATTTGGGCATAAATTTGTTTGCCTTCTAGGTATTTTCCGTAATCAAATTGGTTCGGATTTTTTGCGGGAATATTTTTGTACAGGCTTGTGGTAATAAGCAAATGTGTGCCAACTTCAAAAGGCAAATTCAAGCTGTCTTTTCTAATATTTAGAAGAATTTTCCCAGTAAAAACAGCATCGTCTATTTTATTTACAAGAGCAATATAGCGATCGTTGTAATCGGAATTTTTTAGTTTTTCCCTTATCGTGATTGCTATTGAATGGGGTTTGTCAAAAAGTGTTTTATGGTGGGTATAATTTGTTTTTTGAAACGAATCCGTATGAATAATATGGGTGGTTGTGCCAATGTTAAAAGCAAGAAAATAAGTGGTTAAACCAAAATAAACTGAATTTGCAAAATCCTTTTTCGATAAAAAATAGGCGATAACAAAGGCACAAATGGAGAGAAAAAGGAAAGTAAAAACAAGGTTGTAATTTGGAGAAAAGTAGCGTGCCACAAGAATACCTGCCAAAAATCCAATAGTTATTCTTGTCAAAGGGAATTGTAATACTTTCATACTGTTAAAAGTACAAATTTATTGTTAATATGGATTGAGAATTAGCTAATTGAAAGCTAAAATTATTTCAAATCTGCTACAATCCATTTTGCCGTTTTCTCACTAGCGCCAATACCTCCCAATTTTTCTTCTAACACACTATATTTGTGTAAAAGATTTTCACGATATTTCGATTCTAGGATTTTTTTCAATTCCTCGCTGATGCGTTTTGAGGTGCAATTTTCCTGAATTAATTCGGTAACCACTTCTTCGTTCATAATCAGGTTGACTAATGAAATGTATTTTAGAGTAATGATGCGTTTTGCAATTTGGTACGAAGCCCAACTCCCTTTGTAGCAAACTACTTCGGGAACTTTAAAAAGTGCCGTTTCGAGGGTTGCTGTGCCAGATGTTACTAGTGCGGCGCGTGCAATTTTTAATAAATCATAGGTTTTATTCGAAACAAATTTGATGTTTTCATTAGCAATAAAAGCTTTATAAAAGGAAAATTCTTGACTTGGAGCGCCCGCAATCACAAATTGATACGCTGGAAAGTCATGAACGACACTTAGCATTACCGAAAGCATTTTGGTAATTTCCTGTTTTCGGCTGCCAGGTAAAATGGCAATTATAGGTTTTTCGTTTAATTGGTTTTCTGTTCTAAAAACGGTTTCGTCAATTGCTGGTTGGTTGTGAATGGCATCAATCAACGGATGACCCACAAACTCAACAGCAAAATGATGTTTTTTTTCATAGAATTCTTTTTCGAACGGAAGAATCACATACATTTTATCGACATCGTGCTTGATGGCGGTAATTCGGCTTTCTTTCCAAGCCCAAATTTGGGGAGAAATATAATAATGGGTTTTAAAACCTTGTTCTTTTGCCCATTTTGCAATTCGTAAATTGAAGCCAGGATAATCAATAAAAACGATTACGTCAGGCTGAAAATTGGCAATATCTTTTTTGCAGATTTTGATGTTGTTCAAAATAGTTTTCAGATGAAAAACCACTTCAACAAAACCCATAAAGGCTAAATCTCGATAATGTTTGACCAAAGTTCCACCACTATTTTGCATCAAATCTCCACCCCAAAACCGGATATTGGCATTTGGATCTTCTTTGTGCAAAGCCTTCATCAAATTTGAGCCGTGTAAATCTCCCGAGGCTTCTCCTGCTATAATGTAGTATTTCATCGTTCAAAAAATAAATTTATGCAAATAAAGTAATAATTGTGATACTAATAACTGCCAAAACCACGCCGCGAGCCCTAATTTCTTGATTCAATTTTAGTAAAATACCAAAAGCTACTAAGTCAAGAATGGAGCCTAAGGTTATTAATTTTCCTAATTTTCCTTCAGATTTCATAGTTTCGATTCCTGTTATAAAATCAAAGTTTGTAAAAAGAGTAATAAATAAATAACTGCCAAGAACAGAGGCTAAAATTCCAATTAGAAAACCAATTAATAAGTCTATTTTATTCATAATCAAGCAATTTTTATTTATTAGGATGTTTCTTTTTTGCTAACGCCAACTAGCTTTTAGTGGCGATTTCATTCCATTTCCAAGTGTTAAGTTGCTGAATAGCATGGTAAGCAGTCAAATCGAATTGCACGGGAACCACCGAAACAAAGCCATTGGCAAGAGCCCATTCGTCCGTGTCTTCGCCTTTGTCTTGGTTCACAAATTCGCCAGTTAGCCAATAGTAATCTCTTCCTTGAGGTGTTTTTCGTTTGTCGAATTTTTCGATCCAAATGGCTTTAGCTTGGCGACAAATTCGGATTCCTTGAATTTCTTTTTCTTTTAATTTTGGAAAATTCACATTCAAGACCACATTTTCAGGAAGTCCGTTTTCTAAAACTTCTAAGGCAATTGTTCTGACAAATGATTTTATTTGCTCAAAATCAGCATTCCAATCATAATCTAATAAAGAGAATCCGATGGCAGGAATTCCTTCGATTCCAGCTTCTACGGCAGCACTCATCGTTCCGGAATAAATCACGTTTATCGAAGAATTTGATCCGTGATTAATACCCGAAACGCATAAGTCGGGTTTTCTTTTCAGGATTTCATTAACTGCCAGTTTAACGCAGTCAACAGGTGTTCCGGAACAGCTATATTCAAGGATGGCATCGTTTTCTTTCGATATTTTGTTAATGTATAAGGTGTCATTTATGGTAATCGAATGTCCTGTGGCACTTTGTGCGCTGTCAGGCGCAACGACCACCACGGTGCCAATTTTTGCCATAACATCAAGGAGAGCTCTGATTCCGGGAGCCGAAATTCCATCGTCATTGGTCACTAAATCAACGGTTTGGATTTTTTCATTGGCTTTATTTTTAAGTTATTGGCACTAATTTTTAAAAGGATAGTTAAAAAAAACAAAAGTGTTTTTCTTAACAAAGAAAACAAAATTAATTTAGTTCGAAGATTAAACCCAAAACAAAAAAAACAATTTTATATCTTTAACAAAAATTTATGTAAGCCTTGTGTTTGTTGGCATAGTTTTTACCGTAATTTAGATTTTAAATATTTATGAATACTATTATCCGTTTTATGAAAAGAAATTATAAAATACTCATTGCCGTTTTGTTTCTTTCGGTAAGCTTGTTTGCGTTCAAAATGAACTTGTCTAAAAGCGGCGACCCTGATCCCGAAAAAGATAAATTGATTTTAGAATTGCTAACATTTGTGATTGAAAAAGGGCATTATAATCCCGCTAACATCGACGATACCTTTTCGAAAGGGGTTTATAAAGATTACGTTCAGGCTTTGGATCCTTCTAAACGGTTTTTTCTTCAGTCGGATATAGCCGAATTTTCTAAATATGAAACAGAATTAGACAATGAAATTTTGAATAAAGATTTGACTTTTTTTAATCTTACGTACAATCGTTTGATTCAAAGAATGAGTGAAAGTAAAAAGTTTTATAAAGAAATTTTAAGCACTCCTTTTGATTACAATGTAGAGGAGACTTTTAATACGGATTATGAAAAGGCTCCGTATGCAAGAAATAGGGAAGAATTAAAAGAAAGATGGCGCAAACAAATTAAATTGTCTACGCTTTCTTCGTTAGCGGATCGTTTGGAGATTCAAGAAAACAAAGGGAAAGGATCTGTTGATAAAACAAAAAATAACATTTCGAATAATGTAAGGCCTAACGAATTTGACGTCGATAACTCTGTAAATGATAAATCAGATAAATCTTCTGACGGCAAGCCAAAAACGTTTGAAGAATTAGAGAAAATTACTCGTGAAAGATCCTTAAAATCCTTGGATGAATATTTTGTATTTATGGATGATTTGACTCGTGATGATTGGTTCTCGGTTTATATCAACTCCATCACTTCTCGATTTGACCCGCATACAAATTATTTTCCACCCGAAGAAAAAGAACGATTTGACGTGAGCATAAGCGGAAAATTCGAAGGAATTGGTGCGCGTCTTCAAAAGAAAAATGACTTTACCGAAATTACCGAGCTTATTTCTGGTGGTCCAGCTTGGAGAGGAAGACTTCTTGAAGCAGGTGATTTAGTGATGAAAGTGGCGCAAGGAAATGCTGAACCAGTTGATATTGTTGGAATGCGCTTAGACGATGTTGTCAAAAAAATAAAAGGCCCTAAAGGTTCTGAAGTTCGACTTACCGTAAAAAAAGTAGATGGTTCGATTAAAACGATTTCTATCATTAGAGACATTGTCGAAATCGAAGAAACGTATGCTAAATCTAGTGTTGTCGAAAGGAAAGGGTTAAAATATGGGGTAATTTATTTACCAAAATTCTATATTGATTTCGAAAATAAAGACGGAAGAGATGCAGGTAAAGATATTGCTATTGAGGTAGAATCTTTGAAAAAAGCAGGTGTGCAAGGAATTGTACTTGATGTTCGTGATGATGGTGGAGGGTCGCTTTCGACAGTTGTAGATATTGCTGGATTGTTTATTGAGCAAGGACCAATTGTTCAGATAAAATCAGCGGGAAGAAAAAAAGAAGTGCTGTTCGACAGGGATAAAAAAGTCGAGTGGGACGGTCCTTTGGTTATTATGGTTAATAGTTTTTCGGCTTCGGCTTCCGAAATTTTGGCGGCAGCCATTCAAGATTATAAAAGAGGGGTAATCATTGGCAGCAAACAAACCTACGGAAAAGGAACGGTACAAAATGTAATTGACCTAAACCAATTTGTGCGAAGTAGCGGAATGGGCGATTTAGGTGCGGTTAAAACTACGACTCAGAAATTTTATAGAATCAATGGCGGTTCAACGCAACTCGAAGGGGGTAAGTAGCGATGTTGTCATGCCAGATAAATACTCCTATCTAAAAATGGGAGAGCGTGATGTAGACAATGCGATGCCTTGGGATAAAATTGATCCAGCCGATTATAAAGTTTGGAATCACACCGAAAATTTTGACAAGGCGGTTTTAAACAGCAAGAAAAGAATTGCTCAAAGTGCCCAATTTAAATTAATCGAAGAAAATGCAAAATGGATTGATGAGAGAAGCAAAGAAAATGATTATAGTTTAAAATTAGAGAATTTTAAAAAGAACCAAAAAGCATTAGAAGAGACAAGTAAAAAGTTTAAATCAATTGTCGATTATGATGGTCATTTGAAATTTTATTCTTTGCCTTTAGAAATTGAAGCAATGAAAAAGGATGTCTCTTTAAAAGAGAAAAGAGAAAGATGGCACGAAAGTTTATCTAAAGACATTTATGTGGAAGAAGCATTAAATGTTTTAGATGATTTACAGTCTCATCCTGTCGTAAAAAAAAGCTGTTCCTGACGCGAAGAGAACAAAACTGGTTAAATCATAGATTTTGTCGATAAACAAAATAAAAGAGTTTGTAACTGCTATAATGCTTCGGAAATTTTATAAAAATTTCTGGAGCATTTTTGGTTACGGTTTCATTATGGTTTTGATTTTCGAATCTTCTTTTGCTTATATTTCGAAAATTAATAGGGTTGAAAAACGCCAAAGGAATCAAGAGGGTACTGAAAAAGTCTTTTTTCGAATAAATTGATAAATAAAAGGAGTAGAAAGCTTAGGATTTCTACTCCTTTTTTGGTATATTTAGCTGTAATTATAAGGTTTTTTACATGTTAGTACAGCAACAAACAATACAGTTCAGCGAGCATTCCTCTTTATATGATTTAATTATTCCAAGGAATAATCTTTTGAGAAAAATTAACGATTTGATAGACTTTTCATTTATCTACGATGAGTTGTTAAATAAATACTGCACCAATAATGGACGTATGGCAGAAAGTCCCGTTCGTATGTTCAAGTATTTGCTTCTTAAAACAATTTACACCGTTTCCGATGTTGATGTAGTGGAACGTTCGCGTTACGATATGTCCTTTAAATATTTTTTGGATATGAATCCAGAAGACGATGTTATTAATCCGAGTTCGTTGACCAAATTCAGAAAACTACGTTTGAAAGACACCGACTTGTTAAATCTGTTGATAAACAAAACGGTAACCATAGCTATTGAAAAAGGCATCATCCGTTCTAAGTCTATTATTGTTGATGCCACTCATACTTTATCAAGATCTAATCCGTTTTTAGCCATCGATGTATTGAGAGAACGCTCCAAGTTACTTCGAAAAACAGTATACACCTTTGACGACCAATTCAAAGAACGTATGCCCAAAAAAAATACCGACAATGATTTAGAAAAGGAGCTGGCTTATTGCAAAGAGTTAGAAAAACGCATAGAAAATGAGCCGTCTATAAGTTCAATACCCGCTGTGAAGGAAAAATTAAATCTGCTAAAAGAAACCGTAGAAGACACTCAAGAAAATTTAACCCTATCCAAAGATACCGATGCAAAAATAGGTCATAAATCTGCCGAGAGTTCCTTTTTTGGCTACAAGACCCATTTGGCTATGACTGAAGAGCGCATCATTACCGCGGCTGTAGTTACATCTGGAGAAAAAGGCGATGGTCCAGAATTACCTAAACTTTTAGAAATCAGTCAAGAAAACGGAGTTGATGTAGATACCATTATTGGCGATGCGGCTTATTCTGGAAAAGAGAATCTTAAAATTACAACTGAACAAAACATAAAAATAGTAGCGCGTCTAAATCCATCTATAACCCAAGGCTTTAGGAAAGATGAAGATAAATTTGATTACAATAAAGATGCCGATAGGTTTGTTTGCCCAGCAGGGCATTTAGCAATACGAAAAGCGCGCCAAGGCACTAAAGATGTCGGGGTAAATCAAGTAGATACTTACTATTTTGATGTCGAAAAATGCAAGCATTGCCCTTTAAAGGAAGGTTGTTATAAAGATGGAGCCAAGACAAAAACGTATTCGGTATCCATAAAATCAGAATTGCATCAAGACCAAATGGCTTTTCAAGAAACAGAATATTACAAAGAAAAAGCAAAACATCGATACAAGATAGAAGCTAAAAATAGCGAGTTAAAAAATATACACGGTTATGATAGAGCAATATCATACGGTATTACCAATATGCAAATGCAAGGTGCAATAGCAATTTTTACAGTCAACTTAAAAAGAATACTCAAATTAATGTAGAAAATGTAATCTACACGTGCATTTTACCAAATGAACCTGTATAAGTCAAAACAGACACATACAATCAACAATAAAAAACAGTTACAAAAATAAAACCGCTTATAACGGATGCTTAAAATCCTGTTATAAGCGGTTTTTTAATATCTAAAAAAGAACGTTGATCAAAATAAGTGATGTTTTTCAGTACCCTCGGAATCAAAGTCACTCTTTTGATTTTTTGCCTGCATCGACCACAAATCAAATGGTTAAACACGCATATTACACCTTGTCATATAACGAAAAGTATGAGCAAGCAGAGTGGGTGGCTTATGAGTTGAAGCCAGATTATTTGAAAATAATCATTTAAAAAGACCTAGGTTTATTGCAGATCCAGAAGTAAAAACGGGTTCTGCTGATTGGAAAAATTATAAAAAATCTGGTTTCGACAAAGGGCATCTTTGTCCAGCCGGCGATATGGGTTTTTCGATTGATGCGTATAACGATACTTTTTTTACATCAAATATTGCTCCGCAAAGACATGATTTTAATGATGGGGTTTGGAAACGCTTAGAACAAAAAGTTCGTTATTGGGCAACTAAGTACATTCTAAAAATTAATAATACATTTTGTTCCAAACCCATTCAAAACATCATTTAGGTTCAATTTTAAATTTTCAAATGAAGTATAAGCCTCAAATTTTAACCATTTATATTTAACAAATCTCCACAAGATTTCAATTAAGTTCAATTCTGGCGAGTAAGGTGGAATAAAATAAATAAGTAAATCTAACTCTTCCCATTCTTTGATTTTTTCTTTGAATTTCTTACTGGTATGAAGCGAAGAGTTATCCAAAACCACAACTGTTTTTTTAGTTATATTCTCAACAAATTTGTCAAAAAAGACAATCATCTTTTCAGAATTTATTGTTGTTTCAAAAATATCAAAAACCAAATTACCCAATGTATTCATTAAACCAAAAACACTTACGCTTTTCCCCCGAATTGCAGGCAATAAAATAGGTTCTCCTTCAGCTTGCCAAGCATACGGAACATTCGGCACTAAACTAAAATGACTTGCGTCACCGTAATATAAGTCAATGTATTGTTCCTGATTTAATTGTGACAATTTATCCAATTCCTTTTTTGAATTTAGAAAAGCGCTCTCACAACGTTTTTTTTTCAAAGATTTACGGCATCTTATCCATTTATATTTTAGTCTCTTTTAAAAAATTTATGAGTGTTTGTTTTGTTATTTTTATTTGATGCTCTCGCTCTAAAATATCCAAAACCACATTCAAATTTCTACTGTTTTCCTTTACTAGTTCAGGTATTAGGTCAGCTACTTTTTTTAGTTTTAATTTGCGCCACGACCTTTTTTAACGCCTAATGTTTCCTGTTTGTCTTTTAATGTTTTAGCCATTTCCCAAGCATTAAAAAACAATGTTACTCGTAATCTTCCAACCTTCATAATTCTAGAAATTTCCATTATGGATTTTTGTCAACAGAAAGTTTTAGAAACATACAGCGCTCCCTGACTACCGAATTAGGGGAGTTTCTATACAAATAATCCACTACTTTTTTTTTCTCCTCTAATAATTCTACATATCTCATTTATGTCGTATTTAAAATATAAATATACGAAAAATATGTCAAAAATAAAAATGTATTACTAATTATTTTCAAGTACTTAAGTACGATGGAATTTATGTAGTCATTCCTTAAAAACTCACTTTTTGAGTTTTTAGATTTTTTATCAAAAACACATTTGCAAAAATATGCATTAAAAATTCGAGACAAAGAATAAATTGTGCTTTGATATGGTTAAACCTCATTTTTAGATTGTAACCAATACCTGCTAAAAGTGCATTATTAATATCTCCAGCCACGCCTTTGAGGAAATTTAATCCTAAAGCGTGGTTTCTTTTTAAATGGGATATTGTTGGTTCTATTGCCGCTCTGGCTCTAAATCTTTTTCGGGCAACGTCTTGTTTGTATCTTGATTTTTCTTTTGTGTTTTTTGGGATTACTATTTGTGTATTTTCAACTTGTGTGACACCTCTAAATCCTCTGTCTGTACTTGCTATTGTTGGTCTTGTACCTCCAATTTGCTCTCTAACTCGCTGGCTTTGTGCTAATGATTCTTCTAAGGTTTTGCTATCGTGAGGATTGCCTGAAAATCGTTTTATTGAGGTAATGACTCCTGTTTTTCGACCTCTTGTTACCGCTACTTTTGTTCCAAATTCATACGCTTTATGAGCTTTCCCTTTTGCTATACAGGCTGTTTGAGGTTCGTGTAAACTGTATATTTTTTCCTTGCTGTTTCTTTCCTGAGTGAGTACTTTTTTGTAATTGCTAAATTCTGTTTCGTATTGTTTTAAAATTTCTTCAGGCAACTTGCGTTCCAATTCTCGAACGACTCGCTTACCAATGGTTCGCAACTTTTTTCGCGCCATTATAGCTTTCTTTTTTCGTTTGGGATGATGTCCAAAATAAGCATCCCGAAGATGTTGTTTGGCTACCCTTTTATAAGTTTGTCTTTGTTTAACTCCTTCTTTTTCAGCTATTTTTGTACAATTGTCAATTACCTTTTTAGCTAATTTGGCATCGGTTGGAAAAGTAATATTTTTTTCTTGAACAGTGGTGTCAATCTGAACTTCCTTTTCATTTTTCGCCTCTGGATGCAAGGCTACTGTTTGACTTAAAATAAATTCTAATCCTTTCTCTTTCAGTCTCTTTCTAAAATGAACAAACTCACTCGGGTCAAAAGGTTGCTTGTTTTGAAAAAAATATTCTCCTGTAAAATATTGCCAATAAGGGTTTTCTATCCAACGTTCAACTACAGATTCATCACTCTCTTTAAACATCTCTTTTAACAGCAGTAAACCTGCTATTTTTCTAATCGGAATAGAGGGTCTTCCTTGCTCTGAATATAGGTTTTGGAACTCAAACTCCATTTTTGACCAATCAAGCTCCCCTGCGAGTTTTACCAAAGGATGCTCAAGGTTTATAAGATCTGTCAGCCTAGTCTGAAATAAATTTTGCTGAAAATTCGGTTTTATTTTACCTAACATATTGCCACTTTTTTATACCTAAATATACACTTTTTGGCAATTTAACTTAGTGTTTTTAAGTTGTTTTTATCTACAAGTTATTAACAATCAATTTGTTGTGTCATATTTAAGGATTGACTATGTAGTTACTGGAGGGGTTTTAACGGGTTCGCTTAAAACAATTGGAAGAGAAAAAGTATTGGTTCCTAAGTATTTTTATAAGATTTTATTAGATGAATCTCAAGGAAAATATAAAATGATTGCCTTTTTAGTTCCAAGTGAAAAAAGCGACAAACCACTCTATACTTTTGTGGTTTCGGTTGATAGTGTTGAAAAAATGACGGGTATTGATTTCTTTCCAAAACTGGATGATGCGACAGAAAAACATTTAGAAAAAAGCAGCGATTACAAATCGTGGAGTTTTAACTAAGAGCTACGGCATATTGTATTTTTGAAATCTGATAAACAATATAAGTCTTTGTTTTGAATTTTTTTATTACTATTCGTTCGTTTGACTTTATGGTATTTAAACTTTCGACTTACTTAGTTACCACTCGTTTACCTTATTAGCGTCCATTTTTATAAAAATAAATAGCAAAATGGTAAATCCCCAGAGTCCAGAACCTCCATAGGAAAAAAATGGCAATGGCACTCCAATAGTTGGGAATATCCCTAAAACCATGGCGATATTTACAAAAAAATGAATAAATAAAATTCCCGCAACGCAATAGCCATACACGCGACTGAATTTTGTTTTTTGCCTTTCGGCAAGGTAGATTATTCTAAGAAGCAATCCTATAAAAAGGGCGATTACTACTAGCGAGCCTAGGAAACCCCATTCTTCGCCCACAGTAGTAAAAATATAATCGGTATGTTGTTCGGGAACAAATCCTCCTTTGGTTTGTGTGCCTTCAAGAAATCCTTTTCCAAACCATCCACCAGAACCAATGGCTATTTCAGATTGGTTTGTATTGTATCCAATTCCTTTCATATCGACAGATTTCCCTAGCAATATATTAAAACGATCCCGATGGTGTTGTTTAAACACATGCTCGAAAACATAGTTTACAGATAGTACAAATCCAGAAATTAAAGCAAAAAGAAGTCCGCTGAACACGATATTCCTTTCGGAAAGTCTCGATTTGAAATGGATAAATGCAAGGACAAGTAAAGCCATTAAAATCACATATTGCGGTTGCAATACGAGCGTTAGCACAAATAGAAGGATGGTTGTAAACCCAGTTAAAACGTACCATGCAGGCAAACCTTCACGATATAAAACAACAATAAAAATGCTGTAAATTAAGGCACTTCCAGGATCGGGTTGAGGTAAAATTAGCATCACAGGCAAAAACACGACGGCTAATGCTTGTACTTGTCGATTGATGTCTTTTAAATTAATTTGAGAATCACTTAAATATTTGGCTAATGCCAATGCTGTGGCTGCTTTAGCAAATTCTGAGGGTTGGAGTGTAAAACTTCCAATGCTATACCAGCAACGTTGTCCTGCAATCACTTTACCAAAAGCAAATAATCCCAACAAGGATAATAGAGAAACGCCATAAATGATGCTCGCATATTTTTCATAAAACTTTCCGTCGATTGAAAGAACAATAAAAATTAATGGGATTGTTAATAGTATAAAAATAAGCTGTTTCTCATAAGTATCCTCGACAGAAGATAATGAAGAGGAATAAATGTTTAGCCATCCCATTATCACTAAAATGATATAGATGATAACGCATATCCAATCGATGTTATTTGTTATACTTTGGTTTTTCATTTGAAATGAATCGCTTTTTAATTTTCCTTGGTAGAATCTGTTTCTAGTGCTATTTTTGGAACTATTTTTTTGCTTTTTAAAATAGAATCCTGTTTTTTTATTTGTGATTTTACAAAATCCGAAAGACCGCCTAATTTGGCGTATCGATCTTGCAAGCTTCTTTCGAGTGTTCTTTTTTCTAAATCGGTTCGGGTAATTTTTCCTCTAAGATATTTTTCTATCATTAAACTGGCAATTGGTCCGGCAATTGTGGCACCATAACCCCCATTTTCTACTAAAATGGCTATGGCTATTTTAGGATTGTCTTTGGGAGCAAAGGCCACAAAAATGGAGTGGTCTTCTAGTTTTGTTCGCACGCCACCAATTTTAGCAAAATTCTCTGCTGTTCCTGTTTTTCCACAAATATCAATTCCTTCTACTCGAAGGGCAAAGGCGGTTCCTAAATTATAAACGTCAAATAAGCCGTTTATCATTGGTTTAAAATATTTTCTGTCTATCGTGGTAATATGTTTTGTTGTAAACTTTGTGTCAATTTTTTTGCCTTTGATTCGTTTAACAATATGTGGCGTATAATAATACCCTTCATTGGCAACAGTAGCCATCATATTGGCCAATTGAATGGGAGTTAGCAAAACTTCGCCCTGACCTATGGCGTTTGATATAATGGTTTTTCCGCCCCAGCCCCAATCAGGATACATTTTTTTGTAGGTTTTAGAATTAGGAATTTTTCCCTTCCGACCTGTTGGTAAATCGTATCCCATAAATTGTCCAAGGCCAAAACTTTTTACATGATTACTCCAAACATCCACGGCATACGGAGCTTTGTATTTTCCAATCGTCCGTAAGAAAACATTCGAAAAATAGGCGTTGCATGATTTAGCAATTCCAATATGAAGGTCGCGAACGCCCCCGCCACAATGGCATCCTTGAAAACGACCAGAAGCATAGGCAAAACCGTGGTTGCAGATAAAAGTAGTTTGCTCATCTACAATTCTTTCTTGAAGCCCAACAAGTCCTGTCATGATTTTAAATGGAGAACCTGGGGAATATTCTGCTAATAATCCTCTGTCGTATAATGGTTTTGCGATAGAATCGTGATATAATTGGGTGTAATTTTTAGATCGTTGTCTGCCTACTAAAATCGATGGGTCATAAGATGGTGCTGTTACCAATGCCAAAATTTCTCCAGTTTTAGGTTCGATGGCAACAATTCCTCCTCTTTTGTTAATCATTAATTCCTCGCCATATTTTTGAAGTTCAGCATCGATGGTCAAATTGATATCTTCTCCCTGAACGGCGATGGTGTCGTATTTTCCTTCTTTGAAAGAGCCAATTTCTCTGTTGTATTTATCTTTTTGAAAATATTTTACGCCTTTTATTCCTCGTAGAATCTCTTCGTAACTTTGTTCTACGCCTTGCATACCTATTAAATCACCACTATTATAATACGGGTTTTTTGCAATTAATTTTTCGTTGACTTGGGTTATAAACCCAAAAACATTCGCACCATAATTGACCTGATAATCCCGAAGCGAACGTTTTTGAAAATAAAATCCCTCGAATTTTCGAATTTTTTCCTGAAATGCTGCAAACTCGCTTTTGTTTAATTGAGGTAAAAACACCGACGGCAATCTCGGGCTATATACCTTGGCTTTGGCCATTTTTTTAATAAAATCTTCTTTGGTAATATCAAGTAATTGACAAAATTCCAAAGTGTCTGTGTTTTTTACATCTTTTGGAATAACCATAATATCATAAGAAGGCTGATTGGCAACTAATAATTTGCCGTTTCGGTCATAAATATAACCTCTCTCAGGATAGTCATATTTTATTTTTATAGCATTATTATCTGATTTTAATTTGAAAGAATCATCAACAATTTGCAAATAAAATAGCCTAATTACAAGCAAGGTGGTTGCAATTATGATTAATGATGGAAGCAGTACTTTTCTCATCTTCTAGATGGCTTTATAAGATAGATTATGATGACACAAAAAATAATTGTAAATAAGGTACTTAATAGCGTTCGAATCAAAATATCCCAGAAAAAGCTAATTTGAAATGCTTCGAACACAAACAGTACAAAGTGATGAATTAAAACGGCAAATAGTATAAACGAGAATCTTTCTGGAGTTAATACATCGTTTAGCCTTACCGTTTGATATTCATAACTTAAGCCGAATGAAAATTTAAATAAATAAGTTCTATAATAAGCGAGTACGATACAGGCTGCTGCATGAATTCCTCCCGAATTGCTGAATATATCCATAATAAATCCAAGAAGGAAACTGGCTAAAAGAAGTCCCGTTTTGTTGCTGTTTACAGGATACAATATGATAAATAACATATAAGGGAATGGGCTAATATAGCCCAAAAATTCATGTTATTGAAAATAATAATTTGGACTGACAATAACAGTACGAAACGAAAAATGTTGTTGAATAAAGCACTATTCATTTTTCTTTTTGTTTTCTAAATTCGTAATTTCTTCCTGATCTTTACTCTTAAGGATGTATACATGACCTAAATTGGTCATATCATTAAAAAGTTTTACATCTAATGTGTAATAATGAGTCTTGTCGTCCGTATAAATTTTATAAACCGTTCCTATATTAATATTTTCAGGAAAGATAACCGATTGTCCGCCCGTTACAATAGTGTCTCCTTTTCTTATGGTCGCTAATCTAGGGATGTCTGTCAGTTGTACAAACCCAGTATTTTTACCATTCCAACCCAAAGAACCAAAATGATTTGATTTTTTGACTTTTGCATTTAGTCTAAAATTAATGTTTAAAACACTTATAACGGTGGCGTATTTTGGCGAAGTGTTATCTATTATTCCTACAACACCTAGGCTGTTGATTACTCCCATGTCAGGTTTTACCCCTTGAAGACTGCCAGTATTTAGTGTTAAATAATTTTCGTGCGAATCATAGGAATTATGAATGACTTTCGAAACCAAAACATCTGAATGTAAGCCTTTGATGCTGTCTAATTTTGGGATTAAGGCGGTGTCTTTTACGTTAAAAAGAAGGCTTCTTAATTTTGCATTTTCTTGGGCAAGTATCTCGTTTTGACTTTTTAAATTCAAATATTCACTTACATTGTTTACTTTTTCATAAACCCCTCCGCTCAAAAAATTAGCCGAGTTTATGATTTTGCTTCTATGATAGGAATGAGATTGGATAGTAAGGAATAACGAAATACCCAAAAGCAGCAAAAACAGCAATCTATTACTGTTTTATATATAAAATTAAATATTTGCTGCATTTTTTACCTGTATAATATATGTTGTAAAATTATAAATTGAACATTCCAAGTTGGATAAAGTTCTATTTAATCAAAACACTTTTAAACTTTTGGATATTTTTAAGTGCCATTCCTGTTCCTCGAACTACAGCTCTTAATGGATCTTCAGCAATGTAAACGGGCAGGTCTGTTTTTTGCGAAATTCTTTTGTCAAGTCCTCTCAACATTGATCCACCACCAGCAAGATAAATCCCGGTATTGTAGATATCTGCTGCTAATTCTGGAGGAGTTTGTGATAAGGTTTCCATTACTGCATCTTCAATTCTTTGAATCGATTTGTCCAATGCTTTTGCAATTTCTCGATGCGAAACGGCTACTTGTTTTGGTTTTCCGGTAAGTAAATCTCTACCTTGAACTGACATATCTTCTGGTGGAGTTTCTAAATCTTCGATAGCGGCTCCCACCTGAATTTTTATTTTTTCGGCAGTACTTTCTCCAACAAAAAGGTTGTGTTGGGTACGCATATAATAAACAATGTCATTGGTAAAAACGTCGCCAGCAATTTTAACTGATTTGTCGCAAACAATACCGCCCAAAGCAATTACTGCAATTTCTGTTGTTCCGCCCCCAATATCCACAATCATATTTCCTTTGGGTTGCATAATGTCAATACCAATACCAATCGCTGCTGCCATTGGTTCGTGTATCAAATAAACTTCTTTACCATTTACTCGTTCGCAAGATTCCTTTACCGCTCTCATTTCTACCTCAGTAATTCCTGAAGGAATACAAACTACCATTCTGAGTGCTGGGGTAAACATTCTTTTTTTCAAAGCAGGAATGCTTTTTATAAGCATGCTGATCATTTTTTCTGAAGCATCAAAATCAGCAATTACACCATCTTTCAGCGGTCTTATCGTTTTAATGTTTTCATGGGTTTTACCTTGCATCATATTAGCTTCTTTGCCAACGGCAATGATTTTCCCCGATATTCTATCGCGGGCAACTATTGATGGACTATCAATGACGACTTTATCATTGTGAATGATTAAAGTGTTTGCGGTACCAAGGTCTATCGCAATATCCTCGGTCATGAAATCAAAAAATCCCATAAGTTTTTAAGGGTTTAAAAGTTATATGTTTCTATAGTACAAATCTAAACAAATTAATGTTTGAAATGACGTGTTCCGGTAAATACCATTGCAACTTTATTTTCATTGCAATAATTAATGCTTAATTCGTCTTTTATGGATCCTCCTGGCTGAATTACTGCCGTAATTCCTGCTCCTTTTGCGATTTCTACACAATCAGGAAATGGGAAAAAAGCATCACTTGCCATCACGGCTCCGTTTAAATCAAATCCAAAAACTTTTGCTTTTTCAATAGCCTGTAAAAGAGCATCTACTCTTGAGGTTTGTCCTGTTCCTGATGAAATAAGCGTTCCGTTTTTTGCAAAAACAATGGTGTTCGATTTGGTGTTTTTACATACTTTAGACGCAAAAAGTAAATCTTCAACTTCCTGTGGCGTTGGCGTTGTTATTGTAACGGTTTTTAAGTCAGAAATAGTATCGGTCTTTGCATTTTTATCTTGAACCAAAATTCCGTTTAAGCAAGTCCTCACTTGTGTTTGAGGCAATTCGATTTCATTTTGAATCAATATAATTCTATTTTTCTTTCTTGTAAAATGCCAATGGCTGCTTCATCATAAGCTGGAGCGATGACTACTTCGCAAAATAATTTGTTTATTTCGGTTGCAGTTGCTACATCAATTTTTGTATTTGCAATCAAAACGCCACCAAATGCTGAGGTTGGGTCACAAGCTAATGCTACATTATAAGCTTCGCTAATGGTTTTTCTTGTTGCTAATCCGCACGCATTATTGTGTTTCAAAATAGCAAAAGTAGGTTCGTTATTTTTGAATTCGGAAATCAAATTTACCGCTGCATCTACGTCGAGCAAATTATTATATGACAATTCTTTTCCGTTAACTTTTTTGAACATAGCATCAAAATCGCCAAAGAAAAATCCTTTTTGATGTGGGTTTTCGCCATATCTTAAAACTTGTCCGTCAGCAATGCTGGTTTTAAAAATGGTCTCATCTGTATTGAAATAATTGAAAATTGCAGTATCATAATGCGATGAAACATGAAATGCTTTGGTCGCAAATAATTTTCTATTTTCTAATGTTGTTGCTCCATTTTGGCTGCTAATCAAATCTAAAAGCAAAGGATATTCAGCAACCGATGGAACGATTACGGTATCTTTGAAGTTTTTTGCGGCAGCACGAATTAATGAAATGCCACCAATATCTATTTTTTCGATGATGTCGCTCTCGCTTGCGCCAGAAGCTACTGTTTTTTCAAAAGGATACAAGTCAACAATAACCAAATCAATTTGCGGAATATTGTATTCCTGCATTTGTTGCACATCCGTTTCGTTGTCCTGACGATTTAAAATTCCTCCAAAAACTTTAGGGTGTAAGGTTTTCACTCTTCCGCCAAGAATGGAGGGATACGAAGTCACATCTTCAACAGGAATAACAGGAATACCTAGGTTTTTAATGAATTCTTCGGTACCACCAGTAGAATAAAAAATAACATTTTGTTCGTGTAATTTTTTTATTATTGGTTCTAAACCCTCTTTTGAAAAGACCGAAATTAATGCTGATTGGATTTTTTTTGTTGTGTTCATTGCGTAGTTAGAATTTTGTCGTGCAAAAGTAGTTTTTTGATGGTAAAATTCAAATGTATTTATGTAACAATAATTTAAATAAGACTACCAATCAGGCAGTAAGTTTACATTAGGTTTTTGAATAAAATTTACTGAATTTTACAATAACACAAATTTAGATCTTATGCTGGTTTATTTTCGATTATTATCAGAGAGTTTCCGTTTTGCGATGAATGCCTTGCGAAGCAATAAATTGAGAACGCTTCTGTCGTTACTGGGCGTTACCATTGGTATTTTTTCGATTATTGCAGTACTTGCAGCTGTAGATTCATTGGATAGAAAAATCACAAAAGACTTGAGCTCTTTAGATAAAAACACTATTTATTTGATGAAAAGATCTTTTGGTCCTTCAGAAATTCCAGAATGGAAGAGGGAGCAGTTTCCTAATGTGCGATATGCCGAATACGTTTATTTGAAAGGGGCAATGACAAATACCGATCAATTAGGCTATCAGATTTTTACCAAAGCAGAGTCTATTAAATACGAATCAAAAGTAGCAAGTGCTATTAATATTGTTCCTGTTTCTCATGAATTTATTGACATTCAAGGTTTAGAGTTTGAAAAAGGAAGATTTTATACGGAATCCGAGGCAAATTCTGCCGCAGCAGTAATAGTAATTGGGGATGAGGTTGCAAAATCATTGTTTGGAGAGGAAGAGGCTATTGGTAAAAAAGTGCGGTTGTATGGTCAGCCGTTTACAGTTATTGGGGTTTTGAAAAAGCAAGGAGCAGGAATGTTTGGCAAAAACAATGATAGTTCAGCGATTATTCCAGTAAACTTTGTTAGGCAGCGGTACGGCGATAATAATAAATCTTTGATGAATGTTATTATTTTTAAGCCTAAAAAGGGCGTTGACATGGAAGCGTACAAAGCCGAAATCACTCAAAAGCTAAGGAATGTTCGGGGTTTAAAAGCTGGCGAAATAGATGATTTTTTTATTAATGTGTTTTCGGGTTTTACGGATTTAATCGACGGAATTATTTCTAAAATGAATCTTGCGGGTTGGATAATTAGCGGATTCTCCTTGCTTGTAGGAGGTTTTGGCATTGCCAATATTATGTTCGTTTCGGTAAAAGAAAGAACAAATCTTATAGGAATTCAAAAATCATTGGGGGCAAAAAATAGATTTATATTGTTTCAATTCCTGTTCGAAGCCATCATACTTTCTGTGATTGGAGGGATAATTGGGCTACTGATGGTTTGGGGAATTGCTCTTATTTTGACTAAAATCTTGGATTTTGAATTTGTTTTGGGATTAGGAAATATTATGTTGGGAACGGGATTGGCTGCGTTTATTGGTCTAATTTCTGGAATTCTTCCTGCAATCTCTGCTTCAAAACTAGACCCTGTAGAAGCGATTAGAACGGGAATGTAATTCCCAACTTCTCGGGAATGACAGTTTTCAGAGAGGCTTTTCTTTTATACAATGTTTCTAATTCTTACTATTTGTCCTGCTGGAAGCGTCTCAGAGTATTAGAGCAATTTGTTGTGGATGCTGCTTCCAGCAGGACAAATAGTAAGAATAAATTACTACCAAACCACAACTACTTTTTTCATCTTTCAAAATTTAAAATAAAGATATAAAAAAACACAAAGCATTAACTTTGTGTTTTGGGTATTTGTGTTTAAAGAAACTATCGAATATTGTTATTTTGAATTAAATCGATATACAAGTTGATGGAATCTTTTAAGTCTTTTCTTGGAGTTATAAAATCCAGAAACCCATGTTCAAGAACAAATTCGGCAGTTTGAAACCCTTCGGGTAAATCTTTTCCGGTGGTGTCTTTTACTACTCTTGGTCCTGCAAAACCAATTAATGCTCCAGGTTCCGATATGTTGATGTCGCCAAGCATGGCGTAAGAAGCGGTTGTTCCGCCGGTTGTTGGGTCAGTACAAAGCGAAATATAAGGAATTTTAGCTTCGGCTAATTGAGCCAGTTTTGCAGAAGTTTTTGCTAATTGCATTAACGAATGGGCTGCTTCCATCATTCGAGCGCCACCAGATTTCGAAATCATTACAAATGGAAGGTTGTTTTTGATAGAATAATCAATGCCACGAGCAATTTTTTCGCCTACAACTCCACCTATCGAACCACCAATAAAGGCAAAATCCATACAGCAAATTACTAAATCTTTCCCTTTTGATTTTCCAACTCCTGTTCGAACGGCATCATTTAATTTAGTCTTGCTGATAGTGTCTTTCAATCGATCTGAATATTTTTTGGTATCAACAAAATGCAAAGAATCTTTCGATGTCATTTTAGCATCTAATTCGACGAATTCATTGTTGTCAAACAATATTTCAAAATACTCTTTGCTTCCAATTCTAACATGAAAACCGTCTTCGGGGCTTACATATAGGTTGCGAGCAAGCTCTTCGGCATCAATAACTTTTCCAGTTGGAGATTTATACCAAAGTCCTTTTGGGACGTCCATTTTGTTTTCAGTAGGAGTTGTAATTCCTTTTTCTGTTCTTTTAAACCAAGCCATAATTTTAGTTTTTTTAGTTTAATGTTTAAAGTTTTAAGTTACTCAACTTTAAACATTAAACTTTAAACAATTTTATAATGTATTAACGTTATTCAAGTCAGCAAATGCTTGTTCTAGTCTTGTATTAAATGTAACTTCGCCTTCACGTAGCCATTTTCTTGGGTCATAATGTTTTTTGTTAGGAGCGTCAGCACCTGTTGGATTTCCAATTTGAGTTTTTAAATAGTCAATATTATCAACCATAAAGTCACGAATTCCTTCGGTAAATGCAAATTGTAAGTCTGTATCGATGTTCATTTTTACCACACCATAACTAATTCCTTCTCTAATTTCTTCTAATGTAGAACCTGAACCACCGTGAAAAACGAAATCGACTGGATTTGGACCTGTTTTGAATTTTTCTTGAACATATTCTTGAGAATTTTTCAAGATTTTTGGGGTTAGTTTTACGTTTCCTGGTTTGTAAACTCCGTGAACGTTTCCAAAAGAAGCCGCAATTGTAAATCGGGGACTTATTTTTAATAATTCTTCATAAGCATAAGATACTTCTGAAGGTTGTGTGTATAATTTTGAGCTATCAACATCTGAGTTGTCAACGCCATCTTCTTCTCCACCAGTAATTCCTAGTTCGATTTCTAATGTCATTCCCATTTTGCTCATTCTTGCTAAATATTTCTTGCAAATTTCGATATTTTCTTCGATAGGTTCTTCAGATAAATCGATCATGTGTGAACTGAACAATGGTTTTCCAGTTGCTGCAAAATGTTTTTCGGAAGCGTCTAATAGTCCGTCAATCCAAGGTAATAATTTTTTTGCACAATGGTCGGTATGTAAAATTACAGTTGCTCCATAAGCTTCGGCTAAAGTATGAATATGTAAAGCTCCAGCGATTCCGCCTGCAATTGCTGCTTTTTCTCCTGCATTTGAAAGTCCTTTTCCAGCATTAAATTGAGCTCCTCCATTCGAAAATTGAACAATAACTGGCGCATTCAATTTTGCCGCAGTTTCAAGAACACCATTAATAGTGTTTGAACCAGTAACATTTACAGCAGGTAGAGCAAAGCCTTTCTCTTTTGCATATTTGAAAATTTCTTGAACTTGGTCTCCTGTGGCTACGCCCGGTTTGATATTGTGTGACATTTTGAATTTATTAGTTATTAATTTGTTTAGAGTGTGCAAAAATAAGAATTATTTAGGATTAGAATGGATAATTTATCCCAAAATTAAAAACAGAATTTGCGAAATCGTATTCGTTAAACCATCTATTAGCCTTGTCATTAGCAGGATTGTAAGTTTTGAAGCCCAAATCAAATCGAACTACAAAAAAATTAAAATCATATCGCAATCCAAACCCAGAGCCTAGTGCGATTTTCTTTAAATCTTTCAGATTTTTAAAAGTAGATTCTTCGTCAGTTACATTGTCTAAAACGTTCCAAATATTTCCTGCATCTACAAATAGTGCTCCTTTGAGACTGTTTATTATTTTAAATCTAAACTCGCCACTTAATGCAATTTTCATATTGGCTTCATTAAAGTCATTCGAGCCTCCACTACTTCCTGGACCTAAACTGTAAGGCTGCCAAGCTCTATTGTCATTGGATCCTCCAGAGAAATAACTTTTCGAAAAAGGAATGTTATTCGAATTTCCAAAAGGAATTGCAATGCCAAAAAAGGTTCTGAGAGCGAACACTTTTTCTTTGGATAAATCCCAATGCTTAATATAGTCGAATTCTGTTTTTATATATTCAGAATATTCTAAATTAAAAATTTCATAGTTTCCTTTCTGATTTTTTGGCAAACTTGAAGCCGCTGAAATTAAGGATAATAAGGAACCTGCTGATTCAATTTTTGTTTTAAAAAGATAGTAATTATTGTCTTGTGGGTCGGTTTTGGTTGTTTTTGAGAAAGTAAAGTTTGTGGCAAAAATAAAATCATCCTCGGCAAGTCTGACGCGACGTTCTTCAATACTATTTATGGTTTTATAGTCGGCTGTACTAGGAAAAACGGTCGGATTTGCTCCCAGTACATCATTAGAAAATCCAGAGGTTCCGTCTTCTATTTTCAGATTGCCATCTGAGTCAAAATATTCAGGATGATTGGTGTTATATGTCTTTCCTAAATTATTTAAAGCGGTATAGGAGGATTTATAAACACGAAAATAATTAGCAGGGTTTAAATTTCGTACATATTGAATATTTAACAAATCAAAACGCGCCGTGTTGTTCTTTTTTGGAGTCCAATTATAAGAAAAAGAACCGGTTAAATTTTCTTTGTTTAACCCAATATTCCTTTGCGACGACAATCCTGCCGAGATAAGCGTTGATGGAATCATGCTTTTTGGAATGATTTTTTTAGTGTTAAAAGGAAACCATATTCTAGGAATATTTAGTTTTAAATCGATACCATATTCCGAGACGTTAAAAAAAGAATTGTTTGGATTTGCCAAGTCTTTTGATGAACCAATATTCCCTCTTCCAGAAATTTCTAGTGTTTCGGCACCATTAAACACATTTCGAATGGTTCTAGAAAGGCTTAGCGCAATCCCAACGGTTTGTATGTTTGAATGGGTTATATCCGTGGTCCATCCTAAGCTATTTTTTTCTCTAGGGGTCAAATATATTTTTGCAATCAAGGATTGTGCGCTAGGATCTCTTTTGTCTACTTCATATAAAATAGCGGGAGGGTAGCTAAAAATTTTGAGATTATTTAAATACCTAGATGTTAAAACAGTTTTATTATCGGCAAACAAATCCCCTTTTGTAATAAATACGGCGTCGGTTATGGCTCTTGGTTTGTACTTTAATTTAGCATGACTATATAAGTTGAAATTGTTGAAAGAAGTGCTGTCTGTAATTGGTAAATTATTTTTGGCTGGTGAATAATCAGTATAAATATTTACGTCGCTTATCTTAAAAACTTTGAACGGTTCGGTAATAGTCGAATCATTCTTTTGATAGGAATGGTCGCTTATGTTTAAACTTATATTTGCTTTGTTTTTTGTGTTTAGCGTGTCAATGTCAAAGGTTATATTATTGGGCTGAAAATGATAAACGCCATTGTTTCTAAAATGAGAGGTAATTCGGTTTTTTTCATTGTCAAAATCTTGTTTTTTATATTGTTTTCCCGATTTTAAGAACGAGTTGGCTATGGTTGCCTTATACATTGAATCCAGCACTTGGGTCTGAATGTTTGTTTTAATAGAATCTAATAGATACGGATTTCCTGTGGTTATGGTATATTTTACTTTGGCTTTTTTAACATCTAAACTGTCTAACTTGTAATTTGCTTTTACGTTAAAATAACCCTCGTTAAAATAATAGTATTTTAATCGAACAATCGATTTTTCAGTTTTGGCTGAGTCAATAATTACGGGAGGTTCGCCAGTTTTTTTTAAGAAATCATGTATGCCATGATACCAAAAAGATTTTCCAAGTCTGTCGACTTGTTTTGCCGATAATAATTTTGACATTCGTTCGTATTTGCCCGGATGATTAGCAAATTTAGCTTGATATGTCGAGTCAGGATTTGGATTAGCTAAATTAAATAAGTTTAATCGCAAGCGATAACCCAAGATTTTGCTGTTGGGTTTTTGATACAATTGATTAATAATAGTTTCCTCCTTTTTAACCTTATTATTTACCAAAATCTCGTTTTTAGTAAGAAGTTGTTTCCCTTTTGGAACTCTTCTCACAGTATTGCAAGCCGAGATAATTACTCCTATTAAAATAAATGTCACTATTTTTGTGCTACTCTTTTTCAAATGCTTTGTAATATTTAATTCAAAAGTACATTATTTTATGGTTAGTAAAAACCAAATAAAACTTATAACGAGTTTGCAGCAAAAAAAATATCGATTCGCCAATCAATTATTTTTTGCCGAAGGGATAAAGGTAATTCAAGAATTATTGGAATCAAACTTTGAATTGAATCATTTGTACACCACTCAAAATGATTTTGAGGAAGTTTTAAACGAAAAAAAAACAATAATTAGTGCAAATGATTTAAAAAAAATGAGTGCTTTGGCAGCGCCCAACACCTGTTTAGCCCTGTTTAAAATCCCAGCCGAAAAAAAAATGAAAGAATCAGGTTTGATTCTCGCCCTCGATGCTATCCGTGATCCAGGAAATTTAGGAACCATCCTGCGTTTGTGCGATTGGTTTGGTATCGAGCAGTTGGTTTGCTCAAAAGATGCTGTTGATATTTATAATCCAAAAGTGATTCAAGCGACAATGGGTTCTATTGCTAGAGTCAACGTGAATTATATTGATTTGGTTTCTTTTATAGAACAAACTAAATTGGCTGTTTTTGGCACTTTTATGGATGGAAAAAATATTTATAAAGCTATTTTGCCACAAGAAGGAATCATTATTATGGGAAATGAGGCCAACGGAATATCGTCAGAAATAGAAAAATTAATTCAAAATAAACTTACAATTCTTCGTTTTGGTAATCTTCAGCAAACAGAAAGCTTAAATGTAGCCACCGCCACGGCAATTGTTCTAAGTGAGTTTCGCCGAGGATAGTTTTAGTCTGAGTGTTTTATTGTGGTAGAAAATTATTTTCTAATGAAAAGTAAAGTTGATAAAAACAGCTCTAGTTTTTAGTGATTCTATGTTGCCTGTCCATGGACTATTAGGGTCTTTGTCGCGAATTAGTTCGTCATTAATTCCGAAAACACCTCTTATGGAAGGCGAGAAAATAAAATATTCTGAAAAAATATCAATACCCAAACCCAACTCATAATTTGTTGTCCAAGGTTTTAATCTGAAACGATTTTCTAAATTGTCCTCTTTTGATTTTGAATTACTCGACAAATTCAACGTTGCCGATACGCCGCCAAGCAAGTAAGGACGGACATTTCCCGTTCTAAGCGAGGAAAATTTTAGCAATAACGGAAAATGGATATTGGTGCTGTTTGCTTCTCGAATTTTTTGAGAGGAAGTAGGTTCTGTCTGGAAATAATTCGAAGGATAATTTAGCACCCTTAATGTATAATACAAACCGGGTTCAAAACGCAAACTTACATATTCTTGAAGTTTTAAATCTGCTACAAGACCTACGTTGAAACCAGTAGATTTTTTTATGAGTATGTCTTTGCTAACGGTTTTGTAATCTATTTTGAAGTCGTAAGAATTGAATCCTAAATAAAAACCAAAATAGATTTTTTGTTTCTGAAAATTTTCTAGATTTATAATTGGATCCTTGCTAAATATGCCTTTAGTTTGGGCGTGTCCCTTTATAATTAAGGCAAATAAAAGTAAGGCAATTATTTTTTTCATATGTTGGTATTTATTGATTTTTATTGGTCATATGTAATTCGCATATCATCATTGGTGTTTGCGACCCAATAACGGTCATGCTCATTTCATACTGTTTTTTTTGAGGCTGAATAAATGGTTGCTACGCCAAAGGTTTGTGGCATTGCAACTACATCTATAAACCCAATTTTGTTCAAAATATTGTTCAAGGCTTTGCCATAAGGAAAAGCTGCTGCCGATTCTGATAAGTAACCATAAGCAACAGTATCTTTTGAGAATAATCTTCCAATAATTGGGAGGATATTTTTGCTATAAAAAGTATAGCCTTGTTTGTATGGAAATTTTTCTGGTACCGAAGTTTCTAGGATTACAAAAACGCCATTGGGTTTCAAAACTCTCAAAATCTCAGACAATCCTTTTTCTAGATTTTCGAAATTTCTAACACCAAAAGCTACCGTGATGGCGTCGAAATAATTGTTCTCAAACGGCATGTTTTCTGAATCTCCCAACACCATTTCGATTACGTGGTTCAGGTTTTTATCCATAATTTTTTTCTTTCCCACTTCGAGCATTCCTGCCGAAATATCCAATCCAATGATTTTTTTAGCATTGGTTTGTGCCATCAAAATAGCTAAATCGCCCGTTCCTGTTGCAATGTCTAAAATTGTTTTGGGATTTGTTTGGGTTACAATTTGCAACACTTTCTTGCGCCATTTTACATCTGTGCCAAAAGAGATAACCCGATTAAGATTGTCATAATTTCCAGAAATAGTGTCGAACATGGAGGCTACCTGTTCTTTTTTGCTTAAAGGCGAATCTTTGTATGGTGTTATGTTTTTTGACATTTTTTAAAATTTAAGACAAAGGTAAACTAGATTTTTGGATAATAAATAATCAACAGCAGATTCGCTTGTTTTTTCGAATACTTTTAATAAATCTGCGATTGTGTTAGCTGTTTTATTTTCTTCTAACAAAGGTTTGAAAAGTATAATCAAAAAGGTGTTTTTCGTCTTTTGGTTGAAATGATTCAGAGGTCAATTCCCAGATTTTCGAATCTATTTCGGGAAAATAAACATCAGCTTCAAACGATTGATGCACTCTCGTAATGTCTAGTTGATCCGCTAAAGAAATCGATTGTTTGTAAATTTCGCCTCCGCCAATGATGAATATATCCTCGTTTTTAGGGCAGGCCTCAATGGCTTTTTCGATAGTGTCTACAACGACACACCCTTGCTTGAGAAAGTCTTTTTGTCTCGAAATAATGATATGCGTTCTGTTTGGTAAAGGTTTGGGGAAACTCTCAAAAGTTTTTCTTCCCATAATGATATGATGTCCAGTAGTAATCTCTTTGAAACGCTTGAAGTCATTGGGTAAATGCCAAAGTAAATCATTATTTTTTCCCAACGCATTATTTTCGGCAACGGCCGCAATGATGACAATCATATTTTATTCGGGTTTGTTAGAGGATTTTTCCTCAATTTGAGGGTGTAACTGGTCGATTTTTCGTTGTTGTTGGGCTACAAGTCGGTCAATTTGTTCTCTTTCCCAGTTTTTATTCATAAAACGATCGGTAATAAATACTTTTATAAAGTGTAAAATAAATAAAAAAGTCCAGGCCGTGATTACCCAAATGGCCCAATTTGCAGTATAACCAAAAGCTTCAAAATAATTAGACAAAGACAAAAAGATACTGCCCAAAAGAATTAAAACAAAATGAAAATAGAGTCTTTTTTTTTGGTTTAATCTTTTTCTAGCATACTCATATTGCTCGTGTTGTTCTTTTTCCATTAATCAAAATTTAGTTTATAAAGGTAAAATTTATTTTGAAATGTTGTTATTTAGGTTGGGGATTATTTAAAGGGAAAACGTTTTCTGGTTTGAGATATAAAATTTTATCGAATTTAAATTAGGAATATCCTTGTAAATCAGCGGTGTTGTTAGCATACTCATAAAACGTCACTCTAAATATTGAATGTTCAAAAAAGATTGTTTTCTTTGCTGCATAATTCTAAAAATGAAATAGTTATGTCTATAAAAAAACAATTTATAAAAACAAAACCAGTTTGCAAGGTTACTTTTTCGGTAGAGGCAAAAGACGCAAAAGCTGTTTCAGTAGTTGGCGATTTCAATAATTGGAACTCAGAAGCAGGCGAATTAAGTAAGCTGAAAAACGGTACTTTTAAAGGCGTTTTTGATTTGCCAAAAGAAGCTTCTTACGAATTCAGGTATCTAGTTGATGGGACTTATATAAACGAAACCGAGGCGGATTCCTATAAATGGAATGAATTTGCAGGAGCCGAAAACGGTGTTTTGACGGTTTAATCACTTTATCTAAAAGCAAAAAAATCTGTTTCGATTTATCCAAAACAGATTTTTTTGTTTTATAACAGGTCATTGCGAATACAAACCTCTTTATTCTCTTACTATTTGATTCCACAAAAATAAGCTTCTGTTTTTCTTCGTAACAGATTTTACAAATTCTTTAGGAGGGAGTGGTAGGTTGGAAATTCTCTATGATCTGAAAAGGCTTAATAATAGTCACATTCATTTGTTTCATTCTTGAAAAACGTTCTTCGGTGTTGTTCGATAAAAGCCATTCGTGCTGTGTTTCGGCAATCATTTTTTCATCATTTATGCTAATTCCTTTCCAATCAAAAGCAACACTTACGCTAAAAGTAGCATCCTCGTTTTTTGTAATTTTTAAGTTTTTATAGCTGTGTGAGCTGGTTTTTATCCTGAGAGGAATTGAATCAATCCAAATTTTAAAATTTTCAAAATCAGAAATGTGCTCATTAGTGCTTAGATTGAGTACAAAATCGGCATCTAATAATTCTCTGAATTTTTCTAAATCGGGACACTCCATCAAGTATAGCCAATAATGCATGAATGACTTGACTCTGTTCTCGGTATAAGCTTCATCAAATTGAAATTCTTCAACAACACCAATAGGTTGTAAATTAAGCATCGTAAATACAGGCAAATCGTTATCTCTTTGTTTTAATAACGTAGAATAGTGTAGCGTGTAGCTGTATTTGCTATGGTCTGGCCGGATGTTTTGGTAAAGAATGTCGGCTTCTAAAGATAAATTTCCATCTTCTAATAATTTAATATCGGTTTTTTGAACGTGATGAGCGTTTTGCCAACCAGTAAAAACCCTTAGTCGCTCTTCTAGACCATTTTTGCCTTTGGTTGTTCCGTTTTGCGAGATAATTTCCACGTCATCACTTAATATATCTTTTTGATTTTTAATAGTGCAATCCGTAAAAGGGGTTTCGTAGACCTGATACCAACGGTGATATTGGGCTAATACTAAGTGTGTAAGTTGCTCTAATTTAAAAATAGTTTGCATTTTTTTTTGATTTGTTATGATTCGTATAAGGGATTTAAATTCTCTTGAATTTATTAAATCTTAATAATAGCCCAGAAATATAGCTAGATTGACACCAAATAGTTAAACCGCCACGCTGCCTTTTATGCTTTCATGAGGTTCGTATCCTTCGAGGGTAAAATCCTCAAAGGTAAAGTCGAAAATATCTTTTATAGCTGGGTTCAAAATCATTTTGGGTAAGGATTTTGGCTTTCTAGATAATTGTAATTCTAGTTGTTCAAAATGGTTATTGTAAATGTGAGCATCGCCAAAAGTGTGAATAAATTCGCCAACTTCTAATTCGCCAACTTGGGCAATCATCATGGTTAATAGTGCATACGAAGCAATGTTAAACGGAACACCAAGAAAAATGTCGGCACTGCGTTGGTATAATTGGCAGGATAACTTTCCTTTCTTCTCTCCTTTGGAAAGGTCGGGTGAGCTAACATAGAATTGAAAGAAAGCATGACAAGGAGGCAAAGCTGCTTTATTATTAGCTACGTTTTCTTCAAAAGAGCGAGTCGTATCGGGCAACACCGAAGGATTCCAAGCCGAGACCAACATTCTGCGACTATTCGGATTGGTTTTAAGTTCTCGAATTAACTCCGAAATTTGGTCAATTTCCTCACTATTCCAGTTGCGCCATTGGTGTCCGTACACGGGGCCTAAATCGCCGTTGGCATTTGCCCACGCGTCCCAAATTTTTACTCCATTTTCTTGAAGGTATTTAATATTGGTGTCTCCTTTCAGAAACCATAGCAATTCGTATATAATCGATTTTAAATGCAGTTTTTTGGTGGTTACCATCGGAAATCCATCTGATAAATCAAATCGCATTTGGTAACCAAAGACGCTTTTTGTTCCTGTTCCTGTTCGATCTCCTTTTTGATTTCCGTTTTCTAAAACGTGTTTAACTAAGTCTAGGTATTGTTTCATTGTGAGATTATGCTATCATCTGTAAGTTGTACAGGGTTAGTTTTTATAAATTTTACCATCTTTCATGACAAAGATAACTCTTTCTAAAGTTCTGATGTTTTGCAAAGGGTTTTCATCAACAGCAATTATATCGGCAAAAAAAGAAGGCTTAATTTGTCCAACTTCTTTTTCAATTCCTAACAATTTTGCATTCGTTAGTGTTGCTGCCTGAATGGCTTCTAAAGGCGGCATTCCCGCTTCGACCATATAGCCAAATTCCATTCCATTTTTGCCATGAGGAAAAACGCCAGCGTCAGTTCCAAAAGCAATTTTCACTCCTTTTTTGTAGGCTTTGGCAAAAGTGGCTTTAATTTGTGGACCAACTTCTCTTGCCTTTGGCACCACAATTTCAGGATAAAAACCAGCAATTTCTGCATTTTTTTCAACTTCTTTTGCAGCGGTCAATGTTGGAACTAAATAGGCATCATATTTTTTCATCATTTCCATGGTCTCCTCACTCATAAATGTTCCGTGTTCGATTGTTTTTATGCCTCCTAAAATGGCTCTCTGCATTCCTTCATCTCCATGAGCATGTGCCGCAGTAAGCATATTGTAGTCCTTAGCTGTTGTTGTGATGGCTTTGATTTCGTCTAATGAAAATTGTGGATTTTTCCCGCTTTTAGCTACGCTTAAAACGCCTCCTGTTGCTGTTATTTTTATAACATCGGCTCCTTCTTTATAGCGTTCTCTAACTGCTTTTACGGCTTCTTCGGGCGAATTTATTACGCCTTCATGTGGGCCTGGGTCTCCTACCAATTTTCGATTACTGCCGTTGGTTGGGTCTGCATGACCTCCGGTTGTTGCTATGGCTTTTCCAGCGGTATAAATTCTAGGGCCTTTAACTAATCCTTTGTTGATGGCATTTCGTAACGAAATATTGACTCCTGTTCCGCCTAAATCGCGAACGGTAGTAAATCCAGCTAAAAGCGTGATTTCGGCGCAACGGGCAGATTCAAAAGCGATGTCGGCTTCGTTGTCTATGTATTTTGACATATAGCTTTTGTTGTTTATCTCGCCCTCGATATGCACATGTAAATCGATAAGTCCGGGTAAAACAAATTTATTTTTTAAGTCAATTTCAATGTCTTCGGGGTTTGTTTTTGAAATAAATCCGTCCTGTATTTTCGAAATTCTATTTTTCGAAACGACAATGGTTTGGTTTGTTACTACTTTGCCAGATTGAGTATCTAGAATTTTTCCACAGTATAAATAATACTCTTGCGAAAAAGCGACTTGCACAAATAAAAAGCTTGTGAGAATCAGGAGGTGTTTTATTTTCATATTTGGGTTGTTTTACAATTTGCAAAAAGAGATTTAGTACCGTTGTGTTGAATAGTGTAATTTGGATACCAAAATAGGGAAAAACTAAATACAACCGTATGATTTTCTAGATAATTATGGTTAACCGATGAGCGTTTCTTGAGAAGAGCGTATAAAGGCATAAAACCACACCATTCGTGTTGCTTTGTTCGAAAATAAATTATTACCTTTTTGAAATTTCGTCCCTAATCTTAGCTGCTTTTTCATAATCTTCGCGACTAACGGCTTGATCTAGCAATTCATTGAGTTCTTGTAAGCTATGTTTCGAATAGGTTTCGCCAGATTGATTGCTTTCTTCATGACCAAAAGTTTCGGGATTCGAAAGAATATCATCTATTTCCTGAGAATCTTTATCGGTTTCCATAGGATTGCTTTTCAAATAAATGCCAGCCTTGTCCAAGATGTTTTTGTAAGTAAAAATGGGAGCATTAAATCGTAAAGCCAGCGCAATAGCGTCGGATGTTCGGGCATCGATAATTTCCTCTATTTTATCTCTTTCGCAAATAATGCTCGAATAAAAAACACCATCTATCAGCTTGTGGATGATGACTTGTTTGACCACGATGTCAAACCGATCTGCAAAATTTTTAAATAAATCATGGGTCAAGGGACGTGGTGGTTTTATTTCTTTTTCTAAAGCGATTGCAATGGATTGCGCTTCGAAAGCACCAATAACAATGGGTAATTTTCGCTCTCCGTCGACCTCGTTCAAAATTAAGGCGTAAGCACCATTTTGAGTTTGACTGTATGAAATTCCTTTTATTGATAATTTGACTAAGCTCATATATTGTGGCGGTAAAAAGCACCAAGTGCCTTAATTTATGGATTGTTTTTTCTTGAAAAATAAAAATGCAATTTTAATCAAAAAACGGCAAACAAAAAAGTTACCCAAAAACAAAGGTACGAATATCTTGATTGTGGGTAACTATGTTTTTTCAGGTCAAACGCATTAAAAACCATTAAATTTTAAAATGATTTTTTTAATATAACCATCTGAAATACAACGAATTAAATTTGTTTTAGCAAATTAAATTTTGTATATTTATCTGATAATCAGATGCTTAATATGAAATTAAAAAACAAATTGTTTATATTTGCTCAAACTATTCCAGACTTTAGATTGAACAGAAAAAAATTACACCCTTCGGAAAATATTGTTTTCATAACCATACTTGCCGTCATATGCGGGGCAGAAACTTGGGAAGAAATTGAAGATTACGGCATTGTTAAGCGTGAGTTTTTGGAAACTATCTTAGATTTAGAAAACGGGATTCCTTCTCACGACACGTTTAATCGTTTTTTCTCTTTGCTAAAACCCTCTTTTTTCGAAGAACATTTCGTGTCTTGGATTAAATCAATATCTAACCATTACAAGGGTGTCGTGGCAATTGACGGCAAAACAGTTCGAGGTTCTAAGCAATCTGGATTGAAGTCTGCCATTCATTTGGTAAGCGCTTTTTCTACAGAAAACGAAATCTTTTTAGGTCAAATTAAAACAGAAGAGAAATCAAATGAAATTACGGCAATCCCAGAACTTTTAAAAGTGTTAGACCTTGAAAATGCTATTGTTACCATAGATGCAATGGGTTGTCAAACAGATATAGCAGAAGTGATTATTGAACAAAAGGCAGATTATATTTTGGCGGTAAAAGAAAACCAAAAAGAATTATATCAAGATATTGAAAGTGCTTTTTTGATTCCATCAAAAGACAAATCAAAAATTTATATAACCGAGGAAGTTGGTAGCGGAAGGGTAGAAAAAAGGACTTGTACTGTGATGGATGATTTGAGTCATTTATTAAATCCAACTAAATGGAATTCATTACAATCTATTGCAAAGGTTCTACTGGATATTTTGTGAAAGTTGTAAATTTACAAAATGGAATACGACATCAGAACAATACTAGAGAAAATTATTTTACCCATCCAAGATGGTTGGAAGTTATCTAAGTTAGATATAAGCGAAGAAAAGCTAGAAGTGCATGTTTATCTTTATTATGAGCCAAAAAAATATAAAATAGGCGATTTAGAATATGACCTTTATGATGATAGAGCGGAACGTAAATGGCGACATTTAGATTTATGGCAATACAAGACATTTATTTATTGTAATTTGCCAAGATACAAAGACAGCAATAACAAAGTAAAAACCATCGATGTTCCTTGGGCAGAACCTTATGAGCGGATGACTTGGTTACTTGAAAAAAAACTTTAGACACATTACAATGCACTAAAAGTCAGAGTAAAACGGCGAGATTATTAGGCTTAAGTTTTGATCAAGTACATAGAGTAATGCACAATTTTGTTGAACGAGGAATGAGTAAAAGAAGTGCCGATGATAGATATTATTATTTGAGTATTGATGAAAAATCAGTCTCAAGAGGACATGATTATTTTAGTATTCTATCGGAGGAATCTACAGGAGTAGTTATAGATGTTGTTGAGGGTAGAACCAAAGAAAGTGTTGACAAACTTTGCAACAAGCTCACTAAAGACCAGCGTGATGAGGTAAAAACGATATGCACAGATATGTGGGATGCTTTTATATATGGAGCAAAAACACACTTCGAAAAAGCGATTCATTGCCATGATAATTTTCATTTAGTAGGCTATCTCAACAAAGCCGTTGATAAAGTCCGAAGAAGAGAAGTTCGTGAGGTAGAAGAATTAAAAAAGACAAAGTACATTTGGTTAAAAGACATCTCTAATATGACTGAAAAACAACGAATTATATTTGAATCCATCGACAAAGTGAATTATGAGGTCTCTAAAGCATGGAGAATAAAAGAGAATTTTAGAGACATACAATTTAGGCAGAAAACCAAAGAAAATGCTTTTTTAATACTAGCAAATTGGAGACGAAGTGCCCTTTATAGTAAGATTCCAGAAATAGTAGAAGTAGTAAAAATGTTCGACAGGCATTTTCAAGGAATATTAAATGCAATAGTAACAGGCTCTAATAATGCTAGAGCAGAAAGAATAAACGGAGCAATTGAAGAACTAAAACGAATAGGACGTGGATACAGAAATAAGCAAAATTTCAGAACCGCTATCCTATTTTTTCACGGAGACTTAAATGGCTTTTCACACAAAACCCAGTAGAACCATTGCAAAAATAGAAAGTGAAAGGTTTATAAAATCAACTGGTAAAACACAGAAATCAACTCGGTTTTATATAACAAGTTTACCTTGTGATGCCAAGAAAATAGCGGATGCTGTTCGTTCACATTGGAAAATTGAAAACAATTTACATTGGCATTTAGACGTTTCCTTTGGAGAAGATAAGAGTAGAAAAAGACATAAAAACGCGGCACAAAATTTTTCGTCAGTCTTGAAATTATCATTAAAAATACTGCTCAATGAAACAATTAGTCCTGTAAAGAAGAGCGTCAGAAGAAAACGTAAAATAGCAGGTTGGGATAATCATTATCTTTTATCTTTGTTCAACTTTTAATGCGTTTGACCTGATGTTTTTTGTGGAGAATTCTAAAAATTTATGAATGGGATGCTTTAAAGGCTTTTAGCTTTTCAGTTAATCTAGGCACGATGTCAAAAGCATCACCCACGACTCCATAATCGCCCACTTTAAAGAAAGGAGCTTCAGAATCACTATTGATAACGAGTTTTACTTTTGAGGAATTGATTCCTGCAATATGTTGTATCGCCCCCGAAATTCCTATGGCAATATATAAATTAGCAGACACGGGTTTTCCTGTTTGTCCCACGTGTTCAGAATGAGGTCTCCAATCTAAATCAGAAACGGGTTTAGAACAGGCTGTTGCTGCACCAAGAACACGAGCTAATTCTTCAATCATTCCCCAGTTTTCAGGCCCTTTTAGTCCACGACCTCCAGAAACTACAATATCGGCGTCGGCAATAGAAACTTTTCCCGAAACTTTTTCTACGGATTCTACTTTTATTCCAAAATCATTTTCTCCAATGCTTGGATTAAAATCTTCTTCGGTTAAAGTGGATGAGTTTTCGAAAATTCCATAAGAGTTTTTGGCAAGACCAAGAACTTTTATATCGGTAGTAATCTCGGTAATATTGAATGCTTTAGTCGAAAAGGCATTTCTTCGAACCTGAAAAGGTGTGGTACTTAGGGGCAGTCCTACTACATTCGAAGCGAAACCAGCATTTAGTGAAACGGCAACCAAAGACGAAAGATAAATGCTATCGGTAGTCGATGAGAGCAAAATTAATTTTGTGTCTTCTTTTTGCGCAGCTTGTTTGATGACATCGGCATAAGCTTTTGCAGAAAAACCTGCTAATTTATCGTTCTTAATTTTTAAAACTTTATCGACTCCATATTTTGATAATTCCGAAACATCTGTCGTATTTATTGTTATTGCCGTAACGGTAGTTCCTAGTGATTCAGCCACTTTTTTTGCATAAGAAGCTAGTTCGAAAGCTACTTTTCTAAATTTCCCTTCTGCGGATTCTGCGTATATTAGTATTGACATTTTCTGTGATTTAAAGATTTCAAAAATTCGTAATTCGTAATTTTTAATTCGTAATTAAATAACTTTGGCTTCGTTGTGTAATAAGTTGATTAATTCATCTAAATTGTCAGCAGCTACTAATTTTACGGCCGATTTTGGAGCTGGTTTCTCGAATTTTACGACCTTGGTATTTATAGGAGCGTCAACAGGTTCTACAACAGTTAGTGTTTTTGTTCTCGCGGTCATAATTCCTCTCATGTTTGGGATGCGTAAATCTTTTTCTTCGACTAGTCCTTTTTGTCCGCCAATGATTAGCGGTAAAGTTGTCGAAACGGTTTCTCTTCCACCGTCGATTTCGCGAATTGCTTTTACAGTAGTACCATCAACAAGTATATCGGTGCAAGAATTCAGAAAATTATATCCAAGAATACCAGCAATCATTCCGGGAACCATTCCGCCGTTATAATCTAATGATTCTTTACCAGCAATGATGATGTCGTAAGCGCCATTTTTTATAACTTCGGCAAGCTGTTTGGCTACAAAAAAACTATCGCTAGGGTCGGTATTTACACGAATGGCGTCGTTAGCACCAATAGCTAATGCTTTTCTTAGTGTGGGTTCTGTTTCTGGTCCGCCAACATTGACAACGGTAACTATCGCGCCCTGTTGTTCCTGAAACCAAATGGCTCTTGTTAAGCCATATTCGTCATTAGGATTGATTACAAATTGCACACCATTAGTGTCAAAAAGAGAATCATTAGCGGTAAAATTAATTTTTGAAGTAGTATCAGGAACGTGGCTGATGCAAACTAATATTTTCATAAGAATGGATTTTTTTTGAAAAATAGGTGCTACAAAATTATGATAATAAATGGAATAACATATTATGCACGCATAATATTTTTAAGAACTATATCGATTTCGTTATTTTGATAGAAATGCTATTCTTTCCTCGTTCATAGAAAGCGAAGAAGGATTTAGCGTACAGTAAAATAAGCTTCAAGTTATTTTAAACAGAAAGTAGCTTTAAGTGATTTAAAATATTTATTTTTGCGGTTCAAAAATTACAAAGACACAATAATATAACTATGAGAACGATACAATTTAGAGAGGCCATTTGCGAAGCGATGAGTGAAGAAATGCGTCGCGACGAGTCAGTTTACTTGATGGGTGAAGAAGTTGCCGAATATAATGGAGCTTATAAAGCATCGAAAGGAATGCTTGCTGAATTTGGAGAAAAAAGAGTCATTGATACACCAATTGCTGAACTTGGTTTTACAGGAATTGCAGTGGGTTCTGCCATGAACGGTTGCAGACCAATTGTTGAGTATATGACTTTCAATTTTTGTCTAGTTGGTATTGACCAAATTATAAATAATGCAGCCAAAATGCGTCAAATGACAGGCGGACAATTTAATGTTCCTATCGTTTTTCGTGGACCAACCGCTTCGGCAGGTCAACTTGGAGCAACGCATTCGCAGGCTTTGGAAAACTGGTTTGCCAATACGCCAGGTTTAAAAGTAATTGTTCCGTCAACGGTTTATGATGCCAAAGGCTTACTAAAATCGGCTATTCGTGATAATGACCCAGTTATTTTTATGGAATCAGAACAAATGTATGGCGATAAAGGCGAAGTTCCAGAGGGCGAATATACAATTCCAATTGGGGTTGCCGATATTAAACGCGAAGGGAACGATGTGACTATCGTATCTTTTGGAAAAATTATAAAAGAAGCTTTTATTGCTGCTGATGAATTGGCCAAAGAAGGAATTTCTTGTGAAATTATCGATTTAAGAACGGTACGTCCTATGGATAATGAAGCGATTCTAACTTCGGTTCGAAAAACAAATAGATTGGTAATTCTTGAGGAAGCTTGGCCTTTTGCAAGTGTTTCTTCGGAGATTACTTATATGGTTCAAGAACGCGCTTTTGATTTTCTTGATGCTCCAATTCAACGTATTACTACTGCCGATACGCCTGCGCCATATTCTCCGGTTTTACTTAAAGAATGGTTGCCTAATTCTAACGACGTAGTAAAAGCGGTTAAAAAAGTGATGTATAAATAAAGGTGTTAAATTTTTCTGAATATTAGAAACAATAAAAATCTAATACATAAGAAATGAACTAAATTTGAAACTTCATCGAATGCTTATATTTGATGAAGTTTTTTTTGGATTATGAAGAAAATTATTTTATTCCGTTTGTTGTTTTTAGTTGCTTTTGCCAATGCCATTTTTGCGCAAACAAAAGTAAGCGGTATTATTATAGACAAGTCTAAGAATCCCGTGCCTTTTGCCAATGTCGCTTTTAAGAATTCGAATGAAGGGGTTGTGTCTAACGAAGATGGGCGTTTTTATCTTGAGTCTGCAAAAACCTATCAAACACTCGTGGTAACATCGGTAGGATTTTCGGATAAAGAAATCACATTAGAAAAGGCAGTCAATTACAATTTTACAGTTCAGTTAAGCGAAATAGAAAAATTGAATGAGGTTGTAATTTTTAGCGGAAAAACGTCAAAAAAGAATAATCCTGCACTTGATATTCTTAGAAAAATTTGGGAAAGAAAACGCAAGAATGGTTTGCACTTATTCCATCAATACCAAATGGAAAAGTATGAGAAAGTGGAGTTTGATATGAATACCATTGATAGTGCTTTTATGAAAAGTAAGATTTTCAAGGGAATGGAATTTATATTTAAACAAGTAGATACGTCAAGAGTTACGGGGAAAACATATTTACCTATTTTTATTAATGAATCCCTGTCAGATGTTTATGGGGACAATAATTTAAAAAAAACAAAGGAAATACTGAAGGCCAATAAAAATTCTGGATTTAGCAGCAATCAGCAAATTTTGGCTTTTGTAAAAGATTTGTATTCAGAGTATGATATTTATGACAATCATTTAACTTTTTTGACAAAAGTTTTACGAGTCCCTTGTCTAAAACAGGAATTGATACTTATAATTATGTGTTGAGAGATAGTGCTTTTATTGGAAAAAAATGGTGCTACAACATTATTTTTTATCCAAGGCGAAAAAACGAATTGACATTCAAAGGCGATTTTTGGGTTAATGACACCACTTTTGCCATAAAAAGCCTCAACATGGCAGCCACCAAAAGCGCCAATATTAACTGGATAAAAGACATTTATATCGAACAGGAATTTGATGTTTTAAATGATTCTGTTTTTCTTTTAACTAAGGATTATATGATGTCGGATTTTGCGTTAAACAAAAAAGAAAAATCCAAAGGCGTCTATGGCAAGCGAACCACTTTTTATCAAAATCATCAATTCAACAACGAGAAACCTGTTTCTTTTTATAAAGAAGAGGTAAACTATAATAATGATGAGATTTATAAAAAATCAGATGAATACTGGCACAAGAACCGATTTGAAAATCTAAGCAAAGATGAGCTGGGAGTGTATAAAATGCTAGACACATTGAAGACAGTCAGGAAATTCAAGCAATTGTATAATTTAGTTTCTATTCTTGGGACGGGTTATGCACAATTTGGACATTTCGATTATGGACCTATTTTTTCCTCATTTGGAGTAAATGAAGTCGAAGGATTACGGCTGCGAGTAGGGGGAAGAACTTTTTTTAGTCCTGATGATGCTTGGCGACTACAAGGCTATACTGCTTATGGTTTTGGGGATAATAAACTGAAGTATGGACTTTCTGGAAAATGGATGATGAACAAGGCAAATAGAATTATTTTGTCTGGCGGAAATAGGAGGGACATAGAGCAAATTGGCGCAAGCCTGACGACAACGAATGACGTTTTAGGAAGAAGTTTTGCTTCTTCGGCTTTGTTTACAACGGGTAGCAACGGGAAATTGACAAATATTAATTTGAGTAATGTTGCTCTCGAAATAGAACCTGTAAAGAATTTGACTTTTCAAACGGGATTTTCGTATCGAACCTTAGTATCGGCTTCGCCAAGTTTTAGCTTGGATTATTATATTGATCAGGCAAGAACGATTACTAAAAGAGATGTAAAACAGTCAGAAGTGAATTTGCAAGTAGAGTACACGCCTAACCGAAAAGCGATTGGTTTTGGGGTCGAAAGAAATTTTGTAGACAGTCCGTATACTCGATTATTTGTTAATTATAGTCACGGATTTAAAGGGTTGCTCAATAGTGATTTTAAATATGAAAAAGTGCAATTATATTACAAGCAGCCCATCATTATTGGTCCGTTGGGTCGCACGAATGTTATTGTAGAATTAGGAAAAACTTTTGGCACAATTCCTTTGGGATTGATGAGTGTTATTCCGGGGAATCAAACTTATTTTTCTATTGATAACACTTTTAGCAATCTAAATTTTTATGAGTTTGTCACAGATCAATATGCCACGTTGCAATGGAATCATAATTTTGGTGGGAGACTTTTTTCTAGAATTCCATTCATGCGAAAACTCAATTGGAGAGAAATTATTGGAATTAAAGGAGTTTACGGAACGATTTCGGATGCGAATCGAGCAATAAATGCTTCTGGATTGGTTTATAGAGCACCAGAAACCCCTTATTGGGAATATAGTGCGGGAATAGGAAATATTTTTAAGGTTTTTAGGATAGATTTTGCTTGGAGAGGAAATTATTTAAATATACCAGATACCCAAAAATTTTCTGTAAAAGGGTCATTCGGGTTTTATTTTTAAATGTGATGACATTAAAAAAGATACTCAATATATTCGAGTTTTATAAAAGTATTGTATTTATTGATTTAATAGTTTCAACAGTTGCTTCTATACCATTTGGAGTAGAGACGGGATTAGTTGTGTTTATGTCAATGGGATTTTTGTTGAGCATTTTTATTTTTGAAATTCGCAATAAGAAACAATCAATTAATCATTTCCAATTCTAAAAATAAAGGAATTATAATTACAGATCATAATTATCTAAATGTGATTAAGGTTTCCAATAGATTAATTTTGATGAAAGCTGGTGCAATGTATAATCTAAAGAATAAATCGGAGCTAATCAGTCATGGTTATCTTAGCGAAAATGTGGTTTTATAAAGATTTCATTTTTGAGGTTAAGTTTTGTATTTATAAAGCGAATGATATAAATCGAGTTTTTTCTCATTAGGAGGTTCTTTGTTAAAATTTAATTAGGAGATAAGGTTGTATTTTTATTGTAAAACCGCATGATTTGCGTACTTTTGCGGTCTTAAAATTTAGAAAATAAAAATAGAATGACAGCAGCTAAATTAAAATCTTTCGATGTTTTAATCGAAATACCAAGAGGAAGTAGAAATAAATATGAATACGATTTCGAGATAAAAAGAATGCGTTTCGATAGGATGTTATTCTCATCGATGATGTATCCAGCCGATTACGGATTCATCCCAGAAACATTAGCTTTAGACGGAGATCCATTGGATGTATTGGTTTTGGTAAACGAACCTACCTTTCCGGGCTGTGTTATGGAGGTAAAACCAATTGGAGTTTTTCACATGGCAGACGATAAAGGACCAGACGAAAAAATAATTTGTGTGCCAGTTTCTGATCCCATTTGGAACTCGTTAAATAATCTTTCGGATATTAATCCCCATTTATTAAAAGAGATAGAGCATTTCTTTTTGGTTTATAAAGATCTTGAGAATAAAGTTGTAGATGTAGAAGGTTGGGGAGATTTAAGCGAAGCTCATGCGATTATCACTGAATGTACGGAGCGTTTTAATCAAATCCCGAACAAACTAGAGGGGTTATTTAGTATAAAGTAAATTTTTTTTAAAATAAATAAGAAAGCAATATTCAGAAATGGATATTGCTTTTTTATTTGTTGCGGTTTAGTTACATTTGCAACCAATTATTAATAACCAACAAGTAGAATATGAATACAATAATGATTTATGTGCCAATAGTTATGGCATTAATTGGACTAGCTTTTATGGCTTTTAAAAAAGCTTGGGTCTTAAAGCAAAATGCTGGCGATGGGAAAATGGCAGCCATTTCAGAACATATTTATGAAGGAGCATTGGCTTTCCTTAAAGCAGAATATAGGTTATTGTCTGTATTTGTGGTTTTGGCAAGTGTTGTTTTGGCTGGAATTACTTTTTTACCAGGCGTTAAAACAGATATATTAATCGTTGTTGCTTTTGTTTTTGGCGCATTTTTCTCGGCTTTGGCTGGAAACATGGGAATGAAAATTGCAACAAAAACTAACGTTAGAACCACACAAGCCGCTCGTACCAGTTTGCCACAAGCACTAAAAGTGTCTTTCGGTGGAGGAACGGTAATGGGATTAGGCGTTGCAGGTTTGGCTGTTTTAGGTTTGACAGGATTCTTCGTTATCTTATATAATTTATTTATGGGAGGTGTTTGGACTACTACCGAAGACATGACTAAAGTTCTTGAAACATTGGCGGGATTTTCTCTTGGAGCTGAATCTATCGCTTTGTTTGCGAGAGTTGGTGGTGGTATTTATACTAAAGCTGCCGATGTTGGAGCGGATTTAGTAGGTAAAGTTGAGGCTGGAATTCCAGAAGACGACCCGAGAAATCCTGCTACAATCGCAGATAACGTTGGGGATAACGTGGGTGACGTTGCAGGAATGGGTGCTGATTTATTTGGTTCCTACGTAGCAACGGTTCTTGCTGCAATGGTTCTTGGAAATTATGTGATTAAAGATATGGGTGGAAGTATTCAAGATGCCTTTGGTGGAATTGGGCCTATTTTATTGCCAATGTCAATTGCAGGTTTCGGAATATTGTTTTCTATCATTGGAACAATGGTTGTAAAAATATCGGATGATAACGCTAAAGAGGCTCAGGTGCAAAAAGCATTAAATATTGGAAACTGGATTTCTATTGCTTTAACGGCTGTTGCTTGTTATCTTTTAGTGCAATATATGTTGCCTGCAACGATGAAAATGAGTTTCTTCGGTGAAGGATTAAAAGAAATTTCTTCGATGAGGGTTTTTTATGCAACAATCGTAGGATTAGTGGTTGGTGGGGTTATCTCATCGGTAACGGAGTATTATACAGGATTGGGTACAAAACCAGTTTTAGCAATCGTACAAAAATCGTCAACTGGAGCGGGAACTAATGTAATTGCTGGTTTGGCAACTGGGATGATTTCTACTTTTCCAACAGTATTATTATTTGCTGCTGCGATTTGGACTTCTTATGCTTTTGCAGGTTTCTACGGAGTAGCTTTGGCGGCTTCTGCTATGATGGCAACAACGGCAATGCAATTAGCAATCGACGCTTTTGGGCCAATTTCGGATAATGCTGGTGGTATTGCTGAAATGAGCGAATTACCAAAAGAAGTTCGTACACGTACCGATATTTTGGATTCAGTTGGTAACACAACTGCTGCAACAGGAAAAGGTTTTGCCATCGCTTCGGCGGCATTAACATCCTTAGCTTTATTTGCTGCTTATGTAACTTTTACAGGAATCGACGGAATCAATATTTTTAAAGCACCAGTTTTAGCGATGTTATTTGTGGGCGGAATGATACCGGTTGTTTTTTCAGCATTGGCAATGAACTCTGTTGGAAAAGCTGCAATGGATATGGTATATGAAGTACGTCGTCAGTTCAAGGAAATTCCAGGAATTATGGAAGGAACTGGAAAACCAGAATACGCTAAATGTGTTGATATTTCTACTAAAGCCGCTTTGCGTGAAATGATGTTACCGGGAGTTTTGACTATTGGTTTTCCAATTGCAATTGTACTTTTAGGAAAATTAGTTTACGGAGATAACAATCAATTAATCGCCGAAATGTTAGGTGGATATATGGCTGGAGTTACTGTTTCTGGAGTGCTTTGGGCAATTTTTCAAAACAATGCTGGTGGTGCTTGGGATAATGCAAAAAAATCCTTTGAAGCTGGCGTTATGATTAATGGAGAAATGACATATAAAGGTTCTGATGCGCATAAAGCAGCCGTAACCGGAGATACTGTTGGAGATCCATTCAAAGATACTTCTGGGCCATCAATGAATATTTTGATTAAATTAACTTGTTTAATTGGATTAGTAATCGCTCCAATTTTAGGAAACGGAGTGGAGACAAAAGAAATTCCTCATTGTTCTATGCCAGTTAAGGAAATGAAATGCTCTGGTGAAATGATGGGCAAATGCGATATGAGCAAATGTGCTACCATGACTAAAGAAGAATGTGCTGCTATGTGTGATTCTTTAAAATGTACTCCAGAACAAAAAGAAATGTGCTTGTCGCATTATGATGCAAACGGAAAATTTGTTGCGCCAACAGCTGAAAAAGTATGTTGTGCTAAAACAACAACAGAAAAAAATGTTAAAGTTGAAATTACAAATACTGACGGAAGAGCAAAGGCAACGGTGATCACTTCTGAAAACGGGAAAGTAAATGCTCAAATTTTTGAAGGTTCATTAGAAGAAGTGAAAGCTAAAGTAGAAAATTTGAAATAGAGACTTTGTTTCTAAAGCATATTAAAATGCCTCGCAGATTTTGCGAGGCATTTTTTGTATGGGCAGTTTTAAAATCTTAACCTAAGGATTTTTAGGCTTTGTATTACATCCTAAATCTTAGAAAAAGGACAGGTGTTATTTACTCGGTTTTATCAAAAGTACATTGCTGTATTTCTTTTTAATGTCAATTAGAGCGTGTTCTGCTTCGATTCGGGTTCTAAAATTTCCGACCCAAACTTTATAATTAGGAGTGTTAAAAACAATCGTAGCGTCTGTATTACTGAAATTTTGTTTAAAGTCGCTTAAAGTTTTTTTTGCGTTAGCACTTCCACCATTATAAATTTGAATCTTATAGGAGTCATTTACGGTAAGTGAAGTGTTTATCTTTCTTTTTTCGCTCAAGAGTTGTTCGAATTTTGAGTCTTGATTTAGTGTAACCTTTTGGTCTTGAGCATATAAATTAAAGCCCCAAGAGCATAACATAACAAAGGGTAAAAAGATTTTTATTGATGTTGTCATTCTCATAATAAGATTGTTTTTATGCAAAAATAAGGTTTAATCTGTAAAACTAAATCGTCAAGGTTATTTAGAATTAATATAAATTATATTTAAGATTATTTTAGGGTTTTGAGAATAGTTCTTAAAGTGTATTTTTGTCGAATATTTTAAATAAAGTGATTTTTATCCTATTTTAAATTTGGTAAAATTCATTTTCAATATTGTAGATAATCACTAAACTATATGAAAAAGGTGGGTTACCATAATTCGATTTCGAGGAAATTATATTTAAGTTTAGCTTTAACACTAAGCTTATCATTAACTTCGTTTGCACAAAATGCAGCTCCAGCCGCAGCGGCAGCTCCAGCAGCTACCGTTACTCAAGGTGGCGATCCTGTAAAAGGGAAAGAAATTTTTAACACCAATTGTGCTGCTTGTCACAAGCTAGATGCAAAAGCAACTGGGCCTGCTCTTAGAGGTGTGGGAGACAGACACGAAAAAGCATGGTTTTATAAATGGATTCACAACAGTGCTGATTTAATTAAGTCTGGTGATGCTGCGGCAGTAAAACTTTTTGAAGAAAACAATAAAATACCAATGACACCTTTCCCACAATTGTCGGAAGCGGATATTGATAATGTTATTGCTTATACCATGGAGGCAAAAGCCGCTGCTCCTGCACCAGTTCCTGGAACGAAACCACCAGGAGAAGAGACTGGCGGAGGAATATCAAACAATGTCATTCTTGGTGCGTTAGCATTAATCATGTCAATTTTGATTGTGATGTTGTTTTTAGTGAACAAGGTTCTAAGAAAAGTGGCTGCGGCAAATGGAATCGCTGTTGCTCCAAAAGAACCAACTTTGCCCATCTGGAAGGCTTTTGCTAAAAATCAATTTTTAGTATTGATTACTTCGATATTCTTATTATTGGCGAGCGGATATTTTGTTTATGGTTACTTAATGCAAGTTGGGGTTGATCAAAACTATTCTCCAGTTCAGCCGATTCATTTTTCACACAGAATTCATGCCGGAAGTAACGGGATTAATTGTAATTACTGCCACTCGGCGGCGCGTGTAAGTAAAAATTCAGGAATTCCATCTCTGAATGTTTGTATGAATTGTCATAAAAACATTTCTGAAGTTTCAGATACTACTGCTACACCTGAGTTTTCAAAAGCGGCTTACGATAAAGAAATCGAAAAATTATACACAGCAGTAGGTTGGGACAAAGCCAATCAAAATATACAGGAATTACTCAGCCAATCAAGTGGGTTCGTATTCATAACATGCAAAGTTTTGTTTACTTTAATCACTCGCAACACGTGACTGTTGCTGGGGTTGAATGTCAAACGTGTCATGGGCCAGTTCAAACTTTTGAAGTTCAAAAACAATTTGCCAAAATGACCATGGGTTGGTGTATAGATTGCCATAGAAAAACCGAAGTTAAAATGGAAGGCAATGGCTATTATACCAAAATTCACGAGCAACTTTCCAAAAAATATGGTGTAGACAAGTTGACTGCAGCACAAATGGGCGGGTTAGAATGCGGTAAATGCCACTACTAAAAATAATAATTAAGAAGCTAATATTTATATAGAATATGTCATCAAACAAAAAATACTGGAAAAGTGTTGAAGAACTAGACAAAAATAGTTCTATTGTTGAGGCGCTTAGAAATAACGAATTTGTTGAAGAAATTCCTACTGATGAATTTTTAGGAAATGGTGGTGCTTTATCATCGTCAGCTACAACACGTCGTGATTTTTTAAAGTACGTTGGGTTTACCACAGCGGCAGCCACACTTGCAGCCTGCGAAGGCCCCGTGCATATGTCGATACCTTATGTGGTTCAACCAGAACAAATCATCCCTGGAATTGCAGATTATTATGCAACTTCGGTTTTTGATGGTTTTGATTTTGCAAACCTTTTAGTAAAAACTCGTGAAGGGCGTCCTATTAAAATAGACAATAATACTATGCCTGGTGCAAAATTTGCGGCAAACGCTAGAATCCATGCATCCATATTGTCATTATATGATAGCATGCGTTTGAAAGAGCCAAAAATTGCTGGAAAAAATGCCACTTGGGTCGATGTTGATTCAAAGATAAAATCAAGTTTGACCGATGCTAAAGCAAAAGGAGGTCAAGTAGTTCTTTTGACCAATACTTTAGCGAGTCCATCTACAGAAAAGTTAATTGCCGAATTTATTGCTAATAACCCAACCGCAAAACATGTAGTTTATGATGCTGTTTCTTCATCAGAAGCATTAGATGCATTTGAAACGGTCTATGGCGAAAGAGCTTTGGTTGATTATGATTTTTCAAAAGCTTCGTTGATAGTTTCTGTTGGTGCTGATTTCCTTGGCGATTGGCAAGGAGGAAGTTATGATTCAGGGTATGCTCAAGGCAGAATTCCTAAAAACGGAAAAATGTCACGTCATTTTCAGTTGGAATCAAATATGACTTTGTCTGGAGCGGCGGCTGACAAGCGTTTAGCAATGTCAACTGCAAATCAAAAACAAGCATTAGTTCTTATATATAATACAGTTGTTGGAGCTTCGGTTCCAGTAACTTTAGATGCAAAATTAAAGGCTGAAGTTTCAAAAGCGGCTCAGCAGTTAAAAGCTGCAGGAAGCAAAGGAGTTTTGGTTTCTGGAATTCAAGATAAAAATGCACAGTTGTTAGTTTTGGCTATCAATCAAGCATTGGCAAGTGAGTCTTTTTCGACTATTGGAACAAGACAAATAAGAAAAGGATCTAGCGAAAAAGTAGCGCAATTAGTAAATGATATGAAAGCAGGAAGCGTTCATACCTTGATTATGAGCGGCGTTAATCCAGTTTATTCTTTGCCAAATTCAAAAGATTTTGTCGACGGATTGAAAAAAGTCAATCTTTCAGTTTCTTTCTCCTTGAGAGAAGACGAAACTGCTTCGATAACAACTATAGCTGCTGCCGTTCCTCATTATTTAGAGTCTTGGGGAGATTTGAGTATTACAAAAGGAACGTATGGTTTAACACAACCTACGATTCGTCCTTTATTTAATACCAAACAATTTCAAGAGGTGTTGATGTCTTTGAACGGAAGTGTTGGAAGCTATTATGATTATCTAAAAGCAAGTTCGGCATCAATAATTGCAGGTGCTACTTGGAATCAAGTATTGCATGATGGGATTTTTGTTGGAACAATACCTTCAGTTTCTGCTGGCTCAGCTGATTATACCGCTGCTGCAAATACTTTAGCACAATCAAAAGCGGCACCAAGTTTAGAGTTGGTTTTATATACTAAAACGGGTCTAGGAGATGGGCAGCAAGCAAACAATCCTTGGTTGCAAGAGTTTCCGGATCCAATTACAAGAGTTTCTTGGGATAATTATGTTACTGTTTCGAATGCCGATGCTAAGTTGTTGCAATTGTCAAATGAAATTGTTGCTAATGGAGGTTTAAACGGAAGTTATGCTACCATTAAAACGGCTGATGGCCTTACATTAGAAAATGTACCAGTAATTGTTCAGCCAGGACAAGCAGTTGGAACAGTAGGTTTGGCTTTGGGTTATGGTAAAAAAGCCGCCTTAAAAGAAGAAATGCAAGTAGGTTTAAATGCGTACTCCTTATATAAAGGGTTTAATAATGTGCAATCGGTTACATTGACAAAAGTTGATGGAGATCACGAATTTGCTTGTGTTCAGGGTCAAAAAACTTTGATGGGAAGAGGCGATATTATTAAAGAAACTACTTTAGAAATATTCAATACAAAAGATGCCGAGGTTTGGAATGAGCAACCAGTGGTTTCTTTAGATCATAAAGAGGTTAAAACAACTTCAGTAGATTTATGGGAGTCGTTTGATCGTTCAGTAGGACACCATTTCAATCTTTCGATAGATTTGAATGCTTGTACAGGTTGTGGATCTTGCGTTATTGCTTGCCATGCAGAGAACAACGTTCCAGTAGTTGGAAAGTCTGAAGTGAGAAGAAGTCGTGATATGCACTGGTTGCGTATTGACAGGTATTATTCTTCGGAAGAAACTTTTGCAGGCGATGACGAAAGAAAAGATAATATCGCAGGTTTGTCTAGTTCGCTTTCTACTTTTAGAGAAATGGAACAGGCATCGGATAATCCGCAGGTTTCTTTTCAACCTGTAATGTGTCAGCATTGTAATCACGCACCTTGTGAAACTGTTTGTCCCGTTGCGGCAACTTCGCACGGTCGTCAAGGTCAAAATATGATGGCGTATAACCGATGCGTTGGAACTCGTTATTGTGCCAATAACTGTCCGTATAAAGTACGTCGTTTTAACTGGTTCTTGTACAGTCAAAATAAAGAATTCGATTTCCACATGAATGACGATTTAGGTCGTATGGTCTTGAATCCAGATGTAGCTGTTCGTTCTCGTGGAGTTATGGAAAAATGTTCTATGTGTATTCAAAAAACACAAGCAACTATTTTGGCTGCTAAAAATGAAGGAAGAGAAATTGTTGATGGCGAATTTCAAACGGCTTGTTCTAGTGCTTGTACTACTGGGGCTATGATTTTTGGAGACGTTAACGACAAAGAAAGTCAAGTTGCCAAGTTAGCGCAAGAAGAGAGAGCGTATCATTTGTTAGAGCACATTGGAACTAAACCTAATGTTGTTTATCACGTTAAAGTTAGAAATACTTAATAAATTTAAAAATCAATTTAAAGGATTATGTCTCATATATACGACGCACCCATTAGAAAACCTTTAATCATAGGTGATAAATCTTATCACGATGTAACAGTAGAAGTTGCTGCGCCTGTCGAAGGGAAAGCGAACAAACAGTGGTGGATTGTATTTTCAATCGCATTGACAGCTTTTCTTTGGGGATTAGGCTGTATCATTTACACTATTTCTACTGGTATAGGAACTTGGGGATTAAACAAAACAGTTGGTTGGGCTTGGGATATTACTAACTTCGTTTGGTGGGTTGGTATTGGTCACGCAGGAACATTAATTTCGGCAGTACTTTTATTATTCCGACAAAGATGGAGAATGGGTATCAACCGTTCTGCTGAAGCCATGACTATTTTCTCGGTTATTCAAGCAGGTTTGTTTCCAATTATTCACATGGGTCGTCCATGGTTGGCTTTTTGGGTAGTGCCAATCCCAAATCAATTTGGGTCACTTTGGGTAAACTTTAACTCTCCATTACTTTGGGACGTGTTTGCAATTTCAACCTATCTTTCTGTTTCATTGGTTTTCTGGTGGACAGGTTTGTTACCCGATTTTGCTATGCTAAGAGATAGAGCGATTACTCCTTTTAATAAAAGAATTTACTCTATATTGAGTTTTGGTTGGAGTGGTAGAGCAAAAGATTGGCAGCGTTTTGAAGAAGTTTCATTAGTTCTTGCCGGTTTAGCAACTCCTCTTGTACTTTCTGTTCACACCATCGTATCGATGGACTTTGCTACCTCGGTAATTCCTGGTTGGCATACCACAATTTTCCCTCCTTACTTTGTTGCGGGAGCCGTTTTCTCTGGTTTTGCGATGGTAAATACCTTGCTTATTATTATGAGAAAAGTTTCTAATCTTGAAGCTTACATTACCCTTCAGCATATCGAGTTGATGAATATCATCATCATGATTACAGGTTCTATTGTAGGGGTTGCTTATATTACTGAACTTTTTATTGCTTGGTATTCAGGAGTAGAATATGAGCAATATGCATTCTTAAATAGAGCTACTGGGCCTTATTGGTGGGCTTATTGGTCGATGATGACTTGCAACGTATTTTCTCCACAATTTATGTGGTTCAAAAAATTAAGAACAAGTATCATGTTCTCTTTCGTTATTTCTATTGTTGTAAATATTGGAATGTGGTTCGAAAGATTTGTAATTATTGTAACTTCGTTGCATAGAGATTACCTTCCGTCTTCATGGACGATGTTTTCGCCAACGTTTGTCGATATTGGAACTTTTATAGGAACAATAGGTTTTTTCTTTGTGTTGTTCTTGTTATATGCTCGAACATTCCCTGTGATAGCTCAGGCCGAAGTAAAAACAATATTGAAAGCAACAGGAGATAATTATATTAGAGAAAGAGAAGTAAATAAAGATTCACATCATGAGTAATAAAGTAATACACGCCATTTATAATGACGATGATATATTGATGGATGCCGTTAAGAAAACCCGTGCGGCGCATCATCATATTGAAGAAGTTTTTACTCCATTTCCGGTTCACGGATTGGATAAAGCAATGGGGCTTGCGCCAACAAGATTAGCAATTTGTGCTTTTATCTATGGTTTGTGTGGTTTGTCCTTCGGAACTTGGATGATGAACTATATAATGATTCAAGATTGGCCACAAGATATTGGTGGTAAACCAAGTTTTAGTTATATTCAAAACATGCCCTCTTTTGTGCCAATTATGTTTGAAGAAACGGTGTTTTTTGCAGCACACTTAATGGTTATCACTTTTTATATGAGAAGTAAATTGTGGCCTTTCAAAGCAGCTGAAAACCCAGATGTACGTACAACAGACGATCATTTCTTGATGGAAGTTGCGGTAAACAATAATGAAAATGAACTTGTTTCATTTTTAGAAAATACAGGAGCAGTAGAAGTAAAAGTAATTGAAAAGCACTAATAGGGATATGAAAAGCGTATATAAAATAGCACTTTTAGTAGGTATTACTATTTTGGTTTCATCTTGTAAAGATGATTCAAAACCAAATTATCAATACATGCCTAATATGTATGAGTCGGTAAGTTATAATACTTACTCTGAATCGAGTGCTTTCAAAAATGGCAAAGAAGGACAACTTCCGGTTGAAGGGACTATAAATAGAGGTTTTGAACCTTATGAATATCCGAATACTCCAGAAGCTTTAGTGGCAGTAAAGGCAGCAAATTTAAAATCGCCTCTTGGGCCATTATCTGCAAAAGATATGGAAAAAGCAAAAGGTCTTTTCGAAATTTATTGCGCAATATGTCATGGTGTTGGTGGTAATGGACAAGGAAAATTAGTTACTCAAGGTAAATTCTTAGGTGTTCCTAATTACAAAGACAGAGAAATTAATGAGGGAAGTATTTTTCATGTTGAAACTTACGGACTTAATTTAATGGGGTCGCATGCCAATCAATTGAGTAAAAAAGAACGTTGGTTAGTGGCAGCTTATGTGGTTGAACTAAAAAGTAAATTATAATTGTAGAACAAACTCATCGTAATAGATATGTATACATTTTCAAGTAAATTAAAAACATTTTCTCTAATCTTAATGGTCGTTGGTCTTTTAGGAGTTGGATATGGTTTTTACTCTGCACCCAAAGATATTCAAGAAGTTGAGGCAATTCTTGCTTCTGATGCCCACGGAAGTCATCACGAAGGTTCTAATTCTTCAGCCGAAGCACATGCTGCTGCTGGAGAAAATAAAGTAAATGCCGAAACGGAACACAAAGAACATTTAGAACATGTTTTGAACCAACTTCAAAATAAACCATGGGCGGCGTTTTATGTTGCCTGTATTTTCTTCATGTTAATTTCTCTTGGTGTTTTAGTTTTTTATGCCATTCAGCAAGTAGCACAAGCAGGTTGGTCTCCAGTTTTGTTTCGAGTGATGCAAGGAATTACGGCTTATTTGCCTGTGGGATCAATAATTTTCTTTATTGTTTTAATTCTTTGTGGTTTGCAGTATAATCATTTGTTTGTTTGGTTAAATCCTGAAGTTGTTGCGGCTGATAAACTAATTCAAGCAAAATCAGGTTATTTGAATTTTCCTTTTTGGATTATTAGAGCAGCCATATTTTTGATTGGATGGAATCTTTATAGGTATTTTTCTAGAAAAAATTGCTTGGCACAAGATGCATCTAATGATGATAGTTTTTACAAAAAGAATTTCAATATATCTGCTGGATTTTTAGTGTTTTTTATTGTGACTGAATCGATTATGTCTTGGGACTGGATTATGTCAATTGATCCACATTGGGCGAGTACATTATTTGGATGGTATGTTTTTGCTAGTTTCTTTGTAAGTGCAATTACTACTATTTGTTTGATTACCTTATACCTGAAATCAAGAGGCTATTTAGAGCATGTTAACACGAGTCATATTCACGATTTGGCAAAATTTATGTTTGGTTTTAGTGTTTTTTGGACTTACTTATGGTTTTCACAATTTATGCTAATTTGGTACGCTAACATTCCTGAAGAGATCACTTATTTTGTAACAAGAATACAAGTGTATAACCTTCCATTCTTTGGTGCTGTTGCTATGAATTTCTTGTTTCCAATTCTGATTTTAATCAATACTGATTTCAAAAGAATCACTTGGATATTGTTAATGGCAAGTACGGTTATATTGTTTGGTCATTATATTGATTTCTTCAATATGATTATGCCAGGAACAGTTGGCGATCAGTGGTTCATTGGAACTTCAGAAATAGGATCTTTACTTTTCTTCCTTGGATTATTCATATATGTTGTTTTCACAGCATTGACTAAAGTTCCTTTGTTAGCAAAAAGAAATCCGTTTATTGAAGAAAGTAAGCATTTTCATTATTAATATTTAAAGTAAAATTAGATGACAAGTTTGTTGGTAATTATAGTTTTAGTTCTGTTAGCTATTGCATTATGGCAGTTGACTAAAATATTCGATTTGACTCAAGTAGGTAGCGCCGATAATTCGCAAATAGCCAATGATGGTGATAATAACACCCAAGGATATTTGATGTTTGGTTTCTTAGCATTCATTTATATTTTCACCATTTACGGATTGTTTAAATGGGGACCATTAGTATTGCACACTCCAGCTTCAAAACACGGAGCGACAATTGATAATTTGATGAATGTTACTTGGATATTAATATTTACTGTTCAAGCAATAACCCAAGTATTGTTGCATTATTTTGCATTCAAATACCGAGGGAAAAAAGACCAAAAGGCCTTGTATTTTTCTGACAGTACAAAACTAGAAGTGATTTGGAGTGGAATTCCTGCGGTTGTTTTAGCTGTTTTAATTCTTTTTGGACTTTATGCTTGGACAAACATCATGTTTGTTGACGAAAGTGAAGATACAATTGTAGTTGAAGTTTATGCGCAACAATTCAAATGGACTGCTCGCTATTCAGGCGCCGATAATGTACTTGGTAAAGCCAATGTTAGATTAATTGAAGGGGTAAATTCACTTGGAGTTGATTTGTCTGATCCAAATGCTCAGGACGATATTGTGGTTTCTGAATTGCATATCCCAAAAGGGAAAAAGATACATTTCAAGTTTAGATCTCAAGATGTTTTGCACTCTGCTTATTTTCCTTATTTCAGAGCACAAATGAATTGCGTTCCTGGAATGGTTACCGAGTTTGCTTTTGAACCCATTTATACTACTGCAGAATATAGAGAATTGCCTTATATGATTGAGAAAGTGGCGGCTATTAATGCAATTAGAGCTAAAAAAAGTATAGAACTTGTTGCTAAAGGAGAAACGGCTCTAGATCCTTATACATTCGACTATTTGTTGCTTTGTAATAAAATATGTGGAGCATCTCACTACAATATGCAAATGAAAGTTATTGTTGACACACCAGAAGATTATAAAAAATGGTTAAGTGAGCAAGCTACTTTAGTGCAACAAGTTAAGGCTGCTAATGCGCCTAAACCAGTTGAAGGTGCTACAGGAATAGACTCTACAAAAACGAAAGATACTACAGCTGTTGTGAAAATAGCAATGAAATAATTATTTAAGAAAATTTAAAGTATAAAGATATGTCAGCAGAAGTTCTCGATAACGGACACGAACACGAACACCACCATAAAGACACTTTTATTACTAAATATATTTTTAGTATAGATCACAAAATGATTGCCAAACAATACTTGATTACAGGAATTGTTATGGGTGTTGTTGGTGTGATGATGTCAATGCTTTTCAGAATGCAATTGGCTTGGCCTGAACAATCATTCAAAATATTTAATGTATTATTAGGTGATAAATTTGCTCCAAATGGAGTAATGGCAAATGATATTTATTTAGCATTGGTTACCATTCACGGAACCATAATGGTTTTCTTTGTTTTAACAGCCGGATTAAGCGGAACTTTCAGTAATTTGTTGATTCCACTTCAAATTGGTGCACGAGATATGGCATCTGGATTTTTAAATATGATTTCCTATTGGTTGTTCTTTTTATCTAGCGTTGTGATGCTTAGCTCTTTGTTTGTCGAAGCTGGGCCAGCATCGGCAGGATGGACAATTTATCCGCCATTAAGTGCTTTACCACAGGCAATTCCAGGTTCTGGAGCGGGGATGACACTTTGGTTGGTTTCTATGGCATTATTTATTGCGGCTTCCCTAATGGGGTCTTTAAATTATATTGTAACGGTTATCAATCTTAGAACAAAAGGAATGTCCATGACACGATTGCCTCTTACTATTTGGGCTTTCTTTATTACTGCAATTATCGGAGTTGTTTCTTTTCCTGTTTTATTATCAGCAGCATTATTATTAATTTTTGACAGAAGTTTCGGAACGTCATTCTTCCTTTCGGATATTTATATCGCTGGAGAAGTATTGCATTATCAAGGAGGTTCGCCAGTATTGTTCGAGCATTTATTTTGGTTCTTAGGACATCCCGAAGTGTATATTGTAATTTTACCTGCTTTAGGAATTACTTCCGAAATTATTGCAACCAACTCTCGTAAACCAATTTTTGGTTACAGAGCGATGATTATGTCTATAATGGCAATTGCTTTCTTATCGACTATTGTTTGGGGACATCACATGTTTATTTCTGGAATGAACCCGTTCTTGGGTTCGGTCTTTACTTTTACCACCTTGTTAATTGCGATTCCATCGGCAGTAAAAGCCTTTAATTATATCACAACACTTTGGAAAGGGAACTTGCAACTAAATCCTGCCATGTTATTTTCTATTGGTTTGGTTTCAACATTTATAACGGGAGGATTAACAGGGATTATTCTGGGAGATTCTACTTTAGATATTAATGTTCACGATACTTACTTCGTTGTGGCGCACTTTCACTTGGTAATGGGTATATCTGCTCTTTACGGAATGTTCGCAGGTATTTACCATTGGTTTCCAAAAATGTTTGGAAGAATGCTAAATAAAAACCTTGGATATGTACACTTTTGGGTAACTGCGGTTTGTGCTTATGGGGTATTTTTCCCGATGCATTTCATTGGTTTAGCAGGTTTGCCAAGACGTTATTATACGAATACTAACTTTCCATTATTTGACGATTTACAAAACGTAAACGTGCTAATCACTACTTTTGCCTTGATTGGTGGTGCTTTCCAATTGGTATTCTTGTATAATTTCTTTAGCAGTATTTTCTATGGAAAGAAAACAGTTCAAAACCCTTGGAAATCTAATACCTTAGAATGGACAGCTCCTATTGAACATATTCACGGAAACTGGCCAGGTGAAATTCCAGAAGTACACCGTTGGCCTTACGATTACAGCAATCCTGCTCATGAGGAGGATTTTGTGCCGCAAAATGTTCCAATGAAAGAAGGCGAAGAAGTTCTTCATCATTAAAAAAAATTAGCCAAATATATAAAAATGCCTTTCCTGTCGAAAGGCATTTTTATTTGCTTCTAACTTTGTTATATTTGTAGAATGAATGAAAATTTAGACCCAACCGCCAACGGATACAATCCAGAAGAACTCGATCTCGATAAAAAATTGAGACCGCTTTCGTTTGATGATTTTGCAGGTCAGGAACAAATACTGGAAAATCTAAAGGTTTTTGTTCAAGCGGCAAATCAAAGAAATGAAGCACTTGATCATGCACTATTTCACGGTCCTCCAGGATTAGGAAAAACTACTTTGGCAAATATTTTGGCTAATGAATTGCAAGTGGGTATCAAAATTACTTCTGGTCCAGTCCTTGACAAACCTGGGGATTTGGCTGGTTTGTTGACCAATCTCGAAGAAAGAGACGTCCTGTTTATAGACGAAATCCATAGATTAAGCCCAATTGTGGAAGAATATTTGTATTCGGCAATGGAGGATTTCAAGATAGATATTATGATTGAATCAGGGCCTAATGCCAGGACGGTTCAAATTAATTTGAATCCGTTTACACTTATTGGTGCCACCACGCGTTCGGGTTTATTAACCGCTCCGATGCGCGCCCGTTTCGGAATTTCATCGCGATTACAATATTATACCACAGAACTTTTGACGACAATTGTCGAACGAAGTGCCGATATATTAAAAATGCCAATTTTTTTAGAAGCAGCCATTGAAATTGCTGGGCGCAGCCGAGGAACACCGCGTATTGCTAATGCCTTATTGCGTCGTGTGCGCGACTTTGCACAAATAAAAGGAAACGGAACAATCGATATTGAAATCGCTCGGTATGCACTAAAAGCATTAAATGTTGATGCGCATGGTTTGGATGAAATGGACAATAAAATCTTAAATACCATCATCGATAAATTTAAAGGTGGTCCCGTTGGGTTGTCTACTTTGGCGACAGCCGTATCCGAAAGTAGCGAAACGATAGAAGAAGTTTATGAACCTTTTTTAATTCAAGAAGGTTTCATTATGCGAACACCACGAGGACGAGAAGTAACTGAGAAAGCATACAAACATCTCGGAAAAGTGAAAACTAATATTCAAGGTGGATTATTTTAATTTTGATAAACAATAAAGAAAAATACACACAATTTATAAAAGCCGAATCTAAAAGACTCGGCTTTTTGTCTTGTGGCATATCTAAAGCTGGATTTCTAGAAGAAGAAGCGCCCCGATTGGAAAGTTGGCTAAACAAGCAAATGAACGGTCAAATGTCCTATATGGAAAATAATTTTGACAAAAGATTAAATCCAACTTTGTTGGTCGATGATGCTAAAAGTGTGGTTTCGCTTTTGTTAAATTATTATCCTTCGGAGTTTCAAAATCAAGATTCTTATAAAATTTCGAAATATGCTTACGGACAGGATTACCATTTTGTCATTAAGGAAAAACTCAAAGAATTGCTTTTCTCTATTCAATCAACAATTGGTGAAGTTTCGGGAAGGGCTTTTGTAGATTCGGCTCCAGTTTTAGACAAAGCTTGGGCGGCCAAAAGTGGTTTGGGATGGATTGGTAAAAACAGCAACATGATAACCCAAAAAGTAGGTTCTTTTTATTTTATAGCCGAATTAATTATCGATTTAGATTTAGAATACGATCACGCCACAACGGATCATTGTGGTTCTTGTACGGCTTGCATTGATGCTTGTCCAACAGAGGCTATTGTAGCACCTTATGTGGTTGATGGCAGCAAGTGTATTTCTTATTTTACTATTGAATTGAAAGATAATATACCTTTAGAGATGAAAGGAAAGTTCCGTGATTGGGCTTTTGGTTGCGACATTTGTCAAGATGTTTGCCCTTGGAACAGATTCTCGAAAGCACATAAAGAACCCCTTTTTGCGTCTAATCCAGAGTTGCTTTCTATGTCTAAAAAGGATTGGCAGGAAATTACCGAAGAAACTTTCAAAAAGGTTTTTAAAAACACGCCTTTGAAAAGAGCCAAGTTTGAAGGCTTGAAGCGGAATATAGAACTTTTAAAATAATTTTTAGAGGGTATTCATTTGTTGTTTTTAAGAGGATTACTTTTTTTTTTTTTTTTTGAAAATCCACAGTTTATTGCTTTAATGGTCAAGTTTTAAAAAATATTTTTTGACTAAAAAAGCAACAATGTCGTCTATTATCATAAAACACCTAAGTAAGGTGTTTTTTTATTCAAAAAAATATTCCAAAAAAATCGATATTTGTATATTATTCGATAAATTTAGTCCCTGAGAGAATAATGTTCAGGTATTTAAACAAAGACAAATGAAAAAAAACGTTACTTTATTCGTTTTTATGCTTCTATCGGGTGTAGGTTATGCACAACAAGATGCACAGTTTACCCAGTATATGTATAACACGATTGTTGTCAATCCTGCCTATGCTGGTTCAAGAGAAGCGATGAGTATATTAGCCTTGCACAGGACACAATGGTTGGGGCTTGATGGGGCTCCTGTAACTAATACCTTTTCAATTCATACACCCATCAATGGAACTAATGTTGGTTTGGGGCTGTCGGTTGTTAATGATAGGATAGGACCATCAACTGAAAATAATATTGCTGTGGATTTTTCTTATACTATTCCAATGTCGGACAACTATAAATTGTCATTTGGTTTAAAGGCAAGTGCTAATTTGTTGAATGTAGATTACTCAAAATTTATCACTTATAATCCAAGCGATCCCAGGTTTCAAGATAACATAGACAATAAATTTTCTCCAAACATAGGAGTTGGGGTGTATTTGCATTCTGATAAGACCTATTTTGGGTTGTCTGCACCTAATCTATTAGAAACAAAACATTTTGATGGAACAACAAGCCATACTGCCTCAAGTTTTATTTCTAGGCAACTTTTGCATTATTATTTTATAGTTGGACATGTATTTGATTTGAATGAAGGGGTAAAATTCAAACCGTCAGTACTTGCCAAAATGGTTAAAGGAGCTCCGTTACAAGTAGATTTGTCAGGAAATTTTTTGATAAATCAGAAGTTTACGGCAGGCGTTTCTTATAGATGGGATGCGGCGGTAAGTGCTTTGGTTGGATTTCAAATTGATGGCTCTTGGTTTATAGGTTATTCTTATGATTTCGAAACCACAAAATTAGCAAATTACAACTCGGGTTCTCATGAGTTATTTTTGCGCTATGAATTGTTCAAAAAAAATAATCGAATAATATCCCCAAGATTCTTTTAATTCCGCCAATTATGAAAACTAAAAATATATTTTACAGTATGCTTTTGTGTCTATTTTTTTTACAAGGATATTCACAAAAAGCTAAAGTTGCTGCCGCTGATAAACAATACAAAAACTACGCTTATATTGATGCAATTGCAACTTATGAGCGGGTAGCCGAAAAAGGATATAAAGAAGAAAAGATGTTTCAAAACCTAGGAAACGCCTATTATTTCAATGCGGAATTAGAAAAAGCATCAAAATGGTATGCGGAACTTTTTGCGATGAACCCAAATCAGGATTTAGAATATTGTTACAGATACTCTCAGGCTTTAAAGGCAACAGGCGATTATGTGAAGGCCGATAAAATGATGCAACAATTCAATACCAAATCTGGAAAGGATCTTAGAGGTAAATTATTTGTAGACCATAAGAATTATCTCGAAGAAATCAAGGCTAATTCTGGACGTTACAAAATTGCCGATGCGGGAATCAATTCGGAATACTCAGATTATGGAAGCTCATTCTTAGGAAATCATTTAGTGTTTGCCTCAGCTCGCGATACGGGTAGTGTATCTAAAAGAGTTTTCGCTTGGACAAATCAATCTTTTACCAATTTTTATAGTTCTGATTTGCAATCAGATGGTTTGTTAAGTGAGCCAAAACGTTTTGGTAATAAGATAAATTCAAAATTCCACGAAGCTTCGGCAGTTTTTACCAAAGATGGAAAAACAATGTATTTTACCAGGAACAACTTTTTGGACGGAAAAAAAGGAGCTGATGATCAAAAAATCACTTTATTGAAACTGTATAAAGCGACTTTTGAGGATAATAGTTGGGGTAATGTAACTCCATTGCCATTTAGTAACGATCAGTATAGTACGGCGCATCCAGCACTTAGTTTAGATGAAAAAACATTGTATTTTGCATCGGATATGCCGGGAACACTCGGTCAGTCAGATTTGTTTAAAGTAGCAATAAACGAAGAAGGGGGTTTTGGTATTCCAGAAAATTTGGGGGCTACAATTAATACAGAAGGAAGAGAAACTTTTCCTTTTGTTAGTGGCGACAACGAATTGTATTTTGCTAGTGATGGTCGACCAGGACTGGGCGGATTAGATGTGTTTGTCGCTAAAATGGGAGAAAACGCTAACTTTAATAATGTGCAAAATGTTGGGGCTCCAGTAAATAGTTCTCAAGATGATTTTGCCTTTATGATAGACAGCAAAAGTCGAAATGGATTTTTTACTTCAAATAGAATTGGAGGTTTGGGATACGATGATATTTACAAATTGACCGAAATAAAAAAATTAGATTGTGAACAACTGTTGTTTGGAATCATAACAGATAGAGAAACCCATTCCATTCTTTCAGGAGTAAAAGCAGGATTATTTGACGAAAAATTCAAATTCCTGCAGCAATGTTTGTCTGATGAAAATGGGAAATATATTTTTGAGGTAACATGCGGTAAGACTTATTATATGCGGGTCGAAAAAGGAGGCTATGAAACTAGAGAGGCAAAAGTTAGTATTGAAAATGCTAATGGAGAAACAGATTTTCCGCTGACTTTAGAAAAACGTATCAAACCAGTAGTGGTGGGAACTGATTTGGCTAAAACAGTTAACATTCCGAGTATTTATTTTGATCTAGACAAATCGGATATACGAGACGACGCAGCATTCGAACTTGAAAAAATAGTAGCTATAATGAATCAATATCCAACGATGAAAGTCGAGGTGCGCTCGCATACCGACAGTCGCTCGTCGGCTGCATATAACGAAAAATTGTCTAGTCGCAGAGCTAAATCTACGATGGAATGGTTAATTAAAAACGGAATACACGCCAGTCGATTAAAAAGCAAAGGATATGGAGAAACACAATTAATTAATCTATGTTCTGATGGGGTTGAGTGTACAGAAGCCGAGCATCAAGCCAACAGACGTAGCGAATTTATTGTTATTTCGATGGAATAATTTTTAAAAACGATCTTTTTTTAAAGAACCCATTAGCGATTCCTTTTGTGCTTTTCGAGCGACTATTTGTCATTGATTCAGTACTTTATTAAGAAAGAGAATTTCATAAATTCATTTAGATTCAAAATAAATTTCTACAAAGGTGTCGCTTGTTTGATGTTTTTTTTTATTTTTATAGTGAATTAAATTTATCTATCATGACGGTCAATCAAATATTAAGCACAAAAGGAAAAGAAGTTTTTTCGGTACTGTCAACCATAACGGTATATGAAGCTTTAGGAGTAATGAGCGAAAAAAATATTGGAGCTATTTTAATAATAGAAGACTATGTTTTGAAAGGAATTTTGTCTGAAAGAGATTATGCTAGAAAAATAGCTTTGAAAGCTAAATCTTCTAAAAAGACTTTGGTTCATGAAATCATGGAAAAAGAGGTAATTACCGTAAAACCAACAGACAATCTCGACTATTGTATGGAATTGATGAATACAAAAAGAGTGCGGCATTTACCAGTTTCCGAGAACAATAAAATTATCGGAATTATATCGATAAGCGATGTTGTAAAAGCGATAATCGAAATGCAGAAAAACACCATTAAGCATTTAGATTCCTATATTTCGCAATAAAGACAAAAAATAGTCATTATCTTCAATAGCTGCATTATGTGCAGCTATTTTTATTATAGAATGCGGTAGCAGGGCGGGGCTTTTGAATCATTCCATAAGGTCGCATTGAGCAATCGAAAATAATTTGCATTGGAATTTGGATGTAATTTTCAAAGAAGACCATCAAGAAAAGGGCAATCAAACGGCAATAGAAAATTCAAATTTAATTGCAAAATTTGCAATCACGATGCTCGACCAAGAAAAAACCTATCCAAAATCGAAAAATAGAAAACGACAGAAAGTCTTTGGTAGTGATGCTTACAGAGAATTAATATTGCAAGTTTAAAAGCGAATACCCTGGTAAATAACAGCGTTGCTCTATGGTAGTACCGACTTCGAAACAATAATAAAAAACGGCATCATCGTTTTGTGACCAAAAAAATATTTTAAAAAAAACAATCACAAACATGTGACAAAATATCATTTTTTGAAAAAAATAGCACAACTTTGTGACAAACAAATATTTTTCGAAAAAAATAGCACAAGATGCCATGAACACTAGTGAACAGGAGAGGTAAACGCCTATGGCAATTATCGTTGGCATAGGGATTTGATTAAGGGTATTCCATCTTCCAATAAAAAAAACAATAACGATAACCAGATGAAAGCAGCACAATTATTTAGAGATCAACTCGGACTTTCCCAAGAATTGATGGCACAATATTTAGGCGTAACCAGAAGCCAGTTAGCAATGTACGAAGCAGGAAAACGCGAATTGTCAACTTCTGCATTGGCAAAACTTGCCGAGATTGCCTTGTTCTTTGACCAAAAGAATGTTACGGAAAAAGAAGGCCACCAACTCCTAGAAAAGCAAGAATTGGAAGTAAAAGTATTCTTGACTCGTCATATCAAAGAATTAGAATACAAGCAAATTAAAGAACAACGTTTGCTCGAGACCATTCAAAAAAAACACCATCAAAACCTGCAACTTCATTCGCTTGCACTGTATTTGCAAAAAAATAAAGTGATACAGGCTGAAGTACTGTTGCAACAAGCGATAGCAGGAATCGAAAAGAATGGGTTGGCAAGACAAGCCAAACAAATGTTAAAGATTGAAAGTAGTAAGAGCCAGATGGTTTATAGTAACATTCTTAAAGAAAAGTAAATAAAATACTAAATTTTTATTAATGAACACTAAACAGAAATGAGGTAACGTTGATAAGTTATAGTAACTTTTAAATACTTTTTTAGGTATAGGCGTTTAGGTCGCAATAGATTATTTTTGCCAAATGGCAGATTCAAATATTTTCAGAGGAGTGAATTCGATAAAATTTAATCAACGATTTAAAGACGATAATGATTGTTTAGATTATCTTTCTCAAATAAAATGGGAAAATGGTTTTGTTTGTAAAAGATGTCAAAACGATAAATTTTGTAACGGTAAAAATCCATATAATAGAAGATGTACTAAATGTAGATATGATGAAAGTCCAACAACAGGGACTATGTTGGAAAAACTAAAATTTTCAATATTGATTGCGTTTCATATCGTCTTTAAAATAAGTACAAAGAAAAAAGGAATGTCTTCTTTGGAGTTGAGTTCCGAGTTTGAACTTCGACAAAAAACATGTTGGTCTTTTAAATTAAAGATACAACAAGCTATGAAAAGTAGTCTTAATTACCCATTAACAGGGACAATTCACGTTGACGAGTTTATGGTTGGTGGTCCAGAAGAAGATAAAAGAGGCAGAAGTAAAGGATTAAAAAAGCTTATTGTTCTAGCTGTTGAAGTTTTAGATGATGGAGTTGGTAGAGCTTATGCTGAAGTTATTGAGCATTCTTCTGCAAATGAATTAGGTGCTTTTCTGAGAAAATATATTTCAAAAGAAGCAACTATAATTACAGATAAATGGAGGGGATATAGTCCACTAAAAAAAGAGTTTCCGAATCTAAAACAACTAGATTCTAATGATGGGAAAAACTTTAAAGAGTTACATATTCATATAATGAACATCAAAGGTTGGCTCAGAGGAATACATCATCATTGTAGTAAAGAACATATACAAGATTATCTGAATGAATATCATTTTAGATACAATAGAAGGTCAAATATGGATACAATATTCAATGTGTTGGTCAAAAGAATGGTCAAAAACGATAAAATATCAACAAAATCAAGTGTGGCTTAAACGCCTATACCTATACTTTTTTATGTCGTATTCAACTAGCAAAATCACAACGGTAGCCGATTGTGATTTATTACTGGCTTGGGCTGCAAAAGAAAAAGCAGACCTAAATTTTAAAAAACTTTCTGAAGAAAGATTGACCAACAATTACAGTACCGCCTCGATTGAGATTGATGCTGAATTACAATCAGTGCTTACTGAAATTACGGCGACCGAAACTATTATTGCAGCTTTGCCCGCAGGCAATAGTAAGGACGATGCCGTAAAGAAAAAAGTAAGACTGGAGTACAAAAAGTTTTTACTCGAAAACCGAAAAGAAAGCTATGGTGTTGTAGCACTTTTAGAAAAAGAATTAGACTTGACGAAAGTTACTCTAGAGCTAACAGAGATTGATGCTTTTACAGATGCTATTACCACTCGAAAAGCGGCATTGTAGTTTTGTAACATCACAATTGTAAAAAGGTTGTCCGTAATGGGAGGGCACTGAAAAAGTCCCTCGAATAAGGAAAATGAAAATAACTAAAAAGGAGCGAAAACACAATGGTTTCGCTCCTTTTAGTTATTACAAACCCCTTGTAATCTAAGAAGATTAAATTTGACTAAAAAAAGACGATTAAATAAAATCAAAGCCTTATTTAATCACTTTTTTTAATGATTTTTGAAAATAGGGACTTTTTCAGTGCCCTCCGTAATGGGCAGCCTTTTTTTGTCATTAAAAACAGTATTTATTGAATTTAAGTGATAGCTATGGTATACTGTTGCATTTTGAAATCTGATAAAACGATATAAGTCTTTGATTGTAAATAGACTTTATTACTATTCATTCGTTTGACTTTATGACATTAAAACTTTCGACTTACTTATTTGCTAAGTTTTCAATTTTTTATCTTTTTAAAATACATTCTTTCATAATGTTGATACCTTTTGATTTTTTATCGGTCATGTGTAATTGCTTAGCCTATTCGCTATCGCTCGGGTCACATATCATCATTGGTGTTTGCGACCCAATAACGGTCGTACTCATTTCATACCATTCGATTGCTTTTTCCGAAAGGAATTGATAACAATACTCCTGTTGAACCCCCTTTTTGTTTATTACTAATGAGAATCTATTTTCTTCAGGAAGTAGTAATTTTTTTTGGTCAATTTGGTACAGGTTTACCAAGATGGTATTATTTATGCGAAAATAGACTAAGAATATCTTAAATTGTACGAAAATAGAGTGGGATTTTATAAAACTGAATAGGATAAAATCGTATATTTGACTTATGAAAGAATTTGTATCAACAGAAATTGTTTTATGAAAAAACAAGATAAAATAAATCGTTAAATAAAAACAATTAAAAAAAATCTCAAAATTCTAAACCTATGAAAATTAAATTACTTTTTCTTTTTGTTATCCTTTTTTCTTTAAAAACAAATGCACAAACGGTAACCGCTCTTCAACAACAAAATGCAAGAGCAACAGGATATGCTATTGTAGCAGCAAGAAATCCAGGTAAAAGTTTCTCTGTTTTAATGGTAAAATGGGATGGAGTTAACACTTTAGACTATAACGCTATGACACAAATAAATCAGGTATGGCACGCACAAGCAGCGGTAAAAGGCAATTATTTCGACCAAACATTTAATGGTACTGATTTTACCGTACAGTTCAGTAATCGTAAGTCAAGCTGAATTTGACACCTACAAATCTACGGGTACAGATTGGTGGATAGTTTGTTCCCCTCTTCCTGCTTTTAGTAATTCTGGATTAACGATTGCGGAAAATGGTAATATAGGTATTGGTGAGGTCTCTCCTCCCGTTAAACTTGTTATTAAAGATGGTAATCAAAATTTAAATTTTTTAACAAATCAAAAATTACTAGGAACTTGGCCTCCTTCGTCCGAAGCAACTACTATGACAATTCAATCTTCTGGATCATTTTCTGGAAATTTAGCCTTTGCAACTGGCAATAATGAGAATATGCGAATTGTTCCTAACGGCAACGTTGGCATCGGTACCACGCATCCCGACGAAAAACTTACCGTGAAAGGGAAAATACATGCCGAAGAAGTAAAAGTAGATTTGTTTGTTCCTGCTGACTACGTTTTTCAAAAATACTACACCGGAAAATCGGAATTGAAATCAGATTATTCTTTGCCAACATTGGCAGAAATCGAAAGTTTCAGCAAGAAAAATCATCATTTACCTAATGTACCATCGGCAAAAGAAATGCAACAAAATGGGGTGTCACTAGGCGAAATGTCGAATGTTTTACTCCAAAAAGTAGAGGAACTTACATTATATGTCATCGAGCAAAACAAAGAATTGGAAAGACAAAACAAAACTATTGCAACCCTTGCTACAAGATTGGCAAGTTTTGAAAAAAAATAAGATAAAAAAATTCAAAATTCTAAACCTATGAAAATCAAATTATTATTTTTAGGATTATTCCTTTTTGGAATAACAGTTACTAGAGCGCAAATTTCTACTTCTACGGGAGGGGCAACCAATGTTTTGCCTAATGTGCCAAGCACAAATACCAATGTGGGTATAGGAACCACAAATCCAACGGGAAAATTAGACATTATGGGCCCTTATGCAGAAGTTTCATTGAATGCAAATTCTCCTGCATCTGCAAATTTCAGAACTGGTGGTCACGTCCAGTTGGCAATTAATACTTCTGCAACAACACCATATACCACTTCATTGCAATCTAAACATGCAATATCTGACGGAGGTTTCTATCCAATTGCATTAAACCCTTTAGGGGGCAATGTTGGAATAGGTACAATTAGCCCAAATTCAACATTAGATGTTTATGGAAATTTAAAAGTCGGAGCATCAACAATAGGTACTGTAAATGCAATTGAAGTTGTCACAAATTTAGGATCCCCTTTCTCAGGCAAATTATTGTATGGCACTGACAACACAGGATGGAAATTCGCAATAAGCAAGAAAAATGGAAGTACCATTACAGATCAATTTGCCATTCAAGATAATGGTAATATAGGTATCGGAACTACTACACCTAGTTATAAATTGGATGTAAATGTGGCTTCGGTCAATGATAGATTCCAAGTTCAACAAGCGGGTAATGTAAAATTTTATGCTAGTGGTGATGGTGTTGTTAAATGGGGACATTCTGCAGATTTTGGATGTTTAACTTGGGATACTGATTTAGCTATGATTGGAGGTCTATCTGGGAAAGCTTTATCATTGCGTGCTAATGGAACTGATCAAGTTAGAATTACTACTGTTGGCAACGTAGGCATAGGAACCACCACCCCAGACACAAAACTCACCGTAAACGGAAACATCCATGCCAAAGAAGTCAAAATCGATCTAAGCATTCCCGCACCCGATTATGTTTTTGCTCCAGATTACAAACTCAAAACGCTTCAGGAAGTAGAGAAGTACATTAATAAAAACAATCACTTACCCGAAATACCATCAGCAGCCGAACTTGAGAAAAACGGACTTATGCTCGCCGAAATGAACATGAGTTTGTTGAAGAAAATAGAAGAAATGACGCTTTATATGATTGAGCAAAATAAAGAATTGGAGCGTTTAAAAACAGAAAACAAGAATTATAAACTGTTGTCTGAAAGATTATCAGCAATTGAAAAAGAGTTAAAAAAATAAGAATATGAAAAAGTATTTACTACTACTATTTCTAGGGTTTTCACTATTTACTAAAGCCCAAAATCAAGATAAAATAATTTTTGATTACGATGCGGCAGGCAACCAAATTAAAAGAGAGTTGTGTTTAAGTTGTACCAAGACGGGTTATAAAACCAAAGCTCCAAAAGAAATCGCTGCGCTTCAGGAAGAAGATTTACAAAAATTCTTTCCAGAAGATGTTATTTCCTATTATCCCAATCCAGTAAAAGAAGAATTGTATCTTAAATGGGAACTCGTGGCAGACAAAACCGTTAGCTCGATTTATTTGTATGGTATAAATGGGCAAGTTTTAAAAACGTATGACAATCTTGAGAAAGCGAACAATCTAAACATTCCATTCTTTAATTACCCAACAGGGACTTATCTGGTTGTTTTGGCATATAGTGATGGAAAACAAAAAACAATAAAAATTGTAAAATAACAATAAGTATGAAGAAATATTACTATATCCTACTATTTTTGGGCTTTAGTTTTTTTGTAAAGGCTCAAGATTTAGGAGGTACACCTGTACAGGGCATAATTCCTATAAAAAGAATCAGCACCACAACAAAAGCCACGGGCGATAGTGGCAGCAAAATTAGTAAAACCAGTACAACAGCCAAAACAGCAGCTGTAATCACAACCCCATCTTCCACAGGAACTTCTAATGAAGTAGGTATTACCGAAGGGCAATTGTCGGTTTCACTTTCTGGAGGGGCTAATTATTCGATTCCTATTGCAGTACCTCCCGGTATTAATGGAGTGGTGCCACAACTAGGTTTGGTTTATAACAGTCAGGGAAGCAATGGTGTGGCGGGTTATGGCTGGAATATTTCCGGAGTATCTGCTATTACTCGCATTCCTAGGACCAAGTTTCACGATGGTATAATTGGAGGTGTAAATCTCGATGCGAATGACCGTTTTGCCTTTGACGGACAACGTTTGATTTTAAAATCAGGCACCGTTTATGGAGCAGCAGGTACAATTTATGAAACCGAAAATTTTTCAAATGTAAAGGTTACTGCTGTTGGAGTATCGCCATTAGGTGCAAATTATGGGCCTGCTTCTTTTTTGGTAGAATATCCCGATGGTTCTAAAGCGGAATATGGAGCTACTACCGGTTCTCGTTCTATTACCACTTGGGGTATTACCTATTGGGAAAACCCACAGGGGGTTAGGATAAGCTATACATACAATTTGTCCAATAACAATTTAAGTATTCAATATATTGAATATGGTAGCATTGGTCAGGTCAAACGCATTAAAAACCATTAAATTTTAAAATGATTTTTTTAATATAACCATCTGAAATACAACGAATTAAATTTGTTTTAGCAAATTAAATTTTGTATATTTATCTGATAATCAGATGCTTAATATGAAATTAAAAAACAAATTGTTTATATTTGCTCAAACTATTCCAGACTTTAGATTGAACAGAAAAAAATTACACCCTTCGGAAAATATTGTTTTCATAACCATACTTGCCGTCATATGCGGGGCAGAAACTTGGGAAGAAATTGAAGATTACGGCATTGTTAAGCGTGAGTTTTGGAAACTATCTTAGATTTAGAAAACGGGATTCCTTCTCACGACACGTTTAATCGTTTTTTTCTCTTTGCTAAAACCCTCTTTTTTCGAAGAACATTTCGTGTCTTGGATTAAATCAATATCTAACCATTACAAGGGTGTCGTGGCAATTGACGGCAAAACAGTTCGAGGTTCTAAGCAATCTGGATTGAAGTCTGCCATTCATTTGGTAAGTGCTTTTTCTACAGAAAACGAAATCTTTTTAGGTCAAATTAAAACAGAAGAGAAATCAAATGAAATTACGGCAATCCCAGAACTTTTAAAAGTGTTAGACCTTGAAAATGCTATTATTACCATAGATGCAATGGGTTGTCAAACAGATATAGCAGAAGTGATTATTGAACAAAAGGCAGATTATATTTTGGCGGTAAAAGAAAACCAAAAAGAATTATATCAAGATATTGAAAGTGCTTTTTTGATTCCCTCAAAAGACAAATCAAAAATTTATATAACCGAGGAAGTTGGTAGCGGAAGGGTAGAAAAAAGGACTTGTACTGTGATGGATGATTTGAGTCATTTATTAAATCCAACTAAATGGAATTCATTACAATCTATTGCAAAAATAGAAAGTGAAAGGTTTATAAAATCAACTGGTAAAACACAGAAATCAACTCGGTTTTATATAACAAGTTTACCTTGTGATGCCAAGAAAATAGCGGATGCTGTTCGTTCACATTGGAAAATTGAAAACAATTTACATTGGCATTTAGACGTTTCCTTTGGAGAAGATAAGAGTAGAAAAAGACATAAAAACGCGGCACAAAATTTTTCGTCAGTCTTGAAATTATCATTAAAAATACTGCTCAATGAAACAATTAGTCCTGTAAAGAAGAGCGTCAGAAGAAAACGTAAAATAGCAGGTTGGGATAATCATTATCTTTTATCTTTGTTCAACTTTTAATGCGTTTGACCTGTAGCATTGGTTCCAACACTCCTATTAATCAAATTCAATTTGTATATGCACCGAGACAAAGACCTGAGCAATCTTATGTAGCAGGGCAAAGTATCCTAATGAACACCATATTAAGTGAAATAAAAACTATTGGAAATGGGGTGGGTTTTAGGAGTTATGTTTTAGAATCAGAACAAACCTCCCTAGGATACCAACGACTTAAAAGCATTACCGAAAAAAGTGGAGATAATTTAAAAAGTTATAATCCTACGGTGTTTAGTTATGACACGACTAACAATGCTAATTTATTTAATATTCAGGATCCTACCATAATAAGTTTATCTGAAATAGATTATAATAATACTGGAAAAATTTCAGGAGATTTTGACGGTGATGGTAAAACGGACTTTTTACTTTATCCCACCAAAGGGGCAGACAGCAAAGCTAAATATTGGCTATTTTCTGAGATTAACTCTCAAACGAGTCTTAACATAGGTTGGGAGCACCCTGTAGGTAAATTTGATGAAATTTTTCCCGTTTCTTGGTTAAGCTGGAACAATAAGTTGATGCCAATGCAAGGTTGGACGGTAATTAAAGGTCTTTCAACAGATGCTACCACATTTACTACTTATTGTGTTGGGTCTACAAGTCCAATTTATTATCAATACGAAAAAGCATATAATTTTCCAAAATTCACTTACTACAATGATTATAATTGTGGTAATACGAATTCAATGCAAAAACAAGCAAGTAAAGCAGCAAGTAGGATGATTATCCCAATTGATGATAATGAACCACCCGCACCCACACCAATTGAACTAACTATACCTAAAAGTTATGTGAGCGGAGATTTTAATGGGGATGGTCTCACAGATGCTGTAGTTATCGAAAAGCCAATAAGCTATTCTTATCAATCGGGGTGCTACGGTTATTCAACAACACGTGCTGGAGGACAGGCTTATTTTGTAAATTTAGACAGAAGATTAACTGCCAATTTTGTAAATCAAGCAGGTTACATAACTTCTAGTGCAACTAGCGAGTTTGAAGTTGCTGATTTTAACGGTGATGGGAAAGCGGACATTTTTGTTTTTGATACAGGCTATATAAAAGTGTATACCCTAAATGATGCTAACTATTTTGTCTTGCTGTATCAAAATACGACCTCAGATGCTAGTATTGTTCTTGATAAACCGTTTTTGATGGGGGATTATAATGGTGATGGAAAAGCTGATTTTGTTATGCCAACAGCAGTAGATCAGGACAGTTGGAATTTCTATTTGTCTACTGCTACTTCTTTTAATAAGTTTACCAGTTCTATTGGAGTGAAATTTAAGCAGTTTGAATATGGTTTTTATGGTGTTATGGGTTGGGATCCTCTTTATACTTATAGTTTAAATGAGAATAGTTTTATTGCGAATGATTATAATGGAGATGGTAAAACAGATATTCTTTACCAGCAGAACTTAACAGTTGAACGCATTGGTAATGATTATTCAAGCAGAGGAACTTCTCAAATTACAAAACTAATATTACTTGAAAATAAATCAATAACAGGAAATGCCATCAATTTTAGTGTGGCAACTACCCCTGCAAAATTTAGTGGAGTAAAAAGAGCCCCCATTCCAATATTTACTAATCATAACAAAATCAATCAGAGTTTAGAATATTCAGTAATCAGTAATAATGTCATACATTCTTTCAAGGGTTCAATTGATACTAGAGAAGATGTGGCTCACATAAAAAAGTTGGGGAGAAGTTCTAAATTTGTCTAAAAAAACAAATGGATTTTTCAATTTTTTCTTCCTTTTTACCAGAAGGGCTATTGATACATTTTGATATTGTCGATTTCAAAGAGTTAGGAGATTTACATACAAAGAAAGACTGTTTATTCATTTATTTAGATGAGAAAAACATACTGCCAAATAATTATGATTTGAATGAATTTGAGTCAAAAGGATTCTACGAACGAACTTTAATTCAAGACTTTCCAATTAGAGGAAAGGCGGTTTATTTAGGCATTAGAAGGCGTCGATGGCGAAATAAATTTGATAAATCAATAGAAGTTAAAAGTGATTATACTTTTATAGCAGAAGGTTCAAAATTGACCGTTGAACTTTCTGATTTTTAAAAGATACAGGTCGAGACCCGAGAAGATACGATAAGTAATATCGCCAGTTATTACGGAGTCAAAGCCAATTTATTGCAACGCCATTACAAGAAAAAAGTTAGTGGATTTAAGGATTGGGATCAGTTCAATCACTCCGAAGATTATTTGATTTATCCTCAGAATATAGGTGAAAATCTAGGAATTGATGAGTTAAGTTTGTCAAAAGGAGAACTCTATACCTTTGTAACCAATAAAAACGGTAGAGGCAAGAAAAAAACATTAGTAGCAGTTATAAAAGGCACTAAAAGTCAAGATATTATTGATGTTTTAAACAAAATTCCGTTAGAAAAAAGGAAGTTGGTAAAGGAAATTACCCTTGATATGGCTAATAATATGCAATTGGCTTCAAGAATATGTTTTCCAGAAAGCAATTTGGTTACCGATCGTTTTCACGTAGTAAAGCTGGTAATGGAAGCCTTGCAACATCAAAGAATTAAGTTACGATGGGAAGCAATTGAAAAAGAAAATCAAGCCATTAAAATAGCCAAAGAACAAGGAATTAAATATGTTCCTATCGTTTTTGAAAATGAGGACACTCCAAAACAATTATTAGCTAGAAGCCGTTATATTATTGCTAAAAAAACAAATGAATGGACTCCTAATCAGAAGGTAAGAGCCGAATTGTTATTCAAAATTTATCCACACTTACATCAAGCATATAAACACACTCTCGAGTTCAGGAACATCTATGAACAAACCTCAAAAGAATTAGCCAAAGAACAATTTTTTAAACTGGATTGAAAAACAAAATTATTAAAATTAAATGATTTTAATACCGCAGCAAACCAGGTCAAACGCATTAAAAACCATTAAATTTTAAATGATTTTTTTAATATAACCATCTGAAATACAACGAATTAAATTTGTTTTAGCAAATTAAATTTTGTATATTTATCTGATAATCAGATGCTTAATATGAAATTAAAAAACAAATTGTTTATATTTGCTCAAACTATTCCAGACTTTAGATTGAACAGAAAAAAATTACACCCTTCGGAAAATATTGTTTTCATAACCATACTTGCCGTCATATGCGGGGCAGAAACTTGGGAAGAAATTGAAGATTACGGCATTGTTAAGCGTGAGTTTTTGGAAACTATCTTAGATTTAGAAAACGGGATTCCTTCTCACGACACGTTTAATCGTTTTTTCTCTTTGCTAAAACCCTCTTTTTTCGAAGAACATTTCGTGTCTTGGATTAAATCAATATCTAACCATTACAAGGGTGTCGTGGCAATTGACGGCAAAACAGTTCGAGGTTCTAAGCAATCTGGATTGAAGTCTGCCATTCATTTGGTAAGTGCTTTTTCTACAGAAAACGAAATCTTTTTAGGTCAAATTAAAACAGAAGAGAAATCAAATGAAATTACGGCAATCCCAGAACTTTTAAAAGTGTTAGACCTTGAAAATGCTATTATTACCATAGATGCAATGGGTTGTCAAACAGATATAGCAGAAGTGATTATTGAACAAAAGGCAGATTATATTTTGGCGGTAAAAGAAAACCAAAAAGAATTATATCAAGATATTGAAAGTGCTTTTTTGATTCCCTCAAAAGACAAATCAAAAATTTATATAACCGAGGAAGTTGGTAGCGGAAGGGTAGAAAAAAGGACTTGTACTGTGATGGATGATTTGAGTCATTTATTAAATCCAACTAAATGGAATTCATTACAATCTATTGCAAAAATAGAAAGTGAAAGGTTTATAAAATCAACTGGTAAAACACAGAAATCAACTCGGTTTTATATAACAAGTTTACCTTGTGATGCCAAGAAAATAGCGGATGCTGTTCGTTCACATTGGAAAATTGAAAACAATTTACATTGGCATTTAGACGTTTCCTTTGGAGAAGATAAGAGTAGAAAAAGACATAAAAACGCGGCACAAAATTTTTCGTCAGTCTTGAAATTATCATTAAAAATACTGCTCAATGAAACAATTAGTCCTGTAAAGAAGAGCGTCAGAAGAAAACGTAAAATAGCAGGTTGGGATAATCATTATCTTTTATCTTTGTTCAACTTTTAATGCGTTTGACCTGGCAGCAAACAGCTTAAAATATCATTTAGAAACCATTTTAAACTTCTTCATCAAACGACATACAAATGCAAACGCAGAATCATTTAATTCTAAAATAAAACTCTTTAGAGCAAATCTAAGAGGTGTAGTTGATGTGAAATTCTTTCTATTCAGAATGGAAAAACTTTTTGCTTAATCCCCAAAAAATTACGTGAGCCGAAGATGTTTTGTTGAAGAAAATTACCACTGGGAACGGAGTTACAGAATCCGTCACATACAACCCATTACGGCAGGATTATTACGAGTCCATTTATACCCCTAGTGCTTATACCGAAACATATCCTAATATTGATATAGTAGTTGCCCCCAGTTTTCAAGTTGTTACTAAACTCGAAAAACAAAGTGCCTCTGTTTACAAAAAGCAATTGTTTTCCTATGCAGGAGCAACTTCCAATGTAGAGGGATTAGGGTATCTGGGTTTTCGTGCTTCGATGCGCACCAACTGGTTCAATAATGATGCTCAAATCATTAGTTCCATCTCCAAATTTGACCCTAGTTTGCGTGGTGCTAATGTAGCCAGTTATACCTATCTTGGATTAGTTCAACCCTCAGTTGCAGTTAATTCCTCAGCCCCAAACATTCCTAGAACGAGTGCCATCACGATAAACAACACCAGAACAACGACCGAAACGGTACAAGCAACTAACAGTATTCGATTCCTGCCCGGTGCAACGATATCGCCTCCAGCAGGAAATACTTTCGTAGCTCAAATCACGCCCGATTATGATGCCAATGGTTTTGCCGAAACCAATACTGTTCCACCAAGTAATTTGATAAGCAAATCATTGTCGTTTTACGAAGCAAGCATGTCCCCAACTAAAGTGTATACCCTACAAAACACACAATCAAATAGCTACAACATTCTAGAAAATACCAGTAGTGAAACCGTTACAGTATACGATAGTTACCATAATCCTACGGAGTCCATCAGCAAAACAAGAAATGGAGGAGTTGGCGAGCAAACTACTATTAGTGCCATAACTTATCAGTCCCCTAGCATTTCTCCTTATGTTGTGGGCAGACCTAGCAGTAAGACCCAAAAGATAACGGCTTCTGGAGATACCATGACTAGTGAAGAATTGTATGCCTACACAAATCAGCTACTTACTCAGGTAAAGAAAAAAGGAAATAATACGGACTATATTACCGAAGACAACACCTACGATACCTTTGGTAATATTACAAAAAAAAACAATTACAGCTCCTGGACTCACACCAAGAGTTACCCATTATGAATACGATTCATCGGGACGTTTTTTAACAAAAAAGCATTGATATTGAAGGATTGGCAACAAGCTTTGCTTACAACCCTAGTAACGGATTATTGAACTCTGAGACCAATCCGTATGGCTTAACCACCGCCTATCTATACGATTCTTGGTTCAAGAGAACAAAAATTACCGATTATTTAGGCAAGACCAAAACACTTGACTATGCTAGAAGTGGCACAACAAATACACTCATTACTTCCACAGGAGGCGATGATGGTAGTTATAGCCAAGAACTGTATGATGAACTAGGTAGAAAAATACGGTCAGGGATAAAAGACCTTCAAAACAATATGTCCTACAAAGATTTGAATATGACATCTATGACCGAAATTACAGAGTTAGTGAACCTCATACGGGCAGTCCCTCATTATGGAATACCACTACTTATGATGTGTATGGTCGCCCAAAACGGTTACCGACTTTAAGGGTAAAGTGATGAGTATGACCTATAACAAATTGACTACCACCACAACAGATAGCAGCACGGGGAATACTAAAACTGCTACCAAAAATGCTATGGGCAATGTCATTACAATGACCGATGCCCCAATAGGAGGCACAGTAAATTACAGCTATTTTGCCAATGGTAACCTCAAGGAAACGAACTATGCAGGTACCAAAATAGCTATAACCCAAGACGGTTGGGGACGAAAAACCAGTTTGATAGATCCTTCGGCAGGGACTTACACTTATGACTATAATGCTTTGGGTGAAATGATAAAAGAAACGACGCCAAATGGCGCAACCACCTATAATTTAGATGCTTGGGGCAAGCCTAATTCAAAACCATAGTAGGCAAGAATACGGATACTAATACAGTTTATACCTATGACACAGTAGCTAGCAAGTTGCTCAAAAAAACGGTATTTACTGATGCCAAAGATGCTAGCAACACGATTACCACCGACTATTTTTACGATGCTAAAAAACGACTAGAAAAAACAATAGAAACCACAGGTTACGGGGCTGTTTTTACCAAAACACTCTCTTACGATGCTTGGGGTAGAGTGGCTACCGAAACCAGCGAGGCTAGTCTTAACGGAAAATCGAGTAAAACGGTAATTCAAAACGATTACAAAAACGGCTTTGCGTATAAAATAACAGATACTCAAAATCCTAAAATTCTTTGGGAAACCAAAGAAATCAATGCTCGAGGGCAGCTGACCAAAGCCACTTTAGGCAACGGAATTGACATTGTAAACACCTACGACAGCAGTAATTATGGTTATTTGACTAACACTAAGCATACATTAACCGCTACTACTGCCACGATTATGGAACTGACCAACGATTTTGACTCGCAACGAGGCAACCTCAACTGGCGCAAAAACAGTCTTTTTGGCAATGTTCAGGAAAACTTTACGTATGACACACAAGATCGTTTACTTACTTACCCCAACGCACAGGGTGCAATGGTAAACCAAAGCTACGAAGCCGATGGACGCATCAAGGAAAATACATTAGGAACCTACAACTATGCCAACACGGCAAAAAAATATCAAAACACCTCGGTAACCTTAACGCCCGATGCCAAAGCCTATTACCAAGCCACCCCTTTGCAAACGGTAAGTTACAACGTTTTCAAGAGTCCCGTAGAAATAGTAGCGACAGGCGTAGACAAAATGAGTTTTGTTTATAACGACAACAACAGCCGTAGTGTGATGTTTTATGGCAGCCTAGACGATAACAAAACCCTGCGTCCTAACCGCAAGTACTACTCTGCCGATGGTACGATGGAGATAAAACACAACATCTCGACTGGAGTGACCGAGTTTGTTACCTACCTAGGAGGCGATGGCTACTCTGCACCAGTAGTATATAAAAAGAATTATAATAGTGCAGGAGCGATAACTAATGAACAAATGTTATATTTGCATCGGGATTACCAAGGCAGTATCTTGGCAATTACCAATGATACTGGCGCAATAGTAGAAAAACGACAGTTCGATGCTTGGGGAGCAATTATACAAGTACAAGATGGCGCAGGAAATGTATTAAACGGTCTTACTATACTGGATAGAGGTTACACAGGACACGAACATTTGCAAAGTGTAGGATTGATTAATATGAACGGTCGTTTGTATGACCCTAAGCTACACAGGTTTTTGCAACCTGACAATTATGTGCAGGATGCAACGAACACACAGAACTTTAATAGGTATGGGTATTGCTGGAATAACCCGCTGAAGTACACTGACCCGAGTGGAGAGTGGATTTGGATTGTAGTTGCAGCTGTTGTAGGAGGTGTTGTTAACTGGGCAGTTCACGGAGCACAATTTAATATGGAAGGGCTTAAAGCTTTCGGAATTGGTGCAGCCGCAGGTACCATAGGAGCACTTACAGGAGGGGCCGCATTTGCAGGAGCAGGAGGTGCAGCAGGAGGAATAGGTGGTTTTATAGCGGGTGCAGCGGGCGGTGCAGCTGGTGCTGCATCTTCACAAGCTTTTTTAAGCATAGGAAATCATATTGCTTTTGGAGACCCATTAATGTCGGGTAAAGAATTATTACTGGTGTCGCTTTTGGGGCAGTACTTGGAGGTGCTACCAATGGTATTGCTGCTTTGAGAAACGGAAGAACATTTTGGAAAGGTACACTACCGAATCCTAAAGTTTTGCCTATTTCTTTGCCAAGTGTTGGTATACAACAAGGAAAAGCTCCTGAACCAACAGCTGACGCAAAACTGCCGAGTACAACACAGGCAAGTACAGCACCTACAACACAAAACAATACGGCGACTACTATAAATAAAGAACTTGGTGTTGTAGATGTTTCTAAGAATCCAAGCTTTAGGATTGTTGATGATGGAACTAAATCTTTCTTCGATAATACACAATATACAGATAAAGTAATAAGTCAAATGAAAACTGGTGATTTTCATTCATTCCCCCGATCTGTTGAAGCATTTGAACTGAATGGGACAGTTTCGCCACTCAAAGGAGGTGATGGAATTTATAGACAAATTTTTAAAAATCCCAGGTCAATATGGGAATAGAAGCGGATTTTTTGAATTTATAAAAGAAGCAGATGGAATGATAAATCATAGGTTATTTAATATAAAACCGTAAAATATGAATGTATTAAAACAGATTGACGAGTTATTAAAAAAAGGTTACCTTCTTCAGGGAATAGGAATAAATAATTGGGCATTTTCTAAGAAAGATGCGATGGAAATTTTGAATCGATTTGAAGAATTGAAAGTTTCTATTTTAGGTGGAGATGTATATGAATTAACAAATAATATTGTTCAACCTAATTATGATAATTGGTATTGCAATAGATTGTCAAATGAAACAGATATTGAGTTTTTAAAAAGGAGTATTAAAAGAGCAAAGGACTATATTACGAATTATAATGTTAGTGATCCTAGTCAAATATTTTTTGCTTTTGTGCTTGATAAACCAGGCTCGGAAATGCAGTAAATATCTTGTGAACGATAGCGCAGATTTGCAATCTGTGTTCACAAACAAGAGCAAACAAATAAGCCAAGAACCAAAAAACCTCGCAGGATTTGCGAGGTTTTTTTGTGTTTTATAAAGTTGCTATAAACTATGTGGATCAATAACTTGGAGACCTTTATGTTTTTAAAATCGGAGGTATTACGAGAAATTATAGTCCCCAGCTGGTCCGAGCAGAAATAACTACAACGGCTAGCGCGATGCCTCAGGCTCGTGCCCACAAAGTGTCTCGTCCTAAAATAAGTTTACATATTTATACTTAATCCTAAAATACATTTACAACTCATTTTTAGTCCTATTATTGGTTTACAATAATAGGACTTTTTATATAATAATTCTTCCATAATTTTTCTGTTTTAATATTATTTTGATGTACGTGGTTTGGTGTGAGATTCCCTATACTCATATGAGGTCTTTCATTATTATACATTTGGATTACTGCATCCAATAATTCCTTGGCATCTTCTATATTATTAACTTGATAATCATTTAAATATTCTTCCTTTATAATACCATTAACCCTTTCTGCAATAGCATTTTCTAGAGGATTTCCGTTTTCTGTCATACTAATTCCTATCTTGCTATCTTCTAGAAGTTTTACGTATTCACTGCTACAATATTGGGTTCCTCTATCGGAATGATGTATCAATTCTAATTCTTTTCTTTCATTTGAAATACTTAAAATTGCCATTTCTAAAGCCTGAATTGTTTCTGAAGTTTCTAAACTCTTGCCTAAATTATAGCCAACTATTTTTTTGGAATACGCATCAGTAATAAAACTAATGTATAGAAAAGTATCTTTAATTCTCCAATAAGTTATATCGCATACCCATAATTGATTTGGAGAACGAGGGATAAAATCTCTAATTAGATTTGGATATTTCTTGAATCTATGAAATGAATTGGTAGTGATGGTTTGTTTTTTTCTACGCTTAACTAAAAGATAATTAGCCGATAAAACGTCGAATAGTCGGTCTCTACCCATCTTAATTTGATGTTCTAACAAGAAGGGTTGCAGTAATTCATATAATTTTCTACCTCCCATGTGACGATGATTTTTTCTTATTCTTAATACTTCAGAAATCACTAGTTCATCTTCAAAAACAAGCTGTTCTTGTTGCCAAAAGTATTGATAATAAGATTGTCTAGTAACGCCAAGTAATCGGCAAAATTTGCCTAAACTAACTTTGGGATAATTATGTTTCATCTCTTGAATCACTTGGTATTGGACTTTTTTACAATCTTTATTTTGAATTCCTGTTCGGCTATGGTTATCATTCTTCGATAGGTTTCGGCTAAAAGCTGAGCCTCTTCAAGTTCTTTTTTTAATTGTAATAAAAGATCTTTCTCCTTGGATGTCAGTGTTTTATTTTCAATATTTTCCATACTTGGCAAAACTACGATACTGGGTTGAGAATAATCATATCCAAGGTCTTTTAACCAATAAGAAATTCGAGAATGACCAATATTATATTTGTCTTCTACCTCTCTTCTTGTCAAAGTTCCCGTTAAAAAATCATTACAAACAAATCTCTTAAATTCTTCCGAATATTTAGACTGCCATTTTGAGGAATGTTCCTTTAAATATCTTTCCATATTTTTACACTTTTGTGTAAACCTATTTTAGGACAAGACAAAGTTAATCAGGCAAAACAAGTCAAGAAGTAAAAAAGCCCCGCAGGAATTGAGGGTACTGAAAAAGTCTTTTTTCGAATAAATTGATAAATAAAAGGAGTAGAAAGCTTAGGATTTCTACTCCTTTTTTGGTATATTTAGCTGTAATTATAAGGTTTTTTACATGTTAGTACAGCAACAAACAATACAGTTCAGCGAGCATTCCTCTTTATATGATTTAATTATTCCAAGGAATAATCTTTTGAGAAAAATTAACGATTTGATAGACTTTTCATTTATCTACGATGAGTTGTTAAATAAATACTGCACCAATAATGGACGTATGGCAGAAAGTCCCGTTCGTATGTTCAAGTATTTGCTTCTTAAAACAATTTACACCGTTTCCGATGTTGATGTAGTGGAACGTTCGCGTTACGATATGTCCTTTAAATATTTTTTGGATATGAATCCAGAAGACGATGTTATAATCCGAGTTCGTTGACCAAATTCAGAAAACTACGTTTGAAAGACACCGACTTGTTAAATCTGTTGATAAACAAAACGGTAACCATAGCTATTGAAAAAGGCATCATCCGTTCTAAGTCTATTATTGTTGATGCCACACATACTTTATCAAGATCTAATCCGTTTTTAGCCATCGATGTATTGAGAGAACGCTCCAAGTTACTTCGAAAAACAGTATACACCTTTGACGACCAATTCAAAGAACGTATGCCCAAAAAAAAATACCGACAATGATTTAGAAAAGGAGCTGGCTTATTGCAAAGAGTTAGAAAAACGCATAGAAAATGAGCCGTCTATAAGTTCAATACCCGCTGTGAAGGAAAAATTAAATCTGCTAAAAGAAACCGTAGAAGACACTCAAGAAAATTTAACCCTATCCAAAGATACCGATGCAAAAATAGGTCATAAATCTGCCGAGAGTTCCTTTTTTGGCTACAAAACTCATTTGGCTATGACCGAAGAGCGCATCATTACCGCGGCTGTAGTACATCTGGAGAAAAAGGCGATGGACCAGAATTACCTAAACTTTTAGAAATCAGTCAAGAAAACGGAGTTGATGTAGATACCATTATTGGCGATGCGGCTTATTCTGGAAAAGAGAATCTTAAAATTACAACTGAACAAAACATAAAAATAGTAGCGCGTCTAAATCCATCTATAACCCAAGGCTTTAGGAAAGATGAAGATAAATTTGATTACAATAAAGATGCCGATAGGTTTGTTTGCCCAGCAGGGCATTTAGCAATACGAAAAGCGCGCCAAGGCACTAAAGATGTCGGGGTAAATCAAGTAGATACTTACTATTTTGATGTCGAAAAATGCAAGCATTGCCCTTTAAAGGAAGGTTGTTATAAAGATGGAGCCAAGACAAAAACGTATTCGGTATCCATAAAATCAGAATTGCATCAAGACCAAATGGCTTTTCAAGAAACAGAATATTACAAAGAAAAAGCAAAACATCGATACAAGATAGAAGCTAAAAATAGCGAGTTAAAAAATATACACGGTTATGATAGAGCAATATCATACGGTATTACCAATATGCAAATGCAAGGTGCAATAGCAATTTTTACAGTCAACTTAAAAAGAATACTCAAATTAATGTAGAAAATGTAATCTACACGTGCATTTTACCAAATGAACCTGTATAAGTCAAAAACAGACACATACAATCAACAATAAAAAACAGTTACAAAAATAAAACCGCTTATAACGGATGCTTAAAATCCTGTTATAAGCGGTTTTTTAATATCTAAAAAAGAACGTTGATCAAAATAAGTGATGTTTTTCAGTACCCTCCAGGAATTGCGGGTTTTTTTTGAGATGTTTTTAAAGCAGTCGGGCTTCTTTGAGGATTTTATCAATTTCTTTGTCAGAAATAGAATTTTTGTCTCCTTTATTGTAAATTGAGAAGAGATACACAGTTGTTTCTACCACTTTTACAAAAGACATCACCCTTGCCCCGCCTGACTTTCCTTTTCCTTTTGAGGCAACAGCCAATCGGATTTTATAGATATTGTTGCCAAGGTCTGTCCCTAAAGTTGGGTTTTCTTCTAGTTCATCGCTCAAGGTTAAAAGTTCGTTTTTGAGCGATGGATATTTTTTTATCAATCGTTTTGCTTCTTTTTGGAAGTTTTCAATTGGGATGATTTTATAGTTCATTCAAAAACTCTTTTAAAGTAATTTTAGGACTTGTTTTGCCCTCTTGAATGTCTTTTAATTCCCGTATTCCTTGTTTGATATTATTTGCAATGGCTTCTTTGGAATCTTCTTGATCTTGTTCTATTTTAACAAAATCAAAACTACTGATAAGTTCCATAAAAAATGGAAACTTGGTATCGTTTACAGAAAGTGTTACTTGTTTCATCATTATGATATTTTATATTGCGTAGGCTTGTTTTGTTTGGTAATCCCTTACAAGAGCCGATATTACCCGAACAATTGTTTTTTTTTCTTCTTCTGGCAAGGCTTCTACTTTTTGAAATTCCCTTATTATCTCGGCATCTTTTAAACTTTGTTGTGCTTTATCATTTGTATTTCCGTTTACAATATAATCGATAGAAACACCAAATAAATCGGCTAACCTTTTTAGCACATCTGCTGGAGGTTGCACGTCTTTGTTTTCATAACGCACAATTTGAGGATGAGAAATATTAATTTTTTCCCCTAATTCCAATTGTGTTATTTTATTCTCTTTTCTTAATTCCTGTATTCTTTTACCTAAAGTTATCATATTTAATCATCGTATTAGAAAAGTTATTAACCTAAATACATCCACAAAGATAAGTATTTACTGTTTTATTTTATCTTATTGTTGATAATTAAAAGGTTTGTATATTTGTTTAATTTATCTTTTATGACTTAATTTGCTCTTATAAGACAAACAAAAACTTTTCAACAATGGAAATCTCCGAAATAAAACAAAACCTAACCCTCGCCCAAATCCTGCAACATTACGGCTTGAAACCCAAAAACAGCATGCTCAACTGCCCTTTTCATGAGGACAAGACGGCGAGTTTGCAGGTAAACCTAACAAAAAACTTCTACAAATGCCACGCCTGCGGGGCCAAAGGCGACCAGATACAATGGGTGCAAGATTATGAAAAGCTGGGTAAGCACGAAGCAATTTTGAAATGTACTGAAATGGTTGGAAGTGGGAAAATGGAAGTTGGGAGCTTGAAGCCACAAGAACCAATCGACATAAACGATAAAATCCTTTTTCTAGAAAAGCTATTTACCACGTTCAAGAAATCGGTTTATAACTCCAAACCGGCACAGGATTATTTGCAAAGTCGGAATTTAGATTTTAAGAAAATAGTTGTGGGATATAATGGCGGACAGTTCCACCACGGCACACGAAAAGAAGAAACTCTAATCAAACAAGCCCTAGAATATGGGTTATTAATAGACAATAATCTCAAAGAGGGTTATAATGTTTTTGGAAAATATGGAATTGTTTTTCCTTTAAAGAATCAAGAAAATCAAATCGTATCATTGTATTTTAGAAGCGTTTTAGACAAACAAAATGCGAAGCATTTTACCTGAAGAACCGAACAGGACTTTATCCAAATTACCCAAAACCAAACACAAAAAAACTCATTTTAACCGAAGCAATTATAGATGCAGCTTCATTGTTACAAATTGAAGAAGTAACAAACAATTACAGTGTTTTAACGTGTTACGGAACAAATGGACTGAACGAAGAAATCCAAAAAGCCATTTTAGAACTTCCAGAATTAGAAGAAATTATATTTTGTTTTGACAATGACGATGCAGGAAAGAAGCGGTTAAAAAATATGCTGAACAGTTCAAACAGTATAAAATATCTACAATAGAACTACCCAACAAAGACATAAACGAAACCCTGCAACTGCACGAAAATGAAATCATTATAGAACTTTTAAACCAAAGAAAAGAACTGAATCTTTTATTTTCTATTGAAGAGCAAGCCACAAAAAGGCCTGACGAACCAAAGCCAAAAACTAACAGCCAAGAGCCAATAGCTTTTTTAAAAGCCAAAGATTTACTCAAAAGATTGAACGAACAAATCGGCAAATCAGGTATTGTTGGCGAAGAAAACAGCCGTTTGTTATTGTTCTTAATCATAATCAGTTATATGAACAAAAGCCCAATTCACGCCATAGTACAAGGGAGTTCGGGAAGTGGAAAGACACTTGTTATTAGTCGAATTGCAGACTTAATGCCTGGCGAAGATGTGTTACGTTTTACCAGGATCACAGAAAGCAGTTTGTACAATTGGGGAGAATTTGATTTGTTTAGAAAGATAATTATAATCGAAGATTTGGACGGACTAAAAGAGGATGCTTTGTATGCACTTCGAGAATTAATATCGAATCAAATATTGAGTAGTTCCGTTTCTATAAAAGACAAAAAAGGGAATAATAAATCAGCAAGAAAAGAAGTAAAAGGGCAGTTTTCAAGCCTGTCAGCGACCACAAAAGGCGAATTATACGAAGACAATATGAACCGCTCTTTTATCATAGCAATTAACGAAAGTGAGGAACAAACCCAAAGAATTATTGAATACCAAAACAAAATTATATCGGGAGAAATTGACCCAAAAGAGCGAGAAAAAGCCGTGAGTTTTATTCAAAGTTTGGTTCGGAATTTAAAGCATTATGAAGTACAAAACAGCTATGCTAACAAAATACATTGCCTAATAATGTGCGAAATAAAAGAAGATTAAACGAAATGTTCCAAAGTGTAATCAAACAAATAACGCTTCTGAATCAGTACCAAAGAGAACTCACAAACGACAATAAATTAATCACCACAATCGAAGATATAGAAAACGCCATTGAGATACTTTTTGAGAGTGTAATTCTGAAAATTGACGAATTAGACGGCAGTTCGAGACAGTTTTTTGAGAAACTAAAAAAGGGTTTTGGAGAGAAAGATTTTACACGTTTTGAAGCGATGGAAGTTACAGGATTTAAGAAAAGTCAATTGCAGGTTTATCTGTCAGATTTGGTGCGGTTAGAATATTTAAAACAGTTTGGACACGGCAACAAAGGTTTTCGATATAAAGTCTCTTATTTTGATAATAACCAAAGAGTTAGAGAAGAAATGAAAGAACATTTTAGAAAACAAATCGAAGAACTAAAGAAAGCATAAACGGAAGCTAACGGACACTAGCGGAAGCCAAACGGAAGCTAAAATCTTGGAAAGTACTGCAAACACTCATAAAAAATCTAGCTCCCGATAAAACCCAAAAAAAGAAGTAAGCAAAAGCATCATAACCATTAAAAACATCATACTTAAAACAAATGATTGCTTATAAAAAACACCTCGAACTTATTGGTTATCAACCGTCCACCATTTATTCTTTGCTGTACGTTGCCAAAGAATATCTCGATTATACTGCTCAAAAACCTTGTTTAATGACTGATTATTTGATTTACCTAAGTCAAAGAAAAAACAAAAACAATCCAACAAAAGCGCTGTCTAAAGCCCAATTGAATATGCACATTTACGGACTTAAAAAGTATTTTATTTATCTAGAAAGAGTAGAAAACAAAATCCTAACTGATTCTTTTTTAAGTTATAAAATCACTCAAAAACCATCATCTACCTGACTTTGGAAGAAGTGAAACAGCTTTTTGAAGCCACAAAATACAATACAAGATGGCAAGAAAGAGACCAAGCTATTTTGGCTTGTTTGTATCATTTAGGACTTCGGGTTGGCGAAGCGTGTAACTTGAAATTGGAAGATATAAACCTAGAAACCAACATTGTACACATCAAAACCAGTAAAACAGGATTTGCCCGACAGCTTCCGATTCCTGCCAATGCTACAATTATTTTAAAAAATTATTTAGAAATCAACGAAATACAACCCAACGAGTATTTTTTGCAAGGCATAAAAAAGCAATTAAACAAGCAGGTTATCGGGAGAATACTCCGAAGTCTCAAAGCAAAAACGACTATCAAAAAACGAATTTATGCCATTTGTTACGCCACAGCATCGCCACCCAACTTTTGAAAAACGGTATGGAAATAGAGAAAATAAGCCAGTTTTTGGGGCATCGTTCCTTGGAATCCACACAGAAATATACGCACGTTGTTGAAACTTGAAACAAAAGAAACTAAAATGACTTTTAAAGACTATTTACAAACCCGATATCGATACAACGAGGAAAGTTTAGACCGAAAAGAAAAAGACATACAAAACTGGCAAAAACTATGTTCTAAAACTCAAAAATTAGAAAACTTGAATACTACAGAAGTCTTAAAACTCATCGAAATACAGAAGAAAAACTACATTAATCAAGTCCTAAACAGCCATTTGTACAGCTTGGAACAATACTATTTTTATCTAATTCAGATTGGAAAAAGAAAAACCCATCCGATTAAAAATTTTAGGCTCAAAACTCCAAAACCAAAGCTGATCACTTCGTTTTTAACCGAAAAAGAGTTACTCCAGATTTATGAAGACTTCCCAAAAACAGGACATTTTGCAGGAATATTTGATTTTTATGCACAAAGAAATAAAGTAATGCTCGGTTTAATGGTTTTTCAGGGATTGGAATCGGGAACTTTAAAGGCGTTGGAAATCCACCACATCGACCTCGAAAAAGGGATTATTGAAGTGCCAAGCACCACAGAACACAAACTAAACCCGAGAAAACTGCCTTTGGAATCCGTCCAAATTATTCCGCTTCAAGAATACATAAACCACACTAGAAATGAGATTATAAGACTCAATAAAACTCCCGAAAACACCACAAAATTATTTCCTCAAAGTGTTCAAAACAAAGGAAGTGCAATGACAATGAGCATTTTAAAACGAATCCAAAAAGACTTTAAAATAAGCAGTTTAAAACAAATCCGAGACAGCAGAATTGCGTTGTGGCTCAAGCAATACAATATTCGAGAAGTGCAATACAAATCGGGTTATAAAAAATTTGCGAGTTTAGAGAAATACAACCAAACACCGCTAGAATCTTTGCAAGAAGCATTGGCAAAATACCACCCATTTTGAGAAGTTAGAAGTCGGAAGTTAGAGGTTAGAAGTTTGGAATCCGTTTTCAAAAGAACCAATCTACAAATAAACAGCAGAGGAATAAAGCGGTCTCTCTTCGGTCGTTCGTTTTGTTCCGTGGCGCCGTTCCAGTCGGCTGAAAAAGCCTCCGTTCCACGGACCACCACAATTTTTTATTTTTTACAGCCTTGGAAAAAAGGCAGTAAAAAAATAAAAAATTGCGGTTCGCCATCTCCACACACTCTCTACCCTTCGTTCGTCGGGGCTACTACATCCACAATACCGCTTCACTCTCGTTTTGCTTCGTAAACTACGCTCCACTTCATTCAGCCGTATTGTGTCTGTCGCCCCTTGTGTTTTGGCGGTTGCTCTACCGCCAGCCATCAACCTCAATAGGAACGCCCCGCAGAAAAAGCGGGACTGATTTTATAGATTTGCTCCACTTCGTTATGCTTCTTCGGTTGCCGTTACACGCTCCTGTCCCTACGCCCCCGAAAAGGGGGCTCCCGGTCCAGGGTGGCTGTCAGTGACCGCAACACCGCCACTCGTTCAGCAAAAAAAGCTTTTTATATACAAAACCGCCCAACGCTTTTTTTGCTTCACTTGGGGTGTTTAGAGCTACACTTTGCGCATAGTTCAGTCGCCACAGGGCTATGCTCATTTTTTTAGAAGATTGCCGAGGAAAATCCCAGTAAAAAATAACTTTTGGGGTTGGCAATCTTCTAAAAAAATCGAGCGAAAAATGAAACTTTATCCGCCAAGATTTGGTAAACTCTGAAAGTTTAGAGATTTTTTGCCCATTGATACCGATAAAAAAATGAACTTTTTTTTTCAGTTGAATTTTTCAAATGAAATAAAAAATTGCCTACTTTTGAAGCGAAAGGAAAATGAAAGAGTACGTTATTATTGAAAAAGTGAAGCCTCGGGCGAGGAAAACTGGAGTAGGGAGTTTTGTAAAAGTAGAGTTGGTAAAGCACAGAACTTTAATAGGTATGGGTATTGCTGGAATAACCCGCTGAAGTACACTGACCCGAGTGGAGAGTGGATTTGGATAGTCGTAGGAGCAGTTATAGGGGGTACCTTAAATTGGATTGCACACGGAGCTCAATTTAATGCAAGAGGATTGACCGCCTTCGGTATCGGTGCGGCCGCGGGGGCATTGGCAGGAATAGTCGGGCCAGCAGCTTTTACAGCAGCAGGTGGTGGTGCCGCAGGTGCAGGTGGTTTTCTCGCTGGAGCGGCAGGTGGAGCAGCCGGAGCGGCGGTTTCACAGACGGTTTTAAGCGTGGGCAACCACATAGCCTTTGGCGATCCACTAATGTCAGCCAGAGACTTTGCCAAAGGAATCATTTTTGGAGCAGTTTTAGGAGGTCTTATCAATATGTCCCAAGTTCCAAAAGGCAATAATCCGTGGAATGGTAACGCACCAAATCCTAAAGTAGAGGCAATTACTATTAAAGAAGTAGGAGTAGTAAAAACAGGAAACCCTGAAATAAAGCAGATGCCAAACTGCCAAGTACTACAAACACAAGTACAGCACCCACAACACAAAACAACACCGCTACTGTAATCAATAAAGAAACTGGGGTTGTGGATGTGTCTAAAAATCCAGCGTTTGGAATAAAGGAATACTATCCTCCAAATAATGGGGCAATGCAGGGAACTACCAATACAGAATACTTGTATAAAGGAACTGAAATTGGTAGATTTGGTTCAGAAACAGGGAGATTTGCTTCTCCAGCAGGAACTCCTTTAGAATTAAGGGCCCTTTCGCCAGGGAATCATGGTATAGAAAAATTATATCAAGTTATAAAACCCATACCTGTTCAAAGTTCAATTATATCACCAGCATTTAATCAAGTGGGTACAGGTACACAGTATTTTTTACCTAAAAGCATCGATATTTTACTTAAAAGAGGTATTATAGTTCCTTTAAATTAAAAACTTTAGTAAAATGAACATAGATGATTTAAAAAATAGATTAATTGAGATGCAAATTAATCCTTTATATTATTCACTTAATGAAGGCTTGAAATCTGATTCATTAATATTAAGTATTTACTATAATAAATGGGAGGTCTTTTATATGGATGAAAGAGGAGGCAGGCATGATGAGATAATCTTTAACAACGAAAATGATGCTTGTGTGTATATATATAATAGATTTAAAAATATAAATTTATTGAAACAACAAACTGCTAAAAAGATTCAAAAAAATGACAAAAATGATTTACCGAATGTTATTAATTTATAAGTTTGATTGGTAAAGAAGAATGTAAAAACGAAGAAAAGCCGAGCATTGCTCGGCTTTATTCGTTTAAAAACTAAACCTAAAAATCATCAATCAAAATATTCATTTCGAGAGTTGAGATAATATTTTGAAAATTTTGTTCTTTGAGTGGGCTGTATAATTTTTTGTCGCCAGTCCAGAGTTTGGCGTTCAAATGTTTTGCCAAAGCCACAAAAGGCACATCAAACGGGTCAATATTTTGCAGTTGTATTTGGGTTTCTTCAACGAGTTGTTCTGGTAATAAATGCTCGTTTATAAAAGTAATATTGTGAGTGATAAAACTTTCTAATTCTGAAAGCTCATCGGCAGAAAGTCGAGTAAGTTTTAATAATTTATCACGATGGCATAAAATTTCGGTTTGCAAATAGTCGCAAGAATAAAACTGAAACTTTGGGTTTTCATAAATCAAAATTTGTGCAATTCGGCTGTTTGTGTTTAGAATAGCACTAAAAACAATATTAGTATCTACAACAATTTTCACGAGCCAATATTTTTATTGTCTGTTTTCCAATCGGTTTTTATTTGGCTTACCAAATCATCCACTTGCTCCTGCGAAACTTTAAAATTGGCTGTCAATTCCTTGTATCTAGCGTAGTTTAGGAATTTTTGTAAATCTTCGGTGTCTATATCTGGAGAAAGTCTAATAATGACTTCTTTTTTTGTTCTTTCAATGACCATAATTTTAGGAGTTTACTTCGGTTAAAACATTATTTAAAGCATCTTTTAATTTTTTCTTTCCAATAAAAGCATCTACAATCGAAAACACAGTTTTCTTTTCGTCCTCGTTTAGAATTTCAATCATTTTTATTTTATCGACCAAATCACTATCAAAAGAATTTACATCTTCTAGGTTTGCATCGTTATCGAAAAAATCAGAAAGTTTTACATTTAATGCCTTTGCAATCTTCTCAAGTGTAGTTAGCGAGGGTTCGGCTTTTCCAGTTTCAATCCTGCTATACATTGGAGCACCAAGTCCAACGGCATTAATAAGTTCTTTTTGAGACATTCCTTTTTTCTCTCTTATTCTTTTAATATTCTTTGCTACATCCATAGTTTAATACTTTTTAAAGTAACAAAGTTACGAAATATAGCCTATGATATAATATTTAAAAAATAATATAAAAATATATTTACCGTTAAAGGTAATTTATTTATATTTGTCGAATACTTTAAAAGGTAAAAATAAATTCACTATGGAAATCCAACAAATAAAACAAAACCTAACTCTTGCCCAAATCCTCCAACATTACGGTTTAAAACCCAAAAACAATATGCTCAACTGTCCTTTCCACGAGGATAAAACGGCAAGTTTGCAAGTAAACCTAACCAAAAACTTTTACAAATGCCACGCTTGTGGGGCAAAAGGCGACCAAATACAATGGGTGCAGGATTATGAAAAGATAACCAAACGAGAAGCGATTTTGAAATGTGCCGAAATGGTGGGAAGTAGGCCCCTAACCCCCGAAGGGGGAACTATAATTGGAGTAGAAAATAAAACCGAAATCGACATAAACGACAAAATCCTTTTTCTAGAAAAGCTATTTACCACGTTCAAAAAATCGGTTTACAATAGCAAACCAGCACAGGATTATTTGCAAAGTCGGAATTTAGATTTTAAGAAAATAGTTGTTGGGTACAACGGCGGACAGTTCCACCACGGCACACGAAAAGAAGAAACTTTAATCAAACAAGCCCTTGAATACGGACTGTTAATCGACAATAATCTCAAAGAGGGTTATAATGTTTTTGGGAAATATGGAATTGTTTTTCCGCTGAAGAACAGGGAAAACGAAATTGTAAGTTTATATTTTAGGTCAACTTTAGACAAGCAAAATTCTAAACATTTTTATCTGAAGAACCGAAACGGTTTATATCCAAATTATCCAAATCCAAACACCAAAAAACTCATTTTAACCGAAAGTATCATTGATGCAGCTTCGCTATTACAAATAGATGAAATCAATAAAAACTACTCAATACTAGCGTGTTACGGAACAAACGGATTAAACGAAGAAATCCAAAAAGCCATTTTAGAACTTACAGAATTAGAGGAAATTATATTTTGTTTTGACAATGATGATGCAGGAAAAGAAGCCGTAAAAAAATATGCAAATCAATTACGAATTACGAATGAAAAATTACGAATTACTGAAATTGAACTACCCAACAAAGACATAAACGAAACCTTGCAACTGCACGAAAATGAAATATTTATAGAACTCTTGGAGCAACGAACTCCTATTTTATTTTCTAATGAAAATGAAAAAATGAATTTTTCTATTGAGAGTAAAACCACAAAAAAGCCTGACGAACTAAAGCCAAAAGCTAACAGCCAAGAGCCAATAACTTTTCTAAAAACCAAAGATTTACTCAAAAGATTAAACGAACTCATAGGAAAATCGGGCATAGTTGGCGAAGAAAACAGCCGTTTGTTATTGTTCCTAATCATCATCAGTTATATGAATAAAAGCCCTATTCACGGGATTGTACAAGGTTCTAGCGGTTCAGGAAAAACCCATATTATCGGCTCACTTGCCGACCTGATGCCAGGGGAAGACGTGTTAAGATTTACCAGAATAACCGAAAGCAGTTTGTACAATTGGGGAGAGTTTGATTTGTTTAGAAAAATCATAATAATAGAGGATTTAGACGGACTAAAAGAAGAAGCTTTGTATGCGCTTCGGGAACTTATAAGCAATCAATTTTTGAGTAGTTCGGTATCGATGAAAGACAAAAAGGGAAACAATAAATCGACCCGAAAGGAAGTAAAAGGGCAGTTTAGTAGTTTAAGTGCAACGACCAAAGGCGAAACCTACGAAGACAATATGAGCCGTTCATTTTTAATTGCAGTCGATGAAAGCAAGGAACAAACGCAAAGAATAATTACGCATCAAAACAAACGAAATGCGGGAGAAATCGACCCGAAAGAAAAACAGATCGCAGTACAATTTATCCAACAAATCGTAAGGAGTTTAAAATATTACGAAGTCGTAAATCCGTACGCAACCAAACTACAATTACCTGAAAAAGTCCACAAAATAAGGCGATTAAATGAAATGTATCAAGCCGTAATTAAGCAAGTTACGTTTATAAATCAATACCAAAGAGATCAAACAGCAGACGGAAAACTCATCACAACGATAGAAGATATTGAACAGGCGACAGAAATACTTTTTGAAAGTATAGTTTTAAAAGTTGATGAATTGGACGGCAGTTTGAGGCAGTTTTTTGAGCGATTGAAAAAGTATGTAAAAGACAAAGAAAACATATTTACACAAAGAGAAATCCGTCAAGAAATGAACATCAGTAAAACCCAATTACAGCGGTTTATCAATAATTTACTGGAATTGGAATACATCAAATACAAAGGCGGTTTTTCTAATAAAGGTTTAAAATATCAGGTTGATTATTGGGATAATTATTCTAAAATTAGAATTGAAATAAAGGATTTTCTTATGAAGCAGATTGAGAATTTAAAACAAGTATGACAAGGGTTTGGGTCGCTGTGGGTCACTAGTGGTTCACTAGAAAAGGCTGTAAAGTATTGTAAAATACAGGTTTTTAATCAAAAAAGTATCTAGCGACCCTAAACCCAAAAAAAGAAGTAAGCAAAAGCATCATAACCATTAAAAACATCATACTTAAAACAAATGATTGCTTATAAAAAACACCTCGAACTTATTGGTTATCAACCGTCCACCATTTATTCTTTGCTGTACGTTGCCAAAGAATATCTCGATTATACTGCTCAAAAACCTTGTTTAATGACTGATTATTTGATTTACCTAAGTCAAAGAAAAAACAAAAACAATCCAACAAAAGCGCTGTCTAAAGCCCAATTGAATATGCACATTTACGGACTTAAAAAGTATTTTATTTATCTAGAAAGAGTAGAAAACAAAATCCTAACTGATTCTTTTTTAAGTTATAAAATCACTCAAAAACCCATCATCTACCTGACTTTGGAAGAAGTGAAACAGCTTTTTGAAGCCACAAAATACAATACAAGATGGCAAGAAAGAGACCAAGCTATTTTGGCTTGTTTGTATCATTTAGGACTTCGGGTTGGCGAAGCGTGTAACTTGAAATTGGAAGATATAAACCTAGAAACCAACATTGTACACATCAAAACCAGTAAAACAGGATTTGCCCGACAGCTTCCGATTCCTGCCAATGCTACAATTATTTTAAAAAATTATTTAGAAATCAACGAAATACAACCCAACGAGTATTTTTTGCAAGGCATAAAAAAGCAATTAAACAAGCAGGTTATCGGGAGAATACTCCGAAGTCTCAAAGCAAAAACGACTATCAAAAAACGAATTTATGCCATTTGTTACGCCACAGCATCGCCACCCAACTTTTGAAAAACGGTATGGAAATAGAGAAAATAAGCCAGTTTTTGGGGCATCGTTCCTTGGAATCCACACAGAAATATACGCACGTTGTTGAAACTTGAAACAAAAGAAACTAAAATGACTTTTAAAGACTATTTACAAACCCGATATCGATACAACGAGGAAAGTTTAGACCGAAAAGAAAAAGACATACAAAACTGGCAAAAACTATGTTCTAAAACTCAAAAATTAGAAAACTTGAATACTACAGAAGTCTTAAAACTCATCGAAATACAGAAGAAAAACTACATTAATCAAGTCCTAAACAGCCATTTGTACAGCTTGGAACAATACTATTTTTATCTAATTCAGATTGGAAAAAGAAAAACCCATCCGATTAAAAATTTTAGGCTCAA
>CP051546.1:971074-2072223 GCA_012837155.1 Flavobacterium sp.
AGTAGCCAATTGGGGGAATGTGCCCGCTTCTCAATCTTTGATTTATGCTTTTGACACCAATGTCGAAAACAGGAAAAATCAGGATGTAGGGTTAGATGGTTTGTCTGATGCGAATGAAGGTTCCATCTATACTAATTTTGCTTCAGAAAAGGATCCAGCTGCGGATGATTATGCCTATTATCTAAACACTAGAGGAAGTGTTTTAGAACGGTACAAAAATTACAATGGGGTCGATGGGAATTCGGCTGTTGATATTAATGATGCCAATAGAGGTGCTTCGACCGTTCCTGATGTAGAAGATATAAATAGAGATAATACCATGAATACCATCAATGCGTATTATGAATATAGTATTGATATGAAACCAGGAATGGATGTTGGTCAAAACTACATTACCGATGTAAGAAAAACGCAAGAAACTTTACCCGATGGATCAACGATTAACGCCCGATGGATTCAGTTTAAAATTCCTGTTGCACAACCCGAAAACACCATAGGAAATATTTCAGATTTTAGATCCATTCGTTTTATGCGAATGTTTATGACAGGATTTAATAGTCAAGTAACCGTTCGTTTTGGAGCTTTAGATTTAGTAAGAGGCGAGTGGAGACGATATACAAATACACTAGATCCTACCGATGTAAATGTCGCTGATGACGGCACAAATTTAGATGTATTGGCTGTAAATGTTCAAGAAAACGACGATAGATGTCCTGTAAATTACAAAATTCCTCCAGGAGTAGAAAGAGAACAATTGTATAATAACAATTCTATTATTAAACAAAACGAGCAATCCTTAGCCTTGCGAGTTTCTGGCGATGGGCTTGAGTACAAAGATGCTAGAGCCGTTTTCAAAAACGTGAGTGTTGATATGCGTCAATTCAAAAAATTAAAAATGTTTTTACATGCGGAATCCTTGCAAAATGAGATTGCTCTTGCAGATGATCAAATGACAGCTTTTATTCGTTTTGGTAATGATTTCACTCAAAACTTCTATCAAATAGAAATCCCTCTAAAAGTGACCAAACCTGCTGGCAGTTGTGCATTGAGCGCAGAAGAAGTGTGGCCAGAAGACAATCAAATTGATTTGCCTTTAGAATTGTTGACCCAATTGAAAGTCGATGCCATGAATATTGATCCTAGCACCTTGCCGCTGGATGGAATTTATTATTCAGATGATGATGCCAGCAAACCTAAAGGCGATGGAGATAGTAAGTTGCGATTAGGCGTAAAAGGGAATCCTAATTTTGGGATGGTTCGTAATTTGATGTTAGGAGTAAAAAGCAACGAAACACATCAGGATTTAAAAGGAGAAGTTTGGTTTAACGAACTTCGATTAGCAAGTATGGATAACCATAAAGGAATGGCAGCCTTATTAAATGTCGATTCAAATCTAGCCGATTTTGCTACGGTTTCGGCTACGGGCAAAAAAAGTACGATAGGATTTGGAACTTTAGAACAAGGGCCAAACGAGAGAAGTCGAGAAGACACTAAGCAATACAATATTGTAACCAATATAAATTTAGGAAAATTATTGCCTCCAAAATGGGGAATTAATTTGCCCTTTAATTATGCCGTTGGCGAAGAAATTATAACTCCAGAATATGATCCTTTTAATCAGGATATTAAATTACAGCAGTTGTTAGATCATACCGATGATAAAGCCAAAAGAGACAATTATAGCAACAGAGCCATTGATTATACAAAGCGAAAAAGCATCAATTTTATTGGGGTAAGAAAGCAAAGAAGTCCAGAGCAGAAACAGCACATATACGATCCGGAAAATTTTACTTTTTCGCAATCGTTTAATCAAGTGGAACGTCATGATTTCGAAATCGAAGAATACACAGATCAACAAGCAAGTACCTCAGTAGAGTATGCTTATAGCTTTAAATCGAAACCTGTTGAACCTTTCGAAAAAGCAAAATTCATGAAAAAAAGTAATTATTGGAAATTGTTAAGTGATTTCAATTTTAATTATTTGCCTTCGAATATTACTTTTAACACAAATATCATTCGACAATACAATAGGCAACAGTTTAGACAAGTAGATGTAGAAGGAATTGGTCTAGAACCGTTATACAGAAGAAATTTTGGGTTTAATTATCGTTACGGATTTAATTATAATTTGACAAAATCCTTAAAAATAAATTATACAGCCTCATCTAGTAATATCGTAAAAAATTATTTAAACCAAGACAATGAACCCATTGATAGTTTTACAATATGGGATAGTTATTGGGATATTGGAAATCCTAATCAGCACACACAACAGTTGGTTTTGAATTATGAAATTCCAATTGATAAAATTCCATTGTTTGGTTTTGTAAAAGCAAATTATACTTATACAGGAGATTATAGTTGGCAACGAGCTTCTACGGCATTGTCTGAAATAAAAATAGGAGGGGTTCCATACGATTTAGGGAACACGATTCAAAATGCGAGTTCTCATATTTTGAATGCTACGCTAAATATGGATACCTTTTATAAATATTTAGGGCTGACAAAGAACAGCAATCAACCAAAGTCAAAAGCACCTACTCCTAAACCTGGCGAAAAAATTAAAAACACAAACGCAGCTGTTGCCTCGTCTAATCAATTTATAGATGGATTGATAGGCGTGTTGACTAGCATAAAAAACATTCAGGCAAATTACACCCAGAATAGCGGTACTGTATTACCAGGCTATACGCCAAGCCTCGGATTTCTGGGCACTTCAAGACCTACATTGGGATTCATTTTTGGTAGCCAAGACGATGTACGATACGAAGCTGCCAAAAGAGGTTGGCTGACTAATTATCAGGAATTCAATCAGAATTTTACTCAAGTAAACAATAAAATATTTAAGGCGACAGCAAACGTAGATTTGTTTCCTGATTTTAAGGTTGATTTAACCTTAGATAGATCCTATTCTGAAAATTTTTCTGAACAATATGATGTAGCTAATGGTCAATACAATTCGAGATCGCCTTATAGTTTTGGTAATTTCTCCATTTCGACCATTTTAATAAAATCGGCTTTTTCAGCTAGCGATCAAAGTGCATCGGCTGCATTTGACGATTTTAGAACAAATAGACTTACGATTGCTAATCGACTGGCAACACAACGAGGGATAGATGTTAATAATCCAGCAAATTTAGATGCCAATGGATTTCCTTTAGGGTATGGGAAAAATAATCAAGCCGTTTTGTTACCGGCCTTTTTAGCAGCTTATTCGGGCAGCAATGCTTCAGATGTTTCTCTTGGAATTTTTAGAAGTTTTCCTGTTCCTAATTGGTCTGTAAAATATAGCGGATTGATGCGTTATGAGTTTTTCAAGAAGAATTTCAAGCGGTTCTCTTTGCAACATAGTTATAGGGCGTCGTACACCATTAACGGATTTCGATCTAATTTCGAATTTAATAAAAATCCAAATGGAGTCGATCCAAATGGAAATTTTTTCAACAAAACCATTATGTCTAACATCAACTTGGTAGAACTGTTTAGTCCGCTTGTTAGAGTAGATTTCGAATTGAAAAATTCATTAAAATTGCTTACCGAAATCAAAAAAGACAGGGCCTTATCGATGAGTTTCGACAATAATTTGTTGACCGAAGTGAAAGGAATAGAATATATTATAGGTCTTGGTTATCGATTTAAAGACGTGATTTTATCCTCGCGATTGGCCGACAGCCCAACAGGAATAATAAAAGCGACATTAACCTGAAAGCAGATGTTACTTATAGAAACAATCAAACTATTGTGAGGTATCTAGATTATGACAACAATCAATTAGCTGGTGGACAAAATTTTTGGTCTTTAAAGCTTACTGCCGATTATACTTTTAGCAAAAATTTGACGGCTATTTTCTATTATGATCATTCTTTTTCGAAAGCAGTAATTTCGACTTCTTTTCCTTTGACGAATATTCGTTCAGGATTTACATTGCGTTATAATTTCGGAAATTAACTAAATTTTTATCCTAAATCAGTTTAATAATAAAATCAGAAACAATACTTTTGATGAAAATTTAAAAATAAAATAAAATGAACGTACCAGCAAATTTAAAGTATACAAAAGACCACGAATGGATTAGCCTTGAAGGCAGTATTGCAACGGTAGGAATCACTCATTTTGCTCAAAAAGAGTTGGGTGATATTGTTTATGTCGAAGTAGAAACATTAGACCAAACACTAGAAAAGATGAAGTTTTTGGGACAGTTGAGGCTGTAAAAACCGTTTCTGATTTGTTTCTTCCCCTATCTGGAGAAATAATCGAATTTAATGATGCTCTCGAAAGCAATCCCGAAAGCGTAAACACCGATCCTTATGGAGCGGGATGGATGATAAAAATAGAAGTGTCAAATCTAGACGAAGTAGATTCATTGCTTTCAAGCGAATCATACAAAGAATTGATAGGTGCTTAAACAAATTTATTTCTGGCTGGCGTTATCTTGGTCTGGATTAATCTTGATTTCTTGTTTGATTCAAGCAAATGAAATCCCTAAAGTTCATATACAAAATTTAGATAAAGTAGTTCATGCTTTTTTTTATTTTGTGTTTGCATGGCTTTGGTATTTGTCTTTCAAAAAACATTTAAAGGGTTCAAAGCCTTTGGTCTTTTTGTTTGTATTTTCTGTTTTTTTTGGGATTTTCATCGAAATACTGCAAGGGCTTTGTACCACAACCAGAAATGCTGATGTGTTTGATGTCTTGGCTAATACAACAGGAGCAATCTTAGCAGTTATAGCTATTTTTTTATGGAATAAATACAGTAAAAACGCAAAAAAAAGTTGCGAGTGAAAAGTAATTATAAAGCATAAAAACAGCATGAATATCAAGCAATACTTGGATTCTACTTATTTAAAAACGCCTTCTCAAGCTGGGCTTACTGAAGTCGAAAACACCAAAATTGTTCAAGATTTTATTCAGGAAGCTATTCAGGAGAATTTCAAGTTGATTATGATTCGCCCCGTCATGGTTTCTTTGGCAAGAAAAATAATCGTCAATGCTAATTCGCTGGTTCAAATAGGAACCGTTATCGATTTTCCAGAAGGAAAATCAGGGCTTGAAGCAAAACTTGCAGAGGCCACTCAAGCTATTCAGGATGGAGCCGATGACCTTGATTTTGTATGTAATTACGAAGCTTTTAAAAAAGGAAACCTAGACTTGGTAAAGGAAGAAATTCTAAAATGTACCCAACTGGGGTTAAATAATAATAAGGTTGTAAAGTGGATTATTGAAGTGGCTGCACTCCAAGATGAGCAAATTATACAATTGTCAACTTTGATAAAAAACAGTATAATTACTAATTTTAAAGAAAATCAATATGCTTCGGTTTTTGTAAAATCATCAACTGGATTTTACAAAACAGAAAATAATCGTCCTAATGGTGCTACTATTCCAGCCATAATTATGATGCTCGAAAATGCTTCGCCTCTTTCTGTAAAAGCGGCTGGTGGAGTGAGAACGTATGAAGAAGCTGTCGAAATGATACGATTGGGCGTAAAGCGGATTGGGACTTCAGGAGCCAAAGCCATTTCGGATGGGCAAAAAATCCAAGGCGAATACTAACCCTATTTGAAAATATATGAAATAAGCATGACCGTTATAGGGTCGCAAACACCAATGATGATATGCGAATTACATATGACCGATAAAAATCAATAAATATCAACATATGAAAAAAGAATTGCTGACATTATTTTTATCTATTTGTTTTCTCGGTGCTTTTGCACAGGAAATAAATAGTGGTTCAAAACAATCTGGATTTTCTGCTGAGCGATTTCCCGTTTTTTCTAGTTGTGAAAATTTAGAATCTAGAGAATTAGAAAAATGTTTTTACAATCAAGTGCAAGATTTTGTTTTTCAAAATTTTGTAGTTCCTGAAAATCTTGTTCAAAACAAGTTTCAAGGAAAAATAAAAGTGCTTTTTGAGGTGGATGGCAACGGTGTGTTTAAGGTAATTTATGTAAATGCCGTAGACCAAACCTTGATTCAGGAAACCAAAAGAGTTTTTGCTAAGTTTCCAAAAATAAAACCATCGACTTATGATGGAAAACCGGCTTATTCTAAGTTTAATATCACTATTTCAATCCCGCTTAAAAGTCCAGAGCAGTTGGTCTCTGAGGCTGTTGCTGCTGCCGAAGTGGTAAAATCAAACACAAAGCAACTCACAGAATTGGATAGTATCGTTTATAAAAAATTCAAGAATCCACAGTTCGAAAGTCATTTAAATATTCCGTTTTCGCACAGTTATTATGCTCACTTTGATGCGGCTTTAAATCAAGTTGGTGCTAATAATCATACAGCTTCAAAACCGTATACTTATGTTGAGGTTTCAAAATATTACAATCTTGCTGCCGAAAACCAAAAACTCAAAAAAGAGGCTTCTGGTTGGTGGGCAAGAAAGTTATGGAATGAAAATCTAGTCGAAATCCAAGGCGATGGCTATTGGTTTACTTTAAATCCAATATTCGATTTGCAAAAGGGAACGGCATCGGGGAACAAGAAAGTGAGCACATTCGTTAATACTCGAGGAATCAATTTTAGTGGTGGTTTTGGCTCTCAGTTCAATTTACTACAACTGTTTTTGAAAGTCAGGGACGATTTGCCGACTATTTCAATCGCTACGCTCAGGCTATAAAACCAGCTGGTGGAAATCCGGCTATTATCCCGGGAATAGGAATTTCTAAAGATTTCAAAACAGATGCTTATGATTTTCCTTTAGCAGAAGCTAATTTGACTTTTGCGCCGAGTAAATTTTTCGATTTGCAATTGGGTTATGGTCGAAATTTCATTGGAGATGGCTATCGTTCTTTGTTGGAAAGCGATGGAGCAAGTCCGTACCCATACTTTAAACTCAACACTAATTTTTGGAAAATAAAATACACGAATACATTTATGTGGCTCAAGGATGTGCGACCAGAAGTTACTTTAGAGCGTACTTATGCTAAGAAGTTTATGGCAAACCATTATTTGAGTTGGAATGTATCGAATAAATTAAACCTCGGTTTTTTTGAATCTGTGGTTTGGGCAGACACGAATAATAGAGGGTTTGATATGAGTTTTGTAAACCCGATTATTTTTTACCGTTCGGTTGAGTTTGCTTCTTCGGCAAGAAGTGGTAATGCTCTTTTGGGTTTGACTACAAAATACAAATTTAGTAATCACGCCAACTTTTATGGACAATTTTTATTGGATGAGTTTTCACTTGGCGAAGTTAAAAGTGGTAATAACAGTTGGAAAAACAAATTTGGGTATCAGTTAGGCGTGAAATATTACAATGCTTTTCAAGTAGATAATTTATTACTTCAGCTAGAATACAATCATGTGAGACCTTATGTGTATTCGCATAGCGACCCGATTACGAATTATGGACACAACAATCAAAACATTGGTCATCAATGGGGCGGAAATTTTGAGGAAGTTGTTGTTATAGCACGTTATCATAAAGAAAGGCTTTTTGCCGATGCTAAAATTACGTACGGAGTTCGAGGATTGGATTTTGCTAATTCAGGAGCAAATTCTAATTACGGAGGGGCTATTTACAGAGATTATGATGTAGAACGCTACGCTGATTCGGGAGTAACTATTGGACAAGGAAATAAAACGAACGTTTTTATCGCCGATTTGCAAGCGGGGTATTTAATAAACCCAATGACAAATTTAAAACTTTTTGGAAGTTTTATTTACAGAAATTTTGACCCTACAAAAGACACATTGGCCACTTTTAAGGAAAGCACTATTTGGTTTTCTATTGGAATTCGCACGGATGTGTTTAATTGGTATTTTGATTATTAAATCACGGATTTGTAATCTGTACACACGAAAAAAAGCAAAGCAAAAAGAATGACCACAACTGGCAAAGTTGTGGTTTTTTTATGCGTTATTTTTATTTGCCAAATCCCTTTTGATGAACTACTTTTGCCAAAGTTTTAAAAACAAACCGAGTTAACTTTGAATAGTACGTTAAATACCATTTCCATAAAAACAATTTATACTGATTTTAAAGCAATTACTAAGGCTGGATTGGCAATTAGTGTTGTTTTTTCTTCTATTGCGGGGTTTTTACTTGGTGTTTCTGATTTTCATTCTTTAGATTGGATGGTTTTGTTGAAACTTGCCATTGGAGGATATTGCATGGTGGGAGCGTCAAATGCATATAATCAAGTTATCGAAAAGGATTTGGATGCCTTGATGGATAGAACAAAAAATCGCCCTGTTCCAGCAGGAAGAATGTCTCCGAATATGGCTTTGGTTATCGCTAGTATGCTTACCATTGTTGGTATTGCGTTGCTTTATACTATCAATCCAAAGACAGCGATGTTTGCGGCGATTTCTATATTTTTATATACGAGTGTTTACACGCCTTTAAAAACAATGACTCCCTTGTCTGTTTTTGTGGGCGCATTTCCAGGCGCAATTCCGTTTATGTTGGGTTGGGTTGCGGCAACAGGAAATTTTGGTATTGAAGCAGGAACATTATTTTTGATTCAGTTTTTTTGGCAATTTCCACACTTTTGGGCAATCGGTTGGTTTTTATTTGAAGATTATGAAAAAGCGGGTTTTTTTATGTTGCCAACGGGTAAAAAAGATAAAGGAACAGCCTTGCAAATAATTTTATATACAGTTTGGCTTATTATAGCGTCACTCTTGCCCGCTTTAGGCTATACAGGACATTTGTTTATTTCGCCAGTTGCTGCTGTTTTAGTATTTTTGCTCGGTCTTTGGATGCTTTATTATTCCGTTCGGTTGTACAAATTGCGAAGTGTAAAAGCCGCAAGAACCTTGATGCTTGTTAGTGTTTCGTACATTACTTTATTGCAATTAATTTATATATTTGACAAATTTTTAAGATAGTTATGGCAACAACAATGACATCCGAAGAACACAAATCCAGATCAGACAGATCTTATAAATTGCTGCTATTGTTTGCAATGGTAAGCATGACGATGATGTTTGCAGGACTTACAAGCGCTTTTGTGGTAAGTAAATCTAGGGCTGATTGGCTAAAAGATTTTCAATTGCCAACTGCATTTTATTTCAGTACAGCTGCAATAATAGGATGTAGTGTCACTTTTCATTTGGCTAAAAAAGCAATTCAAAAAGACAATCAAAAAGGGACAACATCGTTTCTTTTGGCGACCTTAGCATTAGGGATTTTATTTGTTGTTTTGCAATTTGTAGGCTTTGGTCAAATCGTGGATAGCGGGTATTATTTTACAGGTGCCGAAAGTTCTATTACGACAACTTTTTTATATATAGTTACCGTTGTGCATTTAGCGCACCTCGCAGGAGGAGTAATTGCACTTTTAATTATTATTAACAACCAATTTAAGAAAAAATATAATTCAACACAAACTATTGGTATTGAGTTAGGTGCGATGTATTGGCACTTTCTTGATTTATTATGGGTGTATTTATTTTTCTTTTTATATTTCTTTAAATAAGAAAAAATTGTAGATTTGAAAACTTTTTAACGAATAATTTTTATGGATACAGTTGCTACTAAAAATAGTGGAGAAAAAATTTGGGGAGGCGGAAATGAGCCAATGGGAGCAAGTTATGGCAAACTAATGATGTGGTTTTTTATCGTGTCGGATGCTTTAACATTCTCGGGATTTCTTGCAGCTTACGGATTTTCAAGATTTAAATTTATTGAAACTTGGCCTTTAGCCGATGAAGTGTTTACACACGTGCCGTTTATGCACGGCAATCCTCAGCCAATGCTTTATGTGGCATTTATGACTTTTATTTTGATTTTTTCATCCGTAACAATGGTTCTTGCCGTTGATGCAGGTCATCAATTAAATAAAAAGAAAGTTACGATTTACTTATTTTTAACCATTATTGGTGGTTTAATTTTCGTAGGCTCACAAGCTTGGGAATGGAAAAATTTCATCAAAGGCGAATATGGTGCTATTGAAACTAAAGGAGGAAGCTTACTTCAATTTGTAGATAAAGACGGAAAACGCGTTGCTCTTGCTGAATTTGCTGCGACCTTGCCAGAAGAAAGAGAACAACTGACTCGAAGTAAAGGAAGATGGTTTATGGATGAGCCTTCTTTACCAGAATATTCAGTTGCCGAAGTTCAAGCAGGTTTCAAAGCGCACCCAGATTTATTAATTAGAACTGAGGTTATAAATGCCCAAAAACAAAAAACAATACTTTCTAGAAAGGAATCAGAATTGCGATTACAGCAAGCAACTTTAGTTGTTGAAGGAGCTAATTTGACTAGAAATGAATATGGAAGCAAGCTGTTTGCCGACTTCTTTTTCTTTATCACGGGTTTCCACGGGTTTCACGTATTCTCAGGAGTAATCATTAATATTATTATCTTTTTTAATGTTTTACTTGGAACTTACGAGAAAAGAAAAAGTTATGAGATGGTAGAAAAAGTGGGACTTTATTGGCACTTTGTTGATTTAGTTTGGGTATTTGTATTTACAGTTTTCTATCTAGTTTAATTTATTTAAAGTTATTATTATGTCACACGAACACGTATCTAATACAAAAAGAATTTGGACAGTTTTCGGAATATTATCCGTAATTACAATTGTTGAGGTGTTTTTTGGAATTTTAAAACCAGAATCTTTACACATGAAAAGCTTTTTAAGCTTGAATTTGTTAAACTGGTTATTTATTATTTTAACATTGGTAAAAGCCTATTACATTGTGTATGCCTTTATGCACATGGAAGGAGAAAAGGCTACATTGAGAAATTCCGTAATATGGCCGTTAATCTTTTTGGTAATTTATTTACTTTTTATTCTTTTAACAGAAGCACATTATATATTTGGAATTTTTAAAAATAGCACAATTAAGTGGAATTTTTAACAAAATATTAATTCAAAAAAAAGGGTACGCATTGCGTACCTTTTTTTATTTTTGTACCACAAGATTTTTCTAGATTATGAAAAAAAATAGTGTTCTTTTCGTCCTTTTTATTTTACCCATCGTTGCGTATTTATTCTTCGCTTCAGGAATAAATAGTTTTACAAAATTGCCAGTCATCACTCCAAAAGTTAGCGATTTTGGGAATTGGAAATCCTTGACAAATGAAAAAGTTACGTTGAATAATAAAATAACTATTCTTGGTTTCTCAGGTTTCAATATTTTGAAAAACAGAGGTAATTTTTTTAATCTAAACGAAAAAATTTATCAGCAATACCACACTTTCAAAGATTTACAATTTGTAGTCATCTGTCCTTTAGGAACGGAAGCTGATGCTCGGAAAATTGTAAACGCTTTATCCTCCTTTACCGATGTTAGTCAATGGCATTTTGTGTTTACATCGCCTGATGCTATCAATGCTTATTATAAGCAATTGAAACTCGTTGGGAAATTAGACAAAGATTTAGGAACTCCAAATGTTTATATTGTTGACAAAGAAAGAAACCTGAGGGGAAGAAAAGAAAAAAAAGGGTATAAAGAAGGCTACAATACCTTTCATCCTGCTGATTTGAGCAATGAAATGCTAGATGATTTCAGGGTTATTCTTTATGAATATCGTGCCGCTCTTAAGAAAAATCACAATGCCACAAAACAACTTTAATCTTTGAATTATGCTTAAAAACAAATCATATATAGGGATTTCGTTTATTGTTCTAATTTTTGGAATTTATGCTGTTCCTAAAATAATCGACAGAATACAAAATAATGAAATTGTAAAAGGCGAGCGTTTAGATAAAGTGTCTAATCCGTCAAAAGAGAACGGCGAATTGCTTAAAATGGGGGTGGCTCCAAATTTGAATTGGTTAATCAAGACAATGTCAAAATTTCTAATGAGATATATAAAGGAAAAGTGTATGTGTTAGAGTTCTTTTTTACGACTTGTCCTTCGATTTGTCCAAAAATGAATCAAAGTATGCTGGTTATTGAAAACTCTTTTTTTGGAAATCCTAATTTTGGAATTGTTTCTATTTCCATTGATCCAGAGCATGATACTCCAGTGGTTTTGAAATCTCATAGAGAATTATTGGGAGCAAAATCAGCTAATTGGAATTTTCTAACGGGCGATAAAACATATATTTATGATTTAGCTAACAAAGGGTTTAATGTTTTTGTAGGCGAAAATCATAAAGTCAAAGGCGGTTTTGAGCACTCAGGATTGTTTGCTCTGATTGACAAAAAGGGAATATCCGTTGCAGAAAAGACGATTTTGGAAACCCAATTTTGTACTATGATGGTTTGGATAAAAAGGGCGTGAGAGACATTCAACAAGACATAGCAATTTTATTAAAAGAATAAACATGGAAAATAATTCAATAGAGCAAAAATTCAATAAGTATATACTATTAGTTTCAATCGCAATTCCAGTTGTAGTTGCGCTCCTTTTTAGCGTAAAACTGAAAGATTTTGGTATAAATGTAACACCACTTTCTTTTTTACCACCAATTTACGCTGCGATAAATGGCGTTACTGCTGTGGTTTTAATTGCGGGAGTTTTGGCTATTAAAAAAGGGAATAGAAAACTTCATGAGCGATTAATGACAACCGCCATTGCACTTTCGTTAGCTTTTTTAGTGATGTATGTGGCGTATCACATGACTTCAGATTCTACTAAATTTGGCGGAGAAGGAATAATTAGATACGTTTATTTTTTTATTTTAATAACGCATATTATCTTATCGATTGCGGTTATTCCATTGGTTTTAGTGACTTATGTTCGCGCTTTGGCAAACAAATTCGACAAGCATAAAAAAATAGCCAAAATCACATTCCCAATTTGGTTATATGTCGCCGTTACTGGCGTTGTGGTTTATTTAATGATTGCACCTTATTATGTTTACTAAAGTGAGACGTGAGAAGTTAGAAGTAAGTGCGAAAAGGAAAATGAAAAGTCTTTGTTCTTTATTTTTTGTTCTATATTCTTTGTTTTTTTCTATTTCTGCAAATGCGCAATGTGCCATGTGTCGTGCCGCTTTGGCGGGCGAATCGAATAAGGCTCAGGCACAGGCAATAAACGACGGAATTGTTTATTTGATGGTAATTCCTTATTTGCTTGTAGGACTCATTGGTTATTATATTTATCGAATGCGAAAGAAAAAAGTATGACGAAAGGCTATTTTAAACCATCTACGGCAACATTTACAGTTCCATTTACTTTTATAAAAGCAATAATGGCTTTGTTTGTTAATTGGATTTTTTGAAATTGAATGTCATCCATTTTTCCGTTTACAAAAACGCCTGACATTGGCGAATAGTTTTTTAAATACACCATCATATTTTGTTTTCCTTCTTCTAAATTAGGAACGATAGAATAGCGACAACTCTCTTGTATTTTTCTTAAAATTAGTCCTTGAGCTAGCCAGTTGGCTGTTCGTACTAATTTATTTTTGGTGTCTAGCGCATAATCCATTTGGTCAAAAAACAATTCCTTTGTTTGCTCGTTATATTGAGGAAGCCCCGTTAAATAAATGGTTCCGTTTACGGTTCCTAATACGTCTAAGGCGATAACTATTTTACCGTCTTTGTGCCAAAGAGCTACTTTCTTAACGATTATCCTCTTGCTTCCGGAGCCAAATTCCTGTTCAGCAAAATTCTTTGTCATTATTCTTGATGCTTCTGCATAAGTAGAAACGGCAGCAATATTTGCCGTAATTTGATTGGGGATTTTTGTTACTGGTTTTAAAATAATTTTTGCTGCATCAAATTTTGATTCGGGTTGGCTTCCTACGATGGTTTCCATAGTGCATTTCATTCCCATTTCGAGTAAAAAACTATCGTTTTTAATTTTAGCATTGGTCGAATAGATTTCGATTGGAATAATCTGAAGCCAACTTTCATAGGTTTTACTCATTTGGAAAGGGGTGCAAATTTTCTCTAATGCTGCTAAAACATTAGGTTTAAAATCCATAGATTTTTCAATGGCTGTGTCAATTTGCTTTTCGATTTTCGATTTAAAAAGTTTTATGGCAGGATTAATGAGGTAAGTACAGGAACATTTTTTCCAAAAGCGGTCATGGTTGGGCTTTCGTTCCAGTCTAATGATTTTAGCTCTGTTTTGGTGTTTAATTTCCAATTGGTCAACGTCGCATCACTTATTAAAGTGACTACTCCGTTAAGGTTAAATTCCTTTGTGTTATATAGGGCAACGCCTAAAGTTGTTGTACCAATTCTGTATTTGACCAAGGCTTTCAATGGTAAAACTGTTTTTATTTTTCCGTTTTCATTGGTAATAGAAATTGGAGCTAGTTTCCAAATTTTCATCTCAATGGCATTGTCTTCGATGTTGTTGTCTTCATAAATTAATCCGTTCAAAAGGGAGTTGGTCTGGTTTTCTACATCCTTCAACTTAATGCGAATAGGCAAATTGATAAAGGAAGGGTTATTTTCATAAACTAGCGGACTCGCATCATCTGGTTCTGGTTTTAGTGCTGCAATTTTATTTGTGGTGGCACAACTCGAAAGCAATATAATAAACAGGAAAACTGTTGGTAAAGCGAAAGATTTCATGATTTTATTTTAGTTTATGGATACAAAAATAGTGAAAGAAATATGTTTTTGTATTTTTTGTAACAATTGTAATTTTTATAAGTCTAACTGTTTTGTAATTTAGTTCTAAATAAAGTATATCATAGTATATCTCGGTTTTTTATAGAGTGAAAACTTAGATTTATATAGTACCTTTGCAGTACTTTCATTCAAAATATATGAAAAATAATAGTTCTGTTTTTCTCTTTTTTATCCTGCTATTTGGTTTGTCGACTCAGGCACAAACTAAAAAATGGACTTTGGAGGAATGTGTAAAATATGCCATAGAAAACAATATTTCTATTAAACAATCTGAGTTAGATACTAAAACGGCAGCCATTGATAAAAAAGGAGCCATAGGAAATTTTATTCCTTCTTTAGATGCAAATGCTTCTCATTCTTGGAATGTAGGTTTAAATCAGGATATTACAACGGGACTTTTGCGAAATCAAACGACTCAATTTACATCGGCTGGCGCGAATGTTGGTGTTACTATTTACAATGGTTTGCAAAACCAAAATACGCTTCGAAGAGCCAACCTTTCGATTCTTGCGGCGAAGTATCAATTGACAAAAATGCGCGAAGATATTGCGCTCAATGTGGCTAATGCATTCTTGCAAGTTCTTTTTAATAAAGAAAATTTAAAAGTGCAGCAAGAACAACTTGCTATAAACGAAAAACAGTTAGTTCGCTCTGAAGAATTAGTTCGTTCAGGAGCAATTCCTCGTGGCGATTTGCTAGATATAAAAGCAACTGTAGCATCGGATAATCAGAAAATCATCGCGGCAGATAATGCTTTATTGATTTCTAAATTAAGTTTGGCTCAATTATTACAGCTTAAAGATTTCGAAATTTTGATGTAACTGATGCAACCACAGCCAAGGATGAAATAATATTTTGTCTCAAACTCCAGCTATCATTTATGACAAAGCAAAAGAGAATAGGACAGAATTGAAAATTGCCAGAACTAATCTGGAAATTGCTCAAAAAGTGTTTCTATCGCCAAAGGAGCTTTTCAGCCAAGTTTGAGGGGATTTTATGGGTATAACACAAGAGTTTCCTATGCGGATGTTCCTGCATTTGACCCCATCACAGGAAAACTTATTGGAACTAAAAGTCCAGCACCATTTTTTGATCAATTTAGCGACAATAAAGGTCAATCTTTGGGATGCAATTATCGATTCCTATTTTTAATGGTTTCTCGGTAAGAAACAATGTGGAGCGTTCTAAAGTAAATTTAGAAAAATCAAAAATTGCTGTTGAACAACAAGAATTGAGTTTGCAAAGAAATGTTTATACTGCCTTTGCAGATGCAAAAGGAGGTTTAAATGCCTATGAATCCTCATTAATAGCTTTACAAGCAAGACAAGAAGCCTATAATTATGCCAAAGAAAAGTATGCCGTAGGAATAATGAATTCATTCGATTTTAGTCAGGCTCAAACCTTGCTTTCAAATGCAGCATCAGAAGTGCTTAGAACGAAATATGATTACATTTTTAAAATAAAAATTTTAGAATTCTATTTTGGAATTCCAATTATCAAAAACTAATTTGTTATGTCCAAGAAAACTATTTATTATATAATCGGGTTTGCCATGGTGTTAATTGTTCTATTAATAACACTTTCAAAAACAGGAGTTATTGGGAATAAGGATAAAGGGAAATCCGTTGAAATTGCTAGTGTTACCGCCACAAACAATCGTCGAAACGGTTTCGGCAACAGGAAAGATTCAACCCGAAATTCAAGTTAAAATATCTTCGATGGTTTCAGGAGAAATTATAGAATTGCCAGTAAAAGAGGGGCAGGTTGTGCAAAAAGGAGATCTGTTAGCAAAAATAAATCCTGATTTGTACACCTCGGGATTAAACAGAACCATTGCTAATTTATCTGGAACTAAAGCAGGCTTGAACCAAGCTGAGGCTTCCTATAAAGAAGCCAAAGCGAATTATGACAGGAACAAGACATTATTCGAAAAAGGAATTATTTCTAAGTCTGATTGGGATAAAACTGTTGCTTCGTTTGAAGTGGCAAATGCAAACAAACAATCGGCGTATTTTAACGTTAGAAGTGCTTCGGCAACTGTGAATGAAGCTAGAGATAATCTAGGACGAACGGTAATATATGCGCCAGCTGGCGGAACAATTTCGGGTCTTAATGTCGAATTGGGCGAACGCGTTTTGGGAACGCAACAAATGGCTGGAACAGAAATTCTTCGAGTGGCCAACTTGAATAATATGGAGGTGGAAGTCGATGTAAATGAAAATGACATCGTGAAAATAAAAGAAGGAAACGAAGCCAAGGTGGAAGTTGATGCCTATTTGAAGAAGCAGTTTAAGGGAGTTGTAACGAGTATTTCTAACTCGGCGAGTTCAACTTTAACCGCTGATCAGGTTACTAATTTTAAAGTAAAGATTAGAATTTTGAAAGAGTCGTACCAAGATTTATTAGAAGGAAAACCAGCAACTTATTCTCCTTTTAGACCAGGAATGACAGCAACTGTCGATATTGCCACTAAAACTAGGACTAACGTTTTGGCGGTTCCAATAAGTTCTGTTGTTATAAAATCAGACACGGCAGCAGTAAAATATTTAAAGTAGAAGACAAAGAATCGGATAAAAAAGAAGCGCCAAAAAATGATAAGAAATTGGAGTGTGTTTTGTAAAGTTGGAAATAAATCCAAAATCAGAATCATCAAAACAGGAATCCAAGACGATACTAATATTGAAGTAATTTTGGACTTAAAAAAGGAGATGTAGTCATCACAGGACCTTACACCACGGTTTCTAAGGATTTGAATTCAGGAGACAAAGTGACTACTGAAAAAGTAGGGGAGAAGAAGTAATTACTATTAAATTGTCAACTAATAACCCATAATTCATAACTCATAATTCATAACCCATTTTGTCCTACATTCTCAACATCGAAACCGCTACCAAGAATTGTTCTGTTGCACTTGCAAAAGACGGAAAGACAATTCTGTGCAAAGAAATTGCCGAAGAAGGGTATTCTCACGCGGAACGTTTGCACGTTTTTATTGAAGAAATCATTAAAGAAGCTGGAATTTCTTTTCAAGATTTGTCAGCAATTGCGGTGAGTCAAGGGGCCGGGCTCTTATACCGGTTTACGCATAGGTGTTTCTGCCGCAAAAGGCTTGTGTTTTGCCTTGAATATTCCATTGCTTGCGGTGGATACTTTGCAGGTTTTGGCTGCGCAAGTCAAGGTTTCTAATGGATTGATAATTCCCATGCTCGATGCCCGAAGAATGGAAGTGTACAGTGCTATTTTTACATCAAAATACGAAAAAATTAGAGCCGTTCAAGCTGAAATCATTACCGAAAACTCTTTCGAAGATTTGGAAGAAATACTTTATTTTGTGGGCGATTGTGCCGAGAAATGCAAACCAATTTTAACCAAGGATAACTTCATTTTCTTAGAAGAAATTAAATATCCTTCGGCAAAAGAGATGAGTTTTCTGAGTTTCGAAAAATACCAAAAAAAACGACACCGTCGATGTCGCTTACTTTGAACCCTATTATTTAAAGGACTTTATGATGACCGTTTCGAAGAAATAATTCTTTAAACTATTACTAGAAACCTCTTTCACAAAAGGCTGAATCACAATTCCAGCGGCATCAAATGCCAATTTACAATTCTCCAAAGTATCAGAACTAACAGTACTAAAATCCGCATTGTTTGCCCAAGGTCTAACAGCCAGTTGGATCGAACTGTCAGTCAAAAGCTTTACAGAAACTTCGGCTGCTGGTGTTTTTAATACTTTGGGATTGTTGTTTAAAACTTCGGTAATGAGGTCTTTGGCTTTTTTAATATCGGTATCATAAGAAATGGAAAGAGTCAAATCGGCTCGACGAAATCCTTGTAAGGAATAATTGATAATCGTGCCATTCGATAAAGAACCATTCGGGACAAAAATAGTTTGATTGTTGCCGTTGATTAATTTGGTTACAAAAATTTGAATTTCGCTGACGGTTCCTAAAACACCTTGTGCTTCAATTGTGTCTCCAACTTTAAACGGCTTGAAGACAATAATCAGCATTCCTCCAGCAAAATTGGACAAAGAGCCTTGAAACGACAAACCTACGGCAAGTCCCATTGCACCTAGAATGGCGACAAAAGAAGAAGTCCCAATTCCTAATTTATCGATAAAAGTAACAAATAACAAAACTCTTAAAACCCAAAGTAAAATATCTGCTAAAAATCGGGTTAAAGTCGGGTCTAATTCCCTTTTTATCATTATTTTCCTAAGGAGTCTATTGAGAACTCGAATGACATAAAGCCCAACAAATAGAATCAGGAATGCCGAAATAAGTTTTGGAGAATAATCGATTAAAGCCTTGATAAAGGTCTCAGCATAATTTGTAATATGTTCTGGACTGAGTGTCATTTTGTTATTTTAGTTTTTTAAATTACTATTTTAATTTCGAAATGATTTCTTTAAAATCAGTACTTGGGGCGAAACAAGTTTTGTTTTGGCAAAGATAAAAAAGCGTTTCGTTTTCATTAAAACGATTTTTCAAAAAGGAAGATTAGAGGCTTTTTCAGTTCCGGCTACAATCACATTTGGAAAATAGGAGCTGTTTATTTTGTTGCAATATTCCAATGCCAAATTACCGCAAATGGCTAATTCCTTGTTTTCGTCTGAATAATTCAATGCCAAATCCATCCAGTTGGAATATGCCGAAGAATAGTCAGCATTAAGCAGACTATTTTGCAGCATTCTTTGACTTACTTTTTCGTAATGTGAGTTTTCAAAATAAGTGCTCAACAGATACAAGTTTTTTGCCATTACTGAATTTGATGCGGGAATTACGTTGTCTTCGGTTTCAAAATGAGTTGTTATTAGAGCTTCGTCTAGGGCAGAGGTAAAGGCAAAAAAACCAGTTTGAGGATCATAAAAATGCTCAAAACTGTAATCAGTTAATTGTTTGGCATATTGAAGCCATTTTTCGGTAAATGTTACTTCGTATAAAGAAATAAAAGCAGCGATGACCAAGGAATAGTCTTCTAAATATCCGTTGATGGTGCTCTTGTTATTTTTGTAATTATGGAACAAATTTCCTTCGCTTGACCATAGTTTTCCGATGATAAAATGGGCGTTTTGCAAAGCTAATTTTAAATAGTTATCAACTTCAAATGCTTTGTATGCGTCAACAAATCCTTTGAGCATCATTGCATTCCAAGAGGTTAAGCATTTATCGTCTAATCTTGGTTTGGCTCTTTTTTCTCTTTCGATATAGAGTTTTTGTTCCCAGATTTTCTTTTTGCTTTCGAGTTCAGAAAGTGTGATTTTGTTGTTTTTTGCAATTTCTTCCAAACTTTGGTTTTGAATTAAGACATAATTTCCGTCTTCCCATAATCCAAAAGTATTGATGTTAAAAACTGGGACAAATAAATCGAAATCGGTTCCAATTATCTTCTTCAATTCAGGGATTTTCCAAACATAAAAAGCGCCTTCTTCAAGATGATTTTCGGTATTTAAACTGTCAGCATCAAGGGCGCAATAAAAACCGCCTTCGGAATTCATTAATTCCCTTTCCACGAAAGAAAGTGTTTTTTCGACAACTTCTTTGTACAAAGGATTGCGGGTTAATTTATAGGCATCACTATATAATGAAACTAATTGTCCGTTGTCATAAAGCATCTTTTCAAAATGAGGAACGTGCCATTTATTATCAACAGAATAGCGCGAAAATCCGCCGTCAACGGTATCAAAAACACCTCCAAAAGCCATTCGGGTTAGTGTTAAATTTACAAAATCGAGTAATTGAGTATCTTTTTTTTGGTGTCCAAAACGCATTAAAAAATGATAGTTGTTGGGCATCATAAACTTTGGGGAACTTGCCATTCCGCCAAATTCCCAATCGAAACTTTTTTTCCATTTTTCGACTAAATCGGCAATTTGTTTTTGATTTATGGTTGCTTCTGGATTTTCATTTGGAACAATTTTCATAGATTGAATACCTTGATGGAGTTTTTCCGCATAGTCAATCATTTTCTCGGGCGCAGATTTGTATATTTCCTGCAATTGAGCTAGGGTATTCATCCAGTCTGCTTTTCTGAAATAAGTTCCGCCCCAAACGGGTCTTCCGTCTGGAAGCGCAACAATATTTAGCGGCCAACCGCCACGTCCAGTCATAATTTGAACGGCTTTCATATAAACGGCATCAACATCTGGTCGTTCTTCTCGATCAACTTTGATGGAGATAAAATGGGCATTCATGACATCTGCAACTTCCTGGTCTTCGAAACTTTCATGTTCCATAACATGACACCAATGACAAGCTGAATAGCCAATACTGATGATAATTAATTTGTTTTTTTCTTTGGCTTTTGCCAATGAGTTGGGGTTCCAAGCTTTCCAATGTACAGGATTATTGGCGTGTTGTAATAAATACGGACTGGTTTCTTGTGAAAGTTGGTTCATTTTTTATGAAAAAAGTATTAGGCGTTTACCGCTTCGACTTTAATGTTTTCGTCGTTGAGCATACTTTTTAGCATATTTTCGATACCACTTTTTAAGGTAAAAGTGGATGACGGACAACCGCTACAAGCACCTTGAAGAATAACTTTTGCTGTTTTCGTTGTTTCGTCATACGATTCAAATGCTATATTTCCGCCATCGGCTTGTACGGCTGGTTTTACATATTCTTCTAAAATATTGATAATTTGTTGCGAAGTAACATCAAGTTTGTCAAAGTTCTCTGTTTTAATAGATTCTTGTTCTATGCTTTCTGCAATCAAGCTTTCGTCAAGAACAGTTCCGCCATTTTCGATGTAATGTTTGATGAAGGTTCTGAGTTCTAAAGTGATTTCTTGCCAATCGTTAACCGCATATTTTGTGATTGAAATATAATTTTCATCTATAAAAATTTCTTTCACATAAGGGAACTTAAATAATTTTTTTGCCAATGGAGATGCTGCGGTTTCGTCGATGTTTTTAAATTCAACAGCATTTTTTTGTTAGCATTCTGCTTACTACAAACTTTAATACGGCTGGATTTGGAGTTGTTTCCCCATAAACGGTAATGGGTTGTTTTTTGTTTTTATTTTCTTGGAGTATAATAATGGTTCCACCATTGGTAACAAATGATTCTATTTGGTCTGCCACGGCCTCTTTTACGTCTTCCCATTCTACAATGCTAAATTTTTCTATTGCAATAAAATTTCCAGAGATATATACTGTTTTTACAAATGGCAAATAAAATAATTGTTGCGCCAAGGGAGAATTCTTGGTTTCGTCGATATTTTTAAATTCGAAACTTTCGTTTTGGGTAATGAAATCATCAAATTCAAATTTTAAAATGCTTGAATTTTGTGTTTCTTTTATTGTTATTTTTGACATATATTTTGTATTTTTTTACAAATTTAACGAAGTTATTTTCCACTATTAACTATATTTGATTTTTAATCAATAAATTAACTTTTATAAAGGTTGAAATTAGCTATTTTTTTCTTTTTCACGTTGTTTAATTGAGGATTTGGTGTTCCTATAATACTTTTTGAATGTATCATAAAATTAAGGTTTTTGTTGTTCTATTCTTGATAAGTCAGTATTCTTTTTCGCAAGAAGGCATTGCCGTATATTCTGATTATTTGTCGGATAATTATTATTTGGTTCATCCATCGATGGCTGGTGCAGCGAACTGTGCTAAAATCAGGCTTACCGCTCGTAAGCAATGGTTTGATCAAACTGATGCGCCATCACTTCAAACATTGAGTTTTAACGGAAGAGTTGGCGAAAGATCTGGAGCAGGAATTATTTTGTATAACGACAAAAATGGGTATCATTCTCAAAGCGGAGCGAAACTAACTTATGCACACCATCTTTTGTTTTCGAGAGATGAAATCGATTTAAATCAATTGTCTTTTGGTATTAGTGCCGTGTTTGCACAAAGTAAATTAGATGAAACGGAATTTTTGCAATCGGGGGATTTTGATCCTATTATTAATGGAATGATTATTCAAAATGCTTCTTATTTTAATATAGATTTTGGAGCTTCTTATAATTATCTTGATTTTTATGTTCACGGAACGATTCAGAATGCCGTTGAAAACCAAAAGGAAGATTTATACGGATTCCGAAAGTGCTAATTTGAGAAAATATTTGTTGAGTGCGGGTTATGTTTTCGGGGATAAGGATAGAATATTATGGGAACCTTCTGTTTTATTTCAACTTGTGGATAAAACTAACGAAACATCGATAGATTTGAATATTAAGGCGTATAAGAATGTAGATTTCGGAAAACTTTGGGGAGGATTGTCTTATCGTAGAAGTTTAGATGGCGCTCAATATATCAATGGAAGCGGGGTTTCTTCGCAAAAACTTCAATATATTACGCCAATCATTGGTGTTAATTATGGTAGATTTATGTTTGCCTATACTTACTCCCATGTATCAGGAGCTGTAAAATTTGATAACGGTGGTTTTCATCAAATTACTTTGGGGATGAATTTATTTTGCACACGCGAAAAATATGAATGCAATTGTCCAGCTATTAACTAAGTAAGTCGAAAGTGTTAATGTCATAAAGTCAGACGAATATAGTGATAAAATCTATTTATAATCAAAGACTTATTCGTTTTATCAGATTTCAAAATGCGACATTATACCAAATGCTATCACTCAGTATTAAAAATTTCTAAAATTTAATTTCTCTAAAATGCTACTATTATCTGTAAACGGAAAAACGCCAGCCATTCCTGAAGATTGTTATGTTGCCGAGAATGCAACCATTGTGGGCGATGTCACTTTTGGGCATTCGTGTAGTGTTTGGTTTAATGCTGTTGTGCGAGGCGATGTTCATTTTATTACCATAGGAAATAAAGTAAACATTCAAGATGGCGCAATAATTCATTGCACTTATCAAAAACACCCAACAATTATTGGAAATAATGTTTCTATTGGTCATAATGCAATGGTGCATGGTTGCACAATTCAGGACAATGTTTTAGTAGGAATGGGTGCTATTATCATGGATAATTGTATTGTAGAAAGCAACTCAATCATTGCTGCTGGGGCTGTGGTTACTCAAAATACGGTGGTTCAATCTGGAAGTATTTATGCTGGGGTTCCAGCAAAAAAAGTGAAAGAGATAGATCAATCTGATTTTGCTGGCGAAATCGAGCGTATTTCAAACAATTATGTAATGTATTCTGGTTGGTACAAAAAAGAGGAATAAATTCTCTCTAGAAATCTTTTTCGATTACGGTATACTTATTTTGTAATAATTCAGCGAGTACTTTTGATCTGAATTGGTAAAGAAAACAGGCTCACTTTCTTGGGTATTAGAAAATCCTACTTTTTCATTTAAAATGTTTTGAGTCTGTTTGGCTACAGCTTCGCCCGAGTCTATAATGTGAATGTTTGGTGGTATTATTTTTTTTATTTGGGGAATCAGGTAGGGGTAGTGACTGCAACCTAGCACAAGATAATCGATGTTTGCCTGAATCATTGGGGCAAGATAGGAGTGAAGCAGTTGTGTCATTTCGGGCGAATCAATTTTGCCTTTTTCTATGAGTTGTACTAATCCGTGTCCCACTTGTTCTATAATTTTTGTGTCCTGAAACTTTTCTGCAGTTTTGTTAAAAAGTTCGCTGTTTAGTGTTCCTTGTGTGGCAAGAATTCCTATGGTTTGTGTTTTCGAATTTGTGGCTGCTGGTTTTATTGCAGGTTCGATACCAATAAAAGGAACAGGGTATTTTGCTCTTAATTCCTGAATGGCATTTGTTGTTGCAGTATTGCAGGCGACTACAATTAATTTACAATCTAAATGGAGCAAAAATTCAGTATTTTTTTTGCTTAAAGCGATAATTTCAGCTTTCGATTTTTGACCGTAGGGAGCATTTTTGCTATCTGCCAGATAAATCGTTTTTTCATTGGGTAACAATTTGTGTATAGCAGACCAAATGGAAGTTCCTCCAATTCCTGAGTCAAAAATTCCGATGGGGCGATTGTCATGCATAATAACAAAGTTAAGTGCTTCGAATTAAATTTCCTATATAAGTAAGTCGAAAGTTTAATGTCATAAATCCAAAACCGATGGGCTTTAATTTTACAGGTTTAGTTTTATAAAAAAAACTGCTCAATCTTAAATTAAGATGAGCAGTTTTTCTAGATACAAAGTTTTTTTAGAAACCTAAGTCTTTTTTTACGTCAGCAGTCAAGTTAGGCCCATCGGCAAGCAAAAGTGAAGAGCTATCAAGTACATATTGAAAACCTTTGGCTTTACCTACTTTTTGTATAGAAGTTCTTACTTTTTCATAAATGGGTTTAGTGATGTCTTCTTGCTTTTGTTGTAATTCTTTTTGAGCATTTTGACCAAAATCTTGGATTCTTTTTTGCATATCCGCAACTTCTTTCTGACGTTCTGTATTTACGGCTTCGGTAGCAGTAGCAGCTTCGGCATCATATTTCTTTAATTTTGTCTGAAATTCATCTGTCATTTTCTTGTAATCAGCATCGTATGTTGCTCCCAAGGTTGAAAGTTGTTTTTGTGCGTCAAGCATGGCTGGCATTTTCGACATGATTTCACTTACATCAACATGCGCTGTTTTTGCTTGTGCATTCATAGTTTGGCTGGCTCCTAAAATAAGTATTGCAGCAATTAGTAAAGTTTTGATTTGTTTCATTGTTTTAAAATGTTAAATAATTAATTGTTGTTTGAATTCTCTTTTGTTGTTTTTAATGTATCTGTTTTATTTTTGTTTGGGCTTGTCTATCCTCAAGTATTTTTTTTCTTTTTCTTCTAATGCTTTTTTACGGTCTTCAATTACTTTTTTACGTTCTTCGAGTGTTTTTGCTCGTAATTCTATTTGTTTTTGCTTGGCATCTTCTGCGGTGGCTTTTGGTGTTTCTTTAGCTGGTTCAAGAACTGGAACAGCTGTTTTTACTTCCTCCACTTTCGCTTTTTCAGAAATCGTGCCAATTTTTTTTGCGTTTCGTTCTTCAAGAATTTGTTTTCTTTTTCTTCTATTGCTTTTTTATTATCCTCAATCTTTTTTTTGCGTTCTTCTATTATTTTTGCTCTTTCGTCAATTTGTTTTTGCTTTGCCACTTCCTCTGCTGATGCGTTGGTTTCTTTTTCTAGATTGACTTTAGTTTCTGTTGTTTTCGGGTCTAAAGGAACAGTGTTCGCTTTTTGTGTCTTTCTGTCATTCAGAATTTGTTGTTTTCTTTCTTCGGCCGCTTTTTTCCGATCTTCAATTGCTTTCTTGCGATCTTCAATTATTTTTGCTCTTGCATCGGCTTGTTTTGTTTTGCGTCAACATCAGTTTGGGCAGCATCTTTTTCTGTATTGCCATTTTCAGGAGTAAGGGTCGTTTTAGAATTTGTATTGCTTCTATTGCTTAAAATTTGATTTCTTTTTTCTTCGGCGGCTTTTTTTTCTTTCTTCTACTAATAATTTTCTGTCCGCAATAATTTTATCCCGAGCTTCTTTTCTTGCATCTAATGCTTTTTGTCTATTTGCCAAGGTTGGATTTTCGTCAATAGCCTCTTCTTTATTTTCTTTTTCTTCTTCTGCTTTAAGTTGTTTTTTTGTTAGCTGTTCTCTTTTTTCTGCTCGAGTAATTACTCGTAGTACTTGATCGCTAATATCAAATCGTTTTGCTGCAAAAAGCATTGTCAAATCAGAAGTTTTATCAAAAATAAAATCATATTTTTTTGCTTCTGCAATATCTTGAACTGCTGTAAACACTTGGTCTTGTATGGGTTTTGTTAAAACTGATTTTTGCAATATCAAGTCTCCATTTGGACCAAATCTTTTTTGTTGGTACTCTAACATTTCATTCTCAAGAAACTTAATTTCAGTTTCTCTTTCTTCGATTAAACCTTTGGTTAATAAGGCTTTTTCTACTTTTAGTGCGTCTTTTAATTTATTAATTTCGGTTTTCTTGGTTTCAATTTCTTGTTTCCATTTCTGAGCTTTTTCCTCTAATTGGGTTTGGGCGTCATTGTAATTGGGTACATTTTGTAAAATGTATTCCATATCAATATAGCCTATTTTTGTTCCTCTGGTTTGAGCCTGATTTGTATTTGCTGCAATTAGGGCAATAAATAAAAATAAAAATTGTTTTTTCATATGTTGATATTTATTGATTTTTATCGGTCATATGTAATTCGCATATCATCATTGGTGTTTGCGACCCAATAACGGTCATGCTCATTTCATAACTTTATTTTATTTAAAAATTCACTTTATAGCTTTAAAACTGTTGTCCAATAATAAAATGTGTTTCCCATCCATTTGGTTTCCCGTCAGGAGTTATGCTGTCAAAACCATGTCCGAAATCAATTCCCAATAATCCGAAAGCTGGCATAAACACCCGCAATCCAACACCCGCAGAGCGTTTTAGATCAAAAGGGTTGTAGCTTTTAAACGAAGCAAACGATGAGCCTGCTTCTAAAAACGTTAAAGCGTATATTGATGCCGATTGTTTTAGGGTAATTGGGTAGCGTAATTCCATTGAAAATTTGTTGTATACCGTAGCTCCAATTTGTTGCTCTTGCCCATTTCTAAACACCGTTGGTGTCAACGAATTGTTTGGATATCCTCTTAATTGAATGGTTTCCCTACCGTCCATAGAGTAGTTTGCTAGCCCGTCTCCGCCTAGGTAGAATCGTTCAAAAGGAACAACGCCTCGGTCTTGATTGTAGGCGCCTAAGAATCCAAATTCTGTCAAAGATCGGAATACTAATTTACCATAAATTTTTGTATACCAATCTGCTTTGAACTTAATTTTGTAATATTCTAACCAATTAAATTTTTTCTGATCTACTTTTGCTACGTCCGCAGTCGCCTCTTGGTAGGTGGCTACTTATTTCCATTGGCGTCTAAATAGGATCCAATTGGGATAATAATATTTCCATTAGAGTCTTTAACTTCAGTAGTGCTTTTAAGTTTATACGCTTCTTGGTTGCCTAATGTTGCATAATTTACCCCATTAAATAAAGAGTAAGGAAGTGTAAATTTACCACTAAGACTAACCTCTGAGCCATAAGTTGGAAATATTGGATTAACTCCTTTGTTATCTCGTGATAGCGATACTGTATAGGCTAAGTTTCTAGAGGCACCATTACCAAATGTGAAAAGACCCGTATTGTAATCGTGTAAATCATAGTGTTGATAACTCAAAGATTGTGACAATACAAAAAAGTCATCAGGTACGGTAAGCCTTTTGGCTAAACCAACAGAAAGTGTTATAATATTGAAACTTTTTGTTTTGTCGGCCTTATATGTTCTAAAATCATTCAGGAATTGTTTGGTGTATGATAAAGAGGTGCTAAATTGAACAGGTTTCTTCTTGCCAAACCATGGTTCCGAAAAGGAGATGCTATAGGTTTGAAAATAAGTACTTCCTTGTAAGCGTAAGGAAACCTTTTGCCCGTCGCCCATAGGAAGCGGTTTGTAAGCGTTTTTGTTAAACAAGTTTCTCGCCGAAAAATTATTAAACGAAAGCCCTAAAGTTCCTATGAAACCGCCGCCGCCGTAACCTCCTTGAAGCTCTATTTGGCTAGATCCTTTCTCGGTCAAAGGATATTCAATATCCACAGTACCAGCCGATGCATCTACGTTTTTAAACTTTGGCTCGATAGATTCTGGGTCGAAAAAGCCTAATTGTCCAATTTCGCGTATGGTTCTTACGAGTAATTCTTTGTTGTATTTTTCTCCAGGTTTGGTTCTTAATTCTCTGTAAATGACGTGATCATTTGTCTTGTTGTTTCCTGTTACTGTAATTTTATTAAAATAGGCGATAGGACCTTCGGTAATTCTTATTTCAAAATCAATCGTGTCATTTGCTGTTTTTACTTCAACTGCATTTACAGTCGAAAATAAATAACCATTGTTTTGATATAAATTGGTAATATCTTCTCCATCTGGTTTCGTTTTATCTGCAATTCTTTTTTCAAGAAGTACTCCATTGTAGGTTTCTCCCTTTTTAATTCCTAAGAGGCGACTAAGACCTTGGTCTGGATAAACCGTATTTCCTAAGAATTTGATGTTTCCAAAATAGTATTTATTTCCCTCTTCGACATTTATTTTAACCTTTAATGCATTTTTATCTTTATCGAAAGTAACTGAATCCGAAAGTATTCGGGCATCTCTATAACCTCTTTCTTTATAAGCAGCAATTACCTTTTCTAAATCGGTTTTGTATTTTCCTTTGATAAATTTCGATGCTTTAAAGACACGAGTTAGCTTCTTTTGTTTGGTGTCTTTCATAGCACCGCGCAGGGCTTTGTCTGATAGTTTCGTGTTTCCTACGAAATCAATTTCTTGAATTTTTACTTTTTCTCCTTTATCAATCTTTACCACCATATTCACTAAGTTTACCGCCGAGGTATCTCTAACTGTATTGATGCTAACTTTAGTGTTATAATAGCCGTCTTTTTTGTATTTATTTTCAGTGTAATTTTTGTGGTTGTGATTAAATTTTCATTTACAACCTTGCCTTTAGTAAGTCCATTGTCTTTTATTAAAGCTTCAATTTTACTTTTCTTAACGCCTACAAACTTTACTTCGTTCAATTTTGGTAATTCTTCTACGTGTAAATCGAGGTATATGCTATCGTTTTGAATTTTATTGATGTAAAATGAAATTTCATCAAATAGACCTAACTTGCCTAGTTTTTTTATGGCATTACTTATTTCTTCTCCAGGAACCGTAATTTCTTGACCTTTTTCGAGGCCAGCAAAAGTTACCACAGTCTGACTATTAAAACTTATTTTACCAACAACGGCTACATCGGCTAGGAAATATTTTTTCCTTGATCAAAAGGAATTCTTTCTTGAGCCTTAATTTGAGAAAAACTTCCAAAAATTAATAGGGTAAGGGCTATTTTTATGCTTTTATGTAACACTAAAAAATTATTTAATTTGTTCACTTGTTTTTCCAAATCTACGTTCTCTTTTTTGATAACTAATGATAGCCTCATATAAATCTTGTTCTTTAAAGTCTGGCCATAATATATCAGTAAATATAACTCTGCATAGGCTATTTGCCACAACAAAAAATTACTTATCCTATGTTCTCCACTTGTTCTTATTAATAAATCTACCTCAGGTAAATTTTGCGTGTAAAGATGCTCATTTATAATTGAATCGTCAATAGAGTCTATTGAAATTATATTATTTTTAACTTTATCGCTTATGTTTTTGACCGCATTTACAATTTCATCCCTTGAACCATAGCTTAGCGCTAGGGTCAACGTCATTCTATTGTTGTCTTTTGTTTTGTCTATTACGTCGAGCAATTCTTTCTGAGCTGATTTTGGCAATTTTTCTAAATTGCCTATTGCATTTAATTTGATGTTGTTGTTTTGCAGTGTTTTAAGTTCTTTCTTTAAAGATTTGATTAATATTTTCATTAAAGTCTCGACTTCTAATTTCGGTCTGTTCCAGTTTTCGCTAGAAAATGCATACAAAGTAAGGAATTCTATTCCTAATTTGACACAGGTTTCTATGTTTGATTTCACAGATTTTGTACCGCTTTCATGACCTAATGTTCTTAAAAACCCCTTTTGTTTTGCCCATCGACCATTGCCATCCATAATGATGGCTAAGTGTTTAGGTAAATTTGTCGGGTCTATTTTGTCTTTTAAATTCATTTTTTTATTCTGCACAATAACAAGGGGTGTTCCCAAAGGTGTACGTTAGCGTAAGTCCTGAAAAAACATACCAATCATTATTATTTATATTTCCAAATTTTAATAAACTTGCATCCTTTGGATTGCTTCCGTCTAAATTATCCGTTAGGGTATATCTTGCTCCAACTTCCAAAGCTAAAATAAAATGAGGCGAAACATTCGATTTAATACCCAAAGTCATTGGAATCGCAAACGAACCCGTACTTGAGTCTTTTAAGGTTTCTCCTGATGAAACATATAATTCATCGTGTCTAAAATAGCTTATTCCTGAATATACATAAGGCGAATATTTTCTTCTAACCTCATGCAAATTAAAGTCAAAAAAGTTAAATTCAAGGGCTAAAGATACTTCTTTTATGCTATTTTCAAAACGATACCCTCTTTGATTTCTACTAGGTTCTTTAGAGTCAAGGTCATTAGCAACAATTTTTGATTGAGTGTACGAAAAACGATAAGAATGTCTCGGACTTTTATTCCATTTATAAAGAATTCCAAGTGCAGGTTCATTAGGCGAAATATAAGTGGTCGAGCCCACATCGCCAATGTAATTGCTTCCGCCTAAAAACAAGCCAACTTCATGAATTTGAGCATTCATTGTAAGAAAGAAAAACAAGAATAATACGCTAAAAAGTTTATACATTTAATTAAAAATTGCGTGCAAATATAATAATTATCAAAAGGAAACAACAAGCATTGTTTTAAATGTCTCCTTTATTGAAAGAATAACACAAAAACAATAAAATTATGGATTCGAAAACAATAAAACGAGAGAAATAAGGGTATTCGTATAGCGATTGCTAAAAACAATTTAGTTTCTTCTTCGGTCTTCTCCCCAAAATAGCTTGGTGCGAAGTGTTTTTAGGAAAGTCTCCTCGGGAATTTCGACCATGTTTATTTGAAAAGAGGTTTTCTTTATGGTCAATATTGTTTCGTTTTTCACAGATGTAATTCTAGAATCTAGCGAAACTAAGTAATGTGCTTCTCTGCCTGAAACTTTTAATCGAATTTCAGTTTCGTCTGGAACAACAAGCGGTCGGGCATTCAAATTATGTGGCGCAATTGGGGTAATAACAAAACTACTTACTTCTGGGGTTAAAATAGGGCCTCCGCAACTCATAGAATAGCCCGTAGATCCTGTGGGTGTGGCAATAATTAAACCGTCTGCCCAATACGAATTTAAAAATTCATTGTTCAAATACGTTTCTATCGTTATCATCGAAGTGGTGTCTTTTCGGCTAACCGAAATTTCATTCATTGCAAAATTAATGTCTTGTATGGCGTCGTTATTGGGAGCACATTTTAAGTCTAATAATGTTCTCCTCGAAAGGGTGTATTTCTTGTCGATTATAAATTGCATGAACTCGGCAATATTTTCTTTCTGGACGGTTGCCAAAAAACCCAAGCGACCAGCATTTATTCCTAAAATGGGCACTCCTGAATCTCGAACGAGGGTTGCTGCTCTTAAAATTGTTCCATCGCCACCAATGCTGATGAGCATATCAAAACTGCTGTCTAATTCCGTATGGGAAACAAAAGTTTGGTATTCTTTTTTAACGATTTTTTTGTCGTATAAAATGGTTAAAAAGTTAGATTCGATAACCATTTTAACATTGTTCTTGTTAAAAACAGGAAGATGTCTTTAATAATAGGGTCTGTGCTATTTTGATAGTATTGTCCGTAAATGGCTACTTTCATTTTTATAAAATGGTTGGAATGAATTTTATATATTTAGGTATTTGTCTAAATAATCCGAACGTTCCTTTAATGTATTAATGTAATTGTCTTCTTGATGTTCGGATATAATTTCATAATTATACCGCCTGAAAGATTGAATAATTTCATTTATCGACCCAATATTTATTTTCAAAGTAACTTGAATGCTATTGCTGTCGGAATCAGAAACTAATAATCCAAGTAGTTTGCCATTATTGCTTTCGACTATTTGTACAATTTGGCTTATGGAATAGTCTAAAACTCCTTTTTTAACAATAATAACTTCCCCAGATTCTTTTAAAAATGGAGTTTCGTGAAAAAAATTGATGACATCTTCAATTTCATAATACCCTACATATTTATTGCTTTCGTCAAGTACAGGAACTAAGTTTGTGTGATTCTTTGCAAAAACTTCCAACACATCTAGCCAAATCATATTGGTTCTGGCAAAAAATCTTTCGAATGCATACCGATAATCAGCTATTTTTTTATTACCAGAAAAAGTTTCGATGTCTTCACAAGCAACACTTCCAATGTAAATTTCCTCTTCAACCACTGGAAAATGAGAAAAAGCAACGGCATCAAAAAAGGATTGAACAACGGCTGTTTTTTCTTGGCTGTCTATCGCTTTGAAATCATTGGTAATATAGCTTGTGATTGCTGTCATATTAATTGTATTCAAAATATTTGATGCAAAATAATCAAATTTATGCAATAATGGCTAGTTTAACTTTGTATTTTTGCATTCAAAAAGTCAAAAACTATTTCAATGACAAAGTTAAGTGTAAATATTAACAAAATAGCCACTTTGCGAAATGCTCGTGGCGGAAATGTTCCAGATTTATTAAAAGTAGCAACCGATATTCAAAAATTTGGAGCTCATGGAATTACTATTCATCCGCGTCCAGATGAGCGTCATATTCGGTATCAAGATGCTCGTGATTTGAAATCAATCGTTTACACTGAATACAATATTGAAGGAAATCCCGAAAAATCTTTCGTTGATCTTGTGCTCGAAATAAAGCCAACACAAGTTACATTAGTTCCTGATGCTGTCGATGCAATAACCTCAAATGCAGGTTGGGATACTATAAAGCATAAAGATTTTTTAACAGAGATAGTACAGGAATTTCAGCACCATGGGATTCGAACTTCCATTTTTGTTGATCCAGTTCTTGAGATGATTGAAGGTGCAAAAATCATTGGAACTGACAGAATCGAATTGTATACTGAATCTTTTGCTCACGAATACAGTATTGGAAATAAAAGCGGGATAGATTCGTATGTAAAATCGGCTATTTTGGCAAATCAGCTTGGTTTAGGGATTAATGCAGGACACGATTTAAGTCTAGATAATATTGGTTTTTTTAATCAAAATATTCCTGATTTGCTTGAAGTTTCCATAGGTCATGCGCTTATTTCAGAAGCTATTTATCTCGGATTAGATAATGTGGTTAATATGTATTTGCAGAAATTAGCCCCCTAACCCAAAGGGAGAATTTCAAAGATTTTAATATAATAGGGTAAGCAAATGTCACTAACAAAACCACTATTAAACAGCACTAAACTTACTTCTTCTATTCCTCCTTTGGGAGGTAGGGGGCTTCTTATTCTTCACGGTTTCCTCGGAATGTCCGATAATTGGAAAACAATCGGGATGCAATTTGCTGCCGATGGTTTCGAAGTACATTTGTTAGATTTGCGCAATCACGGCAGGAGTTTTCATTCAGATGAGTTTAGTTACGAGATAATGGCTCAGGATGTTTATGACTATTGTAAGGCTAATAATTTAGAAAAAATAAACATTATTGGGCATTCGATGGGCGGAAAAACGGCAATGCTTTTTGCGGCGACTTATCCTGAAATCATCGAAAAATTGATTATAGCAGATATTGGTCCAAAATTTTATCCGCAGCATCATCAAATAATTCTTGAAGGATTAAATGCAGTTGATTTCTTAAAAAAGCCCAGCCGTAGTGGGGTTGAAGCAATTTTATCTCACTATATAACCGATTTTGGAACCAGACAATTCTTGCTAAAAAGTCTTTATTGGACAACGCCAGAACAATTAGCATTTCGGTTTAATTTAGCTGTTTTTAACAAAAAGATTGAGGAAATAGGAAAGCCACTTCCAGCGAATGTTGTTTTTAGAAAACCAACACTTTTTATTCGTGGTGGAAATTCTAGTTATATTTTGGATGCAGATTTTGAAAATATTAAAAAACATTTTCCTAATTCAAGAATAAAAACCATTCCTAATGTGGGTCATTGGCTGCATGCCGAAAACCCAAAGATGTTTTGTGAGATAACGAGTTTATTTTTAAAGGAATGACTAGTTCTAAAAAAAAAATAGATACAATTATTAAGCAACAACTAAATTAAGCTAGTCAGCAATCTATTGGCACTTTTTTTTATCCGAATTAAAAAATAAACTTGTTTTGAGTCATGGTGGAAGCGGAATAAGTTACTCAGCAGGCTGTTTTTTGATGATTGTTGTAACTTTTCAAACAGTACTTAATTGTAATAATTTAGTTTTAAAGCGATTATAAAAAAATAGCAATTTTTTGTAAAATTTTCATGAAAAACTTGCATCAAAGCAAAGTTATTATTTATATTTGCACCGTTGTAATGCGAAAGTAGCTCAGTTGGTAGAGCTCCAGCCTTCCAAGCTGGTTGTCGCGAGTTCGAGCCTCGTCTTTCGCTCTAAAAACCTCAAACGTAAGTTTGAGGTTTTTTATTTTTATAGTGGTTAAAAGTCTAGTTCTTCATAATCTTCATGGTTTCTGTTTTTCCAGTATCAGAAGTTACTTTTAAAATATATGTTCCCGTTTGAAGTGATTTTAAATCTAAATTTACCTTGTTTAGGGCGGAAGTATTTAGAATCTAAAACTTGTCTACCAAGCAAGTCAAAAACAGAAACTTGCTTTATTGAAATTTTTCGGAGTCAAGGTGCAATACGCCTTTTGTTGGATTCGGATAAGCTGAAATTTGGTTCTCAACATCGAAGCTAGGTGCTTTTAAAGGGATACCAGAAAATTTATAAATCCCACCAGTTGTTGCGTTAGTATTTTTACTAGCCGAAAAACCAAAACTGTCATTCAAAAAGGTTAATGCTCCGTGAAAATTACCACTATCAATAGTTGTCCAAGTAACGCCATCATCGGTGCTATAGCGCGAAGAATAAGGAGTTCGTGATGCGGTAGCGATAACTGTAGAAGTGTTTGGTAGGTACCTAATGTCAGTTTTATAAAAATCGGTTGTTGCGGGAACTAGACTCCAAGTGTCGCCGCCGTCAGCAGTACTATAAAGTTCGTAGGGTGGAGAGGCGTTATATTTCATTAAGAGTCCTTTGAGAGACGTTGAAAAAGTAAAATCGGAATACTGATCGGTGCCTGGCGATTGGGCGGCAGTCCAGTGTAATCCTTTGTCGTTAGATTTGAAAATCCTACCCAAATTGGTTCCAAACCAAATCGTATTTCCTGAAACAGAATATCTATTGAAGACACCAAATTCCCCACCTGCATCTGGATCTGGAATAGCTGTGCCATCAACTCTAGTCCAAGTGTCTCCTGCGTCGGTTGTAGTGTAGATTTCGAATTCGCCGCTTTCTGGGTCGCCAGCAGCAATTCCATTGTTGGCATCCCAAAAGTATACGAAATTAGCATAGGAGTCAGTGCCATTAAATGCAGTAGCTTGTTTAGTCCAAGTAACGCCAGTGTCAGTTGTTTTCCAAATGCCTCCAATTTGGGTAGTGCCAAATGTATCAGGATACGCAGAAATCCAAGCGGTTGTAGCCGAAACGGCCGTAATTGAGGAAATACCCAATTCGTCAGTATTTGCTCCTAAATCGATTGCCCCTGATGTCCAAGTGTTTCCTTTGTCAGTGCTAAGGGTGAATCCTTTTAAGGTGTAATCTTCTGCGTCGAAATCAAATTCATTGGCCCAAATTACATCTGCATCTACTATTGCTATACTGTTTAAAGTTCTGCCAGGATTAGTAAATCCTGTTGCTTTTTCAGTCCAAAATTGGGCATTGGCCACAAATGAACTTGTTATTAAAATAGAAAGTAAATTTTTTTCATAGTCTTTGAAGGTATAAATAGTCGTTAAAAGTGTTATTAAACGATTAAATTAGTCTTTTAAAGACTAATTGCGCTAACGAAGATAAGAAAAATATTTATACGTGAAATATTTTTTTTACTTTTGAAATAAAAAGAGATGAAGCTACTTATTAGGATTTTAATTACATCAGGCTTGGTTTTGGTCATCGCACATTTTATGCGAAGCGTGGAGGTTGCCGATTTTCAAACGGCTTTGATTGTTGCGGTTGTTTTAGGATTGCTTAATGTTTTTATTAAGCCCATTTTAGTTTTATTAACCTTGCCAGTTACCATTATATCATTGGGGTTGTTTTTGTTTGTCATCAACGCCTTTATTATTTTAATGTGCTCGAAACTTGTTGGTGGATTTAAGGTAAACTCGTTTTGGACGGCTTTAATTTTTAGTATAATTCTATCCGTTTGCCAGTCAATTGCCTATAAAATTATAGGAGACGAGAAGTAAAAATAGTGTAATTGGAGCTAAATAATTGGCTAAAATGCAATAAATTAAAAACTTGTTTGGGTTGTGAAAATTTTATATTTTTGCAACCCAATTTTATTATGTAAATTAAAGACAGAAATGGATATTAAAAGAGTAGCATTAGACGCAGTAAACGAAACGATTGTAATGACAGTAGTTCACATGGATTACAAGGGTCAGGTACAAAAAAGAATAAATGAAAAAATGCCTTTGGCTACCGTAAAAGGTTTTAGAAAAGGACAAGTTCCAAAAGATCTTGTTGAGAAACAATATGGAAAAGCAATAAAGCAAGAAGAAGTAAAAAAAGTAGTTGATTTGGCTTTGGAGCGTTACATTCAATCCGAAAGATTAAATCTTCTTGGAACACCACTTCCTAAAGGAAATGAAAACTTTTCTTGGGATGCTGAGGAGTTAGTTTTTGAATATGAAATTGGTTTGGTTCCTAGTTTCGAATTGGATCTTGAGGCTAAAAATAGTATCGTAAAATATGTGGTTATCGCAGATGATAAATTAATTGATGGTCAAGTATCTCGAATTCAAAAACAATTTGGACAATCGATTCCTCAAGAAGTTGTTGCAGCAGGTTTTGATGTGACAGGAACATTTACAAACGAAGAAAAAGGGATTAATAATCTAACAACATTTTCTTTGGACATTTTTAAAGATAAAACCACTTCAGATAAATTCATCGGTAAAAAAGCAGGAGATGTCGTAACGGTTAATACAAAAGGATTGTTCGAGGACGATCATCAATTAATGGACACAATGAAAGTGGCTCACGATGATGTTCACGGCTTAGATGTTGACGTTGATTTTATAATCGAAAGCATTAATTCGACGGAATTAGCTGAGTTAAATCAGGAATTGTTTGACAAGCTTTTTGGGCCTGGAAATCTTGCATCGGTTGAAGAATTGAAAGCAAAAATTAAGGAAGATGCCGAAAATCAGTTTGCACAGCAAGCAGATCAAAAATTGATGGCAGATGTGACCGATTTTTTAATTGAAAACACAAAATTTGATTTGCCAGCCGAATTTCTTAAAAAATGGTTGCAAACGGTTGGCGAAAAACAACTTTTCTCCCGAAGAAGCCGAAGTGGAATATGCAAGATCTGAAAAAGGATTGCGTTTTCAATTAATCGAAGGAAAAGCATTGGCACAAAGCGACATCAAAATTACTTTCGAAGATTTGAAATCGTTTACCACAAAATCAATTCGCCAACAAATGGCACAATTCGGACAAATTAATCCTACTGATGAGGAAGTTCAAGGAATTGTTGCAAGAGTTTTGGCTAATCAAGAGGAAGTAAAAAGACTTTCAGATCAGGTTGTTGCCGATAAAATGTTGCAATTATTCAAGGAAAAGCAAATCCGACAGTTAAAGAAGTAACTTATGAGCAATTTATTGCTGCTTCTTATGGCGAATAAATTTAGAAAAAAGTAGTATATTTGAGCGTCAAAAAAATAGTCTTTTTTTGACGCTCTTTTTTAATGTTTAAACCAAAGAATTATGAACTACGGCGTAGAATTTAAAAAGTTTGCAACAAAACACCACGGTGTAAATGCAATGTATTATGATAAAATCGTAAGTGCAATGACACCTACAAATATGACCCCTTATATTATCGAAGAGCGTCAACTAAATGTTTCGCAACTGGATGTTTTTTCTAGATTAATGATGGATCGGATTATTTTCCTTGGAACAGGAATTGACGATCAAATTGCTAATATTGTTCAGGCTCAATTGCTTTTTCTTGAAAGTGCCGATGCTTCAAAAGATATTCAAATTTACTTGAATTCTCCTGGCGGAAGTGTCTACGCAGGATTAGGCATTTATGATACGATGCAATACATCAAGCCAGATGTGGCTACAATTTGTACCGGAATGGCAGCTTCGATGGGAGCCGTTTTATTATGTGCTGGAGCAGCAGGAAAACGTTCGGCATTGCCACATTCAAGAGTGATGATCCATCAGCCATCAGGCGGAGCACAAGGTGTTGCTACGGATATGGAGATTAACTTGCGTGAAATGTTGAAATTAAAAGAGGAATTATACCAAATTATTTCTCATCATACTGGGCAAACTTTCGATAAAGTACACAAAGACAGTGAACGCGATTATTGGATGATTGCTGATGAAGCAAAGGAATACGGAATGATTGATGAAGTGTTAAGAAGATAAATTAAAGTTAGAGGTTAGAAATTAGAGGTACAATTGTGTACTTATAACTTCTAACCTCTGACCTCTAACCTCAAAAAATGGCAAAACCAAAATTAGAATGTTCATTCTGCGGAAGAAAAAAATCGGAAACCAATTTATTGATTGCCGGAATAGATGCGCACATTTGTGATAAATGTATCGAACAAGCCCACGGAATTGTTCTCGAAGAATTAAAATCAAGCGGTAAAGCAAATTTACCCACCAATTTGGTATTGAGAAAACCAAAAGACATTAGAGCGTTTTTGGATCAATATGTTATTGGTCAAGATCAAACCAAAAAAGTAATGTCGGTTGCGGTGTATAATCACTACAAACGTTTGATGCAACAGGAGTTAAATGACGATGTTGAGATTGAAAAAAGCAATATCATCATGGTAGGTCAAACAGGAACTGGGAAAACGCTAGTTGCTAAAACGATTGCAAAAATGTTAGACGTTCCTTTGGCAATTGTCGATGCAACTGTATTGACCGAAGCAGGTTATGTAGGAGAAGATGTCGAAAGCATTTTGACACGTTTGTTACAAGCCGCCGATTATGATGTGACTAAAGCCGAAAGAGGAATTGTTTTTATTGACGAAATCGATAAGATTGCCCGTAAAAGTGATAATCCATCCATTACTCGTGATGTTTCTGGTGAAGGAGTGCAACAGGCACTATTAAAATTACTCGAAGGAACTGTGGTCAACGTTCCGCCAAAAGGAGGAAGAAAACATCCAGATCAGAAATTTGTTGAGGTAAATACCCAAAATATTTTGTTTATTGCTGGTGGTGCTTTCGACGGAGTGGAGCGAATTATCTCGAAACGACTAAATCGTCAGGCTGTGGGGTATAGTACTTCTAGAAATGTAGATAATATTGACAAGGACAATTTGTTGCAATACATCATTCCTAAAGACATCAAGGATTTTGGTTTGATACCAGAAATAATTGGGCGTTTGCCCGTTTTGACACACATGGATCCTTTAGATAGAAAAACATTGCGATCGATTTTGACAGAGCCTAAAAATGCCTTAATCAAGCAATATCAAAAATTGTTTTTGATGGATGAGGTCGAATTCAGCATTACAGATGATGCCTTAGATTTCATTGTCGAAAAAGCCTTAGAATACAAGCTCGGGGCTCGGGGATTGCGTTCTTTATGCGAAGCCATTTTGACCGATGCCATGTATGAATTACCAAGTTCTGATGATAAAATATTAGAAATCGATGTGGATTATGCAAAAGAAACCCTGAATAGAAATTTATTGAAACGATTAGAAATGGCTTCGTAAACAAATTTCAAGCTCATTGAAAAGCAAAATAAAGCTCAAAAACATCTGTTTTTGAGCTTTATTCGTTATAAATTTGTGAGCTAAAAAGAATAGAAAGTGCTGGTTTTTAGAATTTTAAAAAATAGTATAATCAAAAATAATTGATACATTTGTATTTAGTTTAAACTTTGAAGTAAAAAACAAAATGAGCACAACCAAAATAAAATTGTACGAAATTTTCAGAAAAGACCTTAAGTTGTCTGATGAAAAAGCAAAGATTTTCGCAGAAATAGTGCAAGAAACAGTTGTTAATGAAGTTAAACACCAACAAACGGAGTTTAAAAGTCAGAATAAAGAAGATTTATTAAAACTCGAAATGCAATTGACCTCTAAAATTGAACAATCTAAATACGATTTAGTTAAATGGTTTGTAGGTTTGTTTTTTGCCCTAGCCTTGATGGTTATTGGTTTGTATATCAAAAAATAAGTTATATTCTTTAAAATAAACAAAGCTCAAAACGGATGTTTTTGAGCTTTGTTCGTTAATGATGGGAGCTAAAAAATGTTTTATTAAAAAACATATAGATTATATTATCTCCGATATTTTTATGGATTATTTAATTACTTTTGACAGATAATGAATTTTATTTTCTTTAAGAATAAATGACCAAAGAAAACCAAATAGAACAAAGCTTAATTAACAAGCTAACAGATTTAAAATATACCAACCGTCCTGATATTAAGGACAGATTCTCTCTTGAACAAAACTTTCGTGAGAAATTTGAATTACTCAATCGCGTTCGTTTGAGTAATTCTGAATTTGCGAGATTGCGTGATGAAATCATAACGCCTGATGTTTTTGCAGCTTCCAAAACCTTGCGAGAGAAAAATTACTTTCAGCGTGAAGATGGAACGCCTCTGCATTATACTTTGGTAAACATTAAAGATTGGTGCAAAAATGATTTCGAAGTTATCAATCAATTACGAATCAATACCGAAAATAGTAACCATCGTTATGATGTCGTTATTTTGATAAACGGATTGCCAATTGTTCAAATTGAATTGAAAGGTGTTGGAATATCGCCAAGACAAGCGATGCAACAAATTGTAGATTATAAAAACGATGCAGGTAATGGTTACACAAATTCATTAATGTGTTTTATGCAGTTGTTTATTGTTAGTAATCAATCAAATACATATTACTTTGCTAATAATAAAAATCAACATTTTCAATTTAATGCAGATGAACAATTTTTGCCTGTGTATCAATTAGCTGACGAGGAAAATAAAAAGATTACACACTTAGATTCTTTTTCGGATAAATTTTTAACCAAATGTACTTTAGGTGAATTGATCAGTAAATATATGGTATTGGTAGAAAGTGAGCAAAAGCTTTTAGTAATGCGACCTTATCAAATTTATGCGGTCAAAAACATTGTAGATTGCATCAATCAAAATCGTGGTAACGGCTATATTTGGCACACCACCGGTAGTGGAAAAACCTTAACTTCATTTAAAGCTTCTACACTATTAAAGAAAATCCAGATATTGAAAAATGTTTGTTTGTGGTGGATAGAAAAGATCTAGACAGACAAAACTCGTGAAGAATTTAATAAATTTCAAGAAGGAAGCGTTGAAGAAAATACGAATACCGAAAGTTTAGTGAGACGCTTATTATCTTCTGATTATTCGGATAAGGTTATTGTAACTACCATTCAAAAATTAGGGCTAGCTTTAGACCCTAAAAACAATTATAAAGAACGCTTGAAATCTTTAAGCGATAGCAGAATCGTGTTTATTTTTGACGAATGCCATCGTTCGCAATTTGGAGAAAACCACAAAGCTATCAAGGAATTTTTTCCTAAAGCTCAATTGTTTGGTTTTACTGGTACACCTATTTTTGAAGAAAATTCTAATTATACCATTCGAGAAGGCGAAGAAGCTTCATATAAAACCACTGAATCTATATTTGAAAAACAATTTCCTGCTTACACGATTACACACGCAATTGAAGATAAAAATGTATTGCGTTTTCATATCGATTATTTCAAAGGAAAAGGAGATATAAACCCAAAACCTGGTGAACCCATTGCACAACAAGCGGTAGTAGATGCAATTATAGAGAAACATGATGCGGCCACAAATCAAAGAAAATTTAATGCTATTTTAGCAACAGCTTCTATCAATAATGCTATTGAATATTATAGATTATTTAAAGAAACACAAAAGAAAAAAACGGAATTTGATCCAACATATATTCCGTTAAATATTGCCTGTGTTTTTTCGCCTCCTGCACAAGTGTTAGCAAAAGAAGGCGACGCCAAAAACGCAGAAGACATCAAGCAATTGCAAGAAGATTTACTTCAGGAAAAAGAAGATAATAAAGTAAATCCCGAAGAAAAGAAAAAGGCATTAATCGAAATTATTGACGATTACAACAAACAATTCGGCACCAGTCATAACATCAACGAATTTGATGGTTATTACCAAAACGTACAAGCACGAATCAAAGAACAAAAATACAGCAACCGTGATTATCCACACAAAAACAAAATAGACATTGCCATTGTAGTAGATATGCTGCTTACTGGTTTTGATTCTAAGTTCTTGAACACCTTGTATGTTGATAAAAACCTGAGATACCACGGATTGATTCAAGCCTTTTCACGCACCAATCGGGTTTTGAATGATAGTAAGCCTTATGGAAATATCTTGGATTTCCGTTCGCAACAGGAACAAGTTAATCAAGCAATAACTTTGTTTTCTGGTGAAAAAAGTGCTGATAAAGCCTTTAAAATATGGATGGTTGATCCTGCTCCTGTAGTGATTGAGGAATACAAAAAAGCAGTGGAAGCCTTGGGCTATTTTATGCAAGAAAACAATTTGGTCAATGAACCGCAGGAAGTGTATAACTTGAAAGGTGACAGTGCTAAAATTGCTTTTGTGAAAAACTTCAAAGAAGTACAAAGACTTAAAACGCAATTGGACCAATACACCGATTTAGACCAAAAGCAAAAAGAAGTTATTGAAACCATTTTACCAACCGACAAGTTGCTTTCGTTTAGAAGTTCGTACATAGAAACCGCCAAACAGTTTAAAGCTAGACAAGACAAAGAAGGTAACGATGCACCAGCCGATATACAACAATTGGATTTTGAATTTGTATTATTTGCCTCTGCGGTGATTGATTATGATTACATCATTAATTTGGTAGCAGACAACTTGCAAATGAAACCGTCTAAACAAAAAATGAGTAAAGACGAAATTATTCGTTTGTTGAGTGCTACGGCAAATATGATGGAAGAACAAGAAGATTTGAGCGATTACATTAACAGCTTGGATTGGAAAATCGGACAAGATGCCGACAAATTGCGAAACGGTTACCAAATTTTTAAAAATGAAAAAAACGATGCGGCATTAGCTGCAATAGCCAAAGCCAACGGATTAGAAACCGCTGCTTTAAAAACCTTTGTAGCCAACATAATGAGCCGTTTGATTTTTGATGGAGAAAAAACTAACCGATTTGTTAGAACCTTTAGAACTAAACTGGAAGGAGCGCAGTGTAAAAGAACAAGCACTAATGACTGACTTGATACCCTTACTAAAAAAACAAGCCCAAGGACGAGAAATATCTGGATTGACGGCTTACGAGTAATTTAAAAAAATTACTTGTCGTTTTCCTGACGTCAGGAAGATGATAAAACCAGGAAAAGTTGTTAAAAAAGAAAATGATTGTGAAAAAACTATGGACGAAATTATACTATATCAATCTAATGAACTGCTCGAACGGATTGAGGTAAAGGTAGAAGGCGATACTGTTTGGCTCTCTCAACAACAAATGGCTATGCTTTTTATGCAAACAAAACAAAATATTAGTTTACACATCAATAATTGTTTTAAAGAGGGTGAATTAGAAAAAACCGCAACTGTCAAGGAATCCTTGACAGTTCAAAAAGAAGGCAACAGAAATGTACAACGTACTCTTGAATTTTACAACCTAGATGTTATTATCTCCGTAGGATATAGAGTAAAATCAAAACAAGGCACGCAGTTCAGAATTTGGGCAACGCAGGTTTTAAGAGATTATTTATTAAAAGGTTATGCCATAAACCAACGAATGAATCGCATTGAAGACAATGTAGAAAATTTAGCAAAGAAAGTGGACACTATTTCTTTACAAATAAATTCAAACCTTATTCCCAACCAAGGCGTGTTTTTTGACGGACAAGTATTTGATGCCTACGAGTTGGCTTCTAAACAAATTGTCTGAATCAGGATTTACAAGATTATAAGATTTGCAGGATTTAAAAAAATAAAAATAAATTTAATGGATTTAGACCAATTGACATATAAAATAAATGGTTGTGCTATGAAAGTGCACAATACCCTAGGAAATGGTTTTCAAGAAGTTATTTATCAAAGATGTTTGGCTATTGAATTGGGTAATGCGGGAATAGCATTTCAAAGAGAAGAATCCCAAACTATTTATTATGAAGGAATTGATGTAGGTACTAGAAGAGCTGATTTTATTGTCGAAGAAAGCGTAATAGTAGAATTGAAAGCACTAATAAACATAGAAGATGTGCATTTAGCACAAGCCAAAAATTATGTTGTGGCATATAACAAACCTGTAGGATTACTAATTAGTCAATCCTTAAATATGACACAACAAATTGATTGTTAATAACTTGTAGATAAAAACAACTTAAAAACACTAAGTTAAATTGCCAAAAAGTGTATATTTAGGTATAAAAAAGTGGCAATATGTTAGGTAAAATAAAACCGAATTTTCAGCAAAATTTATTTCAGACTAGGCTGACAGATCTTATAAACCTTGAGCATCCTTTGGTAAAACTCGCAGGGGAGCTTGATTGGTCAAAAATGGAGTTTGAGTTCCAAAACCTATATTCAGAGCAAGGAAGACCCTCTATTCCGATTAGAAAAATAGCAGGTTTACTGCTGTTAAAAGAGATGTTTAAAGAGAGTGATGAATCTGTAGTTGAACGTTGGATAGAAACCCTTATTGGCAATATTTTACAGGAGAATATTTTTTTCAAAACAAGCAACCTTTTGACCCGAGTGAGTTTGTTCATTTTAGAAAGAGACTGAAAGAGAAAGGATTAGAATTTATTTTAAGTCAAACAGTAGCCTTGCATCCAGAGGCGAAAAATGAAAAGGAAGTTCAGATTGACACCACTGTTCAAGAAAAAAATATTACTTTTCCAACCGATGCCAAATTAGCTAAAAAGGTAATTGACAATTGTGCAAAAATAGCTGAAAAAGAAGGAGTTAAACAAAGACAAACTTATAAAAGGGTAGCCAAACAACATCTTCGGGATGCTTATTTTGGACATCATCCCAAACGAAAAAAGAAAGCTATAATGGCGCGAAAAAAGTTGCGAACCATTGGTAAGCGAGTCGTTCGAGAATTGGAACGCAAGTTGCCTGAAGAAATTTTAAAACAATACGAAACAGAATTTAGCAATTACAAAAAAGTACTCACTCAGGAAAGAAACAGCAAGGAAAAAATATACAGTTTACACGAACCTCAAACAGCCTGTATAGCAAAAGGGAAAGCTCATAAAGCGTATGAATTTGGAACAAAAGTAGCGGTAACAAGAGGTCGAAAAACAGGAGTCATTACCTCAATAAAACGATTTTCAGGCAATCCTCACGATAGCAAAACCTTAGAAGAATCATTAGCACAAAGCCAGCGAGTTAGAGAGCAAATTGGAGGTACAAGACCAACAATAGCAAGTACAGACAGAGGATTTAGAGGTGTCACACAAGTTGAAAATACACAAATAGTAATCCCAAAAAACACAAAAGAAAAATCAAGATACAAACAAGACGTTGCCCGAAAAAGATTTAGAGCCAGAGCGGCAATAGAACCAACAATATCCCATTTAAAAAGAAACCACGCTTTAGGATTAAATTTCCTCAAAGGCGTGGCTGGAGATATTAATAATGCACTTTTAGCAGGTATTGGTTACAATCTAAAAATGAGGTTTAACCATATCAAAGCACAATTTATTCTTTGTCTCGAATTTTTAATGCATATTTTTGCAAATGTGTTTTTGATAAAAAATCTAAAAACTCAAAAAGTGAGTTTTTAAGGAATGACTAATTAACTTTGGAAGCATAAGTTTACAGTTTAAAAAAATATACAATCCAAAATACAATCCCGATATCAAAAACGTACATCACACTACAATAATCAAGCAATCCAATAATCCTGTAAATCCTGATTCAGACAAATGAATAATCAAATAAACAAACTAATTCCAGAACTTCGTTTTCCTGAGTTTGTGAATAATAGGGAATGGGATTTAAAAGAGTTTTCAGAATTTATTAAACTTGATAGAGGAAGTTCTCCAAGACCAATTCAGGACTATCTAACACAAGATAAATCTGGTGTTAATTGGATAAAAATTGGAGATACAAAAAACTCTAAAAATTCAGTGATTTATCAAGTTGAAGAGAAAATTACACCAAATGGAGCTGAAAAATCAAGAAGAGTTGAAAAAGGAGAATTGATTTTAGCAAATTCTATGAGTTTTGGAAAAACCTATGAATTGGCTATAGATGGATGTATTTATGATGGATGGTTTGTGCTTCGAAAATATGAAAATCATTTTCACAAACCTTTTTTGTTACAATTGTTAAATTCTGATTTTATGCAAAATCAGTATAAAAAGCTTTCAGCTGGTGGAATTGTACAAAATATAAGTAGTGATATTGTATATAATTCAAAATTATTCTATACAAAAATAGAAGAACAACAAAAAATAGCCAATTGTCTTTCTTCATTAGATGAATTACTCACTGCTCATACCGATAAATTAGAAACCTTAAAAATCTATAAAAAAGGATTGATGCAAACCTTTTTCCGCAAAAAGGTGAAAAAGCACCTAAATTAAGGTTTAAGGAGTTTGAGAAAGATGGAAATTGGATTTTTGAACCCTTAGATAAAATATATTCATTTTTAGTTACTAATTCCTTTTCAAGAGAAAATCTAAATTATGAAAATGGTAAGGTAAAGAATATTCATTATGGAGATATTCATACAAAATTTTCAACCTTGTTTGATATTACAAAAGAAAAAGTTCCCTTCATAAACTCAGAAGTTTCGATTGAAAGAATTAGACAAGAATGTTATTGCCAAGAAGGAGATATTGTTTTTGCCGATGCTTCAGAAGATTTGAATGATGTCGGAAAAAGTATAGAAATTATTAACTTGAATAATGAAAAATTACTTTCGGGTTTACATACATTATTGGCAAGACAAATTGAACCAAAATTAGTAGTTGGTTTTGGTGGTTATTTATTTCAATCAAATAAAATTAGAAGTCAAATAAAAAAGAAGCTCAAGGTGCAAAAGTACTTGGCGTTTCAGGAACAAGACTTTCAAATATTGAAATGTTTTATCCAAAAAACAAACAAGAACAGCAAAAAATAGCAGATACACTTACTTCATTAGATACGTTAATCCAAGAACAATCCAATAAAATAGAACAACTGAAATCACATAAAAGAGGGTTAATGCAAGGGTTGTTTCCTAAAATGAAAAATTAAGAAATGAGTGATTTAGTTCCACAAAATAGCTTTATACTTTACACCACACCACAAGGAGAGGTAAAACTAAATGTATTATTGCAAGGCGAAACCATTTGGCTCACACAAGAGCAAATGAGCCAATTATTTGACAGGGAAAGAAGTGTAATTACTAAACACATCGGTAATGTATTCTCAGAGGGTGAACTTGAAGAAAAAAGCAATGTGCAAATTTTGCACATTAGTGGTTCAGACAAACCTGTCAAGTTTTACAACCTTGATGTAATCATTTCAGTTGGCTACCGTGTAAAATCGCAAAGAGGTACGCAATTCAGAATTTGGGCAACCCAAACCTTAAAAGAATACATCATTAAAGGTTTTATTCTTGACGATGACCGCTTGAAACAAAGCGAAACGGTTTTTGGTAAAGATTATTTTAAAGAATTACTAGAGCGAGTTCGTTCCATTCGGGCAAATGAACGTCGTATTTACCAACAAATCACTGATATTTTTGCAGAATGTAGTATTGATTATGACCCTCAATCAGAAATAACTAAGAATTTCTATGCAATGGTTCAAAATAAGTTTCATTTTGCGATTACAGGTCAAACAGCTGCTGAAATTATTTATAAAAACGCCAATGCTGCTAAACAAAATATGGGCTTAACCACTTGGAAAAATGCTCCAGCAGGTAGAATCTTGAAATCAGACACTTCTATTGCTAAAAATTACCTTCAAGAAAAAGAAATTAAGCAACTTGAACGCACAATCACAAGCTATTTTGATTACATCGAAAACTTGATTGAAAGAGAAAATACTTTTACAATGGAATCTTTGGCTAAAAGTGTAGATAAGTTTTTGAACTTTAACGAATTCAAAATTTTAGAAGGAAAGGGAAAAATTTCGCATAGCATTGCCATTTCAAAAGCCAGTACTGAATATGACGAGTTTAATAAAACTCAAAAAATAATCTCTGATTTTGATAAAGAGATTAAAAAATTAAACGGAAAAAAATAATGACACAAAGAGAACAACAACAATTGGGTAAAACCCTTTGGGATATAGCAGACAACTTACGTGGTGCGATGAATGCCGATGATTTTAGAGATTATATGCTATCGTTTCTTTTTTGAGGTATTTATCTTCTAATTATGAAGAATCTGCCAAAAAAGAATTGGGTAGAGATTATCCAAAATTAGAAGAAAATGACAATCGTAATGCATTAAGTGTTTGGTATGCTGCCAATGAACAAGATGTACCCGAGTTTGAAAAACAAATGCGTAGAAAAGTGCATTATGTAATCAAACCGCAGTATATGTGGAGCAGTATTGCTGAGATGGCTCGCACACAAGACCAAGATTTATTAGATGCATTAGACAAAGGTTTCAAATACATTGAAAATGATTCGTTTGAAAATGCGTTTCAAGGTTTGTTTTCGGAAATCAATTTGAATTCAGAAAAATTAGGTAAAACTCATAAAGACAGAAATGATAAGCTTTGTGTAATTATTCAAAAAATTGCCGAAGGCATCAAAGACTTCTCCACTTCATCAGATACGCTAGGTGATGCTTACGAATATTTAATTGGGCAATTTGCTGCAGGTTCTGGTAAAAAAGCAGGAGAGTTTTATACCCCGCAACAAATATCCTCCATACTTTCTGAAATTGTAACTTTAGATAGTCAAGATCCAACTACTGGTCCAAAAATTAAACTGGAAAAAGTACTGGATTTTGCAAGTGGTTCGGGATCACTTTTACTAAATGTTAGAAAACGTATCAAAGAAAATGGCGGAAGCGTGGGTAAAATTTATGGTCAAGAAAAAAATATCACGACCTACAATTTAGCTCGTATGAATATGCTGTTACACGGTATGAAAGATACCGAGTTTGAGATTTTTCACGGAGATACTTTACTCAACCAATGGGATGAATTAAACGAGATGAATCCAGCTAAGAAAATTGAGTTTGATGCTATTGTAGCCAATCCGCCCTTTAGTTTGCGTTGGGAACCCAACGAAGCTATGGGAGAAGATTTCCGTTTTAAAAGTTATGGTTTAGCACCAAAATCGGCAGCTGATTTCGCTTTTTTATTGCACGGTTTTCATTTCTTGGGCAAAGAAGGAACAATGGCTATAATTTTACCTCACGGCGTTTTATTCCGTGGCGGCGCAGAAGAACGCATTAGAACTAAATTATTAAAAGATAATAATATTGATACCGTAATAGGTTTACCATCAAATCTGTTTTATTCTACAGGAATTCCTGTTTGTATTTTAGTTCTTAAAAAATGTAAAAAGCAAGAAGATGTTTTGTTTATCAATGCAAGTGAGCATTTTGAAAAAGGTAAAAGACAAAATACTTTAAGCGAAGAACATTTTGAAAAAATAATTGATACTTACAAATACAGGAACGAAATACCAAGATATTCTCGTCGAGTTTCAATAGAAGAAATTGAAAACCAAGGCTATAACTTGAATATTTCTCGTTATGTAAATACTTCTCTTGATGAAGTAAAAATTGATTTGAGAGAAGTAAATCTAAAACTTGTTGATATCAATAAAAAAATTATCGAAGCAACTGAAAAGCATAATCAATTTTTGAAAGATTTAGGATTGCCAATGATTTAAAAAAAAACAAAAAGTATTAATTTGGAGCAAAAATTACTACAACATAAAAAAACACCTGATATTTTTTTATAACCAATAGATTGTCGATTTTTGTCCAGCATAAATCAATATAAATTAAAATGGCGGTAGAAGATAAAGAGATTATTTTATTAAAAGTTTCTGGTCAGGACAAACCAGGTGTAACTACTGGGCTCACATCCATATTGGCAACGTATGATGCTATTATCTTAGACATTGGTCAAGCAGATATTCACGACACCCTATCTTTAGGAATTTTATTCGAAATAAAAGCAGGGTCTTCTTCGGCGGCTGTTTTAAAAGATTTGTTGTTTAAAGGGTATGAATTGGGAATCAATGTAAAGTTTGTTCCAATTTCTATTCCTGATTATGAAAGTTGGGTAAAAGGACAGCGAAAACAACGTTATATCATCAATATTTTGGGAGAAACATTAACAGCGGTACAATTAGCGGCTGTGACCAAAATAATGTCAGATCAAAATTTAAACATTGACTCTATTGTGCGATTAACAGGGAGAACTTCGGTTATTGAAAAAGAAGCATATCCTCGTTCGTGCATACAATTATCAGTAACAGGCGAAATTGGGGACAAAACTTTGATGACGGCTAATTTTATGAAAATTTCTAGAGATTTAGACGTTGACATCTCTTTTCAAGAAGATAATATTTTTAGAAGAAATAGGCGCCTAGTGTGTTTTGATATGGATTCTACCTTAATTCAAACCGAAGTCATTGACGAATTGGCTGAATTAGCAGGTGTTGGCGAGCAAGTTAGAGTCATTACAGAATCGGCCATGAATGGAGAAATTGATTTTAGCGAAAGTTTCAAAAAACGAATGGCGTTATTAGAAGGTTTGAGTGAAGACGTTTTGCATCATGTTGCTATAAATTTGCCCATAACAAAAGGAGCGCATCGTTTGATGAAAGCTTTGAAATATTATGGTTTTAAAACCGCTATTTTATCTGGAGGATTTACCTATTTTGGCAATTATCTACAAAAGGAGTTAGGAATTGATTATGTTTATGCCAACCAATTGGAAATAAAGGATGGTAAGCTAACGGGTAACTATTTGGGCGAAATTGTGGATGGTGCAAAGAAGGCTGAATATTTAAAAGCTATCGCAGAAAAAGAAGGGATACATATCAATCAAACTATTGCTGTGGGCGATGGCGCAAATGATTTGCCTATGCTGAACCTAGCAGGTTTAGGAATTGCATTTCACGCTAAACCAACGGTAAAAGAAAACGCAGCCACATCTATTTCGAGTCTAGGTTTAGATGGTATTTTATATCTGTTAGGCTATCATGACAGGCATATTGATATGATGCAAGAAGAGTAAAAGGTAATTATAACACCAGTTTGTTATAAAAATAGAAAGCAAACCACTTCTAATTGGTGGTTTTGTATTTATTGAGGTGTGTTTGCTTTTGTATTATTATTGTAAAAACTCTAAAACGCTATCAGTAATAAATTTAATTTGTTCATCGTCTAATTCTGTATGCATTGGCAACGAAATGACTTCTTTTACTAATTGATTTGTGACTGAAAAGTTTTCTTCTTTGTATCGTGAGTCCAAGTATGCTTTTTGTAAATGCAACGGAATTGGGTAATAAATGGCGCAGGGAATTCCCTTGTCGAGCAAATGTTGCATCAACGCATTTCTATCAGCGTTGATGATTCTTAAAGTGTATTGATGAAAAACATGGTTTTCTTCGGTTGTATCAAATGCTGGAATTACAATATTTTTATTTTTTGCAAGAGCTAAATTGTATTTTGCTGCTGCTTCTCGACGTGCTTTATTGTATTGGTTTAGCAGGGGTAATTTGGCATTCAAAACGGCCGCTTGAATGCTGTCTAATCTTGAATTTACACCCACCACATCGTGATGATAACGTTCGTACATTCCGTGGTTTACAATGCCTCTAATTTTGTGTGCCAAAGCATCGTCATTAGTAAAAATAGCACCGCCATCGCCATAACAGCCTAGATTTTTAGAAGGGAAAAAGGAGGTAGAACTCACGTGACCAATGGTTCCTGCTTTCTTTTTAGTCCCATCAGAAAAGGTGCAATCCGCTCCGATGGCTTGTGCATTGTCTTCAATGACGTAAAGATTATTTTCTTTGGCAATAGCCATAATCGCTTCCATATTAGCTGCACGACCAAACAAATGTACAGGGACAATAGCTTTTGTTTTGGGAGTAATCGCTTTTTTTAATTCCTTCGATAGAAATATTCATGTTCGCTAAATCGACATCAACTAAAACTGGTGTGAGCTGTAATAAGGCAATAACTTCTACGGTTGCTGCAAAGGTAAAATCGGCAGTAATCACTTCATCTCCAGGTTTCAAATCCAATCCCATCATTGCAATTTGTAAGGCATCGGTTCCGTTTGCACAAGGAATGACGTGTTTAACATCGAGATATTCTTCGAGATTTTTTTGAAACTGGTGTACTTGTGGTCCATTGATGTAGGTATTGGTATCTAGAACCTCTTGGATAGAAGTATTTACAATGTCTTTTATTTTATCGTATTGACTTTTTAAGTCAACCATTTGAATTTTTTTCATTTAACCTTTTTGTTTAAAGTTATTTAATCACAAAGTTCGCAAAGCAAATGGCAAAGTTCACAAAGTTTTAAATTTGGAACAAAAATAGGGATTTTAGCAGAATGATTTTATAGATAATTAAAAGAAAACGTATTTTAGCCCCAGAAATTTTTTGATATGCTTTTCTTATATAATCTAATTGTTCAAATTGCCAATTTCATATTGAAAGGCGTGGCATTTTTAGTCCAAAAATTAAGCTTTTTGTAAACGGACGTAAACTTGTTTTCCCTCTTTTAGAACAAAAAATAAGGCCTTCCGATAAAACGGTATGGTTTCATGCTGCGTCATTAGGCGAATACGAGCAGGGTTTGCCTGTGATTGAAAAAATAAAAGAAAAATTTCCTGACCATAAAATTGTTTTGTCTTTTTTTTCGCCATCGGGTTACGAGGTTCGAAAAAATAATACGGTCGCCGATGTTACGGTATATTTGCCTTTGGATACCAAGAAAAACGCCAAACGGTTTTTGTCATTGGTTCATCCAGAAATGGTTTTCTTTATCAAATATGAGTATTGGCCTAATTATTTGAGTGAATTGCGAAAATTAGAAACTCCAACGTATTTGATTTCCGGTATTTTCAGAAAAAATCAATTGTTTTTTAAATGGTACGGCGGATTTTATAGAACGGCTTTGAATGCGTTTACCTATTTTTTTGTGCAAAATGAAAGTTCAAAAAAATTGTTGTTGGAATTAGGAAAAAGCAATGTAGCAATTTCAGGCGATACGCGTTTTGATCGAGTGGTTGCAATTTTGGAGAAAGACAATACGTTAGATTTTATTTCCCAATTTAAAAACGACGCATTAACCATTGTTGTGGGAAGTTCTTGGCCAAAAGAGGAAGGTTTATTGGTAGATTTTATCAATCAATCTTCTGGTAAAGTTAAATTTATAATTGCTCCACACAATATCAAAGCAGAGCAAATTCAGGAATTAAAAAATACCATTACGAAAAAGACGGTCTTATTCTCGGAAAAAACGACTACAAATCTAGCCGATTTTGATGTTTTTATTATCGATACAATTGGAATTTTGACCAAGATTTACAGCTATGCAGATATAGCTTATGTTGGCGGCGGTTTTGGAAATCCGGGAGTTCATAATATTTTAGAACCAGCCACTTTTGGTGTTCCAATTGTGATTGGACCAAACTATTCTCATTTTGCTGAGGCAACGGCTTTAGTAAATATAGGAGGTTGTCTTTCTATTTCGAACAAAAATGAACTTTTTGATGCCTTTTCTAATTTAATATGCAACGATGACATTCGAAAGGAGAAAGGGCATATTTGTAGTACTTTCGTGCAAATGAACAAAGGAGCGACGGCTATTATTATGCAAAAAATTTTATAGTTAGAATTTCCCTGTTTTCAATATTGCTTTCTAAAGCAATATTGAAAATAGATGATGCAAATCGGGAGCTAAGACAAAACACAGGGATTTTTTGAATGTCTCTGGAGAAGTTAAAATGGTTGTAAATGCATTGAAAATCACATAGATATAAATTTATGTCTTGATTTGTGTTAATTAGTAAATGATATCTGATAGTTTTGATACGGAACAAAATAAATAATTGTAATAGATACCATATTAAATATCCGTCAAGTTAAAAATGAAATAATTTAAATGATTGGGTATTCTGCCGTCATTGTTGAGGTAAAAGAGGATGTTGTGATTGAAGATTATTTTTTAAAAAAAATATGAAAAAATATTTTAACTATTAAAAAATTTATATCTTTGCCCCGAATTAATAATTAACCTTTTATAATAAAGTAAGATGAAAAAAGTATTTTAAGTTTAGCCGTTGTTGCTATGTTGACTGTAGTTTCTTGTAAAAAAGCTGAACCAGCTACTGATGCTGCTGCTGCTGACACTACTGCTGTAGCTCCAGTTGACACTACTGCTGCTGCACCTGCTGACACTACTGCTGCTGCACCTGCTGATTCTGCTGCTGCTGCTACTCCAGCTGCACCTGCTGCTCCAGCTAAGTAATTTTAAAAAATTACGACAAAAAAATTATGCCACGTTTAGCGTGGCTTTTTTTTGGTTTAATGTTAAAGGTTTGCCTCGATTGCTAGAATGTATAACGACCATGTACGAAACGTGTCATGGTTTTTTTAATGCTTTTTCTTAAAGATGATTGAATGGTATAATCCTAGGGGGAAATAAAAAAAACCGCAAAGAATTAAAAATTAAATCTTTACGGTTTTACTAAGTACTCAGAGCGGGACTTGAACCCGCACGAACATTGCTGTTCACTGGATTTTAAGTCCAGCGTGTCTACCAATTTCACCATCCGAGCATTTTGCTTTTAAATGTTGTATCTAATTTTTAGAAAAAATTAATTAAATACATCACCATCCGAGCATTTTATCTTTTGATATTGTATCTAATTTTTAGAAAAAATTAATTAAATACATTACCATCCGAGCATTTTATCTTTTGATATTGTATCTAATTTTTAGAAAAAATTAATTAAATACATCACCATCCGAGCATGTTGCTTTTAAATTTTAAATTTAATTAAGGTGTTAATTAAATTTAGCCTCTAATAAGCTTATGGTTTTGAGCGAAAAACGGGGCTCGAACCCGCGACCTCGACCTTGGCAAGGTCGCGCTCTACCAACTGAGCTATTTTCGCATTTTCAATAGTGAAAGAACTCAATACCTAACCGTATTGCGGATGCAAATTTAACACATTAATTCAATTACACAAGCCTTTTTTTATAAAAATATACGGGAAGAAGCTAACCTTCTGATAACCCAAACTTTAAAATAAAGACTGCTATCTTTTAGTGAGCATTCTTTTTATTTCATTGAGTTTCATCAAGGCTTCCATCGGTGTAATGGTGTTGATATCTAGATTTAAAATCTCGTCCTTAATTTCTTCTAACAAAGGATCGTCAAGATTAAAGAAACTCATTTGCATTTGCTCCGCCTGTTCGCCTTTCAGGCTCGAGCCGCCCTTTGCCGATTTAATTCCGTTCAAGGCTTCGCTGGAATGGTCTTTCTCCAGTTTCTTCAAAAGTTTTTGGGCTTTCAAGATTACGATTTGTGGCATTCCTGCCATTTTTGCCACGTGTATTCCAAAACTGTGTGCGCTTCCGCCTTTGACCAGTTTTCGAATAAATAACACGGTATCTTTTAACTCCTTGACCGAAACGTTATAATTTTGAATTCTGGGCAAAGATTCGCTCATTTCGTTTAACTCGTGGTAATGGGTTGCAAATAATGTTTTAGGCCTCGACGGATGTTCGTGTAAAAAATCGGCGATTGCCCAAGCAATAGAAATTCCGTCATACGTGCTGGTGCCTCGACCAATTTCGTCTAAGAGCACTAAACTTTTGTCAGAAATATTGTTTAGGATGGAAGCCGTTTCATTCATTTCGACCATAAAAGTCGATTCGCCCATCGAAATATTATCAGAAGCGCCAACTCGAGTAAATATTTTGTCGATAATGCCCATTCTTACGCTGTCTGCAGGGACAAAACTTCCCATTTGAGCCAAAAGTACAATTAAGGCTGTTTGACGCAAAATTGCCGATTTTCCAGACATATTTGGCCCGGTAATCATAATCAATTGTTGTGTTTCTCTATCTAAAAAAACATCATTGGCAATATAAGGCATTCCAACGGCTAATTGTTTTTCGATAACAGGATGTCTTCCGTTTTTAATTTCAAGTTCAAAAGTTTCGTCTATTTCAGGACAAATGTATTTGTTTTCGATGGCCAGTTGGGTAAATGAGCATAAGCAATCTAGCTGCGCTATCAAATTAGCATTCATCTGAACGGGCTTGATATAAGTCGAAATCCAACTGACCAATCGTTCGAATAATTCGGATTCTATTTTGTGAATTTTCTCTTCGGCACCAAGGATTTTTGTTTCGTATTCCTTTAATTCTTCGGTAATGTAACGCTCAGCATTAACTAAGGTTTGCTTCCGAATCCATTCCTGTGGCACCTTGTCTTTGTGCGTATTTCGAACTTCGATGTAATAACCAAAGACATTATTAAATGAAATTTTTAAAGACGAAATTCCTGTTAGTTGTGATTCTCGTTTTTCGATTCCTTCTAGAAATTCTTTTCCTGAAGTCGAAATGGCGCGCAAATCATCAAGTTCTTCATGAACTCCCTTGGCAATTGCATTTCCTTTGGCAATCGCAACAGGCGCATCTTGGTTTAAAGTGGTTTTTATTTTTTCGCGCAATAAATCGCAACTGTGTAGGCTGTCGCCAATAATTTTTACGGCTTCTTGCGGACTTTCTAATGCTAAAGTTTTTATTGGTATGATAGCGTCCAAGGACTCTTTTAGATAAACAATTTCGCGAGGAGAAACTTTTCCGGCGGCAATTTTCGAAATCAAACGTTCTAAATCAGAAATTTGTTTGATTTGGTGTTGCACCTTTTTCAAAATTTCCTGATTTTCCTTAAAATAGGTAACTACTTGGTGGCGATTTTGTATTTTAGTGGCATCTTTCAAAGGTAAAGCCAGCCATCTTTTTAATAAACGACCGCCCATTGGCGAAAGCGTTTTGTCAATAACATCTAGGAGAGTGACTGCATTTGGATTGTAGCTGTGATACAATTCAAGATTTCGAATGGTAAACCGATCCATCCAAACATATTCGTTTTCGGCAATGCGTTGAATGGTGGTAATGTGTTGTAGTTTATGGTGTTGCGTTTCGGATAAATAATATAAAATCGCACCAGAAGCAATAATTCCTTCGTGTAATTCTTCGATTCCAAAGCCTTTTAGGGCAATTGTTTGGAAATGTTTAGTCAAAATTTCGAAAGCGTAATCCTCTTTGTAAATCCAGTCTTCGAGATAAAAACTGTGGTAATCTTCGCCAAAAGTTTCTCGAAAATCATTTTTCTTGTTTTTTGGAATCAGCACTTCACTAGGATTAAAGTTTTGAAGCAATTTGTCAATATATTCAGCATTCCCTTGCGAAGTAAGAAATTCGCCTGTGGAAATATCTAAAAAAGAAATTCCTATGGATTTATTGGCAAAATACACAGACGCCAAAAAGTTATTTGTTTTCGATTGTAAAACTTCATCATTCATCGAAACTCCCGGCGTTACTAATTCAGTCACGCCTCGTTTCACAATAGTTTTGGTCATTTTTGGATCTTCGAGCTGGTCGCAAATCGCCACACGAAGTCCCGCTTTTACTAATTTGGGCAAATAGGTGTTTAAAGAATGATGCGGAAAACCCGCAAGTGCTGTCTCAGTAGTTGAACCTGCTCCTCGCTTTGTTAATACAATTCCAAGAATTTTTGAAGCGCGAACGGCATCTTCGCCAAATGTTTCATAAAAATCGCCCACTCTAAATAACAAACATGCATCAGGGTATTTCCTTTTGATTTCGTTATATTGCTTCATTAAAGGCGTTTCCTTAGCCGATTTCTCTTTTGATGACAAAATTTGTTTTTTAAATTTACTAGAAAGCGAATTTATATATTTTATGGCGAAAAATAAACACTCCAGAGATTTAAAATATTTTTAAGGGAAATTTAAGACAGCGTTTCAGTTTTTTATATAAATTTGTGCTTCAATCATAAAAAAAATAAAAATGAAAAAAATAGTTATATTATCGTTAGCACTTTTAGCATTTGCTTTTTCAAATGCTCAAGAAACAGCTAAAATTACAAAACCTACAAAAAAAGCAATCAAAGCAGCTAAAACAGCAGCAGCTTTACCTAAAGTAGACGGAGCAGGAATGGTTTTTGACACAGAAACCATCGATTATGGAACGATTGCACACAATGCAGATGGGAAACGTGAATTTGTTTTTACTAATAATGGCAATAAACCATTGATTATCACAAACACTCAAGGATCTTGCGGATGTACAGTTCCAACTACTCCTAAAGAGCCAATTGCTCCTGGTGCTAAAGGTATAATAGGGGTAAAATATGCTACTGATAGAGTTGGTGCTTTTACAAAAACAGTAACTGTTACTTCAAATGCTGAAGGACAACCAACAAAAGTGCTTACCATAAAAGGAACTGTTTTGGCAGATGCAGCACCAGCAAAAAGCTAAATTTTTTAGAAAAATAATCTAAGGCTTCCTAAAACAGGAAGCCTTTTTTGTAATTTATGGTCAAACAATGCGAAAGTTAGAAAATAGTGAACTCAATCGAAAATCGATTAAAGATTTTAAGCAGTCAGATAAAACTCCTATTATTATTGTTTTAGATGATATTCGTAGTTTAAATAACATTGGATCGGTGTTTAGAACTGCCGATGCTTTTTTAGTAGAAAAAATAGTTTTGTGTGGCATAACGGCAACGCCTCCTAACAAAGAAATTCATAAAACAGCTCTTGGTGCAACTGAAACCGTGGTATGGGAGCATAATGAAAATGTTTTAGAAGTAATCACAAACTTAAAAAAGGAAGGGGTTAAAGTGCTTGCTGTCGAACAGGTAGAAAGGGCTGTTTTTCTCCAAGATTTTAAAATCGAAAAGAAACAAAAATATGCCTTGGTATTAGGAAATGAAGTTTATGGTGTTTCGCAAGAAGCGGTTGCCATTTGCGATGGTTGTATCGAAATTCCGCAATTAGGAACTAAACATTCCTTGAACATTTCAGTAAGTGCTGGAATTGTAGTTTGGGATTTGTTTAAGCAATTTATCAAATAAAAAACCAAAAAAAAGGCTCTAATTTAGCTAATTTTCTTTTGAATTTCTTCTAAAATATACAGATAATCTTCTTGATTTTTAACGAAATCTCTGCCGGAAACATCAATCATCAGAATATTTAATTCGGTTTGTGATTTGATATAATCCAGATAACCGTCATTGATGTTATCTAGGTAAGAAGCCGAAATTTTTTGCTCGTAACTTCTGCCTCTTTTTTTGATATTTTCTAACAACTGCTCCGTATTTTGATACAAATAAATATACAAATTGGGTTTTGGCATTTCCCTGTAAATAATATCAAATAGATTGCGATACAGGCGATATTCGTCTTCTGCTAATGTAATTTTGGCAAAAATCAAGGATTTAAAAATATGATAATCGGCTACGATAAAATCTTTAAACAAATCAAATTGAGCTAAATCATTGGATAATTGTTTGTATCTATCGGCAAGAAAGGACATTTCTAGCGGAAAAGCATAGCGATTTTGATCTTTGTAAAATTTAGGTAGAAAAGGATTGTCGGCAAAGCGTTCTAGGATTATTTTTGCATTAAAATCTTCGGCAATTTTTGTTGCCAAAGTGGTTTTTCCTGCTCCAATATTTCCTTCAAAAGCGATGTAATTCAATTGCTCTAAAGGAATTTTGTCTAAAGGATTTTCTAATTTTTGTAGGGCTATGCAAACGCTTTTATCGGATGAAATCTCGAGTAATTCGGCTATTTTTTTTCGAAAAACAGGATGTTCCCAGTCTAAATTCAAATCCCGCATAGGCAACAAAACAAACCGTCTGTTTTGCATCAACGGATGAGGAATTTGAAGTTTTTCGGTATTTATTATTGCTGCATCGAAGCTTATCAAATCAATATCGATAATTCTGGATTGGTATCCTAAAGTAGCTGTTCGAACACGTCCTAGTTGCGTTTCAATTTTTAAAATCTTGGTCAGAATTGTATTAGCCGAACAAAAAGTATGCAAAACCAAGGCGCAATTATAAAATGCATCACTATCAAAACCCCAAGAAGGTGTTTCGTAGACCTTTGAAACTTTGATTATAGTTCCAATTTTTTGATGAATCAATTCCAAGCAAGTTGCTATGTTTTTTAGACGATTGCCCTGATTGGTTCCAATGGATAAAACGACCTGATGTTGTGATTTCATATTGACCACAAATTAAGTAAAACAATTTTAGAATTAAGCTATATTTGCGAGCGAGTTGATACTTTTTTTATAATTTTAAAACTTACTTTTGTAACAAATCGAGTCGTTTGGCTACCTATTTAAAAAAAATATAATTATGAGGTTTTTAGGAAATGTATTGGCAACCGTTATGGGTTTATTTGTTTTTTTAATGTTATTTGTCTTCGGAATAGTAATTATTGCTGCCGTTTTTGGTAGTGATTCTGAGGAGGTAGCTGTACAAAATAATTCGGTTATCGAATTAAATTTGGAACACATTAAAGACGATTATGCAGGAAAATACAAAGATCCTTGGATGGCTATTTTGTCTGAGGGCGAAAAAGTAGGTCTTTCGGATGTTCTCAATGCGATAGAAGAAGCAAAAACCGACAATGACATCAAAGGGATTTCGATTCTAAATGATGCATCCGAATTAGGAATGGCGCAAAGGAAAACCTTGCGTGATGCCTTGGAAAGCTTCAAAGAATCAGGAAAATTTGTTATGGCTTATGCCAATTCGTATTCGCAAAAAGAATATTACTTAAATTCCGTAGCCAATACAATTTATTTGAATCCCGTTGGCGATTTTGATTTCAAAGGATTATCTGCCGAAATCATGTTTTTTAAGGATTTTCAAGAAAAAACGGGGGTTAAAATGGAGGTCATTCGACACGGGAAATACAAAAGTGCCGTAGAACCTTTCCTCGAAAATAAAATGAGTGAGGCTAATAGAGAACAAACTTCGGCATTATTGAATTCGATTTGGAGTTCTGTTACAGCAGATATTTCGAAAAGTAGAAAGGTGTCTGTGGCAAGATTAAATGAAATTTCTGACGGACTTTTGGCGAGAACTCCCGAAATGGCAAAAGCCGAAAAACTAGTCGATGTGGTGGCTTATGAAGATGTGTATCACGATGCCATTAGAAAAATGTTGAAGGTTGACAAAGACGAAGAGTACAACAAAATAAGTATTTTGGATTATGCTCAAAAAGTGGCAACTACTTCAGAAAGTACAGATGTGAAAAATAAAATTGCCATTATTTATGCTCAAGGAGAAATTAAAAGTGGCGAAGGAGATGTAAATACTATTGGCGAAGGGTCGATGCGTCGTTCGCTGATTGAAGCCCGAAAAGACAAGGATGTAAAAGCAATTGTGCTTCGAATAGATAGTCCTGGAGGAAATGCTTTGACATCGGATTTGATTTGGAGAGAAATTGAAATAACGAAAAAAGTAAAACCCATTGTTGTTTCTATGGGGAATTATGCTGCTTCGGGCGGTTATTATATTGCTTGTAATGCCAATAAAATTTTTGCAGAGAACAATACCATTACAGGTTCAATTGGCGTTTTTGGAATTTTGCCCAATTTTAATCAATTAGCGACAAAAATAGGTTTGCATTCTGAACAAGTAAAAACCAATGGAAATGCTGCCGAATACAGTCCGTTTTTACCTTTAGACGAAAATTTTAAAGCCGTTACGCTCGAAGGAGTTGAGCACATTTATAAAACGTTTGTGACTCACGTTGCTCAAGGCAGGAAAATGTCTTTTGCACAAGTAGATTCAATTGGTCAAGGAAGGGTTTGGTCTGGTTCCGAGGCTGTAAAAATTGGACTTGTAGATAAAATTGGAAATATGAATGACGCTATAAAAGCAGCGGCATCTTTGGCAAAAATTAAAAGCTACAACACCCAAAACTTCCCCGAATTTGAAAAAAATATTGGCGATATTCTAGAGCATTTGCCGTTTGCAAAATCAAAAGAAAACTTTATAAAAGAAGAATTTGGAATTGAAGCTTACAAAGTTATGCAGCAAATAAAACGCGTTCAGTCTCGAAAAGGAATGCAAACCATAATGCCTTATGAGATTAGCATTCAATAAATAATTCTAATTTTTATACCAATCATCAAGATTATTCCGTTTAAGTAAAAAACTTAAGCGGATTTTTTTCTCCTGAAACTTAAACGCTTAATTTTGCACCATCAGGAAAGTTTTTGTTCATTTTTAGAAACTAAATAAAGCTCAATATGTTAAAGAAAATAGTAAAAATCACAGGAATTGTAATCGCGTTATGTGTTGTGGCTTTATTTGCCATTCCGTATTTTTTCAAGGATGAAATAAAAGCTAAAATCGCCCAATCTATTAATGAAAATGTGGATGCCAAAGTTAGTTTTGCCGATGCCGATTTGAGTTTGTTTAAAAATTTTCCCAATGCCAATGTCACTTTAGAAAAATTGGTCATCATCAACAAAGCCCCATTTGAAGGCGATACCTTGGTTTCTCTCGGGGAATTGAATTTAAAAATGAGCATCAAAGAATTATTCAAAGGCAAAGAGGAAGCAATGAATATTCAAGGGATTACTTCAAAAAATGGTTTAATCAACATCCTTTTTAACAAAGACGGAATTGGGAATTATGACATCGCTTTGAAAGACAAAAACAATAAAGAGAAGGCTAAAAGCAAGCCATTAGCACTAAAAATTCAAAATTATAAAATCGAAAATTTTAAGTTTAGGTATTTTGATGAAAGGTCAAAAATAAAAATGACAATTGATAGCCTAAATCATGAAGGAACTGGGAATTTTGCAGAACAAAAGCTGGATTTAAAAACAAATTCGACCGCAAATATTTCGCTCAATATGGACAAAGTCAATTACATGAAAAATGTAAAATTGACTCTCGATGCGGTTCTAGGAATTGATTTAGAGAAAAGCAAGTACACTTTCAAGGAAAACAAAGCGCTTATCAATCAATTGCCATTAGAATTTGATGGATTTATTCAGCTCGTCGATGCAGGTCAAGTTTATGATTTGAAATTTAGAACACCAACTTCTTCGTTCAAAAATTTCTTGGGACTTATTCCCTCAGCCTATGCTTCGAGTTTGGATAATGTAAAAACAACAGGCGATTTTGCGGTTATTGGCTTTGCCAAAGGATTGTATTCGGATAAAACAGTCCCGAAATTTAACGTTCAAATTGCCTCTAATAATGCTTCTTTTCAATACCCAAACTTACCAAAATCAGTACGAAATATTGTAATCGACACCAAAATTATCAATAAAACTGGCGTTTTGAACGACACTTATGTTGCTCTCGATAAATTGTCTTTTGCTATTGATCAGGATGTTTTTAATGCAAAAGCTACTATTAGCAACATCACTCAAAACGCATGGGTTGATGCTGCTTTGAAGGGGGCAATTAATCTAGGAAATGTATCAAAGGCTTATCCTATAAAACTAGACAAACCTTTATCGGGAATTTTAAAAGCCGATGTAACCACTAAATTCGACATGCAGTCCGTCGAAAAAAGCCAATACCAAAGCATCAAAAACGCAGGAACAATGAGTTTGTCGGGCTTTAAGTATGCAGACGAAAATGGCAAAACAATGACTATTAGCAATGCTTTGGTTCAGTTTAATCCCAGTCAGGTTAATTTGAAACAATTTCATGCGACTACGGGAAAAAGTGATTTAAGTGTTACAGGAGTTTTAGAAAATTTCTACGGTTTTATGTTTAAAAATCAGGAATTGAAAGGGAATTTTGCTATGAGTTCTAATCAAATAGCGGTTAGTGATTTTATGACTTCGGGCGAAACGTCTAAAAAGAACCCGAGCGGTGGCGAACAAGCGAAGCAAACTAAAAAGGCTGAGGCAATGAAGATTCCTGCTTTCTTGAATTGTACCCTTACAGCAAAAGCAAATACCGTTTTGTATGACAATTTAACCTTGAAAGCCGTTTCGGGAAAACTGATGATAAAAGACGAAAAAGTAACTTTAGAAAATGTAAAAACTACTGTTTTTGGAGGAACAATTGGGATGAATGGTTCTGTTTCGACCAAAGGGAAAATCCCAGTTTTTGATATGGATTTGGGATTGAATCAGGTTGATATTGCTCAATCTTTTACCCAATTGAATATGCTTAAAAAAATTGCGCCCATTGCTGGAATCATCAACGGGAAATTAAATTCGACCATTAAACTCAATGGAAATTTGGATGGCAATACGATGTCGCCAGATTTAAAAACACTTTCAGGAGATTTATTGGGGCAACTGCTTTCGACGACAGTAAATGCAAATAATTCGACATTATTGACAGCCTTGAGTTCTACTGTTAAATTTGTCGATTTGAGCAAACTCAATTTAAACGATTTGAAAGCAGTCCTTTCTTTTAAGGATGGAAAAGTGAATGTAAAACCATTTACCATCAAATATCAGGATATTAAAGCAACCATTGGCGGAACACACGGGTTTGATCAAAATATGAATTATACCGTAAAATTTGATGTGCCAGCAAAATATCTTGGAACCGAAGCCAATGCTTTAATTTCAAAATTGTCTCCATCTGATGCGGCAAAACTGGAGAATATTCCAATAAATGCCTTGTTGTCAGGAAGTTTTAATAGTCCAAAAATCGCAACAGATATGAAAACTGCGGTAGCTAATTTGAGCAATCAATTGGTAAAACAACAAAAGGAAAAACTATTAAAACAAGGAAGTTCAGCTTTGCAAAATATATTGAATGGCAATAAAAAAACACCAACGGACACGACTAAAACGGCAACTCCTAAAGAAGATATCAAAGCCAAAGCCAGCGATTTATTGAATAGTTTGTTTAAGAAAAAGAAATAAGTAATCGAAAGTTCAAATATCATAAAGACAAACGAATAATAGTAATAAAAGCGATTTAGTATCAAAGCTTTATATTGTTTTATTCAATTTTAAAATGCAACATTATACCATTGATTTTTATAAAATAGTCCAAAAACACTCGAAACATTTTTTTATTCACATTGGACTAAAATATAAAAATCGTATATTTGGCTTAAGAAAGAAAATATATGTCGTCACCAAAAATATTTACAATAAAGGAGAGCTTGTCGGAGCTCAAAAAAATTCAAAAAAAGAGCAACCCCATGATTGCAAAGAGAGTACATGCTTTACTTGTTTTTAAAGAAAATGAACTGAATGGAATTTCTAAAAGAGAGGTTGCTCAAGCCATAGGGGTTAATCATAATAGTATTCAGTCGTGGCGCGACCTCTATATTAATGGAGGGATTGAACTACTGACAAGACATTCTAAAAAAGGATACAAGCCCAGTGTTATAACTTTGGAAGAAGAGCAAGCTTTAAGAGAACAGATGTTTAATCCTGAAAACGGGTTTGTTGGATACGTCGAACTGTTAGCTTGGTTTGATGAAAAGTTTGGGAAACAAACTAATTACAGCACTTTCAAAGGGTACGTTTATAGAAAATTCAAGGCAAAAATAAAGACCGCAAGAAAAATTCATGTTAAGAAAGACCAAATTAAGGTTGAGGATTTTAAAAAAATTTCAGTAAAGAATGTGAAAACATCTACAACGAAAAAGGATGGGGATTTAAAACAATAAACTTGTATTGTCAAGATGAAAGTCGGTTCGGGATGTTTACTAGAAACGGAAAAGCCTTAACGGCAAAAGGAATTAAGCCGATATGTGTCTTTCAACAAGTATTCAAAGCCACATGGTTATTTGGTGCTTATTCACCATTTACAGGAGATCATTTTGAATTGGAATTACCCCATTGCAATTCAAATAATTTTCAACTATTCCTAAATGAATTTTCAAAAGAGAGACCTGATGAATTTAAAATAATAATCTTAGATAATGGTGCATTTCACAAATCAAAGACCCTTACCATTCCAAATAACATAGCGTTACTTTTTATCCCACCATATTCACCAGAACTCAATCCCTCAGAAAAAATATGGTGGCGAATGAAAAGGGCTTTTACTGGAAAACTGCACAAATCACTAGAAGAGGTAAGTTCTTTCATAGAGAATGAGGTGAAAAAACTAACTAATGAAATTGTCAAGAAAACCTGTGAATTTGAATATATCGTTTCATCTCCTTTTTGGACTAAACTGTATTAGTCAATGGTATTATACCCTAGTTAGCGATTATTGCTGAGGCCCAAAATTAAACTGAAGAAGATGAAGACAATATTTACTATTCTTTTAGCACAGATTCCTGTTTTTCTGTTTGGACAAGTTTCCAAAGATTCCGAATTATTCAAATCATTGAAAACCCATGACAGTATTTTTTTTGAGAAAAGCTTTAATCAATGCGACATGGATTATATTGAAAAAGCAATTCACCCTGATATGATTTTCTATCATGATAAAGGTGGTATTCAAAATAAAGCTAAGTTTCTCGAAAATGTTCGTAAAAATTTATGCTCAAACTTTGATAAAAAGCCAATCAGAAAAGTTCAAAAGGGAAGTCTCGAAGTATATCCACTTTATGACGACGGAAAACTTTATGGGGTTATTCAAAACGGAATACATGAATTTTATATAAGAGAAAAAGGAAAAGTAGACTTGCTCACTGGGAAAGCTAAATTTACTCACGTATATCTTTTAGAAAATAATCAATGGATATTAAAAGAGGTTTTGAGTTATGATCACCAATAATTACAACAATCGCTAACAAATGCTAAATCTCATGGCTGGTTTTTCGGTAAATTGTTCGTTTTCTTTTCATAACTTCGATCGGTCGGTTATGAAAAAAAAGATTTCCATAAGCCACCACGAGCTCTAGCATCGACCGTTATCACTTAATACAATTTACTAACCTAACTTTTTTTTAAAATTGGTTAGGATTTTTTTACACCTTGATAGCGACTACATACCCTTCTGAGCTGCGAATATTAAAAACCGTTCCGTTCTCAAAAATTAGGTATTGCCCTTTTATTCCGATTAGTTTTCCTTGAAAAATGGGTGTTTTTTCTAGACTCAAACTAGTCACTTTTTTTGGGTATTCTAAAACGGGATAATGCATTTCGTATAAATCGTTCTTTTGTGAGTAGAAATATTCCTGAACTTCGGTAGGAATTAGGGTTTCAACTTTTAATCTTTCGGCGATTAAATCAATTTTTTCTACATCATTTTGAAGCATTTTTCGCCAATTTGTTTTGTCGGCATAATGATTTTTCAAAGCTACTTCGGTAATTCCCGCGAGGTAACGATTAGGAACTTCTACAATAGAAATGGCTTGGGTTGCGCCTTGATCAATCCATCGGGTGGGCATTTGTGTTTTTCGAGTTACACCCACTTTTACTTCGCTTGACAGAGCCAAATAGACGATATGTGGTTGCAGTTGTATTTTTTCTTCATAGGCCAAATCTCTGTCTTGAATGCCAAGATGCGCCGTGCTCAATTCGGGTTTCATAATCCAATCGCCAACAGCGGGACTCGAATAAAAGCAGTCATAGCAAAATCCTTGGCGAAAAATTTTCTTTTTTTTGCCACAATTCAAGCATTGGTAAGACTGAAAAGAAATTTCGATGTCTTTGTCTAACAGTTGATTGATGTTTAAAAAACTGTTTTCAAAAACCAAATAGTATTGAATTGGATTCCCAAATTCAGTCTGCATTTTAGTAAGAACACCTTCGTAAGTCATTTAATTTCTGATTGTGGATTAACGGTTTTCGATTTTAGGTTTGAGGAGTTATTTTTTTGTTTTCTATTTATTTGTTAACCCCATCTGGTCAAGAATCTTTATGTAAATCGATTTTTTATACAAAAAAACACTATTTTTGATACGAATGCAAAGTTAGTATTTGTCAATCGATAATCAAATCTAAAATCTAAAATCAGCACTCTAAAATCATAAACCTCCATGCCACTACCTATAATCAATTCGTTTGCCTCTTGGGTTTTAAAGCAGAGAATTCATCAAATAGAACTTTTTATTAAATATCCAAATGAAGTTCAGGAAGAATTGTTAATGAATTTGATTCGTGCCTCAGAGCGTACCGTTTTTGGGTTACAATATGATTATGCTTCAATAAATTCCTATGCAACTTTTGTCGAAAGGGTTCCTGTTTCTACTTATGAAGAATTGCAACCGCTCATCGAAAGAACTCGAAAAGGGGAGCAAAATGTGTTTTGGGAATCATCGATACAATGGTTTGCTAAATCGAGCGGAACGACAAATGCGAAAAGCAAATTTATACCTGTGAGTTACGAGGCTTTAGAGGATTGCCATTATAAAGGAAGCAAAGATTTATTGTGTTTGTATTTGAATAATAATGAAAACTCTGAAATGTTTTTGGGAAAAAGCCTTCGCCTTGGAGGGAGTTCTCAAATCTATGAAGATAATGATTCTTTTTTTGGCGATTTATCGGCGATATTAATCGAAAATATGCCTATTTGGGCGGAATTCAGTAGTACTCCAAACAACAAAATCTCGTTAATGAGCGATTGGGAAACAAAACTGTGTTCGATTATAAAAGAGGTTAAAAACGAAAATGTAACCAGTTTTGCGGGCGTTCCCTCGTGGATGTTGGTTTTATTGAATCGATTGCTCGAAGAAACAGGAAAAGGCAATTTGCTGGAATTATGGCCAAATCTGGAAGTTTATTTTCATGGCGGAGTAAGTTTTGAACCTTACCGAGAGCAATACCAAAAAATTCTGCCAAAAAAAGACTTCAAATATTATGAAATATACAATGCTTCCGAGGGTTTTTTTGCTATTCAAGATTTGAATAATTCTAGTGATTTATTGTTGATGTTAGATTACGGAATTTTCTATGAATTTATTCCAATGGATACTTTTGGTACGCCAAATCAGAAAACCATTCGTTTGACAGATGTAGTGCTTTTTAAAAATTATGCCATAGTCATTACCACAAATTCAGGATTATGGCGCTATTTAATAGGGGATACGGTGCGTTTTACCTCGTTAAATCCGTACCGAATTCGAGTTACAGGAAGAACGAAGCACCACATCAATGTGTTTGGCGAAGAATTGATGGTCGAAAATGCGGATCAGGCTATTGCCAAAGCGTGTCAAATTACCAAAACCGAAGTGGTCGATTATACCGTTGCTCCCATTTTTATGAAAGACAAGGAAAAAGGAGCGCATGAATGGATGATTGAATTCAAGAAAAATCCTGAAAACATTTCAGATTTTCGAAAAATTCTCGACGAAACCTTGCAATCTTTGAACTCAGATTACGAAGCCAAGCGTTATAATAATATGACGTTAAATCCGTTAGTGATTCATATTGCTCGTCCAAATCTATTTTATGATTGGTTAAAAGAAAACAACAAATTAGGCGGACAACATAAAATTCCTAGATTATCAAACCACAGAGAATATTTAGAACAATTAAAAAATATGCAGATAATCGTAAATCAATAAAATGAAGAAACTACTTTTAATAGTATCGATATTTTTCTTTTTAGTTTCCTGTGGGCCTCATCGGATGGGCTGTGGAGCGAGGGGAATTTGCGAAAATAACATAAAACCCATCAAAATAAAATCCTCATAAATGTTTAAAGTTTATGAGGATTTTAAATATAAAGGAAGGACTAAACCCATTTAAGCATTTGCCGTTACGGCTTCTTTGTCAATTTTTCCAATTAATCCAGCTAACACTTTTCCAGGGCCAACTTCAGTAAATAAAGTGGCACCGTCTTGTATCATTTGTTGCACGGATTGTGTCCATTTTACAGGCGCAGTCAATTGTATAATTAAATTTTTCTTGATTTCATTGGCGTCCGAAACTGCAGTTGCCGTTACGTTTTGATATACAGGACAAACAGGAGTAGAGAAAGTTGTTGCCTCAATAGCAGCGGCTAATTCCTCTCTGGCGGGTTCCATCATTGGAGAGTGAAAACCACCACCCACAGGTAATAATAATGCGCGTTTTGCACCAGCGACTTTCATTGCCTCACAGGCTTTTTCTACTGCCAAAGTTTCGCCCGAAATTACTAATTGCCCGGGACAATTGTAATTTGCTGCTACTACAATTCCGTCGATTGAAGCGCAAACCTCTTCAACGATATTATCTGCTAATCCTAAAACTGCCGCCATTGTCGAAGGTTTTATTTCACAGGCTTTTTGCATTGCCAAGGCGCGTTGCGAAACCAATCGCAATCCATCTTCAAATGACAAAACACCATTAGCGACTAATGCTGAAAATTCGCCCAAAGAATGACCCGCCACCATTTCTGGTTTAAAATTCTCTAAGGTTTTTGCTAAAATTACCGAATGCAAGAAGATTGCTGGTTGGGTAACTTTGGTCTCTTTTAATTCTTCGGCTGTACCTTCAAACATAATGTCGGTAATGCGGAAACCTAATATTTCATTGGCTTTTTCGAATAGGTCTTTGGCTAATGTTGAGTTTTCATATAAGTCTTTGCCCATTCCGATAAATTGTGCTCCTTGACCTGGAAATACGTATGCTTTCATCTATTTTAGTTTAAAAGTTTAAGGTTTAAAAGTTTAAAGTTTAAAGTTTAAGGTTTAAGGTTTAAGGTTTGAAAGTTTAAAGTTTCTCCAAAAAGGAGCACTAAAAACGGTTTGTAAAAATAGTATTTTTTTGGGATTTATTAGGAAAGATATAAATAACATAAACGGCTATGCTTGCTAATGAAGTATAGCCGTTTATGGTATAAGGATAGTTTAAAATTAGTGCTCCATAGGAATTTCCATGAGCAAAAATTTCGCATCAGTTGTGGCTTTAATGTCTAGAGTTTTAAAATCGGTAATGCCTAAGCCATCACGTGTTTCTAATTCTTGACCATCAATAGTGATTGTTCCAGAAATGACAAAAGCATACATGCCGTTTCTTTCTTTTTTTAATTCGTATTTTTTAGAAAAATCTGCGTCAAAATCAGCTAAATAAAACCAAGCCTCTTGATGAATCCAAACGCCTGCATCATCAGGATTTGGCGAAAGTATTTGAGCAAAATTATTTTTTTGTTCAGCAGTATCCAAAGTGATTTGTTGGTAGCGCGGCGTTACATTTCTGGTTTTTGGGAACAGCCAAATCTGGAATAATTTGGTGCGCTGACTCGCGTTTGGATTAAATTCGCTATGCTGAATTCCGGTTCCAGCACTCATTACTTGAACGTCTCCAGTTTTGATAGTTGCGGCATTTCCCATGCTGTCTTTGTGTGCTAAATCGCCTTCTAATGGAATAGTAATAATTTCCATATTGTCGTGAGGATGTGTTCCAAAGCCCATTCCAGGAGCCACAGTATCATCGTTTAAAACGCGTAACATTCCGAACTGAATTCTATTTGGATTGTACCAACTGGCAAAACTAAAACTGTGATAAGCGTTTAACCATCCGTGATCTGCGTGTCCTCTAGTGTTTGCTTTATGTAAAACTGTGGTTGCCATACTAATTTGCGTTTAGTGATTATTGTTATGCAAAGGTACATTTGATGTTAGTAAAAGTCACTTAACCTAGATTAAGAAATTATTTTCGCATCATTTTGCTTTTCATTTTACTAAAAAACTCGGGGGTAACCCCAAGATAGGAAGCGATTTGTTTTTGCGGCACTTTTTGCATTAAGTCACGGTGTTTGCTACAAAACTTTTCGAAGCGTTCTTCGGCGGTTAAACTCAAGTTATCCATCAATCGTTCCTGATGTGATACTAAAGAATTTTCGGCAAGAATCCTGAAAAAACGTTCTAGTTTAGGTATTTTTTGATATAAAATTTCTTGATTTTCTTTGGGTAATAAAACCACTTCGGCATTCTCTAGGACTTCAATAAAAAGATTTCCTGGTTTTTGAGAAAGCAAACTGTACATATCATCAATCCACCAACCGCTACAAGCAAAACTCAAAACGTGTTCTACACTATTATCGTTACTGTTAAAACTTCGCAACACGCCCGAATTGACAAAATAGGAATTCTTGCAGATTTCGCCTGCGTGGAGCAAAATGGTTTTTGCTTTGTATTGGCAGATTTCTGTTTTAGATAAAAAGAGTTTTTGCTCTTGTGGAGTCAGACTAATATGTTTTGACAAATTGTCAATGATTAGAGTCATTTTTTTTCTTCTTTTTTTCGGGCAATACTTTAAAATAGCTGGATTTGAAACGGTTGTCAACTATTTCTCCTGTTACTTCGGCTTTTCTTATAGCCGAGCAAAAACCGTTATCTGCGTGTGCGTCGCCGTGAGAGTCTATTGTAGTTCCGTCTACAAAATAGGTTTTTCCATCGATTCGAACGGCGAGTTCACAGCCTTTTCCTGTCATTCCAAATTGGCATTGACCGCAAGATGCTTCTACGATTTGAACTTTGGGTTGCTCTTTTTTATCTTGAGCCTGTAATAATAGTGCAGAAAATAGGAATAATGACAAGAATAATTTTTTCATATGTTGATATTTATTGATTTTTATCGGTCATATGTAATTCGCATATCATCATTGGTGTTTGCGACCCAATAACGGTCATGCTCATTTCATAATGTAATTGCTTTTTTGAATATATAAATTGCCTATTTTGATTTGTACTTGCTCATTTTGTTTTAGAAATCGTTCTACTAAGGTAGCTTTTTTTTAGAGATTTATTCTTCCTCGATCTCAAATTCGGCATCTTTTTCCCAAATTTCCATTTCGCAGGGTTTACAATTGAATTTGAGTTTGTATTCTAATTCGCCTTGCTTCAAAACCAAAGGTTCTTTGAGCTTGGTTTCCATATTTGGATGGTATTTTGGGCATTTTTCTAATTCGTATTTGATGCAATATTTGGTAGTCATTACCCGAGATTTTCCAGGATCCCATTGCAACTCAAAAGCTTTTTCAATTTCGGTAACGCCGTGACGTTCGTAGAATTTTCGAGCCAATTTATTCGAAACATTGTACATGAAATCCAATTTGGTTTCAGGATAAGGATGCGATGTTTTTACTAATGGGTGTTCTTCGCGTTTATAGTTAGCGAGACGAATTTCGGATAATTGTTCGAAAACCGTTCGGCGCATTTCGTTGATTTTAGAAATAGGAAGAAACCAATTTTGCGAGAATAGAATCGTTATCTCATCAGCAGTATAAGGGGTAAAGCCTGTTTTTGCTAATTGGATTTTGATGTTTTCCTCGATTGATTGGTTGTTTTTGGTTTGCTCTTTTGCGTGAACTAAATTTGTTGTGCTCAGATTGCCATCTTCGTCGGTGGCGATGAGTTCAAAGCCTTTTTCGGTTTCGGTTAATAATAAAGTGGTGCTTATTTTTCGAATAGCACTGTCTTCTCGTTCCACGATTTTGATGAAAGCAGCATCGTTGTTTCGATAAATAAAACTCCCTTCTTTTATTTCTTTTAAAACATTAGGATAAGCTAGTCCCTGTTCGACCTTGTTGACATAAATTCCATCGGCTTCGTTGTTTTCATTGATGAAACAAAGACCGTCACCGTTGTTTAATAATTCGCCATTTTCGATTTGGTAAGCATTTCCTACGGTTTTGATGAGTTTTCCAATGTATTGTCCTTTCGATTTTGGACTTTCCCAAGAGCCAATAGATTGGTGTCTTTCGTTGACAAAATAATCAGTATACCCGCGATTGAATGTGCGGCTTAAAGCAGCATCGAAAGTATAGGTACATTTTCCCGAAGAAGCTTTGGTATATTTGTCGTTTCCTTCCAGAAAAGTGTCTAGTTTTTGGCGCAAATAAGAAACATTATTTTTCACATAGACAATGTCTTTCAAGCGGCCTTCAATTTTAAACGAGCAAATTCCGGCTTCAATTAGATTTGGAATCTGATCCGAAACGTCGAAATCCTTGATAGAAAGTAAATGGCTATTCTTGATTAAAGTTTCGCCGTGACCATCAATTAGGTTGTAGGGCAAACGACAGTTTTGAGCACAAGAACCCCGATTGGCAGAGCGTTCGCCATTGGCCACACTCATGTAGCAATTGCCACTAAAAGAAACGCACAAGGCCCCAGTCACAAAGAATTCTAATTCGACATCGCTTGCTTCGCTGATTTCCTTGATTTGGTGTAAGTTTAATTCGCGGGCTAAAACGACGCGTTTCATTCCGGCATCTTTTAGAAACTTAATTTTATCCGCATCACGGTTGTTTGCTTGTGTGCTGGCGTGCAAAACTATGGGAGGTAAGTCCATTTCCATGATGGCCATATCCTGAACGATGAGAGCATCAACACCAATATCATATAATTTCCAAATCATTTGGCGACAAGCTTCGAGTTCGTTGTCGTATAAAATGGTGTTGACCACCACAAAAACTTGGGCGTTGAATAAATGGGTGTATTTCACTAATTCGGCTACATCTTCAAGGGAGTTGTGAGCGTTAGAACGCGCTCCAAATTGTGGTGCTCCAATATACACTGCATCGGCACCAGCGTTGATGGCCGCCATGCCATGAATTAAATCTTTGGCGGGAGCTAGTATCTCTATTTTTTTCTTCATCTATTGGATGATCATTTTATAATTGCTACAATTTTAGGCTTTTAGACTTTCGCCTAAAAAAGTTTGCAAAGTTCCTATATTTTATTCGGGATTTCTAATTCGGGGATGGATTTTTTAGAAAATAGTTGGGGTAAGGGAAGGACAGACTGTAACTTAAAGGTGTTGTTTGTTTGGTAGTGTGGGGTTAAGTGACAGCTATGGTATAATGTCGCATTTTGAAATCTAATAAAATGATAGGTTCTACTGGGTTTTGTGTGAAAAGCCATTTAAGTCTCCGTGAAAAAATAGGATAGCGGTTCTGAAATTTTGCTTATTTCTGTATCCACGTCCTATTCGTTTTAGTTCTTCAATTGCTCCGTTTATTCTTTCTGCTCTAGCATTATTAGAGCCTGTTACTATTGCATTTAATATTCCTTGAAAATGCCTGTCGAACATTTTTACTACTTCTACTATTTCTGGAATCTTACTATAAAGGGCACTTCGTCTCCAATTTGCTAGTATTAAAAAAGCATTTTCTTTGGTTTTCTGCCTAAATTGTATGTCTCTAAAATTCTCTTTTATTCTCCATGCTTTAGAGACCTCATAATTCACTTTGTCGATGGATTCAAATATAATTCGTTGTTTTTCAGTCATATTAGAGATGTCTTTTAACCAAATGTACTTTGTCTTTTTTAATTCTTCTACCTCACGAACTTCTCTTCTTCGGACTTTATCAACGGCTTTGTTGAGATAGCCTACTAAATGAAAATTATCATGGCAATGAATCGCTTTTTCGAAGTGTGTTTTTGCTCCATATATAAAAGCATCCCACATATCTGTGCATATCGTTTTACCTCATCACGCTGGTCTTTAGTGAGCTTGTTGCAAAGTTTGTCAACACTTTCTTTGGTTCTACCCTCAACAACATCTATAACTACTCCTGTAGATTCCTCCGATAGAATACTAAAATAATCATGTCCTCTTGAGACTGATTTTTCATCAATACTCAAATAATAATATCTATCATCGGCACTTCTTTTACTCATTCCTCGTTCAACAAAATTGTGCATTACTCTATGTACTTGATCAAAACTTAAGCCTAATAATCTCGCCGTTTTACTCTGACTTTTAGTGCATTGTAATGTGTCTAAAGTTTTTTTTCAAGTAACCAAGTCATCCGCTCATAAGGTTCTGCCCAAGGAACATCGATGGTTTTTACTTTGTTATTGCTGTCTTTGTATCTTGGCAAATTACAATAAATAAATGTCTTGTATTGCCATAAATCTAAATGTCGCCATTTACGTTCCGCTCTATCATCATAAAGGTCATATTCTAAATCGCCTATTTTATATTTTTTTGGCTCATAATAAAGATAAACATGCACTTCTAGCTTTTCTTCGCTTATATCTAACTTAGATAACTTCCAACCATCTTGGATGGGTAAAATAATTTTCTCTAGTATTGTTCTGATGTCGTATTCCATTTTGTAAATTTACAACTTTCACAAAATATCCAGTAGAACCAAATGATATAAGTCTTTGATTATAAATAGATTTTATCACTATTCATTCGTTTGACTTTATGACATTAAAACTTTCGACTTACTTATATCCAAATAAAACAAAAAATACCCCAGTTATCCTGAGGTATTTTCATCATTTATTGTTTTGTTAGATCATTTGACGTTCTAACCTTTGACTTTAAGACTTTCGATTATCCAGCCAAAGCGTCTTTGATTCTTTTTAAAGCTTCTTTTAATAATTCGTCGCTGGTAGCGTAAGAAAATCGGATGCAGTTTGGGTTTCCAAAAGCGTCTCCAGTTACGGTAGCTACACAGGCTTCGGCTAAAAGATACATTGAAACGTCGTTCGCATTGTTGATTTTAGTTCCTTTTAATGTTTTTCCGAAGAAAGAAGAAACGTCTGGAAATACATAAAAGGCTCCTTCTGGAACGTTGATTTTGATTCCTGGAATTTCTTTTAACAACCCAACGACTAAATCTCTACGGCTATGAAACGCTTGAACCATGTGATTTAGCACACTTGGGTCTGCGTCTACGGCAGTAATGGTAGCACGTTGCGCAATAGAATTGGCTCCAGAAGTGACTTGACCTTGAATTTTTGTACACGCTTTTGCGATAAATTCTGGGGCACCAATGTAACCTATTCTGTATCCTGTCATTGCAAAAGCTTTGGCAACTCCGTTTACAGTAACTGTTTTTTCTAACATTCCAGGAATAGATCCGATGCTACAAAAAGTTCCAGAGAAATTAATGTGTTCGTAGATTTCGTCAGCAACGACGATGATGTTTGGGTATTTTTCTAATACTTTCGCCAAAGCAGTTAATTCTTCTCTGTTATAGACGGATCCCGATGGATTGCATGGAGAAGAGAACCACATCATTTTTGTTTTTGGTGTGATGGCAGCTTCTAATTGTTCTGGTGTGATTTTGAAATCTGTTTCTACAGATGTTGGCACTTCTACCGGAACTCCGCCAGATAATTTTACAATTTCGAAATAAGAAACCCAGTATGGTGCTGGTAAAATTACTTCGTCACCGTCGTTTAGCATTACTTGGGCAATATTGTATAATGATTGTTTTGCTCCAGTTGAAACTACAATTTGGGATGGTTTGTAATCTAAATTGTTGTCTCTTTTGAATTTTCGGCAAATGGCTTCTTTCAAATCACCGTATCCGTCAACTGGAGAGTAGGTGCTGTAATTGTCATCGATGGCGCGTTTTGCAGCTTCTTTGATGAAATCTGGAGTGTTAAAATCAGGTTCGCCTAAACTTAAACTGATAATATCTTTTCCTTGTGCTTTTAATTCTCTGGCTAATGCAGCCATTGCCAATGTTTGTGAGGTAGCTAAATTGTTAATTCTGTCTGAAAGCAAATTGTTCATTAAAATGTAATTTTGATTTATAAAGTCTATTTGTGTTATCTTTTTTATTGTAAAGCGGGGCGCATTCCCAATTCTTTTAAATGCTTGAAATGAGCAATAACCGCGGCTGTCATTGTTTTGTATTCGTAATAGGGCAATTGGCATTCTTTAGCAGTTTCTTTTACGATTTTTGCAATTTTTCCATAATGAATATGACTGATATGCGGAAAAATATGATGCTCAATTTGGTGGTTTAATCCTCCGGTATACCAGTTTACAATTCTGTTTTTCGGAGCAAAATTAACGGTGGTAAACAATTGATGAATGGCCCAAGTGTTTTCCATTTCGCCATTTTCATTGGGTTGTGGATTAGCGGCTTCATCTACTACATGTGCTAATTGGAATACAATACTCAAGATTAATCCGGCTGTATAATGCATTACAAAAAATCCAACCAACACTTTCCACCAAGTGATTCCAATAACGATGGGTAAAACAATCCAAATGGCTAAATAAATAATTTTTGTGATTATTAATGTTGTCCAAAGTATTTTTGGACTTTTTGGTTCGCCATACGATAGTTTCCTTTTTAGGTAATTGCTCATTTGCTTGAAATCAGTAGTAATGGCCCAATTAAAAGTCAATAAACCGTATAAAAACACAGCATAATATTGTTGAAATTTATGAAATTTATACCATGGTGCTTCTTTAGAAAAACGCATAATTCTTCCTGCTTCCAAGTCTTCGTCGTGACCAATGATGTTGGTGTATGTATGATGTAAAACATTGTGTTGTACCTGCCAGTTGTGTACATTTCCGGCCAAAATATAAATGGTTCCTCCCATAAATTTATTAACCCAACTTTTGGTCGAATACGAACCGTGATTGGCATCGTGCATTACATTCATTCCAATTCCTGCCATCCCAATTCCCATAACAATAGTCAATACCAAGTGTGTCCAAAATGGCATGGGTAAAGTGAGTATCAAAAAGTAAGGAACTAAAAAAACGGTAAAAAGAATTATAGTTTTCAAATGAATTTTCCAATTACCTGTTTTTGGTATGTTGTTTTCTTTGAAATAGTTGTTTACCCGAGAATTAAGCGTTCTAAAAAACTTTAGATTGTCTTGCTTTGCAAATGTAGGGGAGACCTTGTTCATTGTTAAATTTGAGTATTGTGCAAAGATAATTATTATAAATTTTCAATCTGCAAATTAGAGTTAAATATTCAATACTAAAAACATTACTTTTGTTAAAATTTTTGATGATGGATGAGATTCTAAAATATTTCCCTAATTTGACTGCTATTCAAAAGGAACAGTTCGCAAAACTTGATTTTTTATACCACGATTGGAATGCTAAAATCAATGTTATTTCTCGAAAAGATATTGACGAATTGTATACCAAACACGTTTTGCATTCTTTAGGAATTGCTAAAATCATTAAATTTGAGCCTGGAACTTTTGTTCTAGATGTGGGAACTGGCGGCGGATTTCCAGGTATTCCATTGGCGATTCTTTTTCCAGAAACTCGTTTTTATTTAATTGATGTTATTGCTAAGAAGATAAAGTGGTTCAGGATGTTGCCGATGCTTTGGAACTCAAAAATGTAAAAGCCGAACAAATGCGTGCCGAATTGGTAAAAGGCGATTTCGACTTTATAGTAAGCCGTGCCGTGACCAATATGCCTGATTTTGTGTCTTGGATAAAAGACAAAATCAAAAAGAAAAACAAACACGAATTAAAAAACGGAATTCTCTATCTTAAAGGAGGCGATTTGGCCGAGGAATTGAAAAATTTCCCAAAAGCAACAGAATATAATTTAGCAGACTTTTTTGAAGATGAATTTTTCGAAACCAAAAAAGTCGTGCATTTGCCGTTGAAGTTTACGGTTTAAGCTAGATTAATTTGCGGGTTTAGTGTTGTACAAAGAAAGTTTATTTATCATGTTTTGAATGCTTTCAGGATTCATGTATCTTTCTTTTTTGGATTGGTTACAATATTATTGGCCCCTCTCCAGTTTTCCTTTCCAAGATTTTGCCTAACCGATAGACTCCAATCTAATAATTGATACCCCAAACCATGAGATATACAAGTTAAATCGGTGTTGTATTCAAACGAGTCAACTTGTTTTTTTGAGAAGATTTCTATTTCTATTATATGAAACATTTTGCCAAAACCTTTATGAATATAATTTGAAATATGAGATAATTCATGACCAAGCACGCCAATTTGAGCATTGAAATTTAGATTTTTAAACAATATAGGTTCTAGATAAGGATTTGTTTGTTCGCTTATGGTAACTATGTATTTCCTATTTTTTGCTGCTCGAAACAAACTAACGAAGGAAGGTTTAGATGTTAAAGGGGTGTTGGTTTTTTTTAGACGAAATATAATTTCTACATTTTTTAATTCAGGATAATAGGATAATGCCGTTAGAATTTGGGCTTCATATTCTTTGATAAATGTTTTTTTTGCTCCAAATTCATGTTTTAATGTCATTATTTTTTGATTAGTAATGCTGTCAGCAAAAAAGCGCCGCGTAGTATTTTGAGCACCTAGTTGTTGCGAAGTTGGTACGAGTAGCATTATTACGAATGAGACTATAATATTCCTTTTCAATTTTGCTTTTTTAGTAATGCTACTTAATTTCTTTTTGTGCCACGCTTGCTATTATTCCGTTTTGAGAGGATTGCATATAGGCTACAATTTTAAAATCAGATGGAATCCAATCGTTGTTGAATTCAAATTCGATAATGTTGTCATTTTTTTTGCTGATTGGTTTGGTGGCAAAATCAAAAACGATATTGTAATTAGTTAGTTTTAGACCGCTATTTTCTCCTCTTTTGATAGCCGTTAATTCCTTTTTCTTTACCAAAGCGAAGTTCACAACATCATCTGCGGTAAAACGGTTTACAGTATAGTTTATTTTTAGTTTACCGTCAACGATGATAACCTGACTGATGGTTAAATTTTCTTTAGTTTGCATCGCTAATTCCTGAGAAACTTTACTTTGTACAGCCGATTCTTCGCTGGCTATAAGTTCATACTTGCCGTTAATGATTACTTGAGGAGTATAGGAGCCTCTAGTATTCATTAGTTGGGCGTATTCTCTTTGTCTGTTTGAGAATGCTGCTTTGCTGAAAGGATCTTTCCAACCTATGTAATTCCAGTAATCAACATGAAAGGATAAGGGGATGATATTTGGATTATTTCCTAGTACATATTTGCCCATTAAGGCATCTGCTGGCGGGCAACTGCTACATCCTTGAGAGGTAAAAAGTTCAAGAATAGCAAAGCCATTAGAGGTCGATTTTGTCTCTTTATTTTTAGTATGAATTATCTCTTGAAGGGCAAAACTAGATAAACTTAGGGCAAAGATTACTACACAGGAGTATTGTATTGTTTTAGAAATTGACTTTTTCATTTTGAAATTTTTATTCAAATTTATTTAAACGAGATTAGTTCAAATGTCAGGTAGATTGCATAAGACACTTTTTTTATGTCGCTACTTTAGAACATGACAAGGACTAATTTGTATTTCAGCTAAAACAAGCCTAAGAGAAAGATACAAACAAGCAGATTTAGAAGCTATTGCTTTAAAATATGTTCACAGAAAAGCATTGTGTTTTTTGGTTACTTTAGAGGAAAATGAAGCAAAAAGTGTTAAAGCAAAAATTAAAAGTGGTGATGTTATTGGTTTAGACAATGTAATTGTAGCAACAAATAATGAATTTAATGAGCTGATTAATGAGCTAAAATTATATCAGTTTTCAGAGCCGCCAACTGTTAAAGTAATAGATAGTAATCAAGTAATTACAGTTGAAAAAATGAAAGCTTTAAAAAAGTAGCCATTCGAAACTAAGATTGGTAAAATGTACAAAACCCACAAGAATTCAAATAACTTGATTCTTGTGGGTTTTAAGGATATAAAAAAATTCAATTAGCTCAATTATCTTGGCAAACCTTTTATGATGACAATTTGAGAACCTTGATTTTCTGTTGGTCTTTTAGTTCCTCCATCAGGGTTTTTAAATTTATCACTTATCCAAGTATGAGATTGTACAGACACAGAAAATGTATTTGGAATTCCTACAACATCTGAAATATCAATTAATCCACTAGTTTCCCAATCTCCAACTGTACTTAAGGAAGCTCCACTAGTATTATATTTAGCTAATTTATCAATTTGCAACACTTTTTAAGCGTTTTATCAGCAATACTATATTGATAGATATAGCCATTATGTGTTTCATCCCCATATTCATTAGCATCTTCACACAAATACACATAATTAGTGGTAACACATATATTGTCAGGGTTTTGGAACAAATTGTTAGCTGGACTACTAGGATTGTCTCCATCTAAAATGCATTCTAATTTTCCTTTTAAAGGATTAGTGGCGTCAAGAATTAAACGGTAAGTACGGCCTTTATACGTTCTTGAAAAATCTACATTTACACCAGTTTTAGCTTGTCCTGATGCATTAAAATAAATTTCTCTTCCATTGGCACCGCCCCCTTTTCTATAGTCGACATCTTCCACTTTAGAGAATCTCATGCCATTATTATCAATTACCTTTTGTTGTATTTGAGCACCTGTTAAAGTGGTTTGATTAGGTATTTGAACGAATTCAACATCATAAACATTGCCAATAATCATGTCTCTTTCGCGAATATTAAGATCGGTTCTTCGTAAAATATACAAACTTCCATTGCTTAAATCTCCGACCGTATTACTCATATACATTGCAATTTGTCCACCTGAAATATCAGTTGCATCTTCTCCAATAATAATTAGCGTTTTGTTTGGATAAGCGGTTTTAGGTAAAGGCACTTCATTTTCTGCACTCCATTTTCCAAAAGCAGGGATATGTTTAGGAGTTGAAGGAGTGGGGGTTGCAAATGGGTCTATGGCATGACTCATTGCTTCAGCATTGCTTTCTCCTGCACTAAAAAATAATGGTCCAAAGCCATGCTCTTCTGGGGTTACCATAGTTCCTGAACATAATCTAGCTAATCCTCCATCAGAATTCAAAATGTATTCTCCTTTTGTAGGTTTAAATGTTTTATCCAAAGTTATTCTAGAAATAGACCAATTGTCTTCGTTGTTTACAATAAAGGTATATCCATTGCCATCTTGAGATTTTAATAAACCTTGACCATCTGCCGTTCCTCCAAAAACATAAGCTGGGGAACCAGATAACACATCTTCGCTACTCAATAGTGTAAAAAGGTCTAAATTTTCAAAACCAGTTTGCTTAATCAAAAAAGGAGGTGTCAAGGATTGTTGTTTTAATACTACCTCAGTCGCCGAGTTGTTATTTTCCGAATTATCGCATGAAGAGGCAAGAGTAATAATTCCTAATAATAATACAAATTTAATTTTTTCATTTTTATTTGTTTTTTTGTTTATGCAAAAGAACATACCTATAGTTAAAAGAAAGTATTCTAAATGTGAAGTTAATGTTGTTTTTCTAAACATAATTCTTATAAACATAGCTATTTGATTTGCAACCTTTAGGGTGTAAAATCCAAAAAGAAATGGTAACATCTATAATGAACCGATAGAGCTGGAGTTATAAATTGCAAAACCCACAAGAACTCAAACAACTTGAATTCTTGTGGGTTTTTTAAATATCGTACTTCAAACTTCGTACCTCGTACCTCGTACTTTGAAGTTATTCTCCTAAGAACGGATATCTATAATCTTCAGGAGTTACAAAGGTTTCTTTAATGGTTCTTGGCGAAGTCCAACGTAATAAATTTAATGCTGAACCTGCTTTGTCATTGGTTCCAGAAGCTCTTGCTCCACCAAAAGGTTGCATTCCTACGATGGCTCCTGTTGGTTTGTCGTTAATGTAGAAGTTTCCTGCTGCGTTTTGCAAAGCAACAGTCGCTTGCTCTATTGCATAGCGGTCTTGACTAAAAATAGCACCAGTTAATGCGTAAGGCGAGGTGGTATCCACTAGTTTTAAGGTTGCTGACCAATTGGCATCTTCATAAACAAAAATGGTCATCACAGGGCCAAATAATTCGGTTTCCATTGTAGCATAATGAGGATTTGTGGTTACGATTATGGTTGGTTCAATAAAGTATCCGACGGATTTGTCGTAGTTTCCTCCAACGATAATTTCGGCATCAGTATCTTTTTTAGCTTGGTCAATAAAATTAGCCAATTTGTCAAAAGAAGCTTCATGAATGACGGCTGTAATAAAATTGCTAAAATCTTCTGGGGAACCCATTTTCATTGATTTCACATCGGTAATCAATTGGTTTTTAAGCTCTGGCCACATACTTTGAGGGATATATCCTCTTGAGGCTGCGGAACATTTTTGTCCTTGAAATTCGAAAGCGCCACGAACAATTCCAGTTGAAACTTGTTTCACGTTAGCACTAGGATGTGCTACCACAAAGTCTTTTCCTCCAGTTTCTCCCACAATTCTTGGGTAGGTTTTATAGTGTTGAATATTAGTTCCAATTTTTGACCAAATATCTTTGAATATGTGAGTGGAACCGGTATAATGAATTCCAGCAAAATCTGGACTTGCTAAAACGGTGTCAGTTATCATAATAGGATTGCCAAAAACAACGTTGATGACGCCATCAGGAAGACCTGCTTCTTTAAAAATAGCAATGATAATTTTTGCAGAGAAAACTTGGCTATCACTTGGTTTCCAAATCACAACATTCCCCATCATTGCTGCACTTGCTGGAAGATTTCCTGCAATAGCCGTGAAATTAAAAGGAGTAACTGCATAAACAAATCCTTCTAGTGGGCGGTATTCTAATCGATTCCACATATCAGAATTTGATTTGGGTTGGTCGCTATAAATTTGAGTCATAAACTCTACGTTGAAACGCAAAAAGTCGATAAATTCACAGGCAGCATCAATTTCGGCTTGGAAAATATTTTTAGATTGTCCAATCATTGTTGCCGCATTTATTCTTGCTCTGTAAGGTCCTGCAATCAATTCGGCGGCTTTGAGAAAAATAGCAGCTCGTTGTTCCCAAGCCATGTTTGCCCATTTGGTTCTTGAGTCAAGCGCATTGGCAATAGCCTTTTCAACATGAGATTTTTCAGCAAGATGATAGGTTCCCACGATGTGTTTGTGGTCGTGTGGTGCTGTTATATTTTGGGTATTTCCCGTTCTGATTTCTTCGCTTCCAATATATAATGGAACATCGATTTTAGAATTCCACATTTGTTTGTATGCGGCGAGTACAGCCACTTTTTCTGGAGAATTTGGCGCATACGATTTTACAGGCTCGTTTACGGCTTTTGGTACATTGAAAAATCCTTTAAGCATATTGTTTATGTTGTTTTGTTTCGCTCCGTTTGGACTTTGTCCTGAAACGAAAATTAGACGATTGGTATTCACACAGGTGAATTTTTAAATAGTTCACAAAAGTACAAATGATTGTTAAAAAAAAACAGATAATTTGACAATTAAGAAAATAAAATTAATTCAAAGCAAATGGGGCACATAAGCGAAATGTTGGCACAATAACCTTGAATTTTTTTGTAGTAGTAAAGTTGATCATATTAAAATAACCTTTCATTGCTCCATAAGGAGAAGACAATAGACAACCAGAGTTGTATGTGTGAAATTCACCAGGTTTTAAAACTGGTTTTTTGCCAATTACCCCTTCGCCATCAACAAAATCAATGGGATGTAAGGAATCGAAAATTTCCCAATGGCGCGAAATTAACTGAACGGAATCCTTGCTGTAGTTTTCTATTGTGATTTCGTAACTAAAAGCAAAATGAATTTTGTGGTTTTTAAAGTAAGTGCCTTCAAAACTAGTCAAAACGGATATTTTTATGCCTCTTGTTATTTGTGAAACCATAGCAATGTGTTAGATATGAGTTTAATAATGGCAAATTTACAAAATTTTTAGGTTCAATTCGCTATTATATAAAATGTTTTTTAGTTGGTAATGATTGAGGAATTAGCATTTCCTTTTCCTATGATGCGATCATAACGATCACTACTTTCTCGATAATACACAATAATAGAATAATCATTTTCGGTTTGATAAAAATTTCCATTAATAGCATTTTCGTAGTCAATATTTCCTTTGTCGTCTGCCACAGTATATTGATAATTTGTAAATCCTTGTTTTATCAAAATAGCTTTTTCGAAAATGCTTTTATTTGCATTATAATCCATTTTGTATTCAGGTGTTAAATTATAGTTATTGAACATTCCTGTTATATAAATTCCTTTGTTTGTTGTGTGTTTTGGTGCCGAAAGGCTAAAATAAATCCAAGCATAATCGGCTTCGACATCGTTATTGGTTGCATTTATATTGCGCACCACAAAATTTCCATTAACATCTTGTGTGAGCGAATAAGGAAAATTTGCCTTAGCTCTATCGGTATAAAGATGGGAATTGTAAATATCATTATTTGCATCTACTTGCGATATATTATTGCCAGACGATTTGATATTCTTATTGTCAAAAAACAAAAACTCGTTTCCTGCCCAAAATTGAGTTTGGGTGTCATATTTATAAATCAAATCATTTCCGATGGTATATTGTGGTACAATGTTTTTGATTGCTGTTTTGAATTGTCCATTCTGAAGTAACATTACTTTTATGTTTTTTAAAGGATTTTGAAAATGGATGGTGTTCGATTTAATAGAAAATTCCAAATTGTGTTTGAGGTCTAGATTGGTAACAGTTCTGGCGCGCTTGATTTGGGCTGGAACAGAAACAAGATCTTCAAAAAGAATAAATTTTCTAGAAAATACAATTTCTTTGTTTTCGTCTAAAATCTTCAGGATGTAATTGCCGCTAATGCGCAACTGTGTGTTGGTATTAGGGATAGACAATTGATAGTGAGAATAAATTTGTAAAGTATTGAAAGAATTTGTGTATTCCTGAATTCTTTGCTTGTCAAAGCCTTGTAAATAATCACTTTTTGGAATTTCTGAAGGTTTCCAATTGTAGTCGCAATGGATGATTTCGTAATAATAGTTGGCTTCATTTCCGTATAAATCATCAAATTGCAACTGAAAACCTTCTCCTAATTGAAATATAGGAACGGCATTTTGACCGTTTTGAACAAAAGTGGCTGTTTTGATATTGTACGGAGGAATTACTTCATTTTCTGTTTGAGCGACAGCCGAAGTTATGATAAAAACCAAAATTATTTTTCGAAAAAATCTTCTAAGCATACCATCAATTGTTATTTTGTAAATATAACAAATTATGCTATGCTAAATTATGCCAAAATATAATTTGACCAAATGGTTTCTATTTGTAGCAAATAGGAATGATTTCGTCTTTGGCAAGGCAATATTTTTCAACTAATTCAGGAGCAATTTTATTGGTATAATCTTCTTCGACAACAGTAAAACCAATGCTTCTTAGTTTGTCGAAATAATCACGACCATAAATACGAACATGATCGTATTGGCCAAAGATTTCGGCACGCTCTTTTTGATCGGTAATAGAATCGTCAGCAAAAGTTGTTTCTCTTTTCAAGTCTTGTGGAATCTGGAGAATTGCCATTCCGCCAGGTTCAAAACTCGGAATAATTCCTGCATCGCCTTGGTGTCGTCAGGAATATGTTCGAGAACGTGATTGCAAAAAAGAATGTCATAAGAATTGTCGGCAAAAGGCAAATTGCAAATATCAGCTTTTACATCGGCAAGTGGCGAAAATAAATCGGTTGTGGTGTAATCGATATTTTTTAGGTTGCGAAATAATTTGTAAAAAGCTTGTTCTGGCGCAAAATGCAAGACTTTCTTTTTTACTTTAGAGCTAAAAAAATCGGTTTCGTTTTTTAAATAAATCCATAACAAACGATGTCTTTCGAGCGAGAGTGTACTTGGCGAAAGGGCATTGTTTCTTTGTTTTCCGTAGCCATAAGGCAAAAACCTTCGGAAACTTTTACCATCAATTGGGTCAGTAAAGGTATTTCCTTTTAAGGCAAAAGCAAGAACAGGACGTGCAACATAACTGAGTCTAATTAATATTGGACGCGGAATGGTATTGAGTATCAGTTTAAAAAGTTTTTTCATTAAGGGTTAAATATTCTTTCGAATTTTTCACTATCTATTATGTGATATTCTGAAAGTAGATGTTTGTACTGTAATCTAAGTTTTCTTTCAATATTTGCAAAAAAGGGTAATGCAGTTGCAGAAATATTAGCCTTATTGTAAACAAAATAAATTTGAAACAAATCGTTTGGAAAACATAAGCTTTCTTGAAAGTTTTGAGTGAAAATGTAATTGTAAAAAGTTATTATGGACTCTGTTGCTTTTAGTCTAAATTGTGTTTCAGGAATTTTCTGCCCTCTTTTGAACTCGATAAAAATAATTTTATCATCTTTGAAATAAATGGTGTCTGATGTTTTTATTTTATCCTTATGAATTACAGGTTTATCTAAGGTGTCGAAGTCAAAACTTTCATTTTCAGAGTTCAATAACGAAATCCCATTGTTGCTATCTAATGAAAGTTCGGTTAAAGATTTCTTAACAACATTGTCTTTAAAAAACTCTTCAATTTCACTAATCCTCATCGCTTAAGTCTTGAATTGTGTAAAAGGCTTCAGAAATAGAACTCAAAATAGGTGAGATATTTTTTGTTACATCAATAATTTTTGAAGACAGACCATCTTTATTTTTCTTTGCAAAATAAAAATTTGTTAAATCTTGATATTGATATTTTTTGGAATAGCCCTCTAAAGCCTCTATGAAGTAAGGACTATGTGAAGTTAAAACGATAGGGATTGCAAATTCTTTAGACAATCTCACCAAAATTTCAGCATATTTTACTTGCCAAGTTGGATGTAAATGGACTTCTGGTTCATCAATAATTAATAAAGTATTGGAATTTAAAAGACCTTTTTGCAAAAGCATTTGTAATGCTCCAAAACTTTTTATTCCAGTTGCAACGTTGTTTAATTCAAATTCAACTTCTTGTTTTTTAAAGATTAAAACGTTTTTAGTATTAATTTGGAATTCTCCCTTAATAATTTCTGAAATTATTTCATTGAGTTTTTTAAAATCAATATTAGTGTCAGAAAAAATATCTTGTTCTTTTTCGGTTGAAATATTTTACTGTTTAAATGCTGATTCTTGTCTCGAAGTACATTAGTGAATCTCATTAAGTTTCTGTCTTCAAGTTTTATGGGGGATTCTATAAAATAAACGTTATCATAATAAAAATTAGATTTTGAATTAAAACCGTCGAATATTGGTTGCTCTTCAAAAGTGATTTTTTTGCTATTTATTCCTAAAATTTCAATAAAAGAAGAAGAATTGGATGTGAATTTATTCTGTATTTGGTTGCCAAACTCATTTTCAAAAAAAGATTCTAATTCATAATGTAACACCTCGTCAGAATCAATGTTAATATTAATTCGCCTTAGGATATCGTCAAGAAAAACAGAAAGTTGGGTTTTTACAGATTGATTTGAAAACTCATTATAGAGATTTCGAATGCTATCAAGTTCGGAAAAAAGATAATCTGCCGTATCAACATTTTCAGAGTTAATTCTAAAATTAAATTTCACAAAGAAAGAATCTCTATTTTCTAAAAATTTAGAGATAAACTCAGACTGAATCTTTTCGTCTTTTTCATTTGCTGATTTTGTTCTTAATAAAAGATTTCTAACGTCCCGAATTCTATTTTTTACAAATTCATTTTCGAAGCGTTAAAACTATCTTCATCAAGATTTACTCCCCTAATTAAAGCATACAAAATCTTTCCAATAGTGCTTTTTCCAGAATCATTTTGGCCGGCAATTAAAGTAATTCCATCAACATTAATATCGGCTTCCTCAATAATTCCAATATTTTGAAGTTTTAATCTCATTATTTTTTTTGTAAATATAGTTAATTTTTTTGACGTGTTAATTGAAATTTGTGTCTAAATCACTAAAGGTACTTTTCTAAACTCATCCTCCTCGTTGCTCACAATTCCTAGTGCTTGATAGATGTATGCAAAAGTCGAAAGTAATTCGGGTTTCCCGTCTATCAAAGCTACATCGTGCTCAAAATGAGCGCTTGGTTTTCCGTCGGCAGTTAGGATTGTCCAGCCGTCTTTGAGTTGTTTTTATGTTTTTGGTTCCCATGTTAATCATGGGCTCAATAGCAACTACCATTCCTTCGACAAAGAGTTTTCCACGACCACGTTTTCCGTAGTTAGGCATTTCTGGATCTTCATGCATTTTTTGCCCAACGCCATGACCAACTAATTCTCGTACAACTCCGTAACCGTGACTTTCGGTATATTTTTGGATGGCATTCCCAACATCTTCTACACGATTTCCAGCTTTAAATTCTCGAATTCCAACGTACAGAGATTCTTTGGTTACTTGTAATATTTTTTGGTTTCGGGTGCAACTTCGCCAATTTCGAAAGAATAGGCGTGGTCGCCGTGAAACCCATTTTTGAAGGCACCACAATCTACCGAAATTACATCGCCACTTTTTAAGGGAATAGTGTTAGGGATTCCGTGAACAACCTGAGCATTTGGACTCATACAAAGTGAGTTCGGAAAACCATATAATCCCAGAAAACTTGGAACTGCACCGTGGTCTCGAATGAATTCTTCGGCTAATTTGTCTAAGTGTAATGTGGTCACTCCTTCTTTGATTTCGGAAGCAATCATTCCTAATGTTTTCGAAACGATTAAGGCACTTTCGCGCATTAATTCTATTTCTTCTCTTGATTTTATTATAATCATAAGTCAATTTTCAGACGGCAAAAATACAATTTAAAAATTATTTAATTCGGATTCGCCATAATTTTATATAGCTCTGAATTGGAAGTGAAAAAAACGATTTTCTAAAGCAATTTGAGAAAGTTGGGTACTTACTAAATTATTTTCTCTGGTGTTGATTAAGAAAAGAGAACTCTCCCCTAAAGTAAACAATCGTTCCTCAGATTGAAGCATTGTATCATAATCGATAACCAATTTGTTTATTAATTTTTGCTGTTTGACCAAGGACTGGATTTCTGTTTTTTGTGCACTAATTTTATTTGTTAGTTGCACTTTTTCTAAATCACGGATAAACTCGGATTCCTGAATTTTGTATTTTGCTAGTTTTAAGCTGCCTCGTTCTTTCCTTAAAAATAATGGAAAATAAAAATCAACCCCCACTTTGTAATTATTAGAATTGTTGGGAATTCTTGGGTTTGGCTGGGCTAAATAGGAATATCCCACGTCAATTTTTGGCAACAGTATATTGGCTTTCATTTTTTTATCTACGGTCAATAAATCTATTTTACTTTGCAAAGCTTCAATTTTGGGATGATTCAATACTGAAAATTCTGGATTGACTAATTCGCTAATATTCAAAGTTTCTTGAATAGTCTGATTCAATTTTTTCTCAGGGATGATAGCATCTGAAAGTTCTAATGGGATGTTGTTTTCTAGCCAAAGAAAGTTCGATAATTCCAGTTTGGCTTTTGTTAATTTTAATTTTGAATCTTCAAGGGACAACAACCTGTTTTTGACAACAATTCCTGCTTCAATGCTGTCGATGGCTGGCTTGTCTCCTTCTTTTATTAAAGACGCAATACCTTTGTATCGCTTTTGTGCATTGCGGCTATAATTTTCATAAAGCAAATATTCTTCGTAGTTTTTTTTCCAATTAAAATACGCTACCGATGCATCGTATAAAACGGCTATGGCTTCCAATTTTTGGTTTGCTTGGCTTAATTTGACTTGTATTTTCGCTTTTTGTAAATCGGACATTCGTTGGTTAATGAGTAATCCTTGTCCAAGCGGAACACTAATTCCTAATGATGTTAAGCCGTTACTAGGTGTTTTGTTTGAGGATTAAGGTAATAACCTTCATTTTCATCAAATCCTGCTTTTATGTCGATTCCATACCAAGTCGGGATTTTGAAACTGCTGTTCAATATCGAATAATACTCCGTACCCTGAAACTGCTTTTTATTATAATCCAATTCCAGTTTTGGGTCAAATCCACCACGAGCCATCATCAAATTAGCTTGTGCTTTACTGATTTCCAAGTTAGCGTTTTTGACTAACGGATGGTATTTTTTTACAAAACCCAAGTACTCATTGTAGCTCATTTCTTTAAGATTTAATGGGAGTTGTTCTTCTTTATTGGTCTGACTATAAATAGTTGTCCCTAATAAGGTAAGTAATAAAACAAGGTATTTCATTATTTCATTTTTTAGAAGGTTTTTCTTTTCCTTTGTAATAATTAGGAGGAAACCCGTTAAGGGTTCTCCAAAATTCAAACCAAACCGGAACTGTATTTAGTAAAGCTATGGTTTGTGCGCCTGATCCTATACTCAATTGTTTTGGCCAAGGTGCTTCATTTTTATCGGGCGCAATAAGTATTCTGAATTTTCCATTGTCACTAATGAAATTTTCTATGGCCACAACTTTGCCACCAAAAGTGCCATAAGACATATCAGGCCATCCAGAGAAAACAATTGTTGGCCAACCATCAAACCAAACTCTTACTTTTTCTCCTCTTTTTATCAAAGACAAATCAATTGGATCTACAAAAGATTCTACGGCAATGTCATATTTAGAAGGCATAATCGTTGCAATGGGAATTCCTTCTTTAATGTTTTCCCCAATTCCTGATTGGAGAGTTCTATTGATATAGCCGTTTTGTGGAGCTTTGATGTAGTACATTCCATTTCGAATGCTATAATTGGCATATTGATTCTCTAATTTGCTAACTTGACCTTCGGTGTCGTATTGATTGCTTATTGCTGTATATTGATCGCTTTGGACTTTTGAAATCTTCTCGGAATATTCAGCAACTATTCTGTTTATTTCTACTTCCGCATTGATGAATTCGTTTTTACTGGTGTAAAATTTATTTTCTTGAGTAATGATTTTAGCTTCAGTTTCTTGCAGTTTTAAGCGTTTTTCTTCTACATCAGATAAAGATTTTAATCCTTCTTTGTTTAGTTGTAAGGAACGGTTGAATTGGGTATTGGCAATTTTTAATTGGGTTTTTGCCGCCACAAAATCGATACTATCACTTTTATTTTCATACGAACTTGCTTTATTTTATTCTCGGCTTGTTTGAGTTTTAAAACTTTTTCTCTTTCGATAGCTTGCATTTGTGCAGAAAGTGTAGCTACTTTAGAACCGTAAGATTTCAAGGATTGCTTTTTTGCGTTTACCTGATTTTTAGTGTTTTTTACCAAATTAGGATCCATATAATCTTCCTTTATCTCAGATATAAAAAGAATCGTGTCTCCTTTTTTTACATAATCACCTTCTTGAACATACCATTTTTCTATTCGACCAGAAATAACAGATTGAATAGTTTGTGGTCTTTGATTGGGCTTTAAAGTTGTGACTGCTCCTGAACCTGAAATGTTTTGAGTCCAAGGCAAGAAAAGTGCTATTAAGGCAAGTGCAGAAACCGAAAAAATTATTCTATTCAATATTTTATAATGCGGTCTGTTGCTCAAGTTCTTGACTGTGGAATATTTTTCTAGAGCCTCATTATTTATTGGGTTTTTGTCGGATATATTTAGCATAATCTTATTTATTTGTGTCAGATAATATGGTGCCTTTTTGCATTGTAATTTCTCTTGAGCATTTAGTAAGCCAATGTGGGTTTTGGGAGGAGACAACTACCGTCCATTTGTTTTTTTCGGATGTAATAAAGTCGATGATTTCATTTGCTACTTTAACGTCCATTTTATCGGTTGGTTCTTCATAAAATAAAATGTTGGGTTTGTGGATAATGCTTCTTGCTAACAAGATTTTTTGGGAATTTGAAGAAGATAATTCTTTTCCTTCAGGAAAAATTTTAGTGTCTAATCCTTTTGGTAATGTTTTAATAAAACTAGTAAGTTGAACCCCGTCAAGAGCCCACTTTAAATCTTCAGGACTGATACTTTTATCATTGAAGGTAATGTTTTCTAAAATAGTTCCTTCAAAAGGAGTTTCTCCTTGAATAATGCTTCCTATTTTAGAACGGTATTGGTTACTATCTATTTTTCTAAAAGTATCGTCATTGATGTAAAAATTACCAGAGGTTGGATGCAACAAGCCAGAAAGTACTCGAATCAAAGTCGTTTTTCCAGAGCCATTTTCTCCATCGATTATTATTTTCTCTCCAGGATTTATTTTTAAATTAATGTTCTTTAAGATTCCAAATGTTGTTTTTGGGAACTGAAACTCCATATTTTCTGTTTCAATACTGATATTGGTATAACAACTTTTGTTATCCGTAGCAACTTCTTCTTCTAATTCCATATCGGTAACTTGACCAATTTTCTCAACAGCGGTTAGTACATCATAAAAAGTTTCTAGTCCAAGAATGATTTTTTCGACCGAGTTAATGACTAATAATATAATGATTTCTGAAGCAACAAATTGCCCAATATTCATTCGCTGATTCAACACTAAATAACCGCCAATGATTAGTAAACTTGCCGTAATGATTACTTTAAAAATAATCAAATGGCTAAATTGCTTTTTGATTACATTAAAATGATTTTCTCGACTGTATAGATATTCTTTTATAAAACCGTTATTCTTTTCTAAAGCAAAATTATAATTAAGTTCTTTTCTAAAACTAAAATTGTTACGAGCAATTTCTTGTATCCAACCTGCGGTTTTGTATTTGTTTTTGGATTCTTTTAAGCTAGTCGTAATTCCGTTAGTATACGAAAATTTAAAAATAATGTATAAAAGTATCAACAATAAAATGCCAAAAATAATAAAGAACGGATGGTAAAAGGATAATAAAACAATGCCAAAAACAATTTGCAAAATGGCGGCCGAAAAATCCACTAATAATTTTGAAGTCCCTTTTTGAATGGTAAGTGTGTCAAAAAAACGGTTGGCTAATTCTGGCAGATGATGGTCGTAAAGTTCTTTAATTTCTATTCTTGGCAATCGAGCAGCAAATTCGAATGACGAGCGGACAAACATTTTTTGTTGCAAGTTTTCGGTAATTCGCAATTGCATTAAAGATAAGATACCTACTAGAACCACACCAAAAACTACAAGAGTTACCAATACAATCCATGAAGTGCTTACTCGACCGGATTGAATTAAATTCACAATGGCTTGAATTCCTAATGGTAAAGATAAACTAACGATTCCTGCAAAAATGGCATAAAAAAAGATTTGTGACACATCTTTTTTGTCTAATTCTAAAAGGTTGAATAGTCGTTTTAATGAAGTCATATTTTTATTTTTTAAGTACATTTTCAATTAAGTTGAAATAAAAATCAGTAGGACTAATAATGAGGCTGCAATCAGTAATAGATTGCATGTGGTCTTTCAAAAAATGTTGGTGTAAAGCTCCTTCAACAATACTTGATGCTAGGCTTTTGGCGTATAAATAATCCGGATTTACTTCTTTTATTATAGTTGTTAATCTATTGATGATTCGGATGTATATAAAATAAAAACCTTCTTTGTTTTCTTGGTCTACTTCTTTGGTGTGAAAAGTTTTAGTAAATTCTGCAATAATAATTTTATTTAAAATAGACTCGTTAATGTGTAATGTTTTTTGATCATCTTCTACTTTTTCTGCAACTATTGAAACGGCTTTCTTTAGTTTTTCCCAAGAATCCGAATAATTAGATATGGCAAATACTAATCGGTATTCTATCCAACTCCAATACCAAGAAGATAAATACACCAATAATTTGTGCTTATTTTCGAAATAGCGATAGATAGAACTTTCGTTAGAACCTATTTTTTCTCCTAATTTTTTAAATGTAAATTCTTCAAAGCCAATACTGTCTATTAAAAGTATGCTCTCTTGAATGATTTTTTTGCCTAATGTAGAGGTTTCAGGGTCTTTTACATAGAGCCTTTCGTTTATTTGAATTTTGATGTTTGATAAAATTTGTTCCATGGAATATTATAAATCTATTAATTGATTTTTATGCTTTCATATTTTAAAAGAATTACATACTAATTTTGAAGCCAAAATTTATGTTTTCAGGCGGTAATAGTGAGGGGGTAATTTTATTGTTTTTAAATCCAAATACCGTAGATGATTTAAGCCTTTAAGTTCTTGTGGAATTTCTTTAAACCTATTTTTATTCAGGTACAAAAATTCAAGCTTTTGTAGATTCCTAATTTCTATAGGAAGTGCATTCAAGTTGTCGTTTTCAAGATGCAATGATTTTAAATTGGGAAGTTTCCCTAATAATCTAAGCGTTTTGGGTAGATTGATGCTTTTTGCTTCATTCAGATACAATTCTTCCAAATTTGTAAGTTTGTAAAAATTATCTGAAAGTTCTATAAAGTCATTTCGACTCAAATCAAGTACTTTTAACTTAGAAAGCTGAGAAATCGATTTGGGGATTGATTTTAAATGATCATTCTTCAAATTTAGATATTCTAAGTTTTTAAAAACCCCGAAATTTTGATTCTCTAAATCAATATTTTGACCACTCAAATTCAATCGAACCACCAATTCTGGTTCTAATAATGCTTTTTTTAAATCCTTGTATTCCTTGTTTTTTTCTTTATTTTCTATTTGAGCCAAACTAAATTGAGAAAAAGTAAACTAAACACAATTAATGAATATAGGCTTTTCATAAGTTAGAAGATTTGATTAATAATTTTTATTGCAAATATAATAGTAATACTTTTAAAAATGAAATTTTAACTTTTATTTGTGTTTTTAAGATGCAAATCTTATTGTTTTCAATCGCAAAAGATGAGGATAGTAGAATTGTGTCTTTCCTAAAAAAAAGAACAGGGATGGTAACCACTCGTTCGCATATTCAATATATCATTGTCGAAAACGGGATTACCAATTTATACGGAAAAAAACCACAAAAACGTGCAACGGAATTGGTAAAATGGTACATTCAAAGCATCAGGAATGGATTGAGAGGAAATATTGTAATTTGATAAACGCCAGATAAAAAAAGAGCCTCACAATTGGAGGGTACTGAAAAACATCACTTATTTTGATCAACGTTCTTTTTTAGATATTAAAAAACCGCTTATAACAGGATTTTAAGCATCCGTTATAAGCGGTTTTATTTTTGTAACTGTTTTTTATTGTTGATTGTATGTGTCTGTTTTTGACTTATACAGGTTCATTGGTAAAATGCACGTGTAGATTACATTTTCTACATTAATTTGAGTATTCTTTTTAAGTTGACTGTAAAAATTGCTATTGCACCTTGCATTTGCATATTGGTAATACCGTATGATATTGCTCTATCATAACCGTGTATATTTTTTAACTCGCTATTTTTAGCTTCTATCTTGTATCGATGTTTTGCTTTTTCTTTGTAATATTCTGTTTCTTGAAAAGCCATTTGGTCTTGATGCAATTCTGATTTTATGGATACCGAATACGTTTTTGTCTTGGCTCCATCTTTATAACAACCTTCCTTTAAAGGGCAATGCTTGCATTTTTCGACATCAAAATAGTAAGTATCTACTTGATTTACCCCGACATCTTTAGTGCCTTGGCGCGCTTTTCGTATTGCTAAATGCCCTGCTGGGCAAACAAACCTATCGGCATCTTTATTGTAATCAAATTTATCTTCATCTTTCCTAAAGCCTTGGGTTATAGATGGATTTAGACGCGCTACTATTTTTATGTTTTGTTCAGTTGTAATTTTAAGATTCTCTTTTCCAGAATAAGCTCCGTCGCCAATAATGGTATCTACATCAACTCCGTTTTCTTGACTGATTTCTAAAAGTTTAGGTAATTCTGGTCCATCGCCTTTTTCTCCAGATGTAACTACAGCCGCGGTAATGATGCGCTCTTCGGTCATAGCCAAATGAGTTTTGTAGCCAAAAAAGGAACTCTCGGCAGATTTATGACCTATTTTTGCATCGGTATCTTTGGATAGGGTTAAATTTTCTTGAGTGTCTTCTACGGATTCTTTTAGCAGGTTTAATTTTTCTTTCACAGCGGGTATTGAACTTATAGACGGCTCATTTTCTATGCGTTTTTCTAACTCTTTGCAATAAGCCAGCTCCTTTTCTAAATCATTGTCGGTATTTTTTTGGGCATACGTTCTTTGAATTGGTCGTCAAAGGTGTATACTGTTTTTCGAAGTAACTTGGAGCGTTCTCTCAATACATCGATGGCTAAAAACGGATTAGATCTTGATAAAGTATGAGTGGCATCAACGATAATGGACTTCGAACGAATTATTCCTTTTTCAATAGCTATGGTTACTGTTTTGTTTATCAATAGATTTAACAAGTCGGTGTCTTTCAAACGTAGTTTTCTGAATTTGGTCAACGAACTCGGATTAATAACATCGTCTTCTGGATTCATATCCAAAAAATATTTAAAGGACATATCGTAACGCGAACGTTCCACTACATCAACATCGGAAACGGTGTAAATTGTTTTAAGAAGCAAATACTTGAACATACGAACGGGACTTTCTGCCATACGTCCATTATTGGTGCAGTATTTATTTAACAACTCATCGTAGATAAATGAAAAGTCTATCAAATCGTTAATTTTTCTCAAAAGATTATTCCTTGGAATAATTAAATCATATAAAGAGGAATGCTCGCTGAACTGTATTGTTTGTTGCTGTACTAACATGTAAAAAACCTTATAATTACAGCTAAATATACCAAAAAAGGAGTAGAAATCCTAAGCTTTCTACTCCTTTTATTTATCAATTTATTCGAAAAAAGACTTTTTCAGTACCCTCCACAATTGCGAGACTCTTTAAATAAATTTACTGATACTATTATAAAAGCGAATGCCTGGTCATCACTGCGGGTTTTTCAATTCCCATTAATTCTAAAATGGTTGGTGCCAAATCGCCCAAAACACCATCATGAATTTCCTTTAGGTCTGAATCAACTAAAATAATTGGGACAGGGTTTGTTGTGTGGGCTGTATTTGGACTTCCATCAGGATTTATCATCGTTTCACAATTGCCGTGATCGGCAATGACTAATGTGGTATAATTATTGGCTAAAGCCGCAGCAACTACTTTTTCGACACATTTATCAACGGCTTCGCAGGCTTTTATGGCCGCACTCATAACCCCAGTATGTCCTACCATATCGCCATTGGCAAAATTAAGACACACAAAATCAACCTCGCCTTTTTCAAGTTCAGGAACCAATGCATCTGCTAGTTCATAAGCACTCATTTCTGGTTTTAAGTCATAAGTAGCGACTTTTGGCGAATTTTTTAGGATGCGGCTTTCGCCAATAAAAGGCAATTCTCTTCCACCTGAAAAGAAGAAGGTTACGTGAGGATATTTCTCGGTTTCGGCAATGCGAATTTGTTTTTTGTTGTGTTTTTCTAAAACTTCGCCAAGGGTTTCTGTAATGTTATCCTTGTTGTAAATGACTTTTACATCCTTGTAAGTTTCGTCATAATTGGTCAAGGTAACATAATGCAAATGTATTTTATGCATATTTTGCTCATGAAAATCTTGTTGCGACAAGGCTTCAGTAAGCTCACGACCTCTATCGGTTCTGAAATTAAAGAAAATAACAACATCGTTTTCTTTAATGGTGGCTAAGGGTTTGTCATTTTTATCGACCACAACAATCGGATTAATAAATTCATCCGTGATGTCTTTTAGGTAACTTTCTTCGATGCTTTTTACAGCGTTTTTGGAATGTGTTCCTGTTCCGTTTACTAATAATCATAAGCTGTTTTTTACTCTTTCCCAACGTTTATCTCGATCCATCGCATAATATCTCCCCACAACCGAAGCGATTTTTTACCGAAGTTTTAGCGATATAGTTTTCTAAATCCTGAATGTATTTTTCTCCTGATTTTGGATCCACATCACGACCGTCTGTAAAAGCGTGAACGAAGACATTTTGCAAACCAAAATCTTGGGTTGCATCAATCAATCCTCGCAAATGAGAAGTGTGTGAATGCACACCACCATCTGAAACTAATCCAAGAAAATGAACGTTTACATTCTTATCCTTGGCATATTGAAAGGCATCCAAAAGAACGGGTTCAGTATTTAAAGTTTTGTTTTCGACGGCAAGGTTTATTTTTGCTAAGTCTTGATAAATTATTCTTCCGGCACCAAGGTTCATGTGTCCTACTTCGGAATTTCCCATTTGACCTTCGGGTAAACCCACGTTTAAACCGTCAGTTCTAAGCTGGGCACTAGGATATTTTGTGTATAAACTAGTGATGAAAGGAATATTGGCATTGTCGATTGCCGAGACTTTTGGGTCTGGCGATTTTCCCCAACCGTCGAGAATCATGAGGATTACTTTCTTGTTCATTGCAATTAAATTTTTGCAAAGATACGGCATTTCCAAAAAGCTTGGCTTTGACCCAAACCACTATTATGTAATTTTGAAATAAAGTCTCTAAAAAATAATTATTTTATTGTCAAGAATGGCTTTTTGTAAAATTAACGCATTTTAGTGTTTGCGCCCCAAGGAATTATAGTCAATATAATAGCGAAGACTTATCGAAAAAATATGTGTCAAATCAGTATTGAATACGTTTTTGAAGTTTGTTCTAATATTTTTTTCGACACTATTTGTGGGGTCTATGGCATAATTTCGATATAAAACCGAGAGTTCGCTTCCTGGCGCAAACCACCAAGAATAAGAAAAATCTAAATTCCATGAGTTGAAATTTCTATTTTTATTCTTAGAATAACTCGGGTTTGGAGCTAAATAACCATCCTCTTGCAAGGTGAAAAATTCGTGATTTTCAGCATAAGACCAGTAATAACGGGTCGTAAGATTAAGGGTCATTTTATTGGTCAAGGAATATTTGCCAGTAAAATAATGTTCTAGTATTTCTCGATTACGCTCAGCAAAAATAATAGCTTCATTATCAAAATCGACCCACCCTCTATCATTTACTTTACGGGTGTAAAGTAAATTGTAAGACAAAGAAAATTTATCGTTGAACCGGTATTTTATTCCGCCATTTAGCAGGTAAGTGCTTCTGCCTTCTTCGTTAAATTTTTCGGTCGAAACCTCTACTTCATAATGAAAAGGGTTGTTGTCATTAGAGTAAAACTGAAGGTAACCAACTACACTTTTAGGGAGATAAACATATTTTCCAGAAACCCTAGGTTGATAAAAATCGAATCGCTCTAAAGGGTTAATTTGTAGTTTGCCTTCAAGATAGTGATTTTTATTGTTGTGGCTGTTATTAAAGCTTGATACCATGCTTCTTGCGTTTTTCCTGTTGTATTTTGCGATTCAAAATTTATATTTTGTAATACTTTAAAAGTATTGAAAACCTTTGTTGGATTTACTATTCTATAACTTGTTTCGGCATAAGCATTATGATAATTGTTTACAAAAAGGAGTCCTAAATCGTTGATGTCATAATTGCCAGAAAGGTATTTTCCAGAGAACAAATACCGGTATTTTCCGCTTGTTTTAGAGAAGCTTAATGCGGTTTTAAAACCATCATAATTTGTTAGACTGCTAAGCGGACTATAGATGGGGTTGTTGTCTTTTACCAAACTGTATTTAAAATCTCCAGATAATTTATACGTGTTTGCTTTTGTATTTAAATCGAATAATAAAGCCGAGGCATTAGCATCACGGAAATTTCCATTTCGAGTAGTATTGGTATTGATAAAGGAAACGGATGAATTCTGATTAAAGCGTTGGTCAAGCACCCATACGTTATAATTTGTGAGTGGTTGTACGACTGCTTTTCGAGTCTCATTTGTTGAGGTGTCTAATACCGTTGCATAAGTTTTTTCGGTAACGGCATTTAAAAAACCAATTCCAAGACCTTTTTCTGTTCGTCCAGAAATTTTTACTGCATTGATTAGATTTACAGAACTCGGAAAATTTGTAATCTCATTGTCCGCAGGCAACAGGTTTTGAAATTCATAAGGATCTACTATTGGACTTCCCCCAATTCTTCGAGAATAAAATAGATTCCCTTTGGAAAATAAATCAGTTGCTTCGGTAAAAAAAGGTCTGTTTTCGTCAAGTTTCTGCTCGAAAGGTTCGAGATTTAGAATGGCATTGTCAAATTTTGTTTGTCCAAAATCAGGAACTAATATGGCATCAAGAGTAAACGAATCATTGATTCCGTATTTAATATCCAAACCTGCTTTGAAAGTTTTGTCAGAACCCAAATCACTTTGTTGATAGTATGCCGAAGTATACGGAATTAGGAAAAGGCGAGTGGGAGTATTTATATTTTCAATTCCTTCTAAAATTCCTTCTTGTGTGATTACGGAGCCAATTTTCGTGTCAACAAAATTCCAAGTGTATTTTTGTGCATCACGTTTTATTTCGCGCGTAAAATTTAAACCCCAAGTTTGTTTTTCTGTTTTAGAAAAGCGAAGTGCTGCATAGGGAATTTTCATTTCTACCACCCAACCAAAATTAGTCAGTTTTACTTTGCTATCCCAAATGGCATCCCAAGTAAAATCCTCAAAGTCTTCAGTTGCCAAGCAATCCATTTGAACACCAGCGGCACTCACATAAAATCTAAAATCTTGTTGACCATCATTGAATCCATTGATAGCAACCGAAAAATGATCAGAAGCTCCAAAAACATCCCGATTCGTCAGTTCTTTTAGAATTTTATTTGGTTCATCATCGTGTAAAATAGCCGCAATATAAATGGCATTATTGTCATAAAGTACTTTTACCTCGGTTTTTTTTACCATCACTTATTGGTTTTCCATTGTCAGGTTCGAACATTATAAAATCAGAAGCTGTTGGAGCTGTTTTCCAAATTTTTTCATCAATTTTTCCGTCAATAATAATGTTTTCTGAGGCAGGTTTCGCCTGAAGAGTCTTTTTTTGACTATAAACGCCAAAACTAAAAAGGCTCAAAAAAAGTAGAATTGTAGTGAAAAATTTTGGCATAAGTTGCGGTTTCAGATGAGCAAAAATAGTAAAATTAACACAAAAAGCAAGTGGAATGTGATTTTAATATGGAATAATCAGTTATTTGTGATTTATATAATCCTATTTTTTTCTTAAAAAAGGTTGTTGTGGTTGGTTCAGGTTGTATATTTGTAATTCTTGATTTGCTATTTAATCTAAACTATATCAATGATTTATAAGATTTTTCCAGCCGTTTTGTTGTTGTTTCTTTCATCTCATTCGAGGAACACAAATTTATCCGTTTTAAAAAGCACCTCTAAAAAAGAGGTTGCTTGTGCTATAAATCTAAATACAGATTCGGGAATCTTATTAGTTTATAATAGTCTTCATTCTAACCAGTTTGATTTGCCTAAGCTTAAAAGTTTTACCGAAGCACTAAAGGGATTCTATTTATTGAAAGAAAGAGGATTGATTAAAAAGGATATTTTAACCTTGGTCGACTTTAGCTTATCGTCAAATACTAAAAGACTTTGGGTTATTGATTTAGCTACCAATACCATTTTGTATCATTCGCTTGTTGCTCATGGCAGAAATACAGGAGAGGAATTTGCCAATAGTTTCTCGAATGCGGATCATTCTTTTAAAAGTAGTTTAGGGTTTTATGCTACTGGCGAAATATATAATGGTAAGCACGGAATGTCACTAAAATTAGATGGTCTCGAAAAAGGAATCAACGACAAAGCAAGAGAAAGAGGTGTGGTTATGCATCCGGCAAATTATGTTTCGAGTGCTTTTATTAAAATGAACAAAAGGCTGGGAAGAAGTCAAGGTTGTCCGGCAATTCCGGAAGAATTGTCAAAAGAAATTATCAATACCATAAAAAACAAATCGTGTTTGTTTATCTACTATCCATCAGAAAATTTCAAAGAAATTTCTAATTTAATTTCTTAATTTGGTACCAAGATTATACATTCATAGTTTTATAAAATAGGCTGTCTTTTTGGGACAGCCTATCTCATTTTTAAATTCCTCATTCGAAGAATCTATTTTTGACTTTTTATTTTCGCGGTTAATTCGGTTAATTTTTTTCCGTAAAAAGAGTGTGCTACTCTTGGAGACATTGCTTTTTGAATGGTGTCTAAATATTTAATGTCAATATCATAAATTTCGGATAAAGCAATGTAAGGAGCTATTTCATAATCTTTATTGTTTATCGCAAAATTAGTGGCAAACAAATATTTTCGTCTGGTATTCAAATCTTGTCTTGTGCCCAAACTGTCTATGGCTTTTAAGTTTTTGTTTTTGTATGCATTGATTTTTTGCTCAATTAAATCTAAATTTTGATCTCTGAAACGAACGTCTATTTTTTTATATTCTTGGAGTAAATCCTGATTTTTTGATCCCGTTATTTTGGCACTTGAAGTGTAAGAATCTAAATTAGAATTGATGTTCATATTTCCAGCTTCGGCAAAAAATAAGATGCTATTGTCCAATGATTTGCTCGTGCCTCTGTCTAAAAATAAATAGAGTACTTCGGGTGATTTTAAATCAATGTCTGTTTCGAAAGCTGATTTCCCATCAATCTTTATGGTATCTATGGCAACAAGCCCATTTTTGGCAATTCTTTGAATGTATAACGTTCCTTTTTTTAATCCTTTGATATTTCCGGTAAGGTGTAAATTTGTTTTGGATACTTCTTTCTGGCAAGAAGACAATAGTAGAAAGCTAAAAAAGGCAATGATTAATTTTTTCATAAGATGATGTTTTTTGCAAAATAAAGAAAAATTGTTTGAAAGAGGGGCTATTGTCTAGGTAGAATTTCATAAAAAAATCCCAATCTATCTCTAAATTGGGATTTTCTAAGCGACTAATTGGAACTATCCTTTTAGCCAAGCTTCTTTTAGCGTTGTTTTTGTTGCGTCGGTTGCTTGGCGACTTACTTTTTCCTCGTAAGGAAGTTTTATAAATCCTTTTAGCATTTGTTCTTTTCCGTCTCGTTTTATTTTTACAATAATAGGACTGTTTTCTTTCCAATTTTGGCTTTCCGAAATCAAATCATAAATGTTATCTAAGGAGTACGATTTGTTGTCTATACTCATCAAAACGTCTCCACCTTTGAGTCCGAGGGCGGTATAAAATTCGTTTAATTCAATATTTGGAACAACAATAATTTCCTTGGTAGCTCTATTAATTGTAATGTATCTCGTGTTGTCTTTTGCAAAGACATTACCAGGTACTTTTTTGACTGAATTTGTAATTCCAACTCTTGCTAAGTAATTTTCATAAGGAATAGGAGTGGTTCCTGAAACATAAGTTTTTAGGAATTCGCCCACTTCTGGATAGGTCAATTCGGTAATTTTTGCAAAAAGTTCCTTGTCGTTAAATGCTTTCAAAACTCCGTATTCATTTGATAGTTTTTGCATTAAATCAAGAATACCTCTTTGTCCGTGACTGTTTTCTCGGATAATAATATCTAAACACATTCCTATTAAAGCTCCTTTTTGATACACATTTAAGTATTGATCTTTGTATGGTGCTACCAGCACATTGGCACTCATAGTTGTAAAAGGCATTGTGTCGTTGAGTGTTTTCGATTGATCAATTTTTTCTGACATTCGAGTATAAAAAGCATCTTCGGTTATCAATCCTTGGTTTACCTGAAAAAGATTGGCAAAATACTCAGTAACGCCCTCATACATCCATAAATGTTCAGACATTTTTGGTGCATTGTAGTCAAAGTTTTGAATTTCCTGAGAGTGAATGGTCAAGGGCGTTACAATGTGGAAAACTCATGCGAAACGACGTCTTTTAATTGTTCTGCTAGTGCCTCTTTTCCCATCATTTCTGGGAAAACTACCGTTGTTGCTGTGGGATGTTCTAAGGCTCCAAAGCCACGAGCATCTGGTTTTGCCATATCCGATAAATAAAGAAGAACACTGTATTTTTTTGTGGAATTAAATTTTCCTAAAAACGTTTTTTGCGCCGTCATCATCGTTTTTAATCCAGGAGTAATATCCTCGGCAGTTATTTTTCTGTTTGGTGAATAGACCGCAATTTGAATGTCCATTCCATTTACGTTAAAAGAAGTGAAATCTGGCTTCGAATACATAATGGGATTTTCGACCAATTCAGCATAACGCGAAGTGGTAAAAACATCATTTGTGGTTGAGGCGTCTAGGTCTATCATTGAGGTTGCTCCCCAAAAATCTGCTGGATGTGAAATGGTTACTTGGTAAGGAGTAGTCATGTAGTTTGTAAAATAGCCAACAAAACAGTGGGTGTTAAGCATCACATTTTTCCCCGCATCAATGTTTGAACCAGCAGGCGAAAAAATGTCGCCGCCACCAAAACCGCTTCCTTTTTCAGTATCAAAAGTGTCATTTACTAGATAAGTGATTTTGTCCAAGGTTTTTGCATTGGCAATCGACCATGAATTCGCATCTGTTTTTTTTACTTCCAATGCATTTCCTTTTTTGTCGAAAGCTTTAAGATCGTCAACATATTTGCCATAATCATCATTCGAGTAAGTTCCGGGAACTATTTTCGGAATGCTGTACGTTACTTCATCTGTGCGAATTTTTGGGGATTTAACGGTAACTAAAACCTTGTCGTCTTTAATTTCATTCAGATTGATGTTTACTTGAACGTTTTCTTTTGCAGAGGCAGCAATCGAAGAACTAGCTGTTTTACAACTCCAAAAGGCTGTTGCAAATGCAAATACAAAAAATATTTTTTTCATTTTTATTAGTTTTTTTAGGATTAGTCTATAAAAGATAAAATTGTTACAAAGACTCTTTAAGTTTTGTAAATGTATTGGTTAAGAATAAAAAAACTCCTGAATTCAGGAGTTTAAAATTAATCTAGTTTATTTTTTATGTAGTATTTCCCGTCCAAGTCTTCGTCGAAATCGTCTATTTTAATAGGTTTTGGTTTGGGTTTATTTGCAGCTGCTTTCTTTTTCCACATTTCAAATTTTTCTGTGGGCATCTTTTTTTTCATGATTTCAAGAACCTCTTTTTCGGTTAAGCCAAATTCTTTTTTTATAATTTCAAAAGGATTTTTTTCTTCTAGGGCAAATGTAACAAGTTTTTCTGTTTGTTCCCAGGTCAATTCTTTGCGGTTACTCTTTTTCATCACGTGAAAATTAATTCAAATAAGTTTGTTAATGATTAATAAATTAAAGTACCAATATTAATAAAAAAAATAATTACTTTTTATCTAAAACTAATATTTTTTATTCGTTTCGCAGCGAGCCTCTTTTTAGAAAGAAGTTTCAATACATTTTTAAGTTGATGGTTTTCTCTTGAATCAATGAAGGTGTAAAGGGTTCGAAAAAATAATCTAAAATCAAAAAAGAGGTGTAGAATGAATCATTCCTAAAAAGACGCCTAATTAGTTGGTTCGAAAGTGTTTTGTTAAATAGTAACTATTAATGCCTAATATGAAAGTATTTGTACCAACAATAGGCCAAGACGTTGCTAGCATAACGCCATAAATAATAAATAGCATTGCTCCAATTGAATTGATGATTCGCAGCGTAATAATGTTTTTCATTAAAAACGACGCCATGATGACTACCGAAGCCAAATAACCTATACATTCTGTTAGAGAAATTCCAAGCATTTTAGTTTAGTTTTTTATTAGGAGTCAAAAATAATGAATAATTCTGAATCGTGTGGTATTCATTAGGGATCTTATTTTTCTACCAAATCGCTCAAATGCAAGCGAAGCGCATCGACTGAAATGTTAATTTCCCAAAATGATAAGGCTAAGGAAATAAGCAGGCTAAGCAAACTGGTTCCAAAAAGATAAACACCCATTATTTGTTGATTTAAGTATAATAATAGCATTGTAAAAACAGATAAAAATAAGCTCAAAACGCCAAACATTTGCATATACCGAATGAGGCTAATGCGCAGGTTGAGGTTTTTAATTTCTAACAAAATCATCTTATTCTCTTTTTCTTTATATACTTTTTTTAAGCCTCTTACAATGGTTGCAATAGTTAAAAAACGATTGGTATAAGCCAATAAAATCAATGAGGTAGCCGAGAAAAGAAGAGCAGGAGTTTCTATGTGTAAGGTCATCTTTATAAGGATTTGATAGTCAAAGTTCGCCTTTTTTATTCAGAATCGGACTCTTTTTTAAACAAAAAAACCTGCAAATTTTAGTTTGCAGGTTTCAACTATTGAGTTTGTACTCTTATTTTATCAAATCGAAACTTCTTTTTACGAAAGCAGTTAGTTCTTCGCCTTTTAATAAGTTTTGAGATAATTTTGCCAAATCTAGCGCTTGTTTTACCAAACCTTCTTGGGCTGTTTTGTCTTGAGTATTCAGGATGTTTGAAGCCAAGTCAGAGTTAATGTTTACCACCAAATTGTACATTTCTGGCATATTTCCCATGCCAAACATTCCGCCACCACCAGACTGACTCATTTCTTTCATTCGACGCATAAATTCTGGCTGCGTGATAATAAATGGTGCGGCTTGGCTGTCCATTGCTTCCAGTTGAACGGAATAGGTTTGTTGCGGAACAAATCCTTCTAAAACGGTTTTTAAGCTTTCTTTTTCTTCATCGGATAATTTAGAAATGGTCGTTTCTTCTTTTTTGATTAAATTATCAATATGATCTGAATCGACACGAACAAAAGTCATTTCGCTGTTATCGCTTTCAATTTTTTGGATTAAATGCGAGATAATTGGCGAGTCTAAAAGTAAAACTTCATATCCTTTTTCTTTGGCAATTTCAATATAAGCATGTTGCGCTTCCTTATTTCCAGCATATAAAACTACCAGTTTTCCGTTTTTGTCCGTTTGTTTTTCCTTTAGATTTTCTTTCAGTTCATCTAAAGTAAAAAAATGTATTGTCGACCGTTGGATACAAAACAAAGGCATTCGATTTTTCATAGAATTTAGGTTCAGACAACATTCCGTATTCTAAAACAATTTTGATGTCGTTCCATTTTTTTTCGAATCCTTCACGATTTTCTGTAAACAGAGATTTTAATTTATCGGCAACTTTTCGAGTGATATAATTCGAAATTTTCTTTACCGCAGCATCCGCTTGCAAGCTAGAACGAGACACATTCAAAGGAATGTCTGGCGAATCTATTACCCCTTTTAGCATGGTTAAAAATTCAGGGACAATTCCTTCTACATTATCGGTAACATAAACCTGATTTTGGTATAATTGAATTTTGTCTTTTTGAATTTGTAAATCGGAACCTAATTTAGGAAAATACAAAATTCCAGTTAGGTTGAACGGATAATCTACATTCAAATGAATATGAAACAAAGGTTCTTCAAACTGCATGGGATACAATTCGTGGTAGAAATTTTTATAATCTTCGTCTGATAATTCCGTTGGTTGTTTCGTCCAAGCCGGATTTGGGTTGTTGATGATGTTGTCTACTTCAACTTCTGTAAAAATTTTATCCTTGTCTTCTGGAGCTACTTCTTCGCCCTTTTTTTGCTCGATTTTTTCTTTTCTAGTTCCAAATTTAATTGGAATAGGCATAAACTTATTGTAGCGATTTAGTAATTCTTTGATTTTGTATTCTTCTAAAAATTCTAATGAATCTTCAGCAATATGTAAAATAATTTCGGTTCCGCGGGTAGTTTTGTCCGAAGGTTCTAACGAAAATTCAGGGCTTCCGTCGCAAGTCCAGTGTGCTGCGGGTTCGTCTTTGTGTGATTTAGTAATAATTTCAACTTTGGAAGCTACCATAAAAGCAGAATAAAAACCAAGACCAAAATGCCCGATAATTCCTGAATCTTTGGCTGAATCTTTGTATTTTTCCAAAAATTCTTCGGCTCCAGAAAAAGCAATTTGGTTGATGTATTTTTCTACTTCATCAGCGGTCATTCCTAATCCTTGATCAATAATATGCAATTTCTTGCCTTCTTTGTCAATTTTAACTTCAATTATTGGATTGCCATAGTCTACCTTGGCTTCGCCAATGCTGGTTAAATGTTTTAATTTAAGAGTAGCATCTGTTCCGTTTGAAATCAGCTCACGCAAAAATATTTCGTGATCGCTGTATAAAAATTTCTTGATTAAGGGAAAGATGTTTTCTACCGAAACATTAATTTTTCCTGTTGTCATAAGTGTAAATTTAAGTTTGTTTTTTAATTATCATTACCCTTTCAAATAGAATACCAAAGGGTGTTGAAGTGACATATTGTCGTAAACGTAAATTTTGAAATAAAAAAAAATATTTTGAAACGAACTAATTTTTTAAACCTTGTATCTTTGCACGTAATTTAATTTAAAAAAAAAAGAAACTATGAAAAGATAATTGTATTGGCTGCAATGTCAATGTTACTTTTTGCCTGCAAAACCACATCGGTTACAAGCTCGAAGTTAGATAGAACTTCACAAGTCGAAATTAAGGGGAACTGGACAATCAGTTCTGTCACTTATCCAGGATCAGAATATATAAAAGTGAATTCTTTTCAAATTGCCGATTCTAAATGCTTTGAAGGAAGTACTTGGAAATTTATTTCGAATAATAACAAAGGTCAAATGGCTTTAACTAAAACGGATTGCCCTGCATTTAGTTCGCCAATTACTTGGTTTGTAAACAGGGAAGGACAATTTATATTGAAGATTCTTGATGCAGGCGAAAAAGCAAAAAAAGTAAGGGATGGATATGTTTTTAGGCTAGCAAATCAAACCGCAGCTTCTTTTCAGTTAATTGATGTAATTAACGTTGGAGGGCAAAGCAAAGAGATCACATATCAATTTGAGAAAAATAATTAATTAAAGGGAAAAATCATGAAAAAAATAGCAATTTTAGGTCTAACTAGTTTATTTGTCTTAACTGGAATTTTTACAAGTTGTGACTCCATAAAAAATACAAATAACACCCAAAGAGGGGCAGGAATAGGAGCAGTTGGGGGTGCAATACTAGGAGGGATTTTGGGTAATAATCTTGGCAAAGGAGGAAATGGTGCCATGGGAGCCGTTCTTGGGGGTGTAATTGGTGGTGTCGCTGGAGGCGTGATTGGGAACAAAATGGACAAGCAGGCCAGAGAAATTGATAATGCACTTCCTGGTGCCGATGTAGTTCGTGTGGGCGAAGGAATCAGATTAGTTTTGAATGAAAATGCAGTGCGTTTTGATACAAATAAATCAACTTTGACGGCTCAGGCTAAAATCAATTTGAACAAATTGACGGCTGTTTTTAGTGAATATTCAGATACCAATATCGAAATTTTTGGCTATACTGATAGCACGGGTTCAGCAGAATATAATTTGGCACTTTCTCAAAAAAGAGCCGAGTCTGTTAAGGATTACTTGGTTTCAAAAGGGCTAAATGCTTCTCGATTTAAAACAGTTGGTTTAGGAATTGCCGATCCAATTGCAACCAATGATACACCAGAAGGGAGAAGCCAAAATCGTCGTGTTGAGTTTGCCATAACGGCTAATAGCAAAATGGTCGAAGAGGCTAAAAAAGAGGCTGAAAAATAACAGTAATTAAAAGAATGTATTCAAAAGCTACTTCGTTTGGAGTAGCTTTTTGTTTTTGAATCAGATGCAAGTAATTGTTTTCAGCCACGAATGACACCAATTTACACTAATTAACTCGTGCTAATTCGTTTGACTTTATGACATTAAAACTTTCGACTTATTTAAAAAGGATTAGCGTAAAATTATTGTTATATTGTGCTATGTTTTACCATTTCATTTAAAACCCACAACGGCAATGTATCACTCAAAAATAAAAGGATTGGGATTTTATGTCCCTTCAAACATTCTGACCAACGATGATTTGTTAAAAATTATTGCGACTACTGACGAATGGATTCAAGAACGAACCGGAATTCAAGAACGAAGACATATCATTCGTGGCGAAGATACAACCACAACAATGGGGGTAAAAGCCGCAAAAATTGCCATCGAGCGTTCAGGAATTGCTAAAGAAGCTATTGATTTTGTTGTTTTTGCCACCCTAAGTCCAGATTATTATTTTCCTGGGCCAGGTGTTTTGGTTCAGCGTGATTTAGGACTAAAAACGGTTGGTGCTTTAGATGTGAGAAACCAATGTTCGGGGTTTGTTTATGCATTGTCTGTTGCAGATCAATACATTAAAACGGGTATGTACAAAAATGTTTTGGTAATTGGTTCCGAAGTACAATCTACAGGATTGGATATGACCACTCGTGGACGTGGTGTTTCGGTAATTTTTGGCGATGGAGCTGGAGCTGCTATTTTGAGTAGGGAAGAAGATTTATCTCAAGGAATTCTTTCGACACATTTACATTCAGAAGGGCAACATGCCGAAGAATTAATAGTAAAAGCACCTGGGATGGGAGGGCGATGGATTACGGATATTGTTGCGGATAATAATCCAGATGACGAGAGTTATTTTCCATATATGAATGGACAATTTGTTTTTAAAAATGCGGTGCTTCGTTTTTCTGAAGTGATTAATGAGGGTTTACAAGCGAATAACTTAGAGGTTTCGGATATTGATATGCTAATTCCGCATCAGGCAAATTTGAGAATTTCCCAATTTATCCAGAAGAAATTTGGATTGACAGACAATCAAGTTTTTAATAATGTTCAAAAATATGGCAATACAACCGCCGCTTCAATTCCGATTGCCTTGACAGAAGCTTGGGAACAAGGCAAAATAAAGTCAGGAGATATTGTAGTTTTGGCTGCTTTTGGTAGCGGGTTTACTTGGGGAAGTGTTATTATCAAGTGGTAAATTTGATTTTCTTTTACCTATTTTAAGTCTAGATTAAGCATCAAAAAACCCAGAGTTGGCATACTCTGGGTCTTTCTTTTCTTCAACAAAATTAAAATAAAACTATTTTTTTATAAAAGTCCGCCACTTCCTTGGGTTTCGTTTTTATCTCTTTCTTTTCTTTGAATGGCTTTGTTTTTTCCAGTTCCAAAACGGTAATTGAATCCAATATAAGCCGATTGACTTTCCCAGTTAAATTGTCCTAGCTGTTTTTTGGGTTTGTTGCCGTCAAACCCAAAGTGCATCGTGTTGAAAATATCGCTGAATCGCGCCGTAATTGTTCCGCTACCTTTTAAAACAGTAAGACTTGAGCCTAAATCTATTTTCCACATGGGCTGTCTTAAAAATTGCAATCCTAAATCACGTCCTTTGTACAGTCCGGATAATTGAAATTTCAATTTTTTCGAGGCTTTAAAGGTATTGCTGATTCTAGCGTTAAACGAAGTGACATTAACTTCTACAAATTCATTGGCAACAACTCCTCTTGTTTTTTTGCTATAAGTGTCAAAACTAATATTAGAACTAAACCATTTTGTGAATTGTAAGTTTCCCGAAAGCTCTAAACCATAGGCATTATTATCATCGAGATTGTCGTATGACAAAATTAATTTTGAAGAATCATTCGGATTTTCGAACAAGGTTCTAGAGATTTCATCATTTATTCTTCGGTAAAAAACGCCAGTTGTTAGCGAGCCAAGTTTTGTTTTTCGGGTATAATTTAATTCATACGAATTGGTAAATTGAGGAAAAAGAGTAGGATTCCCTTCAGAATCAATTTGCGGAGTGCTCCATTCCCGAATTGGGTTTACTTGGTTAATGCTTGGTCTATCAACACGTCTTGAAAAACTTAAATTAAAGGAATTCTTGTCGCTTGGCGAATAATTCAAATAACCCGATGGATAAAGTGTAAACAAATCATCCTCAAAAGTGGCGCTATTTTCATTTACTTTTTTGAAAAGGGCTTTTGCATTGTATTTTTCAAAACGCGTTCCAACTTGTGCACTCCATTTCCCCCATTGTTTAGAAAAATTGGCGTAAGCCGAATAAATATTCCTGTCATAAGCAAAATCCGAATTATAAGCATTGTCTTTTTGGAAATTATTTCGCGTGTTTTCAACCCTACTTTCTAATCCCAATTCCAGTTTTGCCGTTTTAGTCAAAGGATTCGTATAGTCTAGATTAATCAACGTATTGTTTCCGTTATTAACAATATAATTTATAGCGTTGGGAGTTGTAAAAACGCCGTTTTCTTTGTTGTTATCATTGCTATAATTCACTTCGAATTCTAAATTATGTCCTTCCTTTTTAAATTCTTTTTTATAATCTAAATTGTAAGTTTGCGAATAATTATCGTTCTTGTTGTCAAATAACTGGGTAAAATCTTGTTTTGTCACATCAAGAAAATCAATGCTTGTTGCTGATTTTCCAGTTCCATCAAATATATTTTGTGTCGTGTAAAAGGAAATGGTATTCTTATCATTGGCATAAAAATCAAAACCCACTTTTGCCAAATGAGACGTGCTACTGTCTACAAAATTAAATATTTGAGAATCTTCTTTTCCAGCATCTAGCGTTTTTACAAAACCGTGATTGGCTTGTTTTCCCGTGTTTAAACCATAATTTCCATAAATATTGAATTTTCCGGTTCGATAATTTATGTCTAATGAAGAATTTAATTTTGGGGTTTTTCCAAAGGTAATGCCATTATTAATACTTCCGTTAAATCCAATTTTGCTGTTTTTATTCAGTACAATATTGATAATTCCGCTCATTCCTTCAGGATTATATTTGGCGGAAGGATTCGTTATCAGTTCGATTTGTTTGATTGAGCTTGACGGAATTTGTTGCAATAATTGCGAAGCATCAACATTACTAGGTTTTCCGTCGATTAAAATTCGCACGTTTGCATTGCCTCTCAAACTAATGGCGTTGGTTTGTGGATCGACACTTACAGATGGAATGTTATTCATTATTTCGGATGCTGTTGCACCAGAAGAAATCAAATCTTTGCCAACGTTGATGATTTTTCTGTCGATTTTTTGTTCAATTGTCGAACGCTCTTTTACAATATCAACTTCTGAAAGTTGTGTTGCATTTTCTTCTAATGAAATTGTTTTCAAGTCGATAGTTTTTTCTTTATTGCTTAAAGCTACATTTTGAGTAACGGTTTTGTATCCAATAAATTGAATTTCTAGCGTGTAGTTTTTAAACTCCAAATTTTTAATAATGAAAGTCCCCTTTTCATTAGTGATTCCGCCTGTAATTACCTTAGCATTTTCTTTTACCACAATGTTTACATAAGGAAGAGGTTCGTTACTTTTTTTGTCGATAACTTTCCGAGGATACTTCCTGAAGGGAGGTTTAAATTTAAAGTTTTGACTGAATTTTGGGCTTGTATGTTGAAAACACTAGCCAGAATACAGATTAAAATTAGTTTGACATTCATAATTTTTCGATTTTTGATTTATAATTGATTTTGATGATTTGAAGTTTTTTCAGAATTCTAAAAAATGAAATGCTATCTTCAGATTCATATAAAAATTCATTTTTTTATTTTAAAATAGATAACAACTAGACTACAGAATAAATAAAATGTTACAAAAAAGCATTAAAAATTTTCAATATGTTTTTTTTATGCTTCTAAGTACTTCATTTTTAAAGAGAAATTATCTCCCAGGTCAAACGCATTAAAAGTTGAACAAAGATAAAAGATAATGATTATCCCAACCTGCTATTTTACGTTTTCTTCTGACGCTCTTCTTTACAGGACTAATTGTTTCATTGAGCAGTATTTTTAATGATAATTTCAAGACTGACGAAAAATTTTGTGCCGCGTTTTATGTCTTTTTCTACTCTTATCTTCTCCAAAGGAAACGTCTAAATGCCAATGTAAATTGTTTTCAATTTTCCAATGTGAACGAACAGCATCCGCTATTTTCTTGGCATCACAAGGTAAACTTGTTATATAAAACCGAGTTGATTTCTGTGTTTTACCAGTTGATTTTATAAACCTTTCACTTTCTATTTTTGCAATAGATTGTAATGAATTCCATTTAGTTGGATTTAATAAATGACTCAAATCATCCATCACAGTACAAGTCCTTTTTTCTACCCTTCCGCTACCAACTTCCTCGGTTATATAAATTTTTGATTTGTCTTTTGAGGGAATCAAAAAAGCACTTTCAATATCTTGATATAATTCTTTTTGGTTTTCTTTTACCGCCAAAATATAATCTGCCTTTTGTTCAATAATCACTTCTGCTATATCTGTTTGACAACCCATTGCATCTATGGTAATAATAGCATTTTCAAGGTCTAACACTTTTAAAAGTTCTGGGATTGCCGTAATTTCATTTGATTTCTCTTCTGTTTTAATTTGACCTAAAAAGATTTCGTTTTCTGTAGAAAAAGCACTTACCAAATGAATGGCAGACTTCAATCCAGATTGCTTAGAACCTCGAACTGTTTTGCCGTCAATTGCCACGACACCCTTGTAATGGTTAGATATTGATTTAATCCAAGACACGAAATGTTCTTCGAAAAAAGAGGGTTTTAGCAAAGAGAAAAAACGATTAAACGTGTCGTGAGAAGGAATCCCGTTTTCTAAATCTAAGATAGTTTCCAAAAACTCACGCTTAACAATGCCGTAATCTTCATTTCTTCCCAAGTTTCTGCCCCGCATATGACGGCAAGTATGGTTATGAAAACAATATTTTCCGAAGGGTGTAATTTTTTTCTGTTCAATCTAAAGTCTGGAATAGTTTGAGCAAATATAAACAATTTGTTTTTTAATTTCATATTAAGCATCTGATTATCAGATAAATATACAAAATTTAATTTGCTAAAACAAATTTAATTCGTTGTATTTCAGATGGTTATATTAAAAAAATCATTTTAAAATTTAATGGTTTTTAATGCGTTTGACCTGATTATCTCCTTTTCCAATTTCCAAATTGCGACATAATAACTATCTTTGCACCCTTAAAAAAACAAATAAAATGACATTATCCCAGATTCTTACGGCTTCTATTGAAAAAGCAGTCCAAGCTTTATACGGCATTGCTATTGACAAAGTTGAATTTCAAACGACACGCAAGGAATTTGAAGGAGATGTCACGGTAGTTATTTTTCCTTTATTAAAAGTCATTAAAACTAATCCTGTCGAATTGGGAAATAAAATAGGCAATTATTTGGTCGAAAATGTTTCAGAAGTCAGTCGTTTTAATGTCGTTTCTGGTTTTTTGAACATGGTTATTTCTGACACATATTATTTGAATTTTTTTAATGAAATACGAAAAAACGAAAAATTCGGATTTGTAACATCCTCCGCAGATGATAAGGCCGTAATGGTCGAATATTCTTCGCCAAACACGAATAAACCCTTGCACTTAGGTCATGTACGAAACAATCTTTTGGGCTATTCCGTAGCCGAAATCATTAAAGCTTCGGGCAAAAAAGTATACAAAACCCAAATTATTAACAATCGTGGAATTCATATTTGCAAGTCGATGTTGGCTTGGCAAAAATTTGGCAATGGCGAAACACCAGAATCTACCGGATTGAAAGGCGATAAATTAGTTGGAAATTATTATGTGGCTTTTGATAAGGCGTATAAAGAAGAAATAAATCAATTGATAGCTAGTGGAAACACCGAGGAAGAAGCAAAAAAACAGGCACCAATTATTCTTGAAGCTCAAGAAATGCTCTTAAAATGGGAAGCAGGAGACGAAGAAGTTATTTCGATTTGGAAAACCATGAATCAATGGGTTTATGATGGTTTTGCAATTACGTATAAAAATCTTGGAGTCGATTTTGACAGTTATTATTACGAAAGCAACACCTATTTGCTAGGAAAAGATGTAGTTCAAATGGGACTTGAAAAGGGTGTTTTCGAAAAAGATCCCGACGGTTCTGTTTGGATTGATTTGACGGATGAAGGATTAGATAGGAAAATTGTTTTGCGCTCAGATGGAACTGCGGTTTACATGACGCAGGATATTGGTACTGCCATTCAGCGTGTGAAGGATTTTCCAGACGTTGGCGGAATGGTTTATACCGTGGGGAACGAGCAAGATTATCATTTTAAGGTTTTGTTTTTAATTTTGAAGAAGCTGGGTTTCGATTGGTCTAAAAATCTATTTCATTTGTCTTATGGAATGGTCGATTTGCCTTCTGGTAAAATGAAATCTCGCGAAGGAACTGTTGTTGATGCGGACGATTTGATGCAAGAAATGACAGATACGGCTCAGAAAATTGCAGAAGATTTGGGTAAATTAGACGGTTATTCGCCAGATGAAAAGGCAAAATTATATAAAACCATTGGTCTTGGCGCATTGAAATATTACATTTTGAAAGTGGATCCCAAAAAACGAATCCTTTTTAATCCAGAAGAATCTGTTGATTTTGCTGGAAACACAGGGCCGTTTATTCAATATACGTATGCTAGAATTCAATCGATTTTAAGAAAAGCAGCTTTCGACATTGACGTCACATCGGGCGTAGTCGAGATGCACGAAAAAGAAAAAGAATTGTTAAAACAAATCGAACTGTTTCCCGAAGTAATTCAGAACGCTGCTCAAAATCATAGTCCCGCTTTAATTGCGAATTACACTTATGATTTAGTTCGAGAATATAATTCGTTTTATCAAACGGTTTCCATTTTAGGGGAGGCAGATTTAAACAAAAAAACATTTAGAGTTCAACTTTCTAAAAAAGTTGCCCAAACCATTGTCTTGGCATTTCAATTATTAGGCATTGAGGTTCCAGAACGAATGTAATATCCTTAATGTTTATCGTTGTTGTTTTTGTTGAATATTGTCGAAATTTTACAAGTTTGTCCCTTTGAGACTTTACAACTTTAGCTTATATTTGCACCTCAATAAAAGACAATTACAATTATGTTTGATAATTTAAGTGATAAATTAGACAAAGCCTTTCATATTCTTAAAGGTCACGGAAAAATAACAGAAGTAAACGTTGCCGAAACCCTAAAAGAAGTGCGTCGCGCTTTGTTGGATGCGGATGTTAATTTTAAAATTGCCAAAGATTTTACCACTAAAGTAAAAGAAAAAGCGATAGGTCAAAACGTATTAACGACACTTCAGCCAGGACAATTATTGGTCAAGTTGGTTAAAGATGAGTTGACTGAACTAATGGGTGGCGATGTTGCAGGAATTACGCTTTCGGGGAATCCTACCGTTATTTTAATGTCGGGATTACAAGGTTCAGGAAAGACCACTTTTTCAGGGAAATTGGCTAATTATCTTCAAACTAAAAAGAACAAAAAACCACTTTTGGTCGCTTGTGATATTTATCGCCCTGCGGCAATTCAGCAATTGTATGTTGTGGGTGATTCCATAGGAGTTGAGGTTTATTCGGAACCAGAAAATAAAAATCCTGTCGAAATTGCCCAAAACGCCATCAAACACGCCAAAGCAAATGGCTTTAATGTTGTAATTGTCGACACGGCGGGTCGCTTGGCCGTCGATGAGGCAATGATGACCGAAATAGCTAATGTTCATAAAGCCATTCAACCACACGAAACCTTGTTTGTTGTCGATTCAATGACAGGGCAAGATGCTGTGAATACAGCGAAAGCGTTTTAATGATAGACTAAATTTTGACGGTGTAATTTTAACTAAATTAGACGGAGATACTCGTGGTGGAGCGGCTCTTTCGATAAAAAACCGTTGTCAATAAACCCATAAAATTTGTGGGTACTGGCGAAAAAATGGATGCCATTGACGTTTTTTATCCTGTTCGTATGGCGGAACGAATCCTAGGAATGGGTGACGTTGTATCGCTGGTAGAAAGGGGCTCAAGAACAATTTGATGAGGAAGAAGCTAGAAAAATTCAAAAGAAAATTGCTAAGAACGAATTTGGTTTCGATGATTTTCTGTCCCAAATTCAGCAAATAAAGAAAATGGGTAATATGAAGGATTTAGTGGGAATGATTCCTGGTGCTTCAAAAGCGATGAAAGATGTTGAAATTGAAGATGATGCTTTCAAGCATATCGAAGCCATTATCCATTCGATGACACCAAAAGAAAGGTCGAAACCAGCTATAATTGACGTAAAAAGAAAAACCAGAATTGCCAAAGGCTCTGGAACCAAAATCGAACAAGTGAATCAATTGATGAAGCAGTTCGATCAAATGAGCAAAATGATGAAGATGATGCAAGGTCCAGGCGGAAAGAATATGATGAAAATGATGGCAAATATGAAAGGCGGAATGCCAGGAATGCGATAGAATAGTTGTTTAAAGTTTCAGGTTTCAAGTTGTTGAAATCTTAAACTTGGGACTTTTTAAAAATAATATAATGGAGTTTCCTTTTTTTGAAACTTTAAACTTGAAACCTTTTTTGAAATGCAATTACTAGACGGAAAGAAAACATCGGAAGATATTAAAGAGAGATTGCTGCCGAAGTACAACAAATGAAAGCGGATGGACAAAAAGTACCACATTTAGCGGCCGTTATCGTTGGTACTAACGGGGCAAGTTTGACTTATGTGGGTAGCAAAGTAAAATCTTGTCAGCAAATAGGTTTCGAATCTACTTTAGTTGCTTTGCCAGAAACAATTACAGAAAGTGAATTATTGGATAAAATTCAGGAACTAAATGAGAACGATAGTTTGGATGGCTATATTGTTCAATTGCCTTTGCCTAAACATATTGACGAGCAAAAAATACTAATGGCGATTGATCCCGATAAAGATGTAGATGGTTTTCATCCTGCTAATTTTGGGAAAATGGCATTGGAAATGGAAACATTTTTACCAGCAACTCCTTATGGAATTATGGAATTGTTAGAGCGTTACAAAGTAGAAACTGCGGGGAAACATACCGTTGTTATTGGACGTAGTCATATTGTGGGTCGCCCAATGAGTATTTTGATGAGTCGCAAAGGGTATCCGGGAGATTCAACGGTAACACTCACGCACAGCAGAACCAAGAATATTGAAGAGTTTACAAGAAATGCCGATATTATTATTACTGCTTTAGGTGTTCCAAATTATCTTAAAGCCGATATGGTAAAAGAGGGAGTGGTTATTATTGACGTTGGTATTACCAGAGTCGAAGACGCTTCACACCCAAAAGGATATGTCATTACTGGCGATGTCGATTTTGATGAAGTAAGTAAAAAATCTTCTTATATTACACCAGTTCCGGGTGGAGTAGGACCGATGACGATTTCTATGTTGTTGAAAAACACACTTTTAGCCAGAAAAATTAGAAGTAGAAAATAAACAACGAATATAGAAGCAAAAACCCAAGAAATGTCTTGGGTTTTTTGCCTGAAGTGATTTATCGACGGCCTCTAAATTAATAATCGCCTCTTTTCTTAAACCTCGGATCATCTCTTTTGATGAATTCCGTTCTGCGTTTTGGAATTTCTTGTTTTGGCAAACTCGCTTCTTCGGTTTTACTCGAAGGTTCGATGAGTTGGTTGAGTTCCTTGATTTCGGCATCAGTTAAATCACGAAATCGTCCCACAGGAATATCCAATGAAATATTGATGATTCGAATACGTTTCAAAGCCGTAACTTCATAACCCAGATATTCGCACATTCTGCGAATTTGGCGGTTTAAACCTTGTGTCAAGACGATTTTAAAAGTGGTCGAACTGATTTTTTCAACCTTGCATTTTCGGGTAAGGGTGTCTAAAATAGGTATGCCATTTCCCATTTTTTCGATAAAACGGTCTGTAATCAATTTGTTGACCGTTACCGTATATTCTTTTTCGTGATTGTTTCTGGCACGTAGAATTTTGTTGACAATATCGCCATCGTTGGTCATAAAAATCAAGCCCTCACTGGCTTTGTCCAAGCGTCCAATGGGAAAAATTCGGGTGGGATAATTGATATAATCTACGATGTTATTGCGAACCTCCAAGTTGGTGGTGCATTCAATTCCAACAGGTTTGTTGAAAGCAAGATAAACAGGTTTTTCGTTTTTTTCTCTGATGAGTTTTCCGTCTATACGTACTTCGTCGTCTGGTGCAACTTTTGTCCCCAATTCTGGAACAATTCCGTTGATGGTAACACGACCTTCCTCGATGATTTTATCGGCTTCACGACGCGAGCAAAAGCCGGTTTCTCCAATGAATTTATTAAGGCGTTTTAGATTTTCTTCCATAAGTCAAAAGTAATCAATTATTTTGGTTGCGATTTCTAAGCCAGTTATTCCGTTTCAAATAAAAACTGGGACACTTTTTTATACAAATCATCATCGTGCAAACTATGTCCTAAGCCAGAAGTTTCAATAAATTGCACACCTTTCCATGAACTGACAATTTTTTTTGCTTCCTTGAATAAAACAACTTTATCGTCTATATCATGTGCCACAAAACCTTTCGCATTAATTTCTGAGGCAAATAATTGACCTGAAAATTGTTCTAGATTTCGATTGAAGGCCGCAATGTATTTTATTTCTAATGCTTTCGAAATTTTGGAATTTAAACTTAGTAAGGAAATAAAATTTCGGAATATGATTTTGAAATCACTCGGAGATCCTAAAATAACCATCTTTTTTATTGAAGTGCTTTGGTATTTATATTGATAATACAAACACGTTTTGCCTCCTAGAGAATGACCAATAAGGTATTGAGGTTTGTATTTTTCAACAATTACGTCGATAAATTCGGCATATTTCGGAACAGTAAATTCTTTTCCACTTGACAATCCTTGGGCTGGTCCATCGACGGCAATAATGGTATGACCTGATTTTTTTAAATAGGGAAGTAATTTTTTCCAACGCGAAGAATTGCTTTCCCAACCATGAATGAGTAGAATAATGGTTTCATCCCCTTTCCAAGTATAGGTTTGAATCGAATCCTCCTGATGCTGAATGGTTTCTAAATAAGCTTCTCTAAGTGTTTTTGGAAGATTTTCTTTGGTTAGTTTTCCTTTCTTTGGTTCACTAAATAAAGCATGTGCAAGCTGAGTGGCTTTTTTTGGAAAAACAAAACTCAAAAAGTTAATGTATAATCCAACGGATTTTGTCAATAAAAAATAAGATAAATTTTTCATAATAAAAAAGTCCCGATGGTTTATCGGGACTTAAATGCTTTAGAATTTAGCAAAAAGCTTTTCCATTTTTTCTCTTTCCTCTTCAGCGAGCACACTGTCGACTAATATTCTTCCTGAATGTTCATCAGTAATGATTTTTTTTTCTAGCAGCAATCTCCACTTGTGTTTGTGGTGGGATTGTAAAAAATGATCCTGCCGAAGCACCTCTTTCGATAGAAACTACAGCCAAACCATTGCGAACACTAGATCGGATTCGGTTATAAGCGGCTAATAATCTTTCTTCGATTAATTTTTGATATTCCTCGGATTTTTCTGTTAGGAAAGCTTCTTCTTTAGCTGTTTCAGCCATAATGGCATCTAGCTCTGATTTTTTGTGTTTTAAATGATTCGATTTCGTTTCTAACCGCTCTTTCGATTGTGCAATGATTTCTTTCTTATGTTCGATAGAAGCTTTCATCTCTTTGATTTGCTTTTCGGCTAATTGAATTTCTAATTCTTGAAATTCTACTTCCTTGGTCAAAGAGTTAAATTCTCTATTGTTGCGAACAGTATCTTGTTGCTTAGTGTATTTTTTGATTGCTTCTTTGTGATCGTCAATAGCATTTTTCTTTACCTTGATAAGCTCTTCGACGGTTTCAAGTTCGCTTTTTAATTTTCTGAACGTGTGCTTAATCCTGCAACTTCATCTTCTAAATCTTCCACTTCTAAAGGGAGTTCTCCTCTTACGTTTCTAATTTCATCAATTCTAGAGTCAATCAATTGTAAATCATAAATTGCTCTCAATTTGTCTTCAACACTCAATTCTTTTGTAGTCGCCATATTCTATATCTATAAGTACTTAACTGGATTTGTATTTTTCTTCTGATAAAACGATTGCAAAATTAAGGATTTTTTTCCGAAGAAAATCAACAATATAATTTTTTGTATATCGTTCGCTTTCAAAATGACCAATATCAGCTAAAAGCAACTGGTTTTCAGCTTCATAAAATTGATGATACTTCAAATCGGCTGTCAAAAAAGTGTCTGCTCCAGCCTGAATGGCGTTTTTTATGGCAAAACTTCCGGAACCGCCAAGAACCGCTACTTTTTTTATGGGTTTGTCCAAAAATGAACTATGGCGAATGACACCGCATTGCATCTTGTCTTTAACAAAATTTAGAAATTCTTTTTCGGGCATTGCAGCTTCTAATTCTCCAATCATTCCCAACCCAATATTTTGATTGGTATTTTCCAAATTATAAATTTCATAAGCCGCCTCTTCATAAACGTGATTTTTGAAAAGCGTTTTTAGTATTTTGCTTTCCAAATGTTTTTCGAAAGTCACTTCGATTTTAATTTCGTCAGCTTCTACAAACTCAAATCGCTCTCCAATCTCGGGATTGCTATGCTCATTTCCCATATAAGTGCCAATTCCTTTCGAGTTGAAACTACAATTTTCATAGTTGCCAATGTTTCCCGCCCCAGCTTCAAACAAGGAATTGCGGAGTTTTTCGGTATTTTCTGGAATGGTGTATGTCACTAATTTCCGAATGTAATTGGATTTTGGAATCAGGATTTTAGTTTTGGTCAAACCCAGAGCGGCGCAAAATATTTTATTTACACCATTTTGATGATTGTCTAATGCGGTGTGAACGGCATAAATGGCAATGTCATTTTTATGGCTTTGATAACGGCTTTTTCGACATAATTTTTACCCGTTATTTTTTTTAATCCCGAAAACAAAATGGGATGAAAACAAACCACCAAATTGCATTTTTTGGCAATCGCTTCGTCTATCACAATTTCCAAAGCATCGTGGCAAACCAATACTCCTGTTGCTTCTGCATCTTGATTTCCAATCAATAAACCTACATTGTCAAAATCTTCGGCATAAGCGAGTGGTGCCATTTCTTCGAGTACGGAAATTATTTCTTTAATTTTCATTGATTTTAGTTTAAAGTTCAAGGTTTAAAGTTCAAGGTTGAGCAACTTTAAACAGTAAACAAATGAGACAAAAATTATATTTCAAAGATAAAATATTATACTTTCGTATTATGAATTTACTTCGAAAAATACTGTTTCCGTTGCCATTTTGTATGGATTCATTACCAGTATTCGGAATTTTCTTTTTGATAAAGACATTCTGAAATCCTATTCTTTCGATATTCCAATTATTGCTGTCGGGAATCTCAGCGTTGGCGGGTACCGGAAAAACACCACAAATTGAATATTTAATTCGGTTGCTTTCGCCAAAATACAAAGTGGCTACATTAAGTCGCGGTTACAAAAGAAAATCAGAAGGTTTTCTTTTAGCTGATGAAACTTCGAATGCTGAAATCCTTGGAGACGAACCGTTTCAGTTTTATACAAAATTCAACAACATTCAAGTTGCGGTTGATGCCGATAGAAAAAACGGTATCGAACAATTGCTTTTACAAGAGCAAAAACCAGAAGTGCTATTGCTCGATGATGCTTTTCAACATCGGAAAGTAAAAGCCGGTTTTTATATTTTATTGACTTCCTACGGGGATTTGTATTTGGATGATTTTATGCTGCCAACTGGAAATCTTCGCGAAAATAAGAGCGGAGCAAAACGCGCTAACTTGGTTATTGTTACTAAATGTCCAGCTACTCTTTCGCTCGACGAACAAAGTAAAATTAAGGTTAAACTAAAATTGGAGCCGAATCAAGAATTGTATTTTTCATCCATTGATTATGATGATTTTATTTATGCTGAATCTAAAACAATGAAGCTTGAAGAAATCAGAAATGTTGACAAACTACTTTTGGCGGGAATTGCAAAACCTGAGCCATTTTTTGCCCATTTGAAAAGTGAAAATGAGGAATGTTTAACTTTTGCAGATCATCATCATTTTGGAGAAAAAGACTTATTGGCGATTAAAAATAAATCACAAAATAAGATGATTATTACTACCGAAAAAGATTATGCACGATTAAAAGACAAATTGCCAAATAAACAATTGTTTTATTTACCAATACGAAGCAAATTTATTTCAGCGAGTGATAATTTTGATAAAACCATTTTAAATTATGTGGGAACAAGTACAGGAAACCACTAGTTATATCAAAGGAAAAACTCATTTTATTCCTGAATATGGTATTATTCTAGGTTCAGGATTAGGCAGTTTTACGGATGATATGAAGATTGAATTTTCCTTGCCTTATAGTGAAATTCCAAATTTTCCAATTTCGACTGTCGAAGGGCACAAAGGGGCTTTGGTTTTTGGTACTATTGGCGATAAAAAGATTGTTGCCATGCAAGGACGTTTTCATTTTTATGAAGGCTATTCAATGCAGGAAGTGACGTTTCCAGTTCGTGTTATGAAGTTTTTGGGAATCGAAAAGCTAATTGTTTCCAACGCTTCAGGAGGTGTAAATCCTAGTTATAAAGTAGGTTCGATTATTCTTTTGAAAGACCATATCAATATGATGCCCGAGCATCCGTTGCGAGGAAAAAATGACCCGCGTTTTGGGAGGGTACTGAAAAACATCACTTATTTTGATCAACGTTCTTTTTTAGATATTAAAAAACCGCTTATAACAGGATTTTAAGCATCCGTTATAAGCGGTTTTATTTTTGTAACTGTTTTTTATTGTTGATTGTATGTGTCTGTTTTTGACTTATACAGGTTCATTTGGTAAAATGCACGTGTAGATTACATTTTCTACATTAATTTGAGTATTCTTTTTAAGTTGACTGTAAAAATTGCTATTGCACCTTGCATTTGCATATTGGTAATACCGTATGATATTGCTCTATCATAACCGTGTATATTTTTTAACTCGCTATTTTTAGCTTCTATCTTGTATCGATGTTTTGCTTTTTCTTTGTAATATTCTGTTTCTTGAAAAGCCATTTGGTCTTGATGCAATTCTGATTTTATGGATACCGAATACGTTTTTGTCTTGGCTCCATCTTTATAACAACCTTCCTTTAAAGGGCAATGCTTGCATTTTTCGACATCAAAATAGTAAGTATCTACTTGATTTACCCCGACATCTTTAGTGCCTTGGCGCGCTTTTCGTATTGCTAAATGCCCTGCTGGGCAAACAAACCTATCGGCATCTTTATTGTAATCAAATTTATCTTCATCTTTCCTAAAGCCTTGGGTTATAGATGGATTTAGACGCGCTACTATTTTTATGTTTTGTTCAGTTGTAATTTTAAGATTCTCTTTTCCAGAATAAGCCGCATCGCCAATAATGGTATCTACATCAACTCCGTTTTCTTGACTGATTTCTAAAAGTTTAGGTAATTCTGGTCCATCGCCTTTTTCTCCAGATGTAACTACAGCCGCGGTAATGATGCGCTCTTCGGTCATAGCCAAATGAGTTTTGTAGCCAAAAAAGGAACTCTCGGCAGATTTATGACCTATTTTTGCATCGGTATCTTTGGATAGGGTTAAATTTTCTTGAGTGTCTTCTACGGTTTCTTTTAGCAGATTTAATTTTTCCTTCACAGCGGGTATTGAACTTATAGACGGCTCATTTTCTATGCGTTTTTCTAACTCTTTGCAATAAGCCAGCTCCTTTTCTAAATCATTGTCGGTATTTTTTTTGGGCATACGTTCTTTGAATTGGTCGTCAAAGGTGTATACTGTTTTTCGAAGTAACTTGGAGCGTTCTCTCAATACATCGATGGCTAAAAACGGATTAGATCTTGATAAAGTATGTGTGGCATCAACAATAATAGACTTAGAACGGATGATGCCTTTTTCAATAGCTATGGTTACCGTTTTGTTTATCAACAGATTTAACAAGTCGGTGTCTTTCAAACGTAGTTTTCTGAATTTGGTCAACGAACTCGGATTAATAACATCGTCTTCTGGATTCATATCCAAAAAATATTTAAAGGACATATCGTAACGCGAACGTTCCACTACATCAACATCGGAAACGGTGTAAATTGTTTTAAGAAGCAAATACTTGAACATACGAACGGGACTTTCTGCCATACGTCCATTATTGGTGCAGTATTTATTTAACAACTCATCGTAGATAAATGAAAAGTCTATCAAATCGTTAATTTTTCTCAAAAGATTATTCCTTGGAATAATTAAATCATATAAAGAGGAATGCTCGCTGAACTGTATTGTTTGTTGCTGTACTAACATGTAAAAAACCTTATAATTACAGCTAAATATACCAAAAAAGGAGTAGAAATCCTAAGCTTTCTACTCCTTTTATTTATCAATTTATTCGAAAAAAGACTTTTTCAGTACCCTCCGTTTTGGTCCTCGATTTTTAAATATGAGCGAACCTTATTCCAAAAAAATGATTGCCAAAGTCAAAGAATTGGCTCGAAATCTTAATATTACCGTTCACGATGGAATTTATCTGGGACTTCAAGGACCAACATTTGAAACTCTTTCCGAATACAAAATGGTAAAAAACCTTGGTGCTGATTGTGTGGGAATGTCAACCGTTCCCGAAGTGATTGTAGCACGTCACATGAGCATAGAATGTTTTGGATTGTCAGTAATTGCTGATATGGGCGATGAGGAAAATATCGAGTCAGTTTCTCATGATGAGGTTTTAGAAGCAGTAAAAGCAGCAGAACCACAGCTAAGAAGCTTGATTAAGGAACTGATTTTGAATTATTAGAAAACCTAAATGTACTTTGCAATAGTCGAATAAAAATCTTCAGGAACAAATGGTTTTGTAATGACATCGGTCATTCCATACGACAAAAGCATTTTTCGGTTTTCGTTTAATGAAATTGCAGTAAGTGCTATGATGGGGGTTTTTTTATCAAATTCTCTGATTTTTTTTGTTGCCACAGTTCCGTTTATGCCCGGTAAATGCACATCCATCAAAATCATATCAAATGTATCTGTTTTTACAACTTCAATGGCATCTTCGCCATTATCTATTATTTTGCAATCGATTCCTTTGTTTTCTAGCATTCTTTTAGAAACCATTTGGTTGATTTTATTGTCTTCAACAATTAATATTTTTTTGTTTGCCAATAGGGCATCATCATATAGTTTAATTTTTTCGATTTGTAAAGGTTTTTCGACTACCTCAAACGGCAATTCGAACGAAAAAGAAGCTCCTTTTCCGTAAACACTTTCTAGTTTTATTTGTCCGCCAAGAATATCCACTAACTTTTTTACAATTGTCAATCCCAATCCAGTCCCTCCGTATTTTCGATTGATTCCCACAGAACCTTGTGCAAAACTATCAAATACAGTTTCTAATTTATCTTTAGAAATTCCTATTCCGTCATCCTTTACTTCAAAAAATATTGTTGCTTTTGTGCCTTCTGTCGAGAGGAGTTTGGTAGTTACATTTACATTGCCGTTATGTGTAAATTTTAGGGCATTATTGATTAGGTTTAAAAATATTTGTGATAATCTCGTTGGATCACCAATTAAATTTTTAGGAATGTTTGGGTCAATTTCAAGGGTAAAATTATTATTATTTGTTGAGGCTAACTCCTTCAAGGAGTTTTTAATATTTCCTAATAATTGTTTAAGATTAAAATTGATGTTTTCTATTTCAATTTTGGTAGAATCTATTTTCTGGATTTCCAAAATATCATTGATAAAGGCAGTTAGGTAATTTCCAGAGAATTTAAGGACTCCAGATAGTTTAACTGGGATTTCTTTGGATTTTCTTCTAGCAACAAATGGGCAATTCCGTTGATGGCATTCAGCGGAGTTCTAAGTTCATGACTTACCGTAGATAGGAATTCGGATCTCGCATTCGAAGCTTTTTCGGCCTTTTCTTTGGCAATAATCAATTCTCTATTTTTTTCTTCTAATAATAGGTTTGATTGGGTTCTGATGATATTATTTTTGTATAAAGACAAACTTAATAACGATAAAATAGAAATTAAAGCAATGGCTAAAATACTGATGAGTTTTGAAAATTTATTGGCTTTTTCTTGCTGTTTTTTTTCTTCGTTCATTTGTGCAATCTCTTTTAATCGCTCAGATGCTTTGAATTCTTCGTAGTCATCAACGTCAAGTTTTTTATTGTCCAAAATAGCAATACTTTCTTTTAAATTTGTATGCTGTTTCAAATAGGAATAGGCATTGCTCCTGTCGAGCATTTTTTCATAAGCAGTACTCAAAGCAAGTAAAATATTAGATTTTTGATCTAAATTTTTATTTTTTGAATTTAAATCTAATGCTTTGTTAAAATAAGTTAGTGCTAAATTATTCCTGTTTTGCGACATTTCGACTAATCCTATTTGGTACAACGCTTCTGCTTTTACATCTAAAATAGTTTGATTATCGGGTTTTGCAATTATTATATTGAAAATCGAGGAAGCCAAAATGTTATTCCCTTTCGATTGATAAATTATTCCTCTTTGAAGGTTAAGCGAATCGGAAGTGTTTGTTATTTCAAGCGTGTCGTACAAGGATTGCGCTTGATTAAAACAAATTTCAGCATTAGAAAAACTTTCTTTTTTCATGTAGCACATCCCAAGATAGTAATAAGCAGATGCAAGTATGGGAGATGATTTTAGGTTTTTATATATGGAAATGCTGATATTAAGGTGTTTTATGGCGTCGTCGTATTTTTTAACATCAAAATAAATTTTACCCAAGCTAAAGGTTTCGTTTGCTTCTGCTTCAATTTCATTATTTTTTCTAGAATAATTTATTGCTTTTTGGGTATAAAGCAGCGCAGCCTTGTATTTATTTATCTTGATATTAGAGTCTCTCAGTTTGTTGTAATAGGCAATACTATCTATTTTCTCAAACGATGTTCTCTTTTGGGAATACAGAAGGGTGCTGGTTAAAATAAAAAAGAATATAAAAGATCTCATTGATAATATATGAAATTGCCTCAAGACAAGTATAAAGATAGCAATTTATTTGTTAATTGTTAATATAATTAAATCGATAATTCGGGACGAATAGCCTATTTCATTATCATACCAGCCTACTACTTTGACCATTTTATCAATTACTGATGTAAGCTGGGCATCAAAAAGGCAGGAATTTCTGTTGCCAATAACATCAACGGAAACTATGGGGTCTTCTGTATAATCTAAGATTCCTTTTAGGTTATTTTGGGCAGCAGTTTTAAAAGCTTCGTTTATTTCTTCGATTGTAACGGCGCGTTTTACGTTGAAAGTAATGTTAGTTAATGAGCCATCAGGAACAGGAACTCGAATGCCACAACCTCCTATTTTGCCTTCAAATTCAGGAAAGATTTTTGTCAAAGCTTTGGCAGCACCCGTTGTGGTGGGAACGATAGATTGGCTTGCGCCACGAGCACGACGCAAATCTTTATGTGGCTGATCGTGTAAACTTTGATCTGTTGTAAAGGAGTGTATGGTTGTAATATAGGCTTGTTCAATTCCACAAAGTTCGTTGATGACTTTAATCATTGGTGCGGCATTATTTGTGGTGCAACTTGCATTAGAAATAATAATTTCGGTTCCGTCAAGAATGGTTTCATTTACGCCAAGAACTACTGTTTTTATAGCGTCAACTTCTGATGGTGCAGAAAGGATTACTTTTTTGGCTCCAGCCAAAATATGGGCATTGATTTCATCAAAAGTCTTGTATTTTCCTGTTGATTCAATCACAACATCAATAGCGATGGATTTCCAATCTAAATTTGATATGTTTTTTTCGTGAAAGAAAAGAAAATGTTTTCCATCGACAACGATGCCTTCTTCGTTGTTCGAAACTTCAAAAGGCAAAATACCATGTATGCTGTCATATTTCACAAGATGCGCCATGGTTTTTGTGTCGGCGATGTCGTTTATGGCTACAACTTCGATTGTAGGATGGTTTAAGAGCAGCCGAAATACATTTCGTCCAATTCTTCCAAATCCATTTATGGCTATTTTTGTTTTCAATTTTTTGCATTTAAAGTTTAAGGTTTAAAGTTTCAAGTTGAGCAACTTTAAGACCTTAAAAATGAAATAATTTCTAAAGAATATGCTTTTGAGCTTTATAGGAGGAACGTACCAGTGGACCACTTTCTACGTGGCGAAAGCCCAATTCCAGTCCGAACTTTTCATATTTTCGAATTGTTCGGGTGTTATAAATTCTTTTACGGGTAGGTGTTTTTTGCTAGGTTGTAGGTATTGACCTATCGTAACAATGTCCACATTGGCTTCGTGTAAATCTTTCATGGTTTGAAAAACTTCTTCTTCGGTTTCGCCAAGACCAAGCATAATTCCAGATTTTGTTCTATTAATCCCTTTTGCTTTTAAGTATTTCAAAACCTCCAGACTTCGATCATATTTTGCCTGAATACGGACTTCGCGAGTCAATCGACGAACCGTTTCCACGTTATGCGAAACCACTTCGGGATTTGCTTCTACGATTCGGTCGATATTTCTTTCTATACCTTGAAAATCAGGAATTAAAGTTTCGAGAGTCGTGTTAGGATTCATTCTTCGGATGGCTTTTACGGTTTCTATCCAAATGATGGAGCCGCCGTCTTTCAAATCATCTCTGTCTACGCTGGTAATTACGGCATGTTTGATGTTCATAATTTTGATAGAACGCGCTACTTTTTCGGGTTCATCCCAATCGACAGTTTCAGGTCTTCCTGTTTTTACACCACAAAATCCGCAGGAGCGAGTACAAATATTTCCCAAAATCATAAACGTAGCTGTTCCCTCGCCCCAGCATTCGCCCATATTGGGGCAACTTCCTGAGGTACAAATGGTGTTTAAGTTGTATTTGTCGACCAAGCCGCGTAATTCCGTGTATTTTTGTCCAATGGGGAGTTTTACCCTCAGCCATTTTGGTTTAGCTACACTCAGTTCAGATTTGCCTTGGGTTTCAACAGGCAAAGTATTCTCTAAAACAGTTTCCATAAATCAATTTTTGAAAGCGCAAAGATAGGAAAAGTTGGTTTAGGAATTAGAATTTAGGTGTGCGATTAGTGGGCTAAAAAATAATAGATTTATAACCCGTTGGGTGTAATTATCGCATCAAAACTAATTAGCCAACGGGTTAGATTTATAGTGTCATTTGCCAAATAAAGTTCCAGCCTTCATTTTATAAATTACAAATTTATTTTATATTCGTACTCATAAACCAACAATAAAAAAAATGAAAAATAAATCAACTCTATTCGCTGTATTCATTGTGTTTTTTAGCTTTTGCAAAGCCGATGCGCAAATTAATTTAGGAGACAAAGTCTTGGGAGCTGTGCAAAAAGGGGTGGCAGGATTTACGTTTAGTGATGCAGATGCTTCGAGTTTATCAAAAGCCGCAGTTGATAAAATGGATGCTGAACACACGGTTGCAAGCGCAACGAATCCTTATACAATTAGGTTAAACAAAATCTTTGGAAAACATAAAAATGAAAGCGGATTGACTCTGAATTATAAAGTTTATCTCATAAAAGACATCAATGCTTTTGCAACTGCAGACGGAAGTGTTCGTGTTTTTTCGGGATTGATGGATGTTATGGATGATAACGAATTGCTTGCTGTTATTGGACATGAAATTGGGCATGTTGCGAATCATGATTCTAGAGATGCAGTAAAAGCAGCTTATAAAAAAGAGGCTTTAATTGATATTGCAGCTTCACAATCAGATAAAGTGGCTGCAATTACTGATAGTCAATTGGGTAAATTAGGTAGTGCAATGATTGATAGTAAACACAGTAGAAAGCAGGAATCAGAGGCTGATACTTATTCGTATGATTTTATGAAGCGCAATGGGTATAATGTTAACGCTGTCGAATCGGCTTTTACTATTTTGGCAAAAATGAGTGAAGGAACCGAAGCTACTTTTCTAGATAAAATGATGAGTTCGCATCCTGATCCAAAAGAAAGAGCCGAAAATGCTAGGAAAAGAGCCGAAAGTGACGGATTGTATAAGTTGTACGTGAAGCAGCCAGCGAAGAAAACAACTGCAAAGAAAACTATTGTGAAGAAGAAATAATCAATAATTTATTAGTCAAAAAGCATCCCGTAAGCATAGGATGCTTTTTTATTTTAAGTCTAATTCATCTGAACTGTAATGGGTAAGTTATAAGAAGTTCGTACTGGTTTTGAATTTATTACTCCCGGAATCCATTTGGTTTTCAAGGATTTCAAAACCCGAATAGCCTCTTTTCCTAAACCATAGCCGGGGTCTCTTTTTACCTGAATATCGGTCATGCTTCCGTCTTTTTCAATCACAAACGAAACAGTAATCCTCATAGTGCTAAGGTCATCAATTTCTGGTTTTTCAAAATTATTGCCAACATATTTGTAAAATTTATCCATGCCGCCTGGAAATTCGGGCAGCTTGTCTAAAGCAGCAGCAGTAGAAACGATTGCAGTTCCTTTGTCAGAAGTGTCCGAAGCACCCATTTCTGTTCCTGATGAACCGGTTGGATTTGTTCCAATTGTTCCTGTTCCGTCTGAAATGGTATTAGAAGTATTCTGTATTTCGGTATGAGTTGGAACGTTCTGAACGGCTTCGTTTGGATTTACAATAATAGGATTTACGAGTTGATCATTTACCATTGGAGCTTTGGTACTTTTTGTTTTTAGCTCGGGGAGAACTGTTTTTTTTTGTTTCGGGCGTTACAACATTTGTAAGATGAATAATCTCGTTTGTAATGTCCGGAATGCTTATCTCTGGCCTAATGTCCGACTTGAAATAACTAATAATTGTTGTAATTCCAGCAATCGAAGTTACGAATAACAATCCCATAAATAGGGCGAAAAATGAGGATTTTACACTATCATGGCGTAACTGATACGCGCCATATTCCTTGTTCTTGTTTTCGAAAACAAGGTCGATCCAGCGGGTTTCATAAAGGCTTACTCTTGACATAATTAATTGGTTTTAGTGGTTAAGTATTTATCGAATCATAAGCTGCTGTTTTAACTTATAACGTAAATAATAGTCTGTTTAATATACAAAACAGTAATTATTTTTTAATTATTTAACGATTAAAAAACAAAAGTAAAAATGCAGGTGTAAAAGAGTTTATTTATCGGTTATCCTGAATGATTTCGGCTAATAATTTCTTTGCGCGAAGCAGTTTAATTTTTACATTACTCAAAGGTTCGTCAATTTTGGTGGCGATTTCCTGGTAACTCATTTCCTGAAAATAACGCAACTGAATTACTTCCTGATAATGTGGTTTGAGTTGTTTGATAAATTGTAGTAATTGGGAAAGATTTTGCTCCGTAATTAATTCATCTTCTGCCGATGGAGCCGTGTCAGCAATATTATAGGCTTGATTGTTCTCGTCGTCGGAAATTTCAATAAAAAGAGATGTTTTTCTTTTTCGCAATAAATCGACGTAGACATTTTTTGCAATGGCAATAAGCCAAGTATTGAATTGAAATTCTGGGTTATAACTGGCAATTTTATCAAAGGCTTTCGAAAAAGTTTCAATGGTAATATCTTCTGCATTGGTTTCATTTTCCGTACGTTTTAGGATGAAACCATAAACATCATTCCAATAAAATTTAATAGAAAGGTAAAGGCTGCTTGATTCCCTTTTTTAGCTTTTTCTATTTGAAGATTTATTTCCAATATACTGGTTTTGAAAAAATATTTGCGATAAAGACATTTAATTGCGTGAAGATAAGCACAATTTCAATAATTGGAAACCATAACATCACATCTTTTTCTTTTAATTTTCCCGCAGAAAAACCTAAAGTTATCCATGTGAATGCATACCGAAAGCCAACCAAACTAAGAATTATAATCCATTGGTACTGAAAAGCCAGTAAAATTATAGCTAAAATTATGAAAAATAATTGAGAAATATAGAAAAGTGCCAGTTGAATTTTGTCGAATGATTTGTAAAAATTTGCAGTAGAAACGTGCCTGCGTTTTTGGGTAAACCAATCTTTAAAAGTTGTCTTTGGTTGCGAATAAGTAAAACTTTCGGGTGCATAAGACAAGGTCGTGTTTTTGCTCGTCGCCACTTGGTTAATGAATAAATCATCGTCGCCAGAGCGAATTTTCATGTGGTTGATAAATCCTTTTACATTATAAAATTCTTCTTTTTTATAGGCTAAATTCCGGCCAATTCCCATATAGGGATGACCTGCTTTTGCCCAAGAAAAATACTGGATTGCAGTAAGCATCGTTTCAAATCGAATGATTTTATTCAGGAAGGAATGGGCTATTTTTTCATAAGCACCATAACCCAAAACTACTGTTTTATGCATTGTAAATTGTGCACTCATTGCGGTAATCCAATCTTTAGAAGCGGGATAGCAATCCGCGTCAGTAAACAATAAATAGTCTTTTTTCGCCGCTTTTATTCCAAGTGTTAGGGCGTATTTTTTGTTTCCCCAAAACGCTTCGTTGTTTGCTACTTTGACCAATCTGACAGTAGCATATTGTTTTTCGAATTCTTCAAAAATATCTAAGGTGTTGTCGCTTGAAGCGTCGTCAATTAAAATAATTTCGTAATCAGGATAATCTTGTTCTGCTAGTAAAGGAATAAATCGAGCTACATTTTCGCCCTCGTTTTTGGCACATACTATTACAGAAATTGGGATTCTTTTTGGGCTTATTTTTTGTGCCTTGGAAAAAGCAAATTTTCCAAAAACAAACAGATAATAAGCAAGCTGAATTACAACTATAACAATAAACACGTAAAAAATAAAGGATAGCATATAGGGTTTTCGTCTTTTTAAAATCGGTGCAAAGGTAATTATCAATTCTTAATTATCCATCTACAAACGGCAATTACTTTCTACATTTTAGCATTTCATTTGCGACAGCAGTAGCTTGGGGATTTTTCGTCTTTTTTAATTCAGAAATGATGTTGTTATAATTTTTTTCATCCCTGTTTTGAGATAATTTATGTTGGGCTTGAATTTCTTCGATTTCGATTTCAAAAGCAACAATTCCGCGTGTTTGCCTCATTGTTTTCTTAGAAAAATCTTCTACTCGAACTGGATTTTCAGCGTTTTGCTCGTATTTGTCGACTAGTTTTTTTAAACTTTCGATTACGGCTTTCCCTTCAATAATTTTAATGGTTCCATATACGTGAACCGCAATATAATTCCAAGTTGGTACGTTTTCGTGATCGTACCAAGAGGAAGAAATGTAACTATGAGCTCCAGAAAAAATAGCTAATATTTTATCATTATCAACAAAACTTTCCCATTGTGGATTTTCTTTCGAAATATGTCCGTACAAAACTTGTTTTCCAGTTGTATTGATGTCTAATTCTAAGGGAATATGGGTTGCCCACAACTTTCCTTTGGTTTGATTTACTAAAATCCCGAAGCTATTCTTCTGAAGAAAATCTTTTATTTCTTCTTGGTTTTCGTTTTTATAAATATCTGGAATGAACATTTTAATTGGGTTTTAGGTCTTTAGTTCTAGGTTTTATCAAAATTCGTTAGCTAAATCACATTTACTTCGGCTTCAATGTGAATACCAAAGGTTTTGAAAATTGTTTCTTGAATTTCTTTCGAAACAGCTAAAATTTCCTTCCCGGTTGCATTGCCATAATTGACCAAGACCAAAGCTTGATTTTTATGAATTCCTGCATCGCCAAAACGTTTTCCTTTAAATCCAGCTTGCTCTATGAGCCAGCCTGCCGGAACTTTGACTTCGGTTTGAGAAATTTCATAATATTTCATTTCTGGAAATTGCTGGTGTATTTTTTCGAAATCCGTTTTCAAAAGGATTGGATTTTTAAAGAAACTACCACTATTTCCCAATTCTTTTGGGTCGGGTAATTTGCTTTTTCGAATGGCAATTACTGCATGACTCACGTCTTTTAAAGTAGGATTTGTGATGTTATTTTTTGCTAATTCTCCAGTAATATCGCCATAAGAAGTATCGATTTTATGATTGCGTTTGGTCAATTTAAAAACGACCGATGTGATGATATAACAATCTTTTGCCTCGTTTTTGAAAATACTTTCTCGGTATCCAAAATGGCATTCGGCTTTGGTAAAAGTTTTCATTTCTTGGTTTTCCATTGACATGGCTTCGCAGGAATCGAAAGTATCCTTGATTTCGGTTCCATAAGCTCCAATATTTTGTACTGGAGTTGTGCCCACATTGCCTGGAATGAGTGACATGTTTTCTAATCCGCCAAAGTTTTGGTCAATAGTCCAAAGTACAAATTCGTGCCAGTTTTCGCCAGCTTGACTTTCGACCCAAACAAAATCATCGGTTTCTTTGATGATTTTTTTGCCTTTCAAATCGATGTGAATGACTAGGGCTTCGATGTCTTTGGTCAAAAGCATGTTGCTTCCGCCGCCAAGAATAAACTTTCGTTGTGATTTATTTTCTTCTAAAATGGTTTTTAGTTCAGCCACATTGTGAGCGGCAACGAATTGTGTTGCCTTGGCTTCAATGCCAAAAGTATTGTAGTTTTTTAGAGAAAAATTAGTTTGTATTTCCATAAAGAGGATTGCGTTTTGAATCTAAGACCAAAAGTAAGTATTAAAATTTATTTGTATAGGTTTTTAGCCAAATGTGCATCATAAATAAAGGCATAATATAAGGAATTACTTTGATGTCGCCTTTTTTTAAATTTTCGACTAATTTGAGGGCATTGATGTGCTCGAAATAACTCATTTTGAATAATTCACTTTTCGAAAATGATTCTAATTCATCAATAAATTCGGGGCTTTTTATTAAGTAATCGCCCCAAGGAACGCTCAATCCTACTTTTTTAAATTTTAAAATTTCTTTGGGGTAAACGGGTTGCCATTGCTGATTTTAGGATGAATTTCCATTTTTTTCCTGAAAACAACCATTTGTCTTCTAAGGAACCCAATCCTGTGATGAGTCTTTGGTCTAAAAAAGGTTCTCTACATTCTATAGAAGCACCCATAGTGCAACGGTCGTTTCTGTCGAGTAGCGAGCATAAATAGGTGTGTTGATCAAAATAGAGTGCTTGTCTCCTCAAATTATTTGGATACAAAGATTTTGCGTCTTCCAAAATTTGATTTCTGTATTCGTTTTTTGGAGGAGTGTTTATTCCAAAAACCTTTGCAATGTCATTCGGATAAATATTAGAACCGTTATAAATGACTAAATCATCGGGGTCTTTTATTTGCGAATAACGGGCTAATTTTTCATATCGTGGTTTTGTTGTAAAATAGTCCATGTGACCAATTGTTGCAATCGAGGTCAATAAACTGGGATATTTTAGGGCTTTGTATCTTACATAACCACCCATTAATTCATCGGCACCTTCGCCAGAAAGTAGGGCTTTTACGGATGGTTTTGCTAGTTGTGAAAGAGCCAAAATATGAGGTTCGCTCAAATGCATAATGGGTTCATCTTGAAAATAAGTAGCACTTATCAACTTGTCAAAAAGGGTGTTGTCTTCGAGTTGCATGGTGTGAAAACCATAATGAAATTTCTCTGCCATCATTTTGGCTAGATTGGATTCGTTGTGTTCTTTTTCCTTGAAACCAATATTAAAAGTTTGGATGTTTTTGTAATTCTGTTGGTTTAACGAAGCTAAAATCGAGGAAGAATCGAGTCCGCCACTTAGCAAAACGCCAACTGGAACATCGCTAACCATTCTTAATTTTACGGAATCATCAAAAGTTTCTCGAAACCATTCGACAGGATTTTGAATTGTTGCTTGATTTTGAATTTCTGCTTTTAAGTCCCACCACTTTTCAGTTGTTGTTTTTCCACTTTCGTGGAGGATTAAAAGGTGTCCGGGTAAAACTTTTTTATATTTTCGTATAAGGTGTTTTCGCCTGCAACAAAACGGTTAAAAACATATTCTTCCATTCCGTCCTTGGCTATTTTTAGTGGAACTCCAGCCGTGAAAAGTGCTTTTTGTTCAGAAGCAAAATAGAATGTTTCGTTGTAAAACGAATAATATAAAGGTTTAACGCCCATTCTGTCACGAACGACTGTTAGTTTTTTTTCTTTTTTATCCCAAATAGCGAAAGCAAACATTCCGTTGAGGCGGTGGAGCATTTTTGTGCCATAAAGTTGAAACAACTTCAACAAAACTTCTGTGTCAGAACTTGTTTTTATGTCGAATCCATTGTTGCGTAATTCAGTATAAAAAGCTTTAAAATTGTATATTTCGCCATTATAAACCATCACATAGCGACCATCATCTGATAGAAATGGTTGATGACCAGCCAAGGAAACATCAATCACAGAAAGCCTTCGATGTCCTAAGCCAAGGTTGTTTTCGATAAATAAACCTTTGTCGTCAGGGCCACGATGTTCGAGCGAATCGCGCATTTTTGTTAGGATGCGCTCGTCTACCTTTTTTTGTGATTGTAAATGTAAAACGCCATTAATTCCACACATAATTAGTTGGTTTTATAGGTGTTAATTAATTCGTGGTACTTGTTGGCAATCATTTTCATATTGATAGTGTAATTTGCATATTCTTCCACAAACTTTCTATTTTTTAAAACAGCTGCATTTCGATATTCCTTATTTTCGAATGCCCAAATCAGTTCTTCGGCTAGCATTCTGAAATTGTCAATGGCGACTAATTGTCCGTTTTCGCGATGGTTTATCCAGCTTTGATTTCCAGGAATATCGGTTACAATTGGGTAGCAATTAGAAGCCATTGCTTCAAATAGCGAGGATGAAACCCCTTCGGTTATGGGCATACTGATGTAGAGATTAGATTTTTGTAATAACTCAGGTAATTTTGTATTCGGAATTCGACCTGTAAAATGAACTTTTTTTTCGATTTTCATTTGTATCGCCAATTCTTTTAATTTAGACAATAGTTTTCCATCTCCCACAATGGTAAGTTCAAAGTCTATTCCCTCTTGGTTTATAATCGAAAAGGCTTTAAGAATAATGTCGTGTCGGTATTCGGGCATTAGCGAACGGGTAACAATAGCGTGAATTTTTGTAGGATTTGCCGTATTCTTGTTTGTGTATTTTTCTAGGTTAATTCCCTTTGGCATAACCATAACTTTGGTCATATCGACAGTAGTGGCTTTCATAGAAATGGTCATCACAGGGCCCCAAGCGTGAATTAAGTCGGCTTTTTCAAAAGCATACTGTTGCATCCTCTTTTTAAGTGGGAATAGGATGGATTTTTTTGGCCATAAATCGGTTAGACCTTGTTGTGCGATTGCGATAGGTTTTACATTGAGTAATGCGGCAAGAAAACCATAACTTGTAGTTCTTTCGGCAATGACCATATCTGGGCGATGCAATTGTATGAGGTTTCTAATTTTGAAAAGGCTTAAACTAAATTCGAAAATTCGTAAAAAACGGTTAAAAAACGTGGTGTTGTTTGTTTTTAATTCCCAAGGAATAATTTCAAAATCGCCAAATTCTTTCAGCCCATTCATCCAAGTAATGGCGTCGGCTCGATAGGTTTCTCCTAGAAAAAGAATCTTTCTTTTCGCCATTTTTTTTTAAATTAGTCTGCTGAGGTTAATGCTCGATTAATAAAATCGTTTAATGGTTTTAAAACGATTAACTTCTTACTCATTTTGACAACAAAATCGTCTTTTGTCACTTCGCTTATATCGAATTTATGCGAAGTTTCGAAACTTTTTAATTTCAAAAATTCAATGGCAGGATGGTCTTTCTCATAACCTCGTGGTGGGTTTTTGAGTAGGTTGTTTTCATTTCGGTCAAAATCTCCAAATGCTGCCTTGAAGTTTTTATTGTTGATGATTTCTTCTAAATCCTCGTAAAAATAGGCGATTTCCTTCCGTACTTTTTTTAAATCTTCGGCTTCTGGACAATAAAGTCCTCCGGCTATAAAACTGGCTCCTTTTTCGATGTGAACGTAATAACCAGAACGGTTCCAGCCTTTTACTCCGCTTGATAACCAAACGCCCAAATGGGTTTTGTAAGGCGATTTATCTTTTGAAAACCGAATGTCACGATTGATTCTAAAAGTGCACTGTTTTACTTCGAGCATTTCTAAAGAGGAATCGAGTGGTTTCATCACATCTAGAAAATTACTCACTAATTGATGGTAGTCTTTTTGAGAACTTCATAGCGCTTTTTATGCTCTAAAAACCAATCCCGATTGTTATTGGCTTTTAAATCTTCTAGAAATTGTAAACTGTCTTTTGAAAGCATATTTTAGGGATTATTACAGTTGTTTTTTTAAATCTTCTTCGCTGATATAATCGGAATGTTTCCAAATGATTTCTTTATTTTGGTACAAAATAAGAGTAGGAAGTTCGTTAATCCTCATTTCGTTGATCAAGGTTTTGTTTTCATCGGCATTCAATCGAATGACAACCACTTTATCAGCTAAATCTTTTTGTATTTGCAAAATATAAGGAGCCATTTTTTTGCAAGGAGCACACCATTCTGCATAAAAATTGACTAACACTTTTTTGTCCGTATTTAATAACTCGGCATATTCCTGAGAGCACATCCCAATGATTTTGTCACTTGGTTTAGACAAACCTGCGGCATCCCACTTTAAGAGACCTCCTTCTAGTTGATAAATGGTTTTGAAACCCAATTCCTGTAATTTTTCGGCCGCTTTTGCGCTTCTTACTCCGCTTTTGCAGTAGACGAATACAGGGGTCGATTTATCATATTTTGTAGCATCTGCTGTAAAATTATCTCCAAGCCAATTGATGTTTTTGGCATTATCAATATGCTCTGATACGTATTCTTCGGGGGTTCTTACATCGAGAATTTGGGCGTTTGGAGTTTCGTTAATTTTTTTGGCGAAAGCCTCGGGAGTAATGCTTTTACTATTTTTTGATGGTTGCCCGTTGCATGATGTAATCGCAAAGAATATGAAAAAGAAAAATAAATGCCTGAATTTCATAACGATTGGGATTTGAATTTGAAGAGGCTAAATTAAGTAATTTCCATTGGTAATTTTAGAAAGTATACGTTAAAGAAATTTTAAAATCGGCTAGTTGGTGTTTTTCGTTTTTGCTTTATAGGCTTTAACCCGTTGAAGTGCATTTTCTTTGATGTCTTCCCAAAATAAATTCACGTCTCCTGTATGGTAATTCTGCATCAAAAAAGTTAAATACCGATAAGGAAAATGAGGGGTCGAAATCCAAATAACACCATTGCTACGATGGGTTACAAAACTATTTTTATACATTTTTCCATTAGAATATAAAAATCCTTTGTGCAATTCTCTTTGGGCTGTTGCCGTGGTGTCCCAAGTCACGGGATTAATTACGCTTTTTCCTTTGTGCCATTTGTATTTTTTTTGTCGAACCTTTTTTTAAAAGTGTTCCAAGTCACAAATCCTCCTGTTTGATTGGGTTGATTCATAAACGAAACGGTTCCAAACTGGTTTTTATCGAAACCAATTCCAGGAATATAAGCCGCTACGAGTTGATTTTGCAAAGATTTTCCATCAAAAAAATCGTGTAATAGCGATGCAATATGTGTGCTTCCTTGGCTGTGTCCCGCCAAAATGATTCCTCGACCGTGATTGTAATGTTTTAAATAATAGTCGAAGGCTGCTTTAACATCAGAATAAGCCAGCAACAATGCCGTTTTTCCTCCATTTTCTAGATTAGAATAGGAGCGAAGGTGTGCTTGTCGATAATAGGGAACGTACAAATTTCCAGCGCTCGCCCAAGCCGAGGCTTGAAAAAAAACGGCAGTATTGAGAACTTTATTTCTTTGAATGCTGTCGTCTATGGTAACATTCCATCGTTCGTCTTTTTTTGAGACAATTAAAGTTGGATAAACATAAAACACATCAATCGAATCTTGTGGATTTTGCACAAGATAATTTTTTAAATTATCAGGATATTTTTCGGGTAAAACCGCCCAGTTTTTAGCAGAGGAATAATCTATGGAATCCAAAAGAGTATTTGGACTTAAAGTGCTGTTATTTATGGAGGTTGTTGGGTATTTTTTAGTGTTTTGTATGCTACAACCAAAAAAAGAAAACCTACAAAAAACAGTAACAAGATTGTCCGTTTCATTTTAATGAATTTAAATCAGGTAAATATACGAATTAAGTAAGTCGAAAGTTTTAGTGTCATAAAGTCAAGCGAATGAATAGTGATATAGTTTTTGACACTAATTTTTCGTCAGTTATAAAAGCTATAGATTGAAAATTTTATACGTTTGATGCGTCGATTTTACAATTTTTTCGGTGCGTTCTGGATGCGTGTCCGAAATAAATAACTGTCCAAAAGTGTCGCTGTTGACCATTTCGACTATTTTGGCTACACGACTTTCGTCTAATTTGTCAAAAATATCATCGAAAAGCAAAATGGGTTTAAAGCCGCTTTGGGTTTTTAAAAAATCAAATTGTGCTAGTTTTAAGGCAATTAAAAACGATTTTTGTTGGCCTTGAGAGCCAAATTTTTTTATAGGATGATGGTCAATTTCAAAGGATAAATCATCTTTGTGAATCCCAACACTTGTATGATGTAAAGCCTTGTCTTTATTGATGTTTTCTTGTAAAAGTTGGAGTAAATTATTTTCGAATAGATGACTTTCGTAAACCAACTGAACCTCTTCTTGCGAACTGGTTATGGCTTGGTGGTGTGCATTGAAAATGGGAATAAATTGCTCGATAAACTCTTTTCTTTTTTCGAAGATGTATTTCCCAAAACTGTCGAGTTGTTCGTTGTAAATAGAAAGGGTATCGTTTTCGAAAACATGATTCAGCGCAAAATATTTTAACAACGCATTGCGTTGGCTTATCACTTTTTGGTATTGAATAAGTTGTTTTAAGTATTGGGAATCCAATTGCGAAATGACACTATCCATAAATTTTCTGCGGGTTTCGCTGCCTTCTATAATCAAATCCCTATCGGCGGGCGAGATAATGACTAAGGGAATAAATCCAAGGTGTTCTGAAAATTTGTCATAGATTTTTCCGTTGCGTTTCAATATTTTTTTTTGTCCTTTTTTGAGGCTACAAATGATTTGTTCGTTTCTTTCGTTGATTTCGAATTCGCCATCAATCACAAAAAAATCTTCCCCGTGTTTGATGTTTTGTACCGCCATAGGATTGAAATAGCTTTTCCGTAAGATAAATGGTAGATTGCGTCAAGGACATTGGTTTTTCCAATTCCGTTTTTTCCAACGAAACAATTTATTTTGCCTACAAATTCGAAATTTGCCTCAGAAAAGTTCTTGTAATTGAATAGCGAAATGTTTTTTAAATACATTGGTAAAGCTTACGGATATTGGGAATGCTGCTTTTTAAGGGCATTTATTTTTTGGTGGGTGCAAATTATTGAAAAATATCGATAAAAGAGGTTTTAGATTTGAATAAATATTATATTTTTGCCACTCACTAAATTAAATATTTAAATGGCTACTTATAATAAAAGAGGATATAAACCATCAAAGGAGAAAGAAGTTACCGAAGTTACAGAGGATATACAAGTTATCGAAAAAAATAGCGCAACTGCGGGTGTTTTTTCAACATTAGACGCAACTGCTTCAAAAACGGAGGATTTTGTTGCTAGAAATCAAAAAATTATTATCGGATTTGTTACAGCCGTGGCTTTATTTACCATTGGTTACTTGGTTTACGAAAGATTTGTGGCCGCCCCAAAAGAAGATGAAGCTGCAAACGAAATGTTTGTTGCGCAACAAAACTTTCAAAAAGCCACAGACGGAGTTGCCAGCGATTCTTTATATAAATTATCTTTGAATGGCTCTGAAGGAAAATTTGGTTTTGTGAAAATTGCCGACGAATATTCTGGAACTGATGCGGGTAATCTTGCTAATTATTATGCAGGAATTGCCTATTTAAACACAGGAAAATATACAGAAGCAATTAGCTATTTAGGTAAATTTAAATCAGAAGACAATGTTCTAAGTGCTTTGGCAAAAGGAGCAATTGGAGATGCTTATTCTCAAAATAATCAGCAAAAGGAAGCATTAGAAAATTATGTAAAAGCAGCTGAATCTAATAAAAACGATTTTACTACGCCACGTTTCTTGTTAAAAGCAGGAAAAACAGCTTTGGCATTAGGAAATAAGTCTGATGCATTGAAATATTTCAATGAGATTAAAGACAATTTTGATGCCTCTCCAGAAGCGGCTTCGGTTGATGTTTTAATAGGATTAGCACAATAAAAAAAAGTTAGAAGTTAGAAGTTAGAGGTTAGAAGTGATATAAACTCTTCTAACCTCTAACTTCTAACTTCTAACTTCTAACTTAATAAAGATGGCAACTACAAATAAAAACTTATCCGAATACGATAAAAATTCAATCCCAAATGCGAAAAATTTTCGGTTTGGGATTGTTGTTTCAGAGTGGAATGACACCATAACCGAGGGGCTTTGTTACGGAGCTGTTACAGGACTTTTGGACAACGAAGTGCCTTCAGAACACATTATACGTTGGAATGTTCCAGGAAGTTTTGAACTCATTTACGGAGCAAAAAAAATGCTGCAAACTCAGAATGTCGATGCTGTAATCGCCATTGGTTGCGTGATTCAAGGAGAGACCAAACATTTTGATTTTGTGTGCGAAGCGGTTTCGCAAGGAATTAAAGACTTGAATGTGCAAACAGATATTCCTGTCGTTTTTTGTGTGTTGACAGATAATACCATGCAACAATCGATAGATAGAAGCGGAGGAAAGCACGGAAATAAAGGTACCGAAGCTGCAATAGCCGCTATAAAAATGGCGTATTTAAGACATCAAGCTTCCTTTAGTCATCAATATAAAAACCAACAATTATTGTCGACTGGACCATTGCAAATAGAAGGGCAACCTTTATTAGAAGAATAGAAAACAAAAATATATTGTTATAAAACCTATACTGTTCATACAAATAGTATAGGTTTTTTTTATTTTTTTATGATTAATTTAGGTAGTAATCCCAGTAGAAATTCCTTAAATTTGTGAACTTTGGGTTTAAACTTTAAACCTTAAACTTTAAACCATTTTTTTAATGCCGAGTATTATTCAATTACTTCCTGATCACGTTGCTAATCAAATTGCTGCTGGAGAAGTCGTTCAGCGACCTGCCTCGGTGGTCAAGGAATTGCTTGAAAATGCTGTTGATGCTGGCGCAAACGATATTAAATTGATACTAAAAGACGCAGGAAAGTCATTAGTACAAGTGATAGATAACGGAAAAGGAATGAGTGTTACCGATGCTCGTTTGTGTTTTGAACGTCACGCAACGTCTAAAATCCGTCAAGCCGAAGACCTTTTTTCGTTGCATACCAAAGGGTTTCGAGGAGAAGCATTGGCATCGATTGCGGCGATTGCCCATGTCGAAATGAAAACCAAACAAGATCAAGAAGAACTGGGAACGCATATTATTATTGAAGGGAGTAAATTTGTTTCTCAAGAGGTGGCCGTTTTGCCAAAAGGCACCTCGTTTAGTGTCAAAAATTTATTTTTTAATATTCCAGCGCGCCGTAATTTCTTGAAATCGGATACGGTGGAATACCGCCATATTATTGATGAATTTCATCGTGTAGCATTGGCACATCCTCAAATTTATTTTACTTTTTACCACAATGGAAGTGAAATGTTTAATTTGCATCCTTCGAGTTTGAGGCAGCGAATTGTGGCTATTTTTTCGGGTAAAACCAATGAGAAATTGGTTCCCGTTACCGAAGAAACCGAAATTGTAACTATTCAGGGTTTTGTATGTAAACCTGAATTGCCAAGAAAAATCGTGGCGAACAGTTTTTCTTTGTTAATGATCGATTCATAAAAAGTGGCTATTTGCACCATGCCGTGATGGCAGCTTACGATGGACTTTTGAAAGAGGGTGCTCAGCCAAGTTATTTTTTATACTTGACCGTGCCACCAAACACAATTGACATCAATATTCATCCTACAAAAACCGAGATTAAATTTGATGATGAATCGGCTTTGTACGCCATTTTGAGGTCCTCGATAAAGCATAGTTTGGGACAGTTTAATGTAGCACCCGTTTTAGATTTTGAACGTGATGCTAATTTAGATACGCCCTATCATTATAAAGATTTAGAAGTGAGTTCGCCAACAATTCAAATTGATGGCAGTTTTAATCCGTTTTCTGAGGAAGAGAAACCCAATAAGCATTTTGCCAATTACAGAAAGCCAGAGCCTACCACAAATTGGGAAAGTCTCTACGTGGGTTTAAAACAGGACGTCGAGGAGGTGGAAACAATGACTTATGAAAACGACGAAGTGACTTCGTCTTTATTTAATACTGAAGACATAGAGCAGGCCATACATAAAACGCATCAAATTCATAAAAAATACATTGTTAATCCCATAAAATCTGGGATGATTATTGTAGATCAAAATCGGGCGCACCAACGTATTTTGTACGAACAATTCCTTACAAATATTACCATCAATTTAGCGTCAAGTCAGCAATTGCTATTTCCGTTGCATTTGTATTTTTCGAAAGGAGAACTACAAATGCTAACAGAGTTAAAACCATCGTTAATTCATACGGGTTTTGTTTTTGAGGAAACTAACGACGACAGTCTTGTTATTTCCGGATTACCGGTTAATGTTTCGGAAAGCGAAGCTTCGCTGGTTTTAGAGCAATTGTTAAGCGATTTGCAGGATGGGATTCCCGAAAGTAGTTTTAGTCAGAACGATACGATTGCCAAATCTATGGCGCGAAGTTTAGCCGTAAAAACAGGAATTTATTTAACACAAAAAGAGCAGGAAAACTTGGTCAACGGACTTTTTGCTTGCAAAGATCCCAATGTTTCTCCATTTCAAAACCAACTTTCATCACGATGCGTGTGGAAGATTTAGACAAAAAATTTGCCCTATGATGACTATCACGCCAGTTGTAAAACAACTTTTAATTATTAATATTCTCTTTTTTATTGGCTCCTATTTTGTGCCAGTTGCTTACGATTTATTTGCGCTTTATTATCCAGAAAACGACGGTTTCAAAATTTGGCAGCTAATTACGCACATGTTTATGCACGCTCCATTTCCTAATGTGTCGCACATATTATTCAATATGTTTGCGCTGTATTCCTTCGGTAGCGCATTAGAACATTTTTGGGGGTGGAAAAAAATTCTTGTTTTTCTATATTTCTTGTGGTTTAGGAGCGGCTTTGTTGCATACGGGGGTCAATTATATAGAGATTCATTCTTTGTTATCACAAGTGTCAAATATGAATTTGTCAGCTTCAGAAATGCATCAATTATTAAATACGGATTATAGTTCTCTTTTTGATGAAAAAGGGAAAATGATGGCGGGCGAAATTAGCTCTATTTTAGAAAGAGCTCATTGTACACAACAACAATTTAATATCATTGGAGAAGCCTCTATAATTTCAAAAGGCACTGTTATTGGTGCTTCGGGAGCGATTTATGGCTTGTTGGCAGCTTTTGCTTTTATGTTTCCAAACGCAGAGTTGGCTTTGCTTTTTATTCCTATTCCAATAAAAGCGAAGTATTTTGTGCCTGGAATTTTGGCAATCGATTTGTTTTTAGGATTTAATGGGCAATCGATTTTTGGAGCTGGAAGTACCGGAATAGCCCATTTTGCCCATGTTGGCGGTGCATTAACGGGTTTTATTATGATGTGGTATTGGAAAAAAAATCAGTTTAACAGGAATCGTTGGAATTAAATTCAGATTGAGTTTATTTGTCATTCCAAGGTACGAGGAATCTCATAAAGAGAGCAACAAATGTGATTTCTCCTTTGTCGAAATGACAAGATTTAGAATAATTTATTTTATAAAAAATGGCTAGTATTATAGATGACTTAAAATTGCAGTACAAATTTGGTGGCATAACCCAAAGGTTAATCTACTGGAATGTGGCGTGTTTTCTGGTTTCATTGCTGTTTTTTTATCACTATAAGCTGGGTTTTTTTGATTTTCCAAATTGGATTGCTTTGTCATCGGAACCTGCTGTTTTTGTCTTGAAACCTTGGACACTTTTGACGTATGCTTTCTTTCACGATGGTTTTGGACACCTCTTTTTTAATATGATAGTGCTGAATTTTTCTAGCACTTTATTTCTTACTTTTTTCAATCAAAAACAATTGTTAGGCTTGTATATTTTGAGTTCTATATTCGCTGGTCTTGCTTTTGTTTTGTCTTTTTATTTAATGAATATTATCTCGCCAATTGTTGGTGCATCGGCGGCAATTATGGCGATTTTAGTTGCTACAACGACTTATCAACCTTTGATGAATGTAAGGTTATTGCTTATTGGTAATGTAAAACTTTGGCATATTACTCTCGTGATTATTGTTATTGATTTGATGCAAATTCGAATCGAAAATACGGGCGGACATATTGCCCATTTGGCGGGTGCTTTTTTTGGTTTTGTTTTTATCAAATTGCTCGAAAGTGGAACGGATTTGAGTAAAATGATTTCAAAAATAATAGATTTTTTCGTTAATTTGTTTCGGAAATCCCAATCTACTCCATTCAAAAAGGTACATAAAAATTACAAACGACCAACAGAAAAGCCTACTTCAAAAATTATTGCAAAGGACAAAACACAACAGCAAATAGATGAAATCTTAGATAAAATAAGTCGTTCTGGATACGATTGTTTAACAAAAGAAGAAAAAGAATTTCTATTTAAAGCTGGAAAATAATTTTGTTTAAGGTGTAAAGGCAAGTTGCTCAACTTTAAACCCTAAACCTTAAACTTGAAACAGAAAAAATGAGAAAGCTTTCGTGGTTTAATAAAGTGATGTTCTTTTTGAATATAGCGTTGACTGTATCGACATTCATCGCGTATATTTTGCCTTTTTTAACCCCTAAATTTTTTCCTTTTATATCGGTGTTTACCTTGTTTATGCCGCTGTTTTTGATATTGAATAGTTTGTTTTTTCTCTATTGGGCGGTTCAATTCAAAAAAAGAATGATTTTGTCGGGCTTGGTGCTTTTGATGGGAATTACATTTATCAATAAGTTCTATAAATTTTCAGCCAAGGAATATCCAAATGAAGAGAAGGATTTGTTGTAATGAGTTATAATGTGCGTTTGTTTAATGTTTTTAGATGGTTGGACAGAGAAGATGTCCCCGAGAATATTCTAGCTTTTATCAATGACAAAAATCCTGATATTTTGTGTGTTCAGGAATATTCAAACTCGGCACATATTGATTTAAAAGTGTATCCTCATCGTTATATTTTTATGGAAGGCGTAAAAATTAAAACGGGACAGGCAATTTTTTCTAAATTTCCTATCATTGATCAAGGGCATATTGAGTTTCCAGACTCGAATAATAATGTTGTTTTTGCTGATATTAAAAAAGGGAAGGACATTATTAGGGTTTATAACATGCACTTACAGTCTATTAAAATATCGCCAGATGTTAGCGAAATAAATGAAAATATTGAGGGGATTAATCAGGAAAAATCGCAAATGCTTTTATATAGAATAAGTAAGGCTTTCAAAAAACAACAACAGCAAGCAGAGATTATCAAAGAGCACAAAAAACAATGCAAATATCCCATTATCATTTGTGGAGATATGAATAATAGTCCCTTTTCTTATGTTTACAGGAGTATAAAAGGAAAATTGAACGACAGTTTTGAAGAGGCTGGAAAAGGCTTTGGTGCCACTTATAAGTTTAAGTATTATCCGGCAAGAATTGATTATATTTTTGCCGATGAAAGAATGAAGGTTAAAAAGTTCGAAAGTTTTCCAGATTTCGAAAATTCTGACCATTATCCCATTATGGCAAAGTTGTCAATGGAATAGTTGGTTTTTAAGACTTTATCTGATGGTTAATTTCTGATTTTTCAAATAATCTAGGGCAAATTTCCCTTCGTTAAACAACAAATCTAGGCTGCTTAGATTATTCAAAAAGCCATGTTTTTCTCTAAAAACCTGAGTATAAGACTCAAATTTAGAGTCGTCTTTTTTTCCGTTTGCCAAACTTCTAAAATCTAAAATTAGATTCGAATCCAATTCGTGAAAGTATTCGGTGGTGGTTTCGTAATCTAATTTTATTCGCATGGCTTTCGATACAAAAGCATGGCTTTCGAAATTTAAGTCTAATAAAAAAGTATGTTTTTTTTCGAAAATGGGACGAATGTCATCTTCAAAATATTCAAAAAGGGGGAACTTCTATACGCAGCTTCTAAGGATTTGAAATGGTGTTTTTGCCAATCAAAATCGTTTTCAATTTTTATATCCTTTGTTTTTTGATGCGTTTTGCCAGAATGTTTTACAGGGATATTCAATAACTGAATCCCATTGGGACTATAAATATAAGTTCGATTGCGATTCGTTTGTTTCTGAAAATTATCTTCTATTTCGAAAGTAATCGCTTCGGCTTTCGCAATCGCTACAAAATGGCTAATCGAAGGGAAATAGGTAGGATGGAGTAGGGTTTTCATTTTTTAATTGTTTAAGGTTTAAAGTTTAAGGGTGTTATAACTTTAAACCTTAAACTTTAAACACTTTTGACTAATTTTTTTTCTCTTTTCTCTTTTTCCAAAGGTATTCGCCAACAAAAAAAGCAGCCAAAGCAATCAAGAAAAATTTAAAATAAGACTGCGGTTGCCCATCACCACTAACGGTGGTAAACAATCGATCCCAACGAATTTTGCCTAATCCTTTTCCGTTAGAATCCCAACTCATCCAGATGAATATTGGTTTTCCAACGACATGATCTTCAGGAGTGTATCCAAATAGCGAGCGTCTAATGAATTATGACGATTGTCTCCCATCATCCAATAGTAGTTTTGTTTGAAGGTGTAAGTGCTGGCTTTTTTGTCATTAATATAAATATCATTACCTACTACTTCTAGTTTATTTCCTTCGTATTCATGGATAATTATTTTATAAAATGGCAATGATTTTTGATCTAATGCTACTGTTTTTCCTGCTTGAGGAATGTAAATTGGACCAAAATTATCGCAGCTCCAATTATTTGATAAGGATGATTTTCCGTCCTGAAAATCTGGAAAAACACCATCTTCTGGTCCTTTTCTAATTTCTCGTATTACAGATTTGATTCCCGGAACATTTTTCATTCTTTCCGCATTGGCAAAGGTCAGAGCCGTTATGCCAATAGTGTCTTTTTGTGGGCTAACATAATTAATTCCGTCAGTAACGTTCATATCTTTAAGGAGATAGTCAAAATCAATTGGTGTTTTTCCGTCTAAAACAAGTTTGTAAGAATATTGTGGTTTTGCTCTTTCGGGTAATAGTAATTCTTTTCCATTGATAAAAACAATCCCATTTTTTATTTGCAAACTGTCGCCAGGAATACCCACACAACGTTTTACATAATTTGTCTTTTTGTCAATTGGTTTATCATATCTTTTATCTGCCCGAATATACATATTAGATAATGTGTCTCTTGGCCAATTGAATACCACAATATCATTGTTTTTTTATTTTTTCAAAACCCGGAAGTCTAAAATAAGGCAGTTGTGGGTAGCTTAGATAGGATTTTATTTTGATAAACGGAATGGAATCGTGTACCATGGGCAAAGCCGTTGTGGTCATAGGAACTCGTGGGCCATAGTTTATTTTGCTTACAAATAAAAAGTCGCCAACCAATAATGATTTCTCTAATGATGAGGAAGGAATAGTATATGGTTGAATAAGGTAGGTGTGAACCAATGTGGCAACAATAATAGCAAAAAGCAGGGAATTTATTGTATCGGCAGTTTTGTTTTCAGGATTTAAACTTCTGTCGGTTACATGGTTTAATTTTTGGGTATAATTTACATAAACAATATATAAACCAAAGCTAACTATTCCTAAAAAAGTGTCTAAACTGGATCTTTTTCCAAAGCTTCTCAGGGTTTCAACCCAAACAACAGGAAACATAATCAAGTTGATAATTGGAATGAAAAGCAATAATGTCCACCAAGTTGGGCGACTAATCATCTTCATTAAAATGATGGCGTTATAAACAGGAATTGCTGCTTCCCAACTTTTTCTTCCGGCGGCTACATATAATTTCCAAGTTCCTAAAAAGTGTATCACTTGTATAGCCAAGAAAAACACAAACCATTGATATAGTGTCATAATTATTTTGTTTAAAATTTAAAGTTTAAGGTTGTTTCAATGAAATTTTACCCTTAACCAGAAACAAGTTTTATTTTAGATCTAATACATCTTTCATCGTGTAAACACCTTGTTTTCCCACAATCCATTCTGCGGCAATTACCGCGCCTAGGGCAAAACCATCTCGATTGTGAGCCGTGTGTTTTATTTCAATTTCATCCACATTCGATTGGTAAGTTACTGTATGCGTGCCTGGAACGTCTTTAATTCTTAGTGCTTCAATGTGAATTTGCTTCGCCAGTTCGCTACCGCTCAGGTAATTTTCTTTGTCTTTTTCCAATGTCCAATTGCTATAATCACTATTCTCAATGATTCCTTTTGCTAATGAAATGGCTGTTCCACTTGGGGCATCTAGTTTTTGCGTGTGATGAATTTCTTCCATTTTAACTTTATAGGCGTCAAATTTCGACATCATTTTTGCTAAATACTCATTGAGTTCAAAAAAAATATTTACGCCCAAGCTAAAGTTAGAACTTGATAGAAAAGCTCCTTTTTTTGTTTGGCAAAGCGCAACCATTTCCTCATAACGGTCTAGCCAGCCAGTTGTTCCAGAAACTACGGGTACACCAGCATGAAAACAACTCGAAATGTTGTCGACGGCTGCGGTGGGGATGCTGAAATCAATCGCGACATCGGCCGATGAAAGACCATCATAAGTATTGAATTCGTCTTTTTTTAAGACAATTTCATGACCTCTTTCTATGGCAATTCTTTCGATGGTTTGCCCCATTTTCCCGTATCCTAAAAGTGCTATTTTCATTTTCTATTTTTCATTTTTTAGATTCTATCTTCCTGTATTTTTGACTTTTGGTTTTGGAAGTTTAGAAGTTGTAATTGAGCGTTAGTCCTACATTTGCTTTCAATGTTACATCATTTTTGTAAATATCGGGTCTAACAGATAAATTTTGGTTCACATTAAATTGTATTAATGCCGCATCAACATTGGCATCTATGATGTTTAAAACATAAAATGCAGCAACAAATAAGGAAGATAAATCTCGGTTTCGTTGATAAAACTTTTGCCCAGCAATCAGTCTGCTGTTGTCTAAAAAGGGAAATGGATCATCTGTATAGCCTTCCAATCTTCGTTTGTAGGCATCTCTATATTGGTTGTATTTTTTTTTGTTGCTTAAATAAAAATAAAGGCTGGTTCCTATGGCACCGTAAACCAAAGGGATTTTCCAATATTTTTTATTGTAAGCTTGTCCTAATCCCGGTACAACTGCTGAATAAAAAGCCGCTTTTGCAGGGGTCAAAGGGTCAATATCAATGGATTTTGTAGTGTCTTTTGCAATTGGTGCGCGGTCTATTTTTGCTTGCGAAAAAGCAGATGGATTTCCCAATATAAAAAGAAGTAATCCTATGAAAATGATTTTATTCACTATCCTTTTATTAGTTTTATAATCCTGTTGAAATCCTCTTCTGAGTGGAAAGGAATAGTGATTTTTCCTTTTCCATTTCCGGCGATTTTTACCTCTACTTTAGTTCCAAAATAATCGTTGAATGTGGTTTTTTCTGAATCGGGAATTTCAAATGCCGTAGTTTTTGATTTGCCGCTAGGTTTAGGTTTTAAACTTTCTTGGTAGTTTTTTACCAAGGTTTCTGTTTCGCGAACCGATAGATTTTGGCTCACAATTTTTTGGTAAATCTCGGTTTGAGCCTCTTGGTTTTCAATATTAATGATGGCTCGACCATGTCCCATACTGATAAAACCATCTCTAATTCCGGTTTGGATAATTGGGTCCAGTTTCAAAAGCCTTAAATAATTGGCAATTGTCGAACGCTTTTTTCCAACACGTTCACTCATTTGTTCTTGTGTCAATTGAATTTCATCAATCAATCTTTGATAGGATAACGCAATTTCTATGGGGTCTAAATCGTGACGCTGGATATTTTCGACCAAAGCCATAACCAAGGATTCATTGTCGTTTGCAATCCTAATATAGGCAGGAATGGTACTTAATCCTACCATTGTTGAGGCACGAAGACGTCGTTCTCCCGAAATTAATTGGTATTTATTGAAGTCTAATTTCCGAACAGTAATGGGTTGAATTACCCCTAATTCCTTTATAGAAGTTGCTAATTCTCTTAGCGATTCTTCGTTAAAATTGCTTCTGGGCTGGAATGGATTTATTTCGATGGCTTCAATTTCAAGCTCAATAATATTTCCTACGACTTTGTCCGCATTTTTATCTGTGGCTGATTTTATATCGTTTTCTGGATCTTTCAATAAGGCCGATAAGCCTCTTCCTAACGCTTGTTTTTTTATTGCTTTTGCCATAAAACTAGTTGCTGTTTTTCTTTATAACTTCTTGTGCCAAATGTAGGTAATTTGTAGCTCCTTTGCTTGTAGCATCATAGTTTATAATGCTTTCGCCAAAACTTGGAGCTTCACTCAACTTTACATTTCTTTGAATGATAGTTTCAAAAACCATGTCGTTAAAATGCTTTTGAACCTCTTCGACCACCTGATTAGAGAGACGCAATCTGGAGTCAAACATGGTTAATAACAACCCTTCGATGTCTAAATCAGGATTGTGTATTTTTTGAATGCTTTTTATGGTATTCAATAATTTGCCCAAACCTTCGAGTGCAAAATATTCGCATTGAATAGGAATAATTACAGAGTCTGCGGCTGTCAAAGCATTCAAAGTAAGCAAACCAAGTGAGGGTGCGCAATCTATAATGATATAATCGTACGCCTCCTTGATGCTTTCTAATGCATTTTTGAGCATATATTCCCTGTTTTCTCTGTCGACTAATTCAATTTCTATGGCTACAAGGTCAATATGTGCCGGAATTACATCCACATTTGGAGAAGAGCTTTTTTAAAATGGCTTCTTTTGGAGTGTTGCTATGTTCAATAATTTGATAGGTTCCCACTTCGACTGTTTCAATATCGATTCCTAATCCCGAGGTAGCATTTGCCTGAGGATCAGCGTCAATTAACAGTACTTTTTTTTCTAAAACACCCAGTGAAGCGGCTAGATTTATCGAGGTTGTAGTTTTTCCAACACCTCCTTTTTGATTAGCAATCGCAATGATTTTGCCCATTTATTTTTCTAAATTTTGAACGGTAAAAATACAATTATTTATCGTTTCTGAAAATCTATTTTGTTAACATTTGTTAAGGTTTGATACGCAGTTAACTTTTGAATAGTCTTATCCTGATTCTAACTTTTTTTCTGAAACTTTTTACTTTGTCAGTTTGTTTCGGTCTTGTCCTGCTTTAGGATTTTAAGACGGTTATTTTTAGTAGTTTATCGCTAAAAAAGGTTTTCGATTAGCTTCACTCAGTTTGGCTATTGCCTCGGGTCATTTTTTGTTCCGTTTTACTACACAAAAACACTCGACCCGACGGATGCGATAATTATATCAACGGGTTAAATATTTGATTCTAAATAGCTTTTAGTCTATTCTCTCTTCCGTTTGATTTTACGACAGTTACACTTTTTGGGTTGCTTAGCTATTCTTTTTTGCCTTAATCATTAGTTCTAATTGATCCCAAAGTTCCTCTGGGATGGTCTCTAGCATATTAAATTCTCCCGCACCTTTCAACCATTCGCCGCCATCTATTACGATAACTTCGCCATTAATGTATCCCGAAAAATCAGAAACTAGATAAGCTGCTAAATTAGCCAACTCTTGATGATTTCCCACTCTTCCTAAAGGCACCTTTTTTGTCATATCGAATTTTTCAGCCAAGTTGCCAGGTAATAATCTGTCCCAAGCACCTTTTGTTGGGAACGGTCCCGGAGCAATGGCATTCGAGCGAATTCCATATTTTGCCCATTCCACGGCAAGGCTTCGGGTCATGGCTAAAACGCCTGCTTTTGCGGCAGCACTTGGCACCACATAAGCCGAACCGGTAAATGCGTAAGTCGTTACGATATTCAATATTGTCGAGTTGGTCTGTTTAGTGTCTATCCAATGTTTTCCGAAAGCAAGTGTACAGTTTTTGGAACCTTTCAAAACGATGTCGATTACCGTGTCAAAAGCATTAGCCGATAATCTTTCGGTTGGTGAAATAAAATTGCCTGCGGCATTGTTTAGCAAAACATCTACTTTTCCGTAAATTTTCAGGACTTCTTGCAGCATCGCTTCGACTTGTTCATACTGACGTACGTCGCAGGAAACCGCTAGGCAGGTTCCGCCAGTTTCTGTTTCCAGTTCCTTTGCTGTGTTTTGTAGTTTTTCAAGATTACGTGAAGTAATTGCTACTTTCGCACCCAGTTCCATAAAATATTGGGTCATGGCTTTTCCAAGTCCGCTCCCGCCACCTGTTACTACAATCACTTTGTCTTCAAGGGCATTATCACGAAGCATTTTTGCTGAGAAATCCATGGTTTGTTCTTTGAATTGTAAATGTAAGGAAAACACGCAAAAATCAAGCTGAAACGACTCCAAAAAAGAACATTCCGTTTCCCTCCGTTCCCGCACGAATCCTTTCGTGTGGTAAGTTTACATTCTAGACCACTAGATCATCTTTTGACCTGTATATCATTTTTAAACTTTTAAAACTACTGTAAACATACAAAAACATAACTTTTAGGGCACATCTCACACGAAAGGATTCGGGGGCTATCGGGGGGCTGGTGTTATTTTAAAACTTAATGTTTTGTTTAACCCCAAAAACAACAATGTTTATCTTCTTCAATAATCTTCACAACTCTTTTAGTTTGTTTACTTTTTCATTTGGTTTGTAAATATGCCATTTCATATCAGATTTAAACCAATATATTTTCCATTTGTTTTCGGTTTTCACAAATGTTGCTTTTGCTACATTAGATTCCATTTTTTCGCTTGGATTGTTCCAAACAGAACGAATTTCAAAAACAATAATGCTTTGACCTTCTATTTTATAATTAATGTCTACTTCGCTTCTAACTTCTTCTGGTGGACTAGAATTTATTAAGTAGCCTTCCATTACTTCAATAATTTCAATTTCGTTTTCAAATCCTAACGCCATTATTTTTCGTTTTAAGTTTCTACTTGTAAAAGTATCATCTTAATTTTTATTTTTCGTTTATTTTTCGTTTTTGTTGCGCACCGATCGACTAGTGCCTAACGTCCCGCTACTACAGCGGGTTTGGGGCTAAATTAAGATTTATTTTTGGTTAAGCACAAAATTTCCAAATTCAAGATCAACTTTAAATTAAGCCTAAAACCCAAATCTTTCGAAACCGTCTTAAGCACCAGTTTTTTTATTTTTCCATTTCATTTTTTGGTAAATCTAATAATTTATACTTTTCAATAATATCAATAATTATTGTTGATTTATAAAAATATGAAATTCCACTATGTCCATAATTTTCGGGAATATGTCCTGCATTAATTCCAATTAAATATCCGTGTCTAGAATTTGGAATATTTTCCATTCCTCTTGGAGGAGCAAAAATCGGACTTCCTGACGCACCTTCAGTAGAAAACCCTTCATAAGCAACGCAATTTCCATGAGAATTTTCTCCCATGAGTATTCAAATCTTGGGTCGCTTGCAATTGTTCCAGTTCTTAATATTGGTCGCCCCATTAGTTTGTCATGCGTTTTTGGGAATCCAGCAAAACAAATTAAATCATAAGGAAAAATGTCTTTATATATTTCCTCCACTTGCTAAATGTTCAAAGTAAAATGATAATGAAAAGTATTTTTCTCTCCTGAAAAACTTAGTGGGTGTATAACAATTACATCATTTTCAATGTTGTCATGAATATAAAATTTTGTTTCAGGGTTTATTTTTATTGAATATTCTGTGTCATCTTGCCTTCTGCTTGTCAATTTCAATTCTACAAGTTTAAAATCTTTATATTTAGGTGTAGATTGTTTGTAATCTAAATCAATTGCATGTCTATTAGTAATTATAAATGGTATTCCGTTTCCAATTTCTAAAACAAAACCAGTTGCAATTCCAACTTTATTTTTTTCTCCATTAGAGAATATTGTCTCAATTCTATATCCTGAATATAGGAAATTATTTGGTGGATAATTGTACATTTTATTTTTTTTAGGTTTCTCTGTAAAATTGGTGCTAACTTTCGCATATATATCTAATTGGGTTGGCTTTTCGCTATAATGTAGCGTATTGTTTTCTCCCAAACCATCAAACCGCACACAATCTTTTAGCGGCTTCTTCGAGGGTTTTGGTATCTTTCGCAAAGCAAAACCGAATCAATTTCATGTCCTTGCCATTAGCATAAAAACTAGAAATAGGAATGGCTGCCACGCCATGTGTTTTGACTAAGCGGTGGCAAAAAGCCACGTCATTTTCATCAGAAATCGAAGCGTATGAAACCACTTGAAAATAAGTTCCTTCGCAAGGCATCAATTCAAATCTACTGTTTTTGAGTAATTTTCTGAAATAATCTCGTTTTTTCCTGATAGAATTTTCCAAGCTCTTCGACGGCAACTAAATCTAGGTATTCGCTAATGGCAACTTGGGCAAGGCTGTTGACGCTAAAAACCAAAAACTGATGCACTTTTTTGATTTCCTTCATCAAATAGTCAGGAGCTACCAAATAGCCCACTTTCCAACCTGTAATATGGAATGATTTTCCAAAGGAAGAAACCACCACGCTGCGATTTTGCAATTTTTTTCGAGTGTGGGCTGAAATATGTTGCTGCTCGAAAGTGATGTATTCATAAACTTCATCTGAAAGTAAAATAACTTCTGGATGCTTAGCTAGTATTTTTTCTAAAATCTCAAAATCCGCTTCTGTCAAGATTTTCCCTGTTGGATTATGCGGATTATTGATGATAATCATTTTTGTTTTGGAGAAAACGCTTTTTCGATTTGTTCCCAGTTTGGCGTATAATCGTCATTCAAATTTACTCGAATGGGTTTTGCATTGCATAGCAAAACGGGTGCTTCGTAACAATCGAAACTAGGGTCTAGAATAATTACTTCGTCCTGAGGATGAATCAAAGCCAGAATAGTGCTAAAAAGCGATTGGGTTGCGCCAGCCGTTATGAGAACTTCTGTTTCGGGTTGAATATTTCGATGATAGGATTTTTTGACAAGTGCAGCAATTTTGAGCAATAGCGGAGGATAACCCGACATTGGTGTATATTGATGCACGTCTTCTTTGGCAAGTTTAGCGAGGATAGCAGTCAATCTTTCGTCAACAGGAAAATTAGGGAAACCCTGCGAAAGATTGATGGCGTTATGTTCTGTCGCCATTTTGGACATTGTCGTAAAAATACTCGTGGTGATGTTGGGGAGTTTTGACATAAAAATTTCTTGTAAATATAAAAAAAAACACCAACCTTTCAGGAGGGGTACTGAAAAACATCACTTATTTTGATCAACGTTCTTTTTAGATATTAAAAAACCGCTTATAACAGGATTTTAAGCATCCGTTATAAGCGGTTTTATTTTTGTAACTGTTTTTTATTGTTGATTGTATGTGTCTGTTTTGACTTATACAGGTTCATTTGGTAAAATGCACGTGTAGATTACATTTTCTACATTAATTTGAGTATTCTTTTTAAGTTGACTGTAAAAATTGCTATTGCACCTTGCATTTGCATATTGGTAATACCGTATGATATTGCTCTATCATAACCGTGTATATTTTTTAACTCGCTATTTTTAGCTTCTATCTTGTATCGATGTTTTGGCTTTTTCTTTGTAATATTCTGTTTCTTGAAAAGCCATTTGGTCTTGATGCAATTCTGATTTTATGGATACCGAATACGTTTTTGTCTTGGCTCCATCTTTATAACAACCTTCCTTTAAAGGGCAATGCTTGCATTTTTCGACATCAAAATAGTAAGTATCTACTTGATTTACCCCGACATCTTTAGTGCCTTGGCGCGCTTTTCGTATTGCTAAATGCCCTGCTGGGCAAACAAACCTATCGGCATCTTTATTGTAATCAAATTTATCTTCATCTTTCCTAAAGCCTTGGGTTATAGATGGATTTAGACGCGCTAACTATTTTTATGTTTTGTTCAGTTGTAATTTTAAGATTCTCTTTTCCAGAATAAGCCGCATCGCCAATAATGGTATCTACATCAACTCCGTTTTCTTGACTGATTTCTAAAAGTTTAGGTAATTCTGGACCATCGCCTTTTTCTCCAGATGTAACTACAGCCGCGGTAATGATGCGCTCTTCAGTCATAGCCAAATGGGTCTTGTAGCCAAAAAAGGAACTCTCGGCAGATTTATGACCTATTTTGCATCGGTATCTTTGGATAGGGTTAAATTTTCTTGAGTGTCTTCTACGGATTCTTTTAGCAGGTTTAATTTTTCTTTCACAGCGGGTAAGTACTTGAAAATAATTAGTAATACATTTTTATTTTTGACATATTTTTCGTATATTTATATTTTAAATACGACATAAATGAGATATGTAGAATTATTAGAGGAGGAAAAAAAAGTAGTGGATTATTTGTATAGAAACTCCCCTAATTCGGTAGTCAGGGAGCGCTGTATGTTTCTAAAACTTTCTGTTGACAAAAAATCCATAATGGAAATTTCTAGAATTATGAAGGTTGGAAGATTACGAGTAACATTGTTTTTTAATGCTTGGGAAATGGCTAAAACATTAAAAGACAAACAGGAAACATTAGGCGTTAAAAAAGGTCGTGGCGCAAAATTAAAACTAAAAAAAGTAGCTGACCTAATACCTGAACTAGTAAAGGAAAACAGTAGAAATTTGAATGTGGTTTTGGATATTTTAGAGCGAGAGCATCAAATAAAAATAACAAAACAAACACTCATAAATTTTTTAAAAGAGACTAAAATATAAATGGATAAGATGCCGTAAATCTTTGAAAAAAAAAACGTTGTGAGAGCGCTTTTCTAAATTCAAAAAAGGAATTGGATAAATTGTCACAATTAAATCAGGAACAATACATTGACTTATATTACGGTGACGCAAGTCATTTTAGTTTAGTGCCGAATGTTCCGTATGCTTGGCAAGCTGAAGGAGAACCTATTTTATTGCCTGCAATTCGGGGGAAAAGCGTAAGTGTTTTTGGTTTAATGAATACATTGGGTAATTTGGTTTTTGATATTTTTGAAACAACAATAAATTCTGAAAAGATGATTGTCTTTTTGACAAATTTGTTGAGAATATAACTAAAAAAACAGTTGTGGTTTTGGATAACTCTTCGCTTCATACCAGTAAGAAATTCAAAGAAAAAATCAAAGAATGGGAAGAGTTAGATTTACTTATTTATTTTATTCCACCTTACTCGCCAGAATTGAACTTAATTGAAATCTTGTGGAGATTTGTTAAATATAAATGGTTAAAATTTGAGGCTTATACTTCATTTGAAAATTTAAAATTGAACCTAAATGATGTTTTGAATGGGTTTGGAACAAAATGTATTATTAATTTTTAGAATGTACTTATTGAACTTATAGACGGCTCATTTTCTATGCGTTTTTCTAACTCTTTGCAATAAGCCAGCTCCTTTTCTAAATCATTGTCGGTATTTTTTTTGGGCATACGTTCTTTGAATTGGTCGTCAAAGGTGTATACTGTTTTTCGAAGTAACTTGGAGCGTTCTCTCAATACATCGATGGCTAAAAAACGGATTAGATCTTGATAAAGTATGTGTGGCATCAACAATAATAGACTTAGAACGGATGATGCCTTTTTCAATAGCTATGGTTACCGTTTTGTTTATCAATAGATTTAACAAGTCGGTGTCTTTCAAACGTAGTTTTCTGAATTTGGTCAACGAACTCGGATTAATAACATCGTCTTCTGGATTCATATCCAAAAAATATTTAAAGGACATATCGTAACGCGAACGTTCCACTACATCAACATCGGAAACGGTGTAAATTGTTTTAAGAAGCAAATACTTGAACATACGAACGGGACTTTCTGCCATACGTCCATTATTGGTGCAGTATTTATTTAACAACTCATCGTAGATAAATGAAAAGTCTATCAAATCGTTAATTTTTCTCAAAAGATTATTCCTTGGAATAATTAAATCATATAAAGAGGAATGCTCGCTGAACTGTATTGTTTGTTGCTGTACTAACATGTAAAAAACCTTATAATTACAGCTAAATATACCAAAAAAGGAGTAGAAATCCTAAGCTTTCTACTCCTTTTATTTATCAATTTATTCGAAAAAAGACTTTTTCAGTACCCTCCCTTTCAGTTCGTGTTTTTAGTTTTGTACATGCTGGGATTCCCTTTGCAATGACGGGTTACTCTTCCATTAAAATCTCCAAAATACTAATCGCAAGCCTCGCTTATTTTTGTTCCAGGACCAAAAACGGCAACCGCTCCAGCATCGAATAAAAATTGGTAATCTTGAGCAGGAATCACGCCGCCCACGATGACCATAATGTCTTCGCGACCGTATTTTTTGAGTTCCTTGATGACTTGTGGAACCAATGTTTTATGTCCCCGCCGCGAGTGAGGAAACGCCAAGAATATGCACGTCGTTTTCTACGGCTTGCTTGGCGGCTTCGGCCGGAGTTTGAAAAAGAGGGCCTATATCGACATCAAAACCTAAATCGGCATAACCCGTAGCCACCACTTTGGCACCACGATCGTGTCCGTCTTGTCCCATTTTGGCAATCATAATTCTAGGGCGACGCCCGTCTTTTTGGGCAAATTCGTCGGCTAGTTGTTTTGCTTTATCAAAGCTTTCATCGTTTTTCATTTCTTTGCTATACACGCCACTAAAGGATTTAATTTGTGCTTTATATCTTCCGAAAAACCGTTTCTAAGGCATGGCTAATTTCGCCGAGAGTCGCTCTGTTTCTAGCGGCTTCAACGGCTAATTCCAGTAAATTACCTTCGCCAGTTTGAGCACAAAGGGTTAGTTTTTTAAGGGATTGTTTTACTTTTTTCTGTATCACGAGATGCTTTTATTCTTTCTAATTGTTCGATTTGTTGTTTGCGCACCATTTGGTTATCGACATCCAATATCTGTAACGGATCTTCTTTTTTTAATCTGTATTTGTTGACACCAACAATAATTTCTTGGTTGCTATCAATTCGCGCTTGTTTTCTGGCAGCGGCTTCTTCGATACGAAGTTTCGGAATTCCAGATTCAATGGCTTTGGTCATTCCGCCTAATTCTTCTACTTCTTCGATGAGTTTCCAAGCATTTTGGGCAATTTCATGGGTTAAACTTTCTACATAAAAGCTGCCTGCCCAAGGGTCGACAGTTTTGGTAATCTTTGTTTCTTCTTGTAAAAATAGTTGAGTATTTCTAGCAATTCTAGCCGAAAAATCTGTTGGTAAAGCAATGGCTTCGTCAAGTGCGTTGGTGTGCAAGGATTGTGTTCCGCCAAAAAACTGCTGCTGCAGCTTCGATAGTGGTTCGTGCCACGTTATTAAAAGGATCTTGCATGGTCAAGCTCCAGCCCGAAGTTTGGCAATGGGTTCTTAGCGCAAGGGATTTATCGTCTTTTGGGTTGAATGGTTTGACTAATTTTGCCCAAATCATCCGCCCAGCGCGGAGCTTGGCGATTTCCATAAAATGGTTCATCCCAATTCCCCAAAAAAACGATAGGCGAGGAGCGAAGTCGTCGATTTTCATTCCCGTTGCCAATCCGGTTCGGATGTATTCTAAACCATCGGCAAGCGTGTAAGCCAACTCAATATCGGCTGTGCCTCCCGCTTCTTGAATATGATAACCCGAAATAGAAATCGAGTTGAATTTAGGCATTCGTTTACTGGTAAATTCAAAAATATCGGCAACAATTTTCATCGATTGCGCCGGTGGATAAATGTAAGTATTTCGAACCATAAATTCTTTCAGAATGTCATTTTGAATCGTACCCGAAAGTTGTTCGGGTTTTACGCCTTGCTCTTCGGCAGCGACAATATAAAAAGCCATAATGGGTAAAACCGCTCCGTTCATGGTCATCGAAACCGACATTTCGTCGAGCGGAATCTGATTGAATAATACTTTCATATCTTCGACCGAATCGATGGCTACACCTGCTTTTCCAACATCGCCTACCACCCGTTCGTGATCTGAATCATAGCCGCGGTGCGTAGGCAAATCAAAAGCGATCGAAAGTCCTTTTTGTCCCGCAGCAAGGTTTCTTCTATAAAAGGCGTTGCTTTCTTCGGCGGGTCGAAAATCCTGCATATTGGCGAATGGTCCAGGGGCGACGAACGTACATTGTGGCATAAGGACCGCGTAAATTTGGCGCAAAGCCAGCTCCAAAATCAAGATGTTCGAGGGTTTCGATATCTTGCTCAGAATAGGATTTTTTTAATTCGATGCCTTCGGCTGTGAGAAAGTTTTTTGCTGCTAATTTCTCGTCTCTCACTTCTAATTTTTGGCTGTCTAATTTAATATGTTGCAAATTTTTCCGCATCACTTTTCTATGATTTTGAAAGTCCATTTAGTGTCTGAATAGTTTAGATTGACGCCTTCGAGAAACCGAGCGCTAATGGTCATGCCTGAACCAAGGGTAAAAAGCAAAAAAAGACCAATTGCTTCCGCCAGACGCCAGCACTAGGCTAGTTCCTACTGTTGCGAGTCCTACAATTTCAAACACAGTTTTGATTGTTGCCAGAGTTTTGGGTTGTTTTTTCATGCTTTTTAAGCTGTCTATTTTTATAGATTGATTGTCAACGACAAGGGTTAAACTGTCTGAAAATTTTAGATTTCCAATATGTTTTTTGCCGTCTAATGTTCTTATTTTTACTCGTTGGTTTTCTTCAAAAACAATTATTTTTCCAGTTTTGACATTAGTGATTTCAACCGTTTTTTGTTGTGCAAAAGCGGTTGTTGCGATTAAAAATAACACTAAATAAATTGAGAATTTCATGACACCTGTTTTTAATTATTTCTCCTCTTTCATTCTGTCGTATTCTATTGGTTCCGCTAAACGCTTTTCGATTAGGGGTGTAATTAAGGTTTTTCTTGGTTTTATTTTCACGAATGGAAACAGTTCTAGTTCTCCCTTCATGCAATCATTTTTGTTGGGATATTTGTTAATTCCTAGGAGGATTTCCTTTCCGGTATGAAATAATTCTTGCTCTTTATGAGCACTTTCTTGAATTTTTTATTGATAATTCCTTCGTTAAGCTGTTTTAAGAAACCGCCATTAATTTCAATATCCTTGAATAAAGTTAAGGGCTTTTTCAGCTAATTGATGGGTTAAACTTTCTATATAATAGCTTCCGTCAGCAGGATTATTAACTTTATCAAAATAACTTTCGTGTTTAAGAATCAGCAATTGATTTCTCGCAATTCTATCGCCAAATTCATTGTCTTTATGGTACAAAGCATCGTAAGGCAAATTGGCAATAGCATCGGCTCCGCCAAGAATCGCACTCATACATTCGGTTGTGGTACGCAACATATTCACGTTATAATCGTAAATTGTTTTGTTGCGTTTGGTGGGCGAAACTAGTAAATGGCAATCTAAATTATGATTGTATTCTTTAGCAATTAGGTTAAAAAGAAGGCGTAAGGCACGAAGTTTAGCTATTTCGAAAAAGTAGTTTGTTCCTACTGAAACTTCAAAAACGATAGGCTTATTTATTGTCGAAATTCGGTTGAAATATTCGTTGGCGTGCGCTACACTATAAGCAATTTGTTGCACCATATTGGCACCAGCATTTTGATACAAGCCAGTATTAATGCTGATAAAAGAAATAGTTGCTGTCGCTGTTGCTATTAAATTCAACGTATCAAAATTGTTTTTTCTTTGGTTGTAAACCAGTTTCCTTCTTTGGCTAATTGCCCAATTGGATCGAGATTACAGAATATTTTAGCGTTTTTCTGCTGGGCAATTGCGTCAACTTTTTTTACGAAATCGATAGAGAGAAAGGTTAAATTTAAGTATACCGTTACGGTCTCTAAAGGAATATTTTCGAATAGTTTGTCAATATTAATTTTTTCGTCTTTAATGGTAAAACGAATGCTTTCGGCACCTCGACGGATGCTATCTTTGGCTCGCAGAATGGATTTTTCGAGGTCGTGAACAAAGATATTTTGGCAAATTTTGAATTCGGTTGCTTTCGTATTTACGTTTGCAATTCCTTGAAATTCATCTTTGTGATAAAAAGGTTTTACTTGAATATTTTCGGGCGAATTCCAAATTAAAGTTTCGGCATAATCGGCGCCATTGAGTTCAAATTGGATTCGTTGTTTCCATTGTTTGGAGGAAATGGGGGCAAAATCATCGAACAGATTTTTCATTTACGGTTTTCATTACGGTTTGAATGTGATTTTGGAATTTTATTTTGCATTGGGCAACTACTTAAGTGATAGCTATGGTATAATGTTGCATTTTGAAATCTGATAAAATGATATAAGTCTTTGATTATAAATAGACTTTGTTACTATTCACTCGTTTGACTTTATGATATTAAAATTTTCGACTTACTTTCGACTATCTTTTTCAATGGTATCGCCTTCAAATTCGATTAAATAAATGTCTTCACTGTCTTTTTTCATATAGTATTTTTCCCGAGCATATTTTTCTATTTGCTCTGGGTTTTTGAGTTGTTTGATTTTCTCCTGATCTTTCTTAATTTCTTCCTGATAGTATTTTTTGTTGTTCTCAAGTTCGTCGATTTGTTTGTTTAAAATACGATGATCAAAATACGAATAGTTGTCTAGGAAAATCATCCAAGTCGAAAAAAACAACAAAACCCAAATGTATTTGTTGCTTATAAATTTAAACCAAGATTTGTCTTTATAGGATTTTAGCATTTAATTAGTTGTTGTTTTAGCAAAATTTTGAATTGAGATGACAGCAGAAATTTGCTTCAAATACTTACGGTTATAAAATTACAATAAATTTATAAAATACGTTGATTTATTACGGCACGAACTACGTCGATGGCGACGGTGTTGTATTTATCGTTTGGAATAATGATGTCGGCAAATGCTTTTGTCGATTCTATAAATTGCTGATGCATAGGTTTTAATGTGGTTTGGTAACGGGTTAAAACTTCCTTCATATCGCGCCCACGTTCTTCTATATCGCGTTTTAATCGTCGAATTAATCGCTCGTCAGAATCGGCGTGAACAAATATTTTTATGTCAAATAATTTGCGAAGTTCAGCATTAGAAAGGATAAGAATTCCTTCGACAATCATTACTTTTCGAGGATGCGTCAGTAGAGTATCCTTGGTTCTGTTGTGTGTTGCGAAGGAATAAACGGGCTGATTTATGGTTTTTCCAGCCTTGAGTTCTTTGAGATGCGCAACCAATAAATCAAAATCTATTGCGTTTGGATGGTCAAAATTTGTTTTTGAGCGCTCTTCATAACTCGGATTTGTAGATTCTTTATAGTAGGAATCCTGAGCAATAATGCCAACTTCGGTAGGGGGTAATTCGCTCATTATTTGATGAACCACTGTCGTTTTTCCGCTTCCTGTTCCACCTGCGATTCCAATTATTAGCATAAAATAGTCGTGTTGCATTTTTATTGAAACAAAAATAAGGATTTATCTTTTTAGATGGACGAATTATTCTGCATATCTTAGGGGGTTTTGCCAGCAGTTGAAACGAAAAAAGCCGAACATTTCTGTTCGACTTTTTGTCGGGGTGGCAGGATTCGAACCTGCGGCCTCCTGCTCCCAAAGCAGGCGCGATAACCGAGCTACGCTACACCCCGAAAGCGGTTGCAAATATAAAACTAATTTTGGGTTTTGCAAGTGATACCATCGAATTGAATGCGATTATTTTTAAATCACTAAATACAATGGTTTTTAGGTCTAAAGATTTTAATAAAAAACATACATTTGCACTTATTAAAAAGCAAAAAATAGATTTAAATATGCCTACTACAATCGAAAAAATTAAATGCCTTATTATAGGCTCTGGTCCAGCGGGTTATACAGCTGCCATTTATGCTGCTAGAGCTAATATGAATCCAGTTTTGTACCAAGGAATGCAGCCAGGAGGGCAGCTTACAACCACTAATGAAGTGGAAAATTTTCCGGGTTATGTTGATGGCGTGTCAGGGCCAGAAATGATGATACAATTGCAAGCTCAAGCGCAACGTTTTGGCGCAGACATACGTGATGGCTGGGCTACCAAAGTAAATTTTGGAGAAGAGGTTCATAAGGTATGGATTAATGATAGCATCGAATTGCATTGCGAAACTGTAATTATTTCGACGGGTGCATCGGCTAAATATTTAGGATTGCCTTCAGAGCAACATTATTTAAAAATGGGTGGTGGTGTTTCGGCCTGCGCTGTTTGCGATGGTTTTTTCTATAAAAATCAAGAGGTGGTCATTGTAGGAGCGGGAGATTCTGCTTGTGAGGAAGCTCATTATTTGTCTAAAATGTGTTCTAAAGTTACCATGCTCGTGCGAAGTGAGAAATTTAGAGCCTCAAAAATAATGGAAGCTCGTGTTCGTAAAACCGAGAATATTAGCATTTTAATGCACCACGATACGGTTGAGGTTTTGGGTGATGGACAAGTGGTTACAGGAGTAAAAGTAAAAAACAAAACTACTGGAGCTGTTTTTGATATTCCTGCAACGGGTTTCTTTGCTGCTATTGGTCATAAACCCAACACAGAGATTTTTGCAGACTACCTCACTCTTGATGAAACGGGCTATATTGTGAATATTCCGGGAACTTCAAAAACTAATGTTGCTGGTGTTTTTGTTGCTGGTGATGCTGCGGATCATGTATATCGTCAGGCGATTACGGCTGCGGGAACAGGATGTATGGCGGCTTTAGATGCCGAAAGATTTTTAGCTTCAAAGAATAATCTGAAAGATAATTTGAACAATAAAAGCCTCAATTTTAATACGATTGAGTTTTTTTTGTGATGGTATATTACCAGATATTTTTGTAAATAGATACGATTGCTTATGCCATCACTTCAAAAAATAATTTCTTGATTTGATGTCGAAATTTCAAATCCATTACCGACTTCTTTTACAGAATAAATGAAGAATTTTGGGGGTAAAAAGCTTGGGAGGATTCATCTTTTCAGCGATGTCTTTTATGGTATTCTTTCGTTTCTTATGGATTCTGTGGCATAAAATAGCGCACACGAATTGCATATTTACAGGTTCTTGAAAACATTTTTGGTATTTAAAAATTAGTTTTATTCTCTTAAAACAACTTTTATAGTGGGTGTCGATAATTTTTCGCAATCAATTTTGTTGTGAGATTGTTCTAATTTCGAGAGGGTTTTTACATTATTTCTGAAATATTGAATGTAATAATTGCCCGCATAATTCTTGGTTTCCAAATAGTCAATCATTTCCCGTAAGTCTTCTTCAGATAGCAAATTAGAATGATAAGTCGTTCGAATTTCAAAAGGAATTTCAGCTTTAGAATCAAGTCTAATGTTTTTTTCGAAAGAATCATACAAATTCGATTGGGTAATGGATTGAAATTTGATTTTGGGGATTTAAAATCCAAGGCAATATAATTAATCAATTTTTGACTTAACAATTGTTGCATTACGTTTGGAGAGCTTCCGTTGGTGTCAATTTTTACTAAAAACCCCATTTTTTTTACTTCAATAATTAACGAAATAATAGTTTTATGCAAGACACATTCGCCACCACTAAAAACTACAGCATCCAGCAAGTTTTTTCGAGTATGTAAAAAGGAAACTATATTTTCGAAAGAAAGACTTCCTTTTCCGAGTACAATTTCGGGGTTGTAGCAATACAAACAACGCATATTGCAACCTGCAAACCAAAGAATGCAGGCTGATTTATGCGGATAATCCAATAAAGTGAAAGGCGTTAAGCTATAAATGGGCTTACTAGCATTTTCCTTCGGTAAAATGAGTGCGTTGTTTGTGTTCACCTTTCTTGCCAATATTAAAACTTTCTACGGGTCTGTGATAGCCCATTACGCGTGTGTACACAAGGCATTTGGTTCTCAAATGCTCGTTTTGTTCTAGGATGGGATTTGTTTTTGTTTTCATGATTTTTTGTTTAAGATTTCAAGTTCTGAAAAATTTAAAGTTTCTGTGGCGTTTAGTTGCTCAACTTTAATTTTTTTCTTTTTCTATTAATTCGGCATCACATTTTGGGCAATATTCGTGTTCGCCATTCAAATAGCCATGAACGGGACAAACGCTAAACACGGGCGTTACCGTGATATAAGGCAATCTGAAATTCGATACCACTTTTTTGACAAACTGTTTGCAGGCTTCTGGCGAGCTCATTTTTTTCGCTCATATACAAGTGCAAAACTGTTCCTCCGGTATATTTGCATTGCAATTCGTCTTGTAAAATCAAGGCTTCAAAAGGATCTTCGGTATAATCAACCGGAATTTGCGAACTATTGGTGTAATAAATGTTATCCTCTTGTCCGGCTTGGATGATATTTGGGAAGCGTTTTTGTCTTCTTTGGCAAAACGATAGGTTGTCCCTTCGGCTGGCGTGGCTTCGAGATTGTATAAATTTCCGGTTGTTGATTGAAATTCTTTCATTCGACCCCGAATATGTTCTAAAACTTCCGAGGCAAAATCAATTCCCGTTGAAGAAGTTACCGTGTCTTGTTTTTCGCTAAAATTCACAATCATTTCGTTGATTCCGTTTACACCAATAGTCGAAAAGTGGTTTCTGAAATGTTCTAAATAACGTTTGGTGTAAGGATACAAACCCCGATCATACATTTCCTGAATGAACACCCGTTTTTTCTCTAAAGTCGATTTAGAAATGTATAATAATTTGTCTAATTGTTTGAATAATTCTTCCTTATTTCCTCGATATAAATAACCCAACCGAGCCATATTGATGGTTACAACACCAATGCTTCCCGTCATTTCGGCACTACCAAAAAGACCATTGCCACGTTTCAACAATTCACGCAAATCGAGTTGCAAACGACAACACATAGAGCGAACGGCATTGGGTTTATAAGCACTTTCGTTTTCTACTTTATTGCCATTTTCATCTAATTTGTATTGGCTTCCAATAAAATTTTGGAAATAAGAAGAACCAATTTTAGCGGTATTTTCGAAAAGTAGATTGGTGTTTTCGCCGTCCCAATCAAATGCTTCGGTAATATTTACCGTTGGAATCGGGAAAGTAAAAGGTTGTCCATTTGCATCGCCTTCGGTCATTACGGTATAATAGGCTTTATTGATGAGGTTCATTTCCTTTTGAAAATGTTCGTAACGCAAATCGGTCAGTTTTGCAGCTCCACGTTCTTGTGCTTTGACTAAAAGGTCGGGATTGAAATTATTTTCGAAAAAGTGAAGGTCATTTTTCGTTGGAATTTGGGTTTTCAAATCTTCGGGAACTACCCAATCTAGGGTAATATTCGTAAAAGGAGATTGTCCCCAACGTGCTGGAACATTTAAATTATAAACAAAACTTCGGATGGCTTTCAGTACATCATCAAACGATAAATTGTCCTTAAAAACATAAGGAGCTAAATAGGTGTCGAATGAACTGAAAGCTTGAGCACCAGCCCATTCGCTTTGTAAAATTCCCAAGAAATTTGCCATTTGCCCCAGAGCTTCCCTAAAATGTGATGGTGCTTTGCTTTCGACACGACCACGAATTCCGTTGAAAACCTTCGTTCAGCAAACCCGTAAACTCCAACCCGCACAATAGCCTGTTAAACAATCTAAATCGTGAATGTGAATGTCGCCGTTTCGGTGTGCATACCCTTCTTCTTTGGTGTAAACCTTGTCGAGCCAATAATTAGCAATGATTTTTCCGGCCACGTTATTTACTAAACCGGCATTAGAATAAGAGGTGTTTGCATTGGCATTGATGCGCCAATCGGTTTGTTCGATATATTCGGCAATGGTTTGTGAACTGTCAACATAAGTGGTATCTTCGTTGATGCCTTCAATATGTTCCCGCTGCAATTTTCGAGTGTGACGGTACAACATAAAGGAGCGCATCACTTCGAAATATTGTTTTTCGAAGAGACTTTTTTCGATTAAATCCTGAATTTCTTCGACCGCCCAAGTTTCTTTAGATTGCAATCCTTTCATAACATCTTCAAAAACGCTTTCATCATATACTAGGGTAGCACTTTTGAAACTTTTTGCAATAGCATCTTCAATTTTAAAACCTTCAAACGGTTTATAATCTCCGTTTCTTTTGATAACGTATTTTTCCATGGGATTTACTTGTTTTGCTGTTTATTCCTCGTTCGAGAAAAATTTTTCTAAAGCTTTTGTTTTTGGAAACAGAATGTTACTTTCTAAATGAATGTGTTTGTGTAAATCTTGTTCGAATTCCTCCAGCATAGCAATTGTGACTCGATAGGTGTTGCAAGCGTCTTCTGGTGGGGTGTAATTATTGGTCAAAGCCGAAATGGTTCTAAAGCGTTCCCCTTCGTTGTCGTGCTCTTCCATCATGGCTGCAATAGGATTTTTTACTGTTCCAAAATGAGGTTTTTCAATAGAACTATGGTTTTTTGTGGCAATAATCATTTTTTTGATAAAAGGAAATAAGATCAGTTCTTCTTTTTTCATGTGAGCGGCTAATTCCGTTGCGCTGGCTTTGAAGAGTTCTGTGATTTTAAATAATTCAGGATGATTGTTTCCGTGAACACTGCATAATTTATCTAGAAACGGAATTAGGATTTGTGTTTTTTCTTCAACAAAACGGTGGTGGTTTTTTTCGATGTAGTCGATTAATAAATCTAGCGACCAAGAGTTGAAGTCGATTCCTGAATTATTTTTTGTTGCCAAAACGGTATTTAACTCATTTAATAAATGGGTTTCATTGATGCTTTTTTTGCTGCAAACTTCTTCGAGAGTTCGTTGTCCTTTGCAACAAAAATCAATTCCATATTTCGAGAAAATAGCTGCCGTTCTAAAATCTTGAGCCACATAATCTCCAATGGTAGTTTTTTCTTGTATGTTCATTTTTTTTTAAGTATTAAATATCAATACAGTAGGTGCTTTTTTAAGACCTTTTTTTCTGACTATAATTTTACTTATTTCTAATTGTATGGGGTATGATTTAAATCATAGTTCTTTTTTTTTATCATTTATTTATTAACAAATGTTCATAAGCAAAGCAGGACTAATTTGCTTTTTTTTGAGGTATGGGTTTGTTTAAAAAAATAGTATTTTCAATATGATTGGAATCATGTTTTAGAAAATATTTCAAAACGTCCTTTGTCGAACTTAATAGCAGAAATAAAAAATAAGATTACAATGCATGACAATTCAAATTCAACGACACTTCCAGAAGGACATCCGATAAGTGTTTATTTTCAAGAAAAGGAAATTATTATTCGTCTTTTAGAAGAAATTTCAGCCGTAGATTCAAAAGAGGAATTACAGAAATACATCAATATTTTTAACCAATTGCAAACTATTGAAAAACGATTTACAAGAAAAGAAAATCAGCTTTTTCCCTTTTTGGAAAAGAAGGGATGGAACGGGCCGTCACAGGGAATGTGGTCTTTTCATGATAATTTGAGAGATCAATTTAGGTTGTTGCGTAAGCATTTAGAAAGTAAGGAATTAGATAAAATGAACACCAATACGCCTTTCTTAGTCGATGGAATTCTTCGATTGATGAAAACGGAAGAAATGGTTTTGTTTCCTAATGCGCTAGATTTATTAACCGAAAAAGATTGGATCGCCATGCGTCAAGGCGAAGAAGAAATAGGATGGATGTTACCAGAAACGCCAGTTGCTTTTCCGCCACAGGAATACATTCATCCAAGTGCCGATTTTACCAAAAGAGAAATGACCTTTTCTACTGAAAACTCCTCGCATTATGATGAAGGGTATATGACAGTCGAACAAGTAAATTTGCTTTTGAAAACGATGCCGCTCGATTTGACTTTTGTAGATGAAAACGACAAAGTAATTTTTATAATCGGGGCGAAGAACGTGTTTTTCCTAGAAGTGCTGGAATCATTGGGCGTGAAGTAAAGTTTTGTCATCCTCCAAAAAGTGTGGGAACGGTTCTTAAAATCATTGAAAGCTTTAAAAACGGCACTCAAAACGAATCTTCGTTCTGGATTAATTTTAAAGAAAGATTAATTTATATTCGGTATTTTGCTGTTCGCGATGCCAATAAAGATTACAAAGGAGTAATAGAATTATCGCAGGATATTACCGATATTAAAAAGATTGAAGGCGAAAAACGATTGCTGGATTGGGAATAGAGAATGACTAACAATTATTTGGCGGTTTTTTTGTCCTATTTTTTTCCTCCAAACTTGAATATTTATCACGAGTGTAACTGTACATTTTTAAGTACATTTGTAAAAAATATTATTATGGAAACTGTTAGTGTAACCGAATTTAGAAGCAACATCAAAAAATATTTAGATATTGCAAGAGATGAAGAATTAGTGATTTACAGAAGTAAAAGCGAATCTTTTGTCATAATCCCATTGAAAAAAATGGATAAAAAAGTTAGTTTATTAAGCGCAGCACAAAAAAAAGCCATCGATGAAGCTTTAGAAGATGTTGCGAATGACAGAGTACATTCTCACGAACAAGCGATGGAAAAAATCAAATCAAGATTTCCTAAATACTTCAAATAAGTATGTTTAGTATAATTTGGACAGATTTAGCGAGAGGATACGTTACAGAATATTGAGTATTTAGAAAGCGAATGGACAGAGAGAGAAGTCCAACGGTTCATAAATAAAACGGATGAAGTTTTAGAAAAACTAGCCAAAGGAACCATCAAATTCAAACCGACAGAATATGAAAATATATTTCAAGATCCAATTGTAAAACAAATCACATTATTTTACGAAAGAAAAGAGGATAGTATTGTTTTATTGCGTTTTTGGAACACATACCAAGACTCTGAAAAATTAGAGCTGAAAATTGAGGGTACTGAAAAAGTCTTTTTCAGTGCCCTCAATCGAGTTTCTTTTTTGTTGCAATTGAGTCGAAAAATTATCCCACTAATTCCACTATTTTACTTTCTCCGACTAAACTTACCTTTACTAATCCGTGTTTTGCCAAAGCTTTCATAGCCGCATCCCATTTCTTACCGCTTAATTCGGATTTTATTTTCAGAAAACCCAAATCCATTTGCTATCGTTGGTTTGCAATAAAGCCACAATTAGTTTTTCCTCATCTTCCAACTCGATTTGAACTTGTTTTTTCTCTGGTCGCATTTGCGGAAAAAACAATACTTCTTGAATCGAAGCGTTGTTGGTCAAGAACATCATCAAACGATCCATTCCAATTCCTAAACCAGAAGTTGGAGGCATTCCGTATTCTAAAGCTCTCAAGAAATCCTCATCAATCGTTCCGGTAGCTTCGTCATCGCCTTTTTCGGCTAGACGCATTTGGTCTTCAAAACGCGCTCTTTGGTCAATCGGGTCATTCAATTCAGAATAGGCATTCGCTACTTCCTTACCGCAAACCATCAGTTCAAAACGTTCGGTCAATTCTGGATTGTCACGGTGTTGTTTGCAAAGTGGAGACATTTCCTTTGGATAATCTGTGATAAAGGTGGGCTGAATGTAGTTTCCTTCGCATTTTGCTCCAAAAATTTCATCAATCAATTTTCCTTTCCCCATCGTTTTGTCTACGTCAATTCCCATGTTCTTAGCCGCTTCAAAAAGTTCCGTTTCACTTTTGCCAGAAATATCAAAACCAGTAAAATGTTTGATAGAATCCGTCATGGTAACTCGGGCGTAAGGCGCTTTAAAGTTGATTTTATGTTCGCCAAAGGTAGCTTCACTCGTTCCATTTACGCCAATAGCGCAATGTTCCAGTAAGTTTTCGGTAAAATTCATCATCCAGTTGTAGTCTTTGTAGGCTACATATATTTCCATGGCGGTAAATTCTGGGTTGTGCGTTCGATCCATTCCCTCGTTACGGAAGTTTTTCGAAAACTCGTACACGCCGTCAAAACCACCAACAATCAATCTTTTTAAATACAATTCGTTGGCAATTCGCATGTATAGCGGAATGTCGAGCGAGTTGTGGTGAGTGACAAAAGGTCTTGCAGCAGCGCCGCCCGGAATCGATTGCAAAACGGGGGTTTCTACTTCAAGATAGCCTTTGTCATTAAAGAACGAACGCATTGCATTAAACAATTTGGTTCTCTTGATAAATGTTTCTTTTACATGGTCATTCACGGTCAAATCTACATAACGTCGGCGGTACCTTTGCTCTGGATCCGAAAAAGCATCGTGTATCTTTCCGTCGGCATCGATTTTTACCACAGGAAGCGGTTTCAAGGCTTTTGCCAGAACGGTTAATCCATAAATATGAATCGAAATTTCGCCCACTTGAGTTTTAAAAACCGTACCGCGAACCCCAATAAAATCGCCAATATCCAATAGTTTTTTGAAAACTACATTGTACATCGTTTTTTTCCTCATCGTCCGAAATATCATCTCTCGAAACATAAATCTGGATACGTCCTTCGGCATCCTTCAACTCCGCAAACGAAGCTTTTCCCATGATGCGTTTTCCCATCAAACGACCGGCTAAAACCACCTCTTTCCCTTCGTACTTCTCGAAATCGGCTAGGATTTCGCTCGAATAAGCGGTTGTTACAAATTCATTTGCAGGATAAGGTTCGATACCTAAATTGCGTAATTCAGTGAGTGCTTCTCTACGAAGGATTTCTTGTTCGGATAATGCCATTGTATTCTGATTTTAAGTGGGCAAAGATAACAAAAGATTGCAGATTTCAGATTTCAGATTTCAGATTTTTTGGGAGCTATTTCCAGCTTTTCGTTGCAATCTTTTTATTTTTAAAGGAAAAATAAAAAGGATTTTCACTCAGGTCAAACGCATTAAAAGTTGAACAAAGATAAAAGATAATGATTATCCCAACCTGCTATTTTACGTTTTCTTCTGACGCTCTTCTTTACAGGACTAATTGTTTCATTGAGCAGTATTTTTAATGATAATTTCAAGACTGACGAAAAATTTTGTGCCGCGTTTTTATGTCTTTTTCTACTCTTATCTTCTCCAAAGGAAACGTCTAAATGCCAATGTAAATTGTTTTCAATTTTCCAATGTGAACGAACAGCATCCGCTATTTTCTTGGCATCACAAGGTAAACTTGTTATATAAAACCGAGTTGATTTCTGTGTTTTACCAGTTGATTTTATAAACCTTTCACTTTCTATTTTTGCAATAGATTGTAATGAATTCCATTTAGTTGGATTTAATAAATGACTCAAATCATCCATCACAGTACAAGTCCTTTTTTCTACCCTTCCGCTACCAACTTCCTCGGTTATATAAATTTTTGATTTGTCTTTTGAGGGAATCAAAAAAGCACTTTCAATATCTTGATATAATTCTTTTTGGTTTTCTTTTACCGCCAAAATATAATCTGCCTTTTGTTCAATAATCACTTCTGCTATATCTGTTTGACAACCCATTGCATCTATGGTAATAATAGCATTTTCAAGGTCTAACACTTTTAAAAAGTTCTGGGATTGCCGTAATTTCATTTGATTTCTCTTCTGTTTTAATTTGACCTAAAAAGATTTCGTTTTCTGTAGAAAAAGCACTTACCAAATGAATGGCAGACTTCAATCCAGATTGCTTAGAACCTCGAACTGTTTTGCCGTCAATTGCCACGACACCCTTGTAATGGTTAGATATTGATTTAATCCAAGACACGAAATGTTCTTCGAAAAAAGAGGGTTTTAGCAAAGAGAAAAAACGATTAAACGTGTCGTGAGAAGGAATCCCGTTTTCTAAATCTAAGATAGTTTCCAAAAACTCACGCTTAACAATGCCGTAATCTTCAATTTCTTCCCAAGTTTCTGCCCCGCATATGACGGCAAGTATGGTTATGAAAACAATATTTTCCGAAGGGTGTAATTTTTTTCTGTTCAATCTAAAGTCTGGAATAGTTTGAGCAAATATAAACAATTTGTTTTTTAATTTCATATTAAGCATCTGATTATCAGATAAATATACAAAATTTAATTTGCTAAAACAAATTTAATTCGTTGTATTTCAGATGGTTATATTAAAAAAATCATTTTAAAATTTAATGGTTTTTAATGCGTTTGACCTGATTTTCACTACAATCTGGGCTAAAAATTCTAGTTATTGATTTATATTTGGCAAAAAACAAACTCTAAAATCTTAAGAAATTTGAAAAACAGCATATTCTTTTTGCTCATTGCAACCGCCCTTATCACCAGTTGTCAAATCACAGAAACCATTTATGTAAATGAAAATAGAACAGGAAAAATTGAAATAATCAAACTCCGCGATGAGCAAAGTTACCTGCAACTAGCTGGAGAAAATTATTCGAAAGAAGAGAAGTTTCTGGATACAACTTATGTTTTCAGGGATTTTATAACCAAATACTCAGAAACATTTTCGAAACTTACCCCAGCGGAAAAAGCTGTTTTTCAAAAATTCGAGAATGCAAACGTGCACATAAAAAAAAGTTCCTACGAAAAGGAATTTCGAACCACAATCAATCAAAATTTTAATAAAATTGAAGAGGTTCCTGATTTGTATAAAACAGAGGAATATGCAGATGATTTAAAGCATAATTATGCCTTGAGTGCCGAAGAACATTACTATAACATCAATTACACTTTTGACGGAAGTCATTTCAAAAGAACTGTAAAAATTACGGATTCGATAGCATTAAAAAAACAACAGGATAAAATTGTAGCATTAAAAAATCAAATTTCTAAATTCAAAATCAACCAATCTTTGCTATTAAATTATCATTTCCCTCGAAAAATAAAATCGGTTTCGAATACCAATGGCGGATTCAAGTCATAAATGCAACTTTTTCCTGATTTGTTAATTTATGCAAATATACTTGGTTTGGTGTTTTATACCCAAATCTTTTTCTTGGTCTATTGTTTAATTTATTCTCTACTGCTTGAACTTGTTCTTTTGTAATGTTTTCAAAGCTTGAACCCTTTGGAAAATATTGTCTAATGAGTCCATTTAAGTTTTCATTGGAACCTCTCTCCCAGCTATGGTATGGTCTTGCAAAGTAATAATCGATACACAATTGTTTTGCAATAGCTTGATGTTGCGAAAATTCTTTTCCGTTATCAGATGTAATTGTTTTTAGAATTGGCTTAAATTCGTACAACATTTTACAACTTCATTTTGTACAATTTCAGAATCTTTACGGTCAATTATTGCAATTTTAACCATTCCCGTTGCCCCTGTCATTAGCCGTTATTAATGCTCCTTTATGATCTTTTCCAATAACTAAATCTATCTCAAAATCACCTAATCGTTCTTTTAAATCAACTTCCTTGGGTCTGTTTTCAATACCAATTCTACCAATTATTTGACCTCTTTTGTCTTTGCTGGCTCCTCGCTTTCTATATCGTTTGCCCTCGGTTCTAAGATGTTGTATAAATCACCGCCTTGCTTTTATCGTCCCAAATGAACTGGTAAATTCGTTCGACAGAAACACATTTTAAACCTTCTATTTTTGCATGACCAACTATTTGTTCAGGACTATAATCTTCTTTTAAATAGTAAATTACAAAATCTTTAATGGTTTTTGTAAACCTAATTTGTTTTAGACTTTTCAGTATGTCGTTGCTTGCATTTACGCTCAGCTAAATCAGCCTTGTACGCACTATTACGTTTGTCCGAATTTCTTTTCTATTCTCTACTTACAACTGATTTGTCTCTACAAATAATCTTAGCAATATCTGTTTGAGAATATTTCTCCTTGTGCAATATCTCAATTGTGTATCTTTGTTCCTGTGTTAAATGACTCATACTTTTGTGAATTTTGGTCGAGGAGCAAGTACGAATATTTTATCCATTCAGCAAAGGGGAAAAGAATTTATTTCTTTTCTCTCTTTCTGAAAAAATAATCAATTCTCTTGCATCCCGTTTCTCAAAAGTTGCATTTATTAGTTGAATTCAAGAATGCTAAAATTAGTGAAGATAAAAAATCGTTGGAATTACAGTTTCTTTTGTCGGATTGTTTGCAAAATCCAGAAATCACGAATCTTGAGGTGGTTTTGGAGTAAATCTTTGTCCAAGTTCTAAACCTTGACAAAGATTTCCTTTGTACCTTTGCGTTTTAGAATTTTTTTAAATGAACAAAACCATCCAACTTCAAGATTTAGGACTCAAAGATTACAAAGCCACTTGGGAATATCAGGAAAAATTATTCAAGGAAGTTGTCGATTTAAAAATCAAGAATAGGAGGGGAGAAACAAACTTAGACTCGAGCGATAGCAAACAGGCGAAGCAAACACCTAATTATTTTCTTTTGTTGAACATCCGCATGTGTATACTTTAGGAAAAAGTGGCGATCTCGAAAACCTCCTTTTATCCGAAAAACAACTTGAATCCAAAGGGGCGACTTTCTACAAAATCAATCGTGGTGGCGATATTACCTATCACGGACCCGGACAAATCGTGGGTTATCCTATTTTGGATTTAGAAAATTTCTTTACAGATATTCATAAATACCTGCGTTTTCTAGAGGAATCTATTATTTTGACTTTGCAAGAATACGGTCTCGATTGCGGTCGAAGTGAAGGCGAAACGGGCGTTTGGCTCGGTGTGGGAACTCCGTTTGCTAGAAAAATTGTGCGCTGGGTGTTCGTGCTTCTCGTTGGGTAACCATGCATGGTTTTGCATTAAACGTAAATGTCGATTTGGGTTATTTTGATAACATTATTCCCTGTGGCATCCGTGGTAAAGCGGTCACTTCTTTAAACGTAGAATTGGGTGTTGAAAAAGTGGATGAAGCCGAAGTAAAAGCAAAAATCTTAAAGCATTTTAGGCAATTATTTGGAGCAGAGTTCGATTAAAGATGGGCTATTTTGATTATGAACTGCCTCCAGCTTCTTGGAGTTAGATTTTTGATCTACAATCAAAAATCGTTAGCCTACCATCACAAATCAAATAAATCTTTCTCGGGCAACAATCGAAATGTCATTCGATGGTATTTGGTCACGCCATATTTTAGGGTTGCTTTCCGATGTTCTTTGGTAGGATAGCCTTTGTTTTGCTTCCAATTATACATAGGAAATTCTTCGTGAATTAAGTTCATATACTCATCGCGATAGGTTTTTGCTAGTACAGATGCCGCAGCAATACTCATATATTTCGAATCACCTTTTATAATACTTTGATTTGGAATCGATTTTAGCAATGCTATTTCGGTTGTAGAAAACTGTTTTCCAGAGGTGTTTTTCAATTCAAAAAAAAATATCCTTAGTCGGAAAAATAACGGCACTATACTATAAATAAAAAAATAAGGTAAAAAATACTACAAAAATAATATTGTAAATTTAAGAGTTTTATTTTTGTGAAAAAAATCAATTTAGGCTTTTTTGTTTCATAAAAAACAATGAAAAATTAATTTTTGTTTAAATTTAACTAATTTGTTCAAAAAATAATGATTTTTTAACAATAAGAAAACATTCTGTTAGTTTTATTTAGTTTAATATGCGTGCATAAAAAATAAAATGAATTAGGAAAATTAAGAAAACTTTATGACGTTTGTCGGAACTAATTCAAAATTTATTTAATATGAGGTTAAAATTCAAATGGATTTTTACGCTATTAGTAGCGTTGTCTATGCAGTTTTCTTTTGCACAAGAAAAAACTGTTAGTGGTATAGTTTCGGATGGTATTGGTCCCATTCCGAGTGCTAATGTAGTTGTCAAAGGAACTAAGCGAAGTGTACAAACTAATTTTGATGGAAAATACACCATCAAAGTAAATGTGGGTGAAACTTTGGTGTTTACTTTTGTAGGTCTACAAACTGAAACCGTTAAGGTAGGAGCATCTAATACGATAAATATTAAGATGCAAGAAGGAGGAAAGCAACTAGAAGAAGTGGTTGTGGTGGCTTATGGAACAGCTAAAAAAGAGTCCATAACTGGTTCTATTTCTAAAATTAAAGCAGAAGATTTAGAAAGAAGGCCTATAACTAATTTATCTAGTGCCATTGAAGGATCTACAACGGGAATCTTTGTGACTTCTCCATCAGGGCAACCTGGTTCAGGGCAAACCATACGAATCAGAGGATTTGCTTCTGCTGGGGGAACTTCGGATGATGTTCTTTATGTTGTAGATGGATTTCCTATTAGTGGGGGGTTAAATTCTATTAATGCAGCAGATATTGAAAGTCTTTCCATCTTAAAAGACGCTGGTTCTACTGCCATCTATGGAAATAAAGCTTCTAATGGGGTAGTTTTGGTTACAACTAAAAGAGGAAAAGCTCAAGGTGGGGAATTAAAAGTGAGTTTGTCAACAGGTATTGTTTCAAGGGGAAATTCAGAATACGATAGGTTAAACCCTTCTGATTATTATGAAGCCTTTTGGGAAGCAAAGAGAAACGCTTTGGCTGTGCCGGGTGTTGCTACTCCTGCGGCTTTAACTGCTGCAAATTTAGCCGCTACTAATGGAATTATAAACGATTTAAGATACAATCCTTTTAATGTTCCTAATAATCAAATTGTAGGAATAGATGGAAAAATTAATCCTAATGCAAAATTATTGTATCCTCAGGATTTAGATTGGGCAAAAGCCATCTCTAGAACAGGAATAAGACGTAATGCAGATATTAGTTTTCAAAACAAATCAGACAGAGGATCTTTTTATGGATCGGTAGGGTATCTTCAAGAAGAAGGGTATGTGTTAAATTCTGACTTAACAAGAGTGACCACTAGAATTAATACTGATTATCAAGCAACGCCTTGGTTAAAAGCAGGATTGAACTTGTCTGGAAACATATCTAAAGGAAATCAAGCCCAAACAGAAACAGGTGCTGGTTTAAGTAACAGTACCAGTTTTGTAAACCCGTTCCGTTTTACTCGTAATATAGGACCTATTTATCCTGTGTATGCTCATACAGCAACGGGAGAATATGTATTGGATTCGAATGGTTTGCCTGTTTTCGATATCAATGGAACTAGACCAACGGCTGCTAGTAGTGGTCGACATATAGTGGCCGAAATTTTATTGAATAATGACTTGCGTGAGTTTAATAATTTTGTTGCTAAATCTTTCTTTGACGTTAAAATTGCTCCAGGATTAACTTTTACGAACAATATGTCTTACGAAATAGAGAACAGATACAGAAGTTATTATGAAAATCCCATTGTAGGCGATGGAGCTGCATCTGGTGGAGATGCAACTAAATCTAATAGAAAAAGAACTACAATTGGATTTAATCAATTGCTTAATTATAGCAAAACATTTAATGAGTTGCATAATTTCGAATTATTAGCAGGGCATGAAACTCAAAAATTTGAACGTGATTTCTTGACAGGCAGTAAAAAAGGAGAAATTTTTTCAGGAAACCAAGAACTTGGAAATTTTGTTACTATTCAGGAGGCAAATTCTACTTATGATTCTCGAAATGAAGAAAGTTATTTTGGTCGATTAAATTATAATTATGCAAACAAATACTATTTAAGTGCCTCCGCTCGTAGAGATGGAACTTCGGTATTTTCGCCTGAAAAAAATTGGGGTAACTTTTGGTCTTTAGGGCTTTCATGGAGTATTCATAAAGAAAAGTTTATTTCTAATTTGAGTTGGATTAATGAATTAAAACTTAGAGCTTCTATGGGAGAGTTAGGAAACAACAATCTAATAGACTCAGATGGGAATACTATCTACTATGGCTATCAAGCTTTATTGGGATTAGGATATAATAATCAAACCCAACCAGGAGTAATTGTGAGTAGTCTTGGTTCGCCTGATTTACGCTGGGAGAAATCAGGACATAAAGATATTGCTTTGGAATTTGGCTTTTTTGATAGACTAAGAGGTTCTGTGGAATATTCGACAAAACTTCTTCTGATTTGATTTTTAGCGTGCCGTTGCCGTTATCAGCAGGAGGAATTTTGTTTACCAATCGAAACAGTCAAATACGAAACATAGGAAAAGCATTTAACAGAGGGTTTGAAGTAAGCTTGTCCTACGATATTTTTAAACATAAAGATTTTGGATGGACAATGACAGTTAATGCCTCAACATTGAAAAATGAATTTATCAAATTGCCTGACGGGCAAGATGTTATTCCTAGCGGAACCAAACAGTTTAAAGTTGGAAAAGGACGTTTTGACTATTATCTTAGACAATGGTATGGGGTGGATCCAACAGACGGTTCAGGTTTATTTATAGCAGCGGATCCTACGGCTACTAATGTTCGAACTATAAATGGTGTAGCAGTTACTCCGTTTTCTAATAATGCAAAATTCGATTATTCGGGATCCGTTATTCCTGATGTGTATGGTTCATTTAATTCTACTTTTAAATACAAAAGATTTAATTTAGACTTTTTGTTTACCTATCAAATAGGAGGTAAAAACTTGGATTTAAATTATGCAGGACTTTTGGATTTTTCTTCTTATGGAGGCGCATTGTCAACAGATGTTCTTAGCAGATGGCAAAAACCTGGCGATATTACGGATGTGCCAAGAGCAGATAATACATTGGCAACACAATGGCAAGCAAATTCTACTCGATTTTTACATGATGCCTCTTATGTAAGTTTAAGACAAATTAATTTTTCTTATGATTTACCTATGGAGTTTATTAAAAAAATAGGTGCGTCTAATGTACGATTATTTGCTAATGCCGAAAATGTATTTAATTTGAATTACAAAAAAGGATTTAGCCAGCAACAAGCATTTTCAGGAAATACCTCAAATGTATATGAGCCATCTAGAGTGATTACTTTTGGAGTGAATTTAAAATTTTAAAATGAAAAAGATGAAAAATAATATATACAGATTATTACTAGTAATGGTGGTGTCATTTTCTTTGAATTCTTGTGATAAAGAATTTTTGAAAACATCTCCAACAGATCAAGTTTCAGCTGATTTAGCAACCAAGACCACTAAAAATGCTAAAACAATACTTGAGGGAATTCACAGATCCTTGTATTATAGATATGATGATAACCAAGGGGGAGTAGGTATAGGGGCGTCCTTTATTCAGTTGGATTGCGCGGGAGAAGATCAGGTAAGCAATGCGAATCAATTCTTTAACAGAGTGTATCAATGGATTGCATGTGCTAGTGATTCCGATATTTACAGTCGATTTCCTTGGGTTTTCTATTACCATATTATAAGCAATGCCAATGTAATATTAGATGGGATTGATAAGGCTGAAGGACCTCAAGAGGAAAAGGACTATATCAAGGGGCAAGCTTTGATATACAGAGCTTTTGCTCATTATCAATTGGTTCAAGTATACGGAGGGCGATATAAAGCGGCTGGCAACAATACCCAACTGGGAGTGCCATACAAAACAACAAATACTGTTTTGCTAATAGCAAGAAACACCGTAGAAGATGTATACCAAAAAATAAATACAGATTTAGATGCGGGTATTGCTTTGTTGAGTGCTTATGCCAGACCTAACAAATCCAATATCAATGCAGCGGTAGCTAAAGGATTAAAGGCAAGAGTAGCTTTAACCCAAGGAAAATGGGCTTTGGCAGCACAAATGGCGGTAGCGGCTAGAACGGGATTCACATTAATGAGCGCAGCAACTTATCAAAATGGATTTGGTATTGGTTCAGAAGCTAATTCTGAATTTATGTGGGCGAGTCAAATTACACAGGATGATCAATCCGATACTTTTGGTAATTTTGGTGCTTACATTTCTAGAAATTTCAACTCAAGTGCCATCAGATCCAATCCAAGATCGATTAACTCGACCTTATACAATCTAATTCCAGCTACGGATGTGCGTAAAAAATTATGGGATCCAACAGGAGCGCATACAGCATTGGCTTTGCCTAGTAATTTTTCTAAGAAACCATATACCAACCAAAAGTTTTTAGCGGTAGGGTTAACTGATAGTAGAGTAGACGTGCCTTTAATGAGAGCTGCCGAAATGTATCTTATAGAAGCTGAAGCAAACGCAAGAAACGGTGCTGACTCCCCTGCGGCTCAAGCCTTGTTTAATTTAGTAAAAACTAGAGATGCTGCTTACACTTTATCAACTAAAACAGGTCAAGCATTAATTGACGAGATTATGATACAGCGTAGAGTTGAACTTTGGGGGGAAGGATTCCGTTTCCTTGATTTGAAACGGTTGAACTTGCCTTTGGATAGAACAGGAGCGAATCATCAAGCTTCATTAATTGCAAATGTTTTCAATGTCCCTGCTAACGATCTTAAATGGGATTGGTTGATTCCAAGAGAAGAAATAAGCGCTAATCCGCTAATTACTCAAAACCCTAAATAATTTTTTGGATTAAAATAAATTGCAGAGGCTGTCCGAAAAGGCAGCCTCTTTTTTTGAATGTGGTTTTTTCTAAATGATAGTACCATTGGCGAATCCGTAAAGAGATAGCAATAATATAGCAGAGATGATTTTGATGTCGTAATCTACAATCAAAAATCGTTAGCCTACCATCATAAATCAAATAAATCTTTCTCGGGCAACAATCGAAATGTCATTCGATGGTATTTGGTCACGCCATATTTTAGGATTGCTTCCCGATGTTCTTTGGTGGGATAGCCTTTGTTTTGCTTCCAATTATACATAGGAAATTCTTCGTGAATTAAGTTCATATACTCATCGCGATAGGTTTTTGCTAGTACAGATGCCGCAGCAATACTCATATATTTCGAATCGCCTTTTATGATACTTTGATTTGGAATCGATTTTAGCAATGCTATTTCGGTTGTAGAAAACTGTTTTCCAGAGGTGTTTTTTAATCCCAATTTTGCATTCAATGACCGATTACCATCAACAATAATAAATTCTGGAGTAGGGTTTAATTTCAAAATACATTCTTGCATTCCTTTCATCGAAGCATTTAAGATATTGATTTCGTCAATTTCTTTGGATGCAAATGTACTACGGCAAATGCGACAGCCTGTTGTTCGATTATTGGTCTGAGTTTTTCTCTTGTTTTTTCGGATAATTGCTTGCTGTCGTTCAAAATGATGTTTTCAAAATGGGCAGGAAGAATTACTGCCGCCGCTGTAACAGGCCCCGCAAGACAGCCTCGACCCGCTTCGTCAGTTCCAGTTTCTAGATTGAATTTAGAAAAAGTATTGAGCAACATATTGTTTTTATTAGAACAGCAAATATTGTAAAATTTTATTCAAAAAAAGCATAGTTTTTCCTTTTGTCAAAGCATCCTTATAATTTCAACTGTTTTTTTATTTATGTGTTTTTTCATTTACCTTTGCTGGAGTAAAATTCCAGAATAATTGCCTAATTATATATCGTTCCAAATGAGGATTCTTTTTTTCTTATATCTTTTAGTATTGCCAACACTCTTGTTTTCTCAAGGAAAAAAGATAGATCAACTAGATTATAACAGCAAATACAATAGTACTGATAGTATAAAAAAGCTAAAAAGAAGGTGGCCACGATTGATATGTATCGTGTGATTACATTAGAACGAGACACTACTTATATAGACACATCTCTTACGATAAAAAAGCTATATAGTTTTAATTATTTGCGCAAAGATACTTTTGGACTTTTGGCTTTTTCCAAATGAAGGTCAAACTTACAACAGCTTGCAATATAGTTTAACTTCTTTCTCTCCTTTTCCTGAATTTGGATTCAAGGCAAAGCATTTTAATTTCTTAGAAGCAAACCAAATACGCTATTCCTCGGTGGCTACTCCTGTTACCGAATTGTATTTTAAAAGCGTGATGCAAAAAGGACAGTCGACCGATGTTTTTTTTACCTTAAATACGTCTCCAAGGCTTAATTTTTCTATTGCTTACAGAGGATTGCGCTCTTTGGGAAAATACATTAATCAATTGTCAAGTACAGGAAATTTCAGGTTTACCACAAGTTATAATACTAAAAATGGTCGTTATTATGCCAATGCCCATTTTGTTTCCCAAGATATTTTAAATGGAGAAAATGGCGGAATTACAACGATTCAGGATTTCGAAAGTGCGAATCCAAATTTTAAAAATCGAGAACGGCTAGAGATTTATCTTACCGATGCAAAATCATTTTTAAAAGGAAAACGAGTGTTTTTAGATCATACTTTTAGAATTAATTCGACCGCAGCCAGTAATAATTTATATGTAACACATCAATTTAATTACGAAAACAAATATTTCGAATACAATCAATTAACGGTTCCTTCATCCGTTAATGGGGGAACTATTTATAGATTTGGCGATTCTTACAGAACTAGCGGGATAAATGACCAAACACATTATAATAAAACCTATAATAGAGTGGGGCTTATTTATGAAAATACAAGTTTAGGAAAATTTCAGTTTTTTGCTGATGATTTTTTTAGTAACTATTATTACAACCAAATATTAATTCTTGATAAAATAACGATTCCTAGTTCGATAAGTCAAAGAATTAATAGCGTTGGCGGTCAATATGATTATCAAAAAAACAAATGGAAAGGCAAATTTATTTTTTCAAGATCACTCACAAATCAATCGTTGTCGAATCTTGATGCTAAGTTGCGGTATGATTTGAATGAGAAAATAGAATTGTCTTTTGGGTATCAAACATAAATAAATTGCCTAATAATAATTATAATTTGTATCAAAGTAGTTACGTAAATTATAATTGGACTAACAATTTCAAGAACGAGAAAATAAACTCGATTAGCACTAATGCAATCACACCTTGGTTTGATGCGTCGCTTCAGGTTTCTACTTTAAATGATCATTTGTATTTTGAAAATAGTTCTACCAATGAAAATCAGCAAATTGTTTCTCCAAAACAATACAATAAGACTATAAACTATTTGTCGATTAAGCTAAATAAAGAATTGAAGCTCGGAAAATTTGCCTTAGACAACACCTTTTTATATCAAAAAGTTGATCAACGGGATTTTATTGTAAACGTGCCCGAAATAGTTGCAAGAAATACGTTTTATTTTTCGGGTGATGCATTTCATAAGGCTTTATTTTTTCAAACAGGTGTGACTTTGAACTATTTTACACGTTATTATGCAAATGATTATAATCCGGTAATTGGCGAGTTTTTTGTTCAAAACAAGAAACAAATAGGGAATTATCCAAACCTCGATTTTTTCTTTAATGGAAAAATTCAAAGAACCCGAATTTACTTGATTGCAGAACATTTTAATTCGTCGCTTTCTGGGAATAATTTTTACGCAGCAACCCAACAATCCCTATCGTGATTTTATGATTCGGTTTGGTTTAGTTTGGAATTTCTTCGAATAAAATCTAAAACTAAGAATTCAATGACTTTTACCGCCATAGATTTTGAAACGGCAACAGCATTTCATCCTTGTTCAGTAGGAATTGTTACCGTAGAAAACGGGGTAATTGTTGACGAATACTTAACTTTAATAAAACCTCCAAAAAACGAATATTCGCCATTTACAATAGCTGTTCATGGGATATATCCACGAGACACGGTAAATGCAAAAACCTTTTTGCAGGTGTATCCCGAAATTAAGAAACGGCTGCAAAACCGAGTGATTGTGGCGCATAACGAAAGTTTTGACCGTAATGTATTGGCAAAATCAATGGCACATTACGGTTTAAATTATGATGATTTAAATATTAATTCTCGATGGGAATGTACCGTAAAAATATACAAAGCAAAAGGTTTAAAGCCAACTAAATTGAGCGATTGTTGTCGCGAAATGAAAATTGAATTAAACCATCATGAAGCCTTATCCGATGCTCGGGCTTGTGCCAAATTGTATTTGTTGCGCTAGTCACTGCGAGGAAGGAAGCAATCTCATTTCGTGGGCAGAAATTATTTTTTTTATTTTTTGAACGGCAACTTATCTCTTTTTTCATTACTTTAGTCTTTAATCTAAAAGCCTGAAAATGAGAGAAGATTTTCTTCATTACCTTTGGAAATTCAAGAAATTCGATGTTTTGAATTTAAAAACTTTTAATGGGGAACAAATAACCATCATTAATGTTGGGCAATATTTAGCACTTTCTGGTCCTGATTTTTTCAATGCTCAAATTAGTATTGGAGACCAAAAATGGGCTGGAAACATTGAAATTCATCTTAAATCTTCTGATTGGTATGTGCATCATCACGAAAGGGATGCTGCTTACGAAAATGTTATTCTTCACGTAGTTTGGGAGCATGATTCCGAAATTTTTAGGCGAGACAATACAGAAATTCCAGTTTTGGAACTTAAAAATTATGTCGATGCCATAACACTAGCAAATTACCAATCGTTGATGCGACCTAAATCATGGATTTTTTGTGAAAAACAACTGAAAAACTGCGATGAATTTACGTTGCAAAATTGGAAAGAGCGCTTATTTTTTGAGCGTTTAGAAAGAAAGGCAAAGCCAATTTATGAATTGTTAGAGCAAACCAATACTGATTGGGAAGCGGTGTTGTTTTGTCTTTTAGCTAAGAATTTTGGGTTGAATGCTAATGGAGAAATCTTTTTCAAAATTGCGCAATCCATTCCGTTTTCGGTTGTAAGAAAAGAAAGTTTTGAGGTCGAAAATCTGGAATCTTTACTTATGGGAAACGCTGGATTATTAAACGATGAAAAAGAGGATACTTATTTTAAGGATTTGAAATTTAGGTATTTTTATTTGATTCATAAATATCAAATCGAGAAGAAATATGTAGAGCCCGTTCAGTTTTTTAAGCATCGTCCAGATAATTTTCCAACCATTCGATTGTCGCAATTGGCAAATTTGTATCAGGTTCAGCAAAATTTATTTTCGAAAATAAGCACTTTAAATTCTGTAAAAAGTATTTATGAAATCTTCGAAGTTTCGGCATCTCATTATTGGCAAAACCATTATCAGTTTGACAAGCTAAGTACGGCAAAGAAGAAAAAATTATCTAAGGCATTTATTGATTTGCTTATTATAAATACGCTGATTCCAATTCAGTTTGCTTATGCAAAAAGTCAAGGAAAGGAAATTTTAGAAGATTTGATTCAATTATTAAACGATGTTACTCCCGAAAAAAATGCAATTATTGATAAGTTCAATTCTTTTGGACTAGAATCGAAAAATGCTTTTGAGACCCAATCCTTGTTGCAACTCAAAAACGAATATTGCAACAAAAGCAGATGTCTAGACTGTGGTATTGGAATGGAATTGTTGAAAAAAAGTTAATTTATTGATTCGAAAAATCCGTAATTTTACCCCATAATTCGTCTAGCTCTAAGCTTGTCGAAAGGCAAACTGAAATAAATGGCAACAATACTACAACTTAAATATTTTTTCGAAAACATGGTTTTCATGTTTCTTCTCGCCTTGCGGATAAGTTGGGAATGCGCGTGACTACGTTCGCCTGTTTTTTTATTTATATCACCTTTGTTACGGCAGGTTTGTGGTTTGGTGTTTATCTTACTTTAGCCTTTTGGATTCGGCTAAAAGATTTGGTTCGGGCTAAGCGCACTTCGGTTTTTGATTTGTAATCATCAAAAAAAAGGCTTAAAGTATTGCAACTTTAAGCCCTTTTTTTGTGAGATAAAATTATCTTGATTTTTTAAAGCTATAGGTATAAATCAAGGCATGTATAATTGCGAACACTAGGGAGAAGTTAAATAAGAAGTTGCCCTCTTCTACCTCTGTATCCATGCTATTAATATAGGCTATAACTATTAATGCTATTACCATTCCAAATCCAGAATATGCAATAGTTTTATAATTGCCTAGACTGAAATTGCCTTTATTTAAAATGCTGTTCTTCATGCCGTAAAATAGGTACAAATCAAAACCTATCATCATCCAAACAATTAGACGAATCCATGTGTCTAAAGGTAAAAAAACCATCATAAATAAGCATACTAAAACCCCTGCGATTGGTACGAAAGGGACTAATGGAGTTCTAAAAGCTCTTGGTGCATCGGGCATTTTTTTGCGCATAATAAGCACACCTATGCATACAAGAATGAAGGCAAATAAAGTTCCTATACTTGTCATTTCTCCAACTACTCTTGCAGGAACAAATGCTGCAAAAACGCTAACAATTACCATGAATAATAATTGTTTTTCGCTGGAGTTCTAAATTTTGAATGAACTTCAGAAAATACTTTTGGCATCAATCCGTCTTTGCTCATAGAGAAAAACACTCTACTTTGTCCCATTAACATTACTAAAATAACAGATGAATATCCTCCCAAAATAGCTAGTAAAATGGCGTTGTTTAGCCATGGATAGGCTGGGATTATCATTCCATTTGTTCCCATTGGACCCATTGCTTCAACCGCAATTGCAACTGGTGCTATTCCGTCTTTCCCAGCAAAAGCTTGATAATTTACAACTCCTGTCATTACGTGAGCAAATAGAACATAAAGAATTGTACAAATGGCTAGCGATAATAAAATACCAATAGGCATGTCTCTTTTTGGATTTTTGGCTTCTTGTGCTGCTGTCGATACGGCATCAAAGCCAATATACGCAAAAAAATACTATTGCAGCTGCTCTGATTATTCCAGAAAAACCAAATTCTCCAAATTTACCAGTATTTTCAGGGATATATGGAGTATAGTTTTCAGGTCTGATATATTGCCATCCAACAGCGATGAAGACTAAGACAACGGTTACTTTAATAAAACTATTATGCCATTTACAAGTGCCGATTCTTTAGTTCCTCGGATTAATATTAATGACATAACCATGACAATAAAGACAGCTGGAATGTTTATTATCCCTCCTTCAAACGGAGAAAGTGTATAGGCTTCATCTAGGTGAATCCCATAGCCACTAAGGAATTTTCCAAAATACCTAGACCAACTAATTGAAACTGTAGCTGCTCCAACAGCGTATTCTAAGACTAAATCCCATCCAATAATCCACGCAACAAATTCTCCCATTGTTGCAAATGAATAGGTATATGCGCTACCAGCAACTGGAATCATTGAAGAAAATTCAGCGTAACACAGTCCAGCAAAAATGCAACCAAATGCTGCAATGAGAAATGAAATGGTTATAGCTGGACCTGCATTCATGGATGCAGCTAGACCTGTTATCGAAAATAATCCAGCCCCAATTATAGCTCCAATTCCTAAGGCAACTAATCCTGGTGCTGTTAATGTTTTCTTTAATCCTTTTTCAGAATCGGCAGCTTCGGCTAAAAGCTGTTCTAGTGGTTTTCTTTTCCAAATCGACATATATAATGATGGTTTAATGTTATTAGGTTTCAAATATATTGCTTTTTTAATGTTACAACGACATGTAAGTCTTTATTTTTTTATAATTAATTTTTTCTTTTTGGTTTTTTCTCTAAAATAAGGGTTCTACTGGATATTTTGTGAAAGTTGTAAATTTACAAAATGGAATACGACATCAGAACAATACTAGAGAAAATTATTTTACCCATCCAAGATGGTTGGAAGTTATCTAAGTTAGATATAAGCGAAGAAAAGCTAGAAGTGCATGTTTATCTTTATTATGAGCCAAAAAAATATAAAATAGGCGATTTAGAATATGACCTTTATGATGATAGAGCGGAACGTAAATGGCGACATTTAGATTTATGGCAATACAAGACATTTATTTATTGTAATTTGCCAAGATACAAAGACAGCAATAACAAAGTAAAAACCATCGATGTTCCTTGGGCAGAACCTTATGAGCGGATGACTTGGTTACTTGAAAAAAAAACTTTAGACACATTACAATGCACTAAAAGTCAGAGTAAAACGGCGAGATTATTAGGCTTAAGTTTTGATCAAGTACATAGAGTAATGCACAATTTTGTTGAACGAGGAATGAGTAAAAGAAGTGCCGATGATAGATATTATTATTTGAGTATTGATGAAAAATCAGTCTCAAGAGGACATGATTATTTTAGTATTCTATCGGAGGAATCTACAGGAGTAGTTATAGATGTTGTTGAGGGTAGAACCAAAGAAAGTGTTGACAAACTTTGCAACAAGCTCACTAAAGACCAGCGTGATGAGGTAAAAACGATATGCACAGATATGTGGGATGCTTTTATATATGGAGCAAAAACACACTTCGAAAAAGCGATTCATTGCCATGATAATTTTCATTTAGTAGGCTATCTCAACAAAGCCGTTGATAAAGTCCGAAGAAGAGAAGTTCGTGAGGTAGAAGAATTAAAAAAGACAAAGTACATTTGGTTAAAAGACATCTCTAATATGACTGAAAAACAACGAATTATATTTGAATCCATCGACAAAGTGAATTATGAGGTCTCTAAAGCATGGAGAATAAAAGAGAATTTTAGAGACATACAATTTAGGCAGAAAACCAAAGAAAATGCTTTTTTAATACTAGCAAATTGGAGACGAAGTGCCCTTTATAGTAAGATTCCAGAAATAGTAGAAGTAGTAAAAATGTTCGACAGGCATTTTCAAGGAATATTAAATGCAATAGTAACAGGCTCTAATAATGCTAGAGCAGAAAGAATAAACGGAGCAATTGAAGAACTAAAACGAATAGGACGTGGATACAGAAATAAGCAAAATTTCAGAACCGCTATCCTATTTTTTCACGGAGACTTAAATGGCTTTTCACACAAAACCCAGTAGAACCAAAATAAGAGGTTGTTTATAAAATATTTCTTATTTTAGAACTCGTAAAATATCATATTGATGAATATTGAAGCAATAAAATCTTATTTTAAATTTTCGCGAGCTCAGCGAGCGGGGATTTTCTCATTGTTTAGTATTATTATATTGCTGCAACTACTTTACTTTTTTGTTGATTTTGGTTTCTTTATCCAAAAAAATCCAGAAAAGGAAAAATGGCTTTCCTTGCAATCCCAAATCGATTCAATGAAGCAGGAAAAATTAGATGATGTTCCAAAGATTTATCCTTTCAATCCTAATTTTATAACTGATTTTAAAGGGTACAAACTTGGAATGTCAGTCGCTGAAATCGATAGACTTCTTGCGTTTAGGAAAGAAAATAAATACGTGAATTCGCCAAAAGAATTTCAGGAGGTAACAAAAATTTCTGATTCCTTGCTGCGCGTTATTTCTCCGTATTTTAAATTTCCAGACTGGGTAAATAACAAAAAGGAATTTGTAGCGTACAAGAAATATTCGAATACGGCTTTTGTTAAAAAAGAAAAAATAGTCATTATCGATATTAATAAAGCAACTCAAGAGGATTTAATCGAATTTATGGAATAGGCGAGGCGATTTCGTTGCGGATTTTAAAATTCAGGGAAAGTTTGGGTGCTTTTGTTTCAATGGAGCAAATGAAAGATGTTTGGGGACTTTCGCCTGAAGTTGCTGATAATTTAAGTTCTCACTTCAAGGTTTCTACACTTTCTAACCTCAAAAAAATAGATGTTAATAATGCGTCAATTAAGGATCTTGCTCAGTTCCCGTATTTTAAATATGCACTTGCAAAAAACATAGTTACTTATAGGAGTATGAACGGCGACTTCAAAACTAAAGAGGATTTGTCTAAAATTAAAGATTTTCCGATGGATAAAATCGACATAATTGCGCTATATTTGGCGTTCTAAAAATGAGTACAAAAATGAACTTCGATTATAGCGAAACACAAGTAATGATTGCACAATCTATCAAGGATTTTGCAGAAAAAAATATGAAACCTTATATAATGGAGTGGGATGAAGCGCAAACTTTTCCGATTTCGTTATTCAAAAAACTGGGAGAAATGGGTTTTATGGGGGTTTTAGTTCCAGAAGAACTGGGTGGTTCAGGATTGGGTTATCACGAATACATTACCATTATAGAAGAAATTTCAAAAGTGGATCCGTCGATAGGATTGTCGGTTGCGGCGCATAATTCATTGTGCACCAATCATATTTTAACTTTTGGAAACGAGGAACAAAAGAAAAAATGGATTCCAAAATTAGCTATGGCTGAGCATATTGGTGCTTGGGGGTTAACGGAGCACAACACCGGTTCTGATGCGGGCGGGATGAATACTACCGCTGTAAAAGAGGGCGATTTTTGGATTGTAAATGGAGCTAAAAATTTTATCACTCACGGAATTTCTGGAGATATTGCTGTTGTAATTGTTCGAACTGGAAAAAAAGGAGATTCAAAAGGGATGACTGCTTTTGTTTTTGAAAAAGGAATGGTGGGATTTACATCGGGAAAAAAAGAAAATAAATTGGGAATGCGCGCTAGCGAAACTGCGGAATTGATTTTTGACAATTGTCGAATTCCAGATGCTAACAGATTAGGCGAGGTTGGAGACGGATTTGTTCAATCGATGAAAATATTAGATGGTGGAAGAATTTCTATTGGAGCTTTGTCGCTTGGGATTGCAAAAGGAGCTTATGAAGCAGCGTTGAAATATTCGAAAGAAAGATATCAATTTGGCAAACCGATTTGTGAATTTCAAGGAATTTCGTTTAAATTGGCTGATATGGCGACTGAAATTGAAGCTTCGGAATTGCTGTTGCACAAAGCGGCTTTCTTAAAAAACAACAATCGAAACATGACCATGCTCGGTGCAATGGGCAAAATGTATGCTTCCGAAATTTGTGTGAAAGTAGCAAACGAAGCGGTGCAAATTCATGGGGGTTATGGGTATACGAAGGATTATCCGGTAGAAAAATTTTATCGAGATTCGAAATTATGTACCATCGGCGAAGGAACTACCGAAATTCAAAAACTAGTGATTTCTAGGAATATTTTGAAATAATATTTGTTAGTTGAATTCAAGAAATGTTAAAATTTACTTAATAATTTATAAATTTTATTATTTCTATTTTTTTTTTTAAGATATTTACGACAATTATTCAAGGAGAATAATGTAAATTATATTTATAGGTATAGGCGTTTAGGTCGCAATAGATTATTTTTGCCAAATGGCAGATTCAAATATTTTCAGAGGTGTGAATTCGATAAAATTTAATCAACGATTTAAAGACGATAATGATTGTTTAGATTATCTTTCTCAAATAAAATGGGAAAATGGTTTTGTTTGTAAAAGATGTCAAAACGATAAATTTTGTAACGGTAAAAATCCATATAATAGAAGATGTACTAAATGTAGATATGATGAAAGTCCAACAACAGGGACTATGTTGGAAAAACTAAAATTTTCAATATTGATTGCGTTTCATATCGTCTTTAAAATAAGTACAAAGAAAAAAGGAATGTCTTCTTTGGAGTTGAGTTCCGAGTTTGAACTTCGACAAAAAACATGTTGGTCTTTTAAATTAAGATACAACAAGCTATGAAAAGTAGTCTTAATTACCCATTAACAGGGACATTCACGTTGACGAGTTTATGGTTGGTGGTCCAGAAGAAGATAAAAGAGGCAGAAGTAAAGGATTAAAAAAGCTTATTGTTCTAGCTGTTGAAGTTTTAGATGATGGAGTTGGTAGAGCTTATGCTGAAGTTATTGAGCATTCTTCTGCAAATGAATTAGGTGCTTTTCTGAGAAAATATATTTCAAAAGAAGCAACTATAATTACAGATAAATGGAGGGGATATAGTCCACTAAAAAAAGAGTTTCCGAATCTAAAACAACTAGATTCTAATGATGGGAAAAACTTTAAAGAGTTACATATTCATATAATGAACATCAAAGGTTGGCTCAGAGGAATACATCATCATTGTAGTAAAGAACATATACAAGATTATCTGAATGAATATCATTTTAGATACAATAGAAGGTCAAATATGGATACAATATTCAATGTGTTGGTCAAAAGAATGGTCAAAAACGATAAAATATCAACAAATCAAGTGTGGCTTAAACGCCTATACCTATATATTTAAAATTAAGGTTCTACTGGGTTTTGTGTGAAAAGCCATTTAAGTCTCCGTGAAAAAATAGGATAGCGGTTCTGAAATTTTGCTTATTTCTGTATCCACGTCCTATTCGTTTTAGTTCTTCAATTGCTCCGTTTATTCTTTCTGCTCTAGCATTATTAGAGCCTGTTACTATTGCATTTAATATTCCTTGAAAATGCCTGTCGAACATTTTTACTACTTCTACTATTTCTGGAATCTTACTATAAAGGGCACTTCGTCTCCAATTTGCTAGTATTAAAAAAGCATTTTCTTTGGTTTTCTGCCTAAATTGTATGTCTCTAAAATTCTCTTTTATTCTCCATGCTTTAGAGACCTCATAATTCACTTTGTCGATGGATTCAAATATAATTCGTTGTTTTTCAGTCATATTAGAGATGTCTTTTAACCAAATGTACTTTGTCTTTTTTAATTCTTCTACCTCACGAACTTCTCTTCTTCGGACTTTATCAACGGCTTTGTTGAGATAGCCTACTAAATGAAAATTATCATGGCAATGAATCGCTTTTTCGAAGTGTGTTTTTTGCTCCATATATAAAAGCATCCCACATATCTGTGCATATCGTTTTTACCTCATCACGCTGGTCTTTAGTGAGCTTGTTGCAAAGTTTGTCAACACTTTCTTTGGTTCTACCCTCAACAACATCTATAACTACTCCTGTAGATTCCTCCGATAGAATACTAAAATAATCATGTCCTCTTGAGACTGATTTTTTATCAATACTCAAATAATAATATCTATCATCGGCACTTCTTTTACTCATTCCTCGTTCAACAAAATTGTGCATTACTCTATGTACTTGATCAAAACTTAAGCCTAATAATCTCGCCGTTTTACTCTGACTTTTAGTGCATTGTAATGTGTCTAAAGTTTTTTTTTCAAGTAACCAAGTCATCCGCTCATAAGGTTCTGCCCAAGGAACATCGATGGTTTTTACTTTGTTATTGCTGTCTTTGTATCTTGGCAAATTACAATAAATAAATGTCTTGTATTGCCATAAATCTAAATGTCGCCATTTACGTCCGCTCTATCATCATAAAGGTCATATTCTAAATCGCCTATTTTATATTTTTTTGGCTCATAATAAAGATAAACATGCACTTCTAGCTTTTCTTCGCTTATATCTAACTTAGATAACTTCCAACCATCTTGGATGGGTAAAATAATTTTCTCTAGTATTGTTCTGATGTCGTATTCCATTTTGTAAATTTACAACTTTCACAAAATATCCAGTAGATAGAACCTAATAAAATAGCAAAAACTAGTGGTTTGGTTCTTTTTTGAAATGTTTGGGAAGTCATGGAAAAGATATTGGTAGAGCAGTAGTGACGGGTGTTGTTGTTGGTGTATTGCAGGGGCTAAAATTGGTCTTGCAGGAGGGACTGTTGCTTTGCCAGGTTTTGGTTCTGCTGCTGGAGGGATTGGAGGAGCTGTATTCGGGGCTGCAGGCGGTTGCTGTTGGTGGGAGCAGCTACAACTGTTGTGTGGGCTGCAGTAGATTGCATGCATCTTCTTGTATTAACTAAACATGAATTAGTGTATGTAAAAAGAAGATTTTTTTGTTGATGAAATGCCTGAGATAAAAATAACAAACGAAGATGCTGGAACTTTTTAATCAATTGTTGAATGTATCTCAAGAAGAGAATTAGTACTACTAGCCGAATAGAAAATGGGTGTGACAAGTAAAAATAATATTTTTAATGCGAATCAAGGGTTGAAAAAACATTAAAAAAGAAAGAAATTTCTTTGTAAAAATTAGAATAATAAGCTGATAATCAGTATATTTATAGTGTATCTAAACGCACGGTTTAAATATATGATTAATCAGCTTAAAGCCCCTAAATTAGTAAAAATATATTCCATAATCTGTGACAGATTTGAAAAAGATTAAAATACACTTGCGAACGTTTCAGCAACAACCATAAACAAGATTTAACAGATCAAGAAATTATGACCATATACCTATTCACAGTTCAAGAAGAACAACGTTTTAGCATCAAACAAATTCATAAATATGCTTGTGATTATTACATGATTGGTTTCCAAGACTTGGCTCATATGCTGGTTTTTCTAATCGTCTTAATCAATTATCAGAAGCTTTTTCGACGTTTTTCAGCTTCATATTTGAAGACTTTTTACCTTGGGATTGCTTAACTGATCAAAGTTACTGGATTCGATGCCAATAATCACTTGCTCTGGTAAACGAAATGGAAAGGTAGCAAAGACTTGACCGATATAAGGGTATTGTTCTACAAAAGCATGTATTATTATGGAGTGAAGCTTCATGCATTAGCTTTTAGACGAGAAATAAAATTCCTTTTCCTGAGAAATTCAAATAACACCTGCATCTGTCAATGATTTAACGGTTTTCAAAGAAGCGTGGTCAGAAAAAACAAACAGCAAATTCTTTGGAGATTAAAATATACATTAACGAGGATTTTTTTTTTCTGAATTAGAACAAGAGAAAAATTCAATTATGATTACACCAGTTAAAGCAATCAAAGGACAATGTCAACAAATAAAAAACTGGGATAAAGCAGCCGATGATTTATTTTCCAAAGCAGTATCAAGAGTTAGACAGCCCATAGAATCTCTTTTTAATTGGTTGATTGTTAAAACTGATATTCAAAAGCAAGTAAAGTTAGGTCTAGCAAGGGGTTACTGGTTCATCTATTTGGAAAAATTGCTGCCGCTTTTATTGGACTAATATTTTAACCCTTGATTCGCATTTTTAATATTTTTTGGGATATTTTTTTCCGTTTTTTTCAATAAGTATCTTCTTTTGGGTATGTTTATGGAATAGAGCAGTGTTAACATGGGATTTTAGAATGTTTATGGGTATATTATTGTCTGTTTTTTTAACTATTTTTGATTTAAATTTTTAAATCGGTTTATGAAAGGGCAAAAAACTAGGATATCTAAATTATATGTGATATTATGGGAGATTACAGTACCTTTTGTAGTTATTAGTATTGTTTTTTTTTCGCTTTTAATAGAAAATAAATTTTATAGCTGGATTGTATTAATAAATGGAACAAGTAAAATAAATTTCTATGTTTACTCTATTTATGTTTTTTTTGTTTATCCTTTTTTTGCTTAAAGGAATACAGTTTTTTAAAAAGGCGAATAAATGAATTTTTAAAATAATTGATAATTCAAGACTTTATTGCTTTTTAAAGACTTAATATGGAAAATGTGGATAAAATCATGTTATTTGTCCTATGATTATCCCGTAGAAAAAATTTTATCGAGATTCTAAATTATGTACTATTGGCGAAGGAACTACCGAAATTCAGAAATTGGTAATTTCGAGGAATATTTTGAAAGTCTAGAGGGTAGAATGTATAAAAGGGTCAAGAAGTAAGAAATTGTAACTTGGCTTTTTTTATACTTTTTAAATTAGGGTACTTTTAAATATAAAATGATAAACTATGGATACTTCTTATAGATTTACTTCGAATGTTGAACCACTAAATAACAATTGGAAGATTTGATGACAGAGTTAAAATCTGCTTTTAGAATAGTCTCTGGTAGCATATTTATTTAACAACAGAAGTGTTTAAAATTGAGTTAAAAGTACATATATGTTTATGTCTCGCCTTTTTTTTTTTTAGTTTCGACTCAAATTATCTAAAATATTAATTTAAAAAATTAAAAAAAATGGAAAAAATGTTTTGTGCCTTAGCAATGATTTTTATGATTACTTCTTGTAGTAATGATGTGATTAAAAATGAAAAACAAGTTTCAAATATTAATTATCCTGAACTTAAATTAGAGATTAGTGACAGAATTTAGTTTCTCTTGGTAATAAATTTAAAGATGAAGTAAAAACAAAAGAATTGGTTTCTAAAATATGTGGAAATAAGAAAGTCTTCGAGTTTATCTAAAAAAATGAATTTCAATAATGATTTTTGAAATACCTAATCTCTTTAGCCCCTCATTATAACTCTGAAGAAAAAATATTTATGTTGAGTTTTTATAATAATCTTGTAAATTGTTATGATGATAGAATTATAGATTTGATAGGTATAGAAAGAGAACGCCTTAATTCTGGTTCTTTTTCAAATGATTTCAGAAATGAAGTTGATTTTATTTTTTATGTTGTTGAAATGTCAGCTAAGGAGATTTATTTATTAAAACAGAATGGAAGAGACTCTGTGTCTAAGCAAAAGCGTTTAAGTGGTTTTGGGGAATGCATTACTAAAAAAGTAACAGGAAAGGATTTAGGCAGGAATATGGTTTATGGTCTTGTGGCGGGGGGTATTGCAGGAGCTAAAGGGGGTGCTACTGCTGGGACGTTTACTGTTCCGGGATTAGGAACGGCTGTAGGTGCTGTAGGAGGTGCTGTTTTTGGAGCAGCAGCTGGTGCTGTGGGAGGCGCTATTGGAGGCTATGTTTGGCCTGCAATAGATTGTATATTGTATCCTAAAGCATATGACGAGAAAAAATATTTGACTAATGATTTTTATGCTACTGAAATGAAGGAATTGAGAATTACAGTGGAAAGAAGAACAATTCTTTAATGAAATTTTGAATTTTGCCAGTAGATACAAAAATAAAAATTGTAGAATAATATGAAATTGAAAAAGGTAGTTTTTGGGATGTAGTTTATCCATTTTTGACTGTGTTATTGATGTTTTTTTGGTGCTTATTGGTATTACAAGCCGTTAACTTGGGACTATTTAATGTTTAGGCAGTTATTAATTGCTGTTTTTTTTAATTTTTTTCTTACAGAAAAGTATTAATTATGGTTCTAACAAAAAGTCAAGAGGTCTCTTTTATATGTTGTTATCTGGGAAATAATAGCTCCTTTATCTGTAATTAGTTTGGTTTTTATTTCTCTTGTTATTGAGAATAGGTTTTATAATTGGAGTGTTTTAGTCAATAGTTTGAGTAATGGAAATCTTTATATCGGTATAGTAATGCAAGTTCTGCTTTGCTATTTTCTTCATAAAGGAATCAAAATAATGCAAAAGGATGTTTTTTTTAAGAACCACATGAGAGAATAAGAAAAAAAAGATATTTTCAAAATTTATGATTTATCAAATTGTAAGGAAGTTGGTAATTGGAATTTTTAATGTCTTTTCCTCAAATAATTCATAATTCATAACTCATAATTCATAATTATTATTTAGTTTTTGCAGCCCTTAACGAAAGGGGTGATAAAATTATGTTAATTATACCAATTAAAGACGGAGAAAATATCGATAGAGCATTAAAGCGCTATAAAAGAAAATTTGATAAAACAGGAACTGTTCGTCAACTAAGAGCACGTACGGCTTTTATAAAGCCATCAGTTACCAATAGAATGAAAATTCAGAAAGCGGCTTATATCCAAAATATGAGAGATCAAATAGAGAATAGTTAATTATTTTCTATCAAAATAAAGTACCGTTAGTCATTAAAGTTTAATACCTTTGATACTAACGGTTTTTTTATGACTAATAATAAGGACGCATTTAAGGATTATTTGCAATTGGAGAAAAATATTCTCCACATACTGTAAATGCGTATTTGAATGATATAGAATCCTTTGAGGTATTCAATAAGAATCAATTTGGTGAAGAAAATATTGAGCAAGTAAACTATAGCCAAATTAGAACATGGATTGTTTCGCTTGTGGATGATGCCATTTCAAATGTTTCAGTAAACAGAAAAGTAGCTTCCTTAAAAAGCTTTTTATAAATTTCTGCTAAAGACAAAACAAATAGAAGTTAGTCCGTTGCTAAAACATAAAGCACTAAAAACGCCTAAAACACTTCAAATACCGTTTTCTGAAAAAGAAGTTGCTACTGTCTTAAATCAAATGCAAAACCCAGAAGGCTTTGAAGCGATAAGGGATAAGCTTATCATAGACTTGTTTTATACTACGGGCATTCGAAGAACGGAGTTTGATTCATTTAAAAATAAACAATGTGGATTCTTCTGGTAATATACTCAAGGTTCTTGGCAAAAGAAATAAAGAGCGAGTGCTTCCGCTGCTGCCAATTATTACAAAACAGTTAATTTTATATTTAGACGAAAGAACACATTTAGAGACGATTAGAGATAAAGACTATTTTTTTCTCACAAAAAGAGGATTAAAATTGAATGATTCCTTTGTATATCGATTGATTAATGCGTACTTTAGTACTGTCTCCGAGAAAGTAAAGAAGAGTCCGCATATATTAAGACATACATTTGCGACTCATTTACTGAACAATGGAGCCGATTTAAATTCAGTAAAAGAATTATTAGGACATTCAAGTTTAGCTTCGACACAAATTTATACGCATAGTAGTTTATCAGAGTTAAAAAAGTGTATGAAGAGTCTCATCCAAGGAATAAGAAATAATTCGAATATGTTTAACAAATAAAAATTTTGATTATGAAGGTAAATGTTCATGCAGTTAACTTTACAGTTGACGGGAAGTTAGTGGGTTTTGTTCAAGAAAGAATGGATAGCTAGAAAAGTACTATGACAAGGTGGTTTCGTCTGATGTTTTTTGAAAGTGGAGAAAAACAAGTGAGAAGGAAAATAAAATTGCAGAGATAAAAGTAAATGTTCCTGGAGATGAATTTATTGTCAAAAAGCAGTGTAAACTTTTGAGGAAGCTGTTGAGCAATCTACAGAATCACTAGAGCGTTTGCTGGTAAAAAGAAAAGAAAAAATCAAATCAAATATTTAATATAAATTTTCATTAAAAAAGTTTGATTAAAAAACAAAAAGATATACATTTGCAGTCCGTTAGAAATAGCGGACTTTTTTTATTGATATTGCCAGCGTAGCTCAGTTGGCTAGAGCAGCTGATTTGTAATCAGCAGGTCGTGGGTTCGAGTCCCTCCGCCGGCTCAAGAGGTAAGATTTTAGATTAATGATTTTAGATTCTTTGAGAATCAGAAAGTACTAGTTTTCAATCACGATTTGTAATCATAAAAAAGGGGGAGATACTCAAGCGGCCAACGAGGGCAGACTGTAAATCTGCTGTGTGAACTTCGCAGGTTCGAATCCTGCTCTCCCCACCAAGCCAGATGGCAGATATTGGATGGCAGATTTTAAAGTTAGATTTTTTTGTCTAACGTCTGAAATCTGTAGTCTGTAATCTAAAAAACTGCCGACTTAGCTCAGAGGTAGAGTGCTTCCTTGGTAAGGAAGAGGTCACGGGTTCAATTCCCGTAGTTGGCTCAAAGAAAGTATAAAATTGAACACTAATAAATTAATAAGATTAAAAACTAAGTAAAATGGCAAAAGAAACCTTTAACCGTAGCAAACCCCACTTAAACATTGGAACAATTGGGCACGTCGATCACGGAAAAACAACTTTAACTGCAGCAATAACTAAAGTGTTATCTGATGCTGGTTACTGTCAAGCAAAATCGTTTGATCAAATCGATAATGCTCCAGAAGAAAAAGAAAGAGGTATTACAATTAATACGTCTCACGTTGAGTATGAAACTGCTAACCGTCACTACGCGCACGTTGACTGTCCTGGTCACGCGGATTACGTAAAAAACATGGTTACAGGTGCTGCTCAAATGGATGGTGCAATTCTTGTTGTAGCTGCTACAGATGGACCAATGCCACAAACACGTGAGCACATTCTATTAGGTCGCCAAGTTGGTATTCCTAGAATGGTTGTATTCATGAACAAAGTGGATATGGTTGATGATGCTGAGTTGTTAGAGCTTGTTGAAATGGAGATTAGAGACTTATTGTCTTTCTATGAATATGATGGAGATAATTGTCCAGTTATTCAAGGATCTGCTTTAGGAGGATTGAATAATGATCCAGCTTGGGTACCAAAAATTATTGAATTGATGGAAGCTGTTGATGCTTGGATTGAAGAGCCAGTGCGTGATACAGAAAAACCATTCTTGATGCCAGGTTGAGGATGTATTTACAATTACTGGTCGTGGAACTGTAGCTACAGGTCGTATCGAAACAGGTATTGCTAATACAGGAGATGCTGTTGAAATCATTGGTATGGGAGCTGAAAATTGACTTCTACAATTACAGGAGTTGAGATGTTCCGTAAATCCTTGATAGAGGTGAAGCAGGAGACAACGTAGGTTTGTTGTTGAGAGGTATTGATAAAGAATCTATCAAAAGAGGAATGGTTATCATTAAACCAGGTTCTGTAAAACCACACAAAACTTTTAAAGCTGAAGTGTATATCTTGAAAAAAGAAGAAGGTGGTCGTCATTACGCCATTCCACAATAACTATCGTCCGCAGTTTTTACGTACGTACAACTGATGTAACAGGAGTTATTACTTTGCCAGCAGGTTGTAGAGATGGTAATGCCAGGTGATAACTTAACAATTAATGTAGAATTGTTAAGCCCTATTGCGATGAATGTAGGACTTCGTTTCGCTATCCGTGAAGGTGGTAGAACAGTAGGTGCTGGTCAGGTAACTGAGATAGTAGGTTAATCCTATAAAAATAATTTATAAAGCCAGTAACATCCATGGGTGTTACTGGTTTTTAACGAACGGGCGTAGTTCAAGGGTAGAATAGCGGTCTCCAAAACCGTTGATGGGGGTTCGAATCCCTCCGCCCGTGCAAAAAAAATAAATCATAATGACAAAAGTTGTTAATTATCTATCAGAATCATTTGAAGAATTACGATCAAATGTGACTTGGCCAGAATGGGCCGAAGTGCAACGTCTAACAATTGTTGTTGCTGTTTTTTCAGTGATACTCGCTATGGCAACATGGGGAATAGATGAATTTTTTGCAAAATCAATTGCTGGTTTTTTTAACTGGTTAAAAGCATAATTTTTTTGTTATGGCAGATAATAATATGAAGAAGTGGTATGTCGTTCGGGCAGTAAGCGGGCAAGAAAATAAAGTGAAAGCATACATCGAAACTGAAATCGCTAGATTAGGGATGGGTGATTATGTTTCACAGGTTTTGGTTCCTACCGAGAAAATAGTTACTGTCAAAGACGGAAAAAAGATGGCTAAAGATAAAGTCTATTTTCCGGGTTATGTAATGATTGAAGCTAATCTTGTTGGAGAAATCCCTCATATTATTAAGTCTATAACAAGTGTAATTGGTTTTTAGGTGAAATAAAGGAGGAGAACCAGTGCCTTTACGACTTTCTGAAGTAAACAGAATGTTGGGCAAAGTAGATGAATTGGCTGTAAATACGGATACGCGTTCTATTCCTTTCAATTTAGGAGAGACCATTAAAGTTATTGACGGTCCTTTTAATGGTTTTAATGGAACTGTTGAAAAAATAAATGAAGAAAAGCGTAAACTAGAAGTAATGGTTAAAATTTTCGGAAGAAAAACGCCATTAGAACTAGGATTTATGCAAGTTGAAAAAGTATAATTTTTGTTACATCTATAATAAACCACATTTTCGCTTCCAATGTTAATGTGTTAAATTTAAAAAAAATGGCTAAAGAGATTAGTAAAGTAGTTAAACTACAAGTTAAGGGAGGTGCTGCGAACCCGTCGCCACCGGTTTGGACCTGCTTTAGGTGCTGCTGGTGTTAATATCATGGAGTTCTGTAAGCAATTTAATGCTAGAACCCAAGATAAACCAGGTAAAGTTTGCCCAGTGCAAATTACAGTGTATAAAGACAAATCTTTCGATTTTGTTGTAAAAACACCACCTGCTGCTGTTCAATTGATGGATGCAGCAAAGCTTAATCTGGTTCGGGAGAACCAAATCGTAAGAAAGTAGCTAGCGTTACTTGGGATGTTATTAAAGCAATTGCGGAAGACAAGATGGTTGATTTAAATGCATTCACAATCGAGTCTGCTATGAGCATGATCGCAGGAACGGCTAGATCTATGGGTATAACTGTAACTGGAGATTCTCCTCTAAAACAAGCGTAAGATATGGCAAAATTGACAAAAAAGCAAAAAGAGGCTGCTTCAAAAATTGAAAAGAACAAATTGTACTCTTTAAAAGATGCTGCGGCATTGATAAAAGTAGTTGCTTCTGCAAAATTTGATGAGTCGGTTGATATCGCAGTACGTTGGGTGTAGATCCAAGAAAGCGAATCAAATGGTTAGAGGTGTGGTAACATTACCTCACGGAACTGGTAAAGATGTAAAAGTATTAGCATTAGTTACTCCAGATAAAGAAGCGGAAGCTAAAGAAGCTGGAGCAGACTATGTAGGTCTTGATGAGTATTTACAAAAAATTAAAGACGGTTGGACAGATGTGGATGTAATTATCACGATGCCTTCTGTTATGGGTAAATTAGGGCCATTAGGTCGTATTTTAGGACCTAGAGGTTTAATGCCAAATCCTAAAACAGGGACTGTAACTATGGATGTTGCAAAAGCTGTTCAAGAAGTAAAAGCGGGTAAAATCGACTTTAAAGTAGATAAAACAGGTATCATACATGCAGGAATTGGAAAAATTTCTTTCGATGCTGATAAAATTGTAGATAACGCCCACGAAATTATTCAAACATTAATCAAACTTAAACCAACTGCGGCTAAAGGAACATACATCAAAAGTATTTACCTAACTAGCACAATGAGTCCTGCAATTGCATTGGATCCTAAAGCAGTATAATTGGTAGTTAAAAATTTTTAGTATGACTAGAGAAGAAAAATCAATCGCGATTGAAGATTTAACTGCACAGTTAGCTGGTACAAATATTATTTATGTATCTGATATTTCTGGATTAAACGCAGAAGAAACAACTTCAAACTTGAGAAGAGCTTGCTTTAAAGCAGGTATAAAATTAGAGGTAGTTAAAAACACTTTGCTTGCAAAGCAATGGAAGCTTCGGCTAATGATTATGGTGATTTACCTTCTGTTTTGACAGGTAATAGTGCTATTTTTATTGCAGATGTGGCTAACGCACCTGGAAAATAATCAAAGATTTCCGTAAAAAGAATGCTAAGCCAATTTTAAAAGGAGCTTACATCAATTCAGAAATTTACATTGGAGACGATCAACTAGATGCTTTGGCAACTATTAAATCTAAAGAAGAGCTTATCGGCGAAATCATTGGATTATTGCAATCACCAGCACAAAGAGTTATTTCTGCTTTACAAAATCAATTCGCAAACAGCGAAGAAGTTGAAGCATAATACTCAAAACAAGGAATTTGGTTTTCTTGTTGCTTAAAATAGCGCACAATAAATAAATTATATTTTACAAATCATTTTAAAACGATAGAAAAAATGGCAGATTTGAAACAATTCGCAGAACAATTAGTTAACCTAACAGTAAAAGAAGTTAACGAATTAGCAACAATATTAAAAGACGAGTACGGTATCGAACCAGCTGCTGCAGCTGTAGTAGTTTCAGGTGGTGGTGAAGCTGCTGCTGAAGAAGTTCAAACAGAATTTACAGTAGTATTAAAAGAGGCAGGAGCTTCTAAATTAGCTGTAGTAAAAGCGGTTAAAGAATTAACTGGTTTGGGTCTTAAAGAAGCTAAAGATTTAGTAGATGCTGCTCCATCTAATATTAAAGAAGGTGTAACTAAAGAAGAAGCAGAAGGGCTTAAAAAATCTTTAGAAGAAGCTGGAGCTGTAGTTGAATTAAAATAATTCAACCCGCTTTACAGAATAGGTTAGGTCTTGAAATACACTTTCAAAGACCTAAACCATTTTTCGTATAATAAAATTATATTGCGTTTTATTATAAAATAGTTTAAAATACATAAGTGTTTTTAAATCAATACGATGAAAGAAAATAAAATTATAGAGCTTGCTCTTGTATTATTTTTAAAGAGGTATTGATTAAAAAAGAAAGTATTGGCTAAACTGTGTTTTTACACAAAAAATTACTTTTTTTTAATCAAAATTTTGTCCATTGATGATAACAAATCAGACTGAAAGATTGAATTTTGCCTCAACAAAAAATATTCCTGACTATCCAGATTTTCTAGATGTTCAGGTTAAATCGTTTAAAGATTTCTTCCAATTGGAAACCAAATCTGACGAAAGAGGCGACGAAGGTTTATACAACACCTTCATGGAAAACTTTCCAATTACCGATACAAGAAATAACTTTGTATTGGAATTTCTTGATTATTTTGTAGATCCACCGCGTTATACTATTCAAGAATGTATCGAAAGAGGGCTTACGTATAGTGTGCCTTTAAAAGCAAGGTTTAAAACTATATTGTACAGATCCAGAGCACGAAGATTTTGAAACCATTGTTCAGGATGTATATCTTGGGACAATTCCTTACATGACTCCTTCCGGAACTTTTGTAATCAATGGCGCAGAGCGTGTGGTTGTTTCTCAATTGCACCGTTCTCCAGGGGTTTTCTTTGGACAATCATTCCACGCCAATGGAACAAAATTGTATTCTGCCAGAGTAATTCCTTTTAAAGGTTCTTGGATAGAATTTTCAACTGATATCAACAGCGTAATGTACGCTTATATCGATAGAAAGAAAAAATTACCGGTTACCACTTTATTCCGTGCCATTGGGTTCGAAAGAGACAAGGACATCCTAGAGATTTTCGACCTTGCTGAGGAAATTAAAGTATCTAAAACAGGACTTAAAAAATATATTGGTAGAAAATTAGCCGCTCGTGTATTAAACACTTGGCATGAAGATTTCGTTGATGAAGATACCGGCGAAGTGGTTTCTATCGAACGTAACGAAATAATCCTTGACAGAGATACCATTATCGATAAAGATAATGTGGAAGAAATCATCGATTCTAACGTGAAATCTATTTTGTTGCACAAGGAAGATAATAATGCAGTTGATTATTCTATCATCCACAACACGCTACAAAAGACCCAACCAATTCTGAAAAAGAAGCCGTTGAGCACATTTACAGACAATTGCGTAACGCAGAACCGCCTGATGAAGAAAACGGCTCGTGGTATTATAGATAAATTATTCTTCTCTGACCAACGTTACAATTTAGGCGAGGTAGGTCGTTACAGAATAAACAAAAAACTGGGTCTTGATACGCCGATGGAAAAGCAAGTGCTTACCAAAGAAGACATCATTACCATAGTAAAATATTTGATTGAATTAATCAATGCGAAAGCAGATATTGATGATATCGATCACTTGTCAAACCGTCGTGTTAGAAACCGTTGGAGAGCAATTGTCTCAACAGTTTGGTGTAGGTTTGGCTCGTATGGCGAGAACCATTCGTGAGCGTATGAACGTTCGTGATAACGAGGTGTTTACACCAATTGATTTGATTAATGCCAAAACATTATCATCAGTAATCAACTCGTTCTTTGGAACCAACCAGTTGTCTCAGTTTATGGATCAAACGAATCCATTAGCCGAGATTACACACAAAAGAAGATTATCAGCCCTTGGACCAGGTGGACTTTCTCGTGAAAGAGCAGGGTTTGAGGTTCGTGACGTTCACTATACGCATTACGGACGTTTATGTCCAATTGAAACACCTGAGGGACCAAACATTGGTTTGATTTCTTCTCTTGGTGTTTATGCTAAAGTAAACGGAATGGGTTTCATCGAAACGCCGTATCGTAAAGTAACAAAAGGAGTAGTGGATTTAGTTTCTGCTCCAGTTTATTTGAGCGCCGAGGAAGAAGAAGGGATGATGATTTCTCAAGCAAACATCGAAATGGATGCTACAGGAAAAATTCTTGCCGATAATGTTATTGCGCGTGAAGAAGGCGATTTTCCTGTTGTTGATCCATCAAAAGTAGATTATGCGGATGTTGCTCCAAATCAAATTGCCTCGATTTCGGCTTCATTAATTCCTTTCTTGGAACATGATGATGCGAATAGAGCCTTGATGGGATCGAATATGATGCGTCAAGCTGTACCATTAATACGTCCTGAAGCACCAATTGTTGGAACAGGATTAGAGCGTCAAGTAGCTTCTGATTCTAGGGTGTTAATCAATGCCGAAGGAAACGGAACGGTAGAATATGTAGATGCCAATATCATTACCATCAAGTACGATCGTTCTGAAGAAGAAAGAATGGTAAGTTTTGAAGAAGATGAAAAAACATACAATCTAATTAAATTTAGAAAAACCAATCAAGGAACAAGTATCAATCTAAAACCTATTGTAAGAAAAGGCGATAGAGTGACTCTTGGACAAGTATTGTCAGAAGGATATGCTACTCAAAATGGAGAATTAGCTTTAGGTAGAAACCTTAAAGTAGCTTTTATGCCATGGAAAGGGTACAACTTCGAGGATGCGATTGTAATTTCTGAAAAAGTAGTTCGCGACGATATTTTTACCTCTATTCACGTCGATGATTATTCATTAGAAGTGAGAGATACTAAATTAGGTAACGAAGAATTAACGAACGATATTCCGAACGTTTCTGAAGAAGCTACTAAAGATTTAGATGAAAATGGTATGATTAGAATTGGAGCCGAGGTTAAACCTGGCGACATTCTTATTGGTAAAATTACTCCAAAAGGAGAATCAGATCCTACTCCAGAAGAAAAATTGTTAAGAGCCATCTTCGGGGACAAAGCAGGAGATGTGAAAGATGCTTCATTAAAAGCATCTCCCTCTTTGCATGGTGTAGTTTTAGATAAAAAATTGTTCGCAAGAGCGGTAAAAGATAAACGTAAACGTACGCAAGATAAAGATGCTTTAGGCGCATTGGAAATGGAATTCGAAACGAAATTTGTTGAATTAAAAGACAAATTAGTCGAAAAACTTTTCTTAATCGTTAACGGAAAAACTTCTCAAGGTGTCATGAATGATTTGGGCGAAGAAGTTTTACCAAAAGGTAAAAAATACACCCAGAAAATGCTGTATGCTGTTGAAGATTTGCTCACTTAAGCAAAGGACAATGGGTTGCCGACGATACAACGAATACTATGGTAAATGATTTAATTCATAACTATAAAATTAAGTTGAATGATTTGCAAGGTGCGTTAAGAAGAGAGAAATTCACAATTACTGTTGGAGACGAATTACCAGCAGGAATTTTGAAATTAGCTAAAGTATATGTTGCCAAAAAACGTAAACTGAAAGTTGGGGATAAAATGGCGGGACGTCACGGTAACAAAGGTATTGTTGCTCGTATCGTTCGTCATGAAGATATGCCTTTCCTTGAAGACGGAACACCAGTTGATATTGTGTTGAATCCACTTGGAGTACCTTCACGTATGAACATTGGTCAAATTTATGAAACCGTTTTAGGATGGGCTGGAATGAACTTGGGTAGAAAATTTGCTACTCCAATTTTTGATGGTGCCTCTCTAGATCAAATCAATGAATTGACTGATGAAGCTGGAATTCCACGTTTTGGACATACCCATCTTTATGATGGAGGAACTGGAGAACGTTTCCACCAAGCAGCAACAGTTGGGGTAATCTATATGTTGAAATTGGGTCACATGGTTGACGATAAAATGCACGCACGTTCCATAGGACCATACTCATTAATTACACAACAACCATTGGGTGGTAAAGCTCAGTTTGGAGGTCAGCGTTTTGGAGAGATGGAGGTTTGGGCACTTGAAGCTTATGGAGCATCAAGTACGCTTCGTGAAATATTGACCGTGAAATCGGATGACGTTATTGGTAGAGCTAAAACTTACGAAGCCATCGTTAAGGGCGAGTCTATGCCAGAGCCAGGATTGCCAGAATCATTCAATGTATTGATGCATGAATTGAAAGGCCTTGGACTTGACATCCGTTTAGAAGAATAAAATAGTTGATGGTTGGTGGTTGATGGTTGTCGGAATATATTCCAAAACTATCAACCAACAACTAACAACCAACAACTTAAAATTTTATGACTATGATGAATAATAGAAATAACAACAGTAAAGATAAGAATCCTGTAAAAAGATTCAACAAAATTTCGATAGGACTAGCTTCTCCTGAATCTATCTTGAAAGAATCAAGAGGCGAAGTGTTGAAGCCAGAAACTATTAATTATAGAACACACAAACCAGAACGCGATGGTCTTTTCTGCGAACGTATTTTTGGACCAGTAAAGGATTTCGAATGTGCTTGTGGTAAATATAAAAGAATCCGTTATAAGGGTATTATCTGCGACCGTTGCGGTGTCGAAGTTACGGAGAAAAAAGTACGTAGAGACAGAGTAGGACACATCAATCTTGTTGTGCCAATTGCTCATATCTGGTATTTTCGTTCTCTTCCAAATAAAATTGGTTACATATTAGGGCTACCGTCTAAGAAATTAGATATGATTATCTATTATGAAAGATATGTAGTTATCCAAGCTGGTATTGCTAAAACTCCAGAAGGAGAACCAGTACAGCGATTGGACTTTTTGACAGAAGAAGAATATTTGAATATTTTAGACACGCTTCCTGCTGACAATCAATACTTAGATGATTTTGATCCAAATAAATTTGTTGCCAAAATGGGAGCAGAATGTATTATGGATTTATTGGCTCGTATCGATTTAGATGCCTTGTCTTATGATTTGCGTCACTCTGCGAACAACGAAACGTCTAAACAACGTAAAACAGAAGCTTTAAAAAGACTAATCGTAGTAGAATCATTCCGTGAGTCTAACTTAAACCGCGAAAACCGTCCAGAATGGATGATTATGAAAGTGGTTCCTGTTATTCCACCAGAATTGCGTCCGCTTGTGCCTCTTGATGGAGGTCGTTTTGCTACTTCCGATTTAAATGATTTATACCGTCGTGTAATCATCCGTAACAACCGTCTAAAAAGATTAATGGAGATTAAAGCTCCAGAAGTAATCTTGAGAAACGAAAAACGTATGTTGCAAGAATCGGTAGATTCACTTTTTGATAATACAAGAAAAGCATCTGCTGTAAAAACAGAATCAAACAGACCGTTGAAATCACTTTCGGATTCCCTTAAAGGAAAACAAGGTCGTTTCCGTCAAAACTTATTGGGTAAACGTGTCGATTATTCTGCTCGTTCGGTAATTGTTGTTGGACCTGAATTGAAATTATTCGAATGTGGTATCCCAAAAGATATGGCTGCCGAATTATACAAACCTTTCGTTATCCGTAAATTGATAGAAAGAGGAATCGTAAAAACGGTAAAATCAGCTAAAAAAATAATAGACAAAAAAGAGCCTGTAGTTTGGGACATCCTTGAAAATGTAATCAAAGGCCATCCAATATTACTAAATCGTGCGCCTACTTTGCACAGATTAGGAATTCAAGCATTCCAACCAAAATTAATTGAAGGAAAAGCAATCCAATTGCACCCTTTAGTGTGTACTGCATTTAATGCGGATTTTGATGGGGATCAAATGGCAGTTCACTTGCCGTTAGGGCCAGAAGCTATTTTGGAAGCGCAATTGTTAATGTTGGCTTCTCATAATATCTTGAATCCTGCCAATGGTGCGCCAATTACGGTACCTTCTCAAGACATGGTTTTGGGTCTTTATTATATGACCAAAGAGCGTTTGTCTACTCCAGAACATAAAATTTTAGGCGAAGGCTTAACTTTTTATTCTGCCGAAGAAGTGAATATTGCTTTGAATGAAGGTAAATTAGAATTGAATGCTAGAGTAAAAATTCGTGCAAAAGATTTTAATGAAAATGGAGAATTAGTTTTCAAAATCATTCAAACTACTGCTGGTCGTGTATTGTTTAACGAAGTAGTTCCAGAAGCTGCGGGTTATATCAATGATGTATTAACTAAGAAAAACTTGCGAGACATTATCGGACACGTTTTGAGCGTGACTAATGTGCCTACAACGGCTGCCTTCTTGGATAGCATGAAAGATATGGGATACAAATTTGCCTTTAAAGGAGGATTGTCATTCTCATTGGGAGATATTAGAATCCCAGATGAAAAACCAAAATTAATTGCAGATGCCAGAGAGCAAGTTGAAGGTATTTCTGCGAATTATAATATGGGTCTTATTACCAATAACGAGCGTTACAACCAAGTTATTGATGTATGGACTTCAACAAATGCTCAGCTTACAGAGACTGCAATGAAAAACATTAGAGAGGATCAACAAGGATTCAACTCGGTGTATATGATGCTTGATTCTGGAGCGAGGGGTTCCAAAGAACAAATTCGTCAGTTGACCGGTATGCGTGGTTTGATGGCTAAGCCTAAAAAATCGACTGCTGGTGGTGGTGAAATTATCGAAAACCCGATTCTTTCTAACTTTAAAGAAGGTCTTTCGATTTGGAGTACTTTATTTCTACTCACGGTGCTCGTAAAGGTCTTGCGGATACGGCTTTGAAAACAGCCGATGCGGGTTACTTAACAAGAAGGTTACATGACGTTTCTCAGGATGTAATTGTAAACACAGTTGATTGTGGTACTTTAAGAGGGGTTGAAGTTTCGGCATTGAAAAAGAACGAGGAAATCGTAGAAAGTTTAGGCGAAAGAATCTTAGGACGCGTAGCATTGCAAGATGTTATCAATCCTTTGACTAGCGAGCTTATCATCGGCGCAGGGGAACAAATTACGGAGTTTTATGTGAAATTAATTGAGGCTTCTCCAATTGAAAAATTAGAGGTTCGTTCTCCGTTGACATGTGAGGCTACAAAAGGAATTTGTGCTAAATGTTACGGTAGAAACTTAGCAACAGGAAAAATGACTCAAAAAGGAGAAGCAGTTGGTGTAATTGCCGCTCAATCTATTGGAGAACCTGGAACACAGTTGACATTGCGTACTTTCCACGTAGGTGGGGTTGCGGGTGGTATTTCTGAAGAATCTAGCATTGTTACAAGATTTGGAGGTAAATTAGAAATCGAAGATTTGAAAACAGTTAAAGGCGAAGACAACGAAGGAAATGCAGTAGATATTGTAGTTTCTCGTTCTACAGAGCTGAAATTAGTTGATGAAAAAACGGGTATTTTATTAAGTACAAACAATATTCCTTACGGATCCAGCATTTTTGTTAAAGACGGTGAATCAGTAACTAAAGGAACAACAATTTGTAAATGGGATCCGTATAATGGAGTTATCGTTTCGGAATTTACAGGTAAAATTGCTTACGAAGATTTAGAGCAAGGACAATCGTTCATGGTTGAAATTGATGAGCAAACTGGTTTCCAAGAAAAAGTAATTTCTGAATCTAGATCTAAAAAATTAATCCCTACTTTATTGGTTTACGGTAAAGATGGCGAATTGATTCGTTCGTATAACTTACCAGTGGGTGCTCACTTGATGGTAGAGAATGGAGAGAAAATTAAAGCGGGTAAAGTATTGGTTAAAATTCCACGTCGTTCTTCTAAATCAGGAGATATTACAGGAGGTTTACCAAGAATTACCGAGTTGCTTGAAGCTCGTAATCCTTCAAATCCAGCTGTAGTTTCTGAAATTGATGGGGTAGTTTCTTTTGGAAAAATTAAAAGAGGAAACCGTGAGATTGTTATCGAATCGAAATTTGGAGAGGTTAAGAAATACTTGGTAAAATTATCGAGCCAAATATTAGTACAAGAAAATGACTTTGTAAGAGCGGGTGTGCCATTATCTGATGGTGCCATCACTCCGGAAGATATTTTAAGGATTCAAGGGCCAGCGGCTGTTCAACAGTATTTGGTAAACGAAATTCAAGAAGTATACCGCTTACAAGGGGTAAAAATAAACGACAAACACTTTGAAGTAGTAATACGTCAAATGATGCGTAAAGTAAGAGTTCAAGATCCAGGAGATACTTTATTCCTAGAAGAACAATTGATTCATACCAAAGATTTTATCGTTGAAAATGATAAATTATACGGAATGAAAGTAGTTGAAGACGCTGGAGATTCAAGTAACTTGAAACCAGGACAGATTATTTCTCCTCGTGAATTGCGTGATGAAAATTCACTATTGAAACGTACGGATAAAAATCTAGTTGTAGCGCGTGATGTTATTACAGCAACGGCAACTCCGGTTTTACAAGGGATCACAAGAGCATCGCTTCAAACAAAATCATTTATCTCGGCCGCCTCTTTCCAAGAGACTACTAAAGTATTGAACGAAGCTGCAGTTGCAGGTAAAATCGATTACTTAGAAGGATTGAAAGAAAATGTAATTGTAGGTCACAGAATTCCTGCTGGAACTGGTATGAGAGAATATGATCATACTATTGTAGGCTCGAATGAAGATTACAATGAAATGATGGCAAGCAAAGAAGAATATATTTATTAATTGAATAATTCAAGGATTTAAAGATTCAAAGGTTATTTTCTAATAACCTTTGAATTTTAAAATCATTAAATCTTTAAATATGGACAGACAACAAGAACAAATCAACATTGAGTTGGATGAAAAAACAGCTGAAGGAATTTATTCTAATTTAGCTATAATCAATCATTCTTCTTCTGAATTTGTATTGGATTTTGTAAGTGTCATGCCTGGAGTTCCTAAGGCCAAAGTGAGGTCAAGAATTGTCTTGACGCCACAACATGCTAAGCGTTTGTTAAAAGCCATCGGAGAAAACATACACCGTTTTGAAGTCGCTCACGGCGAAATAAAGGATGTAGAACAACCGCCAATACCACTTAATTTTGGTCCTCCAGGACAAGCATAATTTAATAGTTAAAGACTCCAGAAATGGGGTCTTTTCTTTTTTGCGGTAGAATATTTCTTTTAAGAATACGTCATTTATTAAGGTTTAAATGTTGTCTTTTTTGTTTTTTAACGAGTATTGGGGTGCTTCATCGGAAATGTTTTTAAGTAGAAAAGGATTCGTCTAGTTTTGACCTCAGATAAGAGATTAACCTCATATCTAATAACAAAAAAGACGAATATGAATAATTTTTCCAAAATAGTCGATAAGAAAAGAAGCAACATCGTTTTTATGATTTTGTTCCTTGTTTTAGCATCAAACATTACTGTTTTTGGTCAAACAGCAATAAAAAACGATACTGATTTAAATAGCACAATCATAAGTAAAACTGCTGAAAATAAAACCGCTGAAAATAATATAGGTAAAGAAGAAACCACAGCAACTTCTTCTAATGTCAATTTTGTACTTTGGTTTATGGGTTCTAAACAAGATCCAAATGTAAAAATTTCTCCAGCTGGCGAAAACACAAGAAGACAATTTATATCTTCTGGATTGGCTCCTAATCGTTTGTTGATTAAAGCCTTTTTGAAAAAAGCAGTTAATTTTGAAACTGCTATGGCTTAAGGTTTACTAAAATTAATTCCCTTACTTTATATAAAAAAAGCTCCCGTTGTGGAGCTTTTTTTGGTTTGTAAATGGTTGAGATTATTCAAATTCCGAAGTGAAAAACAGTTTTACATTTGGAAATTTATTCTGAGTCATTTGTATCGTAAAATCCGAATCGGCAAGAAAAACCAATTGTCCATATTTGTCGTTTGCTAGAAATTTTTGTTTTATTCTTCGAAACTCCCTGAATTCCTCGCTTTTTGAATCATTTGGTTTTACCCAACAAGCTTTGTGAACAGGGAAATTTTCGTAGGTACATTTGGCACCATATTCGTGTTCTAGTCGGTATTGAATTACCTCATATTGAAGGGCTCCAACCGTTCCGATGACTTTTCTATTATTCATTTCTAATGTGAATAATTGTGCAACACCTTCATCCATTAACTGATCAATTCCTTTGTCGAGCTGTTTGGCTTTCATTGGATCGGCATTGTTGATGTATCTAAAATGTTCTGGAGAAAAGCTTGGAATTCCTTTAAAACTCATAATTTCTCCTTCGGTTAAGGTATCTCCAATTTTAAAATTTCCCGTATCGTGTAACCCTACAATATCACCGGGATACGAAATGTCAACGATTTCCTTTTTTTCGGCAAAAAAAGCATTTGGGCTTGAAAATTTTAGATTCTTTTTTTGGCGCACATGATAATAGGGTTTGTTTCTTTCGAAAGTGCCTGAAACAATTTTTATAAAAGCCAAACGATCACGGTGTTTTGGATCCATATTGGCGTGGATTTTAAAGACAAATCCGCTCATTTTTTCTTCTATTGGGTCGACCAATCTTGTTTCTGATTCTTTAGGTCTTGGCGAAGGTGCAATTTCTACAAAGCAATCTAAGAGCTCGCGAACACCAAAGTTATTCAATGCCGATCCAAAGAATACAGGTTGTAATTTTCCGTCTAAATAATCTTGACGGTCGAATTTAGGATATACTTCGTCAATTAATTCTAATTCCTCACGTAATTTATCGGCAGGTTTTTGCCCGATTATTTTTTCTAATTCTGGATTTTTAACGTCCGAAAAAGCAATGGTTTCTTCAATATTTTTGCGACTGTCACCACTAAATAAATTGATATTTTCCTCCCATAAATTATAAATCCCCTGAAAGTCATAGCCCATTCCTATAGGAAAACTTAAAGGAGTAACGGTTAAACCTAGTTTTTGTTCCACTTCGTCCATTAAGTCAAAAGCATCTTTTCCTTCTCGGTCTAATTTATTGATGAAAACAATAATGGGAATTTTTCGCATTCTGCAAACGGCTACTAATTTTTCCGTTTGTTCCTCAACCCCTTTGGCTACGTCAATTACAACAATAACACTATCAACAGCGGTTAAGGTTCTAAAAGTGTCCTCGGCAAAGTCCTTGTGTCCAGGAGTGTCGAGAATGTTTATCTTTTTTTCTTTATAATTAAAAGCCAAAACCGAAGTTGAGACCGAAATTCCTCTTTGGCGTTCAATCTCCATAAAGTCGCTCGTTGCTCCCTTTTTTATCTTGTTGTTTTTTACCGCACCCGCTTCCTGAATAGCACCGCCAAAAAGGAGTAGTTTTTCGGTTAATGTTGTTTTTCCGGCATCGGGATGTGAGATAATCCCAAAAGTTCGTCGTCTCTGTATTTCTTCTAAAAAGCTCATATTTGTTTAAATAGTTTGCAAAAGTACTATTTATAAATGCCAATAAAAAAAAACATAGAATTATTCAGTAGGAAATAAAATCAGTACAGATTCTACGATATTAAAATTTGAGATAGGACATTATATCATAAGTGATAGCGTGTGTTGGCAGATGTAGCTTTATATTTCTATTTGGATTTTTACTTTTCCTCCAAGTCCTTTTTCAACTATGTCATATAAAGTTTTAAGAGTTAAATTACTTCCTTTATTTTCAATTCTAGAAATATATTCTCTTTTTTTGCAACTAAATCTCCCAATTCAGTTTGTGTCAAATGCTTTTCTTCACGAGCTTTTTTCAAAAGCAAACCAATTTTAAAACCTTGAGATTCTCTTTCAAGTTCATCACGTCTTACAGTTCCTTTTTCGCCGTAAACTTCATTTTTAATTGCTGCCCAACTTTTAGTTTCCATAATTATTTAGATTTTTCGTTGTAATATTTTGTCATTAAACGCAAAGCTTTTTCAATTTCATTTTTTGAAGTTTTCTGCGTTTTCTTTTGAAAGCCATTTAATAGAATTACAAGTTTTCCATTATCAAAGAAACAAAACACTCTCCAAATATTAGAGCCAAGTTGGATTTGTGCTTCATATAAGCCGTTTTTCCTTCCATTGATTTTAAATAGTTTGAAGGAACTCTTTCTAAAGTCTCAATAGCTTCAATTATTTTGAATATTTTATCTTGAATTTTTTTTGGTTGTTCCAAGAGAAAACTTTCAAAGTGATTTTCATACGCTATAACTTCACGGACTTTCATTTTTCAAAGGCAACTTAAAAGTTACTTTATTTGCAAATTTTCCGTTGTTTATTTTCGGCGCGGGGCTATATCTGCCAACTATGGTATAATATTGCATTTTGAAATCTGATAAAATGATGTAAGTCTTTGATTATAAATAGCTTTTGTCTCTATTCATTCGTTCGACTTTATGACATTAAAACTTTTGACTTACTTAGCTATGCTTCAAGGATATTTATTTTTAAAACTTATAACGTTTTCGTTAATAACATTCAGGATGTTTCATAAATCATTTATTTTAGAAATAATATATTTGTATTCTAATAAATTATATTTCAATATTTAAAATCATAAAAATGAGTATTATTATCAAAATTCACGCAAGACAAATTTTTGATTCAAGAGGAAATCCTACTGTCGAAGTAGATGTAGTTACAGAAAATGGTGTTTTAGGTAGAGCGGCAGTTCCGTCAGGAGCTTCAACTGGAAAATTTGAGGCAATGGAGTTACGTGACGGTGGAAAAGCTTTTCTTGGAAAAGGAGTTTTAAAGCGGTTGAAAATGTAAATACTAAAATTGCTGAAGAATTATTAGGAATATCAGTTTTTGAACAAAATTTGATTGACCAAACCATGTTGGAGTTAGATGGAACACCAAACAAATCTAATTTAGGAGCAAACGCCATTCTTGGAGTTTCTCTTGCGGCGGCAAAAGCTGCGGCAAATGAACTGGGTTTGCCATTATACAGGTATATTGGTGGGGTTTCGGCAAATACATTGCCAGTACCAATGATGAATATCATTAACGGAGGGTCGCATTCTGATGCGCCTATTGCGTTTCAGGAGTTTATGATTATTCCGGTAAAAGCTACCTCTTTTACACAGGCATTACAAATGGGAACAGAAATTTTCCATCATCTTAAAAAAGTATTGCACGACAGAGGTTTGAGTACTGCTGTGGGCGATGAAGGAGGTTTTGCTCCAAACTTGGCAGGAGGAACCGAGGATGCTTTGGATACTATCAAAAAAGCGGTAGAAGCTGCTGGTTATAAATTTGGAGACGAAATAATGGTTGCTCTAGATTGTGCTTCTTCTGAGTTTTATGTAGATGGAAAATATGATTATACTAAATTCGAAGGCGAAACAGGAAAAATCAGAACTTCAGAAGAACAAGCGGATTATTTAGCTGAATTAGCGGCTAATTATCCAATTATTTCTATCGAAGACGGAATGGACGAAAATGATTGGGATGGTTGGAAATATTTGACGGATAAAATTGGAAGTAAAGTTCAATTAGTTGGTGACGATTTGTTTGTAACCAATGTAGAGCGTTTGTCAACTGGAATTGAAAAAGGAATTGCTAACTCGATTTTGGTAAAAGTAAATCAAATTGGCACATTGACAGAGACCATCGCCGCAGTAAATATGGCTAAAAATGCGGGGTATACTTCAGTAATGTCGCACCGTTCTGGCGAAACCGAAGACAATACTATTGCTGATTTAGCGGTAGCATTAAATTGTGGTCAGATAAAAACAGGATCTGCTTCGCGTTCAGATCGTATGGCAAAATACAATCAATTGCTTAGAATCGAAGAAGAATTAGCCAATACGGCTTATTTTCCAGGCATAAAAGCTTTTAAAGTCAAATAAAATTTAGTTTGATTCATGGTAAACCATCCGTAAAAACGGATGGTTTTTTTTGGTAAATTAGTGGTAAATACCACTTTTTAATTGTTATATTTTTCTTATTTTTGGAAAATAATTAATTTAACGGTATCTATAAAATAGTATGTCAAAAATAGCAACATTAGAAATTGATGGTAAAAAATATGAGTTCCCAATATTTATTGGAACTGAAGATGAGAAATCCATCGATATTAGCAAATTAAGAGATTTATCAGGTGCAATTACATTAGATCCAGGGTATAAAAATTCAGGATCTTGCACAAGTAAAATCACTTTCTTGGATGGTGAAGAGGGAATTCTGCGTTACAGAGGCTATTCAATTGAAGCATTAGCAGAGAAATCTAATTTTCTTGAAGTATCCTATCTTTTAATTTTTGGTGAATTGCCTACTGAAACGCAATTGAACCAGTTTGAGGCAGATATTAGAAAACACTCTTTGGTCAATGAGGAGATGAAAAACATCATCGATGGGTTTCCTAAAACGGCGCATCCAATGGGAGTTTTGTCCGCTTTGACAAGTGCATTGACCGCTTTTAATCCAAAAGCAGTAAATCCAGATAACAAGCATGATTTGTATGAAGCCGTTTGTAAAATTATGGCAAAATTCCTTGTTATCGCCACTTGGACATACAGAAAAAGTATGGGTTTCCCTTTAAATTATTACGATAATACGAAAGGATTTGTAGAAAATTTTATGCGTTTAATGTTTGAATTGCCTACATCGCCGTATAAATTAAATCCAGTAATTATTGACGCCTTAGATAAATTATTTATTCTTCATGCAGATCACGAGCAAAATTGCTCTACATCGACTGTAAGAATGGTAGGTTCGTCTCATGCCGGATTATTTGCTTCTATTTCTGCTGGGGTTTCAGCACTTTGGGGACCTTTGCATGGTGGGGCAAATCAAGCAGTTCTTGAAATGCTAGAAGAAATTCATGCAAATGGAGGAGATGCCGAAAAATATATGGCAAAAGCCAAAGACAAAATGATTCTTTTAGATTAATGGGTTTTGGGCATAGAGTGTATAAAAACTTTGATCCAAGAGCCAAAATTATCAAAAAAGCGGCAGATGATGTTTTAAAAACATTAGGAGTCGAAGATCCTATTTTGGATATAGCCAAAAAATTAGAAACTGCGGCACTTGCTGATGAGTATTTTGTTTCTAGAAAATTGTATCCTAATGTGGATTTTTATTCTGGAATTATTTACAGAGCATTAGGAATTCCAACGGATATGTTTACTGTTTTGTTTGCCATAGGAAGGCTGCCAGGATGGATTGCACAATGGAAAGAAATGCGTGAGAATAAAGAGCCAATTGGACGCCCTAGACAAGTATATACAGGCTATCCTTCGCGAGATTTTGCGCCATTGGAAAAGCGATAAATAGCTAAAAAAGCTTCACAATTTCGGAGGGTACTGAAAAAGTCTTTTTTCGAATAAATTGATAAATAAAAGGAGTAGAAAGCTTAGGATTTCTACTCCTTTTTTGGTATATTTAGCTGTAATTATAAGGTTTTTTACATGTTAGTACAGCAACAAACAATACAGTTCAGCGAGCATTCCTCGTTATATGATTTATACCATTGATTTTTATAAAATAGTCCAAAAACACTCGAAACATTTTTTTATTCACATTGGACTAAAATATAAAAATCGTATATTTGGCTTAAGAAAGAAAATATATGTCGTCACCAAAAATATTTACAATAAAGGAGAGCTTGTCGGAGCTCAAAAAAATTCAAAAAAAGAGCAACCCCATGATTGCAAAGAGAGTACATGCTTTACTTGTTTTTAAAGAAAATGAACTGAATGGAATTTCTAAAAGAGAGGTTGCTCAAGCCATAGGGGTTAATCATAATAGTATTCAGTCGTGGCGCGACCTCTATATTAATGGAGGGATTGAACTACTGACAAGACATTCTAAAAAAGGATACAAGCCCAGTGTTATAACTTTGGAAGAAGAGCAAGCTTTAAGAGAACAGATGTTTAATCCTGAAAACGGGTTTGTTGGATACGTCGAACTGTTAGCTTGGTTTGATGAAAAGTTTGGGAAACAAACTAATTACAGCACTTTCAAAGGGTACGTTTATAGAAAATTCAAGGCAAAAATAAAGACCGCAAGAAAAATTCATGTTAAGAAAGACCAAATTAAGGTTGAGGATTTTAAAAAAATTTCAGTAAAGAATGTGAAAACATCTACAACGAAAAAGGATGGGGATTTAAAACAATAAACTTGTATTGTCAAGATGAAAGTCGGTTCGGGATGTTTACTAGAAACGGAAAAGCCTTAACGGCAAAAGGAATTAAGCCGATATGTGTCTTTCAACAAGTATTCAAAGCCACATGGTTATTTGGTGCTTATTCACCATTTACAGGAGATCATTTTGAATTGGAATTACCCCATTGCAATTCAAATAATTTTCAACTATTCCTAAATGAATTTTCAAAAGAGAGACCTGATGAATTTAAAATAATAATCTTAGATAATGGTGCATTTCACAAATCAAAGACCCTTACCATTCCAAATAACATAGCGTTACTTTTTATCCCACCATATTCACCAGAACTCAATCCCTCAGAAAAAATATGGTGGCGAATGAAAAGGGCTTTTACTGGAAAACTGCACAAATCACTAGAAGAGGTAAGTTCTTTCATAGAGAATGAGGTGAAAAAACTAACTAATGAAATTGTCAAGAAAACCTGTGAATTTGAATATATCGTTTCATCTCCTTTTTGGACTAAACTGTATTAGTCAATGGTATTAATTATTCCAAGGAATAATCTTTTGAGAAAAATTAACGATTTGATAGACTTTTCATTTATCTACGATGAGTTGTTAAATAAATACTGCACCAATAATGGACGTATGGCAGAAAGTCCCGTTCGTATGTTCAAGTATTTGCTTCTTAAAACAATTTACACCGTTTCCGATGTTGATGTAGTGGAACGTTCGCGTTACGATATGTCCTTTAAATATTTTTTGGATATGAATCCAGAAGACGATGTTATTAATCCGAGTTCGTTGACCAAATTCAGAAAACTACGTTTGAAAGACACCGACTTGTTAAATCTGTTGATAAACAAAACGGTAACCATAGCTATTGAAAAAGGCATCATCCGTTCTAAGTCTATTATTGTTGATGCCACACATACTTTATCAAGATCTAATCCGTTTTTAGCCATCGATGTATTGAGAGAACGCTCCAAGTTACTTCGAAAAACAGTATACACCTTTGACGACCAATTCAAAGAACGTATGCCCAAAAAAAATACCGACAATGATTTAGAAAAGGAGCTGGCTTATTGCAAAGAGTTAGAAAAACGCATAGAAAATGAGCCGTCTATAAGTTCAATACCCGCTGTGAAGGAAAAATTAAATCTGCTAAAAGAAACCGTAGAAGACACTCAAGAAAATTTAACCCTATCCAAAGATACCGATGCAAAAATAGGTCATAAATCTGCCGAGAGTTCCTTTTTTGGCTACAAAACTCATTTGGCTATGACCGAAGAGCGCATCATTACCGCGGCTGTAGTTACATCTGGAGAAAAAGGCGATGGACCAGAATTACCTAAACTTTTAGAAATCAGTCAAGAAAACGGAGTTGATGTAGATACCATTATTGGCGACGGAGCTTATTCTGGAAAAGAGAATCTTAAAATTACAACTGAACAAAACATAAAAATAGTAGCGCGTCTAAATCCATCTATAACCCAAGGCTTTAGGAAAGATGAAGATAAATTTGATTACAATAAAGATGCCGATAGGTTTGTTTGCCCAGCAGGGCATTTAGCAATACGAAAAGCGCGCCAAGGCACTAAAGATGTCGGGGTAAATCAAGTAGATACTTACTATTTTGATGTCGAAAAATGCAAGCATTGCCCTTTAAAGGAAGGTTGTTATAAAGATGGAGCCAAGACAAAAACGTATTCGGTATCCATAAAATCAGAATTGCATCAAGACCAAATGGCTTTTCAAGAAACAGAATATTACAAAGAAAAAGCAAAACATCGATACAAGATAGAAGCTAAAAATAGCGAGTTAAAAAATATACACGGTTATGATAGAGCAATATCATACGGTATTACCAATATGCAAATGCAAGGTGCAATAGCAATTTTTACAGTCAACTTAAAAAGAATACTCAAATTAATGTAGAAAATGTAATCTACACGTGCATTTTACCAAATGAACCTGTATAAGTCAAAAACAGACACATACAATCAACAATAAAAAACAGTTACAAAAATAAAACCGCTTATAACGGATGCTTAAAATCCTGTTATAAGCGGTTTTTTAATATCTAAAAAAGAACGTTGATCAAAATAAGTGATGTTTTTCAGTACCCTCCAATTTCGTGAAGCTTTTTTAGCTTTGATAAAATTCGAAATTTAGAATTAAAAAAAATGAACCAAACAACAAATGCTGTTCTAATGATACGCCCAGTTTCATTTAGAGTGAATGAGCAAACTACGGTAAATAATTATTACCAAAAAGCACAGGAAAATGTATTGCCAACAACTGTAAATGCTAAGGCTCAGGAAGAGTTTGATGCTTTGGTAAAAAAGTTGAGATTTGTTGGAGTCAATGTAATCGAGGTCGATGATACCTTAAGTCCTGATACGCCAGACAGTATTTTTCCTAATAATTGGATTTCATTTCACGAGAATGGAGATGTCGTTTTGTATCCAATGTTTGCCAAAAACCGTCGAGAAGAACGTCGAGAAGATATTTTGGATATTCTTGAAGATAATGGTTTTGTCATCAACGAAATTATGGATTATACTTCAGCCGAGGAAGATGGTTTTTATCTCGAAGGTACAGGAAGTTTGGTTTTAGATAGGGAAAATGGCAAGGCATATTGTGCTTTGTCTCCTCGGGCAGACGAAGAATTATTTATCGAATTCTGTGAAGATTTTGAGTTTTCTCCTATTCTTTTTGAAGCATTTCAAACGATAAATGGGGAGCGAAAATTGATTTATCACACAAACGTGATGATGTGTATTGGCGATACTTTTGCCGTTATTTGTGCTGATTGTATTGACGACAAGAAAGAACGAAAAATGGTATTAGACAGCTTGAGAGGAGATGATAAGGAAATCATTTTGATAACCGAAGCACAGCTTACTGCCTTTGCAGGGAATATGTTAGAAGTTCTTGGGGCAGATGATAGAAGCTATTTAGTGATGAGTACTGCGGCACATCAAAGTTTGACCAAGAAACAAATCGCTCAACTCGAAGAGCATGTTACTATTTTGAGTTCGAATTTAGAGACTATCGAAGCTTGTGGCGGAGGAAGCGCCCGATGCATGATGGCGGAGATTTTCTTGCCGCTAGGGGAATAACAACCCATTCCTTTTTTGTACTTTTGCCAAATGAAAAATAAGAAAACATTGGTTCTTGGTGCGAGCACTAAACCAGATCGATATGCTTACAAAGTCATTGAATTGTTGGTCGAAAAGGGACATTCTTTTTTGGCTATTGGTCAAAATTCAGGCGAAGTAGCAGGAATAAAAATCCAAACCAAAGCCATTCCTTTAAAAAACATTGATACCATTACCTTGTATTTAAATCCACTACGTCAGCGGGATTATTATAATTATATTGTAGAGTCGAAACCCAAACGAGTGATTTTTAATCCGGGAACGGAAAATCCAGAGTTCTACCAATTGTTGCAATTGAATAGCATAGAAGTCGAAGTGGCTTGTAGCTTGATGTTGCTGACGACAAATCAGTATTAATTCTATTTACTTTTAAAACCTTGTTTCTTCTACCGCAGGTTTACTAATGAAGTAAAGTCCAATAAAGGTAATCAGGGCGTTAATAATAATCAGTTCGGTATCAAATACATATCCAAAAAATAAGGTGGTCGAATTTTCGCTAATTAGCATAGTGAGAACGGGAGATACTAAGCAAATATAAGGCACCCATTTGTCTTTTACTGTTTTGGATTTCATAAATAATCCGAAGGTGTACAAGCCTAAGAGAGGCCCATAAGTATAGGAAGCAATCTTAAAAATTATCCCCACAACAGAACCGTTATTGATGGAGTTGAAAATTAAAATAACTAAAAACATCAAAAAAGAAAAACTAAGATGTACGATATGTCTGGTTCGAATGATGTTGGGTTTGTTTTGATTTTCCTTTTTATCCATACCCATAAAATCGATACAGAAGGAGGTTGTTAGAGCAGTTAAGGCAGAATCTGTCGTGGCAAAAGTTGCCGCTGTTAATCCTAATAAAAAAACTATCGATGGGATAATGCTCAAATGATGGAAGGCAATTTCGGGAAACAACAAATCAGTTCTTGGTTTTCCCGTAATTAAATCAGCTGGAATGCTGATGCCGTTTTTATTGGCATAGATATATAGCAAGGCTCCAACGCTAAGAAAGAAGAGGTTGATGAGTATAAATATTCCAGTAAAAGTAAACATGTTTTTTTGTGACTCGCCAATGGTGGCGCAACTCAGGTTTTTTTGCATCAAATCTTGGTCTAAACCCACCATTGCGACGGTAACAAAAATTCCACCAAGAATTTGTTTTGCAAAATGAAACTTGCTGCTAACAAAATTATCAAAGAAGAAAATCTTGGAATAATGGCTACTTTTAACTTCTTCAAAGGCTTCAATGAGGTTTAAATTTAGGCTGGAACAGATAAAATAAATGGTAAGAAATACCGAACTTACCAAGAAAAGCGTTTGGAGGGAATCAGTAATAATGATTGTTTTTAGACCACTTTTATAGGTGTAGAAAAAAATCAATACTAACGAAAGCAAAACCGTAAAGGCAAATGGAATGCCATAATAGTCAAAAACAAATCGTTGCAAAACAATGGCAGCCAGATACAATCTAAAGGAGGAACCTATGGTTCTGCTGACCAAAAACAGCATCGCCGCTGTTTTGTATGAATAATAACCCAATCGTTTTTCGATGTAGCTATAAATTGATGTTAAATTCATTCGGTAATACAAAGGCAATAGCACAGTGGCAACGATGATAAAACCAATGGCGTTGCCTAATATAAATTGGAAATATTTAAATTGTTCCCCGCTTGGAGCTCCCACTTCACCTGGAACCGAGATAAAAGTAACCCCAGAAAGAGCGGTGCCTATCATTCCGAAAGCGACAAGATACCATTTTGAATTTTTGTTAGCCTTAAAAAAGGCATCATTTCCGTCATTGTTTTTACTGGTGCGATGCGAAATAAAAAACAACATTCCAAAATATAGTGTAATAAGTAATAAAATAGCAAAGGGTGTCATTAGCGATTTCTTTTATTGAAAGCCAAAGTACGAATTTTTTGTTTATTGCTTTAGACGAATATTCTTTCGGCTTAAAAAAACAAATTACTACATTTGCACCTATGGAATTTTCATCAAAACTTTTAGAAAAAGCAGTCAACGAAATGGCTCAATTACCAGGAATAGGTAAGCGAACCGCCTTGCGACTGGTGTTGCATTTGTTGAAACAGCCCAAGGAGCAAACTGGTTTTTTGGCACAAGCTTTGACGACGATGCGCGAAGAGGTAAAGTTTTGTGTGAGTTGTCACAATATTTCCGATGTTGATGTTTGTGAAATTTGTGCTAATAGTAAGAGGAATCATCAAGTTATTTGTGTTGTAGAAGACATTCGAGACGTAATGGCTATCGAAAATACGGGACAGTTTCGAGGAATTTACCATGTTCTTGGCGGGAAAATTTCGCCCATAGACGGCGTTGGTCCTAGTCAATTGAACATTAATACTTTGGTCGAAAAGGTAAAGTCAGAAAGCATTACCGAAATTATTTTTGCATTAAGTTCTACAATGGAGGGCGATACCACTAATTTTTATATTTATAAACAAATTCAAGATTGTGATATTGTCACATCTACAATTGCGAGGGGAATATCCGTTGGCGATGAGTTGGAATATGCGGATGAGGTAACATTAGGAAGAAGTATATTGCATCGCGTGCCGTTTGAAAATTCATTTAAAAATAATTAATCTATTTAATAAATGTTGAACCTTTTAAATTGTTAAATGAAAAGCTATATTTGTTATCAAAAATATAAAATGAACAAATTTGTATTCTCTATATTAGTAGGTGTCAGCATATTTTTACTTCTTGTATTCCTACACAAGACTTAATTTATCTACAGAAAAAGAATGATGGCGAAGCAGAAACTTCAATTTCTTCGGTAATGTCTAAGCCATATCGTTTGCAAACTAATGATGTTTTGAGTATTACCATAAAAGCAATTGACCAAAAATTAGTGGCTATGTTTAATCCTACAAGCCAAGGAGAATCTTCCGCAAAAACAGATTCTGGATTGTATTTTGACGGTTTTACGGTTGATGACCACGGCAATATTAGGATTCCAGTTCTAGGGGAACTCAATGTTATTGGTTTTACGCTTGACGAAGTGAGACTCAAAATAGAAAAGCAATTATTGACCGAGTATTTTACGACTGCGGCTAATATTTTGTAACCGTAAAATTAGCGGGATTTAGATACACCATTAACGGAGAAGTGGGAAGCACAGGAACTAAAACCTTATTTCAAGATCATGTTACTATTATGGAAGCCATCGCCAATTCTGGAGATATAACCATTACAGGAAATAGAAAAGCGGTCACTATTATTAGGCAATTGCCCTCAGGAACAGAAATGCATGATATTGATCTTACCGATAGCAACGTAATGAAATCGCCTTATTTTTATTTGCAACCCAATGATTATATTTATGTAAAACCATTGAAGCAAAAAACTTGGGGAACCGGAAAAACTGGAATAGAATCTTTGTCAACCATTATCACATTATTGTCCTTGGGAACAACCGTTTTTTTACTGTTAAAAAAATAAAATATATTTAAAAAGAATGTTAGATATAAAAGATTTTTCGATTTTCGAAACCCAAACAGGATTTGATTTCAAGGGCTTTCTGATAAAAATTGGAAGCTATTGGAAATGGTTTTTGTTAAGTTTGCTTATCGCATTTACCATTGCCTACGAAGTTAATATTCGTAGAGAAAAAATCTACGAAATGGAGACTTTAATCTCTGTTAAGGAAGAAAACAATCCTTTTTTTACTTCTAATACGAGTTTGGTTTTTAACTGGGGAGGCACTTCTGATCAGGTTCAAACCATTTCTACCACCCTGCAATCGCGTTCTCATAATGAGTTGGTTGTAGATAAATTGCAATTTTACATTGGTTATTTGGCACAAGGCAAGTATAATTTAGTAGATGCTTATGGAGCAGTTCCTTTTTATGTAAACATCGACAAACGCAAGGGACAATTGGCAGGAAAACTCATTAGTGTTAAATTTTTGAGCGAAAATAAATATGAAATTCGGATTCCGTTTGAAGAAAATTCCGTTTCCATAGTATCTTATTCGAATAATTCTTATAGCAAAACTGCCGTAGCGATTGGTAATTTTGTAAAAAAATACAAAGTGGGCGAGCAAGTAACCTTGCCTTTTTTGAACTGGAAATTACAAATAAAAGACAATCCTGGTTTTTACAAAGGAAATGAATACTTTGTGCAGTTCAATGATTTTGACGGAACGGTATCCAATTACAAAGGGATTAATGTAAAATCGGATGACAAAGGAGGTTCTATAATCACGCTGGGAATGGTAGGAACCAATAAAGCTCGAATGGTCGAATATTTGAATTCGACTGTGCGAATGCTTATCAAAAGGCAATTAGACAATAAAAACCAGTTTGCTACGAATACCATAGCGTTTATTGATAGCACGCTTATAGCAATGGAATTACAGCTCAAACAAACCACAAACGAGCTAAAATCATTCAGAAAAGGGAAGAATATCTATGATATAGAAGGCGATGGAGCTAAGTTTTCGGATAAAGTTCTCGAATTTGATGTTAAAAAAGATGAGATTACCCGCAAGTTAGCTTATTATAATTCGTTGAAGTCTTATTTAAAAGGGAGTGTCGATTACTCAAAACTTCCAGCGCCATCTGTGGCAGGAATAGAAGATCCTAATATTGTGGTCAATGTTTCTAAGCTGATTGCACTTTCTACTCAAAGATCAGAAATGGCGTATGCGGTTAAAAGCGAAAAAATATTTAAGGATTTTGACAATCAAATGGAAGCCGTAAAAAAGGTTTTACTGGAAAATATTATTACTGCTAAAGCTTCTTTACAATATGATTTGGCGATGGTCAATAGCAAAATCAATAAAACAGAAAGTACCATAAAGCAATTACCAGAAGATCAGCAGGAGTTGGTTAAAATCAAGAGAAAATATGATTTAAGCGATAATATTTACAGTACTTTTTTGCAAAAAAGGAGTGAGGCCGACATTGTAAAAGCAGCAAACTTATCGGATATTCATTTTATCGATCCAGCTAAAGATATTGGTGTTGGGCTCATTGGGCCTAAAACTTCTGTAAACTATGTGCTGGCGTTGTTTCTGGGTTTGTTGATTCCTTTACTTTTTGTTTTTGGGATTTTCTTCATCAATAATTCCATTCAAAATACAGAGGATATTGGTAAACTGACACAACTTCCGTTGATAGGAGTTATTGGTTTAAGTAAAGAAAATTCCAGTTTAGCGGTATATGAAAGACCAAAATCTGCTTTATCAGAGTCCTTTCGCGCCATTCGTTCTTCGCTTCAGTTTCTTTATAAACAAAAAAACCTAGATGGAGCCAAAACATTGATGATAACCTCTTCTGTGAGTGGAGAAGGGAAAACTTTTTGTACCTTGAATATTGCTACGGTATTTGCTTTGAGCGAAAAAAAGACAGTCATTATTGGATTGGATTTACGAAAACCAAAATTGTTTGACGAATTTAATTTGACGAATGAGGTAGGAGTTGTGAATTATTTGATTAAACAAAAAACTGCTGACGAAATTATCAATCACACTCATATTCCTTTTCTTGATGTTATCGTTTCGGGACCTATTCCTCCTAATCCTGCTGAATTGATTATGAGTGATGGGATGAAGGAGTTGATACAAGAATTAAAAACAAAATACGATTACATCATTTTAGACACACCGCCTGTTGGTTTGGTATCGGATGCATTAGAATTGGCACAATATTGCGATGTGACTTTGTATATCGTGAGACAGAATTTTACTAAAAAGAAATGATTACACTTCTTAATAATAGGGTAAACCGAGGGGAACTTCATAACACCAGTATTATTTTGAATGGATTCCAAAATAAAGCCAAGTATGGAGCTGGCTATGGCTACGGTTACGGCTACGGATATGGAAGCACAACCTATTCAAACGGTTACAACGATGATGATAAATCGGTAACTATTTTTGAAAAAATAATGAAAAAAAACAGGAAAAAATAAAATCGCTAATACGATTATTAAAAAAACAGAATGGAATGATTACAGCATCAAAAAGAACCATACTAATTACAGGAGGAGCAGGATTTATTGGTTCAAATCTGTGTGAATATTTTTTGTCTAAGGATTATAAAGTAATTTGTTTAGACAATTTTGCCACAGGTCACCGACATAATTTGAAGGATTTCATAGAGGATGAAAATTTCCGATTGATAGAAGGCGATATTCGCAATTTATCCGATTGTGAAAATGCAGTTCAAGGGGTAGATTATGTTTTGCACCAAGCAGCATTGGGCTCGGTTCCACGCTCCATCAAAGACCCAACTACTACAAACGAGGTCAATGTTTCGGGTTTTTTGAATATGCTCGTAGCTTCGCGCGATGCTAAAGTGAAACGTTTTGTGTATGCTGCAAGCTCATCAACCTATGGGGATTCAGTAGGATTGCCAAAAGTAGAGGACGTTATCGGAAAACCGCTTTCGCCTTACGCCATTACAAAATATGTCAACGAATTGTATGCCGAAATTTTCAGCAAAACCTATGGTTTAGAAACAATAGGATTGCGTTATTTTAATGTTTTTGGACGAAAACAAGATCCAAAAGGGGCCTATGCAGCTGTTATTCCAAAATTTGTGATGCAGTTCATGCAGCTCGAAAGTCCACTTATAAATGGCGATGGTAACTATTCGCGCGATTTTACTTATATCGATAACGTGATTCAAATGAACGAATTGGCTATGACAACCACCAATCCCGAAGCTATAAATACAGTTTACAATACCGCTTTTGGAGACAGGAACACTTTGAATAATTTGGTAGCATACCTAAAGGAATTTTTATCGGTTTATGATAAAAGGATTGCTAGTGTTGCCATTGAATACGGGCCTAATAGAGCGGGAGATATTCCTCATTCATTGGCGAGTATTGAGAAGGCAAAGACACTATTGGGATACAATCCTCAGTTTTCCTTGCAAGAAGGATTGAAAGAAGCAATAGATTGGTATTGGGAGAATTTGAAGTAGTGAGTAGTGAGTAGTGAGTAGTGAGAAGTGAATAGTTAGCCGTCAGTTTAGTGGAACGTAAAGAAATTGAAAGTGTTAAATTGAAAAAACTGAAAATAACGAATAAACGGATAGCATCGAAACCGTAAACAATGCCTGAAAACGACTCAGTATTGGGTAAATAACATATAAATTTTAAAGAATGAAAAGAACATTCAAAATTATGACAATCGCATTTGCAATGTCAATTATGCTAACATCTTGTTTTTCTTATACAAGTGTTGTTGGTAAAGGAGCACAGGTAACTCACAAGTTACTAAATGGAATCATTATGTAATTGGTGGATTAGCACCAGTTGGAGTTTCTGACTCAAAAGCTATGGCTGATGTGCAACAGATTTATACTGTTTACACGAGACAAAGTTTTGTTAATGGTTTAATTGCTGCTTTGACTTTCAGTATTTATACTCCAACAACTACAACTGTTACTAAGTAAAAATATAGGCGACAAAAACTTATCTTTGTCGCCTATAAATTTTAAAAAAGATGAAAAAAACTGCTTTTTACGTTTCGATAATTGTATTTCTATATTTGTGCTATATTCTCATAAATTTTTATTTATCACTTCAAGAATTTAAACGAATTGGTAATGGATTTTTAATTGGAAAATTTACTGCTAATATTTTTCGGCTTTATTATATATAAAACCAATCCATTTAAAAAAAATAAGTGATAGAAAGCAATAGAAAAATAAAACCGAACGGCTAACAGCAGTTTGGCAAAATGGCGGGTTCAGTGCTAAATTGAACATTAGGATTTCTAATAAATATTAGTGCTAAATTGAAAGTAATTGCTTCTAAATCCGCCACTTCGCCAAGCTGCAAAACGTTGGAGATAGTAATTGAGAGTAGAAAAAAGAAATAGAGAAGAAATGAATATTACAAAAATTTGTTGCATCGGGGCTGGATATGTTGGAGGACCAACGATGGCGGTTATTGCACAAAAATGTCCGCAGATTCAAGTGACTGTGGTCGATTTGAATGCGGAACGTATTGCTGCTTGGAATGATGAAAATGTAGATAATATCCCTATTTATGAACCAGGATTAAGCGCAGTAGTTGCCGAAGCGAGAGGAAGAAACCTGTTTTTCTCGACTGATGTTGAAAAAGCAATTGATGAGGCTCAAGTCATTTTTATATCGGTAAACACGCCTACAAAAACTTACGGAAAAGGCAAAGGAATGGCTGCCGATTTGAAGTATATCGAATTATGTGCTAGACAAATAGCTAAAATAGCCAAAAACAATAAAATTGTGGTCGAAAAATCGACCTTGCCAGTAAGAACTGCTGAGGCAATCAAAAGTATTTTGGATCATACGGGCAATGATGTGCAGTTTCAAATTCTTTCGAATCCAGAGTTTCTTGCCGAAGGAACTGCGGTACAAGATTTGCTAAATCCAGACCGAATACTAATTGGAGGAGATGAGTCTGCAGAAGGGAAAAAAGCCATCCAAGCCTTGGTAGATATATATTCGAATTGGGTTGCTCCTGAAAAAATATTGACTACGAATGTGTGGTCTTCTGAATTATCAAAACTGACAGCCAACGCTTTTTTGGCACAAAGAATATCATCAATAAATGCGTTGTCTGAACTTTGTGAAAAAACAGGGGCCAATATTAATGAGGTAGCGAAAGCCATAGGAATGGATAGCCGAATTGGATCGAAATTTTTGAAAGCCTCTGTTGGTTTTGGAGGTTCTTGCTTTCAAAAAGATATTTTAAATCTAGTTTATATCGCCAAATCATACGGATTGCATGAGGTAGCCGATTATTGGGAACAGGTAATTATTATGAACGACCACCAAAAAAAGCGCTTTTCTAGTAAAATAGTGCAAACACTTTATAATACTGTTGCCGATAAGAAAATTACATTCTTAGGTTGGGCTTTCAAAAAAGATACTAATGACACTAGAGAATCCGCAGCAATTTATGTAGCTAATGACTTGCTAAATGAGCAAGCACAAATTGCGGTATACGACCCCAAGGTTTCTAGAAAAAAAATAGTAGCCGATTTGGATTATTTAGAAACTAGACAATCCGAAAAAAACGCAAATGGAATTAGCACCTTTGACAATCCTTATGAAGCCTGTAAGAATGCCCACGCCATTGCTGTTCTTACGGAGTGGGATGCATTTGTAGACTATGATTGGCAACAAATATATGACGGCATGCAAAAACCAGCCTTTGTTTTTGATGGGAGAAATATACTAAACAAGTCAGAATTAGAAGCCATTGGATTTGTATATCAAGGAATTGGGTCGTAATTACGAAACGGTTGATTCTCGATGCAATTCAATCCTTTTTTTAGATTTTAGAAAGGAATAATATATAACTAGGGTTTCATTATTGAAATCTAAAAATACTTAATAAATTGAATACAAATAAAAAAATTGCCATTATTGGCTTGGGATACGTGGGTTTACCTTTGGCACGACTATTCGCTACTCAATATCCCGTGGTAGGATTTGATATTAATCAATCCAGAATCAATGCATTAAAACAAGGAATAGACAGTACATTAGAAATTGATGAAATTAGTCTAAAAAAAGTGTTACTTGAAACATCGGGTCATGAAATTGGGTTGTATTGTACGTCGCAGCTTGAGGAAATTGCGGATTGTAATTATTTTATTGTAACGGTACCAACTCCAGTAGACAAAAATAATCGTCCTGATTTGACTCCTTTGTATAAGTCCAGTGAAACCGTTGGTAAAGTGTTAAAAAAAGGGGATATTGTTATTTATGAATCTACCGTTTATCCTGGGGTAACTGAAGAGGAGTGTGTGCCAGTTTTAGAAAGAGTTTCTGGTTTACAATTCAATGTTGATTTTTTTGTGGGATATTCCCCTGAACGAATTAATCCAGGAGACAAGGAGCACACAGTAGATAAGATTTTGAAAGTAACTTCGGGTTCTACTCCAGAAATTGGTCAAAAGTGAATCAATTATACCAATCGGTTATCACGGCAGGAACACATTTAGCTCCTTCGATAAAAGTTGCTGAAGCGGCTAAAGTAATCGAAAATTCACAACGAGATATTAATATTGCTTTTGTCAACGAATTGGCAAAAATATTCAATATATTAGAAATAGATACTCATGCTGTATTAGAAGCCGCAGGAACGAAATGGAATTTTCTTCCTTTCAAGCCAGGTTTGGTTGGCGGTCATTGCATAGGAGTAGATCCTTATTATTTGGCGCAAAAAGCACAAGAAAAAGGGTATCATCCTGAAATAATATTGGCGGGACGCCGTTTGAATGACAGTATGGGCGAATATGTGGCTTCGCAAGTGGTAAAGTTGATGATTAAAAAAGGAGTGACTATAAATGAGGCAAATCTTTTGATGTTAGGTATTACTTTTAAGGAAAACTGTCCCGATGTTCGAAATACTAAAATTGTCGATGTGATTAAAGCATTGGAAGATTATGGTATTAAGGTTGTCATATATGATCCTTGGGCAAACCCAGTCGAGGTTTTGCACGAATATGGTATGACAACTACAAACAAACTGCCAACAGTCGCTTTTGATGCAGTAGTTTTGGGCGTGGCACACAAGGAATTTTTAGATTTGGATATTAGCTCATTAATAAATAAAAAGGCAATTGTTTATGATGTTAAAGGAGTTTTAGGAAACTCGGCTGATGGGAAATTATAGTATTAACCCGCTGGGTGTAATTATCACTCGAACTGACGAAAAATTAGTGTTAAAAACTAATTCACCCAACGGGTTAGTATTAGATGAATGAGAGCGGGAGCTTAAAGAATTTTACAATTAAAAAATAAATTGCAATAAAAAACAGGAGATGAAAAAAATACTTATTACTGGTGGGGCTGGATTCATCGGATCTCATGTCGTGAGACTTTTTGTTAAAAAATACCCAAGCTATCATGTTTTTAATTTGGATGCGCTTACCTATGCTGGGAATCTTGAAAACATAATAGACATTGAAAAGAACCCAATTATACTTTTGTAAAAGGAGATATAACCGATGCTTTTTTAATGGATAGTTTATTTTTAGAACATCAGTTTGATGGAGTAATACATTTGGCTGCTGAATCTCACGTAGATCGTTCTATTGAAGATCCGATGGCTTTTGTAAAAACCAACGTGATAGGAACGGTTAACTTACTCAATGCCGCAAAAAAACAATGGGCAAATGCTACCGAAGGGAAGCGTTTTTATCATGTAAGTACGGATGAAGTATATGGTTCATTGGGAATCGAAGGCTTGTTTACTGAAACTACTCCATACGACCCCAATTCTCCTTATTCGGCTTCAAAGGCAAGTTCAGATCATTTTGTGAGAGCCTATGGCGAGACTTATGATTTGCCGTTTGTGCTTACAAATTGTTCGAACAATTATGGGCCTTATCATTTTCCTGAAAAATTGATTCCTTTATTTATCAATAATATAATAAATAATAAGCCTTTGCCTGTTTATGGCGACGGAAATTATACTCGAGACTGGTTATTCGTAAAAGATCACGCTGTGGCAATTGATTTGGTTTTTCATCAAGGAAAAAATCACGAAACCTATAATATTGGAGGATTCAACGAATGGAAAAACATTGATTTGGTTAAGAAACTATGCCAAATTATGGACACAAAGTTAGGAAGAGAAATTGGTGAATCAGCCAAACTGATTACTTATGTAAAAGATCGTCCAGGGCATGATTTGCGATATGCCATTGATGCAACAAAAATAAATACCGAGTTAGGATGGAAGCCATCGGTAACCTTTGAACAAGGATTAGAGATTACGGTTGATTGGTATTTAAACAATCAGGATTGGCTCAGTAGTGTGACTTCAGGAGATTATCAAAAGTATTACGAGAAGCAGTATTCTTAGGATATTGAGAAGAAATAGAAAGGCTGGGCAAATTTAGAGCACAAAATAAAATATGAAATGGTATGTAGTGTACACGAAGCCCAAGTGGGAAAAAAAGTGGCGGAGCGATTGAACGAGATTGGGATAATAACCTATTGTCCGTTGATTGTTAAGACAAGTCAGTGGTCCGACCGAAAAAAAACAATACATGTTCCTTTATTTAATTCTTATGTTTTTGTTCAAGTAGAGGAAAAAGATCGAAATAGCGTATTTGAAGTTGCAGGAACTGTTCGATATTTGTTTTGGTTAGGCAAACCAGCAACCGTAAAGGATTCTGAAATTGAGACAATACAAAAATGGCTTTCGGCTCCTTTAGATTTTGAAGTTTCTTTGGATAAATGGAAAAAAGGCGATAAAGTTGTCTTAGAGTCAGGACCATTCATGAGTCAGTCAGCTATTATTCAGGATGTAAAGCAAAATCATTATGTTATGATTTTAGAGTCTTTGGGGTGCGTACTTAGAGTCGATAAAAGAAAAATCTAATTTTATTACTCCATATTTTATGCTTACGAATGGGTTAGAATAATTTATTAGCGTTAAGTGCCGTACTTAATTTTCTTAATTACCGATTATACCAAATATCGTAGCATTTGTTTATAGTGTGTGCCTATACGGGTGTTTGTAGAGTACTTTTGTTTAAATACGCGTTGTATAAAAACACAGAATTTCAAATAATTTATTTGCTGGGTTACGAAACATATACTAGGCTTGTTGAGGAATTATTAATAAAAAAATAGTTGTTAAAATACAAAACCCCATTGTTTTATTTGATTGCTTGGACAACTTAATGAAGTTTTTTTTTTTCTTTAAATCCTTTGTTTTTAGTCTAATAAAGGAGGGTGTTTTAGATTTTTTTTAGAGAAATATATTATATACAAAAAAGTAATAAAATTCCTTTTGTTTGTTTTAAATTTGCCGAAGTTAAATTTTGGTGCTTCCTTTTATGGGAGTTACTACGGCGAAGCCGTGAAAAGTGTTTAGGTAGAAAATTTCGAGTAGCATTTAATTCTGAAAGAAAGGGTGCTAAAACAGGAATTAATAGTATAGATTGCGATGCTGTGGGGACGAAAGTTAAGGATAGGAGAGATTGATTTTTAAAATTTTAATTACAATAAGGTTATGAGAAAAATAATTACATCGATTATGATTTTGTTTGCTCTTTTTCAGACAGGAAATGTGGTAGCACAAGATTTGTTGAAAGGAACGGATTTGAGTACGCTAAAAGTCGACTATTTATCGGATAGCGATATTGCAAAAATAAAAGCACAATTACAATCAAATAATACTACTCTTGATCAAGCAGAGCCATTGGCTTTAGCCAAAGGAATGTCAGCAGCTGAGTTTGCTAAATTACGAGCCAGATTAGGAAATCCAGCAACTCCTGTTTCAGAACTCTTGAAAAAAGAGGATTTTACTGAGGATAAGGGGGAGTTGGTCAGGAAGCAGGAAAAAATAGTTAATAAGAAAGTTAAAGACACTATAAATGCCCTGATTTTTGGATCGGAATTGTTCGATAATCCCACCTTGAACTTTGAGCCTAATTTAAAATTAGCCACACCTGTAAATTACATTTTAGGGCCGGGCGATGAACTTCAGGTTAATGTTTATGGGGTGCAAGAATTTAATGCTAGTATTCCAGTTTCGGTTGAAGGAAAAGCAACTATTCAATACGTAGGACAGATTCAATTAGCTGGAATGTCAATCGAAGCGGCCACGCAAAAAATAAAAGCAGCTTTGGCAAGGGTGTATAGCACAATAGCTTCTGGGCAATCGCAGGTAGGGGTAAGTCTGAGCCGCATTCGAACCATTAGAGTAACTCTTATTGGAAGTAAACAGCCCGGAAATTATTCTATTTCATCTTTAGCTACGGTATATAATGCTTTATTTTTAGGGGGTGGTCCTGGAAAAAATGGGAGTTACAGAAATATTGAGCTTTTGAGAAACAATAAAGTGTATAAAAAAATTGATATTTATAAGTTTTTAGTCAATGGCGATCAATCGGATAATGTAGGTTTGAAAGATAATGATGTTATTCGGATTCCAGTCTACACACGAAGAGTTACTTTGGAGGGAGAGGTAAAACGCCCTGGTATTTTTGAGATGAAAGCAGGAGAAACCTTTAAGGATTTGTTGTCTTTTGCTTCTGGTTTTAACGAGTTTGCTTATACAGCCTCTGTAAATGTCCTTCAAAAAACGAGTAAAGAGTTTAAAGTGAAAGACATTCAATCTTCTGAATACAATAGTTATTTGCCGCTTGCTGGTGATGTGTATCGGATTTCGAAAATTTTGAATCGTTTCGAAAATCGGATTAAAATTGAGGGTGCTGTTTTTCGACCAGATACTTATTCTTTTTATGAAGGAATGCGAATTTCAAATTTAGTTTCTAAAGCCGAAGGTTTAAAAGAAGATGCCTATACTAGTAGAGCGAGGATTTTACGATTAAAACCAGATTTGACAACTGAAATAGTTCAGGTTAATTTAGCTAAGGCTCTAGCAGGAGATCTAGGTGCTAATATTGTTTTAAACAGAGAAGATATTGTTACGATATATTCGATTTTAGATTTTGTAGAGGAATATAAAATAACAATCGATGGGGAAGTCAAAAAACCAGGGGTGTATGAGTATCATCAGAATCTGACATTGAATGATTTGTTGATTGAGGCTGGCGGACTTACGGGTTCAGCATCTAAAAGAGTCGAAATTGCTCGAATGATAAAGTCAGAAGAAATTGATGATACGAATCAAGTCAAGGCTCAATTGTTTAATTTAGAGATTAATGCAGACAACAACGAGCAATTAAAAAACTTTGAGTTAGCTCCTTTTGATGTGATTAATATTCGTAAAGTAGCGGTATATGAAAAACCAGAAATGGTAACTATAAGTGGAGCGGTAAATTATGCAGGAAAATATGCTTTGATTAATAAAAAAGAGAAAATATATGATGTCATCCAAAGAGCGGGAGGGCTTACTGCTGTTGCTAATTTGGATGGAGTAAAAATCAAACGCCCAATAAAGGCTACACAAATCGAAGAGCTAGAAAATGTAGATTTGAAGCTAGGGAAGAAGGACAGTATTCAAAAAAAAATAACTAAGAAGCTCAAAGAGGATTTAAAATATTCGACCCTCCCGGTCAATTGGAGAAGGATTGTTAATAATCCTAATGACAACACCAATGTTACGCTATTTCCTGGAGATGAGATTGAAGTGGCTACATATAACGAAAGTGTAAAGGTTACAGGGAATGTACTCTTGACATCAGAGATTCCATATAGTAAAGGCAAAGGGTTTAATTATTATATTGGAGCTGTAGGCGGGATTGATTCCAAAGGCTGGAAAGGAAAAGCCTATATCATTTATCCAAATGGTAAAGCGGCAGTTGCGAGCAGTTTCTTTTTTATAAGATCCTATCCCAAGGTATTGCCAGGCTCTCAAATTGTAGTGCCAGAAAAGCCAGAAACCAAGAAAATGAGTACAGGCGAATGGGTAAGTATCGGCAGTGTGATCACGAGTCTTTCTCTATTGATTTTGAACGCATTTAAATAGAGATTTTCAATCCTGATTAAATTAAAACAGAAGGGGTTTTCATCAGATAATAGAAAATAGATAAAAGACAAAAGAATGACAACAAACGAACCAATACGCAATGACGAAATCACTTTAAATGAAATGGTCGAAAAAATTAAAGGATGGTTTAATTTTTTACTTTCTAAATGGAAGACTATTGTTCTTGCAGGAATGATAGGAGGTCTTTTGGGAATTGGGTATTCGTATACCATAAAACCAGTTTATACAGCATCGTTGACCTTTGCTCTTGAAGACAATAAATCAGGAGGGGCAGGAGGTGTTTTAAGTTTAGCGAGTCAATTTGGTATTAGCCTTGGTGATAGTGGAGGCAGTATTTTTGAGGGATCTAATTTAAATGAGTTATTTAAGTCTCGTAAAATGGTGGAACAGACTTTATTGACTCCAGTAGAGATTGATGGAAAAATTATTTCTTTGGCCGAAATGTACATTCAAAATGCCAAATGGAGAAAAAACTGGGAGGAAAAGCCAAAATTGGCAACCATTCAGTTTTTACCGAATTCCAATCGCAAGAATTTACGCGCCTGCATGACAGTATTTTGGGAGAGATATATGCAAATTTATCGAAAAATAGTTTGTCAGTCGCACAAAAGGATAAAAAAGTTTCAATTATCAGCATGGAAGTAAAATCCAGTAATGAATTATTTGCTAAGTATTTTTGTGAAGCATTGGCCAGACAAGTGGGTCAATTTTACATTACGACAAAGAGTAAGAAAGCAAGAATGAATATGCAGATTCTTGAAAGACAAACGGATTCTATCAGGGAAGAATTGAATAGTGCTATTTCTAGAGTAGCCACTGCAAATGACAACACTTTTAATTTAAATCCTGCACTCAATATTCGCCGAGTTCCTTCAGCTCGCAAACAGGTTGATGTACAGGCCAATACTGCCATCCTAACAGAGTTGGTAAAACAAACTGAATTAGCCAAGGTTACTGTTAGAAGGGATACTCCTTTAATACAAGTTTTAGACAGCCCTATCCTGCCTTTGAAAAAAGAAAAGTTTGGAAAGTTGAAAGGGTTAGTCCTAGGAGGTTTTTTTTCGGGGTTTTTGGTGGTATTGTATTTGATAATCAGACGAATTTTTAAACAATTTGAATAAATTGGCAAGCAAAATTAATCTAATTTATCTTCTCGCATTTACGTTAATTTCACAATACTTCCTCTCAAATTTTTCTTCAGATTCAGTAATAGGGAAGCCAGATCGTATAAAAAATGGTTATTACATTAGATACTCTATGGTTTGGACTCAAAGGAGTTTACAAAAAAGCTCAAAAACGATACATGGTTTTGAATTTTTTAAGCTATTAAAGTAATAAAGTTTTATAGTTTGGAATTTCTTATTAATAATGCGAATCAAGGGTTGAAAAAACATTAAAAAAGAAAGAAATTTCTTTGTAAAAATTAGAATAATAAGCTGATAATCAGTATATTTATAGTGTATCTAACGCACGTTTAAATATATGATTAATCAGCTTAAAGCCCTAAAATTAGTAAAAATATATTCCATAATCTGTGACAGATTTGAAAAAGATTTAAAATACACTTGCGAACGTTTCAGCAACAACCATAAACAAGATTTAACAGATCAAGAAATTATGACCATATACCTATTCACAGTTCAAGAAGAACAACGTTTTAGCATCAAACAAATTCATAAATATGCTTGTGATTATTTACATGATTGGTTTCCAAGACTTGGCTCATATGCTGGTTTTTCTAATCGGCTTAATCAATTATCAGAAGCTTTTCGACGTTTTTCAGCTTCATTATTTGAAGACTTTTTACCTTGGGATTGCTTAACTGATCAAAGTTTACTGGATTCGATGCCAATAATCACTTGCTCTGGTAAACGAAATGGAAAGGTAGCAAAAGACTTGACCGATAAAGGGTATTGTTCTACAAAAAGCATGTATTATTATGGAGTGAAGCTTCATGCATTAGCTTTTAGACGAGAAAATAAAATTCCTTTTCCCGAAGAAATTCAAATAACACCTGCATCTGTCAATGATTTAACGGTTTTCAAAGAAGCGTGGTCAGAAAAAACAAACAGAAAATTCTTTGGAGATAAAATATACATTAACGAGGATTTTTTTTCTGAATTAAAACAAGAGAAAAATTCAATTATGATTACACCTGTTAAAGCAATCAAAGGACAATGTCAACAAATAAAAAACTGGGATAAAGCAGCCGATGATTTATTTTCCAAAGCAGTATCAAGAGTTAGACAGCCCATAGAATCTCTTTTTAATTGGTTGATTGTTAAAACTGATATTCAAAAAGCAAGTAAAGTTAGGTCTAGCAAGGGGTTACTGGTTCATCTATTTGGAAAAATTGCAGCCGCTTTTATTGGACTAATATTTTAACCCTTGATTCGCATTAATATTAAACTTTAATTTTTTGAAACATTTACCTATTAAGTTTCATAACTATTATATCATTGGAACTTTATTAATTAGTTTTTTTGGTCCAAAAAAGTATTATGATTATGATAAAATGAGTATACTGATTTTTATGGTACTTTATTTGTGTATCGTAAATATCGGGTTTTATATAGGGAATAGGATAAAATCTACAGAATATACCTATTCAGAGAAGAAATCACAATTTATATATTCTCTATTATCTTACTCTTTATTGATTGCGGTATCAATACAATTTGTAAACTTTATTTTTTTAATTTCTGAAGGGAAAATAAGCTTAGATTTATCGGCGTTAGGATCTAATTATAATAATTACTATGATAGTTACAACGAAAATAAAGGAGTAGATATGTCGTTTTCACGAGATTTTTATTTTTTATTAATTTCATCGGTTCCTAAATTTATAAGTTTGTGTTTAGGGTTTTACTATTATAAAATATTAGAGCGAAAAGAAAAAATATTATTGATTTTATTATTGTTATTAATTTTTATAAATGAAACGATTGCTAAAGGAAATCAAAAATCGATTGGAGATATAGTTATTTTTGGGACGCTGGCTTTTATAACTACTGTCGACTTTAAGAAACATAAAATGAAATATATTTTGTTTCGTTGATAACGGGATTTTCTATGTTGTTATTTATGGGGTATTCTCAATACTCCAGATATGTTACAAAGGATTTAGATATTAGTGATGTAAATAAGTATGTTTATGAATACTCGAGTTATGATTTAGAGCATCCAATGTTCAAAATTTTTGGCGATAAAATAGGGTTTGGAATTTCATATTTTATTACCTCCTATTTAAGTGATGGTTATTATGGATTGTCAAAATGTTTGGATTTAGATTTTAAATGGACCTATGGATGTGGAAATTCATTAGCCCTTCAGGCAATACATGATAAAATAACAGGCGGTAACCTATATGAGACAACTTATCTTGGCCGGATGGAACGAGAGTATGCTATACTTGGGAAAGCACAATGGCATACCATTTTTCCCTGGCTTGCTTCAGATATTACATTTACAGGATCGCTTTTAATTTTTTTGCCGATAGCTTTTATTTACGGAAAATCCTGGAATGAGGTGATTAAGTATAGGAATCCTTTATCTTATCTTATGTTATGTCTGCTTACTATAATGTTTATTTTTGTACCGGCAAATAATCAAATTCTATCAGGTATTGATTATTTTATAATTACCAATGTTATTTTTATATTTTGGTTGCTATTTCACGAAAGATTTAATTTTAAATATTAAAAAATAACAACCTGAAATTTCCTCAACACTATGGAGAAAAAAAGAATAATTCAAAATACTATCTGGGTGCTGGCCTTAATTGGTGTAGGTAAATTTTTGTCATTATTTAGGGACTTGTTTATCTCCTCCAAATTTGGTGCAACCAGAGAAACAGATTCTTTTTTTTTAGCAAATGAGATTCCTTCCGTTATTTTTTCTGCAGTTTTAGCAAGTATATGCGCCCTTGTTATACCTTTTTATAACAAAATAAAATTATCTAAAAAAGACGATGTCGATGTTTTTGTTTCCAGATTAATTAATTTAATGATTTTAGTATCTTTTTCACTATTAATTATATCTTTATTCAATATTAAGACATTTATAAATATTTTAGCCCCTGGTTTTGATTTTGAGCAACAACAACATACGGTAGCATTGGCTAATATATTAGTATTTTCCTTTCCCCTCACGGCATTAACACAAATACTGGCTTCCGTATCAAATGCTAATAAAAATAATTATTCTTTACATATTATCCCTGTTATTTCAGCGGTTTTTGTTATTTCGGCACTCTATTTAGTTAAGAGTGATGATATTGAGGTTTTAGCGATAGCCTCGGTTTTAGTTTTTGTTTTACAAATACTATTTCAAATACTTATTGTCAGAAAATATTTCACTTATCATTTTAGTTTAAAATTCTGGGATAATAACATCAAAGCGATGATGTTATTGTCTTTACCAGTTTTTTTAGGTCTTTCTATCGACCAAATAAATATCACAATTAATACGATGATTGCTTCAAAGTCTGGTGAAGGAATACTATCTGCATTAAACTATGCACAAAGACTAGAGTCAGTTATAAATTCAACTATAATAACGGCATTAATAACTACATCATTCACAATTTTGTCTTCTTATTTTGAAGAAAAAAAACAGATAGAATTTAATTCATTGCTATTATTTCTTATAAAAACAATTGCTGTTGTACTCCTTCCTATTGCAATATTTGTTTCAATAAATTCTTTAGATATCATAAAGATAATTTATTTGAGAGGAAATTTTAGTTTACAAAGTGTGGAACTCACCTCTAGTGTATTTGTTTTTTACGCAGTTAATATTTTGTTTGCCTCCATTAGAGAGCTGCTATTGCGGATTATGTATATATTAGGTCATACGAAAATATCTTTTATTCTTAGTGGAGTTTCAATATTTATAACGATTGTTTTTAGTTTGACATTTTATAAAACACTTGGTATTAAGGCATTTGGTATTTCATGCTTATTATCATCAGTTTTTGGAGTTTTATATCTTTTATACTTTGCGAGTAAAATAGCGTGATAAAAACAAATGAATTAATAAATTTTTCCAAATCTTTAATTTTTCCGATACTGATTATGGGAATTATGGTTTTGTATATTAATAATATGTTTAATTTTAATAACCTTATTATTGATGTTTTTTTTAAATTTATAACTTCTGTTTCTGTTTTTTATATAGTTGGAATTTTATCAAAACAAGAAGATATTTTAAAATTGTATAAAATGGGATTAGAGAAGCTATTTAAATTTATTTATTAAATTACTATATAATGAAGTATAGATTTAAGATTATATATATATTAAGAAAAATTTATTTTGATATTTATTTTAAAATAAATAGGATAGAAGCTAGTCGTAAACTAGGGGTTAGGATTGGGGACAATTGCGTGATATATGGTTGCAATATGAATATGTGGGGAAGCGAACCGTTCCTTATTACAATTGGAAACAATGTTTTTATCACAGATGGATGTAAATTTATAAACCATGACGGAGGAACTCTACCTTTAAGAAAAATTGTTCCAGATTTAGAAATAACTAAAGAAATAAAAATCGGGAATGATGTTTACCTCGGTATAGATACAATAATTATGCCTGGAGTTATTATAGGCAATAATGTAATAGTAGGTGCTAGATCTATAGTAACTAAAAATTTAGAATCTAATGGTGTATATACGGGAACACCAGCAAAATATATTAAATCTATTGATGAGTATTTGAACAAACTTAAGATTGAGTCTTTAAAAATAGGTCATTTAAATGCTGATGATAAGGAAAAAATGTTAAAAAAGATTTTTAATGTATAAAGTTGCCTATGTAGCGGGGTTTGATTTTGAAAACTCTCCGGCTGCTTATAATAGATTTTTATCATTGTATACTATTCTTGACAAAAATTTTGAAGTAACCAAGATTCTCACAACTTTTCCTTTAGAAAAGGAGTATGACAATACAACTGAAAAATGGAAAATAAGATATGTAAAAAATAAAAGTATTCAAAATCTATTTATAAGTTTTAAATTATGTTATTATATTATAAAAAATGCCAACCGATTTGACACCTTTATAGTTTACGGTGGTTATGCCTTTTATATGCTGCCATTTATTCTGTTAAAACCATTTTTTAGCTATAAAGTAGTGTACGATTCGGTAGAGATTTATCTTCCTAAAGGTTTTGTAAAAACAATTTTCTCGCCAAGTACATGGAATCACCTCCTTGGATATAATTTTTTGATTCGCTTTTTTGATGGAGCCATTTGTATATCTTCGTATATTCAAAACAAACATGAAAAACAAGGTTTGAAAACAGTCGTTGTTCCTCCGGTTTTTTTAAATGAGAATGCTAAATTTGAACGAGAAATAAAAGACAATACTGTTTCTGATACTAAATTTAAAATCCTTTTTTATGGTTTTCCGGGTAAAAAAGACTCGTTAAATAATTTAATCAAAGTTTTTTTATCAGATGAATCTTTATCGAATAGTTTTGAGGTTACAATTATTGGTCTGAATAAAGAACAATACAAAGCATACTGTAACGAAAACGGGATTTTTGAATTTCCGGAAGGGATAATACTAAGAGGCAAACTAGGATTAGAGGAGTTATATGAAGAATTAATGAAAACAGACTTTACTTTTCTTCAACGTCCTTATACAATAACCACTAAAGCAGGGTTTCCAAGTAAATTGGTGGAATCATTATTTTTTAAAGTTCCCTCTATATTGAATCTGACCAGCGATATGGAAAAGTATGAAGTTGATCGATGTTCGATAGTATGCAAGGATGATAGTGTTGAAAGTTTAGCTGATTCTTTGACAGTAATTAAAAACATGGAAAATAAAGAGTTGGCCATACTGAAAGATAATTGTTTTACTATTTATGAAAAATATTTTTCTACCCAAGCGAACCTAACTAAAATAAAAAAATATATTGAAGATGTTAACAATAATTAAAGATAAAGTCCTCTTAATCACTGGAGGAACGGGTTCTTTTGGAACCGCAGTTCTTAATCGATTTCTAACCACAGACCATTTCAAAGAAATACGTATTTTTTCTCGCGACGAGAAGAAGCAAGACGACATGCGTACTATTTATAAAAACGATAAACTAAAGTTTTATATTGGTGATGTAAGAGATTCAAGCAGTGTCGAAAAAGCCATGCGTGGTGTCGATTATGTTTTTCATGCAGCGGCACTCAAACAAGTGCCTTCTTGTGAATTTTTTCCAATGGAAGCCGTAAGAACTAATGTAATGGGGACTCAAAATGTCATTGATGCTGCAGTACAATGTGAAGTAAAAAAAGTTATTTGTTTAAGTACAGACAAAGCAGCATATCCCATTAATGCGATGGGCATTTCTAAAGCGATGATGGAAAAAGTTGCCGTTGCTTGCCTCAAGAAATTTAGAAAAAACTACGGTTTGTCTGACCCGATACGGAAACGTAATGGCTTCAAGAGGGTCGGTAATTCCTTTGTTCGTCAGACAAATTAAAAATGGGGAAGTTATGACCATTACCGATCCAAATATGACTCGCTTCTTAATGTCTCTCGAAGAGGCTGTTGAGTTAGTATTATTTGCTTTTGAGCACGGTAATTCTGGAGATCTATTTGTAAATAAGGCACCTGCAGGAACTATTGGCGATTTAGCCCAAGCACTCAAAGAGCTATTTAAAGCGGATAATCCTATCAAAATAATAGGAACGCGTCATGGCGAAAAACTCTATGAAACTTTATGTACCAGAGAAGAAATGGTAAAAGCAGAAGATATGGGCGATTTTTTTCAGAATTCCGGCCGATAATAGGGATTTGAATTACGCTCAATATTTTTCTGAAGGGAAGGAAGATATTTCTAAATTAGAAGATTACCATTCTCACAATGCCAAACAAGAAGATGTTGAAGGGATGAAAAAATTGTTGTTAAAACTTCCATTAGTACGAAAAGAAGTTTTAGGAGAAGAAGAGATAAGACAGTATCCAGAGTAATATGCATGCAAGACTTTTAAAAGGGAACAGGTATAGTGATGCCAGAGGGACATTAAAATACAATAATGACTTTAATGCATCGGAAATAAAGCGAATTTATAGTATTGAAAATGCCAATATTCAATTAAAAAGAGGTTGGCAAGGTCATAAAATCGAACAACGCTGGTTTTCAGTTGTTTCAGGTACATTTGAAATATTAGCAATCAAAATTGGTAATTGGGATAATCCGGACGGAAATGCAGTACCCTTAATTTTTCAATTGTCATCCGAAAAAATGGATATCCTTCATGTACCTTCGAATTACATCACTTGTATTCAGGCAAAGGAAGATGATGCAAAATTAGTAGTAATGTCAGATTATGTTTTAGGGGAAATTGAGGATGAATACAGGTTTCCTCTTGCCCAGTTTCAATGCACACAAAATTAATTATTGAAATGAAAAGAGTTGGTATAACTGGTCAAAACGGGTTTGTAGGGAGTCATCTTTACAATACTTTAGGATTATTTCCAGAAGATTTTGAAAGGATAGAATTTAAAAAAGATTTTTTTTGACAATCCTTCGCAGCTAGATGAGTTTGTTCAGCAATGTGATGTAATTGTGCATTTAGCAGCCATGAATCGACATGAAAGCCAAGAATTCATCTATCAAACCAATATTGAATTGGTAAAAAGATTAGCGGCTTCGTTAGAGAGAACAGTTTCTACAGCTCATGTTTTGTTTTCTTCATCAACACAAGAAGAAAAAGAAAATTTTTACGGAAAATCTAAAAAAGAAGGAAGGCAAATACTGGCTAATTGGGCAAAAAATAATAACGGAAAATTCACAGGATTATTAATTCCGAATGTATTCGGTCCATTTGGTTTGCCAAATTATAATTCATTTATTGCTACATTTTGTCATAAACTCACTAATGGCGAATCTCCAAAATTGATACCGATGGAGAGGTGAAATTGATTTATGCAGGAGAATTGGTTCACGAAATTATTGGCCAAATAAAACAGGCTAAAACCAATGAATTGTTTTATGTCTCTCACACATCAACGAATAAGGTGTCGGAAGTTTTAGAGAAGCTGAATCATTTCAAAACCTCCTATTTTGATAAAAATGAAGTTCCAGAACTAAAAACTACTTTCGATTTTAATTTATTCAATACTTTTCGATGTTATTTTGATTTAAAAAATCATTATCCGGTTCTATTTAAACAAAACACAGATCCTCGAGGGGTATTTGTGGAAGTAATCAGGTTAGGAATGGGAGGACAGGTTTCTTATTCTACGACCGTTCCGGGAATAACAAGAGGGAATCATTATCATACAAGAAAGATTGAAAGATTTGCTGTAATAAAGGGAAAAGCTTTAATTCAGCTTAGAAAAATAGGAACTAATGAGGTTTTGGATTTTTACTTAGATGGGGAGAATCCGTCTTTTGTAGACATGCCTATTTGGTATACACACAATATTAAAAACATTGGAGAAGAAGAATTATTTACCATTTTTTGGATTAACGAACCTTATAATCCGGAGGATGCTGATACTTATTTTGTTGAAGTATAAGAAACAGTTATGAAAAAGCTTAAAGTAATGACGGTAGTTGGAACCCGTCCGGAAATAATAAGATTATCAAGAGTTTTATCTGCTTTGGATGAATCAGAAGCGATTGAGCATATCTTAGTTCATACAGGTCAAAATTATGACTATGAACTCAATCAAATTTTCTTTGATGATCTGGGTTTGAGAAAACCAGACTATTTTTTGGAAGCGGCTGGAAAAACAGCAACAGAAACCATTGGAACTATTCTAATTAAAATAGATCCTCTTTTAGAACAGTTGAGGCCGGATGCTTTTTTAGTTTTAGGCGATACTAATAGCTGTTTGTGTGCCATTCCTGCTAAGAAAAGACAAATTCCAATTTTCCATATGGAAGCTGGGAACCGATGTTTTGATCAAAGGGTTCCTGAAGAAACCAACAGGAAGATAGTGGATCACACTTCAGATATCAACCTGACCTATAGTGATATTGCCCGTGAATATTTATTACGAGAGGGGTTGCCTGCAGACCAGATTATAAAAACGGGTTCTCCAATGTTTGAAGTGCTGCATCATTATTTGCCTCAAATTAAAAAATCCGATGTTTTATCCAGATTAGATTTAGAAGAAGGGAAATACTTTGTTGTTTCGTCTCATAGAGAAGAAAATATTAATTCTGAAAAAAAATTCAAAGGGTTGATAGAAAGTTTAAACCTGATTGCCGAAAAATTTAACTATCCAATTATTGTTTCCACACATCCGAGAACCAGAAATATGATAGATAAAATGCAGGTAAAAGTGAGACCGGAAATTCAGTTTCTAAAGCCACTGGGATTTCATGATTACAACGCTTTGCAAATGCGTTCTTATGCCGTTTTGTCTGACAGCGGTACGATTTCTGAAGAAAGTTCAACACTTAATTTCAGAGCATTAAACATTCGAGATGCTCACGAAAGACCAGAGGCAATGGAAGAAGCCTCAGTAATGATGGTAGGCTTATCTCCAGAAAGAATAATGCAGGGTTTGGTACAACTTCAAACACAGGATATTGGTGAAAAAAGAAATTTCCGAAGTGTTGCTGATTATTCAATGCCAAATGTTTCTCAAAAATGGTAAGAATTATTTTGAGTTATACTGATTATGTGAATAGAGTAGTCTGGAGTAAATAACAAATTCATCCAGTAAAACAAATTCGTTTTTAAATAAATGTAAAAAATACATTTTGCCTGCTAAATTTAAGCAATAGCCTTTCAGTGTCAATTCGGTTAAACTTATTTTTAATTGGCTAAGTGTCTATGAAAAGATATTTAAAAAGAGTATTCCATTCCTAAAATAAAAAAGATTTCCTAAACACCTATCCCTTAAAAATCATCCAATTTATGTGTGGAATAAACGGAATTATCTCCAAAAACCATAACAATCCCATAAGAATACGAGAAATTTTGAATCAAATGAATCACGAAATTATTCATCGTGGTCCTGATCAGGATGGTTTTTTTGTTGAAGAAAATCAAACAATTTCAATAGGAATGGCAATGCGCCGATTGTCAATCATAGATTTATCAACAGGGAAACAGCCTATTTTTTCTTCGGATGGTCAGAAGGTAATAGTATATAATGGGGAGATATATAATTACAAATTATTACGACGAGAGCATTTAAAGGATTATGATTTTAAAACTAATTCGGATACAGAAGTCATATTGGGGTTGTATGAAAAATTCGGAGTTTCATCATTTGCTATGCTCGACGGTATGTTTGCTTTTAGCATTTATGATAAAGCATTAAATAAAATATTTATAGCCCGAGATTTCTTTGGAGAAAAACCATTGTATTATACTTTACATAACGATAGTTTTTATTGGTGTTCCGAACTAAAATCGATGATGAAGGTTTTGCCTCATAAACCCGAAATTTCCAAACAAGGATTAAACTTATATTTTCAATTAACGTATATTCCTGCTCCCTTCACGATCTATGAATCTGTTTCAAAACTCGAAGCAAATCATTATTAGAATTTGATTGCGAAAATTTTAATTTCACAATAAAAGAAATTAGGCAAAATACAGTTTCAAAAGTTTCTCATTTAAGTAAAAAAGAAGTAATCAAAATAAATCACGATTTAGTACAAAAAAGTGTTGAAAGTCGTTCGGTTTCTGATGTTCCTATTGGGACATTTCTTTCAGGCGGAGTCGATTCTTCCATAGTTTCATTATGTTTAGCTCATCAATCCGATAAAAAAATCGAAACATTTTCTGTGGGATTTGAAAAAAAATCATTCGATGAAACGGACAAATCCCGTACAATTGCAAAAATTATAAACAGCAATCATCACGAATTCATATTGTCAGAAAATGATCTGGCTGAAAATATCAGCAAAATTATTTTAAATTTTGACGAACCCTATGCAGATTCATCGGCATTGCCTACTTATTAGTAGCGAATAAGACCAAAGAGTTTGTCTCTGTTGCTCTTACGGGTGATGGTGGTGACGAGGTCTATGGAGGGTATAACAAATATTATATGGGACGGTTAAATAATTATTATACCAAAATAATTCCAAAACCTGTTCACCAATTTTCTTATAATTTCTTAAACAATCTTTTGCATTCAAAAGATGATCAACGCGGGTTGCTGTTTAAGGCCAAAAGGTTTTTGAAAGCCATCGATTTTGAGGGGGATTTTTATTATGATATTGTATCACTTGGCTTTTTAGAAAACGAGCGAAAAGAGATTCTCAATCGGAATAATTATATGCAAAATCCACTTGGGTATTATAAAAATATCGTTGGATTGAATAACAAATCACTTACCGATTTCAGAAACATAGACCGGATATTAAGTCTGGAAGGTGATTTGTTAGTAAAGGTTGATCGATCTGCTATGCTGACATCGTTAGAATGCAGAGCGCCATTTCTTAATAAAGAACTTTGGGAGTTTACCAATAGTTTGCCGGAGAGTTATTTAATCCATAACTGGGACAAAAACATTTGCTCAAGGAATCATTCAAGCATTATTTTCCTAAAGATTTTTTGAATAAATCCAAACAAGGATTTGGAGTACCTGTTGGAGATTGGTTGCGAGGCGTTCTTAAAGAGGAATTGCTAACCTACATTGATAAAAAATTTATTGAAGAGCAAAACCTATTTAATTACGAAATTATTTCAAAATTAGTATCGAATCATTTGGAAAGTAAAATAGATAATGCTTTTAGAGTTTGGACATTTTATTGTTTTCAATTATGGTATAAAGATATATTTCAAAATAACTTAACTCCAATTTGATGATGAATATCATTCTTTTTATAGCTGCAATAATCTATATTTTTTATATTTCTAATTCCTATTATAAAAGTCATGGAGACGTTCAGAAGTTACTCTTAGTATTTCTTTTTATAGTTCATTTTACGGCAATGGGTCTCTCCTACAGAGATACAATTGATTTCCTGGATAATGATGTTTTTTATTTTTATAATAGCGCAAAAAATGCTGACTCGTGGATGTCACTTTTTGGTTTGGGCAGTTTTTTTATGTCTTTTTTGATTTATCCATTGGTTCAGGCCGGGTCAGGCCGGGTAACGCTGTTTGTTTTTTTTATGATTTTTGCAGCAATTAGTTATCAATGCTTTCTATGGTTTTTTGATCAAATGTCAGAACAGTATTCAAAAAGAATGCTTTTTAGAGGAATCCCTATAACACAGTTCATTTTTTTGTTACCTTCATTTCATTATTGGTCAGGTTTTCTAGGAAAAGATGTTTTGGTTTTCTTTTTTTTGACTTATCTATTGTTTGAATTTAAGAAGAATGCCAGATTAAATTTTTTGCATATTATTGTTTTAGTGTTATTGTTTCTGCTAAGGCCACATATTTTTGTTGTTGTTTTATTGGCTCTTATGATTTATTATCTTACCCAAAAGAATGTTTCAAAAATCATCAAAATAAAATTATCAATTTTATCATTGATTATTGCAGGCATTTCAATTCCCGTTTTATTTCATTTTACTCATATAAAAACGTTGACTTATAGCAGCATTTTACAAAAAATCAGTGTATTGAATTCTTATGCCCTGAATAGTGGAAGTGGGATTAGCTTGGATGAAACCTCATATTTAGAAAGAATTTGGCTGCTTTTATTTAGGCCGTTTTTTTTATGATGCATCAACATATTATCAATATTTTATTTCTATTGAAAACTTAATTGTTTTAATTATTCTTCTTTTCATAGGTATGAATTTATTTGCCAGGAGAAAAACCATTGTTATTGAGCATGATGCTAAACTTGCTTTATTAGTCGGAGGTTGTATCTTGTTAATGATTGCAGTCTATATTTATAATTTGGGGTTGGCTAGCCGAATGCGGCTAATGTTTTTGCCTTTAATTTTTTATGCCTTTCATCAATTGGTTCATTACAGTTATGAAAAGAAAGCATAAAGCGGCTTTTTCCTATTTGAAAATAAATACCTTTATTTAGTATACAAATCGTTCTCAACATATAGTGATAATTAATAAAATTAAAAATAAATAGGGTCTGCTGAAAAACACGAAGTGTTTTGAAAATCAATAGTGTAATGTTAAATTTGGGCTTCTAAGTGCAAGGAAATATGAAAACCCCCTCAAAAAAGCGTGTACCTGCGCCTCAATACACCAGTCCAAAGCAGCTGACCATAGACGGATTCGAGAGTCCTTTCGACAGAAAATAAATCCTACTAACCGCTGGGTGGTATTATCCAGACTCTTACCGTGGGATGACATTTGTGAATTGTATTGGAAAGAAGTTCCTGAGAAGTCTACGGGTCGTCCCGCATTGAATCTCAGGATAGTTATTGGCTCTCTGATTATAAAGCATCTCTGCGATTTAGATGATAGGGAATGGCCGATAAAATATATTGCAACAGAGAAAACAGAGCTTATCTGAAAGAAAAAGGAATCCTTCTCAAAGCCAAACCATTGGGAAGACCATCCAAAGAGGCATTGTCAAATCAAGTAAGCCCTGGAGAACGCAATCCAATAGAAGCAAAGTTTGGACAAGCTAAAACCGGATACGGTTTAGACCGAATCAAAGCAAGACTTTCTGACACAAGTGAATCTTGGATGGCCAGTATTATCTTAGTGCTCAACCTAGTCAAATTGGCTCAGGTAGCACTGATATGGAGATTAGTATATGAATGTTTTAGAAAAACTATTTCTATTCAAAAAAAATATTCTTGACCCATTTTTATCTGAGTCAAGAATATTTTAAAAATCTAAATTTAAACAACGGTAAATTTAAAACTGAATTTGATAGCTGAGTTTTTCAGCAGACCCTAAATACTTAAAAGTAAATCTAGTTAAATGAAGAAAAAAATTAATTAGAATAACTACCGTTCCAATTTCTTTGGAAAAACTTCTTGAAGATCAATTGCGTTTTATGAATCAGTATTATACTGTTACAGCAATTTCATCTGACAAGACTAGTTTGCAGTTAGTAGGTCAATTACAGGGGGTTTCAGTTCATCATATAGAGATGACTCGTAAAATCACACCTTGGCAAGACTTAAAAGCGGTATGGCAGTTGTTTTTTTTTCTTAAAAAGGAAAGACCTTACATTGTTCATACGCATACTCCAAAAGCAGGTACTATCGGAATGCTTGCGGCTAAATTAGCTCGAGTGCCTTATAGACTTCATACGATAGCAGGTCTTCCGTTATTAGAGGCTACAGGTTTTAAACGAGGCCTTTTGAACCTTGTTGAAAAAGTTACCTATGCAGCTGCAACTCATATTTATCCCAATTCCTATGGTTTAAAAGAGATTATCCTTCAGGAGAAATTTTGTAAGTCAGAAAAATTAAAAGTGATTGGAAATGGAAGTTCTAATGGGATTAATACTGCTTATTTTAATCCAGCATGCTTTTCAGCAAACGAAAAACAAATCTTAAAAACAAATTTAGGCATTGCCCCAGATGATTTTGTATTTATTTTCGTAGGACGTTTAGTAAGCGATAAAGGGATTAATGAATTGGTTGCTGCTTTTAAAAAAACTGGCCAGGAACACAGTGTCGGTAAAATTACTGTTAGTGGGTTCTAAAGAATCAGATTTAGATCCTTTGCAGGCTGAAGCAATACTTCAGATCAATCGCAACCCAAATATTATTGCAGTAGGACATCAAAATGATGTTCGTCCCTATTTTGCTATTGCTAATGTTTTGGTGTTTCCCAGTTATCGAGAAGGTTTTCCCAATGTAGTGATGCAAGCCGGGGCCATGGGATTGCCTAGTATAGTTACTAATATCAATGGTTGTAACGAAATTATTGAAGAAAAAAGAATGGGATTATCATTCCTGTTAAAGACGAACTCGCTATTTTTAATGCGATGAATATGATGCTTACTAATCCAGTTTTGTTAAGAGAAATGGAGCATAATACCAGATTAATGATTGTATCACGATACGAACAAGAAGTAGTTTGGAAAGCTATTCTGGCAGAATATGAAACATTAGGACAGAATGTATAATTTTTTTTTCAAAAGAATATTCGATTTAATAGCAGCCTTTTTTTGGTTTAGTGCTGTTGAGTCCATTATTTATCTTTATAACTTTCGGTTTGTATTTTGCAAATCAAGGAAAACCCTTTTTCTTCCAATTGCGGCCTGGTAAAAATGGAAAAATTTTCAATATCATTAAGTTCAAAACAATGAATGATAAAAAGGATTCGGCAGGAAATTTATTGTCTGATGAACATCGTTTGACTAAATCGGTAAATTTGTTCGTAAAACGTCTTTAGACGAAATTCCACAATTGCTGAATGTGATTAAAGGAGACATGAGTTTAATTGGACCACGTCCTTTACTTCCTGAGTATCTTCCCTTATACACAGAAACACAGAAACGTCGTCACGAAGTGAAGCCAGGAATAACAGGTTGGGCTCAAGTTAATGGTAGGAATGCCATTAGTTGGGAACAAAAATTCGAATATGATGTTTGGTATGTGAACAATTTGGCTTTTATGTTAGATCTTAAAATATTCTTTTTGAGCATAAAAAAGGTATTTATAAGTGAAGGAATTAATTCTAGTAATTCAGTTACAGCAGAAGCATTTAAAGGAAATTAAAGAGGGATTAATATGTATTTATTTGGAGCTGGTGGGCACTGTAAAGTAGTAATTGATATTATTGAAACAGCTGAAGAAGTTAAAATTGAAAGTGTTATTGATCATGATCCAAAATCCGATTTTATTTTTGATATTCCAATCTTGAATTTCAATCAGATTGAAAAATTTGAAGAAAAACAGCTCATAGTTTCAATAGGGGATAACAGAAAGCGAAAAAAGGTTGTTAGAATGATTAATGCTATATATCTCAAGGCAATTCACCCTAAATCAATTGTTTCGAGACATTCTCAAATTTTGGAAGGAACTGTTGTAATGGCTGGTGCCATAATTAATTCAAATACTAAGATTGGTAAACATTGTATCATTAATACAGGAGCAATAGTAGAGCATGATTGCGTTATTGATGATTTTGTTCATGTTTCACCCAATGCTTCCGTTGCAGGAAATGTAACCATCGGTGAAGGCACTCATATAGGTATAGGGTCAACTATTATTCAGGGGATTATTATTGGTAAATGGGCTATTGTAGGTGGAGGAGCGGTAATTATAAAGGACATTCCAGATTATGCTATAGTTGTTGGAAATCCTGGGAAAATTATAAAATATACTAAAGAAAATGAATAATTCAAAAATATGGCTTTCCTCTCCCCACATGGGCGGGAGCGAACAAAAATTTGTACAGGAAGCTTTTGACGCTAATTGGGTAGCTCCTTTGGGGCCAAATGTTAATGGTTTCGAGCAAGATATAGAAAATTACATAGGGAATCAATCTTATGTTGGTTCTCTGAGTTCTGGTACTGCCGCCATTCATCTCGGGCTTATTTTATTGGGGGTAGAAAGAGATGATGAGGTCATTTGCCAAAGCATGACTTTTTCGGCTTCGGCAAATCCTATTTTATATCTTGGGGCAACACCTGTATTTATTGATAGTGAATTGGAAACTTGGAATTTGTGCCCAATAGCACTCGAGAAGGCAATTATTGCTCGAATAGCCAATGGTAAGAAACCAAAAGCCATTATAGCGGTGCATTTGTACGGAGTGCCGTATCAAATTGAGGCGGTTCGTGCAGTAGCCGATAAATATGCTATCCCAATTCTAGAAGATAGTGCGGAAGCGCTGGGAAGCAGTTACAAAGGACAAAAATGCGGTACTTTTGGTAATATAGGAGTGCTGTCTTTTAATGGCAACAAAATTATTACTACTTCGGGAGGAGGTGCGATTATTACTAAAATCAAAGAGCAAAAAGACAAAGCCCTTTTTCTTGCCACTCAAGCTAGAGACAACGCACCTCATTATCAGCATAGCGAAATTGGGTATAATTATAGAATGAGCAATATTTGTGCGGGAATTGGTCGAGGACAAATGGAGGTTTTAGAGGCTCACGTTGCTTTACGGAGAAAAATGCATGATTTTTATGTTGATTTATTCAAGGACATAGTGGGAGTAACCGTATATACAGTTCCAAATGATGATTACTTTGCCAATTATTGGTTAAGTACAGTTATTATTGAGCCCCAATTAACAAATGGGATTGATAGAGAGGCTCTGCGTTTGACACTTGAAGCCGAAAATATCGAATCACGCCCATTATGGAAACCCATGCATTTGCAGCCTATTTTTGAGAAATATCCTTATTACGGGAATGAAGTAGCCGAATCTTTATTCGAAAAAGGATTGTGCTTGCCTTCAGGTTCTAATCTTGCAAATGAGGATAGAGAACGAATTAAGAGAGTTATTTTAAATATATTTTCAATATTTTAAAAATAAAAATGAACATAGAAAAAACAGCTATTAAAGATTTAGTAATTATTACCCCAATTATTCATGAAGACTTACGGGGATTCTTTTTTGAAGGGTATAATCAAGCTAAATTTAATGAAAACGGAATTGAATATCAATTCATTCAAGACAATCAGTCTTTCTCTAAACGAGGGGTTATTCGAGGCTTGCATTTGCAAATAAATCCCTTTGCCCAAGCCAAGTTAGTTCGGGTTTTAGAAGGCGAAATACTGGATGTAGCGGTCGACTTACGCAAAAATTCCCCTACTTACGGACAACATCTGAGTGTTGTTTTAAGTGCTGCAAATAAAAAGCAACTGATGGTACCACATGGCTTTGCTCATGGTTTTTCGGTGTTAAGCGAAACGGCTTCTGTGCTTTATAAAGTAGATCAGGTGTATCATAAAGAAAGCGAAAGAGGAATCCGATTTGACGATCCCACCTTGGCAATTGATTGGCAATTAAATTCTAACGAAGTCATTGTTTCCGAAAAAGATTTGCTATTGCCTAGTTTTAATGAAATCGATTGGTCTTTTGAATAATATTAAAAAAATACTAGTAACGGGGGCTAATGGGCAATTGGGTTCGGAAATTAAAGAATTAGCCGCTAATTATCCTCATTTTGAATTTATATTTACTGATATTGCCGATTTTCCTTTGGATAAAAAGCAGGAAATTATATCTAATTTCAATCGCATACAGCCCGATATAGTAATTAATTGTGCGGCATATACTGCGGTAGATAAAGCGGAAGACAATCAAGAAGTGGCAGATGCTATCAATCATCTCGCCATTGCCACTTTAGCTACATTGTGCCACGATTCAGGGACAAAATTGGTGCATGTTTCTACTGATTATGTTTTTGATGGTACCTCGCCAGTTGCTTATAAGGAAGACGATAAGCCAAACCCTAAAAGTGTTTATGGAGCTACAAAATTGGCTGGCGAAATAGCTTGTTCAAAAAAATGTCCAGAAAGTATTATTATCCGTACAGCTTGGGTTTACTCGCAATTTGGAAATAATTTTGTAAAAACGATGTTGCGATTAATGGATGAAAGAGATACCTTGAGTGTAGTAAACAATCAAGTGGGATCTCCAACTTATGCCGCGGATTTAGCGCAAGTTATTCTAACTATTTTGGATAGTAAAAAATGGGAATCGGGTATGTATCATTATTCGAATAAGGGTAAAATTAGTTGGTTTGATTTTGCAGTTGCAATCAAGGAAATTGCCCAAAAAACATGTATAGTAAACGGAATTCCTGCTTCAAATTATCCCACACCTGCCGAAAGACCTGCCTTTTCTTTATTGGATAAATCAAAGATAAAAGAGGTATATGGAATAGAACCTATCGATTATAAAATAAGTTTGAAGAAAATGATGGCAAGATTGTAACTATCAATATTATTTTACCTCTAACCTCTAACCTCTAACCTCTAACCTCTAACCTCTAACCTCTAACCTCACATGAAAGGAATAATTTTGGCTGGTGGATCGGGCACTCGATTGCACCCATTAACATTGGCGATGAGTAAGCAAATGATGCCAGTATATGATAAACCTATGATTTATTATCCATTGTCAACTTTGATGATGGCAGGAATCAATGAAATATTAATTATTTCGACGCCCCATGATTTGCCTAATTTTAAAAAATTGTTAGGAGATGGAAATTCCATTGGTTGCCAATTTAGTTATGCTGAACAGGCTATTCCAAATGGTTTAGCGCAGGCTTTTGTAATTGGAGAAGAATTTATAGGCACAGACAGCGTTGCCTTGGTTTTGGGCGACAATATTTTCTTTGGAGCCAATATGGATGAATTGTTACAGTCGAATACTCAACCCAACGGAGGCGTGGTATTTGCCTATCATGTTTCGGATCCAGAGCGGTATGGTGTGGTCGAGTTTGACGATAATTTAAATGCCCTTTCTATTGAGGAAAAACCTCTAGAACCTAAATCTAATTACGCAGTTCCGGGCTTGTATTTCTATGATAATTCGGTTGTAGAAATTGCCAAAAATATCAAGCCAAGTGCTAGAGGCGAATATGAAATTACCGATGTAAATAAAGTGTATCTTGAAAAAGGGACTCTAAAAGTTGGAATTTTGAACAGAGGAACAGCATGGTTAGATACTGGAACTTTTAATAGCTTGATGCAAGCAGGTCAATTCGTTCAAGTTATTGAAGAGCGTCAGGGACTAAAAGTAGGTTGTATCGAAGAAATTGCTTGGAGACAAGGGTTTATTAGTAATAAACAACTCGAAATTTTGGCTGAACCATTAGTAAAATCAGGGTATGGGAATTACTTGCTTCAATTGTTGAAACATAAAAGCTGATGTGGTTTTAATGATAGCTATGGTATAATGTAAAATTTTCGCATCCGTCACAGTTCGAGCGACAAAAAAACGAAAAATAATAGAGAAATTATTGATGAATACCATAAACTGGTATATTTGTAAAAAATATAAAATTATGGCACGAAATACATCAATTTTAATCGGAGAATATTACGAAAGTTTTATAAACAGGCAAATTGCAACTGGAAAATATAATTCAGTAAGCGAAGTTATAAGAACTGCATTGCGACATTTTGAACAAGAAGAGATTCAAACTAAATCTCTAATTGCAGAATTAGAAATCGGAGAAAAAAGTGGGAAAATTCGAAATTTTAACCGAGCAGAAAACCTAAAACGGTTAAACGAGAATTTCCAAAAGTAATGGCTGAATATATCATAAGTGAAAAAGCACTTGACGATTTGAATAATATTTGGATTTACACAGCAGAAAATCGGTCTGTTGAACAAGCAAACCGATATTATAATTTGATTATGGATGAAATAGAATTTGCTCTAGAAAATTTTGAAAATATGGAAGATTTCGGAAGCGTAAGAAAAGATTATCGATATTCAAAAGTAAAATCACATTTAGTATTTTGCAAACGAGTTGAAAATACTGAAATGGAAGTTGTGAGGATTTTACACGAAAAAATGGATATTAAAAATAGAATTAAGGATTAAAAAAAGCGATTGCACAAAGAGGCTTGGTAATATTGCGAATTTTGTGGTAAATTCACATTTGCGTTCCGCAAGAAATGTAATCTTAATGGAAATTAATGTCGTGTTTTTAATTGGATAAAAAACATATAAATCGCTGATTATAAACAATGTCTATCACTCTTGATCCGTTTGACTTTATGACATTTGAACTTTTGACTTATTTATAAGCTAAATTAAACGGTTTTTTTAATTGAAATCAACAAATAATACCATTGACTAATACAGTTTAGTCCAAAAAGGAGATGAAACGATATATTCAAATTCACAGGTTTTCTTGACAATTTCATTAGTTAGTTTTTTCACCTCATTCTCTATGAAAGAACTTACCTCTTCTAGTGATTTGTGCAGTTTTCCAGTAAAAGCCCTTTTCATTCGCCACCATATTTTTTCTGAGGGATTGAGTTCTGGTGAATATGGTGGGATAAAAAGTAACGCTATGTTATTTGGAATGGTAAGGGTCTTTGATTTGTGAAATGCACCATTATCTAAGATTATTATTTTAAATTCATCAGGTCTCTCTTTTGAAAATTCATTTAGGAATAGTTGAAAATTATTTGAATTGCAATGGGGTAATTCCAATTCAAAATGATCTCCTGTAAATGGTGAATAAGCACCAAATAACCATGTGGCTTTGAATACTTGTTGAAAGACACATATCGGCTTAATTCCTTTTGCCGTTAAGGCTTTTCCGTTTCTAGTAAACATCCCGAACCGACTTTCATCTTGACAATACAAGTTTATTGTTTTAAATCCCCATCCTTTTTCGTTGTAGATGTTTTCACATTCTTTACTGAAATTTTTTTAAAATCCTCAACCTTAATTTGGTCTTTCTTAACATGAATTTTTCTTGCGGTCTTTATTTTTGCCTTGAATTTTCTATAAACGTACCCTTTGAAAGTGCTGTAATTAGTTTGTTTCCCAAACTTTTCATCAAACCAAGCTAACAGTTCGACGTATCCAACAAACCCGTTTTCAGGATTAAACATCTGTTCTCTTAAAGCTTGCTCTTCTTCCAAAGTTATAACACTGGGCTTGTATCCTTTTTTAGAATGTCTTGTCAGTAGTTCAATCCCTCCATTAATATAGAGGTCGCGCCACGACTGAATACTATTATGATTAACCCCTATGGCTTGAGCAACCTCTCTTTTAGAAATTCCATTCAGTTCATTTTCTTTAAAAACAAGTAAAGCATGTACTCTCTTTGCAATCATGGGGTTGCTCTTTTTTTGAATTTTTTTGAGCTCCGACAAGCTCTCCTTTATTGTAAATATTTTTGGTGACGACATATATTTTCTTTCTTAAGCCAAATATACGATTTTTATATTTTAGTCCAATGTGAATAAAAAAAATGTTTCGAGTGTTTTTGGACTATTTTATAAAAATCAATGGTATAAATACAACTTTCAAAGCTGTATTTATTTGTTGATTTTTTATTTTATAAAACGGTTTCCACTTTATAAAAAGATAATTCCCAAGCATCGGCAACTCCTTTATATAAGATTTCTCCGTTAGCTATGTTTAATCCTTTTTTTAATTCTTCGTTCTCGGCACAAGCTTTTTTCCATCCTTTGTTTGCTAATTGTAGCGCATAAGGCAAAGTGGCATTCGTCAAGGCAAGTGTCGAGGTATAAGGTACAGCTCCCGGCATATTAGCTACACAATAGTGAACGATATCATCAATAATAAAGTTGGATTTTCATGAGTAGTAGGAGTACAAGTTTCAATACATCCGCCTTGGTCGACCGCTACATCCACAACAACAGTTCCCGGACTCATCAATTTCAACATGTCACGAGTGATTAAGTGTGGTGCTTTGGCTCCTGGAATCAAAACCGCTCCAATAACCAAATCTGCTTGAGTAATTGCTTCGCGAATGTTGTAATGGTTCGACATAACCGTGGTTACATTTGCGGGCATAACATCCGACAAATAACGTAATCTTGGCAAACTTACATCCATAATTGTGACTTGGGCACCAAAACCTGCTGCCATTTTTGCGGCTTGCGTTCCTACGATTCCGCCACCTAAAACTAAAACTTTTGCAGGAGGAACTCCCGGAACGCCTCCTAAAAGGATGCCTTTTCCTTTTAATGGTTTCTCTAAATATTTTGCACCTTCCTGAATCGCCATACGTCCCGCCACTTCTGACATGGGTACTAATAGAGGTAAACTTCTATCTAATTTTTCAACTGTTTCGTATGCTAAACAAACGGCACCGCTTTCTAGCATGGCATAAGTTAATGGCTCCGAAGAAGCAAAATGGAAATAAGTAAATAATAATTGGTCTTTTTGATAAGAGGATATTCCGAAGCGATTGGCTCTTTTACCTTGATAATCATTTCGGCAATTTCATAAACGGCTTCAATTGTAGGCAATAATTCGGCTCCAGCTTCTTTGTAGGCCTCATCACTAAAACCACTATTTTCTCCAGCACTTTTTTGTACATATACACGATGACCGTGTTTCTTAAATTCGGCTACTCCAGCTGGCGTAACTGCCACGCGATTTTCGTTATTTTTAATTTCTTTAGGAACTCCAATAATCATAAGGGTAAGTTTAATTGTTAGACTGAAAACGATACGCAAATGTAGCGCATAAAGAAATTATTGTGTTATATGACAATAAATTAAGAAAATATTAATTTTATTTTGTATTTTTATATAAAATTTTTCTAATAAAAATCTTTTTTTTGATTCTAAAGCGAAAAAAAATCTGATTTTAATCTTCAAAAATTACGCATTTAATTCTTTTTAATTATGATTTTAGACGAAACCGACAAAAAAATATTGAGGCTACTTCAGGTGGATGCTCACATGACATTGAAAGATATTGCCAATAAAATAAACCTTTCACTTACTCCTGTGCATGATCGGGTAAAACGTTTGGAAAAAGAAGGAATCATCGAAAAATATGTTTCGATTTTAAACAGGAAGAAATTGGGCAAGAACCTTATGGTGTACTGCCAAGTTACACTTGTGAAGCAAACTTATGAAGTCTCGGAGGCATTCAATCAGTCTATTTTGAATATGCCAGAAGTGGTCGAGTGTAACTTTATTTCTGGGAGTTTTGATTATATGCTCAAGATTGTGCTGCCAGATATGGAAAGTTACCACCATTTTCATCAAAAAAAATTATCAGTTTTAGCAGGTGTTTCTTTGATTAACAGTTTTTTTATCATCTCGGAAGTCAAGAGCACTACGGTTTTACCCATTTAAAATAAAAATATCCGTCTCAATTTGAAACGGATATTTTTTTTAATCGGTGATAGGTGCATTCTAGTAATACGTAAAGCGTCTTACTTTGGCAATATATTTTGCCAATCGAATTACTTGGTGGCTGTAGCCATATTCATTGTCATACCAAATGTATAACACAATATTTTTTCCATCCGTTGAAACTATTGTTGCATTGCTATCATAAATTGCTGGTGCCGAAGTGCCTATAATATCCGAAGAAACCAACTCATTATTCATAGAATATTTAATTTGTTCTACTAATTCTCCTTCTAGTGCGTATTTTTTGATGATTGCATTTACATCGGCAATCGAGGTCTCTTTGGCAACTTCTAAACTTAAAACTACCAATGAACCGTTAGGAACTGGAACCCGAATGGCATTAGAAGTTAATTTTCCCGTGAGTGATGGTAATGCTTTGGCAACGGCAGTTCCCGCTCCAGTTTCGGTAATTACCATATTCAAGGCGGCAGATCTTCCACGACGGTATTTTTTGTGCATATTATCGACCAAATTTTGGTCATTTGTGTATGCGTGAATGGTTTCTAAATGCCCTTTTACAATTTCTAAAGTATCTTCGACAACTTTTAAAATTGGAGTTATTGCGTTTGTAGTACAAGATGCTGCCGAAAAATAGTGATTTCATCAGGATTGTATTCGTTGTGATTGACTCCATAAACAATATTCGGAACACCTTTTCCCGGAGCGGTAAGCAGTATTTTTTCGACTCCTTTTGAGGTCAAATGTCTTGCTAAGGCTTCTTGGGTTGTGAATGCCCCAGTATTGTCAATCACGAGCGCATTGTCAATATCGTATTTTGTGTAATCTATTTCTTCTGGGCTATTTGCAGTAATAATAGGAACGGTTGTTTCGTTGATAATCAAAGCATTATTTTTATGATCGGTCACTACCGAACCTTGAAAATCGCCATGAACAGAGTCGTAACGCAACAAAGAGGCTCTTTTTTCTAATGAAACAGCATCGTTTTTATCTCGAGTAACGATGGCTCTCAATCGCAATTGATTTCCTTTGCCCATTTTTGATGCCAACTCTCGAGCCAGCAATCGCCCAATCCTACCAAAACCATAGAGAATAACGTCTTTAGGCTGAATTTCTTCTGAGTTTTTAGCATCTTTTAATTTGTCGATTACAAAATAGCGGGCATTGGGATAATTGTCATTTTCTAAATAATATTCATACGTTAGTTTGCCAATGTCTAATTTTGAAGGAGGTAAATTCATCGAATAAATGACTTTTGCAATTTCGACAGAATCAAAAATAGAAATGGGTTTGCCTACAAATTCTTTAGCATATTCATGCAAATTAATGATTTCACTTACGTTTCTATCGATTAATTGATTTCGAAATAAAACCATCTCGATAGATTTATCGTACCATAAATCGCTTATAATTTTAATAAATTCTACTCCTGCTCTTCGTCTTGAGGTTTGAGAGGAAACTTCTTTTTCGTATAAAATGGTGTTTTTCATAATGAAAGTTTGTAAAAGTAGTGTGTTGCTTTTTTTGTAATTTGGCGCAAAAATAGGATTTAAAAACGGTTTACGAAAACGATTGCGTAACTATTTTTAAAACAAAAAAAAGCCACCTTGATTTAGCAAGATGGCTTCGATTTTTGAGGTGTAAATATCAGATTATTATTTGAAGGAATTCTCCATTTTTAGTAATCATTTGAATTCTGATGCTTTGGTTTTCGTCTTTTCCTTTCAAAAGGTTGCTAATGGTTTCTATATTTTTTGCTTTGACGTTATCAATGCTTAAAATAATATTTCCTTTGAGTTCGTCTTCATATTGCAGGAGATTATCGTTAGAAATGGATTTTATTTTCACACCGTAATCAATTTTAAACCGCTTTTTATCGGCAGCATCAATATTTTCTAATTCTAGTCCTTTAAATTCAGTGCTAAAAAGTTCATTCTTGCTCAAAATTACAGGAAAAACTTTGTTTTTCCCATCCCTAATGATGGTAACTTGGACTTTGTCGTTTGGGCGTTTGGTATTAATATAACCCGAAAGATCGGCATAAGTAGCAATATTTTGATCATCTATTTTGATGATAATATCTCCTTTTTCGAGACCTGCTTTTTCGGCCCCGGATTTTTTGGATATTTTATTAATGTAAAAACCTTGTGTTTCCGAAACGCCCCATTCCTTTGATGCCGAGGAGTTCAATTCGCGTCCTTCTACACCAAGAATACCTCTTTGCACATTGCCAAATTCCATTAAATCTTCGATAATTTTTCGTGTAATATTCGAAGGAATGGCAAATGAATAACCCGCATAACTACCTGTTGGGGACGAAATCATGGTGTTTATTCCTATCAGTTCGCCACGAGTATTCACTAATGCACCACCACTATTTCCAGGATTTACTGCCGCATCGGTCTGGATGAAAGATTGGATTCCGTTGGTATCTAAGTTTCTGGCTTTGGCCGAAATAATTCCTGCGGTTACTGTCGAAGTTAGATTATAAGGATTTCCAACGGCCAGAACCCATTCGCCAATTTTCACAGAATCAGAATTGGCGAAAGCCGTATAAGGCAGCTTCTCATCGGCATTAATTTTTAGCAAAGCAATGTCCATTTTCGAATCGGTTCCAATGAGTTTTGCGGTATATGATTTCTTGTTGTTTAGTGTGATTTCAATTTCAGAAGCATCTTTTATCACATGGTTATTGGTTACGATATACCCGTCTTCAGAAATAATTACTCCTGAACCAGTCCCAATTTGTTCTTGTTGCTGATTGCCTCTAAACCCATAAAAATAGTCTAAAATTGGATTTGAAATGGTCGTTCGAGATACGTTTTTAACATGGACTACGGTATGAATAGTTTTTTCGGAGGCCTCAGTAAAATCAACATTTTCTGCTGATAATCCTACTTGTTTTCCATACGAATTGGGAGCCAAAGTTACTACCGAGTTTTTGTTGCTTGAAAAATAACCATTGTTGTCAAATACTAATTTGTAAGCGCCAAGTGTTGTAGCTCCGCTTAACAATGACACTAAAAAAAGGCTTGAAAATCGTTTCATAATATTTTAATTATTTAAAAATTTACAACGTAAAATTATGAATTTTGATATTTCAAAAAAACAGTTTAACGCTCGTTTAACACTCTTTAACGTATCATTAATATTTGTACTTTTGTGCAACATAATTAAACTAAAATGCAAGTAGAATTCTATAAATACGAAGGAACTGGAAACGATTTTGTAATGATTGACAATCGTTCAAATTTTTTTCCAAAAGAAAATGTTTCACTCATAGCGCATTTGTGCGACAGACGTTTCGGGATAGGAGGTGACGGGCTAATATTATTAGAAAATGATTCTGAAACTGATTTCAGAATGGTTTATTATAATTCCGACGGAAATCAAAGTTCCATGTGTGGCAATGGCGGCCGCTGTTTAGTGGCTTTCGCCAAAAGGCTGAACGTGATTAGTGATAGTTGTATTTTTATCGCTACCGATGGTTTGCATCACGCCACAGTTGCCGAAATGGGCAAGTTTCTCTTCAAATGATTGACGTTTCGACAGTAAAAATTGCGAAAAATTATGTGTTTTTAAACACAGGTTCGCCACATCATGTGCAATTGGTCGAAGATTTAGAAAATTACAATATAAAAGAAAATGGAGCAGCCATTCGATACGGCGAATTATACGGAAAATCAGGAAGTAATGTCAATTTTGTAAAACAGATTAACGCCAATACTTTTTCGCTTCGAACGTATGAAAGAGGGGTGGAAGACGAAACACTTTCTTGTGGAACTGGCGCAACTGCTGTGGCTATCGCAATGAATGTAACGGGAAAAACAAATGCTACCGCTATTCATTTGAATGTTCAAGGCGGAAAATTAGAAGTTTCTTTTGATAAAAATGATGAGCAATTTACCAATGTTTTCCTAAAAGGTCCAGCGGAATTTGTTTTTAAAGGAGAAATTGAAATATAAAAATAAACTTTGAAACTTGAGGAGTCAATTTGGCACCTCAAGTTTTGAAAACTATGAAATGTAATAATTGAAGTTTAAAAAAACTTCCAACCTCTAACTTCCAAAATGATCACACTAAAAGGCGACAACATCTACCTCCGAGCACTCGAACCCAATGATTTGGAGTTCGTTTATGCTATGGAAAACGACCAAAGTATTTGGGAAGTAAGCAATACACAAACGCCTTACAGTCGGTTTTTGGTAAAACAATACCTCGAAAATGCACATCAGGATATTTATGAAGCCAAACAATTGCGCTTGGCGATTTGCCAAGATGAAGATTTTCCGGCAATAGGATTAATCGATTTGTTCGATTTTGATCCAAAGAATAACAGGGCGGGCGTGGGTATTGTAATTCAAGGAAACGAAAACAGAAACCAAAATGTAGGTTCCGAAGCTTTAGGTCTTTTGATTCGGTATTCTTTTTATCATTTAAATTTGCATCAATTGTATGCAAATATTGACACAGAAAATAAAGCTAGTATGGCTCTTTTTACTAAATTTGGCTTTCAAAATATTGGCACAAAAAGGAATGGAATTTGGTAAACGGAACTTACAAAGATGAGTCCGTTTTTCAATTAATAGCAAAAAAATAGGGAACAGTAGATTCGAATATTTTGCGGATTAATTTAAAAATCTGTGTAATCTGCGGCAAAAAAACATCCTATTTATGAGTTGAATTAATCAATTTTAAAAAATATAGTTTTGAATTTAAAGAAAAGCATAACAATCGCATCTGTCGTTTTAATATCAGGATTAATGGTTTACGGATTTATATTAGCACGACAAATTTTTTCTAAGAACACTAAATTTTCAGAAAACGAAATCTTTGTTTATGTTCCAACGGGAACAAATTATGAAGAAGTAAAAAAAATAGTTGCGCCTTATATCGAGAATATGGATCGTTTTGAGATGGTCGCCGACAAAAGAAGCTATCCCGAAAATGTAAAATCAGGACGATTTTTATTTACAAAAGGGATGAATAGTTATGAATTAGTAAAGGCGTTACGGATGAACATTCCGGTGCATTTGGCTTTCAATAATCAAGAACGATTAGAGAATTTGGCAGGAAGAGTGGGTTCTCAAATTGAAGCCGATAGCTTGTCTTTATTGACTTCCTTTAGAGATTCTATTTTCATGAAAGAAAATGGATTTACTAATGAGAATGTTTTGGTCATGTTTATACCCAATACGTATGAAATTTATTGGAACACTTCGGCCGAAAAATTTCGAGACAAAATGATTAAGGAATACCGAAATTTTTGGAATAAAGATCGGACAGATAAAGCGGCTAAGCAAGGATTAACGCCAATCGAGGCTACAATTCTCGCTTCGATAGTGCACAAAGAATCGGTTAAAAAGGATGAAAGACCAAGGATTGCTGGTGTTTACTTGAATCGTTTGCGACAAGGAATGCCACTTCAGGCGGATCCTACGGTAATTTTTGCCATAAAAAAGAAAGCGAATGATTTTAATCAAATTATTAAAAGGGTGTTTTACAACGATTTGACAATGACATCTCCTTACAACACTTATGTTAATTTAGGGCTTCCTCCTGGGCCAATTGCAATGCCCGATATTACGGCGCTTGAGGCCGTTTTAAACCCTGAAAAAAACAACTTTGTTTATTTTTGTGCTAGTGTGGATCGTTTTGGGTATCATGAGTTTGCTGCTACTTTGGCAGAGCATAATAAAAATGCTAAGAAATATTCAGATTGGATAAATAGCAAAGGAGTAACAAGATAATTTTGAGATTTAAAACACCTATTTGTTTTCTGTTTTCGGTAGTATTTCAAGCTGCTTTTTCACAAAGTGCAGTAAATAATTTCTTAAAACCCTCTGATACTCTAAATATAAAACGAAAGAATACGGTGTTCGTTTCTGAAGCTATATTGGCATCTGTTTCTTTGGTTGGCTTAAATCAACTTTGGTATGCTGATTATCCTAAATCTAGTTTTCATTTCATCAATGATAATTCTGAATGGTTGCAGATGGATAAAGTGGGACACTTTTTTTCATCCTATCAGATAGGTACTGCTGGCGGCGAAATGTTAAGGTGGAGTGGGGGCAACAAGCAAAAACAGCTCGTTTATGGGGCGGGTTTAGGTTTTGTTTTTCTAACGGCGGTGGAGGTTTTAGACGGATTTTCTTCACAATGGGGAGCGTCCATCGGCGATGTAGTCGCAAATGCTTCGGGCACAGCTTTGTATGTTTCGCAAGAATTAATATGGAACGAACAACGAATAAAACCTAAGTTTTCTTTTCATACAACGCAGTATTCAAATTATAGACCCGATGTTTTGGGAAGTACTTTGACCGAACAAATTTTAAAGGATTATAATGGACAAACCTATTGGCTCTCTACCAATATTTATTCCTTTTCTAAAGGTTCAAAGATTCCAAAATGGCTCAACATTGCAATAGGTTATGGAGCTGAGGGAATGATTAGTGGAAATGAAGAGAAAAACGCACTTAATTTAACTCCAAAACCAGAAAGATTTAGGCAATTTTATCTGAGTTTAGATGTAGATTTGACAAAATTGAAACAAAATCTCATTTTTTGAAAACAGTTTTTTCGATTTTAAACACAATAAAAATTCCAGCTCCAACGATTGAATACTCCCCTCACAGAGGATTTCAATTTTATGCATTGTATTTTTAATTATAGGTATAAGCGTTTAGGTCGCAAATAAATTATCTTTGTCAAATGACAGAGCGCAATATTTTCAGAGGAGTGAATTCAATAAAATTTAACCAAAGATTTAAAGAAGATAAGGATTGTTTAGAATATTTATCTGAGATAAAATGGCTTAGTGGCTATAATTGTAAACGATGTAATAATGATAAATTTGGGAAAGGAAAAAACATCCATAACCGACGTTGTACCAAGTGCCGATATGATGAAAGTCCAACAGCAGGAACTATGTTTGAAAAGCTTAAATTTTCAATACTAATAGCCTTTCATATTGTTTTCAAAATAAGTACGAAGAAAAAAGGGATGTCTTCTTTAGAATTAAGTAATGAATTTGAACTTCGACAAATGACCTGCTGGGCATTCAAACAAAAACTACAGCAAGTAATGAAGAGCAGTCTAAAAAGCCCATTAACAGGGGTTATTCACGTTGATGAGTTTGTGATTGGAGGTCCAGAAGAAGGTAAAAAAGGAAGGAGTAAAGGGTTGAAAAAATTAATTGTCTTGGCTGTTGAAATTTTAGAAGATGGTGTTGGTCGAGCTTACGCTGAGGCTATTGAACATTCTTCGGCAATAGAATTAGGTGCTTTCTTAACCAAATATGTTTCAAGCGAAGCGGAAGTAGTTTCGGATAAATGGAAAGGTTACACACCTTTAAAAAGGAGTTTAAAAATTTGAAACAAGTTGCATCAGAAGATGGAAAGAACTTTAAAGAGCTACATATACACATAATGAATATAAAAGGATGGCTCCGAGGAATTCATCACCATTGCAGTAAAGACCGTATGCAAAATTATCTTGATGAATACCATTTTAGATACAACAGAAGGTCAAATATGGATACAATATTCGATGTGTTAATAAGAAAGATGGTGAATTGTAAATAAATATCAATAAAATAAGCACTTAACAAGTGCGAACTAAACGCTTATACCTATTTAATTAAATAAAAAATCCGCTTTTATCGGTTTCAATCCGTATCATCAGCCACGAATGACACCAATTAATTCGTGGCAAAATTTTTATAATTTAAAAGAAAAACACGTTAAAATCACATGGTTTTATACCAAAAACACTCCTAAAGTAGTCCAATTGTCAGTTCGAGCGCAGTCGAGAACCTTTATAACATCTCGACTGCGCTCGATGTGACAAAAGAGAATTATACTATAATGAACTAATAAACGGTATTAACTCTTTTTGAGACCAATAAAAAAATCCGTTGGTTTTATACCAAAAACACTCCTAAAGTAGTCCAATTGTCAGTTCGAGCGCAGTCGAGAACCTTTATAACATTTCGACTGCGCTCGATGTGACAAAAAAGAATTGGACTATAATGAACTAATAAACGGTATTAACTCTTTTTGAGACCAATAAAAAAATCCGTTGGTTTTATACCAAAAACACTCCTAAAGTAGTCCCATTGTCAGTTCGAGCGCAGTCGAGAACCTTTATAACATCTCGACTGCGCTCGATGTGACAAAAAAGATTGGACTATAATGAACTAATAAACGGTATTAACTCTTTTTGAGACCAATAAAAAAATCCGTTGGTTTTATACTAAAAAACACTCCTAAAGTAGTCCCATTGTTAGTTCGAGCGCAGTCGAGAACCTTTATAACATCTCGACTGCGCTCGATGTGACAAAAGAGAATTATACTATAATGAACTAATAAACGGTATTGACATTAAAACTTTCGACTTACGCTATCTGTGTGCCAATTTTTTACTTTTGAACTTCAGCCTGCTTTGCGGACAGTTGTCTTTAATCAAGTTCAATTTACTGATTTTCAACCTTATTATTTTTTTTGTATATTTGCCCCGTAGAAATTTCAATACGGGACAGCGTTTTGAAGAAAAACAATTTATGATAAAGAAATGGTCTTTTTATACAAGTTTGACTATTATTATTGCTTTTTTAAGTTCAGGATTTAAACCTTTCGATTTAGATGCCAATCAATGGTTTCTTACAGATCAAGCCGATGGAGCAGCCTACATACTTCCATCACAAAAACAAAATGATTATACTGATTTGAGCGTTCCTTATACAGGAAAATTCTTTATTGGGTATAAAGAGGCAATTGCTTTTAGGGAATCTGAAGGGAAATACAAAAAAATCAATTCTCGAGGGTATATGGGCAAATACCAATTTGGTATGGAAACGCTGAAAATCATTGGAGTTCATAGCAGCACTTCGTTTTTGAATAATCCTAAAATACAAGAAAAAGCCTTTGTGGCTTTTTTGGCAAAAAATAAATGGGAGTTACAAGACGAAATCGAAAGATATGAAGGTACGATAATGAACGGAATCAAAATTACCGAGTCTGGAATCTTGGCGGCAGCCCATTTAGGAGGTGCTGGATCAGTAAAAAAATACCTCAGAAACAATGGGGAAAGGAATTTTAGAGATAGTTATGGCACCTCGATAAGGAGTTATATGAAGGCATTTGGGGGATATGATACCTCGTTTATTGTAGCCGATATGAATGCCAAAGTCGACTAATTTTCTTTTCGAAGTTTTCAATAGGACACTTATTGTTTGGTTCAAAAAGAACAATAATCAATCTAATAGTTAGCGGGAATGCCAAGAAACTGCAAAATTGAAAATTGCCACTCAAAAACTTTGCTAAAGTTATTCAATTGACTAACTTTGTCAGATGAATCATAGATTTATAAGAGAAGTTGTTTATTACAAAGATTATTATCTTGATTTTTTTAACGCTCAAAAAGAAGACGTTAAGAAAAAAATCAACTGGACTTTACAGTTAATTTCAACTCAACAAAGAATTCCCGAAAAGTTTTTCAAACATTTGACAGGTTCAGACGGAATATTTGAAGTTTGTGTTGAAGTTGGTTCAGACATTTTTAGAGTTTTTAGTTTTTTTGACAAAGGAAAAATAGTTGTTTTAGTAAATGGATTTCAGAAGAAAACACAAAAAACACCTAAATCAGAAATCAAAATGGCTGAAAAACTAAAAGCAGAATATTTAGAAGATAAATATAAAAAGTAACAATTATGAAAACTGAAAATAAAAAAATCACGTCATTTGCTGAACATTTAGATGCTCAATACGGAAAAATAGGAACCGAAACTCGTGAAAAATACGAAGAAGAATACGAGACTTTTGAACTTGGTGTTATGTTGCAAGAAATGCGGAAAGAACGCGGAATGACACAAGAACAATTAGCATTAAAATGCGGAACAACAAAATCGTATATATCTAAAATTGAAATAACACTAGTGATATAAGACTTTCCACCTTGATGAGAATAATTAGGCTAGGTTTAGGTGGTCACTTAAAATTAAGTTTGACCGAATAGATGCATTACCTGCCAACAGCTACTACAACGGATTTTGGCAATGGGCTTAATTTAGTCCGAAACCCGCCGTAGTACCAAGAACGTAAATAGTGAATGGATTATTTTATTCAAAAGGAGATTTATTACTGTTTCTTTTGAGTAGGTTTTTTGTATTCTCTTCCAGAGCGGTTAGCTCAGCAATTTTTATAATGACATCGACGGCTTTTTGCATACTTTCGACAGGAACATATTCGTATTTTCCGTGAAAGTTGTGTCCTCCAGCAAAAATATTGGGGCAAGGCAAACCTTTATACGATAATTGGCAACCATCCGTTCCGCCACGGATTGGTTTTATAATTGGTTTTATTTTTAATAGTTTCATCGCTTTTTCGGCAATGTCTACAATATGTTTTACAGGCAAAACCTTTTCTTTCATATTGTAATATTGGTCTTTTATTTCGGCAATGACAATAGCTTCTCCAAATTTTTTGGCGAATTTTTTGTTGAATTTTCGGGTTATTTTAGTAATTAATTCTTTGCGTTTCTTGAATTTTTTCTTGTTATGGTCTCTAATAATCAACTCTAAAACTGTTTCTTCGATGCTTCCAGTTAAATGATGAACGTGAAAAAATCCCTCATAAGCTTTGGTTTCTTGCGGGGTTTCGCCTTTGGGTAATTCATTGATAAAGTCATTGGCAATGAGCATCGAATTAATCATCTTTCCCTTGGCATAACCAGGATGAACGCTTTTTCCTTTGAAAGTAATTTTGGCTCCAGCGGCATTAAAATTTTCATATTCCAGTTCGCCCACTTGGCTTCCGTCCATGGTATATGCCCAATCGCATCCAAATTTTTCGACATCAAAAAGGTGTGCGCCACGACCTATTTCTTCATCTGGAGTGAATCCAATTCGTATTTTGCCGTGTTTAATTTCTGGATTTTTTATCAGGAATTCCATTGCAGTAACAATTTCGGTAATTCCGGCTTTATCATCGGCACCAAGAAGCGTGGTTCCGTCGGTTGTAATTAGTGTTTGCCCTTTGTATTGCAACAAATCCTTGAAATATTTTGGCGATAAAACAATATTTTGTGCGGCATTCAAAATAATATCTTTGCCGTCATAATTCGAAATAATCTGAGGTTTTACATTGGCTCCAGTAAAATCTGGTGTGGTGTCAAAGTGCGAAATAAAGCCAATAGTGGGTGTCTTATAATCGACATTTGAAGCTAAAGTTGCCATGATGTAAGCATTTTGGTCTATGGTTACTTCCTGCATTCCAATGGCTTTGAGCTCTTCTACTAGTTTATGAGCTAAATCCCATTGTTTTTTCGTACTCGGAGTGGTTTCTGAACTGGGATCTGATTCGGTGTCGATGATGACATAACTTATAAAGCGATCTATGATATTTTGCATTTTTTGTCTAGGTTTTATGCAAATGTAATCAAATTGTAGGGAGATTTTAGGACTCGCTTTTAACTAAATTCGAAACGATTGTGTGAGCTAGATTTCTAATCGAATTCCATATTGTTTAGCAAAACGCCAAATTCTCTAATACCATTGACTAATACAGTTTAGTCCAAAAAGGAGATGAAACGATATATTCAAATTCACAGGTTTTCTTGACAATTTCATTAGTTAGTTTTTTCACCTCATTCTCTATGAAAGAACTTACCTCTTCTAGTGATTTGTGCAGTTTTCCAGTAAAAGCCCTTTTCATTCGCCACCATATTTTTTCTGAGGGATTGAGTTCTGGTGAATATGGTGGGATAAAAAGTAACGCTATGTTATTTGGAATGGTAAGGGTCTTTGATTTGTGAAATGCACCATTATCTAAGATTATTATTTTAAATTCATCAGGTCTCTCTTTTGAAAATTCATTTAGGAATAGTTGAAAATTATTTGAATTGCAATGGGGTAATTCCAATTCAAAATGATCTCCTGTAAATGGTGAATAAGCACCAAATAACCATGTGGCTTTGAATACTTGTTGAAAGACACATATCGGCTTAATTCCTTTTGCCGTTAAGGCTTTTCCGTTTCTAGTAAACATCCCGAACCGACTTTCATCTTGACAATACAAGTTTATTGTTTTAAATCCCCATCCTTTTTCGTTGTAGATGTTTTCACATTCTTTACTGAAATTTTTTTAAAATCCTCAACCTTAATTTGGTCTTTCTTAACATGAATTTTTCTTGCGGTCTTTATTTTTGCCTTGAATTTTCTATAAACGTACCCTTTGAAAGTGCTGTAATTAGTTTGTTTCCCAAACTTTTCATCAAACCAAGCTAACAGTTCGACGTATCCAACAAACCCGTTTTCAGGATTAAACATCTGTTCTCTTAAAGCTTGCTCTTCTTCCAAAGTTATAACACTGGGCTTGTATCCTTTTTTAGAATGTCTTGTCAGTAGTTCAATCCCTCCATTAATATAGAGGTCGCGCCACGACTGAATACTATTATGATTAACCCCTATGGCTTGAGCAACCTCTCTTTAGAAATTCCATTCAGTTCATTTTCTTTAAAAACAAGTAAAGCATGTACTCTCTTTGCAATCATGGGGTTGCTCTTTTTTTGAATTTTTTTGAGCTCCGACAAGCTCTCCTTTATTGTAAATATTTTTGGTGACGACATATATTTTCTTTCTTAAGCCAAATATACGATTTTTATATTTTAGTCCAATGTGAATAAAAAAAATGTTTCGAGTGTTTTTGGACTATTTTATAAAAATCAATGGTATAACCTTGTCCCAATCGGTATATTCAATTTTTGTTTTTGAATTTGTTGGCCCTTTTGTCATCCACATGATTAATTGAATCATTAATCTATCTGTAAAAGAATATTTTTGATAGTCGAGTTTTCCAGCAAAAACGGCCGATTTATTAGGAATCCAATCTATTTCTTTCAGGAATTTAATAAAATAGGGATTGGTTTCAGGTAAGGCTTTTTCGGGTTTTCGAGCTACAAGATTTACTGAGAAAAAAGCATTTTTTGTGTTTTTAAGTTCTTGTTTAAGTACATTCTAAAAATTAATAATACATTTTGTTTCAAACCCATTCAAAACATCATTTAGGTTCAATTTTAAATTTTCAAATGAAGTATAAGCCTCAAATTTTAACCATTTATATTTAACAAATCTCCACAAGATTTCAATTAAGTTCAATTCTGGCGAGTAAGGTGGAATAAAATAAATAAGTAAATCTAACTCTTCCCATTCTTTGATTTTTTCTTTGAATTTCTTACTGGTATGAAGCGAAGAGTTATCCAAAACCACAACTGTTTTTTTAGTTATATTCTCAACAAATTTGTCAAAAAAGACAATCATCTTTTCAGAATTTATTGTTGTTTCAAAAATATCAAAACCAAATTACCCAATGTATTCATTAAACCAAAAACACTTACGCTTTTCCCCCGAATTGCAGGCAATAAAATAGGTTCTCCTTCAGCTTGCCAAGCATACGGAACATTCGGCACTAAACTAAAATGACTTGCGTCACCGTAATATAAGTCAATGTATTGTTCCTGATTTAATTGTGACAATTTATCCAATTCCTTTTTGAATTTAGAAAAGCGCTCTCACAACGTTTTTTTTTCAAAGATTTACGGCATCTTATCCATTTATATTTTAGTCTCTTTTAAAAAATTTATGAGTGTTTGTTTTGTTATTTTTATTTGATGCTCTCGCTCTAAAATATCCAAAACCACATTCAAATTTCTACTGTTTTCCTTTACTAGTTCAGGTATTAGGTCAGCTACTTTTTTTAGTTTTAATTTTGCGCCACGACCTTTTTTAACGCCTAATGTTTCCTGTTTGTCTTTTAATGTTTTAGCCATTTCCCAAGCATTAAAAAACAATGTTACTCGTAATCTTCCAACCTTCATAATTCTAGAAATTTCCATTATGGATTTTTTGTCAACAGAAAGTTTTAGAAACATACAGCGCTCCCTGACTACCGAATTAGGGGAGTTTCTATACAAATAATCCACTACTTTTTTTTCCTCCTCTAATAATTCTACATATCTCATTTATGTCGTATTTAAAATATAAATATACGAAAAATATGTCAAAAATAAAAATGTATTACTAATTATTTTCAAGTACTTATGTTCATTTATGAAAGCGATTATTTTTGAATTGTGTTTTCCGTATCGAATGCTGGAACCTATCACAAACTTGTCAAAATCAGTTGGTTTTTTGCTAAAATCTTCAATAGAGAAAAGATTGACCTCATTGCCTTTTTCAATCAGAATTTCTTTGAGAACATTACAAATCTTTAGCGTTTGCCCGTCGACGGTGGCGTATAGGATTCCGATTTTTGTTTTCATTTTGTCGAAGTATTTATAAACTTATAATCGGTAGAGCCTGATTTTATCGAAAATCGCAATGAAATTAATTGCTTTGTTTGTTCGCTATGGCTCGGATAGTTGCTTGTGCAAGTTGGCTATTAAGGAAACTGAAAAACTTTGGCTTCATGGATAACAAATATAGCAAAATAGCTGTATAGAAGCATTATTTAAGGTGTTTTTTTTGATGCAATCAAGTCGCTTTTATTAAATTTAAGCCATCTTGAGTTACTCTATTTTAGATGGTGTTTAAATAAAAAATTCTCCACAAGGGAGATGTTAATATTAAGTTGAATCGTGTCATAATTGCCGCTAACTATGGTATAACGTCGCATTTTGAAATCTGATAAAATAACACAAGTATTTGATTATAAATAGCTTTTAGCACTATATCATTCGTTTGACTTTATGACATTTAAACTTTCGACTTACTTATATTCTAAAAATTCCTCCAAAAGCAATGATTCGTTGAAAAAAGAAAAAGTGTTGCGAAGCACGATCATCAGGACTTTGCGTGGTTCGAATATCGGGCATATTGATGTAACCTCCTTTGAGTTCTCCTTGAATATAAAAATGTTTAAATACGGTAATATTTAATCCAGCTTTTACAGATGTTCCATAACCAGAAACATGAAAATCATCGTGACGAGGCTTTCCTAGAAGCGTTGTGTTTGTTTTTGGATATAATAATCCAACTCCAACACCTTCGGTTAGGCTGATTTGAATTTTATCGCTGTTCTCTATTTTAAACAAGGATGAAATGTCGTCATGTCTCGAAAATTCGGTGTTTATATAATTTAAACCATCGGTATGTTCGTATTTTAAGAAACTTTCTGTGATTACAGTAGGGGTGTTGTCGTATATTTTAGCAAACGGAAGTGGACTATCGATATGCCCTGAAATAGTTGCGGTTTGATCTTGAGTCAGTACATATTTCATGTGATCTAAACCAATGGCAATGCTGTAATGGTCATTTATAAAATAACCCATTCTGAAGTTGGTTTGTGGTATGGTCATCCTTCCCGGATTTATATAATCTATATGCCAACCTTTTGGTTTGTCTTGTGCCTTGGCATCAAAAACTGTAAAATCATAATTTGCTCCTGTAAAACGAACATCCGATTTTGTAAAACTATCTCTATTACCACCCCAAGAAATAAAAAACTTTCCTTTGTTATGCGCGGTGTACTTTTCCTTTATTGGAGCTAAATCTTGGGCAAAACTATTTAAATGCTTAAAAAGAATACGGTAATTATGGCTAACTTCTTCATTGTAATTATTAAAGTTGATTTATTGTTTTTCTGATGGCAACTAACTTGGTCATTAATGACTCAAAATAATCCAGATGCAACATATTGGCTCCATCACTTTTTGCATTAGCAGGGTCAAAATGGGTTTCTATAAAAATTCCGTCAACACCAACGGCAATTCCTGCTTTAGCGATTGTTTCAATCATATCGGGTCTTCCGCCCGTTACACCAGCCGTTTGGTTGGGTTGTTGCAAGGAATGGGTAACATCAAGAACTGTGGTAGCGTATTGTTGCATCGTTGGTATTCCGCGAAAATCAACAATCATATCTCGGTAGCCAAACATCGTTCCGCGATCGGTTACCATCACATTTTGGTTGTTGCAATCCAGTACTTTTTGTACGGCATGTTTCATGCTTTCGGGACTCATAAACTGCCCTTTTTTCAAGTTAACTACTTTTCCAGTATTGGCAGCAGCCACGAGTAAATCAGTTTGTCGAACTAGGAAAGCGGGAATTTGTAGCACATCGACATATTGGGCAGCCATTGCCGCATCTTCGTTTGTATGAATGTCTGTTACGGTGGGAACTGCAAATGTTTCGGATACTTTTCGAAGAATTCGCAAGGCTTTTTCATCGCCAATTCCAGAAAAACTGTCAATTCTAGAACGATTGGCTTTTTTTGAATGAGCCTTTGAAAACAAATGGTATTTCTAATGTAGTTGTAATTTCAACGAGTTTTTCGGCAATTCGCAATGCCATTTCTTCGCCCTCAATGGCGCAAGGACCAGCTAATAAAAAAAAGTTGCCGCTTTCGGTATGTTTTATTTGTGGGATATGATGTATGTTCATAGTGTAGTTTTTTCAGAGCGCAAAGATAATCAGGTTTTGTGATTTACGATTTATGATTTAGAATTAATTTTTCTTTAAAGTCAGTCCAATCGGAACCATTAAGACGCCTTTTTCATAAATATTCAAATACAGTTTAATAGGATTGCCTTGTCCTTCCCATTTTAATTCGTACACATCGAGCAAGCCTGCTCCCATTTCGCTCCTTTTTGTGGGGAAAGGGCAGCAACTTTCTAATTTAGTATAAGTAATTTTTTCTCCTTTTGGTCCTGTTAGCGCATTCAAAAAACGCTGTTGATTTATGGTCTTGTTTTCTGTTCCCACATAAAATATATTGATGGGATAATCTGGGTTGTACCCATATTTTTTGTCCTTGCTATACTTTGTTATGAGGAAGGTGTTTTCGTTTAAAAGGATGGGAATAGGAGCGTTGTCATTGATGTTTTTTAAAGTCGATTTTGTACTTATACAGGAAGTGATGAGGGTTAATAAAACGATATACGACACGATATTTTTCATAAAGATTGTTTTTTGAGAATAGTTCTGTTTCATTGAAAATAAGTGATAACTATGGTATAATGTTGCATTTTGAAATCTGACAAAATAACGTAAGTCTTTGATTATAAATAGTTTTTATCGCTATTCATTCGTTTGAATTTATGACATTAAAACTTTCGACTTACTTAGGTTTCCAAATTTGATAACAAATTTAAGTGGTATTAGTACCATAAACAACAAATAGGACTTAATTATTATACTTTGGAAAATTAGAATGCTTATTTTTGCCCAATAAATAAAAATAGTATGAATAGTATTTTTCAAACTTGGCCTTGGTATGTTTCGGGTTTTTTGATAGGAATGGTAATGCTTTGCCTTATTTATTTTGGAAAGGCATTCGGGATGTCGTCTAATTTGAGTACGCTTTGCTCCATGACTGGTGTAGGAAAACGAGTGTCTTTTTTTGATTTCAATTGGAAAGAAAAACGTTGGAATTTAGTAGTTGTTTTAGGGGCTATGCTTGGCGGATTTGTTGCCGTTCATTTTATGAGTGCGGTTTCAAATGTATCCATTAATCCCAAAACGATTGCTCAACTTTCTCAATTGGGGATTGATGCTCCCGATGGAAAATTATTGCCTAATGCATTATTTGGCAATGACATTTTTCAATCTCCTAAAATGATTTTGTTGTTAATCGTTGGCGGTGTTTTGATTGGTTTTGGAGCGCGCTATGCTAGTGGCTGTACTTCTGGACACGCAATTTCAGGATTGAGTAATCTTCAAATTCAATCATTAAAAGCCGTCATCGGATTCTTTATTGGGGGATTGATTACGACGCATATTATTTTACCTTTACTTTTTTAAATGATGAATACGTTAAGATATTTACTTGTTGGTTTTGTTTTCGGGATAGTTTTAACAAAGTCCGAAGCGGTTTCTTGGTACAGAATTTACGAAATGTTTCAGTTTCAATCTTTTCACATGTACGGAATTATAATGACTGCCGTTATGACGGGAATTATAGGAGTGCAAATTATAAAACGCAACAATCTAAAGAATATCGAAGGGTTGCCAATTGTAATTGAGGATAAAGAACCAGGTTCTGCTCGTTTCTGGATTGGAGGAATACTTTTTGGATTGGGTTGGGCTATGGTTGGTGCTTGTCCGGGACCAATATTTATTCTGCTAGGAGCAGGATTTTTACCAGTAATTTTGGTGCTTTTCGGTGCCTTGTTAGGGACTTTTTTATACGGATATTTGAGGGGTAAATTGCCTCATTGATAGCTAGATTAAACTAAAAAAAAGCATTTTCTTTTTCGGAAAATGCTTTTTTTAGTTTAAGATTTATACTATTTCTGCACTCAAACCTGCTTCGAGCAATAAGGTACATTGTGGTTTTAGTTTGTCAAAAGGGCCAGTTTTTACAGCACATTTCCCGTTGTAATGCACGATTAATGAGCATTGTTCTGCTTGTTCAGGCGTGTGTTCACAAACCCGAATTAAGGTGTCGATTACGTGATCAAAAGTATTTACATCATCATTATACACTATGATTTCGTAGTTTCTTGATACGACTTCTTTTAAATTAATTTTTTCTCTTATTTTTTCTTTTGGACTCATTTTTTAGATTATTATGGGTTTTAAAAAAAATACAGCACGTTTTGGTTTATCTTTTTAAAAGCACAAAAGCTAAAGTTTTGTACAGTTTTAAAAGGGATTATAGAATCCTCTTTTGTACATTTCGATTTGCTGAAATCATTCAGAAATTGATTTTTAAGTTCCAATTGTCTGATATTGCTTAATTTCTAAACGGCTACATTTTTTGGTCTTTTTCTGAAAAAGAACCTATTGTCAGAAAATTTGTGAGCCATTTTTCTCGCTGATTTCTAAAGACTAATTTACGTATTTTAATGAAACCCAATTGTTTCTTTCGAATTTTTTAACATACGTTAAGCCTTTTTCGGTGCAAGAGGCGTCTATAAATGGAATGTCTTCTTGGTAAAATCCGCTTAAAAGTAAGGTGCCTTTTGGATTTAAACAATCAACATAACTTTGCATGTCGTTCAAGAGGATATTTCGGTTGATGTTGGCAATAATCAAATCATATTTTTTATTTTTAAGCAAGGAAGCTTCGCCTTCATAAACTGTAATCTGTTGGCAATTATTGCGTTCGGCGTTTTCGATAGAATTTAAATAGCACCAGTTATCAATGTCAATGGCATCAATCGGTTGTGCTCCTTTCATTTCAGATAATATCGCCAATATCGCCGTTCCACAGCCCATATCTAGGGTTTTCATTCCTGTTACATCCATTTCTAGCAAGTGCTGAATCATCATGTGTGTGGTTTCATGATGTCCTGTTCCAAAACTCATTTTGGGTTCGATTACAATGTCAAATTCAGCAGTGGTTTTTGGATGAAAAGGAGCGCGAACATGGCAATTTCCGTCAACATCAATGGGTTCGAAATTTTTTTCCCATTCTTCATTCCAATTTACTTGATCGATTTCTTCTATTTTGTACGAAATCGTAAATTCGGGAGACTGCAAAATGAATAAATCATCGAGCATTCCTTGCGTCCAAAAATCTTTTTGAATGTAGGCAACAATACCTAAATCACTATCGATAAAGCTTTCGAAAGGAAGTTCTCCTAATTCAGCAATCAGAATTTCTGAACCTAATTCTTTTGGTTCAACCGTGAAATGAAAGCCTAAATATATATTTGACATAAAGAGTTGTTTTTTCGCAAAGGTAGTTAAATAACTTGTTTTCGAAAGAAGAGTAAAGGGTATTGAGTGAAAATTAATTTCAAAAACAGGGATTAAATCAATTAGATAATTTTACTTTTGCACAACAATTTACCTTATTATGTACAAGCAAATTATCCGTCCGATACTTTTTTGGTTTGACCCTGAAAAAGTTCATTATTATACCTTTTCGTTCATTCGAATGCTATCCAAAATACCAGGAATTCCGTCAATTTTTAAATCAATCTATGTTGTTGAGGACAAACGATTAGAGACAGAAGTTTTTGGATTGAAATTTAAAAATCCTGTCGGACTAGCGGCTGGTTTTGATAAAGATGCGGTTTTATATAAGGAGTTGTCTCACTTTGGTTTCGGATTTATTGAAATTGGTACCATCACACCAAAAGGGCAAGAAGGAAATCCTAAGAAACGTATATTTCGCTTGAAAACTGATAATGCCATTATTAATAGGATGGGTTTTAATAACAAGGGCGTTTTGCAAGCGGTAGAAAAACTAAAGAAAAATAATGGCGTTCTCATAGGAGGTAATATTGGAAAAAATAAGTTAACGCCAAACGAAGAGGCTACTGCTGATTATTTAATTTGCTTTAATGCTTTGTTTGATTATGTCAATTATTTTGTAGTTAATGTGAGTTCTCCAAATACTCCAAATCTTCGTGAGTTACAGGAAAAAGAGCCGTTGACACAATTATTGCAAACTTTGCAAAACGAGAATTTGGCTAAGCCAAAGCCAAAGCCAATTCTGTTAAAAATTGCCCCCGATTTAACCGACTCTCAATTGCTTGATATTATAGCTATTGTAAAAGAAACCAAAATCGCTGGAGTTATTGCAACGAATACTACATTATCGCGTGAAGGATTACTATCTGAAAATAAAGTAGAGGCTGGAGGAATGTCTGGAAAACCGCTAGGAAACCGCTCTACCGAAGTGATTCGTTTTCTTTCTGAAAAGAGTAACAAAGCATTTCCAATAATTGGAGTAGGAGGAATTCATTCGCCAGAAGATGCCATAGAAAAGCTAGAAGCAGGAGCCAGTTTGATTCAGCTTTATACGGGTTTTATCTATGAAGGACCCAGATTGATAAAGAAAATCAACAAGAAAATTTTAGAAAAATTTCAGTAAGCTCTTTCTACTATAATTTCCCCGCGTTTTTTAGCGAATTTTCGTTTCTAATTTAGACAGTTTTAAACTTTCTAGTTGTATTTTATTGCTTTCTTCTTTGGTTTGAAATTGCATTTTTATGACAAAATATTTCTACAAAATTGGATAAAATTTCAGTTGCTTATTAAAATGAAACTCAAAGTTTTATCCTCCAACATAAATAAGTAGTCATTCCTTAAAAACTCACTTTTTGAGTTTTTAGATTTTTTATCAAAAACACATTTGCAAAAATATGCATTAAAAATTCGAGACAAAGAATAAATTGTGCTTTGATATGGTTAAACCTCATTTTTAGATTGTAACCAATACCTGCTAAAAGTGCATTATTAATATCTCCAGCCACGCCTTTGAGGAAATTTAATCCTAAAGCGTGGTTTCTTTTTAAATGGGATATTGTTGGTTCTATTGCCGCTCTGGCTCTAAATCTTTTTCGGGCAACGTCTTGTTTGTATCTTGATTTTTCTTTTGTGTTTTTTGGGATTACTATTTGTGTATTTTCAACTTGTGTGACACCTCTAAATCCTCTGTCTGTACTTGCTATTGTTGGTCTTGTACCTCCAATTTGCTCTCTAACTCGCTGGCTTTGTGCTAATGATTCTTCTAAGGTTTTGCTATCGTGAGGATTGCCTGAAAATCGTTTTATTGAGGTAATGACTCCTGTTTTTCGACCTCTTGTTACCGCTACTTTTGTTCCAAATTCATACGCTTTATGAGCTTTCCCTTTTGCTATACAGGCTGTTTGAGGTTCGTGTAAACTGTATATTTTTTCCTTGCTGTTTCTTTCCTGAGTGAGTACTTTTTTGTAATTGCTAAATTCTGTTTCGTATTGTTTTAAAATTTCTTCAGGCAACTTGCGTTCCAATTCTCGAACGACTCGCTTACCAATGGTTCGCAACTTTTTTCGCGCCATTATAGCTTTCTTTTTTCGTTTGGGATGATGTCCAAAATAAGCATCCCGAAGATGTTGTTTGGCTACCCTTTTATAAGTTTGTCTTTGTTTAACTCCTTCTTTTTTAGCTATTTTTGCACAATTGTCAATTACCTTTTTAGCTAATTTGGCATCGGTTGGAAAAGTAATGTTTTTTTCTTGAACAGTGGTGTCAATCTGAACTTCCTTTTCATTTTTCGCCTCTGGATGCAAGGCTACTGTTTGACTTAAAATAAATTCTAATCCTTTCTCTTTCAGTCTCTTTCTAAAATGAACAAACTCACTCGGGTCAAAAGGTTGCTTGTTTTGAAAAAAATCTTCTCCTGTAAAATATTGCCAATAAGGGTTTTCTATCCAACGTTCAACTACAGATTCATCACTCTCTTTAAACATCTCTTTTAACAGCAGTAAACCTGCTATTTTTCTAATCGGAATAGAGGGTCTTCCTTGCTCTGAATATAGGTTTTGGAACTCAAACTCCATTTTTGACCAATCAAGCTCCCCTGCGAGTTTTACCAAAGGATGCTCAAGGTTTATAAGATCTGTCAGCCTAGTCTGAAATAAATTTTGCTGAAAATTCGGTTTTATTTTACCTAACATATTGCCACTTTTTTATACCTAAATATACACTTTTTGGCAATTTAACTTAGTGTTTTTAAGTTGTTTTTATCTACAAGTTATTAACAATCAATTTGTTGTGTCATATTTAAGGATTGACTAAGTAAGTCGAAAGTTTTAATGTCATAAAGTCAAACGAATGAATAGTGATAAAATTAATTTATAATCAAAGACTTATATCATTTTATCAGATTTCAAAATGCGACATCATGCCATAGCTATCACTTAATCTGCTGTGGTTTGCTAAAAAAAATCCCATTTCGTTTCTAATGGGATGGGTAATTTTATTAAACCATTGCAACTTCAATGGGTAATGGAATTTGATTTCGTAGTAAATCATCGAAAGTTTCATGGGCTCGAATCAAATGACCTCGACCATTTTGCCATAAAACTTCTGCGGGTTTGTATCTTGAATTGTAGTTTGATGCCATCGAAAAACAATAGGCTCCCGCGTTTCTAAAACTAAGAATATCGCCTTCATTAATTTCTGAAATTTTACGATTACTGGCAAAGGTATCGGTCTCGCATATATATCCCACAACAGAATAAAACCGTTCTTTTCCTTTTGGATTTGATATGTTTTCGATATAGTGCTGCGAACCATAAAACATGGGGCGAATCAAGTGATTGAATCCGCTGTCAACTCCTGCAAATACAGTAGAAGTGGTTTGTTTTACTACATTTACTTTTGCTAAGAAATAGCCCGCCTCACTAACTAAAAATTTTCCAGGTTCGAAAATTAGGGTTAAATCTTTTCCGTATTCTTTGCAAAAAGCGTTGAATCGTTTGGATAATTTTCTACCTAATTCTTCAATATCGGTTTCAATATCATCTTTTTTGTACGGCACTTTAAATCCGCTACCAAAGTCTAAAAATTCTAAATCTTTAAAATTTCTGGCAGCATCAAATAAGATTTCTGCAGCATACAAAAAGACTTCAATATCAAGAATATCAGATCCTGTGTGCATGTGAATACCAGCAATGTGCATTTTTGTATTTTCGACAATGCGCACTAAATGAGGTAATTGATGAACCGAAATACCAAATTTACTATCGATGTGACCAACAGAAATATTTGCATTTCCGCCTGCCATTACATGTGGATTAATGCGGATACAAACGGGAACATTTGGATGTTTTGTTCCAAATTGTTCTAATATCGATAAATTGTCAATATTGATTTGAACTCCCATTGCCGAAACTTCTTCGATTTCTTCGAGAGAAACGCCGTTTGGGGTAAAAAATATTTGCTCTGGAGAATAGCCAGCATAAAGGCCTAATTGAACTTCTTGAATAGATACAGCATCTAAGCAAGATCCCATTTCTTTCAATAATTGAAGAATGGCAACATTCGACAAGGCTTTCATGGCATAATTAATACGCAATTTTTCTACTTTTGAGAAAGCATTGGTTAATCTTTTGTATTGGGATTGGATTTTTGCCGCATCATATACGTACAATGGGCTTCCGAATTGTTCTGCTAATTGTAATAAATCTTTTGATTGCATTATACTAATTTTCGACAAATTTATTATTCTTTATCGATTCACACAAGAGGAAAACTTAAAACTAACAAAATGTAACAAAATGTTTTAAAAATAGTATTTGCTGAATTTGTTCAAGTTGTTTTAAACAAAAAGCCCTTGAAAATACTTTTTCAAGGGCTTTGTAAACGAGTAAAATGAATTATAAATTGGGTAAATCGCCGTTTCCTTTAGTGGGTAAGTTGGTGTAGCCCATTAAATAGTTGTCCACTTCTCTGGCGGCTTCGCGCCCTTCAGATATGGCCCAAACGATTAGTGATTGCCCTCTTCTCATATCTCCAGCAGTAAATATGTGGGGAATATTGGTTTGATAATTAGTGGCAAAATAATTGTTGCGAGCATCTATTTTTATACCTAATTGGTCGCTTAATGTTTTCTCAGGACCTGTAAATCCAAGAGCTAGTAAGGCTAAATCACAAGGCCAAACTTTCTCTGTGCCTTCTTTTTCGATTAGTTCTGGTCTTTGTCCTGGTTTGAGCTTCCATTCTACTTCAATGGTTTTTAAACCTACGAGTTCTCCTTTCTCATTAGCGAGAAATTCTTTGGTATTGATTAACCAGTTTCTTTCGCAACCTTCTTCGTGTGAAGAAGAAGTTTTTAATTGCAAAGGCCAAAAAGGCCAAGGCGTGGTTTCGCTTCTTCCAACGGGTGGTTTTGGCATAATTTCAAAATTGGTTACCGATTTTGCTCCGTGTCTGTTTGAAGTTCCTACGCAGTCAGATCCTGTGTCTCCACCACCAATAACGATTACATTTTTGCCTGTTGCTTTAACTTGGTTTTCAATTTTTTCGCCGTACAAAACTTTGGTTTGTTGTGATAAAAAATCCATCGCTTGAACTACACCTTTGCTATCGGCACCTTTTGTTGGCAAGCCTCTTCTTTCGGTAGCGCCACCGCATAATACGATAGAATCAAAACTATTTAATTGCTCTATGCTGTAATTTACGCCAACATTTACATTGGTTTTAAATACGATTCCTTCGGCCTCTAAGATGGCGACACGTCTATCGATAATTCCTTTTTCTAATTTAAAATTTGGAATTCCGTAACGCAATAATCCGCCAATGGCGTTGTCTCTTTCAAAAACGGTTACGCTATGTCCGGCGCGGTTTAATTGCTGTGCAGCGGCTAAACCAGCAGGACCTGAACCGATGACCGCTACCGTTTTTTCCGGTTCTTGTTTCTGGCAGTTGTGGTTTTATCCATCCTTCGGCAAAACCTCTTTCGACAATACTTTTTTCAATATTTTCAATCGATACAGGGTCTTTTATGATGCCCAATACGCATGATTTTTCACATGGTGCGGGACATAAACGACCTGTAAACTCAGGAAAGTTATTTGTTGATTGCAAAATATCTAACGCATTTTGCCATTCTTCTTGATGTACCATATCGTTAAAATCGGGAATTAAATTCCCTAACGGACAGGCACTATGGCAAAAAGGAATGCCACAATCCATACATCTTGAACCTTGTTCTTTTATTTTGTCTTTTGCTAACGGGATTGTGAACTCATTATAATTTGTAACTCGTTCTTGAACAACTAAATTACTTTCGTCAGCTCTGTTATATTCTTTAAATCCACCTATCTTGCCCATAACTATTGTGCTATTAGTTCTTCTAATTGATTTTCTTTGGCTAATCTTATTAATGCCTTTTTATAATCTGTTGGCATCACTTTAATAAAATGTTTTTGTTGGTTTTCCCAGTCTCCAAGGATTCTTTTTGCCAATGGACTATTGGTGTACATAGAATGATTGCGTATCAAACGTCTTAGTTTGGCTAAGTCATCCTCTTCTAATGTTTCTAATTCGACCATTTCCATATTGCATAAACCATTTTCGAATTGTTTTTTGTCATCATACACATAAGCAATTCCTCCACTCATACCCGCTGCAAAATTTCTTCCTGTTTTTCCAAGAACAACCACAGTTCCACCGGTCATATACTCACATCCATGGTCTCCAATTCCTTCTACAACGGCGGTTGCTCCAGAATTTCTAACACAAAAACGCTCGCCTGCAATACCGTTGATATAAGCTTCTCCAGTTATTGCGCCATAAAGAGCCACATTACCTACAATGATGTTTTCTTCAGGTTTGAAAGTAGCAGTAGGAGGAACTTTGATAATCAACTTTCCGCCAGAAAGCCCTTTTCCTAAGTAATCATTACAGTTTCCGTGGATTTTATAGGACAATCCGTTGGTTGCAAAAGCACCAAAACTTTGTCCAGCCGAGCCTTCAAAATCGACTAATATAGTGTCTTCGGGTAAGCCTTGAGCACCATATATTTTAGAGATTTCATTGCTCAAAATGGCTCCAACCGCACGATCTGTATTTTTAATTTTGAAAGTAACTCTTGTTCTTTCTTTTCTGTAAATCGAAGGAAGTGCCGCTTTTATAATATCAAAATCAAGAACGTTTTCTAGTGCATGATCTTGGGTTGTTGTATTATGATTTGGAACTTCTTTAGCTTTTTCGGGTTTGTATAAAATGGTTGATAAATCTAAACCACTTGCTTTATAGTGCTTGATGGCTTTGTTGACATTCAATTTTTGAGATTGTCCTACCATTTCTTTTAGTGTTCTAAATCCAAGTTGTGCCATAATTTGTCTCAACTCTTCGGCAATAAAATACATGAAATTGATGACGTGTTCAGGAGTTCCCTTGAAGTTTTTTCTCAATTCAGGATCTTGTGTTGCAATTCCAACAGGGCAGGTGTTTAAGTGACACGCTCGCATCATGATACAGCCCGAAGCTACTAATGGTGCGGTTGCAAATCCAAATTCTTCTGCTCCAAGTAAGGCGGCGATAGCAACATCACGACCTGTTTTTAGCTGACCATCACATTCTAAAACTACTCGGCTTCTTAAATCGTTTAAGATTAAGGTTTGTTGTGCTTCGGCTAGGCCAAGTTCCCAAGGAATTCCGGTATGTTGCAACGAAGTTAATGGCGCCGCTCCTGTTCCTCCGTCGTATCCTGAAATCAAAATCACATCGGCTTTTGCTTTGGCAACACCAGCAGCAATGGTTCCAACACCTACTTCAGAAACTAATTTGACATTAATTCTCGCTTCGCGATTGGCATTTTTTAAATCGAAAATCAATTGAGATAAATCCTCAATAGAATAAATATCGTGATGCGGTGGCGGAGAAATAAGTCCAACATAAGGAGTTGAATTTCTCACTTTGGCAATCCACGGATATACTTTTTCGCCAGGTAATTGTCCTCCTTCTCCAGGTTTTGCTCCCTGAGCCATTTTTATTTGAATCTCTTTGGCATTTGTCAAATAATTGATAGAAACCCCAAATCTTCCCGAAGCCACTTGTTTGATAGCACTATTTCTAGAGTCGCCATTTAAGTCTTTTTGGAAACGTTTTGGATCTTCTCCTCCTTCTCCAGAATTGCTTTTTCCGCCAATTCTGTTCATGGCAATTGCTAAATTTTCATGTGCTTCTCTACTAATTGATCCGTAAGACATCGCTCCAGTTTTGAATCTTTTTACGATTTCTGTCCAAGGCTCTACTTCGTCAATAGCAATAGGATCTAGATTATTAAATTCAAATAATCCTCTAATTGTCATTAAGTTTTTGCTTTGGTCATTGACCATATTTGAGTATTCCTTATAACTTTCAGGACTGTTTAATCGAACCGCTTGTTGCAATTTTGAAATGGTGGTTGGGTTAAACATGTGTTTTTCGCCGTTACGTCTCCATCGGTAAATTCCCCCAATTTCTAAAGGCAATAAACTGGCAACTTTTGAATTTGGAAATGCTTTTTGGTATCTTTTTTTAACTTCTTTTTCTACTTCTATAAGTCCAATTCCTTCGATTCTTGAAGGCGTATTTGGGAAATATTTAGTAGAAAATGTTTTGTTTAATCCTAAAATTTCGAAAATTTGCGCACCTCTGTATGAATGTAACGTAGAGATACCAATTTTGTTCATAATTTTCAAAATTCCTTTTGCAATGGCCTTGTTGAAATTTTTAATCGCATAATCGGCATTTACATTGGTAATAAACCCTTTGTCTACTTGGTCGCGAATGATTTCGTTTACCATATATGGATTAATGGCACTTGCGCCATAGCCAAATAATAATGCAAAATGGTGTGGTTCGCGAGGTTCAGCAGACTCAATTATGATTCCAAATTTCGAACGAACTTTTAGCGTATTTAACGAGTGATGAATATAGGAACAAGCCAATAACATTGGTATTGGAGCCATTTTTTCGCTGACACCTCTGTCCGAAAGGATAACAATATTGCAACCTTCGGATACGGCTTTGAAAGTAGCATTGATGCATTTTTCTAAAGCTCTTTCCAGTCCATTTACTCCTTTTTCTATTTCGTATAAAGTAGAAATAGTTACTGATTTGAAGTCAGGATGATTGATGTTGCTTATTTTGTCTAAATCCTCGTTTGAAATAACTGGATTTTGAATTTTTAATTTTTTGCAGTGTTTTGGAGCGATGTCAAAAATGTTGTAATCGCCACCAATTGCCAAACTAATATCAGTTATGATTTCCTCACGAATACCATCTAAAGGCGGATTAGTAACCTGAGCAAATAATTGTTTGAAATAGTTGTATAAAAGTTGCGGTTGATCTGATAAAACTGCTAGAGGAGTATCATTTCCCATAGAGCTAATGGCTTCGTAACCACTTTCGCCCATTGGGTTTATGATGGTTTTTAAATCCTCTATCGAATATCCAAACATACGCTGACGAGTTTCAAAATCTGCATTTTCAACAGGAATAGCGTTGTTCGTATATGGGATTTGTGCTAAATGAAGTATGTTCTCGTCTAGCCATTTTTTGTAAGGATGTTTGCTGACAACTAAATTTTTTACTTCTTCATCTTCAATGATTCGTCCTTCGTTCATATCGACAAGGAACATTTTTCCAGGTTCTAAGCGACCATGCTGAATCACATCTTCGGGCTTGATGTCAAGAACACCAATTTCTGAGGACATAATCACAAAGCCTCCTTTTGTTAAGGTGTAGCGCGAAGGGCGCAAACCATTTCTATCTAATAATGCTCCAATTACGTTTCCATCTGTAAAAGGAATCGAAGCTGGACCATCCCAAGGCTCCATAATGCAAGCATTGTATTCGTAAAAAGCTTTCTTTTCAGGCGACATGGTTTGGTGTTTTTCCCAAGCCTCAGGCACTACCATCATCATTACTTCTGGCAAAGAACGACCAGTCATTAATAATAATTCGACCACCATATCCATAGATGCTGAATCGGATTTTCCTTCTAATATAATTGGGAATAATTTTTTAATATCGTCGCCAAAAACGTCACTTTTCATCAATTCTTCACGAGCGCGCATACGACTAACATTACCACGAAGCGTATTGATTTCGCCATTATGACACATATAACGGAAGGGTTGCGCTAGCTCCCACGAAGGGAAAGTATTGGTAGAAAATCGTTGATGAACCAAAGCTAGTCTAGTAACCAAGTCTGTATCTAATAAATCAGTATAATAACGACTAATGTCTTCCGGCATTAGCAATCCTTTGTATATTATAGTAGTTGTAGAAAAACTTGAAAAATAGAACATGTGACTTTCAGAAATTTTTGAATTTCTAATGGTGTGTTCGGCAAATTTTCTTGCGGCAAATAGCTTAGCGTTGAACTGTTGTTCTGTAAGTTCTAATCCGTTTTTTCCAACAAAAACCTGTTTTACAATAGGTTCTTTTTCGGCAGCAATTTGTCCTAAGTTTGAAGCGTCAACAGGAACATCTCTCCAGCCTAAAATTTGGAGGTTTTGATTTCGTAAAGAGTCTTCAAAAGTAGTTTTACAAAAATCAGTTTGGTTTTTGCTTTTTGGCATAAAAGCCATTCCCACCGCATATTCTCTAGCTTCTGGGATTTCAAAATCACAAACTTTCTTAAAAAAATCATGAGGTATATCAAATAATATCCCTGCACCATCGCCAGTTCGTCCGTCAGAACTTACAGCACCACGATGATCCAGATTAATTAAAATATCTAGGGCTTTATGAATAATGTCATTCGATTTAATCCCATTTAAATTGCAAATAAATCCTGCGCCACAGTTGTCGTGTTCAAATTCGGGCAAATAGAGGCCTTGTTCTTTAACTTTCATTCTTGATAATTTTTATGCAAAAATAAAGATTTCATTAATTACAATGAATTTTAATGCTTGTGTTTGGTGTATTTTTGTTAGAATAATAGAAAAACGTTTATTTAATAATAATAATTCATTCTTATACATTCAAATTATTAAATTCATAATTCATTCGAAATGATTTTTTAAAGAATCGATATTAAATTAGAAAATTTCTCATTTTTTATGAAGTATTCTCAATCGTTTTAGTAGTTTAAAATTTAATCATCATAAGTTTTGGCGATATGGTTTTTTATTTTGGAAAATAGAAATGGGGATAATTACGTATAAATAGTATTATCTGTTTTATTACTAGAAAAAGATTTTAGTTTAAGAGGAATTTGTTATTTTTGTGGCACTTTATTTCTGAAATAAATTCAGAATCTTGTCAAACTAGAATCTTGTCAAATACTACACTATGGATATACACGAATATCAAGGAAAAGAAATACTTGCCAGTTATGGCGTAAAAGTGCAACGCGGTTATGTTGCAAATAATGCTCAAGAAGCAGTTGCTGCTGCAAAACAGTTAACGGCCGAAACGGGAACAGGATGGCATGTTATAAAAGCTCAAGTTCATGCAGGCGGACGAGGAAAAGGGGGCGGAGTTAAACTTGCCAAAAACCTACAACAAGTCGAGGAAATTGCAGGACAAATTATAGGAATGAATTTGATTACTCCTCAAACCTCTGCCGAGGGTAAAAAAGTACATAAGGTTTTGATTGCTGAGGATGTTTATTATCCTGGCGAAAGCGAAACAGCTGAATTTTATATGTCGGTTTTGTTGAACCGAAGCAAAGGACGCAATATGATTATGTATTCTACCGAAGGCGGAATGGATATTGAGGAGGTTGCTGAACATACACCTCATTTAATTTTTACTGAAGAAATTGATCCTGCCGTTGGATTGCAAGCTTTTCAAGCCAGAAGAATTGCGTTTAACTTAGGTCTTTCAGGAAATGCTTTCAAGGAAATGACCCAGTTTGTAAGTTCTTTATATAACGCTTACATTGGTTCTGATGCTTCCATGTTCGAAATTAATCCTGTTTTAAAAACGTCGGATAATAAAATTATTGCTGTTGACGCCAAAGTAAATTTAGACGATAATGCTTTGTATCGTCATCCAAAATTAGCCGAAATGCGTGACGTTCGTGAGGAAAATCCAATCGAAGTAGAAGCAAAAGAGGCAGGATTGAATTATGTAGATCTTGATGGAAGCGTGGGTTGCATGGTTAATGGAGCTGGATTGGCGATGGCAACAATGGATTTAATAAAATATGCCGGTTTTGAACCAGCAAATTTCTTGGATGTTGGAGGAACTGCCGATGCAAAGCGTGTTGAATTAGCGTTTCGTATCATCTTGAAAGATCCAAATGTAAAAGCCATTTTGATCAATATTTTTGGAGGAATCGTTCGTTGTGACCGTGTGGCGCAAGGCGTTGTAGATGCTTACAAGAATATGGGCGATGCGATAAAAGTGCCCATCATTGTTCGTTTGCAAGGAACCAATGCGGTAATTGCAAAAGAATTAATTGATAATTCAGGAATGCCAATTTTATCGGCGGTTGAATTTCAAGAGGCAGCGGATCAAGTGAAAGCAGCACTTTCTTAATTAGAGAACTAGTTATAAAATTGGAAATCCTGAGTGAAAGCTCAGGATTTTTTATTTGTATAAGTTTCCTTCTTGAGTATTTTTATCATAATCAAATATTCTTTTTTCAACCTGCCTTGCAGTAAGATTCATATCACTTGCAAGTTTTCGGATAACTTGATAAAATATTTTACATTCTTTAAGAGAAAAATTTTGACCAATAGGGTTTGAGTCTACTAATTTTGCCTTATAAAGTTGCCGCCAAACTCTAATATCAATAACAGCAAACTTTGTTGGATTATGAAACATTAGAATCGCAGAAGCAGCTGGATAGCTTACCCCTTTTAAAGCAGTAAGGGTATGAATTTTTAAGGAATCATTATCTGTTTTAAATGCATGGTGTGTAATTTCATTAATATCTTCTTCTGAATTAGAATGATAAAGATGTTTTGGTCTTGGCGATTTCCACATTAATATTTTAAGAATCTGTTCTTTTGATAAGTAATCTTGATTGTTTAATGCATCAAACTCTTCAAATAATGATATGGTTTTTTTGTCTTCAAAATCCGGAATATTTTTTAAAATAGCTATCATTTTCTTACCAAGTGATTGCGAAAAACGTTAAATTAAATCCTATTTATTTGGGTTTAAAACTTTGTCTAAACCTAAGATTTTTTATTCTTTCCAAAGTTAAATTTTACTTTTTCAACCACTTGAACTTTTGGAGCTGGTTTTTTAAAAGGTTTCTTTTTTGCGGCAGTAGTTTTTTTGCCCTGGTTTTTGATCACCTCTGGCTTTTTCTTCGTCTTTTGGTTTTGCTTTGAATTCAACTCTTTCCGAAGCACCTTCTTTTACAGGAATTTGTGCTTTGTGTTTTGCGATTACATCACTTGGATTTTTTGGATTTTCTTTTGTTCCTCGCAAATGAATTACTAATCCGTTCAGGAAATTACGCAACACTTGGTCTCCACATTCCACATAATTAGGATGGTCTTCGGCACGAAAAAAAGCACCTAATTCGGATTTTGAAATTCTAAAATCTACCAATTCTAAAATCTCAACGATTTGATCATCTCGCAACATCAGGGCGACACGCAGTTTTTTTAGTATATCATTATTTGTCATTTGTTTTATATTTGTGAGTAAAGATATGTTTTTTTGAGCCGTCAAAGGTTATATTTTTTCTTGTAAAGCCTTTATTTCATCGCGAAGTTTTGCCGCCTGCATAAAGTCTAAATCTTTTGCGGCTTTCTCCATTGATTTCCTTTTTTCACGGATCTTTTTTTGGATTTCAGGTTTAGAAAGGTATTCGGTTTCTGGTTCTGCAGCTAGGGGAGGTGTATGACCCAATTCATAATCTACCAAAGGATTTTTGTAAAGGCACTTTCTATTTTTTATTCAACGCCATTGGGATAACGTTGTTTTCAGTATTAAAGTGTACTTGTTTTGTCCTGCGATAATTAGTTTCATCGATGGTTTTTTGCATACTTGCTGTGATTTTATCGGCATACATAATAGCTTTTCCGTTAAGGTTTCTTGCGGCACGACCAATAGTTTGGGTCAGTGAACGGTGGCTTCTTAAAAAACCTTCTTTGTCCGTGTCTAGAATCGCTACTAAGGAAACTTCGGGCAAATCTAATCCCTCACGCAATAAATTAACACCAATTAAAACATCGAATAATCCTTTTCGCAAATCTTGCATAATCTCGATGCGCTCCAAAGTGTCCACATCTGAATGAATGTAACGACACCTAATGGAAACTTTGGCTAGGTATTTTGCCAATTCTTCGGCCATTCTTTTCGTTAATGTAGTAACCAAAACCCTTTCATCAACTTCAGCTCTAGCTTGGATTTCTTCAATTAAATCATCAATTTGATTCAAACTCGGACGGATTTCGATAATAGGATCTAATAAACCAGTCGGTCGAATGACTTGCTCAATATAAACGCCATCGCATTTTTGTAACTCATAATCGGCAGGCGTTGCCGAAACATAAATAACCTGATTTTGCATGGCTTCAAATTCCTCAAACTTTAGCGGACGATTGTCCATCGCAGCAGGAAGTCGAAAACCATATTCGACCAAGTTTTCTTTTCGGCTTCTATCGCCGCCATACATTGCGTGAACCTGTGAGAGTGTAACGTGACTTTCGTCTACCACCATCAAATAATCTTTTGGGAAATAATCTAATAAGCAAAAGGGTCTTGTGCCGGCTTCTCTTCGGTCGAGATAGCGCGAATAGTTCTCGATTCCGGAGCAATAGCCTAGTTCGCGAATCATTTCTAAATCGAAATTAGTGCGTTCTTCTAATCGTTTTGCTTCGAGAGGTTTGCCAATTTCTTTGAAATAATCGACTTGTTTGACTAAATCTTGTTGGATTTCCCAAATGGCATTTTGCAATACATCGGGCGAAGTCACAAACATATTTGCGGGGTAAATGGTGAGTTGTTCGTATCGTTCGATCACTTTTGAAGTCTTGACGTCAAAGGCTTCAATTTCTTCAATTTCATCGCCAAAAAAATGAATTCGGAATGCGTCATCGGCATAACTCGGGTAGACTTCGAGCGTGTCGCCTTTGATTCTGAAATTTCCTGGATTAAAATCGGATTCGGTTCTAGAATACAAACTTTGAACCAAACTATGTAATAATTTGGTTCGGGAAATCACTTGGTTTTTTGCGATGGCAATGACATTTTTCTGAAATTCAACAGGATTTCCAATACCATAAATACAAGAAACAGAAGCGACAACGATAATGTCCCTTCGTCCCGAAAGTAGGGAAGAAGTAGTGCTCAAGCGCATTTTTTCTAGTTCTTCGTTGATGGATAAATCCTTTTCGATAAAAACTCCAGAAACAGGCATAAAAGCTTCAGGTTGGTAATAATCGTAGTATGAAACGAAGTATTCTACAGCGTTATTGGGAAAAAATTGTTTGAATTCAGAATACAACTGCGCTGCCAAGGTTTTGTTGTGTGCCAAAATCAACGTTGGTTTTTGCACTTCTTGGATAACATTGGCAACGGTAAACGTTTTTCCTGAACCTGTGACACCCAGTAAAGTTTGATACCGTTCGCCTGTCTCAATGCCTTGAGCTAATTTTTCGATGGCTTGTGGTTGATCGCCCTTGGGCTGGTAATCGGATATAACTTGGAATTTCATTTAATGCTTTTCAGAAGGGCAAAGTTACAAAAGGAAATCCCAAAAATGATGGATACAAGTTTGAAACTCGCACGAGCCCTGAAATTCCTATGATGTGTTTATTTAAAAGGACAAAAAATCCTGTTTTCAGTACAAGTTTTTGTTATATTTGTTTTTGATGAAACAGGTTTTCTGCAAACATGGTGTAGTGCGACTATTTTGTCGAGAATAAGATTTTTTAAACTTTAAAAACACAAATAAAATGAAAATAAACCGCTCTTTTTGTACAGTACTTGGACTTATTTTATTGCTCTTTTCTTGTAATAAAGCCAATACCGAATCTAAAAATTATCAAACAAACCCGATAGACATTTCAAAAGCCAAAAAGGAAATAGGTTCTATGCTAGACTCCTTTAACACGGCAGCGGCAAATGCAGCATTTACCCATTATTTTGACTATTTTACTGAAGATGCCACTTTTAATGGAACAGATGCCACAGAGAATTGGGATAAAAAAGCTTTTATGATTTGGGCAAAGCCGTTTTTTGACAAAAAAAACAACTTGGAATTTTAAATCGATAGAGCGAAGAATTTATTTTGGTAAACATCCAGATATTGCTTGGTTTGAAGAATTGCTAAGTACACAGATGAAAATTTGTAGAGGGTCTGGTGTGGTTGTAAAACAAAACAATACATGGAAAGTGCAGCAATATGTTTTGTCTGCAACAATTCCGAATGAGCAACTCGATGCGGTAATTAAACTCAAAGCACCAATAGAGGACGCAATAATTAGTAAATTATCTAAATAAATAATTCGGATAGTTGTTATAGAATAACTTCTTTTTAATTGTTTTTGAAAGGATAAAAGCGATAAAAGTATCGTCAAAAGTGTTGTTCCTGTAAAGAATGAAAGGCAGCAAATAAAAAGCAAAGCAATTTTCATTTTTGATTTTGCAATTTGTACTTTTGAAACTTTCAATAAAGGAACAACTAATTATGAAAATTGTAATCTCTCCAGCCAAATCGTTGAACTTTGAAAAAACTTTGCCAACAGCTAAGTTTTCGGATGCTTTGTTTTTAAAAGAAGCCAAACAAGTTCATAAAGTTTTGAAGCAAAAAACACCTAAAGAACTTTCAGAATTAATGGATATTTCGGATAAATTAGCCGATTTGAATTGGAAACGAAATCAAGATTGGAAAACACCTTTTAGCCCAGGAAATGCGCGCCCTGCGATTTTTGCCTTTGATGGTGATGTCTATACAGGTCTGGATGCTTATTCGATTCCGACAACTAAATTAGAAACTTTGCAAAACAGTGTCCGAGTGCTATCAGGTTTATATGGAATCCTAAAACCATTGGATTTAATTCAGGCATATAGACTCGAAATGGGAACTAAATTACCCATTGGCGAAAGCAAAAATCTATATGAATTTTGGAAATCTACCCTTACAAAAGCATTAAACAAAGAACTCGAAAAAGGCGAGCTTTTTATCAATTTAGCCAGCAACGAATATTTTTCGGTTATTGATGTCAAAGCACTAAAAGTACCTGTAATTACGCCAGAGTTTAAGGATTACAAAAACGGAAAACTAAAAATAATCAGCTTTTTTGCCAAGAAAGCAAGAGGGATGATGGCTCGTTTTATTATCGATACCCATGCAAAAACGATTGAAGATTTGAAGGGTTTTAACTATGAAGGGTATCAATTTGACGCGAATTTATCAAAAGGGAATCAATTGGTTTTTACACGATAATTTTTTTTTAATGCATAGCCTCGGCTGGATTTATTTTGTTTTTGCCCTTTTTAATCATCAGAATAAATGGGATGCAAAGCAAAAATAGGATGCCCAAATAGATGAATATATCCATATAAGTTAAAACCGTACTTTGAATCATGACTTTAAATTCGATTGCTTTATAGGCTTTTGACAAAGCTTCATTAAATGTAAATCCTTTTGCCATGAATCCTTGCTGCAATCGTTGCACAGTTTGCTGCACTAATATTGAAGTTTTGTCAAGATGAGAAATCAAATTTACTCGATGTTCTTGATTAAATATTGCAATATAGGTGGTAATAATCGCAATCCCAAAAGAGCCCCCAAGTTGTCTCATCATCCCTGTAAAAGCAGCACCTTCGCCAATGTGTTTTCCTTTAAGTGTTGACAAGGAAAGTGTTGTAATGGGCACAAATAATAATCCCAAACCAATGCCTCTTAGGATTAATGGCAAAAACATTTCTTCGGAACTTGTATTTGGTGTAATGATGTTGTGCATCCAAAAAGTAAAAAAGAAAAAAATCAAGAATCCTACAGCTACCATATAAGATTGAGGAATCCCTCTTTGAATCATTTTCCCGATAAAAGGCATCATAATTCCAGTAGTTATAGAACTTGGAATGAGTAATAAACCAGCATCGGTTGCGCTCCAACCTAAAACCGATTGGGTGTAAATAGGCACAATGAAAGTCGAACCATACAAACCAAATCCCATAATGAAACTCATGATGGTTCCCACTCTTAGATTCGTATTTTTAAGCACTTTTAAGTTGACAATAGGATGCTTGTAAGTGAGTTCTCTTTTGATGAAAAGCACTAATCCAAATAAAGAAGCAATGCTTAAACTCAAAATTAATTTATTGTTAAACCAGTCATCCTGTTGCCCATGTTCTAATACAAATTGCAAAGAGCCAATAAATGTTGCTAAAAACACAATTCCCCACCAATCTACCTGATTGGCTTTTAATTTATCTCCATATTTTGGACTTTTGACAAATTGTAGTGTTAGTATTGCAGCTATTATTCCAATCGGGATGTTGATGTAAAAAATATAAGGCCACGAAAAATGATCTACAATATACCCTCCTAATGGCGGGCCAAGTGTAGGTCCTACAATAACTCCCATGCCATAAATAGCTTGCGCCATGCCTCTTTTGGCAATAGGATAGCTTTCGGTAATAATGGTTTGCGCCGTTACTAATAAAGCACCTCCGCCAAGACCTTGTATAAATCGGAAGGCAACAAGTTCCCAAATGGTAGTGGCGTTTCCGCATAAAAAGGAAGAAACTGTAAAAATAATAATAGAAGCGGCAAAATAATTCCGACGACCAAATTGTTGCGAAAGCCAACTAGTCATTGGGATTACAATAACATTAGCAATCGCATAAGCCGTAATAACCCAAGCAATATCTGTAAGAGTAGCACCAAGGCTTCCTCGCATATTATTCAAGACCACATTTACAATTGTGGTATCTACGATTTCAAGCAAGGCACATAGAACAGCAGTTATCGTAATAATTATACCATTGACTAATACAGTTTAGTCCAAAAAGGAGATGAAACGATATATTCAAATTCACAGGTTTTCTTGACAATTTCATTAGTTAGTTTTTTTCACCTCATTCTCTATGAAAGAACTTACCTCTTCTAGTGATTTGTGCAGTTTTCCAGTAAAAGCCCTTTTCATTCGCCACCATATTTTTTCTGAGGGATTGAGTTCTGGTGAATATGGTGGGATAAAAAGTAACGCTATGTTATTTGGAATGGTAAGGGTCTTTGATTTGTGAAATGCACCATTATCTAAGATTATTATTTTAAATTCATCAGGTCTCTCTTTTGAAAATTCATTTAGGAATAGTTGAAAATTATTTGAATTGCAATGGGGTAATTCCAATTCAAAATGATCTCCTGTAAATGGTGAATAAGCACCAAATAACCATGTGGCTTTGAATACTTGTTGAAAGACACATATCGGCTTAATTCCTTTTGCCGTTAAGGCTTTTCCGTTTCTAGTAAACATCCCGAACCGACTTTCATCTTGACAATACAAGTTTATTGTTTTAAATCCCCATCCTTTTTCGTTGTAGATGTTTTCACATTCTTTACTGAAATTTTTTTAAAATCCTCAACCTTAATTTGGTCTTTCTTAACATGAATTTTTCTTGCGGTCTTTATTTTTGCCTTGAATTTCTATAAACGTACCCTTTGAAAGTGCTGTAATTAGTTTGTTTCCCAAACTTTTCATCAAACCAAGCTAACAGTTCGACGTATCCAACAAACCCGTTTTCAGGATTAAACATCTGTTCTCTTAAAGCTTGCTCTTCTTCCAAAGTTATAACACTGGGCTTGTATCCTTTTTTAGAATGTCTTGTCAGTAGTTCAATCCCTCCATTAATATAGAGGTCGCGCCACGACTGAATACTATTATGATTAACCCCTATGGCTTGAGCAACCTCTCTTTTAGAAATTCCATTCAGTTCATTTTCTTTAAAAACAAGTAAAGCATGTACTCTCTTTGCAATCATGGGGTTGCTCTTTTTTTGAATTTTTTTGAGCTCCGACAAGCTCTCCTTTATTGTAAATATTTTTGGTGACGACATATATTTTCTTTCTTAAGCCAAATATACGATTTTTATATTTTAGTCCAATGTGAATAAAAAAAATGTTTCGAGTGTTTTTGGACTATTTTATAAAAATCAATGGTATTACCCTTCTAAAACCATATTCTACTAATCCGTCTTCCACCGTTTTTGCTGTTTAAAATTAATTGTTTTGTCTTTTTTTGGGCGTGCCCCTCCTGAAAAGGTCGGGTCGGGCTTTCCGTCCCCGCTTTTTTTATCAATTGCGGTACAATTAATAAAAAAAGAGCTCCACTACAATCCCTCACGCGAGCGCAATGAGATGAACTTCACTTATCTTCTACATCTGAAATCACAAATCGTTAATCGACAATAAAAAATCTTATTTCAAGTGAACATCAACATTTACGTTCATCCCCGGACGAAGTAATTTTATTTTTTCGACATCGTTAGACTTGTTTAAACTTATTTTTACAGGCAGCCTCTGAATTGTTTTTACAAAGTTTCCGGTAGCATTATCAGGAGGTAGCAAAGAAAATACAGAACCTGTTGCGGGCGAAAAAGAAGCAATTTCGCCTTCAAAATCATAATCAGGGTAAGCATCTACTTTTATAGTTACTTTTTGTCCAATAACCATTTTGTTTAACTGTGTTTCCTTAAAATTAGCAATGACCCAAGCAGTTGCATTATTAATAATATAAAATAGCGATTGTCCCGGTTGCACTAATTGTCCCGGTTGAATATCAATTTTAGAAACTTGTCCGTCAATCGCGGCTGTAACAACGGTATAAGATAAATTGAGTTTTGCGGCATCAAGCTGGGCTTTCGCTTTTTTGATATTCGCAGCCGCAACTTCGGTCTGTTTATCAGAAGCTTTCGATTTAGCAATAATAGCCGATTTTTGATAAGCACTCGCTTTTTCTTGTTGCTGAAAAATGCGAACTTGATTTTCAGCCTCTTGTTTTGCGGCTAAGGCTTGTTCAAATTGTTGTTTGGTAATCGAATGATTTTTGTATAAATTATCGTATCGATTGTAATCATTTGTAGCTCGTCCTAATTTAATTCTTGCCGATTCAATATTTCCTCCTGCCGAGCGCACATTGGCATCAGAAACCGAAATACTTGCCATCGCACTTCCTATATCGGCTTTGGCAACTTCAAAATTTCCTTCGGCAGCCACTAATGCTGCACTTGCTTCCTCTATTTTTAATTGAAAATCTCTTTTATCAATAGTAAATAAAGTATCTCCTTGCTTCACAAAAGCATTGTCTTTTACGTACACTTTACTTATGTATCCAGAAACTTTAGGGATAATTGGATTCATGTTTTTCTCAATTTGTGCGTCATCAGTATCTTCGTGAGACAAGGAATACATGTATTTGAAACTGCCATAAATAACCCCTGTGGCTACCAAAATCACAAGGATGAGTATGAATTTTTTATTTGTATTTTTCTTTTCCATGGGGTCGATTATATTTTTGAAAGATTGAATGATTGAGATAATTCGCCTGTTGCAGATAGTAATTCGTAATATTTTTGAATAATAGTTACTTTTGCCAATGCTGTATTGATTTTTGAATTTAATTGCTCCACATCAGCTTCTAATAAATCATTTGTGTCCGATAAGCCATTGTCGTATTTGTCTTTTACAATCCTATAATTTTCTGATGCTTGTTCGTATGCCTGAAGATAAACCTGATTCTGTTTTAGCGATAAATTATAATTTTCTATGGCTTGTTTTACCTGAATTTTGATGTTGTCAATGAGTATTTCTTGCGAATTTTGTATTTCGGCTGATTTGCTTTGAGCCAGTTTTACCATCGTGCCATTTTTTAAAATATCACTTAAATCATAAGAAACTCCAATTCCAAAATTCATTGCGTTTTGTACTGTAACTACATTTTTTATATCTAACGAAGTATAACCACTAACGATTGTAATCGAAGGATAATAAGCCCCTCGGGCTATTTTTACGTTTGCCTTACTGGCTTTTTCCTGAAACTGAATGGCTAGTAAATCCTTGCGATTTTCAAGTGCTGGTTTTTCATCTGCTGGAATAGTATTCATTTGAAAATTAGCAAAATCACTTTCCCTAACTTCAATTTTTGTTTCGGAGGCTAATTTTAAAAGCGTAACCAAATAAAAATTCACGACATTCAAATTGTTGTTTGTTTCGTCAATAGAAAGCTGAATTCTAGAAACTTGCAACTGAGATTTTAGTAAATCATTTCTTGGGATGATACCGTTTTTTTCCATTTCGATAAAATCATGCACGCGTTGTTCCGCACTTTTTTGATTTTCTTTTAGAATTTCTAACGTTTTTTGAGCCTTGTACAAATGGGTATAATATTCCACCACTTTCAATGCAATTTCTTCTTTTGTTTGTAAAGCCATTGCGGTTTCGGCTTGGTATAAATTTTCCGAAAGGGCAATGTTATTTTGTATTTTGAAACCTGCAAAAACAGGAAGATTCGCATTGATTTGCCCAATAATCAGGCGGTCAACAAGAGGGGCTGCTTGTGGATTATTGCCTTGATTTATTTTTAAATCTACCGTCGCTTTGGTCAATTTTTGGTATTGACCTGCTATTTTCAAATCGGGGTATTGATTGTTTTTTGCAGCCTGCAATTCGTATTTTTTGGTATTTACTTTGGTATGCCCCAAAGTGGTTTCATTGCTGTTTTTCCAAGCCATAGCAACAGCCTCGTCTAGGGTTAAACTGGTTTTTTGCTGTGCATTTACTGATGAAATTCCAATAAAGTAAATCCCTAAGACTAATAATTGATTGATTTTCATATAGAATACGATTGTTTTTTTTGAGTCATTGCGTTTTGTTTCGCCTATCTTCATTTTAGTTGTTAGTGGCGATTTCATGTATCAAAAGGGCTTTTATGGTTTGTTGAATATGCTTGGTTAAATCGTTTTTTATGTAATTGTCGTATTGGACTTCGGTTTTCAGGTTTAGTATGTCTTCAAAGAAAGGTTTGTTCATTTGAAAGTGAAAAAAAGTACCTAAAATGGTGGGAGTTATCAGCGGGATACTAACATCTTTTCTAAAAGCTCCCTTAGATTGTCCTTCTTGAACAATAAGTTCTAGCGATCTTAGATTTCCTTTTTTTAATTCAGCAAGGGATTGAAGATTCAGAATACGCTTTTTCGAAGATAATTCAAAATGAAGAATGCGGTAAATCCCTCTGTTGCAATTGATTCTATTGATGTACAATTCAATCAGTCTGTTTATTTTTTCGACAGGTTCTAGGTTTTCTTCTAATAAGTTTTCTAATTCTTCCTTGAGTCCAGAAGTTTTAAGCGATAGTAAAGATTCCAGTAAGCGCTCTTTAGAGCCAAAATAATACGAAATCATTGCGATGTTTATCTTCGCCATTTTCGAAATATCCCGAATGGAGGTTCCGTCAAAACCTTTCTCAGCAAATAGCGTTTCGGCGACTTTGAGAATTTCAATTTGTTTGTCGTTGAATGCTGTTTCCAAGGTTTTTGTTTTTGATACACAAAATTAAACAGTTGTTTAATTTTTGTTTAACACTTTTTTAACATAAAAAAGGAAAAGTGAGTTCAGGAAAACTAGGTTGATTTTATTTTAGCAGTAATTACAATTCACAAATCCGTTTGTTTGAGTGTTGGTGCTATTTAAGCAACGGAGTTTCTGGTTTTTTTGTTATTCTGTCTTGTTTTTTAAAATCCATATCAATGCCTTTTCTTTGGTGGCACGAAATATAGTATTGTGTGTTTCTGTTTGTTCTGGCGAATAGTTCCAATTAAGGTGTTTACTATTTGCTCCTTTTAAAATATTCGCAAACTTTCCAATTATTTTCGAAGCTTCTTTTGAACTCGCAAACCATAATTTTTTTGAGTAGTTGGAAACGATTTTAAATAGTTATTAGCCCTTTTTATTAGGCTTTCATTATTCCACCAAAGTGAAGGGTCAAAGGCGATATAAAAGTCAAACAAACTCGGTTTTAAAAAAAAGGTTTCTGTGACAAAAAGTCCAGCAAGCGATTCCCCAATGATTCCTTTCTTATTCGAGGTTTTGTAACGCTTATTTATTTCGGTAAATAGTTCGTCATTAATAAATGCTCTAAATTGTTCTGAACCACCAACAACGGGTGCAATTTCTTTATCTTCTTTTACATTTGTTGGGCCTGTTAAATCTCTTCTACGTTGTGTATTTTCAATACCGACCAAAAGGATTGGCTGTATTTTTTTGTTTTTATTAGTTTGGCCAATGTATTGGCAATGTGAGGAAAATCTTCTTCAATTCCGCCGTCTGGCATATATAAAACAGGCAAAGCGATAGAAGTTGTTTTATACTCGGAAGGCAACCATACATTTATTGTTCTCAATTCTCCAACTTTTGTTGATTGGATGGTAAAAGTTTCGTGTTTGGGAATGGAGTCGTTATACTCTTGTGCAGTTAAATGATTTGTTACTAATGTAAATGATAAAAGTAAAATGTAATATATGAGCTTCATTTTTTGATATTTATTGGTCTGTTTTTTGATTCTTTCATACAGGCAGTACAATGACAACCTAAGAAAAACTTCCGTTTAAATTCAGCAAATATAGTAAAATGCTTATGTAAAAAACAAGATTTTCTGTGTTTTAAAAAGACAATACACCACAGGAATTCCTCGCTTTCGAATTTAGAAAAACAAAAAGAGCCTAAAAAGCCTTTAGATGCTCAAAAAAAGAGAAATCAAAATTCTCTTAAATAGCCAATCAAAACTTTATGGTAACTTTATGGTAATGGATTTGTAATTAATTTGGACTGTACTGAACTTGTCGAAGGATGCAACTCGGGTCTCACAAATAAATCTTTACAACAAATCAAAAGGACTTTTGATTTGTTGGATGGTTCTTGTATCCGTATGGGTGCAAATTAAAATGCGCACAAGTCAATCATAAAATTCGTGGTTCTTTTTTAAAAACTGAGATTTATCATGTTTAATCGGGTTTAATTTAGCTAATTTTACTCGGAATCATAAACATCAAGAAATAATGAAAAAAATAATAAGTTGGAGCCTTGCAAGTGTTATCATGCTAATGATTTTAGTTCAATGCAAACCTAAAACTGACAAGCAAGAAACCACCAAGGAAGTGGTAAATTCTAATTTACACAAAATTACTATCAAAGAGGTTTTAAATGCAACTGCCTATACTTACCTTCTTGTGGTGGAAGGCAAAAAAGAGTATTGGATTGCGATTCCAAAAACCGATGTCAAAGTTGGAAAAACGTATAGTTATGAAGGAGGAATGGAGATGAAAAAATTTGAAAGTAAAGATTTAAAAAGAACTTTTGACTCTGTATTCTTTGTCGAAGGCTTGATAGATCCCGAGGCTCCCGTGCCAACTGAAGTGGCGGTTATCAAAAAGGACACCCTGACCCAAACCCAATTGTCAAAAGGAATTACTTTGGCTAAGGGGGCGCTATCGCTACACGATTTATTTGCAGACAAAGACAAATTAGCTGGAAAAACCGTCATTTTAACTGGTAAAGTGGTAAAATTTATGCCCGAAATTATGTCGAAAAACTGGATTCATTTGCAAGACGGATCCAGTTTCAAAGGATCAAATGACATTACAGTTACCTCTTTGATTAAAGCAAAAATAGATGAAACAATCACTATAAAAGGGACTGTTGTTTTGAATAAAGACCTTGGGTCGGGCTATAAATATGACATCTTAGTTGAAGATGCGGTTCTTGTAAAATAGCATTGAAATTTTATAAATCATAGCTTTGTCATTTTATAAGATTTCAAAATGTGGCATTATACACTAGTTATCACTTAAACAAATCACTTTCGAGTGGTTTGTTTATTACTGCCAGAAATACTTGTAAATTAGTCCCATTCTCAGTTCGAGCGCAGTCGAGAACCTTTATAACATCTCGACTGCGCTTGAACTGATAAAAAAGAATTGGATTATAATGAACTAATAAACGGTATAAAATACAATTTGCTCAACAACTATTTCTCCCCCAAAATCTCTTCCAAAACCTCAGCTTCTGTCCCGTTTGGAAACTGTATTTTCATTTTTTGGGCAAGCGTTGGTGCAATTTGTGTTATTTCTTTTTTGCTAAATGATTCTCCGTGTTTTACGTGCCATCCATAAAAAATCAAGGGAACATGGGTGTCATAACTATACGCTGTTCCGTGCGAAGTTCCAGTTGGTCCATATTCGATAAAACCAGGTTTGTTTAGGATAATTAATTCGCCATTTTGTATTGGGTCATAGCCTTTTGCAATGAAATTAAGATAATAATCATTTCCCGTGGCACCAAGAATTTCTTCCTCAGTATACACTCTTTTTACCTGTTCTTGGGTCATTAAAAAATCCTTGAAAGCTTGTTTTATTCTCGACATTTCTAATCCTTTGGTTTTAATCAGCTCTTTGTTGAAAAAGATATTGAAATTAGAACAATTCAATACTAAATCTACGCCAAAAGCATCTATAGAAAATGTACGCAATGCTTTTCTAATTTCCGTCGGATTCACATGAGTCACATTATAGTGATGGTCTTTTAGATAACTCACATTTTCGGCACCAGCGTGATCTGCGGTTAGAAAAAGCAAATAATTATCTTTGCCAACGGTTTGATCTAAGTACACTAAGAAATTGGCAATGGTTTGATCTAAACGCAAATAAGTATCTTGCAATTCCATAGCGCGTGGGCCAAGGATATGCCCTACATAATCTGTTGACGAAAAACTAACCGTTAAAAAATCGGTAATATTGTCTTTTCCTAATGCCTCTTTTTCGATGGCTTTCTTGGCAAATTCGGCTAATAAATCATTTCCAAAAGGAGTGGCTCGCAAAATACTTGCATCGCTCTTGTCATACATTTTTTTTAGATTATAAGGAAAAACGGGTTTTTCGCCATTCAATTTTCCTTCATAAATATTGTCATCTGCCAGGCTTTCGTTGTAGCTGGCTATTGGTCTTAACAAATCCCAACCTTTGTCGATATACGGCATAAATCTTTTTTCTTGATTGAATACTGTAACCCAATCGGGCAATGCTGCGCCATAAAAAGAACTCGAAATAAAAGCGCCTGTATTACTGTACCAAAAAGCCCAATTAGCAAAATGACCTGCGGGCAAAATAGCCCCACGATCTTTAAGACTTAGGCCAATTACTTTTCCTTTAAAATTAGTGGCTAAACGTAATTCGTCAGTGATAGTAGTAGTTTGTAAATTTTTTGGCGACATTGCACCCTCTTTTTGAGTGCCTTCGCCAATTATTTTTACCGAATCATCATCGGTGCAATACATTTCCTTACCCAACTTTTTGTTAAACCATTCATTGCCCACAATTCCATGGATTGCAGGCGTTGCTCCAGTATAAATAGAAGCGTGCCCAGGCGCAGTATAGGTTGGCACATAATTATAGTGCATATTCTGAAACGTGTATCCATTATTCATTAATCGTTTAAACCCATTTGGAGAAAAATCGTCCGAAAAACGATATAAATATTCCATTTTCATTTGGTCAACTACAATGCCAACAACTAATTTTGGTCTTTGTTGCGCTTGAAGGTTAGAAATTAAGACGAGAGCTAAAAACGAGAATATTTTTTTCATTGTGCAAAGGTTTATGTGTTGGTATTTGCTTAGGCAAACGTATTGTTAATAGTGATTTTATAATGCTTTTTTAAAGAAATAAAAAGCAAGACATTCTTTCGGATAGGAGAATCGAAGCACTACTTTTGGATGAAAAATAAAAGATATTTATGATTTTAGATTAAAAATATTATAGAGGATAATTCGGTCTCCATAATTAATATAGAGTTGTTTTCGATTGTCTTGATTTTTTCGGGTAATAATCGAAAGGGTACAATCCTCGCCATTATTATCGATGCAGGTAAAGGCGTATACAAGATCGGTTTCGTTCTCCTCGGCTGGATGATATTCTACAATTTCGAATACTTGAATGACTTCTGAGTAAACCACAATCCGACTTTTGTCAGTATCTAATTTTACCATCATTTTGGCTAATGTTAAATCAGACCAATTACCCCAATCTCCTTTTCGATTTTTTTCTAAAACACTAAAACCAGAAGTGCTAAATTTATAGGTCTGACCACACGATTGATGCAAGCCTAGTACAAGAAATATCAGAAGAATTAGTGTTTTGATTTTTGCCATTGTCTAAAAAATTTACAAGAAATCAAAAGTAATAAATTTGGAGTTAGAAATCGAATTTTGTCATTTCTTTTCTGGCTTTTTCGAAGGCGGTAATCAATTCTAAAATAATTTCGTTTACGGGTTTTATATCCTGAATTATTCCCGCTATTTGACCTATTTCGAGTTCGCCTTCGACTAAATCGCCTTCAAACATCCCGCGCTTGGCTCTAGCTCTCCCTAATAATTTTAATAATTCCTCTTTCGTTGGACAGCTAGCATACAAATCCTGAACGTCTTGGTAAAATTTATTTTTGATTAATCGAACAGGAGCTAATTCCTTTAGGGTAACTTGTGTCTCACCCTCCTTAGTTTCGATAATTTTATTTTTAAAGTTGTCGTGTGCCGACGATTCTGCCGAAGCGGCAAACCGACTTCCTAATTGTACACCATCCGCACCAAGAACCATTGCGGCTAGCATTCCTCTTCCACTTGCAATTCCTCCGGCAGCAATTAGCGGAATTTGTATTTTTTCTTTTACCATCGGAATCAGGGCAAAAGTCGTAGTTTCTTCTCTTCCGTTATGGCCTCCAGCTTCAAATCCTTCAGCAACCACAGCATCAACTCCTGCGTCTTGCGCCTTTAATGCAAAGGTAGAACTGCTTACCACATGAACGACAGTTATTCCTTTCTCCTTTAAAAAAGAAGTCCAAGTTTTTGGGTTTCCTGCCGATGTGAAAACAATTTTTACTTCTTCATCAGCAATAATAGTCATTATTTCCTCGATGTTAGGATATAGCATCGGAACGTTTACTCCAAAAGGATTGTGGGTAGCTTTTTTGCATTTTTGAATGTGTTCTCGTAAAACTTCGGGATACATTGAGCCTGCACCAATCAGTCCTAAACCGCCTGCATTGCTAACGGCACTTGCTAGTTTATAACCCGAATTCCAAATCATCCCTCCTTGAATAATGGGATATTTAATACCGAAAAGCTGTGTGATTTTGTTCATCTAAAGATTGAAAATTATTGTTTTATGATTTTTCCACTTTTAAAAAAACCATCCGATTCTAATGTGTAAAAATACACTCCACTACTCAAGGATTTCAACGAAACCGTTGGCGATTGGGGCGTGACTTTTTTTGCTATCATTTCTTGTCCCAAAACGTTGTAAATAAGAAGTGTTTTTGTGTCAAATTCTTTAGGAAAAACAACCGAAATGCCATCTGTCGTTGGGTTTGGATATATCAAAAAAATCTTTTTCGGTAAAAGCATCAGCAGATAAGCCATTGGTCAAAGCCAAACTAAAATCAGGAATTCCATAACCATATTGGCTGGTTGGATTTGCAAATCTGTCTGCCGATTGTGTGATCAATTGTTTTATTTCCTGCGCTGTTTTTGTAGGCAATGCTTGCCACAAACAAGCAACCATTCCCGCCAGTATCGGACAAGCATACGAAGTGCCGCTCCCCATATTATTGATGCTTCCATTGCTATAAGCATAAGGATTTTGTCCCTGAGCCATTACATCAGGTTTTACTCGATTGTCAAAACTGGGGCCGATCGAACTAAACGCAGCATAGGTTTCGTCGGCTTTTACAGCTCCAACTGCAATTACATTGCGTGCTTCGGCGGGAGTTCCTATATGTTTTTCTATTTCTAAGCCTTCATTACCTGCACTTGCAATAACAATAATTCCCTTGCTAAAAGCAATGTTTGCTCCCTGCGAAGCGAAGGCTAAATTTCCGGTCATATCTGAATAAGTGTGCGAGGTAAGCAGCATTATCGAAAGCAAAATACCCCAAGGAAGTAGTAATAATATCGGCTCCCATTCGATCGGCTTCTTCGGCAGCTTCGACCCAATTCGATTCTTCAACGGGATTTTCAGAAGTTGCATCTTCTGTAACATACAAATAATACTGTGCATCTGGAGCCGTTCCTACTAGTTGCCCGTCTGTAAATCCTCCTATTAATGACAGCACCGAGGTGCCGTGAGAATCTCCCGAATAAAAATTAGTGCTTTTATTTACATAATTATAGCCACCCAAAATTTGGTTGTTGTCTCGCAATCTTTGAAAAGGCTGTGCACTATCTACTCCTGGAAAACCAGCATCTAAAACAGCGATTATTTTGCCTAAACCTGTAAAATTAGATTGATGCAAAAGTATTCCGTTCAACATCTGGATTTGGTTCGTCGAAGTGCCATAGCTAAACGATACATTGGTCTGTAACGTTTTATGTATAGGATTAAATTTAGATTTTGCCAGTTTAATTTTGGATGTATTAAGCGTGTGATTGGCAAAATCAATATGATCCACCACGGTAGTTAACGATTTTAACGCGTTGATATTTGCTTGCAATCCCCGAACATGAACACAATTCAGCCATTTTGATTTTGCTTTTATGCTAATTCCAGTAGCAACTGAAATTTGATCCATATACGGCTGGTAAATGGGGACATCTTTTAAATCTAGTAAAATATTTTGGGTATTTCTTCGGTCTAAAGCTCTTTGCGTGAGCATTGTCAAAGGATTGTCAAGATACGTTTGCGAATTGGGTTTGTCTTTAAAATAAACCCAAGCGTCTTCTATCTGCGAAAAAGCGGTCAAACCTGAAATTAAAAAAAAGAAAATCAGTATTCTTTTCATACTCTTTTGGAATTGAAAAACGTATTACGAAATAACACCCGAACCAACCAATTCATCTCCTAAATACCATGCCACGAACTGCCCTTCGGTTATAGCGGATTGCGGTTCTTCGAAAGCGACATACATTCCATTTTCGAATGGATGCAAAGTTGCTTTTTGCAAAGGTTGACGGTAGCGAATCCGCGCCATAACGTCCATTTTTTCGCCCTTGGCTAAAGCTAAATCAGGGCGAATCCAATGCACTTCGGATTTTTCTATAAACAACGCTTTTTTAAATAATCCTGGGTGTTGGCTTCCCAATCCTGTGTAAATGGTATTGGTCTCCACATTGGTAGCGATGATGAATAACGGATCTGTTGTTCCGCCTACATTCAGCCCTTTTCGCTGTCCAATGGTAAAAAAATGAGCTCCTTGATGCTTACCAACCACTTTTCCCATTTTTGGAGTGTACTCAATTTTACGCGAATCGAATAACAACGCTTCTTCTGTGGAAAGTCCTGATGATTTAACATAATTGTATTCAGGATTTCCTTTGTTGATTTGTATAATTTGTCCTTCTTTGGCTTGTAATTTTTGTTGCAAAAATTCGGGCAATCGCACTTTTCCAATAAAACATAATCCTTGTGAATCTCTTTTTTCGGCAGTAACTAAGTCTAGTTGAGTAGCAATTTCGCGTACTTCGGGCTTTGTTAATTCGCCTATTGGAAACAAGGATTTTGCCAATTGTTCTTGCGATAATTGACAAAGAAAATAAGATTGGTCTTTATTATTGTCGGCTCCAGCTAAAAGCTGATACACTTTTTCGCCATTAACTTCGATTTCGCCTTTTCGGCAATAATGTCCCGTTGCTACAAAATCAGCACCAAGACTTAAAGCGATTTTCATAAAAACATCGAATTTTATTTCGCGGTTACAAAGCACATCGGGGTTTGGAGTTCGCCCTTTTTCGTATTCGTTGAACATATAATCAACGATTTTCTCTTTGTATTCTTCACTTAAATCAACGGTTTGAAAAGGAATGCCTAATTTTTCGGCAACCAAAAGAGCATCGTTGCTGTCTTCAAGCCAAGGACATTCATTAGAAATGGTAACTGAATCGTCGTGCCAGTTTTTCATAAAAAGACCTATGACTTCATAGCCTTGCTGCTGTAATAAATAGGCAGCAACACTCGAATCTACACCACCAGAAAGCCCAACAACTACACGTTTCATCTTGAAATAATTACAATTTTACAAGGCGCAAAGTTACAAAGATTTGCGACAGGATTTAAGCAGGAGTAAACTTAATTGCTTTTGGTTTTCGAAAGGCTTTGTGGTAAGCTCATATTCATTTCTTTGATGAGTTTTCCTTTTTCGAAAAACTGCCAAACGCCTATTTTTTTTCCATTGGCAAACGTTCCTTTTGATACAATATTTCCATCATCCGAATTCCTGAAAATGGCTAATCCATCATATTCATTGTTTTTGTAATTCGATTCTTCAATGACAATTCCAGTTTCGGTATATCGTTTATAAGCACCGTTTTTTGCATTGTTTTTATAATTTATCTCTTCGGCAATTTTACCACTTGAATAAAAAACAGAACGCAATCCTTCTAGTTTTCCGTTGCTATAATTCTCAATGGTCATTACCACTTTTGAAGCTTTATGGTAATATTTCCATTGCCCTTCGTATAATTTATTGACGACTTTCCCTTCGCTTACTTTATTCTTGAGTTGATCATAAAAAATCGTGTAAGCCGAATGGTCTTTGGGGTTAAATTCTCTGGTGGCGATTATTTTTTTTGTTTTGGTATTATCGAAGAAAGTAAAAGTTCCCACTTCTTTTCCGTGGTCAAAAGTTCCTTCGTATTTTGGGTTTTTGGTATCTTCGTAACTTCCTTTCCAAAGCCCGTGTTTGTTGCCTTTTTCGTCTAATTTATTGAAATCGTTTTGTGCCTGAATGCAAAATACATTCAAAAAAATCAAAACGAATATTCCTTTTTATAAAACGCTTTCATAAGTATCTTTTAGTTTAAACGTATTTGTATCGCGAAAATTATTCTAACAAAAAAATCCCGAAATATCGGGATTTTTATAAAACTATTTCTTTTTGTCCTTTGCTTTTTGAGCTTCGGCTTGTTCCATAACTTCTTGAAGTTTTCTTTGAAATTTACCTTGCTTTTTGGGCTCTTTCAATTTGTTTTCTTGAATTTGAGCGTGAATTTTGTCACTATCAATGAAATATCGTTTGATAACAATCATAATTCCAATAGTAATCAAATTCGAAATAAAGTTATACAAACTCAATCCTGCACCATAACTGTTGAAGAATATTAACATCATTACAGGCGAAATATAGATCATATATTTCATCATTTTTGACATATCAGGCATTCCTTCTTGTTGCGGAGCAGCCATTTGCTGGTCGCCAGAAGTCATTTTCATATAAAAGAAAATGGCAATTGCCGCTAATATTGGAAACAAACTAATATGATCGCCGTATAACGGAATACGGAATGGAAGTTTTGCAACGGCATCAAATGAGGATAAGTCATCTGCCCAAAGGAAACTTTTTTGTCTTAACTCGAATGCTGACGGGAAAAACTGGAAGGAAGCATACATAAACGGAATTTGAATCAAGGCGGGAATACATCCTGCCATAGGATTTACTCCTGCTTTGTTGTACAATTTCATGGTTTCCTGCTGCTTTTTCATTGGGTCTTTTTTAAATTTTTCTCCCAATTCAGTGATTTCAGGTCGCAATACTTTCATTTTTGCCTGTGACAAGAATGATTTAAAAGTGATAGGCGACATGGCAATTTTATTAAAATCGTAAAAATAATGATGGCAATTCCTAATGAAAGTCCTATAGTCGTGCTTAAAAATCCAAATAATGGAATAAAAATAAACTTATTAATCCATCCAAAAATTCCCCAACCTAATGGAATAATTTTCTCTAGATTTTTATCATATTGTTTTAATGTTTTATAATCGGATGGGCCAAAATACCAACTCATTTTATAATCGATTTCGCCATTACTAAAAGCCAAAGGCACATTTGCTTTCAGTTGTTTGGTAAAAACGGTATCAATGGTTTCATCAGCAACCAGCTTGGTCGAATGTAGTTTTGATGTTTCAAAAGGTTTGTCTGTCAATAATATGGTAGAGAAAAAATGCTGTTTAAAGGCAATATAACTCACTTTAATGGGGGTGTCTTCGGTGTCTTTTCCTAAACTAGTACTGTTGTTTTTATCTCCTTCATATTCATAACGAATATCCGTATAACGATCTTCATACGAAATGCTTTTCTCGTTTCTGAACGTTTTTAAATTCCATTCTAAATCCAGTGGTTTGGCTGTGTTCAAAACTTTATTCAAGCCTTGCGAACGCAAATCAAAACCAATCATATAATCATTAGGTTTCAAAATGTATTTGTATTCCAAATAGTCATTGACACCCGCTTTCAATTTCATCGAAAGGATTTGGTCTGCGCCAACTTTTGTTAAAGTCGGTTCGAAATAAAGGGCTTTTGTGTTTAAAGTACGATTATCGCTGGTTTGCAATTGAATGTTTAAATTGGCATTATTGTCTTTTATCAATTCGACCAATTGTCCCGAACCTTTTTTAAACTTATCATATTTTTTCAATGTAGCTTCTACAATATACCCTCCTTTGTTGGCGATTTTTAGTTTTACCAATTCATTTTCGATAGTGGTAAAATCATTTTTTGCAGAAGGAAGCGTGGCAGAATAAGCAAAACTACCAAGCGTTTTTTGCGCTTGAGCTAGTTGTGTAGAATCTCCAGCGATAACAACTGCTGGAGTTGCTGCAGCTTGAGTAGTTACCGCTTTATTTGCGTTTTCTTTAGCGACTAATTCTTTCTTGGCTTTTTCAGCTGCAATAGTTGCTTCTGAAGGCTTGTTTTGGTACATTATCCAAATCAAGATTCCGAAAATCAATACGAAACCAATAATCGAATTGAGGTCTAATTTTTTTTCTTCCATTATTATGTTTAAAAAAGTTTAAGGTTTTAAGTTTAAAGAAAAGCTTTATTTTTTCTTTGCTTTTACAGTTGCTGCCACAAAATTAACAAAAAGCGGATGCGGATTTGCTACGGTACTTTTGTATTCCGGATGGTATTGTACGCCAATAAAAAAAGGATGATTTTCTAATTCTACAATTTCGACCAAACCGGTTTCAGGATTGGTTCCAGAAGCTTTCAATCCAGCTTCTTCCAAAACGGCAACATATTTATTATTGTATTCATAACGATGGCGGTGGCGTTCAGAAATGGTGCTTTTTCCGTAAATTTTATATGCCAAAGTATCTGGTTTTATATCACATTTCCAAGCTCCAAGACGCATCGTTCCACCTTTATCTGTAATGGTTTTTTGTTCTTCCATTAAATCAATAACAGGGTGTTTTGTATTAGCATTCATTTCGGTCGAATTGGCATCGGCATATCCCAAAACATTTCTCGAATATTCGATGATTGCCATTTGCATTCCCAAACAAATTCCGAAAAACGGAATTTTATTTTCACGGGCATAACGAACGGCTTCAATTTTTCCTTCGATTCCTCTTTCTCCAAAACCAGGGGCAACAAGAATTCCATCGAGACCTTCTAATTTTTCGGATACATCTGAAGCATCAAGAAATTCAGAATGTATAGAAATCACATTTACTTTGGTTTCATTGGCAGCACCAGCATGGATAAAAGCTTCCAAAATAGACTTGTAAGAATCTTGTAACTCTACGTATTTTCCAATCAAACCAATGTTTACGGTATGTTTCGGATGTTTTAATCTGTGTAAAAATGTGCTCCAATTTCTTAAATCCGGAGCCGCTCTTTTTGGTAAAGCCAATTTTTTTAAAGCCACAACATCTAATCCTTCTTCGAGCATTAAAACAGGGACTTCATAAATCGTCGAAGCATCAATAGACTGAATTACGGCTTCTCTTTTTACATTGCAAAACAAGGCTAATTTATTGCGCAATTCTTCTGAGATTGCTCGCTCTGTTCTGCAAACTAAGATGTCGGCTTTAATTCCGCTTTCCATCAAAGTTTTGACAGAATGTTGGGTTGGTTTTGTTTTTAACTCTCCTGCTGCGGCTAAATAAGGAACCAAAGTCAGGTGAATAACCAAGCCGTTGTGTTCTCCTAATTCCCAAACCAATTGGCGAACGGACTCAATATAGGGCAGGGATTCAATATCTCCGACAGTTCCACCAATTTCAGTAATCACTATATCAAAATCGCCAGATTTTCCGAGCAATTGCATTCGGTCTTTAATTTCATTGGTAATATGAGGAACTACTTGAACTGTTTTGCCAAGGAATTCGCCTCTTCGCTCTTTTTCGATAACTGAAAGGTAAATTCTTCCTGTGGTAACATTATTTGCCTGAGAAGTGGGGACATTCAAAAAACGTTCGTAATGTCCTAAATCTAAATCTGTTTCGGCACCGTCATCGGTCACGTAGCATTCGCCGTGTTCATAAGGATTTAGCGTTCCGGGATCAACATTGATATATGGATCAAACTTCTGGATTGTCGTTCGATATCCTCTTGCCTGTAATAATTTTGCCAATGAGGCCGCAATAATTCCTTTCCCCAAGGAAGAAGTTACACCGCCGGTAACAAAAATATATTTCGTTTGATTCATTCTATTATTATTGTTGTAGTTGTCGTTAGGTCGATATTTTAGCAAATATGTTTTGCAAAAACGATGCAAAAATACAATTATAATTTGAGAAAAAACTAATTTGGAATTGAGATAATTTGATTTTATTAGAGTCAATAATATGGTTTGCTTTTTAAGGAAAAGAAATTTACACAGCCGTTATAGCTATTAAGTTTACTGTGTTTTGTCTTTTTGAAAAGCACAAGAATTTTATAGTTTTAAAAAAGGATAAGAAAATAGGTTTTTTACAAATCGCCAAAAAGAGGTTTAGGCGCAAAACAAGACACCCAATGCTTTTTCTAGATTAGCATCATCCAAATATTTTTTTGCAATGCCGTGCAGGTTTTTGTGTTTGTCTTCTAAAAGAGGTGTTTTTAGCGCATCGATAATTTCTGGTGTGTTTTTGCATTTTTCAATTAATTCCAGAGAAGGAATCTCGGCTGCATTGCCTAATCTTCCTAAATCATTCCCTGTTAATACCATGCTATTTCTAGCGTGTATTGGCAAAGCATCAACTCCAATGCCTTTGCTGTAAATGGGTTTTGGAATTTCGAACAAAGAGTTTTTAGTTGCTCTCGTGTACCAATTTCCTCCCATCCGTGCAACCAAATCTAGTTTTTCAGTATCTAGGTTTCCGTCATTTCCTTTGTACTCGTTTCGAATATGAATGTTTACCACCCTAGCAATAATTAAATTTCCGGCTCCGCCTTGGGCGCCTAATTCAATAACATTATCTACAATACATTCAAATGAAACTGGGGCTTCGGCAACTCTTGGCGGTTTTATTTTATCGGAAGCAATGGGTGTAAATCCAGATTTTGTAAATTCATTTACCTCTTTTGCATATTCGGTGCTTGAAAGTGACATTTGCTCCACCATGGCAAAATTTACGATATTAATAACCACTTCTTTAACCTCTTTTATGTTTTCGTAAGTGTGTTTTGTGGTGTTGTCTTTTCCTCTTCTTGCAGGCGAAAAAATCAGAATAGGAGGGTTTGCACTAAAAACATTAAAAAAGCTAAAGGGACTCAAATTTACGTTTCCATTTTTATCCACGGTGCTCGCTAAGGCGATAGGTCTAGGCGCAACAGCCGTCAATAATAGTTGGTGCAATGCTGTTGTTGAAATCGAATTTGGGTCTATTGTTGTGGTTGTTTCTTTCATTTGAAACGAATTAAGTTGTGGATAGAATTAATGTTGTGTTTTGGTAAGTCTCTAAATTTATTTGCCACAGATTTAAAAGATTAACACGGATGATTGTAACCTAGCTAATACTATTTTATAACTTTGACTTTACTGTAAAAAAACTTTAAACCATTAAGGAAATTAGAAAATTAAGAAGTAAAACTTAATAAACTTATCGTCTTAATGGTAAATTTTAAAACAGTATTTTCAAAATTTAAATGGGTTTAAAAATCTTTTTAATCCTTTTAAATCTGTGGTAATAACTCTTTTTAATAATAAGTATTACACACTAATATTTTGGTAATAGTTCTTTCAATTTACTTATAAAGTAGGCAGTAATTGTGATTTTACTTCGCCAAAACCAACTCTAATCGAGTCTTTTTCGCAATAGCCTCTCATTATCACGGTGTCGAAATCTTCAATAAAAGTTCTTTTTTCGCCGTTTTGCAATAAGATTGGTTTTTGTCCGCCCCAAGTGAGTTCTAACATCGAACCATAACTATTGGGTTCTTTGCCGCTGATGGTTCCAGACGCCATCAAGTCGCCTATTTTTATGTTGCAACCATTGCTGGTGTGATGGGCTAATTGTTGCGCCATGTTCCAATACATATATTTAAAATTAGACTGGCATACTATCGTTTCAGGATTGTCTTTTGCCTGAATGGCGACCTCTAATTTAATATCATAATTTTTCAAACCATCGTATTCTAAATAAGACAATACTTTCGGATTTTGCTCAGGACCTTGTACTCTGAAAGGTTCCAAAGCTTCCATAGTGACTACCCAAGGCGACATTGAGGATCCAAAGTTTTTGGCTAAAAATGGTCCTAACGGAACGTATTCCCATTTTTGAATATCTCTTGCCGACCAATCGTTGAATAATACTTTTCCAAAAATATAGTTCTCAGCGTTAGTTGTGTTTACTTTTTCTCCTAGCTTGGTATTTTTGCCAATAATAAAGCCCATTTCTAATTCGAAATCTACTCTAGAAGAGGCTTTGAAAACAGGAGAATCTGAATTTGGTGGCATCACTTGCCCTTTGGGTCTGTGAATGTTTTCGCCACTTACAACAATAGATGAGGCTCTCCCGTGATAGCCCACGGGTAAATGTTTCCAATTGGGCAAAAGTGCATTTTCTGGATCACGAAACATTATGCCTACATTGGTGGCATGCTCTATGCTCGAATAAAAATCGGTGTAATCCCCGACAGAAACGGGCAAATGCATTTGAACTTCGCTTTGCAATAAAAAGGCGTCTTTGTTATTTTTTAAGATAGAATTTTCGTTCCGTAATTCTTGTTGAATGATTTCACGAACCTTTTTTGTTTTCTCTTTTCCTAAAGCAATGAAGTCATTCAAAAATTCATTTTTCAATACCTTTTTTTTATTTCTAACCCCTCAAATATACCCAGTTTTCGAGCCACAACTAAGTCTAAAATTTGATCACCGATAGCAATGCAAACTCTTGGTTTTATGGACGAAGTTGAGTAAATCCCAAAGGAATGTTGTAGATTGTAAAATCAGATTGGTCGGGTACTGAAAGCCAAGTTTTCATGCGTTTGTATTTTATTTAGGTTTCGAAATTCGTTGAAAGTAATCGTGGAGGTTTTTCTTTTTCGGAATTCAAATTAGATGATTAATTAGTTCTTGTTTCGTGATTAATTGCATTCCATCAGTAATTAATTTGTTGTAATTTTTATCTGATTTTAAGTGTATTAAATGGTTGTAAACCACTTCTTCTAGCGGATTGTTAAGCGCATATATTAGTTCATAAATTTCTAACGGCAAAAGCCAATCTGTGCTGTATTTATCTTTCAACTCATTTGTTATTAGGGCTAATAACTCGAAATTTAATGTTTTGTTTTCGCGCATATTTCTCACTTCTTGATAGTGTTGATGCAAGTTTAATTCGGAGTCTGAATATTTTATTTTATGTGTTTTAACATTCGAAACTTTATATAAATCATGAAACGATTCTACGTCGGCAGGACCAGCATAAGCCGAAATAATTTCTTTCCCGATAGCCATATCATAGGTGTCCCATTCGGGTTTAAATAGCAGTTCGTCCTTGTGATAAACAGTGCAATCTTGGAAAGAAATAAGGATTATTTTTCCTCTCAAGTCTCGCTTTCCAGTAATAATAAGACCTTCTACTTTTATTCCACCTTCGAATGATAAGGTGGTTCGTTTTCCTTCATAAATGCCATAAATTTCTAAATCACGAGGCGACATGTCTTCGATTGCTAAATTGATTCCTTCTAATTTTCCAATGGGACTTCCAAATCCTTGTGAGTGATATGCTGTTCCGTGTCCAATGAGCTCTTATCTCTTGAGGCTAAGGCACTTTCTCCAATAGTTTGAATGTAAATCGCCTTCCCTTCATTGCTTATTACATTTGAAAATAGTCCAGAAATTTGGATGCCAGTACTCAATTCTATTGTGCCTATGTTTTTAGATTGGATTAGTTTTTCAACTCCAGAAAGGCCTCCTGTTCTCAAGGCCATTTTATTGGCAAATTTTTCCAAAACATAACTTAAATACGCAAAATCAGGGGTTACAAAAAGCTGCGGTTGTTGTTTGGTAATATCAAAACTTACATTTGCAGCGTCTATGGTAAAAGGTAATTTTATTACGCCTTCTTTCAAGCACAATTCGCTTTCTCCAATAGAAGATAATAATCCTGCGCCATAAATTTTCGGATTCGTTAGTTCTCCAATTAGTCCGTATTCTACTGTCCACCAATGAAGGTTTCTTATCTGAGCCATTTCTGATAATTCTCCCATATTGTTTTGAACATCGTTTAAAACTTTTAGGGCTTCGTCAATGTCTCGTTTCTCTGTATTTGGATCTTCTTTTAAAATAGAAACTTTTCTAACGGCTTCATACAATTCATAATCTTTAGACGAAGCAATTGCTTTGCTGCCAATTTCGCCAAATCGCCTTAAATATTCGGCATATTCTGGATTTGCTATAATTGGAGCATGTCCTGCTGCTTCATGAATAATATCTGGAGCGGGAGTATAAGCAATATGATCGATGGTACGAATATCGGAGGCAATTACTAGAACATTATAAGCTTGAAACTCCATAAATGCATTCGGGGGGATAAAACCATCTACTGAAACTGCTGCCCAACCAATGTTTTTAAGAATTCGGTTCATTCCTTCCATTTCTGGAATTTTGTCTAAAGAAATTCCTGTTTTCGAAATTCCCTCAAGATAATAACTGTGTGCTACTTTTGCTAAATAGTTGGTGTTATAAGCGCATTACATAACGCCAAACCGCTTGATTTTGGGCGGTATATTGTTTGTAAGGTTGTTTTACAATAAACGTGTGTAAGTGCTTAGGCAGCCTTTTTGTTACCGTATTCCAATTCAATTCTTGACTTTTACCCGTTTTCATTTTTAACCTTTATTAAGATTTATAATGTGCCTCTATTTTGTTGTTCTCTCTCGATGGCTTCGAATAGAGATTTAAAATTTCCTACGCCAAAAGACTGCGCTCCTTTTCTTTGAATGACTTCAAAAAATAGAGTAGGTCGATCGACAATGGGTTTTGTAAATAATTGTAATAAATAGCCTTCTTCATCACGATCAATTAATATTCCGTGTTTTTTAAGTGTTTCCACATCTTCATCAATGGCTCCAACACGTTCTATTAAATCATCATAATATTCTTCAGGGACATACAAAAATTCTACGCCACGATCTCTCATTGCCGAAACGGTTGCTACAATATCATCTGTCGCTACGGCTATGTGTTGTACGCCTGAACCACCATAAAATCTAAATATTCTTCGATTTGAGATTTTTTCTTGCCTTTAGCGGGTTCGTTTATAGGGAATTTGATTCTGCCATTTCCATTGCTCATTACCTTGCTCATTAAAGCGGTATAATCTGTAGAAATGTCATCATCAGTAAAAGAAATAATTTGGGCAAATCCCATGATTTCTGCGTAAAATTTGCACCAAGTATTCATTTCGCCCCAGCCTACATTGCCTACCATGTGGTCTATAAATTTCAATCCGATAGGCTCTGGATTATAATGTGATTCCCATTTTTTATACCCTGGTAAAAACACCCCATTATAATTTTTTCGTTCCACAAAAAGATGAACCGTTTCGCCATAAGTGTAAATTCCGGACCGAATGACATAACCATTTTCATCGGCTTCTTTTGTAGGTTCCATAAATGGTTTTGCGCCTCTTTTAGTGGTTTCTTCAAAAGCTTTTGTAGCGTCATCAACCCATAGTGCTATTACTTTAACACCGTCGCCATGTTTATTAATATGCTCATTAATAAGTCCGTCTTTTTCTAATGGAGTTGTTAAAACCAGTCTTATTTTATCTTGTTTTAACACATAAGAAACTCGGTCTTTGAGCCCTGTTTCTAATCCAGCATACGCATGGGATTGAAATCCGAAAGCAGTTTTGTAAAAATGAGCACTTTGCTTCGCATTGCCTACATATAGTTCAACATAATCGGTTCCTAATAAGGGAAGAAAATCTTCGGCCTCGGAAAATAATTTTTTTAGTCCGTATTCTGTGTTTTGTAAATCTTTTAAATTTTTTATAGCTGCCATCGCCTTACTTTTTTAGGTTTTAATTATTTGTTATCTAGCCAAGATTGGAAATAGGTTTCGTCAGTAATTTCATAGCCTCCTCAGTAACCATTAAGGGTTTAAAGGTGTCTACCATGATGGCTAATTCCTGAGTTTCCTTTTTGCCAATGCTTTTTTCCATAGTTCCTGGATGTGGCCCATGAGGAATGCCAGCGGGATGCAATGTGATTTGTCCTTTGTCAACATGATTTCGGCTCATAAAATCGCCATCTACATAGTACAAAACCTCATCAGAATCGATATTGCTATGGTGGTAAGGTGCCGGAATAGCCTCAGGATGATAGTCATATAAACGAGGAACAAATGAACAGATAACAAAGGCATTTGTCTCAAAAGTTTGATGTACTGGTGGCGGTTGATGGATTCTGCCTGTTATGGGTTCGAAATCATGAATAGAAAATTTATACGGAAAATTATAACCATCCCAGCCCACCACGCTAAAGGGATGCGCTGCATAAACATATTCGTGTATGGTGTCCTGTTTTTTTACTTTGATGATAAAATCGCCCAGTTCGTTGTGGGTTTCCAGTTCGTACGGTGGGTGCATATCGCGCTCGCAATAAGGGGCATGCTCTAAAAGTTGCCCAAACCAATTGCGGTATCTTTTGGGAGTGTATATGGGACTTTTAGATTCTACGATGAAGAGTCTATTCTCTTCTGTGTCAAAATCTATTTGATAAATAATTCCTCTAGGAATTACAATATAATCGCCATATTTAAAATCGATATTTCCTAATTGGGTTCTTAATTTTCCTGTACCTTTATGAATAAAAATTACTTCGTCTGAATCGGTATTTTTATAAAAATAATCTTTTAGCGATTTTTTGGGAGCGGCCAAAACGATATAACAATCACTATTGGCTAGAATAATTTTTCTGCTTTCTAAAAAATCGTCTATTGGCGCAACAGTAAACCCTTTAAGGCTTAAGGATTTCATGTTTTTTTCGATGGCAATTTTTGGCGAAATAGTATATGATTTTAGAATGTCTTTTACTTGAGTAGGGCGTTGTGTATGGTATAGCAAGGAAGACATGCCATCAAAACCAATAGTACCAAAGAGTTCTTCATAATAGAAATTTCCTCTTTCGCTTTTGAAAATAGTATGTTTTTTATCAGGGATATTCCCTAGTTTGTGATAGAACGGCATAGCTTTTTATTAAAATTAGACGGTTGGAATTAGCTTTTCATCCTTATTTTGTAATTTATGTATCGCTAAATCTAGAGCATTTTCCGTTAAATTAAGACCGTTCGGACTTAGTTCAAAGGTTTTTAATAATGCCCCTTTAATGATAGCAGAGGTGTCTTCGAATAAAATTTCATCCGTAATTTCTCCTTCATTTTCCATCAAATAAGAAAAAACTCTTGCCATGCCACAATTGGCTATAAAGTCAGGAATGATGGATACTTTATTATCTATTTCGGATAAAATAGGCCCCATAAAAATTTCTTTGTCATTAAAAGGGACATTGGCACCACAGCTAACCACTTCTAATCCGTTTTTAATTAGCGTGTCCATTTGTGATTTTTCGACCATTCTAGATCCAGCTGCGGGTATAAAAATTTCGGCCCCAACTGACCATGCTTTTTGCATTACTTCTTCATAAGAAAGAAAAGATAATTCTGTCTCTAAGGTAGCTTTTTTTGATAACAAATGTTGTATTTCTTCTAAATTAAATCCTTCGGTATTTACAAAACCGCCATTGTGATTAAGGATTCCGACAATTTTAACGCCGTATTTTGCTAAATAAAAACCTGCGGCAGCACCCACATTTCCCCAGCCCTGTATGATGGCTCTTTTGTTTTTAATAGTGCCACCCCAAATAGTGTAATAATGTTTAATTGCTTCGGCAACGCCATATCCTGTTATTAAATCTGCAATTTTATAGTTAGCGATTCCCGAAGGAATGTATTTTTTATCGGTAACTATTTTAGAAACTCCGTATTGCAATCGTTCTATTTTGTGTTGGTTTTGTCCTCTTTCAATATTAAAATACCCATTTACAATTCCTTCTTGAGGATGCGCTAGTCCAAAACTTTTTGTGATAGGAATAACTTCATGCAATTCATCAACATTCAAGTCGCCTCCAGTTCCATAATAATTTTTTAATAAGGGGAGAATGGCTTTGTACCATCTTTTTAAAACGCCTTGTTTTCTTGGGTCTTGTGGGTCAAAATCAATGCCCGATTTTGCACCTCCAATCTGGGGGCCAGAGACGGTAAATTTTATCTCCATTGTTTTTGCCAAGGATTCTACCTCATCTCGATTTAATCCTTTACGCATTCTAGTACCACCTCCAGCAGCACCTCCCCTTAATGAATTAATGACAACCCATCCTTTGGCCTCGGTCTCTTTATCGGTCCATTCAAAAACAATTTCAGGAGAACTACGTTCAAAAATTTCAATTAGGTTCGACATATCTGTTTGTTTATTTAGATTTCCTGTCAAACTTAAATGAACAATAAGAGGTATGGAACATAATACTCTAAATAATGTTTATATTTGGTGTTTTAATCTTTAGTAATGGATATTAATAGAATATTATTCTAAATTACTTCCTTAAATTTGTTTAAAATAATTATTTCAGCTCAAAATGAATCCACAATTAGACACTATTGACCTTCAAATTCTTGATTTATTGCAAGAAGACAGCCGTATTACTATAAAAAAAATGTCGGAAATTTTAAAACTTTCGGCAACTCCTGTTTTTGAAAGAATAAAGAAATTAGAGAAAAATGGTTTTATAAAAAAATATGTTGCTTTATTGAACGAGCGCAAACTTGGACTTAAACAAGTGATATTTATAAATTTAACGCTAAAAGAGCATACTAGAAGTTATTTGGATAAATTTGTTAAAGAAGTAAAGGAATTTCCAGAGGTTATAGAGTGTTATCGAATTACCGGAAATTTTGATTTTTTGATAAAAGTATTGGTCGAAGATATTGAGAGTTACGAGACTTTTATTTTAACAAAACTTTCATTGTTGTCAAATCTGGGGAATGTACAAAGTCATATCGCGCTTTCTGAAGCCAAGAATTCTACGAAAATTAAATTAAAATTAAATTAAAATTGAATTAAGAATATTCTCCAATCCACTCGTTATGCCTGATGCTATGAGCGGTCGTGTCAGCATCTATATCTGACAAAAAACGAACTTATCAACAAACTGACCGAGATTAAAATTGTATCTTCGCATTATGGATTTAAAAGAGAAAAACAAATATAAAATAGAGTTCAAAAAAGCATTAGACCTCTTTACGGAAAAACTCGAAAAATATGTTTCTACAGAAAACGGGGATTGGTCTGTAAAAGGATTTATTGATGTTTATAAGAATATTTATACTATTTCTTCAGATACTAAAATTGTATCTAAAATTCTCGAAATTCATATTTTTCCTCAAATTTTACAGTTTGCGGAAGAGAACGAATACAACATAATTCTAACCGAGCATCAAAATTACTATCCTGACCTTACTTTTATCCATAAGAAAAATCAAGACGTAAAATTTGCTGTCGACTTAAAAACGACTTACAGGAAGAAAAGTGGAGTTTCGAGTTTTACTTTGGGAAGTCACGGAAGTTATTTCAAAGAAAGGGATAAAAAGAAAAATATTCAGTTTCCCTACAATCAATATTTAGCACATTTTTGTTTGGGTGTAATTTACACAAGAACGGATTGGGCACAGGATGCTTCGGAAACAGAAATATATCAAGTTCAAGACCTTCAGGAAGAATATGAAACGCCTAACCAAAAGGTTGGAGAAAGAGAAGTAACAACCGTAAATAATTTAAAATCAATTGCCTCTGTGATTAAAGATTTTGACTTTTTTGTAGCAGAGAAATGGAAAATTGCGAGTGATAAACAAGGTTCGGGGAATACAGCAAATATTGGTGCTACACTTAGTATCGACGATTTAAGAAATGAGAATGGAATTTTCAGCCAATTGGGCGAAGAATGGTTTGATGAATATTGGGTAAATCACGGTTCTGCAACAATGGTAAAAAGATGGTAAGCCTACAAAAATTACCACTCTTAAAGACTTTTAGAATTTAAAGGTAGAACAGACTTATGGGATAAAATAGTAAAGCGTTCAACTTTAAAAAAGAATGCCGAATGAAAGTAATTGTCCCACCTATAAAAAGTCAAGGTATAAAAACCAAGCTAGTTCCTTGGATTATGGAACTAGCACCAAAAGTTCAAGGTAAATGGATAGAACCATTTCTTGGAACTGGTGTAGTTGCGTTTAATTCGGGTTATAAAAAAGCCATTTTAAACGATACCAATCCACATATCATCAATTTTTATAAAGGTATTCAGGCAAAAGAAATTACTGCCCCTTTGATGAAAAACTATCTTAAACAAGAAGGAGCGATTTTAAGTGAAGCCGATAATAATGGTTATGAGCATTATTTAAAAGTTCGTTCTCGTTTTAATGCTGGAGAGTTTTCACCTTACGATTTTATTTTCCTTTCAAGAGCAGGATTTAATGGAATGATGAGATTTAATAATAAGGGTCATTGGAATATTCCATTCTGTAAAAAACCAGAGCGTTTTGCTCAAGCATACGTGACAAAAATCACAAATCAGGTGGCAACGGTTTCTCAAATCATTCAAACTGAACCTGACTGGACTTTTTACAACAAATCATTTGCTGACATAATACCATTAGCTACTAAAGACGACATTATTTATTGTGATCCACCTTATTACGGCAGACACGCTGACTACTTCAACGGTTGGACAGAACAAGACGAAGAACTTCTATTCCATTTATTAAGCGAAACAAAAGCAAAATTTATTCTTTCGACTTGGCATCATAACGACTGGCGACAAAATGAAATGATTGAAAAGTTTTGGAATAAATTTAATGTGGTTACAAAAGACCATTTTTACCATAATGGGGGTAGCATCGAAAACAGACGAACAGTTGTAGAAGCATTAGTTTGTAATTTCAACACTGACCATTTTGATCAACACAACCACGGACTGAAAGAAAAGCAAAATTGGAACAATTAGAAATTGACTGGACAATGTGAAAGAGACTTGGGCATAACAGCTACCTACCAAAAAGTGGCAGTTCAGTGGTTAAATTAAGCAATATTCTCCAATCCACCCGGAAATGGTCGGTAGGCGTAATAGTGCAAAACTTCTTCTAGGGCTCTTTTTAAAGCGTCGTTTATGGGGAGTAAAGTAGTTCCCATTTGGTAATCAATTTGTGCTAACTGCATATAATAATCCGTAAAAATAGGGATATAAAGTCCTTTGCTGATGGCTTCTTCGGTATTGTTGTAGCTTTCTTGTTGGTCTTCTTTTATGATTTTGCAGGTCGCTAACCGTAGTTCGCCATATTTATCTCTATTAGCGGCATAGCCAAAAAGGCGGCATATTAATCCGCGATAGCGATAGTTGCTACAGCTTCCGTTGTAGGTTTCAATTAGAGCGAGAGGGCGGTAAATATGGCAGGTTGTAATGGAGGAATTGTCTAATTCTAATAAAGTTTCTTCGGCTTTGCCATTTAAAAAAAGATGAAATGCCCAAGGCAGGAATTCTAAAGGAGAGGCATCAATTTCAGGTTTCGAGCAGCACTTGCCACATCCAGTAAGGCAATGCAGTTTGGTTTCTGATTTGAAAGCAGTAATTTCATTGTCAAGATGGTCGAATAATTCTTCGACCAATCGAACCTTACGTTCTATCGCCATTATTTTTTGTGAAAGGTAGACTATTAAAGCGGGTTATTGCGATATTATTTGTTTTCTTAGTGTTTCGTTTTTTTAAGAAATCTAGTAATCCATAAAAAAGCCCCCAAATGAATCTCATTTTTGGGGGCAGTCTAAGTTTGTTTGCAGGCTTTTTGTCCAATGTAAAAAGTGGAGTGCTTTTATAACGAACGTATTATTCCAATGCGAAGCCTGAATCCTGAATCATTTTGTGTTCCGTTCATACCATTTATAATTGGCAGCGAAAGGGTCAAAGGAAAGCTCCATTTTTTATAGGAAAGATTGGTTCCTAAATTAGCAAATCCTAAATAATACCCGGAGTTTTCATCGATAGCATCATCTTCTTTTATTTTGTCGAGCCATTCGCCATAATACCCGCCAAAAATACTCCAACCAAAATTAGATATTTCTTTTTCCTCTCTTTTGTCAATGGTGTTCAAACGCCCTCCAGCCTTTATTTTATAGGATAAAGTTGCGTTTTGTATGGCAATGCTTCCGTAGTAATTGTCCTGAAAACCAGTCGAAGTATATTTATAAAGCACATTGCCTACAAAGGTCATTTTGTTCCAATGTTTCGAAAATAATATTCCCGCCATTGGATCATAAGAACCAGAGCCTATAATAACGGTTGTATTGTCGAAATTGGAATTTTTTTGAATTCCTGTTGGTAGTTCAATTCCTGCTTGTAGGGCAAAATTAACATTGTTTTTCGAGTACAGATTAAATGTTCCCATAAGAACTAAATCGCCAAGACCATGGTCGTTTCCGGAGTTGTGTGAAGAAAAACATCAGGAATTAGTGCCGAAACGGTAATTTTATCCGTTAGACCATAGCGAATTCCTACTGAACTGATAAGCATGTTTTTAAGGAGTTTTTCATCTTCTTCTGGGGCATTTCCTTTTTTGATGGTTCTATAATCGCCATACCCTTCAATAACCCATTGGTTTTTTGGCAAAGTGAAAATTCCGTTGTTGTAATCGTTAGAAGATGCGCTAGCACCAGCCGCAGCGCAGCAAGCGCACTGGCTATAAGTTCGCGTTGTTGCATAAAAAGCAATAACAAATAATACTATCTTTTTCATTTTTTAAAATTTATTTGAGCAATAGAAAACGTGCCGCAAGTAAAACCAGCAGCGTCTAATTCATTTTTTTAAGGTCAAATAAATGGGGGAGGTCTGAAAATAGAATTTTCGTATCCAATAAGAACATGGGACGAATAGTTTGAAAACGGTGTTTTTTGAACAGAAATCCATAGTGTTTCTATGTTCCATTTGTAATCGTCAGCGATAAAATGGTCGGTAAATTTTAATTTTGGAATCGAATTTGGGAAACTATTTTTTTCGTTCTCCCTTTCTTCTGCTTTTTTGAGTTGTTTGTATAAATAGCATTTTCCGCCACAATGCATTTGTGGTTTATCTTTGTTTTCGCAAAGCGCTTGGGCAATATAAGCTTGGTTAGTTTTCCAATAAAGAATAGCTCCAGCATTAAAAAAGGTCTGCCAAGTCAGTAGAAAAACGAGTAATATGGATGCAAATTGTTTCAAGTTGGAGCAAAATTACAGTTTAATTTTCACATCGACTTATGATGGTAATCATAATTTGTTATTGAGAAAAAGATGTAACAATTTTAATTAAGTTTGTAGGTATAAGCGTTTAGTTCGCACTTGTTAAGTGCTTATTTTATTGATATTTATTTACAATTCACCATCTTTCTTATTAACACATCGAATATTGTATCCATATTTGACCTTCTGTTGTATCTAAAATGGTATTCATCAAGATAATTTTGCATACGGTCTTTACTGCAATGGTGATGAATTCCTCGGAGCCATCCTTTTATATTCATTATGTGTATATGTAGCTCTTTAAAGTTCTTTCCATCTTCTGATGCAACTTGTTTCAAATTTTTAAACTCCTTTTTTAAAGGTGTGTAACCTTTCCATTTATCCGAAACTACTTCCGCTTCGCTTGAAACATATTTGGTTAAGAAAGCACCTAATTCTATTGCCGAAGAATGTTCAATAGCCTCAGCGTAAGCTCGACCAACACCATCTTCTAAAATTTCAACAGCCAAGACAATTAATTTTTTCAACCCTTTACTCCTTCCTTTTTTACCTTCTTCTGGACCTCCAATCACAAACTCATCAACGTGAATAACCCCTGTTAATGGGCTTTTTAGACTGCTCTTCATTACTTGCTGTAGTTTTTGTTTGAATGCCCAGCAGGTCATTTGTCGAAGTTCAAATTCATTACTTAATTCTAAAGAAGACATCCCTTTTTTCTTCGTACTTATTTTGAAAACAATATGAAAGGCTATTAGTATTGAAAATTTAAGCTTTTCAAACATAGTTCCTGCTGTTGGACTTTCATCATATCGGCACTTGGTACAACGTCGGTTATGGATGTTTTTTCCTTTCCCAAATTTATCATTATTACATCGTTTACAATTATAGCCACTAAGCCATTTTATCTCAGATAAATATTCTAAACAATCCTTATCTTCTTTAAATCTTTGGTTAAATTTTATTGAATTCACTCCTCTGAAAATATTGCGCTCTGTCATTTGACAAAGATAATTTATTTGCGACCTAAACGCTTATACCTATATTTTTTAATATAATTAATTTTCATTCTTATTAAATAGGAACTAATTTTTAAATAATTTTATAGGTATAAGCGTTTAGTTCGCACTTGTTAAGTGCTTATTTTATTGATATTTATTTACAATTCACCATCTTTCTTATTAACACATCGAATATTGTATCCATATTTGACCTTCTGTTGTATCTAAAATGGTATTCATCAAGATAATTTTGCATACGGTCTTTACTGCAATGGTGATGAATTCCTCGGAGCCATCCTTTTATATTCATTATGTGTATATGTAGCTCTTTAAAGTTCTTTCCATCTTCTGATGCAACTTGTTTCAAATTTTTAAACTCCTTTTTTAAAGGTGTGTAACCTTTCCATTTATCCGAAACTACTTCCGCTTCGCTTGAAACATATTTGGTTAAGAAAGCACCTAATTCTATTGCCGAAGAATGTTCAATAGCCTCAGCGTAAGCTCGACCAACACCATCTTCTAAAATTTCAACAGCCAAGACAATTAATTTTTTCAACCCTTTACTCCTTCCTTTTTTACCTTCTTCTGGACCTCCAATCACAAACTCATCAACGTGAATAACCCTGTTAATGGGCTTTTTAGACTGCTCTTCATTACTTGCTGTAGTTTTTGTTTGAATGCCCAGCAGGTCATTTGTCGAAGTTCAAATTCATTACTTAATTCTAAAGAAGACATCCCTTTTTCTTCGTACTTATTTTGAAAACAATATGAAAGGCTATTAGTATTGAAAATTTAAGCTTTTCAAACATAGTTCCTGCTGTTGGACTTTCATCATATCGGCACTTGGTACAACGTCGGTTATGGATGTTTTTTCCTTTCCCAAATTTATCATTATTACATCGTTTACAATTATAGCCACTAAGCCATTTTATCTCAGATAAATATTCTAAACAATCCTTATCTTCTTTAAATCTTTGGTTAAATTTTATTGAATTCACTCCTCTGAAAATATTGCGCTCTGTCATTTGACAAAGATAATTTATTTGCGACCTAAACGCTTATACCTATAAGTTTGTTTTACTAAATAAAACCCAATGGCATTACTAAAAATAATAAACGAAAAAGCAAAAGCGTATTTAAATTCAGGATTTGGTGCCAATACAAGTAGTTATGGAGGTCGCTTTGTTAATAAAAATGGAACTACTAATGTTGAAAAACGAGGAATGAATATTTTCTATCGCATCAGTTGGTACCATACTTTGATTGATATGTCAGCTTGGAAATTTATGTTGATTCTCCTTACTTTTTATGTGTGTATTAACCTTGCTTTTGCTTTAGTGTATTTCGCTATCGGGATAGAATATTTAAACGGTATTAATCCTTCGGAATCGAATTGGGTAAAGTTTGGGGAGACCTATTTTTTTAGCGCACAAACATTCACTACCGTAGGTTATGGACACATTAGTCCTTCTGGTTTTATGGCAAGTGCCGTTGCTACATTCGAAGCATTAATCGGGTTGTTAAGTTTTGCAATTGCTACGGGTTTGTTTTTTGGGCGTTTTAGTCGCCCCATAGCTTTTATCAAATTTTCTCATAATGCAATTATTGCTCCTTATGGCGATATTACAGCATTAATGATTCGAATGGCACCTTTTAAAAATGCTGCTTTCTCCGATGCCGAGGCTAAAATAACTTTAGGAATTAGTGTTGAAGAAAAGGAGAGGGTAAGTAATAAATTCTACTCCTTAGAATTAGAGTTGGACAAAGTTAGTGCGCTAACATTGAGTTGGACTTTAGTGCATCCCATTACAGAAGAAAGTCCGCTATACCAGTTTACAAAACAAGATTTTGAATCAATCAAAGGCGAAATTCTAGTGTATGTTAAAACTTTTGATGACATGTTTAGTAATACCGTTGCCATTCGAACGTCTTACACTTTTGATGAGGTTGTTTATGGGGCTAAGTTTAGACCCATGTATTCTCAAAATAGTAGTAGTACCAAAACTATTCTGCATTTGGACAAATTAAATCATTTTGACGAGCTTGTTTTATGATTTTATGAGGGGTATGGTTTAATAAATTATACTTATATTTGTTTAATAAATTTTAATAAATGGTAAACAATATTAAAAATGTTTTTAGTATAAAAGACTTAGAAAATCTTTCTGGAATCAAGGCGCATACCATTCGAATTTGGGAAAAAAGATACAATATTCTTGAACCCATACGGACAGAAACTAATATTAGAACCTACGATTTAGCCAGTTTGCAAAAGCTTTTAAATGTGGTATTGTTAAATTCGTATGGCTATAAAATTTCTAGAATAGCAGATTTGTCTGCCGAAAAAATAGTCTTTCTTGTTCGTGAAATAATAGCTGGAAAAAATGCTAATAATCATATCTTAAATACTTTTAAGATGGCGATGATTAACTTTGATCAAGCGCTATTTCTCAATACATATACTAATTTACTTTCAGAAAAATCGTTTCGCGAAATTTTTTATGAAATTATCATTCCGCTAATGAATGATATAGGTTTGTTGTGGCAATCAGGAACCATATCGCCTGCACAAGAGCATTTTATCTCTTATTTGATTAAGCAAAAATACTCGTCAATACAGAAAAAGTTCAAATCCTAGAACCCACAAGAACCGATAAAATCTTTGTTTTATGTCTTCCAGAAAATGAAATTCATGAACTGGGATTGATGTATTTAAATTATGAAATTTTGCTAAATGGTTACAAAACCATATACCTTGGCGAAAGTGTTCCCATCGAAAGTTTGAAGGGTGTAAAAAAACATTTTGACAACATCATCTACATATCTTACTGGACTGTTCAGCCCACAAGAGAGGGGATTGATGATTATCTGAAAGAGATTTCGACTGAAATTATAGATGCTAATTCGCACTTTTGGGTTCTTGGTAGAATGACCGAATTTATAGATATTAATAGTCTTCCGAAAAATTTTTCTGTTTTCACTGCTATTTCTGACTTGGTTAGTAAATTGTAATTTACCGTTAATAGTAGTATTTTTGTTTAAAAAAATGTATATTTGTTAAACAAATGAAAAAAACAGTAACAATTATCGGTTCGGGTTTTGCCGCTTTATCAGCCTCGTGCTATTTAGCTAAGGCGGGTTTTGATGTAACTATTTTTGAAAAAAATCAAACTGTAGGCGGTAGGGCAAGGCAATTAATCAAGGAAGGTTTTACTTTTGATATAGGTCCAACGTGGTATTGGATGCCAGATGTTTTTGAAAAATTCTTTGCTGATTTCAACAAAAAACCGTCTGATTATTATCAGCTCGAAAAGCTAAATCCTGCTTACGAAGTTTATTTTAATGATTTAGATTCGATTGCGATTCCAGATAATTTAGCGGCTATTTTAGCTCTTTTTGAAAAGGATGAAAAAGGAAGTTCTTACTATTTAAAATCATTTTTGGATAATGCCCAGCATAATTATGATGTAGCAATTAAGGACTTGGTGTATCGTCCTGGGATTTCTATAACAGAGCTAATTACGCCAGTAACCATAAAAAAAGCAAACCAATTTTTTAGTACCATTCGAACCTCTGTTCGAAAGAAAATCAAGAACAATCGGTTGCAGCAAATAATGGAATTTCCTGTTTTATTTCTTGGTGCTAAACCTTCGAATACGCCTTCCTTTTATAGTTTTATGAATTATGCGGACTTTGGTTTAGGGACTTGGCATCCTAAAGGAGGAATGTACGAAGTGGTTAAAGCCATGCATCTTTTGGCGGCAGAATTAGGTGTGAAAATTAAAACCAATCAAAATATCGAAAAAATTAATGTGGAGCATCATGTCGTAAAAAGTGTTGTTGCAAACGGAGAAACCATTTATTCGGATGTCGTTTTGAGCGGAGCCGATTATCATCACACCGAAACTCTGCTAGATGAAAAGGATAGAGGCTATTCTGAAAATATTGGAATTCGAGAGTTTTTGCTCCTTCCTCTCTTTTGTTTTATGTTGCCTTTGATAAAAAAATAGAAAATGTTTCCCATCATACTCTATTTTTTGATACGGATTTTGACACTCACGCCAAAGATATTTATGATGATCCCAAATGGCCCGAAAAACCATTGTTTTATGCTAGTTTTCCAAGTAAAACCGATGAAACCGTTGCGCCAAAGGGCAAAGAAACTGGTATTTTTTTGATTCCAATTGCGCCAGGAATTAAGGATTCGCCTGCGATTCGAGAAATTTATTTTGAAAATTGTATCAGCCGATTTGAAAAATTGACCCATCAAAAAGTAAAAGAGGCAATACTCTTTAACGAAAGTTTTTGTGTGAATGATTTTGTCAAAGAGTATAATTCCTATAAGGGAAACGCTTATGGATTAGCCAATATTTTGACACAAACTGCTTTTTTAAGACCAAAAATAAGTAGCAAAAAAGTTAAAAATTTATTCTTTACAGGACAATTAACCGTTCCTGGTCCTGGAGTTCCTCCTTCGATAATTTCGGGAAAAATAGCATCGGATTTAATTATTAAACAATTTTTAAATAAATAGAAGTTATGAAAAAAGTATTTGATGAAGTCTCGTTTAAATGCAGTGTTTTAGTGACTAAAAGTTACAGCACTTCATTTTCAATGGCGGTTAAGATGCTGGCTCCAAGTATTCGTGATGCTATTTACAGTATTTACGGTTTTGTTCGTTTTGCTGACGAAATTGTAGATTCTTTTCACGAGTTCGATAAAGAGAATTTGATAAATGATTTTGAAAATGACTATTATAAAGCCCAAAAATTGGGAATCAGTTTAAATCCAATTTTAAATTCTTTTCAGCAAACAGTAACGAAATATAATATTGAAGATGATTTAATTCAGTCTTTTTTGAGAAGTATGAAAATGGATTTGGTGCAATCGGATTATAATCATACCCAAGAATATGAAGAGTATATTTATGGTTCCGCCGATGTGGTAGGATTAATGTGTTTGAAAGTTTTTGTCAACGGAAATAATCAAAAATATAATGAATTGAAAGCCGAGGCCATGCGATTGGGCTCTGCTTTTCAGAAAGTAAATTTTTTGAGAGATTTAAAAGAGGATAATCTAGTTTTAAACCGAAATTATTTTCCAGGAGTCAAGCTAAACACATTTGACGAAAAGGCTAAAAATAGAATTATCAAAGAAATTGAAGACGATTTCGAAATAGCGTTGCAGGGCATTAAAAAATTACCCTTAGAAGCGAAATTTGGAGTCTATACCGCCTATGTTTACTATAAAAAATTATTAAAAAAACTAAAAAATACGCCTTGTAGTGAAATTGGGAACTCAAGAATTAGAGTATCTAATTACACTAAAGCACGATTGTTTGCTAATTCTTTTGTAACTTACAAGTTGAATTTGGTCTAAATCGGATTTATTTATCGAACTTTAAAACAGTCTAAAAATGGTGTCTTTATTTATTTTTTTGATTACTTATTTATTGATGGAATGTGTTACTTGGTGTACACATAAATATGTTATGCACGGATTTTTGTGGTATTTACACGAAGATCATCATCAGCCTAAATATGCTCATGTTTTCGAACGGAATGATTTGTTTTTTGTGATTTTTGCCATTCCAAGTATTCTCCTTTTTTATTTTGGTGCAAATGCAGGATTTGATTATAGATTTTTTATAGGATTAGGAATTTTCGCCTACGGTTTGAGCTATTTTATAGTGCATGATATTATAATTCATCAGCGATTTAAGTTGTTTAAAAACACTAAAAATAAATATTTAATCGGATTAAGAAAAGGACATAAAGTGCATCATAAACACTTAGGAAAAGAAGAAGGAGAGTGTTTTGGAATGTTGTTTGTACCTTTTAAATATTTTAAGATTTAAGATGTCCTTATATTTAATCCTAAATATTGCTTCTTTTTTAATTCCGTTTCTGTACAGTTTCGAAAGTAGGATGAAGTATGTAAAGCGGTGGAAAGCTGTTTTTTTCGGCAATACTAATTACTGCTTTTTTCTTCATCATTTGGGATATTATTTTTACAAAAATAGGCGTTTGGCGTTTTAATCCTCGATACCATTCTGGCATAGCATTTTTTGGTTTGCCCATAGAAGAAGGATTGTTTTTTATCTGTATTCCCTATGCCAGTCTCTTTATTCACTTTGCTTTTCGCTATTTTTATCCAAAGGTTTCTTTGTCAGATAAAACAGTACAAGCCATTTATTGGATATTGATTTTACTACTTATTCCAACCATTGTGCTTCACTATAACAAATTATATACATCAATAAATTACACTTTTCTAGTGCTTGTTTTAACTTATGCCGTTTTCAAAGTTCCTACTGTTTTGAATACTTTTTTTATCACTTTTCTAATTATACTGATTCCTTTTGGGATTGTAAACGGGATACTCACAGGAAGTTTTATTGCTGAGCCAGTAGTAATTTATAACGACACCGAAAACCTAGGAATTAGGCTCGGGACAATCCCAATCGAAGATATAGGGTATGCTTTTTCGATGCTATTGATGAGTTTGGTTTTAATCCAAAAATAGAAAAAACAAAAGATGAAAATATATAAAAAAGAAACTGTTCAGCACATCAACGCGAGTATCGAAGACTGTTGGGCGTTTTTTTCGAGTCCGAGGAATCTTCAAAAAATAACCCCAAAAACGATGGGTTTTACCATCACGGATTTTGATAACAAATCGATGTACGCAGGTCAGATTATTCAATACAAAGTTTCTCCTCTTTTGGGACTGAAATTTGCTTGGATGACTGAGATTACTTTCGTGAAAGAAAATAGTTATTTCATCGATGAACAACGGTTTGGCCCTTACGCATTATGGCATCACAAGCATTTTTTTGAAGCAACAGAAAAGGGTACCAACATGACGGATGTGGTTCATTATGCCTTGCCTTTGGGATTTATAGGCAGAATGTTGCACGCACTTGTAGTTAAAAATAAGTTGAAAGAAATTTTCGAATATCGGGTCTTAAAAATAGATGAAATTTTCAATTCTAAATGATGTTTAAACAAGAAATTGCTGTTTTTTGGTTTCGTAGAGACTTGCGTTTACAGGATAATGTAGGGTTGTTTTTCGCTTTGAAATCTAAATATCCAATTATTCCCTTGTTTATTTTTGATGAAACTATTTTAAATGGTTTGCCAAAAGAGGATGCTAGAGTTGGTTTTATTTATGATTCACTTTCTAAAATAAATCAGCAACTTCAAGAATTGGGAAGTTCTCTTTTGGTAAAAAAAGGAAAAATTCAAGATGTTTGGCAAGCACTTATTCAGGAATATACCATTCGGGAAGTTTTTTTTAACAAAGATTATGAACCTTACGCCATTTCAAGAGATTGGGCTATTTGCAAATTATTAGAAGCGACTAAAACCACCTGTTTTTCATATAAAGACCAAGTGATTTTTGAAGAAAAGGAAATCACAAAACCCGACGGATTGCCTTATACGGTGTACACGCCATATAAAAATAAATGGTTAGAGAAATACAATTCTACTTGTCCAGTACAAGAATACGATGCAGCAGACCACTTTTGTAATTTTTATAAAGCCCATTTTGTTTTTCCAACTTTAGAACAAATTGGATTCGATAAAAGTGCCATAAAAGTGCTTCCTTATAATTTAAAAAATGTGGTTCGTTATCACGAAACTCGGAATTTTCCAGCTTTAGATGATACTTCTTATCTTTCGCCTCATTTGCGTTTCGGAACGGTAAGCATTCGGAAATTAGTAAATTGGGCGGCGAATAAAAATCAGGTTTTTTTGAGCGAGTTGATTTGGAGAGAGTTTTTTATGCAAATATTATTTAGTTTTCCAAAAGTGGTTACACACAATTTTAAATCCGCCTATGACGGTATTCAATGGAGGAATAACGAAGAAGATTTCAAGCGCTGGTGTTCTGGAACAACGGGTTATCCAATGGTAGATGCCGGAATGAGGCAATTAAACCAAACGGGATATATGCATAACAGAGTTCGTATGGTTGTGGCAAGTTTTTTATGCAAGCATTTATTGATTAATTGGCAATGGGGCGAAGCTTATTTTGCTGAGAAATTATTAGATTATGAGTTGGCTTCAAATGTGGGAAACTGGCAATGGGCTGCGGGTACAGGTTGTGATGCAGCACCTTATTTCCGAGTTTTTAATCCAGCAATTCAACTCAAGAAATTTGATGAAAAAGGAATTTATATTCGGCAATGGATACCCGAATTCGATTTGGAATATAATAAACCGATGGTAGATTCTGTTTTTGCTCGAAATCGAGCCATTGAAACCTATAAAAAAGGAATTTTGAAATGAAAAAAAATGTATTAATAAGTGGAGGAACAGGATTCATAGGAAAACATTTGACTCGTTTGTTGGTCGAAAAAGGATTTTCTGTTTCTATTTTAAGTAGAAATGTAAAACAGGACACCACGGATATTTCCTATTATCAATGGGATGTTTCAAAGGGATTTATAGAGGAAAAAGCAGTTTTAAACGCCGATTTTATTATTCATCTTGCAGGCGAAAACATCGCCGACAAAAGATGGACTACAAAGCGAAAGAGAGAAATAATGGAGAGTAGAGAACAATCAATTCGACTCATTTATGATGTTTTAAAAACGAACAATAAAAAGATAGATGCTTTTATTTCGGCCTCTGGAATTGGGATTTATGGGGCAATAAACGGTTCGTTAATTTGTACTGAGGAAACACCTCCAGCAAATGATTTTTTGGGAATTACTTGTCAAAAGTGGGAAGCTGCCGCCGATGTCGTTGAGACCTTAGGAATTAGAACTGTCAAAATCAGGACGGGTTTAGTATTAGGAAAAGAATATGGTTTTTTAAAGCAATTGGTGCCTCTTTTTAAATGGAAATTCGCTGTTGTTTTGGGTTCAGGAAAGCAATACATGCCATGGATTCATATTGATGATTTGTGTGCTATTTATTTCGAGGCTTTAAAAAATACAAAAATGATTGGGGCTTATAATGCCGCAATTGCTGACGATACAACAAATTTTGTTTTTTTCTGAAACTTTGGCTAGGATTTATGGTTATGCAATTTGGTTGCCCAATATTCCTTCGTTTTTAATTAAAATGGTTATGGGAGAAATGTCAAAAATGATACTCACAGGAAGGAGAATTTCTTCGGGTAAAATAGAAAAATTAGGATTTCAATTTCAATTTAAAACTTTAGAATATGCACTTAAAGATTGTTTAGGAAAGTAGGGTTATTTTACGATGAAATTAGTTGTAATAGTTGCTTTTTCTGCTACTTTCATTCTCAAAACGGTTGGTATTTCGATGTTGAAATCAGAAGTAAGAACACTAAAAGTTGAAAAAATTCCTAAGTCATTATCTGTTTTTCTAAGAAAAACGGCTGTGGTTATTTCCTTTTTCTTTCCATGTATTTCTAGTTTGCCCTTCATTTGGAATTCTTTGGGCGACGAATCAATGATATTCCAATTAAAGCCCAAAATTTTTCCTTTGAAAATGGCTTTTGGATAATGATCACTTTCTAAATAATGTTCATTAAAATGAGCCTCCATTAGTGCCATTTTGAAATGAAAATCTTTGATTAAAACCAGACTCGAAATTGCTCCAGTTTTGATGTTTAAATCGCATGTTGCAGTTTTGTTTAGTGCTTTAACCTCTTCAAATAAAGGAACCGACGCTTCAAAATTTAGGATTCCTTCGTGAGTAATCATTCTATTTTGGGCAATAAGAATATGAGAAATAGTCAACAGCAAAAACAGTATTATTTTTTTCATGTTGAGGTAAAAATTGATTTATCTAAAGTTACATTATTTTTTTAAATAATTTAAAATAAATGCAGCAAAAAACACCTAACAAAAAAAGTAACTAATTGCTTTTGAGGGAGATTGTGTAGTTTTATAGGTTTGATTCCGTATCCGTTTTGGCACGATTCAATATGCTTTCGGGGAGTGCTTTTTTTGCTTTGGCTCCCATTTTTTTTAACTTTTCGACACTTGTGATGAGGTTTCCTTTTCCGTCAACTAGTTTATTCATGGCTCCCTGATATTCGACTTTGCTTTCGTCTATTTTTTTGCCTATTTTAATTAAATCAGCTACAAACCCTTCGAATTTATCGTACAAAGCTCCAGCTTGGCGGGCAATTTCAAAAGCATTTTCCTGTTGTTTTTGGTTAGTCCACATACTATCAATCGTGCGTAAAGTTGCCAATAGGGTAGAAGGGGTTACAATTACAATATTTTTTTCGAAGGCTTTGTTGTAGAGTGTGGTGTCCTCGTTTAATGCCATGGCAAAAGCGGGTTCCATCGGAATAAATAAAAGCACAAAATCAGGGCTTTCTATTTGGTATAAATCCTGGTAATTTTTTTCGCCTAATTGTTCTACGTGACGTTTTATCGAATTGACGTGTTCTTTTAAATAACCATTTTTCAAGCTATCCTCTTCCTCATTGATGAATTTTTCATAAGCGGTCAAGGATACTTTCGAGTCGACAATCATTTTTTTGCCATCGGGAAGATTGATGACAACATCAGGAAAAACACGTTGTCCGTCTTCGTTGGTGTGGGATTGTTGCACATAATATTCCCTATCTTTTTCCAATCCTGATTTTTCGAGCACGCGCTCTAAAACCAGTTCGCCCCAATTTCCCTGCATTTTGCTATCGCCTTTCAAAGCTTTGGTCAGGTTGATGGTTTCTTTACTCATTTGAATGTTCATTTCGCGTAAACCTAAAATTTGTTGGCGCAAAGCGGCATGATAATCGATGCTTTCCTTGTGGGTGTCTTCGACTTTCTTTTCGAACAATTGAATTTTATCTTGCAAAGGCGAAAGGATATTTTTCATATTTTCCTTGTTTTGCTCGGTAAATTTGTTCGATTTTTCGTCTAAGATTTTATTAGCCAAATTCTCGAATTCCGTGGTAAATTTTTCCTGTAATTTTTCGACTTCTTCTTTTTGCTCTTTGTTGCGTTGCCAAAGATTTTCAAAATCGACTTCTTTCTTGGTCAATTGAATGTTTAGGGCTTCTTTTTCGTTTCGAATAGCTTCTTTCTCTTGAATGATTTGTTGCAATTGTTTGTCGAAAGTCGCTTTTTCAATTAAAGATTGCGCTTTAAAATCATTTAGTTTTTCTTCCAAAAAGGCTTTTTCGGACTGCGATTTTGTCGAAAAAATTAGTTTGCCAATGAAAATTCCAAAAGCCAGTGCCACGCTAAAGAGCAATAAAAACGGGAGTATATTCGACATAAAAGAAAGGTTTTTATAAAAAGTAAAAGTAAGGAATTATATCAATTTAAGAATGTATAAGAAGATAATTTGAAAAATGTATTTTTGCCATTCAATTATTATACTATGTCTCATCGTCATTTTATTCTTCACAAACCCTACGGCTATTTAAGTCAATTTGTTTATGAACTCAAGAGGAAGAAGAAACTCTTGGGCGAACTATACGATTTTCCAAAAGGGACAATGGCAATTGGTCGGCTCGACGAAGATTCCGAAGGACTTTTATTGCTTACCACAGATGGCAAAAGGAGCGAAATCGTAAGGAGTAAGAAGGTTGACAAAGAATATTATGTGCAAGTTGACGGGATTATTCATCAGGAAGCCATCGACACAATGAAAAGGGGAGTCGAAATTGGTTTTAACGGTACAAAATATACCACTAAGCCTTGTGAATCTTTTATCATCAGTGCGATTCCTAATTTTGGTGCGAGAGGGAAAAAAATTAGAGACGAACGTCACGGGCCTACTTCTTGGGCTTCGATCACTGTTAATGAAGGAAAATTTCGTCAAGTTCGAAAAATGACGGCAGCAGTTGGTTTTCCTACTTTGCGATTGATTAGAGTTCGAATAGGGAATGTATATTTGAATGATTTACAAGCCGGAGAAGTTTTGGAAATCGATGATTTTTTTTAACTTCCCAATTCTAACTTCTAACTTCTAACTTTTTATGTTAAACATCGTTTTAGTAGAACCCGAAATCCCCAATAATACTGGAAATATTGGTCGTTTGTGTGTGGGTACCAAAAGTAGGTTACACCTGATTCATCCTTTTGGATTTGTTATTAATGATAAAAATCTCAAACGTTCTGGTTTGGATTATTGGGTGCATTTGGATGTGGTCGAATACCAAAATAGCGAAGAATGGATCGCTCAAATTCCTGATCAATCGCGGGTTTTTTTGATGAGTTCTCATGCTGAAAAATCGATTTATGAAACTGATTTTCAGGACGAAGATTGGTTGGTTTTTGGTAAAGAAAGTGTGGGATTGAGTGAGGAATTTTTGGCAAAATTCGACAACCATTTAACGATTCCGATGTCTAATTTAATCCGAAGTTTTAATATTGCTAATTCGGTTGCATTTGTAGTTGGCGAAGCAAAAAGACAGATAGGATTAAAAATCTAAGAAATCACAAATTTCCCTTTTTCGCTGTCAAAAACGATATGTTCATTTTTGAATAAAGTGTTAAAACTTCCTTTCATAATTAAATTACAAGGTTGGTCTTGAATTACATTTTCAGGAGTCATAATAATCATTTCGTCACTCAATTGTATTGCCATATCAATATCATGAGTCGAGAAAAGAATGCATTTTCCAGTTTCTTGGGTTAGTTTTTTCAAGAGTTTAAAAAGGGCTACTTTGTGTAGTAAATCTAAGTGGGTTGTGGGTTCATCCAAAATAATTAGTGGAGTGTCTTGTGCCAAAGCTCTTGCAATTAACACTATTTGTAATTGTCCATCACTAATTTCATAATGTTTTTTTGATGTCAAATGCTCAATTTGAGTGCGCGCTATTGCTTCGTCTATTTTGGCACTGTCATGGGGGGTTAATTTTCCAATCCAATTTGTATAGGGTTGTCTTCCTAAAGCGATGAGTTCCCAAACTGTCAAATTGCTTGGGGGCAATTTATCGGTAAGAACAACACTAAGATTTTGTGCCAAAGTCAAAGTATCTAGTTCGTGAATGCTTTTTCCATTCAAAGAAACTGTTCCTGAAAGGGGTTTCTGGATGCCTGTTATGGTTTTTAAAAGAGTTGATTTTCCTATGCCATTTGCTCCAATTAAGGCAATAAGTTTTGATTCGTTTAAAAGCAAATCAATATCTGAACCAATGATATTTTTCTTCTTTTTATTAGTATATCCAATACTAATTTTTGAAGCTTCTAAGATGATTTTATTTTCCATTAGTTCATCATTTTGCGTTTTCGGATTAACAACCAAATCACGATTGGCGCACCAAAAACGGAAGTTACGGCATTAATAGGCAAAGTAACGTCGCTTCCTGGCAGTTGCGAAATACTGTCGCAAATAAGCATAATTATTGCGCCCAAAAGCAATGTGCTCCAAAATAAAACCCCGTGATTACTGGTTTGGAAAACCAATTTGGCAATATGCGGCACGGCCAATCCAATAAAGGCGATTGGTCCCACATAAGCGGTAATACTTCCTGCCAAAATACTGGTGGCAAGTATGATAATCAATCGGGTTCTTTTGTGGTTTATTCCTAAACTTTGGGCGTAATTTTCTCCTAAAAGCAAAGCATTTAAAGGCTTAACGCTGACAAGACTTAATAGTAGACCAATAGTTACGCAAATAGCTAAAATTCCAATTGAAAGCCAAGACATATTGCCTAGGTTTCCTAAAGACCAAAAAGTAAATTTCTGTAATTGTTCTGCTGTGCTGAAATAAGTAAGAGTTCCCACAATGGCACTAGTTAAACTCCCAAACATTAAACCTACAATTAATATGGCCATGGTGTCTCTCAATTTTTGGGAAATCGCTAAAACAGCCAAGAGCACTAAAAAACTGCCCAAACTTGACGTTACAACAATGCCTAAAGACGAAAGCAAAATCGATGTTAAAAACGGAGGTAAAAAAGCAGTACCCAAAACAATTATTGCTACGCCTAAACTTGCGCCAGAACTTAATCCTAAAACATCAGGTCCCGCCAATGGATTCCTAAAGAGCGTTTGCATCAACAATCCGCTGATTGATAATCCCATTCCAACGAGGATTGCAGCAATGGCTTTGGGCAATCGATAATCGATGATGATGTATTGCCAAGTTGGTTTGCTTGCCTGACTTCCCGTGAGACTATTGTAAATTTCATCGAACGGAATAGTAATAGAACCAAGGCTGATATTTGTAAAAAACAACAAAAGTAGCCCTAGGGATAACAAAAAAAATAAAAGAGTATTTCGTTTTTTATTGAACAATTTAATTTAGTTTTTGAGCAAAGGTAAGAGTGTAATTTGGTAGTAATTCTGGGTGGAATATCTTGATATAATCCTTTAGAACTAAGTCAGGTCGGCTGGGCGATAATTCATAAAAAAGTGTTCCGCCTGTTGCTCCCGTTTTTCCTTCAAAAGTATATATATTTTTTGTTTTAAAAGCATCAAATTGACTGTAGTGAGGATTGCTTTTTCCAAAATCAGCTACGGTTTTAAATAAACCAGAGGTAATCCAAAAAGTTGCTTTCTTTCCTTTTATTAATATTCTTTCAAATGAAAAGGCTTGACTTCCTGTACCTTTTAAATCGCTCCAAAGGTAGTTTGCTTTTGCATCCTTGATAAATTGTGCAATCCAGCTGTTTCCTCTAGCTACAAACCATTGGTTTTGATACATATAGCCATACAATACAGTAGCTTTGTTTTGTTGAGACGAAACTAGTGCAAGTGCATCATTATAATTAGTGGCAATTTGGTTAAACAACTTTTGAGCTTCTTTTTCCTTGGCAAATAAAGCGCCATATAATTTAATCCATTCTGCTTTGCCAAGAGGAGATTGTTCCATCCAATCGGCTTGAATTAAAACAGCTAAGCCGCTTTTTTTTAAATTATCAAGCATAGGATTATTGTTGTCTACCCCAAAAGCTACAATCAAATTAGGGTTTAAATCGATAAGTTTTTCGATGTCTAATCGTTCGTTTTGTCCTACGTTTTTTACGGCTCCATTGTCGATAAGGGCTCTTGTTTTTTTGGAAGAAATATAATCAGTATGTGGGAATCCAACTAATGATTTTTCGACACCAAGCATTTCTAGATAAGGAATAGTTGTTGTAGAGGTGGTAACTATCGAATGTAGCGGCACTTCAATAGTTGGGTATTTTTGTAGACTATCAGGAATAATTCCTTTTTTTTCTTTTAGAATATAAGTAAAATCTTTATCGGAATTGGGCCAAGGATTAATGATTTTTACAATCGAATAGCCTTTTTGTTTGTAGATTGCTAAACTGTGTGCATACGCAATGGCATTTTGTCCCGAAGGGGTTTTTGAGGCTTCTGAGTTGTCGTTTTTTTTGCAGCTAACACTAAAAAGAAGCAGTACAAAAAATATCTTTTTTATAGAATTTATGCTCATTATTTGTTTAAAATTGATGAGCAAAGGTAAAGTGAAAATAATATTTTTGGACGGGCAAAGTCATAATTTCGAAATAATTTTTCAAATTAGGAATATTGAAAGCGATTCAAAATATGCTGCATTATGTAAAGAAGTATCAGTTCAACCCTTATCTTTGCGAGTCTTTTTTTATGAAAGACCGTAAAAAACAAATAAATTTAGTATGATTAAAGTCTGTTCTTTTTTACCAGCAGCAACTTCTATGATATATGAAATGGGTTTAGAGGAACATTTGTACGGGGTTACTTTCGAATGTTCGTCGGATAAACCTAAAGTGGTTCGGTCATTTTTAGAACACACAAATCACAGCAGCAAAGAAATTGATTGCATTGTTACCGAGTCAAAAAGGCAAGGAAAAAGTTTGTATTATATAGAGGAGGATTTATTGCAAACCATTGCTCCCGATGTTATTTTTACTCAGGATGTGTGCGATGTTTGTCAAATAGACACAAGTCACGTGGCTCGTGCGATTTACAAATTATCAAAAGAACCAGCATTAATACCACTTATTCCTAGGAATTTAGAAGATATTTATCAAAATGCAATTGCTATTGCAAAGGCTTTTGGCAAAGAAGAACGAGCGCATGATTTAATTTCAAAACTTAACAAAAGAACCGATTATATTCTGGATCAGCTGCGCAAAAATAATGCTCCTCTCAAAAGGGTCATGGTTCTAGAATGGCTGGATCCCATATATAATTGTGGTCATTGGATTCCGTATCAAATTTCTCAGGCTGGTGGCGTTGACATGCTTTCAAATCCTTCGGGGTATTCGATTGTTACAGATTGGGAGAAAATTATTTTGTACAATCCTGAAATATTGGTCGTTGCGCCTTGTGGTTTTGATACGGCGAGAGCAAGTCAAGAAATCGAAAAATTAACCCAGTTAAAAGGCTGGAGCAATTTAAAAGCGGTTCAAAAGGAGTCTGTTTTTCTTGCAGATGCTGATTTGTTTACGCAGCCAAGCACCACGGTTGTTGATGGAATAGAACTTTTGGCCGCCTTATTTCATCCTGATATTTTTGAGGTGCCCGTACAATTGAGGTCAAAATACCAGTCTTTTTTTCAAATAAAATAGAAGCAAATGAAGGTTTTTTCTACTGCTGTTAGGATTAAAATCTGCGCTACTTGCGGAACTTCATTCAATTGTGGAGATTCTGAGGGAGGAATCGCTTGTTGGTGCAATGATTTTCCGCCCATTTTCAAGCCGTTGGAAACGGACGATTGTCTCTGTCCAGTTTGTTTTAAGCAGGCTTGTGTGGTAAAAATAGAAGAATATGTAGCAACCATAACGCCAGAAACCGCAATCAACAACAAAGCGGCATTTCTTCCGAAACAGACTAATTTGATTGAAGGAATAGATTACTATTTAGAAAATAATAATTATGTTTTCAAGGAATGGTTTCATCTTAAAAGGGGATCTTGTTGCACCAATGGATGCAGACATTGTCCTTATGGATTTAAAAAAAGAGTATCATGATATATTTAATTACAGGCGGAGAACGCTCAGGAAAAAGTAGTTATGCCGAAGATTTGGCAAAAAAATTATCAGATAAACCCGTGTATGTGGCAACAGCCCGAAAATGGGATGATGATTTTCAAAAACGTATCGATCGTCATCAGAAAGACCGTGATGAAAGATGGACAAACATAGAAAAAGAAAAACATTTAAGCGAAATAGACTTTTCGGGTAAAGTGGCTATCGTTGATTGTGTAACGCTTTGGCTGACTAATTTTTTTGTAGATACTAAAAATGATGTTTCCTTATGCTTAGAACAAGCCAAAGCAGAAATTGATGCCATTGCCAATCAGCAAAACACAACAATCATTATTGTGACTAACGAAATAGGAATGGGCATACACGCTGAAACTTCTATTGGACGAAAATTTACGGAACTGCAAGGATGGATGAACCAATATATAGCACAAAATGCAGAGAAAGTAGTGTTAATGGTTTCAGGGATTCCTGTAAGAATAAAGGGATAATAATGAATTTTGTCACATCCTGGAGCGGAGGAAAAGACAGTTGCTATGCTATGATGCAGGCGGTTGAGCAAGGTTTTACTCCAAAAGTTTTGCTTAATATGATGAATGAAAACGGAAAAGTATCCCGTTCTCATGGATTGCCTTTGTCGATTTTAAAGCAACAGGCTCAAAAAATGAAATTGCCCATAGAAGCAGTTCCAGCAACTTGGGACGATTATGAGCAAAAGTTTATTCGTACTTTAGCATGGCTGAAAACCAGCTATCATTTGGATGCAGCCGTTTTTGGCGACATCGATTTGCAGCCGCATCGGGATTGGGAAGAAAAAGTATGCGAAGCGGCTTCTGTCAAAGCCATTTTGCCTTTGTGGCAACAAAACCGAATTGTTTTGGTCAATGAAATGATCGAAAACGGTATCGAAACGATGATTGTTTCCTGTACTATTCAAATGGGCGAAGGGTATTTGGGAAAACTATTGACAAAAGAATTGGCCTTAGAATTACACGAAAAAGGTATTGATCCCTGTGGCGAAAATGGGGAATTTCATACTTTGGTGTTGCATTGTCCTCTTTTTTCAGAAAGAATTGCGCTTCCTGAATTTAAGATTAAAACGTATAACGATTATTGTTTTATGATTTGGGAATAGCCGAGCTTTGTTGAAAATATAAAATAAAAGAATGATGACTTATCTAGATGAAATTTTAAAATCCCGTCGGGACACGCGTCATTTTACAAATGAAACTGTTCCAGATAATGTGATTAAAAAAGCATTACAGGCAGGACATTGGTCTCCTTCGGTAGGGTTGACTGATGCGACTAAATATTATTTGATTAAGTCGGATGAAATAAAAAAAGCAGTTAAGGAATTGTTTTTAGACTATGATAAAAAAGCAGCCAATCAAACAGATAATGAGCAGCAAAAAGTGCAATACCAAGCTTTGAAACTCGAAGCAATCGTAGAAGCACCACTTGGATTAGTGATTTGTTATGATCGTTCGGTTTTGAATAATTTTACCATCGGAACGGTGGGCAGCAATGAGGCAATAAAGTTTAGTGCTGTTTGTGCGGCACAAAACATTTGGCTTTCCTTGACGGAGCAAGGCTATTCGATGGGTTGGGTTTCTATTTTAAATTATTATCAGTTTAAAAAACTTTTGGGTTTGCCTGAAAATATAGAGCCTTTGGGGTATTTTTGCGTGGGGAAGCCTGCTACGAATTATGACAATCAACCGATGTTACAACAATTACATTGGAAACAAAAGGCAGCATCGCCAGTTGTAGAAGAAATTTTATTTCCAATACCAGCGGAGACGGCATGGAAAGAGGTGAAATCTCATACAGAATTTACCTCATTTAGCGATGCTTTACAATATAAAATAGATAATAAAACCAAGCCCACGGGTTCGTTAGGGATTCTTGAAGTTTTAGCCAAGCAAATAGGAGGTGTTTTTCAAACCTTGGAGCCCAAAATTAACCAGCCCAATATAATCGTTTTTGCTGCGGATCACGGAATTGCACAACACGGTCTAAGTGCCTATCCGCAGGATGTTACTCGGCAAATGGTAGCTAATTTTCTAGAAGGTGGAGCCGCAATTAATGTTTTTTGCAAACAAAACAACATCAGATTGTCGATTGTAGATGCGGGGGTAAATTATGATTTTGCACCTAATGCAAATTTAATTTCCGCAAAAATAGGAAAAGGAACCCAATCGTTTTTGCAGAATCCAGCAATGAGTTTATCCGAATTAGAGTTGTGTTTTAAAAAAGGACATGAAATAGTGAAAGACATTGCAAAAACAGGGAGCAACTGCGTTGGTTTTGGCGAAATGGGAATTGGGAATACGTCGACGGCTTCTGTTTTAATGAGCGTGATTACCGGAATTGCCATCGAGGATTGTATAGGAAAAGGCACGGGTATTAATGATGAAAAGTTGCAATTCAAAAATGAAATTCTAAAAAGAGCCATTAAAAATTATAAAGGAGCGAACGATTTGGATAGTAAATTGGCTTATTTTGGAGGGTTTGAAATTCTTCAAATGGCGGCTGGAATGTTAGAAGCCTATAACAACAAGATGCTAATTTTAGTTGATGGTTTTATTTGTGGTGTGGCGTTTTTAATTGCTTATCAAAAGAATAAATCGATACTTAAAAATGCTATTTTCAGTCATCAATCAGCTGAACAGGCGCATAGTAAACTGTTGAATTATTTGAATGCAAGGGCGATTTTGCAGCTCGATTTGCGATTGGGCGAGGGAACGGGTTGTGCGGTGGCTTTCCCAATTATTCAATCGGCGGTCGTGTTTTTGAATGAGATGGCGAGTTTTGAATCTGCTGGGGTTAGTAGTTCATAAAACATTGATTATAAATGGGTTTTATTGCTATTCATTCGTTTGACTTTACGATATTAAAACTTTCGACTTACTTACCTCGACCGAAAAAAATAAAAAAATGAAAAAAGAAATTCACATATTTTTTACCGCTTTGATGTTTTACACTCGAATTCCCTGTCCTAAAAACATCGACCACAATCCTGATTATTTAAACAAAGCTTCGCGGTATTTTCCGCTAGTGGGCTGGATTGTCGGGGCGATTTGTTTCGGAGTTTATTATCTGTCGTCTTTTGTTTTTTCTCAAGCAATAGCTGTAATACTGTCGATGATTGCGGGGATTTTTACCACGGGTGCTTTTCACGAAGACGGTTTTGCTGATGTTTGTGATGGTTTTGGAGGCGGTTGGACCAAAGAAAAAATTCTGATGATTATGAAGGATAGTGCCATTGGTGCTTACGGAGCAATTGGAGTGGTGTTATTGTTTTTGCTTAAATTTCAAGTAATGTCAGAATTAATGGCAGTTTGGAATAGGAATCAATTTATACTTTTATTATTGTTTGTTTCCGCTCATTCCCTAAGTCGTTTTGCGGCTATTTCAATCGTTTTTACCCATGATTATTCGAGAGAAGATGCTACAAGTAAGAGCAAGCCCATTGCTCAGAATTATACTTGGAGAGAAGTTGCAGGAGCTTTCTTTTTTGGCTTGTTGCCTCTTTTAATTTTGACTTATTTTCAATGGCAATTTATAACGGTTTTAGTTCCAATTTTCTTGATACGCTACTTCTTGGCGCGTTATTTTCAACAATGGATTGGCGGTTATACGGGCGATTGTCTTGGTGCGACCCAACAAGTTTGCGAAGTGTTATTTTACTTATCCTGTATTGCTTTATGGAAGTTTATTTAGTACGCCACACCGAGACCATTTGCGAAAAAGGAATCTGTTACGGACAATCAGATGTAGAATTATTGACGCCTTACGAGGATAAATTCGAATCGATAAAAAACCAAATTCCCATAGAAGCCAAGGTTTATACGAGTCCGTTAATTCGCTGTGTTAAACTGGCCAATTATATTGCAACGACGCCTGTAATTGCCGATGCTCGTTTGATGGAAATGAACTTTGGAGATTGGGAAATGCAAAATTGGGATGCCATTCCTCTGGATGATTTAACACCTTGGATGAAGGATTTTGTCAATGTTCGTGTTCCTAATGGAGAAGCTTTTGTGGATTTGCATCATCGGGTTCTTGATTTTTTAGTAAATGAGCTTCAAAATAAAACTTCGAAACCGGTCGTCATTGTTGCTCATGCTGGAGTGATACGGAGTATTTTATGCGCGATTAGAAGCATACCACTTCAGGATGCTTTTCAAAATAAAGTCGATTTTGGTTCGGTACTAAAAATAGAATTTTAGTTTTTAGTACTGTGTAATTCTTTGATTAGCTTTGTTTTGATGGAATATTTCTACAATAAGTACTTGAAAATAATTAGTAATACATTTTTATTTTTGACATATTTTTCGTATATTTATATTTTAAATACGACATAAATGAGATATGTAGAATTATTAGAGGAGGAAAAAAAAGTAGTGGATTATTTGTATAGAAACTCCCCTAATTCGGTAGTCAGGGAGCGCTGTATGTTTCTAAAACTTTCTGTTGACAAAAAATCCATAATGGAAATTTCTAGAATTATGAAGGTTGGAAGATTACGAGTAACATTGTTTTTTAATGCTTGGGAAATGGCTAAAACATTAAAAGACAAACAGGAAACATTAGGCGTTAAAAAAGGTCGTGGCGCAAAATTAAAACTAAAAAAAGTAGCTGACCTAATACCTGAACTAGTAAAGGAAAACAGTAGAAATTTGAATGTGGTTTTGGATATTTTAGAGCGAGAGCATCAAATAAAAATAACAAAACAAACACTCATAAATTTTTTAAAAGAGACTAAAATATAAATGGATAAGATGCCGTAAATCTTTGAAAAAAAAACGTTGTGAGAGCGCTTTTCTAAATTCAAAAAAGGAATTGGATAAATTGTCACAATTAAATCAGGAACAATACATTGACTTATATTACGGTGACGCAAGTCATTTTAGTTTAGTGCCGAATGTTCCGTATGCTTGGCAAGCTGAAGGAGAACCTATTTTATTGCCTGCAATTCGGGGGAAAAGCGTAAGTGTTTTTGGTTTAATGAATACATTGGGTAATTTGGTTTTTGATATTTTTGAAACAACAATAAATTCTGAAAAGATGATTGTCTTTTTTGACAAATTTGTTGAGAATATAACTAAAAAAACAGTTGTGGTTTTGGATAACTCTTCGCTTCATACCAGTAAGAAATTCAAAGAAAAAATCAAAGAATGGGAAGAGTTAGATTTACTTATTTATTTTATTCCACCTTACTCGCCAGAATTGAACTTAATTGAAATCTTGTGGAGATTTGTTAAATATAAATGGTTAAAATTTGAGGCTTATACTTCATTTGAAAATTTAAAATTGAACCTAAATGATGTTTTGAATGGGTTTGGAACAAAATGTATTATTAATTTTTAGAATGTACTTAATTTCTACAAGTTTGATTTTTAGCTGAATTTAGTTTTATCTTTGCCGCCGTATTGAGGTTGTGTATTTGCTTTTGCAAAGCACATTAAAAGGGAATCAGGTGAAGATTTCAGATTGTAGATTTTAGATTGTAACAAATCTTAAATTCTAAATTTTAAATCAAAAATCCTGAGCTGTACCCGCAACTGTAAGCTATAAAGCTTGTTGTTATCTACAAAACCACTGTTTATAAGTGGGAAGTAAGAAGAGTGAAGCTAGAAGTCAAATACTTCTAACCTCTAATTTCTAACTTCTAACTTTGAATGGGAAGGTAAACAACAGGACGCAAGCCAGGAGACCTGCCTAATGCATCGAGTATCAAACTTTCGGGAAAAAAGGTTTGGGTATGGGTCATTCTATGCTTTTCTCCCCAATTTATTAAATTTTATTTTTTTAAAATGAACAAAAAAATCGTTCGCTTTAGTGCGATTGCAATGGTATTTGCAATGAACGCTATGGCACAAGATCAAGAGCCAAAACAACTGGAGGAAGTAGTTGTTTCTGATTCTAAATTTGCTTTACCAAAAGAGAAATCAGGTAAAGTGATTGTAAAAATTACCGCCGAGGATTTAAAGAAAAGAGTCGGACAATCAGTAGCTTCCATTTTGAGTACGGTGGCGGGAGTCGAAATTAACGGAAATCAAAGCCGTAACGGTAAAGATTTAGGTCTTTACATTCGAGGAGGAAGAAACCATCAGGTTTTAATTTTAATTGACGGAGTGCCTGTGACGGATGCCTCTGGAATTGATTTGTCGTATGATTTGCGCTTGCTTCCGGTAGAGCAAATTGAAAGTATCGAAATCATGAAAGGGGCTTCGAGTACCTTATATGGTTCAGGAGCGGCAACAGGTGTCATTAACATTACATTGAAAAAAGCGGGTAAAAAGGCTATTGCAGGAAATGCCTATGTGAATGTGGGAAGCCAGTCGGTTGCTAAAAAAGAGGCGTATGGTGCAAAAGACTATGCTCAAGGTTTTGCTTTAAACGGCGGAGGAGAAAAACTGACTTATTTTGCGTCTTTGAACAGTACGGAAACCACAGGAATTTCGGAAGCTAAATCGCCTAATAATATTGTTCCTTTTGAAGAGGATCGTTTTTCGAGAGTAAATACATTGGTAAAACTAGGATTTACGCCAACTAAAAAATGGGCATTAGACTTTTTTGCTAATTATGATAGATTGAGGAATGAATTTGATGCGGGTTCTTTTGCAGACGACCCTAAAAATTTTAGCATTTCTGAGCAATATAGAGTAGGTTTTTCTCCAAAATACAAATACAATAAGGGGGAGTTTATTATCAATTCTAGCGGAAGTTTGATAGGTAGAACGCTTCTTAGTTCAGGAACCTTGTTTGATTATAAGTCAAGAAGTGTCAATGTGGATGCTTTTAATAAATATGGAATTTCTTCTGAAGTGTTTGTTGTAACTGGCGCACAGTTTCAGTTTTACGAAATGTCTAACGAGAGTAGATATGGAGTTATTAGTAATGAATTAGCTAAATTCAATATGATTGACCCTTATGTAACGGCTGTTTATAATTCGGATTTTGGGTTTAATTTGAATGCAGGTGCGCGTTATAATATACATAGTAAATACGGAAATAATTGGGTTTTTAATATAAATCCTTCTTTTAAAGTAGCTAATTTGCCTCTGAAAGTTTTGGCTTCTTATAGCACAGCATTTGTGACGCCTAGTTTGTATCAATTGTATTCTCCTTATGGCGATTTGAATTTAGCTCCAGAGAAAGAGGCTACTGTCGAGGCTGGTTTTGAGGCTAGTTTGTTTGATAAAAAGATAACACTTACTTCTATTGCTTTTTTAAGAGAAGAAAAGGAAGCCATAGGATTTGATTTGACTACGTATAAATATTTTAATGTGAATGGGCAGAACAAAGCCAGAGGTGTCGAAACGATGGTTTCTTATGCTTTGAATGATAAGATAAAAATCAACGCTAATTATACTTTTACCGAATTGGAAAAACAGTCCAGAATACTGAATCCAAAGCATAAAGCAAATGTAGCTATTGCTATACAGGCTTCGACCCGTTTAGCATTTAGCACTTCTTATCAATTTGTTTCGGATAGGAATTTCGAATATACTACTTATCCAGCACCAACCTATAATCCCGTATTAAATTCAGAAATATTAAAAGATTATCAATTGGTCAATGCTAATGTTCGCTATGAATTAATCAAAAATAGAGTAAACGTTTTCGCGGCGGCGGATAATATTTTGGATAAAGACTTTGTTGAAATTAGAGGGTACAGCACCCGAGGGAGAAATTTTAAATTGGGTTTAAATATCTTGTTTTAAAAGAAAAACACACCTTTACTGGGCTAAGAAAATCCCGCTTCAAGTTTTTGGAGCGGGATTCGTGTTTTTGTAAATTTTAAAAAGGTTTTATTCTAATGCTTTCAACAAACCCTCGGGTGCTTTTTCAAGATACATTTGGTTTTGTAAACGATTTGATTTTGAATCTTTAAAATAATCAAATTCTTTTCTAGCAATGGGTTGGGCGAATCTTCCAGTTCCAGTAATTTTAGCAATGGCAGTACGTAACAAAGGTTCTGCGGGGTCGCCTAGAACACCAAGAGTGCTTATGTATTCAGGTTGTTGAAAGTTGGGAACCAAACCACTTTGATAATCGCCAAAACCTACGCCATTAACAATTTTAAAGGTAAGAGGTTGCATGGCATAACGATGTCTTGGATTTCTTTTTTCTTTTCCAAATGTTGGCGAATCATATAAGGTAATAGAACCTACGTTTTTTCCAGTGGTAACATCTCCTATTTGTACTACACTAATATATGGTTTTAATCCGTTAATCACTAGTTCACTTGCCGAAGCAGTGCCTTTAGAAGTTAAAATGTAAATTTTAGTCATACCAACACTATTTATGGGAGTAGTTCCTATTTTATCAGTAAAATAATTTTTTAAAGATTCTGGATCGTTGGCAGCAAAATACGATTCGACTTTAGCGTTCCATTGTTGCTTGGCAAAAACTTGTCCTTTAAAAGCTCCTGTTATCATACTGGCTAGTCTGGCTGCAGTTTGCACAGAACCGCCACCATTGTATCTTAAATCCAGAACTAAATCTGTAATGCCTTGTGATTTTAGAGAGCCAAAGGCATTGTTAAGTTGGGTGTCATAATTAGAGTAAAAGCCATTGTACATTAAATAACCTATTTTATGTGAGCCAGAATTGATTACGGTATTTACTAAAATGGGGTTTTCGTCTAAAGCGGTTTTTGTTAAGGCAACCGATTTTCCGTTTGGGGTAAATATTGGTGCATTATTTGAATCAAAAGTAAGCGTAGTAAAATTTAAAGTATACTCATTATTTGAGCCAAACAATAGTGTTTGGTAATTGCTAGCGGTAAGCTGTGTTCCATTGACGGCATGAAAAATATCGCCACGATGAATGTCTTTTGTTGATGCATTTGAATTTGGGATAATATAACGCACCCAGCCGATTAATTCATTTGAATTAGCTGATTTATAACTTAAGCCAAATTCTACTCCATTATTATTGGTTGTGCCTTGAAGTTGTCCTTCTAATTCTAAATAATCGCTCACAATCCAACTGAATCTATCGATGGTTTTATCGACTCTTAAAGCATCGAATAGCTTTTCGGGTGTGGAATATCCTTTTAAAAAAGTGTTCAATTCATTTTGATTGGCAAATTTAGTATCAGATAAATTAGGCATATCTGCTTGCCATAAATAGTAAAGATTGAGTCCTTTCCAAATAAAATTTTGGACTTCAAGATCATTCGGAGCGGCGACATCATCATTGTCTTGGCAGCTTTGAAATATAAATGCAGTTAAAAATAAGGCGATTATAATTTTAAATTTTGTTTTCATAATTTGGGTTTAGAGGATAACTAACGTAAAAATACCAACTTTAGTTTTATTTTTATGGATTTTGTAACAAAATTAACTTAGTTTCGTCTGGAATGTTATAACTCTTTAATGATTTTTTTTTATGAACCAAGGCGAGTTTATGCAGTTAATCCTTCCTTTTAAAGATAAAGTCTTTCGACTGGCAAAGCGATTGCTCATAAGCACAGAGGAAGCCGAGGATGCAACTCAAGAAGTTTTGGTAAAATTGTGGACTAGGAATTCGAGTTTGGATACTTATAATAATCTTGAAGCATTCGCCATGACAATGACTAAGCATTTTTGTCTAGATCAGTTAAAATCAAAAAGAGCAGAAAATCTCCGAATTGTTCACACCAATTTCGAGAATAAGGAACCTCGTTCTGACCAATTATTAGAAGATAACAACAGTCTGGATTGGGTCGAAAAAATAATTAATCAATTGCCAGAACAGCAGCGGTTGATTATTCAGTTTCGAGATATTGAACAATATGAATTTGGAGAAATTGCGGAGATAATGAATATGAATGAAACGGCTATTCGCGTAGCACTTTCGAGAGCAAGGAAAACGGTTCGAGAATTTATGATAAAAACACACGGTTATGGCATGGGATAAAATAGAAATAATAGTAGAAAAATACTTTCGAGGAGAAACCAGTATTGCCGAAGAAAAGGAGTTGCAAGATTATTTTTCTTCATCAAATGTTGCGCAGCATTTAGAACAATACAAACCTCTTTTTTCTTATTTTGCATTAGCAAAAGAGCAAAAATCAAAGCGAAAATTTTCGTTGCCATTGCGTAATAAAAAGAAACCTTGGTTGTTTGCTGCGGCTTCGATGGTTGTTTTGCTAGGAATAGGAACTTATGGTTATTTTAATTACGAAAATGCGAGCCAGAGTCAAGATTTAGGAACCTATGATGATCCTGAAATTGCTTTCAAAGAAACTCAAAAAGCGTTGTCAATGCTATCCAATCACGTAAACGTAGGTATAAAAAGTGTGCACTATATTCAAGAATTTGATAATTCAAAAAAAATGATTTTTAAACAATAATAAAAATAGAAATAATGAAAAAAAGTATACTAACAGCAGTAGTAGTTTTAGTTTCGAATGTGTTTTTTGGACAAGCGGCATTCGATAAATTCGACGGACAAGACGGCGTAACTTCAATTATCGTCAATAAAAAAATGTTTGAATTGATGAGTAAAGTCAAAGTAGACGCTTCTGATAAGGAATCGCAGCAGTACATGAATTTGATTAAGAAATTAGATAATCTAAAAGTTTTTACCACCAATAGTGTCAATGTTACCGCTGATATGAAATTAGCTGCCGATAAATATGTTAAAACTGGAGGTTTGGATGAGTTAATGCGTGTTAATGATAATGGAAAAAATATTCGGATATTGGTAAAATCTGGTGCGACCGATAGTCAGATTAAAGAACTTTTGATGTTTATAGAAGGTGGAATTAAGGAAAATCAAACGGTATTGATGTCGTTAACAGGTAATTTCGATTTGAACGAAATATCGGTTCTTACGGATAAAATGAAAATTCCAGGAGGAGACGATTTGAAAAAAGCCACTAAAGGAAGAAAGTAAGATGAAATCAAGATATATTATTTTAGTATTCTTTGGCTTGTTTTTAGCAAGTTGCAATTCTGGATCTTCCTTGCAAAAATACTTTGTCGAAAACGCCGAAAATAAGAATTTTATAGTTCTTGATGTTTCGCCAAGCATTTTGAATATTGATAAAGCAAAATTATCAGAGGAACAAAGTAAAGCGCTGCAATCTTTTGAGAAAATAAATCTTTTGGTCTTTAAAATAAATGACAAAAACAAAGCACAATTTGAAGTGGAACGCGCTAAAATTGGTTTGATTTTAAAAGACGTACAATACCAACAATTGATGAAATTTGGCTCAGGAAAAGAAGGTGCTTCGGTAAGTTATGTGGGTTCTGATGATCATATCGAAGAATTTGTTGTGTTTGCCAACAAAAAAGAGATTGGTTTTGCCGTAGTTCGGGTTTTGGGTAAGGATATGAACCCAGCGAATATAATGGCGATGATTTCGGTTCTTAAAAGCTCAAGCATCGATATGGAACAGTTAAAACCATTGCAAGAATTGCTAAAAAAATAAAAGGTTTTCGAACAAATCTTCGCTTAAAAAAAGAACTGTCAAAAAAATAGCTTCCAATTTAGTTGGAGGGTACTGAAAAACATCACTTATTTTGATCAACGTTCTTTTTTAGATATTAAAAAACCGCTTATAACAGGATTTTAAGCATCCGTTATAAGCGGTTTTATTTTTGTAACTGTTTTTTATTGTTGATTGTATGTGTCTGTTTTTGACTTATACAGGTTCATTTGGTAAAATGCACGTGTAGATTACATTTTCTACATTAATTTGAGTATTCTTTTTAAGTTGACTGTAAAAATTGCTATTGCACCTTGCATTTGCATATTGGTAATACCGTATGATATTGCTCTATCATAACCGTGTATATTTTTTAACTCGCTATTTTTAGCTTCTATCTTGTATCGATGTTTTGCTTTTTCTTTGTAATATTCTGTTTCTTGAAAAGCCATTTGGTCTTGATGCAATTCTGATTTTATGGATACCGAATACGTTTTTGTCTTGGCTCCATCTTTATAACAACCTTCCTTTAAAGGGCAATGCTTGCATTTTTCGACATCAAAATAGTAAGTATCTACTTGATTTACCCCGACATCTTTAGTGCCTTGGCGCGCTTTTCGTATTGCTAAATGCCCTGCTGGGCAAACAAACCTATCGGCATCTTTATTGTAATCAAATTTATCTTCATCTTTCCTAAAGCCTTGGGTTATAGATGGATTTAGACGCGCTACTATTTTTATGTTTTGTTCAGTTGTAATTTTAAGATTCTCTTTTCCAGAATAAGCCGCATCGCCAATAATGGTATCTACATCAACTCCGTTTTCTTGACTGATTTCTAAAAGTTTAGGTAATTCTGGACCATCGCCTTTTTCTCCAGATGTAACTACAGCCGCGGTAATGATGCGCTCTTCAGTCATAGCCAAATGGGTCTTGTAGCCAAAAAAGGAACTCTCGGCAGATTTATGACCTATTTTTGCATCGGTATCTTTGGATAGGGTTAAATTTTCTTGAGTGTCTTCTACGGTTTCTTTTAGCAGATTTAATTTTTCCTTCACAGCGGGTATTGAACTTATAGACGGCTCATTTTCTATGCGTTTTTCTAACTCTTTGCAATAAGCCAGCTCCTTTTCTAAATCATTGTCGGTATTTTTTTTGGGCATACGTTCTTTGAATTGGTCGTCAAAGGTGTATACTGTTTTTCGAAGTAACTTGGAGCGTTCTCTCAATACATCGATGGCTAAAAACGGATTAGATCTTGATAAAGTATGAGTGGCATCAACAATAATAGACTTAGAACGGATGATGCCTTTTTCAATAGCTATGGTTACCGTTTTGTTTATCAACAGATTTAACAAGTCGGTGTCTTTCAAACGTAGTTTTCTGAATTTGGTCAACGAACTCGGATTAATAACATCGTCTTCTGGATTCATATCCAAAAAATATTTAAAGGACATATCGTAACGCGAACGTTCCACTACATCAACATCGGAAACGGTGTAAATTGTTTTAAGAAGCAAATACTTGAACATACGAACGGGACTTTCTGCCATACGTCCATTATTGGTGCAGTATTTATTTAACAACTCATCGTAGATAAATGAAAAGTCTATCAAATCGTTAATTTTTCTCAAAAGATTATTCCTTGGAATAATTAAATCATATAAAGAGGAATGCTCGCTGAACTGTATTGTTTGTTGCTGTACTAACATGTAAAAAACCTTATAATTACAGCTAAATATACCAAAAAAGGAGTAGAAATCCTAAGCTTTCTACTCCTTTTATTTATCAATTTATTCGAAAAAAGACTTTTTCAGTACCCTCATTTAGTTGCAACTATTTTTTTTGACAGTTTTTTTGTGACCACGGCGGGATTTGAACCCGCACGCCCTTTCGAGCACCAGCCCCTCAAGCTGGCAAGTCTACCGTTTCTCCACGTGGCCTTAAAAAGAAAAGGTCAAGTAAAAATTACTCGACCTTTAGTGACCCGACTGGGGCTCGAACCCAGGACCCCATCATTAAAAGTGATGTGCTCTACCGACTGAGCTATCGAGTCATTGATTCAAGAAAAGTATGTGGTTTCACAAATTTGTGACCCGACTGGGGCTCGAACCCAGGACCCCATCATTAAAAGTGATGTGCTCTACCGACTGAGCTATCGAGTCATTTTCGATTCTTGAATGCGGGTGCAAATATAAGGTCTTATTTTTAACTTTTCAAAGGTATTTTAGTATAAATTTGTGTTTTTTAAACAAAAGTACTTAACGGCTTAGTATATAAGGTTTTATTCGCATGAGAAAAATTATTTTATTAGGTTATATGGGGTCTGGCAAGTCTACAATTGCCCATAGACTGTCAAATAGCACTAAAATTCCATTTGTAGACTTGGATAAAAGTATCGAAGAGAGAACTAATTTGTCGATTAATCAAATTTTTGAACAAAGGGGCGAAATTTATTTTAGAAAACTGGAACGCGAAGTTTTTATCGAATTATTAAATTCGCCTGGAAATTTAATTATAAGTTTAGGAGGAGGAGCGCCATGTTATGCTAATAATCATGAACTTTTGAAAGGCGAAAATGTAATCTCGATATATTTGAAAGCTTCTGTTGAAACTTTATTCGAAAGATTGGTTTCTAACAAAAGCAAACGACCTATCATTGCTAAGATGAATGAGGACGAAATGAAAGAATTTATTGCCAAGCATCTTTTTGAAAGAAGTTTTTACTACAACCACGCACAATACAAAGTGATTATGGATGGTAAAACTAAAGAGGAAGCGGCTCAGGAAATCCTTGAAATCTTAGCTTAAATAGGCATAATTATTCCCGTTTTCATCAAAAACAACCTGAACGTGTTCTAGTGAGGATGTAGAAAGAGAAATTCCTTTAAAATCAGCCTTTACGGGATATTTTTTGTGGTTTCTATCTACAAGAACGGCGGTTTTGAACTTCTTTAAAGGAACGTCTAAAAAATGCCTTACCGCATATATTAATGTAGTTCCCGAGTTTAGGACATCATCAACAAGAACTAATCCTTTATTAGCATATTGTTCTTTTGTCATAGAAGTATGGATGGAAAATTCAGGATTTACTTTATTTATTTGCACTTCGCATAGCGAAATTTTTAATGTGGAGATGTTTTTTAGAACCTCAGTAATTTTTTTGGCAAAAGTAAAACCATTGGAAGTAATCCCCGCAATGACAATTTCGTCTTCGTCTACAAAAGTTTCATAGATTTGGTACGCAATTCTTTTTATAGTATGCTCAATTTCTTGATTTGATAAGATGATATTTTTGCTCATTTTTTTTAAAGATTTAGGGTTTAAAGTTTAAGGTTTAAAGTTTAGTTTAGAAAATAGTTTAATCTGGATCTTCCTCGGTCTTAAATTCATTGCCAAATCCATCAATATCGCGTCGGTCTTTCTTGGTGGGTCTTCCTGTTCCGTTTTTTCGATAATGTTCTTTCGATAACTTTAATAATTCTAGATGCTCGTAGACTTCTGCGGGAGTTTCGTTTTTTCGATACATGTCGACCAACTTCGCTCCAACTCGATTGTCAGGAATGTCGAGTACTGTGATAATTTGCGTAATTTGATCTTTCCTAAAAGTGATTTTATCAGTAGGAAAAACTTCCTTCGATGGTTTGGCTATTTGCCCATTTACGGTAATATGATTCTTTTTACAAGCTTCGGTAACCATATTCCGAGTCTTATAATAGCGCATGCACCACAAATATTTGTCTATTCTCATAAATTTTCCAAAATCGAAGTTAAATTGTTTACAAAAATAAATCAAAATTGTATCTTGCGCACCTAAAAATCAGCAATAATGAACAAATTTAAATATTATTTTATTTTACTAACACTTACGGTCTCTATATCCTCCTGCTCAAAGAAAAAAGAGGACGAGGTTGTTACACCGCCTCGAGCTTATAATGTACAATATGCTACTGATATTGCTGACATTGAAGAATATTTAAAAACAAATTATATAACCGTTGTCAATCATCCTGGTTTTGCAGATGATCAGGATGTGACAATTGCAAAAATTACAGATGCGCCTAATCAGCCCTCGATTTATTCCTATTTAAATAGTCCGACTTATCCAAAGCTTTTGGTTAGAGAAGTAAGTAAAAATAAACTTATACACGATGTTCCTTATAAAATTTATTATTTGGTTTTGAGGCCAGGTATAGGTCAATCGCCATGTAATGTTGATGGAGTTTTGGCATCATACAGAGGCGATTATTTACAGAGAACTACTGCAACTACTACACCTTCAGTACTTACTACCACTAAATTTGGCGAATCTAAATTCCCACAATTTTTTTCAGTTTATATACTTCTGAAGCTGTTCCTCAAGGTTGGAGTGAAATTTTTCCGCAATTCAAAACAGGAACGTATTCCTCTAATGCTGACGGAAGTGTTTCTTATAATGATTTTGGGGCAGGAGTGATGTTTATTCCGTCTGGGCTTGCTTATTATAATACAGGGTCAGGTCCTATTCCTGCTTATGCTCCTTTAATATTTAGTTTTAAATTGTATGAAATGCAACGTTTAGATCAGGATTTAGACGGTATTCCGTCTTATTTAGAGGATGATGGAGATGGCTATATATATGATTATAGAAATACAATCAATTATGCTTCGGTAGCAACAAATTTAGACGATACAGATGGCGATGGTGTTCCTGATTTTTTAGATATCGATGATGATGGCGATGGTTTTACCACCAAATTAGAAATCAAAAATCCTGCAACTGGTCTAGCATTTCCTTTTGTCAATATTCCGGCATGCACTCTAGGAGGAAAGAAAAATTATTTAGATAAAACATGCCATCCATAAATTGAAGATAAGGTATAAAAAATCCCGTTCTGAATTTGTTAGGACGGGATTTTTTTATATTTGACGTTCTCTGAAAGAAGAGAGATAAAGAGCGGAAATTATTTTCTCTTCATTACTTTTTCGGCAGCTGCAACAATTGCTTGGTGGTTTAATTTGTATTTCTCCATCAATTGCTCTGGTGTTCCGCTTTCGCCAAAACTATCCTGAACGGCAACAAACTCTTGTGGAGCGGGATTGTTTAAAGACAAAACTCTAGCAATACTTTCGCCAAGACCGCCAAGAATGTTATGCTCTTCGGCAGTAACGATACATTTTGTTTTGGACAATGATTTCAAAATTGAAGTTTCGTCTAGTGGTTTGATGGTGTGAATGTTGATTACTTCGGCAGAAATTCCTTTAGCTTCTAATGCTTCGGCAGCAAGTAAAGCTTCCCAAACGAGGTGTCCAGTAGCAACAATCGTAACATCGGTTCCTTCGTTTAAAAGAATGGCTTTCCCAATTTCGAAAGGAACATCGGCAGGCATAAAATTAGGAACAACAGGACGGCCAAAACGCAAATAAACAGGGCCGTGATGGTTAGCAATTGCAATAGTTGCTGCTTTGGTTTGGTTGTAATCACAAGTGTTAATTACGGTCATTCCTGGTAACATTTTCATTAATCCAATGTCTTCTAATATTTGGTGCGTTGCTCCATCTTCGCCTAGAGTTAATCCAGCGTGAGAGGCACAAATTTTCACATTTTTTTCAGAATACGCTACTGATTGCCGAATTTGGTCATAAACTCTTCCTGTCGAAAAGTTAGCAAACGTTCCTGTAAAAGGAATTTTTCCGCCAATGGTTAATCCTGCTGCGATTCCGATCATGTTTGCTTCGGCAATTCCAATCTGGAAAAAACGCTCTGGGTGGTTTTTTTTGAAATCATCAAATTTTAATGAACCAATCAAATCAGCACAAAGTGCTACAACATTTTCATTGGTTTGACCTAGTTCAGTCATTCCCGCTCCAAAACCCGAACGAGTATCTTTACTTCCTGTATTTATATATTTTTTCATTTTTCTTAATTCAAAGATTGAATGATTTAAAAATTATAGGATTATGAGAATTCATAATTTAAAAATTCATAATTATTTAGTAGTCGCTTTCGCCTTCAGTACAGTTTTGGCTTAAAGCATTTTCTAATTGAGCGTCGTTTGGTGCTTTACCATGCCAAGCGTGGCTGTACATCATAAAATCTACTCCGTTACCCATTTCGGTATGCAATAAAACACAAACAGGTTTGCCTTTTCCAGTTTTTAACTTGGCTTCGTTCATTCCAGCAATTATTGTTTCTATATCGTTTCCTTTTGTAATTTCTAGAACTTCCCAATCAAAAGCTTCGAATTTAGCCTTCAAGCTTCCCATTGCCAAAACTTCGTCAGTTGTTCCGTCAATTTGTTTTCCGTTTACATCAATTGTCGCAATAAGATTGTCTACTTTTTTAGCCGAAGCATACATGATAGCTTCCCAGTTTTGACCTTCTTGCAATTCGCCATCGCCATGTAATGTATAAATCAAATGCTTGTCTTTGTTTAACTTTTTTGCCTCAGCAGCACCAATAGCTACCGATAATCCTTGTCCAAGCGAACCCGAAGCAATTCTTACCCCTGGCAAACCGTCGTGGGTGGTGGGATGTCCTTGTAATCTTGAATTAATTAGGCGGAAAGTTGCTAATTCTGAAACGGGAAAATAACCGCTTCTGGCTAGAACACTATAGAAAAGAGGCGAGATATGACCGTTAGATAAGAAAAATAAATCTTCTCCAATTCCGTCCATATCGAAACCTGGTTTTCTGTCCATTAGGTTTTGGTACAATACAACCATAAATTCAGTACAGCCAAGAGAACCTCCCGGATGACCAGAATTAACAGCATGAACCATACGAAGAATATCTCTTCTGACTTGGATAGTTAAATCGTTTAATTGTTGTGTGTTAGGCTTCATTTTATGTGTAAAAGTTAAACTGCTGCAAATGTAATTTTTATTTTGGCGTAAGACAAATGATTTTACAATAGTTATGATGAATTATTAGCAATAAAAAAAGCCCATTTCAAAGGCTTTTTTGGGATTAATAAAAATAGTTGTCGAGATTAAAAATCATTTTATTTTGCTTTGTAGGCTTGACCAGCCGCCTCCATTGTAAACGTGTGAATAGCCGTTTGAAATCAGAATATTTTTTGCCGAAGCACTTCGTATTCCCGAAGCGCAGCAAGTGATGATGGGTTTGTTTTTATCTTTGAGTTTGTCTAGGTTATTTTTTAAGTTCTCCACAGGAATATTTACTGCGCCTTTGATATGACCGCCCATAAATTCGCCTTTTGACCGAACGTCCAATAGGATAGCGCCTTGTTGTACGAGTTCGGCATAATTTATTTTGGGGCCAAACCCGAATATTTTTTTGAGTGTATTTATCATTTTATTTGTTTTTAGATTTGTAAAAAATCACTTCTAACCACGAGCCACCATTATAGCATTCGATTCCGTTTTGCGATAGAAATTGGTGTGCATCTCTGCTTCGGTTTCCAGAGGCACAACAAAGTATTAATGGAGGTTGAAGTTGTTTTAATTCTTCCATTTTTTCTGGAATATCATTTAAGGGAAAGTTAACAGAATCAGCAACATGGCCACCCATAAATTCTCTGTGGGTGCGTACATCGACTACTGTGCCTTGATTTTTTCGTATTATTTTTTCCATATTTATTTTCTGTTTTTACTTTTTGCAAGTGTATTTTGTGTTAGCATGGGGCAAAACTAACGCAATAACAAGGGGTGTATGGTAACTTTGGTTACACAAGCGAAGTTTATTTTAGTGAAGTGTGCTTTATTTTAGAAAAGGCATTTATTTTCAAACAACATCCAGCGTATTAATGCTAAAGTGCAGCGACTTTTTCACGGTTTTATGCAAGGGTTATAACATCGAAATTAGTTTGTAAGGGTTTCAGATGCTTCATTAGCAGGGGAATTAAATCCGCTCCATTTTCTAAGAAAAATTCCGAAAAATTTGACTGGCGTTCTTGCAAACTTTGATTGGGAAATAAGTTATTTTGTAAATGGATAATTCGTTCTAATTCGGCAGAATATTTCCTTTTTTGAGCTTTCAATAAACGCTTTTCAAGGTTTTCTAATCCTTTTATCTGTTTGACCTCTTGTGCTTTTACGGCTCCTAAAAAAGAGAGGTCTGTTTTGCTGGCAATTGCATAAAGTGATTCGAATTGCTTTTGCAAAAACTCCTTTTGGGGTGTAAAATCAATTGGAAATTGCGATAGTTTTTTTATGCTTTCATTCTTTAAGTGGTCTTGTTTTGAAAATAAATCACTCCAACCCAATCCTAATTTATCTGCCTCTGCGGCTTGTTTTTTTGTTACTAGTAAGGCGGAATTTCTAAGTAAAAGTATTGGAAAACTGATGTTTACGGCATCAAAAAAAGATTTTAATTCCAGCCAATAGGCAATTTCTCCACCTCCGCCAATGTAACATAAATTAGGCAAAATAACTTCTTGGTACAACGGACGCATGATTACGTTGGGACTGAATTTTTCAGGCTGATTTTTTAATAATTCTAAAATTTCGTTTTCTGAAAATTCTATTTTGGTGTTGTTTACCTTGTATCTTCCGTTTTCTAAAATAATTCTTTCTCGTAGCTTGTCGTCTAAGTAAAACAAATTGATTGCTCTTGGATTGACCTGAATGCCATAGTTTTTAGTTTTTCTGTTGTTTCAAGTACCTGTTTATGAGATGTTTGCTCAATGAGTTCTTCCTTTATATAAGGTATGAAAGCGTTTTTTAAATCATGATTATCAGCGTCAAGAATGACTAATCCATATTTTCCAAAGAGTTCGTTTGCTAAGAAACGAGTGGCTTCGGCTAAATTGGAATGATGTAAATAGGTGTCACGAAAAAGTTTTTTTATTTCGCTAGCATTCTTTCCAACACCCAAATCACGAGCGTAAATTTTAAAAAAATCAGCTAATCCTTCTGTTGAAAATCGTCCAACTGGACCAGAACTTTCTCTGTTCCAATGGAATTTTCGACCTTTAAAATTGAAATAATTAATTTCGTCAAAATCGTGGTCTTCGGTTGCCATCCAATATACGGGGACAAAATCGTAGCTAGGATATTTTGCTTTTAGTTCGGAAGTTAAATTAAGGGTCGAAATAATTTTATACAAAAAATATAAGGGGCCCGTGAATAAATTTAATTGATGCCCAGTTGTGACGGTAAACGTATTGGTGTTTTTTAAAATTTCGATGTTTTGTTTTAGGCAATCAGAAACTGGAATATTAGCATATTGTTGTTGTAAAACCGAAACTAAAACGGCTCTGTTGTTGTCATCAAAATTATTTTTTTTCTCTAAAATTTGGGCTTCAAAGTGGTCAATGCATGGAAATCGATTGTAAAGTGATTTTAAATGAGGTTTTTGGTCTAGATAATCATTTATCAAAGGAGAAAAATATCCTGAATTTTGATAGTTGATGCAGTCAGTTGGCATAATAAAATTTATTTCAGGCTAAAGTACCAAAAAATATTTGAACTAAATATTTGTTAGTTTCAAAAATTAATGTCATTTTTATCGAAATATTATATTCTGTTATATGAAAGAAAATCGTAATTTGAAGCAAGAGAATTCATTAAAACATGTTCTTTTTGGGAGTTTAATTGGAACTACAATAGAGTTTTTCGATTTCTATATCTATGCCAATGCTGCTGTTTTGGTTTTTCCGAAATTGTTTTTCCTGGTTCAGATCCTGCGATTTCTGTAATAGAATCTCTGGCAACTTTTTCTATCGCTTTTTTTGCACGTCCCATTGGTTCTGCGGTATTTGGACATTATGGTGATAAAATTGGACGAAAAGCCTCCTTAGTTGTTGCCTTGTTAACGATGGGGATTTCTACTGTTGCCATTGGATTTTTACCCACGTATGCCAGTATCGGAATCGTAGCACCTTTATTATTAATGCTTTTTAGATTTGGTCAAGGATTAGGACTTGGTGGCGAATGGGGTGGTGCCGTTTTATTAGCAATCGAAAATGCACCGTCGGGAAAACGTGCTTGGTTTGGCATGTTTCCTCAACTGGGCGCACCAATAGGGTTGCTGCTTTCTGGAGGAACGTTTCTCTTGCTAAGTGATAATTTAACTAACGAGCAATTCTTTGATTATGGTTGGAGAATTCCTTTTATTGCTAGTTCCTTATTAGTCTTGGTTGGCTTTTATATTCGATTAAAAATTAGTGAAACGCCTTCTTTTCTCGCTTCTTTAGAAACTAAAAAGCAGGTACGCATTCCATTAGTAACTTTATTAAAATCCTATCGTCGTGAACTCATTTTTGGCACATTAACTGCAGTTACCACTTTCTTGACCTTTTATCTAATGACGGTGTTTACCTTGAGCTGGGCTACAACAGATTTAGGATTTACAAGACGTGACTTTTTGATTATGCAACTTTTTTCGGTGGTGTTTTTTGGGCTGTTTGTCCCAGTTTCAGCTATTTTGGCAGATAAATTTGGTCGAAGAAGGATGCTGATTTTTGCTACTGTGGCTGTTGCTATTTTTGGATTGTCTTTTTCGTTCTTACTTGGTTCTGGAGACACCACTTTAATTTTACTTTTTCTGTGTCTAGGAATGGCATTAATAGGACTGGCTCATGGATTACTAGGCACTTTTCTTTCGGAACTTTTTCCTACGGAGGTGCGTTATTCAGGAGCTTCACTCACGTTTAATTTTGCAGGGATAATTGGCGCCGCTTTTGCTCCAATAATTGCCATTTGGATTGCCAAGCATTATGGACTTGCTTACGTTGGATTTTATTTATCTGTCAATGCAGTAATAACTTTTATTTCACTTTTGGTAATTAGCAAAAAAGAGCATCAGTTTTAGTAAGGGAACGGTTTTTTATCAATTTAAAAAAATCCCAAGCGAATTGTTTTTGTAATTATTAGAAAATAAAGTTGCTTTTGCAGTTACTTTTGCACAAAACATTCCACTTGAAAACCAAAGTATTTCTTATCACGCCGCCGTTTACCCAACTGAATACCCCGTATCCGGCAACAGCCTATATCAAAGGGTTTCTGAATACTAAAAATATTACAGCAACACAAGCCGATTTAGGTATCGAAGTGATTTTGAAATTGTTTTCGGAAAAAGGCTTGAAAAATTTGTTTCAATCCAACAATCCACGTTGCCCTGAGCGCAGTCGAAGAGCAACAACCGAGAACTGTCAACGAATCTTTGCCTTACAAGACGAATACATCAAAACCATAGATTCAGTCATTGCTTTTCTTCAAGGAAAAAATCCAACTTTGGCCTTGCAAATTTGTCAGGATGATTTTTTACCTCAAGCCTCTCGTTTTGCACAATTAGAAGAATTGGATTGGGCTTTCGGGATAATGGGAACGCAAGACAAAGCCAAACATTTGGCAACTTTATATCTCGAAGATATTTCTGATTTTATTGTAGAATGTGTCGATGCCAATTTTGGCTTCAGTCGGTATGCAGAACGATTGGGGCGTAGTGCCAATTCTTTCGACGAATTATATTTGGCGCTGCAAGAAGAACCTACTTATGTGGATGAAATTTTAATTTCGATTCTGAAAGAACGTATCGAAGCTGTGCAACCCGAATTATTTCTAATTTCTGTTCCTTTTCCGGGAAATTTATACTCGGCTTTTCGTTCGGCTCAATATGTAAAAAAGCATTATCCAAATATCAAAATTGCCATGGGAGGCGGTTTTCCAAATACCGAATTGCGCTCCCTTTCGGATGCTCGTGTTTTTGAATTTTTTGATTATATTACTTTGGACGATGGCGAAACGCCAATCGAGGAACTTATAAACGCTCTCACTTCGAGCGTGTCTTCTCGAGCGGAGTCGAGGGACGAGAAGCAATACAAACGAACTTTTCTTCTTGAAGACGGCAAAGTGGTTTACAAAAATAATTCTACCCGAAGTGACTACAAACAATCTGAAGTTGGGACACCCGATTATTCGGATTTGCTTTTAGATAAATACATTTCGGTTATCGAAATCATCAATCCAATGCATAGAATGTGGAGTGATGGGCGATGGAATAAACTCACAATGGCACACGGTTGTTATTGGGGGAAATGTACTTTTTGTGATATTTCATTAGATTATATTAAGATTTACGAACCCATTGCGGCTAGTTTGTTGTGTGATCGAATGGAGGAAATGATAGCGCAAACAGGTCAAACGGGATTTCATTTTGTAGATGAGGCTGCGCCACCAAAATTAATGCTTGCCTTGGCTCTCGAAATACTTCGCAGGAAATTAGTGGTCACTTGGTGGACAAACATTCGATTCGAAAAAAGTTTTACGAGCGATTTGTGTTTGTTGCTCAAAACTTCTGGATGCATCGCGGTTTCTGGCGGATTAGAAGTGGCTTCGAACAGGTTGTTAAAACTGATAGACAAAGGCGTAACGGTAGAGCAAGTGGCAAAAGTAACTCGGAATTTTACCGAAGCTGGAGTCATGGTGCATGCTTATTTAATGTATGGTTATCCCACGCAAACGGTTCAGGAAACGGTGGATAGTCTCGAAATGGTAAGGCAATTGTTTGGGGCAGGGGTTTTGCAATCGGGGTTTTGGCATCAATTTGCGATGACGGCACATAGTCCTGTGGGGATGTATCCAGAAAAATTTGGTGTTGTTCCTACTTCTCCTTCTTTTGGGGGGTTAGGGATGGTTTTTGCCAATAACGATATTAATTACGTTGATAAAACAGGGATTAACCATGATCAATTTAGTTTTGGTTTAAAAAAGTCACTTTTTAACTTTATGCACGGCATTTGCTTTGATTATGCATTACAGGATTGGTTCGACTTTAAAATTCCGAGAACAAAAATTCCGCTAGATTTTATTTCTAACGCTTTAGAACAAGAAGAAGATTTCAATATAAAACCTACGGCTAAAATAGTTTGGCTTGGCGGAAGACCTGTTGTAGACTATTTTACAAAATCTAAAAAAGGAAATTCTTGGGAAATGGTAGCTTTAACTTTTTATGATAAGAAAGAAAGTTTTACCATTCAAACGAACAAAAACCAAGGGGAATGGTTAGTAGAAATGCTTCTTGAAATTTCGGTTTCTAAATCTAAAATTTATTCATTTCAAGAAATAAAATCTGATTTTGAGATTCATTTTGATGATTTTGAATTGTTTTGGTATTCAAAGCCTATAAGCACTTTAAGTCAATTTGGATTATTGGTATTGTAAGAGAGTTTCAATTGTGGGAAACCTTAATAAATTTTTAGCAAAAAAAAAACTGATTTACAGTTGATTTTGATTGTTGCTATTTTTTTTTATTTAGTCAATCCTTAAATATGACACAACAAATTAATTGTTAATAACTTGTAGATAAAAACAACTTAAAAACACTAAGTTAAATTGCCAAAAAGTGTATATTTAGGTATAAAAAAGTGGCAATATGTTAGGTAAAATAAAACCGAATTTTCAGCAAAATTTATTTCAGACTAGGCTGACAGATCTTATAAACCTTGAGCATCCTTTGGTAAAACTCGCAGGGGAGCTTGATTGGTCAAAAATGGAGTTTGAGTTCCAAAACCTATATTCAGAGCAAGGAAGACCCTCTATTCCGATTAGAAAAATAGCAGGTTTACTGCTGTTAAAAGAGATGTTTAAAGAGAGTGATGAATCTGTAGTTGAACGTTGGATAGAAAACCCTTATTGGCAATATTTTACAGGAGAATATTTTTTTCAAAACAAGCAACCTTTTGACCCGAGTGAGTTTGTTCATTTTAGAAAGAGACTGAAAGAGAAAGGATTAGAATTTATTTTAAGTCAAACAGTAGCCTTGCATCCAGAGGCGAAAAATGAAAAGGAAGTTCAGATTGACACCACTGTTCAAGAAAAAAATATTACTTTTCCAACCGATGCCAAATTAGCTAAAAAGGTAATTGACAATTGTACAAAAATAGCTGAAAAAGAAGGAGTTAAACAAAGACAAACTTATAAAAGGGTAGCCAAACAACATCTTCGGGATGCTTATTTTGGACATCATCCCAAACGAAAAAAGAAAGCTATAATGGCGCGAAAAAAGTTGCGAACCATTGGTAAGCGAGTCGTTCGAGAATTGGAACGCAAGTTGCCTGAAGAAATTTTAAAACAATACGAAACAGAATTTAGCAATTACAAAAAAGTACTCACTCAGGAAAGAAACAGCAAGGAAAAAATATACAGTTTACACGAACCTCAAACAGCCTGTATAGCAAAAGGGAAAGCTCATAAAGCGTATGAATTTGGAACAAAAGTAGCGGGTAACAAGAGGTCGAAAAACAGGAGTCATTACCTCAATAAAACGATTTTCAGGCAATCCTCACGATAGCAAAACCTTAGAAGAATCATTAGCACAAAGCCAGCGAGTTAGAGAGCAAATTGGAGGTACAAGACCAACAATAGCAAGTACAGACAGAGGATTTAGAGGTGTCACACAAGTTGAAAATACACAAATAGTAATCCCAAAAAACACAAAAGAAAAATCAAGATACAAACAAGACGTTGCCCGAAAAAGATTTAGAGCCAGAGCGGCAATAGAACCAACAATATCCCATTTAAAAGAAACCACGCTTTAGGATTAAATTTCCTCAAAGGCGTGGCTGGAGATATTAATAATGCACTTTTAGCAGGTATTGGTTACAATCTAAAAATGAGGTTTAACCATATCAAAGCACAATTTATTCTTTGTCTCGAATTTTTAATGCATATTTTTGCAAATGTGTTTTTGATAAAAAATCTAAAAACTCAAAAAGTGAGTTTTTAAGGAATGACTATTTATATTCGTAAAACATTTACAATTTCAGTTTGAATGATTTTTTTAATCCCTAAATTTATCAGTAAAAATGTTAATTAAAAAGACATATCCCAAAATTTTATTTTTGTTTCTTTCCTCGAGTATTTTTTTTATCATCCTATATTTTGCGCTTTACAATTATACAAAAAAAGTAGAGAAACAGGTTTATGTTGCCTCTAATGAGCAATTTTATAATGAAATAAATAATTTTTTAGTTTTAGATTCAAAGCCTATTACTGTTGCAATAAACAACGACTCTAATTGGGATGAATTTGTAAATTTCATCAAGACGAAAGATGCAAATTGGTACAATGAAACTATTGGGAATGAGTTGAATATTTATAAAGTCGATTATTTAGGGGCTTATGATTTAGAGGGTAATTTTATAATTCGCAATGCCTCAGGCAAAATAAAATCGTTAGATTTTGTGCCAAAAAGTGCTATGATGCAGCTTAATACATCTGGGTTAAGTAGGTTTTATATGAAAATTCCAGAGGGAGTTGTCGAAGTTTTTGGGGCATCAATTCATCCGTCTGACGATCCTTTAAAAAAGAAAACCAAACCTTCTGGGTACTTTTTTGTAGCGAGGCTTTTGGACAAAAGTTTTATAAAAAACTAGAACGAATAACTAATTCAAAGGTTGATTTCATTGAAAATGCTGCTGTTTCTGATTTTGGAAAACACCTTACTTTGGCAACAATTGATTTGAAGGATAATAAAGGGGTTGTAGTGACTCAATTATTTTTTAAAAGATATTTTGCCGTTTATTTTGAAAACATGATAAATATCTTGTATCTAGTTTTTGTTGCTTTTTTTATCAACTTAATCATCAATTTGGTATATACTAGAAAATGGGTGTATTATCCGCTAGATTTGATTACGAGAGTATTAGAAACGGGTAATAAAAAGGCAATACAAAACCTAAAATCGACTACGGGAGAGTTTAGATATATAGGCAACCTTTTTGATGAAAACAACAATCAAAAAGAAGAATTGATAAAGGCAAAATTAAAGGCGGAGGAAGGCGAAAGACTTAAATCCTCTTTTTTAGCTAATTTATCGCACGAGATTAGAACTCCAATGAATGCCATTAACGGTTTTACAGATTTACTGATTAATACTAAATTGAATAAAGAGGAAAAATCAGAGTATTTGAAAATAATTGAAAAGAGTGGAAAAAATTTAGTTTCGATTATTGATGATCTCATCGAAATGTCAAAAATAGAATCGAACCAAGTTACGCCTAATTTTGGTAATATAAATTTAGAATCTTGTATTGCCGAGCTATATGAGACTATAAAAATTACCATTCCTAAATCGAAAGGGATAGATTTTAGAGTAATGAAAAATCTCCGACCTGCCTCCCATAACATTATTGCCGATGAAACTAAACTAAAACAAGTTTTGGTTAATTTAGTAACTAATGCTATTAAATTTACAGAGAAGGGGCATGTTGCTTTTGGGTATGAAGTCGATGAAGAAAATAATTTGATTGTATTTAGAATAGAGGATACAGGACTTGGTATTGACGAGGATCATCATAAACATGTTTTTGATCGTTTCAAAAGAGTTGATAGCGATGTTTCTATTAAGGTGGGAGGACTAGGCTTAGGATTGGCTATTTCTAAAGCTTATGTTGAATTAATGGGAGGAGAAATTACCTTAGAATCTAAAGTTAAAAAAGGCTCTGTTTTTTCATTTTCGATTCCTTTAAAATACGATGATAATCAAAAAATTATAGTGCGACCTATAAAAAGTTTTGAAGCTTCTAAAGAAAACGCAGAGCAAACCATTTTGATTGCAGAAGATGATAGTATCAATTTCTTACTGTTTCAAAAAATAATACAATCTAGAAATTATACCATTATAAGAGCAGTCAATGGGCAAGAGGCGGTCAATGCTTGCATCAATAATCCAAATATCGATTTGGTTCTCATGGATATAAAAATGCCTGTTATGAACGGGTTTGAAGCATTAGAAGAAGTTAAGGCAATCCGACCAAATCTAGTTGTCATCGCACAAACGGCCTATTCGTCAACTGAAGATGAAGAAAAAATTTATAGAGCAGGATTTAATGGTTATATAACGAAACCAATTAACAGAGAGAAATTATTTGAAATTATTGATGATGTTTTTGCGAACAAAAAAGGCTAAATTTTATTATTAACAACTTTTGAAAACTCAATCAATTGGTATTAACTTTAGCCAATTAGCTGAATTTAACCTAAAAAGAGTTCAAATCTGTCTAGTACTTGAAAAAACCGACTGTCTTTTTATAAGCGAGTCGGTTTGTTTATTTTGTCTAAAACTTTTTTTAATAATCGATGAATGGTACGTTCAAAAAGATATATTTGTCGTTCTAAAATTTATAAATGGAGCTTAAACTTAACAAACCAATTTGTTTTTTCGACTTAGAAACTACTGGAGTTGATGTCGCCAAAGATCGAATTGTTGAAATATCAATTTTTAAAGTTTTCCCTAATGGGAATAAAGAAAGTAAAACATGGTTGGTAAATCCTACCATTTCAATTCCACCACAATCAACAGCGATACACGGCATTACTAATGAAAAAGTAGCTAATGAGCCTACTTTTAAAGAACTAGCTTCTCAGGTTTATACCATGATTAAAGATTCGGACTTGGCAGGATACAATTCGGATCGGTTTGATATTCCATTACTAGCAGAAGAATTGCTACGAGTTGGAGTTGATTTTGATATGAAAAACCGAGTTTCGATTGATGTTCAAACCATTTTTCATAAAATGGAAGAAAGAACATTAAGTGCGGCGTTGAAATTTTATTGCAATAAAAATATCGAAAATGCACATTCTGCCGAAGCAGATACCATGGCAACTTACGAGATTATGAAAGCACAATTAGATCGTTATCCTGAATTGGTAAACGATATGAAATCACTTTCAGAATTTACGACCCGAAAAAAAATAGCCGATTTTGCAGGAATGATTGTCTTTGATGATGAAGGGGATGAGGTTTTTGCGTTTGGAAAACACAAAGGGGTTAAAGTGGACAAAGTTTTAGAGATGGAACCAGGTTATTTTAGTTGGATTCAAAACGCTGACTTTCCTTTGTATACTAAAAAAGTGTTGACGGCAATTAAGCTCAGGAAATTAAATACAAAATAGGTATTGGGTTCTAGGTATTGGGTTTTTGGGAATGCGATATTTCCAGTACTCGACACTTAAAATCTAACACCCAACACCACAAAAGAATGAAAATCATTTGTATAGGTAGGAATTATGTCAATCATATCGAGGAGTTGCAAAATGAGCGACCATCAGAGCCTGTTATTTTTATAAAACCCGATTCGGCAATTTTATTGAAACAACATCCTTTTGTAATTCCAGAATTCTCGCAGGATATTCAACATGAAATTGAAATTATTGTTCGGATAAACAAGGTTGGAAAGTACATTGATGCCAAGTTTGCTCATAAATATTATGATGAAATAAGTATAGGAATTGACTTCACGGCACGAGATTTACAAACTCATTTAAAATCGAAAGGATTGCCGTGGGAGAAGGCGAAAGCGTTTGATGGCTCGGCAGTAATTGGAGAATTTTTACCAAAAAGCCAATTTAATTCGCTGGAAAATATTACTTTTGAATTGAGGAACAATGACAAAACAGTTCAAAAAGGGAACTCCAGTTATATGTTGTGGAAAATTGACGAGTTAATTTCTTATGTTTCTCAATATTTTACTCTGAAAATTGGCGATATTCTTTTTACAGGTACACCAGAAGGTGTCGCGGCCGTGAAACCTGATGATGTTTTAGAAGGATTTTTAGAAGGGAATAAATTATTTAGTATAAAAATAAAATAATGGCACTACATTACAACCTAGCAAAAGTGTACGCACTTTCAGATAACGACGCAGAATTTGTTATGCAAATTGTAACCTTATTTGTTACAGAAGTTCCAGATGATTTATTACAAGTCAAAGAAGGAATCAAAAAGAAAGACTATAAACATGCTTATGCTTATGCTCATAAAATTAAGCCAACACTCGATTTGCTTGGTTTAAATGTGGCTTTTGAAGAAATTCTTCAGGTTGAGGCGTGGACAAAGGCTGAAGGAGAAAAGAAAGAAATCAAGGAAACTTTCAAAAGTATCAAAAATCAAGTAAATGATGCTGTGAAGGAATTAAAGAAAGATTTCGACTTGTAGCGAACTATTTCTGCTGTGTGTTTCAAGAGTTTTCTTTGAAAATTATTTTTTTTCTAAAACTAAAAGAGGTATAAAAAGGAGCTTCCGCTAGGGTGCTCTTTTTTTATTTATAAGCTAGTTTCTAAAAAAAATCTGCCTAATCTCTGAGAGAGGAAATACTCTAAAAATGTATAATTTTAGGCTCTATTTGAGAGTGATAAAAACCTTAAATTTATTATGAAAGCAACTATAATAACCATTGGAGACGAAATTCTAATTGGACAAATTGTCGATACCAATTCGGCTTTTATTGCCAAATCCTTAGATCGAATAGGTGTTGAGGTTTGCGAAATGATTTCGGTAAGTGATGATAAACGGCATATTCTAGATACATTTATTAAACTTCAAAACAAAACCGATTTAGTGATTATTACTGGAGGACTTGGTCCTACAAAAGACGATATAACCAAGAAAACATTTTGCGATTATTTTGAAGATGAATTGGTAGTTAATGACGTGGTTTTAGAGCATGTTACCCAACTTATAGAAGGGTTTTATAAGCGTCCAATTACACAAATTAACAAAGATCAAGCACTCGTTCCTTCACGATGTACGGTTCTTCATAATCAAGTAGGAACTGCGCCGGGAATGTGGATGAAAAAGGAAAATACCGTGTTTATTTCGCTTCCAGGTGTTCCTTTCGAAATGAAATATTTGGTAGAAAATGAAATTATTCCAAAAGTGGTTCGGGAATTTAAACGCCCTTACATTCTTCATAAAACGATTCTTACTTATGGACAAGGAGAGAGTTTGGTTTCGGAACGTATCGAAAGTTGGGAAAATAATTTACCTGAATTTATCAAATTAGCCTATTTGCCAAATCCAGGAAGTGTGCGTTTGCGTCTTTCGGCCAGAGGAATCGAAAAAGAAATATTAGAAAAGCCATCGAGGACAATGTACTTTCTTTAACAAAAATAATAGGAGATATTATTGTTGGTTTCGACGATGATGCTTCTCTTGAAGTGGTTGTAGGACATCTTTTAGGGCAGCAAAACAAAACCCTTTCGACTGCTGAGAGTTGTACTGGAGGAAAAATTGCGGAGGTTCTTACATCGGTTGCGGGAGCTTCTAAATATTTTAAAGGAAGCGTGGTAGCCTATTCGACCGAAATAAAAATAGCGGTTTTAGGAATCGCTGAAATTTAATAAAAGAGCATTCCGTGGTAAGTGCTGAGGTGGCAAAACAAATGGCAATTAACATAAAAAGCATCATGAAAACGGATTATGCTATTGCTACAACAGGAAATGCAGGTCCAACAAAAGGCAACTCAGAGGCAGCGGTAGGAACTGTTTTTATAGCCTTGGCAACGCCTGTTGGTGTGGTTGTCGAGGAGTTTAATTTTGGTCAACCACGTGAAAAAGTGATAGATAGAGCTGTTATTAAGAGCATGGAATTATTGCGTAAAGAAAATTTAAAAAATCTGCTTTAATTTTTTGCTTCATCCGTTTATTTTTCTTTTCTTTGCACCCTGATTTTGAATAACGATAAAAGATAACAATAATGTCAAGAGTTTGTGACCTTACAGGTAAAAGAGCGATGGTAGGAAATAACGTTTCTCACGCTATGAATAAAACTAAGAGAAAGTTTTCTGTAAACTTAGTTAAAAAGCGTTTTTATCTTCCAGAAGAAGATAGATGGATTACTCTAAGAGTAGCAGCATCTACGGTAAAAACAATTAACAAAAATGGAATCACTGCAGTTTTGAAAAAAGCTCAAGCAGGTGGATTTATTAAATAATCCATTCCTAAATATATATCAAGATGGCAAAGAAAAGTAAAGGTAATAGAATTCAGGTAATTTTAGAATGTACTGAACACAAAACATCAGGTGTTGCAGGAACTTCAAGATACATAACAACAAAGAATAAAAAAAATACTCCAGATAGATTAGAGATTAAAAAATTTAATCCTATCTTGAAAAAAGTAACAATTCACAAAGAAATTAAATAATTAGAGATTTTTACTTTCTGTAAAAGTTTCAAAATATATTCTTGAAAATTTTACTTTAGTATCAATTTAAATACACATTTAAATCATGGCAAAGAAAACCGTAGCATCGTTACAAACATCTTCTAAGAGATTATCAAAAGCCATTAAAATGGTAAATCTCCAAAAACAGGTGCATATACATTCGTAGAATCTATTATGACTCCTGAGGCAGTTGATGAATTCTTGAAAAAGAAATAATTCGCAAAAGCATTTATAGAAAGCTACTTTCATTCGGAAGTAGCTTTTTTATTTTTTATATTTACAGTTAGAAAATGGCATTAGTTTTTTGACTATTTTTTTTCTTAATACTATTTACAAAATGAGTTTTTTAAAAAAATATTTTCTTCAGAGAAAAAGCAAAGCTTAGACAAAGGGCTTGAAAAATCGAAAGTTACTTTCTTTTCAAAGTTGACCAAAATCGTTGCGGGAAAATCAAAAGTAGACGACGAAGTATTAGACGACTTAGAAGAAATTCTTGTTTCTTCGGATGTTGGTGTCAATACAACTTTAAAAATTATAAGCAGAATAGAAAAGCGAGTGTCTGAAGATAAATTTTTAGGAACAGATGAGCTGAATCAAATCCTTAGAGAAGAGATTGCTGGTTTGCTTTCGGAAATTGATTCTGGCGAAGCTACTGAATTTGTAATTCCAATCCATACGAAACCTTATGTTTTGATGGTCGTTGGTGTCAATGGTGTTGGAAAAACTACTACCATTGGTAAACTGGCGTATCAATTTAAAAAACAAGGGTATAAAGTAGTTTTGGGAGCGGCAGATACTTTTAGAGCCGCCGCAATTGATCAATTGCAAATTTGGGCCGATAGAGTAGGTGTTCCTATTGTAAGGCAAAATATGGGTAGCGATCCTGCTTCGGTGGCATTTGACAGCCTACAAAGTGCCGTAGCGCAAAATGCCGATATTGTCATTATTGATACTGCGGGTCGTTTGCATAATAAAATTAACCTGATGAATGAGTTGACAAAGGTAAAAAGAGTAATGCAAAAAGTCGTTGCCAATGCGCCTCATGATGTGTTATTGGTACTTGATGGTTCAACTGGACAAAATGCTTTCGAACAAGCTAAACAATTTACGGTCGCTACCGAAGTGACATCGCTTGCGGTTACTAAACTCGACGGAACGGCAAAAGGCGGTGTGGTTATAGGCATTTCAGACCAATTTCAAATTCCCGTAAAATACATTGGTGTAGGCGAAGGAATCGAAGATTTACAGGTTTTTAATAAATATGAATTTGTAGATAGTTTTTTTAAGTAGGACCGGTTAAAAATTTTAAAAGTTTAATAAAGAGTGTTTTAGTTATAGTATATATTTATGAGTTTTTCCATCTTTTAAAAATATCAGCCCAATTTATTTCTATTTTGTGAGTATTATTTCGTTTGTTTTAGCGAACCTTCTTCGGGGAAAAAATAATTCTGTATACTTTGTATTACTATTTATGGGAGTGTCTTTTTTTATTTTAGGATTTGTCAAAAGATTAAAAAACAGATAGTCGAATGAAAAATGCCTTTAGAATTTTATCTTTGTTCTTTCTTTTTATCTCTTGTCAGCAAAAGATAAAACCTTCTGATATAAGCCAAATTGGAGGGTATTGGGAAATTGAAAAAGTTGTTTTTGATCAAGGAAAAGACAAAGGGTATGCAATAAACCAGAGTTATGATTATTTTCAAATTGACAAAAACAATGTAGGTTTCAGGAAGAAAGTAATGCCACAATTAGACGGCACTTTTATGGTGAATGACACGTATGAAAATGTAAAAGTGCGTTTCGAGAACGAGAAAGTTTTCGTGGATTATGCCACTTCTTATGCAAAATGGAGCGAGGAATTGATAGTTATTTCTAAAGACAAATTAGTTTTGAGAAATGCTGAAAAAAAAGAATATCATTACAAGAAAACAGCACTAATAAATATTCTGGATCATGGCAAAAAGACTAAATAATCAAAGTACCGTTGGGGATATTTTAAAACAAATTATCCAAGTCAACAAATTGCAACCCGGAATGGATCAGATTGACGTAAAGGAAGCTTGGAAAAACAGTATGGGAAACGGAGTTAATTATTATACAAAAAACGTGGTTTTAAAAGGAACCACTTTATATATTGAACTTTCTTCTGCTGTTTTGCGTGAAGAATTGAGCCATGGAAAATCAAAAATAGTGAACATGATTAATGAAGAATTGCGTCGCGATGTGATTAAGGATGTTGTTTTAAGATAATGATTTTAGAGAGTTAATTTTATAAAACACAAAATCCCGTTTCAAACTGAAACGGGATTTTGTGTTTTTATGATTCTGTCTTTCGACAACTAAAGTCTGCAAACAGATTGTTAGAATTGTTCTCTTCCAGCAAAATGGAATGCACTTTCGATAGCTGCGTTTTCGTCGCTGTCTGAGCCGTGAACTGCGTTTTCGCCTATAGAAGTTGCATAAGCTTTGCGGATAGTTCCTTCGGCAGCTTCGGCAGGATTGGTAGATCCAATCAAAGTTCTGAAGTCCTCAACGGCATTTTCTTTTTCTAAAATTGCAGCAACTATTGGCCCACGAGTCATAAACTCTACTAATTCGCCATAAAAAGGTCTTGCTGCATGAACAGCATAAAAGGCGCGTGCATCGGCAACGGTTAGTTGTGTTAATTTTAATGAGACGATTTTAAAACCAGCATTGGTAATCATTGCTAATATATTTCCAATGTGTCCGTTTTCTACACCATCGGGTTTAATCATTGTAAAAGTTCTATTTGTAGCCATTTTTCTTTTTTTTTAAATTGGCTGCAAAAATAAACTTTTTTTATGTATTTATTTGTTTTTATTGGATAACAATAAAAATATTTTTTGATTGTCCGTAATTACACATAATTGAATAAAAGCCTTATATTTGATAAAAAAATAGCGATGAATCTATTCAATTTTACGGCAAATTTTGGGAGTGAAGAGTCTTGTAGACTTCATTTTAAAGAAGAAAGAGATAAAATCGGAGTTCAATGTAAATGCGGAAGCAAAGAACATTTTTGGATAAAAAGCAGATGGAGTTATGAATGTAAAAAATGTAGGAGCAGAATTTCGTTACGTAGCGGAACGATAATGCAAGTTCTAATTTATCATTTTTGATTTGGTACAAAACGATGTTCCTTTTAACGGCAACAAAAAAAGGATTCTCAAGTAAAGAAATTCAAAAGCAGCTGGGTTTGAAACGTTACGAACCGGTTTGGTCTATGGTTCATAAGTTGCGAAAAGCAATGGGTAATAGGGATGCGCGTTATACTCTGGAAGGAATGATTGAATTTGACGAAGGATATTTTACAATTGAATCTTCTGAAATTGAACAAGAAAAAGGAATTCGTGGGCGTGGTGCTGTTGGAAAATCCAACGTTGCAATTATGGCAGAGTCAACAATTTTAGAAGATATTGAAACTGGGGGAAAATCAAATCATTGCAGATATTTTAAAGCAAAGGTCTTGACAGATCATACATCGGAACAGATAAATCAAACAATCCAGGAATCTATTTCTGAAAAAAGTATTCTATTTACAGACAAAAGCACATCATATATAGATATTGCAGATTATGTAGAGATACATATTACAGAAAAATCGAATAAAGAAACAACAACAGAAACTTTAAGATGGGTACATATTGCAATTAGTAATGCTAAAAGGAATTTCTTAGGAAATTTCCACAAAATTAAAGGAAAATATCTCCAATTATACCTAAACGAGTTCGTTTACAAGCTTAATAGACGGTATTTTGAGGAAAAATTATTTGATAGACTAGTAATAGCAAGCATTACAGGGTTATGACTAAAAACGGGCAATCAAAAATATTTAGTCTAGTATAAAAAAAATCACTTGGGACAAGGGGTAATTGAAAGAAAAAAATATGAAAATGACAGGAAAAATGAATTTGGTCGTTAAGTTGTGAATTGCTTTCAAAATTGTATTTTAGCTTATAATTCCCAACCAATTGACCTTTAAAAAAATCAATTCATTTGTTGTGAATTGCTTTCAAAATTGTATTTTAGCTTATAATTCCCAACATCCAAATAATTAATTGTATTTATTTAATTGTTGTGAATTGCTTTCAAAATTGTATTTTAGCTTATAATTCCCAACAGCAACGAATCGTATAAAATGTTAGACAAAGTTGTGAATTGCTTTCAAATTGTATTTTAGCTTATAATTCCCAACTACAATGGACTACTACACATGAATAAACTAGTTGTGAATTGCTTTCAAAATTGTATTTTATATAAAGGGCAGAACCAAATATACAAGCCTCAACCCGAAGAAACAACAATTTAGCGTTAGTTGATGTTCATTTTCTTAAAGTATAATGAACATTCTTGTAACAGTAGGATTCATTACTCTATGAATTTCAGAATCTTTTATTAATTTATTATCGTGTAAAACACGTGATTGCTCTTAATAACGTCGTTATTATTTACTCTAACCGGATTACGCCAACCACTATGGCAATTCGGTAAATAGATTCCTTTCTTATTGGAAAAGGCGGATATCTCTCGTTGTCTGAGCGACATTCTAACACTTCGTCATTATCAGGAACGGGATATAAACGTTTAACCATTGCTCCTTGATCTGTGTCCAAGACATAGGGTTTTCCCCATTGAAAAAACGAGAGGTCCTTTATTGGTTTACAGCCCAGTAAGTCTCCATTACCATACTTTGGATACATACTACTGCCACTTACCCTAATAATATATTTAACTCCCTTTTCTTCAAACTCAGGTACCACGTAGCTGTCTATTAGATCGTTTTTGCATACCGGAATTTCTCCATTACCATAACCTGCCATAGCATCTATCGGGATAAGCGGGATACTCTGATGGTTTGTGGTTGTTTTGTCACCCTTTTTTTTGCCATCTATCCCGGTCATACCGTGGCTTTCGCCCAAATTCATATCCTCCGTTTTTTGTATGTTTGGTTTTGGTTCTGAGATGTGGTCATTTTTGTGGTCATTTTTACTACCCAAATTATTCAAAATCATTTCTCCTAAATCCATTACTAACCATTCAAGATTAATTTCAGGAAATGTGTCGATAATTATCTTCAAATTATCACTACCAATATGCTTGCCTGAGTCAAGGAACCCATTGGACAAACCAGTTTGTCGATAAAAATCTCTCTTGTTAATCTGTTTGAAATCAAGAAATTGCATTATTTTTTCTTTTGTAGTCATAATTTTGTAGATAATGCGAATCAAGGGTTGAAAAAACATTAAAAAAGAAAGAAATTTCTTTGTAAAAATTAGAATAATAAGCTGATAATCAGTATATTTATAGTGTATCTAACGCACGTTTAAATATATGATTAATCAGCTTAAAGCCCTAAAATTAGTAAAAATATATTCCATAATCTGTGACAGATTGAAAAAGATTTAAAATACACTTGCGAACGTTTCAGCAACAACCATAAACAAGATTTAACAGATCAAGAAATTATGACCATATACCTATTCACAGTTCAAGAAGAACAACGTTTTAGCATCAAACAAATTCATAAATATGCTTGTGATTATTTACATGATTGGTTTCCAAGACTTGGCTCATATGCTGGTTTTTCTAATCGTCTTAATCAATTATCAGAAGCTTTTCGACGTTTTTCAGCTTCATTATTTGAAGACTTTTTACCTTGGGATTGCTTAACTGATCAAAGTTTACTGGATTCGATGCCAATAATCACTTGCTCTGGTAAACGAAATGGAAAGGTAGCAAAAGACTTGACCGATAAAGGGTATTGTTCTACAAAAGCATGTATTATTATGGAGTGAAGCTTCATGCATTAGCTTTTAGACGAGAAAATAAAATTCCTTTTCCTGAAGAAATTCAAATAACACCTGCATCTGTCAATGATTTAACGGTTTTCAAAGAAGCGTGGTCAGAAAAAACAAACAGAAAATTCTTTGGAGATAAAATATACATTAACGAGGATTTTTTTTCTGAATTAGAACAAGAGAAAAATTCAATTATGATTACACCAGTTAAAGCAATCAAAGGACAATGTCAACAAATAAAAAACTGGGATAAAGCAGCCGATGATTTATTTTCCAAAGCAGTATCAAGAGTTAGACAGCCCATAGAATCTCTTTTTAATTGGTTGATTGTTAAAACTGATATTCAAAAAGCAAGTAAAGTTAGGTCTAGCAAGGGGTTACTGGTTCATCTATTTGGAAAAATTGCTGCCGCTTTTATTGGACTAATATTTTAACCCTTGATTCGCATAGATAATTATGTTGTTGTAAATAGATTATTATCTATATTTGTCTTAATAAACGAAACAATCAAGACAATGTGCAAAAGTAGAGAAAAAAAGTACAACAAGTATAACACTACAGTTGTAAAAGCATTATCACAAAAATATGGGTATGCAGATAGTTATATCCGTAGATGTGTAAGTAACGAGGCTCATAGCAAGCTTCCGATGACATTCGGGCAGAATATAAGGATCTCGCAAAGAAATTGAATATCGAACAAGCTAAAATATTGCAAATGATCAACCAAGTTCCCTAACTGCAAAGGGAAATTTAAAACAACTTTAAAATCCACTTAAAATGAAAAGAACACACAAATTATTGTTGCGAATCATTCGATTACTTCAAACCAAAAGACAGCCAATTGTCATCATCAAAATTGATTCCTTACATAAAGGAGACCTTATTTGTATTGAAAAAATGACTAAAGAAGAGATTGAGAGATGGTTTAATGAGGCAATGTTACGTGTGATTAAAAATGCTCAAGAAGAATAAAATTAAAGATAAATTATGATACATATAGAGATTAAACACCATATAGACGAATCATCAGTTAGAATAATTGTTAAAACAGAAAAGACTTGGAGATTATTTGGGGTAATGATAAAGAAAATTACATATCACTATCCCCAAACAAGATGCTTCGCAGAAAAAACCCTCCTAAATGTTAATTAATATTTTTTACAAGATGTACCGTAAGAACAATACTAGCTCTTAAATGAGGGTTTGTTCCGTAAAAAATCTGCTTTATTAAATACCCTTCGTTAAGATGTTTTTGAATTTCAGGAAAGGTATAATGATCAGAATCGCCATAAGTTAATACAATCTGTTCGGTAATAATTTTTTCATTCATATCACTATTATTTTTAATTGAGACTTCAAATATAGTGAAAATCCCGCCACGGCTAAGCGTGGTTCCGACACCACGGCGGGAACTAAAAAATCTACATTTCAACAACAAGTAGTAAAAAATACAATGAATTTTAAACACAACGACATCATCATACGTAACGAGACCAAAACAGAAGTGTGGATCTCCGAACGATTGGTCGTTGAAGTCTGTGGAATTTCAGAAGAAACATTAAGAACAACTAGTAGAAAAAGATACAAATCCTCCGTCCCTGCTACGTACCACAAAGCCAAATACCTTCCAATTACTGGAAAATCATGGCGATGGACAAAACAGAACGGACAGTTCTATTATGATTTTGACTTTATCCCGAACCATAAACCTAATTTTTATCGTGAGATGTTCGGCGATAAGCAAACGCTTATCGACAATTACAAAAAACACGGTAAGACTCAGGACGAAAAACTGTTTGAAAATCATTTTAAAATGGCTTTAAATGGCTCACGTAATTTTTTGGGGATTAAGCAAAAAGTTTTTCCATTCTGAATAGAAAGAATTTCACATCAACTACACCTCTTAGATTTGCTCTAAAGAGTTTTATTTTAGAATTAAATGATTCTGCGTTTGCATTTGTATGTCGTTTGATGAAGAAGTTTAAAATGGTTTCTAAATGATATTTTAAGCTGTTTGCTGCGGTATTAAAATCATTTAATTTTAATAATTTTGTTTTTTCAATCCAGTTTTAAAAATTGTTCTTTGGCTAATTCTTTTGAGGTTTGTTCATAGATGTTCCTGAACTCGAGAGTGTGTTTATATGCTTGATGTAAGTGTGGATAAATTTTGAATAACAATTCGGCTCTTACCTTCTGATTAGGAGTCCATTCATTTGTTTTTTTAGCAATAATATAACGGCTTCTAGCTAATAATTGTTTTGGAGTGTCCTCATTTTCAAAAACGATAGGAACATATTTAATTCCTTGTTCTTTGGCTATTTTAATGGCTTGATTTTCTTTTTCAATTGCTTCCCATCGTAACTTAATTCTTTGATGTTGCAAGGCTTCCATTACCAGCTTTACTACGTGAAAACGATCGGTAACCAAATTGCTTTCTGGAAAACATATTCTTGAAGCCAATTGCATATTATTAGCCATATCAAGGGTAATTTCCTTTACCAACTTCCTTTTTTCTAACGGAATTTTGTTTAAAACATCAATAATATCTTGACTTTTAGTGCCTTTTATAACTGCTACTAATGTTTTTTTCTTGCCTCTACCGTTTTTATTGGTTACAAAGGTATAGAGTTCTCCTTTTGACAAACTTAACTCATCAATTCCTAGATTTTCACCTATATTCTGAGGATAAATCAAATAATCTTCGGAGTGATTGAACTGATCCCAATCCTTAAATCCACTAACTTTTTTCTTGTAATGGCGTTGCAATAAATTGGCTTTGACTCCGTAATAACTGGCGATATTACTTATCGTATCTTCTCGGGTCTCGACCTGTATCTTTTAAAAAATCAGAAAGTTCAACGGTCAATTTTGAACCTTCTGCTATAAAAGTATAATCACTTTTAACTTCTATTGATTTATCAAATTTATTTCGCCATCGACGCCTTCTAATGCCTAAATAAACCGCCTTTCCTCTAATTGGAAAGTCTTGAATTAAAGTTCGTTCGTAGAATCCTTTTGACTCAAATTCATTCAAATCATAATTATTTGGCAGTATGTTTTTCTCATCTAAATAAATGAATAAACAGTCTTTCTTTGTATGTAAATCTCCTAACTCTTTGAAATCGACAATATCAAAATGTATCAATAGCCCTTCTGGTAAAAAGGAAGAAAAAATTGAAAAATCCATTTGTTTTTTTAGACAAATTTAGAACTTCTCCCCAACTTTTTATGTGAGCCGTATTAATGAGGTGTATTATACCCGTTATGCCACTTTTGGAGTTGCTACGGTGAGTTATCCTTGGGCAAGTTTTAAAAGAGCTTTTCCAACAACGCTAATTCCTGAAGCTTTAGCATTGAAAGCAGATAAAACCCAAATAGAGGCTGTTTACACCGAAATAGCTAGAGTGGATGCCAAAGTAAATTCTAAAGCGGAAAATTCTGTAGTTGATGCACTCATAAGAAGAATTGAAACAATAGAAGAGAAACTAGGTACTATTGAAAGAGGAGCTGAAGTAAATGTCGCAAGTAACTGGAATGTTACCGACATATATTCTGATGCATATATTCATAACAAGCCTGCCATTGCGGTATCTGATATTCTAGCCAGAGGATCCTTTGACATTGGAGATAGTAACGGTACGGACGTCATAAAAACCGTCTATTTCACTCAAATAAACACATCCAATTATATGGTATTAGGTTCAATTCGTTCTAAAGGGATCAATTGGGATAATGATAATGATGTGATATGGACGGCAAAGCCAGTCAATACTTTTGCATTCGAACTATATTTAAGAGAAGTGGCTGGAAATGTTCAAAATATAGCATTTGACTATATAATTGTTAAAAAGAATTAAACCATGGCAAAACAAGCAATAAATACAATTAAACAATGGTTTAAAACTGGTTTAAGTACTTGAAAATAATTAGTAATACATTTTTATTTTTGACATATTTTTCGTATATTTATATTTTAAATACGACATAAATGAGATATGTAGAATTATTAGAGGAGGAAAAAAAAGTAGTGGATTATTTGTATAGAAACTCCCCTAATTCGGTAGTCAGGGAGCGCTGTATGTTTCTAAAACTTTCTGTTGACAAAAAATCCATAATGGAAATTTCTAGAATTATGAAGGTTGGAAGATTACGAGTAACATTGTTTTTTAATGCTTGGGAAATGGCTAAAACATTAAAAGACAAACAGGAAACATTAGGCGTTAAAAAAGGTCGTGGCGCAAAATTAAAACTAAAAAAAGTAGCTGACCTAATACCTGAACTAGTAAAGGAAAACAGTAGAAATTTGAATGTGGTTTTGGATATTTTAGAGCGAGAGCATCAAATAAAAATAACAAAACAAACACTCATAAATTTTTTAAAAGAGACTAAAATATAAATGGATAAGATGCCGTAAATCTTTGAAAAAAAAAACGTTGTGAGAGCGCTTTTCTAAATTCAAAAAAGGAATTGGATAAATTGTCACAATTAAATCAGGAACAATACATTGACTTATATTACGGTGACGCAAGTCATTTTAGTTTAGTGCCGAATGTTCCGTATGCTTGGCAAGCTGAAGGAGAACCTATTTTATTGCCTGCAATTCGGGGGAAAAGCGTAAGTGTTTTTGGTTTAATGAATACATTGGGTAATTTGGTTTTTGATATTTTTGAAACAACAATAAATTCTGAAAAGATGATTGTCTTTTTTGACAAATTTGTTGAGAATATAACTAAAAAAACAGTTGTGGTTTTGGATAACTCTTCGCTTCATACCAGTAAGAAATTCAAAGAAAAAATCAAAGAATGGGAAGAGTTAGATTTACTTATTTATTTTATTCCACCTTACTCGCCAGAATTGAACTTAATTGAAATCTTGTGGAGATTTGTTAAATATAAATGGTTAAAATTTGAGGCTTATACTTCATTTGAAAATTTAAAATTGAACCTAAATGATGTTTTGAATGGGTTTGGAACAAAATGTATTATTAATTTTTAGAATGTACTTAAAGCCAACCCAACAACAATTTTGGGATTGGCTCGATAGCTTTAGACATAAAGATGACAAAATACCTGTAGTAGATATTGAAGGAATCGACGAATTATTACAATCCAAAGCTGACAAAGCAGTGTTAGATAATCATTTGACTGATAGCAATGCGCATTCTAATGAGTTCGATGAAAAACTGGATGTCACTGCCATGCAGGAACATTTAAACGATGAAAATGCACATGCCGCTTTGTTTGATGAAAAAGTGGATAAGGTTCCAGGGAAACAGCTTTCGACAGAAGATTATACCACTGAGGACAAGAACACATTAGAGAGTTTGAACGCTTCATTTGGGACTAAGGAAGACAAAATCAATAAAATTTCAACAATAATCGGGAATGAAACTAACGAAACATTGTATCCAAATGCGAAGGCTGTCTACGATTCAGATGTTTATACCATTGACTAATACAGTTTAGTCCAAAAAGGAGATGAAACGATATATTCAAATTCACAGGTTTTCTTGACAATTTCATTAGTTAGTTTTTTCACCTCATTCTCTATGAAAGAACTTACCTCTTCTAGTGATTTGTGCAGTTTTCCAGTAAAAGCCCTTTTCATTCGCCACCATATTTTTTCTGAGGGATTGAGTTCTGGTGAATATGGTGGGATAAAAAGTAACGCTATGTTATTTGGAATGGTAAGGGTCTTTGATTTGTGAAATGCACCATTATCTAAGATTATTATTTTAAATTCATCAGGTCTCTCTTTTGAAAATTCATTTAGGAATAGTTGAAAATTATTTGAATTGCAATGGGGTAATTCCAATTCAAAATGATCTCCTGTAAATGGTGAATAAGCACCAAATAACCATGTGGCTTTGAATACTTGTTGAAAGACACATATCGGCTTAATTCCTTTTGCCGTTAAGGCTTTTCCGTTTCTAGTAAACATCCCGAACCGACTTTCATCTTGACAATACAAGTTTATTGTTTTAAATCCCCATCCTTTTTCGTTGTAGATGTTTTCACATTCTTTACTGAAATTTTTTTAAAATCCTCAACCTTAATTTGGTCTTTCTTAACATGAATTTTTCTTGCGGTCTTTATTTTTGCCTTGAATTTTCTATAAACGTACCCTTTGAAAGTGCTGTAATTAGTTTGTTTCCCAAACTTTTCATCAAACCAAGCTAACAGTTCGACGTATCCAACAAACCCGTTTTCAGGATTAAACATCTGTTCTCTTAAAGCTTGCTCTTCTTCCAAAGTTATAACACTGGGCTTGTATCCTTTTTTAGAATGTCTTGTCAGTAGTTCAATCCCTCCATTAATATAGAGGTCGCGCCACGACTGAATACTATTATGATTAACCCCTATGGCTTGAGCAACCTCTCTTTTAGAAATTCCATTCAGTTCATTTTCTTTAAAAACAAGTAAAGCATGTACTCTCTTTGCAATCATGGGGTTGCTCTTTTTTTGAATTTTTTGAGCTCCGACAAGCTCTCCTTTATTGTAAATATTTTTGGTGACGACATATATTTTCTTTCTTAAGCCAAATATACGATTTTTATATTTTAGTCCAATGTGAATAAAAAAAATGTTTCGAGTGTTTTTGGACTATTTTATAAAAATCAATGGTATTACATGTTGGAGTTTGGGAAAGCCTATGCTGAAGGATTAATTCTACCAATACAAAACCAGATAGACGGTATTAATACGCTTTTAGCTTCTGACAATATTAATCTTGATACTATTCAGGAGATAGTGGATGCTATAGAAAATGTCGAATCATATTTAGCTACCATATTGGTAAATGACCTTACCACGGGTGGGGTTACAAAGGCTTTGACCGCGGAAATGGGTAAGGTTTTACAAAACACCAAACTAACAGGGACTATTGCCACGGATGGGGAAACGCAAATAACAGCTGCAGCTCCAGAAGATAATAAAGTTGTCAGTCGCTCAAAGTTGTTTAATTGGTGGGCTTGGATAAAAACACAATCCCAAATGATTAGTGGAAACTGGCGTTTTGATGGGTCATTAAATTTTGGGTTTTCAGGATATTTTACCTCGGATTCACTTCGATTTTATATTAGAGCACTTACGGGAAAGCGGCTTTATTTAGGTGTTGAAGGGTTAGGTAGCGATTCAATATTAATAGACAGTAGTGGAGTACAAATTGTCCACAAGGTAACATTGCCTACTGGTACAGCTACAACACCTCCTTTAATACTACCAAACGGTGTATTGACAACCACTCCACAAAACGGAGCAATAGAGCGGGATTCAAACGGTATTTTGTGGGAAACTCATAATGGTATAAGAAGTCAAATAGTAGCAACTAGATTCAGTAAGAATGTTGATCCAGGTGCTGGAAGTAATTTTTTTCTTAATATAATAGCAATATGGGAGATATTATTCCAGCAGGAACTGTTGGAGGATCTGGCAAAATTTATCCTTCAAGCCTAAATTCAAGTACAGGAATGAATAATGGGGATATTATTGAAAGTTCCTTTGTTATTTTCAGATCAGGTGCACCTGCCACGGCTGATTATATTTTTCGAATTGAGTTTTGGAAAACTGCTGATTCAGGAGGCGTCCCCGCTGTACAAAGTACTTATAATTATGCTTGGGATACTGTAGCTTTTCCAGCAATATCCATAAAAATAATATTGACCAAAAGAAGTGATTTAGGGGCTTATGGCTATCTAATTTCTTATGTTCTTCTTATAAATGGAACCTATGTTTACACAACTGCTAATTTTTATAGTTGGGATAAGGCTGATTGTCGAATGCTGCTAGTCAATAATAATACAGATACCAATAATATAATATTTAATCAGGCACAAGCTGTTAACTTCTTTGTGCCATTATCTCAATCTTTATAAATATGTTAATCACACAGCCAATTTCAAACTGTAAAAACTTCACGGAAGTAACCGATCTGTCAATATCGTAGGGATCAATATGAATTCTGATTCAGCTACTTTCAATCTCTACTATCGTATTTCATATAGCAAAGACGGTCAAGATGTAAGTCATTTGTTTAACCCTCAAGTACCCGATTGGTATATCGATAATTCCCAACTAATGAGATGTCGAGATGAAAATTTCGCTCCCATTCCAAACCCCGATTTTAAGGAACAAAAGGACGAAAACGGGATTATCATCAACGAATTCGAAAGGTTTGTTACCATGCCTGCCTTTGATTACATCAAAATGCTAATGCTTGATATGAATATGCCTATGAAAGCAATCATATCGGCATACATCGCAGAAGAGGACAAAGACGGAAGGTTTAATTTTTAAAAAAAAATATGCAAACAATAACATTATTAAACATTAAGGAAATTTTAATTAGCGGCGAAAATCCAATTGAAAAAAGCCGTGTCTATGGTTCAAATAGAAAGAATGAATACCGTTTGTTAAAAAATGTGAGTATTGAACTTTCAAACGGCGAAACACATACCATTTCAAATGGTTTTAAGTGGGATTTAGCAAGTGTGCCGTCATTTTTGCAAGGAATTATAAAACCCGATTCTGATGCTGAAATAGCCTTTTTGATTCACGACTATTTGTACGTAAATAAAATTGTAAGCCAACGATTCGCAGATCATGAAATGCTCAAATGGGAAAGGGCAGTCAATGGAACCCTAAAATGGTCATTCAAAAACATAGATAATTATTTGCGCTTTTGGGCGGTTCGATGTTTTGGAAAAAGAGTTTGGGATAATTAATAATTCCTAAGGAGGACGGGAAGTAAAAATAGTCCTCCGAAATTAAAAACCTCTCACAGTATTTAATTTAGCCGCAAAGCCACATCGGAGGACATAAGTCTTCTGTTGTGGCTTTGCTATTTTTAAAAATACTGTGAGAAGTACAAATATACAATTATCAATCATTAATCAAAAAACGAATGGAATTAAAAAAGAAAATTTTCACAACGGCTCCTTTGCCGTTTATGGGACAAAAAAGGAAGTTTTTAAAACAGTTTAAAACCTGCTTTAAAAGGGTATTCACCTACAGCTACTTATGTAGATTTATTTGGTGGCAGCGGTTTGTTAAGCCATACGGTCAAATCAATTTACCCTGATGCAAAAGTAGTCTATAATGATTTTGATAATTACAGACTAAGACTTGAAAACATTGATAAGACTAATCTACTTATCGGTGATTTAAGAACAATTTTAAAGGATTATCCAAAAGACAAACGAATACTAGGTGTTATTCGGGACCAGGTAATGGAACGAATCCGATTGGAAGATAATAACGGCTACGTTGATTATATTACCCTTTCAAGTTCGGTATTATTCTCAATGAAATACGCGCTTTCATTTGAGCAATTGGAAAAGGAAACACTTTACAACTGCATCCGTCAATCGGCTTATGACGCTACTGGATACTTGGACGGTTTGGAAGTTGTGAGCCAGTGCTATAAAGAATTGTTTGCGGAATACAAGGATTTGCCGAATGTGGTTTTTCTAGTTGACCCACCGTATTTGTCAACGGATGCAGGGACTTATAAAAGTTATTGGAAGTTAAAGGATTATTTAGATGTGCTACAGGTTCTTGACGGTACGAAGTATTTTTATTTTACATCAAATAAGTCTTCTATCATAGAACTTTGTGAGTGGATAGAAACAAAGACACCAATGTCCAATCCTTTTGCGGGTTCTACAACGGCCACAATGAATGCAACTGTAAATTACAACGCCAGTTATACGGACATAATGCTTTACAAAAATGAATAAATATCATCAAATCCTTAGCAAAATCCTTGAAAAAGGTAGAAATCAAACCAATAAAAAGGGTTCAATTACTTATCTTCTAAACCAAGCATTAGAATTAAAACCCTTGGATTTATTAGTTTTATTTGAAAGTCACGCTGTGGCCAAAAAGAAGTTAAGAGATGAATTAGGTTTGTTCATGGCAGGAGAACGTTCAACAGAAGCGTATAGAGACATCGGTGTTACTTGGTGGGATTATTGTGGGCCAATACTAGTAAACAGCTATCCAACATACTTTGAGCAACTGCCAAAGCTTTTAGAGAAAATCAACAAAGAGAAACGCACCTCTAAGAATTATGTGTTATTTCTAGGTTCTAACAATACTGAGAGTAATCAACAGCCATGTCTAAGTCTTATCCAATTTCAGATTGAGAACGGTAAACTTGCTGTTACGGCTTACCAGCGTAGCTCTGATGCTAATCTAGGCTTACCAGCGGATATTTATCACTTGTACTTGATAAGTAAACAAATTGATTTGCCATTGAAAAGTATTACTTTATTCTTAGGCAATGTACACGTGTATGAGAATAATATAGAAAACACGAAAGCATTGCTTGAAGGGAATGACTCTAAGTTTAATCTAAATGTTACTTAAAATAAGGCAATGAAAAACCTCATTTAAATTGCTTTAAATGAGGTTTAAATTTGTGTGAAAAAACAACAAGATTTTCGATTAAAAAGGGGAATTCATAGGGGTAAAAAAGTGTATATTTGGTTTTGCCGATTATATTTAGCTTATAATTCCCAACACACTTGAATTTTATAGAGAAAAAAACAAAGTTGTGAATTGCTTTCAAAATTGTATTTTAGCTTATAATTCCCAACTAGGACCATTGTTTGGAAGTTACAAAATAGTTGTGAATTGCTTTCAAAATTGTATTTTAGCTTATAATTCCCAACAGAATTCAATCACAGACTTCAGAGTATACGGTTGTGAATTGCTTTCAAAATTGTATTTTAGCTTATAATTCCCAACTAATGCTTTTATTTTCTTTGCACCGTCAAGTTGTGAATTGCTTTCAAAATTGTATTTTAGCTTATAATTCCCAACTTGCGCTCTTAAACTTTGAAAGTGTTATCAGTTGTGAATTGCTTTCAAAATTGTATTTTAGCTTATAATTCCCAACTCGAATGAAACGCCCAAGGCGAACGGCTGGGTTGTGAATTGCTTTCAAAATTGTATTTTAGCTTATAATTCCCAACCCTGAAACAAATAAATCAATGAAATACATAGTTGTGAATTGCTTTCAAAATTGTATTTTAGCTTATAATTCCCAACTGAACGGTATGCAAGTGATTACATCGCCATGTTGTGAATTGCTTTCAAAATTGTATTTTAGCTTATAATTCCCAACTGGAAGTTATAAAATACAATTAGACGTCTTGTTGTGAATTGCTTTCAAAATTGTATTTTAGCTTATAATTCCCAACAGATACGCTAAATCTAAGTAATAAAGTATAGTTGTGAATTGCTTTCAAAATTGTATTTTAGCTTATAATTCCCAACATTTTCTAAAACGCCATAAAGCAAATGCTGTTGTGAATTGCTTTCAAAATTGTATTTTAGCTTATAATTCCCAACGAATTGGGAATTTATCTCCCGGAACCGAAAGTTGTGAATTGCTTTCAAAATTGTATTTTAGCTTATAATTCCCAACGACATTTCCTCGAAATTAGGAATCAATCCGTTGTGAATTGCTTTCAAAATTGTATTTTAGCTTATAATTCCCAACACTGATGGCGTTTATGAACTTACAGGAGCAGTTGTGAATTGCTTTCAAAATTGTATTTTAGCTTATAATTCCCAACATATTTAGCTATTTAAACATAAGAGGACTAGTTGTGAATTGCTTTCAAAATTGTATTTTAGCTTATAATTCCCAACTGTAAAGCTATTTTTAAAACTAGCAAATAAGTTGTGAATTGCTTTCAAAATTGTATTTTAGCTTATAATTCCCAACTAAACAGTAGCGTAAACATCATTAGTTGTTGTTGTGAATTGCTTTCAAAATTGTATTTTAGCTTATAATTCCCAACTAGATACTGATGCTAGACAAATACTGATAGGTTGTGAATTGCTTTCAAAATTGTATTTTAGCTTATAATTCCCAACACAAAGAGTTGAAACACACTGGCAAAGTAAGTTGTGAATTGCTTTCAAAATTGTATTTTAGCTTATAATTCCCAACACCATTTATGAGTGAAGTGGCATTACCAGGGTTGTGAATTGCTTTCAAAATTGTATTTTAGCTTATAATTCCCAACTTGTTTGTCTAAAAATTTATTTTCTGTTACGTTGTGAATTGCTTTCAAAATTGTATTTTAGCTTATAATTCCCAACTTCGAAGTACCAAGCTCAAACGGAGGAAGCGTTGTGAATTGCTTTCAAAATTGTATTTTAGCTTATAATTCCCAACCTAAAACCCCTTTATGCTTTACTTTTACCCGTTGTGAATTGCTTTCAAAATTGTATTTTAGCTTATAATTCCCAACACGAGATGTTTCTGGCAATACTTCATTCGCGTTGTGAATTGCTTTCAAAATTGTATTTTAGCTTATAATTCCCAACTGTTTTAGTCTTTTTGGTGGCGAAAATGATGTTGTGAATTGCTTTCAAAATTGTATTTTAGCTTATAATTCCCAACAACAAATGGAATAAGTGAAATAACAAGTGTGTTGTGAATTGCTTTCAAAATTGTATTTTAGCTTATAATTCCCAACTCTTTCCTCAAGGTTTACTATTCAGTCCTGGTTGTGAATTGCTTTCAAAATTGTATTTTAGCTTATAATTCCCAACACACCGAAGTAGCTCTTTGATACGCTTCGTGTTGTGAATTGCTTTCAAAATTGTATTTTAGCTTATAATTCCCAACTTTTTGACTACTTTAACAAGCTACAACTCGTTGTGAATTGCTTTCAAAATTGTATTTTAGCTTATAATTCCCAACTATTTGCGTAGTAGTTTTTGTAGATGTCCGTTGTGAATTGCTTTCAAAATTGTATTTTAGCTTATAATTCCCAACTGCTTTTTTTAAAAGCTTTTTGTTTTACTGTTGTGAATTGCTTTCAAAATTGTATTTTAGCTTATAATTCCCAACACAGAAACAAAAAGAGTTGACGGGATATGGGTTGTGAATTGCTTTCAAAATTGTATTTTAGCTTATAATTCCCAACTACGTCTATTTCGTTACAAATAGCGTCGTCGTTGTGAATTGCTTTCAAAATTGTATTTTAGCTTATAATTCCCAACAAGTACCGCCAGCCTTATAAAAAGCGACACGTTGTGAATTGCTTTCAAAATTGTATTTTAGCTTATAATTCCCAACCTTGGAATTAGTATTCACTTTGATTTAGACGTTGTGAATTGCTTTCAAAATTGTATTTTAGCTTATAATTCCCAACTATGGTCAGAAAGTGAAAATGTCAGGAATAGTTGTGAATTGCTTTCAAAATTGTATTTTAGCTTATAATTCCCAACATACCGCGATTTAATCGTTTGATATGTTGGAAGTTATAGGCTTACTTTGAAATCGAAAAGAAGGAGTCTCTTCTTGTTGTATTACGGCGAGTAATGTTTTTTTCTAGTCCTGTTACGATTAAAATAATTCTAATTGCTGGGAAGGTTTGTCAGTTTCTACTGGTTTTTTACCGTAAAAAAGTTCCATCATCCCAAATTGTTTATCGGTTATCTGCATCACTCCAATTTTGCCGTGTTCGGGCAGGTTATTTTTTATTCGTTTAGTATGCACTTCTGCATTTTCTCTACTGGCGCAAAATCGCATGTAAATCGAGAATTGAAACATCGAAAAACCATCGTCCAATAGTTTCTTTCGAAACGTACTGGCAATTTTTCTCTCTTTTCGAGTTTCCGTGGGCAGGTCAAAAAATACTAAGATCCACAAACTTCTATACTGGTTTAAGCGGGTGTAATGTTCGTCATACATAAATAGGATATAAAATTTTCCTTGCCGACCCTTCAAAACATTGATGCAAAGAATGAGTGGTACGACTCATTGCAACCATCAATGGGCTGCTTTTTCCATCAATAAGAACATCGATACTGGCAATGTTTAATAGTTGTTTTTTTATATCAATGGTCAATTCCTCATAGGTGTCCTCTGTTTCCATAATGTGGCACACAATTAAGTCTACATACGGGCGATAGGGTTCCATAATATCATCGGCAAGGCAATAGGCGTTGTACTTGTTGCGATGAAAAATTCCTAGAGTGGGCAACATTCCAGAACTTACAATGGCTCTTGCTGTAATGGCTCGTAAAATGGCGTAACCATAGTTTAATAAATTGTTTGGTGGGATTCCTTTTTGTTCTCTAGTGAAATTTTCTACTGTGATGAGGTTTTGCCAATAATATACCGCCGCTCTCGACTCGTGATTGAGTGTATCTCCTGATGTGACTTCTTTAGCCCAAAGCTCCATTTTTCGGCACGGAATCCCTTTTTCTTTGAGTAATCCCGCTTGGTTTCTTATCTTGGCACTTATGGTTTGTTGCCATAAATTCTTTTTCAAAGGTTCGGAGGCATTAATTTGATTTTTAAATCGTTCTGATTGTTCGGTGTGTCCGTTCAAGGGCATTAATAAGCCAATAGGCAAGTGCTGTTGGTCACAATTAATTAGTGCCACATTGTTATTTGTTAGTTTTTCTAATAATCCATTAGTTATAGTAATTGTTGGTTTTCCAACACAATAACTCCAATATCTTCGATAGCCACAGTCTTAGTTTCTTGTTCTTTATTGGGATAAGTAATTACTATTTGCTCATTTTTCGTGCTTAAATAGGCGGGATTGCCAAAGAAAAGGGTTCGCTTTATCATTTTTTTAATTTATTTAAACATTTTTTAAACTCCCTTATTTTGGGCTAAATTCTTTCAAATTTAATTTTTTGTTGAATGGGTTAAAGCCAATTTTAGTTAAATCCTAATATTTTTAGATTGCCAGCTTTTGAATTGCCTCCAGCTTTAGCCAAATCCTATTCTTTTTCAAATTGATATTTTGCAATAAAGGTTTCATATTCTTCTTGAAAAGTTATCTTACTATGATGTTCTTCTTGATTTTGATGTAATTGCGAACTTTATCGAGCATGGATTCTGAAACGGAAACAGCAAAATATTCCTCTTGCCATTCAAATTTTTGTAAACATAATTTGTTCTTGTTAATCCAAAACGAAGACTCTCCTTTTATGAGTTGCATTACTTTTTGAATCGTTTGATTGCTACCTAATGAAATTAAACAATGACAATGATCTGAATAACCATTAACAAAATCTACAAAAATGTCTTTTTCTTTTGCATTTTCTTTGATATGACGCCACACTTTTTGTCTTAATTCTTTGCTGTCCAAAAAAGGAATTCTGTTTTTGTGCTCCAAACAAAATGAATATAGGTTTTAATGTAAGGCATAATTGTGGTGTTTAGGTTGTGTTATTTGGCTAAAGCCATCTCGATTGTTTTATATATTTCCGAATGGGTTAAAACCCATTCCTATTGATTTTAGCATAATTTTCAATTCCTAAATAGTTGAAAAAAATCATGTGTTTTTATATATTTCCGAATGGGTTAAACCCAATTCCTATTGATTTTAGTATAATTTTCAATTCCTAAATTATTTAAAAAATCCTGATTTCATATATTTCCGAATGGGTTAAAACCATTCCTATTGATTTTAGCATAATTTTCAATTCCTAAATTATTTAAAAAACCCTGCTTTTATATATTTTCGAATGGGTTAAACCCAATTCCTATTGATTTTAGTATAATTTTCAATTCCTAAATTATTTAAAAATTCCTGATTTCATATATTTCCGAATGGGTTAAAACCATTCCTATTGATTTAGCATAATTTTCAATTCCTAAATTATTTAAAAAACCCTGCTTTTATATATTTTCGAATGGGTTAAAACCCATTCCTATTGATTTTAGCATAATCTTCAATTCCTATTATATCATTAAAATTCATGTAGTATTTGAATCTATTCCAATTTTTGAATTGCCTCCAGCTTTAGCTGGAGGGATTCTAATAATTTGTTCTGAAAAGGCTTTAGCCGAAATGATTTTTAGTCAATTGTATTTATTGTTAATTTTATTGGTCTAAAGCCCAACCCTATTAATTTCGAATCAAAATCAATATTCTCCTAATTGAACAATCTGACCCAAATGATTAATGCGGACTTTTATAATACTATCCAAATTTGTTGGAGTTTGAATAAAATGATAACTTATTTTCGACAACTCCTTTTTTGATTTTAACATTTCACCATCAACAGCTTTAGTTTCTAAATGATGATTAAACATATAGTTTTTAGTTGAAATCTTCTGAACTCTAAAAATATTGGGACTAATCAAATGATAATTATTCGGATTCAATAAGTCGATTTCATGTGGATTAAAACTATCCGATGGAAATATAAAAAACTCATTTTGTTTCATAGAAAACAAGAATTCCCAGCCTTTTTCGTGATTTTTATTAACAACGGGTAATCCTTCTTTTGCCAGAATAACGGCATCGTAAAACGAAACTACTTCTTCTTGTAAATTCCCTTTCTCATCTTTGTAAATCGCCACATGATGGTTGTTACCAGTACTTACAAAATCAACAGGGATTGTTTTTCCTTTTTCATCAAGAATTTCATTGCCAAAATGGTCTTTTTTAGAGTGCAAAGCTTGCGCATTGCTTACTCCGCTAATCGTTACTCGTTTTATCGCAATTCCTTTTTCTCTGTTCTGCCAAATGGGGTTTTCATCCAAATTGATAAAAGCTTTTTTAGGGTCGTTGCCAAATTCTGCTAGACGATTTTTAAGAATAGTTTTCAAACCAACATCAATTACTTTGTCAATTTTTAAATCGGGTGTGATGTCTTTTCTAATTGTATAATTATCTTCAAACCAAACTATTTTGACTTTTTCGGGAACTACAATATTGTCTTTTAAACTAATGTAAATTGGTGTTTTACTTAAAATATTTTTCCCTGTAAAAGCTTTTTTAGGGTCGTTATCGTTTTCTTCTAGTCGTTTCAAAAGTGCTTCTCGATATTCTTTTTTTGCAACTTTTTGAATGTATTCTTGGGTAAAACTAGCGTTTACTTTTTCCTCTTTGGTTGCATATTGTTGTAGTTTTCCATAAACCGTTTCTTTGTGCAATTGCCCTCTTGGGGTCAATTGAATTTTCTGATTGGTTCCGCCAACTTTTTTAGTAACATTTTTATTTTTGGTAACCACTTTGTTTTTGGCTTTATAGGAAATCAAAATGCTGTCGAGTTGTTTTTTGGCTTCTTCTCTAAAGTTTTCCATGGGAGATTTGAAACGCAACTTGTTATTTTTATCTCGATATAAATGCTTGTTTTCTATTCCTGTAATAGCATTTGCTTTTTTATCGCCTTGAGTTTTTGTATTTAGGTTATTCAAATATTGAATGTATGCAGGTTTAGTAAAAGCAACAGTTATCGCATCCATTGCGTGATGACGATGGTCGTTTCGTTTCGTCCAATCCTTAATTTTGTACAAACGCTCTCCGTTTTTACCTTCTTCAATATGAGTCAAGCCTAATTTTTCATATTTTTCCCAGTTGAGTTCTTTCATTACATCAACCAATTCCCAATCGTCACGCAATTTATCGGTTACGCTTCCTATTGTCGCTGTGACATTTCGGGAAACTTCCAATAAAATTTCTTTGGCTTTCTTGGCAATGTATTGGGTTTCTCTTAATTGACGAGCGATAAAATCTTCAGGAATTTCATTATCTGCCATTAAGAGCTTGTTTTGTTTTGTTCGGCTAATTTTTCCGAACAAACTTTTTACTCTTTTTTCGAATTGGTCAAACTCTTCAGAAGTTAATTTTTCTTGTAAAAAGGAATAAGCTGTTTTGTTACTTTTATCAATATTTAATTGGCGTTCGCAAATTGTTTTATTGGCAAAACTATCATCAAACAAACGCGATTTTGGTATGATATGTTCAATATCATATTCTTTGGTAAAAAGTTTTGAAGCTTCAATTGTTTTTCCGGTATAAATTGAAATCCCTTCTGTTTCTTTCCAAAGTTTGTATCTTATAATGTCGTTTCGGGTCACTCTGGGTATTCCAAATTCGGTGCGGAGCAATTGTCTTATTTTGTCATGTTCGGCTGTACTTTTGTTAATGGCTTTCGTCATTTCGCTACGCTGTTCGTTATTGTTTTTCAACTCACGAGCTAGTTCTACCCGAATTTCATCAGGTTTTCCCATTGTTGGGTCTTTCATAATAGCATTTATCACATTAATCATCTGATTGAGAATTTTCTCCACCACCGGATTTCGTAAACTATTTTTCTTGAGTAAATCTAAAGTTTCTTTTAAAACTCTATCATTATTTTGTTCTTTGGTCAATGAAGATGAGTGATTGTAGCCCACCATCAAACAAGCCTTGTCATAAATATGCCCGTCCATCAAATGAGGCAATACTTTTTTTATTGCTTTGGCACTTAAACTGCCGTAATCGGCTTGCAGTTTTATACTTAAAAGAAATGGAACGTGATTTTCTTTGAAGCCAAATTTTGTCATTAAGGTTTTTTTCAAAGGTTCGTCTTCCTCTGATGAATAGAGCAAATGCCAAAATTGGTAATAGGCTTGTTTGTCAAAATCATTGCCTTGAATAGTTGGGGCAAAATCAAGAATAGCCGTATTGATTTCCAAATTTTTAAAAGCCGATTTGAAAATTTGTTTGATGTCTATTGAATCCAATTTAGAAAAATCCAATTCGTCATAACCTTCTAAGATTAAAATTTTCTCAAAAGCCTTAAAAATTTCAGTATTGGTTCTGTTGCCTTCAATTTTTTTGAAATTAGCAGTATGGTTTCCTTTTTTCACGTCACAAAAAGCCATCATTTGTGCATCGGTCATACTATCCTTAAAAAGCAACTCTTGTGCAATCACGTTTTTTAATTCTTCGTTTAATACAAAAGGTTCTTTGGTAGTTTCATTTTTGATAATAATGTTATTCAAATTCTGCCAAATCCTGAATTCTTGAAATAAAGGAGACGATTTTGGAATGGCTTTATGTCCTTTTTCAAATTCACAAAAACTCACTAAATGTTTTTGAGATTTCAATTTTCTTTGGTAGAAAATGGTAATGTCTCGGACTTCTGATTTTAGTTTTTCATCTAATTCAGGATGAAATTTTGATTGTGTTTCCCATATTTTTTCAAATTCATCTAAATAATCCTGACGATAAAACACTTGGTTTTTTAGTTTGGCGTGTGCATTTTCTTGTAGTTGTTTGTATTGAAATTGCCCAACCGTTTCTTGGTTGAAATATAATTCTTTACTTCGGTCACTAATGGCACCTAAATAACCACTAGATTGATTGATTTGATTGTTGATTTCTGTAATAATGAATGCCAAAATTTTTAAATCGAGTTCATTTGTCAAAGCTTCATTTCTCCATTTGTAATGTTGCAATTTGGTTTCTTCTCTAGTTCCTTTATTTTCAGCAAGAGGAATATTCAATATTTTTGAAAAATAGTGAGAAGTTACTGTTCGTGCTTTGCCTTGAATGCCTTCTAATAATTCATCATTCATTTGCTCTGGATGAAATTGATTCTGAAAACTCACAATCTTTTCTAATTCCTTCTGTAAATCCGAACGATAAAAATCAGGAATAAATTTCCCGCCTTTTGATAACGAATTATAAATCCATTGTCCAGGCGTTAAATTGTTTTCGAAAATTTCTTTGGCAATTTTCATCCCGTCAATCGCATCGCCTTCATCGGCAGTTTTCGCTTTTCGACTGCTTTTATAACCTCTTTTTTGTTCAACATCAATAGAACTTGAACCAATTCTTCTTTAGTTACAGCTTCGGAAGCCGATTTTGCTCTTAATTGATACGATGAAAAAGTCGTTGCGGAACCTGTTTCTGCATAAACAAAATGGGTTGGAATGAATTTTATTTTGTTAAAAATTTCTATTAAAGCACTCCTTCTTTGTTTAAAACGTTGCAAACTACGTCTTGCTCCGCGTTTTAATGTTCTATCGGAGTTTATAGAAATTGTATTGCCTTTCTTGAAATCGGCTTCTTCATCAGTAGTAAGTGGCACAATACGAACCCCTGTATTGATAATAGATGAAGTTTCATTCTCATTTTCTGCTTCTTTGATAAATGCCCAGCCAATAGATGTCGTTCCCAAATCCAACCCTAATATTTTTTTCATTTGTATTCAATTTTAAGTAGCCCGAAACTTACGAAAAAATAATTAAATAGGATTGTCAAATAAAATAAATGTGTAAGATATTTTTCCGTATTATTGCAATACAATTTTGAAGCAATTCACAATAAGGATTATTCCGTTGTGAAAACATCTAAGGCGGGGAGACTCGCCTTTTTCTATGGATTTTAGTTAAATGTTTTACGAATGCTAAAAAATGCAAGATAAAAGGAGTGAACAAAAACATTTAAATGAACCTCAAGAGAGGCTTTTTTCCCTTTCTAACAAGAACTCTAAATAAAATTCTAAATATCAATTCCAATTCTTAAATAAATTATCTTTGCACACTGAAAAAAGACCTTATGAAGTTTGATTTATTACAAAAAGACCCACATACTAAAGCCAGAGCAGGAAGTATTACTACTGATCACGGCCTTATTGAAACCCCTATTTTTATGCCCGTGGGGACAGTTGCCTCGGTAAAAGGAGTGCATCAACGCGAGTTGAAAGAGGAAATAAATCCTGATATTATCTTAGGAAATACGTATCATTTGTACCTGCGTCCGCAAACTCAAATTTTAGAAAAAGCGGGTGGCTTGCATAAATTTATGAATTGGGATCGTAATATTTTGACAGATTCTGGCGGTTACCAAGTGTATTCGCTTTCGGCAAACCGAAAAATAAAGGAGGAAGGAGTAAAGTTTAAATCGCATATTGATGGCTCTTATCATGTTTTTACACCCGAAAACGTGATGGAAATTCAGCGAACCATTGGTGCCGATATTATTATGGCTTTCGACGAATGCACACCTTATCCTTGCGATTATCGCTACGCGCAGCGTTCGATGCACATGACCCACCGCTGGTTAGATCGATGCATTACTCATTTAGAAAAAGTGCCAACAAAATACGGTTACGACCAAACTTTTTTCCCGATAGTTCAAGGAAGTACTTATAAAGATTTACGTCAACAATCAGCAGAATATATTGCAAATTCTGGGCAACAAGGAAATGCCATTGGAGGCCTTTCTGTAGGGGAACCCGCTGAGGAAATGTATGCCATGACCGAAGTGGTTTGCGAAATTCTTCCCGAAGACAAACCACGTTATTTAATGGGGGTAGGAACTCCTATAAATATTCTTGAAAATATTGCCCTGGGAATCGATATGTTTGATTGTGTGATGCCTACGCGTAACGCTAGAAATGGGATGTTGTTTACCGCCTTTGGAACTATTAATATAAAGAACAAAAAGTGGGAAGATGATTTTTCTCCAATAGACGAAATGGGGCATACTTTTGTGGATACGGAATATACAAAAGCGTATTTGCGCCACCTTTTTGCCGCCAACGAATACCTTGGAAAACAAATAGCAACCATACACAATCTCGGTTTTTATATGTGGTTGGTTCGTGAAGCCAGAAAGCATATCTTAGCTGGAGATTTTAGAACTTGGAAAGAGATGATGGTTCGTAATATGAGCCAGAGATTGTAATTTTTTAGTTTAAAGTTTAAGGTTTAAAGTTGGTATTTATAGCAAACTTTAAACCTTAAACTTTAAACCTTAAACAAAGAATATGAATATATTAGACAAATACATCCTAAAAAAATACTTATCGACTTTTGTGGTAATGTTGGCTTTGTTTGCGCCTATCGGAATTATTATTGATGTTTCGGAAAAAATCAATTTTATGATCGAAAATAAAATTCCCTTTCTTGATATTGCCGTATATTATTATCATTTTACGATTTATTTTACCAATTTGTTATTTCCCATTTTTTTGTTTTTATCGGTCATTTGGTTTACTTCAAAATTGGCTAATAATACCGAAATTATTGCCATATTAAGTTCTGGAATTTCATTCACGAGGTTTTTGAGACCCTTTATCATTGGTGCTACCATTATTTCGATTTTTGTTTTGTTGATGGGCTTTTTTGTTGTTCCAAAATCTAGTGAGGGATTTAATAATTTTCGCTATACTTATCTCAGAACTGGAGGAAAAGAGCTGATGCGCGGCGATAATACGGATGTATATCGACAAATAAGTAAGAATGAATTTATCTATGTTAATAGTTTTAATACGGTTTCAAAAACAGCTTACAGTTTTTGTTATGAGAAATTTTTAAAAGATAAATTAGAATATAAAATCACGGCGAGTAGGATACAATGGAATCCTAAAACCAAAAACTACACCATGTTTGATTATACTAAAAGAACGGTTGGGGAATTTGCCGATAAGATTGAAAAAGCCGAAAAAAGAGATGCTAAGTTTAGTTTTGACCTTGAGGATTTAACGCCTGTGGTTTATATCGCCGAAACATTAAATTTAGGAAAATTAAACCGATTTATCGATAAGGAAAGAGGGCGGGGCTCGTCAAATATAAATGTATACTTGGTGGTTTTATATAAAAAATATAGCATTCCTGTTTCGGCATTTATTCTTACCACTATTGCTGTGGCAGTTTCGTCAATGAAACGGAGAGGCGGAATGGGATTGAGTTTGGCCATTGGCATTGCATTAGCCTTTGCTTTTGTGTTTTTGATAAGATATTTGGAACCTTAGCCGAAAAATCAAGTTTTCCACCTTTATTAGCTGTTTGGTTTCCGAACCTTGTTTTCGGAATTTTGGCAATTTTTTTATTACGAAATGCGAAACGATAAATTGCGAACCTATTTTAATCTTCATTTAATTGTTTTTATTTGGGGGTTCACGGCAATATTAGGGGCCTTGATTTCAATCTCAGCCGAAGCTTTAGTTTGGTATCGAATGCTTTTTGCTGGTGTTTTTTTATTTTTCTTTATTGTTCTAAAAAAGAAATCATTTGTTATTCCTGTTCGAGAATTTTTTAAATTGATTTTTGCTGGACTACTAATAGCCGTTCATTGGATATTTTTTTTCAAGGCAATTCATGTTTCTAATGTATCCGTTACCTTGTCTATTTTTTCGTTGGGAGCCTTTTTTACTTCAATATTGGAGCCTATTTTTTATGGTAGAAAAATCCTTTGGTACGAAGTCTTTTTTGGGCTCATCATTATTGCGGGGCTAGGCATTATTTTGCAGGCCGAAATGAATTATTTTGAAGGTATAGTATACGCCTTGGCGTCGATAATTATTGGTGTTTTGTTTACTCTTATGAATGGGAAATTAATTCATCAGCATGAATCATCAGTAATTACATTTTATGAATTTATGTCGGGGGTAGTTTTTATCTCTATTTATTTTTTATTCGAACATAAATTCGTTGCTGATTTCTTTGTGTTGAGTCCTAACGATTGGGTATTAATTTTAATTTTAGCCTCGATTTGTACCGCTTATGCTTTTACGGCTTCGGTAAAAGTGATGCAGCAATTATCGCCTTATACCGTAATGTTAACAACTAGTTTAGAGCCAGTTTATGGTATTATTTTGGCCTATTTTATCATTGGAGGAAAAGAAAAAATGAGTGCTGAGTTTTACATTGGAGCCATTCTAATCGTGATTACGGTTATCCTAAATGGCGTTATTAAACACTATTACACGGATGAAGAATAGTTATTTTCAAGGATTTTTTTTAAGAATTCAATTGCATTTAGATGCTGAATAAACAGTTTTGATAATTTTAAATTTTATATTTGCATTTCAAATCAAAAACAAACACATACATATCTCATGGAATATTTAGATTTTGAGCTTCCCATAAAAGAGCTTGAAGATCAGTTAGACAAATGTCTTGTAATTGGTCAGGAATCAGATGTTGATGTAACAAATACGTGCAAACAAATCAACAAAAAACTGGAAGAAACTAAAAAACATATATACAAAAACCTTACGGCTTGGCAACGTGTACAATTGTCTAGACATCCTAGAAGACCATATACTTTAGACCATATTAATGCACTTTGTGGCGACACTTTCCTTGAACTTCACGGAGATAGGGGCTTTAAGGACGATAAAGCGATGATAGGTGGTTTAGGCAAAATAGGCGGACAATCATTTATGATTATTGGTCAACAAAAAGGATATAATACCAAAACACGTCAATATAGAAATTTTGGAATGGCAAATCCAGAAGGCTATCGAAAAGCTTTGCGATTGATGAAAATGGCCGAGAAATTTGGTATTCCTGTTTTATCATTGATAGACACTCCGGGGGCATTCCCAGGAATTGAAGCCGAAGAACGCGGACAAGGCGAAGCAATTGCTAGAAATATCTTTGAAATGGTTCGGCTAAAAGTGCCAATTATTGTTGTTGTAGTTGGCGAAGGTGCTTCTGGTGGCGCATTAGGAATAGGTGTTGGAGATAGAGTGTATATGATGGAAAACACTTGGTATTCTGTAATTTCTCCAGAATCTTGTTCTTCCATTCTGTGGAAAAGTTGGGATTATAAGGAACAAGCAGCCGAAGCCTTAAAACTGACTTCGTCTGATATGAAAAAACAAGAATTGATTGACGATATTATTCCAGAACCTCTTGGAGGAGCCCATTTTGACAGAGAAACTGCCTTTAAAACTGTAGAGGAATATATCATGAAAGGATACAAGGAATTAAAAGACTTATCAACACAGGAATTAGTCGCTCAGAGGATGGACAAATACAGTAAAATGGGTGATTATAAAGAGTAAAATCTTACAATAAATTATTTAATCCGAAGCCTTATCACTTCGGATTTTTTTTGGTTTATTAACAAAAAACGATTGGTTATAAACAATTATTTGTAATAAGTCAATAGTAATGTTTTTTTAATTTTTGCTACATTCGCTCTATGGAAAACGTCAAAAATATAAACCCAATCCGAATAGATAAATCGACCATCATTAACCTCGAAAAAGGCAAGTTGCCACCACAAGTTTTAGACTTAGAGGAGGCTGTGCTTGGCGCGATGATGATCGACAAAAAAGGAGTCGATGAGGTAATAGACATTTTGCAACCCGATGCTTTTTACAAAGAAGCACACAAATATATTTTTGAAGCCATCGTTCAGTTGTTTACAGACACGCAGCCAATTGACTTATTAACCGTTTCAGCTCAGTTGCGAAAAAATGCAAAATTAGAATTGGCTGGAGGCGATTTTTATCTGATTCAGCTTACCCAAAAAATTTCCTCATCGGCACACATTGAATTTCACTCCAGAATTATTCTTCAAAAGTATATTCAGCGGAGTTTGATACGAATTTCTACCGATATTATCGAGGAATCTTATGATGAAACTACCGATGTTTTTGATTTATTAGACAAGGCCGAATCTAAACTCTATGAAGTTACCCAAGGAAATATAAAACGCAGTTCTGAAACGGCTCAAAGTTTGGTTTTGCAAGCTAAAAAAAGAATTGAAGAAATTGCAAATCAAAAAGGATTAAGTGGTGTAGAAACAGGTTTTACAAAACTCGACGCCGTCACTTCTGGATGGCAACAAAGTGATTTAATTATTATTGCCGCTCGACCAGGGATGGGAAAAACGGCTTTTGTACTTTCGATGGCTCGAAATATCGCTATAGATTTTGGACATCCTGTGGCGTTATTTTCATTAGAGATGTCTTCTGTTCAGTTAATTACTCGATTAATTTCTTCGGAAACGGGTTTATCCTCTGAAAAGTTAAGAACGGGTAAGTTAGAAAAGCACGAATGGGAACAATTGAGTGTAAAAGTTAAAAACCTAGAAAAAGCACCTCTTTTTATTGATGATTCGCCATCGCTTTCTATTTTTGATTTAAGAGCCAAAGCGAGACGATTAGCCTCGCAACACGGAATAAAAATTATTATTGTCGATTATTTGCAATTGATGACTGCTGGCGGAAACGGAAAAGGCGGAGGAAATCGAGAGCAAGAAATTTCGACGATTTCGAGGAATTTAAAAGCATTGGCAAAGGAATTAAGTGTTCCTGTGATTGCCTTATCTCAATTATCTCGTGCGGTTGAAACACGTGGATCTAGCAAAAGACCTTTGCTTTCTGACCTTCGGGAATCGGGAGCGATTGAGCAAGATGCAGATATCGTTTCGTTTATTTATCGACCAGAATATTATAAAATTGACGAATGGGACGATGATGAGCAGTCGCCATCAGCAGGTCAAGCTGAATTTATTATTGCAAAACACCGTAACGGTTCTCTTGAAAACGTTCGGTTGAAATTTGTTGGACACCTAGGAAAATTCGATAATTTGGAAGATTATAGCGGAAGTTTTGATGATTTGCCGTCTAAAATGAATCACGACGACAATCCTTTTCAAACTAAAAATCTTCCATCTCCTAACGAAGCTTTTGGAAGCAATTTAAATGAAGAAGACGATGACGATATGCCATTCTAGAAAATAAATTAAAATTCGCCATTTCAGGCGATTTTTTTTGTCCTTTAGGTCAAATAAAAACTAGTATATTTGGCACAAATAAATATAAAAATGGTTTCAAAAAAGACATTTCTAATAATTTTAATCCTGATTTCCTTTTCGGCGAAGGCCTCTTTTATTTTGTTACCAATGGATGAAACCACACAACAAAACCATTTGAAAGCTTATGGTATAACTTATTGGTGTATCGAAAAAAAATACAAAACAAGTTGGTTACTCAATTACCGTGGCGGTTCTTTTTTATTGGTCGATGCACCCGAAATTAGGAAGGAATGTCAAATTCGAGGGGTTAGTTTTGAAGTCTTGAGTGATGCCGAAACGAATCAAATTTTGGAATTAATAGCAAGTCCCTCCCAAAATATGGAGGCGGTAGCACTCGAAAAAGCCCCCAAAATAGCAGTTTATACGCCCAAAGGAAAGCAACCGTGGGATGACGCCGTGACACTGGTTTTGACTTATGCCGAAATTCCTTTTACATCCATTTATGATGAAGAAGTTTTAAGAGACCAACTCTTGCTTTATGATTGGTTGCATTTGCATCATGAGGATTTTACGGGACAATATGGAAAATTTTTTGGATCCAATAGAAATTCGCCTTGGTACATCGAACAAAAAAGAGAAGCAGAAGTTTTATCTGAAAAATTAGGCTATAAGAAAGTTTCGGAGGAAAAATTAGCCGTAGCCAAAAAAATTAGAGATTTTGTTATTGGTGGAGGATTTATGTTTGCCATGTGTTCAGCAACAGATAGTTTTGATATTGCGATGACTGCAGAAGGAGTCGATATTTGTGAGTCTATGTTTGACGGAGATGCAAGCGAGGCGAACTATCAAACCAAGATAAATTATGCCAATGCTTTTGCATTCAAGGATTTTATTTTGGAAAGAAACCCAGAAAGATATGAGTTCTCGGACATTGACATGACGGATAAACGTAAAATCTCAAAGGAGAAAGATTATTTCACTTTGATGGAATTCTCGGCAAAATGGGATCCTATTCCTAGTATGTTATGTCAAAATCACACCCAATTAATCAAAGGGTTTATGGGGCAAACAACCGCTTTTGATCAAGCACTTATAAAATCGAATGTGTTAATTATGGGAACCTGTGAACTTAATGGAGAAGCACGTTATCTTCATGGCGAGAAAGGCAAGGGAATGTTTACTTTTTATGGCGGTCATGATCCCGAAGATTATCAGCATAGAGTAGGAGATCCCGTAACAGTACTCGATTTGCATCCTAATTCGCCTGGGTATCGATTGATTCTGAATAACGTTTTGTTTCCTGCAGCGAGAAAAAAGAAACAGAAGACCTAGTTTGGTTTTTAATAGTTCAAAAAGAAACGGGGTGTTTTTATCGACAATTCAAAGATTGAGTCTAGACATTAAACAAAAAATCCCGCAAAAAGCGAGATTTTTTTATAAGTAAGTAATCTTAAATCGAGTTGATAAAACGTTTATTTTACTTTATTAAGTATTGCTTTGAAAGCTACTGGGTGATTCATTGCTAAATCGGCAAGAACTTTACGGTTCAATTCGATATTGTTCTTTTTTATTTTTCCCATTAGTTCTGAATAAGACATTCCTTCTAATCTGGCTCCAGCGTTGATACGTTGAATCCATAATGAACGGAAATTTCTCTTGTTCACTTTTCTGTCACGGTAAGCATAGCACATGGCTTTCTCCACCGCATTTTTAGCAACCGTCCAAACGTTTTTACGACGACCAAAGAAACCTTTGGCTTGCTTCATTATCTTTTTTCTTCTTGCTCTTTTAGCAACTGAATTTACTGATCTTGGCATAATTTTTCTGTTTTTTTTGTAGCAGGCGTCCCGAATTGAATCAAGAGAACTTAAGGCCGTACTCCAAGGTTATTTAAATAATTTTTAACCTAAAGACATCTAGGCAATAGTGATTAGGCAATAGGCAAAAGTTTTAAAACTAGTGGCTAGTGGCTTTTTACTAATGGCTTATTAGATAATTCTTAATTGTTGTTTGATGCTTTTCTCATCTGTTTTGTGAACTAGCGCTGAATGTGTCAAAGCTAATTTACGTTTTTTAGATTTTTTAGTCAAAATATGACTTTTGAAAGCATGCTTTCTTTTAATCTTTCCAGAACCAGTAACTTTAAAACGTTTCTTGGCGCTAGATTTGGTTTTCATTTTAGGCATTTTTTCCTAGTGTTTTAATTTATTCTTACTTACTTATTTTGAGTAATTAGCCATTAGCCATTAGCCATTAGTTTTGCAACTTTTGCCTTATGACTTATGCCTATTTTAACTATTTTTTCTTCTTTGGAGCAATAAACATAATCATTCTCTTTCCTTCGAGAACAGGCATGGCTTCTACTTTTCCAAATTCTTCAAGATCTGTGGCTAACCTTAATAATAAGATTTGACCTTGATCTTTATAGATGATAGAACGTCCTTTAAAGAAAACAAATGCTTTCAATTTTGAACCTTCTTTCAAGAATTTTTCAGCATTCTTTCGTTTAAACTCATAATCGTGTTCATCGGTTTGTGGACCAAAACGAATTTCTTTCACTACAATTTGAGTAGATTTTGCTTTGAGTTCTTTTTCACGTTTCTTTTGCATGTAAACGAACTTTTTATAGTCCATTATTTTGCAAACAGGCGGCTCTGCATTAGGAGAAATCTCAACTAAATCTAGTTCAAATTCGTCAGCTAATCGTAAGGCCTCAGAAAGTTTAAAAACTCCAGGCTCAATATTTTCGCCTACAAGCCTTACTTCTTGCACGCCACGAATAAGGTTATTTATTCTGTGGGCATCTTTTTTTCTACTCGAGGTTGGTAACCTCTATTGCTTCTTATTGCTATGACTTTATAATTTAAGTTAAACGGTAAATACTTTTAATGTTTTGCTTATTTCTTCGTTTACAATTGCAGCAAACTCCTCAATTGTAACGGTAATGTTTCCTTTTCCTTCTTGTCCATGACGACGTATAGATAGGGTTTCGTTTTTTTCTTCTTCTTCGCCTACAATCAGCATAAACGGGACTTTTTGCATTTCAGCCTCTCTAATTTTCTTCCCGATGGTCTCGTTTCTATTGTCAATCAGGGCGCGAATTTCGTGATTTTCTAGCAGACTTAAAACTTTTTTGCATATATTTCATATTTCTCGCTCAAAGACAATATTATAGCTTGTTCTGGCATCAGCCAAAGCGGGAATTTTCCAGCGGTATGTTCAATTAAAATGGCAATAAAACGTTCCATAGATCCAAATGGAGCTCGGTGAATCATTACCGGAGTATGTAGTTGGTCGTCAGAACCTTTATAAGTCAATTCAAAACGTTCTGGCAAGTTATAATCTACTTGAATAGTGCCCAGTTGCCATTGTCTTCCCAAAGCATCTTTGACCATGAAATCTAACTTTGGACCATAAAAAGCAGCTTCGCCATAAGCAACAACAGTTTTTAATCCTTTATCGGCAGCAGCATTAATGATGGCATTCTCTGCTTTTTCCCAATTTTCATCGCTACCTATATATTTGTCTCTGTTTTCTTGGTCACGTAACGAAATCTGAGCCGTGAAGTTTTCGAAGCCTAAAGAGCCAAATACATACAAAACCAAGTCGATTACGTTTTTGAATTCCTGATCCAATTGATCTGGAGTACAAAAAATATGTGCATCATCCTGAGTAAACCCGCGAACACGAGTTAAACCGTGCAATTCGCCACTTTGTTCGTAACGATAAACCGTTCCAAATTCAGCATAACGTTTTGGTAAATCTTTGTACGACCAAGGTCTTACATTGAATATTTCACAGTGATGAGGACAGTTCATAGGTTTCAATAAAAACTCTTCGCCTTCGGCAGGAGTATTTATGGGTTGAAAACTATCAGCGCCATATTTAGCATAATGACCTGAAGTCACGTATAATTCTTTTTGACCAATATGAGGCGTAACCACTTGCTCGTAACCGGCTTTCTTCTGTGCTTTTTTCAAAAACTGTTCTAAACGGTCACGAAGCGCAGCTCCTTTGGGTAACCATAAAGGCAAACCTTGCCCAACTTTAGATGAGAAAGCAAACAATTCCAGTTCTTTTCCTAGTTTTCTGTGGTCGCGACGTTTGGCTTCTTCTAGTAATTCTAGGTATTCTGTCAAGTCTTTTTGTTTCGGAAACGAAATTCCATAAACACGAGTCAATTGTTTGTTTTTTTCATCGCCACGCCAGTAAGCACCTGCAACGCTCATAATTTTCATCGCTTTGATGATTCCTGTATTCGGAATATGACCGCCTCGGCATAAATCGGTAAAAGTCGAATGGTCACAAAAAGTAATTGTTCCGTCTTCCAAATTCGAAATCAATTCTGTTTTATAAACATTGTCTTTGTAAATTTCTAAAGCTTCAGATTTTGAAACTGGACGTAGTTTAAATTCGTGTTTTTCTCTTGAAATTTCCAAAACACGATCTTCTATTTTTTTGAAGTCGGCATCCGTGATTTTTTGATTTTCAAAATCTACATCATAATAGAATCCATTCGAAATTGCGGGACCTAGAGTCAGTTTAATTCCAGGGTACATTTCCTCAAGAACTTGCGCCATCACGTGCGAAGTCGAATGCCAAAAGGCTTTTTTGCCTCCTTCATCATTCCAAGTATATAATATAAGACTGCCGTCCGTCGTCAAAGGAGTCGTGGTTTCTACAATTGTACCATTAAAAGAAGCCGAAATTACATTTCTAGCAAATCCTTCACTAATGCTTTTAGCAACATCCATAGGAGTTGCGTCTTGCTCAAACTCTTTAACCGACCCGTCGGGCAAACTAATCTTAATCATTGTTTTTAATTTTGTGAATGCAAATATAGCGCATTACTAAAATACATACAATATATAAGTACAAGTTTATGTATTATATGTAGGTCTACTTTTTTCTAGTAGCTTCATCCCGCTATCCGTTACAATCTCTTGTTCCGCTATCGCTGCACAAGAGGATTTTCACTACTATCGGGGCTAGGGCAGCCGGTTTGTAGCATGTACTATTTTTCAAGACAGGTCTCCCTTTTCTTTGGAGAGGGTTGAGGAGCCGTTTCTCTTTCCTATTAATACAATTTAAAGCAATTCGTTTTTATCCGCGTTTTTGCGAATCGAATCGGCGATTATCGGTGTCCCAAACAAAGTTCACGACCTCAAAACACCTCAAAACAGATGGAATTGTCAAAAACGGCCATGCTAAAATCACAAATCAAGAAAAAACGGATGTTGTAAATACCGAAAAACCAATGGTTTAAAAAATACTTTAAAAAAAGATTAAAAAAGGGCTTGTTTAGGAGAATAAACGCACTACTTTTGCACCCGCAATGAAGGCGACGTTCTTAGAAATTCTGACAAACTAAAAGAAGCAAGGAGGAAAATTTATTTTCAAAAAAGGTTTAAAAAAGTTTGTGAGATTTAAAAACAGATGTTACATTTGCACCCCGCAAAAAGGGTAATATTCATTGAAAAAAGGTTAGGGGGATTGAGGGAAAAAGAGGAGAAAATATTTTTCTAAAAAACTTTTCAAAATTCTTGCCAGAAACAAAAGAGTTATTTACTTTTGCACCCGCTTTGAGAGAGAGGCGAAACAAAAGAAGAACACGTTCCTAGACATATTGAATTGACAGCCGTTCCGAAAGAGATTTCGGAACACAAATAAAGAGAGTAAGAGAATCGTAAAGATTTGAGAAAACCACTAGAATTTGAGTCGCATAATAAATAGCTTAAGCAATTAAGCGCACAATATACGATGAAGAGTTTGATCCTGGCTCAGGATGAACGCTAGCGGCAGGCTTAACACATGCAAGTCGAGGGGTATAGTAGCAATACTAGAGACCGGCGCACGGGTGCGTAACGCGTATGCAATCTACCTTTTGCAGAGGGATAGCCCAGAGAAATTTGGATTAATACCTCATAGTATATAGAGTTGGCATCAACTTTATATTAAAGTCACAACGGCAAAAGATGAGCATGCGTCCCATTAGCTAGTTGGTATGGTAACGGCATACCAAGGCGACGATGGGTAGGGGTCCTGAGAGGGAGATCCCCCACACTGGTACTGAGACACGGACCAGACTCCTACGGGAGGCAGCAGTGAGGAATATTGGACAATGGGCGCAAGCCTGATCCAGCCATGCCGCGTGCAGGATGACGGTCCTATGGATTGTAAACTGCTTTTGTACAGAGAAGAAACACCTCTACGTGTAGAGACTTGACGGTACTGTAAGAATAAGGATCGGCTAACTCCGTGCCAGCAGCCGCGGTAATACGGAGGATCCAAGCGTTATCCGGAATCATTGGGTTTAAAGGGTTCGTAGGCGGTCTTATAAGTCAGTGGTGAAATCTCCCCGCTCAACGGGGGAAACGGCCATTGATACTGTAAGGCTTGAATTATTAGGAAGTAACTAGAATATGTAGTGTAGCGGTGAAATGCTTAGAGATTACATGGAATACCAATTGCGAAGGCAGGTTACTACTAATGGATTGACGCTGATGGACGAAAGCGTGGGTAGCGAACAGGATTAGATACCCTGGTAGTCCACGCCGTAAACGATGGATACTAGCTGTTGGGCGCAAGTTCAGTGGCTAAGCGAAAGTGATAAGTATCCCACCTGGGGAGTACGTTCGCAAGAATGAAACTCAAAGGAATTGACGGGGGCCCGCACAAGCGGTGGAGCATGTGGTTTAATTCGATGATACGCGAGGAACCTTACCAAGGCTTAAATGTAGATTGACCGTTTTGGAAACAGAACTTTCGCAAGACAATTTACAAGGTGCTGCATGGTTGTCGTCAGCTCGTGCCGTGAGGTGTCAGGTTAAGTCCTATAACGAGCGCAACCCCCTGTTGTTAGTTGCCAGCGAGTCATGTCGGGAACTCTAACGAGACTGCCAGTGCAAACTGAGAGGAAGGTGGGGATGACGTCAAATCATCACGGCCCTTACGCCTTGGGCTACACACGTGCTACAATGGCCGGTACAGAGAGCAGCCACTACGTGAGTAGGAGCGAATCTACAAAACCGGTCACAGTTCGGATCGGAGTCTGCAACTCGACTCCGTGAAGCTGGAATCGCTAGTAATCGGATATCAGCCATGATCCGGTGAATACGTTCCCGGGCCTTGTACACACCGCCCGTCAAGCCATGGAAGCTGGGGGTGCCTGAAGTCGGTGACCGCAAGGAGCTGCCTAGGGTAAAACTGGTAACTAGGGCTAAGTCGTAACAAGGTAGCCGTACCGGAAGGTGCGGCTGGAACACCTCCTTTCTAGAGCCTGAATGTTAGTTGATTTATCAACACTTTCAGGAAAGAAGACGAAAAATGATAATGGAATGAATCCAAAGATTCAATTACTCTCGCTGTTAGTTCAAATAATACAAGATTTAAGATTTAAGAAATTAGATTAACGATTTTAGATTTAAAATCAGAAATCAGAATGCTAGAATCAAAAATCTAAAATCAAGAGTGTCTCGTAGCTCAGCTGGTTAGAGTACTACACTGATAATGTAGGGGTCGACAGTTCGAGTCTGTCCGAGACAACACATTAATTACGAATTCAGAATTATGAATTACGAATTAAAAACAACGTTCATATACAGATTAAAAGGAAATTCTAGGGTTGAAGATTTAAGAATTACAACAATTCATAATTCATAATTCACAATTCATAATTAAATTGGGGGATTAGCTCAGCTGGCTAGAGCGCCTGCCTTGCACGCAGGAGGTCAACGGTTCGACTCCGTTATTCTCCACTGGTTTAGCCATTAGCCAAAAGGCATTAGCCATTAGTTTAATACTATTGCCTAATTACTTTAGCCTATTGCCTAGACGAAAGTTCATTGACATATTGAGATAAGAAAATATTTAAAAAGTAGAAAGAACACTTTTTAGTTATAAGGCAAAATGCAATAGGCACTAGTGGCTTATGGCTATTGACTAATGGCTAGAAAAAGTACAATAAGCAAAATAAGGGCGTATGGGGGATGCCTAGGCTCTCAGAGGCGAAGAAAGGCGTGATAAGCTGCGAAAAGTTACGGGGATTGGCACACACGAATTGATCCGTAAATACCTGAATGGGGCAACCCACTATGTTGAAGACATAGTACACCGATAGGTGGGCAAACCCGCTGAACTGAAACATCTAAGTAGGCGGAGGAGAAGAAAACAAAAGTGATTCCGTAAGTAGTGGCGAGCGAACGCGGATTAGCCCAAACCAATGTTGTTACGGCAAGATTGGGGTTGTAGGACCACGACATTTGTTGCGGATAGAATTAGAATCTACTGGAAAGTAGAGCCATAGAGAGTGATAGCCTCGTATAAGTAATAGAAGATAACGATAGTGGTATCCTGAGTAGGGCGGGGCACGTGAAACCCTGTCTGAATTTGGCGGGACCATCCGCTAAGGCTAAATACTCCTGAGAGACCGATAGTGAACCAGTACCGTGAGGGAAAGGTGAAAAGAACCGTGAATAACGGAGTGAAATAGATCCTGAAACCATACGCTTACAAGCGGTCGGAGCCCTTTAGTGGGGTGACGGCGTGCCTTTTGCATAATGAGCCTACGAGTTAACGTTGCTGGCAAGGATAAGTGGTTAAGCCACGGATCCGTAGCGAAAGCGAGTCTGAATAGGGCGAGATTCATTCTTAGGGAATGAAAGCGCGCAAGCGCTTAGTCAGTAGTGTTAGACGCGAAACCGTGTGATCTACCCATGGGCAGGTTGAAGCTGTGGTAACACACAGTGGAGGACCGAACCGGTTGTCGTTGAAAAGACTTCGGATGACCTGTGGGTAGGGGTGAAAGGCCAATCAAACTCGGAAATAGCTCGTACTCCCCGAAATGCATTTAGGTGCAGCGTTGGTTATAAGTTATATAGAGGTAGAGCTACTGATTGGATGCGGGGGCTTCACCGCCTACCAATTCCTGACAAACTCCGAATGCTATATAATGTTTACCAGCAGTGAGGGCTTGGGTGCTAAGGTCCAAGTCCGAGAGGGAAAGAACCCAGACCATCAGCTAAGGTCCCCAAATATATGTTAAGTTGAAAGAACGCGGTTTGTCTGCCCAGACAGCTAGGATGTTGGCTTGGAAGCAGCCATTCATTTAAAGAGTGCGTAACAGCTCACTAGTCGAGCGGACGAGCATGGATAATAATCGGGCATAAACATATTACCGAAGCTATGGATTTTGTATTTATACAAAGTGGTAGGGGAGCATTCTATCAGGGTAGAAGGTGTGTTGTAAAGCATGCTGGACTGGATAGAAAAGAAAATGTAGGCATAAGTAACGATAATGCGGGCGAGAAACCCGCACACCGAAAGACTAAGGTTTCCACAGCTATGCTAATCAGCTGTGGGTTAGTCGGGACCTAAGGCGAACCCGAAAGGGACAGTCGATGGCCAACGGGTTAATATTCCCGTACTACTTATAATTGTGATGGGGTGACGGAGTGATGAAAGCGCCGCGAACTGACGGAATAGTTCGTTGAAGTACCTACCTATAAGAACCGCAGGCAAATCCACGGTTTTTGGGGAAATACGATAGTACTCGGAGTCTTCGGACAAAGAGATAGTGCGCCTAAGGGCTTCCAAGAAAAACCTCTAAACTTCAGATTATGAGTACCCGTACCGCAAACCGACACAGGTAGTCGAGGAGAGAATCCTAAGGTGCTCGAGAGATTCATGGCTAAGGAATTAGGCAAAATAGACCCGTAACTTCGGGAGAAGGGTCGCCAGCAGCAATGCTGGCCGCAGTGAAGAGGTCCAGGCGACTGTTTATCAAAAACACAGGGCTCTGCAAAATCGTAAGATGAAGTATAGGGCCTGACACCTGCCCGGTGCTGGAAGGTTAAGAGGAGATGTTATCTTCGGAGAAGCATTGAATTGAAGCCCCAGTAAACGGCGGCCGTAACTATAACGGTCCTAAGGTAGCGAAATTCCTTGTCGGGTAAGTTCCGACCTGCACGAATGGTGTAACGATCTGGACACTGTCTCAGCCATGAGCTCGGTGAAATTGTAGTAACGGTGAAGATGCCGTTTACCCGCAGTGGGACGAAAAGACCCTGTGCACCTTTACTATAGCTTAGTATTGACCTTGGATAAATGATGTGTAGGATAGGTTGGAGACTGTGAAGTGGCGTCGCTAGGCGTTGTGGAGTCATTGTTGAAATACAACCCTTTGTTTATCTGAGGCCTAACCCCACGATTGTGGGGGACATTGCTTGGTGGGTAGTTTGACTGGGGTGGTCGCCTCCAAAAGAGTAACGGAGGCTTCTAAAGGTTCCCTCAGTACGCTTGGTAACCGTGCGTAGAGTGCAATGGCATAAGGGAGCTTGACTGAGAGACATACAGGTCGATCAGGTACGAAAGTAGAGCATAGTGATCCGGTGGTTCCGCATGGAAGGGCCATCGCTCAAAGGATAAAAGGTACGCCGGGGATAACAGGCTGATCTCCCCCAAGAGCTCATATCGACGGGGGGGTTTGGCACCTCGATGTCGGCTCGTCACATCCTGGGGCTGGAGAAGGTCCCAAGGGTTGGGCTGTTCGCCCATTAAAGTGGCACGCGAGCTGGGTTCAGAACGTCGTGAGACAGTTCGGTCTCTATCTACTGTGGGCGCAAGAAATTTGAGTGGATCTGATTCTAGTACGAGAGGACCGAATTGGACTAACCTCTAGTGTATCTGTTGTTCCGCCAGGAGCATAGCAGAGTAGCTACGTTGGGAAGGGATAAGCGCTGAAAGCATATAAGCGCGAAACCCACCACAAGATGAGATTTCTTTTAAGGGTCGTGGGAGATGACCACGTTGATAGGCTATAGATGTAAAGGCAGTAATGTCATAGTCGAGTAGTACTAATAACCCGTAAGCTTATGTACACCTTTTCCCGAGCCGCAAGGCTCGGGGAGAACCTTTCTAAATCCTAGATTCTTCCAGAATGACAAGGGCAAACAATTTATGTTTTTTATCTCAGTATGTTAAGATATTAGCCATTAGGCAAGAGGCACCCGAGGCGAAGCCGAACAGAGCGGAGCTAATAGCCAAAGTTTAATGGACCCGTGCAAAAACTAATAGCTTATGGCTATTGGCTAATGCCTTAAAATCTTAAGGTGGTTATTGCGGCGGGGCTCACCTCTTCCCATCCCGAACAGAGTAGTTAAGCCCGCCAGCGCAGATGGTACTGCAATTTTGTGGGAGAGTATGTCGTCGCCTTTCTTTTGAAAACCCCAACTTGTAAAAGTTGGGGTTTTTTGTTTTATAATGATATTTTATGGCTCACATTAAAAAGTTGGGGGTTAGCAAAAAGTTTTTCCATTCTAAAGAAGAAAGAACTTAACATTCTACTACACCGTCCCGCCGGCTTCACGAAGTGGCAGACTTCGAGACTGAGTTCTTTCTGCTAAGATAATATTTCTTGCGAAAGAAAAACATGAATTTTGCAATTATACTGCCATTTCGTGAAACCGCTGTTGAACTAAACCTTCGGTAGCTGTAACTCGTTTATACAGACCTTGAATTTAATGCTTCAAGGCAAATATAAATATATTTGCACTAAATAACTTTATTTTGTAAATTTACAACAGATAACACTTGTTTATATCATTGGTAATCAGTTGATTATCGATAACTCCATATAAGAAGAATAAATCCTTCTTAATCCCGAAAAATATTGGGTAATCAAAGCATTTTTCGATAACTCCATAGTAGTAGGACGTGACTGTAATCGGTGAGCCTGTCCTGAGTTTATCGAAGGGTTCAACACGAGTTTCATTGTTCGTGCTGCGCACGCAACGAAACCCTAGCTGTTATAGCACGTTATCATACGTTTTGATACATAATCGGATTCGCATTTCCACGCTGAAAATAATGTTCTACCGACTTAAATCTATATTTATCTCTAATATGTTTTGGTGCTAAATTTCCAATGAATTCGTGTCTTCCGTCCCATCTTTCCTTCACATCAAGTTCATTGTTTTCGTTCTCCAGCCTCAAACTAAAAGTTGTTCCTGCTTCATACCAATTTAGAATTTCATACACTTCTTGTACAATTCCTTCAAAAACAACAATTCCATATTTTGCATTCTGCGCTCTTTTCGGGTCCAATTTCCATTTTCCACGAGTATATTCATATAATTCCATTTCGCTCATAGAATATCGAAATGCTTTGTTTATTCTAATCAGAATTGCTGGGTCGTCAACGTCAACTTTCTGTTTGTCATATAGCGCAACAATTTGTTTTAATGTCATTCTACCAAAAGTTGCACTTTTATAACTGCTTTGCTTGTTGGTAAGATTTTTAATTCCAATTAAGTCAATAATTGCTGATTCAACTCTCAATGCAGTTTCTTCATCATCCAATCCGTGAATTAGGATTTCAAGTTTTGGTTGTAATCCTTGAGCTTTTAATTCTTTTAAATATTTTGCCTTTTGACTTTCGCTTTCCTCGTCAAGATGTTGGAAAATTCGTTCTCCTTTTCCTTTTCCAACATAAAATATTTCGTCATTTACTGGATTTGAATAGATGTAAACATAATACTTCAATTCTTTTATAACTGGACTTGAAAATTTCTTCATAGTTTCTGATTTTGCAGCGAGATAATGTGCTATAACGTTCCGCCGCTTCTCGTCAGTTGCGAACTACGGAACGAATTATTTTCTGTTAAGATAATATTTCTTGCGAAACGTAAACGTGAACTTACCACAAAATTCGCAATTGCGAGAAACGGCTGTTGAACTAAACCTTCGGTAGCTGTAACTCGTTTATACAGACCTTGAATTTAATGCTTCAAGGCAAATATAAATATATTTGCACTAAATAACTTTATTTTGTAAATTTGCAACAGATAACACTTGTTTATATCATTGGTAATCAGTTTATTATAGATAACTCCATATAAGAAGAATAAATCCTTCTTAATCCCGAAAAATATTGGGTAATCAAAGCATTTTTCGATAACTCCATAGTAGTAGGACGTGACTGTAATCGGTAAGCCTGTCCTGAGTTTATCGAAGGGTTCAACACGAGTTTCATTGTTCGGCTTGCAGCCGCAACGAAACTCTATCCGTTACCAGTAGTTTATTTTATAATATACTTTTCAAATTCCTTTTTACCAATTTTAGTAACTACGGTTGGCTTTTCCATTTTCAAATTTCTATTTTCCGTTACTGATGTTATTTTCTGATTTGGTTTTTCTACGAAATACTCAAATTTTCCACTTTCAAAATCATATTTTGACCAAGCAAATGTTCCTTTCATATTTTCATTTTTGTAATAATCAGTTTCGTTCTTCAGCCCGAAGATTCCATATTCAATAACTTTTTTAAAATGCCCATTAGTTGGTTTTGGCTTCCACCAAAATGTTTCAAATTGTCCAGATTGAATATCATCTTTAGTCCAATCTTTTTCTATTGTGGGAAGACCATTTTTTTTCTTTCGCTATTATATTCGGTTCCATGATTTTTATTTAATGGAATTAATAATTCATAAACTTTATGGATGCTAAATACTAAAATCATGACTATTAAAAACTTTGCTGAACCTTTCGCTATACTTTTTATTGAACTTTCAAATTCCTTTGGATTACTTTTATAATCTCGAAAGTAAGCAATGAAAATTGGAACAAGAATCGCTGTACTAATTAGTCATTCCTTAAAAACTCACTTTTGAGTTTTTAGATTTTTTATCAAAAACACATTTGCAAAAATATGCATTAAAAATTCGAGACAAAGAATAAATTGTGCTTTGATATGGTTAAACCTCATTTTTAGATTGTAACCAATACCTGCTAAAAGTGCATTATTAATATCTCCAGCCACGCCTTTGAGGAAATTTAATCCTAAAGCGTGGTTTCTTTTTAAATGGGATATTGTTGGTTCTATTGCCGCTCTGGCTCTAAATCTTTTTCGGGCAACGTCTTGTTTGTATCTTGATTTTTCTTTTGTGTTTTTTGGGATTACTATTTGTGTATTTTCAACTTGTGTGACACCTCTAAATCCTCTGTCTGTACTTGCTATTGTTGGTCTTGTACCTCCAATTTGCTCTCTAACTCGCTGGCTTTGTGCTAATGATTCTTCTAAGGTTTTGCTATCGTGAGGATTGCCTGAAAATCGTTTTATTGAGGTAATGACTCCTGTTTTTCGACCTCTTGTTACCGCTACTTTTGTTCCAAATTCATACGCTTTATGAGCTTTCCCTTTTGCTATACAGGCTGTTTGAGGTTCGTGTAAACTGTATATTTTTTCCTTGCTGTTTCTTTCCTGAGTGAGTACTTTTTTGTAATTGCTAAATTCTGTTTCGTATTGTTTTAAAATTTCTTCAGGCAACTTGCGTTCCAATTCTCGAACGACTCGCTTACCAATGGTTCGCAACTTTTTTCGCGCCATTATAGCTTTCTTTTTTCGTTTGGGATGATGTCCAAAATAAGCATCCCGAAGATGTTGTTTGGCTACCCTTTTATAAGTTTGTCTTTGTTTAACTCCTTCTTTTTCAGCTATTTTTGTACAATTGTCAATTACCTTTTTAGCTAATTTGGCATCGGTTGGAAAAGTAATATTTTTTTCTTGAACAGTGGTGTCAATCTGAACTTCCTTTTCATTTTTCGCCTCTGGATGCAAGGCTACTGTTTGACTTAAAATAAATTCTAATCCTTTCTCTTTCAGTCTCTTTCTAAAATGAACAAACTCACTCGGGTCAAAAGGTTGCTTGTTTTGAAAAAAATCTTCTCCTGTAAAATATTGCCAATAAGGGTTTTCTATCCAACGTTCAACTACAGATTCATCACTCTCTTTAAACATCTCTTTTAACAGCAGTAAACCTGCTATTTTTCTAATCGGAATAGAGGGTCTTCCTTGCTCTGAATATAGGTTTTGGAACTCAAACTCCATTTTTGACCAATCAAGCTCCCCTGCGAGTTTTACCAAAGGATGCTCAAGGTTTATAAGATCTGTCAGCCTAGTCTGAAATAAATTTTGCTGAAAATTCGGTTTTATTTTACCTAACATATTGCCACTTTTTTATACCTAAATATACACTTTTTGGCAATTTAACTTAGTGTTTTTAAGTTGTTTTTATCTACAAGTTATTAACAATCAATTTGTTGTGTCATATTTAAGGATTGACTAATTATGGCTATTATTATATAATCGGATGTTCTCATAAATTACTGGTAACTTATTTTTTATAACCAATTAAAAGTAATTTCTTTCTCAATATCGGTGTTTAAACTCAAAAAGACAGGACAAGTCATTGCGGCTCTTTCGAGAATGATTTTGTTTTTTTCTGTTGGGCTAACAGATAAATCCAAAACAATGATAATCTTGGCTATTTTTCTAGGTTCTGCTTGCATAATTTTAGTAACCGAAACCGTAGAATTAATTAAATCAACGTTTAAATCTCTTGATTTTATTGCCATAATTGAAATCATACAACTTCCAAGCGCATTGGCGACTAAATCAGTTGGAGAAAAAGCTTCTCCTTTTCCATGATTATCTTTTGGTGCATCCGAAAAAATTTCTGTTCCTGATTGCAAATGAATCGAAGAGGTTCGTAAATCGCCTAAATAAGTTATTTTTGAGGTCATATTTTGGTTTTTTATTTTATTTTATTCTTTGCTTTATTAAGACTATGCAATTGACTCGAAACGGAAGTTTATTTTGCTTCTTTTATCGTTAAATCCGTATCGTAATACAAATAAACACTCCTTTATTAGCATTCCCACCGTCTTCTTTTTTATAAAATTCGAATCTATTATCCACCTGTTCGGTCTTAATCGTCGCCGCTACTGCCTGATAATTTTTATCTTGAGGACAAACGCATCATCGTGTCGAATGTTATATCAAAACCGCGTGTGGCGTAAGTTGACGGATAAATGTTGTTTTTCTTTCTATACTCATTTTCGAAAACCAATGCTTCTGGAGATTTATTTTCACGAGTTGTGGATGGATACATTAATTTTAATTTTACCAAGCTTCCAAAACTAACTTCATCTGTATCCAGCGTTTCGTTAGGTTCTAAAATTACCAACTGCAAATTATACGTTGCTAATCCTTCCATCATTGTTTTTATGGTCGACTTGATCATCAATGTGTTTCCTGTTTCCATGACCACATAATTTACTTTATCTGCCACGAACAAACTTTTAAGACTCTCTGTTGATAAACTTCCGTTATCATTCATTGCAGCAAATCGAACTTCTTTGCGATTTTCCTTGATGTACTGAATTATCGATTCTTTTTTCTTATCGACAACGGCAATAACATTTCCTCCTTTTGCTCTCATATAATCGAAGATGGCACTTTTTGCAACCTCATTGGCAGGAATTGTTTGGTACAAATTGGGAAGTGAATTTCCAGTATCTTTTGATAAAGGCGAAATCACAGGAACATTATTTTTGCCTACTAATTTTGCGGTTGCCTCAGCATTATTTTGATAGAAAGGACCAATGATTGCATCCACTTCCTCCAAATTATTTTCTTTGATAATGTTTGCTACATTCGAGGTATTTTTAGTCTCTTGAGAATCAAAAAATTTAACATCAATAGGAATTCCAAGGCTTTTAGCAGAATCTATTGCTATCAAAGCTCCTGAATAAAAATCAAGAGTCATATTCAAAAACTTGTCTTTTTTTAATCGCGTGGATGTCGAGTTTACCGTATCCCCTTCGATTTTAGAAAGATTGAAAGGCAATAATAAGGCTATCTTTTTTCTGCTGGTATTACTATTTATTTTAGATAAAGAAGCATATTCTTTTTTAGAGTCTGTTTGCTGCGAAATCGAAGCTGATTCTGGAACTTTTAAAATCATTCCTGCTTCGACACCATTGGTCAAAGCTGGATTCAATTGAATTAATTCGTCTTGCTCCAAACCAGACATTTTCGACAAACTATACAAGGTTTCCTTTGGTTTTACCTCATAAGCTATATAATTAATTTTTGGAAAAACTTTAGAATTACTCGCTTTCGGAACTTCCTTTTTTGCTTCGACCACTACAATTTTGTCTGTTTTAGGAAGATTCCCTTTGATAATCAATTTGTATCCAATAGGCAAATTCGGAATTATTTCTGGATTTCGTTTTTCCAGTTCCGCGATGGTAATTCCGTATTGTTTTGCAATTGAATATTTTGTTTCCTTTGGAAGCACTTCGTGATAAACGGTTTTTTCTGGAGTTGAAGCCACACTTTTAACCCCTGAATTGGAAGGAATGTTTAATGTTTGTCCTATTTGCAAACCTAATTTTTCTAATTCAGGATTCGCTTTTTTAAGGGCTTCGTCCGAAATATTGAATTTTTTTTCAATACCAAACAAAGTTTCCTTTGGTTCAACTTTATGCGTTATACCTTGCGCAATAGTTTTTTGAATTCCTGTTTTTTTAGGAATAAGCAATAGGCTATTGGGTTTCAATCCGCTTTGAGCATCTGGATTTAACTTATAAATATCATAAGGAGTAACGCTGTATTTTTGTGCAATCTGCGCTATCGTCTCCCCTTTTTCAACTTTATGTCTATCATAATGCTGGGCAAAAACCGAAACAGTTAGTAGTAAAACAAAAATATAGATACTTTTTTTCATCATGATTTAAACCTTTTAGAAATTGGATGGCAATGGCAAAAATCAATTCCTTAATTACTATTAATTCTGATAATCTATTCCCACTCGATGGTTGCTGGTGGTTTTGAACTAATATCATACACCACTCTATTAACGCCTTTTACCTTATTTATTATATCGTTAGAAACTTTCATCAAGAAATCATAAGGCAAATGAACCCAGTCAGCGGTCATCCCATCAGTAGATTCTACTGCACGAAGGGCTACCACTTTTTCGTAAGTACGCTCATCGCCCATCACTCCCACGCTGTTTACAGGAAGTAAAATAGCTCCCGCCTGCCAAACTTTATCATACAATCCCCATGATTTTAATCCGTCGATAAAAACCTTATCTACATCTTGCAGAATTTGTACTTTTTCGGGCGTAATCGCTCCCAAAATTCGAATCGATAATCCCGGCCCAGGAAAAGGATGTCTTCCTAATAATTCAGGATCAATTCCTAAAGTGGCGCCTACTCGACGAACCTCATCTTTGAAAAGCATTCGAAGTGGTTCTACAATTTTTAACTTCATATAATCTGGCAAACCACCCACATTATGGTGCGATTTTATAGTTGCCGATGGCCCTTTTACCGAAACAGATTCGATAACATCTGGGTAAATAGTTCCTTGTGCCAACCATTTTACATCTTCGATTCGATGAGACTCGACGTCGAAAACCTCAATAAAAGCATTACCAATAGCTTTCCTTTTAGTTCTGGATCTTCGATTCCTTCTAATGCATCATAAAAACGTTGAGAAGCATCGACTCCTTTCACGTTCAACCCCATTCCTTCGTATTGATTTAAAACACTTTGAAACTCGTTTTTTCGAAGCAAACCATTGTTTACAAAAATACAATATAGGTTTTTTCCAATGGCTTTATGCAATAAAACAGCCGCTACTGTTGAGTCTACGCCTCCCGAAAGTCCCAAAACAACTTTGTCGTCTTGCAATTTTTCTTTCATTTCAGCTACAATCTCTTCAACAAAAGCATTGGGTGTGAAATTCTGAGGCACTTTGGCAATTTTTACCAAGAAATTTTTCAGCATTTTTGCTCCATCGGTAGAATGAAAAACTTCGGGATGGTATTGAATGGCATAAGTTGTTTCTCCTTCAATTTTATAGGCTGCAAATTCCACATCATGCGTACTTGCCAATTTTATTCCATTAGTTGGCAAAGCTTTAATACTATCGCTATGGCTCATCCAAACTTGACTGTTCTCGGAAACACCTTCGAAAAAAACTTCGTTTTCTTTTATATACGATAAATTTGCCCTTCCGTATTCCCTGGTATTTGAAGCGGCAACTTCGCCCCCGCTAAAATGAGCCAAATATTGGGCGCCATAGCAAACGGCGAGCATTGGTAATTTACCTCGAATTTGAGATAAATCAGGATGTGGGGCATCTTCTCCTCGTACAGAAAAGGGGCTTCCACCAAGAATTACGGCTTTATAACTCGATAAATCACTCGGAAAATGATTGTAAGGAAAAATTTCGCAGAATATATTTAACTCGCGAACTCTTCGTGCAATAAGCTGTGTGTATTGCGATCCGAAATCTAAAATAAGTACGTTGTGTTGCATTTGGCAAAAATACTTTATATAATTGGGATTGAAAAATTGAATTTTGAAAAATTGTGTTTTTATTCTTTTACTAATATGATAGTCGCTCTAAACCCCGTAGCGAGATTCCATTGACTGGCAGAAATAAGAACCCCTTTATCATCAAAAACTTCAAACTCTGCGGTATTAGGGCCAACTCTTCCTTGATTCAAGGCTAGAAAATCTATCTTATTAAACCCTTTTTCTAGGGTTATTTCGAATTCTTGAAATTCAGAAGCCATAAAAATTTCACTAACAATTACTTTGTCGTTCAACAAAACACTTATGGCATCGCCATCGACTTCTCCATAATCTCGATACTTGACTTTTGCGGTCACAGAATTAGTTTTGAAGTCTCCTAAATTTTGATTTCTTCGATAAACAATTTGATCTTCATTGTCCGGTTTCTTGTTCAATTTTCGAGCTATTAAATCCCCGGGATTCACAAAATCATTTTTCTGAATCATCGAAAACGGATTCGTTTTTCCCATTTGAAAAGAATTGTTCGGTTTGGGTTTGGTGTTTAAAATATTGATGTTTGCAAACACATTGGGAACAGGAATACTAGGCTTTTCTGGAATTTTAGGAATTTCTTTTTTAGGTTTAACACTAGTATTAAGTGGTGGAATTGCTTTGAATTTTGTGTTAGATTCAATTTGACTAAAACTTTTTGAAGTGATACCTACTAGGATAATAATAAAAAGAATTCGTTTCATAAGTCTACTCTGGGATTCGTCATTTTTTTAAAAATTTAAAAATAAAAAAAATCTGTGGTTTAGAATCACAAAAATAGCATAAATAAATTGTCTTAACTTTTATTTATGGAAAGCCGCAATAGCCTTTCGAAAAATGTAACTTTAACCCGTTAGTTAGAATTAGCTTTTGATGCGATAATCACCCCCGACGGCTTAACTTTATTCCTTTACCAATACAATTGTGGCTTTATAACCCGTACCAAGATTCCATTGGCTAGCCGAAATAAGAACTCCTTTATCATCAAATACTTGAAATTCTGCTGTGTTAGGCGATGCAAATCCTTCATTCAAGGCTTCAAAATCAATCTTATTAATTCCTGATTCTAGCCTTATATCAAACCCTTTAAATTCGCCATCTAAGGCAACTTCTGGCTGAATGATTTTGTCATTCAAATATACTTTTATCTTGTCGCCATCGACATAAGCAGCATCTCGATACCGTATTTTAGAAATAATCGATTGGGTATTAAAAACGCCCAAATTTTGATTTCTCCTGTAAAATATCCCTTCTGAATTTGCCTCTTTTTTATACAGTTCCCTATTTTTGAAAAGAATATCTGGATTACTATCCTTATTTTTAGGAACAGTATTTAGCGGCACACTATCCTTTTTTTCTACAACCTCAGGCGGAATTATTTTAGGCAAAAACCGTTTTTGGAACTGCTTCTTTTTTGATTTTTACATTCTTATTTTTTGGAGGAATCGGTTTGAATTTAGTGTTAAATTCATCCTGTGCAAATCCATTTAAGGAAATGCAAATTACAATAACGGCAAACAAAAAATTTCTCATATTACACAATTATATAGGACAATTAATAGCTTTAATTCCTACTAAACAAAGACTCGCCAAACTACCTTATCATAACACTTAAATTTAGAATTTATTGCATATTAAGGAGGGTACTGAAAAACATCACTTATTTTGATCAACGTTCTTTTTTAGATATTAAAAAACCGCTTATAACAGGATTTTAAGCATCCGTTATAAGCGGTTTTATTTTTGTAACTGTTTTTTTATTGTTGATTGTATGTGTCTGTTTTTGACTTATACAGGTTCATTTGGTAAAATGCACGTGTAGATTACATTTTCTACATTAATTTGAGTATTCTTTTTAAGTTGACTGTAAAAATTGCTATTGCACCTTGCATTTGCATATTGGTAATACCGTATGATATTGCTCTATCATAACCGTGTATATTTTTTAACTCGCTATTTTTAGCTTCTATCTTGTATCGATGTTTTGCTTTTTCTTTGTAATATTCTGTTTCTTGAAAAGCCATTTGGTCTTGATGCAATTCTGATTTTATGGATACCGAATACGTTTTTGTCTTGGCTCCATCTTTATAACAACCTTCCTTTAAAGGGCAATGCTTGCATTTTTCGACATCAAAATAGTAAGTATCTACTTGATTTACCCCGACATCTTTAGTGCCTTGGCGCGCTTTTCGTATTGCTAAATGCCCTGCTGGGCAAACAAACCTATCGGCATCTTTATTGTAATCAAATTTATCTTCATCTTTCCTAAAGCCTTGGGTTATAGATGGATTTAGACGCGCTACTATTTTTATGTTTTGTTCAGTTGTAATTTTAAGATTCTCTTTTCCAGAATAAGCTCCGTCGCCAATAATGGTATCTACATCAACTCCGTTTTCTTGACTGATTTCTAAAAGTTTAGGTAATTCTGGTCCATCGCCTTTTTTCTCCAGATGTAACTACAGCCGCGGTAATGATGCGCTCTTCGGTCATAGCCAAATGAGTTTTGTAGCCAAAAAAGGAACTCTCGGCAGATTTATGACCTATTTTTGCATCGGTATCTTTGGATAGGGTTAAATTTTCTTGAGTGTCTTCTACGGATTCTTTTAGCAGGTTTAATTTTTCCTTCACAGCGGGTATTGAACTTATAGACGGCTCATTTTCTATGCGTTTTTCTAACTCTTTGCAATAAGCCAGCTCCTTTTCTAAATCATTGTCGGTATTTTTTTTGGGCATACGTTCTTTGAATTGGTCGTCAAAGGTGTATACTGTTTTTCGAAGTAACTTGGAGCGTTCTCTCAATACATCGATGGCTAAAAACGGATTAGATCTTGATAAAGTATGAGTGGCATCAACGATAATGGACTTCGAACGAATTATTCCTTTTTCAATAGCTATGGTTACTGTTTTGTTTATCAATAGATTTAACAAGTCGGTGTCTTTCAAACGTAGTTTTCTGAATTTGGTCAACGAACTCGGATTAATAACATCGTCTTCTGGATTCATATCCAAAAAATATTTAAAGGACATATCGTAACGCGAACGTTCCACTACATCAACATCGGAAACGGTGTAAATTGTTTTAAGAAGCAAATACTTGAACATACGAACGGGACTTTCTGCCATACGTCCATTATTGGTGCAGTATTTATTTAACAACTCATCGTAGATAAATGAAAAGTCTATCAAATCGTTAATTTTTCTCAAAAGATTATTCCTTGGAATAATTAAATCATATAAAGAGGAATGCTCGCTGAACTGTATTGTTTGTTGCTGTACTAACATGTAAAAAACCTTATAATTACAGCTAAATATACCAAAAAAGGAGTAGAAATCCTAAGCTTTCTACTCCTTTTATTTATCAATTTATTCGAAAAAAGACTTTTTCAGTACCCTCATATTAAGACCCTCCTTTTTTTATAATCAATTGTCGTTATTGGACTTTTAAATAACTAAGCCGTGTTTTTTATTCCTCTATTTTTATAAATTGCAAAAAAATACTGAAACACAAATCGTCTTTAAAAAACACTACTAATCAACACAATACATTAAAAAAAAATTAAAATGAAAAGAAAAAACATCTTAACGGGATCGCCTTGGGAAGACAAAATGGGGTATTGCCGTGCAGTTCGAATGGGCAATATTATTGAAGTTTCTGGAACAGTAGCCATCGTTGATGGCGAAAAGGTTAAAGCTGACGACGCTTATGCGCAAACTTTAAACATTCTTGAAAGAATTGAAAAAGTTCTCGAAGAATTAAATTCAGGAATGAAAGATGTCATTCGCACCCGAATTTTTACCACTACCATTGCTTCTTTCGAAGATGTTGCAAGAGCACATGCTACCTTTTTTAAAGACATCAAACCAGCAACTGGTTTTTACGAAATTAGCAAACTTGTAGCTCCAGAATATTTGGTAGAAATTGAATTTACGGCTGTTGTCGCTGAATAATTTTAAAAATGAGCTATTAATTTGTCATTTCGACGAAGGAGAAATCACATAACGAGAGCAATTAATGAGATTTCTCCTTCGTCGAAATGACAAAAAACTCCACCAATGAACCTAAAAAAAAACTTCCTTTTTCTCTCTAAATGGATTTTCATTTGTGCTTTAGTAGGCATTTTTTCAGGTTCAGCTTCCGCTTTCTTTTTAGTAGCTTTAGAATGGGTTACACAAATTAGAGAACACCATAACTGGCTGATTTGGCTTTTACCAATAGGCGGACTCATCGTAGGATTAAGCTATTATTATTGGGGAAGCGAAGTGGTGAAAGGCAATAATCTATTGCTCGAAGAATATGAAAATCCCAAAAAAAACCATTCCGCTAAAAATGGCACCTTTGGTTTTTTTTGGCACTTTAATCACCCATCTTTTTGGTGGTTCTGCTGGTCGAGAAGGCACGGCAGTACAAATGGGCGGTGCCATTGCAGACCAATTTACAGGGATTTTAAAAGGCGATAATTCCGAAAGAAGAACACTCCTGATTCTGGGAATCAGCGCAGGATTTGCTTCGGTTTTTGGCACACCTTTGGCTGGAGCCTTATTTGCCCTAGAAGTTTTATATTTTAGTAAAATCAGTTTTAAGAGTATTGTTTTTTCGTTTCTGGTAGCTTATATTTCCTATTTTACTGTTGAATTTTGGCAAGTAAAACACACGCATTATCACATTCCTGTTGTACCCGAGATTACTTTTAAAGTTATATTTTGGGTAATTTTAGTTAGTATTCTATTCGGAATCGCTGCTATGTTGTTTTCGAGAACGACTCATTTTTGGGGGAATTTATTTTCAAAAACAATAAAACAGCCCCCGCTTCGCCCATGCATTGGAGGGCTAATTTTATCCATTTCCTTTTACTTTATTGGCACCACAAAATACATGGGCTTGGGAATTCCTAGCATTATCGATTCCTTTTCGACGCCAAATACTTCTTATGACTTCTTGCTCAAAATACTTTTTACCGGATTTACACTTGGCGCGGGATTCAAGGGTGGCGAAGTGACCCCACTTTTCTTTGTTGGCGCAACCCTAGGAAGTGCTTTATCACTAATTATTCCTTTGCCCATCGCACTTTTGGCTGGAATGGGATTTGTAGCTGTTTTTTCGGGAGCAACTCACACACCCATTGCCTGCACCATTATGGGAATAGAGCTTTTTGGTATAAAAAGCGGCGCATTTATTGGTATTGCTTGTATAATAGCCTATTTTTCCTCGGGTTCTGTGGGGATTTATCATTCGCAAATTGTCAAGGGCGCTAAATACAAATTGTATCAGCGATTTAAAAGACAAAATCTTGAAGATTTTTAGTGTTTTAAAAGTTTGTTAAAACTATAATTCTTATGAAGATTACACTAAAAAAATGTAAATTCGCAAACTATGAAAGAACAAGATATACAAGCAATACAACATTTATTATCAACTCCAAAAAAAATTGCCATTATCCCGCATCGCAATCCTGACGGCGATGCTATGGGTTCGACCCTTGGATTATATCATTTTTTAGTAAAAAATAACCACCAAGCGGTGGTCATTTCTCCAAATGATTTTCCTGATTTTTTAGCTTGGATGCCCGGTTCAGAAACCGTTAAAATATTCGAAAAGGACAAAAAAAACTGCACCAAAATTCTCGAAGAAGCCGAGCTTATTTTTACCCTCGATTTTAATGCTTTGCATCGCGTGGGCGAAATGGAAAATGTGCTAAACAAGCTAAAAAAACCTTTTATTATGATTGATCATCATCAATCGCCCGATGAATATGCAACGTATCAATATTCGGATATTGGTTTCGGTTCTACTTGCGAAATGGTGTATCACTTCATTGGCTTCCTTGGAAAAAAATTAGACATTGACCAAACCATTGGCACCTGTATTTACACAGGAATTCTAACCGATTCCGGTTCGTTTCGTTTCCCAAAAACAACAGGAACAACACATAGAATTATTGCCGATTTAATCGATTTAGGTGTCGAAAATACCGAAATTCCAGCCTTGCTCTACGACAATAGTTCCTATGGACGGTTACAATTGCTAGGAAGAGCGCTTCAAAATATGAAGGTTTTGGCAAATCACAAAACAGCTTTTACCACTTTAACACAGGAAGAATTAAACACTTTTGACCATATTAAAGGAGATACTGAAGGCATTGTAAATTATGGGTTAAGCATAAAGGGAATTGTTTTTACAGCAATTTTTATCGAAAATACCGAAGAAAAAATCATCAAAATTTCGTTTCGTTCCCAAGGAGATTTCGACGTTAATTTATTTGCAAGAGAGCATTTTAATGGTGGCGGACATCGCAATGCTGCTGGAGGAAAATCGGAATTATCGATGAAAGAAACCGTAAATAAATTCGAAAATTTAGTAAGCAAACTAAAAATATAACGCCTTATGAAAAATGGAAAACGAATCCTATTTGCATTCCTAATTATTGTTTTAGTGGCAAGCTGCAAACAACATCAAGAAGCCAGAAGACCTATTTCGCAAACATCGGGGACTTTTATGAAAAAATCGGCTGAAAGAAATAGAAAACTAATTGCTGGCGAGGAAGGACAAATAGATTCCCTAATTAAGAGCAATCCCGCCATAAAATATATTGCTTCAACAAAAGGCTATTGGTACACCTATCTAACCCAAAATAAACTCGACACCCTAACACCAAAAAGAGGAGATGTTGCATTTTTTGATTATGAAGTTAAAGATTTGAAAGGAAATAGTATCTATACGGAACAGGAATTAAAACCACAAACCTATTTAGTAGACAAACAAAATATAATGACCGGATTAAGAGAGGGGATAAAACTGATGCATAAAAACGAAAAAGTGACTTTTCTTTTTCCCTCACACATCGCCTTTGGCTACCATGGAGACAACAAAAAAATAGGAACAAATGAGCCCTTACTATGCACCGTTACGCTTCATAATTTTGTGCCTGAAAAAGCATTCAAAAAAGAAATTCAACTAAAAACAGAAACACCTGACAAACAACAAACAAATACGCAAACCAAATTAATCGACACCACAAAACAATAAGAAAATAGATTTAGAAATGAAAAAAAACATCCTACTTGCACTAATCATTATTGCCTCTTTTTACTCCTGTAAAGACGCAAAAAACAATCTTCCAGATGGCTTATATGCTCAAATTGAAACCAATAAAGGAAACATCATTGTACAATTGAATTATGAAAAAGCACCTGTTACGGTGGCTAATTTCATCACATTAGCCGAAGGTAAAAATGAATTCATTACCGATGAAAACCTCAAAAAAAGACCTTTTTATGATGGTCTAAAATTTCACAGAGTCATCAAAGATTTTATGATTCAAGGTGGCGATCCGCTAGGAACAGGTTCTGGAGATACTGGCTATAAATTTAAAGACGAGTTTTCGGATCTAAAATTTGACAAAGGAGGCGTTTTGGCGATGGCGAATAGCGGTCCTGGAACGAATAGCAGCCAATTTTTCATTACCCATGTCGAAACGCCTTGGCTACAAGACAAACACACTATTTTTGGGAATGTAGTCGAAAAAGGAATGGATGTTGTTAATAAAATTGAGCAAGATGATTCTATTCTTAAAGTGACCATCATAAGAAACGGAAATGCGGCAAAACAGTTTGATGCTGTAAAAGTATTTCACGATTATTTTATCGAGGAATCTGAAAATCAAAAGAAAAAACTAGCCGAAGAAGCCCTTTTAAACTCAAAATACAAAGGGGTTTACGATTTAAAAGCATCTTATTTTGCGGCTTTAAAAACCCAAGCGACCAAAACGCCAACAGGATTATATTATCTGATAACCAAGAAAAGTGGTGGCAAAAAACCAGCAAACGGAGCTGATATTTACATTCATTATTCAGGGTTTCTAGAAAACGGAAGCTTATTTGATTCCAGTATCGAAAGCGTGGCAAAAACTTTTGGAAAATTCGACCCTAACAGAGCCGCACAGCACGGGTACCAACCCATTCCTTTTCAGGCAGGCAGAAAAGACGGCATGATTCCTGGTTTTATTGAAGGAATCGAAAAATTATCTTTTGGCGACAAAGCCGTTATATTTATACCTTCAAATCTTGGTTACGGAGAAGCTGGTGCTGGAGATGTAATTCCGCCGAATGCTAACCTGATTTTCGAAATTGAATTGTTAGAAAAAATGCCTCAATAATATGTTGAACACTAAAAAATACTTAGACTTAAAACCATTTAAAATGAAATCTAAAATTCTTTTACTATTATTTTTGGGAATGCTAAATGCACAAGCGCAAGTAGCTAAAAAAAATAGCCCAACAAAAAAACTAACCTCAATCTCGAAACCAGTTGAAGAAGGGATTTTTGCCAACATTTTGACTAACAAAGGAACTATCGTTGTGCAATTAGAGTACAAAAAAACACCTGTAACGGTAGCCAACTTTATAGCACTAGCAGAAGGAAAAAACACTTTTGTAACCAATGAAAAACTAAAAGGAAAGCCCTTTTATGATGGATTAAAATTTCACAGAGTCATTAAAGATTTTATGATTCAAGGTGGGGATCCAAAAGGAAATGGTACTGGTGGTCCGGAATATACCTTTAAAGATGAGTTTACCGATTTAAAATTTGACAAAGGTGGAATTTTGGCAATGGCCAATTCAGGTCCTGCAACCAATGGAAGTCAGTTTTTTATTACCCACAAAGACACTCCTTGGCTAGACGGAAAGCATACCATCTTTGGACATGTAACTCAGGGGATGGCCATTGTTAATGCAATTGCACAAGACGATTTAATATTAAAAATCACAATTACCCGAAAAGGAACTTTGGCAAAAGCTTTTGATGCTCCAAAAGTATTTTCAACCTATTTTGCTCCCTTTGCCGAAGAACAACAAAAACAAGCACTTGCTGAACTAGAAAACAGAAAAAAAGAAGCAGCTCGTATTGCTCAAGTTAAAAAGAATACCTTGAAAAATATGGAGCTACAATAGCTGCTAAAAAAGCCTACTTCGATACTGAAAGAACTACTGCTACCACTACTGCTTCTGGATTAAAATACAAATTCTTAGTAAAAGGAACGGGGGCAAAACCTGCCGACAAAGCTACTGTTTACATTCATTATTCGGGTTATTTAGAAGATGGTAGTTTGTTTAGTAGCAGCTACGAAGACATTAATAAAGCATTTGGTCAGTTCAATCAAAATGTAGCCGACCAAAAGGGCTACCAACCCTTTCCTTTTCAAATGGGAACTGTCAAAGGGCTGATTCCTGGTTTTCAAGAAGGGTTGAATATGATGTCCTTTGGCGACAAGATACTTCTTTTCATTCCTTCTAATTTAGGATACGGTGCCAAAGGCTCGGGAAATGTTATTCCGCCTAACGCCAACCTTATTTTTGAATTTGAACTACTAGAGAAACTCCCTACGAATTAATCTAATAAATAGTAGCCACGAATTACACAAATTAATTTGTGCAATTCGTGGTTAAATTTTTAGAAACTATTTTTTGCCAAATTTCCAATCAAATTCATCTTTGGCAGTAATGATGGCGCCAATTTCAAATTTTACCACTTCTTCAAATTCCGTTTGAAAGATAATCCAATTTTCCTCATTGAAATAATTTTCAAAAGTATCGAAATCTTCCTGAGTGAATTTGGAGATTCCCTTTGCAATCATTTCTTTTTTGACTTCTCCAATATTTCGTCCGATGATTTTATTCCCAAATAACTCCAAATCTGGACTCGAAACCACAACATAACCCAACTTAAATTCCTCGTCCTTATAAAAAGTCAAACGCATTTTGAATTTATTGTAAGCAAAAATAATGTTTTCATCTTCGTCCTTGTAGTTTCTATCTGGTTTATCGTAAATAGCCGTAACATCGTTTTGTTTCATTCCGAAAAGGAGCTTATCGATTCCGTTTTTAAGATTTATTTTCATCTGTATTTGTTTTTTATTCGAATATGAAATCGCCACCGTCATGGGCTATCAAACTCATTTTCGCATTGGTTTATTAAACCGCAAAGTTCGTGAAGTTTTTCGCAAAGTCTACTATTCAAAACTTTAAAAAACATTCTGAACACACACAAAAACACCCAACAAAACTGAAACGCTATGACTTTTATGTATATATTCGCTCACTCCACAATGCCACAAAAAAGTTGAAGTGAATCTTCGAGGAATTGAACCCAAAGAAATGAAAATATTAGAACTATGACACATAACTATACCATTACTGGAATGACTTGCGATGGCTGTCGTTCCAAAGTCGAAAAAACATTGAATGCTATTGATGGAGTTGAAGCTAAAGTTTCATTAAACCCACCATTAGCCACGATAACTATGGAAAAACATATTGCAACAACACAGCTTCAAGAAGCATTGACTGCTGTTGGAAAATACACCATAGAAACGACCAATAGTACAATGCCTCAAGAAGTAACAATAGCCGATTCAGCAACTAAATCCTACTGTTCTACTCATTCCCATAAGGATAAAAAAGAAATCAAAATACCAGTTGCTGCTAGTGGGAAATACTATTGTCCTATGCATTGCGAAGGCGAAAAAGTATATGACAAAACGGGCGATTGCCCTGTGTGCGGAATGGATTTAGTCAAAGCACCCGAGTTAACTCTTAGCAAAACTTTGTACACTTGTCCGATGCATCCCGAAGTAATTAGCGAAACTGCCGGTTCCTGCCCCATTTGTGGTATGGACTTAGTGCCTATGCAACCTAGCGATAGCGAAGATCAAAAAACCTATAAAGATTTAGCTAAGAAAATGAAAATAGCGGTAGCTTTTACCGTTCCCATTTTCGCTATTGCCATGATCGAAATGATGACTAACAATCCTTTAGAGAAAATAATGAGTACTCAATATTGGAATTGGGTACAACTTATTTTATCGCTTCCGGTCGTTTTTTATGCTTGTTGGATATTCTTTGTCCGTGCTTGGAAATCCATCATAACTTGGAACTTGAATATGTTTACCCTTATCGGAATTGGGACAAGTGTAGCATTCGTATTTAGCTTAGTGGGTTTGTTTTTCCCTGCTCTTTTCCCAAATGAATTTAAAACAGAACACGGAACAGTTTTATTGTACTTCGAGGCGACAACCGTTATTCTGACGTTGGTTTTATTAGGACAACTGCTAGAAGCCAGAGCACACAGTCAAACGAGTGGAGCTATCAAAGAATTATTAAAACTCGCACCAACCGAAGCTATTTTAATCATTAATGGAAACGACAAAGTGATTTCAATCCACGACATCAAAAAAGGCGATTTATTGCGTGTAAAACCTGGAGACAAAATTCCTGTAGACGGGAAAATAGTTGATGGAGAAAGCAGTATTGACGAGGCAATGATTACGGGAGAGCCCATTCCTGTTGATAAAAAGAAAGAGGATGCTGTAATTGCTGGAACGATCAACGGAACCAAATCCTTTGTGATGATTGCTGAAAAAGTAGGCTCAGAAACCTTGCTTTCTCAAATCGTGCAAATGGTCAATGATGCGTCACGTTCCAGAGCACCGATTCAAAAATTAGCCGATAGCATCGCCAAATATTTTGTGCCCATTGTTGTAATCGCCTCTGTAATTACCTTTTTCATTTGGGTAAATTTTGGTCCTGAACCGGCATTGGTTTACGGATTTATAAATGCCATTGCGGTTTTAATTATTGCGTGTCCGTGTGCCTTAGGTTTGGCAACGCCCATGTCGGTTATGGTGGGTGTGGGCAAGGGTGCTCAATCGGGCGTTTTGATAAAAAATGCCGAAGCTTTAGAAAATATGAATAAAGTAAATGTGCTAATTACTGATAAAACGGGGACTATTACCGAAGGAAAACCATCGGTCGAAAAAATATATTCGTCCAATGCTAATGAAAATGATTTACTACAAAGTATTGCATCATTAAACCAATACAGCGAACACCCATTAGCACAAGCAGTAGTCAATTACGCCAAAACAAAATCCATTTCTTTAATTGAAGTAAAAGATTTTGAAGCCATCGCAGGAAAAGGAGTTACAGGAACAGTTGCCAATAAAAAAGTAGCCTTAGGCAATAAAAAATTAATGGATCAAGTAAAAGCAACGGTTGCTGCCGATTTAGAAAGCAAAATTATAGCCGAACAAAAACTAGGAAAAACAGTATCCTACATCGCAGTCGATGGTATTGCGGTAGGTTTTGTTTCCATTTCTGATGCCATTAAAGAATCGAGTGCGGCAGCCATTGAAGAATTAATGCGTCAAGGTGTTGAAGTAATTATGCTTACTGGCGACAATGAAAACACAGCCAAAGCGGTTGCCGATGAACTAAATTTATCTTCCTACAAAGCAAGTTGTTTACCCGAAGACAAATTAAACGAAATTAAACGATTACAGGCCGAAGGAAAAATTGTGGCCATGGCAGGAGACGGAATTAATGACGCTCCAGCATTAGCACAAGCAAATATAGGAATAGCAATGGGAACAGGAACCGATGTAGCTATTGAGAGTGCTAAAATTACCTTGGTAAAAGGCGATTTACAAGGCATTGTAAAAGCCAAAAATTTAAGCCAGGCCGTCATGCGAAACATCAGACAAAACTTATTTTTTGCTTTCTTCTACAATGTTCTAGGGGTTCCCATTGCAGCAGGGGTTTTATACCCATTTTTTGGAATTTTATTATCGCCCATGATAGCGGCTTTGGCCATGAGTTTTAGCTCGGTTTCTGTAATTGTAAATGCGTTGCGGTTGCGTAATTTGAAACTTTAGAAAAAAAATAGGAATCATAGACCACTATAATCTTGAAGTCTATAAATCATTCTACCTATAATAGGCTGGATGGACTTTTGGTTGGTGTCGCTATTTTGCTGCACTCTATCAGTTTTTGCCAAAATTATGGAACTATGCTGCGACCTATTTTTAAACAAAATCTCCCCTTAAATCAAGGTAGTTTTTCGATTTCTTGGCTAAAATTGGAAATAACTTTTGGTTTTTTTGTCTGACACTATCCTAAAATCCGCAACTTCCTTTTTGATTACTTTCTAGGATGAAAATCATTTATAACCTGAGTCAAAAATTTTCTATCTAAATGTACATAAATTTCCGTTGTGGTAATTGATTCGTGCCCTAGCATGAGCTGAATGGAGCGCAAATCGGCTCCGTTTTCAAGCAAATGTGTCGCAAAAGAATGCCGCAAAGTATGGGGACTTATGTTTTTGTTTAGATCGGTTTGAACTGCCAAATCCTTTATAATTGTAAAAATCATAGCTCTAGAAAGCTGATTTCCCCTCCTATTTAAAAACAAAGTATCTTCAAATCCTTTCTTAATATTCAGATGATTTCGAATAGTATCTTTATAAATAAGAATGTATTTTTGGGTCGAATTGCCAATAGGAACAAACCGCTGCTTATTTCCTTTCCCTGTAATTTTTATAAATCCTTCCTCAAAAAACAAATCGGAGATTTTCAAAGAAATTAATTCCGAAACCCGAAGACCACAACCATACAAGGTTTCCAGCATCGCCCGATTCCTTTCGCCTTCATTCGAACTCAAATCTATGGCTTTGATAAGATTATCAATTGCATCAACAGATAAAGTATCGGGGAGTTTCCTACCTGTCTTTGGTGTTTCAATCAATTCCAAAGGATTGTCCGAACGATAATCTTCGAATATCAAATAACCAAAAAAACTTTTTAATCCTGAGATAATACGGGCTTGCGACCGTGGATTGACCTCTTTTGAAATACTATAAATAAACTGCTGAATGGTTTCTTCCGAAATTTTTATGGGTGAAATAGAAATAGAGTTGGTTTCTAAAAAAAGACACAACCGTTCAATATCAAAAGAATAATTATCGATGGTATTGTTAGATAATCCTCTTTCGATTTTCAGGTAAGATTGATAGCTTTTGATATAGGTTTTCCAATTCATTTCACAAAGTAAAGACATTTTTAAACATAAAAAAACCTTCCAATTTTTAAATTTTAACAATTTAAAATCAATATAAAAAAGCAACTTTTATATTTAAAATAAGCAAACACAATAATTTTTAACTTTGCGAGTTTTATAACCAAACCTACTAATGTAAAAATTAATATTTATGAAAAAAACAGCCCTTAGTATTCTATTCTTGACCATTCTGTCTTTTAGCATTCAAGCTCAAATAGTAAAAATTGGTGTAAAAGCGGGATTAAATTATGCAAATCAAACAGGAACACAAATAACAATAAACAGCAGCAATTATAAAACTGATGCTATTACCAGTTATCATGCAGGTTTTGTTGCCGAAATAAAACTTATAGAGCAATTTGCCATCCAGCCCGAGTTACTCTATTCTACGCAAGGAGCAACCTACAAAAATGCACTAACTGAGATAAAAAATGAAGTTGGTTATATCTCAATTCCTGTTATCGCAAAGATTTATTTAAATAAAACAATCAGTTTAGAACTTGGTCCTCAAGCATCATTCCTATTAAGTGGCAAGGACAAATTTGCTGTTAATGACTCTAAAACTTATGATTTTTCGGTCGTGGGAGGATTAGGTTTTAAACTCACTAAAAACATCTTTATCCAAGGCCGCTACGGTTTAGGATTGACAGAAGTATCTAAAGATGCCCAAACTAAAAACTCTGTTGTTCAGGTCTCGGCAGGAATTTTATTTTAAAAAATAAATTAAATTTATCGAAACCGTTCTTGTAATTAGAACGGTTTTTTTATTTTTACAAAAATATGAAATATGAAAATCGCCATCATCAACGGACCAAACCTCAATTTATTAGGAAAACGTGAACCAGAAGTTTATGGTTCACAAACCTTTGAAGATTATTTTCTGACTTTAAAAGAAAAATTCCCACAACTAGAATTGACTTACTATCAGAGCAATATCGAAGGCGAATTGATTGGTAAAATTCAGGAATTGGGCTTTTCCTATGATGGTATTATTCTCAATGCAGGTGCTTATACGCACACTTCTGTTGGCATTGGCGATGCCATAAAAGCTGTAACAACTCCTGTGGTTGAAGTTCATATTTCGAATACTTTTTCGCGGGAAAGTTTCCGCCATCAATCGTATATTTCTGGCAATGCCAAAGGTGTTATACTTGGTTTTGGGATGAAAAGTTATGAATTGGCAGTACTATCGTTTTTGTAATTATTAGAATCAATTTACTGAAGAGATTGTACAAAAAATGAGGCAAATTGTAATCAGCCCTATTTAATAACTGGTTGGCTCAATATGAATCAAAACATGTCCTAATTCTGGGATTTCTGCTCGTAAAGTATCTTTTAACACATGCGAAATATCATGACCTTCTCTAACCGTAATATCAGCGTTGACAATGGCGTGCAAATCAACATGGTATTTCATTCCTGCTTTCCGAATAAAACATTTTTCGGTACCAACGATTCCGTCTACTTGAAGAGAAACAATTCTAATTTGTACTATTAAATCTTCGTATAAATTCTCGTCCATAATCTCGCCTAAAGCAGGTCGAAAAATCAAATAGCTATTATAAAATATGAACCCAGCGGCAAAGAGTGCTGCCCAATCATCCGCCGATTCATATCCTTTCCCAAAAATCAAAGCAATCGAAATTCCAATAAACGCAGCAATCGATGTTATAGCATCGCTTCGATGATGCCAAGCATCGGCTTTAAGGGAAGAACTGTTCGATTCGATACTGCGTTTCATTACTACTCGAAACGAATATTCTTTCCAAATAATTATTGCTCCAAGCACAAAAAGCGTCCAATTTTTAGGCAATTCATGAGGCGTTCCGATATTATTAATACTTTCATAAGCAATAATTGTGGCTGAAGTAATCAAGAATCCAACAACTAAAAAAGTTATCAATGGTTCGGCGCGCCCGTGACCATAAGGATGATTATCATCGGCTGGTTTATTAGAATATTTAATTCCAAACAACACTAAAAATGAAGAAAAAATATCGGTTGTAGATTCGATTGCATCCGCTATCAAAGCATACGAGTTCCCAAAAAAACCTGCCACTCCTTTTATAATTGCCAATGTAATATTACCAATTATACTAAAGTAAGTGGCTTTTACTGCGGTTTGCTCGTTTGTCATTTGTTTTTGATTCTAAGCTCTAACAATCTTTGCTCCAATAGCTCTCAAACGCTCATCAATTCGTTCGTACCCTCTATCTATTTGCTCAATGTTTTGAATAGTACTTGTTCCTTTTGCAGAAAGTGCAGCAATCAATAATGAAATTCCCGCGCGAATATCTGGCGAAGACATGGTTGTCGCTTTTAGCTGTGATTTGAAATCATGACCAATGACAACTGCTCTGTGTGGATCACACAAAATAATTTTAGCCCCCATATCAATCAATTTATCGACGAAAAATAATCGGCTTTCAAACATTTTTTGATGAATAAGAACATCGCCTCTAGCTTGAGTCGCCACGACCAAAACAATGCTCAGCAAATCAGGTGTAAATCCAGGCCAAGGGGCATCTGAAACCGTAAGAATAGAACCATCAATATCCGTTTTTACCTGATACCCGTTCTTGTGCTCCGGAATGTAAATATCATCGCCTCGTTTTTCTAATGTAATTCCCAATTTTCTAAAAACATTAGGAATAAGACCTAGATTTTCCCAACTCACATCCTTAATTGTAATTTCGCTCCTAGTCATTGCGGCAAGACCTATCCAACTTCCTATTTCGATCATATCAGGAAGGATTCTATGGGTACAACCACCAAGACTTTCTACCCCTTCGATAGTCAATAAATTTGAACCAATGCCCGAAACTTTAGCTCCCATCGCATTCATCATCTTACATAGTTGCTGCAAATAAGGTTCACAAGCCGCGTTGTAAATAGTTGTTGTTCCTTTGGCCAAAACTGCAGCCATAACAATATTTGCCGTTCCCGTTACCGAAGCTTCATCTAATAACATATCAGCGCCAATTAATCCGTCAGGTGCTTCGACTCCATAAAAATGATCTTCTTTATTATAGCGGAATTTTGCTCCAAGATTAATAAATCCTTCAAAATGAGTATCGAGCCTTCTTCTTCCTATTTTGTCGCCGCCTGGTTTTGGAATATATCCTTTTCCGAATCGTGCCAAAAGTGGCCCAACAATCATAATAGACCCGCGAAGCGAGCCGCCCTCTTTCTTAAAAGCCTCGGTTTCAAGATAATTTACGTTTACCTCATCTGCTTGAAAAGTATAGGAACCCTGTCCGATTTTTGAATCTTTACGCCTAAATTTCCCAAAAGCATAATCAATTTATTGATGTCGATTATGTCAGGAATGTTATTGATTGTAACCTTTTCAGGAGTCAATAATATGGCGCACAAAATTTGTAACGCCTCGTTTTTAGCTCCTTGTGGCGTAATTTCTCCTTTCAATTGGATGCCGCCCTCTATTTTGAATATTCCCATATTTTTCGAATTAAAAATTAAAAAATAGGAATTAAAAATTAAAAACTGCACTTGCCAATTTTTAATTTTTAATTCCTAATTTTTAATTAAATTGGTTTTCTGTTTTGATTTTTATGTGCTGAATTTGACTTTCCGTTTTTTGTATTCTTGTTGCTCTGAATTTTTGGTTGACCAGTAGGTGTGATTTTATTGGACATTCGTTTGTTTGTTCGCAACAAATCGGTGGTTGTCAAAAGTTCTTCGGTGCTTTGAATTAAGTTCAACTTTCCGTTGGACAATTCGTATAAATGTTCGAAAATAACATCGTCTTTTACGGTGTCTTTATTCCAACTTAAATAAGATTTCTTCATGTGATTGGCAATAACTTTTACCAAGGCACTTTTCATTTCGCCTTCCTCCCATTTGTTGGCAACATCAATCATATACTTGATATTGTTGCCGTAAAATCGGTATTTCGGAAAATTTTGTGGGTATTTTAAAATCTCTGGTTTCAACTGTAAAACTTCGCGAGTAGGAACGGGATATGGCGATTCGACATCCAATCTAAAATCAGACATAATAAATAACTGATCCCATAATTTGTGCTGAAAATCAGGAACATCACGCAAATGAGGATTCAAACTCCCCATGACCTGAATGATATATTTTGCCACTTTGTTGCGCTCTACGGCATCTTCGATTGCCGTGGCTTGATCAATTAGTTTTTGCAAATGACGCCCATATTCTGGAATAATTAAATGGGATCTTTCAGCATTGTATTCTAAATGATGAACCACGTCGTTTGCAACTTCTTTTATATATTTTGAATTCATATTTGAAAGGGGATTTAAAGGGAAATTATACCTTCAATTGAAGAAACTTCTATGTATTTTTCTATTATTTCTTGAGAATCTTTCATCTGAACATCGACAGAAATACTTGTGAATTTTCCAGTTTTAGATTTAGTCGTTTTTATGACGGCACCCATACAATCAAAAGCCTGTTCGACACGCTCAATATTATCCTGTAGTGAAGGCACAATAAATTTAAACAAATATAGAGCAGGCCAAGTCGTACTTAAATCTAATTCTACTTTTAACCGATCATAAAATTCCTGAGTGTTCTTATCCATTCTATAATTTAAAATAAAAGCAAATATACTGTTTTGATTTTAGTCCCGAAACTTTGGGATAGGATTTTTAAAATAAAGAAATTTACCCTCAAAAATAATCTTTCGGAATCCCAATAACTTTAGATAAATTTGTAGCTTCTTAACCTAAAAAGTAGTGCTCGAGTGCCTAAAAAAACAACTAAGAACACATAGAAATTCTCAAAAAGAGCATTGCTAATAAAATTTTATTTATCTTAGAACTAGTTTAGTAAATCGTTCAAAGTTTTAAAACTAAAAAACAGCAGGCTAAACCTTTAACCTTTAGAACTAAAAATGCAAGAATCATTAGCCATTCTTCAAAAATATTGGAAACACGACACCTTTAGATCGCCACAAGAAGAAATCATCACTTCTGTCTTAGACGGAAAAGATACTTTTGGGCTGATGCCAACAGGTGGCGGAAAATCGATTTGTTTTCAAGTTCCGGCAATGATGCGGAGCGGAATTTGCTTGGTAATTTCGCCTTTGGTCGCCTTGATGAAAGACCAAGTGCAACGCTTACAAAAACTCGATATTAAAGCCATTGCATTAACTGGTGGAATCCAATCTGAGGAAATAATTACGCTTTTGGACAATTGTGAATTTGGTAATTACAAATTTTTATACCTATCTCCTGAACGCTTACAATCGGATTGGATTTTAGAGCGAATCAAAAACTTACCCATCAATTTAATCGCCATCGACGAAGCCCATTGTGTTTCGCAATGGGGACACGATTTTAGACCAGCCTATTTAAAAATCGCTCATTTAAAAACGCATTTTCCTAAGATTCCATTCTTAGCCCTGACCGCCTCGGCAACGAAACGAGTTCTCGAGGACGTAATTATGCAATTAAATCTCGATAAACCAGCTGTTTTTCAAAAATCATTTGCCCGAAAAAACATTGCTTATATGGTTTTTGAAGTCGAGGACAAATTGTATCGAATGGAGCAAATCTTGAAAAAAAAATCCACAACCATCGATTATATATGTTAGAAACCGAAAATCCTGCTCAGAAACAGCTTTACAATTACAATCTTTAGGGTTCAAGTCCACATTTTATCACGGCGGATTATCGATTAAGGATAAGGAAAAAAACATGAGCCTTTGGATGAATGAAGCGGTTCAAATTATGGTTGCCACCAATGCGTTTGGAATGGGAATTGACAAACCAAACGTAAAAACGGTAATTCATATTCATCTTCCTGAAAGCATCGAAAGTTATTATCAAGAAGCAGGAAGAGCAGGAAGAGATGAGCAAAAGGCGTTTGCAGTAATCCTGACAAGCCCGTCTGACAAGGTTCAAGCCCAAAGTCAATTCATCAATATATTACCCAGCAAAAAGATGTTGACCCAGATTTACATCAAATTATGTACTTATTTCCAAATTGCTTACGGAGAAGGAATCAACGAACAATTTTCGTTCAATTTGAATCATTTTTGCCAAAAATATGGGTTTTCGACCTTAAACACTTTTAACTCCATTCAATTTCTAGATCGCCAAGGCGTTTTGAGTTTATCACAAGAATACTCCGAACGAATCACGATGCAATTTATCATTCCGTCTAAAGAAGTGATTCGGTATATAAGTTTGAACACGCAGGAAGAACCTATTATTTTGACTATTCTTCGAACTTATCCTGGAATTTACGAAACTCAAACAACTATAAATTTGTCATTAATCGCAAAAAAATCAGGTTTTGATGAAACAGCAATACATTTGGTTTTAGAAAAAATAAAAAGTCTTGACATTATAGAGTACCACAAAAAAAACAATGATGCAACGATTATTTTTAATGAAATTCGCGAAGATGAAAAAACTATCAATCGGATTTCGAAGTATCTTGAAACACAAAACCAACAAAAAATTAACCAATTCGACGCCGTTTTACACTACATCAATGAGAAAAAAGTTTGTAAAAGCAAATTGATTTTGAACTATTTTGGAGAAATTACCAAAACGGATTGTGGCATTTGCTCCTATTGTATTGCTAAAAAAGACAAATCGGAAAACACGTCCTTGATTTCTGAAAAAATTATTGGATTATTAAAAATACAGGATATGAATTCAAGAGAAATACAAAAACTAACAAAAAATACCGAAGACGATATTATCTTTGCGCTTCGGAATTTATTGGATAATAATATAATTGTAGCCCTTTCGAACAACAAATACACCTTAAAACTATAATGGAAAAATTACGAATTGTTTTTATGGGAACTCCTGAATTTGCCGTTGGTATTCTAGACACCATAATCAAAAACAACTATGATGTTGTGGGAATCATTACCGCAGCAGACAAACCGGCGGGTCGCGGACAAAAAATAAAATATTCGGCAGTAAAGGAATATGCTTTAGAAAACAAACTCACTTTATTGCAACCCACAAATTTAAAAGACGAAGGTTTTTTACAAGAATTAAAATCCTTAAACGCTAATTTGCAAATCGTTGTTGCTTTTCGAATGTTACCCGAGGTGGTTTGGAAAATGCCAAAACTAGGAACATTTAATCTTCATGCTTCCTTATTACCTAATTATCGTGGTGCAGCTCCAATAAATTGGGCCATCATAAATGGAGACACGAAAACAGGGGTAACCACTTTTTTTATCGATAATCAAATAGATACAGGTGTCCTAATTTTGAGCTCTGAAACTGAAATTGCGCCAGATGAAAATGCTGGACAATTACACGATCGATTAATGATTTTAGGCGGGGAAACTGTTATAGAAACTTTGAAGTTAATTGAAAAAGAAACCGTTACTACAACCACACAAAAAGACAAGCCCGAAATAAAACAGCTTACAAGCTAAACAAAGAAAATTGCAAGATTGATTGGACCAAACCAGCAGTTGATATCTATAATTTAATACGAGGTTTAAATCCTTATCCATCAGCTTGGTGTTTTTTTAAGGACAAAAACGAAGAGTGGAATATCAAGATTCATGAAGCTAAAATCATAGTAGAAAATCATATTTATGGTTACGGAAGTCTAATTTGCACCAAAAAAGAAATGAAAATTGCCGTAGAAAATGGTTTTATTGAGGTATTAAGCTTGCAATTTCCAGGGAAAAAGAAAATGAATACAGCCGAATTATTGAATGGAATGACTTTTTCAAAGGAAGCAAAAGCCTATTAACATCAATAAAACAGGCATTTTTTTGTAATTTGGCAGGAATAATCAGTGCTTTATGAACAAAAAAAATAAGTTATCAACAAATTGAGCTAAAATTAAATAAAACGCTTGTAAGGGAAGTAATTCCTATTAAATTTGTTGTAGTAACAAAGTTTTTTTTAACCAACATTTAATAACTAAACATTATGAACAAATCAGAATTAATTGATGCTATCGCTGCAGACGCAGGAATTACAAAAGCTGCTGCAAAATTAGCTTTAGAATCATTTTTAGGTAACGTAGGTGGTACTTTGAAAAAAGGTGGAAGAGTTTCTTTGGTAGGTTTCGGATCATGGTCAGTTTCGTCTAGAGCTGCTAGAGACGGTAGAAACCCTCAAACAGGAAAAACTATTAAAATTGCTGCTAAGAATGTAGTGAAATTTAAAGCTGGTGCAGATTTAGATGGTGCTGTAAACTAATTTAAGTCTTCTTGAAAATAATTAAAACCTTCCTTTCGGAAGGTTTTTTTATGCGTTTTTATTATGACTTTACCTCTTTATTTAGATATAGAAAACCGACAGAAATCAACAGAACAACCCGTTGAGTGTAATTAGTTTTTGATACTAATTTTTCGTCAGTTCCAGTGATTTTCGATAGAAAATCAGAACAAAAAATGACCCGAACTGACGGATGCGATAATTACAGCCAACGGGTTAGAACAATCTAAAAAGCCATTTTAATAGTATTTTTGCGTATTATATCGACATTATTTGGTTTACTTCGTTTTTTGTTCTTAATTTTAATAAAATTTATAACCTATGATTTCAGAAAAACTAAAAAAAGGGTCTTTACTCATTGCAGAGCCTTCAATAATTGGGGATTTGTCATTCAGCCGATCGGTTATTTTATTGGCTGATTATAATGAAAGTGGTTCAGTAGGTTTTATTATTAACAAGCCGCTAAAATATACACTACACGATTTAATTCCTGAAATTAAGGCGACTTTCAAAATCTATAATGGTGGCCCTGTTGAACAGGACAATCTTTATTTTATACATAATATTCCTGAATTAATTCCGAATAGTGTAGAAATTTCCAACGGCGTTTATTGGGGAGGGGAATATGAAACCACGAAAGAACTTATCAATAAAGGGAAAATAAATAAGGACAATATAAGATTCTTTCTAGGCTACACCGGATGGGAAGAAGATCAATTAGAAACCGAAATAAAGAAAAACTCATGGATTATTACCAAGAATAACTATGAAAATAAAATCATTGGTAAACGAGCTTCAAATTTTTGGAAAAAACAAATAATGGAATTGGGAGGAGATTATCTAATTTGGTTTAATGCCCCCGAAAATCCTTATTTAAATTAATAACTTCCTATCAATTCGTTCAGTTTTTCGACTAGTATTGTTGCTAAATCAGTCGTGAATTCTTTTTTGCGATACTTGGTAATAGGTTGAATCCCTTTAATCACATTTGTGATAAACAATTCATCGGCTTTTTGAAGGTCAAATGGAGAAATTATTCCTTCGACAACTTTCAAGTTTTCTATTTTTCTAGCCAAAGTTAGTATTTGTTTCCTCATGACTCCATTCAAACAGCCTTCTGAAATAGAAGGTGTAAAAAGAGTATTGTCTTTTAGCATAAAAATATTTCCTTGTAATGCTTCGACAATATTCTTGCTGTCATTTAGCAATAAGCAATTATCCAATTCATTTTCATTGGCAAAAATACTTGCCGTGATATTCAAAATTTTATTAGTCGTTTTTATAGAAGAAAGCAATTGTTTTGTCACATAAAAATCCGTGTACAAATCTACTTTGTATTCTTTTTGATTGATTGAATAGTAAGTAGCATCGAGTAATTCTGCATGAATCAAAAAAGAAACCGTATTGTTTTGCGGCAAATAATAGCCTCCTTCATTTCTATAAACGGTAATTCTTGCACGACTGGAAACATCAAGATTCTTAGCATGAACCAAATCGAGAATTTGCTCCTCAAAATATTCCATGGTAAAATTCATTGGAATTTCCATCCGAACCACGCGCATAGAAGACATTAATCTAAAATAATGATCTTCTAAAAAAAGAATTTTACCATTCATTATTTTGATCGTCTCAAAAACAGCATCACCATATAAAAAAGCGCGGTTCTGTGCCAATGAATTTGAGTCGATAGAGATGATAGCACCGTTGAAATTAATCATAAAAAAAGCCCTGAAAATTATTCAGGGCAAATGTAAGTTATAAAAGGGAATATTACTATACTGACCCAATTACATGTTTAAGATCTGAAACTTGATTTTCCCATAAAAGTGTAGCTTCTTCTATTTCATTTTTTTCGGCAAAATCGATTACCATCAAAGAAACGTCTTTTGTAATTTCGTCTACTAAAATATTTAATTCGAAAAAATATTCTGTATCCTTATTATTACTATCAACCCATTTAAATCTTACTTTTTCGCCTGTCTTTTTAGAGCAAAGTCTTGCTTTTTCTTCGGAATCATCCCAAATAAAAGTAAAAAACTCACCACGAGAATTTACATTGTCTGCAAACCACTCGGACAAACCTGAAGGAGTAGAAATGTATTGATATAGCAACTGGGGAGAAGAATTTATGGGAAACTCTATTTCGTATCGTATTTTTTAAATCCATGGGTTATGATTAATTTTTTCGGAAATGTATTGAATATATGTTCAATAAAAAAGCCTTTTTAAAAATATTTTTTTTTCTTTACTATATGCTTGTAACCTCTAATATAATTTTTATATTTGCACCCGCATTGAAAGATGGTTCTGTCCATCAATCGGGCGAGATAGCTCAGTTGGTTAGAGCGCAGGATTCATAACCCTGAGGTCGGGAGTTCAAATCTCCCTCTCGCTACTAAAGCCCTAAACAAATATTGTTTTAGGGCTTTTTTTTTGAATTTTCTTTTCAAAATTACTCTTTCCTCCACTTTTTAGTTTCCTCGAAAACGTGTTCTAAAATTTTTGCTTCTTTTTCGTCGAAGTCAATATTTCTTCGGCTCATTACCAGTCGAGCGGTTTCGAATGCTTTTTTTGTAATATAAGTAGTAAACCCTGAAGCACCTCCCCAAGAAAAACTAGGTACAAAATTACGAGGGAATCCGCTACCAAAAATATTAGCACTTACTCCAACTACTGTGCCCGTGTTAAACATGGTGTTAATGCCACATTTACTGTGATCCCCCATCATTAAGCCGCAAAACTGCAATCCTGTTTTAGCAAAACCTTCGGTTTCATAACTCCATAATTTTACTTCTTCATAGTTGTTTTTTAAGTTCGATGTATTGCTATCAGCACCAATATTACACCAATCTCCCAAGACCGAATCCCCTAAAAATCCTTCGTGTCCTTTATTAGAATACGAAAAAAGTACGGCGTTTTTTACTTCGCCCCCAATTCTGGAGTAAGGACCAACGGTTGTTGCTCCATAAATTTTGGCCCCCATTTTTATTAATGCATTTTCACATAAAGCTAATGGCCCACGAATTACTGAACCTTCCATTATTTCGGCATTTTTTCCGATATAAATAGGTCCCGAAGAAGCATTTAATGTAACGAACTCCAGTTTTGCCCCTTCTTCAATAAACACCTTTTCTTTTGCTATAACATTAACGCTTTTCGGAATGGGTTGTGATGTTCTACCTTCGGTTAAAAGTTCAAAATCTTCACAAATTGCAGCAGCATTATTCGAAAAAATATCCCAGGTATGTTCAACTCTCAAACAATTCCCTTCAAATTCTATGATTTCATAAGTGTCGAAATCTACTTCTTCTTGGTTTTCGCTAGTATAAAAAGCAACGACCTCATCTCCTTTGAAAATAGCTTGATTGGATTCAAGATTAGCAACCATTTCTACCAAAATAGCATTGGGAAGAAAGGAAGCATTGATCATTACATTTTCCTCCATTTCGACCATTGGAAACTTGTCCGATAAATATTCCTCGGTAAGTGTGGTTATGGTAGAGCCCAAATGCATTTCCCATTTTTGACGAATCGTCATAATTCCGATACGAATATCAGCGACTGGACGTGTAAAAGTAAAAGGCAATAGCGCATTTCTGGCTGGACCATCAAAAAGTATATAATTCATTCCGATTTTAGGTTTTAGGTTTTAGTAGTTTTGGCTGAAAACGAATTCAGAATCTCTTATTTTATTTTGGTAAATTTACAAAGTTTTAAATAGTAATTAAAACAAAAAAGCTTCGCAAATCGCGAAGCTTTATATTGTGTATAAACAAGTAAGTATTACTTACCGTGTTTTGCATATTTAGTTTTGAATTTATCGATACGACCTGCTGTATCAATAAGTTTAGATTTCCCTGTGTAAAAAGGATGAGAAGTTCTAGAAATCTCCATTTTTACAACTGGATATTCAACACCATCAACTACAATTGTTTCTTTTGTGTCGGCAGTAGATTTAGTAATGAACACATCTTCATTTGACATGTCTTTGAAGGCAACTAAACGGTAATTTTCTGGGTGAATTCCTTTTTTCATCTTTATTTTTATTTATTTTTTTGAGTGTTTTAATTTTGAAGCTTTCTCGTATCTCGAAAAAGGTGTAAATGCAACTACTCTTTTTGTTTAAAAACTTTTAATTATTTTGAGTTCGCAAATTTACAATTATTTTCCAATAATCAAATATTTAGTTTACTTTTTTTTATAAACCTAAAAAACGATTTTTATCCTTGAATATAGGGGGAATTGCTATATTTGTGGATTAATAAATAAATATTTTAAGCTATGAATGAAGTCATAAAGAAAAACGGAATCTCTTATGGGATAATTACTGGAGTTGTAAGCATACTAATTACCACCCTAATATATTCAATTGATTTAAAATTATTCATCGCTTGGTGGGTAACAGCACTAAGCATTTCTTCTTATATTGTGATTGCCATTGTACTACTTTCAAAGACAAAGAAAGAACTAAAAGGAGTCTTTCCTTTTAAAGATGCCTTTACCACCTATTTTATTTCGGCTGTTGTGGGAATATTAATTTCTGTCGCTTTTAATATTATTTTATTCAATTTTATCGATCCTTCTGCTAAAGAATCCATCAAGGAAATATCCATGAAATATGCAGTTGAAATGATGCAAAAATTCAACACACCAACCTCGGCTATCAACGAAGCCTTGAAAAAATTACAAGAAAACGACCAATTCTCAATCATTGAACTTTTAAAAGGATCAATATTCAGTATTGTTTTTAGTGCGCTCTTTGGATTATTATTAGCTTTAGCGTTTAAAAGTAAACCTTCCCAAGAATAAAAATTAAATGAATTTATCCATACTTATTCCGCTTCTTAACGAAGACGAATCACTCAAAGAACTTTATATTTGGATTGTTTCCGTAATGAAATCAAACAATTATTCGTACGAAATCATTTTTATTGATGATGGAAGTACGGATTATTCTTGGGCTATCATCGAGGAACTGGCTTCTGAAAATCAAAACGTGAAAGGCATTCGTTTTATGAAAAATTTCGGGAAATCTCAAGCACTACATGCTGGTTTTGCAAAAGCCCAGGGCGATGTTGTAATCACTATGGATGCTGATTTACAAGACAGTCCAGAGGAAATTCCGGCACTTTACGACATGATTATTTCGAATAAATTTGATTTAGTTTCCGGCTGGAAAAAGAAACGATACGACTCTGTTGTAGCAAAAAACTTACCTTCAAAATTATTCAATTGGGCTGCCAGAAAAACATCGGGAGTTGAGTTAAATGATTTTAATTGTGGTCTAAAAGCCTACCGAAATGTAGTTATCAAAAACATTGAAGTTTCGGGCGAAATGCATCGATACATTCCTGTTTTAGCAAAAAATGCAGGTTTTAGTAAAATTGGCGAAAAAGTAGTACAACATCAGGCAAGAAAATATGGCGAAACTAAATTTGGAATGGAACGTTTTATTAACGGTTTTCTAGATTTAATTACCATTTGGTTTTTGTCAAAATTTGGCAAAAGACCCATGCACTTATTTGGAGCCATGGGTTCCGTAATGTTTATTATCGGTTTTTTATTGGCTGGATATATTGGTGTAATGAAATTATATAATCTTTACAACAATCTACCTTATCATCTAGTAACTAGCAATCCTTGGTTTTACATTGCGCTAACAACGATGGTTTTAGGAACACAATTATTTTGGCTGGGTTTCTAGGCGAAATTATTTTGAGAACAAAAAACAATGAAGAGCGTTATAAAGTTTCGAAAGAAATTAATTAATTCTAAATAATCAAAAATTCAATTGCAAAAAATACAGGAATGGAAATTAAGCAAAACATTTTAGACGCAGCAAAAGAATGGCTTACCCCAACATTTGACGATGAAACACAAGAGGCTGTCAAAATGATGCTGAGTTCATCTTCAAAAGATCTCGAAGAAAGTTTTTACAAAAATCTTGAATTTGGAACTGGCGGAATGCGTGGAATTATGGGCGTTGGAGACAATCGCATCAACAAATACACCCTTGGAAAAAGTACACAAGGACTTTCAAATTATTTACACAAATCATTTAAAAATCAACCTTTAAAAGCCGTTATAGCCTTTGATTGCCGTCATAATAGCAAATCTTTGGCCAAGGTTGTTGCCAACGTTTTTTTCGGCAAATGGAATCGAAGTTTATTTGTTTTCAGATTTGAGACCAACTCCTGAGTTATCATTTGCACTAAAACATCTGGGCTGCCAATGCGGAATTGTACTTACAGCTTCTCACAATCCTCCTGAATACAATGGTTACAAAGTATATTGGGAAGATGGGGGTCAAATCGTTCCTCCGCAAGACGAAGGCATTATCAATACGATTGAAAACTTAAATTACAACCAGATTAAGTTTGATGCTAATGAGGATTTGATTCATTATATCGATAACGATGTGGATCAGGCATTTATAAAATCAACAATAGAAAATGCTTGTTTTAATACTTCGGTAGAAGCAAAAGACAATTTGAATATCGTTTTCACTTCCTTGCACGGAACATCAATAACCTTAGTTCCTGACACTTTTGCACAAGCTGGATACAAAAATGTAAACATTGTCGAAGAACAAAGAGTCCCAAATGGCGATTTCCCAACGGTTAAATCCCCAAATCCAGAAGAGTCCGAAGCCTTAACAATGGCTTTGGCACTAGCCGATAAAACCAACTCAGATATTGTTATTGGTACTGATCCAGATTGTGATAGATTGGGTGTTGCCGTTCGAAATAATGAAGGCAAGATGATTTTATTGAATGGAAATCAAACAATGATTTTGATGACTGCCTTTTTATTAGACCAATGGAAACAAGCAGGCAAAATCAACGGAAAACAGTTCGTGGGTTCGACCATTGTTTCTACTCCAATGATTATGGAATTGGCGACAGCTTATGGCGTGGAATGTAAAGTAGGTTTGACTGGTTTCAAATGGATTGCCAAGATGATCAAGGATTTTCCGGAATTAGAATTCATTGGCGGCGGCGAAGAAAGTTTTGGTTATATGGTGGGCGATGCAGTTCGCGATAAGGATGCTGTTGCAGCTACCTTATTAATTTGCGAATTGGCGGCTCAAGTAAAAGCCAAAGGAAGTACAGTATACAAAGAACTACTAAAATTATACGTAGAACATGGGTTTTATAAAGAACATTTGATTTCGATTACCAAAAAAGGAATGGAAGGTTTAGCAGAAATCAACCAAATGATGGTTACCATGCGTAATAATCCCGTGAAGGAGATTAACGGACAAAGAGTACTCATGTTGGAAGATTACAAATCATCTGTTGCCAAAAATTTACTCACTGGCGAAGAAGAAACAATGAATATTCCTAAAGCAGACGTGTTAATTTATTATACTGAAGATGGTTCGAAAATTTGTGCCAGACCAAGCGGAACCGAGCCAAAAATTAAATTTTATATCAGCGTAAACACCAAATTGGACAGCGTAGAAAATTTCAAAGAGGTTGAAACTGTTTTAAATAATAAAATAAAAAATATTATTGCTGCAATGCAATTGAGCTAATTTAATATCATGGACAGCACACTTGATACAGATAATACGCCGCAACTATTAAATTCGATTATCGGTTTAATAGACACAACACGACAAAATGTAGCAAGAACTGTTAACCAAGAACTTACATTATTATATTGGAATATTGGAAAAAGCATAAATGATGATGTCTTAAAAAACGACAGAGCCAATTATGGAAAAAAGTTGATTTTAGGGCTAAGCCAAGAACTTTCTAAAAGATACGGAACAGGATTTAACAAAAGAAATCTTCATAGTTTTATCAAGTTAAATACTGTATTTCAAGACATTACAATTGTGCACACAGTGTGTGCACAATTGAGTTGGTCACATATAAGAACTCTAATTTATATAGAAGACCACATCAAAAGAGAGTTTTATCTTCAAATGTGTAAACACGAAAGATGGAGCGTTAGAACGTTACAAGAACGTATTGATAGTATGCTTTTTGAAAGAACTGCTATTAGCAAAAAACCAGAAGAAACCATCATCAATGAATTGAAGGTGCTGGAAACGGAGAATAAAATCAGTCCTGATTTAGCTTTTCGAGACCCTTATTTTTTAGACTTCTTAGGATTACATGATACTTATTCCGAAAGAGATTTAGAGAGTTCTATTTTGGCACAACTTCAATATTTTATTACAGAAATGGGGAGCGAGTTTGCTTTTTTGGCACGTCAAAAAAGAATAACTATTGATAACGAAGATTTTTATATTGACTTACTTTTTTATCATAGAGGTTTGAAAAGTCTGATTGCCATTGATTTAAAACTAGGAAAATTTAAAGCTGGTTACAAAAGCCAAATGGAATTATACCTTTCATGGCTTGAACATAACGAGCAAAAAGAAGGCGAAAACAAACCTATTGGACTCATTCTTTGTAGCGAAAAATCTTCGGAACAAATTAATTATTTGATGCTTGACAACGATGAACACATAAAAATAGCCAAATATTTGACTCAATTACCCAAGAAAGAATTATTGCTAGAAAAATTAAAAAAAGCCATTGCTATAGTAGAAAATAATACCAAAAAATAAATGAACAATTTTAAGAAAATATTCCCTTTTATAATTCCATACAAGAAATATGCTTATGCCAACATATTTTTTAATGTGCTGTATGCTATTTTTGGTACACTTTCTTTTGTATCCCTTATGCCTATGATGGATGTTTTATTTGGGCAGTCAAAAAAAAATTACATCCTTCCAACATACAAAGGATTTTCAGAATTAAAAGCCTACTTGTCTGATTATTTGAGTTATTATTTAACTTCAATTACGGACACTAACGGAATTGGCTACACACTCTCGATATTAGTTACAGGAATCATCATTATCTTTTTATTGAAAAATTTATGTGACTATCTGGCCATGTTTTTTATTACCTTTTTACGAAATGGTGTTTTGAGAGATATGCGAAATGCTATGTATAAAAAGACGATTGAATTGCCATTGTCCTTCTATTCTGAAAAAAGAAAAGGAGATGTAATTGCAAGAATATCTGGCGATGTCAATGAAGTTCAAACTTCTTTTTTATCAATTCTGGAGCTTATTGTAAAAGAACCCTTGACGATTATATTTACTTTAATTGCAATGGTTACCATTAGCCCACAATTGACTCTTTTTGTATTTATTTTCATCCCAATTTCGGGTTATATTATTTCACTTATTGGAAAACAATTAAAAAGGAAATCAACACGAGCCCAACAAGAACAAGGTCAGTTTTTATCGACAATCGAAGAAACTCTTGGGGGATTAAAAGTGGTAAAAGGATATAATTCTGAGAAATACTTCAATAGCGTTTTTCAAGAATCAACCCAACGCTTTTTTACGTTATCGAATAGTATCGGCAACAGACAAAACTTAGCTTCACCGGCAAGCGAATTTATGGGAATTATGGTTATTGCCATTTTACTTTGGTATGGCGGACACATGGTTTTGATTGAACATACCTTAAAAGGTGCTGCTTTCATTACCTATATGGGATTAGCTTACAACATATTGACTCCAGCAAAATCAATTTCTAAAGCATCTTATGCTATCAAAAGAGGAAATGCCGCAGCAGAACGTGTTTTAGAAATTCTTGAACAGAAAAACACTATCAAAAGCAAGAAAAACGCCTTGAAAAAAGATTCGTTTGAGTCCGAAATCAGCATTAAAAACATCAACTTTAAGTACGAAGAAGAGACTGTATTAAAGCACTTTTCTCTTGAAGTCAAAAAGGGACAAACCGTGGCTCTCGTTGGTCAATCCGGAAGCGGAAAAAGTACAATCGCCAATTTATTGACTCGTTTTTATGATGTGAATGAGGGAACAATTGCAATTGATTCTGTCAATATTAAGGATATGAATTTGCAATCGCTTCGTGGTTTGATGGGATTGGTAACGCAAGACAGCATTTTGTTTAATGACACCATAAAAGCCAATATTTCATTAGGTAAATTAGACGCAACCGACGGCGAAATTATCGACGCCTTAAAAATTGCGAATGCCTATGAATTTGTCCAAAATTTACCGCTTGGCATTCACACCAATATTGGCGATAGCGGAAACAAACTTTCTGGCGGGCAAAAACAACGATTATCTATTGCAAGGGCTGTTTTAAAAAACCCACCGATTATGATTTTGGACGAAGCCACCTCAGCTTTGGATACCGAAAGCGAAAAATTTGTTCAGGTTGCCTTAGAAAATATGATGCAAAACCGAACTTCGATTGTGATTGCACACCGCCTTTCGACCATTCAAAAGGCAGACAAGATTGTGGTCATGCAAAAAGGAGAAATTGTAGAACAAGGCACTCACGACGAACTCATTGCACGCAATGGAACCTATAACAAATTAGTAACAATGCAGAGTTTTGAATAATATCTTGGTTTCATGAAACGGGTTTGCAAAAGCAAAAACACAGATTTTTAACAGATTTTTCATTAAATGGCGGGCTAAAAATAAATGTAAACATCAATCAGTTAATAGAAAAAGTCTACATTCATCCCAAATCTGAAAACTGTATAAAAACCTTGTTATCGAATTAGTGTCAAAATTAGGATTCGATTTCAGTATAGAAAAATCGGATTTGAAGAGTGCTATTTACCGTAATTTACAAATAATTCCAATTTAAATTTCCATCCAAATACAAAGAAATATAAGTAATATTTCATCTTAAATCACAACCTCGCATTTACCTTCACACTAAAAACTCTTGTGGTTAGGTAATTTGGAATGCCGTATTGATTTTTGGTATAGACATCTCGAACCCAAGTATTGGTAATCGCATTTTGATTGTCGAAAAGATTAAAAATCTCTAAACCTATCGCCAATTCCTTAAAGTTTTTTAACCACCCACTTTTTATACTTGCTGATTTTTCGTCGATTAAAACTTTAGAAAAACCCAAATCAGCACGACGATAATCTCTTAACCTATTTTGATACAAATAAGGGTCTGAATATGAAGGCGAACCTCCAGGTAATCCTGTATTGTAGACCAAATTAAGATATAATTTTACACTAGGAATATTAGGTATATAATCTTGAAACAACAATCCAAATTTCAATCTTTGATCTGTTGGTCTAGCAATAAATCCTTTATTATTACTGTTTTCTTCCGTCCTTAAATAGCCAAAACTAAACCAAGATTCGGTTCCTGAAACAAATTCTCCATTCAATCTAAAATCGAATCCTTGAGAGTATGCTTTGGCATTATTAGCCGCAGCATAACGAATTCGAACATTATCTAAAACGTATGGATTAACATCTGTAAGAAACTTGTAATACAATTCCGAAACCATTTTAAAAGAACGTTTACCCATCTTAAAAATGTAATCATTACTCAAAACAAGATGAATGGATTGTTGCGCCTTAACATCAAAATTTACCACCCCATTAGCATCTCTCAACTCACGATAAGAAGGCGGTTGCTGATATAATCCGCCTGAAAGTCGAAAAAATATATCCTTATTCCAATTGGGTTTCAAACTAATTTGCGCTCTTGGACTAAAAGTAACTTGCATTTTACTTACCAAATCTCCGTTAAAAACCTCCCAATTTTGAGATCGCACACCCGCATTCATCCAAATTTCATTGTTCCCCAAATACCCTTTTCGACTCCATTGCACATAAACTGAAAGCCGATTAATATCAACATAATTAGTCGCTCTCACATTTTGATAGGGAACTAATGGCCTCACATAAGGAGCATAAGGCTCGTTCTTTTTGGGCAAAAATTTAATAGGTGGATTAATCGAAAAACCCGCTGAATCAATTACTTCCCATTCAATCACTCGATCTCGAATAGATTCACGCGTAAATTTTGCACCCCATTCCAATTGATTTTGTTTCCAATTATGAAATCCCTTAATCTCAGTATTTATAATTAATTCATCTAAATCGTTGCGAGCGTGGTTGAGCTGTGATCCAATTCCTCTTGAAAATGCAACATCCCCAAAAGTTTCTGAGCCAATATTAGAATCAACCTCTCCCAAGCGATATTGTGCAAAAATATCAAAATGTTCTTGCTCTTGAGTATGATAAGCCGAAGCAATAATTTTATAGGTTGCATTTTCAGAAGCCACATAAGTAGCTTTTGCAGCTCCAAAATAAGTAAGGTACTTATCTTTTTCCTGTCCTTCATAATAAATTAACAACGCTTTTGGATCATTGATTGTTCCAAAATTAGTTTGGCGCGTCAGGGGCTGGTATTGATAATTGTTTTGAGAAATATTTCCTAAAAAACTCCATTGCCACTTTTTTGAAGCATTAAAATTTATATTTGTTTGAACATCAGCAAATGTGGGCGTGTAGTTCGTTTGGGTCTCTTGACTTTTAACTAAAAGACTATTATTTCGATACCTGACTCCTGTAATCGCTGACCATTTTTTATTTTTCGAAACAGCATCAACTGCAAGGCTTCCGCCAAGAAAACTTGCCTCAGCAACCACGCCAAATTTTGTAGGATTCCTATAGGTTATGTCTAAAACAGAGGATAATTTATCGCCAAACTTTGCCTGAAAACCTCCAGCCGAAAAATCAATATTTTGCACTAAATCAGTATTGGTAAAACTCAAACCTTCTTGCTGACCTGAACGCACGAGAAAGGGGCGATAGACTTCAATTTCATTCACATAAACTAGATTTTCATCATAATTCCCACCTCGAACAGCATATTGAGTACTTAACTCATTATTTGAATTCACGCCAGGTAAAGATTTTAAAATATTTTCGATTCCTGCGTTAGCACCAGGGATTTTTCGCAATATTTCAGGCTCAATAATTGTAATTCCCTGAACTCTTTTTTTGTTATTTACCGTAATTACAACTTCGCCCATTTGTTCATCCTGATCACTCATAATCAAGTTAAATTCATAGTCCTCATTTGGTTTTAGGTAAACTGAAACAGAAGCTTTTTTTAAGGAAACATGTGAAAAAATTACAATCACTTTTTGACTTGCAGGAACGTTTAAAACATAAAAACCATTCTCGTTCGATTGAGTTCCAACCCCTCGGCAGGAGACGTTTACGTTTCCTACTGGCTGATTCTTTTTGTCAAAAATCACTCCTTTTATTTGAGCAGATTGAGCAAAAACTAAAAATCCAAAGCAGAAAAAAAGGAAACTAAATATTGTTTTATTTATACTCAAAGAATTTAATTTTTGTTTTTTTGACTTCTGAAAAAATGAGTTTCAAAGATAGTAGAATTCCCCATATTATCCATAACAATTATTTTGAAATCGTTTGCTCCCTCAGCAACTATTCCGTCACTAAAATTATGGGTAATTAGTTTTGTTTTGTTGTCATATTCAAATAAAATCCAATTCCCATTCAAATAACCATTATAGGATTTTATCCCAGACAGGCTATCACTTATCGTAAATTGAAGCCTTTCTTTGTCGCTAATCCATTTTCCTTCGATTGATTTTGCTATTGTTATTTTCGGTGCTATTGTGTCTAAAACCAAGGAAAACTTACCTAATGTTTTTGCTTTGGCAGTAAAGACAGTATCTTTTCTAAAAGTGGGGATATAGCTAATGTTCTTGCCATCGATGGCGGCGATGAATAGCTTTTCTCTTTGAGTTTCGGTAAATTTATTATTCTCTATCGAAATAGTAAAATTAGCGTGTGCCGCTACGGTGTCGTCGTGTAGAAATAAAGTATCATTTTTTACATCGAAATTCATATAAAAATCATCATAAAATGTTCCCGCAGGAAAAAAGACAGTCATATTATCCTTAGCAAAATTACTATCATTATTAGCCTTGATAAAATATTTAGAAACAACAGGCTCCTGAGCAACAATGGCAGGTAATGATTCGTATTTTATCGGAATAGAAACAACCGTTTGATTGCCATAAAAGTCAGAAACTTCAATACGATAAATCGAAGCCAAATTAGGAACAACTGTAAGCACCCCATTAGATTGATCTGCATTGATTATACTCAATTTATATGGGTTTTGCATGAATAATTTTTGTATTCTTTGCTGCGTTTTCTTGTATCTTGGGTAATCAATCAACGCATTTATATAACGCATTTCATCAAAGGAATAAGTATCAAATTGATACCCAAAATTGGGCATACCGTTATAAAACGACTGTACTTTATACACTCCGTTTTTATTAAATGAAACATCATCATAATCGAAAGCGTTTAAACCAAAGCCTATTTTGCCATGGGCCACCACTTTATCTGCAAGATAGGTTCCGTCTTTTTGCAATAACACATTAAGCAATAAGGGACGTTTTGATTGATTAACCACCGTTTCATTGCCTAATGGATAAACATAAATACTCGAAATCACAGGTTTTTTAGTGTCCTTCATATAGTTATCGAAACCAAAAAACATGGGATTTATAATATTTTCTGTTAGGTTATCCCGAAACTCAAAATGCAAATGCGGTCCTTCAGAAGCTCCTGTATTTCCAGAAAGTGCAATAACTTGCCCTTTTTTGACTTCCAATTCTTCTGGTTTAAGGAACATTTCAATTTCAAAAGCTTTCTCTACATAATGTGTTTTTTTTATAAAATCTTCAATAGCATTGGTTGCTTTTTGCAAATGGCCATAAACAGAAGTATAGCCATTAGAATGCGTAATGTAAATCGTTTTTCCGTTTCCGAAGGTAGAAATTTTTATTCGTGACACGTAACCATCGGCAACGGCGTGAACTTCTAAACCTTCTCTTTGCTGGGTCTTTAAATCAAATCCAGCATGAAAATGATTGGGTCTCAGTTCTCCAAAATCCCCTGATAATTGCATTGGAATATCAAGTGGAGGGCTAAAATAATCTTTTGGATAATTCGTTTGTGCGCTTAATGACACACAAAAAAATAGGGCAAACTGATACAATCTCATAGCATACTTTTTTGCTAAGATAAAAAAAAGAGACCAATAAAAAACTTTCTTTCATAACCCTTTGTTTTAGAATGTTTTATGTATTTTAATATAAAAAAGCAAATAAAATATTGTAATAATAAAAAGGAATACTAACTTTGTAAGATTATGTAATACGTAGGATATATTATGAGTGTAATTGCAGAAATAATTGATACTCTTGAAAATAAGATTGAAAAACTTTTTGTTAAAATAAATAGTTTAGAAAGAAATAATCAAGAATTAAAAATTGAATTAACAAAAGCTGCACAAATCATACAAACTCAATCTCAAGAGATTGACGCCTTAAAATCGCAGTATGAAACACTTAAAATCGCCAACGCTTTACTAGGCAGTGAAGATAATAAAAGAGATACGAAGCTTAAAATAAATTCATTAATTCGGGAGATTGATTACTGCATAGCCCAGCTATCAGATTAACAAAAGATATGGACGAAAAGCTTAAAATTAAAATATCAATTGCAGACAGAATTTACCCATTAACGGTAGAACTTTCTCAGGAAGAAGGACTTAGAAGTGCTTCGAAAAAAATTGATGGAATGATAAAGCAATTTGAAGAAAATTATGCCGTTCGTGACAAACAAGATGTTTTAGCTATGTGTGCCCTGCAATTTGCATCACAATCAGAACAAAAACAAATTGACAATACTATCGACGGCGAAGCAACCATTGAAAGAATCAAAAAAATTAATGCCATTTTAGATCAATATCTCGACAAATAAACGTTCTTTAAAAAAAAACTAAGATACTGCCTACATTAGTTCCTATTTGGTAAACTCAACACTAACAAATTAGAATGAGCAAATCATCGTTACTAAAGCATGTCGTGCCTTGCACGAAAGCTTGAACAGCGAGTTAGCTCAAAACTTGTCTTCTCGAGTTTATACAAGCAACCTAATGTAGGCTTTTTTATATATAAATTTTAACAACCATGGACATTTTAACAATAATTATTTCAGGAATTGGAGGCATTGCAGGAGGTTTTGGAATAGCCAAAACAATAGAAAAAAGCAACAACTCTAATTTAATTAAAAGAGCAAAAAAAGAAGCCTCATCTATTTTAAAAGACGCCAATTTTGAAGCCGAAAACATCAAAAAAGATAAAATCCTTCAAGCAAAGGAAAAATTTATCGAATTGAAAGCGGAACATGAGCAAGTCATTCTTTCTCGTGATCAAAAAATGGCTGAAGTCGAAAAAAGAATTAGAGACAAAGAATCTCAAATTTCGAATGAATTATCAAAAGCCAAAAAAGTAAATGACGATTTTGAAGCTAAAACTTTAGAATACACAACCAAAGTAGAAACTTTAGAAAAAAAACAGGCAGAGGTTGAAAAATTGCATAAAAGCCACCTTCAACAACTGGAAGTAATTTCAGGCTTATCGACAGAGGAAGCAAAAAATCAATTGATTGAAGGATTAAAAGCCGAAGCGAAAACCAAGGCAATGTCGCATATTCAAGACACTATTGAGGAAGCTAAATTGACAGCCCAACAAGAAGCTAAGAAAATCATCATTAATACCATTCAAAGAATTGGTACCGAAGAAGCCGTTGAAAACTGTGTATCCGTATTCAACATTGAATCTGACGATGTAAAAGGTAGAATTATTGGTCGTGAAGGTAGAAATATCCGCGCGCTTGAAGCAGCAACTGGAGTTGAAATTATTGTTGACGACACTCCAGAAGCGATTATTCTTTCTTGCTTTGACCCTGTTCGAAGAGAAATTGCTCGTTTGTCGTTGCACAAATTAGTAACTGACGGACGCATTCACCCAGCCCGAATTGAAGAAGTTGTGGCTAAAACTGCCAAACAAATTGATGACGAAATTATAGAAGTTGGAAAACGCACAGTTATCGATTTAGGAATTCATGGATTGCATCCTGAATTAATTAAAGTCGTGGGCCGAATGAAATACCGTTCGTCTTACGGACAAAATTTATTGCAACACTCTCGCGAAGTTTCTAAACTTTGTGGAATTATGGCTGCCGAACTGGGTCTAAATGTTAAATTAGCCAAAAGAGCTGGTTTGTTACACGATATTGGTAAAGTTCCCGACACCGAAAGCGATTTGCCACACGCCTTACTAGGAATGCAATGGGCTGAAAAATATGGAGAAAAAGAAGAAGTTTGCAACGCCATTGGGGCGCACCACGATGAGATTGAAATGAAATCCCTATTATCTCCAATTATCCAAGTTTGTGACGCTATTTCTGGAGCAAGACCAGGAGCAAGAAGACAAGTTTTAGACTCTTATATTCAACGTTTAAAAGATTTAGAAGAAGTAGCTTACGGATTCAGCGGTGTCAAAAATGCTTACGCTATTCAAGCGGGTAGAGAGCTTCGTGTCATTGTAGAAAGCGAAAAAGTTTCTGATGATAATGCAGCCACTTTATCTTTCGAAATTTCACAAAAAATTCAAACAGAGATGACCTATCCTGGTCAAGTTAAAGTAACTGTAATTAGAGAAACGAGAGCGGTAAATATTGCTAAATAGATTAAACCCGATGGATACATGACTAAAAGAAGCCGTCTCACAACATAATTTGAGGCGTTTTTTTTTTAATTTCAGTCAACCACATAAATTAATGTTGCCGAAGGGCTAGTTCTATTTTGCGAGAGGATACACGTTTCGACTTACTTAAGTTCGAGCACAGTCGAGCACTTTTATTGTATCTTTTTCTCGACTTTCGACTGCGCTATGAATGGCGCGCTCGATGTCATAAAAAACTTTTCATCTTGGATCAAAACCAAAAACAGCTCATCAAATTAGCTCACACTAAAATGCCTTTTGGCAAATATGAAGGTAAATATCTTATCGATTTGCCCGAATATTATGTGGTTTGGTATTCTAATAAAGGATTTCCAAAAGGAGAATTGGGCGAACAATTGCAACTGGTTTATGAGCTAAAACTCAACGGTCTCGAAGAACTCATCAGGAATATTCGAAAAAAATACCCAAAACCGTAATTCGTTAGGTGTTCATTTCTAAATCTCGAATGTAATCGCCATATTCCAAATAGAATATTTCTAAGGCATGCATTTTTTCGTTAAAGAAGTCGAAAATTTCATTCCAATGGGTTCTGTTGCTCACGCTTACACCTAGTTTTTCGACCCAAATTTGGCTGATGGTTTTGCCATTTTCGAGTGTAAAGTCCTTTTCAAAAACTAGATCTTTGATAAAATCGTCTTCTAATATGGTTTTTAAGGATTCTAGTTTTTCGAAATAGATTTTCCGTTTTTCGTCAGTTCGATTTTCAATAGCAATTAAAACCTGCGCTTTTTTGTTGTCAACATAAAATTTAAAAGAAAAATCCTTGATTTTCGTATCGTATAAAACCCATTTCCTTGGGTATTTTTCTGAGAATGCCACCCAAAATTCCCGTTTTAATCGTTGGTTTTCTTCTTTGCTATACATAATTTTTTACTATTTTTTATCGAAATTACTATTGCCATTGAAATGGATTTTTATAAAATTTGCAATACAATTTTGATTACATTTATAAAGACTTTTGTGTGCAAAAATAGACTTTGATTATGGATTTTCAAGATTTTTTAAAACAGATTCCAAAATTAATTAATGCAGAACTTCCTGCTAACAATGCCCATTATAAAATGGCGCCATTGGAACGCATTCGTAGTTTTGATGCTGCCGAAATCGAGAAGAAAAACCCAAAAACTGCTGCCGTTATGATGTTGTTTTATCCTAAAAACAGGAAAACGCATTTGGTTCTCATTGTTAGGAATTCATACGAAGGAGTGCACTCAGGACAGATTGCATTTCCGGGTGGAAAATTTGAACCAAAAGACCAAACTTTTGAAAATACAGCCCTGAGAGAAACGCATGAGGAAATAGGAGTTCATCCTGAAATGATGGAAATTATAAGGGCTTTTACCAATTTATATATTCCGCCAAGTAACTTTATGGTGTATCCTTTTATGGGAATTTGTCGCGAAGAAGTTATTTTTATTCCCGACTCTAATGAGGTAGCAACTATTATAGAATTACCATTATCCGAATTTTTAAGTGACGAAATAATAATAAACACTACAATGACGACTTCGTATGCAGAAAATAGCGTTATTCCAGCGTTCAAAGTCAATGAACATATAGTTTGGGGCGCTACAGCAATGATGTTGAGTGAGTTGAAAGAAGTGTTGAAAAACGTGCTTTAAATTTATTTTCAGTAATTTTGTAGACTAATTTTACAACACATCTAATTTTATGGGATTATTTAAGAGAAATCCTTTTGGACATATCCTTTTTATAAAAAAATGGCTGATTAGAATTTTTGCGGTCCTAACTCATAGACGGTTTCGTGGTTTTAATGATTTGCAAATAGAAGGCTCTGAAATTATCAAGACATTGCCCGAAACCAACGTCCTTTTTATATCCAATCATCAAACGTATTTTGCCGACGTTGTGGCAATGTTTCACGTTTTTAACGCCAGTTTAAGCGGACGTGAGGATTCTATAAAAAACTTGGGATACATTTGGCAACCCAAGATGAATATTTATTATGTTGCCGCCAAAGAAACAATGCAAGCGGGTTTATTACCAAGAATTTTATCCTATATTGGAGCCATTACCGTCGAAAGAACTTGGCGTTCGTGTGGAAAAGATGTAAAAGAAAAGCGAGAAGTAAACCCTAATGACACAGAGAATATTGGGGTAGCACTCAAAGATGGTTGGGTAATCACTTTTCCGCAGGGAACCACAAAATCCTTTAAACCCGTTCGCAAAGGAACGGCACATATCATCAAACAACACCGACCTATCGTGGTGCCCATCGTGATTGACGGATTTCGTCGTTCGTTTGATAAAAAAGGATTGCGAATGAAAAAGAAAGATATTTTGCAATCTTTTATCATTAAATCGCCATTAGTAATTGATTATGATAACGACACCATCGAGCAAATTGTCGAAAAAATAGAGTATGCCATTGAGCAACATCCATCCTTCCTTAAAGTGCTTTCCGCCGAAGAAATAAAAGCTGCTGAGGAACTTAACAAGCTGAGAGCATGGGAATATTAGAGTTATAAAAACTTTCGAAAGTCTCTTTTTTACAACTCTATTTTCTTTAATTCGTTATAATTGGCATATAATTTTCGAAGCAAAATACCATACAATAATCGGTAAAATAACCAAAACAAACCAATTATTATCAAAATTAGTAACGTTGAGGCACCAATAATAATGACAATAAAAAGAGATTCATGACCTTTAGAAATCGCATTTTTCATCAGTGAAATGAATTCTGGATTATGATAAAACAACATTAGAATCGAAAGAATAACACTTATAGTAATTACGGCTAGATTATACCAAATATAATTTTGTACTGTTCTTTTTGTTTTTAAAATGTTGGTCATTAGCTGATGAGTAGCATCTGTTGTAGAAATAGCCTTGTAGTTTTTATAAAACAGATAAATAAACAAAATAACAACCAAATAATTAATGCCATTTAGAACAAGCATAAAAGTTTCAACGCCATATTCGTGAACTTTTTCTTGGTATTTATCATCATTTAAAAACACGGTAAGAATACTCCAAAAAAGAAATTCTAAAATACTCACAATCAAAATCCATTTCACCACCGATGACGATTTTTTATGCAACATTTTGTAAATTGCTACTTCTGAAACCTGCTCAAAACTATCGTTTTTCTGCCAGTTTTTCTTCAATAAATCCAGCTCTTTCATAATCATTAAGGATTTAATATTTTTTTTAATTTCCCTTTAATTCTATTCATTTTTACTCTTGCATTTACTTCGTTAATCCCTAAAGTTTCTGCTATTTCCCTATAATCCTTGTCCTCTAGATACATAAAAATCAAGGCTTTTTCAATATCGTTAAGCTGGGAAATTGCCTTATACATCAACTTCAGTTGCACCTCTTCCTCATAATTATAATCCTCTTGATTAATAAATATCTGGTGGTTTTCCTGACTTATTGTTTTTACGGTGCGCGTACTTTTCGGTACAAAGTAATCGCCGTATTCAGCGCCACACGATACGCCCAAGTCGAAAATTTGCTGTCGCCACGAAATTTAGGGAAAGCTTTCCAAAGCTGAATCGTAATTTCCTGAAACAAATCCTTATGCGCATCCTCATCATTCGTGTACAACCTACAAATCTTGTGGATTATATTCTGATTGGTTTTTAATTCTTGTACAAAAGATTGCTCTAAACTATCGCTCATGATTGTATTAGTGGTCAAAAAAAAGATTTTGTTACAAATAAAGTGATTTTTATTAGGAGCACAAACATTCTGCATGGCAATCAGCAGTCGTCCTGCTTTTCGCTATATCCACGCCCAAAAGCGTGGGATGTCGCTACAATCAGGGCTATTCTACCTCGTTTATTTTTCTAGTCAACTTTTTTAAAAAGAATGCTTTATATAATTCGTACATTTGTAAATCAACGACAAAAACATGAACATTCCACAATCAGAAAACCCTAGAATAGTAATCATCGGGGGCGGTTTTGCAGGTATTGCACTAGCAAAAAAATTACGAAACAAGCATGTTCAAGTTGTACTTCTAGACAAACACAATTACCACACCTTTCAACCTTTATTATATCAAGTCGCTACTGGCGGACTCGAAGCGGGTTCTATTGCTTATCCTATTCGAAAAGTCATTCAGGAATTCGATAATTATTATTTTCGACTCACTTCCGTAAGGGAAATCGACAGCAAAAATAAAAGCGTCATTACCGAAATAGGAAATTTAAGTTATGATTACCTCGTGATTGCCACGGGTTCAAAAACCAATTATTTTGGTAACAAAGAAATCGAACGCAATTCGATGGCGATGAAAACCATTCCGCAATCGCTTAATATTCGCAGTCTGATTCTCGAAAACTTTGAGCAAGCTGTAATTCTAAAAGATCAGGCGGAGAAAAACAGTTTAATTAATTTTGTGCTTGTTGGCGGCGGAGCAACAGGAGTCGAACTTGCCGGAGCACTCGCCGAAATGAAAAAGGCTATTCTGCAAAAAGATTATCCCGACCTTGATATTGCCAAAATGGAAATCAATTTAGTCCAAGGTAGCCACAGAATATTGGATGCTATGAGTGAAAAATCGTCGCAAGAGGCCGAAAAATTCCTGATCGATTTGGGTGTGAAAATCTGGAAAAATACCCAAGTCACAAATTATGATGGACGAACGATTACCACAAATACAAATTTAACTTTCGAAACCGCCACCGTAATCTGGACAGCGGGAGTTCAAGGCGCGGTAGTTGCAGGTCTTGATGGTAAATCGCTTGTCGAAAACGTAAAACGAATTCGTGTGAATCAATACAATCAGGTTCAGGGTTATGATACCATTTTTGCCGTGGGCGATATTGCCATGATGGAACTTCCAGAATATCCTCGTGGACATCCTATGATGGCACAACCCGCCCTGCAACAAGGGAAATTATTGGGCGAAAACTTAATCAAATTAATAAACAATCAGCCAATGAAAGCTTTCGAATATACAAACAAGGGAGCCATGGCAACCATAGGTCGTAACAAAGCTGTGGTCGATTTGCCTCATTATCATTTTAGCGGTGTTTTTGCTTGGTTTGTCTGGATGTTTGTGCATTTATTTTCGCTCATTGGTTTCAAAAACAAAGCCGTAGTTTTCTTGAATTGGGTGTACAATTACATCCGTTTTGACCGTGAAGGTCGATTGATTATTCGTCCATTCAAAAAGAAAAGTTTTGTTACTTTTACGAGTGATGAGGTGTAAAAAAAGCATAAAGTAAAAGATTGAATGCTTTTGTAATAGTTGATTTAGATATTATGGTCTCTGACTTCCGTTTTTTTTCGTTTTTTTAATCTCTGAGCTACAATCAATAAAAGGCCAACTATGTATATACAATTATGCTTTAAAAAACGTCATTTATGTATATAAAATAAACAGATGTTTATTTATTCTTGAAATTAATTTAAAATGTCATAGATTCGATTTGAAAAAAAATATTAACCTAATTTAAAAAAACTTTAAAGATAAAAAAAATAATGCGATTTTAGGTCTGATTTTGAGTGCTGTTTTTATATTGTCGGCAGGTTCAATTTCTAAAAGTATTTCTGCAAATGCGGGTTATTTTATAGCATTGCAAATTAGTGATAATGGAGTTGTCCAAAGTGGTTTGTCTGGAGCTGGTGGCGCAGCAGGTTGGTTGGTTGCGTCTTGGGCTGGAGCAAAAATTGGGGGAAATCTTGGTGCAATTGTTGGAGGTCCTCTCGGACTAATCGTAGGTGCAGGTCTTGGAGCTGCTTAAAAAGCTCAACAAGTTTTAAGCGATAGAATTTTCCGAGGCTCTGACTCGTGGATAAAAAAAGGGAAGTTTGAAAATCTGAGGTTTTCATAAAACTAAAAATTTACTTTCTTCCGATTGATACCTCGGAGGCTTTGCCCCGAGGTAGTTTATTTAAATTATTAGTTATGTTGAAGTGTTTTTTTGCAGGTGCTTTATTTAATTTGATATTATATTTTTTAAGATTTATTTTTATTCTTGTGGTGTCAAAATATTACCGTGAGAGCTTTAAAAATAATTTTGGATTTGATTTAATTGCATTCCTTTTTGAAACATTTTTTTTGGGAGGTGTCTTTTTTTTGATTTTTGTTATATCAGAATCATTTATTGATCAAAGTTTATTAGTATCTTGTTTTTCTATTTTAGTTATATCTTTAATACCATCATATAGTTTTGTTATTTATCCAATTCGACATTTATTTAAACAAAAAGATTGTACTGAGTTTAGTAGAGAATTGATAAATAGCAAGGCAGATGTATTGAAAGATTACAATATTAAGGTTTTAGATAGAGAAATTATGAATGCTTATGCGACTGGTATTATACCATTTTCAAAAACTATTTTGATAGGGAAACCCTTAATGGAAAATTTAAATAATGATGAACTATTAAGTATTATATTGCATGAAGCAGGACATCTAAAAATGAATCATTTGAATAAATTATATTTTGTTAATTTAATAATTGCTGGTATTTCTTATTTTTTATTTCAGGTAAGAAGTATTTTTATTCATTTTGAAAGTGAACTTTTAAACGTAATTTTAGTAGGGATTACAGGAAGTCTAGTTGGTTTTATGTTGTGGTATTTACCAGGTAAAATTCAATATAGGTATGAATTGGAGGCGGATATGTTTTCTGCAAAAAATAATGGTAGTGATAATCTTATAGATGCATTAAAAATAATGGATAAGCTTTCAAACGGAGATGTCTCAAAAGGGGGAATTACTCATCCTAGTCTTAGTGATAGAATAAAAAATATTCAAAATTTATGAAGTTGTTTTTCATATCGCTTAGTTTTTTTATAGCAGGTTTTATTTTTCAATTGTTAACTAATAAGCCAATTTGTCAAAATATAAATTATAATTACAAATTTAATCATTCAGATTTAAAAAGTATTGATACAGGATACTTGTTTGTTGATATATTTTTAAATAATTTGATTTTATGCATATTTATATCTTTCATAGGTTATATTTCTGGGGGTATTTTAACATGTGTGCTCCTCTTTTGGAATGGTTACATTCTTTCTGTAATATTTAAAGCAGGTTTGTTAGTTTTACCTATAGTTGATGTTCTGTTTCTATCAAAGCATATGCCATTTGAAATTTTTTCTATTTTGATTTTTGCAAAGTTTGGCTTAAAAGGGTTTTTATTTTACAAAGATTTGATAACAAAAAATAAAATAAAATTTTTGCATAGGCATGAAGTTATGGATTTAATTAAACCAACAATGCTGCTGTTATTGGCATCTATAATTGAATGCCTATGAAAAAAGAAAGACATCTTGAAGTATCAATTTCTAATGTTGTATTAATACTTTTATATTACCTTGTTGTATTAATCATTGCGGGTGTTATAAAAATAAATATTCTAATCGACTATATACCTTCTGAGTTGGTATCAACAGCAAAATTTCAGGCTATGTTAGTATATTAGTCTCATCTGTAATTAGTATCCTAATTATAGTTGTACTGATTGCGGTAATATTTTTCATTAATATAATTTTTGGGTTTGGAGTTGATGAAATTTCATTGATTGGTTCATTTAAAAATTCTGTTTACGTCTTTATTTTTTTAGAAATAATAAAATTCTTGTTAGCATATTTGCTGTTGGATGATGAATTGAAGGGTATTTTTTATAACGAAAATTTTATTGATAATATTAAAACCACTAAATGGTTTTTCTTAGATGCAATGTTAAAATATATTATGATTTTTGCTTCTGCAATAATTTTTATATTCAATTTGAAGCATAAAGTAAAGGAGATAAAGATATTTGTCCTTATTACATTCTTTTTTGTTCTAATCTTAGGATATTATATTTCTATTGTTGATTATTTTGCCAACATATAGTCCATGACTAGAATAAGTTTGGTGTATTTTGTTTGCGCATTTATTTTCGCTCATTGGTTTCAAAAACAAAGCCGTAGTTTTCTTGAATTGGGTGTACAATTACATCCGTTTTGACCGTGAAGGCCGATTGATTATTCGTCCATTCAAAAAGAAAAGTTTTGTTACTTTTACGAGTGATGAAGTGTAGATTTCAAAGTCTTGATTAACGATTTTTAATTTCAAATCTGAATTCAAAAATCTTTTCCTTTATAATAACCCACCATCAAATTTACAAATTTGCTGTAACTCTCTATTCCGTCTTTTTGTTGATTCATTTTCAAGAAATTATCGTAAAAAATATGGAATCCTTTATCGATAAAAGTGTCGTATTGTTTCCAGAAATCCTCGTCTTCCTGATAATTTTTCAAAATTCCGGGATGAACGGTTTTTAGCAATTCGTCAAAAACTTTCTCGTTACGAATTTGCCAATTGCCCAAACAATAACGCAAAGCAAAACTATATCCCGAATATTGAAAATACAAATTTTCGTTTTTAACGGATGCCAAAAAGCCAATAAAATTGCATTCACTTTCGCTGGCAAAGCCCATTTGGTGCGCCATTTCGTGACAGGTTGATGTTGGAAAATGGTACATGGGCATCAAGTAATTTACCTGCGCTTCATTGGTAAACGGATTCAAATACCCGCCAAAACCCATATAAGTTAACGGTAAACTAAAAAGCGATTTTTTGATGCTGGGATTGGTGTAAGCAAAAAAAGGGTATTGCTTAGAAAGTGTTTTGTATCCATTTAGATTCATCGCAAAAACTTGTTCTTGCGAATACGGAAAAAACGACTTTTACACTATCGTTTTTGGTAATTTGGGTTTGAATTTCGTTGGTTTTAGCAATCAGTTTTTTGGTAAAAGTCAATAAATCTGCATCAGAATAATCTCGTTCAATTTTCATTTTTTCGAAAAGAGGTTGACGGTAATAATTCATTGCCCACAAAAAATGAAAGAGAAAATAGACGACCGAAAGAATATTTAGCGTTTTTATAATCGTATTTTTCCATTGGGTTCTCCAGGTTTTTCTAGCTTTCCAAATCGATTTCAGTACATAAAAAATAAGTATTCCGTACAGAATATCGCCTACGGAAAACGGTATTTTTCCTAACGTTAATCGTAAAATTTTCGAAATAAACACATACAATCCGTTGCTGTAAAACCGTTCTACAAACTCGGGAAAAACCGACATGATTTGTAAAATCAGAATTTGGATAAAGAGAAATATTGGAAGAATATATTTGCGTTTCACGGTTGTGCTTTTGGTATAAAAATAACAATAAATAGAGTAGTTCGCATTCTTTTTTTGTAAATTTGTTTTTTGAGTTAATCCTTTTTGAAAATTTAAATATTTCAAAAGCCATGTCAAGAGAAGAATTGATAACAAATACTATCGAAAAATTGCGTCAACTTTCTGATTCTAAGATTCAAGAAGTGTCAGATTATGTTAGTTTTTTGGCTGGTAAAATTGATGATAAAATCATCTCCGAAGGTATTAAGACACTTACTTCAACTTCAAAATCGTATGAGTTTCTTCATAGCGAAGAGGAACTTTATCAAGTGAGTGATATAAAAGAAAAATACCAATGAAAAAAGGAGATGTTATTCTTCTTTCTTTTCCATTTACTGATTTGAAAGGCAATAAAATAAGACCAGCCTTGGTTTTAGTCGTTTCAGATTTGGATATTATCGTGGCTTTTATTACCACTCAATTCAAATGGCAAAATCCACATGATATTCTTTTAGAACCAAATGATTTCAATGGTTTAAAGAAAACTTCATTACTTCGATTATCAAAAATTACAACAATTGACAAGGACTTAATTCTAGGTAAATTAGGAGAATTGAATGGTGTTGATATTGGGAAAATAAACAAAAATCTTGTAGCTATTTTGGGATTATGATGCTGGAATTTATGCAATTTCAGGTTGTAAACAGGAGCAAATTTGAAAGAAAAATATACTTTATAAATAACAAAACAATATACAATGAGCCAAGAAATAAGAAATCTAGAACCCAAAGCACTTTGGAACAAATTTGCCGATTTGAACGCCGTTCCTCGTCCGTCAAAAAAAGAAGAACGTGTTATCGAATTTATTACAGCCTTCGGAAATTCATTGGGTTTAGAAACTTTTGAAGACGAAATTCGTAACGTGATTATTCGAAAACCTGCCACTTCAGGAATGGAGAATCGCAAACCAATTGTGTTACAAGGGCATTTAGATATGGTGCATCAAAAAAATGCCGATACCGTTTTTGATTTTGATACCCAAGGAATTGATATGTATGTCGATGGCGACTGGGTTCGTGCTCGCGGAACAACTCTTGGTGCTGATAATGGTCTTGGAGTGGCGATGATTATGGCGGTTTTAGAATCTAAAACGATTAAACATCCAGCGATTGAAGCCTTATTTACTATCGATGAAGAAACCGGAATGACAGGAGCTTTGAATCTAAAAGGAGGAATTCTGAAAGGAGAAATTCTTTTGAATATGGATACCGAAGAGGATGACGAAATCGACATTGGTTGCGCCGGAGGAATTGATGTTACAGCTACTCGAGAATATCATGAGGAGGAAACTCCAGAAGGTTCTGTGGGTTATACCATTACCGTTAAAGGCTTAAACGGCGGGCATTCCGGAATGGATATTCACAAAGGTTTGGGTAATGCCAACAAAATAATGAATCGTTTGTTGTTTGATGCTTTTGAAAATTTTGGACTTCAAGTTTCGGAAATCAATGGGGGGAGTTTGCGCAATGCGATTCCACGCGAAAGTGTGGCTAAAGTTATCGTTGCCGGAATGTACGACGAAGCATATATTTTTGATATGCAGGAAGTGATTAACGATATTAAAACGGAATATAAAACTACTGAACCCAACTTGAGTATCGAAATCGTGAAATGTGATTTACCGAAAAAAGTCATGGATTTAGGTGTGCAAGAAGGAATTCTTCGTTCGATTTATGCCGCGCATAATGGCGTTTATCGAATGTCAGCTGATATGGAAAATTTAGTGGAAACTTCGAATAATGTGGCACGTGTTATTATTAAAGATGGCACAATTTTTATTGGCTGTTTGACGCGTTCATCGGTAGAAACGTCTAAGTTTGATTTGGCAAATGCTTTGCGTTCTGCTTTTGAATTATGTGGTTGCGAAGTGAGTTTGTCAGGTTCTTATCCGGGTTGGACGCCAAATGTAAAATCTGAAATTTTGGATTTATTAGTTAAAATTTACGAGAAGCAAAATGGAGAAAAAGCAAAAGTAGTGGCTTGTCACGCAGGATTGGAATGTGGAATTCTGGGAACAAATTATCCTGATATGGATATGATTTCTTTTGGACCAACGATTCAAGGTGCACATTCGCCAGACGAAAGGGCTTCTATAAAATCTTCTCAAAAATTCTGGAAATTTGTATTAGAAATTTTGGAAAATATTCCAGTAAAATAATCTTTATTTGATATAAAAACAAACCCTCGTTTATTGTTAAACGAGGGTTTTGGTTTGAGAATTAATCTCTTTTTGGACTGTTTTTCTTTTCTCTTTTTTCCTCTTTCTTTTCCTTGGCGGTTTTAAGAGGTTCTTTTTTTACGGTTTTTTTTTGCGTCTTGACTTTTAGCCATAATGGGTATGTTTATAAGGTTAACTTTTCTGTTTTTACTGGTGTAAATGTAGAGAATAGTAATATGAAATTACCATTAGTAATAAAATTTCATCTGCGTTTTACGGCTATCTTTTTTAATTGCTCTTGTTTATTTTCTCTTCAAAATTTTATATTCTTCATAACAAGCACTAATAGCATCGAGAATTTGCAAGTCATTAGCCGTTTTTACAAAGGATTCCGAATAATTGCAACGCTCTAGAATTTCGGCTATTTCGTTTTTGTCAACTCCTAGAAGGGCTGATATGGTTTCTCTGTCAAATTTAGATTCGAGCAGGTTGCGTACAGTATCGTCCTTTTTCATTTCTCTCAATCTTTTGAGTTCTCGGGGTTTTTTGCCAAAAAAGTTATAAAGCATATCTGCGGGATTGAATATAGAACCCATTATTTTTCCAAAAGCATTTGGCGAATATTCTCCTCCTTCATACCCTAGGGATAATCCTGAAATGCTGTAACGATAATTCTCCTTTACGGGAATCAATTTTGAATCTACTTCGAGGTAACCCGTTAGATTATAAGGTTTAATGATTACTTCTTCAAGTGCATAAGCCTTTTCTGTAAGATGAATTTTTGTGTTTTTGTTTTTAATCCAATCATTAGTAACTCTAATCTTCAATGATTGAAAACCCAAAATAGAAATATGTAAAGTGTCGTTTACCGAAGCATTAATTTCAAAAAAACCCTTCTCGTTAGAAACCGCACCTTTGACGCTATTGATATTAATTACATTTACATACGGTAAAGGAAGTTGATTGTTATCGTTCACGATGGTGCCAGAGACTTTTTGCGATGATTCCAAAACTTGGGCAAACGTATTCGCAGAAACTATTAAAAAGAAGAAAACTACAAAATATTTCATAAACTGATTTAAAACTTTAAAAGTAATAAAACGGGATTAAATATTTTGTAGTTTCTGTATAATTATAAGAAAATTAACAAAATGTATTAACTTCTTCTTGGTCTTCTTTCTCTTGGTGTGTCGCCAAAGCTTTCAGAACGTCTTGCAGGTCTTTCTGAAGAACCTCCATCTCGTCTGGGAGTTTCTGAGGATCTTGAGAAACCGCCTGTTCTTGGAGCCGCTGAACTTCTGCCGCCAAAACCGCCTTCGCGTGGTGCTGAACTTCGATCGCTTCTAAATCCGCCTTCACGTCTTGGAGCGAAATTTCCTTCTCTTCTTGGAGCAGAACTTCTTCCGCCACCAAAACCTCCAGAATGTCGCCCGTTGTGATCGCGTCTTCCGCCACCGTCATTTTTAGAAATTTCAACATTAATACGACGCCCTTCTAATTGTACGTTGTTCAATATTTCCATTACTTTGTCCGTGTGTTCAGGGTCTGTGTTAAAGAAAGAGAATCCTTCTTTAATATCTACTTTGAATACGTCATCGCGACCTAAATCTAGCGTTTCTTTCAAATAATCTTTCAATGACATCCAGTCAAAATTGTCTCTAGATCCAATGTTTACAAAATATCTTGTGGCTCCGCCATTGTTGTTCTCTCTTGGTTCTCTGTCATCACGTTCCCGTCTATCAGAGCCCGAAGATTGAGAGGAGATGTCTCTATTCTTCTTGTAATAATTAATGAAACGATTAAATTCTACCGAGACCATTTTTTTTATCAGTTCTTCTTTTGATAAGCTTTCGAGGACATTGTTAATTGCAGGAAGATAGTTGTCAATTTCGTGATCAACCTCGGTATCTTTAATTTTGTTAGCTAAGTGCAACAATTGAATTTCACAAATTTCGATTCCTGATGGAATGGTTTTTTCTTCGAATTTTTGTTTGATGATTCTTTCGATAGAAGAAATTTTGCGAATTTCACTTTTGGTAACAATCACAATAGAAGTTCCTAGTTTTCCGGCACGACCCGTTCTACCTGAACGGTGATTGTAAGTTTCTATTTCGTCAGGTAATTGGTAGTTTACTACGTGCGTAACGTTATCAACATCAATTCCACGAGCAGCTACATCAGTTGCTACAAGCATTTGGATTTGTCGGCCTCTAAACGCTTTCATTACCCCGTCGCGTTGTGCTTGAGATAAGTCTCCGTGCAAAGCGGCGGCACTATACCCATCTTCGATTAGTTTTTCGGCAACCGCTTGGGTGTCTCGTTTTGTTCTACAAAAAACTACCGAGAAAATGTCTGGATTTGCATCGGCTAATCGTTTCAAAGCTTCATAGCGGTCACGTGCATTTACCAAATAAAATTCATGAGAAACCGTTGCTGAACCAGAATTTTTGGTACCAACAGTAATTTCTAATGGATTGTGCATGAATTGTTTTGCAATTCGTGCTACCTCTTGCGGCATGGTTGCCGAGAATAACCAAGTGCTTTTTTCGTCAGGCGTGGTCGAAAGAATATTTACGATGTCTTCGTAGAATCCCATGTTCAACATTTCGTCTGCTTCGTCAAGAATACAGTAATTAATTTGGGTAATGTTGACCAATCCTCTGTTAATCATGTCTTGCATTCTACCTGGAGTAGCCACAATAATTTGCGCACCTCTTTTGATGTCTCTAGCTTGTTCTGTAATACTTGCACCACCATAAACGGCCACTACATTAATACCTTTCTCGTATTTAGAGTAGTTTTTAAGTTCGTTTGTAATTTGCAAACAGAGTTCGCGGGTAGGTGATAAAATTAACGCCTGTGTATTTCTGTTGTTGGCATCAATTTTTTGAATGACTGGAAAACCAAAAGCTGCCGTTTTCCCTGTCCCTGTCTGAGCCAACGCAACTAAATCTGTGTCTTGTTCCAATAATAGGGGAATCGCTTTCTCCTGTACTTCGGTCGGATTCTCAAATCCTAGATCGATAATCGCACGTTGTAGCGATTCACTCAATCCTAATTGTTCAAATTTATTCATATATGTTTTTAAAATTTGGCGCAAAGGTACATCGAATAAGCGAGATAATCTAATGGAAAATTTAGATTAGTCGATTTAATACTATTTGAAAATCAATTAGTTAGTTTTTAAGAAGGCGATAAGTTGTTCCGTAGCCTTTCCTCTATGGCTTATAATTCCTTTTTCTTCGAGCGAAAGTTGGGCGAAAGTAACTTCATGTCCTTTGGGTTTAAAGATGGGATCGTAGCCAAAACCTTGATTTCCTGATTTTTTTAGAGTAATTTCTCCCTTTGCAATTCCTGTAAAAAGATGCTGTTTTCCGTTTAAGTTCAATGTAATTACGGTTTTAAATTGGGCATTTCTGTTGGATTCATTGGATAAAACGTCTAAAAGTTTATTCATATTATCCTCTGAACTGCGTTGTTCTCCTGCATATCGCGCCGAAAAAACACCAGGTTCGCCGTTTAGCGATTCGACTTCTAAACCTGTGTCGTCTGCAAAACAATTGTAGCCATATTTTTGGGTAATATAATTTGCTTTTATAATAGCATTTCCTTCGATAGTATTGGCTGTTTCTGGAATTTCTTTAAGACAGCCAATACTTTCGAGACTAATGATTTCGATACTTTCTGGAAGTAACTGCTGCACTTCTAAGATTTTATTTTTGTTGTTTGTGGCAAAAACGAGTTGCATACTATAATGATTTTGTCAGCAAAGTTAATTAAATAGACTTTGAAATTTAGCTATACCGCAATCTCACAAAAACGTGTTTGATTCCTTTTTTGTCTGATTCTCTTTCGTCTATTTCTAGAATATCCGTTAGAGATTTTAACATTGGGGTTAATTTAGAAAATCCATAATTCCGAGAATCAAATTCTGGTTTTTTCTTAACAATAAGGTTACCCACATCGCCAAGAAATGCCCAACCATCTTCATCGCCAATAGCTTCGAGTGTGTCTTCGATGAGTTCTATGGTTTGATTGTCGATTTTGTTAAGTGGTTTTTGTTCTATTTTTTCAATAGTTTTTGCGGTTATTTTTTGCTTCGCCTGTTCGCTAGTGGTCGGGTCAATTATCTTTTTGTTTTCCTCGATTAACTTGCTTTTTGGAGACTTGATTCGTCCGCTGACTATCGTTCGGGTCTTTTTGATGGCACCATCTAAAACCTCAATATAAATAAATCGATCACAAGCCACAATAAACGAATTGGGGGTTTTCTTTTCGCCAATTCCAATAACTTTCATTCCCGATTCTCTCAAGCGAATGGCTAATCTTGTAAAATCGGAATCGCTAGAAACAATGCAAAAACCATCGACTTTGTCTGAATATAACAAATCCATGGCATCGATAATCATAGCCGAATCAGAAGAATTTTTTCCAATAGTGTAACTGTATTGTTGAATGGGGGTGATGGCGTGTTCTAGCAAAACGCTTTTCCAACCGCCAGCATTAGGTTTGGTCCAATCGGCATAAATGCGTTTGGTAGTTGGGGTGCCGTATTTGGCAATTTCTTCCATCATTCCTTTTACGTTGCTGTACGGCACATTATCGGCATCAATAAGGACGGCGAGTTTTAATTCTTTGGTTTCTTGTGACATCTTTAAAATTCTAATATTCTTTCAAAGATACAAAGTTTATCGTGAAAACGAGATTCTAGCCCTGATAGAAACGGCATCCCACGCTTTTGGGCGTGGATATAGTGGATAGCAGGATTAGCTTCAAAAAAAGATTATGATAAGCCAGATTAAATAATTATTTTTGCAACCTCTTAAAAAATATAATACTTCAAATATATTATGGTAAAAGATTTATTCGAAAGAATTCAAGACAATAAAGGACCTTTAGGAAAATGGGCTTCTCAGGCAGAAGGTTATTTTGTTTTTCCAAAATTAGAGGGTGAATTAGGACCAAGAATGCAGTTTCAAGGAAAAAATATTTTGAACTGGAGTTTGAACGATTATTTAGGTTTGGCGAATCATCCAGAAGTACGAAAAGCGGATACTGATGCAGCGATTGCTTATGGCGCAGCCTATCCGATGGGAGCTAGAATGATGAGCGGTCATACAAAATATCATGAGCAGTTAGAAGAGGAATTGGCTTCTTTTGTAATGAAAGAATCGGCTTATTTATTGAATTTTGGATACCAAGGAATGGTTTCGATTATTGATGCTTTGGTTACTAGAAATGACGTAATTGTCTATGATGTAGATGCGCACGCTTGTATTATTGATGGTGTTCGGTTGCATAGCGGAAAGCGTTTTACATACAAGCATAATGACATCGAAAGTATGGAGAAAAACCTGCAACGTGCCACAAAATTAGCCGAGGAAAACGGTGGGGGAATTCTTTTTATTACCGAAGGTGTTTTTGGAATGCGTGGTCAGCAAGGAAAATTGAAAGAGATTGTAGCAATGAAAAAGAAATACAATTTCCGATTATTGGTCGATGATGCGCACGGTTTTGGTACACTCGGAAAAACGGGTGCTGGGGCAGGCGAGGAGCAAGGGGTTCAGGATGATATTGATGTTTACTTTTCGACTTTTGCAAAATCGATGGCTAATATTGGTGCTTTTGTAGCTGCTGATAAATCGATTATCGATTATTTGAAATATAATTTGCGTTCGCAAATGTTTGCCAAAGCGTTGCCAATGATTCAAACTATTGGTTCGTTAAAACGATTAGAATTGTTGCGCAATTCATCTGAATTAAAGGATAAACTTTGGGTAAATGTGAATGCATTGCAAAACGGATTGAAAGAAAAAGGATTCAATATTGGAGATACAAATACTTGTGTTACGCCAGTTTATTTAGAAGGTTCTATTCCGGAAGCGATGATTATGGTAAATGACTTGAGAGAAAATTATGGGATTTTCTTGTCGATTGTAGTGTATCCAGTAATTCCAAAAGGAATGATTTTGCTACGAATGATTCCTACGGCAAGTCACACCATTGCTGATATTGACGAAACATTGGTTGCTTTTGAAGCGATACGCGAAAAGTTAGAAAACGGAACGTACAAAGAAATTGCTAGTAAAACAAAAGTTGATTTAGATGCTTAGCCTAAGATGAGGTCAGTTTATAAAAAATCCATTCGGTTTTGCGAATGGATTTTTTTTTGGTTTAGATTCTGCAAATAGCGAATACAGATTGCTTTCGTTAAAGGTTTTTTATATAAGTGCATCTTCGTTTGTGCACTACCGGAAAAAAATGTTTCCATAAGTTATGAATGGCAACATTGTCAGCCAGTTCAGGGGTTCTAAAACAATTTACAACTCCTTTTTCCTTGAAGGTAAGATAATATTCATTGAAAATTATGGCTGTTACCGCCTTGTTTTGGTAATCTGGATGCACCCCGATGAGGTAAAAAATCATATCTTTAGCTTGTTTTCTGGCTTTGATTAAGTGCAAAAATCCAAAAGGAAATAATTTGCCTTTTGATTTTTGTAAAGCTTCAGAAAAGGACGGCATTACAATACTAAAAGCAACAAGATTATGGTCTTTGTCTTCGATAAATTTTATAAATTCAGGATTGATAAAACGGATGTATTTTTTTTTGAAATATTCTTTTTGAACGTCTGAAATCGCTACGAACGACGATAAGGAAGCATAGGAGGCGTTGAACAAATCAAACATTTTATCTACATGCGGCATGACCTCTTTGGTATTTTTGAAATTAAGCGGTGTTAGCTGGTAGCGTTTTTTTACCAGATCATTCGCTTTTTCGAAAAATTCAGGTTTTACATTCTCGAAAGGAAATTTGCTTTCTAGGTATTCTTTTTCTTTGGCAAAGCCCAATTGCTCAAAATGATTGGCATAATAGGGATGATTATACCAAGTAATCATCGTGCCAATTTCCTCAAAACCTTCGGTAAGAACGCCTACTTTGTCTAAATTTGAAAAACCCATGGGACCTTCGACATGTTCTAAATTGTTTTTCAAACCCAATTCATATACTTTTTCTAGCAATGCTTTTGTCACTTCGATATTGTCAATGGCGTCAAACCAACCAAAACGGACTTTCCTTTTTTGTTGGTCATTGACTTCACTCCAATTAATGATAGCTGCTATTCTTCCAACAATTTTATCGTCTTTATAGGCTAAATAAAAATAAGCTTCCGCATTTTCGAAAGCAGGATTTTTGGTTTTGTCAAACGAGTCTACTTCGTCAGCAATGATGGGAGGAACCCAATAGGGATTGTTTTTATATAGCGAAAAAGGGAATTTGACAAACGCAGTCATTTCCTTTTTTGTAACGGCTTCTTTTATGGTAATCATTTATATTTTTTTATCAGCTACGAATATAGCTAACTTTATGGCATAAAAAAAGCCCAAATGAATGGGCTTTTAAGTTATTTTTAATGAAAGTGTTTTTGTTTTTTAGCAATAGAATTATTTAAAACCAACAACTGCAAATTTTGCTTGAGTGATATTGTGAATTAAAATCCCATTGTCATATACTTGGAGATTGAATTCGCCTTTGGTTACTTTTTGTCCGTTTATCGTTTGATGGTCTAGGATGGTGTAACTGCCTGATGTTTGGTATTTTTTCCAGTCAACTTCTCTAATCCATAATAGTTGTGTTGCTCTAAAGATGCCAATATATTGCTCAAAATCAATTCTATTTTCGATACTATTTTGGTCAAAGTTATAAGTGTCTTTTTCTAGATTCCATAAATCTACTTTTGATTTGAAAATGGTTCTAAAGCCATTATCAGAATAAAAAAGATATTGATAAGGATTTCTGAGTAGACTAGGGTCATGTGTTGCATTGGCTCTAGTGCCAATAAAGGTTAGATTAGGAGTTTTAAATTGTGCTGTAGGTATAAAAGTTTTACATTCGTAATCCGTAAGGTCTGTAATAGTTACCACTCCCTGAATGTGAATTCTAGGAGAAATTTTATCGGTATCATAAAAATCACCTCGAACCATAATTAATTCTCCACTATATTCAAAATGCACGTAGTTTGTAGCTTCGTCGTATTTGAAATTTGTAATTTTCATTAATGCAACAGGGTTAAAATCTGCTGTTTCAAACCTATTGTTACCTCCTCTGAGAGTGTAGTCTACAAATGTCGCTTTATGTAATGCTCCGTTTTTTAGTATATCGAAATCAATAGCAAAATGACCATCAGGCTTATCATAACTATATGCTATTGAAAGTCTTTCGCAATCTTCAGATGCGGCGACAGATTTATTGACCCCTTTGTAATTTTTATCTCCTAGTTGAATTGTAAACAACCGATCTGTTGCAGGTTCAACAACATCATCGTTGCAGGAACATATAAAAAATGCTGCAAATAATATAACTGTTTTTAAAAGACCCCTCGCAAGGCTAACGCTTTGAGAGGGGGTTAATTTGTTTTTCTTTACCATTGTACACGTATTGGCATTACACTAAACTCAACACGTCCAGTTGTGTAGGTTCGAGGGGCTATTTGTCCAGTTAATGGAATTTTTAGACTGATTTTAGTTAGTTGTTGCATTTTTTTATTTTCCTTACTCTACAATGATTCTATGATTTTCGGTTTGGTTATCTAAAAGTATTTTGAGAATATAAATGCCTTTTGGCAAGCCTTGAACACTAAAAGTAGTATCGTTATTGATGGTTTCAATATTTTTCACAACAGTTCCATTTGCGTTTATGAGTTGTCCTTGATGCGTTTGATTTGTTTTTTTATCCGAAGTATTCAGCACAATATTTACAATATCTTTGGATGGATTCGGATAGACTGTAAATGCATTTTGTTCCTGTTCATCTATTACTTTTGTTTTGTTTTTACTTGCTAATTTTTGAATTCCACCACCACTTCCGATAAAAGTTCTGGTTACGCTAGTAGTTCCGCAACTACTTATTGCTGTCGCTCTCACTTGTGTTTTACAAGTGCTACTAGAATAAAGTAATCTTGCAGTTTTACCCGAACCAGACAAAGTGCTGCAATTAGAAGGAATCGAGCTAACAATTTCCCAAATTACACTTGTAATATTTTGGGCATTTATGTCACTTAATTCTGTTCCGCCTCCATTTACGGAGCTTAATCCTTGTAAAATCAAATCCATTCTGCCACCGCCTGTATTTTGTATTGCAATGTCAAATTTTGGCTTACCTACCCCTATTAGTTTTGTGATTGTTGTTTTTTGACCGCAGCCATTTGTGATTTCTGCATTTAAATAACAGGAGCCTTCCAATAAGGAAGTGAGCGTAACTTGCGAATTTGACGCACCACTAACGGACGCTATTGCAGGGTTGGAGCTACTCCAAGAAACGGTACTATTGGGTTCGGGGTTGCTTATTGTGAAGGTTGAAGCTGTTTGGGTATTACAAAACAGATTAGTTCCAGCAATTGTTGCAGTAGTTGTAAATGGGGCAATGTTTACAGTACAGGTTTTGGTTGGTTGTAAAACCCCATCTATAACTGGAAATACCGATACGCTCGAAACTAATGAAGTTGCCGAATTAGGGGTTAACGTAATAGAATTTGTAGTACTTGAAACCATTGACCAACCGTTATACCCCCATTGATAAGTTACTACTGCACCGCTAGGGATATTGGCTGGAGTAACGGTAAAAGTTCTTGCACTTGTGTCGCCACAAGCAAGACTTAAACTTGCTGGTGTGAATGAGAAACTGGGTGGAAGAGTTTTCTTTATAGGATATTCACAACTTCTAGATTTCGCACCTGAATCAGTTATAAATTCAAGAACAATACTACTTCCTATTGTTTGAATTTCACTTTCAGAAAGGCTACATTGAATTGTTGAAATGAACTCTGTATTATTTTTTGTCCAACTTCCAGATTGTACTTTTACATTTCTTTTTCTGAACCATAAGAGAAGCTATCATATTTTAGCAAAATTTTTAAGTCTGAAATTCCAATTGCTTGATTAGATGGTTTTGTAAGTTTAAAATAGAAACTTAGATTATTATTTGAGTTTGTTCCTAAATCAATTAACCCACAATTATTGATGACAGTTTGGCTGTTTAGTGTAACATCGGTTATCTTTGTCTCTACTTGTGCGTAAATTCCGTAAATGTTTAGTGTCGTAAAAAGAACTAAAGTGTATATTTTGTTTTTCATTATTGTTTTTTTTATGTGTGTTAGGGTTTTATTTCTCTAGATTTATTTGTAAGCCTAAACCAATTTGAAAACGATTAGATGAATAAGAATCAGAACTATAAAAAGTATGTTCATATTTAGCTAACAATTCAAGACCTACACTACTATTGAAATAGATTACGGGACCTGCTTTAAATCCATAGCTGGTATTAAAATCAGGTTGATTAAAATCTTTTCCATAATAATAATTAGCTTCAATAAGTACGTTAATTATCTTTTCAGGTTTTAAAAAGTAATAACGAACAAATGGACCAACTCCAAAACCAGAATTTGAAGAGCTATTCCCTTTGGTTTTGGAATAATTAAGACTTGTACTCAATCCAGTTGAGAAATTATCATAGATAAAATAGCCAATATTTGGCTGTATAACTACTTGTGTACTACTTTGGGTTTCATTTCCATTACTATCTTTTGAATTTGTATTATCAAAAAAAGCATTCCCTCCAACCATCCAATTTCCTTTGGTAATTTGAGCATTTGTAATTCCGCTAAATAATAGCGTTGCGATAAGAAATAATTTAATTGTTTTCATAAATGTAATTGGTTTAAAAATTGTTAAATAATGATAATTGTTTTTCTTTTGGTGGGCTGTTGTCTTGCAAAAACATTTTTTTTTGTTTTAAAAGATTTTTATTTTTTCTAAATGTATTTGAAAACCAATTCCTATTGTGAAATCATTATAATTAGTCGAATCGGCATGAGTAGAATTATAGTTTGCAGTTAATTCTAAAACCACACTACTATTAAAATATATCGCAGGTCCAGCTTTTATTGTATAACCTGTGCTATAATTGGATTTTTGACCTTCGCTTTTGTTTGTATTGAAACCGTAGTTTGCTTCTGCAAAAACATTGATTAGTTTTTCAGGTTCAAGAAAATAATATCTGGCAAATGGTCGAGCTCCATAGCCAAAATTGGAAGTGTTACCATTCGGTTTGTTATATCCTAAATTTAATTGTAATCCCCCAGCTAATTTATCGATAAAAAAATAGCCAATATTTGGACTCACCCTTATTGTCGTTCCACTTGCTAATTTATTGCCATTATCATCTTTTATATTAGTTGATATAAGATAGCCTGTTCCCCCAATCATCCAATTTCCTTTGGTAATTTGAGCATTTGTAATTCCGCTAAATAATAGTGTTGCGATAAGAAATAATTTAATAGGTATAGGCGTTTAAGCCACACTTGATTTTGTTGATATTTTATCGTTTTTGACCATTCTTTTGACCAACACATTGAATATTGTATCCATATTTGACCTTCTATTGTATCTAAAATGATATTCATTCAGATAATCTTGTATATGTTCTTTACTACAATGATGATGTATTCCTCTGAGCCAACCTTTGATGTTCATTATATGAATATGTAACTCTTTAAAGTTTTTCCCATCATTAGAATCTAGTTGTTTTAGATTCGGAAACTCTTTTTTTAGTGGACTATATCCCCTCCATTTATCTGTAATTATAGTTGCTTCTTTTGCAATATATTTTCTCAGAAAAGCACCTAATTCATTTGCAGAAGAATGCTCAATAACTTCAGCATAAGCTCTACCAACTCCATCATCTAAAACTTCAACAGCTAGAACAATAAGCTTTTTTAATCCTTTACTTCTGCCTCTTTTATCTTCTTCTGGACCACCAACCATAAACTCGTCAACGTGAATTGTCCCTGTTAATGGGTAATTAAGACTACTTTTCATAGCTTGTTGTATCTTTAATTTAAAAGACCAACATGTTTTTTGTCGAAGTTCAAACTCGGAACTCAACTCCAAAGAAGACATTCCTTTTTTCTTTGTACTTATTTTAAAGACGATATGAAACGCAATCAATATTGAAAATTTTAGTTTTTCCAACATAGTCCCTGTTGTTGGACTTTCATCATATCTACATTTAGTACATCTTCTATTATATGGATTTTTACCGTTACAAAATTTATCGTTTTGACATCTTTTACAAACAAAACCATTTTCCCATTTTATTTGAGAAAGATAATCTAAACAATCATTATCGTCTTTAAATCGTTGATTAAATTTTATCGAATTCACACCTCTGAAAATATTTGAATCTGCCATTTGGCAAAAATAATCTATTGCGACCTAAACGCCTATAGCTATAATTTAATTGTTTTCATAATTGTTCATAATTGGTTTAAATTTATTATTGTTTAAAAACAAGTTGCTGCAGAAAAAGCTCCTAATGGTAGTTCTGGTACGAAAATGGTTAATAAAGGAAGTTTTTGTTCTATTTCTGTTAATTCTGTTTCACTATTAAAAAAAGGTAAAAGGGCTTCTCTTAATGTTAGTGCATGAGCAGATTTTTGAAGCAGATTTTTAGAAGTTTTGTTGCTGCTTTTTTCTAAATAGTCAGAAGGAGTTAAGCTTTTATTTTTAACTAGTGCGTAAAGCACGTCATAATCCTTGTCAAACTGTTTTAGTGCTTCTTCTTTAACTAATCTTCTCAAATCTTTGTTTGCAATTAATGCATTCGAAAAGGCTTCTGCAAATTTCAATTTTAATTTACCATTTTCATTGAAATTTATGGATTCAAATGGAATTTCTGGCTTGTTTGCGGAGGAATTGGAGGTTTGAGAAACTAAATTTTCGTTTTGGCAGCTGGTTATCAATAAACCTAAGCTTAAAAAGAGCATGGTTTTTCTAAATAATTTATTCCATTCGAATAAATTGTTTTGTTTTGTTTTGTTTTGTTTTGTTTTGTCATTTTTTTTAAAATTAAGGTTAAATAAATTTGGGTTATTATTCTTACGCAAAGAAATGCATAAAAGCAATAAAAAGAAATAAATTTGCCGTTAATTTTATGTTAAAAATGAGTTAAAACTTTCATTTTTGTAATCGTGAGATTATCCTCTTTTTGTTTTTTTGGCTCTTCTTTTGGCTTTTTTATTCGAATTTCCATCGTCAATACTCATCCTTACTTCCTTGTAATTCGCATCATATCGCCAAGAAAAACCAATGCCTCCATAAACAATAGCTGGCGTGGTTTTTAGGCTGCTGCTTATAGAGGCGTCAATTTGGATGTTGTCAGCAATTAAATAAGCGACTCCTCCGCGCACAATGGCATCACTATAAAAATCACTTTTGAAACCTTGGTTTTCTAGGAAACCAGACCAGTTTCGGTTAAATCCTTTGGTTAGTGTAATTCCATAGCCATAGCTTGGATAATCGGTTCCAATATAATCAGCGATGATATTGGTCACAAAAACCCAACTTCCATCGCCCAAATGGTTTTGTGCAATGGCTATGATTTTTGGCGAAATAGCGGCATTGGGCGAAAAATAATAGGGATTATTCGAAAAAGTAATATTGGCACCAGCAAACAGGGAAACAGCAGGAATTAATTGGTGCCAATTAAAGGAATGATTGGCTTTCCAACTGTAAACATTAATCTTTTTTTCATGGTTTTTGAAAGGGTCATAAATGAGGTATTTTGCACCCAAAACGGTTTGCTTAAAGGCTGATCTGTCGGGATTAATTAATGACGAATTAAATACTTCATATTGATATTGAAGATCGGCAATCAACTCTAGTTTTTCTAGAAACAATCCCCATCTTAAAGTCATGTCAACCCCAAAGCCATTCGCATCATAATTTAAAAGACTATGGTTTTCTTTGATGCCGTAAATGCCTGATTCGACCTGAATAACTGATTTTCCTACTGCAAAAGCCGACATTGTTTCGCCCGGTCTATTCGAATTAATCTGGTCAGTATGTTGACCATAATGAATATTTGGAATAATAAAAGCAGCAGCAATAGCCAAGGTTTTAATTTTGAACATATTATTTTTTTTAGTTAAAAAGAATAACGCTTTCCAAATGTACTATATTTTATTATTTATTTAAGATTGATAATTTAATTTTGAACGATGGAATTGTTAATTTTGTCGAAAATTATTTGATTATGCAAACAGCAGGGTTTAGCACCGTTTTAGATACGATATTTGTTATCATCGCTTTTTACTATATTTTTAAGTTTTTGGCTCGATTGTTTTTGCCATTATTGGTTAAAAAAGTGGTGCAAAAAGCGGGAGAAAATTTCCAAAATCAACAGCAATATTCACAAGATAACTCTTGGAAGAAAACGCCGAATAATGACGAAATAATTTATAATACCACCAATGCCAAAAATCCCCGCGAAACCAAAAAAGTGGGGGATTATGTTGACTATGAAGAAATAGATTAAATTTACCCAAAAACTAAAACCCAACAACCCATTTGATGAAGCAACTTCAAAAGTTCTATCCGCATACATTAGCCATTCTTGGTTTTGTACTCATTTCTCTCATTTATTTTTATCCTGTTTTGCAAGGGAAACAGATTTTGCAATCGGACATTGCGCAATATACCGGAATGGCAAAGGAGCAAAACGATTTTAGGGCAACAGAACATACGGAGCCCTATTGGACAAATGCTGCTTTTGACGGAATGCCAACATACCAATTGGGTGCTAAATATCCACATGATTACATAGGAATGATTGATGATGCTTTGCGTTTCTTGCCTCGTCCGGCCGATTATTTGTTTTTGTATTTTCTGGGATTTTATGGATTGCTATTGGTGTTAAAAATAGATCCACTCAAAGCTTTTATTGGAGCAATTGCTTTCGGATTTTCGACTTATTTGATTATTATTTTGGGCGTTGGACATAATGCCAAAGCGCACGCCATTGGGTATATGCCCTTGGTAATTGCTGGTTTTATACTGGTTTATCAAAAAAAATATATCTGGGGCGGTTTGCTGACGATGTTTGCCGTAGCATTAGAAATTAATGCGAATCACTTTCAAATGACGTATTATTTGCTAATTTTCTTACTAATCCTTTCGGGTTATTTTAGTTATCTAGCCATAAAGGAAAGACAGTATACATCACTTTTAATTTCATTTGGAGTTCTGGCGTTAGCGGGAATTTTTGCTATTGGCGCAAATGCGACTAACTTATTGGCAACTTCTGAATATGCAGATTTTAGTACCCGTGGAAAAAGCGAATTAAGTTTTAATCCGGATGGTTCAAAAAGCGTTGGGAATAGTGCTTTGAGTCACGATTATATAACGGAATACAGTTACGGAATAGCCGAAAGTTTTAATCTAATTGCACCACGACTTTTTGGAGGATCAAATAGTGAATCGTTGGGAAAAGATAGTTCAATGTATGCATTTATGATTGGACAAGGCGTTCCTGAAGTACAAGCAAGCGATTTCGTTTCGGCTATGCCTACGTATTGGGGCGATCAGCCTATTGTGGCAGCTCCAGCTTATATAGGAATTGTTGTTTTTTTTCTTGGAATTATGGCTTTGTTTGTTGATAAACGAAAAGTTAAATACGCCTTTCTTTTAGGAGCCATTGTGGCATTATTACTTTCTTGGGGGAAAAATTTTCCCGCACTAACGAACTTTTTTATTGATACGATTCCAATGTACAATAAATTTAGAGCGGTTTCTTCGATACAAGTTGTCTTGGAATTATGTTTCCCCGTTTTGGCAATTATGGGATTGCAATCCTTTTTTAATTTAGAAAAAGAAGCTAGATTAAAAGCTTTATGGCAATCAACCGCGGTTGGTTTTGGATTAATTCTGGTTTTGTTTTTGTGCAAAAGCATGTTCCGTTTTACAGGTAGTAACGATAGCTATTTTATGGAAAGCTACGGACCAGGTTTTGTTGATGCCCTTAAAGCCGATCGAATGACACTTTATTCTGCTGATTTGTTGCGTTCAACTTTCTTTATTTTTCTTGTTGCTGGAATTTTTTGGTTGTTTATCAAAAACAAATTGGCTCAAAAAACTGCGATAATTTTGGTTGGATTGTTGTTAATCTTTGATTTATTTTTTGTGGATAAAAAATATGTTTCAGCCAAGGATTTTGTGAGCGCAAGAGAAGTCGAAGTTCCTTTTCAGGAAACACCTGCGGATGCACAAATTTTAAAAGACACCACTCATTATAGGGTTTTTGAAGTTTCGGGAAATTTATCAAGTGCTAGAGCGTCTTATTTTCATAAATCAATTGGTGGGTATAGTGCTGTGAAACCTCGTAGAATGCAGCAATTATTCGATTATCAAATTGCCAAAAATAACATTGAGGTTTTGAATATGTTGAATGTAAAATATGTTATTCAAACCGATACTACGGGTAATTCATTTCCAGTTCAAAACCCGAATGCTAATGGAAATGCGTGGTTTGTAAAAGAGTTGAAAACAGTTAATTCTGCCGATGATGAAATGAAAGGATTGAGTAAATTAGATTCTAAAAATGTTGCGGTAATCAATACTAAAGATTTTGATATTAAAGATAAGGCTTTCGCCAAAGACAGCTCAGCAACAATAAAATTAGATTTCTACAAACCAAACCATCTAAAATATACTTCAAGTAATCCAAATGAGGGCTTCGCAGTCTTCTCTGAAATCTATTATAAAAATGGTTGGAAGGCAACGATAGACGGAAAAGAAACGGGGATTTTTAGAGTAAATTATACGTTGCGAGGACTTCAAATTGCAGCAGGAAAACATACGATAGAATTCAAGTTCGAGCCAAAAGTGATACACACAGGAAGTACCATTGCGCTTTTTAGCTCCATTGGAATGCTGCTGTTGTTGATGGGTGGTGTTTATTTTGAAAGGAAGAAAAGATTAAACCTTAAATCTTAAACTTGAAACCAGAAAAACTTCTCATCATAACCTATTATTGGCCTCCAGCTGGCGGACCAGGTGTTCAGCGATGGCTTAAATTTGTAAAATATTTACCTGATTTTGGTGTGCAGCCGATAGTTTATATTCCAGAAAATCCAACTTATCCAATCGTTGATGAAAATTTAGTAAAGGAAGTTTCGGATAAGGCGATTATTCTTCAACATAAAATCTTTGAACCCTATCAATTGGCTTCGTTTTTTTCGAAGAATAAAACCAAAAAAATGAATTCGGGAATTATTCCAAACCAAAAAAAGCAATCTTTTTTAGATAAAGTATTTCTTTGGATTCGAGGCAATCTTTTTATTCCCGACGCTCGTGTTTTTTGGGTAAAACCTTCGGTGGCGTTTTTAGAAAAATATATTAAGGAAAATGATATAAACACGATTGTCACTTCGGGACCTCCACATAGTTTACATCTTATTGGATTGGAATTGAAACAGAAATTAGCAGTAAAATGGTTTGCTGATTTCCGTGATCCTTGGACAACCATTGGGTATCATAAATCGTTGCGATTGTCGAATTATGCTGCCAAGAAACACAAAGCGTTGGAGCATCGAGTGCTGAATGCTGCCGACACAATTATCGTGACCAGCCGTACCACAAAGACCGAATTTCAAGCCATTACTAGTAAACCAATTGCCGTAATCACGAATGGTTACGATACGGAAAATGTGGAAAAACAAGCTTTGGATTCGAAATTTTCTTTGGCACATATTGGTTCTTTTCTTTCCGAAAGGAATCCGAAACTACTATGGGAAAGTTTGATAGAATTAATCAATGAAATTCCTGATTTTAAAACACATTTGGAAATCAAATTGATTGGGGCGGTAAGTCAGGAAGTTTTGGAAACCATCACCCAATTTGGATTGAATCCGTATTTGAACAATTTGGGATATGTTTCGCATTCCGAGGCGATTGCGCAACAAAGGAAATCACAAGTTTTGTTGCTTATCGAAATCAATTCAGAAGACACCAAAAGCATTATTCCAGGAAAATTATTCGAATATATGGTTTCCGGAAGACCTATTATAGCTATTGGTCCCAACGGTTCTGACTTTGCCGAAATTATTGCCAATACCAATACGGGTGTATTTTTTGACTATTCCGAAAAAATGAAACTAAAAAGTGTACTTTTGGGCTTTTATAATCAGTTTTTGGAAGGAAAACTACAATCAAACGCTGTGGGTTTGCAGCAATATTCCAGAAAGAGTTTAACTGAAAAATTAGCTCAACTTCTAACCTCTAACCTCTAACCTCTAACCTCTAACCTCTAACTTCATAAATGGGAATAGTATTAAATCAGTCGTTTAAAAATACCATAATAACATACATCGGTTTTGCGATTGGAGGTATCAATACCATTTATTTGTATCCCGTTTTTCTTGGGGCAACTTTTTATGGTTTAACAAATTACATCACGTCTAGTGCCAATGTCATTATGCCATTGTTTGCTATCGGAATGCAAAATACCTTGGTTAAATTCTATTCACAGTATCAAACAGATGAAGAGCGATCCCGTTTTTTATCGTTTACCGTTTTGTTTCCTTTGCTCTTAATCATTCCTTTGCTATTGATTGGTTTTTTTTCTTCAAGACGAGATTTTATACTTCTTGTCCAAAAAGAATGCAGTCGTCAAAGAGTATATTTGGCTAATTCCATTTATTGCTTTATGTATGGCTTATTTCGAAATTTTTTATGCTTGGTTGCGCGTTCACATGCACTCAGTTTTTGGAAATTTCATCAAAGAAGTGGGTTTGCGAACAGTATCATTATTTTTATTAGTTGGAGTCTATTATCATTGGATAACTGTCGAAGATTTTGTCTATGCTACTGCTATTGTTTATCTTTTGGCACTTTTGGTAACGATGTTTTATGCTTTTAGTATCGAAAGACCAAATTTTCAATTTACAATTCCTGCTAATACCAAAGCTATTTTGACCTATACTTTTTATATTATTTTATCAGGAAGTGTGGCTAATTTACTTTTGGACGGAGATAAAATGATGTTGAATCAATACATGAAAATCGAGAATATTGCCTTTTATTCTATCGCAACTTTCATTGCATTGGTAATATCGGTTCCAAGTAGGTCAATGCACCAAATAGTTTATCCAATTACGGCTAAATTAATGCACGAAAACAAACATGATGAAATGAATGTTTTATACAAAAAAACATCTATTAATCTTCAAGTTGTTGGTGGATTTGTAATGTTAGGCATTTTTGTAAATATAAATCAATTATATGAAATAATCATAGAGAGGCTCAAAAATCCTGAGGAAAAAGAAATGTACCTCAGCGGAATTTCAGTTGTATTTATGATAGGACTTTCTAAATATTTCGATTTGATTTTAGGGAATAATAATGCCATTATTTTCAATACAAAATATTACCGAACGGTGTTGTTTTTGGGCGTGGTTTTGGTCATTTTAACCGTGGGATTAAACATGATTTTTATTCCGATTTTTGGTATTATCGGTTCGGCATTCGCCACTTTATTATCGATTACTTTATACAGTTTAGCCAAGTTGCTTTTTGTGGTAAAAAAATTAGATTTGTACCCTTTTACCAAGCAAACCTTATATTCAATGGCACTTACACTAGTTTTATTTTTGGCGTTTTACTTTTGGGAGTTTCCTTTTAATCCTATTATTTCGATTGTTTTAAAATCGATACTATTAACTATCGCCTACGTTTATCTTAATTATAAATTGGTCATTTCTGTCGAAATCAATCAGGTTATTGATAAGGTGTTGAAAAAGCTAAAAGTGGTTTAATGAATTTTATTCTAATACAAAACAGGATATTTAGACGGATTTACTTCGTTCATCATAGCATATACTTTTTCGAAAATATCTTCTATGGATGGTTTCGAAAAATAATCGCCATCAGTACCGTAAGCAGGTCTGTGTGCTTTGGCTGTCAGGGTTTGTGGCTTGCTGTCCAAATAATTATAGGCATCCTGGTTTTCGATAATTTGTTGTAAAATAAATGCCGATGCTCCGCCTGGAACGTCTTCGTCGATTACTAATAATCGATTGGTTTTAGCAATACTTTTAACAATATCCTTTTTCACGTCGAATGGAAGCAAGGATTGGATGTCGATTACTTCACAATCGATGCCATTTTCTAAGAGTTCTTCTGCGGCTTCTTCAACTAAGCGCAATGTAGAGCCATAAGACACTAAGGTAATATCAGTTCCTTCTTTTATTGTTTCGACCTCGCCAATTGGAGTTTTAAATTCGCCATAATTTAAGGGCATTTTTTCTTTTATTCGATAGCCATTCAAACATTCGATAACTAGGGCAGGCTCGTCAGATTCCATCAAAGCATTGTAGAAACCAGCAGCTTTAGTCATGTTTCTAGGAACTAAAATATGGATTCCTCTTAAGGCATTTATGATCATTCCCATGGGAGAACCTGAATGCCAAATTCCCTCGAGTCTATGACCGCGAGTTCTGATGATTAGCGGCGCTTTTTGTTTTCCTACGGTTCGATAGTGCAAAGTTGCTAAGTCATCACTTAGAATTTGGATGGCATATAATAAATAATCCAAGTATTGAATTTCAGCGATGGGGCGCAAACCTCTCAAAGCCATTCCTATTCCTTGTCCAATAATGCTTGCCTCTCTAATTCCAGTATCGGCAACGCGAAGCTCTCCATATTTTTCCTGTAATCCTACTAAACCTTGATTTACATCGCCAATGTTCCCTGCATCTTCGCCAAAAATTAATGCCTCTGGATATTTTGTGAAAATAGCGTCGAAATTATCGCGTAAAATCATTCTTCCATCGGTATCTTTCTTAGCATCTTTTGGATATTCTGGTAAAACTTTTTTACTGTAAACACATTCGAGCTCGATTCAGAAAATAGATGGTCGCTGAATTTTTTTGGGTTTTGTTTGTGTAAGTTGTAATCCAATGAGCTACTTCGACTCTGCAATCTTCATTGACTACTAATCTTAAAACTTTGCGAGCAGTAGCAAGAATTTCCTTTTTTAGAGGGTTTTTAATGCTGCTTAAGTTGGAAACAAGTTTCAGAATTTTGTCTTTATTTTGACTGGATAGTGCTGTTTTTTCGAGCAATGTGACAAGTTCCTTTTGTTCTTCTATGATTGGATTTATAAAAGCATTCCAGGCCGCTTTTTTTCCTTCCAACACTTCTTTTTTTACATTAGAATCTAGTGCTTCAAGTTCTTCTGGCGAAGCAATATTAATGGCAATCATCCATAATTTCATTTGACGGATGCAATCAAAATCTTTTTCCCAAGCCAATCTTGCAGCATCTTTGTATCTTTCGTGAGAACCAGAACTGGAATGTCCTTGTGGTTGGGTTAGTTCGTCTACATGAACGAGTACAGGAACGTGATTTTCACGAGCTAAATTGGCGGCTTTTTCATAAGTTGTGATTAAATCTGCATAATCCCAACCTCTTACTTTTAATATTTCGATGCCATTAGTGTGTTCTTCTCTTTGGTATCCTTTTAAAATTTCAGAAATACTTTCCTTAGTGGTTTGATGTTTTGCGTGAACAGAAATGCCATAGTCATCATCCCAAACACTCATAACAATAGGTACTTGTAATATGCCAGCGGCGTTTATGGTTTCAAAAAAGATACCTTCTGAAGTGCTTGCGTTTCCAATGGTTCCCCAAGCAATCTCATTTCCATCGATTGAAAAATTAGATTTTTGAGCAATTCTGGGTACATTTCTATATATTTTAGAAGCTTGTGCAAGTCCCAATAATCTTGGCATTTGTGATGCTGTTGGCGAAATATCGGCACTTGAATTTTTTTGTTCAGTTAAGTTTTTCCAACTGCCGTCGTCGTTTAAACTGTGCGTCATAAAATGCCCTCCCATTTGCCTCCCTGCCGACATGGGATCTTGTTTAATATCAGTATGGCCATATAAACCAGCAAAGAATTGTTGTATCGTTAATTCGCCAATAGCCATCATAAAAGTTTGATCTCGGTAATATCCTGAGCGAAAGTCTCCATTTTTAAAGAACTTTGCCATGGCTAATTGAGGCACTTCTTTTCCGTCACCAAAAATTCCGAATTTTGCCTTTCCAGTTAATACTTCTTTACGCCCCAGTAAACTACACTCACGACTGGTTATAGCTATTTTGTAGTCATTCATGACTTCAGTTTTAAAGTCTTCGAATGTTAAGGCGGGATTTATTTTTTCCTTTATCATAATTAAAAAAGTATAACTTCTGAGGGCAAATTTAATTAAAAACTGGCTATTTTCATAATTCATTGAAAGAAATACAATTTTATTTTCAATAATTTATTTTCAATATTAGACTTATTTTTTAAATTAAATTTATTCATATCGCTATTTTAATGATAATAATTTAATTAAAAAATAGTATTGTCAATTAAATTAGAACCATTTTCGGGTAAAAAGTTGGATTAATCTATTAGGGTCAAGAGTGATGACAAACCGAATCTTTTCATTGTAATTGTTTTGAGCTATTTCCCAACCATTGTTCGAATATAGAGGAAAATATAATTCAAAGTAATCCGTTAGTAAATTCATTCTAATTCCCGAATCATAGAGAAACTTTTCTTTTTGCCGTTTGTTTTTGGCAAAACCTAAATCTCCATAAAAATCAATCCAATTCCAAATGGTGTAATTTCCGTTTAAGGTGGCAATCCATTGGTTGGCATAAGGCGTGCTTAGTTTTGATTTGAATCCGCCTTCAGCTAAAATAAACTCTTGACTGGCAAAACCAGTGCTCGAGGATCTGCCTAAATAGCCATAATCAAAAAGATAATCGGTAGGTCTGTTTAAGGCAAAACTAAAAAAATCGGAATTCGTATTGTTGTATAAAAAACTTCCAGCATACATTCGTAGACCTATTTGATGATTGTTTTCAAAGAGTTTTCTGAAATGTAATTCAGACGAAATTTTACCAAATTCATTAGAGAATTGTATGTCGCCAACAAAACTTATGTGATTGGTAACTTCGGTTTTTGTATTAATGTATTTTGCATCAAAAACGGAATAATCTTCGAGAGAATTATCAGACACAAAAGCACTTTTTTCTCTATTGACAATTACTTGACGCAAATAGATGAGTTGTTTTCTATTGTCCCTAAGATTATCTTGTCGGATTTGTAGTATTATAGCAGGGTTTATTTTAAGATAAGTAGCGTCTTGGGCATAGTGAAAATAAGAGGTGCTAATGGCATATTTTACGTTAAATAAATTACTATTTCTATAATCCTGATTGATAGCGAAGGCAGCTGAGCCTATCATTGTATTCGATTTTAAGGAATAAGAAGGGTTTAAATCAAAAAGAAAAGGCTTGTTTAATATGGTTTTATTATGAAACCGTATACCAGGCGAAAGACCATCATAAACATTATAAGGCAAAATAGGAGTGTATAAAACTTGGTTATAATAGGGATCTTCTAAATCCTTTGTGAAAACAAATTTTATGGGGCGATTATTTGGAAAAAAACCTTCTAATTTTTTCCAATTATTTCTTAAATTGAATTCCGGAACTTCATTTTTATAGTTTAAAATAATTTTATCGGCATTTTTTCTCTCCAATGTATACACGCTATCCTTTGTTGCGTTGGCAATCCATTTTTTGAAAACAATTGTGTCATTTTTAATTCCGAATACAGGAATGGGGACCAAAACTCCAGTTTTATTTTTTATCGAAAATCTAACGCTATCCTTTGTTTTAGAAACATTTGAAAACTTATAATCAATAATTTTCCGAGAGTCTATAATGATGTCAAAAAACCAATTAATATCCTTATTTGTTTTTGATTTCAAAACCGTTTCAAAATCATTCCTAGTCGTTTGTTTTTCTTTGTTTTCTTCATAAAATTGCTGAATACCGCTAGCCACAGCATGGTTTTCAAGATAATTATCTAAATATAACAAACTCAATCCTGCACGGTACTTACTGGCAATTTGTTCGTTAAATTTTATCAATGCATTTTTTGGAGCTCCCAATGGTTGATCTAGATTTTTTCGAGCCATAAGCATATAAAAATAACTGTATTGCCTGTTGAAATCTAAATTTATAAAATTATAGCTTTTTAATAATTTAATATTCGAAATACTACCTAGCATTTTACTGTCAGGATGGTATTTTTCAATATATTTCATCATAGCATACACTTGAATTCCATCATAGATCCAGTTGTCTTTTCTAGGATCTAACCGCAAACTATGCATTAGATAATTGTTCAAATAGGTTTTTAGAAATTTTATTTCAAAGAGAAATTCATCAGGAAACGGACTAATAAACGAAGGCAATTGGTTCAGCCCGTAAAATGGATTTCGTTCATAATCAGCCTGCGAAACACTAATTTTTTCGTGCGGATATTTCCCAATTAAATCATGGGTAAAACTAGTGATTCTGTCTATTACGATTGCTTTTTGAATGTCGTTAATCTTGTTGCTTTTTAAGTTTGTCACGACTTCGACAGCACTATTTTTATAGCTGCGGAAACTGGATTTTGGTTCTAGGAAAATACTAAAATCGGTTCGGTTGTTTCCAGTTAATTTATAACTCGAAAAGGCGGCTGTTTTAGTAATTATATTGCTATTCAAGTCTGATATTACTTCTAAATTATTAGGTATTTTTAGTTCAATGTCAAAATCCGAATAGGCATTGGCAATATCGTCTAAATTGTTATTGCTATAACTAACAAAAGCGTGATTTTCTTGGCGAGCAGGAGTAAGAAACCAGTTTTTCAAGTACATTCCGCCATCACTCGCATACCCGTATTTGGTAAATTTATCGCTTGGAATTTTTTCAATATAGGAAAGGTGTAGTCTAATTTTTTGATTTGGAACTAATGTATGAGGCAGTTTAACCACAATAAAATCAGGATTTTTTGTTGTTCTTTCCCAAAAAATAACAGAATTATCATCATTAGTAATAACTAGATTATTGGTGCTTCCACGTTCTTTTTCGTCGGCTAAATGAAAACCTCGGTAAAATTCATCCGAAAATCGTTTGGCTAGAGGCGATGATTTTGATGAATAAGCATTATTCCAATCATTCAAAACGATAGTGGTTAGCGTGTCTTCCGTTTGATTGAAAAACACGATTTCTTGTTGAACCGTTAGGATTTTTTTCTCCGAGTCTACCGCAACAATCATTTGGGAACGGTGTTGGGCATATTGTTTTAAAGAGGCAAATAAAACAAGGATGAAAATGATATTTTTATAGAATGATTTCAAATATTTTCTTTAAAAAATGATAAAAATGGGAGCGATTATTTAAAAATTAGGGCTTAAATTGTATTTTTTATAGAATGTATTCAAAACTTCAACCACTTCGTCTTCGGTATCCACAATTTTAAATAAATTCATATCCACGGTACTTACCGTCTGTTCTTGCTCTACTAAAACAGTTTGTATCCATTCTATTAGCCCAGACCAAAACTCGGTTCCAACTAATATTATTGGGAATTTACCAATTTTTTTAGTCTGAATTAAAGTCAAAGCTTCAAAAAATTCGTCCATTGTCCCAAAACCTCCAGGCATAACCACAAACCCTTGCGAATACTTAACAAACATTACTTTTCTGACGAAAAAATGATCAAAATTTAAGTTTTTATCATAATCAATATACGGATTAAAATGCTGCTCAAAAGGTAAAACAATATTCAATCCCACCGAAGTTCCTCCGCCAAGATGCGCTCCCTTGTTTCCTGCTTCCATAATTCCAGGACCGCCACCAGTAATTACACCATAACCAGCCTTGCTAATCTTATGGGCAATTTTCTCGGCTAATATATAATATTTGTCCTCTGGTTTTTTTTCTAGCCGAACCAAAAATGGTAACACAAGGACCAATTCGCCCCATATTTTCATAGCCATTTACAAACTCGGACATAATCTTAAAAATTCCCCAGCTGTCATTAGTCCGAATCTCATTCCAAGTTTTTCTTTTCAGTTTGTCCTGAATTACTTTTTCCTCGTCATTGTCAAAATCTTCTAGTCGCATTTTTTTTTTTTTTTTTTTTTGAGCTAATTCCTGCTATTCGCTATATCCACGCAAAAAAAAGCGTGGGATGTTGCTTCTATCAGGGCTAGGGCATTGGTTTTCAATTCAACTTTTGCTAATATAACTCTTTTTTCAAAAACTGAGCCGTATAGCTTTTCTTATTTTTGACCACTTCTTCCGGAGTTCCTTTGGCTACGACCATTCCGCCACCTTTTCCGCCTTCGGGACCAATGTCAATAATATAATCCGCAAGTTTAATTACATCCATATTATGTTCGATAATCAAAATCGTATTGCCTTTATCAACCAGTTTATTAATCACTTCCATCAAAACTCGAATGTCTTCAAAATGCAAGCCGGTTGTGGGTTCATCCAGGATATAAAACGTGTTTCCGGTATCTTTTTTAGATAATTCTCCTGCCAGTTTAATCCGTTGCGCTTCGCCACCGGAAAGAGTTGTGCTTTGTTGACCTAAGGTAATGTATCCCAAACCAACATCCTGAATTGTTTTTACTTTTCGATAAATCTTCGGGATGTTTTCAAAGAACGGAACAGCTTCATCAACCGTCATATTTAACACATCCGAAATAGATTTTCCTTTGTATCGGATTTCTAAAGTCTCTCTGTTAAAACGCTTGCCTTGGCAGGTTTCACATTCTACATATACATCGGGCAAAAAGTTCATTTCAATGGTTCGAACTCCTGAACCTTCACAGGTTTCGCAGCGTCCGCCTTTTACGTTAAAACTAAAACGTCCCGCTTTATAACCGCGAATCATACTTTCTGAAGTCATTGTGAATAGATTTCTGATTTCGGTAAATACCTCGGTATAGGTAGCAGGATTTGAGCGTGGTGTACGTCCAATGGGGCTTTGGTCAATATCAATTACTTTGTCGATATGTTCCAAACCTTCGATTTTTTTGTAGGGTTTCGGTTTTTTGACACCGTTAAAATAAAAGGCGTTCAAAATAGGGTAGAGGGTTTCGTTAATCAAAGTCGATTTTCCGCTTCCCGAAACGCCAGTCACGCAAATCATTTTGCCTAAAGGTAATTCTATCGATACATTTTTTAGGTTGTTTCCTGTGGCTCCAGTCAATTTCAGAAAAAGACCATTGCCTTCGCGACGGGTTGAAGGAACCCCAATTTCCATTTCGCCGTTCAAGTAAGAAGCGGTCAAAGTGTGGTCTTTCAAAATTTCCGTAGGCGTTCCTTTGCTGATGATTTCTCCGCCATGTTTTCCTGCTTTCGGACCAATATCAATCACATAATCGGCACGTAAAATCATATCTTTATCGTGTTCGACTACAATTACAGAATTTCCAATATCGCGCAATTGTTCCAAAGAATGAATGAGTTTGTCGTTGTCTCTTTGATGCAAACCAATGCTCGGTTCATCCAAAATATACAAAACACCCACCAATTGCGAACCAATTTGAGTCGCCAAACGAATGCGTTGCGCTTCGCCACCCGAAAGCGATTTTGAACTTCGGCTTAAAGCCAAATAATCTAAACCAACATTCATCAAAAAATGCAGTCTATCTTTGATTTCTTTAATTACTTCAGTAGCAATTGTCTTTTGTTTTTCGGATAAATTTTTCTCTAAATTCAGAAACCAAGTCGTCACGTCCGAAATATCCATGGCACACAATTCGGCGATGTTTTTTTCGTCTATTTTGAAAAATAAGGCTTCCTTTTTCAATCGGGAACCTTCACAAACCGGACAATTTACTTCGTCCATAAATTCCTTTGCCCAACGTTTTATGGTTGTAGAACCACTTTCGTCATGCTGGGTTTTGATAAAGTGCGAAATTCCCTCAAACTCTATTTTATATTCTTTGGTCACGCCCAAAACTTTCGATTCGACCGAGAATTTTTCTTTACCACCATTCAAAATCATTTCCATGGCATCCTCTGAAATTGTCGAAATAGGATCTGTTAATTTGAAATTAAATTTTTCGCCAATGATTTCCAATTGCTTGAACATCCAACTGCTTTTGTATTCGCCCAAAGGTGCAAAACCGCCACTTTTTATGGATAATTTAGGGTTGGGAATTATCTTTTTAATATTGATTTCGTTTACCGTTCCCAAACCTTTACAATGTTCGCAAGCCCCTTTTGGCGAGTTGAACGAAAATAAATTGGGTTCCGGATTTTGATAAGAAATTCCAGTCGTGGGACACATCAAATTCCGACTAAAAAACCGAATTTCATTCGTATCCTGATCTAAAATCATTAAGACATTTTCGCCCTGATACATCGCTGTTTTGATGCTTTCAGAAAGGCGTTTTTCGTTATCAGGCGTGTCTTCAATAACCATTCGATCAATCACGATTTCGATGTCGTGGGTTTTGTATCGGTCGAGTTTCATACCCGTGGTAATGTCTTTTATTTCGCCATTGATGCGGACTTTCAGGAAACCTTGTTTGGCAATTTGTTGAAATAATTCGGCATAATGTCCTTTTCGGGCTCGAATAATTGGAGCTAAAATGTTGATGCGTTTTCCAGCAAAATCTTGGGTAATCAACTCCTTGATTTGCTCATCGTCGTAAGAAACCATTTTTTTCGCCCGTATTGTAACTATAAGCATCGGCGGCACGAGCATACAACAAACGCAGGAAATCATAAATTTCGGTAATGGTGCCAACGGTCGAGCGTGGACTCTTGCTAGTCGTTTTCTGTTCGATGGCAATAACGGGCGAAAGTCCATCAATTTTATCCACATCAGGACGTTCTAAACCACCTAGAAATTGTCGGGCATAAGCCGAAAAAGTTTCTACATAACGGCGTTGTCCTTCGGCATAAATCGTGTCGAAAGCCAGGGATGATTTCCCAGAACCCGAAAGTCCTGTAATTACGACCAGTTTCTCCCGAGGAATGCGAACGTCTATATTTTTTAAATTGTGTACTCGCGCACCCAATACCTCAATGTTGTTATCGTTTTCTAGCATAAATTTTGGCAAAACGCAAAGTTACAACAATTGATTTCGATTTGCTAGGTCGGTTTGTTAAAGCTCGGGTTAGAATTTAGATTTGGATGAAATTTATTCTTTTAATGATTGGAAAGATTAATTTTTTATATTTGAAAAAAAAAATAGAAAGATGACGATTTTAGGAATAGGTTCACGCATAAAACACCCAGAATTGGGACTTGGAGTAGTAACCAATGTAACTTCAAGACATTATTGGGTCACTTTTATAGAAAACGGATTAGAAACCATTGAAATCGAAAGTGATTTTGAAATTATTGAAGCTGTTGATGGCGAAGTAGATTCGGTTAGTTTTCGTGATGTAGAAAAATCATTGGAAAGTTTGCTTCAAAAATGGAGTGATGTTTCTCAAATAGTTCCCATCGCCGATAAATGGAAAGGCGGTAAAATGATTCTAGAACCAGGAACGGCAACACAAAGTAAAGAAGTGCCAATTGACACTTTTTTTCATAAAATAACGATGGTTCGCGATCGAATACGAGTGATGGAACAAAAGATTAATGCCAGTAATCTTGATGAATCCGAAAAAATAGATTTACAACAATACATTACCCGAATTTACGGAAGTTTAACCACTTTTAATGTTTTGTTCAAAAATTCTAATGATTATTTTGTTGGTGATAAATCCAAATAAATAAAAGCTCTTTTCAGTATTTAAAATACTGAAAAGGGCTTATAAAATGCGCTTTCGTTGTCTATTTTCGATATAATCCTCGATAGCTTCTTTAGTTGTAAACCAATTTCGACCTTCTTTATAAGCATCAATTTTGCCTGTTCTAGCTAATAAACTTATGTATTCTTGACCATAAGGGCTACTAGGTTCATTGACAATGTCTGAAATTTTTTGAAAATCAGTATCGTTATCGGGCATTGCATTCAAATAAATATTTAGGCTGCGTTCTAATGCTTGACACATCAAAAGTATTAATTTTTGATAGTTGCCATGATTAGCTTGATTGAGCGCTTCATAGTATTTTTTTCTGTCATTTTTTAGAATAATGGCAGGAGGAAAACCACAACGCATCAATAATAAATTCATACTCAAACGGACTGTTCTCCCATTGCCATCAAAAAAAGGATGAATCCAAACCAACTTATGATGAAAGATTGTAGCCAATTCAATATCGTTTAGTTTTAAAGGATTTGTGTTGACAAAGTCAATCAGTTCATCCAATAAATTGGAAACCTTACTCGCATTTGGAGGGACAAAATTAGCTCCCGAAATTCGAACGCCACCGTTTCTAATTCGTCCTGCAAAATCCTCTTCGATAGATCGTAACACAAGACTGTGTATAGAAAGAATATCAATGCTTCTTAGCATATAATCATCCTTGATAGTGCGGTACAGATAGTCTATCGCCTTGTCGTGATTGTGTGTTTCAAAATGTTCTCTGAGCGATTTACCTTTTATGGTAATTCCTTCTTGAAGTACCATTTGGGTTTCTCGTAAACTTAAGGTGTTTCCTTCGATGCTGTTAGAATTATAGGTCCATTCTATGGATAAACTTTCTCTGATTTTGTTTAAAGCAGCATTGGGCAAAGGTCTACTGGCTTGTAAATCTTGCTTTTTTTGGTACAACCTTTCAAAGGTTGATTGAAATTCTTCTCTATATTTTAAGTCTATTTTCCACATTTCCCCACAAAGATACGCTTTTTATCGGATGTTTTCCATTTATTAGCTATCCGATATTAATTTTTATTTTTCAACTTACTATTTTGGACTTATTTGTAATGCTTTTTTAAGTAACTGTTTAAATTTTAAAATAATTAACACAAAACATTGACTATCAGTTTGATAAGTCTATTAATTTTCGTAACTTTATGGTTATCAACCACATAAAGTTAAAATGAAAAAATATTCAACGAATCTCTCTGAAAGCCAATGGAAAACAATATTAAACATTTTAGAGGATAATCGCAAGAGAAAGCATTGTTTAAGAGAAATTTTTGATGCTATTTTTTATTTAGTCAAGACGGGATGTCAATGGAGAATGCTCCCGAAAGATTTTCCTAAATGGGAGTTGGTTTATTACTATTTTACGAAATGGAAAAATAATGGAACTATCGATTTTATACACGAAGTTATTAGAGAAAAAGTTAGAAAGAAGTACAAAAAAAACGAAACCCCAAGTGTAGGAATTATTGATAGTCAGTCTGTTAAAACAACTAGAAAAGGTGGCCAGAACAGGGGTTTTGATGGAGGTAAAAAGTAAAAGGGAGGAAAAGACATATTGTGGTGGATACTTTGGGGTTATTACTAGTTGTTGTAGTTCACGCTGCAAACAGGCACGACAGTAAGGCAGCTTTTGAGGTCCTTGAAAAATTAAAAGGGCAGTTTTATAGACTTGTAAAGGTCTTTGCCGATGGTGGTTACAGAGGAGAACTAATTGACAATGTGAAGAATAATTTAATAGGTATAGGCGTTTAAGCCACACTTGATTTTGTTGATATTTTATCGTTTTTGACCATTCTTTTGACCAACACATTGAATATTGTATCCATATTTGACCTTCTATTGTATCTAAAATGATATTCATTCAGATAATCTTGTATATGTTCTTTACTACAATGATGATGTATTCCTCTGAGCCAACCTTTGATGTTCATTATATGAATATGTAACTCTTTAAAGTTTTTCCCATCATTAGAATCTAGTTGTTTTAGATTCGGAAACTCTTTTTTTAGGGGACTATATCCCCCCCATTTATCTGTAATTATAGTTGCTTCTTTTGAAATATATTTTCTCAGAAAAGCACCTAATTCATTTGCAGAAGAATGCTCAATAACTTCAGCATAAGCTCTACCAACTCCATCATCTAAAACTTCAACAGCTAGAACAATAAGCTTTTTTAATCCTTTACTTCTGCCTCTTTTATCTTCTTCTGGACCACCAACCATAAACTCGTCAACGTGAATTGTCCCTGTTAATGGGTAATTAAGACTACTTTTCATAGCTTGTTGTATCTTTGATTTAAAAGACCAACATGTTTTTTGTCGAAGTTCAAATTCGGAACTCAACTCCAAAGAAGACATTCCTTTTTTCTTTGTACTTATTTTAAAGACGATATGAAACGCAATCAATATTGAAAATTTTAGTTTTTCCAACATAGTCCCTGTTGTTGGACTTTCATCATATCTACATTTAGTACATCTTCTATTATATGGATTTTTACCGTTACAAAATTTATCGTTTTGACATCTTTTACAAACAAAACCATTTTCCCATTTTATTTGAGAAAGATAATCTAAACAATCATTATCGTCTTTAAATCGTTGATTAAATTTTATCGAATTCACTCCTCTGAAAATATTTGAATCTGCCATTTGGCAAAAATAATCTATTGCGACCTAAACGCCTATACCTATAATTTAAATTTCTTGTTAGAAGTAGTTTTAAGAACTGACAAAGAAGAAAAATTCAAAATACTTCCCAAAAGATGGATTGTAGAACGAACTTTTTCTTGGTTTGAAAGTTACAGAAGATTGAGCAAAGATTTTGAATATCACACTAAAACCAGCGAAGCAATTGTCCAGCTTGCAATGCTCAAATTGATACTAAATAGGCTAGAAAAATAAAATTTAAACAGTTACTAAGAACAATAAGTAATGCCAAGACACAACGTCTTGGCATTACTTATTGTTCTGTGGTTTTGTACATCATAAAAAACGATGACTATCCGCTACTATGTTGAGTGAAGTCTAGAGAAAGACTTTCAGTTTTATTCTTCTTCCTCGCCTGAATGTGTTTTCGAATATCCTCGCCATTTTTCAATACAATCCTGAAAATCTTGTGGTAATTCTGTGTCAAAACGCATCATTTCGCCAGTTGTGGGATGCGTAAAACCAAGTGTTTTAGCGTGTAAAGCTTGTCGTGGTAAAGCTTTGAAACAATTATCGATAAATTGTTTGTATTTGGTAAACGTGGTTCCTTTTAAAATCAAATGACCTCCGTAGCGCTCATCATTAAAAATAGGATGACCAATATGCTTCATGTGCACGCGAATTTGGTGAGTTCTTCCTGTTTCAAGTATACAGGAAACCAAAGTCACGTAACCAAAACGCTCTAAACTTTATAATGTGTTACCGCTGGTTTGCCAATCTCTGGGTCAGCAAAAACAGCCATTTGCATACGATCTTTTACATGGCGTGCAATATTGCCTTCAATAGTTCCTTCATCGGCCACTACATTTCCCCAAACTAGGGCAATATATTCTCTTTCGGTAGTTTTGTTTTCAAATTGCTTGGCAAGATGCGTCATTGCAGTTTCGGTTTTGGCTATAACAAGAAGCCCCGAGGTATCTTTGTCAATTCGATGAACCAGTCCTGGGCGTTCACTACTGTTCATGGGTAAATCCTTGAAATGAAAAGCCAATGCGTTTACTAGAGTCCCAGTATAATTTCCGTGACCGGGATGAACCACAAAATTAGGTGGTTTGTTTACCAGTAAAAGCGAGTCATCTTCATAAACAATGTCAAGCGGAATGTCTTCTGGGTCAACTCTGTTTTCAAAAGGCGGATGCGACAGCATAATGCGCACCACGTCAAAAGGTTTTACTCTATGATTCGATTTTACAGGAAGGTCATTCACATAAATATCGCCAGCAGTTGCTGCATTTTGAATTTTATTTCGTGTTGCATTCGGAATCATATTCATCAAGTATTTGTCGATTCTCAGGAGCAATTGCCCTTTAGGAATGTCAAATCTGTAATGTTCGAATAATTCTTCGTCTAAATCTGCGGAGTCAATATTACTGTTCATTTGTAGGCGTTTGCTCTATTGGTTTTGCCGTGCTATCTGCGGGTTCGGTGTAACTTTCGTTTCCATCACCCAGCACCAAATCGATTTTAGAAGCTTTCAAAACCCGATCACCAACTTTTAAATTTCTTCCTTTAAAACGCATTTCCAGTACCATATCTTTTCCAAGATTTGGAATATAAGTTATAGTTCCTTCTTCAAGACCCAATGATTTGAGCGTTGGTACTGCTTCACGATAGGTTTTGTCAATCAAATCAGGGATTTTAACCGATGAAAAACCAGAAGCATTTGTCTTAATATATATTTTTCTTCCCACTTTGACTTTGGCTCCCGGCAAAGGATCTTGCTCTACCACACTGTATTTGGGGTAATCTTTATTATAATCTACACTATCCAAAACTACATAATCCAAGTCTAATGCATCCAGCTTTTCCTCTACTTGTTCGGTGCTTAATTTAGCTAAATTAGGTACCGTGATTTCGTGTCCATGATCTGTGGTAAAAGTTAACCAATGCATAAATAAATAACCCGAAACAAAGATAATGATAAGCACAGCTGATACTTGTGCAAAAAAAAACGCGGCTGCTTAGATAGTTACGTAAACTCATAAATTTATTTTTATAAGTCGCAAAGATAAAGCTATTTCGTTCCAAAAAAATTCTAATTTTGTTTAATCGTTTTTAGGAGCTATTTCCTGCTATTCGTTGCAATCTGTTTATTGCTTTGCCACCCTGAGCGTAATCAAAGGGCTTTTTATAAAAGCAATAAACAGGATTTTCACTTCTATCAGGGCTAGGGCATCCTACTAGCAATACCATTTGTTTTACCCAGAACCTAACACCCAAGACCTAAAAACATGAAAAACATTGCCATCATCATGGGCGGATATTCAAGCGAATATAAAATTTCCTTAATAAGCGGAAATGTCGTATATCAATATCTTGACAAAACAAAATTTAACGGATTTCGCATCCATATTTTCAAAGAAAAATGGGTTTATGTCGATGATAAAGACGCCGAATTTCCAATAGACAAAAATGATTTTTCAGTTACAATAAACGGGACTAAAATCACTTTCGATTGTGTTTTCAACGCCATTCATGGCACACCGGGCGAAGATGGTTTAATGCAAGCGTATTTCGAATTAATTGGAATGCCTCAAACATCCTGCGATTATTATCAAGCCGCATTGACTTTCAATAAACGTGATTTGCTTTCGGTTCTGAAACCCTATGGAGTCAAAACGGCTACTTCTTATTATTTGAACAAAGGGGAACATATAAATACTACCGAAATTGTAAATACCGTTGGCTTGCCTTGTTTTGTAAAACCAAATAAATCGGGTTCCAGTTTTGGGATTTCAAAAGTAAAAACCGCTAACGAATTGCCAATCGCCATTGAAATTGCCTACAAAGAAGACAGCGAAATTATCATCGAAAGCTTCCTTGATGGCACCGAAGTTTCGGTTGGCGTTATCAATTATCAAGGCAAAGTAATTGTTTTGCCCATAACCGAAATTGTTTCGGAGAATGATTTCTTCGATTATGAAGCCAAATATCAAGGAAAATCACAGGAAATCACTCCTGCCAGAATCTCGGACGAAATGACAAAAAGAGTGAGCGAAGTAGCAAAACGTGCTTATGAAATCTTGAAAATGAAAGGCTTTTCCAGAAGCGAATTTATTTTTGTGGACGGCGAACCTTATATGCTCGAAATGAATACCATTCCGGGTCTTACCGCCGAAAGTTTAATTCCGCAACAAGCCAAAGCTGCCGGAATTTCATTAGAGGATTTGTTTAGTAATGCTATTGAATTGGCTTTAAATTAAATATTTCGCCACAGATTCACAGATTTTCAAAAATCTTTTTTAATCTGTGAATCTGTGGCAAAAAAAACCGAAGCAGAGCTTCGAGGAATTAAACCTAAAGAGATTAAAACTATGAACAAAAACAGACTCGAAGCCTTTAGCGATGGCGTTTTGGCCATTATCATTACCATAATGATTTTAGAATAAAAGTACCCAACGACAATAATTTCGAATCTTTAAAACCCTTAGTTCCTGTTATTTTGAGTTATGTTTTGAGCTTTGCTTATGTTGGTATTTATTGGAATAACCATCATCACATGTTTCAGGTTGTAAAAAAGTGAGCGGTTCGGTTTTATGGGGCAATCTTTTTTTGCTTTTTTGGCTGTCTCTGATTCCATTTGGTACCAGTTGGATTGGGTCACAACATTTTGCGGCAGTTCCAATGAGTGTTTATGGATTTATTTTGCTAATGTGTGCCATTGCTTATACGTTGCTTCAAAATAACATTATAAAACTTGAAGGCAAAGATTCTGTTCTATATCAAGCGGTTCAAAAAGATACCAAAGGTAAAATATCCTTGGTTTGCTATGTTTTAGCAATTCCATCAGCCTTTGTTTCGCCTTGGATTTCTGGATTATTTTACACCGCAGTTGCTCTAATTTGGATTATTCCTGATAGGAGAATCGAAAAACAAATAAACAAAAATTAAAATGAGAAAAGCCATATTTCCGGGATCGTTTGATCCAATAACCTTGGGTCACGAAGATATTATCCGAAGAGGAATTCCATTATTTGACGAAATTGTAATTGCCATTGGTATCAATGCCGAAAAAAAATATATGTTTTCGCTCGAAGAAAGAAAACGCTTTATAGAGGAAACTTTCAAGAACGAACCCAAAGTTTCTATTATGGTTTATGAAGGATTAACAATTGAATTGTGTCATAGAATGAAATCTAATTTTATCCTTCGTGGGCTACGAAATCCCGCCGATTTCGAATTCGAAAAAGCCATCGCTCACACCAACAGACGATTGTCAAAAATTGAAACCGTATTTTTATTAACCGCCTCAAAAACGTCTTACATAAGTTCAAGTATCGTTCGAGATGTAATTCGTAACGGTGGCGAATATGAACTGCTCGTTCCTGATGCGGTAAGAATAAAAAATAGTGTTTCCGCAAATTTGTAACAGGAGTTATTTAGTCCTACTTTCGCAGAATAAAATTGATTATAAAAGATAATGGAAAGAGAATTAAATAAACGAAGCGGGTCTCAATGCGAACTTTGCGCAGCAACCGAGAATTTAAAAGTATATACCGTTTTGCCAACAAAAAAAGGAGGATTAGACGAAAGCATTTTGGCTTGTACCACTTGCATCGACCAAATTGAAAATCCTGGAAATGAAGACCAAAATCATTGGCGTTGTTTAAACGAAAGTATGTGGAGCGAACATATTCCTGTACAAGTAGTTTCGTGGCGGATGTTGAGCCGTTTACGCAATACTGAATTGGTAGAACAAATGTATCTTGACGAAGATGATTTGGCTTGGGCGCAAGCTACTGGCGAAGGCGAAGAAGATGAAAACAAAGTAATCCACCGTGACAGCAATGGGGTAATTCTTGCTACTGGCGACTCCGTAGTTTTGATTAAAGATTTGAAAGTAAAAGGTTCGAGTATGGTGGCAAAACAAGGAACAGCAGTTCGTAATATCAGGCTAGACCACACGAATGCTGAATATATTGAAGGTAGAGTTGATGGTCAAACGATTGTAATTATTACGCAATATGTGAAGAAAATCTAATTAGAGGTCAGAAGTGGGAGGTTAGAAGTGGGAGGTTAAAAAAAGCGAAAACGTCTTGATTGCTCAAGGCGTTTTCGCTTTTTTATGGGGATGTTTATCATTCTTAATCTGAAATTTGACACTACTCCTCCTCTTTCTTAATCACTTTTCTGGCAACCTCGATTTTGAATTTCTTGCCTTTCATTTTTTCGTCCTTGATGTTATGAAGTAATCTTTCACTTTGTTGAATTTTACGGCGGCAAACGAAATAAAATCCTTTACTTCTATGAGTCCCAAATCGCCTTTCTCCAATTTCCCTTTTTGAGAAAAGAAACCTACGACATCAATTTTGTTCAATTTATTTTTCTTTCCACCGCTGATGTAAATGGTTTGAAATTCGGGTGGTTTTGGTAAAGTGGTGCTATTTTCCACTTTTAAAACAGGCATTTCATAATTAATATAATCCAGCTTTTTTTCGCTGTCGTGTGCAATAATGTAAGCAGTTCCGGAAGCTAGCATTCTCGCAGTTCTTCCGTTTCTATGAGTAAATTATCTTCTTTTAATGGCAAATGGTAATGAATTACGTGTTTCATTTCGGGAATATCAAGTCCACGTGCGGCCAAATCCGTTGTGATTAAATAACTCACACTTCCGTTTCTGAACTGGATTAAAGCGCGTTCGCGTTCGTCCTGATCCATTCCGCCGTGATAATAGGTGGCGTAAATTCCTTTTTCGTTCAAAGTATCGCTGATGCGTTCTGCGGCATCACGATGGTTGCAAAACACCAATGCCGATTGCGATTTTAGCGAACAAATTAAGTTGAATAAACTACCCATTTTGTCTTTTTCTTTCGAAACGACCATTTTCATTTCAAGATTGGTAGCTTCTTCTTCATTGGGTATAAAATCCAAAATCGTGGGATTGACAACTCTTGTGTATTTTGGAATCTCGATATCAGAAGTGGCTGAAACTAAAATGCGTTTGTTCAGTTTAGATAATTTTCCAATGATAAAAGACATTTGCTCGTGAAAACCTAACTGTAAGGATTTGTCGAATTCGTCTAAAATCAAGGTTTCTATTTGTCTAAACGAAAACTGCCTCGGTCAATATGATCGGCAATTCTGCCTGGAGTTCCAATTAAAACGGCTGGAGGATTGCTTAAATTTTTGATTTCGGTATCTATGGAATGTCCGCCGTAGCACACATTTACTTTGTAATTTGTGCCCATTTTTTTCCAAACTTGCTCAATTTGCAATCCTAATTCACGCGATGGAACTAGAATCAAACATTGTACAGAAAGGATTTCGGGTTTCAACATTTCGAAAATAGGCAACAAGAAAGCGAGTGTTTTCCCAGAACCGGTTGGCGAAAGCAGTAGAATATTGTTGTCGCTCAAAATGGTTTCTTGGGCCGCAACTTGCATTTCATTTAGTTTTTCGAAGCCTAAATTAAGAAGTATATTGTTGGAAGGGTGTTTTTTATTCATTTTGCAAAGGTAAAATGAATTGTGAATTATAAGTTATGAATGTTGAATTAAAAAAAATCCTATTCAACGAGATTTTCTTCTTCGAATAATAATTTTATGTTTTCATAAGAATTTTTTAATATCTCAGGAATCTCATTTGGATTTACCCACATCACTTTTTCGATTCCTTCTTCTATTTGTCCGATGGGAATTCCATCAAAATCAGATTGCATTTCAAACCAATGTGTAATTTTTAATTTGTAAATGCCGTTTCGTTTGAAAACATGGTAGGTTTTTTGAAGTTTTTTTGTAATTTTTAACTGATTTACTCCCGTTTCTTCTTCGACTTCTCGCATTGCAGTTGCTTCGATTTCTTCCCCTTTTTCAGTTCCTCCTTTGGGTAAATCCCATTTTCCGTCCCTGAAAATAAACAAAACCTCCCCCTTTTTATTATAAACTAATCCTCCTCCAGCTTTATTTACTGGGATTTTTGATTTCAAAGTTTTCATAATCTGCTTTTCATCAGGATGATATAAATAAGCTTTCTGAATTTTATTTTGAAATATTTTGATTATAAGTTGTTTAATATCAATACTTTCTAGTAAGAATATCTGAAAATTAGTCTCCTTTGAGATTTCATTTGTCAAAAAAAGTGGTTTGTCGTTCACAAAAACTTTATACATTTGTACTATGATATTAATAAAGATACCGCCGAAAAAACAGCCGAATTGCTTTTGCAAATAAATGCAATTAAATTGAATCCAAGAAATCCTTTTACATGGGCTTCGGGATGGAAATCACCTATATATTGTGATAATCGATTAATACTCTCATTTCCAGCGATAAGAAATTATGTTCGAGATGAATTTTCGAAAAATATTGAAAAACAATTTGGAAAACCTGATGTAATTGCTGGTGTAGCGACTGGGGCAATTGGAATTGGAATGCTAGTTGCCGAAAGTTTGGGGTTGCCTTTTGTTTATGTTCGCCCAGAACCAAAAAAGCATGGAAGACAAAATCAAGTAGAAGGATTTTTGCAAAAAGGGCAAAATGTAGTTATTGTCGAAGATTTGATAAGTACCGGAAACAGTAGCCTTCTTGCTGTTGAAGCCTTGCGAACAGCTGGTGCCAATGTAAAAGGAATGGCAGCAATTTTTACTTATGGTTTTGATGTAGCCCAAGATAATTTTGAAAACGCCAAGGTCGATTTGTTTACTTTGAGTAATTATCAAAACCTATTAAATTTAGCACTTACCAAGAAATATATTACAGAGGAAGAAGAGCAAACTTTGAGAGAATGGAACTCGAGTCCATCTACGTGGAGCGTAGAAGTGTAAAAAGGGAAGGCACTTTTTTTTTTAATAAAAAAATCAACAAAGAATCGTATGAATTTAGAAAGTCCTAAAGTTACTGTCGAAAAATCAGCACAAATGGTATTTGATTTGCTAGCCGACGTTAGAAATTTCGAAAAGCTAATGCCTGAGAATATCGTAAAATTTGAAGTTATCGATGATCATTCTTTTATTTTTGGTCTAAAAGGAATGCCTGAAATAAAGCTAAAAATAAAAGAAAAAATCGCTCCAAATAAGATTATACTGGGTTCAGCAAGTGATAAATTATTGTTCACTTTAACCGGCCAATATCAATGCCATTACGGATAAATCAAGCGAGGTAAAACTGGATTTTGAAGGCGAATTCAACGCAATGATGGGAATGATGATAAAAGGACCTATTTCAAAATTTATCGAGACTTTGGCAGTAAATATGGAAAAGCTATAAAAAAAAATATTTTTACATAAACGAAAACCTTTTAGAGTGAACTAGAAGGTTTTTTTTAGTTTTAAATAAAAGTCAAAATACGTCAATACAGCATTTGGATTTCCTTGATGTCAAAATTCGAAATGCGATTATCTTCTAGCAAAACTTCAAGTTTTCCAATTGAATTAACTCCTTGAATAATTCCCATAAAATTTTGGTTGTTTTGATTTGAAAACGGCATCGAAACACCTTTCTTAAAAAGTTTGTTGGAGTAATGCAACCACAAAATACCCGGATTTTGATTCCATGACAGAATGTTTTGTTCTAATTTTTCGATGATTTTCAAAAGAATTTCGTCTTTGTTAAAATTTGTTTTACAAATAACAGATAGGGAAGATGCTTTTGGCAAATCTTCAAAATTGATTTGGTTCACATTTAATCCCAATCCCACGATAGAAGTAATAGTTCCGTTGCTTTTTATGCTATTTTCAATTAAAATTCCGCCAATTTTTTTATTGTATGACATTATGTCGTTTGGCCATTTGATTCTTAATTGAGGAATGTTCATCATTTCTAAAGCTTGAATTACCGAAACCGATACGGCGACATTAACATCAAAAATTTGATGACTGTCTGTCAGGAAATCTTTAATCAAAACGCTCATAATTAGATTTTTACTAGGTTCAGAAGTCCAAGTGGAACCCATTTGACCTTTGCCTTTCGTTTGAGTTTCGGCGGTAACAACGGTAAAATTCTCTAGTAATTGATTGCTCGATAATCCTTTTAGGAATTCATTTGTAGAATCTGTGGCATCGAGTTTGATTAGTTTCATAAAGAAGTTATTTGTGGGATTAGAATTTAATATTGTGTTAAGGTTCAAAAATAATCACAAAAAATGGTAACTTTACAAACTTATATTAAAAATAATTCATGACAAAAAAGACTATAAATAATGATGTTTTATTGGCAAACATCATCAAAGGAATCGAAGAAGTCAAAGGAAACGACATCGATATTCTGGATTTAAGAGAAATAGACACCGCCGTTTGTGACTATTTTATCATCTGCAACGGAAATTCAAATACGCAAGTTAATGCTATCGTTAACTCCATTCAAAAAACAGTTTCAAAAGAATTAAAAGACAAGCCTTGGCATGTTGAAGGTACTGATAATGCCGAGTGGGTTCTGATGGACTATGTGAATATTGTGGTGCATGTTTTTCAGAAACACATTCGTGAATATTACAACATCGAAAGCCTTTGGGGGGATGCAAAAATTACCACAATCGAAAATAAATACTAAAGAAACACACTATAATGGCTAAAGATAACAATCCAAATACGAATAAATTCAAGGTTAGTCCTTGGTTAATTTATACAGTAATATTACTAATTTTTTTATTCATAAGCTATCTAACAGGAGGTTCTAATTTTTCGGAACCAGCTCCATTGTCGCCTCCAGAATTTAATAGTCTTCTTGAGAAAGGACAAATTGATAAGGTCATTGTGTTTAACAAAAGGAAACCGAAATATATTTGAGTGCTGCAGCATTGAAAGACCCCGCTAATAAAGGAGTTTCTAAAGATGTTTTGGACCGCCCAAATAAAGGACCTCATTATACTTTGAAGATTGGGGATGTTCAAAGTTTCGAAAAAAAACTAGAAAAAGCTGCTGCCGAAGGAAAACTTAAGAATTATGATTTTAAAGAAAGCAACAACTGGACTGATATTTTTATAAGTCTATTGCCAATTATCATTATCATTGGTGTTTGGATATTTATCATGCGAAGAATGTCTGGAGGTGCAGGTGGCGGTGGCGGACAAATTTTTAATATTGGAAAATCAAAAGCCAAACTTTTCGACGAAAAAACAGATATTAAAACTTCGTTCAAGGATGTTGCTGGTTTAGAAGGTGCTAAAGAAGAATTCAGGAAATTGTAGAATTCTTGAAAAACCCTGAAAAATATACCAATCTGGGAGGAAAATCCCAAAAGGCGCTTTGCTCGTAGGGCCTCCTGGAACAGGCAAAACCTTGTTAGCCAAAGCCGTTGCTGGAGAAGCCCAAGTTCCGTTTTTCTCTTTATCAGGTTCTGATTTTGTGGAAATGTTTGTAGGTGTTGGTGCATCGAGAGTGCGTGATTTGTTTTAAACAAGCCAAAGAAAAATCGCCAGCGATCATTTTTATGACGAAATTGATGCTGTAGGAAGAGCAAGAGGAAAAAAGCAATATGTCAGGCGGAAATGACGAACGTGAAAACACCTTAAATCAATTGCTTACGGAGATGGATGGTTTCGGAACCAATTCGAATGTAATCGTTTTGGCGGCAACCAACAGAGCCGATGTATTAGACAAAGCCTTGATGCGTGCGGGACGCTTTGATAGACAAATTTTTGTTGACTTGCCAGATATTCGGGAACGTGCCGAAATTTTTGAAGTTCATCTTGCTCCGTTGAAAAAAGTGGAGGGACTTGATACTGACTTTTTGGCTAAACAAACACCTGGTTTTTCGGGTGCTGATATTGCTAATGTTTGTAATGAAGCGGCTTTAATTGCTGCCAGAAATAACAAAACCGCGGTTGACAAACAAGATTTTCTAGATGCTGTTGATAGAATTATTGGCGGTTTAGAAAAGAAAAACAAAATAATTACTCCAGACGAAAAGAAAGCTATCGCCATTCATGAGGCGGGTCATGCAACCGTAAGTTGGATGTTAGAACACGCCGCACCTTTGATTAAAGTTACTATTGTTCCTCGTGGACAAAGTTTAGGAGCGGCTTGGTACCTTCCTGAAGAAAGACAAATTGTAAGAACAGATCAAATGCTAGATGAAATGTGCGCTACAATGGGAGGAAGAGCTGCTGAGAAAGTGACTTTTGATAGAATTTCTACGGGTGCATTAAGCGATTTAGAAAAAGTAACCAGACAGGCTCGTGCTATGGTAACTATTTATGGTTTGAATGACAAGATAGGAAACGTGACTTATTACGATTCATCAGGACAAAGCGAATACAGTTTTTCTAAACCATATTCTGAGGACACGGCCAAGATTATCGACAAAGAAATTTCGTTATTGATAGAAAGTCAATACGAAAGAGCGATTAAAATATTAGAAGAAAATAAAGATAATTGAATCAACTTGCCGACATTTTGATAGAAAAAGAGGTGATTTTTAAAGATGACTTGGAGACCATTTTCGGAAAAAGAACGTTCGACTCTAATCTTGAGGAAGTAGTTTCTTAAAAACCTATTTTCCATTATTTTTAAAATCTTAATTCAAAAGTCACTTTTGAATTAAGATTTTTTTATCTTTGAACGGTTTCTGGTAACAAACAATAGTAGTTTTAAAAAATATGAGTCTTTTTAGAAAAATTTTTGGTTCTAACACTCCGCCTTCTGAAGAAGAAAAAGATAAAGAATATAGCAAATATTCTCCAGATGTCAATGCGCCATTAGATGAGCAGTTTATCTATAATTTCAAGAGAAATGGCGGTAAATTTTTGTACTGTGAAAATGAAGCCGAAGTAAAAGACCATTTTGAAAATATACTAGAAGAGAATGACTGGTTCGAAAACGAAGCTTTGTGTTATGAACCCAAACTTTTTAGCATCCTCGAGGAGAATAAAATTGGGTATCATGAAGCAAAAAAGCCTTCTTTTCTTTTGGCTAATTGTGAAAACTTGATTGCCGACGAAGGTTCTATATTGTTTTCTTCTAAGCAAATCAAGCAACATAAGCCAAATGAACTTCCCATTAATATCATTGTTTTTGCGACAACTAGTCAGATTATAGGAACAAAAAGTGATGGACTTAGTGTTATTAAAAACAAATACCTTAGAGATTATCCAACAAACATTACTACAATTAAATATTTTGAAAAAGTTGAAGAGGAAGATTTTACACAATACGGAAGTTCTGCTAAAAATCTATATTTATTGCTTTTAGAAGATTTTTAAAATGAATGAAACACTCAAGAGAGCAATATCTGGTGCTATTTATGTAATTTTATTACTTGCTTCAATCCTATATTCAACTGAAAGTTTTTTTATCTTATTTGGTGTTTTTTTACTTATTGCTCTTTATGAGTTTTGTCATTTAGTTCAAATCAATTGTGTTTTTCCCATGATTTCTGGGATTTCGTTGTATAGTGCGATTAACTTGGTTAGTCATTATAATAAGCAAACCACAATTTTTTTGAATAAGGTTTTTCAGTCAGATTTTAATTTAAACGTAAATATTCAACAATTGGATCTTATTTTGTTGGCAGTAACTATTGTGGTTTCTGTTAAATGTATTTTATTTTTATTTACGATTCAATTCAAAAAATAAGTGTTTCTTCAAAATATTTGTATCTCTTAGGGTATATCACTTTGCCTTTTATTTTTATTACTAAAATTTCATTTGGCATCAATGACTACAATCCTAAAATAATTGTCGGATTGTTTATATTGATTTGGACTAATGATACTTTTGCTTATATCGTGGGGAAATCGATAGGGAGAAACAAATTATTTGAAAGAATCTCCCCAAAAAAAACTATTGAAGGATTCCTTGGTGGAATACTTTTTGCGGTTTTTGCTGGTTTTATGATTTCTAAATTTTACATAAAAGCAAAACCTGAATTTAGTGAAAAATCAATTATCATTTGGATGTCAATAGCTGCAATTGTGGGGATTATGGGAACAATTGGCGATTTAATTGAATCGAAATTTAAGCGCATCGCTGGCGTAAAAGATAGCGGAGCCATTATGCCGGGTCATGGAGGTATTCTAGATCGACTAGATAGTGTTATATTTGTAGCGCCAATAATATTTTTATTTTATCAAATTTTAAACTATGTTTCATAAAGAAGGAGCTCAATCAATTTTAATAGGTACAGTTTTTACTGCCGTAGTGCTTTTATTGTCCGATAAATTTATTGATACCGATTGGGTCAAAATGTCGATTCAAATAACAGTCTTTTTATTTTTGATTATTATTTTGCAATTTTTCAGAAATCCAAAGCGTACTGTTGTGCAAAATGAAAACCAAATTTTGTCTCCTGTTGACGGGAAAGTGGTTGTGATTGAAGAGGTTTTTGAAAGCGAATATTTCAAAGAAAAACGCATTCAAGTTTCTATATTTATGTCGCCAATTAATGTCCACGTAACACGCTATGCACTTAGCGGAATTGTAAAATTTAGTAAATACCATCCAGGAAAATTTTTGGTTGCTTGGCATCCAAAGGCAAGTGAAGAGAATGAAAGAACCAACAATTGTAGTCGAGAATAAAAACCTTCGGAGCCATTCTTTACCGCCAAATTGCAGGTGCATTGGCGCGAAGAATTGTTAATTATGCCGAAGAAGGAATGCAAGTAATTCAAGGAGAAGATGCTGGTTTTATAAAATTTGGTTCTCGAGTAGATGTATTTTTGCCTTTAGGAACGCCCATCAATGTAGTGCTTAATCAAAAAGCCATTGGAGGAAAAACAATAATTGCAACAAAAGCATAATGATCGAAAAAGATTTAGATACTCGGTTTCAAGAAGCGTTTGAGATTGCTTCGAATATGACACAGGCTTCCTTGCCGCAGGATGTTCAGTTGCGACTTTATGCCTTTACAAGCAGGCCACTTTTGGATCTGCGAATTACAATCAATCAGAACATTTTGATTTGAGAAATGCTTTTAAAACCAATGCGTGGATTCAAATAAGTCATCTTTCTATTGAAGAGGCAAAAGAGCAATACATTAAAATTATAGATTCCTTAACGAAAAAATAGTTTTTGGAAGATAAGCATATTTAAACTCAATAGGTATGCTAAGTTTGTTACACAAATTTCATGTTTTTTTAAAAGATAAATAGTAGTTTTATATGAAAAAGATTCATACTTTGTTTTTTAATTTATTATTGGGTATCACATTAATTTCCTGCAACGACAAAAAACTTACCGAAGTTGTTGAAGTACCATTACCAACAGCCCAAGAAAAAATAACCATAGGGCATCCTGAGGATGTTAAGGCTGATCAAGGCGTTTTTCAGTTGGAAAAATTAGGCTATTCCTACGATGCTTTGGCTCCAACTATTTCAGCATTAACGATGGAAACACATTATTCAAAGCATTATTTAACGTATACCAATAATCTGAATAAAGCATTGGTAGGGACAGATTTAGAGAACGGAACTATCGAGGAAATACTAGCGAAATTAGATCCTAACGACACCGAAATCAGAAATAATGCAGGTGGCTACTACAATCATTCCTTGTATTTTAAGTGCTTGTCGCCAAAACAGGAGTGATGGTTTAAAGATAGTTTGGCTTTGGCTATCACAAAAAAATTTGGCTCTTTTGATTCTTTTAAAGCAGCATTCAAAGACGAAGCAGCTAAGCAATTTGGTTCAGCTTGGACTTGGCTTATAGTCGATAAATCTGGGAATCTTCAAATTACAAGTACACAAAATCAAGACAATCCGTTGATGCGAAATGCAGTTGTTTCTGGTACGCCGATTCTGGCATTAGACCTTTGGGAACACGCTTATTATTTGGGCTACCAATACAAGAGGAAAAATTATGTTGATGCCTTTTTTGAAGTTATTGATTGGAAAAAGGTAGGCGAAAATTATGAGGCTGCCCTAGAAAAGTAGCCTTTTATTGCTTTAATTTTTTTTAAATTTTACTGTATCTTGTGATAATCTTTCGTACGTTACTTTATAAATAAATCACAATATGGATTAGGGTTGCTTCCTTTTTCTTAAATTTGGCAAAAATTAAATCCATTGAAGAAATTATTGTTTTTCATAAGTTGTTGTTTGGCGATTTTAGGGTCGCAAAGACTTTTGGCACAAGCACCAAAAAAAATAATTATTGAGCATTCTGATTATTTTGACATTAATCAAGTGGAAGCACCAGACGCCGCATTGCTTACAGGAAATGTTCGTTTTAAACCATGACGGCGTAATCATGACATGTAATAAAGCCTATTATTTTCAAAAAGAAAATTACATAAAAGCTTTTGGAAATGTGCAATTGGTTCAGGGAGATACGTTGTATTGAATAGTAAATACGCCGAATATAATGGCAATATTAAACAGGCTTTTGCCACGGGTGGTGCTGTCATGCGTTCTCCCGAAAGTAATTTAGCGACAGATACCATCAATTTTAACCGCAACACTCAAGAAGTGTATTATAATACGCAAGGAACAATTATTAATCGAGACAACACACTCAAAAGTAAGTCTGGAAAATATTTTGTTGCCGAAAAAAAATTCCAATTTCTAACAGCGGTAACCATCACGAATCCAAAGTACGTTATCAAGTCTAATCATCTGGATTATTATAGTAATTCAGGACAATCCTATCTTTTGGTCCTTCGACAATAACCAGTAAAGCCAATTATATTTACACCGAAAAAGGATTTTATGATACCAAAAAGAATGTGGCACATTTTCTCCGAAAGTCTTATATTAAATACAATGACCGACTGATTACAGGCGATAGTTTGTATTATGATCGAAACAAGGAATTTGCATCGGCAACGAGGAATGTAAAAATAACAGATTCGATAAATCGAGGGATTGTTAAAGGGCATTATGCCGAAATTTATAAAAACCAAGATTCGATGTTCGTTACAAAAAGAGCCGTGGCAGTAAACTTTGTCGAAAATGATTCGGTTTATATTCACGGAAAAAAGCTGATGGTTACTGGTCCAGAAGGCAATCGAATTATACGTGCTTTTAATAATGTTCGCTTTTTTAAAAAGGATATGAGTGGCAAGTGTGATTCGATTTATTCAAGTGCTAAAATTGCTTTAACAAAGCTTATTGGAAACCCCATTCTTTGGAACGGAGAAAGCCAGATTACCGGCGATATAATGCATCTTATTGGAGACAACGCCACTCGAAAGTTAGATTCGCTCAAAGTGCTCAATAATACATTTCTGGTCTCGAAAGATACGTTGGGAACAGGTTTTAATCAGGCAAAAGGACAAACTTATATGGTAAATTTGAAGAAGGAAAACTCCATGATGTAGATATTGTCAAAAATGCCGAGGTTATTTATTATGCGAGAAATGAAAATCATGAACTCATTGGAATAGACAAAAAAGTGAGTAGCAAAATCAGTATTCTATTTGATAAAATGAGATAGAAACCATTACTTTTTTTAATCAAGTGGATGGCGATATTTATCCCGAAAAGGACTTGCTTGAAAGAGACCGAAAACTGCGAGGGCTGCTTTGGCGTGGTGATGAAAGGATAAAAACCAAGGAGGATATTTTTACGGCCGAGGAAAATGAACTCAACGACAAACTCGTCAAGCAAGGAAAGGATGAAAATGCCAAGGAAAATATCCCGATGAAAATCAGAAAGGAAACCTTGAATTACGATAAGAAGAAAAAGAAGATTTGAGATTGAGAAATAATGATTTTTGATTACAGATTTGAAAAACGTTGATTTTAAATAAATAATCAAAATACTAAACATCAAACGTGGATAACGATTTCGTAAAATACCAAGCTCAAACGTCTCCCTATCCTTTAGGAATGGAAGTTTCGTATGCAAAAGGTTCTTATATTTTCGATACCAATAATAAAAAATACTTAGACTTTGTAGCTGGAGTTTCGGCTTGTACGCTCGGGCATCAACCGCCAAGAGTCAATCAGGCAATTAAAAATCAGTTGGACAAATATTCGCACGTGATGGTTTATGGCGAATATTCGCAAAGTCCGGCGGTAGAAATATTGTAAATTGCTGGCTTTTCATTTGCCAGAACCTTTAAAAAAAACCTATTTAGTTAATTCCGGTACCGAAGCTATCGAAGGGGCTTTAAAACTCGCTCGTAGAGTTACGGGTAGGAGTCAATTGATTTCTTGCCACAATGCTTATCATGGCAACACCATGGGCTCCATGAGTGTAATGGGATTCGAAGAGCGCAAGCAAGTATTTCGACCGTTGATTCCTGATGTTGATTTTATAACCTTTAATAACGAAGCTGATTTAGAAAAGATAACCACAAAAACGGCTGGTATTCTTCTCGAAACGATTCAAGGCGGCGCGGGGTTTATTCAGCCTGAAAACAATTTTTGAAAAAAGTCCGCGAGCGTTGTACTGAAGTGGGTGCGATTATGATTCTCGACGAAATTCAACCGGGTTTTGGCAGAACAGGAACTCTTTTCGGTTTTCAAAACTATGATGTTATTCCTGATATTGTCGTTATGGGAAAAGGAATGGGCGGGGGAATGCCTGTTGGAGCTTTTACGGCATCCCCAGAAATGATGGATTTGTTAACACATAATCCAAAGCTAGGTCACATTACGACTTTTGGAGGACATCCTGTCATTGCGGCAGCCTGTTTGGCAACTTTGCAAGAAATCACCCAGACAAACCTGATGACAGATGCTTTGAAGAAGGAAAAGCTTTTTAGAGCTCTTTTGGTACATCCTTTGATAAAAGAAATTCGAGGAAAAGGATTAATGCTAGCGGCAATGACAAAAAGTGCAGCGATAACAAACGAAGTAATTTTGCGCTGTCAGAACAAAGGGCTTATATTATTTTGGTTGCTATTTGAAGAATGCGCCATACGAATAACACCTCCGTTGACGATTTCTGAAGAAGAAATTCGCGAAGGTTGCGCTATACTACTCGAAGTAATGGATGAAGTTTTGGTTTTGAATTAAAGAACAAGTATTAGAAATTTTTGATCGTTAACCAAAAGGAGTTCGTCAAGTTGTTAATTAAATTGTTCACAACAATTCCCAATTTTTCTCATAAAACCAATAAGGTTGCTTAAATTTATTTTGGGCAAACTCAAAAAAATATAGTATGCAATTAAGCAACGAAGAAGAAGAAGATAACTTATCCTTGTCTAAATTTGAGTCAATGTTGAAAACCAACAAAGTGCTCTTTTTTGACTCCGAAGAATTTGAAGAAATTATTCTTCATTATCTAGATATGGGAAAAGCCGCTTTGGCAAAAAAAGCTTTGAAACTAGCTCTAGAACAGCATCCGCGATCTATTGGATTGAAACTGGTTCAGGTTGAAATGTTGGTTTATGATGACAAACTCGAACTGGCCGAAAAACTACTCAACGAGTTGTATGCCATCGAGCCAACCAACGAAGAAATTTACATTCAAAAAGCAAATATTTTTTCTAAAAGAGACAATCACGAAAAGGCTATTGAATTGTTGAATATCGCTTTAGAATACACCGATGATTTAGCAGATGTCTATAATTTAATTGGGATGGAATATTTGTTTATGGATAATCTTGAAATGGCAAAAGAAAGCTTTATCAAATGCTTAGAAGAAGATTTTGAAGATCAATCCGCCTTGTACAACGTGGTGTATTGCTTCGAGTTTTTAGATCAGAATCAAGAAGCCATTACTTACTTAAAAAAATATATTGACAAAAATCCATATAGCGAAATCGCTTGGCATCAGCTGGGACGTTTGCATTATGGAGTAAAAGAATACGAAGATTCTATTCGCGCTTTCGATTATGCCACACTAATCGACGATGAGTTTTTAGGTGCTTTTATGGAAAGAGCCAAAGCTTTAGAGCGATTAAAAAAATACAAAGAAGCCATCGAGAGTTATAATAGAACCATCGAATTAGACGAGGCGACTTCGTATGCATTGCTTCGAATAGGGAAGTGTTACGAGAAATTAGGAAACAAGGTTCAGGCTTTAAAATACTTTAACAAAACGGTTCACGAAGATCCTCTTTTAGACAAAGGATGGATTGCTATTACCGATTTTTACGTTCGCCAGAAAAACTTTCAAAAAGCCCTGTTTTTTGTAAACAAAGCCTTAGCTATCGACAATCAAAATCGGTTGTACTGGAAACGGTACGCGTCTATAAGCAAGCATTTGAATCTTTTTGAAGAAGCTGAATTTGGTTATCGAAAAGCGGTAGAATTTGGCGATTGTCAACTGGATACTTGGCTATTTTGGGTGGATATTCTTCAGTTTTTGGGCGAATTCGAAAGTGCTATACAAACCTTATTACAAGCCTCGGAGTATTTTCCTGAAGAGAATGAGGTAGAATTTCGTTTGGCCGGACTGTATTTATGATTCAAGAGGCTACTAAGGCAAAATTTCATTTGAGCAATGCTTTGCGATTAAATTTTGACAATTATATCATTTTAGAGGATTTATTTCCGGTGGTTTGGTCACGAAAAATGGTACAAAACTACATCGCAAAACATAAAAAATAATAACTACTTTTTGCCACGAATTTTCATAAATTTTCATCCTTTTTTTTAAATGGAATTAGTGAAAATTCGGGTAATTCATGGCTAACAAAAAATTATACCGTTGGATACAATACAAAAACGCTTTGGTTTACTAGGACGCAACATTAATTATTCCTTTTCGAGAGGTTATTTTACAGAGAAATTTAGCAACGAAAATTGGCTAGGTTGTACTTACGAAAATTTCGATATTCAGGAAATAACGGCTTTTCCAGAAATAATACAAAACAACCCCACTATACGAGGGTTGAATGTCACGATTCCGTACAAGGAAGTTGTAATTCCTTTCTTAGATAAATTATCAAAAAAAGCAGCGATAATTGGAGCGGTAAACACCATTAAAATTTCTAAAAAAGGAAAACTGAAAGGGTACAACACAGATTATTATGGTTTTAAGAAATCGCTCGAACCCTTGTTGCAGCCGCACCACAAAAAAGCTTTGATATTAGGAACGGGAGGAGCTTCAAAAGGAGTTGCTTTTGCCTTAGACGAATTGGGAATAATGTATATTTTTGTTTCTAGAGTAGCCAATAAAAATACCATAGATTACAGTCAAATCAACTCTTCTGTATTTGATAATTACCAAATCATCATTAATTGCACACCTGTGGGGACAAGTCCAAATACAGAGTCTTTTCCGACGATTCCTTACGAATGTTTTACGGAGAAGCACATTGCTTATGATTTGATTTACAATCCTGCAGAAACCCAATTTCTCAAAAAAGCTGCGGCTCAGGGAGCACAAACCAAAAATGGCTTAGATATGCTTATTTTTCAGGCAGAGAAGGCGTGGGAAATTTGGAATAAATAATAGTTAGCTTGTGTCTATGAAAAATAAGACTGTTTGGCGAGGCCTCGTCTTAGGGTTAATTTGCTTTGTTGGTTCTGTCGGTAGTATTCTAAAAAGAATGTAGTATTTATTGTTTTTTAATAAAATAATTCAATAATGAATAATTTATTAAAATTAATTTATTAGTTTAGCGTTTTAGTTTAACGTTAATCTAAATAATAAATGCTGGTTTCTCCTTCGATTTTATATAATAACTGCTACGGAAAGTACGCTATTGCTGCGGTAAATGTTTTTACTATGGAGCAAATACACGGATTATTTGCTGCAGCACAAAAAGCCCAGTCGCCCATAATAGTGCAACTTACACCCGTCGCCCGAAAATATGCCAATCCTATAATGTTGCAATCGATGATTAGTGCAGCAGCGGCTATTTATCCCGAGGTTGTGTATGCGGTGCATTTGGATCACGGAACCGAAGAACACGCTTTGGAGGCTCTTGAGCAAGGATATACTTCGGTAATGATTGATGCGTCTCACGATGATTTTGAAACCAACATTGCCCGAACTCAAGCGGTGGTAACCCAAGCGCATGCAAAAGGAATTGTGGTCGAAGCAGAGTTAGGTGTGTTAAGTGGTGTAGAAGATGATTTGAGTGTTGATGACAAGGACGCCTTATATACGAATCCGTTGCAAGCAAAGGAATTTGTGGAGCGTTCGGGTTGTGATAGTTTAGCGATTGCAGTTGGAACAAGCCACGGAGCTTATAAATTTAGTGGAGGACAAGGTATTCAGTTTGATATTCTGAAAAAAATTCAACAAGCACTTCCCAATTTTCCATTGGTGTTACACGGAAGTTCTTCGGTCGATAAGAACGAAATTGAACAGATTAATCGCTTTGGTGGGCAACTAAAAGAAAATGCCGCGGGAGTTACCGATGCCGAACTGCAAAAAGCCATCCCATTAGGTATTTGTAAAGTGAATATAGCCACCGATTTGCGTTTGCTTTGGACTCGAGTTCATCGGGATTTCTTCGCCAATTCCCCAGAATTATTTGATCCTATTGTTCCAGGCAAAAAATACATAGAGGCTTATCAAGACTTTATTTGCAAGCGATTTGAGGTATTGGGATCAGCAGGAAAGGCAACGAATTTTAAATAAAAACAAATGATCAGAAGCAAAAAATACCCATTGGTTAGTGAGCCAACACAAGGATTCGGAGTGTACCAATGCATACTAGCCGATGAAGCAGGTTGGAAACACCTCAATATGGAAGCTAGATTGCTTCGTCAAGGCGAAATTTGGGAAGGCAATACGGGAGATAATGAATACGCTATCATTTTATTAAGTGGAAACTATAGTGTAAAAACTAATTCAGGAGAATGGGAAACTCAAAACGGAAGAAGAAGTGTGTTTCAAGGGATTGCGCACACTTTGTATTTGCCTCGACACACCGCATTTGTGCTGACCGCTCAAAGCGAAGTCTTGGATATTGCTTATGGTTGGGTGTATAGCAATCAGGATTTTCCAATACGGTTCAAAACCCCCGATGAAGTGGCGATTGAGATACGAGGAGGCGATAATGCTACCCGGCAGATAAATATTTTGGTTGAACCCGGATTCAATTGTCAAAAAATAGTAGCCGTTGAAGTCTATACTCCTTCTGGAAATTGGAGTTCTTTTCCAGCACATAAACATGATGAGCGCAAACTAGCCGCAGATGGAACTGTGCTAGAGGCTAGTTTGGAAGAAATTTATTTTTATAAAATAGAAAAACCAGAAGGACATGCTATTCAGCAAGTATATACTGATGATCGAAGTTTGGACGAAATTATGAAGGTAAAAACAAACGATGCTGTATTGGTGCCACGAGGGTATCATCCTGTGGTAGCAGAGCACGGATACCATTGTTATTATCTTAATTTTTTGGCAGGAAGCGATCAATCACTAGCCAATACGCCTGACCCTAATCAGGTTTGGATTTTTGATTCTTGGAAAGGGTTGGATCCGAGAATTCCTTTGGTTACAGCCGAGATGAATATTAAAATTTAAAAAATACAAGATGGATGTTATTACTATAGGACGCTCCTCAATCGATTTGTATTCTCAAAGTATTGGGAGCAATTTTGAAGACATCAAAGGATTCAATGCCTTTGTGGGAGGATCTCCATTGAATATAGCTGTGGGAACACAGCGATTGGGACTCAAATCGGCATTGCTTACGGCGGTAGGACAAGACAAAACGGGCGATTTTATTTTGGCTTTTTTAAACAAAGAAAAAGTAAATACCTCCTTTATTCCTAAAATTCCAACGGGGCGAACCAGTGCCGTTGTTTTAGGGATTGAACCACCAGATCGGTTTCCCTTGGTTTTTTACAGAGACAATGCCGCCGATAGCCAATTGACTATCGATCATGTAAAAGCAGCCAATATTAAAGACTTTAAATTACTGGAAATATCGGGAACAGCACTCAACAAAGAACCATCTCGAAGTGCTGTTTTTTATGCGGTCGAACAAGCCGCAGAAAATAAGGTGCAGATTGTGTTGGATATTGATTTTCGAGCAGATCAATGGGACGATGTGCGTTCTTTTGGTTTAATGGTTCGCGCTATTTTGCCTAAGGTAGACATTGCAATCGGAACCGAAGAAGAAGTGTTGGCAGCTACGTTGCAGGATGCATCACAAATTTCAATTGCCCACCAACAAATTTCGGCTCCTGAAATAAAGGGAAACCTAGAAGAATCTGTCGAAAAAATATTGAATACAGGAGTTAAAGTGCTGATTGTTAAAAAAGGATCACAAGGAGTTACTATTTATAGTAAAAACAAAGAACCTCAAGACGTACATGGATTTCCTGTTGAGGTTTTGAATGTTTTGGGAGCAGGAGATGCTTTTGCCAGCGGATTTATTTATGGGCATTTGCAAGGATGGGATTTTTACAAATCCTGTCGAATGGGAAATGCGTGTGGTGCATGGGTGGTTCAAAAACCCGGCTGTGCCAACGACATGCCTACGTACGAAGAAGTCCTAGAACTTATTGAGTCTCGAGGCGGATTTTAATTTTATTGTAAAAAAAAACAACACCAAAATCAGATGATTTATGGATAATAATCATACAAAAGAGTAACAACGGCACAAGCAACTATTTTGTTTTTACAAAATCAATATGTGGTTCGAGATGGGAAAGAACAGCCTTTTTTTGGAGGTTGTTTTGGTATTTTTGGACATGGTAACGTGGCCGGAATTGGGGAAGCCCTTTTGGAACAGCCTTCTTTTCCGTACTATCAATGTCGGAATGAACAAGCCATGGTGCACACGGCAATTGGTTATGCTAAAACCAAAAATCGCCTCGGGGCTTTGGTATGTACTTCGTCGATAGGACCAGGGGCGACCAATATGGTTACTGGGGCTGCCACCGCAACAATCAATAGGATTCCCGTATTACTCTTACCAGGCGATATTTTCGCAACTCGACAAGTAGCTCCAGTTTTGCAACAACTAGAAAGTAGCACCTCCCAAGATATTTCGGTTAACGATTGTTTCAAACCCATATCCAAATATTGGGATCGAATTAATCGTCCCGAACAACTCATTACTTCATTGCCCGAGGCTATGCGAGTGTTGACTTCTCCATCTGAAACTGGAGCGGTAACTCTAAGTATGCCTCAGGATGTTCAAGCTGAAGCTTACGATTTTCCTATTTCTTTTTTGAAAAAAGAGTTTGGAACATCCAACGAACAAGACCCGATTTGGATGCTTTACAAAGAGCCGTATCGATTATTAAAAAGGCTAAAAAACCATTGATTATTGCTGGTGGAGGCGTTATTTATAGCGAGGCAACTCAGGAATTGAAGCAATTGGTTAACCAAACAGGGATTCCAGTAGCCGAAACCTATGCAGGAAAAGGAAGTTTGAATTTTGACGAGCCTCAAAATTTAGGAGCGACAGGAGTAACGGGAACACCTGGAGCGATTGCTGTGGCAGCGCAGGCGGATGTGGTAATTGGGATTGGTACGCGTTATAGCGATTTTACCACAATTTCAGAAGCGGCTTTCCAAAATGAAGCGGTTCAGTTTATCAATATCAATGTAGCAGAATTCGATGCCTTCAAGCATTCAGCACTACCGTTGGTTGGCGATGCAAAAGTCATTTTGCAAGAGTTGTTACCGTTGTTAGAAAATTATGTTGTTTCGGATGACTACAAGCAACAAATACTAGAACACAAGCAACAATGGGAAGCCACCACCGATGCCATTTATAATTTGAATCACGGAGTTCCAATGAGCCAAGGCGAGGTAATAGGAGCAGTTAATACAGCTAGTGATGCTAATGATATGGTGGTGTGTGCAGCGGGGAGTTTGCCAGGTGATTTGCACAAATTATGGCGAACTCGAAATCCAAAAGGCTTTCATTTGGAGTATGGGTATTCGTGTATGGGCTACGAAATTGCGGGCGGGTTAGGAGCCAAAATGGCCGATCCCTCTCGGGAGGTATATGTTATGGTAGGCGATGCAAGTTATTTGATGATGTCGCAGGAAATTATTACAGCAGTTCAAGAAGGAATTAAGTTGACTATCATACTGATTAATAACAACGGATACGCTAGTATTGGCGGACTTTCGGAGTCGCTAGGAACAGGAGGATTTGGAACTAAATACGCTTATAGAAACGAAAAAACAGGACAGTTGGATGGCGGTATTTTGCCAGTAGATTTAGCAGCCAATGCAGCCAGTATGGGAGCAACGGTTTTAAAACCTCAAACCATTTCTGATTTAAAACAAGCCTTAGAAGAAGCTAAAAAAATATCCAATACTACTGTGATTTATGTTGAAACGGATCGAGAACAAAGGATTGGAGGATTTGCTTGGTGGGAGGTGCCTGTTTCTCAGGTTTCTACCATCGATAAGGTGAGCAAAGCCTTGGAAACATTGAAAAAAAATAAAACCACACAAAAATATTACTAACCAAAATATTAACTAACCTTAACCAAAATCACTATGAATCAAGCTCTTTTTACCTTTATTTTATTTACAGTATTTGTCGGCATTTATTCTTGGTATAAAATGCGAAAAGAAAAATTCGAGTCGGCGTCGAGTTATTTTCTAGGAGGGCGAACCCTTGGAGCCTCCTTGATAGCGGTATCAATGCTATTAACCAACATTTCAACCGAGCATTTGGTTGGGATGAACGGTTCGGCATACAAAAACGGATTCATAGTAATGGGTTGGGAAGTAACCAGTGCTTTGGCTTTGGTAATTGGAGCGGTTTATTTCATTCCTCGTTACCTTAAAATGGGACTGACTACCATTCCTCAGTATTTGGAGTTGCGTTTTGATAAATCGACTCACACCATTGTGAATTTATTATTGATTCTTTCGTTTGTTGTTACTTTATTACCCGTGGTATTATATACAGGAGCGTTGAATTTTGAAACTTTATTTGATATTGCAGAAACGTTCCATATAACTAAGTCGGAGTCTATTATGTATCTCATCATAATAACAGGGATTTTGGGATCTGTTTATTCCATTTTTGGGGGATTGAAAGCCATTGCGTATTCCGATGCTATTTATGGAATAGGATTGTTTGTAGGAGGATTATTAGTTCCTGCCTTTGCTTTGATGGGAATTGGCGATGGCAATATTATGGTGGGAATGTCTAAAGTATATCAAGCAGCACCAGAAAAATTTAATTCCATAGGAGCCAGCGATTCGGTTTTGCCGTTTGGCACTTTGTTCACGGGCTTGGTTGTCAACCAAATTTATTTTTGGTGTATGAATCAGGTAATTGTACAACGTGCTTTAGGTGCTGCTAATTTGAAAGAAGCTCAAAAAGGCTTTTTGATTATGGGATTATTCAAAATACTAATGCCTTTAATTATTGTATTGCCGGGAGTTATCGGATTCTATTATTTTAAAGATAGTCTTTACGGAGCACAAGACACCGTATATCCTGAATTGGTTAAAAAAGTACTGCCTATTGGATTGGTAGGACTTTTTGCAGCCGTAGTAATGGGAACGGTATTAAGCACATTGAACGCGGTTTTGAATAGTGCCGCTACTTTGTTTAGTATGGGGGTTTACAAAAGACAAATCAATCCCAATGCCGATGACAAAAAATTGGTACGTATAGGAAAAACAACTTCGATTATTTTGGCGGTATTGCCATAATGATTGCGCCTTTGGTAGCCAAAGCTCCTGAAGGGTTGTACCAATTATTGCAACAACTCAACGGGATTTTCTTTATTCCTATTGCTTCGATATTAATTGGTGGATTTTTTATTAAAAGCATATCGGCCACAGGGGCAAAAGTGGCTGTGTTTACAGGTTTACTGTTTTATATTCTGACCACTTTTGTGCTTAAAATAGACCTGCATTTTATTCATATTTGGGGAATCGAGTTTGTGCTAAATATATTGGTTATGTTAGGAGTTTCGTATTTTTATAAAAATGAAAATCCATACACTCCAGTGCATACGGGCGAGGTGGATATTACCCCTTGGAAATATACCAAACCAGTTTCAATTTTTCTAGTAATCACAACCATATTGGTGTATTATTTATTAAGCTAATTTTTTTAAGAACATGAATACATTACAAAATTATATCAATGGAATGTGGGTTAATAGCCATGCTACCCAAACCATTGACGTATTGAATCCGGCTAATCAAGAAGTGTTAGCAAAAGTTCCTTTTGGCTCGGAAACGCAAAAGGATGTTAATCAAGCGGTCGAAGCAGCCCAACAAGCGTATTTGAATTGGAAAGAAGTGCCTGTACTCAAACGAATTCAGCCTCTTTTCAAATTGAAACAATTGCTCGAAGAAAATAGAGAAGAATTAAGTCGATTGATTACGTTGGAATGCGGAAAAACGTTAGCCGAATCCAATGGCGAATTGCAACGAGCTATCGAAAACGTTGAGGTAGCTTGTGGTACGCCTATGTTGATGCAAAGCGAGTTTCTAGAAAATGTAGCTACAGGAATCGACGAGTTTATGATTCGTCAGCCTTTGGGAGTTACGGCATGTATAGCGCCATTTAATTTTCCCGCCATGATTAGCTTTTGGTTTCTTCCGTATGCCATTGCTACGGGGAATAGTATGATTATTAAGCCTTCGGAAAAAGTGCCGTTGACGATGATGAAAATCTTTGAACTATTGGATCAGTTGGATTTGCCCAAAGGTGTTATCAATATGGTGCATGGAGGCAAGGAAAGTGTGGACGGATTGTTGGATCATCCTTTGGTAAAATCGATCAGTTTTGTGGGAAGTACGCCTGTGGCAAAATACATTTATGCCCGAGGAACCGCTAACGGAAAAAGAGTGCAAGCTCAAGGTGGTGCTAAAAACCCAGTGGTAATCTTGCCCGATGCCGACATCGAAATGACCTCTCAAATTATTACCGATAGTGTATATGGTTGTGCTGGACAACGCTGTTTAGCAGCCTCTGTTGTTATTACAGTAGATGAAAATAGCAAAATTAGAGAGTCTTTATTTGAGTCGGCCAAAGCCCGATCCGTAGGCTATGGTATGGATGCGAGTATCGATATGGGACCTGTAATTAGTGCCGAAAGCAAAGCAAGAATCGAAGGGTTGATTGGGCAAGGAGTTTCTGAGGGTGCTTCGGTTCTTTTGGATGGTAGAAACAAGAAAGTGAGTGGTTTTGAAAATGGGAATTTTATCGCTCCAACCATTATCGAGAACCTTTCTTTGAGTGGCGATTTGATTAAAACCGAAATTTTTGGACCTGTAATGAGCTTAGTTCACATGAAAACAATGGAAGATGCGATTAAGTTCATCAATGGCGGAATGTACGGAAACATGGCTTGCTTATTTACCAATAGCGGTAGCAATGCCAGAAAGTTTAGAAGTGAAGCTATGGCTGGTAATATTGGAATTAATATTGGAATTGCTGCCCCGATGGCACAGTTCCCATTTAGCGGATGGAAGGAAAGTTTCTTTGGGGATTTGCACGGTCAGGGCAAACACGCAATTGAATTTTTTACACAAACGAAAGTGGTTGTAGAGCGATGGCCAAAAGAATGGAGCAGAAAATTTTAGCATCCATTTTAATAAAAAAGTTAATGTCGTCATAGAAAAATATAATAGATATAAATGGATATACAAAAAATAAAAATCGCCAATGCCCCTTGTAGTTGGGGAGTATTAGAGTTCGAACTCGAAGGAAAAGCATTGGGGTATCAGCAGGTGCTGGACGAGATACAAGCCACAGGCTATGCGGGTACTGAGTTAGGCGATTGGGGATTTATGCCAACAAATCCAGAGCAATTACAAGAAGAAGTGAGTCGGCGTCATTTGGAAATGCTAGGGGCTTTTGTTCCAGTAGCTTTGAAGGACGAACAGGCACATGCTGAAGGAATCGAAAGAGCCTTGAAAACAGCAGGATTAATGCATGCTGCGGGTTATACCAATGCCTTTATAGTGTTAGCCGATGACAATGGAAGTATAGCCGAAAGAACCCAGAACGCAGGGCGAATTAAACCCGAGCATTTGTTAACAGAGGAGCACTATGCAACTATTGCCAAAGGAGCTGAGGCAGTTGCCCTAGCAGTTAAAAACACGTTTGGAATGCGAACCGTATTTCATCATCACGGAGCGGGGTATGTCGAAACACCCCAAGAAATCGATACATTATTAGCTCACACCAACCCCGAATTGGTAGGATTGTGTTTCGATACAGGACATTACCGTTTGGGTGGAGGAACCGATCCGTTAGCCGCTTTGCAAAAATATTACGATCGCGTTTGGCACGTACATTTCAAAGATTTTGATCCGCAAGTAGCCACTCAGGCGCAAGCAGAAGAATGGGATTACTTTCAATCGGTTCAAAAAGGTATTTTTTGCGAACTAGGAAAAGGAGATGTACCTTTTGAAGCAATTAAAAATTTCTTGGAAAGCCAAAATTACCAAGGTTGGATTGTAGTCGAACAAGATGTGTTGCCTGGAATGGGAGCGCCCAAAGAATGTGCGCAACTCAACAGAAATTACCTGAAAAGTATTGGATTATAATTTTATACTAATAAAAACATGAAAAAAGTAAACATAGCCCTAATAGGCGTAGGACGAATTGGAAAAATTCATCTCAAAAATATAATAGCTCATTTTCCAGAAGCCAATGTCGTTGGCGTTGCAGATACGCATTATCCAGAAGCCGAATTTAAAAAAGAATTTAAAGATATTTTCTTTTCTTCCAATCCTGCAGCCGTAGTTGGTTTGCCAGAGGTAGAAGCAGTACTAATTTGTACACCTACCAGCTCCCATGCAGCCATGATTGAGTTAGCGGTACAATCAGGCAAGCATTTGTTTTGCGAAAAACCAGTTGATTTGTCTTTGGAGCGCACACAAAGTTTGGTAGCAATGGCCGAAAAAGCTGGAGTTAAGCTCATGTTAGGCTTCAATAGACGATTTGATCCAGATTTTTTGCAAGCACGTAAAAGTGTTCAGGAAAATCGCATAGGAAAGGTACAAGTAGTCAAAATTACTAGCCGAGATCCAGGATTGCCGCCCTTGGATTATATCCAAAATTCGGGAGGATTATTCATGGATATGGCGATTCATGATTTTGATATGGCTCGTTATATCATGGGCAAAGAAGTAAAGGAAGTGTATGCACAAGGATTGGTTTTAGTAGATAAAAAAGTGGGGGAAGTAGGCGATATTGATACGGCTCTCACGACTTTGGTTTTCGAAGATGGCACCTATGCGGTTATTGATAATTCTCGAAAAGCAAGCTATGGATATGATCAACGCCTCGAAATTTTTGGAGATAACGGAATGATTCAGGTCGAAAACAACCAACATAATCGCAATGTAATATTCGATGCCAATGGCATTCATCAAGCCTTGCCATTGGATTTCTTTATGGATCGGTATGCCGCTTCTTATTTGAATGAAATGAAATATTTTATAAATGCTTTAAGTTCAAATGCACCACTTCCTGTAAGTGGAGAGGATGGTTTGAAAGCAACAATTATTGCCGTTGCCGCCAAAAAATCGGTTCAAGAAGGCAGAGCGGTACGCATTAGCGAGGTAACCGCTTTACTATAAATAATGCTACATTTGTTTAAATAAATTTTTAAATGAAAAAAACATCCATAAAGGACATTGCTCTAAGGGCTGGTGTATCGTTGACGACTGTTTCGATTGTGGTTAATGGACGTGCAAAACAGATGAATATTAGTGAATCTATGACCTTGAAAATTTTGGATTTGGCAAAAGAAATGAATTATACGCCAAATCAATTTGCTAAAGGACTTCGCACAGGTAAAACGAATACAATAGGGCTGATTGTGGATGATATTTCCAATTATTTTTTTGGTAATTTGGCTAAAATTATCGAAGAAGAGGCTGATAAATTAGGCTACACAGTAATGTTTTGTTCTAGTGAAAATGACGAAGGAAAGTCTAGGAATTTATTGAATATGCTTGTCGATAAACAAATGGATGGCTATATCATTGCGCCAACATTATCGATGTTGCCCGAAATTAGCAAGATGATTAAAATGAACAAACCCTTGGTTTTAATTGATCGATTTTATGAGCATTTAGAGACGAATTATGTGATTATTGATAATGCTAACGCAAGTTTTGAAGGGGTTGAATATCTTATAAAAAAGGGGCACAAACGAATTGTATTACTGACGAATGACACGGAGCAGTTGCAAATGCAGCAACGTTTGGAAGGGTATAAAAAAGGGTTAGAACAGTACAATCTTCCTTGGGAAGAAAGTTTGGTAAAGAAAATTCCGTTTGGAATGAGTAAATCAAAATTGGTTAAGGAAATCAAGAAAAATCTTAAAGATGTGGAAGCCAAAATTGATGCTATTTTTTTTACATCCAATAATTTGGGAATATCAGGATTAGAGGCTTTGCGAGATTTAGATATTAAAATTCCTGAAGATGTTTCTGTTATCTGTTTTGATGACAATGATTTATTCCGTTTAGGAATGCCAAGAATGACTGTTATTTCGCAACCCATTAAAGCCCTCGCCAAAAAAGCAGTTAAAACTTTGATTAAACAAATTAATCAAGAACAAAATAAGGAAGAGCATATTGTATTGCCTACAAGCCTCATCGAGAGAGCTTCTGTAAGAACAATATCTTAACCCAACGGGTTATATAAATTATGAAATCGAGAACAAATAAATGTTACATATATGAAAATTAAAAATCAATTATAACCTTAGCACTTTTGGTGTTTTCGGTTTGCGTTACAGCTCAAGAAAAAAACGCATTAAAATTGTGGTACAAGCAACCTGCCAAAATTTGGGAACAAGCCTTGCCCATAGGAAACGGACGCTTAGGCGCTATGGTTTTTGGAAATGCTCAAACGGAGCGCATTCAAATTAACGAGGAAAGCCTTTGGGGTGGGAGAGCCAAGAATACCAATAATCCAGATGCTCGAAAGTATTTAGATACGGTGCGTCAACTAATTTTTGCTAATAAAATAGATGATGCCTATGATTTGGCACAACAACATTTGTTAGCAACCCCTCCTACGGTGCGGCCTTACCAACATTTTATGAATCTTTTTATAAAATATGGAGACAAGGACGAAATCACTAATTACCAGCGAGAACTCAATATAATCAACGGAGTAGCTACGACCTCATACACTCGAAATGGGAAGGGGTTTACCGAAAAAGTATTTTCATCAGCAGTAGATAATGTGTTAGTGGTTCGCATCGAATCGAAAACTCCAAGTGGAATTAATTGTCGTTTGCAATTAGAAAGAGCCGTAGATGCTACTGTAAAAGCACAAAATAAAAACATCATTCTTACGGGAATGATTAGAGATACCACCACAAAACAAATGGGAATTGGGGGTGATAATATGAAGTTTTGTGGGATACTAAAGGCAATCAATAAAGGAGGAACCATCACAACCAAGGAGAACGAACTAGTAGTTCGCGGGGCTTCAACACTTACTTTATACCTCAATGCTACCACCGATTACGACGCCGAGAAGATGGATTTGAATCGAGGAATCAATGTACTTGCTTCTTGCTCCAAAGGAATTAATGCGGTAGAAAAAAAGGAGTATGCTGCTGTTTTTAAAGCTCATTTAACAGAACATCAAGCCATGATGAATCGAATGAGCTTGTCCTTGGGCGATGAGGAAAAAAACAATATCCCAACGGATGAACGATTACTAGCCGTCAAAAACGGACAACAAGACAAGGCATTGGAGGCTTTGTTTTTTCAATACGGACGGTATTTACTAATGGGATGTTCTCGAGGACCCGCTCAATTACCAGCGAATTTACAAGGAATATGGTGTCATCAGTTTTTTCCAAAATGGAGATGCGATTTTCATACCAACATTAATTTACAAATGAATTATTGGCCAGCGGAATTATGTAATCTTTCGGAAACGACCAAACCATTACTTCATTTTATAGATAAAATCAGAAAAAATGGTCGAGTAAGTGCCAAAGAAATTTACGGATCCGATGGTTGGGTAATCCATCACAACACCAGTGCTTTTGGCGAAACATCTATTCAAGATGGTGCCTTTGCAGGAATGTATCCCATTGCTACGGGTTGGATGAGTTTGCACGAATGGGAGCATTACTTGTTTACAGGCGACAAAAAATTCCTTTCAGAAAAGGGCTATCCTATAATGAAGGAAGGAGCTGTTTTGTTAAAAAATATATTGGTCAAATCGCCCGAAGGCTATATGGTTATTGCGCCATCGTATTCGCCTGAAAATTCATTTTTACACCCAGTTACTGGAAAACCAACACGTATGACGTACGGAGTTACTATGGATGTGGAAATATTACAGGAGTTTTTTACGGCCTGTATCAAAGCATCCGAAATTTTGAATACCGATGAAGCATTTCGAAATAGCCTCAAAGAAGTATTAAAACAAATGCCTCCTTTGAAAGTGAATAGTTATGGTGGAATTCAAGAATGGATTCAAGATTACAAAGAGTTTGAACCAGGACATCGCCATATTTCGCATTTGTTCGGTCTTTATCCAGGCACCACTATTAGTGAGCAAACGCCTGCATTGTTCGAGGCAGCAAAGCAAACTTTGAATCATCGATTGTCCAATGGCGGAGGACATACGGGATGGAGTCGGGCTTGGATTATTAATTATTATGCTCGCTTGATGGACGGCGATAGCGCTCATGAGCATTTGCAAATGTTACTTCGAAAATCGACTTTAGAAAATCTGTTCGATGATCATCCGCCTTTTCAAATTGATGGAAATTTTGGTTCAACAGCAGGAATTGCCGAAATGTTAGTGCAATCGCATACAGGAATTATTCAGCTATTGCCCGCTTTGCCCAAAGTTTGGAACGATGGCGAAGTAAAAGGAATTTGCGCCCGAGGAGGATTTGTATTGGATCTGAAATGGAAAGACGGAAAATTGCAAACAGGCAAAGTGACTTCAAGAAATGGAGGATTGTGCAAAATGGCATATAAAGGCAAACAAATTAGTATTGCTACTCAAAAAGGCGAAAGCTACGATATAACCAAACAATTATTATAAATGAAGATTTTTAAAAATAGTATTTTAGTGGGATGTTCCTTGTTTACAGTGCTTTTGTCGGCACAAAAACAAACGGATCGTATCAACCAATACCGAGTTTTAGGAAGTCATAATAGTTACAAACAGGCGATCGAACCTCCTTTATTGGCTATTCTCAAAAAAACAGCGGATTCCGCTAGAATCAAGACGTTAGAATATTCGCATCTTACCTTGACGGCTCAGTTGGATATGGGATTACGAGCTTTGGAAATCGATGTTACTTATGATCCTTTGGGGGGAAAATATGCGCATCCTATGGGTTTGGATTTGCTCAAAAAGGCAGGCAGCACACCGCTACCGTATGACAAAGAGCAAAAACTACTTCGGCCAGGGATGAAGGTATTTCATGTTCAGGATATTGATTTCAGAAGTTCTCAACTCCTTTTTGTAGATGCTTTACAGGAGATAAAAAAATGGTCTAAAGCGCATCCGCATCATCATCCTATTTTTATAACTGTAAATGCGAAGGACGAAATAATCGATAAACCCGGTTTCAAAAGACCCATTCCTTTTGAGAAAAAAGCATTGGATAGCATTGATACCGAAATTCGCTCGGTATTTAGCGAAAACCAATTGATAACTCCCGACAAAGTAAGGGGAAATGCCAAAACATTGGAGCAAGCGGTGCTAACCAAAGGATGGCCTACTCTGAAAGAAGCGCAAGGGAAAATTCTTTTTATTTTTGATGAAAAAGGCAAAAAACTAGAGGATTATCGGGATGGACATCCTTCTTTGCAAGGCAGAGCCATGTTCATAAGCGCTGTTGAAGGTGAACCCGAGGCAGGATTTATGATTCTGAACGAGGCATTGATCGATGAAGCAAAAATAAAAAGGTTAGTTCAAAAAGGTTATCTTGTAAGAACTCGTTCGGATTCAGAGACTGAAGAAGCTTGCAAAGGCGATTACAGTCGATACCAAGCCGCTTTGCGAAGTCAAGCTCAAATTATCAGTACCGATTACTATATGGAAGGAAAACCTTTTGGAAAACCTTTTCGGATTTTTTTTTCCTGTTCAGAAACTATAACTTTTTCAGCATTAAGTTTTTATCGGCTGCCCGAATTCTTTCGGGTGGTCAGATAAATAAAAAACAAACTGACACTCTAAATCATTTGATTCTTATTGCTTTTTATAACCCCAATAATCGCTAGAATCCTTTACCTACAAAGGGTTCGTATAAAAACGTTACAAGTACTTACTGTTGGATTACTAGGTAATTTGTGGTAGGAAAAACAGGTTTTGCTTAAAAACTGGTAGGTATTGGTATGTTTTTTTTGTATTTATAATATATTTGTCATTCGTGATTTAGGGTGTGTTATCAATGAAAAATGCCTCTAGAAAGATTGTTTCCTAATTTTTTTTTTGAATTCGAATTTTGTACTAACTAGTCAATCCTTAAATATGACACAACAGATTGATTGTTAATAACTTGTATATAAAAACAACTTAAAAACACTAAGTTGAATTGCCAAAAAGTGTATATTTAGGTATAAAAAAGTGGCAATATGTTAGGTAAAATAAAACCGAATTTTCAGCAAAATTTATTTCAGACTAGGCTGACAGATCTTATAAACCTTGAGCATCCTTTGGTAAAACTCGCAGGGGAGCTTGATTGGTCAAAAATGGAGTTTGAGTTCCAAAACCTATATTCAGAGCAAGGAAGACCCTCTATTCCGATTAGAAAAATAGCAGGTTTACTGCTGTTAAAAGAGATGTTTAAAGAGAGTGATGAATCTGTAGTTGAACGTTGGATAGAAAACCCTTATTGGCAATATTTTACAGGAGAATATTTTTTTCAAAACAAGCAACCTTTTGACCCGAGTGAGTTTGTTCATTTTAGAAAGAGACTGAAAGAGAAAGGATTAGAATTTATTTTAAGTCAAACAGTAGCCTTGCATCCAGAGGCGAAAAATGAAAAGGAAGTTCAGATTGACACCACTGTTCAAGAAAAAAATATTACTTTTCCAACCGATGCCAAATTAGCTAAAAAGGTAATTGACAATTGTACAAAAATAGCTGAAAAAGAAGGAGTTAAACAAAGACAAACTTATAAAAGGGTAGCCAAACAACATCTTCGGGATGCTTATTTTGGACATCATCCCAAACGAAAAAAGAAAGCTATAATGGCGCGAAAAAAGTTGCGAACCATTGGTAAGCGAGTCGTTCGAGAATTGGAACGCAAGTTGCCTGAAGAAATTTTAAAACAATACGAAACAGAATTTAGCAATTACAAAAAAGTACTCACTCAGGAAAGAAACAGCAAGGAAAAAATATACAGTTTACACGAACCTCAAACAGCCTGTATAGCAAAAGGGAAAGCTCATAAAGCGTATGAATTTGGAACAAAAGTAGCGGTAACAAGAGGTCGAAAAACAGGAGTCATTACCTCAATAAAACGATTTTCAGGCAATCCTCACGATAGCAAAACCTTAGAAGAATCATTAGCACAAAGCCAGCGAGTTAGAGAGCAAATTGGAGGTACAAGACCAACAATAGCAAGTACAGACAGAGGATTTAGAGGTGTCACACAAGTTGAAAATACACAAATAGTAATCCCAAAAAACACAAAAGAAAAATCAAGATACAAACAAGACGTTGCCCGAAAAAGATTTAGAGCCAGAGCGGCAATAGAACCAACAATATCCCATTTAAAAAGAAACCACGCTTTAGGATTAAATTTCCTCAAAGGCGTGGCTGGAGATATTAATAATGCACTTTTAGCAGGTATTGGTTACAATCTAAAAATGAGGTTTAACCATATCAAAGCACAATTTATTCTTTGTCTCGAATTTTTAATGCATATTTTTGCAAATGTGTTTTTGATAAAAAATCTAAAAACTCAAAAAGTGAGTTTTTAAGGAATGACTAAATAGAGGGTGTCTCGTAGCAGGTCTTTTTGTGTAAGAGAACAAACAAGAATTCATTGACGTAGGAAAACAAATAGAAGTTTTATTGATAAATAAACGGGCAATTTTATAATTATAATAAGATGAAAAAGATTTTAATTCTTCCCGTTGTGCTGTTTGCATTGATTTCATGCAATAAAAAAAAATCTACTAAAGTAGAAGCTACAAATGGAACTGCTATGGTAATTCAATCTCCATCGTCAAAAGATTTTGATACCATCATCGATGGAAAAAAAGTAGCTTTGTATGTTTTAAAAAACAAAAATGGAGTCGAAGCTGCTTTTACCAATTACGGAGGTCGTCTCGTTAGCCTATTAGTTCCCAACAAAGAAGGAGTTAAAACCGATGTGGTTATAGGCCCAGCTACCATTGCTTCTTATATTGCTTGCAAAGAACCCTATTTTGGTGCCACCATTGGTCGATATGGAAACCGAATTGCCAAAGGCAAATTTGTTATTGACGGAAAAGAATTTACCTTGGTAACTAACAACGGGCAAAACCACTTACACGGAGGCAAAAAGGGATACCAATATGTAGTTTGGGATGTTGTATCATCAAACGAAAACAGTATTGTATTTCACTACTACTCTCCTGACGGCGAAGAAGGATACCCAGGAAATTTGAACATCCAAGTAACCTATACTTTGAGCGATGCTAACGAAATAAAAATGGATTATGAAGCCACAACCGACAAAAAAACAGTCGTAAACTTAACCAACCACCCATTCTTCAACCTCAACGGAGGAGGCGAAATAGGCAACCATCTTTTAACCATCAATGCATCGAGATATACTCCTATCGATTCTACTTTAATCTCTACTGGAAAACTGGAATCCGTAGCCAATACTCCTTTTGATTTTCAAAAAGAAACTACCATAGGTGCTCGCATTGCTTCCGATAATGAACAACTTAAAAACGGAAAAGGATACGACCATAATTTTGTACTAAATCGCACCTCATCGCAAATGAGTTTGGCTGCTACGGTTATCGGAGATCAATCGGGAATTCAAATGGATGTATTTACCCAAGAACCCGGTTTGCAATTGTATAGCGGTAACTTCATGCAAAGCAAAAATGAGTTAAAACGAAATACCAAAGACAATTTCCGAACAGCATTTTGCTTGGAAACACAACATTTCCCTGATTCTCCCAATCAAAAAAACTTCCCTTCTACTTTGTTAGCACCGGGAAGCACCTACAAAACAAGTTCTATCTATAAATTTTCAATTAAAAAATAATGACCACAAATAACACTCGAAAACTAATTGCATCTGCTTTATTAATCAGTTCAATAGGCTTCTTTTCTTTTCAAAAAGACATTAAAGAAAACCCAATAGTAACGGTTTCCAATGGGCCAGACATTACGAAACAAAATAGTTTTTATACCAATAATCGAGCGCCTTTGGTTCAAAATGCTTTTTTGAAATTGCCTGTAACCGCCATTCAGCCTAAAGGATGGTTAAGAGAATATTTGATTCGTCAAAAAGATGGATTAACAGGCAATCTAGGAACCATTAGTGCTTGGTTGCAAAAGGACAACAACGCTTGGCTTTCCAAGGACGGCAAAGGCGAATTTGGCTGGGAAGAAGTTCCTTATTGGCTCAAAGGATATGCCAACTTAGGTTATATTTTGAGAGACGAAAAAGTAATTAAAGAATCGAAAATTTGGCTAGAAGGCGTACTCAATAGCCAACGTGCCGATGGTAATTTTGGTCCCACAATTATTAGCAAAGAAGGAGCCGAAGACTTTTGGCCCAAAATGATTATGATGTATTGTTTGCAGTCGTATTATGAATATTCCAATGACAAGCGAATCATTACATTTATGGAAAAATTTTTCCGCTACCAGTTGCAATATCCAGAAGATAAATTTTTACTCCAACACCACTATTGGCAAGGATTGCGTGGAGGCGATAACCTGCACAGTGTATTGTGGTTGTACAACGTAACGGGAGATGCTTGGCTACTGGATTTGGCTAAAAAAATACACAAAAACACACCAAGTTGGAGCAACCGAAACAGCGCTGTTAACGAAGGACAACACCCCAAAGACAAAAACGGAAATATTCCCGATTGGTCTGCCAAATTACCCGATTGGCATAATGTAAACATAGCACAAGGGTACAGAGAACCCGCTACCTATTATCAGGTATCCAAAAACAAATCGGACTTACAAGCCAGTTACGATGTTTTTAATATCATACGAAAACATTTCGGACAAGTGCCTGGTGGCTTATTTGGAAGTGATGAAGTTTCCAGACCCGGTTATTCTGACCCTCGTCAAGGTATGGAAACTTGTGGTATGGTTGAAGAAATGAACTCTGCCGAAGAAATGATGCGTATTTCTGGAGATGTATTTTGGGGCGATCAAGCCGAGAATGTGGCTTTCAATTCTTATCCAGCAGCCGTAATGCCTGATTTCAAATCATTGCGTTATATTACAAGCCCCAATACGGTTTTGAATGATTCCAAGAATCACGCTCCCGGAATTTCCAACGAAGGTCCTTTCTTGATGATGAACCCCTTCAGCTCTCGCTGTTGTCAGCACAACCACGCACAAGGCTGGCCTTATTTTTCCGAAAATTTATGGATGGCCACTCCTGATAACGGAGTTGCTGCCGTACTATATGCTGCAAGCGAAGTAAGTCTAAAAGTAGGCAATGGTACTACTGTTCGTTTTGAAGAAAAAACCAATTATCCTTTTGAAGACCAATTGAAATTTCAATTTCACGCCGCTTCATCGGTTGCTTTTCCTTTCTATTTACGTATTCCTAGCTGGTGTTCCAATGCTCAAGTATTTATCAATGGTAAAAAAATAGAAGTAAAAGCCGTTGCATCTAAATACCTAAAAATTAATCGCACTTGGAAAGAAGGAGATGTCATAACCCTACAACTACCTATGCAAGTGGACGTGAAAGAATGGAAAGAAAACAAAAATAGCGTGAGTGTTAATTACGGTCCTCTTACTTTTTCTTTGAAAATTGGAGAAAATTACATCAAAAAATCAGCTGCCGAAACCGCTATTTGGGATTCGAAATGGCAAAAAGGAGCCGATATCCAAGCGTGGCCTTCGTATGAAATTCAACCCACTACCCCTTGGAATTATGGCTTGATTTTCGATGCTAAGAACATTGCCCAATCATTTACCATCGAGAAAAAAGCATGGCCTAGCAATAATTTTCCGTTTACCACCGATGCTGCACCTATTGTATTAAAAGTAAAAGCGAAGCAAATACCCAATTGGACAATCGACCAATATGGTTTGTGTGGAGAATTGAAAAATAGTCCTGTGAAAAGTGCCGAAGCCTTGAAAACAGTAGAACTAATTCCTATGGGAGCCGCCCGATTGCGAGTGAGCCAATTCCCTGTTATTGGAGAGGGCAGCAATGCTAATGAATGGAAATAATTTGAAATTATTATAATCGTATAACATCAAACCAAATGAGAAAACAAATTGTAATAGCACTGTTTTTAATTCCCTTAACAGCCACATGGGCGCAACAACTTTCGATAGTTAAAAACAATGATGCTTACACCGTAAATGTGACCAACAATAAGCAAACATTGATGAGTTCGCCCAAAGAAGGGCTTTGGTCCATTGCCACAGGCTGGGAAAATGGCTGGCCTTCTAATTGGCAACATGCTCAAATAAGCGAAATCAAAGAAGTAGGCGAATGGAAAGAAGTAATAGGAAAACTCACTTTGCCCGAAGGCGACTGGTTGCTAAAAGATTATTACCGAGAAGAAGCTGGGAAAATCAAATGCATTCGTCGCTATGAATGGAAAGGAAAACAAACTTTGGAAACGGTTACCTTATCGGTTCGTTTTCAATTACCCTCCAATAATGCCAAACCTTTCTTGCCTGGAATACTTTATTATGGGAATCCCTCTGGCGAAAAGAACGGAAAAGATAATGTGGCTTGGTATCATGGAGAAGCTGGAGAAGAAGCTTTATTTGAAGAACACCGTTACCCAATGCCTTTTTCGAGTGTAGAGTGGAAAACAGGAAATAACTATTATGGCGCGGCACTGCATACCGTGCCTAGCCCTGTGTACAAAGGAAATCATTTTGACCAATGGTGGTCTTTGGGAGTAAAAACCAATGCGAACAACACCGAACTGGAATTGCTATCAGGTCCCATAGGATACAACGGGCAGCATAATATTGCCAAAGCCTTGCAATCAAGCCCTATGCCTTATGGAGACACCTATATCAAAGTAACACCTGGAACCGTTATCGAAAAGACATTTTACCTCGAAGTCTATCCCGTAGCCCAACAAGGAGCGGGTTTTCAACGCCCTATTTACACTTCGATTAACCTGTTGAAACCCTTTTATACCGATGATTTTCCTAGCTACGATGAAATCATTAAATTAAAATACCGTTTTACCAATTCCCGATGGGTTGAAGGAGCCGATTATGCAGGCTATAATATGTTCCCTTCTTTTGTAAAACCTCAAATTATATTAGGATGGGCGGGACAATGCGAAGCCCCAGCCTATGCCATGCAAGTACTAGCGAACGAATTGCATGATAATTCTGTTTGGAACAAAGTGCAACGCTCCCTCGATCATATATGCACTTCTCCTATTGACCAAGAAGGATTTTGCATCATTTATGATATTAATTCCAAAACATGGACAGGAAAGGACCCTGTTTCGCAAGGACAAACAATGAATAGCATTGCTTTGGCTATCAAAGAAGGAAGAAAAAACAAAAAGGTAAATACCGCTAAATGGGAAGCTTTCTTGAAAAAAAGCACCACCGTATTTGCCGACAGAATTTTAGCTCCCAATTGGAAACCCGTAAATACAGCCGAAGCCTTTTTTATAGCTCCTTTGATTGAAGCCTCGCAATTATTCAACAATCCTACTTTCAAAAAAGCGGCACTAAAAGCAGCCGATTATTACGCAACAAGACATCTTAGCATGGAAGAACCGTATTGGGGAGGTACATTAGACGCCACCTGCGAAGACAAAGAAGGCTCTTGGGGTGCTTTTCAAGGATTCCTTGCGGCTTATGAACTTACCAAAGAACCTAAGTATCTTACTTATGCCAAACACGCCTGCGATGTTACGCTAAGTTATACTGTGCTTTGGGATATTCCGCTACCAGCGGGTCGATTGGCTGATCATGGGTTCAAATCTAGAGGATGGACAGGCGTATCGGCTCAAAACCAACATTTGGATGTGTATGGCGTTCTAATCGCTCCTTCTGTTTACAAAATGGGTATTTATCTAAAAGACGAATCACTTAAAAAATTAGCCAAAACCATGTTTTTGAGTTGCGGACAAATGACTGATCCAACAGGTTCACAAGGCGAACAAATACAAGAAACCAATTTTGCCCAACACGGAGACATGAGCGATGTATTCAAATTGCGTGGTGGCTATTCCGAAAGTTGGACAGTATATTGGATTACCGCTCATTTCTTGCATGCTGCTGCCGAGTTCAAAGAAATGGGAGTTAAGCTTTAGGGAAATTAACTAAAGAGGCTACTATAAATCAGCTAAAAACCGCTACTTATTTTTAATATCTTATGCAACGGATACAAAAAAAATACGCCGTCAAGCGTGTCGATACGGGATTACTGAAAATTGAGGAAGAAGAAAGAAATATTTTGTGGAATACTGCAAATGAATTAGTGGATTTTAGTTCTCCATGGAATTCAGAAAAAGTGAAAAAGATAAGCTTTAGGGCTCTTTGGGATACAGAATTTTTATTTTTTATTTTTAAAGTTGAAGATTCAGCAATCTATATTGATACTACGGATGATACAATTGCCAGTATTAACAATTCTGATAGGGTCGAATTATTTTTTAGAACTGATAGGAATCTAGATCCTTATTATTGTTTAGAAATAGACCCAACGCCTAGAATTATGGATTTTAAGGCTCGTCCGAATAAGCAATTTGATTTTAGTTGGAATTGGCCTGCTGAAGATATTGAGGTTAAATCATCTATTGGTAAAACGGGTTTTGTTGTTGAGGGAGCGATTAGTATTCGTTCCCTTAATCAATTTGGTTTGATAAAATCAGGGGAAATAGAAGCCGGAATTTACAGAGCAAAATACAATAAACAGGAAAATGAAACCTACGAACCTACTTGGATTACTTGGGTAAATCCAGCTACGGAAACACCAAATTTTCACATAGAATCTTCTTTTGGAGTGTTGAAATTAGAAGACTTTTAATTTTCCATAAATGGTTTTACATTTTCTGAATTTATGATGTCTATTGGTAAAAGTATTTGATTGGGAATTTCTTTATCAAAAAGTAAGTGCTCGGCCAGTAGTTTTAAACCAAGATAGGCTTGTTGTTTAGGATTTTGATGGATTAAAAAAGCAATAGTTCCATCTTTTAAATAAGCCACGTTTTCATGCAATAAGTCGTAGCCAATGATAGAAATATTTGAATATGATTTCTTTTTAATGATTGCAGCAATTTGATATATTTTTGAAGTTGTGACAAAAATACCAGTCAGATTTTCATGTTTGTTTAAAAAGGAGCTTAATTGTATTTCAGATTCGGGTTGCTTTAATTTATAGGTTATAATATTGTTTACAAAGGAGGAAGACTCGCTAAAATAACTTCTAAAACCTCTTTCTTTTTCTTGCATGTGGATGGCGTTTTTGTATTTCTCATCAATATGAACAATCGCAAGATCTCCATCTGTTTTTTTTATGTTGTCCATTAATTTGGCAGCCACTCTTCCGCTTTGATATAAATCCTGCCCAACAAAATTAGTAATGGTTGAAGAATCAATATGATTGTTGAAGGTCGATACTATAATGCCTAATTCGTTGTATTTTTCTAGGACAAGCAATGATTCTTTTTTAAATAAAGGAACTAATACGATAGCATCAGGCGACATGCCTAAGATTGTTTCATTCGAGTCTAAAAACGATTTAGTACTATTGGGGTCAAATAATACGGTATTAATATGTGTGCCGAAGGCTTTTAATTCACGAATAGCATTTTTTATTCCGTCAGTACAAGGTTTCCAATACGGATCTATTTCGGGATTGGGCATCAATACGCAAATGGTGTAAACATTGTTATTTTTTAGATTTCTAGCCATGATATTTGGCTGATAATCAATATCTTCAAGTAATTTAGTTATTTTTTCGTATGCTTTTTGAGATACTTTACCGCGTTTGTGAATAACTCTGTCAACCGTTCCTTTAGAGACTCCTGCTAACTCGGCGATGTCGCGTATGGTGTATTTTTTTATCATACCAACAAATATATGAAAGTAATTTAAGAGTTTGTATTTATTTTTGTGTTCGAACACATTTTTAAAAATATTTTACTTATTTTTGAAAAAAAATGATAGATTTCTATTTAATTATACAGCTTTAATTTATATTAAAAATGAAAATGGTAAAACCAACACTCGTAATTTTAGCAGCCGGTATGGGGAGTCGCTATGGAGGTTTGAAGCAAATGGATGCCTTTACACCAGAGGGTGATACAATTATTGATTTTTCTATTTATGATGCGCTTCAAGCGGGTTTTGGAAAATTTGTATTTATAATCCGCAAGAGTTTTGAAAAGGAGTTTAAAGAAATTTTTAATAAAAAACTAGAAGGAAAAGCCGAGGTGGATTATGTGTATCAAGAGCTAGAAAATGTTCCTGAAAAATACATTAATCCCGAGAGAACAAAACCATGGGGTACAGGTCATGCACTTTTGATGGCTAAAGAGGCTGTTAAAGAGAACTTCGCTATTATCAATGCGGATGATTTTTACGGGAAGGAAGCTTTTGAGGTAATGGCAAAATCGTTGACAGAAAAAAACAAGGAATCGTATGATTTTAATACCATGGCTTATTTGTTGAAAAATACAGTATCTGATCATGGATTTGTTTCTAGAGGAGAATGTCAAGTTGATGAAAAGGGATATTTGACAGATGTTACTGAACGGACTCATATCGAAAAAACAGATGGTAAATTAATGCGAAAAGACGATAGCGGAAAATTTATTCCAATAGATGGAAATATCATTGTGTCGATGAATTTTTGGGGGTTTACACCAAAATGTTTTGAATTTGGCGAAAAACTATTTGAGGAATTTCTTGAGGAAAATAAAGAAAATATAAAAGCCGAATTTTATATTACATCAGTTGTGAATGAAATATTAAAATCTGGAATTGCAACGGTCGAAGTATTAAAATCTGATGCTAAATGGTTTGGCGTTACTTATATAGAAGATAAAGAAATTGTACAAAAGGCAATAGGAGAGTTAAAAAAACAGAATGTATATCCACGAAATCTTTGGTAAGATGTTAGAACAAAAACTAGAATTTATTTTTAATAAATTTATACATAAAGGCGAGTTTGATTCGTATAGAGAATTGGCTTCAGGTCATATTAATGACACTTATTTTATAAAAACGAAGAAAAAACCATTTTTCGTGTTGCAACGCATTAATCACGGTGTTTTTAAAGATGTGCCGGGACTTATCGAAAATAAAGTTGCTGTAAGCCGTCATATTAAAGAAAAATTAAAAGACTTATCAAAGAAAAAACGAAAGCGACGTGTATTAACTTTTATAAAAACCAATACAGGAGCATCTTATTATAAGGATGAAGAAGGTAATTATTGGAATTTGATGTATTTTATTGATGATAGTGTTACTTTTGAAACGGTTAATGATTTAAAAATAGCCTATGAAGGAGGAAGATTGCTAGGAAAGTTTTTAACGCTTACAAGTGATTTTGATGCGTCAAAATTGATTGAAGTTATTCCGAAGTTTCATGATATGTCATTTCGCTATAAACAGTTTGAAGATGCCTTGAAAATAGCTTCGAAAGAGCGATTAATCAAGGCAAAAGAGCAGATTGCCTTAGTCGAAAACCTGAAAGAAGAGATGCATATTATTCAAGGTTTAAAAGAATCTGGAGCAATAAAAATGCGTGTAACTCATAACGATACTAAAATAGCTAATATTCTTTTTAATACAAAAAACAAAGGACTTTGCGTCATTGATACAGACACAGTCATGCCGGGAATTGTGCATTATGATTTTGGCGATGCGATACGAACTATTTGTAATACAGCCGCAGAGGATGAAACCAACTTGGATTTAGTAGCATTTAATGCCGAATATTACAAAGCTTATACTGAAGGATTTCTTAAAAAGATGAGTCCTTTTTTGTCTCCATTAGAATTAAAATACCTTCCTTTGGCTGCAAAAACGATGATATTTATAATGGCCTTGCGTTTTTTGACGGATTATCTAAATGGGGATATTTATTATAAAACAAAATATCCAGAACATAATTTTGATCGGGCAAAAAACCAATTCAAATTAATTGAAAGTTTTTCAGAAAGAATAGCTGTTTAAGTGAATGAAAAAGTGCTATATTTACTGGATTAGTAGAATTTAAGAAAGACTGATTATTCCATCTAAATCAGTCTAAATATCAGTATTTTATAGATAAAAACTTAAACAAAAACATAGAATTTGCCATAATCATTAACTAATTAGTCAATCCTTAAATATGACACAACAGATTGATTGTTAATAACTTGTATATAAAAACAACTTAAAAACACTAAGTTGAATTGCCAAAAAGTGTATATTTAGGTATAAAAAAGTGGCAATATGTTAGGTAAAATAAAACCGAATTTTCAGCAAAATTTATTTCAGACTAGGCTGACAGATCTTATAAACCTTGAGCATCCTTTGGTAAAACTCGCAGGGGAGCTTGATTGGTCAAAAATGGAGTTTGAGTTCCAAAACCTATATTCAGAGCAAGGAAGACCCTCTATTCCGATTAGAAAAATAGCAGGTTTACTGCTGTTAAAAGAGATGTTTAAAGAGAGTGATGAATCTGTAGTTGAACGTTGGATAGAAAACCCTTATTGGCAATATTTTACAGGAGAATATTTTTTTCAAAACAAGCAACCTTTTGACCCGAGTGAGTTTGTTCATTTTAGAAAGAGACTGAAAGAGAAAGGATTAGAATTTATTTTAAGTCAAACAGTAGCCTTGCATCCAGAGGCGAAAAATGAAAAGGAAGTTCAGATTGACACCACTGTTCAAGAAAAAAATATTACTTTTCCAACCGATGCCAAATTAGCTAAAAAGGTAATTGACAATTGTACAAAAATAGCTGAAAAAGAAGGAGTTAAACAAAGACAAACTTATAAAAGGGTAGCCAAACAACATCTTCGGGATGCTTATTTTGGACATCATCCCAAACGAAAAAAGAAAGCTATAATGGCGCGAAAAAAGTTGCGAACCATTGGTAAGCGAGTCGTTCGAGAATTGGAACGCAAGTTGCCTGAAGAAATTTTAAAACAATACGAAACAGAATTTAGCAATTACAAAAAGTACTCACTCAGGAAAGAAACAGCAAGGAAAAAATATACAGTTTACACGAACCTCAAACAGCCTGTATAGCAAAAGGGAAAGCTCATAAAGCGTATGAATTTGGAACAAAAGTAGCGGTAACAAGAGGTCGAAAAACAGGAGTCATTACCTCAATAAAACGATTTTCAGGCAATCCTCACGATAGCAAAACCTTAGAAGAATCATTAGCACAAAGCCAGCGAGTTAGAGAGCAAATTGGAGGTACAAGACCAACAATAGCAAGTACAGACAGAGGATTTAGAGGTGTCACACAAGTTGAAAATACACAAATAGTAATCCCAAAAAACACAAAAGAAAAATCAAGATACAAACAAGACGTTGCCCGAAAAAGATTTAGAGCCAGAGCGGCAATAGAACCAACAATATCCCATTTAAAAAGAAACCACGCTTTAGGATTAAATTTCCTCAAAGGCGTGGCTGGAGATATTAATAATGCACTTTTAGCAGGTATTGGTTACAATCTAAAAATGAGGTTTAACCATATCAAAGCACAATTTATTCTTTGTCTCGAATTTTTAATGCATATTTTTGCAAATGTGTTTTTGATAAAAAATCTAAAAACTCAAAAAGTGAGTTTTTAAGGAATGACTAATTAACAAATAAATATAATTTAAAAACCGCAACAAATATGGAGAATAGTGTTGAATCAAAAAGTAATTTAGTTCCGATAATAATTATTGCAAGTTTGTTTTTTATATTTGGGTTTGTTACCTGGATTAATGGAGCGCTTATTCCATTTATGAAAACTATTAACGAATTGACCGATGCGCAATCTTACTTGGTGGCGTCTGCCTCGTATATTTCTTTTGTAGTAATGGCATTGCCTGCCTCGTATATTTTAAACAAGATAGGATATAGAAAGGGAATGTCTTTAGGATTAATCATAATGGCAATTGGAGCCTTAGTGTTTATTCCAGCGGCCGAAGCAAGAACGTATTGGGTGTTTTTAGCAGGTATTTTTATTCAAGGAATAGGAATGACTTTGTTGCAAACAGCAGCCAATCCCTACATTACTATTTTAGGGCCAATTGAAAGTGGGGCAAAGCGGATTGCTATTATGGGAATAGCCAATAAAACAGCAGGAGCTCTAGGATCTTTGATTTTTGGAGCCTTATTATTATCTGGAATAGATGAAGTCAAAGCAAAGTTAGGAAGTGCTACTGCAGCCGAAAAATCGGTTTTATTGAATACTATGGCCGATAGTGTTTTTATGCCTTATTTGATTATGGCCACGGTATTATTGCTTTTAGGATTGTTAATTAGAAAAGCACCATTGCCTCATGTAGAAGCAGCCGAAGCAGAAGAAGTAAAAGAAGGTGCTGTGACAAAAACTAGCATTTTTCAATTCCCGCATTTGTGGTTGGGCGTATTAACGCTGTTTGTTTATGTTGGAGCAGAGGTTATAGCGGGAGATACGATTATTGCTTATGGTATTTCGTTAGGTTTTCCAGCAGCCGATGCTAAATTTTTTACAACCTTAACTTTGCTGGCCATGGTTTGCACTTATGCTATGGGAGTTTTTTTAATTCCTAAATATATAAAACAGGGAACTGCACTTAAAATTAGTGCAGTATTAGGAATCATTTTTAGTGTATGTATATTAGTAACCTCAGGCTTTACTTCTATTTTGTTTGTAGCCTCATTAGGTATTGCCAATGCATTGGTTTGGCCAGCAATATGGCCTTTAACATTAGAAGGTTTGGGGAAATTCACTAAAACGGCATCAGCTTTATTGATTATGGCAATCTCAGGAGGAGCAGTTATTCCGCCTTTATACGGTAGAATGGTCGATGCTAATAAACACGAGCTTATGGCTAGTGGTATAAGAGAATCCGAAGCCTTGGCAACAGCAGCAACAAGTAGCTATTGGATTTTAATTCCATGTTATGCGATGATTTTGTTTTTTGCTGTCAAAGGGCATAATTATAAAAGTTGGTCAAGAAAATAGCGCGTTAAATAATTAAGTATAGTATAAAAACAATAAAAGTAATAACATGTTAAGTAGTAGTATAGACAAAGCCACAGGTTTTGAAAAAAGGTTCGAAAATATAGGAACTGTAGTTTATGAGAATTCAGTAGAAGCATCCAAAGCAGTCGCCAAAGAAATTGCAGATCTTATACGAGTTAAGCAAGCTCAAAAGCAGTCTTGTATATTGGGATTGGCAACAGGTTCTACTCCAAAAGGATTGTATTCAGAATTAGTTCGTTTGCACAAAGAGGAAGGCTTGAGTTTTAAAAATGTAGTATCATTTAACTTAGATGAATATTACCCTATGGCCCAGGATTCTATAAATAGCTATGTGCGTTTTATGAACGAATTATTGTTTAATCAAGTCGATATTTTACCAGAAAACATTCATATTCCTGACGGAACATTGTCAAAAGAAGATATAGCAAATTATTGTGCTGCTTATGAAGCAAAGATAGAAGCTTTGGGAGGAATAGATTTGCAAATACTAGGTATTGGAGGCAATGGTCATATAGGATTTAATGAATCAGGGTCATTACAAAACTCTAAAACACGATTAGTAGCTTTAGATCATATTACCAGAGTGGCCGCAAGTAGTGATTTTTCCGGCTTGGATAACACGCCTAGAACAGCGATTACATTAGGTGTTAAAAAGATTATGGAAGCCAAAAGGGTTATTCTTATGGCGTGGGGCGAAGGGAAAGCAAGTATTATAAAAGCGTCAACAGAAGGACCAGTAACGAATTTAGTTCCTGCATCCTTTTTGCAAGAACATAAAAACGCCACCTTTGTTTTAGATAAAGAATCGGCCTCTAAACTAACCCGAATCAATACCCCTTGGTTAGTCGAAAAAATTGTTTGGACAGATAAACTTATACGAAAAGCAACTTTAGGACTGGCTCTTCATTTAAAGAAACCAATTTTAATGTTGACTGATGCGGATTATATAGAAAATGGAATGAGCGATTTATTAGCCGATTCAGGACCCGCTTATGATATTAATATTAAAATATTCAATAAATTACAAAATACAATTACAGGATGGCCAGGAGGAAAGCCTAATGCCGACGATAGCAAGCGACCAGAGAGAGCAGAGCCTGCAAAAAAACGCGTTCTTATTTTTAGTCCACATCCAGATGATGATATTATTAGCATGGGAGGTACATTTAAGCGATTGCATGAACAAGGGCACGAAGTACACGTTGGCTATCAAACATCAGGAAACATTGCTGTAGCCGATGATGAAGCCTTGCGATTTGCAAGTTTTGTATGTGATTATAATGATAAATTTGGCATCAAAAGCCTTGAGGCAGAAAATATTTATAAAAAAGCCTTAGCCTTCCTTAAAAATAAAAAAGCAAGCGAGGTTGACATAGCCGAAGTTAGATATATTAAGGGATTGATACGAAAAGGAGAGGCGAGATCAACAAGCTATTATGTTGGTATTCCAGATGAGCAAATTCACTTTATGGAACTTCCGTTTTACGAAACAGGGACTATTGAGAAAAACCCAATAGGAGAAGAGGATATTAAAATCACAATGGATCTTATAGAAAAAATAAAGCCTCATCAAATTTATGCTGCAGGAGATTTAGCTGATCCACATGGTACCCATAAGGTGTGTCTAGATGCTATTTTCGAAGCTGTAAAACGCTTAAAGCCTAAAGAATTTATGAACGATTGCTGGGTTTGGTTGTATAGAGGAGCTTGGCAAGAATGGGGAATTGATGAAATTGAAATGGCGGTGCCAATGGGACCTGATCAAGTGTTAGAGAAACGAAAAGGAATATTTAAACATCAATCACAAAAAGATGGCGTCGTGTTTCAAGGAGCTGATAGCAGAGAGTTTTGGCAAAGAGCCGAAGATAGAAATAAAGAAACAGCCGATTTGTATCATGAATTAGGATTGTCGCATTATGCAGCGATGGAAGCGTTTGTAAGATGGGAATATTAAAAAAAAAATATTTATAAAATTTCCAAAGTTTTAGTTATTATTGTAGCAACAAATTAGTAATACACTAAATGATTTTTAATAACTCTTAACTTTGAAGGATAAAATGCAATCGACTAAATCAAATTTTTCTGTTCATGTAATTGTCATTTTTGCGATAAACATAATGATGATTACACCATTATTTTCGCAAAACAAACCCATCGTAAGAATGGGGTCAGTAAACACACATTCGTTTGACGAGGGCTGGTTGTTTTCTCGCTATGGATTTCAACCCGATGGCACACGAACAGAAGAGCCTAAGGATTTAGAATCACTTGGGTTAGATGATAGCACTTGGCAACAATTAAATCTGCCACATGATTGGGCTATTGATGGGCCATTTCGTAGTGAACTAACGGGAGAAACAGGCAAATTACCATGGAAAGGAATTGGTTGGTATCGCAAACATTTTATTGTTCCGGTAGCTGATGCAGGAAAGCAAATTTTTGTTGATTTTGATGGCGCCATGGCGTATGCTAAAATTTGGCTCAACGGAAAATATGTGGGGACATGGCCTTATGGTTATAATTCTTTCCGAATGGATTTAACACCATATATCAAACCTGGGCAGAAAAATACTTTGGCTGTTCGTTTAGATACTGAAAATTGGGATTCTCGTTGGTATCCTGGAGGAGGGATTTATCGCCATGTATGGCTGGTAAAAACTAGTCCAGTACACGTGGGACATTGGGGAACTTATGTTACAACTCCAAAAATATCAGATAAAAGTGCCTTGGTAAAATTGGCGGTTACCGTTGATAATGCAAGCAGTCAAAAAGTCAAAGCTACGGTACGTACTACTTTGTTTGAATTGGATGCAAATAACAAATTCAAGTTGAAAGTAGCAACTACAAAAGAATCCTTAGTTGAGGTTAATTCAGGTGTTAGTGTTGTAACAACTTCAGAAGCTACAATTAGTACCCCGAAGCGTTGGGATGTTAAAAGTCCAAATCGTTATGTAGCACAAACGAGCATTAGTATTGATGGAAAAATTGTGGATAGTTACAATACGCCTTTTGGAATCCGTACTATTGAGTTTTCGGCAAAAAAGGGATTTTTGTTGAATGGCAAAAAAGTTCAAATTAAAGGAACTTGTAATCATCATGATTTAGGGGCACTTGGTGCGGCCATCAATGCTAGTGCATTGAAAAGACAGCTGAAAATGTTGCAAGAAATGGGATGTAATTCTTTGCGGACTTCACATAATCCACCTGCTCCAGAGTTATTAGAGTTAGCCGATAAAATGGGTTTCTTAGTTTGGGATGAGGCTTTTGATACTTGGAAAATAGGGAAGAAAAAAAATGACTATAATATAATTTTTGATGAATGGCATGCGAAGGATTTGAAAGCATTGGTTCATAGAGATCGCAATCATCCTTCAGTATTTATTTGGTCTGTTGGTAATGAAGTACCAGATCAGCAAAATGTGCCATTGACAAAGGAATTGGCAGAGATTGTTCGTAGAGAAGACCCAACAAGACCCGTTTCTAATGGTTATAACGATCCAGACAATAGTCGTAACGTAGGTTCTCCTGTGGCGATGGATGTTATGGGAGTGAATTATTTTTTCAATCAACAACCTAAATGGGATGCGGATCCTCGTTATGCAAATATGCCTACTTTAGGAAGTGAAACCTCTTCTTGTGTAAGCTCACGCGGGGAATACTTTTTTGGTAAAGAATATCAAAACTGGCAAATATCATCTTATGATTATGCTCATCCAGATTGGGGCTGTACGCCAGACGAACAATTTCGTACGAATGCTAAATTTCCGCATTTATTAGGGGAATATGTTTGGACTGGTTTTGATTATTTAGGAGAGCCTACTCCGTATAATTCGGATGAGACTAATTTGCTTAATTTTCGATCTGACCCTTCTAAAAAAGCGGAGTTAGAAAAAAAATTGGAAGAACTTAAAAAATCCAATCCACCATCCAGAAGCAGTTATTTTGGGATTATAGATTTAGCTGGATTTAAAAAAGATCGTTTTTATAGTTATCAATCGAATTGGAAGCCGGAAATGCCAGTAGCTCATATTTTTCCGCATTGGAATTGGAGCGAAAGAATAGGATTGGTAACTCCAGTACATGTGTATACTTCAGGCGATGAAGGCGAATTGTTTTTGAACGGAAAAAGTTTGGGAAGAAAAAAAAATGACTGCTGGTAAGGATTTCCGTTTGGTTTGGGATGATGTTATATATACACCTGGAACATTGAAGGTAATTTGTTATAAAAACGGAAAGCAATGGGCTACGGATGAAGTTAAAACAACTGAAGAAGCAGCGAAATTGTCTCTTTCAGTAGATCGTTCTGTAATCTTGGCAGATGGAAGTGATTTGGCTTTTGTTACCGTACAAGTGAGTGATAAAGAGGGTTTGATAGTTCCGAGAACAAATCCATTGATTAAATTTTCTGTATTAGGAGCTGGAGAAATTGTAGCGACCGACAACGGGGATGCTACTAGTTTTGTGCCTTTTCAAAGTCACGAACGTCAAGCGTTTAATGGATTGGTCTTGGTTATTGTAAAAGCTAAAAAAGGACAAAAAGGTTCGTTTACGGTTAAAGCGGAAAGTGAAGGATTAACTTCAGGACAGGTGGCTGTGAAAGTGGAATAATTTATAATAAGAGAGAAGATAGTATTTGTAATCTTTGCTTAATATATAATGTATTGTGAACCTCTATTTTAATCTTTTTTGAAGACAATAAATGATTAAATAAAGATAAGATTAGACTACTATTTTAAAAATAGATAGTCAATCCTTAAATATGACACAACAGATTGATTGTTAATAACTTGTATATAAAAACAACTTAAAAACACTAAGTTGAATTACCAAAAAGTGTATATTTAGGTATAAAAAAGTGGCAATATGTTAGGTAAAATAAAACCGAATTTTCAGCAAAATTTATTTCAGACTAGGCTGACAGATCTTATAAACCTTGAGCATCCTTTGGTAAAACTCGCAGGGGAGCTTGATTGGTCAAAAATGGAGTTTGAGTTCCAAAACCTATATTCAGAGCAAGGAAGACCCTCTATTCCGATTAGAAAAATAGCAGGTTTACTGCTGTTAAAAGAGATGTTTAAAGAGAGTGATGAATCTGTAGTTGAACGTTGGATAGAAAACCCTTATTGGCAATATTTTACAGGAGAATATTTTTTTCAAAACAAGCAACCTTTTGACCCGAGTGAGTTTGTTCATTTTAGAAAGAGACTGAAAGAGAAAGGATTAGAATTTATTTTAAGTCAAACAGTAGCCTTGCATCCAGAGGCGAAAAATGAAAAGGAAGTTCAGATTGACACCACTGTTCAAGAAAAAAATATTACTTTTCCAACCGATGCCAAATTAGCTAAAAAGGTAATTGACAATTGTACAAAAATAGCTGAAAAAGAAGGAGTTAAACAAAGACAAACTTATAAAAGGGTAGCCAAACAACATCTTCGGGATGCTTATTTTGGACATCATCCCAAACGAAAAAAGAAAGCTATAATGGCGCGAAAAAAGTTGCGAACCATTGGTAAGCGAGTCGTTCGAGAATTGGAACGCAAGTTGCCTGAAGAAATTTTAAAACAATACGAAACAGAATTTAGCAATTACAAAAAAGTACTCACTCAGGAAAGAAACAGCAAGGAAAAAATATACAGTTTACACGAACCTCAAACAGCCTGTATAGCAAAAGGGAAAGCTCATAAAGCGTATGAATTTGGAACAAAAGTAGCGGTAACAAGAGGTCGAAAAACAGGAGTCATTACCTCAATAAAACGATTTTCAGGCAATCCTCACGATAGCAAAACCTTAGAAGAATCATTAGCACAAAGCCAGCGAGTTAGAGAGCAAATTGGAGGTACAAGACCAACAATAGCAAGTACAGACAGAGGATTTAGAGGTGTCACACAAGTTGAAAATACACAAATAGTAATCCCAAAAAACACAAAAGAAAAATCAAGATACAAACAAGACGTTGCCCGAAAAAGATTTAGAGCCAGAGCGGCAATAGAACCAACAATATCCCATTTAAAAAGAAACCACGCTTTAGGATTAAATTTCCTCAAAGGCGTGGCTGGAGATATTAATAATGCACTTTTAGCAGGTATTGGTTACAATCTAAAAATGAGGTTTAACCATATCAAAGCACAATTTATTCTTTGTCTCGAATTTTTAATGCATATTTTTGCAAATGTGTTTTTGATAAAAAATCTAAAAACTCAAAAAGTGAGTTTTTAAGGAATGACTAGATAGTATATCTTTCGATTTCAAAAAGACTATTTCAATATTGGAATAGTCTTTTTAATAGGGTTAGTAAAATTGAAAAGCACTATTTTGTTGACATAAAACACTATTAAATAGATGAAAAAAATAATATTGTTCGCTCTTTTTAATGGAGTATCTTTTTTTGGTTTTGCACAAACTAAAATTGAGGCAAAAGATATAAAAGAAAAGATGCAATGGTTTGCCGATGCCAAGTTGGGAATCTTTATTCATACAGGTATTTATGCCGTAAATGGAATTGGAGAGTCATGGAGTTTTCACAATAAAACAATCAGTCATGCCGACTATATGAAACAGTTAAAAGGGTTTACACTCAAGAAGTATAATCCTGCTCAATGGGCTGATTTGATTCAAGAAAGTGGTGCAAAATATGCTGTAATTACAACCAAGCATCATGACGGAGTCGCTACATACGATACCAAAATGAACAACTTGAGTATTGTAAAAGCAGCACCAGCCAAGAGCGATATGGTAAAACCTTTCTTTGAAGAACTGCGAAAAAGAAACATCAAATGTGGGGCTTATTTCTCCTTAATCGATTGGTCAAATAAAGATTATCCAGGATTTTTAAAAGACAGTTCTCGATACGTTATCAAGAATGATTACCAACGCTGGAATAAATTTAGAGCTTTCTTTCAAGGTCAGATAAAGGAAATTAGTGAGAAATTTAATCCTGATTTGTGGTGGTTTGATGGCGATTGGGAGCATAGTGCTGAAGAGTGGGAATCGGAGAAAACACGTCAAATAATCCTGTCTAAAAATCCATCTTCCATCATTAATGGACGTCTTCAAGGATATGGCGATTATGCTACTCCGGAGCAAAATTTTCCAGTAAGTCGACCTGCATTTAATTGGTGGGAATTGTGTATGACTATTAATGATAATTGGGGCTATCAGCCTAAAGATCACAATTGGAAAACACCTTATGAAATTATTACTATATTTGTTGATGCTGTATCTAATGGAGGAAATTTACTTTTAGATATTGGACCAAAAGAAGATGGAACCATCCCTGAAGAAGAAGTCAACGTGCTGAAGGAATTGGGTGCGTGGAATAAAAGAAATGGAGAAGCAATATTTAATTCCATGGGAGGAATTCCGCAAGGGCACTTTTATGGGCCAACTACTTTATCCAAAGATTCCGAAACGCTTTATTTATTTGTTCATGGAAAATCTTCGGGGGCATTAATGCTTAAAGGGTTAGATTGTAAAATTCAAGAGATTACGGTTTTAGGAAATGGCACAAAATTAGCACACAAAGTTGTTGGTAAAATTTCATGGAGTCCAGTTCCCGGATTGGTTTATATCAATTTACCAGAAGAAGCTCTTGATAAATATGTGACGGTTCTGAAATTAAAGTTAGACAAGCCTATAAAATTGTATACAGGACAAGGAGGGTTGCAATAAAAGAAAATATTAACTAAAAAAAATAAATCATGATTAAATCTTTTTTTAAGGCACTGTTGTTATTTGGTGTTGTGGCATTTGGGCAGGAAGTAAGCATCATTCCACAGCCCAATCAGGTGGTTACTAAATCGGGAAGTTTTGTCATTAGTCCTCGAACTAATTTAGTTGTTAGCAACAAAAGCGACGCGAATTCGGCAGCTTTTTTAAATAAATATTTATCTGATTACTACGGTTTTCAGTTGCCCATCGTTTCCAAAGCAACCAAGAATAGTATTCAATTAGTAAGTCTCAAAAATACGAGCGGACTGGCAAGCGAAGGATATTCTTTGAAGTCCGATACTCAAGGAGTTACTATTGTAGGAAAATCGAGCCAAGGTACTTTTTATGGAGTACAAACTCTAATTCAATTATTGCCTGTTGAAAAAGGAAACGCTCTGAAAATAGCGGCAGTCGAAGTAACTGATACCCCTCGGTTTGTGTATCGAGGAGCGATGCTCGATGTAGGACGCCATTTTTTTTCGGTTGCCTTTGTGAAAAAGTATATTGATTATCTAGCCTTACACAAGTTGAATTATTTTCATTGGCATTTAACTGAAGACCAAGGATGGCGAATCGAAATAAAAAAATACCCTAAATTGACCGAAATAGGATCCAAACGAAATGGAGCCATTATTGGGTCATATCCAGGAAAAGGAAGTGATAATACAGTCGACCAAGGGTTTTACACCCAAGAACAAGTAAAAGACATCGTAAAATATGCTTCGGATCGTTTTATTACAGTTATTCCAGAAATAGAAATGCCTGGGCATAGTGGGGCTGCTATAGCCGCTTATCCAGAATTAAGTTGTTTTCCCAACGAAAAAACAAATATTCCTGAGAGTATGATTTCTGAAAAAAGCAAACAGGAATTAGCTAGCGGACAAAAAGTAAAATTAGTTCAAGAAACTTGGGGTGTGCACACAGATGTGTTTGTGCCAAATGAAAATACATTTAAGTTTTTACAAGACGTTATAGATGAAGTTGTAACCTTATTTCCTTCAAAATATATTCATATAGGAGGAGACGAATGCCCTAAAGATGCTTGGAAAAGAAGTGAATTTTGCCAACAATTGATTAAAGAAAAAGGATTGAAAGACGAACACGGACTTCAAAGCTATTTTATTCAACGCATGGAAAAATACATCAATAGTAAGGGCAAAACACTAATAGGCTGGGACGAAATACTAGAAGGCGGTTTGGCACCCAACGCCTTGGTAATGAGTTGGAGAGGTGAGGAAGGTGGAATAGCCGCTGCCAAGGAAAATCATCAAGTAATCATGACACCCGGAAGCCATGTTTATCTAGATCATTCTCAAACTAAGAATGAAAAAGAAGTAACCATTGGAGGATTTTTGCCTTTAGAAACGGTATATGGATATGAGCCAATCCCAAAGGAGTTAAATGAGCAACAGGCAAAATATGTTTTAGGCGCCCAAGGAAATGTGTGGACAGAATATATGGCTAATCCAGCCAAAGTAGAGTATATGATTTTTCCGCGTTTAAGTGCTTTGAGCGAAGTGTTGTGGTCTTCTAAAACGGCTAAAAACTGGCCAGCATTTCAAACTAAAATCGAAACGATGAAAAAACGTTACGGTATGTGGGGAGCTAATTATTTTAAAGAAAGTAAATAACGATTAATTTAAAAGGCAGTTCAACTTGAACTGCCTTATTTATTGGTCTTAAAAATAGTTTAAAACGATACCCTTTTAGTGCATTTCGCTTCTAAAAATTCGACCGCAAATTACGCAAATTAATTCGTGCCAATTTGTGTAATTCGTGGTAAACTTATAAGTATTACAACTACGCAGGCTTTTAGCCCGCCAATCAAACCTATTGACTTCAAGTCCATAGTGGTTTAGTTTATTGATTATTTTTTTATCTGTTAAAGAATAAAGTCTATATATAAAGTTGAAACTCAATTGCAATGAAACACAAAAAATATTTTTATTGGTTTATTATTGTTTGTTTAACAAATTGGTCTCTAACACTTAATGCTCAGGAAAGAATTATTGTTTTAAAGGATAATTGGCAATTTCGTCAGCAAGGAACAGCGAAGTGGAATAACGCTACTGTGCCTGGAGAAGTGCATACTGATTTACTGAATAACAAACTAATCCCTGATCCTTTTTATCGTGATAACGAGAAAAAAATGCAATGGATTGAAAAAAAGAATTGGGAGTACAAAACTTCTTTTTCTGTCATGCCAGCCACGCTAAAACGAGTACATAATGAATTAGTTTTTGACGGACTGGATACTTATGCCACAGTTTATCTCAATAATCAGTTGGTTCTAAAAGCGGATAATATGTTTCGCCAATGGAAAGTAGACGTAAAAAAAATATTAAAACCAGGAAATAATAATTTGGTAATTGTATTTCAGTCGGCACAAAACGTTGTCGATTCACTCGCCAAGAAAGATTTACCTTTTGTAATTCCGGATAACCCACGCGCTTATGTTCGCAAAGCGCAATATCATTTTGGTTGGGATTGGGGACCAAAATTTACTACTTGCGGAGTTTGGAAAGCAGCACGATTGGAATCTTATGATGAGAAGCCCGCAGAGAAACCCTATGTTTTGAATCGGAAAATCGAATTGGTGCAACAACCAGACAGTTTAGGAAAATCATTTTATTTTAAACTTGATGGGAAACCAGTATACATGAAGGGTGCCAATTACATTCCATCAGATGCTTTTCTTTCGAGAGTTACTAAAAAGGAGTATGAAAAAGTCATAAAAATGGCGAAAGACGCTAATATGAATATGTTACGTGTTTGGGGTGGCGGAATTTATGAGGATGATTATTTTTATGATTTATGCGATAAATACGGAATTAATGTTTGGCAGGATTTTATGTTTGCAGGAACGATGATTCCTGGTGATAAAGCCTTTTTTGACAATGTAAAAGAAGAAGTGCAATACCAAGTGAAGCGTTTGCGCCATCATCCGAGTATTGTTTTGTGGTGTGGAAATAACGAAAGTGAAGTCGGATTTAAAGAATGGGGTTGGATTAAATCGTTCAAGATTTCTAAGCAAGATTCTACCCGTCTTTGGAAAGATTATGTTCGTTTGTTTCAAGATAGTATTCCGAAGTGGGTCAAAGAAGTCGATCCTAATCGTCCTTACACCAGTAGTTCCCCTCTTTTTGGAGGAAAAGATTTGAGTCTCAAACAAGGCGATAGTCATTATTGGGGAACTTGGTGGGCACTCGAAGATATTGAAATCATTCACAAAAAAACAGGTCGGTTTGTGAGTGAATACGGAATGCAAGCCATGCCAAATTACGCTTCTGTTGAAAAGTTTACTAAACCAGAAGACCGCTTTTTATTTTCCGATGTTCTAAAAGTGCATCAAAAAGCAGGGAAAGGATTCGATAAATTAAACTCTTATTTGCACCGCTATTTTATCGATTCTACTAAAGTTAAAAAGATGAGGGTAGCCGATTATACCTATCTTACCCAATGTTTGCAATATTATTCATTAAAAAACATCATTGGTATCCACCGGAGCAAAGCTCCTTATAATATGGGAACCGTAGTTTGGCAACTCAACGATTGTTGGCCAGTTGCAAGTTGGAGTGTTACAGATTATTATAATCGACAGCCCAAAGCAGCTTGGTATGCCATGAGAGAAGCCTATCGAGAGGATAAAGTTCCAGCAATTGATCTTACTCATCCTAAAGATTTGTCATTAGAAAATCCTGCTATAACTTGGAAAATAAAAGGAAATGAAATTAGCATAACATCTAAAAAGTTTGCTAAATATGTTTATGTGGAAATTAAAGGGTATAAGGGAAAATTAAGTGATAATTATATCGATTTGAAGGCAGGTGAAGAAACTGTAATTTCATTTGAAGGTAAAATAACCCGCCCGATTGTAACCGTCACGTCATTGTATGATGTGCTTCAGAGGTATAAATAACAATAAAAAAGAATTCATTTAATATAGAACAATGATTGTAAAATTTAGAAAAATAATCTTCTTTGGATTTTTAGTTTTTAGTTCTTTGCCGGTAATCTCACAGGTAAAAACTAAAAATAGTATCGATTACACGCAATTAGTCCATCCGTTAATTGGCTCTGCAGGTCATGGTCATGTTTTTGTGGGTGCTAATGTGCCATTTGGAGCCGTTCAGTTAGGGCCAGTCAATGTTTTTGAAGGGTGGGATTGGTGTAGCGGATACAATTATGCCAGTAATACAATAGTAGGCTTTACGCATACTCATTTGAGTGGAACAGGAATTGGCGATTTAAATGATATTCTTTTGTTGCCTCTAACGGGGAAAGTACCGCTGACAAAAGGGACAAAGGAAGATATGCAGCAAGGATATGGATCTTATTTTTCGCATAAAAATGAAACAAGTAAGCCAGGTTATTATAGTGTTTTGCTTGATAAATACAATGTGAAGGCAGAGCTAACGGCTTCTGAAAGGGTGGGATTTCATAAATATTCGTTTCCTTCAACAGATGATGCTCACATATTACTTGACCTTGCAGATGGCGTAGGTTGGGATAAGCCTATGAAAACATGTATAAAAAAAATGACCAAAACCACCATTACAGGGTATCGTTTTTCAAAGGGATGGGCAAATGATCAACGGGTTTATTTTGCTATTGAATTTTCAGAACCCATTGAAAATATGTCATTATACGATAGCACTTCGGTTGTAAAAGGAACAGAGGGAGAAGCTGTTCGAATGAAGGCGGTATTGGATTTTAATCTAAAAAAAAGCAAAAACCTATTTGTAAAAGTAGGACTCTCTCCAGTTAGTTCTGAAAATGCTTTGATTAATATTAAGGCAGAAATTCCACATTGGGATTTTATAAAAACGGTTCAGCAGGCTAAAACAAAATGGAATAATGAATTAAAAAAAATCCAGATAAAGGCTGATAAAGAAACAGAAAAGGTTTTTTATACGGCAATGTATCACACCATGTTTGCTCCTTCTATTTTTAGCGATGCTAATGGAGATTATAGAGGAACGGATAAAAAGGTCTATAAAAAAGCAAATTTTACCAATTATACTACTTTTTCACTTTGGGATACTTATCGGGCTTTGCACCCTTTGTTTACCATAACCCAACCCGATAAAATTAATGACATCGTCAAATCGTTTTTAGCAATTTATCAGCAACAAGGACGATTGCCCGTTTGGCATTTGATGGGAAACGAAACAGATTGCATGAATGCCAATCATTCTATTCCTGTTGTGGTTGATGCTTATTTTAAAGGGTATCGCAACTATGACACCGCTCTTGCTTATGAAGCCATAAAGAAAACAGCCATGCAAACTCGTAACGGAATGGATTATGTTCAAAAGTTGCAATACATTCCCGCTGATTCATTGCATGAAACAGTTGCCAATGCATTGGAATATGCCATTGATGATTGGTGTATTGCCCGAATGGCTAAGGAAATGAACAAGATGGAAGATTATGATTATTTTACAAAAAGAGCCAATTTGTATCAACTTTATTTTGATAAGGAAACAACATTTATGCGCGGAAAACTGAAAAATGGGCAATGGCATGAGCCGTTTAACCCACTTTCTTCTGCACATCGTAGAGACGATTATGTCGAAGGAAATGCTTGGCAATACACATGGTTAGTGCCGCAAAATCCTTACGGATTGATAGAGCTATTTGGAGGAGATGAAAAATTTACAGAAAAACTAGATTCCTTATTCGTAATCAAAGAAGCAGTCGTGGGAGCGGATGCTTCGCCAGATATTAGTGGATTGATTGGACAATATGCACAAGGCAACGAGCCAGGACACCATATTCCTTACTTGTTTTCGTATGTAGGACAACCTTGGAAAACAGCAAGATTAATCCGAGAAATAGCAAATACATTTTACACAACTAAACCCGACGGACTTTGTGGAAATGAAGATTTGGGGCAAATGTCAGCTTGGTATGTTTTTTCGGCTATGGGGTTTTACTCGGTTAATCCAGCAAATGGGATTTATGTTTTAGGAAGTCCATTAGTAAATACGGCGACCATACATTATAAAGGAAATACTTCATTTACATTGACAGCAGTAGACAATAGTAATGCCAATATTTATATTCAAAGAGTAGCATATAATGGTTTGCCTTACACCAAATCGTATATTACTCATGATATGATTGTAAAAGGAGGGGAATTGAAATTATATATGGGAAGTACACCTTCAGCAACTTGGGGCGTTAAAAAAGAAGATAGGCCGTTAAATTAACAATAAATGGTGTTGCTTAATACTCGGTTTAATACTCTAAAAGGGCTGAATGTGTTTTTTGTAAATCATCATTCTAATGAAGGGAGAGCTTTATTTAATAAGTTTTCTTATTCCGCTCAAAAAAAATAAAATTATATGCAAACTCGTAGAAAATTTATTAAAAACACAGGGATTTTTTCGGTAGGATTGCTAGCACTTCAGTCGGAAGTTTTTGCTTATCAAAGCGATACTTTTGCTTTTTCAATGAATGAATTTGTTAGCAAACGCCCCCCATTATCCGAAAGGAAATTTACAAGCAAAGCTATTGAAGCTGCGATTGTCCGAATCAAAAAACAAATCGCAAATCCTGAATTGGCTTGGTTGTTCGAAAACTGTTTTCCTAATACTTTAGATACCACAGTCGATTTTGAAATCATCGATGGGAAGCCAGATACTTATGTGATTACTGGCGATATTGATGCGATGTGGCTGCGGGATAGCACGGCTCAAATTTGGCCTTATCTTCCTTTTATAAACGGCGATGAGAAACTAAAGGAATTGGTAAAAGGAGTTGTCAATAGGCAAACAAAATGCATTTTACTTGACCCTTATGCCAATGCTTTTTACAAAGATTTTACCAAGGAAAGCGAGTGGAAGCATGATTTGACCAAGATGAAACCCGGAATTCATGAACGTAAATGGGAAATTGATAGTTTGTGCTATCCAATACGATTGGCACACGGTTATTGGAAGGAAACTGGCGATATAAGTTTGTTTGATAAAGATTGGAAAGAGGCAATGCTTTTAGTCCTACAAACTTTTAAAGAGCAACAGCGAATGCATGATAAAGGGGCTTATAGTTTTCAGCGTACTACTTCATGGGCAACTGATGGGGTTTCTTTGAGTGGTTATGGCTATCCCGTAAAACCTTGCGGACTGATTGTTTCTACCTTTAGACCAAGTGATGATAGCACCTTATTTGGATATTTAATACCAAGTAATATGTTTGCCATTGAGGTGCTTGGGTACCTAATTGAAATCTTCTCTTTGCCAGAAATGCGGGACGATATTTTGGTTTCTAAAGCCAAAGAATTACAGCAACAGGTAAAAAAAGGACTGAAAGAGAATGGGATAATTAAGCATCCAAAATTCGGAAAAATAATTGCTTTCGAAGTAAACGGGTATGGGAGTTTTCACATGATGGATGACGCTAATGTGCCATCGTTATTGTCTTTACCTTATTTAAATGCCATTGCGCCAGAAGATAATTTGTATTTGAATACGCGAAAAGTGGTTTTGTCAGATAACAATCCATTCTTTTACAAAGGAAAAGCTGGCGAAGGTGTAGGAGGCCCTCATACAGGGGTCGATACAATTTGGCCCATGAGTATTATATTGAGAGCCATTACCAGCGTGGATGAAAAGGAAATAAAAAAGTGTCTTAATATGTTGCTTAAAACCCACGCCGATACAGGTTTTATGCACGAATCTTTTCATAAAGATGATGCAACACAATTTACTCGAAAATGGTTTGCTTGGGCCAATACGTTGTTTGGGGAGTTGATTGTTCATATCAGTAACAACTATCCTCAAATTTTGATGGATAAAAATATTTAATTTAATATCTTTTGTTAAATGAAAGAAAAATGTATACGAAATAATAGCATCAACAAGAGTTTTTTCATTCGACTATCTTTTGCTTTTATAGTAATGATGTCTTCCTCTTTAATTGCTCAGAAAAAAGAAAAACTAAAATTAGTTTGGAGAGAAGAATTCAATTATACAGGTTTGCCTGATTCCTCAAAATGGGGGTATGAAGTGGGCTATATTAGAAACGAGGAACAACAATATTATACTAATGCCAAAAGGGAAAATGTGTGGGTAAATCATGGGGTGCTTACCATTACGGGAAGGAAAGAAAACAATGATTCCATAGCAACGTACACTTCGGCAAGTATTAATACATTAGGCAAAGTTGGTTGGAAATATGGACGGATTGAGGTAAAAGCTAAACTTCCGCATGGCGGTGGGATGTGGCCCGCTATTTGGATGATGGGCACGAACAGAACAGAGTTAGGTTGGCCAAAATGCGGTGAGATTGATGTGATGGAGTTTATTGGCAATCATCCTAAAGATATTTACGGTACAATTCATTTTCAAGACCCTATTTTAAAAGAAAATAAATCAAGTGGAGGCTTGGCAACTCGAGAAAAATTGGATGCTGATTTTCATGTTTATGCTATCGAATGGAACGAACAAACCATCGATATTTATTTAGATAATGAAAAATATCACAGTTTTGCTACGGATGCTGCTGGTATGGGAGATAATAATCCGTTTCGAAAACCATTTTATTTGTTGATAAATCTAGCAATGGGAGCCAATTGGCCTGGTCCAATTGATGATAGTGTATTGCCTCAGCAATTTATAATTGACTATGTAAGGGTCTATCAAAAAAAATAGTATTTGGAATAAAGAATCATTGTAAAAGAATAAAGTAAATAAAAATTATAAAAAATGAAAAAAACAATTCTATTTGTAGGGCTATTGTTTTCTATGCTATTGCAGGCGCAGCAAGCAGTTCATATCATACCGCAACCCGTAAGTTTAGAAATGAAAGAAGGCGGTTTTGTTATCGATAATAAAACAGTTGTAAAAAGTGATAAAAAAGATAAGGAAGTAGCCAAAGTAGTGCATTTTTTTACAGAATATGTAAAACGAATTTCGGGGTTTGATTTAAAAGAAAATCCATCTAAAGGGAAACGGATTGCTTTTAGTATTGAAAAAATTAAAAAAATAGGAAATGAAGGGTATTTGATTACCGTAAATCCGAACGAAATTCTTGTAAAAGCCAACACCTCTAAAGGCTTGTTTTATGGTGTACAATCCTTATTGCAAACCTTGCCTTTCATAAGAACGAACGATTTGGTACAGATTCCGTGCATGAATATAAAGGATTATCCTCGTTTTCAGTGGAGAGGATTGATGCTCGATGTGAGTCGTCATTTTTTCGCTCCTGAGTTAGTAAAAGAATTCATCGACTTGCTGGCAACTTATAAAATGAATGTTTTTCACTGGCATTTAGTAGATGGTGCAGGATGGCGTTTAGAAATTAAAAAATATCCTAAATTAACCCAACAAGCGGCTTGGCGCGTTGACGATTGGGGCAAATCTTGGAACTGGTCTGAGTTAGAGTTTAATGCCGATAGAAGTAAATCGACTTATGGAGGATATTACACCCAAGAACAGGCAAAGGAAATTGTGGCTTATGCCAAAGCAAGAAATATAACCGTAGTACCAGAGATCGAAATGCCAGGGCATTCAGAAGCGGCAATGGCAGCTTATCCAGAATTGTCGTGTAATCCAAAAAATCATTTTGGACAATCAGGAAATTTTTTCGCAAGTAAGGTCGAAAGCAATTATTGTGCAGGAAATGATCAGGCTTTCGCCTTTTTAGAAAACGTGCTAACAGAGGTAATGGCTATTTTTCCTTCAAAATACATTCATATTGGCGGAGATGAGGTCGACAAAACAAGTTGGAAACTATGCAACAAATGTCAGGCTCGAATGAAAAGTGAGCATTTGAAAGACGAAAAAGAATTGCAGAGTTATTTTATTCGTAGAATGGAAAAATTTCTAGTTTCAAAAAAGCGAAAAATGATTGGTTGGGATGAAATTTTAGAAGGAGGATTGGCTCCCGAGGCTACTGTTATGAGTTGGCGTGGTGAAGCTGGCGGAATTGAGGCAGCCAAGATGGGGCATGAAGTCATCATGACCCCTGGTTTTCCTTGTTATTTTGACCATTATCAAGGCGATCCAGAAACAGAGCCTTTGGCAATTGGAGGGTTTAATACCTTAAAAAAAGTCTACAATTATGAGCCCGTTCCCATCGAATTAAATGCGGAAGAAGCGAAGAAGGTTTTGGGCTCTCAAGCTAATTTGTGGACAGAATACATTCCCACTTACGAGCAAGCAGAATACATGATTCTTCCCCGTATGCCCGCATTGGCAGAAGTATTATGGTCTACAAAAGAGCAACGAAATTGGGAAAATTTCAATCAGCGTTTGCAACCTCATTTGGTGGGTTTTGAGCAAAAAGGACTTCATTATTCAAAAGGGAATTACAAAGTAGATATTAAACCTGTCGTAGCCAATAACGTGCTTTCTATCGCTTTAGAAACAGAAAATTCTGAGGGTGTAATTTATTATACTACTGATGGGAGTATGCCTTCAATCGGAAGTATTAAATACGAAAAACCTTTTATGGTGGCGACTTCAATGACGGTAAAAGCCATTATGGCGTTGCATAATAAGGTAGTGAGTTCTAAACCAGAAGTGCAATCGTTTACTTTTAATAAAGCCACAGGAAAAACAGTAAATTACACTAATGCAAACAGTCGTTATTACCCTGCAAATGGGGCAAATACACTAACTGATGGTTTTAGAGGAACAAAGGATATTGGAAAATTATGGCACGCATTTAATGGTGGAGATATGATTGCCACTATCGATTTAGGAGCTCCTGTACTAGCAACTAGCATTTCATTAGGTTGCATCCAAAATTGGGGACAATGGGTATTTCTTCCACAATGGGTAAAGTTCGAAGTATCGGTTGATGGCGTAAATTTCGAAGAAATAAAGGTGGTAACCAATACAATTCCTGCGAATCTGAGAGATACTCAGATAAAAGAGTTTACGGCTCAATTTGCAGAACAAAAAATAAAGGCGGTTCGGGTTACAGCGAAGAATTTAGGAGAATGTCCTCCAGGTTCTCCGGGAGAGAAACAAGCGGCTTGGTTGTTTGTCGATGAAATTTCAGTAGAATAAAGGATTTAATCGAAACCTTATAGGACATTTCGCTCGATGGGATAAAAAATAATTGGATTATAATACATTAATAAATGGTATAAAATAAATAAAAAGATGATAAATAATCGCAGGAATTTTATAAAAACAACCGCCATAGCTTCGGTTGCTTTGGCTTTAAACTCATTTAAGGGAAATCAGAAAAAGAAGCACTTTTTTTATCTAAAAAAGGAAAAAAACCTATTGTGCTTTCTACTTGGAATTTTGGAATTCAAGCCAATGAAGCGGCATGGGAAATATTAAAAAATAAAGGACGAGCACTAGATGCAGTTGAAGCAGGTGTAAAGATTCCTGAAGGAGACCCTAAAGAAAGAAGTGTAGGATATGGAGGACGGCCAGATAGAGACGGGCATGTGACACTCGATGCCTGTATTATGGATGAAAATGCAAATATTGGTTCGGTAGCTTGTTTAGAGCATATTATGCATCCTATTTCCGTGGCTCGCTTGGTCATGGAAAAAACACCTCACGTGATGCTTGTAGGCGACGGAGCCTTGCAATTTGCATTGGATCAAGGGTTTAAAAAGGAGAATTTATTGACCGAGGAATCTGAAAAGGAATGGAGAGAATGGTTGAAAAATAGTCAATATAAACCAAAGGTAAATATCGAAAATCATGACACCATCGGTATGATTGCTTTGGATGCAAACGGAAATCTTTCGGGGGCTTGTACAACAAGTGGAATGGCTTTTAAAATGCACGGACGAGTAGGGGATTCGCCCATTATTGGAGCAGGATTATATGTTGATAACGAGATTGGAGCCGCCACGGCAACAGGGCATGGGGAGGAAGTAATTCGGATTTCGGGTTGTCATTTGGTTGTAGAATTGATGCGTCAAGGGCGTTCGCCTCAAAAAGCTTGTGAGGAAGCGGTCGCTCGAATTGTAAAATTAACTAGAAATAGAAATAAGGAATTAAAAGATATTCAAGTGGGTTTTATTGCCTTGAATAAGCAAGGAGAATACGGTGCTTATTGTATTCAAGGAGGTTTTAATTATGCTGTTAATGACGAAGCAGGAAACCGATTAATAGATGCAGATTATTTTTTGAAATAGAAATAAATGGGAAAATATAAACTAGAGATTGCGTGTTTTAATTTAGAATCCGCAAGTATTGCGCAACAAAATGGCGCTGATAGAGTAGAATTGTGTGCTAACATGAAAGAGGGGGGAACGACTCCTGATTATGAAATTACCCAAATGGCTCGTGAAAAATTAGCCATTGATTTGAATGTTATGATTCGCCCTCGCGGTGGAGATTTTGTTTATTCTGACGATGAATTCGAACGAATGAAGACAGAAATTAGAGTATTCAAAAAACTAAAAATAGACGGTTTTGTCTTTGGAATTTTAGATAAAGAAGGGGCAGTTAATGAAACACAGAACAAGGAATTAGTAACTTTGGCAAATCCGATACCCTGTACTTTTCATCGTGCTTTCGATGTGGTCAATAATGTATATCAATCGCTTGAATCTATAATTGGATGCGGTTTTAAAACGATTTTAACTTCTGGGCAAGAAATAAATGTAGTAGAGGGAGCTACCGTTTTATCAGAATTGGTAAAAAGAGCAAACAATCGGATTACTATTATGCCTGGAGGTGGTTTGCGTTCAACGAATGTCAAGTCGTTAAAAGAAAAAACAGGGGCTAGTTTTTACCACTCTTCCGCAATTGTTGACTCTTCCGCAATTGCCAATGCTAAGGAAATAGAGGCGTTAAAAAAAGAGCTTGACTAATGCTCTGAATGGCACCGATAGTTTTTATCTAAGCATTAACCAATTTGTGTGAGTGATATTTTATCAATCATACTATTTTTAGACACATATTGGTTTGAATTAACCCAAATTTTAATGATTCTTTTAATGTTTCAATTAAAAAAATCGCTTTTATCTGTGTCTTGCGATAGCAATCCGTTTAATCAGCGTTCCTTTTCACAACATTTCCAGTAGAACCTAAAAATTATCCTTCGAACGGACAATTGGACTATCCTTGCCGTTTTTTTTTGTAAGGGATGGTTTTCGATACCATTTGCACAAAAATCCATTTACATTTTCTAAAAATTTACTCGAACGGACGAAAATCTTCTAACGTCATTTTATATTGTTTTTTTAAGCCTAAAAAGGATACCTCGAACCAACAATTGGATTAATTTTCGAATGCTATTTCCGTAAGTAGTCAATCCTTAAATATGACACAACAGATTGATTGTTAATAACTTGTATATAAAAACAACTTAAAAACACTAAGTTGAATTGCCAAAAAGTGTATATTTAGGTATAAAAAAGTGGCAATATGTTAGGTAAAATAAAACCGAATTTTCAGCAAAATTTATTTCAGACTAGGCTGACAGATCTTATAAACCTTGAGCATCCTTTGGTAAAACTCGCAGGGGAGCTTGATTGGTCAAAAATGGAGTTTGAGTTCCAAAACCTATATTCAGAGCAAGGAAGACCCTCTATTCCGATTAGAAAAATAGCAGGTTTACTGCTGTTAAAAGAGATGTTTAAAGAGAGTGATGAATCTGTAGTTGAACGTTGGATAGAAAACCCTTATTGGCAATATTTTACAGGAGAATATTTTTTTCAAAACAAGCAACCTTTTGACCCGAGTGAGTTTGTTCATTTTAGAAAGAGACTGAAAGAGAAAGGATTAGAATTTATTTTAAGTCAAACAGTAGCCTTGCATCCAGAGGCGAAAAATGAAAAGGAAGTTCAGATTGACACCACTGTTCAAGAAAAAAACATTACTTTTCCAACCGATGCCAAATTAGCTAAAAAGGTAATTGACAATTGTGCAAAATAGCTAAAAAGAAGGAGTTAAACAAAGACAAACTTATAAAAGGGTAGCCAAACAACATCTTCGGGATGCTTATTTTGGACATCATCCCAAACGAAAAAAGAAAGCTATAATGGCGCGAAAAAAGTTGCGAACCATTGGTAAGCGAGTCGTTCGAGAATTGGAACGCAAGTTGCCTGAAGAAATTTTAAAACAATACGAAACAGAATTTAGCAATTACAAAAAAGTACTCACTCAGGAAAGAAACAGCAAGGAAAAAATATGGCTCACGTAATTTTTTTGGGGATTAAGCAAAAAGTTTTTCCATTCTGAATAGAAAGAATTTCACATCAACTACACCTCTTAGATTTGCTCTAAAGAGTTTTATTTTAGAATTAAATGATTCTGCGTTTGCATTTGTATGTCGTTTGATGAAGAAGTTTAAAATGGTTTCTAAATGATATTTTAAGCTGTTTGCTGCGGTATTAAAATCATTTAATTTTAATAATTTTGTTTTTTCAATCCAGTTTAAAAATTGTTCTTTGGCTAATTCTTTTGAGGTTTGTTCATAGATGTTCCTGAACTCGAGAGTGTGTTTATATGCTTGATGTAAGTGTGGATAAATTTTGAATAACAATTCGGCTCTTACCTTCTGATTAGGAGTCCATTCATTTGTTTTTTTAGCAATAATATAACGGCTTCTAGCTAATAATTGTTTTGGAGTGTCCTCATTTTCAAAAACGATAGGAACATATTTAATTCCTTGTTCTTTGGCTATTTTAATGGCTTGATTTTCTTTTTCAATTGCTTCCCATCGTAACTTAATTCTTTGATGTTGCAAGGCTTCCATTACCAGCTTTACTACGTGAAAACGATCGGTAACCAAATTGCTTTCTGGAAAACATATTCTTGAAGCCAATTGCATATTATTAGCCATATCAAGGGTAATTTCCTTTACCAACTTCCTTTTTTCTAACGGAATTTTGTTTAAAACATCAATAATATCTTGACTTTTAGTGCCTTTTATAACTGCTACTAATGTTTTTTTTCTTGCCTCTACCGTTTTTATTGGTTACAAAGGTATAGAGTTCTCCTTTTGACAAACTTAACTCATCAATTCCTAGATTTTCACCTATATTCTGAGGATAAATCAAATAATCTTCGGAGTGATTGAACTGATCCCAATCCTTAAATCCACTAACTTTTTTCTTGTAATGGCGTTGCAATAAATTGGCTTTGACTCCGTAATAACTGGCGATATTACTTATCGTATCTTCTCGGGTCTCGACCTGTATCTTTTAAAAAATCAGAAAGTTCAACGGTCAATTTTGAACCTTCTGCTATAAAAGTATAATCACTTTTAACTTCTATTGATTTATCAAATTTATTTCGCCATCGACGCCTTCTAATGCCTAAATAAACCGCCTTTCCTCTAATTGGAAAGTCTTGAATTAAAGTTCGTTCGTAGAATCCTTTTGACTCAAATTCATTCAAATCATAATTATTTGGCAGTATGTTTTTCTCATCTAAATAAATGAATAAACAGTCTTTCTTTGTATGTAAATCTCCTAACTCTTTGAAATCGACAATATCAAAATGTATCAATAGCCCTTCTGGTAAAAAGGAAGAAAAAATTGAAAAATCCATTTGTTTTTTTAGACAAATTTAGAACTTCTCCCCAACTTTTTTATGTGAGCCAAAAATATACAGTTTACACGAACCTCAAACAGCCTGTATAGCAAAAGGGAAAGCTCATAAAGCGTATGAATTTGGAACAAAAGTAGCGGTAACAAGAGGTCGAAAAACAGGAGTCATTACCTCAATAAAACGATTTTCAGGCAATCCTCACGATAGCAAAACCTTAGAAGAATCATTAGCACAAAGCCAGCGAGTTAGAGAGCAAATTGGAGGTACAAGACCAACAATAGCAAGTACAGACAGAGGATTTAGAGGTGTCACACAAGTTGAAAATACACAAATAGTAATCCCAAAAAACACAAAAGAAAAATCAAGATACAAACAAGACGTTGCCCGAAAAAGATTTAGAGCCAGAGCGGCAATAGAACCAACAATATCCCATTTAAAAAGAAACCACGCTTTAGGATTAAATTTCCTCAAAGGCGTGGCTGGAGATATTAATAATGCACTTTTAGCAGGTATTGGTTACAATCTAAAAATGAGGTTTAACCATATCAAAGCACAATTTATTCTTTGTCTCGAATTTTTAATGCATATTTTTGCAAATGTGTTTTTGATAAAAAATCTAAAAACTCAAAAAGTGAGTTTTTAAGGAATGACTAAGTAATTTATTGTAATCAATTAAGAATCGGATTCAGAGTGTTAAATAATTCCGAATTTTTAATTATTCTTTCGTAATCTGCTTGCTAGCTTCTTTCTTATTGTGTTTTTTATTTTTTGTAAGTAATGGTTGAATTAAATAGGTTTTTTATGTTGATTTGAACACTTTATTTAACGATTTGAGCACTTTGTTTGGTTGTTTAATCATCAATTTTGGTTTTTAACAAAGTATTAAGAATAATTACTAACCAAATAAAAAACTACATGACGAACCAGTACTAAACTTTCCGAAAACGTTATAGTATTGAGATATCAATACTTGACAAAAAAACTAATTTAATTTAAACTAAACACATTATGATAAAAAGATTATACAATTCAAGAGGTGTGCTGTTCCTTGGAGGAGGAATGAAGACCAACCTATTATTAGTGTTATTAATTTTCTCTTTTTCAGGAATTAATGCTAACACGAACAGTTATTCTAAAGAAATCGTGGCCATTGCACAAGGTGTAATTAAAGGGACTGTAAAAGATAGCAATGGGTTGCCTGTAGCGGGAGCCAATGTTAAAGTAGTAGGAACTAAAAATGCGGTTTCTGCAGACATTAACGGAGCTTATCAAATTTCAGCCTCAAAAGGCGATGTTTTAGAGTTCTCCTTTATAGGGATGAAAACCACAACTGTTAAAGTAGGTGCCGCAACTACAATAAATGTAAAACTAGAAGACGACCAAAAAGTATTAGACGAAGTGGTTGTGGTTGGGTATGGTACCAAAACCAAAGCAGCTTTAACTGGTGCTGTGAGTGTAGTTAGTTCTGAAAAAATAAAAAATAGACCTACGAATAGTTTAACTAGTGCTTTACAAGGGCAGCTTACGGGTTTGAATATTCAAAGAGGAGATATTGGACGTATAGGAAGAGAATCTGATAATACTTTTTTGGAAATTAGGGGAGCGATTACTAGAGAAGGAACCGTTGCGCCCTTGGTTATTCTTGATGGGGTAACAATGGGAGATGCGAGTATAGTATTTAACACGGTTCATCCTAATGATATAGAAAGTGTTACTTTGTTGAAAGATGGGCAGGCGGCTATCTACGGATCAAGAGCGGCAGGTGGTGTTATTTTGATAACCACTAAAAAAGGAACAACCTCTAAACCAACTATTACTTTTAATAATAGTGTTTCTATTAATGCTCCGGGTATTAGTCGTAAACAAGCAAACATCTTGCAAGCTATTGATATTTGGACACAATCGTATGAAAATGATGGACAACCAATTAACTACTATTCACATTTAAAACCATTCTTGACTCAAAATTTGGATTTGAACCTAGAAACCGTAGCTAAAGGGCCGTTTCCAGATACTAAAGATATTGTGTTGGGTAATAACGATTGGACAAAGATTTTTTTTGGTAACGGATTGGATAAAAATAGCAACTTGGCTATTTCTGGAAGAACGGAAAAATCTAACTATTATGTGTCTTTAGGGGTATTAGATCAGCAATCAATGTGGAATTATGGAAATAATAAAAACAAAAGATACAATGCAAGATTTAAGTATGATTTTGATGTAACAAAATGGTTAAAACTCAAAACCAATATTGCTCTTACGACTCAAAAATTGATTGAACCTACGGATTATGGTACAATCTTAGATATTAATGCTCAAAGTTATGCTGGTAAAGCGAAGTACACTCAATCTGGTAAGTACTATGGATGGGGTGGATACCTAAGTACTATTGGTTGGGCGCAAGAAGGAGGAGATAGAACCAGTACAGCTACTATTGTTAATACTGATTTTGAGGGTATAATAACGCCAATCAAAAATTTAGAAATCACGACTCGTTTAGCTATCAATAGAAATATTTATGATGAGTTTTATTTAAGAACTGGCTTCAATAGCTATACGTATGACGATGAGTTAATTTTTAACTCTAATTTGTATTATGGAGGAAGAGATCAGGTAGGAGCAGCTTATACCAGAGTTAATAATTTATCTGCTGAGATATTTGCCAATTACAAAATTGCTTATAAAGAACATCACTTTTCTGCTTTAGTTGGTAAGACTCATGAGGAAAATGACACTAGATCATTTAGCGCATCTAGAAATGGAAATCCTGGTCTAAAAAACAACACTTTATCTTGGCTCGGAAATGGAGCAGAAGATCAGCAGTTTAATAGTGAATCTAGATCTGATAATTCTTTAAATGGAATAATAGGACGTGTAGGTTATGATTATCAAAACAAGTATTTCTTGGATGGCAATTTCCGTCGTGATGGCTCTTCTAGATTTGCTCCTGGTCATAAAAATGTTAACTTTTATGGAGCTGGGGCTGCATGGGTGGTGTCAAACGAAGCTTTTTTAGTAAATTGACTAGTGTTTTTGATGTGCTTAAATTACGTGCGACTTATGGTGAGTTAGGTAGTCAAAATGGTATTGCTAATTATGATTATCAATTGCTTATTACTCCAAGTTCTGAGTATCCTTTTGGATCTTTAGGCGGCCCTGTTCGTACACCTTCTACTACGGTGCCGAGATTAGCTAGTCCAGATCGAACTTGGCAGAAAACTAAAATTAAAAACGTTGGTATAGATATTACTACTCTTAACCGCAGACTTTCTGGTACATTCGATTACTTTGACAAAGAGATCTCTGGGGCATTTTACAATAGACAATTTCCTTCTATTATTGGGATAACTCCTCCGTCAATCAATGGAGCATCTTACAATTCTAAGGGATGGGAGTTGACTTTGAATTGGAAAGATGAAGTAGGGAAAAATTTCAAGTATTCAGCTGATTTTAAATTGTGGGATAATAAAACAAGAGTTACTCAATTAGCAGATGCACTTATTCCAAATTATGGTTCTTCACCTTTTATACAAGGGTACCCTGTAGATGAGTTCTTTGGTTTTGCCTATGATGGAAAGTTCCAAACTCAGGCAGAGGTAGATGCCTATAAGATTAATAATGCTGGAAGTGATATTACTCCTTATAGTTTATTGCAACCGGGGATGACTCGTTACAAAGATTTAAACGGAGATGGTAAAGTAACCAATAAATTGTACGATGCAAAAGACCCAACCAAAGGGGGAGATCTTATTGCTTTAGGGAATCAAAGACAACGTTTCAATTTCTCTTCCAATCTTCATCTAGAATACAAAGGAGTATATATAAATGCTCTTTTTCAAGGAGTAGGAAAATGGCAGGTATTTGATAATAACGTAGCGGGTGCTCCCTTCTTTAGAAATCCACAAGCTTATATAGTTGGAAACACTTGGACTCCTACTAATACCAATGCTCTTTTCCCAATATTGTCTCAAAATGACGGTAGAAATGGTTATGATTATTATTATTCTGATGCGCCATATAAATTGAAAAATGCAGCTTATACTCGTTTGAAAAACCTTCAAATAGGGTACAATTTGCCTAGTAGCTTTTTGTCTAAAATAGGGTTAGCTTCAGCTGAATTGTATTTTAGTGGGACTGACCTAGCGCAGTGGAGTAAAAATCCAGTAGGATTCGATCCAGAAAAGCCGTACTCTATCGTGAATACGCCTACAGCACGTACATTCTCTTTTGGATTTAATCTTTCACTTTAAAATTATATATTATGAAACTTAGATATATTTTCATTACATCATTAGTAATAATGTTGTCTGCTTGTGAAAAGGATTTGGATTTAAATCCTTTAGATACCATAAGCGAAGCCGCATACTTTAAGAAAGCAGATGATTTTAAATCATACGCAAACCAGCTTTACACCTCACTACCTGATTTAGGTAGTGGTGATGATAATTCGGACATCAGTATGCAGGTAGGTTTTTCAGGAGTTAGTGATGGTTCTTATGTAGTTCCTGCTAGTGACGGTACTTGGGATAGTAGTTATCGTAGAATATGGCAAGCCTCTAATCTTATTCAGAAAGTAGCTACTGCTCCTACAGATATTAAAGCAAGTGTTGCAGTATATGAAGGAGAAGGTCGCTTTTTTAGAGCTTTTGCGCATTACAATTTGCTTAAAAGATTTGGGGGTGTTCCTGTTGTAGACAAAGCATTAGGAATTAATGATGATGCCATAATTTTTGGGGCAAGAAACACCAGAGCTGAAGTGGTTAATTTCATCTTAGGTGAACTCGATAAGAGTATTGCTCTTTTACCATCCGCCTCATCTGATGTAGATGGTGGTAGAATTACAAAATGGGCCGCTTTAGCTCTAAAAGCGAGAGTAGCCTTATTTGAAGGTACTTGGAGAAAATTTCAAGAAGGTGGAGTAGGGGCTAATGAATTATTAGATAAAGCTATCGATGCTTCTAATCAAATTATTGCTTCTAACCAATTTTCATTGTTTGACAAAAAAGCACAATTGGGAGATCAAAGTTATCGTTACTATTTCTTGTTAGAGGGTAGCCGACAAACCAATCCAGCTAATTTAACTAAAGCAGATCAGCATGAAACGATTTTAGCTAGAAGACATGACGGACAGATTTCTCCTTCGCCAACTTTAAATATTGGACAAGGAGTATTAAACCCAACACGTAAATTAGTTGATATGTACTTATGTGATGATGGTTTGCCTATTGCAACATCACCTAGATTCCAAGGATATGCACAAATTACTAGCGAATATCAAAATCGTGATCCACGTATGAAAAATTCGTTATTGTATCCTTTCCAAAAGTATTGGTTGTTTACTCAGCCTGCTTATTACAGAAACTGGGCTAATCCTACTGCGGGAGGAATTACTTTTGACATTGCGTTTGGTATCTTGACACAAACAGGATATTCTACTCAAAAATGCCAGCAAGAATTAGGAGGACCACAAGGGAATGACTATCCGGTATTCCGCTTAGCAGAAATGTACTTGATTTATGCAGAGGCTACTTATGAGAAAACAGGAGCGATTACTGATGGAGATTTAGATAAATCAATCAATAAATTACGTGATAGAGTATCTATGCCACATTTAACTAACGCTTTTGTTGGAACTAATGGTTTGAATATGAGAACTGAAATTCGTCGGGAACGTACTATCGAATTGTATGTTGAGAACTTTAGATTTGACGACTTAAGAAGATGGAAAACAGCTGAGGTTGAATTGCCACAAGCAGTTAGAGGTATTAAATATACTGGTACTGAATTTTCAACAACAGCACCATGGAAAACCATTTCATTTAATGTAGATGCTAACGGCTTTATTATTTTGCAGCCAGCAGCTAATCGTCAATTTTTAGCAAAACATTACTTGAATCCAATACCATTTGGGCAAATACAGCTTAATCCTAAGCTTGTACAAAATCCAGGGTGGAATTAATTTTTTTGAAGTAAATTGATATAATGCAATTTGTGCCTGTTAGCCTTTGGTTTAACAGGCACTATTGTTTAAATTTGAAAAAAATAACGATGTTTCTTTGTTTAAATTCTACTATTCAGAAAAACACTAATTAAACAAATTATGATTAAAAAAACAGCAACAGGTTTTTTTCTATGTCTAGTAATGACCAACGCTTGGGCTCAATCCCTAAACAAAACGTGGCCTGTTCTTAAAAGTTATACAGGAGACAAATTAACCGAAATTGCGATGCCCTTAGGAGGGGTTGGCACAGGAACCATCTCAATAGGAGGAAGAGGGGATTTACGGGATTGGGAAATGACTAACAGAGGTGCTTTGGGTTGGGTGCCCGCCGTTAAATTAGTAGAGCCTACCATTGCTAACGGGCCTTTTTTTGCTATGTACTACCAAGAGCAAGGCAAAGCAAAAGGAGAACTTCGTTTGCTAGAAGGGCCTATTTCAAAAAACCAATCTTATGGCGACTGGGGAAGCGATGTGCTTAACGCTGGTTTTCCTCGATTTGATGAAGCCGAATTCAGTGCTGCTTATCCTTTAGCACAAATTAATTTTAAAAGAGAAAACATGTCTTTATCGGTTCGACTAGAGGCGTTTAACCCAATGATTCCAGGCGATTTGGATAATAGTAGCTTACCCGTAGCCGTTTTGCGCTATGTGGTAAAAAATACTTCAACTAAAGCTATTAAGGTGTCGGTTTGTGGTATGATTCCCAACTTTATTGGCAAAGACGGATGGGGTGGAAAACCAGAAAAAAATATAAATGAATACAAGGAGCAAGACGGGTTGAAAGGATTGTATCTGTATTCTAATACTGAAAACAAAACAGGAGTAAATTGGGGAACCATGGCATTATCGACTCCTTCAAAAGGCAAAGTAAGTTACCGAAGAACATGGGCTAAATTAGGTTGGAATTGGACTTTTCGTGAGTTTATTGACGATTTTACAAATGATGGCGAAATATCGGAAGCTTCTTTTCTAGAAAAAAACAAAACTAAATGAAGTTTCAGGGACTATCGAGGATTTATTGAAAGATACTGATCGTCACGATTTAGCAACTCCTCCAGCAACCTTGGCTGTCAAAGAGGAATTAGCTCCAGGAGAAGAAAAAACATTTACTTTTATGATTACTTGGCATTTTCCTAACCGCCATGGTTGGGATACTGGAAACGGCGGAACCAAAGAAATCGTGGGTAATTATTATACCAATAAATTTGAAAATGCTTGGGATGCTGCCTCTAAAATAGCTGCAAAATTGCCTTCGCTAGAAAGTAGAACGGTGGCTTATGTAGATGCTTTTTGCAAAAGCAATATTCCCGAAGAAATAAAAGAGGCTGCTTTATCAAACTCTGTAAATATGCGTTGTCAAACCTTATTTCGCACTCAGGATGGCTATCCTTTTGGATTTGAAGGAACAGGAAGTGTAAAAGGAACTTTGCTAGGCGGTGAAAAAAGTGCAGGATGGGGATTTGGAACCTGCTCTCATGTTTGGAATTATGAATCTGCTATTCCGTTTTTGTTTGGCGATTTGTCTATGAAATTCAGAGAGGTGGAGTTTCAATATACCGTTAATGATAACGGCGGAATGTCTCATCGTGTGGGATTACCATTGGCTACTAATTCCAAATCATTCAAACATTGGGCTGCCGATGGACAAATGGGAACTATTGTGAAAATATACCGTGATTGGCAATTATCAGGCGATGATGCTGCTCTTCGTTTGATGTGGCCTAACATCAAAAAAGCAATGGCTTTTGCTTGGACAGGTCCATGGGATACCAATAAAGATGGTGTCATGGAAGGGCCACAGCATAATACTATGGATATTGAATATTATGGGCCAAATCCACAAATGTCAGCTTGGTATTTAGCGGCTCTTAAAGCTTCCAAAGAAATGGCATTGCGTATGAAAGAAGGTAATTTTGCTAAAGAATGCCAAAATTTGTTCGACAAAGGAAGCGTTTGGGTAGACAAAAATTTATTTAACGGAGAATATTACGAGCAACAAATTCCTAAAGACCATAACGGAACTGCTCAATTGGGTAAAGGATGTTTAGTAGATCAATTAGTAGGACAATATTTAGCTCACACCGCAGGATTAGGGTATGTTTTGAATAAAGAACATGAGCAAAAAACCCTTCAAAGTATTATGAAATACAATTGGGTAAGTGATTTTAATAATCATACAAATACTTTCAGAAGCTTTGCCTTGGGCAAGGAACAAGGATTGATTATGGCTTCCTATCCTCATGGCGAATTATTAGATTTTCCATTTCCTTATTATACCGAACTTATGACAGGATTTGAGTACAGCACAGGAGTACACCTGATGTATGAAGGGCAAAGAGAAGAGGGATTGAAAGTTTTTAAAGCGATTCGTGACCGCTATGATGGCGAAAAAAGAAACCCTTTTAACGAAGGCGAATACGGACATCGTTATGCAAGAGCCATGGCTTCTTGGGGAGGTGTGTTGGCTTGGACAGGATTCAACTATTCTGCGGTAAACAAATCTATGAAATTCAACGATGCCGATGGAACTTATTTCTGGTCTAATGGCTATTCGTTTGGAACAATTACCATTTCTAAGACAACTACAAAAGCAATTACTGTTGCGCTTAAAGTAATCGAAGGAAAAATTGAATTAAACAGTTTTGAGTTTACAAATAATAAAAAACACACCTTTAAGAAAACCGAAACAATTGCAACAGGAGAATCTCTTAAATTTGATTATTAATTTGGTTTTAGAGCTAGTAAAAAAGAGCTAGTAAAAACGCTCTAGGTATTGCTAATATTGAAAAGTCTGATGAAATTTAGGTTTCGTCAGACTTTTTTTATTGAGATGCGTTTAAAATTCGCTGGTTGCAGGGCTTGATTATTAATTTTTGATATGTTCTAGAAATAGCAGCATTTTTTTGATTAATTGCCTTGGGTTTCAACTCAAGGGTTTAAAAGAACAATATTTTAGTTTGGCTTTAGCCAAAATTGGCTATAATTTTTGGCTAAAGCCAATTCATCCTGAAATTTGAGATGTTGACTTTAGTCAACGGCAATTGATTGGGTTTGAAAAAGCTGTTAATAATAGAATTCAGCCTTAATTTTATATCAAAAAACACTTATAAATTAGTCTAATTGTCAGTTCGAGCGCAGTCGAGAACCTTTATAACATCTCGACTGCGTTCGATGTGACAAAAAAGAATTGGACTATAATGAACTAATAAACGGTATCATGTCGCATTTTGAAATTTGATAAAATTACGTAAGTTTTTGATTATAAATATTTTTTGTCGCTATTCATTCGTTTGACTTTATGACATTAAAACTTTCGACTTACTTATATAAAAGTTTAATCGTTTTTTCTGTATTCTAAAGGAGTAATGCCAAAATGTTTTTTGAAACTATTGGAAAAATATTTTTGAGTTCCAAAGCCACATTTTTCAGATATTTCGGTTACATTTAGCGTAGTGGTTTTAAGAAGTTGTGCTGCTTTTTTTAGGCGATATGTTCTAACAAATTCAACTGGGGAACTTCCTGTAATCGATTTTATTTTGCCATAAAAGCTAGAAACACTAACGGCCATTTCTGAAGCGAGTTCCTCGATACTAAGATCTGAATGCTCATGTTTTTTTTCAAGTATTATTTCAAATCGTTCTAAAAAGTCTTTGTCAACAGTATTTGAGGCTAAAACGGATACTTTTTCGTTTATCGAATAATCGTACTTTTTAATTAGTTTTTTTCTATTTTCAATCAACGCATGTACTTGTGATTTGAGCACATTTTGATTAAAAGGTTTGTTGAAAAATGCGTCTGCTCCGGATGATAATCCTTCAATTTCAGCCTCATCTCCTGTTTTGGCTGTCAAGAATATAATTGGGATATGTGAAATAGAAATGTCTTGTCTTATTTTATTACAAAATTCAATACCGTTCATAACAGGCATCATCATATCCGAAATAATTAAAGACGGGAGGTGTTTTTTGGCTAGTTTTAATCCTTCTTCTCCGTTTTCGGCTTCTAAAATAGTATATTCTTGCTCAAATATTTCTTTTATAAAAGTTCTTAGTTCTGCTTCATCGTCAACGATAAGGAGTGTAGGGCTTGTTTTTTTTCTCGAAATTGTGGTCTGATCTTCGGTGTTTGAAAGTTCGAGGTGTTGTTTTTTATATGGAAATGTTACAGTAAACACACTTCCTTTATTTAGTTCACTTTCTAAGTCAATGGTTCCTTTTAAAAGTTTAACGTATTGTTTTACAATGGCTAATCCTAAACCTGTTCCTGTTTTTAAATGTTCACTAGATTGATAAAGACGTTCAAAGACCAATTGTTGTTCTTCTTTTTTAATTCCAATTCCATTATCTTTAACTTGGATACTTATTTGGTCGTCATTTGGGGTAAAAAGTGAGATTACAATCTCAGCGTCTTTGTTAGAATATTTTATGGCATTTGAAATTAAATTGTAAACAATAGATTCTAGTAATTGCTTGTCGGTTGTTATCCATACGGGTTCTTTGGGTGTTTTTAGAAGGATATTAACTTGATTTTCTCGGATGTTAAAAATTTCAATAATAGATTCGAGAAACCACTTTAAATTGAGAGGTTTCAGATTTAAAGCAATTGCTGTTCGTTCTATTTTTTTTAAATCTAATACTTCATTTACTAGGCGTGATAGTCTTTCTGTGTTGGCATAAATTCTACCCAGTTCTTTAGTATATTCTTTGTTTACAGCATTCCCTTCTTTCAATCGTTCTACCCCTCCTTTGATTAGGGTTAATGGAGTTCGTATTTCGTGGGCTATATTTAAGAAAAATTTGAATCGTAATTTGTCAAATTTCTCTTCTTGTGCCTTTTTTTGTTCCTTAACTGCTTTTTGAGTAGTTATATTTACTAAAAAATAAATTCCTAGTATAAAAAAGATAACGTATATGCCGTAGGCTAATTCATTTCGCCACCATGGCGGAGAAATAACAACTTTTAATTCAGATATTTTAGAAGTATTTCTATTTCGAACTTTAAAAGTGTAGGTTCCCTCACTTAAATTATCCCACGATCTAGAAGTATCATAAGTTAAAATCCAGTTTTCATTTTCGCCAGATTTAGTCATTGAAGTTTCATAAAAGGCTACGTCCTCAGTATCATAGTTTAAATTTTTATATTCAATTGAAAAGGTGTTTTCGTTATAATTTAGTTCTATTTCAGAGGTTGAAGAAATGTCATTATCAAGCAATTTTCTTTTTTTGCTTTCTCTATAACTAACACCATCTATTTTTAAATCAGTAAATAAGGGTTGTGTCTTTTCTTTGGCTAATAATTTATTAGGGTGAAAACGATAAAACCCATTTCTAGTTCCAAAATACAAGAACCCGTTGGCATCTTTTGAAGCTCCTCTAGTAAATAAATTGTTTCTAACACCTACAACAAGATCAATGTTTTCGGCTTTATTTGATACGGGATCGTAAGCATAAAGACCTTTGTTTGTGCCAAGCCACAGCATTTTGTTTACTCCTAAAATCATCGATTCAATGTGATTCGTTGGAAGTGTTTTTGTAACTACTTTGTAGTCGAATGAATCTTTAGATAAATCATAATGATATAGACCGTTTAATCCTGATAACCAAAGGGAGTTCTTAGGGTATTCTACTATATTCAGTATGTAATTGGTCGTAAAGGTGTTAAATTTTTTTATGTTTGTGATTTGATTATTTTTTTTATTCCATTTAAAAAGACCATTCGCTCTAGTGGATATCCATAAATTTTTATAGGTATCTTCATAGACAGAGAACATGTATGTGTTTTTGAAAATATTGGGATTTTTAGTTCATTAAATAAACTCTCAAATTTCCCTTCTTTGGGGAGGTATCTCATTAATCCGTTATCGGTTGAAATCCAAATAATCCCTTCTCGATCTTCATAAATATTCATAATTGAGTTTGAAGGCAAAGGACTGTTTTTTGTGGTGTAATTTTGAAAATGTAATTTATTTACTAATCGATCTTCTCTTTTTAAGAAATTAAGCCCAGAGGTAAAGGTGCCAACCCAAATATTTTCTTTACTATCTTCAAATATTGGGAATACTTCCCCATCTTGTAGCGAACCTTGGGCTCCTTTTTTTGGCGGAATGATTTCAAAGTCTGGAGAGGAGGTTTTTAAATCTTCCTTTTTTAGCGTATTGATACCTCCACCCCAAGTGCCAATCCATATATTTCCGTTGTTTAAGGCGGTGGGGCAACTTACATCTTCGTCTGCAAGTCCTATTTTTGAGCTGTAATCGAACTGGTAAAATTGAAATAGTTTTTGTTTAAAACGAACCATAGACATCCCACTATCATAAGTTCCTATCCACAGGTTTCCAATTTTATCAAAAAAAATGGATTGTATTTCAACATCTGTTAAGAAGGAGAACAGTTTATAAGCATCTTTAAGATAAGGATGGTTTTTGATGTTTTTAATTGTGTATACTTTAGTTATTTCATAGTCCCAAAAAGCCACATTTCCATTACTTCTAAAAAACCAAATTTTTCCATTTCGGTCTTCTTTGATGATTGATTCAATGGGTGCTGATGCATTATGCAGATTAAAATTAGACAATGACAATTCAGGAAAAGAAATTGCAGTGATAATTTTTCTTTTGTTTGAATCCCAATACCCTATTTCGCCATCAGAAAAACTAATCCAAAATCTATTTCTAGAATCTTTATAAAAATTGTTAAATTTCCCTATAATTTTCACATCATTTCTATATAGATTCCCATCTTTTGATAATTTAAAGTAGTCCCCATTATAGTTTTCAACTTTATTTCCACTTAATTGTAATAATTGGTTTTTTAGGTAGGGGTTTTGTAAACTGCTTAGGTTTAATTGCTTTTGGTTAAAATTATCAGTATTAATTTCAAAGTAAATGCCTTTACCAGTATATAAGTAGATGTTGTTTCTATAAGACAATACATCTTTAATTTCGAGGTTCTTTTTTTGTCCTCTTAGGGGAATTGCTAAAAAGGATTGCCCATCAAAACGATTTAGCCCTTTATCGGTGCCAACCCATAAAAAACCCTTGTGATCCTGAGTAAAACAGTTTGCTCTATTGCCAGCTAGACCAAGTTTATCTGTCCAATGTTTTAGCTCAACTTCTTCAATATCTGTTGCCCATGATGGAAGGAAATTAAAAATAAAAAACAATAGAAGGATATATTTTTTCATAGTATTAGGTTGCGATTTGTTGTGGTAAGATAATCAAAAAATAAAAGATAATTATAATATTTGCTAGACTAAAATTTAGTTATAGCCTTTTACCTTTTTAAACTAAAATGCCCTTTTCGGTCTCTGATATTTCCATTTTGATCCGTGAGTTGTAGTGAAAACCAATAATCAGAAGCAGGTAATGTGACTCCGTTATACATTCCGTCCCAGCCGTTAGCATCGGGGTTAATTTTGGTTAGGAGTTTTCCGTAGCGATCATAAACGTAAATAAATGAAACTTTAACAAGTCCGTTGCCGATTCCCTTAACTTGCCAAGTATCATTGAATCCGTCTCCATTTGGTGTGAAGAATTTGGGAAAACCTATTACAGATACTTCTAGTTGAGATACGCCACATCCTTTTTTGTCTCGTACATAAATGGTATGAATTCCAGCAGGAACATGTTCAAAAACAGGACTATTTTGAAAACTAAAATCATCATCGAGGGCAAATTCATAATCTCCTCTGCCTAAATTGTTACTGGCATTGTTGATAGTAATTGTATTATTGTCTGAGTCATCTACAATGGTAATGTCCTTTAGATTGATAATGGCTTTTTCCGAAGAGCTAACAACTATTTCTTTCGTTTTAGAGCAATTAGTGCCATCGGTTTTTGTTAAAGTAATAAAATAAGTTCCAGGGTTAGATACGGTTAGCGTAGGGGCTACGGAAAGAATTGCGCCATTGTAAACCCATTTATAATCAAACCTTTCACTAGGGTTTTTTTCCAAAGGATCTAAGGTTACCGTAAAAGAGGGATTGGATGAGCATACAATCTTTGGCGAATCGACACTAAAAAGCGGTAACGGATTTACAACAAGGTTGATGGTTGTTGTTGCTTTACAAGTGGGATTTATGGGATTTATTACTTCAACTCTAATGGTTTGTGTTTTTGAATTAAAGGGATTTGGCAAAGGACTCGGTAACTCAACGCCTAATCCGTTATAATAGTGTACTTTCATTCCGGTTTGTCCCCCAAGAAGGGTTGTCTCAATAGTTGTGGTGTCAAATTCGTGTAATCCATCACTATCATCGATACCGTCATCGCAAACAGGAGCAATAAAAACGGGGTTTACCGTTGGCGATGCATCTACAACAAACGAAATAGTCGTTTCTTCACTGCATGGGATATTATTTTTGGTATTGGTCAATTGATTCGTAACTCTTGCTGTAATGGTTTGTGTAGCCGTTCTAAAAGTGGCTGGAAAAGGGCTAACAATAGCATTTCTGTTGCGGTCTTTTAATGGATTTCCTGCTTGGTCAAAATAGGTTACATTTACGTTAGTTTGTCCTGCTAATAATTGTGTTTCCAGAGTAGAAGTGTCGAATTGCGCCGTAATTTCGGTATCTAACGGGTTGTCATCGCATTGTCGGGCAAAACGAACGGGATTAGCCACGGGTAATTTTTCAACATTCAATGTAATGTGATGCCCTAATCCTAAACAGCCATTTATAAGGTTACTATCTAATCTCACATAGATATTTTGACTGTTGGGATAGCCTAGATTCCTGTGATTGCTAATGTCTGGTATTGGATTAATTTCTGCCAATGCATCCGATTCGTTGTTGTAAAATGAAATGGTAAAATTGTGTGGTAATGGAAACAAATTGGCAATTGTTTGTTTGGCATCGCTAAAATCGAATGTGGCAATTCCGTTTCGTTTATTACCATCTAATTCATCATCACAAACAGAGTAAACTAAGGTATTAAAGGAAGAAGGAATTTGTGATACTCCAACAACCAAATCAATTTTTGCAATTCTAAAACAACCTAGGGTATTCTCAATCCTTGCATAAACAAAGCTGCCTAGAGCTGTTGGATTGGGATAGTTGGTGTAATTTGTAATTCGATTGGTTCCTAAACCCGTTGTTGCCTCGGCCTGTGTACGATAGTAGGTAATGGTTTCGGTTGCTGAATTTGCAGAAATTAACCGATTTGCTTCCGTTAAATTAAAAAGAGAAATACCGTCAGTAGTATCATCACATTGTTTTAAGCTAACTACTGATGTTATCAAAGTAGGTAATGCTTTTACTTTAATGGTAAAGGAATTATCTGTATAACAAGCGGGATTGCGTTTGTTTTGGATGCGAACATAAATGGTTTGACCATTTATAATCGAATTGGTAAATGCTCCTGGATTGGGTATGGAAGGAAGCGTGTAGGAAGCATTTTCAAAATACAAAAAGGCAAAATCGGTCGCCGATTTTCCGTTTAATAAAATAGTTTCTCTTTGGGTCAAATCAAAGGAAGTGAATCCATCGGTATCACTTCCGCTCAATGCTGAATCACATTCTTCTATTGGAAGAATACTAGAAGGGATTATGGCAGGAACCGTTTCTGAAACGGTAACGGCGATAGGTAATCTTGTGGCACTTTCGCATTCATTTATAGTTTGTGTAACATAATAAGTGGTGGTGGTTAGCAAATCGGTTGCAACAAGTGGAGTTCCTCCAGTAGGAGTATTATACCATTTCAAATTTGTTCCTGTAACATTCAAATTGGCAATGGTAGCACGGTCAATATCGCAAAATTTTTGTAGTGTATTCGTGCTAACAACAGGGTCAACGGGGCCTATCAATAAACCTGCATTGTTAGAAATACTGACACAGCCTGATGGTTTGGTTACTTGTACTCTGTATTTGCGTCCTGAAAAATTCAAAGGAGGACTGGTTAAAGTTAAAGTGTTGGTTGTTGTTCCGCCGTATATACCGCCATCGCTAATATTGGTAAAAACACCCGTTCCAGTATCTTCCTGCCATTGAAATGTTAGTCCTACTCCCACAGTCTCAACTGTAAAAACAGCATTGTTTGGGGTGCATATTTTATTTTCTAATGGTTGTTTTGTTATGGTTTGTGAAAAACTCTCTCCATACTTAATCGATAAATAATCGACAACTTGCGAGGTTTCGCATTCGGTCAATAATCGGTTGTAAACAATGAACTCCGCTAGGTAAAAATCGCCAGTGCCATCGTTGCCATCCCACCCAATGCTTAACGAATTTTGCTGATCCGATGCCTCTGTCGTATCTGTAAAATTGGTAACAATTGTACTTCCAAATCGTACTTTAGAGGCATTTGTTGGCCCTGTATTTAGGCCGCCATTTATCTCTCCGTCATAAACAACAGATAATAAATGGGTCTTATTTGCAGTAGCAGAATTAGAGACTAAAGCAAATTTATCTTGAGGCCCTAAGCCTACAATACCGTCATCTGTCGTGTTGCCAAAATTAGAATTGCGAAGGTAAAAGAATCGATCCCAGTTGCCATTATCGACTCCCCAAATAGCATTGTCGGTAACCGCTGTATTTCGTTGCCGGTATACAACAAAAACGGTAATGTCGGGGTTCGCTATTGGGCGTATGTCCAAACCAGCCACTTTATAAACATTTCCAAGATTGGTGTTTATTCGTTGAAATTCCATAACGGGTTTGCCGTTAATTTGTAAAGCAGCAGTTGATCGAAAAGTGGCAGCTCCCTGTCCAGCCAATACAACGGCATCATTATTAGATCCTGATTTGTCTTTCCAAGTGCTAATAGCGGTCCCATCGGCAGGAATACTATTATTCCCATTAGGGTCACTAGCGTCTAGCCATAATTTAACATTTGGAATATCCGTAGGAGAATTGATTAATTGGGCACTAGCATAATTGACTGTTATTAAAAACAATACTATAAATGTAACTCTAGCAAGCAAAATATTTTTAATGTCCATTGTTTTTATATGTACAATCTAACGATTTGTAATTATTAAAGTATTCCTATGAATTCTGATGATAACTTAATCAATAATTCAGCTATATTTGATGTGTTTTTACTTGCCAATCATAAAATAGAAATTCTCTTTTGTTGTCAAATTTAGAAAATAGTAAAGTAAATCAAAAATGAGAATAACTGTCAAAATGCTGGACTATAAATGTTTATGTTGAGTTTGTTTTAAACAAAAAGCCAACTAAATTAAGATGTTTTTTTTGATTTATATTGAAATAATGTCATTTTAACACTTATTAAAAAACGAAGATAAGATGATTTTTCTGTTTGCATTGATTCAATCTTGTCTTTTTTTAATTAAAAATTATCTTTTTGATTTGTTATCTGTCCGTTTTACAACTAATTAGTAACTGTTTAAATTTTATTTTTCTAGCCTATTTAGCATCAATTTGAGCATTGCAAGCTGGACAATTGCTTCGCTGGTTTTAGTGTGATATTCAAAATCTTTGCTCAATCTTCTGTAACTTTCAAACCAAGAAAAAGTTCGTTCTACAATCCATCTTTTGGGAAGTATTTTGAATTTTTCTTCTTTGTCAGTTCTTAAAACTACTTCTAACAAGAAATTTAAATTATTCTTCACATTGTCAATTAGTTCTCCTCTGTAACCACCATCGGCAAAGACCTTTACAAGTCTATAAAACTGCCCTTTTAATTTTTCAAGGACCTCAAAAGCTGCCTTACTGTCGTGCCTGTTTGCAGCGTGAACTACAACAACTAGTAATAACCCCAAAGTATCCACCACAATATGTCTTTTCCTCCCTTTTACTTTTTTACCTCCATCAAACCCCTGTTCTGGCCACCTTTTCTAGTTGTTTTAACAGACTGACTATCAATAATTCCTACACTTGGGGTTTCGTTTTTTTTGTACTTCTTTCTAACTTTTTCTCTAATAACTTCGTGTATAAAATCGATAGTTCCATTATTTTTCCATTTCGTAAAATAGTAATAAACCAACTCCCATTTAGGAAAATCTTTCGGGAGCATTCTCCATTGACATCCCGTCTTGACTAAATAAAAAATAGCATCAAAAATTTCTCTTAAACAATGCTTTCTCTTGCGATTATCCTCTAAAATGTTTAATATTGTTTTCCATTGGCTTTCAGAGAGATTCGTTGAATATTTTTCATTTTTAACTTTATGTGGTTGATAACCATAAAGTTACGAAAATTAATAGACTTATCAAACTGATAGTCAATGTTTTGTGTTAATTATTTTAAAATTTAAACAGTTACTTACATGAAATTAGTTTCTTTAAGTTTGAAATGTTTTTCTGTAAGACACAAAGTGCTATTAAAATTCAACTAATAAAAGGAACTTTTTATAAATAAGTGCTTAGGCAAACTATCATATAGACTGGATGTTAAGATAATTAATGATTAAATCTAGATAATATTGAATTAATAATTGTACGTGGTAGATGTTAACTTTACCGCATTGTTGAGTATCAATAAAAGCATTAATTATCGTTAGGTTGATTATTGTTTTAACTTGAAGGAAGGGGTATTTGATTGGTCGATGCATTGAGTACACAAGGGATTTAATGAAAATTTAAATGGTCAGGTGTTTTTTTAATAAAAAGATTGAGGTTTTTTTGTTTTGTTATTAAAAGCGTAAAAAAATAACAAAATTTAACGTTTTTATTGTAAAATGTTTTTTTAATTTCGAATAATGCCTAAAATTATTTAATAGTTTTGCAGAAAAATAAAATTATTTTTGCTCGTAGGAAACCAATTAAGCCATATATATAATGAAACCAATTTCCAAATTACTAGTTGCAAATAGAGGAGAGATTGCACTACGTATTTTTCGAGCTGCCGCCGAACTCAACATTAGAACCGTAGCGATTTACACTTTCGAGGATCGTTATTCGCTTCATAGGTACAAAGCAGACGAAGCCTATCAAATAGGGAAGGATACTGATCCGCTTAAACCCTATCTTGATATTGACGAAATTATTAAAGTTGCTAAACTGGAAGGAGTAGATGCTATTCATGCAGGCTATGGTTTCCTTTCGGAAAATGTAATTTTTGCGACCAAATGTTTAGAGAATGATATTCTTTGGATAGGACCTGATCCAAAAATCATGGCGCAATTAGGCGATAAAGTTGCCGCCAAGAATATCGCTAGACTCGCAAATGTTCCTTTGATTGAAGATAGTAAAATATCACTTTCTTCATTCGAACTTGTAGCACAAGAGGCCAACAGAATTGGATACCCCTTAATGCTGAAGGCCGCAGCGGGCGGAGGTGGACGAGGAATGCGAGTTGTTCGAAAAGCAGATCAATTAGAAGGATTGTTTAATGAGGCTAAGAGAGAAGCCAAGACAGCCTTTGGCGATGATACTATATTTATTGAAAAATTTATCGAAAGCCCTAAGCATATTGAGGTTCAGATTTTAGGAGATAATTATGGAAATATTGTTCACTTATTTGAAAGAGATTGTAGCGTACAACGACGCTTTCAAAAAGTAGTCGAAATAGCACCAGCACCCAATTTAAAACAAGAAACCAAAGACAAATTATATAGCTATGCTTTAGCTATTGCCAACCAAGTGGGCTACAATAATGCAGGAACAGTTGAGTTTTTAGTAGACAAAGAAGAAAATATTTTCTTTATAGAGGTAAATCCTAGAATTCAAGTAGAGCATACCGTAACAGAAGAAATAACCGGAATTGATATTGTAAGAACCCAAATTCTGATTGCCTGCGGGCATCAATTATCAAGTCCAGGAATTTATATATTAGGACAAGAAAGCTTGAAATGTAATGGTTTTGCTATCCAATGCCGAATTACCACCGAAGATCCAGCGAACGATTTCACACCCGATTATGGTACAATTATTACCTACCGAAATGCAGGAGGTTATGGAATTCGAATCGATGAAGGAAGTTCCTATTCAGGAGTCAAAATTTCTCCTTTTTTCGATTCAATGCTGGTAAAAATTACCGCTAGAGGAAGAACTTTAGAAGGCACAAGTCAGCGATTGCTTAGAGCCCTGAAAGAATTTACGATTCGTGGTGTAAAAACCAATATTCCTTTCTTAGAAAATTTAATTGTGCATCCTGATTTTCAAAAAGGGAATATTACCGTTAATTTCATAGGCGATAATCCTTCGTTAATGAAAATTAAAAGGAATCCAGATACTACAACAAAAACGCTGAATTTTATTGGGAATACCATTGTCAATGGAAATCCAGATGTGAAATTTATCTTGCCAGAAAAGAAATTTTTAACACCTAAATTGCCTGATCCATCCGTTCCATTTCATCTTGATGGCACAAAACAATTATTAGATCAACTAAAACCAAAAGGATTTGCCAAATGGGTAAAAGAGCAAGATAAAGTACTTTTTACCGACTGTACCATGCGCGATGCACACCAATCTTTATTGGCGACTCGGGTGCGAACAATAGATATGCTGCCTTTTGCACAAACATTTACCAAAGATTTTCCTCAAATGTTTTCGATGGAAGTTTGGGGCGGTGCTACTTTTGATGTTGCTATGCGATTTCTAAACGAAAGTCCTTGGGATCGTTTAGAAGAAATGAGAAAAGCAATGCCTAATGTATTGTTGCAAATGCTTATTCGAGGGGCAAATGCGGTTGGATATACCGCCTATCCAGATAATTTGGTGGAGAAATTCATCGAAGTTTCTGCCGAAAAAGGGATTGATGTATTCAGGATATTCGACTCATTGAATAGCATTGATAACATGAAAACGAGCATCAATGCGGTAATTAACAACACCTCGTCTCTCGCCGAAGTTTGTATGGGTTATACGGGCGATATACTAAATCCGGCTCGTCAAAAATTCAATCTAAATTACTATTTGGATTTAGCCAAAAGAATCGAGGATACAGGAGCACATATCTTAGCAATTAAAGATATGGCGGGATTACTAAAGCCGTATGCTGCCGAGAAATTAATTACAGAATTAAAGAAATCCATAGACATACCTATTCATTTGCATACTCACGATACTGCTGGAATTCAATCAGCAACCTACCTCAAAGCCGTGGAAGCAGGTGTTGATATTATTGATGTTGCCTTGGCTTCGATGTCGGGATTAACTTCTCAACCTAATTTTAATGTGTTTGTCGAAGCTTTAAAAGGAACACCAAGACAAGTTGATTTTGATGTAGCAAACTCAATCAATATAGTAATTATTGGGAAGATGTGCGAGAATATTACTATCCATTCGAATCTGATTTGAAATCGAATACAGCCGAGGTTTACAAACATGAAATTCCAGGAGGGCAATATTCCAACCTTAAACCGCAGGCGTATTCTTTAGGATTGGAAGAGCGCATGACCGATATTAAGCAGGCATACGAAGATGCAAATAATTTATTGGGAGATATTGTTAAAGTCACTCCTTCTTCTAAAGTAGTTGGCGATTTAGCGATGTTTATGGTTAATAGCAATCTTACCAAGCAAGATGTGATTGAACAAGGAGCTATTTTGGCATTTCCTGATTCGGTCAAAGGAATGCTAAAAGGAGAATTAGGGCAGCCCGAAGGAGGATGGCCTGAAGATTTTCAGAAAATGGTATTGAAAGGCGAAGAACCTTTTTCAGACTTGCCTAATGCGCATTTGAAACCTGTTGATTTTGACGAAGAATTTGAAGCGTTCCAAAACAAATTTTCTTATTCCTGTACTTTAGCCGATTTCCTTTCGTATAAGTTTTATCCTAAAGTATTTGAAGATTATTTCAAAGCAACCGAAAAATATGGCGATATGAGTACCATACCTTCGACTACGTTTTTCTATGGTTTGAAACCTAATCAGGAGGTAATTATAACTATTTCGGAAGGCAAAACCATTATCGTGAAATTTTTATATAAATCAGAACCCGACTTGCAAGGAGTCAGAACGATTTATTTTAAATTGAATGGACAAACTAAAGCTATTGAAATCAAAGATAATTCTGTTAAAACAGAACTAAATCATAACAAAAAAGCGGCTACTGATAATGAAATAGGAGCACCATTACCTGGTTTATTAGGCAAAATATGGGTAAAAGAGGGGGAAGAAGTAAAAGAAAACCAACCATTGTTTACCATCGAAGCGATGAAAATGGAAAATACTGTTTTGGCACATTGTTTTGGAGTAGTTAACAAAATTGTTCTTAAAGAAGGAAATCTTGTCGAAAAAGGAGATTTAATCTTAGAATATAAGGTATAATGTTTTGTATATCTTGATTTGATATAAAAAGGGAAATCCTAAAAATTTTGCCACGAATTGCACAAATGGTTTATAAAATCGGTGTAATTCGTGGCAAAAAATTAAACTTTGTAGTCGGTCAAAATGATTTGTTTTTTTTGCAGACAAATGGGGTTTTTACAGCAACGAACATGTTAATAATATGCTTAGTAGTTTCTTCCCCAAGGATGTTTTACCAAATAATTATCACAACTGGAGCATCCACGACCTATTTGCCAAGTAAGTGAAAGTTCATGTATGCCTTGATTATTCCCTAGTTTTGAAGTGTTGACATCATAAGAATAGCCAAAAACGAAACGACCCACTTGAATGGATCCAAAAAGATTCAAGGAAGTTAATAAATGACTGTTGTTACTTTTTCCTTGAGGATTAGTAGCTGCAGCGACTCCAAAAATAAAGGTTTGACATCTAAAGCTGTTCCAAAATCGAATCTGTTATATTGTGCTTGTTTCATATAATTAGCTGTAAGTAATAGATTTGTTTGCTCTGGAAAAAAAGACAAATGACTGTCATCTAAACTTAAGGAATAGCCAGCATGAAGGCTTAAAAATAATTCCAATGGAACATTTGCATATTCTGTAAATGCAATATTGGGTTTGTTCAAGTGTTTTAAAGAAGCCCCAAACCACGCCTTGTCACTATAAAAAAGGAGCCCCGAAGAAATATCTAGAAAATTTATTTTATCATTAGCATTCAAAATATTTGGATCGCTACTTCCTCCTCCTATTGTTCCGTCATTGGTATTAATTTGGTCTTCTAATAAAAGGTTATTAAAATTAAAATTTTTGTGTCCATAACCCGCTTCTATTCCTAATCTGAATCTCCATTCACTATTTAAATTAACATTATACGAATAAACACCGTTGATTTGGGTGTAATTATATTTAGTAAAAACTTTTCGCTGATTTAAAATAGTAAGACCTAAACCCATTTCTCTTTCAGGACCTATCGGGCTATTAATAAAAGCATATTCCGTATCAATTTTTCTGTTCTCATTTGGCCATTGTGACCGATGAATTAGCCCCATATATCCTGTAACTAAAGTCCCTGTAAATGCAGGATTTAATGACTCAGGAACTAGGAAATATTGCGTAAAGATAGGGTCTTGAGCTTTAGCTTCTATAATTGACAGCAAAGGGAATAGTATGTACAAAACAAGTTTTAGTTTCATTCTTTTTAGGAGCTTATTTTATTAATACAAAGGGGTGATTTTCATTAACAATAGTTCCATAAAAAGTTTCTCCGCTCACTCTACAAAAGTAATTGCCGTTTTCTGCATTCGAGTCTTTTATTTTTCCATTCCAACCTCTCAAAATGTCTCCAGTCTCTGAATAAATTAGGGATCCCCAAGTGTCATAAACGTCCAAATGAACATTTTTTAGTGCTTTAGTCACAGGTCTAAATGTATCATTAAACGTGTCATTATTGGGTGTAAAAGCATTAGGAACAACTAATAAATATCCTTTTCCAACAATAAAAGTAATTTTTTGTACATAGACGCATCCAAAAGGATAGGTAACGGTTTGTGTTACTATATATTCTTTTGGATTGACAAATGTATGTACAGGATTGGGTTCTGCAGAAAAGATGCCATCTCCAAAATCCCAAGCCACAGATACAAAGTTGCCAGTAGCAGTGTTGGTAAACTGTATAGGGTCGTTTATAGAATAAGCACCATAGGTCGTATATCCAAAAGAGCTAGCATTAAAGGAAGGCGTTCCAAGTACGGGTATATCAACATTGAAAGTATAATTGGATTTGCATCCAATAGCATCGGTCGCATATAGAATAACCGTTCCGTTTTGGCTGGTATTCATCATTTCATTGTTTACACCACTTATTGTTCCGCTAGACCAAGCTAATTGATAAGGAGGAACGCCACCCGAAACTTGAGCTACAAAGGTTTGTTTTACAGACTTGGTTTCACAGTTAAAATCTGTTTTGGTAGCTACTTTGGTTACAAGAGGAGGCGGTCTGTTAATACTGTATTGTGCTTGTTTAGAACAGCCATTGCTATCGGTAACGGTAACCAAATAATTTCCTGCGGGAATATTGCTTAAATCTTCGGTTGTTGCTCCGTTTGACCAAAGATAAGTAAAGGGTGCTGATCCACCAGAAACCAAAAGATTTATTGCGCCGCTATTAGCATTGTTACAATCAAGAGCGTGAGTAGTATTGGCCGAAAGTACTAATAATTGAGGTTCTAATAGTGTAAATGTTTTTGTAATAGTACAAGGTTTTCCATCAGTAATAGTTACTGTGTAAGTGCCTGGACTCAAATTGTTTCTAGTGGTTCCAGTCACACTACTGTCATTCCAAGTTAATTTAACAGGAGCGACACCTCCTGTGATATTGAGGTTGATACTTCCGTTTTTAGCTCCAAAACAAGAAATGTTTTTAACTACTGGGCTAATGGTAAAAATGGGTGCTTCGGGGATATTTACATCTAGTTTTTTTGTACAACTTAAGGCGTCGGTAACGGTGATTGTATAATTCCCCGCCGAAAGATTGTCTTGAAAAGTGCCTCTTCCCAAATTACTCCACAAAATTTGATAGGGTGCAATACCTCCAGAAACGACAATGTCGATAGACGCATTATTGTCGCCATAACAAATAATAGGAGTTGTAGTTGCCCGAATACTAATTTCTGGAGTTTGTGTGATTTGTACTGATAAATTTTTGCTGCATCCAAGGTTATCAGTAACAATTAAATTATAATTTCCAGCAAAAACAGCGGTCAGGTTTTGATTGGAACTTGTGAGACCATTAGGACCTGTCCAAGCAAAAGTATAAGGAGCTGTTCCTCCAGTAATAGCTACCGTTATGGCTCCTGAAGGTTGTCCGTAGCACAACACATCTGTTTTGTTGACCAAATTTACAGCTAATAGCAGAGGTTCCGTAATAGTAAATGAGGCAGTTTTTGGGGCACAATTGTTGGCGTCTGAAACGGTAACCGTATAATTCCCAGGACTTAAATTAGACAAATCTTTGGTGGTGGCGTATGCTGTTCCATTTTTTGTCCAATTGATTTTATAATTTAGAGTTCCACCCGAGATAGTGATTTTAATTTCGCCATTGGCAGCATTAAAACAAGTAATATCTTTTTTTAAATTGGTGGTAATGACAATATCATTTGGTTCTGTAATAAGATAGGTTTTATTAATTGGACATCCTCCAGCATCGGTTACGGAAAGGGTATAATTTCCGGGAGCTAAATTAGAAATATTTGATGCAGATGATGAAAATCCCCCCGGGCCAATCCAAGAAACAACATAAGGGATGCCTGAACTAAAAGGGATACCACCAGTTATATTGGTTTGAATAGCTCCGTTATTAACACCAAAACAACTACTGTTAGTTGAAGTAATATTTAACGAAATAGCAGGATTTACAGTAACTGTTATGGTAAAATTAGCCCCCGTACAAGCTCCAGATTTTGGAGTAACAGTATAAGTAATAGTAACAGGACTCGTTGTGGTGTTGATTAGTGTTTGGCTAATTGTTGTTTGTGGAGCAGTTTGTGCCGATGCTCCCAATATAGCACCAGTTGGAACAAGAGTTGGATTAGTCCAAGTATAAGTGGTGTTGATTGGTACAATATCTCCGCCCAAAGTATCGGGAGTGATGGAGAAGGGATTTCCACTGCAAATGGTAACGCTTTTATTTGAAATTACGGGGTACGGATTGATGGTTACAACCGCTATATTCGATGTGAGACTCGAACATCCTCCTGTTGGTAAAGTGATGATGCAATAATAGTATAGCGTTCCAATAGCGGAATTAGGAGGGTTAAAAGTTGCACTTGTAGCACCAGGAATAGCACTACTTCCAGTTATTGTGTTGGTAGTATTAGAATACCATTGGTATTGGGGTGTTCCAACTCCGTTTATGTAGTTTATATTTAAAAGTGTGGGCGTTTGTCCAATACAAATGGTGCTTGATACAGGCTGTGATGTAATTGTGGGAGATAAATTGACGACAACAGTTGCTGTATTACTTTTGGCATCACAACCTAAACCAGTTTGAGAAACCAAACAATAGTAATAGAAAGTTCCAACAACATCAGTTGGAGGAGTATAACTTGAAGAATTTGAGCCGACAACAGGACTTCCGCCAATATTGGTAGGGGAAGGAGTCTTATACCATTGATAAGTATATACACCTATTCCACCATTCGCCGTTACTGACAAAGGTGTTGGGCTAGCATTCTGACAGATAGTTTGAGATGTAAGGGGTTGCGTAACTGTCGGGTCTGCCACAATTACAATTTCAAAGGCATCACTTATAATCGAACCGCAGCCATTGCCACTTAAAGTCAGGATTGCATAATAGTAATAATTTCCTGGAATCGAAAAAGCGGGCGGGGTGTATGTGGCAGAAGTTGCGCCAGAAATAAGCGTTCCGCCTGAATTAGAATTAGAGGTATTGGAATACCATTGATAACTCGCCGTTCCAGCTCCTCCTGAAAAAGCAATGTTTAATGGAATTGTTCCTCCCACACATAGTGTTTGTGGGGTCAATGGTTGAATAGCTATCGTTTGTTGCGGATTAATAGTTATTGTTGCAGTGTTTGAGGTAATGCTCGAGCATCCTCCTGATGACAAAGTAATTACGCAATAATAATAAGTTGTACCAACTGCCCCAGCTGGTGGAGTGTATGTGGCATTGGTTTCTCCTGGTATTATAGTTCCAGATGTTGTATTGTTAGCAGCGTTAGCGTACCATTGATACGTTGGAGTTCCAATTGCACCACTAACAGTAACAGATAAAACAGAAGGAGTTCCTCCTAAACAAACGGAGCTAGAAACAGGTTGGCTGCTTATGAATGGAGCTGGATTTACGGTAATTACATAATTGGTAGTTGTACCAAGACATCCTCCTAATGAAGGAGTAATAGCATAAATAATAGTTCCTGAACTTAGATTTGTTGTCGAAATTGTTTGTATTGGTATTGTATTCGTTCCCGAAGGAATAAATCCAGAAATTCCTGGTGTGGCTGTGGCTGTCCAAGAGAAAGTTGCTCCTGCGGGACTAGAAGTTAAGTTTATTAATGTCGTGCTTGAACCCGAGCAAATGGTTTGGTCCAAAGAGGTATTGGTTAAAACGGGAATGTCTTTAACAGTAAAGGATTTTGTTGCGGTTGTTGAGGAACCACATTCGTTACTTATGGTTAACGATACAGTATAAGGGGTTGCAGAAGGAGGGTAATTTATTGAACCTGGATTAGCCAAGGTTGATGAACTGGGGATTCCTCCTAGGAAACTCCAAGAATAAGTCACAGTACTTGATGCTGGGGCACAACTATTTATCGTTGCAGTTGGAGCTATATTTGTTGTTCCACAATAATTAGGAAGTATCCCGTTTATCGAAGTTATGGTTGGTGGTTTCTTGACTGTAACAATTTGTGAAGTGGAAAAACTTCCGCATAAATTTGTTGCAGTTAGCTTAATGGTATAGGTTCCGGGTTCTGTGAAATTGAAAGACGCATTTGTTGTGGTTTGGTCTGGAATTGCTGCAATGCTTGTTCCGCAATAGGCAGGAGTATATACAACATTCCAAATATAAGTAGTTGGAGTGCAGTAATTTGTTGTAACGGTTGTATTGGTTGTTGTGATTGCTAGCGGAGCACAACCCGAAGTATTGTTAATTGTAAATGAAGGAGTTAATGGGGGTTCTATGCAAATTTGTTTAATTTTTTTAGTAGTCGTAGTCCCACATTCATTTTGTGCAGTTAGGGTAACGTCATAGGTTCCTGGGCTAGAGTAAGTATGATTCATATTTTGAGGAGCAGAAAGTGGTGTTGTGATAATAGGTGTGCTGTCTCCAAAATCCCAAGTATATATTGAACCTTGAACACAATTTTGACCATAGCCGGAAACGGTTGTATTCGTAAATAGAATACTATTATTTACACACCCATTGCCATTAGAAGGCACTGTGAAATCTGCATTTGGTTTTGTTAATATGGTTATGTTTCCTACTGATAATGGAGTCACTCCACAAGCATTGGTAATTTCTAGTTTTACTTCAAAACTGGGTGCTGGACAGCTACTGGTTGTGTAAATGTGTGGAATAGGATATTTATCAGATTTTAAAGGATCAGATACATTATAATAAGGGGAACTATTTAATTCACTTTGAGTTAAAACGACTATTGGAGACCCATCATTATAATTTATTTTATAAGTTGTATCAAGAGAATTACCTCCCCAATTCGAGAGGGTAAATTGTAAATTTGTTGTAGGAGCACATAAATTTTGAGTCGTACCAGGACTGTTTAGACCTCCAAGTGGATTAGAAACATTTTTGACAATGCAGGTTTTAGAATTAACACAACCATTAGTCCCATTTGCAGTAATTATCATTGCATATACTCCATTAGAAGTATACGTATGAGAAATAGGGAATGTTATATTGGCTTGCGTGTTGCCATCACCCCAATCTATCGAAAAGGAAGTAATACAGGAAGAGGCAGAAGTGTTTCCAACTGTAATTGAGTACACAGGATTGGACGATGCATTGCTACAATTATTAAATGGGTTAAAAGGATTAACTTGATCGCTAAAACTTATATCAGGTTTTTGTTTTACTGTTATAGTATTTGTTTTTGTTACTGTGCAACCACCACCTGTCACGGTTAAAGTAACATTAAACGTTGCAGTAGCACATCCTAAAGAACTAAAAGCGTGACTTGGATTTTGTTGCGTTGAGGTTGTGCCATCTCCAAAATCCCACAGGTAAGTATAGGTTGAACTACCTGTTACATTAGATGAAAATTGGATTGGAGTTCCAGAGCAAGAATTGTCGTTGGTAAATGTAAAATTTATAATAGGAGGGGAACTAACCGTAACCGTTGCAGTACCTGGACTAGTAATTTCAGTAATTGGGATTGTTGTATCATGAATGCTGATTAAATTATAAGTAAAAATACCAGCATTACTGGTGTTTACGGGAATACTTATCGAGGTATTGCTTCCAGTTGTGGTCGCTGTCAATGAAGCACCTCCATTAATTTTATAAGTAAAAGTATAAGGAGCGGTTCCTCCAGAACCAGTAAACGTTATTTGGGGATTTGTTGCATTCTGGCAAACGGAGGTCGTACCCAAAATGGTTGCAGTAGGCAATACCAAATGACTCAGAATATTATGAGTAATACCTGTTTTTATATTTTCTTTATAATTTATAAGACTGTTTTTATTTTTAGCACTTAAAATGCCTCCGCTATTTATCAAAAGGAATAAAAATAGAATCTTACAGAGATTTTTCATAAATGGGCTTTTGCTATATAAAACTACATTTTATTAAAATATGTAGTGAAAATGAATTGGTGTATTATCTTTCGTGTTCTTCTTTGAACAAAAAAGTAATCACTAAAAGTACCTTATAAATTTAGGAACGCACATTCTAAATAAACAAGTGCTTTTATTAAGGTGTAACTGTGATGTTTGATAAATTAAGTGGTTTGTTTAAAATTCGAGAATTAATCGCTCCAATTGATAGAATTTTTTTTATCCTCAAAAGGTAAAACTAATCAGCACTTTTTTATCTTTGGAGCGGTAGTCGTCTCAATGCATTAATGACGCTCAAAATAAAAACTAAAACTATTTTCTTTTGCAATGAACGACAAGCCGCATTGGAATATCCTTTTATCTGATTTTGTAAATAAAAATAAATTTATAAAAACCATTCTTTCTGGAAATAGTTCGGGCGAATTGGCGGTATTTAACCCCTTTAAAGGCATTCTTTTTTCGGACATTGCCATCCAACAATTTATAGAAACAGAAAATCAATACGATATTTGCAAACTGACATCTTCTGAGGCGAATAGAAAATTACAGACTTTCTCGGCTGGTGAACAAAAAAAAGAGTTTTTAAATTATTGTTTGCATCAAAATCCAGATTATATAATTTTAGACAATCCTTTTGATCATTTAGACCAAGCTTCTCGAAAAACACTACTTCATTCATTAGAAAAATTATCAGCTTCTATAAGCCTTATACAATTGGTAAATCGCACCGAAGATTTACTTCCTTTTATTGAAAAAAGTGGGCAAATAACGGATGATTCGTTTGTTATAAAGCCAATAAACACCTCCTTAGCTAATTTTAAAAAAGCACCAAAAATAGATGTTCCAAAACCTATAATCTCATTTAATTACCACGAAAATATTCTTGTGAAAATGGAAGGAGTGTCGGTAAGTTATCAGGAGAAAAAAATTCTGGACACTATTTTTTGGACAATTAAGCAAGGAGAATTTTGGCAACTTATTGGTCCAAATGGTTCAGGAAAAAGCACTCTTTTGTCAATGATTACAGGAGAAAACCCAAAAGGATTTGGACAAGAACTCTATCTTTTTGGAAGGAAAAAAGGCAGCGGCGAAAGCGTTTGGGACATCAAAAAAAACATTGGTATTTTTTCTACTTCGATGACATATTTATTTAAAAGAAACCATACTTTAGAACAAATGATTCTTTCTGGATTTTTCGATTCCATCGGATTATATACACAACCAACGCAATCGCAGATAAATTGTGTTAATCAATGGCTTTCTGTACTTCATATAAGTCATTTGAAAAATAAAAGTTTCAACCAATTGTCTTTGGGATTGCAAAGGGTTGCACTAATTATTCGCGCCGTTCTAAAACATCCACCATTAATTATTTTAGACGAACCATTGGAAGGGCTCGATGATGCAAATACGGCTTTGGTAATTAACCTGATTCATCTTTTAATTCAGGAAACCGATAGGACGATTATTTATGTTTCGCATCGAATGGAGCCTTCGCTAAAACCAACTTCAATTTTCGAATTGATTCCAAAAGAAACGGGTTCTATTGGGAAAATCAAATCAAATTAGTGCTAATAACGAAAGGATTTGACTCATTGGTTTTTGTCATAACTTCTCTTTCAAATATTTCGCTGTAACTGATTTTTTATTTTTTATAATTTCTTCTGGAGTTCCTTCGGCGAGTAATTGTCCGCCGTTTTCGCCACCTTCAGGACCCAAATCAATAATCCAATCGGCACATTTTATCAGGTCGAGATTGTGTTCAATGACCAATATTGAATGTCCTTTGTCAATCAGCGCCTCAAACGAAGCCAAAAGTTTCTTGATGTCGTGAAAATGCAATCCCGTTGTAGGTTCGTCAAACACAAAAAGTGCTTTTTCTTTGGTAGTGCCTTTGACCAAGAATGAAGCCAATTTGATGCGCTGCGCTTCGCCACCAGAAAGGGTTGAGGACGATTGTCCCAATTGCACATAACCCAAACCAACGTCTTGTAAAGGCTGAAGTTTTTGGATGATTTTGGTTTGTTTGTTGGTAGTAAAAAAAGCAATCGAATCATCGACTGTCATTGTCAAAATATCGTGGATGTTCTTACCGTCGAACAGGATTTCTAAGATTTCTTTCTTGAATCGCTTGCCGTTACAGGTTTCGCAATGCAGTTGAACATCCGCCATAAAAACCATTTCAACATTGATGCTGCCCTCGCCTTTACAGGTTTCGCAGCGACCTCCATCTACGTTAAACGAAAAATGTTTGGCTTGGTATCCTCTAATTTTAGATAGCTTTTCTTTAGCAAACAATTCCCGAATATCATCATACGCTTTAATATAGGTCACAGGATTCGAACGCGAACTGCGTCCAATTGGGTTTTGATCTACATATTCGATATGTTGAATTTTATGATAATAGCCGCGCATTTCGGTAAATTGCCCCGCTTTATCGCCCACGCCATCCAGTTTTTTTTGCATGGCTGGAAACAGGATTTTTTGACTAAAGTACTCTTTCCGCTTCCGGACACACCAGTAATTACGGTCAAGCATTCTAAAGGAAATTTGACGTCTATATTTTGTAAATTGTTTTCTCTAGCACCAAGAATTTCAATGTAATTACTCCATTTGCGTCGCATTCGAGGCGTTTTAATTTCTAACTCGCCGTTGAGGTATTTCGCCGTCAAGGAAGTTGATTTTAAAATTTCGGCGAAAGTGCCTTGTGCGACTAATTCGCCTCCAAAAGTTCCAGCTTCGGGACCAATATCAATAATCATATCGGCAGCTTTCATAATATCTTCGTCGTGTTCGACTACGATTACGGTGTTGCCTAAATCTCGTAAAGATTGCAGCACTTTGATTAATCTTTCGGTGTCTTTTGGATGCAAACCAATACTAGGTTCGTCGAGAATATACATCGAACCCACCAAACTACTTCCCAAAGAAGTTGCCAAATTGATACGTTGCGATTCGCCACCTGAAAGGGTTGCGGAGTTTCTGTTTAAAGTCAGATAATCCAAACCCACTTCGGTCAAAAATGACAATCGATTGTTGATTTCCAATAATAATCGTTTGGCAATTTGTTTTCGTACGAATCTAAATCGATATTTTTGAAAAAAGTGACCAAATGTTTAATGGGTAAATCCACCAAATCAGAGACCGTTTTCGAATTGATTTTTACGTAAGAAGCTTCAATTCGCAAGCGTTTTCCTTTGCAAGAATGGCATTTGGTTTTGCCACGATAGCGCGAAAGCATCACGCGATTCTGGATTTTATAATTTTTCTCTTCTAATTCCTTGAAGAAGGCATTTAAACCTTGAAAATAGCTGTTTCCTGTCCAAACTAAATCTTTTTGTTTCTCCGAGAGTTCGAAAAAAGGCTTGTGAATGGGAAAATCAAATTTATAGGCATTGTTGACTAATTCGTCCCGAAACCAGCCCATACTTTCGCCACGCCAAGGATAAATGGCATTTTCGAAAATAGATAAAGAAGTATTGGGAACAACTAATTCCTCGTCAATTCCGATGATATTTCCATAGCCTTCGCAAACAGGACACGCACCATAAGGATTATTGAAACTAAACAAATGAACATTCGGTTCTAGGAAAGTAATCCCGTCCAATTCGAAATTATTACTGTACGAATGGCGTTTGTGTGTGTTTAATTCTTGTAAATAGCAAATTCCTTTCCCTTCGTAGAAGGCTGTTTGAACCGCATCCGAAAGGCGATTGTAAAACTCGTCTTCGTCTTTAACCACGATTCGGTCAATAATAAGTAGAATGTCTTTGTTGTCTAAAGTATGTCCTTCTGTCCCTTCGAGCGGAGACGAAAAGTCGTCCAAACGAATGGTTTCATTGTTGACCAAAATTCTTGAAAATCCCTGATTGAGCAAGGCTTTCAATTTGTTTTCCAAAGCGCGACCGTGTTCTAAATGAATAGGAGCGAGGAGCAACCACTTGCTGTCGATTCTAAAATTTTTTACATCGGCAATAACATCCGAAACGGTATTTTTTTGACTTCTTGCCCCGAAACAGGCGAAAAAGTTCTACCTATTCGGGCGAATAATAATTTGATGTAATCATAAATTTCGGTCGAAGTTCCCACCGTAGAACGTGCATTAGTTGTGTTTACTTTTTGCTCAATGGCAATAGCTGGTGCAATTCCCTTGATGTATTCTACCTTTGGTTTGTCTAGCCTACCAAGAAATTGGCGTGCATAAGAGGACAAACTTTCTACATAGCGGCGTTGCCCTTCGGCATACAAAGTATCGAAGGCTAAACTTGATTTCCCGGAACCCGAAAGCCCAGTAATTACTACCAATTTGTTTCTAGGAATCGCAACATCCACATTTTTTAAATTGTGAACTTGCGCTCCTTTAATGATTATATTCTTCTTTGAATCTAGTGTAGAAAGGTCAATTTGCATCTGAAAATCGAATTTTCACAAAAGTAATCAATTTTAAGATGAGATTTGGCAAGGAGTGAATCGCAAATTTGTGTTTTGTGACAGTTTTCGAAATTTTATAATTAGCAACAATTTGTGATTTTAGGTTTGTAAAAGCTATTTTGCAGGTAAAAAACAGGTGGATTTATCGGTGTAAATCTCTTTTCGACTTAATTTTAAAGATTTTACTTGTTTCTTAGTATAAAAAATTGTTAAATTTGACCATCAATTAACAATAAAAAAACATTTGCCTATACAATAGAATTACTTTTTAGCGAATTGCTCCAAATTTATATTTAAAAACTAAAAAGTATTACTATGGCTAATGTACAACTCCCAGACGCTTTATTGGTGCGAAATTATGTCGAAGGCGATGAAAATGCTTTGACCATTTTGATTAATAGACATCAAACAAAAATTTTCGGTTTTATATATTCAAAAATCTCTGATAGAGATATTTCGAATGATATTTTTCAAGACACTTTTATTAAAGTTATCAAAACTTTAAAATCAAGGTCTTATAATGAAGAAGGAAAATTTTTGCCTTGGGTAATGCGAATTGCTCATAATCTTATCATTGACCATTATCGAAAAAATAAAAAAATGCAACTGTTTAGAGAAACAGAGGAATTCTCCATTTTTTCGATTATGTCTGATGATTCTTTAACTATCGAAAATCAAATCATTCAAGAACAAGTCGAGATTGACCTAAAAAAAATTATAGAAGAACTTCCTGCTGATCAAAAAGAAGTTTAATGATGCGAATGTATCAGGATATGAGTTTTAAGGAAATTTCCGAAGTTACAGGAGTTAGTATCAATACTGCTTTAGGCAGAATGCGTTACGCTTTGATGAATATGAGAAAAGTTATTGACAAACATCAAATTATTTTAACGAATTGATACTATTTTGAAAATTGCTGCGTTGTAATACAAAATAAAAAACTTGATTACGATATGGCAAAAATTTACTCTAAAAAAATAGTAGCGATTCCTGCAATGAAACCAGAAAAAGAAACCGTTTCTTTTTTGTTAAATTATTCGAAAGCATTACGGATAATAAAAGTTGCTAAGAAAAATTTCGAAATTATAGCTAATTAGGAAAACATCCCGATAATTATCGGGATGTTTTCGTTTGATATTCTTCCAAAATATTTTTTCGTCCAACAGTTTTGGTAATAACATCTTTTTCTAAATCCCAGCCTCGAGCCGGAGAATATTCGCGGCCATACCATATCATTTGAAGATGCAAATCATTCCAAATTTCCCTTGGAAAAAGACGTTTAGCATCTTTTTCGGTTTGAACCACATTTTTTCCATCAGACAAATTCCATCGATACATAAGTCGATGAATATGGGTGTCAACCGGAAAGGCAGGAACACCAAAGGCTTGCGACATGACCACACTAGCCGTTTTGTGTCCTACGGCTGGAAGTTCTTCCAAACTCTCAAAACTTTGAGGTACTTTTCCCTCGTGTTTGTCAATTAAAATATGCGATAAACCATGAATTCCTTTTGATTTCATTGGCGATAAACCACAGGGTCGAATGATTTCTTTTATCTCTTCAACACTCATTTTTATCATATCATACGGATTGTCAGCTTTAGCAAAAAGCAAAGGCGTGATTTGATTAACGCGAACATCTGTGCATTGTGCCGAAAGCAAAACAGCAATCAGCAAGGTGTAAGGATCCTTGTGATTTAAGGGAATTGGAATTTCAGGATAGAATTCTTTTAACGTATTTATAACAAATGTTACACGCTCGGATTTCGTCATTTTTCAGTAATTTTGAATGGTAAAAATACATATTTTGATTTAAGATTGTTGATTAACGATTTTTGATTTCAGATTTTAAAAAAGAAAACATGACAACACTAAAAAAAGGAGATAAAGCACCTAATTTTCAGGACTAGATCAAGATGGGAAATCCCATCAATTAGCCGATTATAAAGGGAAAAAATTGGTTGTTTTCTTTTATCCAAAAGCTAATACGCCAGGCTGTACCGCCGAAGCTTGCGATTTAAGAGATAATTTTGAGCGTTTTCGAGCTAATAATTATGAACTTTTGGGTGTAAGTGCCGATGCGCCAAAAGCGCAATTAAAATTCAAAGAAAAATACAATTTTCCATTTCCATTATTGGCAGACGAGGACAAATCTGTAATTCAAGCCTTTGGGGTTTGGGGTCCAAAAAGTTTATGGGGCGAGAATATGATGGCATTCACAGGACTACTTTTGTAATCGACGAAAATGGGATTATTGACGAAGTGATTTCTGATGTAAAGACCAAAGCTCACGCCAATCAGATATTGAAATAGCTTCTTGAAAAGTTTGAATGACTTTAAATAAAAAAGCCGAGAAAAAAATCTTCTCGGCTCAATTTAAAAATTGATTTTCAAACCACTAATTCTTAACTTCTTTGTTGAAATAAACCAGATAATAATACATTTGTTTTTCTTCGTCCCATCCTTTTTCTACATATTTTTCAGCACTTTCGGGGTTGATAAAATCCATTTTTATTTGAATATGAGTGTCAAGATTAATCACGTTTTTGATTGATTTTCGGGCATCAGTAACCGCCGAATTAGCAATGGGAAATGAGGTTACATCTTCAATACTGTATTTTTCGCCTTTGTCTACCTTATAGTTTTTAAACTCAGGAAGTAAATCGGGATTGTCTAAGACCTCATTTAAGAAATTGGTTTCTTCAAACTGGTCGTTTTTTGCAAAATAATTTACAGAACGATTCATAAACATAACTTCCTCTTTTTTGTCTTCGGCAGGAAAAACAACATCTTTGGCAAATCCTTGGCAAAATTTTAAGTATTTTTTTGTGATAAAATTTTCGTCCTCAAAAGCATCAACTGACAGGAAATGTTCTAACCAGTAGCGGGCATCATAACGATTGCTATCAACAGTCAGGATTTTATATCCTTCTTCTTTTTTATGATTAAAAATTAAGCAGCCTTTATCGAGTTTGCTGAGGTTTATCCCGTGTTGCAAAATCATTTCTAGGTTGGTGTCTTTTTCTTCAAACTGCAAAAAATCGGATTTTAATTCGCTTTTAAAAATCCCAATGGCATCCACAACATGGTTGTCGATATTTACATTGGTCAAATGCGCCACATATACTTCTCCGTTTTTGATGTGTGGATGGTTCGATTGTTCAAATAGATGCGTTGTAATTTTCTTAGAAACTTCGTGTAAATTACTTGGATTTTCGAAAATTTCGGTGGCTAATTTAAACATATCGTTGTATTCTAAATCAACTTCGTGGGCAAATTGAAAGTAATTTTCTTCTTTTTCTCGAAAGGGTTTAAAGAAATATTCTTTCATCAACGGGACTACTTCATCATTCAGATGGATGGATTGTTCTGATAAAAAAATGGCTTCGTTGCGGCTTTTGTTTCCCACTCTGTGAATGGATAAAGTTTCGATGTGCGTATTAAATAAGTTAATCATATTTTTTAGTTTTTTTAGACAAAAGAACCAAGATGCCAGACATTATAGCAGTCTTTCATCTTGGTTCCTGATTATTAATTTCTTAATTTTTTAATTCCAATTTTCCTCAAATCCAAAATCTTCAAAACTGTCATCCCCTTCAAACATGTCAAGGTCATCTTCGTCTAGTTCATCTTCAAATTCATTAAAATCTTCCTCTTCATCATCGGCAAAAAAATGTTTTTCCATTGCTTCGGCAGGCATTTCGCCGTGTGAAAAAATAGTTTCAGGATAGGTATTTCCAGCAGAAATTTCCTCAACTGCGGCTAACTCTACCAGAAAAGTCCACATATTGATAAAATCGTAAACATAAATTATTTTAGTATTTTCTTTATCTAAAATGTCCGAAAGTAGGTAATCACTCATTATTTTTTGTTCGCCAGGAACATCGCCAGCATCAAACATAGGAATTTCATCTTCTTGATTCCAAGTATCATCGCAAGTGTAAAAGGAAGCGACTTCCATTCCGTCAAATCCAAAAGCGTTGAAAATGGCATTGTGCAAATCTTCTAAAGTATCGTCGGCAAGTATTGCAATATCTCTAAAAATGTCTTCTTCGGCATCGAGAATTACTCTAAATTTATAAACCATAATGGGTGTTTTTTATTGAAAGTTCAAAGGTAAAATATAAATTACGAATTACGAATTACGAATTGCGATTTGTTGAAAAGATTTTAAACGTTTGGTATTTGATTGGTTTTCTTGTGTCAATTTCCCTATTTGGTATTTTGGCGGTAGCCAAAGTTCTGGCTTCTGTAAAAACTAATTTATGGGTAAAGGATTTTATGCCTATAAGTGAAGGAAAACACAAGAAAACCACACTTAACTACCCCCCCCCAAAAAAAAAAAAGAGGCACAATTGCCTCTTGAAATTCTTCTTATTCTTTTATCGTAAACCCCATAAGGGATGGATTTGTAATCGGTAAGCCTGTCCTGAGTTTATCGAAGGGTTCAACACGAGTTTCATTGTTCGGCTTGCAGCCGCAACGAAACTCTAGCTGTTATGGGCAGTCTTTATTCATAAATATTGTTCCATTCAACATTTACTTTTTCTCTGATTGTATCAATGATATTTTCTTCTTCAATTTTTGAAACATAAATGTTTTATTTCCTGCGTCTTTTATCGAAGCTCCAATGTGATAAAACATTTTATCATCGAGAATTAGAAACCTATCATGAAATTCTTTGAAGTATTTACAACTAAGTTTTCGTACTGTTTATTATATAAATCAATTGCCCTTTGAAATTCTGAGCCAAGACTTTTATTATCTGTAAGTACCCTTAGTTTTATTTCTGGCTCTTTGCTAGGGAAAAAAGCTAAAGTGTCTGCGTTTACATAACCGTCAATTAAGACTATCGAGTTTTTCGCTACTTTTATAATTTCCTTTATTGCTGAAAACGCATCAAAATATTGTCCTTCAGTAAAAAAAATCATTGCTGGTCTTTCGCTCAAGTTGACATCGCCGTCAATTTCAAAATACTCATCATACTGTTGCTTTATTGCGTACAAAACATTTTCCAAACTTGTATTGGTGCTACAAGTTTGAGGATGACTACATTTTGGAGCATGTTCTTGATATTTAGTTTCGAATATATCTCGCAAATATGATAGAAACCTTAATTTTTCACTTGTTTTATTTATGTACAAAAGTTTTGAGCTTATTTCACTATCAACCAATTCCATTCTGTGGTCAAACTGCCTAAGATTATGGCTAAATCATTTGCCATTCTTTTTATAACATCCATGTCGTGATTTTTAAAGATTTCATTTAAGATTGCCCATAACGTCCCTGCGGCTTTGCTGGGTTTGGGACTAAGGTAAGATTTATCTTTCGGTTAAACACTGACTTTGAAAGTACAAAACCAACTTTAAATTTAGCCCAAAACCCCAATCTTGCCAAACGCCTGTTGAACTAAACCTTCGGTAGCGCTTTACTAGATTTAGTATCTTACGAAGATAATTAAAAAAACGTAAAGTATGACTACAAAAAAAAGAATGCAGAAGATTTAAGAGAAAACAAAATACTGAATCAAGCCAAACGGGAAGTTCCAGGATTTGAGGGGCTTTTAAATCGTTTTGAGCGAACGGTTTCTGTTTTAGGCAGAAGCCAAAGTACTTTTAACAATTATTCCCGTCACGTGGCGGCAATCTCGCTCTATTTTGGTAAAATCCCGACCGAACTAGATCCCGAACAAGTGCAGGACTATTTGTTTTACCAACAGAAAAAATCCAAAACACCCTCTCAAACTTATTTTAAACACTGCGTTTATGGCCTTCGGTTTTTACTTAAATCCGAAGGATTACCTTATGAATACCTGCGATTGCCCTCGATAAAACACGAGAAAAAACTTCCCGTGGTACTTAGTAAGGAAGAAGTTTGGGCTATGCTTCAAAGTGCCAAACTACTCAAACACAAAATTCTCATTGGTTTACTTTATGGCTGTGGACTTCGTTGTATGGAAGCCAGAAATGTTCGTTTACAGGATTTGGATTTCGATAGAAAACAACTCAAAGTCGTTCAAGGCAAAGGTAAAAAAGACCGCTATGTTCCGCTTTCGGTGCATTTAATCCGAGGTTTAAAAAAATATATCGAAGCCGAAAAATCCCAAGATTATCTCTTCAATGGTCAACCTATCGAAAGGGCTGGAGGCGATTTTGATTCACGGTATTCCCAGCGTGGCGTGCAATGGGCAGTTAGACAAGTTGCCAAAGCGGCAGGTGTGAAAAAAGAAGTACATACCCACACGCTTCGGCACAGCTATGCCACGCATTTGCTCGAAGACGGTATGGATATTATGACCCTTAAAGATCTTTTAGGACATCAAAATATCGAAACCACGATGGAATATCTGCACATTGCCCAACTCGAGAGTCAGCGCATTTTTAGTCCACTCGATACTCTTTTTGCAAAATGCAGCCGCTCTTTGAAGTAGCCGATGTACTGCGAAAAATTGGTTCCAAAATCGAAAACTATGGATTGAATACTTGGCAACTCCGCACGCTTTCTGCCATAAAAAAATGCAGAACCGCAGAACTAGGTGGTCATATAGATGCTTGCGATAGTTGTGGCAATCTCTCCATAAGCTATAACTCTTGCCGCAATCGGCATTGCCCAAAGTGTCAGGGTAAAAACAGGGAAGATTGGATAGCCAAAAGAGAAACGGAACTCTTACCAGTACCTTATTTCCACGTAGTTTTCACTTTGCCCGAGGCAATCAATTCTTTGGCGATGCACCAGTCCAAAATCGTGTACGATACCTTGTTTGAAGCCTCTTGGGAAACGCTACAACAATTTGGAAATCCAAAGAAATGCAAATGGGAATGATTGCCGTTTTGCACACTTGGGGGCAGCAATTGAGTTTGCATCCACACCTGCATTGCATTGTGCCAGGAGGCGGAGTGGATAAAAATGGAATTTGGAAAAACAGCCGACTCGATGGCAAGTTTCTGTTTTCGGTAAAGGCATTATCCAAGGTTTTTAGGGCTAAATATTGTGAAAAGCTAAAAACAAAAAATCCGATTGGTTATGAGCAAATCCGTCAGGATTTATGGCAAAAACCGTGGGTGGTATTTGCCAAGAAACCTTTTGGAAATCCGAAATCGGTGGTGGAATATTTAGGAAGATATACCCACAAAATTGCTATTAGCAACCATCGAATCAAAGATATTAGTGACCAAAACGTCACTTTTGATTATAAGAATTATCGAATGGCGGGAGTCAAAAAACAAATGACACTCACCCATCAGGAGTTTATCAGGCGGTTTGCCTTGCATATTTTGCCCAAAGGTTTTGTAAAAATCCGCCATCATGGTTTTTTGAGTAGCACTTGGAAACGTCAAAAATTGAGGCTTTTACAGGAGAAACTTCTAGTTAAGGTCTTGGAAAAAGCAGAAAAGAAACCCTTTTTACCAAAGTGCCCTTGTTGTAAAACGGGTAATTTGCATCGAATTGTGGTTTTTGACCAGCGTGGTCCGCCTGCTTGGTATCTTGGCAGTGGCCAAAACCCGATTCCCCGTGAAAGTTAATTTTATGGGTAAGGGATTTTATGCCCATAAGTGAAGGAAAACACAAGAAAACCAAACTTAACTACCTCAAAAAAAAAAAAAGAGGCACACTTGCCGAGGGTACTGAAAAACATCACTTATTTTGATCAACGTTCTTTTTTAGATATTAAAAAACCGCTTATAACAGGATTTAAGCATCCGTTATAAGCGGTTTTATTTTTGTAACTGTTTTTTATTGTTGATTGTATGTGTCTGTTTTTGACTTATACAGGTTCATTTGGTAAAATGCACGTGTAGATTACATTTTCTACATTAATTTGAGTATTCTTTTTAAGTTGACTGTAAAAATTGCTATTGCACCTTGCATTTGCATATTGGTAATACCGTATGATATTGCTCTATCATAACCGTGTATATTTTTTAACTCGCTATTTTTAGCTTCTATCTTGTATCGATGTTTTGCTTTTTCTTTGTAATATTCTGTTTCTTGAAAAGCCATTTGGTCTTGATGCAATTCTGATTTTATGGATACCGAATACGTTTTTGTCTTGGCTCCATCTTTATAACAACCTTCCTTTAAAGGGCAATGCTTGCATTTTTCGACATCAAAATAGTAAGTATCTACTTGATTTACCCCGACATCTTTAGTGCCTTGGCGCGCTTTTCGTATTGCTAAATGCCCTGCTGGGCAAACAAACCTATCGGCATCTTTATTGTAATCAAATTTATCTTCATCTTTCCTAAAGCCTTGGGTTATAGATGGATTTAGACGCGCTACTATTTTTATGTTTTGTTCAGTTGTAATTTTAAGATTCTCTTTTCCAGAATAAGCTCCGTCGCCAATAATGGTATCTACATCAACTCCGTTTTCTTGACTGATTTCTAAAAGTTTAGGTAATTCTGGTCCATCGCCTTTTTCTCCAGATGTAACTACAGCCGCGGTAATGATGCGCTCTTCGGTCATAGCCAAATGAGTTTTGTAGCCAAAAAAGGAACTCTCGGCAGATTTATGACCTATTTTTGCATCGGTATCTTTGGATAGGGTTAAATTTTCTTGAGTGTCTTCTACGGTTTCTTTTAGCAGATTTAATTTTTCCTTCACAGCGGGTATTGAACTTATAGACGGCTCATTTTCTATGCGTTTTTCTAACTCTTTGCAATAAGCCAGCTCCTTTTCTAAATCATTGTCGGTATTTTTTTGGGCATACGTTCTTTGAATTGGTCGTCAAAGGTGTATACTGTTTTTCGAAGTAACTTGGAGCGTTCTCTCAATACATCGATGGCTAAAAACGGATTAGATCTTGATAAAGTATGTGTGGCATCAACAATAATAGACTTAGAACGGATGATGCCTTTTTCAATAGCTATGGTTACCGTTTTGTTTATCAATAGATTTAACAAGTCGGTGTCTTTCAAACGTAGTTTTCTGAATTTGGTCAACGAACTCGGATTAATAACATCGTCTTCTGGATTCATATCCAAAAAATATTTAAAGGACATATCGTAACGCGAACGTTCCACTACATCAACATCGGAAACGGTGTAAATTGTTTTAAGAAGCAAATACTTGAACATACGAACGGGACTTTCTGCCATACGTCCATTATTGGTGCAGTATTTATTTAACAACTCATCGTAGATAAATGAAAAGTCTATCAAATCGTTAATTTTTCTCAAAAGATTATTCCTTGGAATAATTAAATCATATAAAGAGGAATGCTCGCTGAACTGTATTGTTTGTTGCTGTACTAACATGTAAAAAACCTTATAATTACAGCTAAATATACCAAAAAGAAGTAGAAATCCTAAGCTTTCTACTCCTTTTATTTATCAATTTATTCGAAAAAAGACTTTTTCAGTACCCTCCACTTGCCGAGGGTACTGAAAAACATCACTTATTTTGATCAACGTTCTTTTTTAGATATTAAAAAACCGCTTATAACAGGATTTTAAGCATCCGTTATAAGCGGTTTTATTTTTGTAACTGTTTTTTATTGTTGATTGTATGTGTCTGTTTTTGACTTATACAGGTTCATTTGGTAAAATGCACGTGTAGATTACATTTTCTACATTAATTTGAGTATTCTTTTAAGTTGACTGTAAAAATTGCTATTGCACCTTGCATTTGCATATGGTAATACCGTATGATATTGCTCTATCATAACCGTGTATATTTTTAACTCGCTATTTTTAGCTTCTATCTTGTATCGATGTTTTGCTTTTTCTTTGTAATATTCTGTTTCTTGAAAAGCCATTTGGTCTTGATGCAATTCTGATTTTATGGATACCGAATACGTTTTTGTCTTGGCTCCATCTTTATAACAACCTTCCTTTAAAGGGCAATGCTTGCATTTTTCGACATCAAAATAGTAAGTATCTACTTGATTTACCCCGACATCTTTAGTGCCTTGGCGCGCTTTCGTATTGCTAAATGCCCTGCTGGGCAAACAAACCTATCGGCATCTTTATTGTAATCAAATTTATCTTCATCTTTCCTAAAGCCTTGGGTTATAGATGGATTTAGACGCGCTACTATTTTTATGTTTTGTTCAGTTGTAATTTTAAGATTCTCTTTTCCAGAATAAGCCGCATCGCCAATAATGGTATCTACATCAACTCCGTTTTCTTGACTGATTTCTAAAAGTTTAGGTAATTCTGGACCATCGCCTTTTTCTCCAGATGTAACTACAGCCGCGGTAATGATGCGCTCTTCGGTCATAGCCAAATGAGTTTTGTAGCCAAAAAAGGAACTCTCGGCAGATTTATGACCTATTTTTGCATCGGTATCTTTGGATAGGGTTAAATTTTCTTGAGTGTCTTCTACGGTTTCTTTTAGCAGATTTAATTTTTCCTTCACAGCGGGTATTGAACTTATAGACGGCTCATTTTCTATGCGTTTTTCTAACTCTTTGCAATAAGCCAGCTCCTTTTCTAAATCATTGTCGGTATTTTTTTTGGGCATACGTTCTTTGAATTGGTCGTCAAAGGTGTATACTGTTTTTCGAAGTAACTTGGAGCGTTCTCTCAATACATCGATGGCTAAAAACGGATTAGATCTTGATAAAGTATGAGTGGCATCAACGATAATGGACTTCGAACGAATTATTCCTTTTTCAATAGCTATGGTTACTGTTTTGTTTATCAATAGATTTAACAAGTCGGTGTCTTTCAAACGTAGTTTTCTGAATTTGGTCAACGAACTCGGATTAATAACATCGTCTTCTGGATTCATATCCAAAAAATATTTAAAGGACATATCGTAACGCGAACGTTCCACTACATCAACATCGGAAACGGTGTAAATTGTTTTAAGAAGCAAATACTTAAACATACGAACGGGACTTTCTGCCATACGCCCATTATTGGTGCAGTATTTATTTAACAACTCATCGTAGATAAATGAAAAGTCTATCAAATCGTTAATTTTCTCAAAAGATTATTCCTTGGAATAATTAAATCATATAACGAGGAATGCTCGCTGAACTGTATTGTTTGTTGCTGTACTAACATGTAAAAAAACCTTATAATTACAGCTAAATATACCAAAAAAGGAGTAGAAATCCTAAGCTTTCTACTCCTTTTATTATCAATTTATTCGAAAAAAGACTTTTTCAGTACCCTCCACTTGCCTCTTGAAATTCTTCTTATTCTTTTATCGTAAACCCCATAAGGGATGGATTTGTAATCGGTGAGCCTGTCCTGAGTTTATCGAAGGGTTCAACACGAGTTTCATTGTTGGCTCTGCGAGCCCAACGAAACTCTAGCTGTTGGCAGTAGTTTATTTTATTATTTCGTTTAGAGAATTTTCTAAATCTTCAACGTTTTTAATTTTACAGGTTTTTATTAACTTTGATTTACTTCCATAATATTCAAATAGGAATTTTGATTTTAGGTAACATTTATTGTCGTTAGTTATAAATGCTTTACAAATTGAACCATAAGCAGAATGTTTTGAATCATTCAATAAATTGTCAAAACCTTGATTTTCATTCATTGCATCTGGATAAAAACCGATTAAATCTAAATTCATATATGCAGTCATATAATAGTCAATATGAGTTAAAGGATTATTTTTTGTGTCGCCTCGTAGATTTAAGCCATACTCTATAAATTCCTGAAGAGAATTAGTTAATCCAATCATTTTAATTAGTTCGTCGAGTTGTGATGGTGAAAAATTGCAAATGTTCTTCGGGTCAGTTTTGAAATGATCTTGAATAATTCCATCTCTAATTTCTCCCCAATTATCTGTAATATGTTTTACTGCAATCTGAAATTGCATTAGCGCAGAATCTGAATTATCATAAACATTTTGATTATAAAACTCTTTGGATTTCGTCTTTCAACATCAACATAATCTCTACCGAAATATTTTACAATCGTTAAATCTTTGGTCTTTTTTGAGAGATATTCCAGGTCATTATTTCTTAATGACGTGTTAGAAGTTTTACTCAAATCTCCTAAATGTGCGTCAGAATAAACTATTGTTATTTTATCGGCGTTTTCTTTAAGAAATTTATCCAATATGATGTGCGTTTCTAATTTCGGTTCTTTGAGAATCGAAAATAAATTCCAATCGATGTATATCAGGTCAAACGCATTAAAAGTTGAACAAAGATAAAAGATAATGATTATCCCAACCTGCTATTTTACGTTTTCTTCTGACGCTCTTCTTTACAGGACTAATTGTTTCATTGAGCAGTATTTTTAATGATAATTTCAAGACTGACGAAAAATTTTGTGCCGCGTTTTTATGTCTTTTTCTACTCTTATCTTCTCCAAAGGAAACGTCTAAATGCCAATGTAAATTGTTTTCAATTTTCCAATGTGAACGAACAGCATCCGCTATTTCTTGGCATCACAAGGTAAACTTGTTATATAAAACCGAGTTGATTTCTGTGTTTTACCAGTTGATTTTATAAACCTTTCACTTTCTATTTTTGCAATAGATTGTAATGAATTCCATTTAGTTGGATTTAATAAATGACTCAAATCATCCATCACAGTACAAGTCCTTTTTTCTACCCTTCCGCTACCAACTTCCTCGGTTATATAAATTTTTGATTTGTCTTTTGAGGGAATCAAAAAAGCACTTTCAATATCTTGATATAATTCTTTTTGGTTTTCTTTTACCGCCAAAATATAATCTGCCTTTTGTTCAATAATCACTTCTGCTATATCTGTTTGACAACCCATTGCATCTATGGTAATAATAGCATTTTCAAGGTCTAACACTTTTAAAAGTTCTGGGATTGCCGTAATTTCATTTGATTTCTCTTCTGTTTTAATTTGACCTAAAAAGATTTCGTTTTCTGTAGAAAAAGCACTTACCAAATGAATGGCAGACTTCAATCCAGATTGCTTAGAACCTCGAACTGTTTTGCCGTCAATTGCCACGACACCCTTGTAATGGTTAGATATTGATTTAATCCAAGACACGAAATGTTCTTCGAAAAAGAGGGTTTTAGCAAAGAGAAAAAACGATTAAACGTGTCGTGAGAAGGAATCCCGTTTTCTAAATCTAAGATAGTTTCCAAAAACTCACGCTTAACAATGCCGTAATCTTCAATTTCTTCCCAAGTTTCTGCCCCGCATATGACGGCAAGTATGGTTATGAAAACAATATTTTCCGAAGGGTGTAATTTTTTTCTGTTCAATCTAAAGTCTGGAATAGTTTGAGCAAATATAAACAATTTGTTTTTTAATTTCATATTAAGCATCTGATTATCAGATAAATATACAAAATTTAATTTGCTAAAACAAATTTAATTCGTTGTATTTCAGATGGTTATATTAAAAAAATCATTTTAAAATTTAATGGTTTTTAATGCGTTTGACCTGGATGTATATTAAATCTTTTGTTTCCATCACGATTTTTTCTTAAATTACCGCCAACTCATTTATACGTATGGTAAAATTATACAAAACCACCCAATTTTGGGTGGATTGGTCTGGCGACCATCAGACTTTATTAGAAATCAAATATATAAATAAATCTTTACAAATCATCAAAAAGACTTTTATTTAATGTGCCTTTTATAGTTTGTGTTGCAGGAGTTATTTTGAAAAGTATTCGTTATCATTTAGCCCCGATGGGAGCAAGTATCCTTTTTGGGCTGGGGTTCAGCCCAAAAGATACGGTGTACAGCGGGAGGGAAGTTTTTATGAAAATTATCGTTCTGCTCCTAAAAAAAATCAGCGTTTTAGTTTTGGGAGTTCGAGTTGAGTTTTTTAATCACTTTGGCAGGATTCCCAACGGCCAATGCGTTATCAGGGATGTTTTTTGTTACCACAGCGCCAGCGCCAATCACACAGCCATTTCCTATGGTTATTCCGGGTAGTATGATTGCGTTTCCGCCAATCCAGCAGTCATCGCCAATGGAAATGGGTAAGGCATTTTCGAGTGTTTGTCTTTTGTAGCTTCGAGGGGATGTGTGGCGGTGTAAATTTGAACTCCGGGTCCCACAAAAACATTGGACCCAATTTTTATTGGGGCACAGTCCAGAAGGACGCAGTTTGTGTTAAAATAAACCTTGTCGCCGCAACTAATATTGTATCCATAATCGCAATGAAATGGGGGTTCTATGTAGCAATTTTTGCCCGCATTTGGAAGTAATTCTCGAATTAAGTCTCGGGCTTTTTTAGTTATTCTATATTCAATGACGTTTAGTCTGTGGAGGATGTTTTTTGCTCTTCGGCGGTCTTTTATGAGCGTTGGGTCGCTAGACAGATAATATTCTCCAGCAATCATTTTTTCTTTTTCGGTTTTCATAAAATACTAGTTTGTTGTAAATGTATAAGAAAATGAGCAAAGGTGACAACTCATCCTTAAATTCCACAATTGGGTAAACTAATATTTTGAGACGCTAATTGCAGCAATACATTTGTGGCATTAAAAACATACAATATGAAACTTTTTTTATCTGCTGCTATTTTCTTTTTTACGCTATTTCCTTTTCTCAAACGATAATTTTCGGGGAAAATTGTTGACGAGAAAAACAATCCCATTTCAAATGCCAATATTTATATTAGCGGAACTTATGATGGGGCAAGCTCGAATAATTTGGGCGAATTTAGTTTTGCGAGTACAGCCAATGGAAACCAAATTTTGGTCATTAGTGCTTTATCTTTCGAAATAAAAAAGATTGAAATTGTTATGAGTCAGTACCAAAAGCAAACTCTAATTTTGAAATCTAATTTGACTGAGTTGAACGAAGTTTTAATCACGGCAGGAACAATAGAATCAGGAGGAAAATCGAGAGTTTCTGTTTTGAAACCTTTAGATATTTTGACAACAGCTGGAAATCCTGGGGATATTGTTTCGGCTTTTAAAACCTTGCCAGGCACACAAATTGTTGGCGAAAGCGGTAAACTTTTTGTTCGTGGAGGCGAAGCAAACGAAACGCAAACCTTTATAGACGGGCTTCGAGTGGCGCAACCCTATTTTCAAACGACCAATAATGTGCCTACGAGAAGTACTTTTTCGCCTTTGCTTTTTAAGGGAACTACTTTTTCGACAGGAGGATATTCGGCTGAATATGGCGAAGCACTTTCGAGTGTTTTGCTCATGAATACCATTGATGAACCTGATCTAAAAAAAACGGATATCGGTGTAATGTCTGTTGGAGCAAGTCTTGGGAATACCCAAAAATGGAAGAATAATTCCCTAAGCGTGAACACGAGTTATATCAATTTGCAACCCTATCAAGCTTTGTTGCCTGATAATATTGAATGGATTAAACCGTATGAATCTATTGGTGGGGAAACCGTTTTTAGACAAAAATTCGATAGCGGATTGCTCAAGTTTTACGCTTCCTACACGGTTGCTAATTTCGATTTAAAACAAGAGGGTATTAATTATCCAGACAAAATACGTACCCAAAACAAGAACAATAATTTGTATTCCAACCTGTCCTATAAAGGCGGTTTTGGGACTAATTGGAACATTTTTGCTGGAATTAGTTTTGCTAAAAGTCGAAATAGCGGGATTTTCGATGTCTATGAGTATGACTCTTCTGAAAATGCCAGTCATTTGAAATTGAAAGTAACAAAACCCATTTCGAATACAATAAAAACCAGTTTTGGAGCGGATTATTCGTATACCAATTTTTCAGAATTGGTTACTGATTTTGAAAGTGGGTATCATTCGGATATTTTTGCCGCCTTTTCTGAAACCGATTTCTTGCTTACTAATAATCTGATTGCAAAGCTAGGTTTCCGATTTTCGAAAAACGAGTTATTAGACGAAAATTCCTTAGCTCCAAGGTTAGCTTTGGGGTATAAAGTGGCTAAAAATAAGCAGTTTTCATTGGCTTACGGCACATTTGAGCAAGCACCAAAAAACGATTATCTTAAATACACGTCTCATTTGCAAGCCGAAAAAGCGCAACATTATATTTTGAGTTATGAATTTAATAAGGACAAACAAATTTTTAAAGCAGAAGTTTATTATAAAAGCTATGATAATTTAGTAAAATACGATACAAAGTTGCCAGTTTACAACAGTAATTTTGATAATAGCGGCACTGGATATGCTAAAGGTTTAGAACTGTTTTGGAGGGATAATAAAAACATCAAAAACTTGGAATATTGGATTTCCTATTCCTATATCGACACCAAACGCGAGTATCAAAATTTCCCAAAACAAGCCACACCGAGTTTTGTTGCCAATCATACCTTGTCTTTGGTAACCAAATATTGGATTCAAGATTGGCGTTCGCAAATAGGAGTAACCTATACTTTTAGCTCCGGAAGACCTTACAACAATCCGAATGAAGCCGTGTTTATGAACGAAAAAACCAAAACCTACAATAATGTAAGTGTGAATTGGGCGTATTTGATTTCGCCTCAAAAAATACTTTTTTTATCGGTAACCAATGCCGCAGGAATCAAAAATGTGTATGGATATAATTATGCTAATACGCCTAATTCAGCAGGAATTTATAAAAGTCAGGCGATAGTTCCTACCGCAGATCGCTTCTTTTTTGTGGGGTTCTTTTGGACAATTAGCAAAGATAAAAAGACAAATCAGTTGGAGAATTTGTAACACGGAGAAGTTGTTGAACTAAACCTTCGGTAGCTGTAACTCGTTTATACAGACCTTGAATTTAATGCTTCAAGGCAAATATAAATATATTTGCACTAAATAACTTTATTTTGTAAATTTACAACAGATAACACTTGTTTATATCATTGGTAATCAGTTGATTATCGATAACTCCATATAAGAAGAATAAATCCTTCTTAATCCCGAAAAATATTGGGTAATCAAAGCATTTTTCGATAACTCCATAGTAGTAGGACGTGACTGTAATCGGTGAGCCTGTCCTGAGTTTATCGAAGGGTTCAACACGAGTTTCATTGTTCGTGCTGCGCACGCAACGAAACCCTAGCTGTTAGTTAACATTACTACAACTCATCCTCGAAATTCAACAGTTCGGTAAGAGTAAATTTCAGAATCAGTACAATCAATATAAATTTGTACAAGAATTAATTAATCAATAAAAAAACTAGAAATTATGACAAAAATTATCGTTACCATCGTATTCTTTATTACCAGTTTAGTAGCTGCTCAGGGACAATTTGAGCAAGGAATGGGAAAGGCTTTTCAGCTTTGGGGAGAAGGTAAAAACACCGAAGCATCGGCTATGTTCGAAAGAATTGCGGCTGCGGAACAAACCTCGTGGTTGCCTAATTATTATGTCGCTTTGGTTAATACCACAACAGCTTTTGGCACAAAAGACAAAGAACAAATGAACTTGTTATTGACTAAAGCGCAAAATGCTTTAGATGTTGAATTAGTTAAAAACCCCAATAACGCTGAACTTTTGGTGGTTCAAGCTATGATTCATACGGCTTGGATTGCTTTTGATCCGATGACCAACGGACAAAAATTATCGGGAAAAGTGATGGCATTGTATGAAAAAGCGAAGGCTATTGCTCCAGAAAATCCTAGAGTTGTTTTTGAAAAAGCAGAATTTGAAATTGGCAGCGCAAAATTTTGGGGAAAAGATACCAAGCCAATGTGTGCTCAAATTGAAAAAGCTATCGGACTTTTTGCTACTTTTAAACCAGAAACACCTTTTTCTCCAAAATGGGGATTAGAAAGAGCACAAGTTGTTTTAAAAATTGCAAGTGATTTTTTTTAAACCATAAAAAAAGCTAGGGAAAACGTATTGGAATTGATTGGATTTAATTTGTATGTTAAATGGAAAAAACAAAAAATAGTACTCGGGCAACTTTAAAAAAAGGATTTATCGATTGTTTCAAGATTTCCTTAGTGTTTACTCTTGTTTTTTCATTGGTACAAGCTAATTTTAGTCCTAAAGCGGTCTTGACTACTTTTTGGGTTAGTGCTTTGTATTCTTACGGAATTGGATTTGGGAATGGATGGATTAATACTGTTTTAGATCGAAGATGGAATTGGTTGGATCAAACGAATTTGAGGGTTTATTTTGGGATTATTTGTACCATTTTATATACTGTTCCCATAGTTCTCGGGATCGATTATCTCACTTTTGTGGTGTTTCAAAAAATGGATGTTTCCAAATTTTTTAACGAAAGAATGATTTGGGTTCATCTGTTTTATGTTATTCTTTCATTAGGAGTTTCCACTTTTATGCACGCCCGAAGTTTTATGCTCAACTGGAAGCAAGCTTCAAAAAGAGAAGTCATCGAACAAAAAATTATAGCAGGAACGGCTTCGGCAAAGTTCGAAAGCCTAAAAAATCAGATTGACCCGCATTTTCTTTTCAATAGTTTAAATGTGTTGAGTTCTTTGATTGAAGAAAACCCTGAAAATGCACAACGTTTTACTACTTCTTTATCTAAAATTTACCGTTATGTTTTGGAGCAAAAGGACAAAGAATTGGTTTCGGTTGAAGAAGAATTGGATTTTGCCAAAACCTATATGAATTTGTTGAAAATGCGGTTTGAGAATAGTTTGTTTTATGAATTGCCTTCACAAACGGATTGGATTGCTTCGCCCCTCGCAATGACTGAAGCCAAGGTGGTTCCTTTATCCTTACAGCTTTTATTAGAAAATACTGTAAAGCATAATGTAGTTAGCGAACAAAGGCCTCTACATATTAGGATTTTTATGGAAGAGAATAACTTAGTCGTTCAAAATGATTATCAAAAAAAGAGGTGTTGCAGCAAAGACAAGGAGTTGGACTGCAAAATATCATCAGTCGTTACGGAATTATAACTGATAGAAAAGTGCTGATAGAACAAAATGAGCAAACATTTACAGTCAAAATACCCATATTAACGAAACAAATTACCGCTATGGAAACTACTGTAAATTACAACGAAAACAACGCTTATTTCAGAGCAAGAAAGCGAGTGGATGAACTCAAGGGTTTTTATGGAAATTTGATTTCCTATTGTTGCGTTATTCCGTTTTTGGTAGTTGTAAATTTAACTTATTCTCCTCAATTTCAATGGTTTTGGTTTTCGGCGGCGGGATGGGGGATTTGGATTATTGATGCACGGTTTCAAGGTTTTTGGATACAGTACTAATTGGGAAGAACGCAAAATTCAAGAGATTTTAAGCAAAGAAGATAAAAAGTAAACTTGGAAATAATAGTTTAATAGTTGAAAAAATGGAAAATAATTATCAAAATGAAGAGCGTTATTTTAAAGCGAGAAAAAGAGTAGAAGAAATTAAAGGCTTTTATGGTAATTTAATTGCTTATGTGGTGGTAAATATGGGGTTGTTGGTGGTAAATCTGCTTACTTCTCCGGAGCATTTATGGTTTTTTTGGCCAATGTTGGGCTGGGGAATTGGGGTTGCTATTCACGGAATGAAAGTTTTTGATTGTCTGCCATTCTTGGGAAAAGAATGGGAAGAACAAAAGATAAAAGAGTTCATGGAAAAGGAAAAAGAGAATAGAACGACTTGGAAATAATTTAAAATACAGAAAGATGAGACAGTCAAAAAGCATGTTTGAAGAGTATCAATCAGAAGATTTTAGTCCAGATGAAAGGTATGCTTTGGCATATAAGCGAGTAAAAAGAATCAAAGGATTTTATATTCATGCCTTGGTTTATGTATTAGTAAACGCTTTTATAATTTCTAGAAATTATTATGCTCATTCTCCTAAAGAGTACCATTTTTGGAGTTGGGTAAATTTCAATACCGTTTTGTTTTGGGGAACTGGTTTATTGGCTCACGGATTATCAGTCTTTGGAAGAAATCTTTTTTCTGGACAAAACTGGGAAGAACGAAAAATTAAAGAGTTTATGGAAAATGATAAGAGCGAAAAATGGGAGTAGAAGAAGTGTTCAGTTTTCAGTAAAACTCCCAACTCCCAACTCCCAACTCCCAACTTCCATCTCCCAACTTCCATCTTCTAACTCCCAACTTAAAACATGACAACAATAATAATCGAAGACGAAAAACCCGCAGCAAGATTGCTGCAACGCAAACTCGAAAAGCTAAATGTTGAAGTAGGAGTGATGCTTCATTCCGTAGAAGAATCGATTCATTGGTTTGCTAAAAATGAACATCCCGATTTGATTTTCTTGGACATTCAATTATCCGATGGATTGTCGTTCGAAATTTTTGAAAAAATCGATATAAAAAGTGCTGTAATTTTTACAACTGCTTACGATGAATATGCGTTAAAAGCATTCAAATTGAACTCGATTGATTATCTTTTGAAACCCATCGACGAAGATGATTTAGATGCGGCGATTTCTAAATTTAAAAGCGTTTGCCAAAGCTAGAGACGAACTTTCAATTAGACTTTGAACAGATAAAAGAATGCTTTCAAATCCGTTTGAAAAACAATATAAAAAACGATTTACTGTAAAAATCGGACAGTATTTAAAAGTAATTTCTGTTGATGAAATTGAGTGTTTTTTAGTGAAAACAAAGGAACTTATATTCATACTTTCGACAATAGAAATTATTTAATTGAGACAACTTTAGAGGTTTTGGAACAAGAATTAGATTCGAAAAATTTCTTTCGAATAAGTCGTAAATTCATTATTCCGTTAAAAGCAATTAAAGAAATTGTGGTGTATTCTAACTCAAGATTGAAAATCAATTTACCCTCTTATGTAGTCGATGAAGTTATCGTGAGTAGAGAAAAAGTGTTGGATTTTAAAAACTGGATTGCATAAAAAATAATGTAAATTTATTAATTATATAATTAGCCATAAATTACTGGTAAATTGAATTTTATAAAAGGAGTATAGATTATTACTATGACGATTTTATACCCTAAAAACAACTTTTCGAATCCCTATTAAAACAAAAATAAATAGGGTGTAAATTATAAAAAACGGAACAATAAATGCTATTAAATTCGTCACTAGCATAAGGGTAATTAGCAACAATTGAAAACCCAACCCATAGATAGAAACGAAAGTCATAAACCAATTGGGGAATGTTTTTACCTTGTAAGCGTCTTTGTCCATAGCATGAATTATTTTGTCAAAAATACCATAAACGATGGTGTAAATGGCAAACATAATAGCAACTGTTTTTTGGCTTTCGCCAGGTAAAGCTTTTGGTGGTTTGTTCTCGAAAATCTTACTTGTGGCATCTCCGCCAACGGATTTATTTCTTAAAATTACATAGTAATAATTGTATAAAGTTCCTTGTAATTGAATGCAAAAAAAAGCTAAAATGGTAAGCCAAAAAGATGTTTTGGTAACATAAAAAATAGCCATTAAAAAAAGAAAATTAAGGACAATATCAAATACGCTATCGAGGTACCTTCCGGTTGTAAGAAGGTGTTTTTTTGCTCTTGCTAATTCGCCGTCAGCGGCATCGATAATTGATTTTAAAATGATGAAAAATCCAGCCAAAAAGTAATGATTTTTCAAAATAAAATAGATAGCAATCAGACCAGAAACTCCAAAAAGTAGTGTGACCTGAATGGGAGTAAATCGCGTTTTTTTGAGTTTGTTGACCAAAATTTTTGCAAGTGGTCGTCCATAATCTGATAAATCAAGGAATTTATCTTGTGCTGAAAGTTTAGACATTTATTGATGTTAAACAGGAGATACGACAATATAGTCAGCTGTAAATATAGCAAAAAATTATTTTGACAATCGATGTAATGTGTAAGTCATTGCTGTTAATAAGAAGAACGCAACCACTTGATGAGTCAGTCCTAGCCACAACGGAACGCTGTGTAGCAAAGTGAAAACACCTAATGTAAATTGCAAAAACACAATTAAAACCAGCACATTCAATCCTTTCTTTTGCTGTTGCGAAAGCAAATAATTTTTGCTTTTATAAAATAAGAACAATATTAATCCTACAACGGTATAAGCCAGTATTCTATGTACAAATTGAACGCCGCTTTTTCCTTCGGTAAGTCTTTCGAACCAAGTATCTTTTTCTAAAATTATACTTTCGTGAAAGAATTGTCCCGTCGCCTCATCAATGGCCAATGATTGTGAATTAGACCCGCATTTAGTCCAGCAACAAATCCGCCATAAATAATTTGCAAAAGCAGAATGGCCAATGTAAATCGGGCTAAATTTCGCAAAGGAATAATCAAGGCATTTTTATGGATATAAATTAAATCCAAGGCAAGCCAAAGCGTGTAAGCAAATGTTATAAAGGCAAAAGTCAAGTGCAAGGATAATCGAAAATGACTCACGTCTGGATTGTTAACTAAACCACTTTTTACCATAAACCAACCCAAAAAACCTTGAAATGCGCCCATTCCCAGTAGAATGTAGCATTTGTTTAATGTGTCTTTGTCAATTTTTTTCTTGATTAAGAAATAGACAAAAGGGATGATAAATACAAAACCAAGAACCCGACCAATGAGCCGGTGAAACCATTCCCAAAAGTAGATGTATTTATAATCCGAAAGGGTAAAATCGTTGTGAATATTGATTTTTTGATATTCGGGAAACTGCTTGTATTGCTCAAAAGTTTCCTGCCACTTGGCTTCAGTAAGCGGCGGAAATGTATCAGTAACTAAATGCCAATCGGTCATGGAAAGGCCCGAATTGGTCAAACGGGTAATTCCGCCTACGACAACCATGACAAACACTAAAAAACAACCTGAAAGCAACCAGATTATTACGGATTTATTTTTCATAACATTCTTTTTTTTTTACCGCAAATTCGCAAATTAATTTTTTAAGCTTATGATACGTTTATATTCTAAAGAGATTAAATTAAAATTGACAAGTATTGCTAATTTGTTTTTAGAGACTTTTAAGTAGTTTAAACATTGATTATAATGACTATTATTGAAGCAATCTACGGTTTTTATTTCAAGAATAATTTTGTCATAAACACAAAGTCTGCATAAATTTTATGTTTTAAAGTGGTTTCTTTATAGTTGACAGAAACCCTTTTCCAAGATTTTTATAAACTTCAAATAGGATGCCTACTATTGTGTAATTTTCTTCTTTAAAAATATATTCTTCCATAAAAGCTAAAAAATAATTTGCGAATTTGCGGTTAAATCTTTTTTATCCCTAATTTTTTTCCTCTTTTCAATACAAAATCATAGGCTGCCTGATAATCATTTGGAATTTCGCCTTCTAAAATAGCTTCTTTTACGGCTTCTTTTAAAATTCCAATTTCGCGTGATGGTTTCAAATTAAAAATTTTCATAATTTCTTCGCCAGAAATGGGAGGTTGAAAATTCCGGACATGATCCCGTGCTTCGACTTCCACGATTTTCTTTCGAACCAATTCAAAATTTCCGTGATATTTCTTGAATTTAATGGGGTTTTAGTGGTAATGTCGGCTTCGCACAGTGTCATCAAGCTTTCTACATCTTCGCCAGCATCAAAAACCAAACGACGCACGGCCGAATCGGTAACTAAATCTTGTGATAAAACAATGGGGCGCGAACTCATCATGACCATTTTTTGTACAAATTTCATTTTGTGGTTTAGTGGCATGTGTAATCTTTCGAAGATTTTTTTAGTCATTTTTCCGCCAAGGAATTCATGTCCGTGAAAGGTCCAACCTTGTTTTTTATTGAAGCGTTTTGTGGGTGCTTTTCCAATGTCGTGCAACAATGCCGACCATCGCAACCAAACGTCATCTGTGTTTGGGCAAATATTATCGACCACTTCCAGCGTATGATAAAAATTGTTTTTATGGGTTTGTCCTTCAATTTCTTCGACCTGATTTAAGGCGGTTAATTCGGGTAAAATAAGGTCTAAAAGTCCTGTTTTATACAATAACAAAAATCCAATTGAAGGCTTGTCAGTCGAAAGGATTTTATTCAATTCATCGACGATTCGTTCGCCTGAAATGATTTTGATTCGTTCGGCATTTTTTGTAATCGATTGCAAAGAATTTTCTTCGATTTCAAACCCCAATTGATTGGCAAAACGAATCGCACGAAGCATTCGCAACGGATCATCAGAAAACGTAATATCTGGATCGAGTGGGGTTTTGATGGTTTTATTTTCTAAATCTTTTAGGCCGTTAAAAGGATCCGAAAGTTCACCAAAATTGGCTGCGTTCAACGATAAAGCCAAAGCATTGATGGTAAAATCGCGACGGTTTTGATCGTCTTCAAGCGTGCCGTTTTCTACTACTGGATTCCGACTTTCGAAATGGTAGGATTCTTTTCGGGCGCCTACAAATTCGATGTCGATTTCTCCAAATCGCAGCATGGCTGTTCCGTAGTTTTTAAAAACCTGAACTTTTGGTTTTTTGGGCAGTAATTGAGATACTTTTAAAGCTAATTCGATTCCGCTACCTACGGCAACAACATCAATGTCTTTTTTGAAATCTCTTTTCAAGAGTAAATCTCTTACGAAGCCGCCAATGACATAGCTGTCAATATGGAGTTCTTGTGAAGCTTGAGAAATAACTTCGAAAATTGGATTTCCTAAAGCGATGCTATAGTTGTTTTTTATTGTAGCCACTGATTCACAGATTTTATTTTTATTATTTAATGATTCTTTTATACTCAAGAGAGGTTTTGTTGAAGTTTACTAAAATAGCAAGTCTATGACCAGAAACGTGTAAATAGTTTAAGCATTGAGAGATATGTTTTTCATGCAATGATTCTGTCGATTTTATTTCGATTATGATTTTATCTAAAACTACAAAATCGGCATAAAATTTATGATTTAAAATTATATCTTTATAATGAACCGAATATTCTTTTTCTCTCTCAAAAGAAAAATTAATTTTTTTTAGTTCATATTCAAAAGCATCTTTATAAACAATTTCGGAGAAACCTTTGCCGAGATTTTTGTGAACTTCTATCAGAGCACCAATAATTTTGTACGTGTCCTCTTCGTATAAATAGTTTGACATTTAATAAATATTTTATAAATCTGTGAATCTGTGGCTAAAAAATAATTTGCGGTAAATTTTACTTACGAATCACTTTTACCTGAGAATCATTCGTCAATTTTATGATTGTCGACGGTTTTCCACCAATTTTTTCGCGATGCAAATTTACAACATAGTCTACACCTTTGATAATTTCGGGACTAATAGCTGCGAAAGCAATGGGTGTAGCTTGTCCCGAGATATTTGCCGAGGTCGAAACCAAAGGTTTTTTCATTCTTTCCATCAATTTGAAACAAAAAGGTTCTTTTACGATTCGAATACCCAAGGTTTTATCAGTAGCAATTAGATTCGCAGCCACGTTCCTGGGATTGTCTAAAATTAAAGTAGTTGGTTTCTCAGATAAATCTATAATTTGCCAAGCCACTTCTGGAATATCCTTAAAAATAGTATACATCATTTTTTCGCCATTCATTAGGCAAATCATGCTTTGGGTTTCGGCTCTTTGTTTGAGTTTGTAGATTTTGGCTACGGCTTCGGGATTGGTGGCATCGCAACCAATTCCCCAAACGGTGTCAGTTGGATAAAGGATGATGCCTCCCTCTTTGATAACTTCGTAGGCATTGTGTACTTCTTCGTTGAGATTCATACTGTTTTATAAAAATAAATTCGACTGCAAAATAACTATTCTAAATGGTATAAATCTTGGTTTGAGTTTTTAATCAATCCATATTTATGCTTTTTTGTAAATTTAGGAGGCTGTTTTTGGCAAATATAATTGCTAACACTAAACGGAACGCCTATCTTTGAAAGGATTTTGCAAGGCTATTTTTTTAATAAAAATTGCCAGAGGTAATCCTAACTTTTTTATTTATGAAATGAGTATGACCGTTATTGGGTCGCAAACACCAATGATGATATGCGACCCGAGCGATAGCGAATAGGCGAAGCAATTACATATGACCGATAAAAATAAATAAATATCAACATATGAATAAACTAATTGATTGTTTTACATTTTTTAATGAACTTGATTTATTAGAAATTAGACTGAAATATTTGTACGATATTGTTGATTATTTTGTAATTGTTGAGGCCGATACTTCTTTTAATGGAGATGTAAAGACGATGGTTTTTAAGGATAACAGGAATCGATTTGCTCCTTTTATAGACAAGATAATAGTTGTTCCTATAAAAATGAAAAATTTTAATCAAGTAAAAGGAGTTGCATGGAAAAGGGAAGAATATCAGAGAAATTGTATTCAAGAAGGAATAAATAAACTTAATCTTAAGGATACTGATTTAGTTTTAATTAGTGATATTGATGAAATACCCAATAAAAATATTTTAACAGACTTGAAAAAGGGCAATGAATCAAAGCTTATAATCAAAAAGGAGTCTACTTTAAATTTGCTCATCAAGTCTATTTTCTATTCTATAAAAAGAGTGTTTTATAAAATTATTACTAAAGACACACAAAAATTGGCTTCGCAGTTGAAGTTGATTTATCTTATCATTGTTAAAAAGTTTCCATTTCCCTTTAATTTCGAAATGTATAATAATTATTACTATTTGAATTATCAAAAAAAGAATAGTTATTGGTTTGGTTTACAATGTGTACAGGCAAAATGGTTGAAAGAATTTACTCCAAATCAGATAAGAATTTTTAGAGAAACTCCTGTTCAAACCATCAAAGCAGGAGGATGGCATTTCTCTTATTTGGGAGGAAAAGAAATGATAAAGTACAAGATAAAAAACTTTTCCCATCAAGAATACAATGTGCCAGAAATTGTTTCTGATGATTATATCGATTTTTGTATTAAAAAAGGGTACAGTTTGTTTGAATACTACAAAAATTCAAAAGCAAAACCCAAATACGAGAAAATTGACATTTCTCATTTGCCAAATGATTTGAAAGATATTGTTGTATCCTATCGAGATTTAATCCTCGAATAGAGAAAAAAGGAGTGATCAAAGTATCCTTTTCTCTTAATCGCTATTCATTCGTTTGACTTTATGACATTAAAACTTTCGACTTACTTATGTGGTGGCTATGCTTTATTTTTTCAAGTATTTCATGGCTCTTGGGCTAATCCAAGTTTGATTTTTTAGGACATTCGCATAATAGCAAATTAGATTTTTAAGCATCAATCGATTTACCTTTAATTTTGGAATAAAAAATAAGAATAGACTTAGTAGGGATGGAATTATTTTTTCGAATAGTACTCCTATAATCAACAAACTATGTAAATATAATTGAGCTCTAAATGGAAATTGATTATTGATATAGACGTGTTTCGATATAATTACTTCTGTTTTTGTGAGGGCTTTTGTTTTTATATTTAATCGGGAAGCTCCACCATGTTGATGAAAAATAGTTGCCTTGCGGGTAACGGCGACTTTGCCACCCATGGCATTCATCTTTTTGCAAAAATCGACATCTTCAAAATACAACCAATATGTTTCGTTCCAACCTTTAATTTTGTAAAACCAATCTTTGCTTATAAAAATAACTGCTCCGGTAACCCAATCAGGATAAAACAAATCGTCGGTGTTGTTGTTGAAACGCTTTTCTAAGATTGCTTTATTCCTCTTTCTATAAAGACATCTTGCGATTCCGAAAAACCGCCCTAGGACAGGGAACAAATTATTCTGTTTGTAAAAAGCACCATTCTCATTGATTTGGAGGCAGGATAATATCCCAATTTCGGGATGCGAAACGGCTGTTTGTAATAAGGTTTCTAATGCGTTAAATGTAAGTTTGGTGTCTGGATTCAAAAACAGAAAATGATTTCCCGTAGCAATGCCAGCAGCAAAGTTGCATCCGTTTGAGAAACCATTATTTCCTGAGTTTTCTATAAATGTGAATCGGGAATATTTTTGTTTAAAAACAGAGAATTGTCCGTCATTAGAAAAATTATCAACAATTATGGCTTCGAATGAGATTGTTTTTGAGGTAATTGCGTCAATAGATTCTAAGCATTCATCTAAGGCTTTCCATCCGCGGTAATTGACAATAATTATTGAAATATCCAATTTTTATGATTTATGACTGTTTGCTTTTAGTTTTTAATCTTGTTTGTGCGCTAGTTTTAGCTTAGACTATTGAAATGTCAAAAGGTTTAAGTTATTTATGCGAGTTAAATTTTATTCTTTTAAGTCTATTGGGTAATAAAATCAGGTGCAAGTTAGTAAAAAAACGTTTAAATGCATATATATCGGTTGTAATGCTTGTTTGTATCTAAAATGGCTTTTGTAAACCCCTGTTTTATTCAATCGATTATGGGTTTGTTAGATTATAAATTTTATGGAGAAGAATTTATTTAAAGGGATAATTTTCGAAATGAACAGGTGTTTTTTTTATTTATCAATCTGGTTTTCAGTATATTATTCGCTTTGTGAACAATGCTTTTTACTTCAAATAAATACACTTAGTGGATTATGTTTACAAAAATATTTAATTAACTTTGTGAGTTCTTAATAAGAAGGGAAACTTCCTACTTTACTATTTGTTTTTTATGCTAAAAAAAATTACAGCCGTATTCGACAAACCTTTTTTTAAAAACAAAAAATACGTTTCTATTCTATGGTTATTGGCGACTGTTTTGGCTATTTTACCTAAATTTTTCCGAGATAAGTACAATAATTACCTAATATACAAAAATGTTTTTTGGCATGTAGTGCATCAAATGGCTTTGTATACTGAATATCCTTTGGAGTATTTTGATCATAATCATTATGGGCCTGTTTTCAGTTTGGTTATAGGACCATTTGCTCTTTTGCCTGATTGGTTAGGGCTTCCCTTGTGGAGTGTTTTTACCTGTGTTTTATTGCTTTGGGCGATATATCAGTTGCCTATTAAACAAATACAAATAGTCGCTGTTTTGTGGATTTGCTTGAACGAATATTTAATTGCAGCACAAAGTTTTCAGATAAATTCTATGATGGTGTTTATCATTGTGATGTCGTACGTTCTCATTGTCAAAGAGAAAGATTTTTGGGCGGCTATGCTAATTGCATTAGGAACTTTTATCAAACTGTACGGAATAGTTGGATTGGCTTTCTTTTTCTTTTCCAAATACAAGCCAAAATTAGTCTTTTCGTTGTTGTTTTGGAGTCTTATTTTTTTCGTCGCTCCTATGTTGTTTTCGTCGCCTGCGTACATTCTGGAGCGTTATGTGGAATGGTATAATCGATTGGTAATCAAAAATCAAACAAATGCTGTTTTAGACTCGTATCAAGATTTTTCGGTCATGGGGGTGGTGCGTCGTATTGCACAGGATCCTATGATTCCGAATGCGCCTTTTTTGATTGGTGGCTTATTCCTTTTTGGGTTGCCCTATTTGCGATTTCAAGCGTATACGAGTACCAAGTTTCAATTATTATTATTGGCATCGGTACTTATTTTTACGGTTATTTTTAGTTCAGGATCAGAATCGCCTACGTATATTATTGCGTTTGTTGGTGTAGCAATATGGTATGTCATACAGCCGAGTCCTAAAACCAAATGGATTAATGGGTTGCTTATTTTTGCCCTAATTCTGACGAGTTTTTCTCATACCGATTTGTTTCCAAGATTTATTGTAGAGCAGTATGTGAGACCTTATTCTTTAAAAGCAATTCCTTGTATTGTTATTTGGTTTTTGATAGTGTACCAAATGATGACCGAACCTTTTCAAACAGAAACAAATGAATAAAAAAGTTGCAATTGTTATCCCTTCTCATAATGAAGAAGGCAACGTAGCGGTAATGGTTACGGCTATTCATAAAGTAATGGATTCATTGCCTTATGATTATGATATTGTGTTTGTGGATGATGGTAGCACTGATAATACATTGCATGTATTGGAACGTATAGCTCAAAGTGATGATAAAGTATTTTATGTTCAGTTGTCTCGAAATTTTGGACATCAAAATGCATTAAAGGCAGGAGTTGATTTGGTCAATGCCAATGCCGTTATTACGATGGACGGCGATATGCAACACCCCCCAGAATTACTGCCAAAGTTATTAGAAAAATGGGAAGAAGGATATGATATTGTGTATACTAGAAGGGAGGAGGATAAAGAATTGTCTTATTTTAAACGAAAATCCTCTAAAGGGTTTTATAAATTAATGAACTATTTATCGGAAGTTAATTTTGAGCCAGGTACTGCCGATTTCCGATTGATGGATGAAAGAGTAGTGGAGGGGTTTTCTCAATTTTCTGAAAATGAATTGTTTATTCGAGGATTAGTAAGTTGGCTTGGATTTAAACAATATGCTATTGATTATCAGCCAGCAGAACGATTTTCGGGTACGAGCAAATACACCATCAAAAAAATGATTCGATTTGCATTACAAGGAATCACTTCGTTTAGTATTCGCCCTTTGTATTTAGCTATTTATTTGGGGTTGGGGTTATCTTTTTTTGCTTTTGTTTTTTACACCATTTATGTTGTTTATAGTATTTATCACGGGCATATTATTTCAGGATGGGCATCGGTCATTAGTACGATTGTGTTTTTTGGAGGACTTAACCTAATTGTTTTGGGAATCATTGGTCTGTATGTAGGAAAATTGTTTATACAATCCAAACAACGCCCCAACTATTTAATTAAAAGCACCAATTACAAATGATTTTATTAAGTTTTGATATAGAAGAATTTGATATGCCTTTTGAATATGGCAAAGAAATTTCTTTTGATAAACAGATTTCGATTTCGATTGAAGGGACTACTGCTATTTTGGATTTGTTGGATAAGCACCAAATAAAAGCTACTTTTTTCTCGACCGCCACTTTTGCAATCAATGCGCCTAAAATAATAGAAAGAATTGTACAAGGAGGACACGAAATAGCTTCTCACAATTTTTATCATAGCGATTTTGAAATAAAACACCTCAAAGAATCGAAAGAAAAACTAGAAGAGTTAACAGGTACTGAGGTCGTTGGTTTTCGGATGCCACGAATGTATCCTGTGGACGAAAACGAAATTTACAAAGCAGGCTATCAATACAATTCTTCGATAAATCCCACTTGGTTGCCAGGAAGATACAACCATTTGAATAAACCTAGAACATTTTATCAGGAACAGGATGTATGGCAAATTCCTGCTTCGGTAAGTCCCTTGGTGCGCTTTCCTTTGTTTTGGTTGTCGTTTCATAACCTTCCTTTACGGCTGTATCGATGGTTAGCTCAATGGACCTATCGAAAAGACACTTATTTGAATATTTATTTTCACCCATGGGAATTTACTAATTTGAATCAACCCGAAAAGTTTAATTTCCCCGGTTATGTTTCTAAAAATTCGGGAACGGCTATGATTGCTAGAATGGATTTGTTCTTAGGGAAAATGAAACAAAAAAAACATTCATTCGGTACGTTTAAGCAGTTTTTGGCTCAAAATAATTTATAAAAAATCGACTTTGTAATAAATTCAACTATATGAAACCATCTATTTCGGTATTTATAATCACATTTAACGAAGAAAAAATAATAGCTCAATGTCTTGAAAAATTGTCTTGGGCGAACGAAATTGTGGTGGTTGATTCGGGAAGTACGGATAATACGGTAGCTATTTGTGAAAAATACAAAGCAAAAGTTGTTTTTCATGCGTTTGAAAATTTTGGAAAGCAAAAACAATTTGCATTAAATCAAACACAAAACAATTGGGTTTTATCGTTAGATGCAGATGAAGTTTTGTCGGACGAGTTGATAAAAGAAATTCAAAACATCGATTTTTCAAACGAATATGCGGGTTTTTTGATTCCAAGAACACACGTTTTTTTGGGTAAAATTTTCCGATTTGGCAATGAAAACAAAAAACCAATTTTACGACTTTTTGATAAAACTAAAGGGAAATTTATTGAAAATAAAGTTCATGAAGTGATTGATGTACAAGGAAAAATAGGGGATTTAAAAAATGAAATGCTCCATTTTACAGTTTCAAATCTTGCCGTAGCCGTTCAAAAACAAATTAAATATGCAATGTTGAGCGGTGAACTTTTGTTTGAAAAAGGAAAAAAAGCATCAATGTCCAAAACGGTGATAAAATTTCCGTTCGATTTTGTTCGGGTGTATTTTTTTCAACGCAATTTTATGAACGGGTATCAAGGTTGGATTTGGAGTATGTTAGCGGCATTGGGCAGTTTTTTGAAATACGCAAGGCTATATGATTTGCATCAAAACAACCCTTCATAGCATTTCATAATCGATTGAGCAATGGCCTCATCGTTAAATTTTTGTACAAATTCAAATCCTTTTTCGCTCATTTGGTTTCGTAGTGATTCGTTGTGTAATAAAGTGCGTAATTGCGTTTCCATTTCGATTGTATTAGTGGGATCGACATACACAGAGTGCGGGGCCACCCGCTTCAGGAAACACGCCCGAGTTGGTTGTAATTACAGGAGTTTTGGAGAACAAGGCTTCGATGATAGGAATTCCGAAACCTTCAAAAATAGAAGGATACACGAAAACAGTAGCTAACTGGTACACGATGGCCAATTCGGTAGGGGGGTAAGTTTTCAAAAAAAGCACTTTTTTCTGTAACCCGTTTGTCTCGATATAACGGTGAATTTCCTCAGTATACGCCGTTTCTTTACCAATAAGTACCAGTGATGTATCGAGGTTTTGAATTGCTTTTACGATAGTTAAGGCATTTTTTCGCTTTTCTAAAGTGCCTACGTTTAAGACAAATGCTGTTGGAAGATGAAATTTTTGCCTCACAGCGGTTTTTTCAGCTTCGGAATACGTTTTTTTGAATACATCTTGGCATCCTTGATAGACAACGGTTATCTTCTCGGCGGGAATCTTTAAATAAGCTATGATGTCGGCTTTGGTTTGCTCGGAAATAGCAATGATATGATTGGATTGAATTGCTGCTTTTTTGAATTTATAAAAATGAATTTTTCGGTCAAAGAAAGAATACCATTGTGGGTATCGCAGGAATATCAAGTCGTGAATAGTAACCATACTTTTGATTCCGTTTGCTTGTAAACCCGAAGGAATTTCGCCCGAAAGCCCATGAAAAAGGGCAATCCCGTCTTTTTTTAAATTGGTAACAACTCCTTTTTGTCTCCAAAGAGCATGATGGGTTTTATAAAAATAAGTGGTGGGTTTTTTTCATAAACAGTTGAAAAGGAATTCTGGAAAAGAGCCTCTTTGCTGTCTTTTGGATTGTATAAAAAATACTCGTTTTCAGGAAAAAAAGTAGCAAGGATTCGTATCAAATCCCTGCCATAATTTCCTAAGCCTGTTTTGTTGTGAAAAATCCGTTTGGATTCGTATCCTATTCTCATCCTTACTGCTTGTTAGTCTGATTTATTGAAGACTAAACAGCTACATCGTATTCTCTCAATGCGTTGTTAAGAGACGTTTTTAAGTCGGTCGATGGCTTGCGTGTGCCAATAATTAAGGCACAAGGCACTTGATAATCCCCTGCGGCAAATTTCTTAGTATAACTTCCAGGAATCACTACGGATCGAGCAGGAACCATTCCTTTGTATTCCACAGGTTCGTCTCCAGTAACGTCAATGATTTTTGTAGAAGCAGTTAAGCAAACATTGGCACCAAGAACCGCTTCTTTTCCAACAAGAACCCCTTCGACAACAATACAACGAGAACCAATGAATGCGCCATCTTCGATAATTACTGGTGCAGCTTGAAGTGGTTCAAGAACGCCACCAATTCCTACGCCCACCACTTAGATGGACATCCTTGCCAATTTGAGCACAACTACCCACGGTTGCCCAAGTGTCGACCATTGTTCCAGAATCAACATAAGCACCAATGTTTACATAACTTGGCATCATAATAACGCCACTAGCAAGGAAAGCACCATAACGGGCAGATGCTCCAGGAACCACACGAACGCCTTTTTCGGCATAATCTCTTTTTAGTAGCATTTTGTCGTTGTATTCGAAAATGCCTGCTTCCCAAGTTTCCATTTTTTGAATGGGGAAGTACATCACTACTGCTTTCTTTACCCATTCGTTTACTTGCCATCCGTCGCCTTTTGGTTCGGCTACACGTAATTTTCCACCGTCTAATAATTCGATAACTTCTCTAATAGCATCGGTTGTCGTTTTTTCTTGTAACAAAGCTCTGTTTTCCCAAGCTTGTTCTATTGTAGATTGTAATTCGTTCATTGGTTTAAAATTTTTGAGCAAAGATAATTGGATTTTTTTAAAAAAAAACTTTGTTTTGCACTACAAACCTATTTGCGTTTATTATTTAACCAATTCGTTTTCGTTTTTTGATGTTTTAAAGTGTTAAAACATGAAGACTTACTGCTAGAAGAGTCTTTAATTATGGGGTGATTATCGTTCTATGAGTGTTTTTCATTTTCTTAAAAACAAAACCGCCTTGTTTCCAAGACGGTTGAGTCAACAAATTTAACTAATTCAAAAATTAAAAGCTGTGCGGTTTTGTTTAGGTAAAACCTATTGTTTTATCACTTTTTGTATACTGATTTTACCATCAGTAGTAAAGACCTGTACAAAGTAAGCACCACTTGTCAATTTTTCAGTAGAAATGGATACTTTGTTAGCTTGACCTCCATTTTTAGTGCTAATAATGCGACCGTTAATTTCGAGTATCTTTACCTCACTAATAGAATTATTGGTAGCCTCTATATTTAATATATTTGTTGTTGGGTTGGGATATATTAAAATTTTTCCTTGAATCTCATCTTGAGCTATTGATTCTTTCGAACTAAGTCCTTTTCTGGAAGCAGATTGTGTATTATCAAATATCAACTTTGGTCTTAAAGCTGAATTTGATGTTTCCTTTGCCTGGAAAAACTGGTTGTTAATATTGCTATTTGGCTCTATCACAAAACTTGCAACACCATCCCCTGCTATTTGGGTTTTCACGGCATCTGTCACTAAAAAATCTACATAATCCCCATTTGTATCATTGCCGAATGTGGCATTACTGAGTAGTGGTGCAATTGCTAACGGTTTATTATTCCATGTTATTGAATTTTCGTTCCAGCTATCGGATGTGTTGTATATATCATACGATGATTCCAATCCTTGTCGAGGATACCCTGACCTAGTATACAATCTTAATTTTACTGACGAAAAATCGTCAGGAGCCTCGGTTAAGTCAAATTTAAAATAGCTTGTTGTAAATGTTCCGTAAGAGTTAACACCAGCAAGGTCATAATCACCATAATTAGTATCAGGATTCGCTTGTTCAACCCTAGAATCATCCTGACAAGTCAATAATTTAGGGTATTGCCCTGGTGATTTTTTGCCAAAAACTTCCACCTCTGCAAAATTCAACGGAAAGTTAAAACCAGGTTTTCGATATATGCGAATATATCTAGCACTTACATCATTGCCTTTAAAACTTACTTTGTTAAGAATAGGAGTGTTATAATTACTATCAGAATCGTTAGCGATAACCTGACTAGATGACAAGGTTAATTCCCTACTGGGGATACTGTTTGCATATAATTCTTTGTTGTAATCATAATCGTTGTGCACAAGACTAAGATCGTTAATTAAGAAAATGGCAGTATTTTTATCATTAAGCCTATTAGTAGCTCCATCTGTCCTATTCCAAACTGCTATATCTTTTATATCATAATTATTACCTAAATCAACTTGCCAATATGGAGATTCATGTCCAAGAGTAGTGTTTGCTAAATACAGTACAGAGTGATAAACCGAATTGTGGTTGGGGTCCCCGTCAGTATTACCGTCAACCGCATAGCTAGCTGGATAAATAAAAGCATTTCCGTACAAAGTAAACTCACTACTTGGTTTATAATCTATTGCTTTTTTTTTGTACGCCAAATTGCGAATAGGACCTCCAAGAATCTCAATTTCTCCAAGAGCAATACATCCATTAAAACCGACATTTTTTTGAATCCTTATATACCTGCCTACTACTGGGCTCATATTTAATATAATTTCATTAGCCACCGTGAAGGAATACTTTTTACTCCAGGCATAGATGCTATTGCTGTAACATCAGATGGAAATGGCTCACTTGATACATATACAGATGCATCCGAGAGAGCATAATCCAAAGTAGCTTCACCAGTACCAAGGGGATATATTTTTATATTATTGATATTATATTCTGCTTTTAAATCAACTTGCCACCAAGCAGTATTGTTGCCTGTGCCATTCGCTGTTGCCGCTACATTAGGAGTCTTTAAAATTTTATCAATTGCTTTATCTGCTGTTAAATTTGGAAAAACCTCATGGGTTGATGATTGCGAAGCTATTCCGTTTGAAGCAAGGTTTTCCTGTCCTTTTGTGTAGACTTCAGTAAGGGAATCTGTATTTAGAAAAGAAAATTCGCAAATACCGAAACCCGAAGTATTGTAAACTCTTATGTATCGCTTTGTTATAGGACTCGTTAGTTTATAATGCCACCATGTTCGTTGTCCTCGGTAAATCACATTATCTCTTGAGTTGTCATATACATGATTTTTGGTAGTCCAATTTGTTCCATCATCAGACTCCTGTATGGTAATTCCAAAATTACCAATATAATTTCCATAATGAGTCGTAATTGTACTAGTATGCATAAACCAAGCGATATCTACTTGATTGATTTTTATATCCCCTTGAGATGTTCCTAAATCAAAAATAAGTTTTGTGTCCGATGTTGTAAAAACAGTACTAAAAAGGTCTCCATCATAAGCTCTTTTTTTATCGTTAATTGTTCCATCTAAATGCAAAGCTGATTCGCCAGCAGTAGCAGGAATATTTGTTCCAGAAACCTCTATTACTTTATACCGCTTGCCTTTGCCCAAAGGATACATTTTGTGACTAACAATGTCGGTGTTATAATAATCGTAACCACAACGCTCTATGTTAAATTTATTTACACCTTCTACTGCATTAAAATCATAATGAGTATCCAACATATCTAATTGTACCTCCATAATTTGTTTGCTAGTATCTGCATTGGGTTCATATTTTTTAAGTTTAGTTAAATCCTGATCCAAGCCTTTTTGAGCAGCAACAAGATGTTGGTACACCCGCTCTCCAGAATTAACAAACCAATCTTCTCCTTGGTCTGCCGCAGTACATGGATCAGGCCCCTCTACTGCTCCGAGAGCACCAGTCCCAAAAGCAAACTTACTAGTTGTATGTTCTGAGTTATCACCTCCATAATCAAGATTTGATGCTCCCAGCTCGAAAATTTTCATATAAGTATTCGAAGCATCAGTAAGTGGCTTAAAAGAATTTTCTACAATAGGTCCATGTTCTCCATTGGCTCCATAGTGAAAAAAGATCTTTATTGTCAACCAAAAAAATATTTCTGCCTGAAGAAATCATTTCCTTTAGAGTAGGCCATCCCCATTTATAAAGCCAGTTTGCTTGATCCGAAAGCCAATAATGATCTCCAGCACCACCACTATAACTACTGGTAAAAGCGTCTTTATTATATACTCTATCCCACAAACCAGTATTCTTCATATTTTGAACAACACCAGCTTTAGTTCTCTTTTAGCATCTACGGGTACCCCGCCAACTACAAGATTACTACATGTGTATCCTTGCATATCCGAAAGAGCAATAATATAGACTGTGTTCTTTGCATTGTCCATTGCCCACTTAAAGTTTGTTCATTATGTCTCCCATATTTTTTATTCCAGTTCCGCATCCATGCTTAGCTAGCACATAAGTACCATTAAGCCCTGCATCTATGTCAAAATACCGTACTCTCCGGCCGTATGAACCATTGCCCAATAACTCAACTCCTGATTTCTTCAGAACATGGGGTAAAAGAAACATCAGGGGAATCACCCTCAGTAATATCAGCATTATGTAATCCTAAAGAGTTAACTGATCCAATCTCCTATCCAGCATACCATACGTAATTACAAAGCCTCCTGTACTGTCAAAAATATCGGTAGATTTATGCCCAGTAGGTATGCTTACAGGAGTCTGTGCAACAGATTGATATTGCACAAGTAGAGCTACACTAAAGATCAGTAAGCTAAGAATATTCTTTTGTAAAAAAAATGTAATATAAAATTGGTCTTTTTTCATAATTTAAGTTAGTTAAGTTAATAAAAATTTGATTTAAGAGGGGAAGAATATATTCTCTCTTTCTAAAATAGTATTTAACTTGGCGTCTCAAGTAGTGGTTTGTAAAATGAGGGCATGTTTTTCTGATGGTAAATAATATAACTTCATATTAAAACTTGAAACATCTTAAAGGCTAAAGATTATTTTGAAAACTCTACTGTTTTTAATTTGTTCCATCCTCCACGGGTAAAATCAGGAATTTGAACAGGAGTCGAATTGTTTTTTAATGAAATTTCAGTTAATGGAGACAAGCAAGACCATTCGGCTAAGTCATAAACATCCATATCTAGTGGAAGCCCGTTTTGTAAGCAATGAATCAATCTATAATCCATAATGAAATCCATTCCGCCATGACCGCCAACCTCTTTGGCTTTTTCTTCAATTCCAAGTACTATGGGATGTTTGTATTTTCCATTAATGCTTTTTTAAGTTCTTCAGAAACGTAGTTATGAGCACTTATTTTTCATGATTAATTTTTATATCATCCTCAATGGCTTCGGATTCTAAGGCATACCCTTCGACAGGATATTTGTTTGCAAATCCTTTTGTTCCTGTTAACTGATACATGCGGCTGTATGGTCGAGGTGTAGCTACGTCGTGTTGAATTTCGAGTGTTTTTTCCCATTTCTGTACGAATTAGGGTCGTGGTATGATCTCCGTTTTGAAAATTCGCCAAATCTTCGCCTTTTTTTTCTTTGATAAAAGCAGGGAGATTAACCGCTTTAGTATCCATCGAAACCAAGTAATTCATTTATCACCACGATGAATATTCAAAGCAAAACAAGCAGGTCCCATTCCATGAGTAGGATAAATATCCCCACGGTGTTGTGCATTATAATCCAAACGCCAGTTGTTCCAGTAGTAGCCCCAAATAGACTTTAAGTCATGAATATAAGAGCCCTCAGCATGTAGAATTTCGCCAAATAATTCTTGTTGAGCCATGTTTAGAGTAGTCAATTCAAAAAAGTCATAGACACAGTTCTCTAACATCATGCAATGTTTTCGAGTTTTTTCGGAAGTATTTATTAAATCCCAGATTTCATTCATAGTTAAAGCCCCAGGGACTTCAACAGCCACATGCTTTCCCTCTTTCATTGCTTGTACAGCTATGGAGGCATGGTGTTTCCAATCGGTCGCTACATATACTAAATCTACATTAGGCAAAGCAACGACTTTGCGCCAAGCCTCTTCCCCGAAGAATTCCTGTGCTTTAGGACGACCCGCTTTTACCAAAGTTTCGTTAGATTTTTGAGTTCGCTCTTGTAGCATATCGCAAAGTGCCACAATTTCAACACCGTCAATATGTGTCATTCGTTCTACGGCACTAGCGCCGCGCATTCCTACTCCAATATAAGCAATCCGAACCGTTGGGATGGGCGCACACGCCATTCGTAACACGTCTTTTTGACCCGCAGGACGTGATGGACTAAGGGTTTTTATCATTTGTGCTGAGGCAGTAGTCCAACTCAAGGCACAAAAAAATACCGCAAGTGATTTTAAAAAAGTGTATTTCATTTATTTTTAGTTTATCAATTTAGAAACCTTTTCTTCTCAGAATAACTCAAAAAAAATCTAATCGAAAGAAATATACCAACGGCATGGCTCATTCGACAAGGTATTTCAGAAAAAAAAGGCAAAGTATAATTGCTTTAAAACAGAGCCACTCCGTTAAGGAGTGGCTCTTTTTAGTTATATTAATTAGGATAGCCTGGATTTTGAGTTAAGGCCTTATTTTTATCAATTTCTGCTTGAGGAATTGGCAATAATTCATTTCTACCTACTACAAATTTCTTTCCTGGTATTGCATTTAGGACAGTGTTAGCTAACTTCCATTGCACTAGATCGAACCATCTGTTGCCTTCAAAACAAAGTTCATGTCGTCTTTCATTTTGGACAGCTAATCTAAACTGATCTTTACTTAAACCAGCAGTAATATTAGGTATATTTACTCTTTGTCTTACTCTATTAATAGCATTATAAGCCTCGGTGCTTGGTCCATTTGCTTCATTCTCAGCCTCGGCAAATTGCAACAAGATATCGGCATAACGAAGCAAAATATAATCAGTCCCATCAGGTCCTAGCAAGGTTTCAGAATTCCATTTACGAACAGAATATGGAGTAGATAATCGATCCCCATAAACCGCTTTATTATTAAAGTAATAATTGGCAGACGGAATGAATGTATAGCCCGGAATATAGACTGTAGCATACAATCGAGGATCTCGATTATCAAAACTAGCTAAATTAGAAAGATCCACAGGCGTTTTAGGCGCTCCGTTACTCATGTCAAAACTATTAACAAATTCTTCATATACAGAAAACAAGCCATTATTACCACCATCTGCTTTTAAAAATTTTAATCCAAAATCAATATGTAGTAGATGCCCCTCAGAGCTGGTAGGATTGTATTTAACTGCAAACAATATTTCTTTATTATTTTCATTTGCCACATCAAATACCGATTCGTAATTAGCTTTACCGTCTAATCCATTACCAACCTTAACCAAAGTGGCTCCAGCAGATTCTGCAACAGTCATTGCCTCGGCTAGTGCCGTTCTAGCTTCAGCCCAACTCTTCTTTCCAGTGCGTGCTTCGTACAACAACACTCTAGCTCTAAGACCTAAGGCTGCTTGCTTAGTAGCTCTTACAATATTGTTTCCGTATGGAGTAGTCGATAAATCATCGGCAGCTTGTTTTAATTCTAACAAAACAAAATCAACAACTTTTGCTCTGTCGGTTCGAGTTACTTTTAATGCGTCAGAAATACTAATAGGTTCTGTTACTAGTGGTACATCTCCAAATAAATAAACTAAGTTTTGATACGCTAATGCTCTCAAAAAACGAGCTTCTGCGCCTATTGTTTTTCTTTGGGCATCAGTAATCGAGCCAGGAGCATTAATATTAAGCAAAAGAATATTGGCTCTTTGTATAACCGTATAAGAACGCAGATACAAATTAGGAATGTATCCAGTCGTTGAAGGATTGTGGCTCCCCAATGCAAAATCTCTAAAATTAGATCCTGATGTCGAGGATTCTATAACACAGTTGTCTCCTAGCGCATCTAATTCATATTGTTGAGGAAAAAGTCCTTGTACTCCATCGTATACGCCGTAGAGTGCCGTTTCTAAATTTTCGGCTTTAGCATAAAACACTTCGGGTGAATTAGAGTCAAGCGGTTTTAAATCTAAAAAATCTTTGTTGCAAGAGGATGTTGCTAATAGAATAGCAAATCCTAAAAAAATAGTTTTAATATATCGATTCATAATTTTTTTTTAAATTAAAAAGTAACGTTTACTCCAAAAGAAAATGTCTTAGCCTGTGGCAAAGCATGACCGCTAAATCTCAATCCTTCAGCACTTTCAGGGTCTATTTGTGGTAAATTACTAAATGTTAACAGATTCTTTGCATTTACAAATAAATATACTTTTTTAAACACCCCTTTTCCAAGGATAGAGGACGGAAGAGTATATCCTATTTGTACATTCTTTAATCGTAAATAGGCTTTGCTATATATAAAGTAGGAGTTCGTTAATCGAGCTACGCGTCCGTTATAGCCTGAACCTGGGATAAAGATTCTAGGTAAATCACTAGTGCTATTTTGTGGAGTCCAGCGATTGACCCACTCTGTAGTAACCCCTCCATCTTGATCAAACGGAACAGGATTACCGCGACCGATAAATTTGTCTTCATCGGCAACGCCTTGAAAGAACGCACTAAAATCAAAGCCTTTATAATTTAAATCAAGGTTGAAAGCATATAATACTCCAGGGGTTTCCTTACCTAAAATAGTTCGGTCATTAGAATCGATTTTTCCATCTTTATTAATATCTGCTATTTGAAAATCACCTGGTTCTGGTGCAAATCCAGGAAACAAAGTAGCGTGATTAGGTGCTGCTGCAATCTCTTCTTGAGTTTTAAAAATTCCGAGTACTTTGTAACCATAAATAGAGTTAATAGATTCTCCTCTTTTAATAACTTGGCGTCCATCTCCTCGTAGAAAGTCGGTAAAAAGAACTATATCTGCATTATCTGTAAGACTAGGATTGATAGCTAAGACTGTATTCTTAATAGTCGTAATATTACCACCTATCGTAAAACCTAAATTATTTATTTTTCCGCTATAATTGGCAGACAATTCTAAACCTTTATTTTCTACGGTTGAAAGATTAGCAATAGTTTGGCTCCCAATTCCTGTTACTCCTGGATTGTCTATTCCAAATAAAATCCCAGAAGTTCTTTTTCTGTATAAGTCAAATTCTATGTTTAAATGAGAGTTAAACAACCCAATATTAGCTCCAATATCAGTACTTTGGGTCTCTTCCCATTTCAAGTCAGGATTTCCTAGTGTTTGTAATGATGCTCCTGTAAAATTTGAATATGGAGTTCCAAGATTGACCAATGAAGCATAAGGATACAAAGAAGTGTTTTGATTTCCTAAAATTCCCCAAGAACCTCTAATTTTAAAAGAATTGATGAATTCTACGTTCCAAAACTTTTCTTTTGAAACTACCCATCCTGCTGAAAATGACGGAAAATTACCAAAACGATTATTTTGTCCAAAACGAGAAGAACCGTCTCTTCTAAAATTAGCAGCAAACAAATAACGCCCATCATAATTGTAATCCAATCTTCCAAAATAAGATCGAAGTGACCACGCACCTTCTGTACCAAACACCGAAGGGGTTCCGCTTGCATTATTGGCAAAAATAAAATCGGGGCTTGCAAAACCAGTAACATTAAATCCAGAATTACCCCCTCTAAATGATTCTTGATTATAACCTCCTAAAAGTTTAAACTGGTGATTCCCTATGTTTTTTTCATAAGTAGCTTGTAGTAATTTGGTAACATTTATACTACTCCCTTTAGTCTCCTTTAATGTGCCTGGATTATTGCGAACAAATTGTTGTCCTGATACCCAGTCGTACAAATTCCAGTAAGGTGTTTTTTCTGTTTGAAACAATGTTTGGTCGTTTGTAGCTAATGTTGCTTTAATTTTTAATTTTTTTATAGGCTCATATTCAACAAACGCAGAACCTAAAAACTCACGAGTTGTTTGCACATGTTTAAGGGTATAAGCCTCAGCTACTGCATTATTTCGTCCTGCTAGTGGCAATGTACTTTCTTTTTCAGCGTATCTTCCAAGTGCATCATAAACAGGTGTTGTAGGATGCGAACGCAAGGCTTCAATTAAGATTTCTCTACTGCCTCCTACCCCAAAGTTAGCACCACTTAACTCTTGTGCCGAAATAATTTCTCCATCTGCATAAGATAATGAAGCTCCCGCTTTTAATTTATCAGTAATTATGAAATCTAAATTGGATCTCACATTGTATCTTTTATAATGTGAATTTCCAATAATAAGACCCGTTTGGTCGATTTGACCTAACGAAAGGGAATAGGCAGAGGATTTGCTTCCACCTCTTAACGAAAGACTTTGTTGCAAATAGGGGGCAGTTCTAAAAATTTCTTTTATCCAATTCGTATTAGGACTTTTTTTAGCATAATCGTCTATCTGAGCCTGTGTAATAAAAGGATTGGCTATTGTGTTAACTTTAGAATTTATTTTTGCCTCATTAATCAGTTCAAGATACGTTTTGCCATCGGTAATTTGGTCAAATAATTTAGTCGCCTCAGATATACCTGCTATACTACTATATTCTATTATTGGTGCTTTATCAAAACTGCCTCTTTTTGTAGTAATCACAACAACTCCATTAGCAGCACGTGAGCCATAAATAGCAGCAGATGCAGCATCTTTGAGAACAGTAATCGATTCTACGTCAGATGCATTTACACTATTAATAGGTGCTTCAATACCATCGACTAATGTTAAGGGATTAGGGTCGTTTAGTGTTCCTACCCCACGAATTCGAATAGTTCCTTTATCATCTCCCGGGTCACTTTGACCTATGTTTACAAAAACCCCAGCAACTTTACCTTGAAGTGCTTGCGAGATTTGACTAATAGGTTTGTTGGCAATATCTTTGCTTTTTACCACACCAACAGAACCTGTGAGATCTGTTTTTTTCTGTGTTCCGTACCCTACAACAACAATTTCGTCAAGTGCTTTTGATTCGGTTTTCAATGACACATTAATTTGTGTTTTGTTGCCCACAGTGATTTCCTGAGAAGCAAAACCTACGAATGAAAACGCCAAAATAGTCTTGGTATCAGCAACATTAATAGCGTATTTTCCATCAGCATCTGTCGTTGTTCCTTGCTTAGTGCCTTTTATAAGAATACTTACGCCAGGCAAAGGCTCTCCTTTTTCATTGGTCACTTTTCCTGTTACGGCAATAGCTACTGGAGCAATAGTTTTTTCATTAATCTCCGTTGCATTGACTTTTTCTTTTATTACGACATGATTTCCTAAAAGCGTGTAATCTAGGGGTTGATTTTTGAAAATTAAATTTAACGCAGTTTCTAACTTTTCGCCTTGTAACGAAAGAGTTACCTTATTAGTCGATTCTAATTGTTCGTTCCCATACACAAAACTAATATGGGTTTGTTTTTCGATTTCTCGAAACACTTTCTTGAGATTGTCTCTCCTAAACGTGACGTTTACTTTCTGAGCTACTCCAATAGCTCCTACTTGTAAGGTGGTGGCTAGTAACAAGATGGCTGTGATTTTCATCTTTAACGCTGTTTTAAATTTCATCTTTCGTCTACTAGACGGATGTTGTAAAATCGAATTTAAATTCATAATTTTGGTTTTGGTTAATAATTAATACTTGTGACACTTGTATGATTGAGCTAACCTATTTTTTGCCGGGAGTGCGACCAACACTTTCCGGCTTTTTTTGGGTTAAAACTCAATTTTATTGTTTAAATTAAGAAACTAAGTGATAGTTATGGTATAATGTCGCATTTTTAAATTTGATAAAATGATATACGTTTTTGATTATGAATAATGCGAATCAAGGGTTAAAATATTAGTCCAATAAAAGCGGCAGCAATTTTTCCAAATAGATGAACCAGTAACCCCTTGCTAGACCTAACTTTACTTGCTTTTTGAATATCAGTTTTAACAATCAACCAATTAAAAAGAGATTCTATGGGCTGTCTAACTCTTGATACTGCTTTGGAAAATAAATCATCGGCTGCTTTATCCCAGTTTTTTATTTGTTGACATTGTCCTTTGATTGCTTTAACTGGTGTAATCATAATTGAATTTTTCTCTTGTTCTAATTCAGAAAAAAAATCCTCGTTAATGTATATTTTATCTCCAAAGAATTTTCTGTTTGTTTTTTCTGACCACGCTTCTTTGAAAACCGTTAAATCATTGACAGATGCAGGTGTTATTTGAATTTCTTCAGGAAAAGGAATTTTATTTTCTCGTCTAAAAGCTAATGCATGAAGCTTCACTCCATAATAATACATGCTTTTTGTAGAACAATACCCTTTATCGGTCAAGTCTTTTGCTACCTTTCCATTTCGTTTACCAGAGCAAGTGATTATTGGCATCGAATCCAGTAAACTTTGATCAGTTAAGCAATCCCAAGGTAAAAAGTCTTCAAATAATGAAGCTGAAAAACGTCGAAAAGCTTCTGATAATTGATTAAGACGATTAGAAAAACCAGCATATGAGCCAAGTCTTGGAAACCAATCATGTAAATAATCACAAGCATATTTATGAATTTGTTTGATGCTAAAACGTTGTTCTTCTTGAACTGTGAATAGGTATATGGTCATAATTTCTTGATCTGTTAAATCTTGTTTATGGTTGTTGCTGAAACGTTCGCAAGTGTATTTTAAATCTTTTTCAAATCTGTCACAGATTATGGAATATATTTTTACTAATTTTAGGGCTTTAAGCTGATTAATCATATATTTAAACGTGCGTTAGATACACTATAAATATACTGATTATCAGCTTATTATTCTAATTTTTACAAAGAAATTTCTTTCTTTTTTAATGTTTTTTCAACCCTTGATTCGCATGAATATATTTTATCATTATTCATTCGTTTGACTTTATGACATTAAAACTTTCGACTTATAGTTGTTCTTATTTTTTGTTGTTTCCCATTACTGTTATTTTATTTCCTTCTATTTTAAAATGAACTAAATCGGTTAACTCCATTATTTTGAGTAATTCTGAAACAGGTACTGTTCTTTTTATTTTCATTACAAACGAATATTTTATATCGTCTTTATATTCTACGTCTACATTATAATATTGGGAAATTTGCCCCATAATTGTTTTAATATTGGCTCCTTCAAAATAAAATTCTCCGTTTTTTCCATGCCATAACTTCCTCCAAATTTGCGTCATCAATTAATTTTAAATTACCGGCCGCCAATACTTGTTGGCCTGGTTTTACAATTAAATGATCTGTTTTATTGTTGCTTTTCTTTCGTTCTACTTTTATGCTTCCCTCGATTAAGGTTATTTTTGGCATAGGTTCATCAGGATAGGCATTGATATTGAATTGTGTTCCTAGTGCTCGTGTTTCAATGCCATTAGCCATTACCTTAAAAGGTTTAGCAGGATTTTTAGCTACATCAAAGAAAACTTCTCCTGTCATTTTTACTTTCCTATCGATTCCTACAAACTTGGATGGATAAGTTAATGAGGAACCGGTGTTTAGCCATGTTTCAGTACCATCGGATAGTACCAATCGCAAGGGCTTACTTCCTTTTGGAACAGCTATTGTATTTTCGTTTGCCGCATGATTTTCATTTGCTTTCTTGCCCTTATAGATTATCTGACCATCTTCTGTTTTTGTTATGTCGACGCCATTCTCGGTAACAAGTTTTCCTTTGGATGCTTCTTCTAAAATTATTTTTCTTCCGTCGGCAAGGGTAAGAATCGCTTTGTTCGACGCAGGAGTATTTATATCTTTACTAAAACGCTGCTTTTGGGTAAGATTTTGATTGAATTCGTTACCGCTGTTTTTCAATAGGTATGTTCGATAGCCTGTACCTAAAGCAATTAAAACCACCGCAGCGGCAACCCATTTAGACCAATGTTTTCTTATAGAGATTACTTTTGTTTTAGCGTTTAAGGAAGTGGCAATGGTATTCCATCCAGCATTCTCATCAAAATCATATATTTTGGCTAATTCGGTTGTAATCCATTTTTTGTTGGTAAGGTTTTCAAATATTTTCTTGTTGGTTTCCGAATCATTAATCCACTTCTCAAGCATCACGCGCTCATCATTATCTAATGTGTCATTGAGAAATTTGAGGATTAGCTCGTCTATTTGAGGGTGTAAATTTGGCATAAACTTAATTTTGGTTTTTTGCGATATAGAGTAACACGAACCAAAAGTGTTTTTAACCATTTAAAAAATGATTTTTTTTAAAATTATTTCAAATCCCAAAAATACACTAGTCGAAACACGAATTGAGATACGGATTAAATACAATATTTTGTACTTTTTAATTGCTCTAGGATACAAAGCATTTGCTCTAAGCAAAATAATAAAATGGAGTTATTTCGTTGTGCTTATTTAGGAAGTTTAAGCACTATCCTTCTGAATTTAATGCTATTAGTGATAAGATTTTTACAAGAATAGCCATAGAAAATAAGTTTTCCTGACGTAAGGTCATTCGGATTTTTAGCAAGGCTTTTGCTTTTGATTTAATACCGTTTGAGGACTTATATTCATTTCTTGGGCTATGGTTGCCGTATTTTTACCTTCTATAAAAATAGATTTAAAGACCTGTTTGCATTGACTAGGCAAGTTTTCTATTTCGGCATAAATCGCTTGCAATACTTTGGCAGTAATCAGTTCTTGCTCTCCAAATGCTTCTTCTAAGGAAGGTGTGGCGGCTATTTCTTGGTGGGATTTATGATGACGTTTTTCTTTTCTTAAGAAATCCAAACACGCATTTTTAGATGCCGTAAAGAGGAATGATTTAATTTCGGAAAGATTATCAAAATCCTGCTTCTTTTTTAGCAATTTTAAGAATGTTTCTGTCGAAATGTCCTCTGCTTCTTGCGAGTCGTTAATTAATCTTTGATTGAAATAGCAAAGCGGACGATAATAGAGCATATACAACTTTTTGATGGCGGTTTCACTGCCATTTCTAAAATCTTCCAGAAGATTATTATCGTTTTTAATACTCAAAATTTACTTTATTTTCAATAATCAATATGAAACTAAATAAGTTCAAAAGTAGACAAATTTGTGTGTTTTTCTAATTTTTAGCAAAATAATTTGGAGTAGCTAGCTCAAAACGTGTTTTTTGTGAGAAGGTTGTTATAAAAACGATAAATATTGTTTGTTGCTAATTATTTTATTTCTTGTGTATCTTTGTGAAATAAATTAAAGAAATGCCAAGAATCCTCGCCATAGATTACGGACAAAAACGAACAGGAATAGCCGTTACCGATGAATTACAGATTATAGCTTCGGGTTTAACAACCATTTCATCTGCAACGGCAATCGCTTTTTTAAAGGATTATTTTTCTAAAGAAAAGGTAGAAGCTGTCCTGATTGGTGAACCCAAACAAATGGACGGAAGCCCATCCGAAAGTGCTTCCATAATAAAAGGGTTTGTGACTCATTTTACCAATCATTTTCCGGAGATGAAAGTCATTCGAGTAGATGAGCGTTTTACCTCTAAAATGGCTTTTCAGACAATGGTAGCCAGTGGGTTAAAAAAGAAACAACGCCAAAACAAAGCCCTTATCGATGAAATATCGGCAACAATAATGCTTCAAGATTATTTGACACGAAGAGTGTTTTAGCAAGTTCTAAATTCTCGTTTCCTAAATATTTTTATTACTTTTGCGCTTTAATTTTTTAGACGGAAAAGGAATTGACAAAATTACTTAGGGCTAAAAACTCAATATGAATAAGATGATTTTACCAATTGTAGGATATGGAGATCCCGTGCTAAGAAAAATGGGGGAGGAGATTTCCTCGGAATACCCAGATTTGAAGCAAACCATTGCCAATATGTATGAAACAATGTATAATGCTTTTGGCGTGGGGCTTGCAGCACCGCAAGTAGGATTAAGCATTCGTTTATTTGTAATTGACACCACTCCTTTTAGCGATGACGAAGATTTGCCCGCTAGCGAACAGCAACAATTAAAAGGCTTTAAACGGACTTTTATTAATGCAAAAATGCTAAAGGAAGAAGGAGAATTATGGGGTTTTAACGAAGGGTGTCTTAGTATTCCTGATGTGCGCGAAGATGTTTATCGAAATGAGAAAATTACAATTGAGTATTGTGATGAAGATTTTAAGGTAAAGACAGAAACATTTGATGGTTTGGTAGCAAGAGTTATTCAACACGAATACGATCATATCGAAGGCATTTTGTTTACTGATTTGATTTCGTCATTAAAGAAAACACTAATCAAGAAAAAATTGCAAAACATAATGGATGGTAAGACCAGACCCGATTACCGAATGAAATTTTGTAATAAAAAAGGCCGTTAAAAAGCAGAAATTTATAGATTAACTAAATAAAAAAGAACAACCGAATAAAAATTTAAAATGAATTTAGAAAAAATATTATCCATTTCAGGTAAACCAGGTTTATACGTATTAAAAGTTCAAACTCGCACCGGATTTATAGCCGAATCGTTATTAGACGGAAAGAAAATCACAGTTAATTCTAAAATTAATGTTAGTTTATTGTCGGAAATTTCAATTTATACCATTAACGAAGAAAAACCATTGACCGAAGTAATGCGAAATATTGCCATCAAAGAAGACAATGGTTCAGCAATTTCTCATAAGGAAGACAATGCCACATTAATTGCTTATTTCAAAGAAATTCTTCCAGAATATGATTCAGAAAGAGTGTATCCTTCGGATATTAAAAAAGTGTTGAATTGGTATAATTTGCTTCAATCAAAAGGATTGGTTTCAAAAGAAGAACCAATTATTGAAGGAGCAGAATCTATAAAAGAAAGTGTTGTCGAAGAAGTGGTTGCTGAAAAAGCAAAAAAGCCAGTTAAAAAGCAAAAACTAAGAAAGAGTAATGTTCTCTATCTTCTATTTTAATCCTGTCTTAACTTTTTAGGGCAGGATTTCTTATTTTTACAAAAAACAAATTCTTATGAACTCAAGACAAATTCAGCTTCAAGCTTTCGAGCAATTATTGAACATAATGGACGATTTGCGCGAAAAATGTCCTTGGGACAAAAAGCAAACCTTACAAAGTTTACGCCATTTGACCATCGAAGAAACCTATGAACTGGGCGATGCAATTTTGGATAATGATTTAAACGAAGTTAAAAAAGAACTAGGTGATTTGCTTTTGCACATTGTTTTTTATGCAAAAATAGGAAGCGAAACGAATGATTTTGATATTGCCGATGTTTGTACTGAAATTTGCGACAAACTCATTCATCGTCATCCACATATTTATGGCGACACTCTTGTAAAAGACGAAGAGGAAGTTAAACAAAACTGGGAAAAACTAAAATTAAAGGAAGGAAAAAAATCAGTTTTAGAAGGTGTTCCGCGAAGTTTACCCGCATTGGTAAAAGCCAGCAGAATTCAAGATAAGGTAAAAGGAGTCGGTTTCGATTGGGAGGAACCACACCAAGTTTGGGATAAAGTTCAAGAAGAATTACAAGAATTACAAGTAGAGGTTAAAGCAGGCAATCAGGATAAAATGGAATCTGAATTTGGTGATGTTTTGTTTTCGATGATAAATTACGCCCGTTTTTTAAATATTAATCCCGAGGATGCCTTAGAGCGAACCAATAAAAAATTTATCAAGAGATTTCAATATCTCGAAAGCAAAGCTGGCGAATTAGGAAAGCCTTTAATGGATATGACTTTGGCTGAGATGGATGTTTTTTGGAATGAAGCTAAAAAACTGTAATTGTTGCGAATTTTCTCTTTGGGTTTAGGTACTAATCAGCAATTCTTCTAAGCTTGTTGATGTTTTTAATGGTAATTTTTTTTCCAACTAATTCTATTAGTTCTAATTTGTTAAAATCAGATAATAAACGAATGCAACTTTCGGTTGCGGTTCCTATCATTCCTGCGAGTTCCTCTCTAGATAGTTGAATGTGTAGTGAGTCATCTTCATTTGTTCCAAAAGTTTCATAAAGATAAACGAGTGTTTCTGCTAATCGTTCTTTGACGGTTTTTTGCGACATTGACACCACGTGATCACTAACTTCTTTTAAATCGCCACAAATAGATTTCATTAAATTCATAGAAAACTGGTTGTTTTTATCAAACATTCCTATGACTTCAGTTCGAGGAATAAAACAAACTTCCATATCTTCAAGCGCCACAGCACTTAGATTAGCGGGTTCATCACTAATCATCGAACGTTGTCCGAGTAATTCTCCGGGCTTGACTAATTTTACGATTTGGTCTTTTCCGTTTGCACTTAATTTCGAAAGTTTACAAATACCTCCTTTTACACAATAAATGCCATTTACAATCTCTCCTTCTTCGAAAATGTGTTCTCCTTTTTTGATAGTATATGAGGTTTTACATTCAGCAAGTTTTACTAGTTCTTCTTTATTTAGTGCTTTGAGAGCGCTAAATTCTCTCACGATACATTGTTCACATTTACTCATAAAAAAGGGTTGTTATTCTTGTTTGTTCAAATATACAAAGATATATGATAATTATCATATATTTAATTTCGTCAGTTAGTAAATTTGCCCCATAAAAAAAGTAAACTTTATGAGTGCGCAAAATTGTTTCCATTGTGGGTTAAATAGTGCGGAGAGCAAAGATTGGGGCGAAAGCGAAATTATTTTTGATGGAAAGCAATTTTGTTGCAATGGTTGCAAAACCGTTTACGAGATTTTTAGCCTTAACGACATGACTTGCTATTATGATTTTGAAAAATCGCCAGGTGCGACTCCTCTTGATATTAGCGGGAAATATGATTTTTTAGACAACGAAGGCATCGTTTCAAAACTATTAGAATTTCAGGAAGATACAACGGCAATTGTTTCACTTAGTATTCCACATATTCATTGTAGTTCCTGTATTTGGATTCTCGAAAATCTTCAAAAATTACAAAACGGAATCAGCAATTCGCAAGTTAATTTTCCTGAAAAAAAAGTCCGAATTACCTATAATCCAGCAATCGTTTCACTCAAAACCATAGTGCATTTGTTAAGTTCTATTGGTTATGAGCCTTACATCAGTTTAGAAAATTATGAAACTGGAAAAAACAATGTCGATAGGAGTTTGACCTATAAATTAGGATTGGCATTCTTTTGTTTTGGTAATATTATGTTGCTTTCTTTTCCTGAATATTTCGAAGTCAAGGAGTTTTGGTTAGATAGCTATAAGCCCTTTTTTAGATGGTTAATTTTTGCTTTATCATTGCCAGCGTTCTTTTATTCGGCTAGTGGTTATTACGTTTCGGCTTATAAAAGTATAAAGTCGAGAATGCTAAATATCGATATTCCCATTGCTTTAGGCATCATTATCTTTTTTATCCGAAGCACTTTTGATATTGTCATGAACTATGGTTCGGGATTTTTTGACAGTTTAACGGGGCTAATTTTCTTTATGCTTTTAGGGAAAATGTTCCAAATTAAAACGTATAGTTTCTTGAGTTTCGAAAGAGATTTTAAGTCTTATTTTCCAATAGCAATTACAAGAATTAAAGCCGATATTTCGGAAGAAAGTGTGCCAATTTATGACATACAAAAAGGAGATCGATTGCTAATTCGAAACCAAGAATTGATTCCCGTTGATGGAATTTTAATTTCTGAAAAAGCCGAAATTGATTATAGTTTTGTTACCGGCGAAGCTATCCCGATAACCAAAAAATCAGGAGATAAAGTCTTCGCTGGCGGAAAACAAATAGGTAAAGTAATCGAAATGGAAGTTTTGCATTCGATTTCACAAAGTTATTTAACGCAATTGTGGAGCAACGATGTTTTTCAAAAAAATGTAAATCAAAAATACAAATCCATTACCGATACAATCAGTCGCTATTTTACCCCAATCCTTTTATTGATTTCTTTTGCAGGATTTGGATATTGGATTTTTATTGACGCTACTATTGCTTTCAATGTTTTTACGGCAGTATTAATCGTAGCTTGTCCGTGTGCATTGGCGTTGACAGCTCCTTTTACTTATGGAAATATATTGCGAATTTTGGGAAAAAAGAAATTTTATCTCAAAAATGCTCTTGTTATTGAACAATTGTCTAATGTAGATACCCTAGTTTTCGATAAAACGGGCACCATTACCACCAATAAAAAATCGAATATTTCCTATCAAGGAACGCCACTTTTAGAGGAGAATTTGATGATTATAAAAATGTTCTTCGGGCTTCGAATCATCCGTTGAGTCGAATGTTGTATGATTTCTTGCCAGAAGGGAAAAGAGTAAAAATCAATCATTTTGAAGAAATTACAGGAAAAGGAATTGTGGCTCAAATCGATGGTGTCGAAATTAGAATTGGATCTTCTGAATTTGTGATTCAAAATTTTCCTTTACAGGTTTCGGCTTCTTTAGGGAAGGCTGAGGAGAGGAATACCGCTGTTCATATTGCTATTAATGCCATTTATTTTGGAAAATACATTTTTAATAATCAATATAGGGACGGATTGAAAGCGCTTTTCGAAAGATTAAATACGAATTATCAAATCAAGGTTTTGTCAGGAGACAACGAAGGGGAAAGGGAAACTCTAGAGAAACTTTTACCCAAAGGAACCGAATTAATTTTTAATCAAAAACCAGAGCAAAAACTAGAGTTTATAAAAAAACTGCAAGACGAAGGCAAAAACGTAATGATGGTAGGCGATGGTTTAAACGATGCGGGTGCTTTGGCACAAAGCCATATTGGGGTTTCAATTTCAGAAAACGTCAATGTTTTTTCGCCCGCTTGCGATGCTATTCTTGATGCAACTGAGTTCGAAAATTTAGATTATTTTCTAAAACTGTCCAAAAAGGCTATTACGACAATCAAAATGAGTTTTGTGTTGTCTTTATTGTACAATGTTGTGGGATTATCATTTGCCATTACGGGCAACTTGAATCCATTGGTAGCAGCAATCATAATGCCTTTAAGTACCATTACAATTGTAAGTTTTGTGACCATTATGAGTAGTTATTACACCAAAAAATTAGAAAAAAAGGTTACATTCTATTCTTAACCGCTTTTGTAAACTCAATTAATTGCCGTTGACTTTAGTCAACACCTCCAATTTCAGAAGGTATTGGCTTTAGCCAAAAATCATAGCTAATTTTGACTAAAGCCAAACTAAAATACTGTTTTTTTTAAACTCTGGGCTAAAACCCAAGGCAATTGAATCAAAAAAAATGCTGATATTTTTAGAACATAGCCGCAAAATTAATCGTATAAATTGATGTTTTTTTTTTCCTATTTTTAACCAATACAAATAAATATGATAATTGTCATATTTTTAAAAAAACACTAAACTATTTTTGTGAACTCAACAATAAACTATGAGTGTTATTTATTTATTAATTGCTATCAGTATACTAGTTGCTATCGGGTTTTTTATTGCCTTTGTAAGAGCCGTAAAAACAGGGCAATATGATGACGATTATACTCCTTCTGTACGCATGCTTTTTGACGATGAACTTGTTAAAAAATCAGGCAATGACTCGTATTTAGAATCGAACAATGAACTTTAAACCAAAACCTTTTTAAACCCTTTAAACAAATATTATTTATGGAAATGCAACAATTTTATTATGACAACAAAATTGTAAAGAAATTCATTTACGCAACCATCGCTTTTGGAGTTGTAGGAATGTTAGCGGGGCTAGTTTTAGCCTTGATGTTTCTTTTTCCAAACATGACCGACGGAATATCCTGGTTGAGCTTTGGTAGATTGAGACCTTTACATACTAATGCGGTAATCTTTGCCTTTGTAGGTAATGCCATGTTTGCCGGAGTTTATTATTCGCTGCAGCGGTTGTTAAAAGCCAGAATGTTTAGTGATTTTTTAAGTAATCTGAATTTTTGGGGTTGGCAGCTAATTATTGTTGCGGCTGCAATTTCGCTGCCTTTGGGTTACAGTACTTCAAAAGAATATGCTGAATTAGAATGGCCAATTGACATAGCCATTGCATTAATTTGGGTAGCTTTTGGTATCAATATGATAGGTACGATTATTAAGCGAAGAGAACGTCATTTATATGTTGCGATTTGGTTTTACTTAGCCACTTTTGTTACGGTTGCGGTTTTACATATTTTTAATAGTTTGGAACTGCCAGTTTCAGCCATGAAAAGTTATTCTGTTTATGCAGGAGTTCAAGATGCTTTGGTGCAATGGTGGTATGGTCATAATGCGGTGGCATTTTTCTTAACCACACCTTTCCTAGGATTGATGTACTATTTTGTTCCAAAAGCAGCGAATCGTCCGGTTTATTCTTATCGATTGTCTATTGTTCACTTTTGGTCGTTGATCTTTTTGTACATCTGGGCAGGACCACACCATTTATTATATTCGGCTTTACCAACTTGGGCACAAAACTTAGGGGTTGTGTTTTCGGTTATGTTAATTGCTCCATCTTGGGGAGGTATGATCAACGGATTGTTAACGCTAAGAGGCGTTTGGGATAAAGTGCGCGTGGAGCCCGTTTTAAAATTCTTCGTTGTGGCAATTACAGGTTACGGAATGGCCACTTTTGAAGGCCCAATGTTGTCGCTTAAAAATGTAAATGCGATTGCACATTACACAGATTGGATTATTGCACACGTTCACGTTGGAGCCTTGGCTTGGAACGGATTTATGGCTTTCGGTATTATTTATTGGTTGATACCAAGAATGACTAAAGGAAAATTATACTCTACTAAATTAGCCAATTTTCACTTTTGGATTGGAACTTTAGGTATTATTCTTTACACGATTCCAATGTATGTTGCTGGATTTACTCAAGCTTCTATGTGGAAACAATTTAATCCTGACGGAACATTAACTTATGGTAATTTTCTTGAAACGGTCACTCAAATTATGCCAATGTATTGGATGAGAGCCATGGGAGGCGTGCTTTATCTTACAGGAATGTTGGTTTTGGTTTACAATATTATTCAAACCGTAAGAACCAGTTCGACAATCGAGGATGAATTAGCCGAAGCTCCAGCCTTAGTAAAAATTAGTGCAGGAAGAATAAAAGGCGAAAAATTCCACCCTTGGTTAGAAAGAAAACCGATTCAATTGACCATTTTAGCAACAGTTGCTATTTTAATTGGAGGAATTGTTCAAATTGTGCCAACGATTATGATAAAATCTAATATTCCAACAATTGCTAGCGTAAAACCGTATGCTCCGCTAGAGTTAGAAGGACGTGATTTATATATTCGTGAAGGATGTGTGGGTTGTCATTCTCAATCGGTTCGTCCATTCCGTAGCGAAGTAGAACGATATGGACCACAAGCCAAAGCAGGCGAATTTGTTTATGACCATCCATTTCTTTGGGGATCTAAACGTACGGGGGCCAGATTTAGAAAGGGTAGGAGGAAAATACAATGATAATTGGCATTTTAATCATTTTTGGAGTCCACAAAGTATTTCAGCAGGTTCAATCATGCCAGGATACAAATGGTTGTTCGACAATAAAGCGATGGATATTTCATTGATCGAAAAGAAAATGCAAGCGATGCAAACACTTGGGGTGCCTTATTCAGATGCTGATATTGCAAACGCCCAAAAAGATTTGAGAACACAAGCAATGAAAATAGAGGAAAGCCTTAAATCTGACCCTGATTTTGTAAAAAGTTATGAGGATAGCAAAAAAAGAGCCGAAGCAAGAGGAGAGCAGTTTGTTTCAATGAATGAAAGAGAAATTGTTGCGTTAATCGCCTATATTCAACGATTGGGAACTGATATTAAAGTAAAACAATAGTAACCATGTTCGAACAAGTAAAACACAATTTAGAAACCATCGAAGGGATTGCAACCTATCCTGTAACGGCATTATTAATTTTCTTCATTTTTTTTGTAGGACTTGGTATTTGGGTTGTGTCCTATAAAAAGGAAAAAATGGACGAATTGAGTCAAATTCCATTAAGCGATTAATTTTAGGCAAAAGGCATTAGCCAAAAGTTTTAAAAGGATATAGACAAATAAAATCTTTAAAATTAAAATAAACAATAAATAATTATTTCCAGTTTCGTCTCCCTCTCTTTTGGAGAGGGTTGGGAAGAGGAAAGCTAAAATTATGTAATATGAAAAAATTAATCCCAGCCTATTTAAGAGTAATAATCATTTTCTTCGCCGTTTTTGGTGCAATGGAATATTTTATTGATTCTGGAAATCAACCTGCTTTTATAAAATTTCCAATGGTTTCTGTCTTCTTATTTGTTTTTCTTTTCCTATTAATAGCAATCGAAATCACAATTAGCGCAGTAAATACGATTACGTATCAGTTGCTTACAGAAGAACAAAAAGCAAAATTAAATGAAGCTAAAAACGACAGTTTTAAAGACAGTTTGTGGTTCAAAAAGCTGATGAAAGCTTTAATAAAATCAGAACCTATCGAAAACGAAGGGCAATTATTATTAGACCACGATTATGATGGTATCAAAGAACTAGACAACAATTTGCCGCCTTGGTGGGTTTATTTATTTTATGGTTGTATTATTTTTTCTGTCGTATATCTCGTTAAATTTGAGATTATGGGAGGAGATAATCAAGAAATGGAATTGAAAAAAGAAATGGCTCAAGCCCAAATTGATGTTGCCCAATACAAAAAAACAGCACCAGATTTAATGGACGAAAAAACAGTTACATTATTGACCGATGCTGCCGATTTAGCCGCTGGAAAAGCAATTTTTACAACGAATTGTGTGGCTTGCCACAGAGCCGATGCCGGGGGTCAAATAGGACCAAATTTAACGGATAACCAATGGATTTTGGGTGGCGGAATTAAAAATGTTTTTCACACCATAACCAATGGTGGACGTGACGGAAAAGGAATGATTGCTTGGTCAAAAAGTGGAATGAAACCAAAGGATATTCAACTTGTTGCAAGTTATGTTTTGTCCTTGCAAGGCAGTAATCCAAAAGATCCAAAACCATCAGAAGGCGAAGTTTGGGTGGATGAAAATGCTCCAAAATCCCAGACCGCAACCGCTGCGAAAGGAGATAGCACCTTGGTTGCAAAATAATAGAATCTATCAAAAAACAGTAGATTTATTTTTTTTAATCTTTGACAAAGTAGCTTACTTTGTCAAAGATTTTATACTTGAAAAAACCATTGAAAATGTCAAAATTACCCGACGAAGCTTTTAGAGATACCATTGGTACAATTGATGAAGAAGGAAAAAGAAAATTTATTTTTCCCAAGAAGCCTTCTGGTAAGTTTTATGATTACAGGAAGTGGGTAAGTTACTTTTTGTTGATCATTTAATTGCCAATCCTTTTGTAAAGATTAGCGGAAATCAATTTATGATGTTCAATGTTTTGGAACGCAGATTTAATATTTTTGGATTTCCTTTTTGGCCACAAGATTTTTATCTTTTTGTGATTTTTATGATAGTTGGCGTCGTTTTCGTTATCCTGTTTACCGTTATTTTCGGACGGTTGTTTTGTGGATGGATTTGCCCTCAAACCATCTTTCTTGAAATGGTTTTTCGAAGAATAGAATACTGGATTGAAGGCGATCGAGGGGCTCAAATTCGATTGTCTAAGCAAGATTGGAATGCCGAAAAAATTAGAAAAAAAGTTCTAAAATGGACTGTTTTTTTAATCATATCTTTTGCCATTGCCAATGTTTTTCTCGCTTATCTTATTAGTAGCGATGAATTAATCAAAATGATTGAAGAAGGACCAGAAAATCATAGCAACACATTAATTTCATTGTTTATTTTTACGGGAGTTTTCTATTTTATTTTTGCTTGGTTCAGAGAGCAAGTATGTATTATTGCTTGCCCTTACGGAAGATTGCAAGGCGTTTTATTAGACGATAAATCAATAAATGTTGCGTATGATTTTGTTCGTGGCGAAAAGGAATTGGGCAGAGCCAAATTTAACAAGCAAGAAGATAGAGCTTCAACTGGAAAAGGAGATTGTATTGACTGCAAACAATGCGTAAATGTTTGTCCAACAGGAATTGATATTCGCAACGGAACCCAACTCGAATGCATCAATTGTACCGCCTGTATCGATGAGTGTGATACCATTATGGAAGGGGTAGGTTTACCCAAAGGACTTATTCGCTATGCATCGGAAGATGAAATAGAGAAAAAATCCAAATTCAAATTTACCGCTAGAATGAAAGGGTATAGTGCCGTGTTGTTTATTCTCATTGGGATTCTCGTTGGATTATTGTTTTTGCGTACAGAGGTTGAAATGACGGTTTATAGATTGCCAGGACAATTATATGAACACAAAGGCGATGATATTAGTAATATTTTTACGTTCAAAATCATCAATAAAACCAATAGCGATTTTAATGATATTCATTTTAAATTGCATGGGATAAAAGGAAAAATAAATGTTGTGGGTAAACAAGATTTTAAAGTCAAAAAACAAGCAATGACTCGAGGAACTTTGTTTATTGAAATCCATCAATATTTATTAGAGCATGACAAAACGAAAATAGAAATTGAGGTTTATGATGGGAATAAAAAAATTGAAACCACAATGACTAGTTTTTTAAGTCCACGAAGCTTCGAATAAATCTTTCTAATCTTCAAGTAAGGCACAATTGCTTTTCTTGACGAGGAAAATCTCGGTTAATAAGATAGTCAACAACTAATTAAAGTTGATATTTTTGTAAAGAGTTAAAATATTATTTTTGAATTAAAGTTTTAGAAAAATGGAAAAAATAAAATTTATTGATTTATTCTGTGGAATTGGCGGTTTTAGGTCTGCAATGGATCAAGCGTGTATTGAAAACGACTTAATTCCAGAGTGTGTGTTTTCTTCTGATATAGATAGTTTTTGTCAAGATAGCTATGAAGCTAATTTTGGAGAAAGACCATTTGGAGATATTACAAAAATTGATGAGGCAGCTATTCCAGACCATGATATTTTATTTGCAGGATTCCCTTGTCAATCGTTTAGCATAATCGGAAAAATGAAAGGATTTGACGATGTTAGAGGAACTTTGTTTTTTGATATTGCTAGAATATTAAAACATAAAAAACCAAAAGCATTCGTTTTAGAAAATGTTAAACAACTGTTTGGGCATGACGGTGGAAATACATTAAAAACCATTGTGAATGTTCTTGAAAAAGAGTTGGGGTACAGCGTTAGATTTGCGGTATTAAACGCATTAGATTTTGGACTTCCACAAAAAAGAGAAAGAATAATAATCGTAGGACACAAAGAACCAATACTATTTAATTTTCCTTCACCTGTAAGACCTTTCAAACCATTAACTGAAATTTTAGAGCGAAAAGTAGATGCAAAATATTACGCATCTGAAATGATATTAGAAAAAAGAAAAAACAAACATAAATCAGCATATAATCTTTCGATTTGGCACGAAAATAAATCGGGCAACATCTGCTCTTATCCATATTCTTGCGCCCTGCGTTCAGGAGCTTCTCATAACTATTTACTCGTAAATGGAGAAAGAAGATTAACGCCTAGAGAAATGTTCCGTTTACAAGGATTTCCAGATAATTACAAAATTGTAGTTTCTGATGGGCAAGCGAAAAGACAAGCTGGAAATGCTGTTCCAGTAAATTTAGTTAAAGCCGTAATTTTAAAGCTTCTACCTTACGTTTCAAATTCAATAGATAGAACTTTGGTATTAAGAGATTATGAGGTAAGTTATGGAGAATAATCAATCGCCTAAATTAAGAACCGTTAACAAATCTGTTTCTGCGTTTCCACTAAATGACTTTCCTAAAGATTTCCCATATCTATTGGGCAAAGAAATAGTTTATTTACTTGCTTCAAAAGGAAAAGCTGAATTAGAAGGTTCTGATTGGGAAAGCATTTTTGCAAATTGTATTGGAGCAGATTGGAAACCATCAAATGTTGGACTCGACGATGTTGTAATGGGCAATACCGCTTGGGGCGCAAAAAACAGTTAAAGCTAAATATCCATCTAAACAGAAAAAAGTTAGATTAATTTCTGGAAGAAATTCTCCAAATTATTCATTTGGCGAAAGAAGTGACGAGAAAGCTGACCCGAAATTAATTGGTAAACTTGTGCTTGAAATTTGGAACGAGAGAGTTTCTTCAATTCGAGAAAAGTATAAACATTTAAGAACTGTCGTGCTTTTAAAATCCGATGATTTATCAGAAGTAGCAGTTTTTGAGTTTGACACAATTCGATATGACCACGAACTTTATAACTGGGAATGGAATAAAAACAATAATTTAACAGGAACAAATATAAAAACTGGAGAACATTGTTTTACTTGGCAATCTCACGGTTCCCAATTTACGATAGCTGAAGAAGTTCCCGAAAAATGCTTAATCATAAAAATGAAGCAACCTGAAAAGCTAAACAAAGATGTTGTTCTTAAAGCATTAGGTTTTGACAAATCTTGGGTTACAGTTTCTCAAAAAAAAAACAAAATAGAAAGAAAACCAACAACTGCAACTGTGCATAACAGCTAGGGTTTCGTTGCGTGCGAATTTTGTAGTAAGTTCACGTTTACGTTTCGCAATAATTTTTATCTTTAACAGAAAATAAAACGTTACGAAGTTCGCAACCTCGCCAAGCCGAAACGTTAGCAGATGTTTTACTGCAGAAAATTAAAAACTACTAAAACCAAATGAAAAAAGAACTTCTAATTCTGGCTTTATTGTTTAGTCTAAAATCTATTTCCCAACAGAAAAATGACATTAAACTTTCAGAAATAAAATTGTGCGAACTGACTTTAGATAATTTGAAGCAAAATGATGATGAATTGAAACAAATCAATTTGGAAGAAATGAATTTATGTTCGGATGGATTTGTACAAGATGGAAGGTTTGAAAATAGAATTGGATATATTTCAAAATTATATCCAGGTGTTATCTTTCAGAAATATCGTAAAGATTTAAATTCAATTGCAAAAATTCATTTAACAAAAGATTTCAAGGGGTATTTACCTGATGGAAAATATGTTGACTTAAAGAACATTAAAGCGGGGGAACTTATCACAAAATATGATAGTTTAGAAATTTGGACTTCTCGTGGTTGTTCTGATTATTTAGGAATAAATAGAAACAAAGAAATTTATTTTTATGTAAAATTAAATAAGAAAAAGAACCTCGTTATCCAATAGATGATAAATATTATTCCGAACAACAAATAGAAGGAATTGATATTGTTTCTGATTGTCATTCAACTCAACAAAATACTCAAGAAAATAAACCTTTATACATCGTCGAAGGTAAAGAAGTGACCGAAGAGATTATAGCCGAAATAAAACCTGATGAAGTAGAATCAATAAATGTCTTAAAAGACATAAGCGCAGCCAAAAAATATGGCAAAAAAGGAAAAAATGGAGTTATAGAAATTTACTTGAAAAAGAAGTAGAAAAAACACCTGCTAACTGCTAAGGGGGCAACAGTTATCACAACGGATTTGGGTAATTGGTTTAGTGGGAAGTTGGTTTTGCAATTGGAATTTTAGTGATAACCGAAAAATAAATCTTAATTTAGCCCAGAACTCGTTGTAGTATCAGGACGGAAAACAACAGAAAATACTGAAATAAAAAACATATAAAATGACGGTAAAAAATAATGATTTAGATAATTTAAATATTTCAACTGGAGTTTCTTCTTCGGGAACTAGGGAGGTTAGAATTAATTGGGGCGTAGGAATCGTAATCGCATTTGCATTTTTTATAGCTTTTATCTTGTATTTTGTTTTTAAAGTTCAATTGGATTCTAAATATGATAATGAATTGGTGGTTAAAGAATATTATAAGCACGACGCTAGTTTTGGGAATGAAATGGTACGAATTCAAAATGCTCAAGATTTAGTTCAAAAGCCAGTAATAACAAATGCTGTCGAAGGAATTAGAATTGTATTTCCAGCCATTTTTGTGCCAAATAATATTAAAGGAAAAGTCACTTTTTACCGTTCATCAAATGAAAAATTGGATTTTGATGTTCCCATTTTACTTTCAAATTCCACTTTGGTTATTCCTAAAAAAAGGTTGTTAGCGGGTCAATGGGAAATTAATATGGAGTGGCAATATGAGGGAAAATCATATTTAACAAAAGAGAAATTATTTGTAAATCCATAGTTTTTAGTTTTGTAAACGAGCACTAAATACTAACTTTATGCTATACACCGCTTTCATTTTGGCTTAGTCAGTAGTTTTCACTGCATCGGAATGTGTGGCCCTATTGCTATGATGTTGCCGGTAGACAGAGCAAATCCGACAAAGAAAACAATACAAATTATCATGTACCATTTGGGCAGATTATTGGCTTATGCGTCTATTGGTTTTCTTTTTGGGTTGCTTGGAAAAGGCTTTTTTATTGCTGGAATTCAACAAAATATGTCTGTATTTATTGGTGTTGCAATGATTAGTATCATTTTGATTCCTGAAAAATATTCGCTAAATACAATTTTTCAAGACCTTTTTTTAGATTAATTTCTAAAATCAAGACAAGTCTAGGAAGTCAGTTCAAGCGCAAGACTTACAAATCTATATTTACCATCGGGTTGCTTAATGGGTTTTTGCCTTGCGGAATGGTTTATGTTGCGTTATTTGGTGCTATCGCTATGCAAAGCGAAAGTCTTGGTGTGTTGTACATGGTTTTGTTTGGGCTAGGAACCGTTCCTATGATGACTAGTGTGGTTTATCTTAATTCTTTTTTGACGATTTCGACCCGAAATAAAATTCAAAAAGTGATTCCTTTTATTGGTATATTAATAGGAATATTGTTTGTTTTAAGAGGGCTAGGATTAGGAATTCCTTATGTTTCGCCTTCGAATATGAGTTTGTTTGTGCAGCCAACGCCCAATTGTCATTAACGTTAAATGGTCATCGAAAATAACTTTGTTTCGGGTGCTTTTCTTTTTAATCTCAAGTCAAATGCCATACAAATATTGCGAACAAAGGGTTTTCCAGCATTTGTAACTTCGATTCTGTCACTTTTGATGAGGAGTAATCCATCTTTTTCCATTTCTTCTAATTGCGCCAAAATTTCTGGAATTTCTTGAAAATAATTTGCTTTTTCCTTCCATGAAGTTTCAAATTGACACATTAAATTTAAAATGTGTTTTCTAATAATAAGGTCTTCATTGGTCAATAAATGTCCTCTAAAAATAGGTAATTTATCTTGTTCTAATAGCTTATAATAGGTTTCTAATTCCTTAACATTTTGTGCAAAACTATACCAACTATCACTTATGGAAGAAACACCCAATCCAATCATCAACTGGGTTTTTGATGAGCTGTATCCCATAAAATTACGGTGTAACTCTTTGTTTTCGAAAGATTGATATAAACTGTCACTTTTTAGTGCAAAATGGTCCATTCCTATTTCATAATACTCGTTTTCGAATAATAAGTCCTTACCCACTTCGTATAGCATTCGTTTTACTTCGTCTTTAGGAATATCATCATCATTAAAACCTCGTTGCCCGTTTCCCTTTATCCACGGCACATGCGCATAACTATAAAACGCCAAACGGTCTGGTTTTAGCGCATTTGTTTTTTCGATAGTATCTATAACATCATTAATTTCTTGAAATGGCAAACCAAAAATAATATCATGACCAATAGAGGTGTAGCCAATTTCTTTTGCCCAAAAAGTTACTTTTGCCACATTGTGAAAAGGTTGTTCTCTATGAATCGCTTTTTGAACTTTTTCAGAATAATCTTGAACGCCAAAACTAACTCTTCGGAATCCTAAATCGTACAGTTTTTGTAAGTGTGCTCGTGTTGTATTATTGGGATGACCTTCGAAACTAAATTCGTGCTCTTCGGCTTTTTCTGCATAGCAGAAGATTCCATTTATCAAATCTTCTAGGTTTTTTGTAGAAAAAAAAGTGGGCGTTCCTCCGCCTAAATGGATTTCCTTTATGATGGGTTTCGAGTCGAGAATATTGCAATAAATAGCCCATTCCTTTAAAACGGCTTCAATATAGGGATTTTCAACTTCGTGATTTTTGGTAATTCGTTTGTTGCAATCCGCAAAAAGTGCACATGCTTTCACAAAAAGGAAGGTGGATGTAAAGGCTTAATCCTTCTTTAGTGTTGCTTTCTGCAAATGATTTTTTTAGAGTGTCAATCCATATTTTATAAGTAAAATCTTCCTCATCCCAGTAAGGAACGGTTGGATAGCTCGTGTATCTTGGACCGGGAACATTATATTTTTGGAGGATTGAATTTTTCATAAGACGCCATTTTCAGTATTCAAAAATAAGTCGTCATTTTTCAAATTAAAATGATAATTATCATATTCTATATTTGGGCACAAAAAAAGCCTCAGTCTTACGATAAAGAAGAGGCTTTTATGTTTGAATTTTTAATCTTTTTTTGTAGAATTATTCCTGATTTAAGTTTCTGATTTGCTTTAATTTATCTTTTAAAACATCCATTTCATCTCTGTGTTTTTCAATGTTTTTTCGGACTTCTAAAACTATTGAATTCTCTTTTTTGGCATTTCTTGTATTGGCAAAAAACTGAATATTGTTTTCTAATTGGAAAATTTCATTCTTGATTTCGTCAATTTTTCGCATCAAGAAAATCTTTTCATTTTCTAGTTTTCGAGTGTCATTATTGTCCGATAGATGGTCAATTCTATTAGCAAAACGCATCATTTCGCTATCTTTTTTACTCAAACTTAACTTTTCGAACAATGCATCCAAGACTTTATTGAACTTTCCTTCAATGTGTCTTCTGGCAAAAGGAACTCTACCAAAATTTTTCCAGGTTTCGATGTGTAATTTGATAGCATCCAAATCTGTTTTGTGATCTCCAACTAGTTGAAACGTTCTCAATGTTTCTAAATACGCTTTCTTTTTGTCGAAAGACTCAATTTCTTCGCTATTTTCTTCATTTTTTTGCTCCTTCAATTGGTCAAAATAATGGTTGCAAGCTTCCTTAAATTCGGCCCAAATTTTGTCTGAATATTTTCTAGGAACATGACCAATTTGTTTCCATTCTTCCTGAATTTTTTTCATAATAGGAGTAGTGGCAGCAAAATCAGTACTTTCTTGTAATTCTTTGGCTTTGGCAACAAGAGCCATTTTTTTAGATAAATTATTGTTTTGGTCTTTTTTAATGTCTTTGTAAAACGAATTTTTGAAAGAATTAAAATTTCTTACCGCAGTTTTAAAAGCAGCCCAAGTTTCTTCATTTACTTCTGAGGGTACTTTTCCGGCCGAGAAAAAAGCAGTTCTTAATGCTTCTACTTTTTCAATTTGACCCAACCATTGGGAATGTGAATTTACTTTTTCGGTAGCTAAGACTTCTATTTTGGCAATAATTTCTTTTTTTTCGGTCTAAATTTTCAAGTTCAGTTCCTCTTAATTTTTCGAACAAAACTTCACGTTTGTCGTGCATTTGTTTGGTTAAGTCACTAAATTTATTCCAAATTTCATCACGATGTTCTCTAGAAACGGGGCCAATGTCTTCTTTCCAGATTTTATGTAAATCCTGTAATTCCCGAAAAGCTTTGTTGACATCTGCTTCATTTACTAGTTCTTCGACACGGGATATAATTTTTTGTTTTTGCTCTAAATTGTGTTTAAAATCAAGGTCTCGTGCCTCTCTGTCTAAATGCAAATAGTCATAAAAATTTTCTACATGAAAATGATAATTGTTCCAAACGTGGTTGTATTTGTCTTTCGGAATTGGGCCTGCATTTTTCCATCGTTCTCTTAAATCGTTAAACTGTTTTAAGGTGTCTTTGATGTTTTCTTGCGGATTGATAAGTTCTTTCAGTTCTTCTACAATGACCAATCTGTTTTCTAAATTCAATTTCAGATTGGTTTGTAAACTCTTAAAATGCGCATTTTTATTATCTCTATATAAGGAATAAAATTGGTCAAATTTTGTTTTTAGGGGCGAATGGTATTGAAATTCTTCATTCGTATCTTGATTTTCGGCTAGAAACTCTTCTTTTTTCTCTTCTAAAAGGTGGTGGTATTTTGCCAAAAATGATTTTTTAATTTCTTCGACGTGGTCTTTTACCGACATCACTTTTTCGTTGGTAACTAGATTTTTTAGTTTTTCAACAAGTAATTCTAATGATAAGGCATCATAATCTAACATCGGAATAGCATGGCGTTCCTTTAGCGTTTCGTCTTCACTTTCCTCAGCATTGGTATCGACAATGGCATCGATGATGGTAGTATTGGTTGTCAATTCTCCATCAGCAAGGGTTTGACTGTTTTCTTCGATTTGCTCGACAATTTTATTATCGTTCGATTCAATGGTTTCAATTTCTGCTACAATTGGGGTGTCAACTGCTGCAATAGATTGATTTTCGGACGCCGTAGTAGTTTGTTTTTCCTGTTCGCTATGGCTCGAATCTCCATCAGAAACCGTTTCGAGCGTTTCGATGATCTCTTCTGATGTTTCGCTGCCACTTGGTTCAGCAATTGTTGTTTCTTCCAATACTTGGGTATCGGGTTGAATCGTTTCATTTGAATCGATTGCTAAATTTCCATCTGCTTCGTGCAGGTTATCAGTCTTTTCTTCTAACATTTTTTCAATGTATAAGGGTTCAATTTTTTTTCGAGTGCGAAAGATAGTAAAGACGTGGCAAAATTCAAAGAAAATCCTTTATTTAGAGTCATTTTATGTTTTAAAAACATTTTATTTAGCAGTTATTTCCTGTTTTACTCTATATCTATAGACCACTAAAAAATTAAAACAAAAGGTTTTTTTATGATAAGATGCAAATAATAAGTGTCTAAAATGAAGTAAAGGTTAGGTTTTTATTGGTCAAAAATTACAGTTAAAATGATGCTCTTTGGTGGATTTCTCTCTCAGATTCTAAAAAAATTACCGCGAATTACAGGAATTTACATAAATTAATTCGTGGTAAATAGTTGTTGTTGCAACTTTGCGGACTTTTAGTCTGCAAAACCAAATTTAAGAACTTCAAGTCTATGGTTTAGCCTAGGTGTTTAAATCATGATTGTTAATAATTTATGAATCTAAATAGCGGTATAGTTGCGTTTAGCCCAATTCAAAGCTGGTTACTCCGTAAATTTTAGTTGTATCAATTTGGGGAGGTTTGCCGTAATACATTCGGGCACATTCGAAAACATATTTTGCTTCGTATTTTTTTATCATCTCAATGGCGTTCTTGTTGATTACCGGAACATCAATATAACAGGGATTGTCTATAACAGAATTTAAACAGGCTTTGTACAATTCCTCCGCAATACCATGATTGTCGGCAAACAAAGGACCAATTTTGTATCCATTAGCTACTTTTCTAACGATGGCAAATCCTTTTATTTGATTTTCAATTTTATATGTAAATGTTTTGTTCTCTGGAAGATTTATCCAAGATTTCAAAAAATTTATCCTCGAAAAACCAAAACATTGTTTGTCATAAGATGCAATTTGGTCAAAATCAGTAGTGGCTATTGTTGAAATATTGTTGTTTGTTTCTAAGGCGATTCCTAATTTTTCGTAGCGTTCCTCTGTATAGGCGATTTCGAATCCTCCTTTTTGGTAAAAATGCTGCATTTCGACCACCCCATCCATACCAATCGAAGCCTTATCATGAAGCCTGTCGATTAATAAGTTCCGTCTAAGATACCATAATTTTCTGCCTAAACCATTCGTTCTATATTCTGGTTTAACAATAAATAATCCCATAAATCCAAATTCGCCATTATACGAAACGATGGCACCTCCGGCAATTAATGTATCGTCTAAATAAAAGCCATAAAAGCCATCAGAATCTGTATACCAATAAGCCTCAGCATCGTAGGGGCCAGGATTCCATCCTTCTTGTTGAGCCCAACTTAGTAAGGTTTTTAAACCTGAAAAATCTAATTTACGAAATGCTATATCTTCTAATTTTATCATTGAATGTACTTTTATATGGACATCGTTTTGCGAAAAAATGCCTGTATGATTCATACAAATTTAGAAAATTTTTTAATTATGAAAGGATTGATTTTTATCTGAAATATATTTCAACAAATAATGAAAACAGTCATTTCGTGATACAAAAAAGCAAAAAGTCTTTACTTATTGAGTATATTTTTGCAAGTTTGTAGTGTAAATTTTTAATTTGAAAATGGTAAAGATGTTTCAAGAACCCAATTTAATTTTGGACTCCTTTAAAAATGGAGATAGGCAAGCATTTGAACTGGTGTATATTGAGCATTTTGAAAAATTATGTACCTACTTACTGAACTACACTCAAGATCGAGAAGTGATTCAAGATATTGTTCAGGATACTTTTGTGAAATTATGGACAGATTGTAGAAAAATAACCATTACATCCTCTTTAAAAAGTTACTTATATAAGTCGGTTTACCACAACTACATTGATTATTATAGATCATCACAAAAGAAAGTGACCACCCTCGAATCGTATTATCATTCTGCACTCATCAGACTTTCTGAAACTGATGAGGACTACCAAGAATTACAGCTAAAAAAGTTGGACGCTTGTATCGCCCAGTTGCCCCCAAAATGCAAAGAGGTATTTGTTGCTACCAAGCTTTCAGGAATGAAACACAAAGATGTTGCAACTTTATTACGTATTTCGTTAAAAACTATCGAAGGACATACTCGAAAAGCGTATGGTTTTATTAGAAACTGTATAAAATGAGTTTTTGGCGCATTGTTTTATAAAGAAAGTAAGTGATTTCGAGTCTAATTGAGCAAGGGTCGAGTTTGCCCATACCAATTCTACGCAGCAACTTGATGTAATAATCTGGATTTTTAGATTTTTTTAAAACCCTAGCTATAAGTTTTAGAGTTGATTGAAAAATAAATTAAAAAAAACAAATAACAAGCGAGGGTTTTTGATGGTATTCTCGTCATAGATTTAACCTTTAATTAAATATGGAACAAAGAGCAATAGATTCGATTATTATCAAACTCATTGAAAATAGAATTTCAGAGGAGGAGAGTGTGCTTTTGCTAGAATGGATGGAAGTTGCAGAAAACAAAACTTACTTTGACGAATTCGTTGAAACAAGTTATTTAATTCATTCTAAAAATAGCTTTGATTATTCAGATTCATTAAAAAAAGCGCAAAAGAAGATTCATCGAAAAAAAGGATTCCGTCAGGTCGAATTTTTGAAATATGCAGCGATGTTGGTTTTGTTTCTAGGGGTGGGTTATTTTTTTATAGGAAAATTAGATAATCATACTATTCCTAAAGGATTGCATTCAAAAAATCAAGACATCGTTTTAGAAATGAGTAATGGCGAGCACTTGACCATTTTAGATTCAGCTCAGCAAGTATTCCGAAATAAAAAAGGCTCGCTGCTAACGGTGCAACAAGGGAATAAGCTAAATTATCAAAATAAAACTACGACTAAGGATTTAGTTTACAACAAATTGATTATCCCTTACGGAAAAACCTTTGCCGTTATCCTTTCTGACGGAACTTTGGTTCATTTGAATTCAGGAACTACTTTGCGTTTTCCTGAAAAATTTGTTCAAGGGCAAAATAGAATGGTATTTGTAGATGGAGAAGCCTATTTTAAAGTAGCCAAAGACAAAAAGCATCCGTTCATCGTCAATTCTAAAGAAGTAAATATTAGGGTAACAGGAACCGAATTTAATGTATCGAATTACGACGAAGATCAAAATATCAATACGGTTTTAGCCGAAGGGGCTATTCAAATGTATTCGGACAAGGAAACATATAACGAAAAAAAGGCGGTCAAAGTGAAACCCAATGAATTAGCTGCCTGGGATAAAAACAGCAAACGATTAGCTGTTTCAGCAGTAGATGTTGCTAATTATATCGCATGGAAAGACGGTATTTTGATTTTTAAACACATGAAATTCAAGGATATTATCAAAAAGATGGAGCGCCATTTCAACGTAAAAATCAAAAATCAAAATCAAAAATTAAACGAAGAAGTATTTACTGCTCGGTTCGAAAATAGTACAGTCGAGCATGTGCTTAAATCGTTCAAAAGCCTTTACGGAATTAATTATAGCATTATTAACAACGAAATAACTATTAAATAACTAAAACCAATAAGCCTGTGAAGTAAACCCAACCAACGACCAAGAAATTTTACAAAAAAAAGACCAGAATATGCGTCAACATATCCTGATCTCGTAAAATGACTTAACTAATTATTAATTAATCCATTTAACAGAAAACCAAAAGTATGAAAAATTATTTTAAAAAAGAGGGTGTGTCTTCATGCATCCTAAAATTTGACTTGAAAATGAAATTAAGTTTGTTTTTATTTCTAACGTTAATTAGCACCCAAGCGGCTGTCTATTCGCAGAACGAGAGGATAACAATCTCCCTCAAAGATGTAACTGTAGAGCAGGTGTTGTCTAAAATTGAATCGCTGTCACAGTATAATTTTTTATATAATGATAATGATGTTCAATTTGATCGTATAATAACTGTTGATGCCAAAAGGGAAAGTATTGAAAAAATATTAAAAGAATATTTCGCAATACAAAGATTGAATACAGTATGCTAGACGACCAAATTGTATTGAAAATTACTCCTGAAAAAGAAGTTTCAATTACAAAATTTACCGCTGACAAAATAGGAATACTAGTCGATTTTGTCAAAGGAACGGTAACCGACAACCAAAAAAGACCTTTGTCGGGCGTTACTGTAAAAATAAAGAAAAACAACCAAGTCGCTATAACCGATGCCAATGGAAACTTTACTATTCAAGCCAATAAAGGGGATGTATTAGTTTTTTCAAGCCTTGGCTTTGGCACTAAAGAAGTTCAAATAACTGAAGATGTCATCCAAGTTCAATTAGAGGAGAAAGTTTCTCCTTTGGATGAGGTAGTGGTAGGCAGTAACCTAGTGGCTACCACTCGAAGAGCCGAAACCGCATCGACTACATTACTAAATGCGAAAGATTTAGAAAGAATACCTGGAAATAACCTGAATGATATTTTTACAGGCTATATTCCGGGTGCATTTATTTCAAATTTGGGTCAAGATGGTTCTGCAGGAAGCAAAAATAATACACCATTTGGACCCAATGGAGGAACCTTAACTTTAAGAGGAGCTAATGGTTTTGCTGGAGGTTCGCCTATTAAGTTGTATATAGATGGTATTGAGTCATCAGAAGGATCTAATTATCTTGGATTGATTGACAAAAATAGTATCGAAAAAATTGAGATAGTACGTGGTTCAAGTGCTGCCACCTTGTATGGCAGTGGTGCCAATGGCGGAGTTATCTTAATTACTACCAAAAAAGCATCAAGAAGACAAACGGTTGTTAATTTGAGCTCTGCTGCGGGTTTTGTAGATAGTAAATGGGTATCCAAAAAAGCCTTTCAACAGGAACAGACTTTTTCTATTTCGCAAGGATTAACAGATAATGTCAACTACTTGATAGGTGGCGACTTGCATGGTGTAGGGGAATATTTGCCAAATGCAAAACAAAGAGATGCAGGAGTATATACCAATTTGAATGTTAAGTTAAGTGATAAATTGAATGTGGCCGTAAACGGGCGTTATTCATCTAATTATTCTCATTCTTATCGCAGCCCTATATTTGATGAAATAGCAACCCCTGCAATTAAAGATTATTTTTACTATGATTTCGTGGATTTATATACCGCATCACGCTCCAAATTGTTTAACGGAGGACTTACTGTGAATTATAATCCAACAAGTTGGTGGAAACATAATTTTACAGCAGGATTTAGTAAAATCAATTCTGAGGGTGGTTTAGATGGCAGTGCAAACATAACTACTGCTTATTTAGCGAATCCAGACCATGGCTTTAGTCTTACCAATTATGAATCGAACAGACCAACCTACCGTTATAACAATACCATAACTCTTGGTAACAAGGATAAACTGCAATTGGTTTTATTATCTGGTATTGAATATTCTAGTTTTGATTTTAATAGTTCTTCAACCTCTATTCAGCCCAAAATTCCTGCAGGCTCCGGATATAGAGTGAGTGCTTCCTATACGGATGGTAATAAAATTATCAATCGTGGTTTTTTTGCTCAAGCTGCAGCATCGTACTTAGATAAATACTTTTTGACTTTTGCTTATCGCTTCGAAAAATCAAATACTTTCGATGTTAATGTGAGTAATCCTAAAGTGGGCTTGACTACTAATTTTAATGTGGCTAATTTTATATTCAAACCACGTATTCAATACGGTTTAGGAATTACTTTGCCTCCTTATGAAGCCTTGCACCCAGATCCTAATCAAACTCCTGGTGTAACAGCACTTCCTAACCCAGATATTAAGCCTCAAGAACAACGCGGATTTGATTACGGTTTAGAGATATACAGCAAAGATGGTAATTTCCGTTTTGAAGCCGTTTATTATCGCTATGATTTGAAAAATTCATTTGCCAAAAACTTTGCAGGTCCTAGAGGAAATTCTACTTTTCAATGGTTAAATACCCCTCCTGCACGTAACCAAGGATTGGAACTTTCGGCTACTTATCAGAGTAAAAATGGATTGCGATTGACTTCTACTTTTTCTCAAATTGATTCGTATTCAACAACCGATAACCCAATTCAATTTTACACTTTTACCAAATTAAATAAGGGAGATCGATTGCCTTTTATCATAAAATATACATTTGCTCAAAGCATCGGTTACGATTTTAAACGAGTGTTTGGCAATGCGGATAAATTAGGAATTACCATTAGTGCAGTAGGTTCTGCAAAAGGAATATTACCCAATCGCTTTGCTTATGATGTTGCCGTAGCGGAATGGTTTGCAACATTTACAGGCCCTTATCCAACGGAAGAAGTAATGAATTATCCTACCATAACACGAATGAATTTCTCCTTGGAGTACCAGGTATTGCCTACGCTTAGTGTATATGCATCAGGGAAAAACATCTTGAACAATAACAATTCCGAACTAGGAAAAATATACCCTGCACAAGGAGCTAGTTGGTTATTTGGGTTAAAATATCGTTTTTCTAAATAATCATCATCATTTACAGACATCAAGGGGCTATACAGCTGGTAGCCCTCTTGATGCATTAACTTCAGCTATTAACTAAGAAACAAAAAGATGAAAAAGATAATGCTAATTATGTTACTAAGCCTAGGGCTATCGATAACAGGAAAAGCCCAACAAAAAAAAGCATTGGTAATTAATGGAGATGTAAGCAAAATACTTCAAAAAAACAAACTAGCGAATCAAGTGCTATTAACCTCCTACATTGATAATAAATTGATTATCATTGACTCAGCTAAAATTATAAACAACAAATACCAGTTTCGTACAAACATTAATATCCCTCAGCAAGTATTTTTAGAATTTAAGTTAAAGGATATGAATGGGATGGCAAAAATAGAGTATCGTAGATACCAGCGTGAAAATTATGCATTTGTGTTTGTTGAACCTGGAATTGTAAAAATTGTACATGATTCTATTCCTGCTAATGTAGCAGTTTCGGGTTCAAAAGTCCACGCCGAGTATTTGAAATTCACAAAAGTAGACTTAGCTATAGATAGCGAGTTTGCGTCAAAATATCAACCTGCACTTGCTAAAAAAGATACTGCTGAGATAAGAAAGTTAACTAATTATTATTTTGCAGTATTGCAACCTAAGCACTTAAAATTTACTTATGATTATTTGGATCTGCATCCTCAATCTCCTATTGCATTGTATTTGATAGGAAATCTTTTGGGTATTGGGCAAACTGAAGAACGTTTGCTTGCAATATTCAATAAGGTTTCAAAAGCTTATCAACAGAGTAGCGAAGGTAAATTTATTGCTTCGGCATTAAGAGCGTCAAAAGGATTTTTAGCAGCAGATTTTACTATGAAAGATACCTTGGGCAATGCAGTAACCTTATCATCATTAAGGGGCAAATATGTATTGCTTGATTTTTGGGCATCGTGGTGCGGTCCTTGTAGAGCTGAAAATCCAAACGTGGTAAAAGCATTTAAAAAGTATCATGATAAAAATTTTATCATAGTATCTGTTTCGTTAGATAATGCAACTGGCAAAAAAGCTTGGTTGGATGCCATAGAAAAAGATGGTTTAAACTTGCCTGGGTGGATACATTTAAGCGATTTAAAGTTTTGGGATACTCCAGCCTTAAAAAATATGGAGTGAAAAGTGTTCCTTCAAATTTCTTGATTGATAAAGAAGGAAAAATAATAGATAAAAATTTACGTGGGGAAGCCTTAGACAAAGCATTGGAGATTGTTTTGAAATAGTTCATACTCAAATAAAACTTTACAACTTTTAATTTTTGAATTAGTTAATTTTGTTGACTTGACCGCCTTGGTAACAAGGCGGTTTTGTTTTAATTTGTTTTAAAACAAAAAAATAAGGAGAGTTCCTCAAAACAATCTAAAATGCGTTAAAAAATAGCTAATATACAAGGATGTCACAAAAAAATATCGCAATATTGCGCTACTATTTAAAAAACAAAAAAATGAGAAAGATAATTTTAGTATTCGTAATGGCTTTGTTTAGCCAATTGAATCACGCACAAGTTCAAAAACCGGTAAAATGGGTATTTACTTCCAAAAATTTAGGAGGAGGCAAATACGAAATTCATCTTACAGCAACCATTGCCTCTGGCTGGCATACCTACGCTCAAAACACTCCCGAAGGCGGACCCGTACCTACAGCGGTAGCATTTAATAAAAACCCACTTGTGATTTTGGATGGAAAAACAACGGAGGTGGGCGATTTGAAAAAACACAATGAGCCCTTGTTTGGCGTAGATGTATATGAATATGCCAACAAACTCGATTTGGTACAAATAGTAAAACTCAAAACACCTAAAGCCAAAACGACCTTGACTGGTAGCGTTACTTTCATGGTTTGCAATAACAAACAATGTTTGCCTCCAAGCGAAGAAAGTTTTTCAATTCCGTTGAAGTAATTTTCCACCGTCAATCGGGCTGATAAAGAACCAACCACTTCAAACGATTAACATCAAAAAACAACTAAAAACCACCACATGAAAAACATAATTGGATTGCTGTTAGGACTTTTTTGCATCGTATTTCCTAGGGTTGCTTTTGCACAAAATGAAGCTCCCGTTAGCTTTAGTTTCGACAAAACGAAACTGGCTTCGGGCGAATGGGAACTTACCATCAATGCCAAAATTCAATCAGGGGTAAAATTGTATGCCATAAAACAACCCACCGCCGATGGCGTAAGTTCTACAATTACTTTTGACAAAGAATTTACACAATTCCTTAATGGGCAATTGCAGGAAGTAACCGCATTCCAAACCGAAACCGATGCGACTTTGGGCGTGGCAGTAAACTATTTTGCTGGTTCGGCACAATGGAAACAAAAGGTAAAATAGATGCGACTAAAAAAATAGTCGTAAAAGGCGTTTTGAATTATATGTACAAACAAGGGGAAGAATACATCCCCGGCGAAGAGAAAATAAAATTCTTCCTAGAACCCGAAACTACCGTTGCTACTGCTTCTAATTCGCAAGAAGGAGCCATCGAAAATAAATCTTTGTTATGGATATTTTTTGCTGCATTTAGTGGAGGTTTATTGGCTTTGTTAACGCCTTGTGTGTATTCGATGATTCCGATTACCGTGAGTTTCTTTACCAAAAGAAGTAAAACCAAAAAAGAAGGGATTCGCAATGCGCTTTTTTATGCCTTCTCGATAGTAGTTATATTTACTTTGTTGGGATTTGCCGTGACGTTGATTTTTGGTCCAGCTGCTTTGAATAATTTGGCCACCAACTGGATTGCGAACTTGGTATTCTTCGCTCTATTTGTTGTATTTGGAGCTTCTTTCTTGGGCGCATTCGAAATTACCTTGCCTTCATCATGGACGAACAAATCCGATGCGAAAGCCGACTCAGGTGGTCTTGTAGGCGTATTTTTTATGGCACTTACTTTGGTGTTGGTTTCCTTCTCCTGTACAGGACCTATTATTGGTAATTTACTCGTACTATCAGCCAAAGGAAATTATTTTGGTCCTTTGGTAGGAATGTTTGGGTTTTCGTTGGCCTTGGCCTTGCCTTTTGCTCTTTTCGCCTTTTTTCCAAGCAAATTGAACGTGCTAGGAAAAGCTGGAGGTTGGTTGAATTCGGTCAAAGTAACCCTAGGATTATTAGAATTTGCATTGGCACTTAAATTCTTATCCAATGCCGATTTAGCCAAAGGATGGCGATTACTCGATCGGGAAATTTTCATCAGTCTTTGGATTGTCATTTTCGTGATTTTAGGACTTTATCTTTTAGGTAAATTGCGCTTTCATCATGATGACGAATTACCCAAAAACGACTTTGGACTGACGTATTTGTCGGTAACTCGAACCGTTTTTGCAATTGCTTCCTTTTCATTTGCGGTGTACATGGTTCCCGGATTATGGGGCGCTCCGTTAAAAGGAATTAGTGCTTTTGTCCCGCCTATGGGAACACAGGATTTTATTGCCAATTCCCCCAAAGGAGGAGGTAGTCAAACGGCAAGTGCAGGAACCAACGAATTGCCTCATCCCGTGAAATATTACGAAGAAATGGAAAAATACGAACCCGAAGTAGTAACAACCTACGGAATGGTAACCTATTTTGATTATGAGGAAGCCTTAGCAGTCGCCAAAAAATTACACAAACCTTTGATGCTCGATTTTACAGGCATCAATTGTGTAAACTGTCGCAAAATGGAAGGTCAAGTTTGGAGTGATCCACAAGTAATGAAACGACTCAAAGAAGATTTTGTGATTGTTTCCCTTTATGTAGATGTTCAAAATATTGATTTGGAAGAAAAAGAACAATTTTTCTCCAAAGCATTGAACAAAAAAGTAGAAACATTGGGCGACAAAAATGCCGATTTCCAAGTAAGCAAATACGGCGCGAACTCACAACCTTATTACTTTTTTGTGGATGCAAACGAGAACAAATTAGTCAACGAAGGCTATGGTTATGATCCCGACATTCAAAAATTCATCGCATTGTTGGATTCAGTAAAAGAAAAATACAACAAAACAGCTAAATAGTTTTATTTCAAAAAAAACACAAAACGCAAGATGATACATTTTGCGTTTTTTTAAATTCAAATAAAAATCAATCCATCAATCAAACTTATGAGAAAAGTAGCTCTATTATTACTGGCATTCCTCGTTTTTTCTTCGGTAACAGCCCAAAGCAAATACCAATGGAAAACCGCCACATCCAAAGGATACACGTATAAATACGTAACCAACGACCCGACCAAAACCCGATTTTATACTCTAAAAAATGGCTTGTCGGTTATGTTGACCGCTAACGCCAAAGAACCCCGAATGGCCTATCGAATGGCGGTTCGAGCAGGAAGCAACAACGACCCTAAAAACCATACAGGTTTAGCTCACTATTTGGAGCATTTGTTATTCAAAGGAACAGACCAATACGGCTCTTTGGACTGGGCTAAAGAAAAACCCCTATTGGACAAAATAGAAGGTTTGTACGAACAATACAATTCGACTACCGATGCAGCCAAACGCACCGAAATTTACAAAGAAATCGACAAAGTATCAGGCGAAGCTGCTAAATTTTCGATTGCGGGAGAATACGACAAACTCATGACTTCGTTGGGTTCTCAAGCGACCAACGCCCATACTTCTGTGGAAGAAACTATTTATGAAGAAGATGTGCCATCGAATACCATCGATAAGTTTTTGGCCATCCAAGCCGAGCGTTTCCGCAACCCTATTTTGCGTATTTTTCATACGGAGCTAGAGGCGGTTTATGAAGAAAAAAACAGAGGATTGGATAATGATGCAAACAAGATGCAAGAAGCCATGTTCTCTACCGTTTTTCCTACCCATAATTACGGTCTGCAAAGTACGATTGGTACGATTGACCATTTGAAAAATCCTTCGATCAAAGCCATCAAAAAGTTTTACAACGATTACTATGTGCCTAATAATATGGGAATCATCCTTTCGGGCGATTTTAATCCCGACGAAATCATTGCAAAAGTAGATAAGGCATTCGCTTATATGCAACCCAAACCCATTCAGGAATATGTAGGTCCAAAAGAAGCACCTATTGCAGGGCCTTTAGTCAAAGAAGTATATGGCCCAACGGCAGAACAAATTCGTATTTTGTATCGTTCGGCTCCAGCCAATACCCGAGAAGCCTTCTTGGCGGATATATTATCTTCCATTTTATCCAACGGAAATGCAGGTTTGTTCGACTTGAATTTGAGCAAACAACAAAAAGTACAAGGAGCACAAGCTGGATTATGGCAATGTAAAGACGCTGGTCTTTTTCTAGCCATTGGAGTGCCTAAAGAAGGGCAAAGTTTGGACGAAGTAAAGGCTTTATTATTAGACCAAATTGCTATCCTAAAAAAAGGAAATTTCGATGAAAGTTTAATTCAATCCATCGTAGCCAATAGCAAATTAGGATTAATTCAAGGACTAAAAGACAACTCCAATCGAGTTTCGCAACTAGCTGATGCCTTTATTAAAAACCGAGGTGGAAAATGGAATGAAGATGTGGCTGCCATTGATGACATGAGCAAAGTAACCAAAAGCGAACTCGTAGCTTTTGCCAACAAATTCTTTACCGACACCAACTATGTGGTATTGTACAAACGAAAAGGAGAAGACAAAAATATTGTAAAAGTAGATAAACCCGCTATTACGCCTGTCGAAACCAATAGCGACAAGACATCGCCTTTTGTTCAAAACATTATCAATACACCGCTACCTGCTTTCAAACCTGCTTTTTTAGATTTTTCTAAAGACATTCAAAAAGGAAAAGTAGGCAAAGCCGATTTGATTTACGTTCAAAACACCGAAGACGGATTATTCGACCTGACCTATAACTTCAATATGGGAAGTTGGAATAACAAATACCTATCCATTGCTGCTGGTTATTTGAATTATTTGAATACTAACAAATACACTTCGGAAGAAATCAGTAAACAATTTTACAAACTAGCTTGTAGCTACAACATTAGCGTAGGCAATGAGCAAACGGTAATTTCTATTTCGGGCTTACAAGAAAACTATTCTAAAGCCGTCGCCTTATTTGAAGAAATCTTAGCCAATTGCAAACCGAATGAAGAAGCCTTAAAAGGGTTGAAAGACATGATTCTCAAATCGAGAACCGATAGTAAAACTAGCAAAGGAGCGATTACTAGCGCTTTACAATCATACGCTTTTTATGGTCCTAAAAATCCATTTAACAACGTCATGAGCAACGAAGAATTGCAAAACTTAAAAGCCGAAGACTTGATCAATTTACTGCATTCGCTAACTAGTTATGAGCACAAAATAACCTATTACGGCACCCAACCTTTGGCTGTTGCTAGTGCCGAAATCGCTAAAATGCACTCATTGCCTGCCACTTGGAAAACCAATGCCAGTGCATTGAAATTCGAGCGTACCAAACAAACGACCAATCAAGTTCTTTTTGCCGATTACAATGCGGTTCAAGCCGAAATATTTTGGATTAAAAACTTAGGTGCTTATGACCCCAAATTAGAAGCAACTGTCGATGCATTCAATGGTTATTTTGGAGGTGGTATGGGAACGATTGTGTTTAATGTTATTCGAGAATCGAAAGCATTGGCCTATTCAACTTACGCTTTTATGGGAGCTCCTAGCAAGAAAGAAGACCGTTTTGTTGCTCTTGCCTATATCGGCTGTCAGGCTGACAAAATGAACGATGCCATTGTAGGTATGAACGAATTACTAAACAATATGCCGAAAGACGAACCTAAATTTGAAAATGTTCGATCTAGCTTACTCAAAGGAATCGAAACCGAGCGTATTGCCAAAAGTGATATTATACCGGTTTATTTAGGAGCCCAACGCAAAGGATTAGACTATGATTTGCGCAAAGATAAGTACACCAAATACCGTGAACTTCAGTTTAAAGATATTGCTAATTTGCATCAAACCAATTTGGCTAATCAAGCCTATACGTACTGCGTTATTGGTTCCGATAAAAAAATAAATCTAGACGATTTGAAAAAATACGGAGAAGTAAAAGTGCTAAACTTAGAAACATTATTCGGATATTAATCTTTTAGGTATAGGCGTTTAGGTCGCAATAGATTATTTTTGCCAAATGGCAGATTCAAATATTTTCAGAGGTGTGAATTCGATAAAATTTAATCAACGATTTAAAGACGATAATGATTGTTTAGATTATCTTTCTCAAATAAAATGGGAAAATGGTTTTGTTTGTAAAAGATGTCAAAACGATAAATTTTGTAACGGTAAAAATCCATATAATAGAAGATGTACTAAATGTAGATATGATGAAAGTCCAACAACAGGGACTATGTTGGAAAAACTAAAATTTTCAATATTGATTGCGTTTCATATCGTCTTTAAAATAAGTACAAAGAAAAAAGGAATGTCTTCTTTGGAGTTGAGTTCCGAGTTTGAACTTCGACAAAAAACATGTTGGTCTTTTAAATTAAAGATACAACAAGCTATGAAAAGTAGTCTTAATTACCCATTAACAGGGACAATTCACGTTGACGAGTTTATGGTTGGTGGTCCAGAAGAAGATAAAAGAGGCAGAAGTAAAGGATTAAAAAAGCTTATTGTTCTAGCTGTTGAAGTTTTAGATGATGGAGTTGGTAGAGCTTATGCTGAAGTTATTGAGCATTCTTCTGCAAATGAATTAGGTGCTTTTCTGAGAAAATATATTGCAAAAGAAGCAACTATAATTACAGATAAATGGAGGGGATATAGTCCACTAAAAAAAGAGTTTCCGAATCTAAAACAACTAGATTCTAATGATGGGAAAAACTTTAAAGAGTTACATATTCATATAATGAACATCAAAGGTTGGCTCAGAGGAATACATCATCATTGTAGTAAAGAACATATACAAGATTATCTGAATGAATATCATTTTAGATACAATAGAAGGTCAAATATGGATACAATATTCAATGTGTTGGTCAAAAGAATGGTCAAAAACGATAAAATATCAACAAAATCAAGTGTGGCTTAAACGCCTATACCTATAATCTTTTTGAATTCTTTATTTATATAGTTTAGTTAGATCATAACTCTAGGGTTATGGTCTAACTTGTTTAAAAAAAGATTTGAGCAGCGTAATGGAATGATAAGACTTGTGAGAGTCACTTATAATACTATTTTTAATACTAATGTATAATGGATACGATGGCAACACCAACCCAATTAGAACAATATTTCGAGCAGTTTCGCAAGAATATCATAGGAATCAATCAAGAGTTTAAATCTCCTTACGGGCAAAAGCAAATCATTTATACTGATTGGACAGCCAGCGGTCGTTTGTATCGTCCTATCGAAGAAAAATTAATGAATGAGTTTGGTCCTTTTGTAGCCAATACTCATACTGAAACAACGGTTTCAGGAACGGCTATGACCAAAGCGTATCATGAAGCACGCCATATCATCAAACACCATGTAAATGCGAATGATGATGATGTTCTAATTAATGATGGAACAGGAATGACAGGTGTTGTGAATAAATTTCAGCGTATTTTAGGTCTAAAAGTGCCCGAAAATTTAAAAGATTTTATCAATATTCCAGCCGAAAAGAAACCTATTGTTTTTATTTCGCACATGGAACACCATTCGAACCAAACATCTTGGTTAGAAACCATTGCCGATGTTGAGGTCATTCCGTCTGCCGAGGATGGATTGTTTAGTGTCGAAAATTTGAGTGTTTTATTGGATAAATATAAGGATCGATCGTATAAAATTGCCTCAATAACTTCTTGTTCAAACGTAACAGGAATCAGGACTCCGTACCATCAGGTTGCTAAATTGATGCATCAGCACAATGGCGTTTGTTTTGTAGATTTTGCTTGTTCAGGGCCTTATGTACAAATCGATATGCATCCGAAAGATCCCGAAAGTTATTTGGATGCTATTTTCTTTTCGCCTCATAAATTTCTTGGAGGTCCAGGTACGTCGGGAGTTTTGGTTTTCAATAAAAAGCTTTACAACAATATGGTTCCGGATTGTCCGGGAGGAGGAACCGTAAGCTGGACAAATCCTTGGGGAGAGCATAAATATATTGATAATATTGAAGATAGGGAAGATGGCGGAACACCCGGGTTTCTTCAGGTTATAAAAACGGCATTGGCCATCCAGTTGAAGGAACAAATGGGCATCGATGCTATTCTGAAAAGAGAACATGAGATTGTAGAATTTGTTTTCGACTCTTTAGGGAATACACCAAATATTAAAATTCTCGCTGGTCAGCATCAAGAGCGGTTAGGCGTAATTTCATTTTATATAGATGATTTGCATTTTAATTTGGGCGTGAAATTGCTCAATGATAAATTTGGAATCCAAACGCGAGGCGGATGTAGTTGTGCCGGGACTTACGGGCATTTTTTGTTGCACGTAGATCAGGAAACTTCTCACAAACTTGTTGAAGAAATTACGTTGGGAGATTTAATCAGAAAACCAGGCTGGATCAGAATGTCTATTCATCCCACCACCACTACTGCCGAAATCGAATGGGTTTGCAATAGCATCAAGGAATTGGCAGCAAATCATCAAGAATGGGCTTTGGATTATGACTATAATGGCACTACTAACGAGTTTGTAAATAAAAAAGCGCAGCCCTTAGAAGACGAGTTGGTTAAGCGTTGGTTTTCTATTTAAAAGGGTATAATGACACTTAAAAATAGAGCCGATTAGATTTTTTTTCTGAATTTAATACCTGAAATATGAGGAATTATCCTTATATCTCTTCGCTACTTAGGAAGTATCTTTGTTGTACGGACTAGAAGTCGAATCTTTGTTAATATTATTTATAAAATCAAATTGAAAATGAAAAACCACCTACTGTTGTTGTGCATAATGATGCTTGGCCTATACTCTTTTGGTCAAAATGAGGTAAAATCGCAAAAGCATAAAATTACTGTAAACGGAAATGTAAAATTTGCCAATGCTCAGGATAAATTTGGTATTCAGATAGAAGAGAAGGATGAAAACAATGAAATGAAAGTGGTTAAAGAAGTAAAATTAGATTCGCAAAACAACTACTCATTTGATTTAGATACGGAAGCACCAAAATTTTACAGATTAAATGTTTACAGACAGCAAACGGTCGAATTTTATGCAGATGACGAAAATTTAACTATCAATTTCAGAGGAATTGATACGGCAAAAGTGATTATAAAGAATCCGCCACACGTGCATATCAAAGGCGGCGAGAAGAATAATGTTTTGAATCTTTTGCATTTTGCAAATTATCAAGATTATCAAAGAATGATTGCTGCTGGACAAGAAGATTATAAGGCTTCGCTGTCAGACTCTAAGGATTGGAAGGAATACGCAAGTCATGGATATGATAATTTGACGATTCCTTTTGAGACAGAAATGAAAAATATTATCGAAATGTACAGTGATGTTCCTACTATTATAAAAGTAATAGGTACTCTTAATTGGAAAAGACATTATGAATATATGATAGCACAATATGATAGATTGGCCAAAATGTATCCTAAACTTGATTATGTTCAAAATGCAAAAAGGGATTTGGAGGCAAAAATTGCAAGTGTCTCTAAGACTGATTTGGGGAAACTAGCTCCAGACTTCACTTTTCCTGATATAAACGGAAAACAAGTTTCTTTGAGTTCGTTAAAAGGGAAGTATGTATTAATTGATTTTTGGGCTTCGTGGTGTGGTCCATGTAGATTGGAGTCTCCAAATGTTCAAAAACAATATCAATTGTATAAGGATAAAGGGTTTGAAGTGGTAAGTGTTTCGATTGACAAGAAGAAAGAAGATTGGAAAAAGGCCGTTAGTCAAGATAACCTAAAAGGGATATTATTGTTAGCGCAAGATTCTAAAAAAGTTATGTTAGATTATACGTTTTCTGGAATACCGTATACGGTTTTATTAGATAAAGAAGGAAAAATTATTGCCAAAGACTTAAGAGGAGAAGCATTAGTACAAAAATTAAAAGAAATTTTGTAAGCGTATTTTAAAAAGCATTTTTATAAAAAAAGTGTGTCTGAATTAATTTTAGACGCACTTTTTTTATTGCTCTAAGCGGTTGCTGACTTATATAAGGATTCAATAAGTAATTTGTATTTAATGGCTACTAATTGCAAGTTGTTATAGCCGCCAATGCTTAATTTTTTTGCAATGTTTGTTCGATGGTTGTCTATTGTTTTTGGGCTATTGAACAAGATTTCTGCGATTTCAACGGTAGATAAATTTTTTGAGATTTGATAAATAATTTTAATTTCGGTTTTGGTTAATGAGTTTAAATTTTGAATCAAATTTTCTACATCACTAATTTCTTCTTTGTGTCTTTCAAAAAAGGCGAGGCAATTTTTACCGGTATAATAATGCCCTTTTTCTAGTTCATTAAGACATAATTTAATTTCTTCATGCATTCCGTCTTTAAACAAAAAACCGTGTGGTTTCAAGCTCTTTGCCTTAACTAATGTTGGGATATACATGCAATTTGTTAGCAGAATTATTTTTTTTTCGGGATACTCTTTTCGTATGATTTTTAGTGCTTCTACACCATCAACAAGGGGCATTTCTAAGTCGAGAATAAGGTAGTCAGCAAGACTGATATTTTCTAGAACTTCTTGACCGTTTTCGACATCTTTAACCACTTCATAGCCTTCAAAAGAATTGATGAGTATTTTTAGACCTAGTCTAACGATGTAATGATCATCTGCAACGAGTACTTTTGTAAGATTCATTTTAGCGTACTTTTAATTCGTGATGTTGTTGATATGAATGATAAATACCGACCCAAACGGATCGTTTTTTTTGTAAGCTATTTTTGAGTCTATCTTGGTTAGCATCTTTTTACACAAAGATAAACCAATCCCATATCCTTTTTCTTTATTCGAATTAAAGGCGGGAGGAATTATTTCGGTATGGGTTTCATCAAGGTTATGAATATTTTCATCAAAACCAATTCCAGAATCTGCAATATGAAGTTCTATTTTTGAATCGGATATGTTTATAATTTTGATATGAATGCTTCCTTTTTGATTTGTGAATTTTACGGCATTAGAAAGGATATTTCGAATGGCAAAATTGATGATATTTAAATCGGATTTTATGGTGTAAGAGTGATTGTCTAGAGTAAATGCTACAGTTAATTCTTTGGTTAAGATGGAACTTTCTAAAAGTTTTAAATTGTCGTTTATTAATTCTGATATAGAAAATTCGCTAATTATTACTTCGTTTCCAGAGGATTGACTAATAGTCCAGTTTAAAATATTGTTTAATAAATGCAGCAGATTAGTCGTGCTCGATTCGATAACGGCTAAGTTTTTCTTTAGTTCTTCTTTGGGCAAAGCATCCAGATTGTGTCTTAGAATAAATAGTAAATTGTAGAGATCGGTCATCGGACTTTTGACATCATGGGCGATGATAGACAAGAATTGGTCTTTTAGTAGATTAAGGTCTGAAAGCTCTTTTCTCTTGTTTTTAATTTCTTTATTAGTTGATAGCAATCTTTTGTTTTGAATGTTTATTTTTTTATTTTGGATAAAAAGCAGTCGTTGTGATTTTCTTTTTTGAAAATAAGAAGTTAGTAATGAGACTAATAAGATGCCAATTAAGACCGAAAAGATAATAAGCCATTGAATGCGTTGTTGTTGGTTTTTAAGGATTAACTCATTAAGATTGTAATTTGTTTTTAAATTTTTGAGCTCAAATTCTTTTCGTTTTAGATTGTATTGGGTTTCTATTTGTTCTTCTAAACTAATCAGTTGCTTTTTTTGTACGCTCTCGTTATATTTTAAATAATTTTCTAAATAGGCTAAGGAAATTGTAGTTTTTTTTTGCTTTTTTTCGATTTGATATAATCCGTAATAAGTGTCTTTTATGAAATTTATATTTGTGATTTGGTCTTTATTTTGGATGATTGTATTATAATATAATCGCGCTTTGTCGTAGCGGGACTTCGATTGGTAATAAATGGCTAGTTTTAACGAAGCTTCGACCTCTTCTTGTAAAAAAGAAAACGCAGCGGCTACTTTTATTGATTCTTGAAAATAGCTAAAAGCAATCTCTTTTTGATTTTGAAGGTTGTAAATGTTTCCCAAGTCTAGTAAAATAGAACAAACTTCTTTGTTGAATTTTAATTTACGAGAACCGTCAAGGGCTTTAAGATAATAATCAATAGCAGTATTCAGTTTGTTTATCGATACATTGGCTTGGGCAATTTTTTCGTTCGTTTTGAATATTCGTAAGGTGTCTGAGTTTTTATTGGCTTCTTCTAAAGCCATGAAATAGAAATGAAGTGCCTTGTCAAAATCTTTTAAATTAAAACTTACGGTACCAATATTCATATAATATTTATACCTGTCGACTTTGATTTTTAGATCTTTAATAATTTCATAACACTTTAAGTAGGATGCAAGGGATCTTTTGTAATCGCCACCGTTGTTATATAGTAATCCTAAGTTGTTTAGAACTGTAAATTCATTGTCTTTATCATTGAGTTTGGTGTATAATTCTAGTGCTCTTTTATAGTTAGTTTCGGCTTGTGCGCTATGGTATAAATCGTTTTCAACTAAGCCCCTTAAGGTATAATATGTGGCTCTATTGTTTTCTTTTATTTCAAGCGATTTGATTTGGTCAAGAATGTATAAAGATTCCTTGTAACGCTCATTCATAAAAAGAGATGTCGCAAGATTTGTAGCTATTTTAAATTTTAATTCAATATCCTGTACTTGGTCAAAGTAAGAATAGGCTTTTTGAGCATAAATAAGACTATTCTGTGGGTTTTTATTGATGCTTTGGTAGTACTGATAATTCAGCGTATTTATAATTCCAATAGTTGAAGAAGAATCGTTTTGACCAAAGAGGGGTAAAGACAATAAAAAAATGCCTGTTGAAAATAGAGATAAGGACTTTTTAAATTTCATTCGTCTTTTATAAAGAGCCAAATATAAAGGATATGAGTTAATTTTTATCAGTAAAATATAAAAAATGAGGAATCATCCCTATATTTTAGAAAAGCATTGGATTTACCTTTGTTATTAGTATTAAAGAATAACCCAATTAGCAATCAGTATATTAACCAATTTGACTGTTTGTTTCTTGAGTATGATTTTATTAACAATTTAAACCAAACAAAAATTATGAAACCAATTTTTTTTAAGAAGTATGTTTTAGGACTTATGTGTGCAGGTGGCTTGCTTATAGTTGCAAGTTGCTCAAAAGATGATCCGTTGAGTAACCTAACAGGGATTACTACTTTTGGCTTTACTAACGATGTTGTTAAAGACTATAACTTTACCGTAGATAATTCGACTTTTGTCATCAAGAATACCGACAGTTTGCCTTATAAATTTGATGTCACTAAGTTAGTGGCAAAATTCACATTCATCCTCGGTTCTAAAGTATCTATCAATAATGTAGCACAAGTAAGTGGTGTAACCGTGAACGATTTTACCAACGAAATCGCTCTTAAAGTAGTTGCTGAAGATGGAGTAACGATAAAAAATTACCGAGTTTTGGTAAATGTTGCCAAAACCAATCCCGAAGGAGTAAAATGGAGAAAAGCAAATCCTAATGCTTTTGATTCTGCTTTTGAAACTCAAGAACATTTCTTCCTTAACGGAAAACACTTTGTGGTATTAGGCGAACAATTTCAATGGTTTGTTTCGGATCCAGCGAGTAAATTATACAGTACGACTGATGGGGTAACTTGGAAACAAGAAACGATTGATCCTGCTACTTTCCCTGTGGGATTTGGTCATAATATTGTAGTAAAAGACAACAAAGCCTATTGCGTAGGATATGCAAGTGGGGTTAATACTTTTGGAGCTTTACAACCTACTTTAGAAAAAAACTTATACACTTCTACCGATGGAATCACTTGGACAAAAACAGCCAATGCGTTAGATGTTAGTAGAATATTTTCGCCTGCTTTTGTTTTAGGAGGAAGTATTTATGCCTTTGGAGGGAATACAACAAGTTTTGGAAGTTTTACAGGATCTGGAGCAGTTGGAACATTATACTATCCTGCGGCAGGAATCAGTAATTCTACCTTAATTTCGGCTAACGGGACTACTTTTACCCCAACAGCTTATACCAACATTCCTAAAAGAACATTTGCAGCTTCGTATGTATATAATAACAAAATGTATATTGCAGGAGGGTTAAGCACCACAGGTACTGTTTTGAATGACGTTTGGTCGTCTACAGACGGGGTTGCTTGGACACAAGTTTCTACTGGAGGATTCTCTGCACGGATGAAAGCCAGTTGTGTCGTATATGATAACAAAATATGGATGATAGGAGGAGCTCTGGCTGATGGTACTAGTACTTCTGCAATCTTAGTTTCAAGCGATGGTGGAGTTACTTGGGCGGCAGCACCTGCATTTCAAGCACTACCAAGCACTTTTACCCCAAGATGTAATGCTGATGTTTTTGTAGATGCCACAGGAAACTTATGGATAGTAGGAGGCGAAAGCACTACTCTAGATGCTGGCGATGTAATATTTACCCCTTTGACTGATGTTTGGATAGGTAAATTGAATAAAATCTAAAAATACCACGAGATTTATAAGGCATAAAATAGTCAAAATGAGTTTATTTGTTTTGATTATTTTATGCCTTTTTAATCAAAAAAAAAGCATAGTAACTGCTAATATTAATTAAAAAACAGATGATTAAACAGCTAATTACATTTGGATGCTTGTTGTGCTTTGGAGTCACTGTCTGCTATGGTCAAGAGGTTCAAAAGGCGCAAGTATTACAGGCAATCCTAATAGAAGGGAAAGTAATACAGAGTACTGATAAGCAGCCCGTAATTGGTGCGACGATTTCAGTAAAAAATTCTAAGAAAGGAGCTATTAGTGATTCAGATGGAAGATTCAAAATTCAAGCTACTATTGGCGATGTATTGGTTATTTCCTCGATAGGATATAGCAATCAAGAATTCAAAATACGTAGCAGAGAAAATCTAGTAGTGTTCTTAAAACCCGATACACAGGAGCTAAGAGAAATAACCGTAATAGGATACGGAACACAAGAACGACGAGATTTGACGGGTTCGATAGGAACCATCAAAGCCAAGGATATTGATAAAACCAGCTTGAGTTTTGATAATGCGCTTAATGGTAAATTAGCAGGAGTGCAAGTAAGTTCCAGCTCGGGAGCTCCCGGAGGAGCAACAGCAATAACCATTCGTGGAATTACTTCTTTGAGTGCCAATAGCAACAATCCTTTAATTGTAATTGACGGCGTTCCCATATACGGAGCCGACAGAACCAACAATACCACTTCTTTTGAAAGAACCTCTATTGCTTTTTCTAGCTTTGGAGGAGGTCAAGTTAGCAACGCCTTGGAAAATAAATCCGAATTTGAACGAAATCCACTATCACTACTAAATCCCAATGATATTGAATCGATCGAAGTATTAAAAGATGCTTATGCGACCGCCATATATGGTTCAAGAGGCGCTGCGGGGGTTATATTGATAACGACTAAAAGAGGAACTTCTCAAAAACCTAAAATTAATTTGAGTTATGTAACTACTTTTAGTAATCCCGTTAATACCCCCCAAATTTTTAATGCGCAACAGTATTCGGATTTTTATAACCTGAAAACACAGAGTAACAAATATCCTACTGGAACTGAAACACCTTGGTTGAGTAAAATACTGCGAACAGGAGTTACGCATAATGTAAATGCTTCTATTTCAGCAGGAATTGGTCAATTAAAATATTTTTTGAGTTTGTCTTCATTAAAGCAAGATGCTTACATTGTAAATCAAGATTACAAGAAAAACAATGCTCGTCTTAATTTAGATTATAAGCTAGGTACTAAGATAAAATTAGGGGCAAATTTTAGTGTCAATGTATCCGACAACAATGCTTTGAATGCACAAAGTATTTACCGAAATGCAATACTAAAAGCACCAAATGTTGCCGAAAAAACAGATTCAGGCGATTACTATTTTGGTTATTTGCCCAATCCTTTGGGAAGTACGGATAATCCTTTGGCGCAAGCCTACAAAGACATCAATTATGTAAAAGACAACAGAGTGGTAGGGAATTTTTTGTTGGAATACAAGCCTCTGCCTTGGCTGACTTTCAAGTCTGAGCCAGGAATTGATAATTATGATTCTAAAGCGTACAGCCGTTTAATCAGCCGCCCTGATCTCATTGGAGGAAACGCTACGCAAACCAATACCAAAAATCAAAAATTAGTTATCAATAACACCTTAACTTTTGTCAAAACGCTCCAAGGAATACACGCTATTAACGGAGTTATTGGACAAAGTTTTGAAACTTCACGAGAAGAATCTAATTTTACTTTTGGTCGCCAATTCGCAAACGATGCTATTTTAGATATTAATCAAGCAGGAGTCAAAGGAGGAGGCATTACACGCGTACAAAAATGGGCTGTATTTTCGTTATTGGCTCGACTCAATTACCAGTACAACCAACGTTATTTGGCAGGAGTTACGTATCGTTTAGATGGTTCTTCCCGATTTAATAAGGAACAACGCTACATTGGTTTTCCCTCTTTCTCTTTGGGATGGCGGGCTTCCGAAGAAAAATTCTTAAAAGACATTTCTTGGATTGATGAATTAAAATTCAGAGGAAGTATTGGCTTCACAGGCATCGATGGGACGAGTGGCTATTATGGGAATCAAGGGCAATACATTTTGCAACCCAACGATTTGCAATACGCAGGTTCTCCTATTTTACAGGTAAAACAACCCAACAATCCTTATTTAACTTGGGAAAAGACACGGGCTTTGGATTATGGAATCGACCTAAAATTATTTCATAACCGAATCGATATTCGTGCCGATTATTATTACAAAAAAATTACCAATTTACTGTATCCTTCGGCGGTTCCGTGGTATTTGGGTTACGCCATTCAAGACCAAAACATTGGCGATATGGAAAATCGAGGAATTGAATTAGAATTGAATACTATCAATTACAAAACAACTCATTTTCAATGGAGTACCAATTTTAATATTTCCAGAAATACGAACAAAATCCTAAAACTTAACCTTGACGGTAGTAGTTTTGGAGGAGCGGAACTGGGATACAAATATTTTGCAGTTGGAAAATCGGCAGGACAATTTTTCTTGTATGATTGGGCAGGTGTAAATCCGCTAACCGGAAATCCGCTTTGGAACTATACCGATGGCACTCAAAGCGAAACACCACCCGCTTCATTAAACAGTCCCGATATTTATCGGAAACCTATGGGCGATGCGCTTCCTGATTTCTTTGGAGGATTAACCAATACGTTTCAATACAAAAATTGGAAATTAGAGGCTTTTTTCAATTTTTCTTATGGAGGACAATTATACAACGGCACCAGAGCCTTGCTGATGACTTACACCACCAATACCGCCAATAATTTGTCTTCGGAACTATTGAACTACTGGCAAATAGAGGGACATCAAACCAACATTCCAAAAATCAACAATAGCTCCATTATCAGGCAAGGCGGCAGCACTGTGGATTATACCGCAGGTCGGGACTCGAATCGTTTTCTTGAAGACGCATCTTACATCCGATTGAAAAATATTAATCTTACCTATAATGTTCCCACCGCTTGGTTGCGTAGTAAGTATCTTAAGAGTCTTTCGCTGTTCGTTCAAGGGAATAATTTGTTGACTTTTACCAAGTATTCAGGGCAAGATCCCGAGGTAAGTGCTTTTGGTTCTTCGGCATTATTAGGAGGTTATGATGAGTTAACCCTGCCTCAGTCTAAATCATATAGTATGGGTATTAACATTGGATTTTAAATTGAAAAGAATGAAAAATACAATTATAAAAGGACTCTTTTTGGCAATGAGTATCGGATTCAGTTCTTGCGATAGCCAATTGGATATAGCCCCAACAGATATTACCATCGAAAAAGCTGTTTTTGCAGATGTTACTACTGCCGAATCGGCACTATCGGATGTTTATTTCAAATTAGCAAATGCCTCCACAGGCCCTACGTATGTAATCGGAGATGCTTCTTTGGATTATGTAGGCTTAGACAATGGTAGTTTTTATTTTAATTACAGTAGCGGTAATTTATCGACCACCGACTCACAAGTCGAAAGAATATGGAGTAACTATTATGAAGTAATAGGTGTTGCCAATATTTTTGTGGACAAAGTGCCTAAATTTGGTTTGTATGATGAAGCAACCAAAAAACAACACATTGCCGAAGCTAAATTTTGTCGTGCCTATTCCTACTGGGAGTTGCTGTGTTTTTATGGAAATCGAGCCCTTACCGGAAATAATAACGGATTGGGTGTTCCCTTGCAATTAGCTCCGTACAACGGATTTAACAGTTCCAATTTGTTGGCGCGAAACACCAATGCCGAGGTATATACACAAATCATTACCGACTTGACCGAAGCCATTCCTGATTTGCCCGAAACCTATTCTAATGACGTAAAAACCAAGTCACGAGCCACCAAAGCGACTGCCTATGCTATGCTTTCTCGAGTGCAATTATACAAACGAGATTACCAGGCGTGCTTACAAGCATCTAATAGTGTTTTGACTCGTACCAAATACCAGTTGGATCCGGATTTACTGCATTTATTTCCTTTAAATACCACAGGAAAAACATCTAGTTTTAGCGACGAGGTTATTTTTGGTTTCCCTTTTAGTTCTAATAATGGAAACAATCAGTTTGGCCCTCATTTTATTTTTTATTACAACAAAAATCCATGGGTCGATGCTGCTTTTCTGAATTCGATGGAGTCATCTGATAAAAGAAAAACCCAACTGTATTTTAACGGAAATCCTTTTTCTAGTAAAAACGAAAAAACTACTTTCAAATTCAACAATAGTGACCAAAGAGATGATGTGCAAGCCATTCGCCTAGCCGAAGTGCTACTCAACAAAGCCGAAGCGTTAGCTCAAATCAATGGTGTTAGCTCCGAAAGTATAACAATACTCAATCAAATCCGAAATCGCAGTGGATTGCCTTCGGTAGTCGTAGGCGATTTTGCTACCAAAGACCAACTTTTGGCGGCTTTGTACAAAGAGCGTCTTTTTGAAACGGCTTTTGATGGAAGAGCTCGTTTTGACTTTATCAGAACCAACCGTCCTTTGCGAAATGCAACCCTTTCCGAAGACAAAAAAGCATTCCCCATCCCACAACGAGAAATCGATATTTCTAAAGGGAAATTAGTTCAAAACGCAGGATACAATTAAAAAACAAATGAAATTAAATATAAAACACCAAATGAAATTATTCAAAAACATCCTAATTCTTGCCTTTGTCCTTTTAACAAGTTCTCTAACAACAGCCCAAGAATACGATATTCACTTTGTTCACGGAAGCTGGAAAGAAGTACTGCAAATGGCAAAAAAACAAAACAAACCTATTTTTGTCGACTGCTATACCACTTGGTGTGGTCCTTGTAAAATATTAGCAAAAGAAGTATTTACACAAAAAGAAGTGGCCGATTTTTTTAATCAAAACTTTGTATGCGTTTCTCTGGATATGGAAAAAGGCGAAGCTATAAAACTCAAAAAGGATTGGAAATTAAAAGCCTTTCCAACCCTAATGTTCCTAGATTCAAAAGGCAACGAAAACCATCGAATTGTAGGGGCTTTTGGTGCGACTGAATTTTTAGAATATTCTAAAATGGGCTTAGATGAAAACAAAATGAGTGCTCGATTGCAAAAACGCTATGAAGCTGGAGAACGAGGCGGTCAATTCATTTTTGATTATCTAGTATCGGTACGACTTTCTTTCAATGGAGAATTAGAAGCCAAGGTAGCCGATGATTTCGTAAAATCGATTCCTCGCAACGAATTGCTCAAAAAAGAAAATTGGAACGTAGTGAAAAACTTCATGAATGACCCTACAACCGAAGAATACCGATTCATTATAGCCAACAGAACTGCATTAGCTCAAGCCGTAGGTTCTGCTGAAGAAGTCAATGCTAAAATCAACAGAAATATCGAAAAACAACTGGAAACATGGACTTTTTGGAACGAAGAAAAACCTTTTGAAACCGATAAAGAAACTCAATTAATCCAATTTCTTCAAGAATCCGATTACGAAGGAGCTCCAGTTTTAATTGGTAAATTATTGGCTAACAAATACAAAAGAGTAAAAGATTCAGAGCAATACCTATCGCTTTTGGATTATTTAGTGCGATTGAATTTGGTCGAAAATTCAGGTACTATCGTTCGTTACGCTAACGAAGTCAGCAACTCATATACCAGCCCACAGGCTTGGGCCAAAGCATTAGTATGGTTGAATATAGCCGAGAAAAAAGAAACCCAAATCGAGCACAAAGCTGTCATCCTAACAGCCAAAAGTGATCTTTTGACCAAATTAGGAAACAAATCAGAAGCCGAATTAGCTAAATTAGCAGCCGAAAAAGCAGACAAAGAATCGGAGGAAACAGGAAAGAAAATCCATACCGTTCCGATGATGCTAATGACAGGACAAAAACCTAAAAAATAATTATACCAGAAGATGAAAAAGAACCATTTTATAGCACTCTTTCTACTGCTAACGGCTATGGGATATTCTCAAATGCCTGCCGCTCAAATGTTACCCCCCAATTCAGAAAAACGCATTACGATTAATGCCACAGCTTCCGCCGTTTGGACATACCTCGTAAAAGGCAATAATGTAGCCGAATTTGGCTCCAAAATAATCAAAAAAGCCACCCTGCAAGGAAAGGGGTTAAACGCACTAAGAGAAATTGTTTTCAACGATGATCACAAGCGTTCCGAAGAAATCATAGTTATTGATCCCGATATTCGAAGAATGGGAATTCGAGTGGTCAGTTTGCCCAAAGAATTATCAAGATATGTATATTATTTTGAAGTTCAAGACAAAGGAAACACCTCTTGTGTTGTTTCACTCAAAGCCTATTTTGGATTAACCGATGAAAGTGCTAAATCAAAAATCAAAAAAGAAATTGTAACTGAATTCGCCGTTTTATTAGATGGCTTAAAGCAAACTTTGGAGTCCAAAAAAGGATAAATTTTTTAAAGGACAAAAAAGGAAGTTCTATTTTAAGAGCTAGTCTTCTAATTTATAGGAATCGAAATTTAGATGTAATGCTTGTTTTATCAATCGTCTTACACTATTGCTATTAAGACCAAGAAGGAGTAACATTTTCTTAGATTTGTCTAAATTTCGATTCTCATAATTAACAATGTGTTAGCATTTTTTCTAATTTTAAAAATTATTTTTGTTATAAAATTATTTTAAAAACTTTAGTTTAACTTACCATGAATAAAATAGAAGAAAATCCCGCTCTTAACGATACGGCTAAAGTAATTAAAATGATTAAACTTGTTCCTGCGACTAAAATTAAAAGCACGGAAGGAGCTATTATTCCTAAAGAAGTGCTTTATATGTCTAAAATACAACCCGCCATGCCTTATACGAAAGAAGAAAGTGCTCCAGGATTGTTTTCTTATTTTTTTGTTGGAATCGTTGTTGTTCTTTTGATTATTTTCGTAAGAAAAATATTTTTAGCCCGAAATAAAGGAAGTTTTAAATGATTTGTTAGCAATTCAAATATGTTTTTTAATTTTTAAGCACATTTGATTTACTTCTGAATGTGGTTTTTAATCTCATTTTTTAATCTCTTTTGGTAATTCCTCGAAGCTCTGCTTCGATTTTCTTTTTTTGACAATTTTTGTAAATGAAAATTGTTTGCTCTCAGATTAATATCTCTGGGGCTCTGCCCCGAGGTAGTTTATTTAGTTAATTTTGTTGATTTGACCGCTTTGGAAACAAGACGGTTTCGTTTTTTTTGAGGAGGGATTTTTTGAACTTTTGTATGATAAAAAGTTATCGTTTCATTCAAAAAAGACTTTTTTAACAGCAATAAATTTAGCAACAATTTTTTTGTGGATAAAGAGTATATTTGTTGCAATTTTTAAGAGTAAAAGTCTAAACCTTATTTCAAGATTATGTTATTTTCTTTAATCATTCCAGTTTACAATCGACCAGATGAAATTGATGAACTTTTGGAAAGTTTGTCTCAATTAGAGTATAAAGAAGATTTTGAGATTGTAATTATCGAAGATGGTTCTTCGTTAAAATGTGAGGATGTCGCTCAAAAATATGATAAAAAACGGAGTATTTCCTATTACTACAAAGAAAATTCGGGTCCCGGAGATTCTAGAAATTATGGAATGAAGAAGGCAAAAGGAGATTATTTTATCATTTTTGACTCGGATTGTATTATTCCAAAAAACTATTTAACAGAAGTTGATAAGGCTTTAAAACAAAAATATGTTGATTGTTTTGGTGGTCCTGACAAGGCTTTGGATAGTTTTTCGGATATACAAAAAGCAATTAATTTTGCGATGACTTCTTTTCTTACCACGGGCGGAATTAGAGGAGGTTCTGAAAAGATCGATAAGTTTCAGCCCAGAAGTTTTAATATGGGTTTGTCACGAAAAGCTTTTGAGGTTTCTAAAGGTTTCGGGAATATTCATCCTGGCGAAGACCCCGATTTGTCGATCCGATTGTGGGAATTGGGTTTCGATACTCGACTCTTTCCAAAAGCATTTGTCTATCACAAAAGAAGAATTGACTGGGAAAAATTTTCAATTCAGGTAAATAAATTTGGCAAAGCCAGACCCATTTTAAATAGTTGGTATCCTCAATACAACAAACTTACTTTTTTCTTCCCTTCACTATTTATAATTGGGTTTGTTGTAGGGCTTCTTTTGTCTTTAATTTTTAATCAGGATTTGTTGCTTCAATTGTATTTTGGTTACTTTTTGGTATTATTTTTGGTGTCAACGTATCAAAATAAAAGTTTCAAGATTGGATACTTATCGATAAAAGCGGTCTGGAAGCAGTTTTATGGTTACGGAACAGGCTTTTTGAAATCATTCTTCAAAATTATTATCCTAAAGCAAAAACCGCAAGAAGCTTTTCCTGAGTTGTTTTTCAAAAAATAATATGACAAAAATAATTGGTTTAACTGGAGGAATTGGGAGTGGAAAAACCACAATTGCCAATCAATTTTCGGCATCTGGCATTCCCGTTTACATAGCTGATGATGAGGCGCGAAAGATGATGCAGTCAAATGAAATTAGAGCTAAAATCAAAGAAAAATTTGGCAATAGTATTTTTGATGGAGCTATTTTAAATCGGAATAAGCTTGCTCAAATCGTGTTTGATAATCCTGAAAAATTAAAACTACTCAACGAGATTATTCATCCTGCCGTAAAAAAGCATTTTGATAGCTGGGTTTTAAATTATAAAAACGCTCCATTTATTATTTATGAAGCTGCTATTTTATTCGAAAGTGGGAATTATAAAAACTGCGATTTGATAATTACCGTTATTGCTCCATTAGAATCTAGGATTCAGCGAGTGATTCAGCGAGATAATAGTACGCGAGAAATGGTTTTAAAAAGGATAAATAGGCAATGGAATGATGAGCAGCGCATTTCAAAAAGCGATTTTGTGATTGAAAATGTAAATCCAGAAATTACAAAATCAAAAGTAGAGGAAATTCTTAAAATTTTGAGAATTTAATAATTTAATGCTTTGATGTTAATCTTTGGTTAATTTATTATTATTTATAGTGTTAAAATATTAGCTTTGTATTGATGAATAAAATATTTTTTAGAATACTTGTTTTACTGATGAGTTTATCCTTAATCGGGATAATTTTAGTTCAGGTTTATTGGTTTAATACCTCGTTTAAAAACAACGACGAACAATTTAAGTTTCATGTTAAACAAGTTATGGGTGATGTTGCCGATAAAATTCAAAGGCAAGAGGCTTATAGTTTTTATGATAAATACAATCGATACAAGGATAGCACAGGAAAGATTCCTCAAAAAAATGATTTATTGGAGTTTTACTATATCCAGAAAAACAATAAAACCAATAAGACAATTATATATTCAAATAGTATAATAAGTGAAGATTACAATATATCTTCTACGTTCTTTGATAAAAAAATAGATAGTGTAAAACTTAAAAGTTTTAATTCTAAGCGAGTTACAGAGATTTATGATAATAATCAATTCGATAATTTAGGTAATCAGCATAAGCTAGCACCAGATATTAAGATTGAAAAATCAGGAAATTTAGACGTCTTGGATGATGCTCAATTTCAAATTTTCTTTAAGGATATTGCTACCACTATGCCAGTGCAAGAAAGGGTTTCAAAAGAAAGTTTGGCTAAACTTTTAAAGAAAGAATTGGGAGAATATGAAGTGAAGACTCCTTTTGAGTTTGGTATTTATAGTAACGGATTAGCAACAAAAGTGAAATCGGATGCCTTTAAATATGATAAAAATACAACGTATTCTATTTCGATATTTTCTGATAATGAAGGAAATAGTAAATACCAATTGCTAGTTTCTTTTCCTCATAAAAAGAAATTTCTGCTTACCGACCTTATTGGGATAACCTTGTTGTCAATTATTTTTACATTGATTATTATTATTGCTTATACAAGCGCCTTGAATCAATTGATTCGTCAGCGTCATATTTCTGAAATAAAATCGGATTTTATTAATAATATGACCCATGAGTTCAAAACCCCAATTGCAACAATAAATTTGGCTTTAGATGCTATTAAAAACCCTAAAATCATTGATGATAAAGAAAAGGTTTTGAAATACATTCAGATGATTAAGGACGAAAATAAACGAATGCACGCTCAAGTCGAGAATGTATTAAGAATTTCAAAACTAGAAAAAAAGGAATTGGATATTGCTAAAGAATCCTGCAATATTCAGGAAATTATAGAAGATGCTATTGAGCATGTAAGTCTAATTTTAGAAGACAGACAGGGAACAATAACGAAGCACTTTGGGGCTGTTAGAATGGATGTTTTGGTAAATGAATCTCATTTTATAAATGTGATTGTCAACGTTTTAGAAAATGCTGTCAAATATTCGCCCGATATTCCTAAGATTGATATTTTTACAGAAAATGTGAAAGATTTCATCGTTATCAAGGTAAAAGATAACGGAATAGGAATGAGTAAGGTGGCTCAAAAGAGAGTTTTTGAAAAGTTTTATCGAGAGCATACGGGCGATGTGCATAATGTTAAAGGGCACGGATTAGGTCTCGCTTATGTAAAAAAAATTGTAGATGATCATAATGGTCAGGTTTTTGTGGAGAGTGAAAAGGGAAAAGGAAGTACCTTCATAATAAAAATACCATTAATAAATTAGAAATATGGAAAATGTAAATAAACAAATCCTTTTAGTGGAGGATGATTTGAATTTTGGTGCTGTGCTAAAAGATTATTTAATGCTAAATGATTTTGACGTGACTTTGGCTAAAAACGGTATGGAAGGCTTTGAGAAATTCAAAAAAGATACTTATGATTTGTGTATTTTAGATGTGATGATGCCCTATAAGGACGGGTATACATTAGCTAAAGAAATAAGAGAAAAGAATCAAGAAGTGCCTATTATTTTCTTAACAGCAAAATCTATGAAGGAAGATGTTTTGAAAGGATACAAAGCGGGAGCCGATGATTATTTAAACAAACCCTTTGATTCCGAGGTGTTGTTGATGAAAATAAAAACCATAATTCAACGAAAATCATTGGGGACAAAGGCAGAGCCAGTTCAATTTGAGTTTAACATTGGTAAATTTCATTTGAATTCAAAACTTCGTTTTTTGACTTTCGAAAAGCAAGAACCTGTTAAATTATCTCCAAAAGAAAATGAACTATTGAAAATGTTGATTCTTCACGAGGATGATTTGATGCCACGAGAATTGGCCTTGACAAAAATATGGAGAGATGATAACTATTTTACGTCAAGAAGTATGGACGTTTATATTGCTAAGTTGCGAAAATACCTCAAACTAGATTCAAATGTTGAAATTTTAAACATTCACGGCGAAGGATTTAGATTAGTGATAAAAAATAAAGTTCCAGCATAAAAAAAAAGTAAAAAAGGCTTCTCGATTGAGAGGGTACTGAAAAACATCACTTATTTTGATCAACGTTCTTTTTTAGATATTAAAAAACCGCTTATAACAGGATTTTAAGCATCCGTTATAAGCGGTTTTATTTTTGTAACTGTTTTTTATTGTTGATTGTATGTGTCTGTTTTTGACTTATACAGGTTCATTTGGTAAAATGCACGTGTAGATTACATTTTCTACATTAATTTGAGTATTCTTTTTAAGTTGACTGTAAAAATTGCTATTGCACCTTGCATTTGCATATTGGTAATACCGTATGATATTGCTCTATCATAACCGTGTATATTTTTTAACTCGCTATTTTTAGCTTCTATCTTGTATCGATGTTTTGCTTTTTCTTTGTAATATTCTGTTTCTTGAAAAGCCATTTGGTCTTGATGCAATTCTGATTTTATGGATACCGAATACGTTTTTGTCTTGGCTCCATCTTTATAACAACCTTCCTTTAAAGGGCAATGCTTGCATTTTTCGACATCAAAATAGTAAGTATCTACTTGATTTACCCCGACATCTTTAGTGCCTTGGCGCGCTTTTCGTATTGCTAAATGCCCTGCTGGGCAAACAAACCTATCGGCATCTTTATTGTAATCAAATTTATCTTCATCTTTCCTAAAGCCTTGGGTTATAGATGGATTTAGACGCGCTACTATTTTTATGTTTTGTTCAGTTGTAATTTTAAGATTCTCTTTTCCAGAATAAGCCGCATCGCCAATAATGGTATCTACATCAACTCCGTTTTCTTGACTGATTTCTAAAAGTTTAGGTAATTCTGGACCATCGCCTTTTTCTCCAGATGTAACTACAGCCGCGGTAATGATGCGCTCTTCGGTCATAGCCAAATGAGTTTTGTAGCCAAAAAAGGAACTCTCGGCAGATTTATGACCTATTTTTGCATCGGTATCTTTGGATAGGGTTAAATTTTCTTGAGTGTCTTCTACGGTTTCTTTTAGCAGATTTAATTTTTCCTTCACAGCGGGTATTGAACTTATAGACGGCTCATTTTCTATGCGTTTTTCTAACTCTTTGCAATAAGCCAGCTCCTTTTCTAAATCATTGTCGGTATTTTTTTTGGGCATACGTTCTTTGAATTGGTCGTCAAAGGTGTATACTGTTTTTCGAAGTAACTTGGAGCGTTCTCTCAATACATCGATGGCTAAAAACGGATTAGATCTTGATAAAGTATGTGTGGCATCAACAATAATAGACTTAGAACGGATGATGCCTTTTTCAATAGCTATGGTTACCGTTTTGTTTATCAACAGATTTAACAAGTCGGTGTCTTTCAAACGTAGTTTTCTGAATTTGGTCAACGAACTCGGATTAATAACATCGTCTTCTGGATTCATATCCAAAAAATATTTAAAGGACATATCGTAACGCGAACGTTCCACTACATCAACATCGGAAACGGTGTGTAAATTGTTTTAAGAAGCAAATACTTGAACATACGAACGGGACTTTCTGCCATACGTCCATTATTGGTGCAGTATTTATTTAACAACTCATCGTAGATAAATGAAAAGTCTATCAAATCGTTAATTTTTCTCAAAAGATTATTCCTTGGAATAATTAAATCATATAACGAGGAATGCTCGCTGAACTGTATTGTTTGTTGCTGTACTAACATGTAAAAAACGGCTCACGTAATTTTTTTGGGGATTAAGCAAAAAGTTTTTCCATTCTGAATAGAAAGAATTTCACATCAACTACACCTCTTAGATTTGCTCTAAAGAGTTTTATTTTAGAATTAAATGATTCTGCGTTTGCATTTGTATGTCGTTTGATGAAGAAGTTTAAAATGGTTTCTAAATGATATTTTAAGCTGTTTGCTGCGGTATTAAGTACTTGAAAATAATTAGTAATACATTTTTATTTTTGACATATTTTTCGTATATTTATATTTTAAATACGACATAAATGAGATATGTAGAATTATTAGAGGAGAAAAAAAAAGTAGTGGATTATTTGTATAGAAACTCCCCTAATTCGGTAGTCAGGGAGCGCTGTATGTTTCTAAAACTTTCTGTTGACAAAAAATCCATAATGGAAATTTCTAGAATTATGAAGGTTGGAAGATTACGAGTAACATTGTTTTTTAATGCTTGGGAAATGGCTAAAACATTAAAAGACAAACAGGAAACATTAGGCGTTAAAAAAGGTCGTGGCGCAAAATTAAAACTAAAAAAAGTAGCTGACCTAATACCTGAACTAGTAAAGGAAAACAGTAGAAATTTGAATGTGGTTTTGGATATTTTAGAGCGAGAGCATCAAATAAAAATAACAAAACAAACACTCATAAATTTTTTAAAAGAGACTAAAATATAAATGGATAAGATGCCGTAAATCTTTGAAAAAAAAAACGTTGTGAGAGCGCTTTTCTAAATTCAAAAAAGGAATTGGATAAATTGTCACAATTAAATCAGGAACAATACATTGACTTATATTACGGTGACGCAAGTCATTTTAGTTTAGTGCCGAATGTTCCGTATGCTTGGCAAGCTGAAGGAGAACCTATTTTATTGCCTGCAATTCGGGGGAAAAGCGTAAGTGTTTTTGGTTTAATGAATACATTGGGTAATTTGGTTTTTGATATTTTTGAAACAACAATAAATTCTGAAAAGATGATTGTCTTTTTTGACAAATTTGTTGAGAATATAACTAAAAAAACAGTTGTGGTTTTGGATAACTCTTCGCTTCATACCAGTAAGAAATTCAAAGAAAAAATCAAAGAATGGGAAGAGTTAGATTTACTTATTTATTTTATTCCACCTTACTCGCCAGAATTGAACTTAATTGAAATCTTGTGGAGATTTGTTAAATATAAATGGTTAAAATTTGAGGCTTATACTTCATTTGAAAATTTAAAATTGAACCTAAATGATGTTTTGAATGGGTTTGGAACAAAATGTATTATTAATTTTTAGAATGTACTTAAAATCATTTAATTTTAATAATTTTGTTTTTTCAATCCAGTTTAAAAATTGTTCTTTGGCTAATTCTTTTGAGGTTTGTTCATAGATGTTCCTGAACTCGAGAGTGTGTTTATATGCTTGATGTAAGTGTGGATAAATTTTGAATAACAATTCGGCTCTTACCTTCTGATTAGGAGTCCATTCATTTGTTTTTTTAGCAATAATATAACGGCTTCTAGCTAATAATTGTTTTGGAGTGTCCTCATTTTCAAAAACGATAGGAACATATTTAATTCCTTGTTCTTTGGCTATTTTAATGGCTTGATTTTCTTTTTCAATTGCTTCCCATCGTAACTTAATTCTTTGATGTTGCAAGGCTTCCATTACCAGCTTTACTACGTGAAAACGATCGGTAACCAAATTGCTTTCTGGAAAACATATTCTTGAAGCCAATTGCATATTATTAGCCATATCAAGGGTAATTTCCTTTACCAACTTCCTTTTTTCTAACGGAATTTTGTTTAAAACATCAATAATATCTTGACTTTTAGTGCCTTTTATAACTGCTACTAATGTTTTTTTCTTGCCTCTACCGTTTTTATTGGTTACAAAGGTATAGAGTTCTCCTTTTGACAAACTTAACTCATCAATTCCTAGATTTTCACCTATATTCTGAGGATAAATCAAATAATCTTCGGAGTGATTGAACTGATCCCAATCCTTAAATCCACTAACTTTTTTCTTGTAATGGCGTTGCAATAAATTGGCTTTGACTCCGTAATAACTGGCGATATTACTTATCGTATCTTCTCGGGTCTCGACCTGTATCTTTTAAAAAATCAGAAAGTTCAACGGTCAATTTTGAACCTTCTGCTATAAAAGTATAATCACTTTTAACTTCTATTGATTTATCAAATTTATTTCGCCATCGACGCCTTCTAATGCCTAAATAAACCGCCTTTCCTCTAATTGGAAAGTCTTGAATTAAAGTTCGTTCGTAGAATCCTTTTGACTCAAATTCATTCAAATCATAATTATTTGGCAGTATGTTTTTCTCATCTAAATAAATGAATAAACAGTCTTTCTTTGTATGTAAATCTCCTAACTCTTTGAAATCGACAATATCAAAATGTATCAATAGCCCTTCTGGTAAAAAGGAAGAAAAAATTGAAAAATCCATTTGTTTTTTTAGACAAATTTAGAACTTCTCCCCAACTTTTTTATGTGAGCCTTTTTTTATTGCATATTGTCTAAAAAAAAGCTATTATTTGCATAGCTTACCATGATTATTTTCGCTACAGATTTGAAATGTTTATAAAAGCCTTATTTGCTTTTTTATCTTTAGCAAAAAGACACAATTAGCTGATCAATCGTTTAATAGAGTAACAACCATCGTGTCATGTTGTATTTTAAAATCAGACCATACAAAATAATGAATTGATTTTGCATCGCTATGAACTTACATTGCTTTTTTTGACTTTACCACTTTTAAACTTTCGGCTGACTTACTTAGAGTTGATTTCTTTTCTAAAAACAAGGGCTTGCATCATTAAAGACAAAATAATGGTAAGCATTGCCCCAATGAAGTTGAGCCACAAATAGCCCAGTTTTTCTTGCCCACTTGGGTAAATGCAAATAGCAAAATAATAAATGATAAAGATGGTAGTTTGACTAAGTACTGCACTATAAAAAACAGCTTTTGCTTGTACGTATTTTAAATAAAAACCAACCAAGAAAATACCCAAAACTGTTCCGTAAAATATAGAACCCACGATATTAACTAATTGGATTAAATTTTCGAATAAGGTACCAATGCTGGCAAATAGTATGGCAACAATTCCCCAAAATAGGGTGAAAAATTTAGAAACATTTACATAATGTTTTTCTGATTTTTCTTCCTTTATATTGCGCTTATAAATATCAATGGCAGTTGTCGATGCTAAAGCGTTTAGTCCAGAAGCCGTCGAAGACATAGCGGCAGAGATAATTACTGCGAGTAATAATCCAATGAGACCCTTGGGTAAATAATTCATGATGAAGTGAAAAAATACATAATCCTTATCATTGGTTTCGCTATGTTCGTCTACTTTGTGGATTATTTCTTTGGCACGATCTCTCAAATCTTTTTCTTTATTAGATAATCCAATTAATTCTTTTCGTAAAATGGGATTGTCGTAATCTTGGTTGAGTTGGTCGATGTACAATAAATTAATTACCTTTTTATCCTCGGAAAGGGCATCCAGCTTTTTTTCTAGGGCATGGTATTCGTTTTTATAGCTAGATTTTTCTACAATTAATTTGTTGTTTGGATTAAAATTTAATGGCACCGGATTGAATTGGAAAAAGACAAAAACCATCACGCCGGTAAGCAGTATGAAGAATTGCATTGGTACTTTGAGTAATCCGTTCATAATTAATCCCATTTGGCTTTCCCGAACGGATTTTCCTGATAAATAGCGCCCCACTTGGGATTGGTCTGTACCAAAGTACGCCAAGGCAAGAAAAAAACCACCTGTAATTCCGCTCCAAATAGTATATTTCTCCTCAGGGTCAAACGAAAAATTGACGATATTCATTTTGTCATTTGCTCCCGCAATATGCATAGCGCATGCAAAGGACATGTCGTTGGGTAAAAAATGTAAAATAAGAAAGAATGTGATAATCATTCCCGACATAATCACAAACATTTGTTGTTTTTGGGTAACGTTTACTGCTTTTGTTCCTCCAGAAACCGTGTAAATGATTACGAGTACGCCAATAATAACATTCATTATGGTCAGATTCCAGCCTAATAATGCCGACAAGATTATTGCTGGAGCATAAATGGTAAGTCCAGTTCCTAAACCTCTTTGAAACAAAAAAAGAATTGCAGCTAGTGAGCGGGTTTTTAAGTCAAATCTTTTTTCGAGGTATTCATAAGCGGTAAAAACCTTGTATTTGTGGTATATTGGAATAAAAGTAACGCAGATTACGACCATCGCAATAGGTAAACCAAAATAAAATTGCAAAAAACCCATTCCGTCATGATACGCTTGTCCTGGAGTTGAAAGAAAGGTAATGGCGCTGGCTTGTGTTGCCATAACCGAAAGTCCTACGGTGTACCATGGAGTTTCGTTGCCACCCAAAATATAGTCTTCTACATTCTGACTTCCGCGAGTTTTCCAAACGCCATAAACGACGATAAATAATAAAGTAAATGTGAGTACAATCCAATCGATTAGTTGCATAGTTTAGGAGTATAATTTCATTATCAGATAGAATATCAAAAAATAGATGGCATTCGCGACAAGAACCCAAGTATAGCTTTTTTTCCAGATTTTTATTTTTTTTGCTTCCATAGTTGCGTTTTTAAGGCTTGATATTTTGTGCAGGAATTTGTAACAGAGACTTCAACGAAAGGGTATTAGATAATAATTTGTAAGCTCCTAAAACACCTTCTGGTAATTCTCTAAAAAGCTTAATCCAGTATAAATATAATAGCCTTTACCGTAAGGGGCTATTAATAAAGCTCCATTTTTAGGGGTTTCTCCTTTATCATTGGACGATAGAATAGGGGTAAAAGCCTTGTCAAATTCATTCGGATAATACAAACCTTGTTCTTGTTTCCAGCCTTCGAAATCTTTGCTGGTAATTTTATTCGGACTATTCAAAACGGGATGATTCGGAGCTAGAAACCGAACTTCGGCATTTTCCTCTGTTACTCTGTCTCGGGAAATTTTCATAGGATAAGGAGCAATATTCGGCGTCACTAAATCTCCTGGAGTGTTGTATTGCACTAACATTGTTTTTCCATTTTTTACAAAATCAAAAAGAATATTTTGTTTGTTTGCCAATGCTTGAACGGTGTTATAGGCGCGAATTCCTGTGACGACAACATCAAAATTTTCTAGTTTTTCGGGTGTTATTTCTTCGGGATCAAGAAGCATTACTTTGTAGCCCATTTGAACTAAACTATTAGGAACTTCATCGCCAGCTCCCATAATGTAGCCAATTTTTTCTCCGTTTGTTTTCAAATCAAAACGAATGCATTTGGCTTCTGCTGGTTTTAAAACTTGTTGTTTTGAAATATGATTGTAATCGATAATAATTTGATCTTTGTCATATTTTTTATTATCGACAGTCGCTACACTTCGGACAATTGCTTCTTCGAAAAATTTTGGCGGCGTTACCTCAAAATAAACAGTTTGTTCGGTGCCTTTTTTATCCAGGCTGAAAGAAATTGATTTTGGATAAACAACCCAATTTTTGGGCAATTCCAGTTGCAAATCGCCTTTTATATTGTCTTTTCCAGATTTTATTTTAACCGCTACTAATTTGTTTTCATTGTTTCTAAAAAGCAATACTTTGTCGAGAATGCTTGTGGTTACTTCGGGCACAATGTCAAGATAATGATACATTTCTCCTTTTACATCATCATTATATTTGTAAACCAAGGTGCGTTCAAAAGGGATTTGAGTTCCGTTAATTTCTACATTAAAAACGACTTTCACTTCACGCTCGCTTTCTGGAATTCCTATTTGTTTTTGATCAGGAACTGTATACATTCCAACAGTTCCTTTTTCTTTTAACCAATACGGTTGCGAATAACCTATGGTTTCGGGCAATTGCAAATTGAGGAGAATATTTTGATAGACATTGTTGGCTAATGTTAGATTTTGAATTGTATTTTTTTGATTTGGCAAAGTGGTCAAACTCGATAATAGCATCGGTATTGTGCTTCGATTTATGGCTTCGATTTTTAATTTTACGAGTGCTCCGGGGGTGGTTTCTTGGTTTTCGGCGACTGCTTCAAGATACAATCCAGAACAGGCAGCGATCACTTTTTTGATTTCGTCAGATTTTATTTCCTTCCAATGGTTTTCGTCTAATGTTTGTATCATCGAATAGACTTTTACTAAGCTGGGAACGCTCTTTGCGGGGTCTTTAAAGTCGAATTTAGAAGCAATAATTGTCAATAACTCTCCAATGGGTTTTCCTCCTTTTACTCGGTTCCAAGTGGTGTCTATTCCATCAAAAATCGAAAATTTATCTTTTGGTGCTTCGCCATTTATGAATTCTAAATATTCCGTTTCTTCTCCTCGGCTTCCGGTACTACCAAAACCTTGCGATTGATGGCGACTTCTGCTTAATGCGGCAATTTCTTGATTTGATTTACCTAATGTTGGATAATAAACGCCTGTTTGAAAACTAAATAGATTAGATTTATCGGCAGCGTCCATTTTTTCTTTGCTTCCATAAAACCACCACGAAGTATTAAAAAATTGCCGTTTCGCCTGCCAAGGACGTACTAATTTTAATTGTTCAGGAAAAACGGTTGGGTTGTTTGTTAAATCAAAACTTTCGACACTCAGCATGGCCGAAGCCGTATGATGACCATGGGTTGTTCCGGGAGTTCGATGGTCAAAACGATTGATAATTACGTCAGGTTGAAACTTTCGGATGGTCCAAACAATGTCTGAAAGCACCTTTTCTTTATCCCAAATTTCTAACGTTTCTTCAGGATTTTTTGAATACCCAAATCATTGGCACGTGAAAAAAACTGCATTCCACCATCAATTTTTCGAGCTTCGATAAGCTCTTGGGTTCGGATGGTTCCTAATAATTCTCTTAATTGAGGCCCTATTAAATTCTGACCGCCATCGCCACGAGTTAATGATAAATAGGCTGTTTGTGCCCTTTTTTCATTAGATAAATACGATATTAATCGAGTGTTTTCGTCATCAGGATGTGCAGCGATATAAAGGACAGAACCTAAAAAATTTAATTTCTGAATTTGATTATAAATTTCTGCTGAATTTGGTTTTTGAGGTTGTTGAGCCTTGGAGAAAGTACAGATGAATAGTAGAAAAAATAGAGTTTTAAGCTTTTGCATTTAGATTAATTATAAGGGAATCAAATATACTAAATATCAAATGGCAATTCAAAAAACTAAAGATTTATTTGTAAATTACTGTTCTGGGTTTGTCTAATCCAAAATCTTGAAATCCAAAATCGGTGGTTTCAAGAGCGTTAGTTTTAAAAATGGCATCGCCGTTTCCTGGAATTGTTGGGTAATAAGCAAGGGAAATTTGGAAAGTTCGAAAAACAAAATAATCATTTGTAATTATAAATCCGATGCCTATTTTTGAAAAAGCTTTGTTGTTTTGCAAACCATTAGTTGTATTTTGTAGCATTGCCATCGTATAATTGAAATAAGGATTTAGTCTAAACCCCCAAAGATCCCATGGCGAATATGCTTGGGTTTGAAAAGTAAAAATCATTTTATTTGACCCATAGATTGCGCTGTTAAAACCCTGAATTCCATAATCGCCATTGATGGAGAGTTGGTCGCCAAAAGAGTTTTCTCGATTAATTCCAATAATTAGTTGGGGCTTGATAAACTGCCTTAATTTCCATTTTCCTATATCTATTAGATGCGTAAAATAATTCGCTTGAAAAGAGAATGCAGTTTGTTGTGTTATTGATTTGTTGAAAAAGGTTCCCATCTCAAAATTGAGGCTCAAAAAACCAAATTTATAATAATTGCCAAAAGAGAATCGGCTTCCTAGATAGAATCTACGGGTGCTATTTTTGTATTGATAGCCTCCAGTTATTCCATATATTTTTCCAATTGGAACATCTTCGGGAACACCATTTTTGAAGATGTATTTGTCTTCAATAAATTTTCGCATCGAAAGACCAATTCCAGAAAGAAATAATCGTTCTGATGAGTAAAAGTTAGCAGAATCATAGGTGCTACTAGGTTTTTCCAGGTATTTTACATTTAAAAATCGACCTGATAAGATGATATTCGTTGTTCTGTCATTTTCAGTATTTCCCTTAAAAATTCTAAAAGCATGACCAAGCCAATAATCTTGTGAATGGGATTTGAAATTTTGTTGTGAATAAATCTCATTGGTGTCGGGAAGTGAGTCTCGTCTGAATTTTTGATCTAAATAAATACCTCCAGCCCATTTTGAAAAAGGGGAGTAAAAAGGGCGAGAAATATCAATGCTTTTACCGTGATTGTTATCTAAATCATTGTAATAATTTAGGGAAGTTTGAATAAAGGTGTTTCGGATGTTTGGAATAGTGTATCCTAGTTTATAGGCTTTTTTTCCGTTGCTAAACTTGTTTTTATATTCGCCATTAAGGGTATGACCTGTACCCATAAAATTATGGTCGCTTAGATTTAAGTTGCTGCTTGCTGTTGATAATGCGCCTTTTGGAATAATACTCCAATTGTCTAAAACACGGATAAAAACATCGACAGAATCGGCATTCTTAGCAATAAGTTTCGTGTTTATAGCAACTCTACTGATGTAATTTTGAGCTCTTATTAAACGAATAGATTCTTTTAGCAATAAGGGATCAAAGGGTTTATTTTTTCTGATAAGCAATACGTTTTGTATGGCTATTCGTTTAGTTTTGATGTGCAAAATATCGCCATTTTTTTCTAACCAACTTTTTGGCTTTTTTGTAGAATCAATCTCAGAATACCCAAATGGATCAAGAGTGGTTATGTTGATGTTTCTAATGATTTTACCTTCGAATTCTTGGTAATTTTGTTGAACTTCTCTTTTTTCTTTCTTCTTTGGATTGTTAGATCTGAAGATTAATTTGTGCAAAAAACGCGTAACCTTATTCTTTTGGGAATAGGTTTGAATATTCTTGTATATTTCCAAGCTGTCTTTTATAGGTTTGTTTTCTTGCGAGAAAGAATTTTGGACACATAGGAAAAGCAAAAGAACTAAGATTAATTTTTGTTTTTGAGGCATTTAAAAAAATATAATTTTAATTTTTTTTGGTAAAAAAAGGAGAACCAAAGCTGGCTCTCCCTTTTTTATATTTGAACAAAGTTAAGGATTAATATTTGTTGTTTACGCGATTGGGGCGGTCATTTTAGTTTGTCTAATTTATTTGAAATAATTTACAAATATTCTCCATGTTGAGAAATGTCTAATCCTAATTCTTCTTTATCTTCACTAACTCTCAGCGGAGTGATTTTATTTACGATAAAGAAAAGAAAGTAAGACATTGTAAAGGCAAAAACCGAAACGATTATTAGCGCAATCAATTGATGGATAAACAAGGTGGTTTCGCCAAAAACCAGTCCTTGATTGATTACTGCTGGATTTACAGCCTTAGACGCAAAAACTCCGGTTAGCAACATGCCAGTCATACCGCCAACACCGTGGCATGAAAATACATCTAGGGCATCATCAATTTTTCCTTTAGGAAATTTGCTAACCATAAGATTGCTTACGATGCTACTAAAAATACCTATGAACATAGCGCTAGGAATACTTACAAATCCTGCGGCAGGAGTAATGGCAACTAAGCCTACAACAGCTCCTATACAAGCACCCATTGCCGAAAGTTTGTGTCCTACTATTTTATCAAGAAATACCCATGCCATTGCAGCAGAGGCGGCAGCTACAGTTGTTGTTCCAAGAGCTTGAACGGCTAAACCATTGGCACCCATTGCAGAACCAGCATTGAAACCAAACCATCCAAACCATAATAAACCGGTTCCTAATAATACATAAGTGATACGAGCAGGATTTACTTTTTGCACTTTTCTTTTTCCAAGGAAAATGGCTCCTGCTAATGCTGCCCAACCTGCACTCATGTGGACTACGGTTCCGCCAGCAAAATCTAATACTCCCATTTTAAAGAAAATACCATCAGGATGCCAAGTCATGTGGCATAAAGGAGCGTAAACAATAATGATAAAAAATAACATAAATAATAAGTACGCCCAGAATCGAATTCGTTCTGCGAATGCTCCTGTGATTAGCGCGGGAGTTATAATTGCGAATTTTGCTTGAAACAGAGCAAATAACATTAAAGGAATTGTTGGTGCTAAGCTATGTGCCGTATTTGTTTTTACGCCTTGAAAAAATAAATTTGGAAGCGGATTCCCTATAAAGCCGCCTATTGATGGGCCAAATGATAATCCGTAAGCAATAATTACCCATAGTATGGTTACGATTACCATTGCCATAAAACTTTGTAACATAGTGCTAATGACATTTTTCTTGCCAACCATTCCTCCGTAAAAAAAGCCCAGTCCAGGAGTCATAATTAAAACAAGTGCGGTAGCTACAATCATCCAAGCGGTATCTCCTGTATCAAATTTTACAGATTCTGTAGGAATTGGATTTTCTATTAAAATGAAATTTGAAATAAAGGTTAATATCAAAATTGTGATAAGAATCACGCTTAAAATAATTTTTCGCATTGCTTTTAGTTTTAAATTTTGGCAAAAATATATAAAATGAGTTTATACCCCCAAAAAAAGAGTGATATTGTTTTTTCTTTTGCGAATATTTCAATCTCTACCCGTATAAATTTAAAGGTGTGCTAAAATTTTATTTATTTTTTTGAATTTGATAATATGATATGGTCTTGTGCAAAAAAAAAACACCCTAAAGTGAGTTGAGGGTACTGAAAAAGTCTTTTTTCGAATAAATTGATAAATAAAAGGAGTAGAAAGCTTAGGATTTCTACTCCTTTTTTGGTATATTTAGCTGTAATTATAAGGTTTTTTACATGTTAGTACAGCAACAAACAATACAGTTCAGCGAGCATTCCTCTTTATATGATTTAATTATTCCAAGGAATAATCTTTTGAGAAAAATTAACGATTTGATAGACTTTTCATTTATCTACGATGAGTTGTTAAATAAATACTGCACCAATAATGGACGTATGGCAGAAAGTCCCGTTCGTATGTTCAAGTATTTGCTTCTTAAAACAATTTACACCGTTTCCGATGTTGATGTAGTGGAACGTTCGCGTTACGATATGTCCTTTAAATATTTTTTGGATATGAATCCAGAAGACGATGTTATTAATCCGAGTTCGTTGACCAAATTCAGAAAACTACGTTTGAAAGACACCGACTTGTTAAATCTATTGATAAACAAAACAGTAACCATAGCTATTGAAAAAGGAATAATTCGTTCGAAGTCCATTATCGTTGATGCCACTCATACTTTATCAAGATCTAATCCGTTTTTAGCCATCGATGTATTGAGAGAACGCTCCAAGTTACTTCGAAAAACAGTATACACCTTTGACGACCAATTCAAAGAACGTATGCCCAAAAAAAATACCGACAATGATTTAGAAAAGGAGCTGGCTTATTGCAAAGAGTTAGAAAAACGCATAGAAAATGAGCCGTCTATAAGTTCAATACCCGCTGTGAAGGAAAAATTAAATCTGCTAAAAGAAACCGTAGAAGACACTCAAGAAAATTTAACCCTATCCAAAGATACCGATGCAAAAATAGGTCATAAATCTGCCGAGAGTTCCTTTTTTGGCTACAAAACTCATTTGGCTATGACCGAAGAGCGCATCATTACCGCGGCTGTAGTTACATCTGGAGAAAAAGGCGATGGACCAGAATTACCTAAACTTTTAGAAATCAGTCAAGAAAACGGAGTTGATGTAGATACCATTATTGGCGATGCGGCTTATTCTGGAAAAGAGAATCTTAAAATTACAACTGAACAAAACATAAAAATAGTAGCGCGTCTAAATCCATCTATAACCCAAGGCTTTAGGAAAGATGAAGATAAATTTGATTACAATAAAGATGCCGATAGGTTTGTTTGCCCAGCAGGGCATTTAGCAATACGAAAAGCGCGCCAAGGCACTAAAGATGTCGGGGTAAATCAAGTAGATACTTACTATTTTGATGTCGAAAAATGCAAGCATTGCCCTTTAAAGGAAGGTTGTTATAAAGATGGAGCCAAGACAAAAACGTATTCGGTATCCATGAAATCAGAATTGCATCAAGACCAAATGGCTTTTCAAGAAACAGAATATTACAAAGAAAAAGCAAAACATCGATACAAGATAGAAGCTAAAAATAGCGAGTTAAAAAATATACACGGTTATGATAGAGCAATATCATACGGTATTACCAATATGCAAATGCAAGGTGCAATAGCAATTTTTACAGTCAACTTAAAAAGAATACTCAAATTAATGTAGAAAATGTAATCTACACGTGCATTTTACCAAATGAACCTGTATAAGTCAAAAACAGACACATACAATCAACAATAAAAAACAGTTACAAAAATAAAACCGCTTATAACGGATGCTTAAAATCCTGTTATAAGCGGTTTTTAATATCTAAAAAAGAACGTTGATCAAAATAAGTGATGTTTTTCAGTACCCTCAAGTGAGTTAGGGTGCTTTTTGGTTAATTTATACCATTGATTTTTATAAAATAGTCCAAAAACACTCGAAACATTTTTTTTATTCACATTGGACTAAAATATAAAAATCGTATATTTGGCTTAAGAAAGAAAATATATGTCGTCACCAAAAATATTTACAATAAAGGAGAGCTTGTCGGAGCTCAAAAAAATTCAAAAAAAGAGCAACCCCATGATTGCAAAGAGAGTACATGCTTTACTTGTTTTTAAAGAAAATGAACTGAATGGAATTTCTAAAAGAGAGGTTGCTCAAGCCATAGGGGTTAATCATAATAGTATTCAGTCGTGGCGCGACCTCTATATTAATGGAGGGATTGAACTACTGACAAGACATTCTAAAAAAGGATACAAGCCCAGTGTTATAACTTTGGAAGAAGAGCAAGCTTTAAGAGAACAGATGTTTAATCCTGAAAACGGGTTTGTTGGATACGTCGAACTGTTAGCTTGGTTTGATGAAAAGTTTGGGAAACAAACTAATTACAGCACTTTCAAAGGGTACGTTTATAGAAAATTCAAGGCAAAAATAAAGACCGCAAGAAAAATTCATGTTAAGAAAGACCAAATTAAGGTTGAGGATTTTAAAAAAATTTCAGTAAAGAATGTGAAAACATCTACAACGAAAAAGGATGGGGATTTAAAACAATAAACTTGTATTGTCAAGATGAAAGTCGGTTCGGGATGTTTACTAGAAACGGAAAAGCCTTAACGGCAAAAGGAATTAAGCCGATATGTGTCTTTCAACAAGTATTCAAAGCCACATGGTTATTTGGTGCTTATTCACCATTTACAGGAGATCATTTTGAATTGGAATTACCCCATTGCAATTCAAATAATTTTCAACTATTCCTAAATGAATTTTCAAAAGAGAGACCTGATGAATTTAAAATAATAATCTTAGATAATGGTGCATTTCACAAATCAAAGACCCTTACCATTCCAAATAACATAGCGTTACTTTTTATCCCACCATATTCACCAGAACTCAATCCCTCAGAAAAAATATGGTGGCGAATGAAAAGGGCTTTTACTGGAAAACTGCACAAATCACTAGAAGAGGTAAGTTCTTTCATAGAGAATGAGGTGAAAAAACTAACTAATGAAATTGTCAAGAAAACCTGTGAATTTGAATATATCGTTTCATCTCCTTTTTGGACTAAACTGTATTAGTCAATGGTATTACGAGAAGGATTTACAAATATTCTCCATGTTGAGAAATGTCTAATCCTAATACTTCTTTTTCTTCAGAAACTCTTAAAGGAGTAATTTTATTTACAATAAAAAATAAGGCATACGAAGCTGAAAAAGCAAAAACAGAAACAAGAACTAGTGCTTTTAATTGAATTAAAAACAAAGTTGTGTCGCCGTAGATTAATCCTTGATTATCGCCTACAATTGCATTTACTGATTTTGAAGCAAATACTCCGGTTAGCAACATACCAGTCATGCCGCCAACACCGTGGCACGCAAACACATCTAAGGCATCGTCGATTTTGCCTTTAGGAAAGCTGCCTACAACGAGGGTTGCTGACAATACTAGCAATAAGACCAATGGCTAATGCCGATGGAATGGATACGAAACCAGCTGCGGGTGTAATGGCAACTAATCCTACCACAGCACCAATACAAGCTCCCATTGCGGAAAGTTTATGTCCAAGAATCTTATCTAAAAATACCCATCCCATGGCAGCTGAAGCGGCAGCAACTGTTGTAGTTCCTAGAGCTTGTGCGGCAAGGCTGCCAGACCCAACGGCGGATCCAGCGTTGAAACCAAACCAGCCAAACCATAATAGTCCTGTTCCCAATAATACATAAGTAATGCGAGCGGGATTTGCTTTTTGAATTTTTCTTTTTCCTAAAAATATGGCTCCAGCAAGAGCAGCCCAGCCTGCGCTCATGTGTACAACAGTTCCGCCAGCAAAATCTAATACACCCCACTTGAAAAACAAGCCGTCAGGATGCCAAGTCATGTGGCATAAAGGAGCATAGACGAATAATATAAATAAAACCATAAATAATAGGTATGCCCAAAAACGAACCCGTTCAGCAAATGCTCCAGTTATTAGTGCTGGTGTGATGATTGCAAATTTTGCTTGAAATAAAGCAAATAAAATCAAAGGAATTGTAGGGGCTAATTCCCAAGCGGTCTTGTCGCTTACCCCTTGAAAAAATAGATTTGGTAGCGGGTTACCAATTAAGCCACCAATTGAAGGTCCAAAACACAGTCCAAATCCAATTACAACCCACAGTACGGTAACTATGACCATAGCCATAAAACTTTGTAACACGGTGCTAATTACATTTTTTTTACCTACCATTCCTCCGTAAAAGAAACCTAGCCCAGGAGTCATTAATAGTACAAGACCTGTGGCGGCTAACATCCAAGCGGTATCTCCAGTATCTAATTTTAAAGCAACAATATGCGCTCCTAATGTGGTGATTTCTGGAAATAAATAAATGGAAAAAATGGATAATAACAGAATGGTGATTAATGTCACACTTAAAATAATTTTTCTCATAATTTTATTTTTTAGTTATAAATTTATGTAAAAATATAAATTGACTTAATACACCCTATTAAAAATAGGGTAAATAATTTAATTTTTATCAAATAGGTATTTTATACCCTATAATTTTATGGGTATGTAATTTAAAATAGGTGTAAATTTTTAATCTAAAAATACTTGTTTTTAAAATAGAGGGTTTAAAAGAATAATCAGTTGTTCTAAATCATCCTTTAAAGTAGTATTTAGAGTAAAGTAAAAAAGAAGCTAATAGGAGGGGCAATTGGAGTGTGCTTTGATTTTTTTATTCTCAATCTTATTTGTTCTTGAGTGTAATTTGTAAGCAGCAAGAATTGTAAAAAAAATGCAGATGAACCAACGGTTTTAAAGTTTAGACTTTCTTTTTCTGATGATTTTATCAGTAAATTTCCGAAGGTTGCTCCAGATGGTCTCGTAAGAATTAGTAATTTTATAATGAAATCTATCTTTTGTGTTTCCAACGACGATGAGTCCATAAATAGTATTCGGGTGCCTCATAGATTTGTTGTTCTACTAGTTTTAGAAATTTATCAGTAATTTCATAGTTTGGCACTTCTTGGGCATTTTCTGAAAGTATCTCAAAACTAGCTTCATAATAGCCTCGTTTAACTTTTTTGACTTTCAAGAAAATAACATTCATATCATATTTTTTAGACAACATTTCGGCACCAGTGTGCACAGGAACTTCTACCCCCATAAAGTTTGCCAGTGATGGGTTGATGAGATCATAGGAGATTGATCGCTTGCAAACCCATAAAGCGAGAGTTTGTTATGCTTATTGTTTTTAACGATAGTAGGAATAGTTTCTTTTGTAGTTATAAGAGTAGCTTTGAATTTTGATCGAATTCCTCGAACGAGCTTGTCAAAATAGGGATTGTTTATTTTTTTATAAATGGCAAAACCGCTAAAATTTATATAGGAATTCATCGAAATTACCCATTCATAACTGGCATAATGTGCTAACATCATAGCAATGCTTTTATCCTGTTCTTCTAGCGTTTTATAGACTTCCAAATTTGTAAAAACGAAGCGTTTGCTTATTTCTTTTTTTGAAATGGTCATCGTTTTTATCATCTCTAGAAACATATCACACAAATGGTGGTATGATTTTTTTTCAATTTCTAACCGTTCAATAGAGGACAAATCAGGGAATGCCAACGCCAAATTTTGCCGAACGGTTTGTTTTCGATAACCGATTAGATGGTAAACAATTAGGTAGGTAAAATCAGAAAATAGGTAGAATAGGGGGAAAGGCAATATTGAAATGCACCACAACAAAGGGTAGGCTATGAGGTAAATTATTAAACGCATTGTTGAAATTATTTCGACAAATATAATTCAAAAAAACGTTTTCTAGTATAGTTTATAGCGGAGGAACTATTTTATAACCATAAATATTAATTAGATTTACACTCTTAAAATACATACCAACAATCTATGAGCGCTATTTTAATTGTGATAATTGCAGCCAATGTTCTTTTTAGTTTAAAGGGATTTAATGATTTGGCATTTTTTAGAAAATTCGAATTTCATATAGGAAGTATTCGTGCAGGAGACCAAATCCGAATGATTACAGCAGGGTTTCTGCACGCAGATATAGGGCATTTGTTTTTTAATATGTTTACTCTTTTTATGTTTGCTCCTGTTGTGATTGACTTTTTTGGGAGTGCTTCTTTTTTTCTAATTTATATGGGAAGCCTCGCTTTTGGAAGTTTACTCACTTTATTAATGCACAAAAATGATTACAGTTATCGAGCTATCGGAGCTTCTGGAGCGGTAACAGGTATTTTATATTCTGCCATTTTGTTAGATCCAAGCATGAGTTTATACTTGTTTTTTATTCCCATTCCTATTCCAGCTTATCTTTTTGGAATAGGCTATTTGTTATATTCAATTTATGGAATGAAAGCGAAGAATGATAATATAGGTCATACAGCTCATTTTGGAGGAGCAATTGGTGGCTATTTAATCACGCTTGTAAAAGATCCTACATTATTTGTCGATAATACCTATATGGTGGTTTTGTTGGCAATTCCAATTGTAATCCTTTTTGTAATGGCAAAAACGGGAAAACTATAAATTGGCACAAGATTTGAGTAAAAACAAAAAAAACAAACTAAACTTTATAAAAATGAGAAAGACAATTTTGATTCTATCCCTTTTGTTCGTGACATTATCGTACTCCCAAGAGCAAAAGCAAGTTCCCTCGATTACTGTTTCTGGTGAGGGAAAAGTAAAAATAGCACCCGACCAAGCTTTAATTACAGTTTCGATTGAAACAAAAGGAACAAAAGCAGAGGATGTAAAAAAGGAGAATGACAAAAAAATGGATGCCATATTAAAATTCATTAAAAAGACAGCTATTGCAAAAGAAGATTTTCAAACCCAGTGTGTTTCTTTAAATCCTAATTTTGATTATGTAAAAAAGAAATACAATTATGCCGCAACGCAATCGGTTCAAATTTTATTAAGGGATTTGGCAAAATATGATGGGCTAATCGAAGGTTTAGTTGATGAAGGAATCAACAGAATTGATAATGTAGAGTTTAAATCCTCAAAAATGAAAGAATTACAATCTGATGCTAGGAAACTAGCGATGAAAGATGCGAAGTCAAAAGCAGAGGATTTTGTTTCGGTTTTGGGACAAAAAATAGGGAAGGCAATGCTTATTTCGGATAATTCACAAGGATACAATCCAAGAGCCTTTGTTTATGCGATGAAATCTATGGCGTCTATGGACGAATCGACTCCAAAAGAAACTTTGGCAATTGGAGAAATTGAAATTACCGCAAATGTTAGCGTGAGTTTTGTTTTAGAATAGCACTTTGCGAAAAAAAATAACCCATTTTTAGTGAATCTTACTTCATTAAAAATGGGTTATTTTTTTGTGGGGAGAGCAGGATTCGAACCTGCGAAGTTCACACAGCAGATTTACAGTCTGCCCTCGTTGGCCGCTTGAGTATCTCCCCAAAACCTTATTATTGCTTGTACAAGTTGTGCTAAGCGGTTGCAAATATAGAAACTGTTTTTAGGTTTCCAAATTTAATTTACACTTTATTTATGTATTATTTTCAACGTGTTGGTATTGAATAATATAAAAAAAATCTCCACTAGGGAGATTTTTCTATTTATGCGAACAAGTTGTTTATTTGGATAAAAGTTCGGCTATTTTTGCTCTAAGTTCCTCTCCTCTTAAATTTTTTGCTACAAGTTTACCAGAAGCATCTAGTATAAAAGTAGCGGGAATTTCTTGGACTTCGTATTGAATAGCTATGGGTTCTTCCCAAAATTTTAAATGTGAAATCTGAACCCAGTTCAATTTATCTTTTGCAATAGCTTCCTTCCATTTTGCAGCTTCTCTGTCTAAAGATACTCCAACAATGTTTAATCCTTTTTTGTGAAATTCATTGTAAATTAGTACCATATTTGGGTTTTCTGCCCTGCAAGGACTACACCAAGAGGCCCAAAAATCTACAATTGTTACTTTTCCTAAACTTTCTTTTAGAGAAATTGTTTTTTCCGTCAGGATTTGGACCAGAAAAATCTGATCTTCATTTGGTGTTACCAGCTGCTGGAGGTGTAGTACCCATCGTAGGCATTTTTGCTTGATCAAATTTTGCTTTTATTGCTTTTCCAGCTTTAGTCGTTTTTAATGACTCCTCTAGTCCTGCATATAATGCTTCAACTTTTTTCATATCAATAGTTGGATCATTTGTCATTCCTTGTATAATCAAAGCGCTTGTAAATGATTTAGGGTGCGTTTCAGCATAATTAGTACATTTCTTTTTGTATTCGACCCCAACAGCTTGTTGGATTTTAGTGAATTCTTTCATCAATTTATTAATTACAGCGGTGTCTTTAGTTTGTTGCGCTGTATTCATTGCTTGAGTGTTTTTCTTTTGGAAATCAATTATGCTCTTTTGGATTTTTGTTAATTCTTCATTAAACTTAACAAATTCATCATTATTGTATGTTCCTGAAATTTTAGATTTATTGATACTGTCTTTATCGATAGCAATAGTGATTTCTCCATTTTCTAAAATAAATGGCACTTTTCCATTTATAGATTCCACTTGTAACATGTGAAATGATGGTTCCGTGATTTTTCCTTTTATTTCAAACTTGCCATCTTTAACTTTTACAGTATCTATGGATTTAACCCCATTCCGTTCGGGTCTGGTGTTTCTAGGATTATTGTTTTTCCGTTTTCAATTCCTTTTGCAGTACCTGTAATGAGGTATTCGTCTTTGCCAACTTTGTTGCACGATATTAAAACAACAGCAGCAGAAAGTAATAAAATTAATTTTTTCATTATAAATTAGTTAATTGATTTAAGAGAGCAAAAGTATTTAAAATTATAAAATATTAAGGGTTTTAATCCCTAAATTTTTGTTATAGTTTAATATTTTTGTTTGGATTGGGTAATGTAAATAATCTTCTAAGTTTGTATGCTTTGCACAAAGTCAGGCATTGAGTTATAAAAAACACTAACAAAAAGTATGGCTTATTGAAAAAACAAATGCTTGATTTATTTAAGAATTGTGCTTTGATTCGTATTCTTTAATACGGAATTCAGTATGTTCTATTTCGTTTTCCGTAATTCTAATATACATATTTACTTCTCTCAATTCTTTATGTAAAATTGCGTTTGAAGGATTCGATTGTAATTTAAAATTTATTTCTGCTCTGTCTTTCTCGAGGATGTCAAGAGTTTCTTTGGCTTTCTTATTTTGTGATTTATATAATGTGTAATTATCGCTCATATACCATTCAGGTTTAAAATTAAGAGGCGGCAAAATTACTGAAAATAAATTTATTAGAATATGATTAATGAGAATTTATTTATAAACATAAAAATTGACATTGCTTTATGGGCAAAAACAAAAAAGCATCCCGAGATTCGGAATGCTTATCAGTATTTGTTTAATGAATTTAGTCTTGATTGGTTGTTTTTCTCCAAGTAAAAGAATTTAATATATGTCTTTTTGCAAATCTCCCTGGTGAATCGGCGTTTACCATTTTTACATAAGTTGCTTTAGGCACGCTGATGTACTCATAAACGCTACCATTTGAAAAATTGATAATCAAACGTCCTTCAACAAATTTATAATCGGTAATTGTTGAGGTTGTTATTGTTTCAGTATATTCAGGTAAGTTTTGTTTAATAGTTTCAGGATTAATGCTTACCAAAAAGTGATATGCTTCAATGATTTTTTTACTATTTTCTTCGGCTTCCTTTAAACCTTCTTCATTTCCTTGAAATTTATCAGGATGTGCTTCTTTCATCGCATTGCGATAAATGGTTTTTAAATCTTTTAGTTCAGCAGTTTTGTCTACGTTTAGTAGTTTTCGGTATTCAACTATTTTTTTCATAAATAAGATAACTATTTGTCTTTATACTATGAAACTAATATAATTTAGCCTCAAAATGACAATTTTTTGCAAAGGTACACTTTTTTTTAACTTTTTGGTTTAGGATAAAAAAAAAGTCAGGTCAAACGCATTAAAAGTTGAACATAGAGAAAGGATAATGATTATCCCAACTTGTTTTATCCTGCCAATGAAACACTAACAATAAACGGTAACTGGTACGCTAAAAAGAATGGAAAATCAATTACTCAAATGAAGCATTATAAAACCACAGTTTGCATAGGTACAAACTCTTTGATAAATGCACCAAAAACAAAAAGGGAAGACTCATATAACAATCCCAGTATACCGATTTAATCTATCAAAACAAACTGAGAATCGAAAACAACTATGAAATCTACCGACGAAGGCAAGCCATTGTAGAGCACCCATGTGGATTGCTTTTTTCTTGACCTGAAAGCTTATTTTAAGTTGTTTTGCAGTATTATTTTTTTCAAAAACAAAAGAAATCAATTTCAAAAAATATTATTTTGTAGTTTAAATCCACTATATTTACTTGATTTTAAATCCAATTTAAAACAAACGGAGGTTTTTTAGACAAACTGACGTTGGCAGTAATTCGCCCATATCTGCACCAAATTGAGCCCTTTAGCTAACGGAAGAAAGTGAAAATTTAGGTAAATATTTTAAAAAAAAATAAAAACAAACGATTGATTTTTAGAGCATTAAAAAACATTAGTTGGGATTATCACATTCATCAGTTTGAGTGTTTTTTTGCATAGTAAAACGGAACAAAAAATGATCCGAGGCAATAGTCGAACTGAGCGAAGCTAATCGAGAACCTTTTCTTAGTACTGTTTTTTTGTTCTCGATACGATTTTCGATAGAAAATCACTACCCTCGAACTGACAAAAAATTAGTGTCAAAAACTAATTACACTTAACGGGTTAATAAACTTACCTAAAGTTAGTAAAAATCGTTATAAATCAAAATGGATACAACAAATAATCAATAGGTATAGGCGTTTAGGTCGCAATAGATTATTTTTGCCAAATGGCAGATTCAAATATTTTCAGAGGAGTGAATTCGATAAAATTTAATCAACGATTTAAAGACGATAATGATTGTTTAGATTATCTTTCTCAAATAAAATGGGAAAATGGTTTTGTTTGTAAAGATGTCAAAACGATAAATTTTGTAACGGTAAAAATCCATATAATAGAAGATGTACTAAATGTAGATATGATGAAAGTCCAACAACAGGGACTATGTTGGAAAAACTAAAATTTTCAATATTGATTGCGTTTCATATCGTCTTTAAAATAAGTACAAAGAAAAAAGGAATGTCTTCTTTGGAGTTGAGTTCCGAGTTTGAACTTCGACAAAAAACATGTTGGTCTTTTAAATTAAAGATACAACAAGCTATGAAAAGTAGTCTTAATTACCCATTAACAGGGACAATTCACGTTGACGAGTTTATGGTTGGTGGTCCAGAAGAAGATAAAAGAGGCAGAAGTAAAGGATTAAAAAAGCTTATTGTTCTAGCTGTTGAAGTTTTAGATGATGGAGTTGGTAGAGCTTATGCTGAAGTTATTGAGCATTCTTCTGCAAATGAATTAGGTGCTTTTCTGAGAAAATATATTTCAAAAGAAGCAACTATAATTACAGATAAATGGAGGGGATATAGTCCACTAAAAAAGAGTTTCCGAATCTAAAACAACTAGATTCTAATGATGGGAAAAACTTTAAAGAGTTACATATTCATATAATGAACATCAAAGGTTGGCTCAGAGGAATACATCATCATTGTAGTAAAGAACATATACAAGATTATCTGAATGAATATCATTTTAGATACAATAGAAGGTCAAATATGGATACAATATTCAATGTGTTGGTCAAAAGAATGGTCAAAAACGATAAAATATCAACAAAATCAAGTGTGGCTTAAACGCCTATACCTAATAATCAAATTTTAAAATATTGATATTAAGGAATTTATTAACAAAAAAAAGTTTTTAGTGTTTTGCCAAAAGCTGATTTTTTAATGTCTTTTATTAATACCAGCGTTTTTTATTTTGTTTAGAAACTTCAGATTTTCTTGATTTATGAGCACCGCCGCTTCGGTTTGAATTTTTTGAGCAGCCGCTGGAGCTGTTTCAGGACTACCAGAATGCCAAGGATAGGGATGGTCGCTAATGGTTTTTACGTCTACTTTAATTAGTTTTTGAATGTCTTTCCAATATTGATGTTCGTCTTTGCTACAAAATGAGATAGCAATTCCTTCATTTCCAGCGCGACCAGTTCTGCCAATTCGGTGTACATAAGTTTCGGGAATATTGGGTAAATCAAAATTAATTACAAACGGTAATTGGTCAATATCAATACCACGAGCTGCAATATCTGTGGCTACAAGAACGCCAACTTCTTTCTTTTTGAAAGCATCCAAAACCCGTTGCCTTGCATTTTGTGATTTGTCACCGTGAATCGCTTCGGCAGGAATATCTTTTTTTCGTAACGCTTTCACTACATTATCTGCTCCATGCTTGGTTCTAGAAAAAACTAAAACATCCGATAGGTTTTGATTTTTTATCAAATGGTAAAGCAAGTTTCTTTTTTCGGTTTTTTCGACAAAATAAATGTGTTGTTCAACATTTTCGGCAGTCGATGAAACAGGAGAAACTTCTACTTTTGCGGGATCTCTTAAAAACAGTTCGGCTAATTCCCGAATGGCGGTTGGCATTGTTGCCGAAAACAATAAGGTTTGCCTGTTTTTTGGCGTAAGCTTTACAATTTTTTTGACGTCATTTATAAATCCCATATCCAACATTTGATCTGCTTCATCAAGAACTAATGTGTGTAAATGGTCGAAACTGATAAAACCTTGTTTGTGCAAATCGAGTAATCTTCCTGGAGTTGCTACCAAAATATCGACACCTTTTCGTAAGGAATCTACTTGTGGAACTTGAGAAACACCACCAAAAATGGTCAATTGTGTCAAGTTGGTATATTTTCCGTAAGTGTCAAAACTTTGTCCAATTTGTACGGCTAGTTCTCGAGTTGGAGTCACTATTAACGCCCGAATTTCTTTGGCTTTTTTTGATGAGCCTACAATTCGGTGTAGTTGATGTATGATTGGTATGGCAAATGCTGCCGTTTTTCCTGTTCCAGTTTGGGCACAACCTATTAAATCTCTTCCAGCTAAAACTAGAGGAATGGATTGTTCTTGAATAGGAGTGGGATTGGTGTAGCCTTCTTCAAATACGGCTTTTTGTATACTTTTTGAAAGTGATAAATCTTCGAATAACATATTTTTTGTATTAAATATCTTGTAATAAGTACAGAGATAGTTTGGCAAAGATAGGTTTATTATTTTTGATGAAAATTTGTTTCTGTTTTTAGGAACAAAAAATAAAGATTTGGATTTTAAGGAAGCGTAATGCTGTTGTTAGATTTTATAAAATCGGTAACTAGATAGCCTATAAGTTTCCCTATTAAATGATTGTTTTTTTCATCGGCTAAATCAGGAGCACCTTCGCAAATATGCAAATAAGAAGCATTTTTATTTTTGGCAAAGTACGAAACAAATTGTCTGAGTTCTTCTATGGAAAAACCACTTAATGTCATAGCGCTACTGGCAATATTTGGAATTGCGTCAAGATCTATTTCAATCCCGTAGCTATCATTTTTAATAAATTCTTTTGCTTGAATAATTTCTTGATTGAAATCCTTTTCTTTTCGAATTTTAATGCAGTCATAAGTCGTATAACGCACACGATCTTCTGTCTTTTTAATAATGTCTAAAACACTTTTTGAAGTGTAGTTTTCGTGTAAGCCAAAAATGAAATATTTTTTCAAAAAGCCTTCTTCATAAGCGTAAGAAAAGCCGTTTCCACTATGTCTTCCTTCTAAAATCCTGAAATCAGAATGGGCATCAAAATTAATAGCATTGATTGATTTGCCTTAGCAAGCGCAGTTCCTTTAATATTTCCGTACGAATTATTGTGACCACCACCAATGATTATTGGAATTTTTCCAGATTTTACAATATTAAAAATGATATGGGAAACTTCTTTGTCAATTTTTTCTACTAGTTTACTTAATTTAGATCGATCATTTACGTTATGAAAATTCAAATGTTCAACAGCTTTCATATCTTCACACACATCTAATTGTCCTAGAACAAGGAGTTCATACCCTTTGCAAAAACGATTGTGTTGAATGTTGGCAATGCTTTGTATAGCGCTGTTCCAAGCCGATGCTGCTCCGGGTCTACCAAAATTAGCTCGCACACCAATATCTTCGGGTATTCCAAATAATATATATTTTGCATCAGTAGTTTTAAGGAATGATAGTGGGTCGGTTCCTTTTGGTATGGTTACCATTTTTTCTCCAAATTTTATTTCTCCACTTCTGTGGTTTGTAATTTTTGCAAGATCACTACTGGTAAATGGGATGAGATTTTCCATAAAAAAAAATAATGCTCAAATATAATATAATTGTTGAGAATACGTTATTAGGTCATATTATATTATTAAATTTGTGTAAAAATTTTAAGAAAATGGAACAACAACAAAACAATTCGAGTTCAAGGTTAAAGATAATTATTGCCATATTAGCAATTTTATTGGTAGGAAGTTTAATTTGTATTTTTAAGATGACTTCGGATGCGAAAGCTGTAAAACGGAATTAACAAAAACAGTTAGTGAAAAAGAGCTAGTGATGAAAGATTTACAAGCGCTGAAAACCACTTATGATGCAGCAATTGCAGAAAACACTTCGATGTCTGAAGAATTAATTAAGGAAAGAGACAAAGTTGTAACTTTAATGGAAAACCTGAAAAAGTCTAAAGGAGACGTTGCTTCATTGGCAAAATACAAAACCCAATACCTTAAATTAGAAAGTGATATGAAGGGGCTATTGGCTGAAAATGAAGGGTTGAAAAAACAAAATACTACTTTAACTACACAGCGTGATAGTACTATTGTTGTTTTGGGCGAATCAAAAAAATACAACGAAGTCTTGGTAGGACAAAATGAAGAGTTATCTAAAACAGTTGAAAAAGGTTCGAAATTAACGGTTCTAAATATGAAAACCGCTGCTTATAAGGTAAGAAGTTCGGGAAAACAAATTGAAACTGAAAAAGCAGGAAGAGCAGATGTTCTTAAATTAGTTTTACAATTGCCGAAAATCAAATTGCAAAATCTGGCGACAAAGCCTATTATGTTCAAGTAATTGATGGTAAAAATAATGTCTTAGGCGATAAACAGACAGTAAATTTTGGAGATAAATCATTGACTTATAGTTTTGTTTCGAATGTAAAATATGAAAATAAAACCGTTCAAGTTTCAGAAGATTTGCCAGGAAAGAATTTTGAAAAAGGAACCTATTTTGTAAACGTTTTTGATAAAGACGAATTGGTTTCTAAAACAAGTTTTATTTTGAAATAATAGTTCAGGAATGACACAGAAAAGGGGAGCAGATGTTCCTCTTTTTTTATGCAAAAATTTCACCTTCAATAAACACCATATCTATTAAATTACTGCCAAAAGCATACGGCAGTTGATAATAAGAGGAAATAGGTTTTGTGATAATAAGATTCGCTTTTTGCCAATGGCAATACTTCCGTGGGTTTCTGAAATGTCCATCGCATAAGCACCATTAATTGTTGCAGCATTATGGCTTCTTCGGGAGTCATTTTCATTTTGATACAAGCCGTCGAAACTACAAAATTCATATTTCCTGATGGAGTAGAACCGGGATTAAAATCGGTTGCAAGTGCTAATGGCAAACCCGCTGATATTATTTCTCGAGCTGGAGTATAGGGAATCCCAAGGAAATACGAACACGAAGGCAAAGCAACTGCCATAGTTTTGGAGTTTTTTAAAGCTTCAATATCTTCGGTTTTCATGATTTCTAAATGATCTACGGAAAGAGCATTGTGCTTTACTGCGACTTGAATTCCTCCAATAGAATTGAACTGATTCACATGAATTTTTGGTTTTAAACCCAATTTAATTCCAGCTTCCATGATTTGTTCCGTTTCTTCAACAGTAAAATAACCCGTTTCACAAAAAACATCAATAAAATTGGCTAAGTTATTTTTAGTGATTTCAGGAAGCATTTCGGTAATAATCAAATCAATATATCCTTTTTGATTTTCCTTATATTCTAGTGGAATTGCGTGTGCGCCAAGAAATGTGGCTTTTATTGTAATTGGATAATCATTAGATAATCGCTTGATTACCCGAAGCATTTTCAACTCGCCATCAAGAGTAAGTCCGTAACCCGATTTTATTTCGACAGCTCCAGTTCCCAATCGTATTATTTCTTCGAGTCGAATTTTCGATTGGTTGTAAAGTTCTTCTTCAGAAGTTTCGTTGAGTTTTTGCGCGGAGTTTAATATGCCACCTCCACGATTAGCAATTTCTTCATAAGAAAGACCGTTGATTCGGTCAACAAATTCTTGTTCTCGATTACCAGCATAAACAATATGCGTATGACTGTCGCACCAAGTTGGCAAGACTATTTTTCCATCGGCATCGATACATTTTTCAGGATTCAAATCTTCGGGTAAATCTTCCATGGAACCAAAATCAGCAATAAGTCCGTCTTGAATGATTAAATACGCATTTTTGATTGTGGGTAAAATCGCCATTTCAGCACCAGAAACTTTCAAAACAGAATTATCCCGAACTTGAAGTAATTCCTTGATGTTGATGATTAGCGTTTTCATTTAATGAGAAAGTATTTTGATTAAAAAAAATACCGCAAATTCGCAAATTATAATTTTCAATTTAGATTTATAATTTGTGAATTTGCGGTTTTTAAAATTATTCAGAAACCTTGATTTCGAACATTTTGTTCCAGTTTTTTCCAGTAACAAAAATGGTTTTTGTTTTAGGATTATAAGCAATTCCGTTTAAATAATCAGTTGGTTTTGCAATTATAAATTTTCTCAAACCTGACATATCTAATATTCCTTCAACAGCACCACTTGCAGGATTCACAACTGCTATGGCGTCTTTTTCCCAAACATTGGTATATATTTTACCATCGATCCACTCTAATTCATTTATGGATTTAATCTTAGAATTCCCGGAATAAACATTTGCATAATCAATCATTTTTTGAGTTTCAGGATCCATTTTCCAAATTTTCTCCGTTTTATCCGTTTGATAAATGTATTTTCCATCATTTGTCATTCCCCAACCTTCAATATCTTTGTCGTAAGCGAAAGTTTTTTCTAACTTCCAAGTATCAGCGTTATAAACAAATCCAGTTTTTTCTTTCCAAGTCAATTGGTATAATTTGTTGTTTACAAAAGTAATTCCTTCTCCAAAATACTTATCGTCTAATTTTAAGTTTTTATAGATTTTACCCGTTTTATAATCTGTTTTTAAAAGTTTCGATTTTTCATATAATCCAATACTTTCATACAAGGTATCTTTGTGAAACTCTAATCCTTCGGTAAAAGAGGCAGTATCGTGAGGAAATGTGTTTAAAATAGTATACTTTAATAATTTAGGTTCGATATTTGAAACCAACTCAATTCTAGCCGTAGCAACTGAATTTTCGCCTCCAAAATATACAGTCGCTTTTAGGTATTGATACCCTAATTTTTGGTCTTTTAGATTAAAAGAAAGTTTTCCTGACCCTTTTATGGTTTCTACTTTTTTGTCATTTACAAAGTAAGTAACGCTATCGATTTCTTTTGAATTTGGATTTAAAATGCCCAACTCTACAACGTCCTGAGACATATAATATTCCTTAAAATTCGAATTATTGAAGGTAAATAAAGTATTTTCACCTTTTTTTGTGCCTCCACAATTAGTCAAAGTAATTCCTAATAAAATGATAAATAGGAAGTTATAATTTTTCATAAAATAAAATTTTGATGATGCAATATACAACGATATTTTATAGGTGCAAAGCCCTTGCAGAAATATAAAATAGATTGTACATTTGCAGCGGCAAGTCCTACACGACCAGCTCCTGCAGAATCCCCCAGGATGGGAACGTAGCAAGGGTACGTGGTTGAGCGGTGCGATGTAGGTCGCTTGCCATTTTTTATTTTATGTAAAAATAGTCTTCCTTATGGAGGATTTTTTATTTTTACTCCAATCTAAATTTAAAAAATGAACAAGGTAGTTTTGATTACGGGAGGTTCCTCGGGAATTGGGAAATCTATTGGCGAATTTTTGCATCATAAAGGATTTGTAGTTTACGGAACCAGTAGAAACCCAGAGCGAATTTTAAATTCTGTTTTTCCGTTGGTTGCTTTAGATGTTCGAAATACCAATAGTATTGTCTCAGCTGTTGCTAAAGTTGTTGCCTTATCTGGTCGATTAGATATTGTTATCAATAATGCTGGTGTAGGAATTACAGGCCCTTTAGAAGAAATTCCAGCGAATGAAATTAGAAATAATTTTGAAACGAATTTTTTTGGTCCCATCGAAGTGATGAAAGCGGTTTTGCCACAAATGCGTTCTCAAAAGTCAGGTTTGATAATCAATGTGACTTCTATTGCTGCTTATATGGGTTTGCCGTATCGAAGCGTTTATTCGGCTTCAAAGGGTGCTTTAGAACTGATTACCGAAGCGTTACGAATGGAAGTTAAAACCTTTGGAATCCAGATTACAAATGTAGCTCCGGGAGATTTTGCCACCAATATTGCTTCGAGTCGTTTTCATGCGCCCTTAATTAAGGATTCGGCTTATGAAATTCCGTATGGAAATACCCTTAAAATGATGGACGAACATGTGGATAGTGGCAGTAATCCTAATGAAATGGCAGAAGCTGTTTATAAAATTATACAAAATCCCAATCCTAAGATTCATTATAAAGTTGGCGTTTTTATGCAGAAATTTTCGATTTTTCTCAAACGAATTTTACCCGATAAAGTCTATGAAAAAATGTTGATGAATCATTATAAATTGTAAAATTATGGAAAGAATTACAGCGTTTATCCCAGCATTACTTTTGATTTTAGTTATCTTAATTATTTGGTTTGTTATTCGCAAAATCTTAGAATCATTAAGCGACAAAATAAATAATAGCGAACTTTATAAGGAAGACTTACTTAATATTCTTGAAGAAATTAGAGATGAACTTAAAGAATTGAACAAAAACAATTCTGTTAAGTGATTATAAATTGTAATTTTGCACAAATGTTGCGTGAGGGATTGAAGTGAAAATCCTTTTACTTTTTTAGGAAGTAAAAGATTGTAACGTAAAGCCCGACCCGAAGTTGCGAGGACGTCAGGACGAAGCAATCTGAAGGGGTACGCCCAAAGAATAATTAAACACTCAATTAAACAAAATAAAGTATGAAATTTTTTATTGACACAGCGAATTTAGCTCAAATCAAAGAAGCACAAGCACTTGGGGTTTTAGACGGCGTAACTACTAATCCATCATTGATGGCAAAAGAAGGAATTACTGGGAAAAACAGTATTTTGAAGCATTATGTAGACATTTGCAATCTTGTAGATGGAGATGTAAGCGCCGAAGTAAATGCGTTGGACTTTGACGGGATGGTTAAAGAAGGCGAAGAATTGGCTGATTTGCACGAACAAATTGTGGTTAAATTACCCATGACCAAAGAAGGGGTTATGGCAGCAAAATATTTTTCGGATAAGGGAATTAAAACGAATGTAACTTTAGTGTTTTCGGCGGGTCAGGCTTTGTTAGCAGCTAAAGCGGGAGCAACTTATGTTTCTCCGTTTATTGGTCGTTTAGATGATGTTTCGACTGATGGTTTAGCTCTAATTGAAGAAATTCGTTTGATTTATGATAATTACGGTTACGAAACACAAATTCTTGCGGCTTCAGTTCGTCATACTATGCATATTGTAAACTGCGCAAAAATAGGTGCTGATGTTATGACTGGACCACTTTCTGCCATTTCAGGATTATTGAAACATCCATTGACAGATATTGGATTGGCTCAGTTTGTTGCGGATTTCGAAAAAGGAAATAAGTAAAAATAGCAAGTCGGCGTTCTGTAATTGGGCTGCGATTTTTTGAATATTTGATATAAAATGCCCTCAAAAAAAGTTGCTTTTTGAGGGCATTTTATTAGTACAATCTTGTGATTAAAAACTCAGATTTTTAGATTGTAACGCTTATTTAAAATAAGAAAAGGTTTCGTTGTTTTCCATTTTTAATAGTGTTTCATAAATCAGTTTTATTACGTTTTCAACATCATCACGATGTACCATTTCGACGGTGGTGTGCATGTATCTCAAAGGGAGGGAAATTAATGCCGAAGCCACGCCTCCATTGCTATACGCAAAGGCATCCGTGTCGGTGCCTGTTACTCTTGAAGAGGCTAATCTCTGAAATGGAATTTTTTTATCGTCAGCAGTATTTAGGATAAGTTCTCTCAAATTATTTTGAACCGCAGGAGCATAAGTAACCACTGGACCTTTTCCTATTTTTATTTCTCCTTCGATTTTCTTTTCAATCATCGGAGTAGTAGAGTCGTGGCAAACGTCTGTTATGATAGCTACATTTGGTTTGATGGTTTTAGTAATCATTTCGGCACCACGAAGACCTACTTCTTCTTGAACAGAATTAGTAACATATAATCCAAAGGCAGTTTTATTTTGTTTTCGTGAAGCAAACGCGCCACTTCGGCAATCATAAAACCTCCCATTCTATTATCGATGGCTCGGCAAACAAATTTATTTTCGTTCAAAACCATAAATTCATCGGGATAGGTAATCACGCAGCCCACATGTACGCCTAGGGAATCAACTTCTTCTTTTTTGAACAGCCAATGTCAATAAACAAATTGTCTACTTTTGCAGGTTCTTCCTTGCCTCGGTTTCGAGTATGGATGGCCGGCCAACCAAAAACACCTTTGACAACTCCATTTTTGGTATGGATATTTACTCGTTTCGAAGGAGCAATTTGATGATCGGAACCACCATTTCTAATTACGTAGATTAAGCCATCGTCAGTTATGTAGTTTACATACCAAGAGATTTCATCAGCATGACCTTCAATGACCACCTTATATGGTGCATCAGGATTGATAACCCCCACAACTGTTCCATAAGTATCCGTGATAAAAGTATCCACGTAAGGCTTTAGGTATTCCATCCAAAGTTTTGACCGCTACTTTCGTACCCCGTAGGCGATGCGTTGTTAAGATAATTTTCTAAAAATGTAAGGGATGATTTGTTTAATACTGATTTTGAACTCATAAAATTATTTTTTTGCTAAATTATAAATTTGGCATTACAGTTGCGCATTTAATGCATAATTTTGTGACATAAAATTTTTAAAAATGAAGGGGATTAGATTTTTATTATTTTGCTTTTTTATATCAATATCAGTCACGGCACAAGTTGTCAAAAAAGACACTACAAAAATAGATTTTGCATTGACAGAAAAAGATACGGTATTTAATGATACAATTCAATTAGACGAGGTAGTGATTTATAAGGGTAAAATAGATTTTGAAACAAGAAATCAATTTCAACTCCTTCGTAACCGAGTTTATGTGACTTACCCTTTTGCAAAACTTGCCTCTGAGCGATTGACCGCTCTAAATAGGGGGATGGTAAGCCTTAAAACAAATAGAGAAAAAAAGAAATATTTTAAGATAATTGAAGATTATCTTTCTAATGAGTTTGAAGCTAAATTAAAAAAGCTTTCTCGAAAGCAAGGGCAAATATTAGTAAAGCTAATCCATCGTCAAACGGGTGTCACTACTTATGATTTAGTAAAAAACCTTAAGAACGGATGGAAAGCCTTTTGGTCAAATGTAACAGCTAGAATGTTTGATATTAATATGAAGATGCAATACCTGCCTTATGAATCTAATGAAGATTATCTAATAGAAACTATATTAGTAAGAGCATTTAATTCTGGTCGATTGATATACCAGCCTTCGGCTACTCCAATAAATTACGATGACCTTAATGATTTTTGGACATCAAAAGCAATCAAAACAAATCAATAATATTTTTAAAAGCACTCCGTATTTTAGAGTTTTTTTAGTAAATTTTATGTAGATGAGTGGGATTGTTAAAAAACTTTTGTTTTCAACTCGCACAAATTCAGTTTATTAAAAAATACTTTAAAAAAAGATTAAAAAAGGGCTTGTTTAGGAGAATAAACGCACTACTTTTGCACCCGCAATGAAGGCGACGTTCTTAGAAATTCTGACAAACTAAAAGAAACAAGGAGGAAAATTTATTTTCAAAAAAGGTTTAAAAAAGTTTGTGAGATTTAAAAACAGATGTTACATTTGCACCCCGCAAAAAGGGTAATATTCATTGAAAAAAGGCTAAGGGGATTGAGGGAAAAAGGGGAGAAAATATTTTTCTAAAAAACTTTTCAAAATTCTTGCCAGAAACAAAAGAGTTATTTACTTTTGCACCCGCTTTGAGAGAGAAGCGAAAATAAAAAAGGAAAAGTTCTTAGACATATTGAATTGACAGCCGTTTTAAGAGAAATCTTAAAACACAAATAAAGAGAGTAAGAGAATCGGAAGATTTAAAAAACCACTAGAATTTGCGTCGAATAATAATTAGCTTAATTTATTAAGCAAAAAATATACGATGAAGAGTTTGATCCTGGCTCAGGATGAACGCTAGCGGCAGGCTTAACACATGCAAGTCGAGGGGTATAGTTCTTCGGAACTAGAGACCGGCGCACGGGTGCGTAACGCGTATGCAATCTACCTTTTGCAGAGGGATAGCCCAGAGAAATTTGGATTAATACCTCATAGTATATAGAGTTGGCATCAACTTTATATTAAAGTCACAACGGCAAAAGATGAGCATGCGTCCCATTAGCTAGTTGGTATGGTAACGGCATACCAAGGCGACGATGGGTAGGGGTCCTGAGAGGGAGATCCCCCACACTGGTACTGAGACACGGACCAGACTCCTACGGGAGGCAGCAGTGAGGAATATTGGACAATGGGCGCAAGCCTGATCCAGCCATGCCGCGTGCAGGATGACGGTCCTATGGATTGTAAACTGCTTTTGTACAGGAAGAAACACCTCTACGTGTAGAGACTTGACGGTACTGTAAGAATAAGGATCGGCTAACTCCGTGCCAGCAGCCGCGGTAATACGGAGGATCCAAGCGTTATCCGGAATCATTGGGTTTAAAGGGTTCGTAGGCGGTCTTATAAGTCAGTGGTGAAATCTCCCCGCTCAACGGGGAAACGGCCATTGATACTGTAAGGCTTGAATTATTAGGAAGTAACTAGAATATGTAGTGTAGCGGTGAAATGCTTAGAGATTACATGGAATACCAATTGCGAAGGCAGGTTACTACTAATGGATTGACGCTGATGGACGAAAGCGTGGGTAGCGAACAGGATTAGATACCCTGGTAGTCCACGCCGTAAACGATGGATACTAGCTGTTGGGCGCAAGTTCAGTGGCTAAGCGAAAGTGATAAGTATCCCACCTGGGGAGTACGTTCGCAAGAATGAAACTCAAAGGAATTGACGGGGGCCCGCACAAGCGGTGGAGCATGTGGTTTAATTCGATGATACGCGAGGAACCTTACCAAGGCTTAAATGTAGATTGACCGTTTTGGAAACAGAACTTTCGCAAGACAATTTACAAGGTGCTGCATGGTTGTCGTCAGCTCGTGCCGTGAGGTGTCAGGTTAAGTCCTATAACGAGCGCAACCCCTGTTGTTAGTTGCCAGCGAGTCATGTCGGGAACTCTAACGAGACTGCCAGTGCAAACTGAGAGGAAGGTGGGGATGACGTCAAATCATCACGGCCCTTACGCCTTGGGCTACACACGTGCTACAATGGCCGGTACAGAGAGCAGCCACTACGTGAGTAGGAGCGAATCTACAAAACCGGTCACAGTTCGGATCGGAGTCTGCAACTCGACTCCGTGAAGCTGGAATCGCTAGTAATCGGATATCAGCCATGATCCGGTGAATACGTTCCCGGGCCTTGTACACACCGCCCGTCAAGCCATGGAAGCTGGGGGTGCCTGAAGTCGGTGACCGCAAGGAGCTGCCTAGGGTAAAACTGGTAACTAGGGCTAAGTCGTAACAAGGTAGCCGTACCGGAAGGTGCGGCTGGAACACCTCCTTTCTAGAGCCTGAATGTTAGTTGATTTATCAACACTTTCAGGAAAGAAGACGAAAAATGATAATGGAATGAATCCAAAGATTCAATTACTCTCGCTGTTAGTTCAAATAATACAAGATTTAAGATTTAAGAAATTAGATTAACGATTTTAGATTTAAAATCAGAAATCAGAATGCTAGAATCAAAAATCTAAAATCAAGAGTGTCTCGTAGCTCAGCTGGTTAGAGTACTACACTGATAATGTAGGGGTCGACAGTTCGAGTCTGTCCGAGACAACACATTAATTACGAATTCAGAATTATGAATTACGAATTAAAAAACAACGTTCATATACAGATTAAAAGGAAATTCTAGGGTTGAAGATTTAAGAATTACAACAATTCATAATTCATAATTCACAATTCATAATTAAATTGGGGGATTAGCTCAGCTGGCTAGAGCGCCTGCCTTGCACGCAGGAGGTCAACGGTTCGACTCCGTTATTCTCCACTGGTTTAGCCATTAGCCAAAAGGCATTAGCCATTAGTTTAATACTATTGCCTAATTACTTTAGCCTATTGCCTAGACGAAAGTTCATTGACATATTGAGATAAGAAAATATTTAAAAAGTAGAAAGAACACTTTTTAGTTATAAGGCAAAATGCAATAGGCACTAGTGGCTTATGGCTATTGACTAATGGCTAGAAAAAGTACAATAAGCAAAATAAGGGCGTATGGGGGATGCCTAGGCTCTCAGAGGCGAAGAAAGGCGTGATAAGCTGCGAAAAGTTACGGGGATTGGCACACACGAATTGATCCGTAAATACCTGAATGGGGCAACCCACTATGTTGAAGACATAGTACACCGATAGGTGGGCAAACCCGCTGAACTGAAACATCTAAGTAGGCGGAGGAGAAGAAAACAAAAGTGATTCCGTAAGTAGTGGCGAGCGAACGCGGATTAGCCCAAACCAATGTTGTTACGGCAAGATTGGGGTTGTAGGACCACGACATTTGTTGCGGATAGAATTAGAATCTACTGGAAAGTAGAGCCATAGAGAGTGATAGCCTCGTATAAGTAATAGAAGATAACGATAGTGGTATCCTGAGTAGGGCGGGGCACGTGAAACCCTGTCTGAATTTGGCGGGACCATCCGCTAAGGCTAAATACTCCTGAGAGACCGATAGTGAACCAGTACCGTGAGGGAAAGGTGAAAAGAACCGTGAATAACGGAGTGAAATAGATCCTGAAACCATACGCTTACAAGCGGTCGGAGCCCTTTAGTGGGGTGACGGCGTGCCTTTTGCATAATGAGCCTACGAGTTAACGTTGCTGGCAAGGATAAGTGGTTAAGCCACGGATCCGTAGCGAAAGCGAGTCTGAATAGGGCGAGATTCATTCTTAGGGAATGAAAGCGCGCAAGCGCTTAGTCAGTAGTGTTAGACGCGAAACCGTGTGATCTACCCATGGGCAGGTTGAAGCTGTGGTAACACACAGTGGAGGACCGAACCGGTTGTCGTTGAAAAGACTTCGGATGACCTGTGGGTAGGGGTGAAAGGCCAATCAAACTCGGAAATAGCTCGTACTCCCCGAAATGCATTTAGGTGCAGCGTTGGTTATAAGTTATATAGAGGTAGAGCTACTGATTGGATGCGGGGGCTTCACCGCCTACCAATTCCTGACAAACTCCGAATGCTATATAATGTTTACCAGCAGTGAGGGCTTGGGTGCTAAGGTCCAAGTCCGAGAGGGAAAGAACCCAGACCATCAGCTAAGGTCCCCAAATATATGTTAAGTTGAAAGAACGCGGTTTGTCTGCCCAGACAGCTAGGATGTTGGCTTGGAAGCAGCCATTCATTTAAAGAGTGCGTAACAGCTCACTAGTCGAGCGGACGAGCATGGATAATAATCGGGCATAAACATATTACCGAAGCTATGGATTTTGTATTTATACAAAGTGGTAGGGGAGCATTCTATCAGGGTAGAAGGTGTGTTGTAAAGCATGCTGGACTGGATAGAAAAGAAAATGTAGGCATAAGTAACGATAATGCGGGCGAGAAACCCGCACACCGAAAGACTAAGGTTTCCACAGCTATGCTAATCAGCTGTGGGTTAGTCGGGACCTAAGGCGAACCCGAAAGGGACAGTCGATGGCCAACGGGTTAATATTCCCGTACTACTTATAATTGTGATGGGGTGACGGAGTGATGAAAGCGCCGCGAACTGACGGAATAGTTCGTTGAAGTACCTACCTATAAGAACCGCAGGCAAATCCACGGTTTTTGGGGAAATACGATAGTACTCGGAGTCTTCGGACAAAGAGATAGTGCGCCTAAGGGCTTCCAAGAAAAACCTCTAAACTTCAGATTATGAGTACCCGTACCGCAAACCGACACAGGTAGTCGAGGAGAGAATCCTAAGGTGCTCGAGAGATTCATGGCTAAGGAATTAGGCAAAATAGACCCGTAACTTCGGGAGAAGGGTCGCCAGCAGCAATGCTGGCCGCAGTGAAGAGGTCCAGGCGACTGTTTATCAAAAACACAGGGCTCTGCAAAATCGTAAGATGAAGTATAGGGCCTGACACCTGCCCGGTGCTGGAAGGTTAAGAGGAGATGTTATCTTCGGAGAAGCATTGAATTGAAGCCCCAGTAAACGGCGGCCGTAACTATAACGGTCCTAAGGTAGCGAAATTCCTTGTCGGGTAAGTTCCGACCTGCACGAATGGTGTAACGATCTGGACACTGTCTCAGCCATGAGCTCGGTGAAATTGTAGTAACGGTGAAGATGCCGTTTACCCGCAGTGGGACGAAAAGACCCTGTGCACCTTTACTATAGCTTAGTATTGACCTTGGATAAATGATGTGTAGGATAGGTTGGAGACTGTGAAGTGGCGTCGCTAGGCGTTGTGGAGTCATTGTTGAAATACAACCCTTTGTTTATCTGAGGCCTAACCCCACGATTGTGGGGGACATTGCTTGGTGGGTAGTTTGACTGGGGTGGTCGCCTCCAAAAGAGTAACGGAGGCTTCTAAAGGTTCCCTCAGTACGCTTGGTAACCGTGCGTAGAGTGCAATGGCATAAGGGAGCTTGACTGAGAGACATACAGGTCGATCAGGTACGAAAGTAGAGCATAGTGATCCGGTGGTTCCGCATGGAAGGGCCATCGCTCAAAGGATAAAAGGTACGCCGGGGATAACAGGCTGATCTCCCCCAAGAGCTCATATCGACGGGGGGGTTTGGCACCTCGATGTCGGCTCGTCACATCCTGGGGCTGGAGAAGGTCCCAAGGGTTGGGCTGTTCGCCCATTAAAGTGGCACGCGAGCTGGGTTCAGAACGTCGTGAGACAGTTCGGTCTCTATCTACTGTGGGCGCAAGAAATTTGAGTGGATCTGATTCTAGTACGAGAGGACCGAATTGGACTAACCTCTAGTGTATCTGTTGTTCCGCCAGGAGCATAGCAGAGTAGCTACGTTGGGAAGGGATAAGCGCTGAAAGCATATAAGCGCGAAACCCACCACAAGATGAGATTTCTTTTAAGGGTCGTGGGAGATGACCACGTTGATAGGCTATAGATGTAAAGGCAGTAATGTCATAGTCGAGTAGTACTAATAACCCGTAAGCTTATGTACACCTTTTCCCGAGCCGCAAGGCTCGGGGAGAACCTTTCTAAATCCTAGATTCTTCCAGAATGACAAGGGCAAACAATTTATGTTTTTTATCTCAGTATGTTAAGATATTATTGCAATTTTTAATTTTAATTCAAAATTTTTAATTGCAAAATGATTGCCCAAAGCAATTATAACCTCTTAAGGTGGTTATTGCGGCGGGGCTCACCTCTTCCCATCCCGAACAGAGTAGTTAAGCCCGCCTGCGCAGATGGTACTGCAGTTATGTGGGAGAGTATGTCGTCGCCTTTCTTTTGAAAACCCCAACTTGTAAAAGTTGGGGTTTTTTGTTTATAGCTACGACGTGTTCGAGCATAGCTCTCGGTTCGTCGCCTTTCTTTTGAGAACCCCAACCTGAAAATGACAAGGCTCATTTTTTTATGAGTATCAGGACTGCCTTACTGGTTCTACTAAATTAAGGTAACTCCAGTTCCATTTAATTCTGAGTATTTGATGATGCCGTCAGTAATTGTTATGCCAGTGGCTATATCTTCGGCTAATAATAATCCGCCATCCATATCAACGTAATCTAACTCCGGTAACAAATGGGCAATAGCACTTATTCCTACTGTCGATTCTGTCATGCAACCTACCATTATTTTCATTCCTAATTGTTTTGCTTGCGCAATCATTCTTCTTGCTGGAGTAAGGCCTCCACATTTTACTAATTTCACGTTAACCCCATGAAAATGATTGTAACATTTTGCAACATCTTCTTCAATAATACAGCTTTCGTCAGCAATTATTGGTAAAACGGAATGGGTAAAAACTGTCGCATGCCCTTCCCAATTGTCAGCTTTCAAGGGTTGCTCTAAAAATTCGACACCTAATTTTTTTAGGGTAATAGCATTGTTTATGGTTTCAGAAACCGTCCATCCACAATTAGCATCAATCCTAAAAATGGCGTCGGTGTGTTTTCTTAATTCGGTAACGATGGCAATATCTTCTTTAGTTCCCAATTTAATTTTATAAATGGGCCAAGACCATTCCTTCATTTTTGAAACCATTTTTTCGATGCTGTCAATGCCAATAGTATAATCGGTCATAGGATTATTATTGATAGAATAACCCCATAATTCGTATAGTTTCTTGCCCCTTTTTTGGGCATATAAATCATGGTAAGCTACGTCTAAAGCGCAAAGGGTAAACCTATCATTTTTCAATAATTGAAAGGCTTTTTTCCAAAATTCTTCTGGAGTTTCATTCGTAACACTTTCGATAAATGGGATCATTTTTTCCAAATTATGCTTCATCAAATCAATTGTAATTCCATAATAAGGATTTGATGTTGCCTCGCCAAAGCCCGAAAACCCCTCGCTTTGTAATTCGACAATTAACGAAGGTTGTACCGTACGAGATGCTCTAGAAATGGTAAAAGGATGTTTTAATTGGAGGTTGAATGTCCTAATAATAATTTTCATGACGCACAGATTTTTGTTTGTGTAGCTTTGTGTTTGACTTTTTCGATACTTCTTGGATTCTGGCTCGGCTTCTAGGTGTTTTTATTGGTCACAAAAATAGTTCAAACCGATGACTTTAGTGCATTTCGTTTTCTGTTTCTAAAAATTTTCAGCCAGAGATTGCACAAATTCACACAGATTAATAGCTGCTAATCTTGAAATCTAGGGTAAAAAAGTAGGGGTTTCAACCGTGCAGATTTTAGGTCTGCCAGTCAAACGTATAAACTTTAGGGACATGGTTTAAATAATAGTTATGGTATAATGTCGTATTTTGAAATCGGATAAAAAATATAAATCGTTGATTATAAGTTACTTTTATTGCTATTGATTCGTTTGACTTTATGACATTTAAACTTTTGACTTACTTAGTTATTGCTGATTGTATTTTTCTTTATATTTATTGTACAGTTGCGTTTGATGCGTTTCAAGATTAATCATTCTTCCTTGTATAAAAGCATGGGTCAATTTATTAGTTCTCATCTCTAAAGCATCTCCTTCTGAAATAAACAAAGTGGCGTCTTTTCCTTCTTCTAGTGAGCCACAAAAAGAGTCAATTCCTAAGAATTTTGCGGTATTTAAGGTTATTAATTGCAAGGCTTGTTCTTTGTTTAAGCCATAGGCTGCACAAGTTCCCGCAAGAAAAGGAAGGTTTCGGGTTTGCATTCGTTCCATGTCTCCGCTGTTTTCAAGCCCCACAACAATGCCTTTATCAGCCAATATTTTTGCCATTTTGTATGGTAAATCAATAGCTTGATCTTCGTTTTCTGGCATATCGTGAACACGTTTCAATAATACTCCAATATTGTTTTTATATAGTAAATCAGCTGATTTGTAGGCTTCAAATCCTCCAATAATGACTGTTTTTTTGATGTCATTTGCTTTGGCAAACTGAATGGCATCAATAATTTGTTTTTCTGTATCAGCATGAATAAATAATGTCTGACTCGCGTCAAATAAACCTTTCATTGATTCGAAAATTAGGTTTCTTTCTTTTGATACATCTGCTAGATAAGCTTTTGCGTTGGCAAAAAAACTAGTTATTTCTTCTACTTGTTTTTGATATTCTTTATTGGCTGCACTTGTTCCAGGCTCAAACCAAGAGCCACTTTTCGAAAATGTAACAGGAAAGTCGAGATGAATACCGTCATTTTCTTTTACTAGTGCCTCTTTCCAATTCCAAGCATCAAGTTGGACGATTGATGATGTTCCTGAAATTCTTCCGCCACGAGGTGTAATTTGCGCCATTAAAATCCCGTTTGGTCGAACAGTTTCAATCACTTTAGAATTAGCATCATAGGCAATAATGCTTCGAATATTGGGATTAATACTTCCAATTTCTTCCTTGTCATCTGAGGATTTTACGGCATCAATTTCGACTAATCCTAAAGTAGAATTGGGCGCAATAAACCCCGGATAAACGTGTTTTCCTGTTGCGTCAATCGTAATTTCAAAAGCGTTTGATAGTTTTATTAGTGTTGCATCAGCGACCAAAGTGATTTTCCCATCTTTGAATCCAATGGCACTATTTTCGATTAGTTTGCCGTTGCCTAAATGGGCGGTGGCATTAAGAATCAACACGGATTTTGTTTGTTTTTTTGATGGTGTTTGTTGTGCTTTCGTGTTTATTGATAAGCCAATTAGTGCTATTATTATATATATCTTTTTCATTTTTTATTGTTCTAAAGTATCACAGTGGTATTCTTTTTTTTCCTTTTTCTTTGGCTCTTGCGTAATCATTCCTTTATTTTTTTCTTTCAACAACTGGCTAATGAGTTCGTTTCTTTCATTGGTAACAGCCAGTCTTTGCGCTTCATCTTTTTGAATGTCAAAATAAACTACACCTTCGATAATTGTTTTTTCGGCTTTTGCATAAATAGATAAGGGATTATTATTCCAAAGCACAATATCAGCATCTTTTCCTACTTTTATACTTCCCACTTTGTCGTCGATGTGTAATAATTTAGCAGGATTTAAGGTTACAAATTTCCAAGCTTCCTCTTCTGAAATATTGCCGTATTTTACTGCTTTTGCGGCTTCTTGGTTTAATCTTCTTGACATTTCAGCATCATCAGAATTGAACGCTACAACAACACCTTGGTTATGCATAATGGCTCCATTATATGGGATTGCGTCATTTACTTCAAATTTATAAGCCCACCAATCAGAGAAAGTAGATGCGCCAACTCCGTGTTCTTTCATTTTATCAGCCACTTTATATCCTTCGAGAATATGAGTAAAAGTGTTTACTCTAAAATTGAATTTTTCGGCAACATTCATCAACATTAAAATTTCGGATTGCACATAAGAATGGCAACTAATAAACCGTTCCTTGTTTAGAATCTCGGCTATGGTTTGCAATTCTAGATCAATTCTTGGTGCCTTGCTCTTGTCTTTTTTAGGCGTTGAATTGTATTTTTTCCAAGCTTCATCATATTCTTTGGCACGTTGAAAATAATCGGTAAAAACCTGTTCGACACCCATTCGGGTTTGCGGAAAACGCGTTGGATTTACAATTCCCCAATTGGCCTGTTTTACATTTTCGCCCAAAGCAAATTTGATGAATTTGGGTTGGTTTTTATATAATAATTCCTCTGGAGATAATCCCCATTTCCATTTTACAATTGCCGAACGACCCCCAATAGGGTTTGCCGAGCCGTGTAATAGCTGCGAAGTGGTAACGCCGCCAGCCAAATCCCGATAAATATTAATGTCTTCAGAATTGACTACATCTTGAATGGTAACTTCTGCACTCGAATTGTGACCGCTTTCGTTTACTCCGTTTGAAATGGCAATATGAGAATGTTCATCAATAATTCCGCTAGTTAGATGCTTCCCTTTTGCATCAATACTTGTGGCAGAAGCATCGGTTATGTTTTTCCCGATAGCAGCAATTTTTCCGTTCTTGATTAAAACATCCGTTTCCTGAAGAATCCCTTCTTTTTCATTAGTCCAAACCGTAGCATTCTTGAAAAGTAATGTTTGTTGTACTGGTTTTTGAGCATTTCCAAAAGCAATATTAGGGAAAGTGACAGGAACAATTGCATTTGGTTTTTCGGGTTGTATAGTGTCTTTGACAACAACAAATGGCGAAGTTTTGATGGCTGACCATTTTACTTCGTTTCCATTAGGCAAAACTGCTTTTCCTGAAAGGTTTTGAGTGTTTTCGATAAAACCAGATAATCGAATAAAATTAGCATTAATGGTGTCTTTTGATTTTACCAATGCCGTAATCCAATTGTTGGTAACCGAAAGTTTAGAAATTACTTTTTTTTGCATCAGCTGTTGTTATTTCAGCTTTTACATCGGCTATTTCGCCCTCAATTTTTAACTTATACGCATCATTTTCGATGGTTAAATCATAATTTCCACGGATGTCTTTTAAACTCATGTCATTGACAACAAATTTGTTTCCTTGTACCCAGTTTTCATATAAAAGGGTTTTTTCGTCAAAAATTTCTCCAGACGTAATCACAAAATTGGCATCACTTCCTTCTTTTAAACTTCCAATTTCGTCACTTTTTCCAAGGATAGAAGCCGGTATGGTTGTTAATGCTTCCAAGGCTTTGGTTTTATCAAAACCATATTTTATTGCCTTTAAAAGATTGGTTCTAAAATCCTCCAGCTTTTTTAATTTATCGGTTGTCAAAGCAAATACAATATTATTTTCGGATAATATTTTAAGGTTTGTAGGCGCTTGGTTCCAAAAGCGCAAATCGTTTAAACTCATTTGATCCGCTTGATACGGATTTGAAACATCGTAGGCTTCAGGAAAATTAATTGGAATGATGAATTTTGAATTTGTATTCTTGATTTCTTCTATCCTTTCGAATTCATTTCCTGAGCCTTTCAATACGTAATTTATTCCAAATTCTTTTCCAATTTTAGAGGCTCTTAAACTGTTGAGTTTGTCTTCGGTTGTAAAAATTTGGACTAATTTTTCATTATTAGTTAAGGCTTCTAATGATAAATCCTTAGTTTTTGAATTTCCGTTTTTGTACCAATTTTGATCTAAATACATTTGGCGCAGCAAAGCCATCATTCCCATCAAAGAACTTGGATATGCCTGATTTGTTGTTACGCTTCTCGTAAACCCGAAATGATTTGTAATTTTATTCGATAATAATCTAGTGCTTTTATCACTGTTATTTAGTGCAATCAAAGCTCCCGTTCCACGAGAAATTCCGTCTTGAACGTGTGTTCCTACGACTCCAAAACCTATTTTAAGTAAGGTTTCGGCTTTTGATTGGTCGTACTTGAAATTCTCGTATGCATTAACTTCTGGACGAATATTTTCATTCCAATAATAGCCTTCTCGTTTGGTATCATACAATAATTCTCCGCCAGAATTAGAACTGCTTTTTGGTTTTTCAATTCCAAAATCGGTGTAAATATCAATAAACGATGGGTAAATTGATTTTCCTTCGAGATTTATGGTTATACAGTTTTTAGGAATAGAAAGCTTGTTTCCAGCTCGAACAACTTTGCCGTTTTGAATAAGTAAACTGCCTTTTTTTATGATTTGTGTTGGTGTAACATAAATCTTGGCATTCGTAAAAACGACATAATTGCTGTTTTTATTTTGAACACTTTCGTTGTTTGGAAAATAATCTTGGGCATTTATTTTTGGAATAAAAATTCCCAAAAAAAGAAGAAAAAGAATTCGGTTCATTTGTAGATAAAATTAATTAGATTACGAAAGTATCGAAAGTGTCACACTTTTCATTATAATTGTTATAATTTAACATTTGTGATGCATAAAATAGATTTTGTAATCTGCCAACGGTTTAAATAAAGAAATCATGTATTGCAAATGTTTTTGCCAAATAGATGATTTATTGAAATGTTTTCTATATTTTTAAAATCTAATAAATCAGTATGTTAGTAAAAGTTTTTGGAAGTGCCGTTTTTGGGGTCGAGGCTACAACAATAACGGTGGAGGTAAATATCGACAAAGGAATCGGATACCATTTGGTGGGTTTACCAGACAATGCCATTAAGGAAAGCAGTTATAGAATTGCGGCTGCACTCAAAAATAATGGCTATTCGATGCCTGGAAAAAAGATTACAATTAATATGGCTCCCGCCGATTTGAGAAAAGAAGGTTCGGCTTATGATTTGACATTAGCAATTGGTATTCTCGTAGCTTCTTCACAAATAAAGCGGATGCAATTGATCAATATGTTATTATGGGAGAACTCTCGTTAGATGGCGGTTTGCAGCCTATTCGCGGTGCTTTGCCCATTGCCATAAAAGCAAAAGAGGAGGGGTTTAAAGGTTTTTTTCTGCCAATTCAAAATGTGAAAGAGGCTGCAATTGTTGCAGGTTTAGATGTTTATGGTGTCGAAAATATTCAAGAAGTGATTGATTTTCTAGAAGGAAAAGGGACATTGGAACCTACAATTATTGATACAAGAGCAGAGTTTTATAAAACCTTAGATTTTCCTGAGTTTGATTTTAGTGATGTAAAAGGGCAGGAGAGCATCAAACGATGTATGGAAATTGCGGCAGCCGGAGGACATAATATTATTCTCATAGGTCCACCAGGAGCAGGAAAAACGATGCTCGCCAAGCGTTTGCCCAGTATTTTACCGCCAATGACTTTGCGTGAGGCACTCGAAACCACTAAAATTCATAGTGTAGCAGGAAAACTAAAAGAGGCTGGATTGATGAATCAAAGACCATTTCGAAGTCCACATCATACGATTTCGAATGTGGCATTGGTAGGCGGAGGAAGTTATCCGCAACCTGGAGAAATTTCGATGGCGCACAATGGCGTTTTATTTTTAGATGAATTGCCAGAATTTAAGCGAGACGTTCTCGAAGTGATGCGTCAACCGCTAGAAGATAGGGAAGTGACGATTTCGAGAGCCAAGTTTACCGTTACTTATCCATCGTCATTTATGTTGGTTGCCAGCATGAATCCAAGTCCAAGTGGATTTTTTAATGATCCAGATGCGCCACAAACTTCTTCGCCACACGAAATGCAACGTTATTTGAGCAAGATTTCAGGACCTTTATTAGACAGGATCGACATTCATATTGAAGTCACTCCAGTTCCTTTCGAAAAATTATCGGAGGATCAAAAAGCAGAAAGTAGCGTCGAAATTCGGAAACGGGTAACCGCTGCCAGAGAAATTCAAACAGAGCGGTTTTTGCAAATGGAAAACATTCATTATAATGCGCAAATGAATACGAAACACATTCGAGAATATTGTGCTCTTGATGATGCTTCTAAAGAATTACTTAAAAACGCAATGGAGCGACTGAATCTCTCGGCTCGAGCTTATGATAGAATCCTGAAAGTAGCCAGAACAATCGCTGATTTAGAAGCAGCTCCAAAAGTTATTTCTTCTCATATTGCCGAGGCTATTCAGTACCGAAGTTTGGATCGTGATGGTTGGTTGGGCTAATTAAATCGAAAGTTCACTAATTTGCTTATTTGTGTCATTATAAAATGTCTATATTTTGGTATAAAGTCTAAAAACAATATTCGTTTTCAGTTACTAATTTTGTTGTAATTAGCTCTCTTATGTCTATAATGTTTGGCATATTGGTATACTTTGTAAAACGGCGTAAACCCATTAACATCATGCGTTGCTCATCGCCTTGAGCAAAGGAAATGACACTTTCTTTTCCTTTTTGAGTGACAACGTCAACCGCTTTATACAAGTACAATTTTGCCATTGCAATTTGTTCTTGTACTTTAGCTTCGCCTTCTTTTTTTGCCAACTTTTCTGTTCTCAATAGGGTAGATTCGGCCATGTAGATTTCGATTAATATATCTGCCGATGCCATTAGCAATTGTTGGTGTGCCTCTAAGTCTGGACCATATTTTTGAACTGCACCGCCAGCAACCATGAGAAAGGCTTTTTTTAATTTTCCAATCATTTCTTTCTCTTCGGCAAATAATTCGGAATAGTCGGGGGTGTCAAAGGACGGAATACCCATTAATTCTTCTTGAACTTTTGTGGCTGGACCAATTAAATCTACGTGACCTTTAAAGGCTTTTTTGATTAACATTCCTACTGAAAGCATTCGGTTAATTTCGTTTGTACCTTCATAAATACGGGCAATTCTAGCATCACGCCAAGCACTTTCCATAGGGGTATCTTCTGAAAATCCCATTCCACCAAAAATTTGAATTCCTTCATCGGTACAATTTTGAATGTCCTCAGAAACTGCTACTTTTAAAATGGAGCATTCAATGGCAAATTCTTCTACCCCTTTCAATTCCGCTTCTTGATGAGAAGCTCCTTCTGCTTCACGAATTGTAATTCTATCTTCGATGTCTTTTGCTGCTCTGTAAGTGGCACTTTCTCCAGCATAACAGGAAGTCGCCATTTCGGCTAATTTCAAACGAATCGCACCAAATTGTGAGATTGGAGTATTGAATTGAACTCTTTCGTTAGCATATTTTATGGCTTTTGTGGTTATTCTGCGTTGCGCATCTAAACAAGCTGCTGCCAATTTGATACGTCCAACATTTAATGCGTTCATTGCAATTTTGAAACCGTTTCCTCTTTCGGAAAGCATATTTTCAATGGGAACTTTGGTGTCTGAAAAGAAAACTTGGCGAGTAGAAGAGGATCTAATTCCTAATTTATGCTCTTCTTCGCCCATTGTAATTCCATTACTTGGGTCATTTTCGACAATGAAACCAGTAATGTTTTTATCATCTTCAATGCGAGCAAAAACGATAAACAAGGAACAAAAACCAGCATTAGAAATCCACATTTTTCCTCCAGTAATGCTATAATATTTTCCATCCTCGGATAAAACTGCTTTTGTTTTTCCTGAGTTGGCATCTGATCCAGCACCTGGTTCTGTGAGGCAATAAGCCCCAAACCACTCTCCAGAAGCTAATTTTGGCACGTATTTTTGTTTTTGCTCTTCGGTTCCGTATAATGTAATTGGCATTGTGCCAATTCCGGTATGTGCTCCAAAGGCTGTTGAAAATGAGCCTGTTGCTCCCGAAATATAATCGCAAACTAAAACAGTATTGACAAATCCCATTCCCATTCCTCCATAGGCTTCCGGGACGGATACGCTTAGAAAACCTAAATTACCAGCTTTTTGCATCGTTTCTTCAGTTAAAGCATAGTCTTTTTGCTCGAAACGGCTTTTGTTAGGCCAAATTTCCTTGTCTACAAATTCCTTAACAGAGTCACGCATCATTAGTTGCTCTTCGTTGAAATCTTCTGGCGTGAAGATGTCTTCACATTTTGTTTCTTTTACGATGAATTGACCACCGCGTGTTTTGTTGTCCATAATCAGCCCCCTAACCCCCGAAAGGGGAATTCCTACTAGGGGTAAGTAGGTTTTTAAATTCTTTAACCAGAATACAGTTAAAGATGTGATTAATCTTTTTTAATGAACTTGTAAATTTAATTTTTGTTGGTAAACATTGTAATTCCCCCTTTGAGGGTTAGGGACTTCTAAATTAATTCAAATATCCCCGCACTTCCTTGTCCTGTCCCCACGCACATAGTTACCATGCCGTATTTATTTCCTCTACGCTTCATCTCGTCGAATAATTGAACAGATAATTTTGCGCCAGTACAACCTAGAGGATGTCCTAGAGCAATTGCCCCACCATTTACATTGACGATTTCAGGATTTAAATCTAACTCGCGTATAACGGCTAATGATTGGGATGCAAAAGCTTCGTTTAATTCAATTAACTCAATATCGTTTAGCTGTAATCCAGCTTGTTTCAATGCTTTTGGTATTGCTTTTACGGGGCCAATTCCCATGATTCTAGGTTCAACTCCTGCCGAAGCAAAGTTTACTAAACGTGCAATAGGAGTGAGGTTTAATTCCTTTACCATTTCTTCGCTCATGATCAAAACGAAAGCAGCGCCATCACTCATTTGCGAAGAATTTCCAGCCGTTACACTTCCATCGGCAGCGAAAACAGGCTTTAATCCAGCCAATGCTTCTATCGACGTTCCTGCTCTTGGGCCTTCATCTTGATTGACAATATAAGATTTGGTTTCTTTTTTGCCATTTTCATTAATGAATGTTTGCTCAATAGTAATTGGAACAATTTGTTTGTCAAATTTGCCATCAGCTTGTGCTTTCAAGGCTTTTCTATGGGATTGAAAAGCGAACTCATCTTGGTCAGCTCTCGAAATGTTGTATTGGTTTGCAACCGCTTCAGCAGTTAATCCCATTCCCCAATAATAATCTTCGTGTCCGGCTGCTGCGAGGGCATAATCTGGTGTTGGTTTGTAGCCACCCATCGGAATAAAACTCATACTTTCGGCTCCTCCGGCAATAATACAATTGGCCATTCCGGATTGAATTTTGGCTGTTGCCATTCCAATAGTTTCTAATCCTGAGGCGCAATATCTATTGACTGTTACACCGGGAATGTCTTCAATTTTCAATCCCATCAGAGAAATTAATCGACCCATATTCAGTCCTTGCTCTGCTTCGGGCATGGCGTTTCCCACCATCACGTCATCGATGCGTGTTTTGTCGAAATCTGGCAATTCATTCATCATAAATTGGATAATTTCGGCTGCCAATTCATCAGGACGTTTGAATCTAAAGACGCCTTTTGGTGCTTTTCCAACGGCAGTTCGGTATGCTTTTACTATATAGGCTGTTTTCATAATTATTTTTTATATCAAAGTCATAGAATTTTCTGTTGTTTTTTTATATCAGGATTATTATTATCGAATAAAAAATTGTTTAAAAATGGTACGAGATAATACAAGCAAATTAACAGTCGAATAATTTCACAATTTCTAATCTATATTCTTTTATTTTCTTCATTTTTAATTGCCTCGTAGAGGCTTTCTGTTTGTAGTATTTATTGCGTGTTTGTTGAGAAGCTCCGTAGGAGCGACCTGTTTTTTTTTCAATTCAATATTGGTATTATATTCATAAAATCATTTTTTTATTAGGTCGCTCCTACGGAGCTAAATTGATTTTTAAATTATGTTTTCTACAAACAGTTGACCTCTACGAGGCCTTTTAAAACAATATTTTATTAGAATTTTTGATTTTGAATAAATATACATTTATAAAATTAATTTATTTCTACTATAACTTGCCTCGTAGAGGCTTTCTGTTTGTAGCATTTATTGCGTGTTTGTTGAGAAGCTCCGTAGGAGCGACCTGTTTGTTATTCAATCCATTCAAACAAATATTTTTCATCATACTCAATTTTAAATTTTTCTAAAAACGAATGATATTCTTCTTTAAATGTTTGTTTTTTGTGATGTTCTTCTTGATTTAAAATATATTTTATCACATTATCGAGATGACTTTTTGAATAGGAAAATCCTCCATAACCTTCTTGCCAATTGAATTTTCCATTGACCCATTTGCTATCATTAATAAATTTTGATGAACCCGCTTTTATATCTCTTACCAAATCTGATAGCGCAATGTTTGGTTTCATTCCTACCAGAATATGAACGTGGTCTGGCATTGCAAAAATGGCTAATAGTTTTTGTTCTCTATTGGAAACAATACCTGTAATGAATTTATGTAATTCTTCACGGTTTTCATTTTTAATTAGGTTTTCTCTCCCTTTAACAGCAAAAACAATTTGGATGTAAATTTGTGAATAGGTATTTGCCATAAATTTGTTTTTAAACAGGTCGCTCCTACGGAGCTAAAACCAAAATTATTTCATTTTTCTACAAACAGTTGACCTCTACGAGGGCATTAATTTCTCAACGGTTTTCCTTTGGTTAACATAAATTGGATGCGTTCCAATGTTTTTCTTTCAGTGCATAAACTCAAAAAGCTTCTCTTTCCATATCCAATAAATATTGTTCGGATACCAATGTTGGTTCGGATAAATCGCCTCCAGCCATCACATAAGCCAGTTTGTTGGCAATTTTTTTATCGTGGTCCGAGATGTATTTCCCAGCCTTCATTTGGTCGGTTCCCACTAAGAACATTCCCAAAGCTTGTTTGCCTAAGACTTTAATATCATTTCTGCGAATTGGTTGAGTATAGCCGGCTTCAGCTAGTAGTAAAGCGTGTTTTTTGGCTTCGGCAATTTGACGATCTTTATTAACAACCACAACATCCTTCCCGTGTTGTAAAACTCCTAAATCAAAGGCCTCATAAGCCGAAGTGGATACTTTGGCCATAGCCACGGCTAAGAAATATTCTTGTAAAACATTTAATTCTACGTCATTTTTACGAAATAAATCGGAAGCTCTCAATGTCATCTCTTTCGACCCGCCGCCTCCAGGAATTAGACCAACTCCAAATTCGACTAATCCAATGTATGTTTCTGCAGCAGCAACTACCTTATCGGCGTGCATACTCATTTCGCAGCCTCCACCCAAAGTCATCCCATGAGGTGCGACTATTACAGGGATTCCAGAATAACGCACCCGCATCATCGTGTCTTGAAACATCTTGATAGCGATATTTAGCTCTTCGTATTCTTGTTCGACCGCCATCATAAATAGCATTCCAATATTGGCTCCCACAGAGAAATTAGCTCCTTGGTTTCCAATGACCAACCCTTGGTATTCTTTTTCAGATAAATCAATGGCTTTGTTAATAGCCTGTAAAACGTCGCCACCAATGGTATTCATTTTCGATTGAAATTCTAAATTCAAAATTCCATCTCCTAAATCTTGGATAATGGCCCCACTATTGCTCCACACTTTTTTGCTTTCGCGAATGTTATTCAGGAGGATAAATGCCTCTTGTCCTGGAACTTTGGTTTGCTTTGGCTGTTCGCTACCGCTCGGCTGTATTTTATTTGGAATAGTATAAAAATAAGTTGCGCCTTCTTTTACGGTATAAAAACTCGAATTTCCAGACGCTAACATATCAATAACCCAATTTGCAGGAGTTAATCCTTGGGCTTTCATGATTTCGATTCCATTGGCTACACCAATGGCATCCCAAATTTCGAAAGGGCCATTTTCCCAGCCAAAACCAGCCTTCATGGCGTCGTCTATTTTGTATAATTCATCCGATATTTCAGGAATTCTATTCGAAGCATAAGCGAAGATTTCAGCAAAACTCCGTCTATAAAATTCCCCTGCCTTATCAGATCCTTTTACTAGAACTTTAAAACGATTAATGGGTTTATCAATGTTTTTTGTTAGTTCCAAAGTGGGAAATGAAGCTTTTTTAGCCGCACGATATTCTAAAGTGTTTAAATCTAGAGACAGAATATCTTTGTCTGTTTTTTTATAAAAACCTTGTCCTGTTTTGCTTCCAAGCCATTTGTTTTCCATCATTTTGTTGATGAAATCTGGTAATTTGAACAGTTCATGTTGCTCATCGTCAGGGCAGTTTTCATAAATCCCATTGGCAACGTGAACCAAAGTGTCTAAACCTACCAAATCGACCGTTCTGAAAGTCGCCGATTTTGGGCGACCAATAACTGGTCCAGTCAATTTATCGACTTCTTCAATGGTCAATCCTAGTTCTTTAACTAAGTGAAACAAGCTTTGGATTCCAAAAATTCCAATTCTGTTTCCAATAAAAGCAGGAGTATCTTTGGCAATAACCGAAGTTTTGCCCAAGAATTTTTCTCCGTACATAGCAAGAAAGTCTAAAACTTCAGTTGAAGTTTGTGTCCCCGGAATAATTTCGAATAATTTTAAATAGCGAGCAGGATTAAAAAAATGTGTTACACAAAAGTGTTTCTGAAAATCTTCAGACCTTCCTTCGCTCATAAAATGGATGGGGATTCCAGATGTGTTTGAAGTAATCAATGTTCCCGGTTTGCGGTATTTTTCGATTTGTTCAAACACTATTTTTTTATATCTAAACGCTCTACAACAACCTCAATAATCCAATCTACATTGGCAATTTTCGCCATATCATCGGTTGTATTTCCAGTGGTAATCCGACTAATAAATTTTTGATGGTAGATAGGAGAGGGTTTCGATTTTAGAGAATTAGTTAAATGCTCATTTACCAAGCGGTTGCGAACTATCGTGCTCTCTAATGTCAGTCCTTTCTTGGCTTCTGTATCGCTGAGTTCATTTGGAATAATGTCCAAAAGCAATACTTCGACTCCAATATTGGCAAAATGACAAGCAATTCCTGAACCCATAATTCCCGAACCGATTATCGCAACTTTTTTGATGGATCGTTTCATAATGTAGATACTATTATTTTTTTAGAGACGTTGAATTTTGTTTCTTATGTTTTCATTCGTGATTCAACAAATTACTTATCCTGTTTCGGCATGAAAAGATTTAAGCAGTAGACCGTTATTAAAATATTTTTTTTTCGGTAATCAATTCATTGATAATTTCAGAGACTTCTATAAAATGTTGGAGTTTTTCTTCAGGGATATGCTGCTTCAAAGTTTCGTTGAATTTAACGACGGTGTTTTTTGATAATTCTCTTTTTTCTTTTCCAAATTCGGTCAAATAAATCAATACACCACGACCATCATAAGGATTTTTTTTCCGAATAATTAAGCCTTTTTCTTCCATGCACTTTAGTGTTCTGGTTAGGCTCGTGGCTTCCATTCCTAATCTAGAAGCTAGTGTAGTCGATGGGGTGCCATTCTCTTTGTCAATGCTTAATAAAGCAAAACCAGTTGCCATAGAAGCACCATATTTTGTAGCTTCTTCATTATACATTCTGGAGACAGCTTGCCATGTCGATCGAAGGATGTAGTCTATTGTTTTGTTTTTCATATAGAGACTATTTTAAACCCGATTGGTATAAAGTTCTTTTTTAAAAGGTTCTAATTCTTGAAAAGAAAAATCAATTGATTTCAAATATACAAAAAAAAATACTATGCATGCATAATAATTTTTTTCTTTTTGGGTTAAGAAACAATTGCTATCAGCTAAAAAAATAAAAGAGCGGGCTGGGATCGATAGTAACGATGAATAAGCAACTGCGAAACGGAATTAAGGGTAATTTTGTGCTAACCTTTATGAGGAACAAATGTTTTTGCTAGAAGTAAATAAGTAAGTTGAAAGCTTTAATGTCATAAAGTCAAACGAATGAATAGTGATAAAATCTATTTATAATCAAATACTTATGTCGTTTTACCAGATTTTAAAATGCGACATTATTGCATAGCTATCACTTAATTACGAAATAATATTTTAATTTTTATGTCCTAGGACATTGAGCTGTATGGTAAATTAAGGTAAGATTGGGTGTAATTGATAAAAAAAGAGGCTGTCTAAAACTTTTAGGACAGCCTCCTTATGAGGTAATAAAGTTTCTATTTCATTTTCGCATTTACTCCAGCAATGGTTGCTCCAACAAGAGCCGACATGACTATGGTAAGAATAATATCGAGTCCAATCATTTGCCAATTAATATCAGCAGTTGCTTTCATTGCACTTGCAAAAAAATCATAATATAAGGCGAGAAATAATCCAATGACAGCTCCAGCCTGTAAACCTGTTTTCAAAGTTGAAATTTGTGCCCATTTGGCAAAATGTAGGCCATAAACAGTCCTAATGTTAAGCTGCCCAAAGCAATCATCGTTAAATTCATTTCCCCTGTAACAGGAAATTGCTCTTTAAAAATAATTCCATAAAATAACCATCCCAGTAGATAATCAACAATACCACCTACAATACCTGAAACTAAAAAATTTTTTGCATTCATAATTTTTTGATTTTATTGGTTTATCCAATAAAAGTATTAAAATATTGAATATGTGATGATTGCAAACTAAAAAATTGTTAACTATTTGTCATTCAAAATGTTAATAAAATTTATAAAAAAAGGTCTACAATAAAGGAGGGTACTGAAAAACATCACTTATTTTGATCAACGTTCTTTTTTAGATATTAAAAAACCGCTTATAACAGGATTTTAAGCATCCGTTATAAGCGGTTTTATTTTTGTAACTGTTTTTTATTGTTGATTGTATGTGTCTGTTTTTGACTTATACAGGTTCATTTGGTAAAATGCACGTGTAGATTACATTTTCTACATTAATTTGAGTATTCTTTTTAAGTTGACTGTAAAAATTGCTATTGCACCTTGCATTTGCATATTGGTAATACCGTATGATATTGCTCTATCATAACCGTGTATATTTTTTAACTCGCTATTTTTAGCTTCTATCTTGTATCGATGTTTTGCTTTTTCTTTGTAATATTCTGTTTCTTGAAAAGCCATTTGGTCTTGATGCAATTCTGATTTTATGGATACCGAATACGTTTTTGTCTTGGCTCCATCTTTATAACAACCTTCCTTTAAAGGGCAATGCTTGCATTTTTCGACATCAAAATAGTAAGTATCTACTTGATTTACCCCGACATCTTTAGTGCCTTGGCGCGCTTTTCGTATTGCTAAATGCCCTGCTGGGCAAACAAACCTATCGGCATCTTTATTGTAATCAAATTTATCTTCATCTTTCCTAAAGCCTTGGGTTATAGATGGATTTAGACGCGCTACTATTTTTATGTTTTGTTCAGTTGTAATTTTAAGATTCTCTTTTCCAGAATAAGCTCCGTCGCCAATAATGGTATCTACATCAACTCCGTTTTCTTGACTGATTTCTAAAAGTTTAGGTAATTCTGGACCATCGCCTTTTTCTCCAGATGTAACTACAGCCGCGGTAATGATGCGCTCTTCGGTCATAGCCAAATGAGTTTTGTAGCCAAAAAAGGAACTCTCGGCAGATTTATGACCTATTTTTGCATCGGTATCTTTGGATAGGGTTAAATTTTCTTGAGTGTCTTCTACGGTTTCTTTTAGCAGATTTAATTTTTCCTTCACAGCGGGTATTGAACTTATAGACGGCTCATTTTCTATGCGTTTTTCTAACTCTTTGCAATAAGCCAGCTCCTTTTCTAAATCATTGTCGGTATTTTTTTTGGGCATACGTTCTTTGAATTGGTCGTCAAAGGTGTATACTGTTTTTCGAAGTAACTTGGAGCGTTCTCTCAATACATCGATGGCTAAAAACGGATTAGATCTTGATAAAGTATGTGTGGCATCAACAATAATAGACTTAGAACGGATGATGCCTTTTTCAATAGCTATGGTTACCGTTTTGTTTATCAACAGATTTAACAAGTCGGTGTCTTTCAAACGTAGTTTTCTGAATTTGGTCAACGAACTCGGATTAATAACATCGTCTTCTGGATTCATATCCAAAAAATATTTAAAGGACATATCGTAACGCGAACGTTCCACTACATCAACATCGGAAACGGTGTAAATTGTTTTAAGAAGCAAATACTTGAACATACGAACGGGACTTTCTGCCATACGTCCATTATTGGTGCAGTATTTATTTAACAACTCATCGTAGATAAATGAAAAGTCTATCAAATCGTTAATTTTTCTCAAAAGATTATTCCTTGGAATAATTAAATCATATAACGAGGAATGCTCGCTGAACTGTATTGTTTGTTGCTGTACTAACATGTAAAAAACCTTATAATTACAGCTAAATATACCAAAAAAGGAGTAGAAATCCTAAGCTTTCTACTCCTTTTATTTATCAATTTATTCGAAAAAAGACTTTTTCAGTACCCTCCAATAAAGTTCGCTAACTTTGTAAAATTTAGGGTTTCGATTTTGTAAAACTACCATTGTCAACCTCTTTTAAAAACTTTATTAGTCTAATCAAAAATATAAGTGATAGCTATGGTATGATGTCTTATTTTGAAATCTAATAAAATAACATAAATCTTTGATTATGAACAGATTTTATTACTATTCATTCGTTTGACTTTATGACATTAAAACTTTCGACTTACTTAGTTTGTAAATGATTAAATAAAGTTACACTTTTTTGCCTTCAGAAGTCTAATCGTAGATTTTATGGAATAAATCAATGTACTTCTGCATTACTATTTTTCGCTTTAGTTTTAAGGTGGGTGTGAGTTCGCCTCCAGCAACAGACCACACGTCAGGGGTTAGTTCAAAACGTTTAATTTTTTCCCAATTTCCAAATTTCTCATTCAAACTAGTTACTTCTTCTTGAATTCGTGCGATAACTTTAGGGTTTTTAATCATTTCCTCGTTGGTTTTATCAACGCTAATGCCATGAATTCTTTCCCATTCTCTCACAAAATCAAAGTTAGGTTGAATAAAGGCTGCGGGCATTTTTTGTCCGTCGCCAATAACCATAATTTGTTCGATGAAACGGGATTGTTTCATTGTGTTTTCTATTAATTGAGGCGAAATATACTTTCCTCCAGAGGTTTTAAACATTTCTTTTTTGCGGTCTGTGATTTTAAGGAAACCTTCATTGTCAATTTCCCCAATATCTCCCGTGTGAAAATAACCGTCTGTAATGGCTTCTTTTGTCAACGCTTCATCTTTGTAATAGCCCAACATGATGTTTGGTCCTTTGCAAAGGATTTCTCCGTCTTCGGCAATTTTTACTACTACATTTTCGATTACTTTTCCAACGGTTCCCACTTTGAATCCATGATTTCTCCGGTCATTTACAGCGATTACAGGCGAAGTTTCGGTTAAACCATAGCCTTCCATTACTGGAATTCCTGCGGCCGCGAATATTCGGATAAGTCTTGGTTGCAAAGCTGCGCTGCCTGAAACAATCAAGTCTAAATTTCCGCCCAAGGCTGCTTTCCATTTATTGAAGATGAGCTGTCGTGCGATTTTTAATTGCAATTCATACCAAAAGCCATTGACTTTATAAGGTTCATATTGTAATCCTAGATCAACTGCCCAAAAAAACATTTTTCGTTTAATGCCAGAAAGACTCAAGCCTTTTGAATAAATTTTGTCGTAAACTTTTTCGATAAGCCTTGGAACTGCTGATATTACGGTTGGTTTTACTTCATTGATATTGTCCCCAATTTTATCTATGGATTCTCCAAAATAAATCGCCACACCGTAATATTGGTACAAATACAAAATCATTCTTTCAAAAATATGGCAAACAGGTAAAAAACTCATCCCACGACTTTTCCCTTTTTCGAAAGGGATTCTTGATGAACTGGCTAAAACATTCGAAACGATATTTTGGTGCGAAAGCATCACTCCTTTTGGTTTTCCCGTTGTTCCAGAAGTATAAATGATGGTGGCTAAATCGTCTGTTTTTACATTGTTTTTTCTTTCTTCAACAAGGTTTTGATTGCTTTGATCTTCGCCAAGAGCAAGTAATTCAGTCCAGTTTTTGCAGCCGTCAATCTCGTCAAAAGAGAATATCTCTTTTAAATGGGGGACATTATCTTTTATCAAATTTACTTTTTGTAATATTTCTTCATCCGAAATAAAACAGTAAATAGCGCCAGAATGATTTAATATGTATTCGTAATCCGTCTCAGAAATTGTGGGATAGATAGGAACATTTTGCGCTCCTGTTTGCAAAATTCCAATATCTATAATATTCCATTCGGTTCTGTTATTCGAGGAAATGATGGCAATTTTTTGGTCTTTTTCAATTCCCATTCTTAGCAAAGCTCTCGAAATAGTATTGGCTTTTTTAATATATTCTTCGGTAGATGTTTTTTGCCAAACACCATTATATTTAGTAACCAACGCATCTGGAATAGTATAATGCTCTAATTGAAAATAGGGAAACTCAAATAATCGGGTGATTTTAGCCATTTGGAAAAATATTAATTTAGGGCAAATTAAGAAATAATTGCTTGTAAAGCAATCTCTAAGACGGTTTATTTATTTGAAGTATAAGTGATAGCTATGGTACAATGTCGCATTTTGAAATCTGATAAAATGATATAAGTCTTTGATTATAAGTAGTTTTTATCACGATGCATTCGTTTGGCTTTATGATATTAAAACTTTCGACTTACTTAGGCATCAAAAACTTTACTGTTTTTTGATTTCTTTTAACAATTTCTAATCGATTAATTGTAATAACTTTGCGAAGTTTAACTAATTTTTATAAAATGCACAAACACTTGCGTCTTAATGAGTACAAAGTCTTGTTTTATAGGTTGTTATTAGCTTATGTTTTTTATTTTGTTGCACGAATTCTTTTTTATCTTTATAACGCTGAGTTGTTGAGAGTCGATTCTGTTTCTGATTTTCTTTCCCTTTGTTATTATGGCTTAGCCTTTGATACTACGGCAATTTTATATGTAAACCTTCTTTTTATTCTGTTATCGATAGTGCCCTTTTATAAAAATACTGATGCAGGGTATCAAAAAATTCTTTTTTACCTTTACTTTACTACGAATTTAGTAGCTTATGCCACGAATTTTATTGATTTTATTTACTACAAATACACGTTTGCTCGAACTACAATTGTTGCACTCGAAGTTATAAAACACGAAACGAACAAAAAGGTGCTTTTTTTTAGTTTTATGGTTGATTATTGGCATGTTGCTGCCTTATTTATTCTTTTTTCAGCACTTTGGGTTTTCTTGTATAAGAGAATTAAAATACAAGTTTCGAGACCAACAAAAAGCTCCATTACTTTGGGTTTTCTACAGTTGGATTCTTGATAATAACGCTGCTTATTATTGGTGGTATTCGTGGTGGGGATTTTAAGAAATCTACTCGACCTATAAACTTATTGGACGCAAGTCGACATGTTAAAAATATCGTTCATGCAGATATTGTGCTCAACACTCCTTTTACGATTGTTAGAACCTTATTTACTAATGGTTTTCATAAAACAAACTATGCAGGAGTCAATGAACAGCTAATTTTAGAAAAGGGACAACCCATAAAACAATACCACAATAATCCCGAGACAAAGCCTAATGTGGTTGTTTTTATTCTCGAAAGTTATGGTCGCGAATACATTGGGGCATTTAATAAAAAAACGACTATAAAAAACTATAAAAGTCATGCTCCATTTCTAGATTCCTTGTCGCAGCATAGTATGATTTTTACTAATGCTTATGCTAATGGTAGGCAATCTATACACGGAATGTCATCTGTTTTAGCAGGAATTCCATCTTTTAAAGATGCTTTTACTTCTTCGCCTTATCCCAAACAAAAAATAGAATCCTTAGTCTCTACATTGAAAAGCGAAGGCTACGATACGTCCTTTTTTCATGGCGCAGCCAATGGTTCTATGGGGTTTTTAGGATTCGGGAATATTCTTGGTATTCAAAATTATTATGGAAGAACTGAGTTTAATGATGATTCACAATTTGATGGTTATTGGGGAATTTGGGACGAGCCCTTTTTGCAATACATGAAAAACACATTAGACAAAAAGAAAACGCCCTTTTTTGCTACCGTTTTTACAGTTTCCTCCCACGAACCTTACATTATTCCTGATAAATATAAAAATCGTTTTCACGAAGGTGGCGTTCCAATTCACAAATGTGCAGAATACACGGATTTTGCCTTGAAACGATTTTTTACCGAAGCCAAAAAACAGCCTTGGTTTGCTAATACCATTTTTGTTTTAGTTGCGGATCATTGCAACCAAATTTATTATGATGAATATCAAAAACCGATAAATCGATATGCAGTTCCTATTATTATTTATAAACCCAATAGTAACTATATAGGTGTTGATGAGGATTTTGCGCAACAAATAGACATTTATCCAACGATTTTGGACATGATAGGATACAAAAAACCGTTTCGTAGCTGGGGAAGAAGTTTGTTTGACAAGAAATCTAGCCAACCATTTGTTATTAATTCGACAGGAAGTATTTATCAGTTTATGAGAGGAAATTACATTTGTACTTTTGACGGGAAAAAGGTGCTTGGTTTTTATGACAAAAATGATAAAGCATTGAAAAACAATTTAATAAAAAACAGAAATCCAGAAATGGATGAGGTCGAATTGCGTTGCAAAATTTTTATTCAAGATTATATGAATAGGGTTATGGATAAAAAATTAGACACTAAATAAACCATGGAATTGAAATCCATAGGTTTGGTCGGCAGACTAAAATCTTTCGGTTGTACTCGTATAAGTTTACCCCGAATTACGCAAATTTTTAGAACCTGAAAGGGAAATGCATTAAAGGCGCATCGTTTTAAACTATTTCGAGACCAATAAACAAATCAAAACCAATCAATTCATAAAAAAAGCGCTTGCCATTGGCAAACGCTTTCATAAATAAAAAGTTCTAATTATATTTTTTCAATCCACAATCTAGCATTTACAAACGCTTCGTGCCAAGGCGATACTTCATCATTTCTGTCTTTTGGATAATTCGCCCAGTTCCACTGAAACGTAGAACGCTCAATGTGTGGCATCATCACTAAATGTCTGCCTGTTGAGTCGCATAACATCGCCGTGTTATAATCAGAACCATTCGGATTTGCTGGATAATTTTCATAACCATATTTACCAACGATGTTGTATTGCTCTTCGGCTAGTGGCAATTGAAATTTTCCTTCTCCATGCGAAACCCAAACGCCCAAAGTGCTTCCAGCTAGACTCGACAACATAATCGAATTATTCTCTTGTATTTTTACCGAAGTAAAAATACTTTCGTGTTTGCGGCTTTCATTGTGTAACATTTTTCCGTGAACCTCGTGCTCTGGATTGACCAATTCTAATTCCATAAACAATTGGCACCCATTGCAAATCCCAACGGACAGGGTGTCTTTTCGTTTGAAGAAGTTTTCCAAAGCTGTTTTTGCTTTTTCGTTGTATAAAAAGCTCCAGCCCAACCTTTGGCAGAACCCAAAACATCTGAATTCGAGAATCCTCCCACGGCTCCAATAAACTGAATGTCTTCGAGATTTTCACGTCCCGAAATCAAATCGGTCATGTGAACATCTTTTACGTCAAATCCCGCTAGGTACATCGCATTAGCCATTTCACGCTCTGAATTACTTCCTTTTTCGCGAATAATTGCTGCTTTCGGACGAGGTTTTGAATAGTCAATGACAGGTGCTTTTCCTGTGAAATGCGCTGGGAAAGTATAGTTTAAAGCTTGGTTTTTATAATTATCAAAACGAGCTTGAGCAGTTCCATTTTTAGCTTGTTTTTGGTCTAATAAGAAGGATGTTTTAAACCAAACATCTCTGTAATTTGCAATATCTAATTTACATGGTCCAAAGTCCAAAGTGGCTTCGGTAGTTGCTTTTCCTAATTTGTAGAAAGCCACATGATTTGCTTTTAATTTGTTTTCGACAATTGCATCGTCTTTGGCTTGGAAAACAACAGCAATATTTTCGGAAAATAAATATTTGATAATGTCTTTTTCTTCGAAAACCGAGAAATCTATTTTAGCTCCTAAATTCACATCGGCAAAACACATTTCTAACAAAGTAGTAATTAAACCACCACTTCCAATGTCATGTCCTGCAAGAATGTTGTCTCCTAAAATCAATTCTTGTAGCGTGTTAAACGCATTTTTGAAAAAAGTGGCATCTTTGATAGTTGGCGCATCGTTTCCAATTGCGTTTAAGATTTGCGCAAAAGAGGAACCTCCTAATTTGAAATCGTCTTGCGACAAATTAATATAATAAATAGAACCGCCGTCTTTTTGCAAAACAGGTTCTACCACTTTTCGAATATCAGTACAGTTTCCACCAGCCGAAATAATAACCGTTCCCGGTGCAATTACTTCGTCATTTGGATATTTTTGTTTCATAGAAAGCGAATCTTTTCCAGTTGGAATATTGATTCCCAATTCAATAGCAAAATTCGAACAGCCTTTTACTGCTTCGTATAAGCGAGCATCTTCGCCTTCGTTTTTACACGCCCACATCCAGTTTGCCGAAAGTGAAATTCCCTTTAATCCGTCTTTTATTGGAGCCCAAACAATATTCGATAAGGATTCAGCTAGTGCAGTTCTGCTTCCCGCAACGGGATCGATAAGTGCAGCAATAGGAGAATGCCCGATAGATGTTGCGATTCCTTCTTTGCCTGTGTAATCTAAAGCCATTACGCCACAGTTATTCAATGGCAATTGCAAAGGGCCGACACATTGTTGTTTGGCCACTTTTCCGCCCACGCAACGATCAACTTTGTTTGTCAACCAATCTTTACAAGCAACAGCTTCCAATTGAAGCACTTGCTCTAAATAAATCGATATTTTTTCTTTCGAATAGACTAAATCAGCATAGTTGTAATCGATAGTTTTATCGGTCATAACCACTTTTGGAGAACTTCCAAAGAAATCTTCCAAAGCATAATCCATTGGTTTTGCGCCTGTTTCCTTGCTTTCAAAAGTAAAACGATGATCGCCCGTCACATCGCCCACTTGGTACATTGGAGCCCGCTCTCTGTCGGCAATTCGTTGCAAAATGTCAATGTCTTTTTTACCAATAACGAGTCCCATTCTTTCCTGAGATTCGTTGCCAATGATTTCTTTTGCCGAAAGCGTTGGATCTCCCACAGGTAATTTATCTAAATCTATCAATCCGCCCGTTTCTTCGACTAATTCCGAAAGACAATTTAAATGTCCTCCCGCTCCGTGATCGTGAATCGAAACAATTGGATTATGGTCGCTTTCTACCAAACCCCGAATGGCATTGGCAGCTCGTTTTTGCATTTCAGGGTTCGAACGTTGTACTGCATTCAACTCGATTCCAGAACTCATCGCTCCAGTATCGGCAGATGAAACGGCTGCTCCACCCATTCCGATTCTATAATTTTCGCCGCCAATAATGACGATTTTATCGCCTTCTTGTGGTTTGTGTTTGATGGCTTGGTCTAATTTTCCGTAACCAATGCCGCCCGCCTGCATGATGACTTTATCGTATCCTAATTTGCGATTTTCTTCTTTGTGTTCGAAAGTCAAAACCGAACCTGTAATTAATGGTTGTCCAAATTTATTTCCAAAATCAGAAGCACCATTCGAAGCTTTTATCAAAATATCCATTGGCGTTTGATACAACCATTTTCTTTCGGCAACCGCATTTTCCCAAGTTCTGTCATTCTGGGCGGAGTCGAAGGACAATAATCGAGAATACGAAGTCATATAAACTGCCGTTCCAGCCATGGGTAATGAACCTTGACCACCCGCTAAGCGATCGCGAATTTCTCCTCCAGAACCCGTTGCGGCTCCGTTGAAAGGCTCTACGGTGGTCGGAAAATTATGCGTTTCTGCTTTTAGGGAGATAACCGAATCGAATTCTTTTATCTCATAAAAATCAGGTTTGTCGGCAGTTTTTGGGGCAAATTGCTGTATCCGTGGGCCTTTTACAAATGCTACATTATCTTTGTAAGCCGAAACAATATCGTTCGGATTTTCTGAGGATGTTTTCTTGATTAATTTGAATAGGGAAGAAGGCATTTCTTCGCCATCGATTATGAATGTTCCGTTGAAAATCTTGTGACGGCAATGCTCTGAATTGGCTTGTGAGAAAGCAAAAATTTCCGAGTCGGTTAGTTTTCGACCTAATTTAATTGATAAATTATCTAAATAATCTATTTCTTCTGGGCTTAAAGATAATCCTTCGGATTTGTCATAAGCGGCAATATTATCAATGTTTAAGATAGGTTCTGGTTTGATGTTGATGGTAAAAATATCCTGATTTAACTCGGAATATTTTTGCGAAAGCATGGGATCAAAATCTGAATAATCATTGGTAACTTTATAAAATTCCTCAATTCGAATGATTCCAGAAATCCCCATATTTTGAGTAATTTCAACAGCGTTAGTGCTCCAAGGCGTAATCATTGTAGCTCGAGGGCCAACAAAAAAATCCGTCAGCACGGATTTTTCTATTTTATATGCGTCAGCAAAAAGCCAGTTGAGTTTTGAAATGTCTTGAGCCGAAAGTAGGTCTTGCGTTTGTACTGCAAATAAGGTCTTGCTTTGGTTTTCAAAGAAATGAATCATTGGTATAAGAAGTTTGTTGTATTGACGTGCAAATTTAGTTTAAAAAAATAGTAAGAGCAACTTTCAAAAGAAAAGACTTATAAAATTAATTAGAAAAGGGTTTGCTCTGATAAGCACCTAAATCTGGAGGCAATGTTCTAGTGTTGTTTAGGATGTCAAATGGGATAAGATAATCCGGGCTTCCTTTGGCGAAAGCCGCAGAAGTAGCGTCAATGTTGAGTTTGTTTTGGTTAATATTGAAGAATTTAGGATTTTGATTTAGAATAATCGACTTGTAATGAGCAAGGTCGGTATCAAATTGATAGTCAGAATTATTGGTGTATTGCTTTGCAGTAGTATCGAATTTTAAAAGACAATTGTTAAATTTATATTCAAATGTTGCGCCTGCTTTTTTATTCAAAATCATTTCGTTTGGATAAGAGCCGTACACAATACAGTTATTAAATGATGCTGAAACAAGATTTTTTACTTCAGGAGTGGCGCCTAAATGATAATTATTGATTAAAAGGGCTACTTGACTAGAGCTATTCCAGTTGTTGTTAAAAGTGCAATGTGTAAAGTTATACTCTCCGCCATAAGTACAAGCTAAACTCGCCAATCCTGCATTATTGATTACTATATTTTCGCCTTTAATCTTTGCTGTCTGTGCTAAAATACCATAATTTGAAGAGTTGTAAATTTGTGTGTTCTTTATTTTTACCGTTGTTCCATCATTATTTTGTATTAGTATTCCAATGCTAGCATTTTTGATTGTCAAATGATTAAATTGGTTGTTCGTACTGCCATTACCGAGCCATATAGAACCCCATTGTCCTGGAATTCCAGCATAATCAGGTTCGAGTCGATCGCCTTCAAAAATGACTTCATTCTCCATTTTAGTCGTATTCGAATGTGTTCCGTTTACATTGATGGTTGCATTTCCTCCTAAAATTATTCCTGAATCGGCGTGAAAATACACTCTAGCACCTGCATCAAAAATGGCCGTTTTGTTAGGAGGAACGGCGGCATAGCCGTAAATTACATACGCTTTTTGGTTTGTAAAATGAAGTTCATTTCCATTTATAGGATCGTTTTCATTTAAGTAAAAACCATAAATTTCTTTGCCGTCAACGGGAAGTGTTTCTGTTGTTCCGTTGCTTAAACGTTCAGGATACAAAAAAACCGCATCGCGAACGAGTGTCACTAATTCAACTTTTTGAAGATTTGCCCCGCTGTCGAATTGAATTTGGTCGGTGTACAGAAAATTAGTAGGGTTGGCATCGGCACTATTTGCGGTGGTTTCAATAAAAACATAGATGCTGTCCTTGGCTAAAATAGTTACATTATCGAATAGTTTCCCTTGATTTCCTTGCATTCCATCGACGGTCATTCGGTATTTAGAGTTTAATCCTTTGCCTAATTTTATGCTTGGAATGGTAATGTCATTTTTGCTGCGATTATACACTTTTAGCGTATAAGTGCTTGAACCAATGTTCGTAAAAACAGTATCTAAATAGACCGTGTTTTTTGAAAATCCCAAATTACCCGTGCTCGCTACGCTTTCAAAATCAGTTCGACACGAAGTAAGGCAAAGGAGGATTCCAATAAAAAACAGAAAAGTTAACTGACGCATTTCAATATATTTTTTGTAAAAATAGTAAAAATTGAGTAGGATTGAAGAACGATTTTTAAATAGAATAGGCAATAATTAAGCCGTTAGGTTTATGAGGGTTTACACCCAACGGGTTCTTTTATATTTTTTTTAAGGTTTTATTTATTTTTAGTTATGTTTGCGACTAACTTATTGTATTAGACTAATTGTTTAATGGCTGATGTGAATCCTCAATTGATTTCCTTAAACGAATCTGCTTTCCTATTGAAAGTTGCAGAGGGGAATGAATTGGCTTATACGCAACTGGTTGAAAAATATTGGCAAAAGGTGCTTCAACATGCCCTGACTTTTGTCAAGTCATATCCCATTGCTGAGGAACTGGCTCAAGATGTTTTCATCCAAATATGGGAAAAACGAGAAAAATTATTGGAAGTAAATAGTTTTGACAACTATCTTTTTATTGTGAGCCGCAATTTGATTATTACACATATTCGGAAAAAACTACAAGTTACCGAGACATTGAATGAGGAAATGAAGCGAGAGGAATTGTTTATCAGTCCTTCCGATCTGTTAGAGTACAGCGAATTGAACGAAACAATTTTAAAAGGAGTTGATTTACTTCCTGAGCCACGGCGCACTATTTTTTTGCTTAGTCGAGTAGAAGGAAAAGATTCCGATTATATTAGTACCACTTTAGGATTGGCCAAAAGAACCGTGAGATGGCATATAGCCGAGGCATTACAGTTTCTTAGAAATCATCTTCATCAGTATTATAAAATATTTATAATCAGTTACTTATTAATTAAGTGTTGTTTTTTTTCATAAATTTTTCATTTTTCATTGCCACTTTCATTGCCGAATATCGTCTTTATAAATAGCAGGCGTTATGAGTTGACTTAAAACCTATTAGTATGCATTCAAACGATTTATTCCAAGAGCTTATGGCGCAGTTCATTTCAGGCGAAATTACGCCCGAAGGAAAAGCAACGCTCTTAACTTTATTAGACAATCCTCAACACCAAGAGGAATTAGACAGTCTGTTGCGAACTCATTACGATACAGTTCGCTATTCGCTTGACACGCCTCAGGAGACCCGTCAATTTATCAAAGCACTTCGTCAAAAAATGGCAAAGCCAAATGACGAAAAAAATCTTTTCTCTTGGCGAAAAATAGCCGTAGCAGCCAGTTTTGTAGTGGCGGCTGGATTGGGTTATTTTAGTTATCGTCAAAATACTAATTTGTCTTTGTCGCAAAAGGAAATGGTTGTTTCGGATGCAAAACCAGCTGCGGCAGGAGCGATATTAACTTTGGGCGATGGGTCAAAAATTGTTTTGGATAGTGTAGCGAATGGGGTTTTGGCTAGTCAAAACCAATCGGTTGTTACCAAGAAAAAAGACGCATTGGTATATGCTCAAAACAATAGCTCAAAATCTGTTTATAATACCATGACCACGCCTCGAGCCCGTCGGTACAATTTGACTTTAGCCGATGGGACTAAAGTATGGCTTAATGCCGCTTCATCTATTAGGTTTCCAACGGTTTTCAATGCTACCGAACGCAAAGTGAGCATTACGGGAGAAGCTTATTTTGAAGTAGCCAAAGATGCCAAACATCCATTTAAGGTAGCCGTCAACGATATGGAAGTAACGGTATTGGGAACGCATTTCAATATCAATTCGTATAGCGATGAGTCGAGTATTAAAACGACCTTGTTAGAAGGAAGTATTTTGTTGACTAAAAATAATAAAAAAGCTTTATTAAAACCAGGAGAACAAGCCGATGTAACGCCCTCTGGGAGTGTAAAGGTTTCCTCGGATATTGATTTAGAAGCCGTAATGGCTTGGAAAAACGGTATTTTTTATTTTAATAATGCGAGTGTTCAAACCGTGTTGCGGGAAATTAGCCGTTGGTATGATATGGATATAGTCTATGAAAAAGGAGTGGCTCCTCGCTATTTTGAAGGGGAAATACAGCGGGATTTGCAACTCTCGCAAGTGATTAAAATTTTAGATAAAAATAATATTCATTTAAAAATAGAAGGAAAAACAATAAGAGTCATGCCTTAGGGAGCTCTTTAGAAGAAATTTATTTGATTGACGGACAAAAAAAACCAGCAATGCGGGAACATTGCTGGTGGATTCTTTAAAAAAAATAAAGAAAAATGAGTCAGAAAAACAAATAAGTAACCAAGCAAGGAAAATTATTATTAACCAACACCATTACAAAAGTATGAATTTATTACGATGTAACAAGCCCAAACGATTATGGCTTAGTTCGAAAACCAAACAAGTGATGAAATTTACATCTATTTTGCTCGTTGTCCTTACTTTCCAAGTATCGGCCTCTGTGAGTTCGCAAAACATTACTTTCGAAGGAAAGAATGTAGCGGCTAAAAAAGTATTATCGGCTATTAAGAAACAAACCGATTATGTGTTTTTTTATGATGCCAATGTGATCAAAAATGTCAAATCCATTTCGGTTGATTTGAAAAACGAGTCTATCGAGGAGGCATTGAATGCAGTATTTGCCAATGAATCGGTAGCCTGGCTTATTGAAGGCAAAACTGTTACTATTTTTCCCAAAGCAACAACCGTTACCACCGCTCCAAAAAGTGTAGTACAACAAAAAGAGCTAAAAGGGATTGTTCGAGGCGAATCAGGTCCTTTGTCGGGTGCTTCGGTATGGGTCAAAGGAACCAATAATGCAACCACTACGAATGACAAAGGAGAGTTTACATTAACCAATGTAAGCGATGATGCCATTTTGAGTATTAGCTATTTGGGCTACCAAAAAAAGCAGGTGGCTGTAAAAGGAAAATCGAACATCGATATTCAATTGATTATCGATAAAAACGACCTCGATGAGGTAAAAATAGTAGCCTATGGTACCAGTAGCAAACGCCTTTCTTCGGCATCGACTACTACTATCAAGGGCGACGAATTGAAAAATATTCCTTCATCCAATTTTGCTTCCTTATTGCAAGGTCGTGTGGCAGGATTGGATGTAAGTAACCTTTCGGGAACCCCAGGCGGTGGCGGAGTAGCTACTACACTCAGAGGTTATGGAGGACTATCTAGTGGGCGTGTAGAAGGAAGAGATTTTAGTAATCCTTTATGGGTAATCGATGGTATTCCGCTTCAAACTACTCAATCAGCAATAACGGGAACTAGTGTGTTGGCAGAGATTAATCCAGCCAATATCGAAAGTATTGAGGTGTTAAAGGATGCTTCGGCAACGGTATTATATGGTTCTCGGGCTGCTAATGGCGTTATTTTGGTAACTACCAAGAAGGGAAAATCAGGACAATCCAAAATATCGGCAAGTATTTCTACTTCCTATACAAATATTCCCGAATTTCCAACAGTAACTGCGGGTGTGGCTGCTAGAAGGCATAAAATCTTAGGACTGATCAATCAGCAACAAGCTGCTTCGGGATTCAATCCCACAACATCTACCTTTGAGTATGTATATCCAAAATCGTATGTAGATGCTTATAATTTGGTTGCTAACGGATATTCAGGAGGTATATATGGAAATTGGTGGCAAGACGGAAGTGTTGGTAATGTGCCAGAGGTAAATAGAACTTTGCAAGATAGTTTGAATACTTTTCATAATAATTCAACCGATTGGTTTAAATTATTTTATAATGTAGGAAAGGTAGTTGATGCAAATGTACAAGCCAGTGGAGGAAGTACTAATTTTGTATATAGCTTTGGAGTAGGAATGTATGACGAAAAAGGAATTGTGAGAAATAGCGGTTTTAGTCGTGTTACGGCTTTGTCAAATATGTCATTCACTCCAAGTAAGAGGGCAACGATTAACTTCCGTACCTATTTGGCCTACACCAGCCGAAAAAGAGCGAGCGCAGCTACTTCGGTAACGGATCCTAGCGCTCTCGAGCAATTACCTGATGTGCCATTTGTTACCTCTCCTTTTTTGCCTGGAGCAGGCTCCATCGTAGAGCAAAGTATTTTAAATACGTTGGATGGGGTAAAAGAGAAGAATGAAAATGTTCTTCTTAGAACCAATTTATCGCTTTTATACAAGATAACAGATAAGCTTTCTTTTACGACCAGTAATGCGTTGGATTATTCACAACAAGGATTGAATCGTTTTGTTCCTTCGTATTTGCAAAGGACAGGTACCGAAACGGATAATTTAGCATTGAGCAGCAACAGCCAAGGAAATAGTAGAATTTTGCTTACCGAAAATACATTGAATTATAAAAATCAATTTGGAAATCACTTGTTCGATGTTTTGGCAGGAATGAGTTATGAGCACGATGAATTTACTAGCACAGCTGGTTATGGTTATGGAGCACCTAATGATAATATTCGTTATGTACTCGCTGGTTTTCCTTTTTATATTATCAAAAATGATCAAATTATTCAGACTAAAGATTTTACATCAAATTTTGAAGAGTCTAACTTGTTGAGTTATTTAGCAAGGTTGAATTATAGTTATAATCGAAAATATAATTTCTCGGCCTCTATACGACGTGATGGAAGTTCTAAATTTGGAAAAGCCATTCCTTTTGCTAATTTTCCTGCGCTAAGTGGTAGCTGGAATTTCTCCGAAGAATCGTTTATGAAATGGATTCCAGGATTGGATTTCGGTAAGTTACGAGCCAGTTGGGGAGTTTCAGGTCGTCAATTCGATTCTTCTTATCTTGCCTATGGTTCGATAGTTCCGGGATCTATTTTTAATGGAAATACCACGTATAGTGTACAGTCATTATTAAATAAAGATTTGAGCTGGGAAGAAACCAAACAGACTGATTTAGGTGTTGATTTGGATTTTTTAAACTATCGTTTGTCGTTGGTGTTTGACTATTATAATCGATATACCGACAAATTATTATATGAGGTGCCACTACCTAGTAATACCAATTTACTGACAAGTCAATGGCGTAATGCGGGAGCCATTTCTAACGATGGATTTGAAATAGGATTAAAAGCTGATATTGTACAAAGCAAAGATTTTACTTGGAAACTGAATTTTAACATTGCTCGTAATTGGAATCGTTTTCGAAAAAGTTTCGATGGCAGAGATATAGGAAAATTTTTCACATTAGGCAGACCTGTCAACGGAATTTATGTATTGCCTACCAATGGTATTATCACTGACCCCAATGCTATTCCTGCGAAATATACTGCCAGCGGTCAATTGCTATTATTGAGCTTGAATGGAAATTCTAGTAATTTTACAAAGCAGGCGATGTTAATGTGTTGGATTCAGATGGGGATGGAAAAATAGATGCTTTTAGAGATGTTGTTTATGTGGGATCTCCATTGCCAAAAGCACAAGGAGGATTTGTAAATGATTTCCGATGGAAAAATTTCGATTTAAGTATGGTATGTTCGTATTCCTTAGGGCGTACTATATTGAATGGAACAATTGCAGAAACTCTTGGCGTGACACCTGATAACTTGAACAAACCTATTTTGGCTAATTTGTCAAATTATAGCTTTTGGTCAGCAAACAATCCAAATGCAATTACCGATTTCCCAGTTTTAGCTTTGGATACAAGAGGGAATTATTCTCCATTGCTTGATGCCAATTTACAGCAAAATATAAATTACCTAAAGGTAAAAACAATTGTGTTCGGATATAATTTAGACAAGGCATTAGTTCGAAGATTAAAAATAAGTGACGCCCGTTTTTATATTACAGGAGAAAATTTATTTACACTGACTAATTACATAGGAAGAGATCCTGAGACAGTGGATATTCGATCTGGGATTGATAGACAAACAAGCTATCCATTAGCACGTAAATTTACATTAGGACTAAGCCTTAATTTTTAATAAATATAGAGTAATTAAAAAATGGAAACAAAATTCAAATACCTGGTTTTAGGCTTATTAAGTACAATATTCACATCCTGTACTAAAGATATTACAGAACTAGAACCTCAAAACGGAGCTACTTTTTATAACGCTTTCAAAAAAGAAGCAGATATCGAAAAAGCACTTTACACTGTCGAGCGAACGTTTAGAGACCAGTATACTTCGGTAGTAACCAGACCAGCCATATTAGGAGAGCTAACAGATAAAGTAAATAGCTCTTCGATTGCAGACGAAATAAGTTGGAATCCTGCTATATGGAGACCTGGGGCATCTGAAACCAATTGGCAACGATTTTATCAAATTATTGGAACTGCCAATATTGTCTTAGATAATTTGGACAGAATAGAAAATCTTCCAAAAGAGCGACATGATTATTATGAAGGTCAGGCTTTATTTATGCGCTCATTTTTATATTTTCACTTGGTACGAGTATGGCGTGATGTTCCGATTATTTTAGCCGCAGATGATGTGCTGCAACATGCTAAATCCCCTATGAAAGAAGTGCTAGATTTAGCAGCAAAAGATGCCGAGAAAGCAGCTCTGTTACTTAAGCCATGGGCACAATTAAGAGACTCCAACGGATCGCCAATAACCACCAAACAAATTGTAGGCAAAGGCGCATGTTATGCACTGTTATCTCACATTTATGCTTGGAGAGCAGAAGTAGGTAAGGAGTCGGCCTATTTGGACAAGGCTATCGATGCGGCTAACAAAGTAATCAATAGTGGCGAATTTACTTTGGCTGCCAGTCCAGAGGAAGTAGTGACCACAGTAAGAGGCAAAGGAAATTCCGGCGAAGGAATTTTTGAAGGAGATGTTAATTTTATCAGTATTGATGAAATAAAAAATCGACAATCATCCATTACATCCGAGTTGTTGTATCAAAGTTGGCCTTATAACACACTAGCCACCAAGTCAAGATACAAAAACAACGTTTTTGGGATTAAAAATACCCGAGTGGCAGCTATGTTCAAATCAGGGGATTTGAGAAGAGATGCCTATTTTTATCAATTTGATGCCTTGAAAAATGATCCTGTATTGGCTGGCTGGGCAGTTGTTCAAACCCGAAGAGAGCCTCTCTTTTCGGCGGTTGATGATCCAAGTGGACTAAGATTTTTGAACTGGAAAGGGAATGCCATTATCTTTAGTTTGGCAGATATTATACTGCTTCGAGCAGAGTGCCTTGCAGCAAAAGGACAAGACGCTTTGGCTATTGCAGATATTAATACAATTCGAACCAGATCTGAAGCACCATTGTATAATGGCTCTGAAGGAGCTGTATTTACGGCCGTATTCAGAGAAAGAGAAAAAGAGTTTCTTTTTCAAAGAATGAGATGGTTTGATTGCATCCGTACAGGATTCTGGAAAACTGAATTATCTGAAACCATCAAAAACCTTACCCCAGCTGATATTGATAACGGAGGATTGTACCTCCCTGTATCGATAACTGCTTTTTCTAATAATCCTAAAATGACTCAAAACATTTATTGGTTGAGTAGATATTAATATACAAACATTATGAAGAAAATATTTTTTATAGCCATTCTAGCGAGTTTGTTTAGCTCGTGTTCTAAAGATAATTTTATTGACACAGGTAAAGCTAATACCAAATACAATGGAACTATCTTAACGTATCTTAAAGGAGATAAATTCAATTGGGATTTAACCGTGGAAATGATTAATCGAGCAGGATTAAATAATTTATTCGACGGCAAGGATGCAGCGCATCCAGTCATCACTTTCGTGGGACCTACTAAATTCAGTATTTTGCGCTATATGTTGCAAAACGGATATGATAAAGTAACCGATATACCCGTAGATGATTGCAAAGATTTTATATTGCGTCATGTTATTGATGGCAAAAAACTCAAAGCCGATATTCCAAAGGGGCGAGCTACATTGCTAGATGACACCGTTGTGCCTTCTGTTTTTGACCGAAGTGGAGGGGTGCTTTTGACGAGTATTCAAGGAACTAAGATTTTTCTTTATACGTTTACTCAGTCTTTTGCAGGAGTTGCTAATGCAGGACCTACTTATTTGTACTTAGAATCGGAAAATGCAAATGTAAAACAAGACATTGCCTCTGCCGATATCGAACCAACCAATGGCGTAGTGCATTCATTGCATTATAATTATACACTAGGAGATTTGTAGTCTTAATAACGATTAAATCGAGAATTCCAATGAAAAAAATAATTTTATTATTGCTACTAAGTATGAGTTTTTTCTCTTGTAGCAAGCAAGAAGTAGGGTACTTAATTACCAAAGATGCTGTATACACCCCCAATACGATGACCATCCGCAAGGTGTTGGATCCAGTTTTAGACACAAAACGTATAGCGGGTCAATTTCCTTGGGTATCTACCCGAATCCAAGGAGTAGATGGCACTTTGCCCTTGCAATACACCATTAGCAATGTAACGGCTACCACAGGAGGCGATGCCGCTGCTTTTAAGCAAAAATGCAAATTGCGTGCTGACAGCGCTTTCGAAATTCCATTAAATCACAATTTGCCCGTAGGCGAATATACGGTAGATGTTACCATTGCCAACGAAGGCTATTCGCATAGTAAGGCGGGTATTTTTAAGGTTATTGTTCAATAAGTAGCATATCATAAAAGGTTGTTTGTCAAAAAGACTATTTTCTGAAATGAAAAGTACTATTTGCAAACAACCTTTTTGCTTTATTATCGGTAAACAAGTTAACAAAACGAATTAGAAAAAAGAGTATAAAAAATGAAAAAAATAATAATTGCCTTGGTGCTAGTGTTTCCCTTTTGGGCATCGGCACAAAAAGGATTGGACAAATTGGTAGAACCCGATGAGGCGGTTCGAGTAGGACGCTTGTCCAACGGAATGATGTACTACATTCGAGCCAACAAAATTCCCGAAGGACGTGCGAGTTATTACCTAGTGACCAATTCAGGAGCTCTTTTGGAAAAAGACAATCAACAAGGTTTGGCGCATTTCTTAGAGCACATGGCATTCAATGGGACTAAAAATTACCCCGGAAAAACCATGCTGACCATGCTCGAAAAACATGGCGTAAAATTTGGCGAAAACATCAACGCCGCTACCGAGCAAGAGAAAACAGTATATAACCTAAGCAGTGTACCCACCACGAGCGAATCCTTGATTGATAGTACGTTGACGGTTTTGCACGATTGGAGTTATTATATTAGTTTGGACGAAAAAGAAATTGATGCCGAACGAGGGGTAATTCTCGAAGAAAAACGAAGCCGAGCAGGAGCGGGTTCTCGAGTAAGAGAACAACTTGTACACGTTTTATTCAATCATAGTATCTATTCGCAACGCGATGTGATAGGTCCTGAAAGCATTTTGAAAACCTTCAAGCCCGAGGAATTAAAAGCGTTTTATCACGACTGGTATCGCACCGATTTACAAGCGATTGTCATTGTGGGCGATTTCAATGAAGTAGCGATGGAGCGTAAAGTCATTCAATTGTTCTCCAAAATACCACCCGCCAAAAATCCGCTACCCAAACCCGAGTTTACCATAGCCGACAATCCTGCAACCGATTATGTGGCAGTAGCCGATAAGGAACTAACGCAGCCCAGTATAGCGGTGTATTACCGTCGCAAAACACCGATGGTGCCTCCTACTGGAAAAGAGTTAAAAAAAGGCATTTTGGAAAGTCTTTTTAATTCGATGGTAGCCCAGCGCATCAGCGATTTGATGCAAACTAGTGTAACGCCTTTTTTGAATGTGGGTATAGGGAATGCTCCTTTGGTAAATGGCTATTCCACGTACAGTATTAGTATTGTTCCCAAAAACGGACAAGAGCTAGAAGCTGTGACGAAAGCGTATGAAATCAATGAAAACATTCGTCGCAATGGGTTCAATCAAGACGAATTGGATCGGGTAGTAAGCAATCTAATCGTTGGTTTTCAAACCAGCTACCAACAAAGAGACAAGCGAGACAATGAATCTTTTATTCCAGATTATATCAACAACTTCTTGATAAACGCACCGATGCCGAGCATTGAGTTTGTGAATGATTTTGTTAAAGAAATCTTGAGTAAAGTATCTATCAAAGAAATCAATGATTTATTGAAAGACTGGTACACGACTCAAAACAGAGTGATAGTTGTTACAGGTCCTGACAAGGACAAATTCTTGAGCAAAGAGGCAATCATTGCTGTAATAGAAGGGGTAGAAAACACCAAGAATTTAGATAAGTTGAAAGAGAAAGCCACCAATGTCAAATTGTTTACTCTCGATTTGAAACCTGGAAAAGTAACGGCAGTAAAAAAAATCCCTCTTTTTGATGCCGAAGAGTGGACACTCTCCAATGGTGTAAAAGTGGTGTATAAAAAGAACAATTACAATCCAGGCGAATTGTTACTTAATGCCAAAAAAATGGGGGGCTTATCGCTTGTAAAAAACGAAGATTTGATTAATGCCGAGCAGTTACCTAATTATTTGTTGTCTTACGGATTAGGAGACCACGACCCGCTTACGTTTCAGCAACTTCTAACAGGAAATACAGCCGGTGTAGGCATTCAGTCTAAGCTATTATCCAATAATATTAACGGAGGAACTCAGGTTAAGGATGCGGAAACCTTACTGCAATTGGTGCATTTGTTGTATGTAAAACCCCGATTTGACGAGAAAGTGCATCAGCTTATTATGCAAAAGCAATACGATGCCTTGAAGCAACAAGTGATTACACCTCAAAAAATAATCCAAGATTCGGTTACCACGATTTTGAATAAGAACAATCCGAGAGTTCATTTGTTCGACAAAGCGTACTTAGATCAAATTGATTTGAAGAAAATGGAGCAACTCTATCGAGACTATTACCAAGATGCAGGAGGCTATGTTTTTTATTTTGTGGGCGATATTGATAAGGATAAACTCAAGGTTTTAGTAGAGAAATATTTAGCAACCTTGCCAGCAAATAGTCAGGCTACCCCATGGAAAGATCGAGGCGATTATTTCCCTAAAGGAATCACAAAAAAAACGATTCCAGTAGCAATGACCGAGAAGAAAGCCTTCGTGATGCTATCATACAAAAAAGAAATTCCGTATTCGGTATCGAATGCGAATTATTTTGATTTTATTGTTTCCTCGCTTCAATTGCGCTTTACCGAAGAAGTACGAGAAAAAGCAGGAGCGGCTTATGGCGTTCAAGTAGGAGCTAATCTTCAACGGGATCCTACGGCAACGCAGTCAATCAATATTCAATACCAATGTGATCCTACCCGTGTAGAAGAGGTTAAGAAAATCATCGATGGCGAAATTCAAAAGATTATAGCCAACGGCATTCCGCAATCGGATTTTGATAAAACCATGGAAGCCAAGAAAAAACAATACGCTCAAATTCAAAAAGTAAATGGCTATTGGTTAAGTGCCTTGGTCAATTACAATTTGTACAACGAGAATATTATTGCTCCCGAGAATACCATTAATGTCACTAAAAACACAACTATGGAAGGCGTAAAACAATTTGCTGCCACTTGGTTCCAAAATACCGACCAAGTCGAATTGACGTTTGTGCCGAAGGAATAATTTAATGACCCCAAATTTTACAATTAAAAATGAAAACAATGAAAAGAATTTCTGTAAGTCTTTTACTTGCTGGACTAGTGCTAACTTCTTGTAGCAAAGAGGAAACAATATCATTATCTGAAAAAGAAGCTGCGGCTCAATTTCAATCGGCTTTGGATAATGCAACAACTAAAGAAAGCACAACAGCTTCTACTACGGGAACTGTAATTTCAACGGCTAATTATTCTAAAGTTTCAGTTAATTATGTAGGAGCGAAAGCCTACAGTTACACCTCTAGTGGTACATATACCCAAAAATCGACTGGTGATTTTATCAAAGATTCAGGAACAATTCGTTCGGCTGGATTAACAGGAAAAGGACATGTTTTTGATATTAGTTTTCCCGACACTAAAATTAAAGTAAATACAAATTATACACTTGATTTGAATAAAGGAACCGCTATTCTGGCCAATCCAACAGATCAAGATTCGTATGTGTACCGATTAACTACTGGAACCGTTGCCTTTACAACCATTAGCGAAAATAGCATTGTAGGAGAGATTACAGGAACATTCAAAAGATTTTCGGGAGGACAAGTTTCTCAAGGAAAAATCACTTTTGAATTTTCAAAATAGTATTTCTAAAATTTTAACTTTTGAATTAGTTAATTTTGTTGACTTAACCGCTTTGGAAACAAGGCGGTTTTGTTTTAAAAAGTGAAAGCACTTCTAGAACGATAGTCATGTGTTTTGATGGTTGCAAAGTAAAAATTGACAAAAAAAACGCTATCCTTCGGTTTAAGAGCACTTAAAATGGATAAGCAGAAAACCGTCTCAGAATTGAATAATGAGACGGTTTTTTTAAGGTAAAATCGTAGCCGATTTTATTTTGTTTAATAGGTATAGGCGTTTAGGTCGCAATAGATTATTTTTGCCAAATGGCAGATTCAAATATTTTCAGAGGTGTGAATTCGATAAAATTTAATCAACGATTTAAAGACGATAATGATTGTTTAGATTATCTTTCTCAAATAAAATGGGAAAATGGTTTTGTTTGTAAAAGATGTCAAAACGATAAATTTTGTAACGGTAAAAATCCATATAATAGAAGATGTACTAAATGTAGATATGATGAAAGTCCAACAACAGGGACTATGTTGGAAAAACTAAAATTTTCAATATTGATTGCGTTTCATATCGTCTTTAAAATAAGTACAAAGAAAAAAGGAATGTCTTCTTTGGAGTTGAGTTCCGAGTTTGAACTTCGACAAAAAACATGTTGGTCTTTTAAATTAAAGATACAACAAGCTATGAAAAGTAGTCTTAATTACCCATTAACAGGGACAATTCACGTTGACGAGTTTATGGTTGGTGGTCCAGAAGAAGATAAAAGAGGCAGAAGTAAAGGATTAAAAAAGCTTATTGTTCTAGCTGTTGAAGTTTTAGATGATGGAGTTGGTAGAGCTTATGCTGAAGTTATTGAGCATTCTTCTGCAAATGAATTAGGTGCTTTTCTGAGAAAATATATTTCAAAAGAAGCAACTATAATTACAGATAAATGGAGGGGATATAGTCCACTAAAAAAAGAGTTTCCGAATCTAAAACAACTAGATTCTAATGATGGGAAAAACTTTAAAGAGTTACATATTCATATAATGAACATCAAAGGTTGGCTCAGAGGAATACATCATCATTGTAGTAAAGAACATATACAAGATTATCTGAATGAATATCATTTTAGATACAATAGAAGGTCAAATATGGATACAATATTCAATGTGTTGGTCAAAAGAATGGTCAAAAACGATAAAATATCAACAAAATCAAGTGTGGCTTAAACGCCTATACCTATTGTTTAAATTTAAACGCCTAGATTCTTGCGCTCTAGCAGTGCCATATAAAAGCCATCGAAACCAGATTCAGAGGCTAATATTTTTTGTTCTTTTATGAAATCAAATTGTTGTCCAATAGCTGTGGTTAGGAATTTTTTAACTTGTTCTTGATTTTCCGAAGGGAGAATAGAGCAAGTGGCATACACTAATTTTCCTCCAGGCTTTACAATTTTAGAATAATTTTCTAAAACTTCGGCTTGTACTTTTCGGATATTTTCGATGAATTCAGGTTTTAACTTCCATTTGGCATCAGGGTTTCTTTTGAGGACTCCCAATCCGCTACACGGGGCATCTATTAAAACTCTATCGGCTTTTTCATGTAGTTTTTTGATAACTTTTGTTGTGTCGATAATACGGTATTCTATGTTGAAAGCACCATCTCTTTTGGCTCTCAATTTCAGTTGTTTCAATTTGCTTTCATACAAATCCATGGCAATTAGCTGTCCCTTGTTTTGCATTAGCGCAGCAATATGAAGTGTTTTTCCCCCTGCACCTGCACAGGTGTCAACCACTCGCATACCGGGTTTTACATCAAGGAAAGCGGCGACAAGTTGCGAATTAGCGTCTTGAACTTCGAAAAAACCTTGTTTAAAAGCATCTGTCATAAAAACATTAGCTCTTTCTTTTAATACTAAGGCATCGGGTTGCTCCTTCAAATATTCGGTTTCAATGTTCAAGTCCATCAATAGGGCTCTTAGCTGTTCTTTGGTTGTTTTTAGGGTGTTTACTCTAAGGATTACTTTGGCGGGTTGGTTTTGAGCTGCAATTTCGGTTGTCCAAATTTTTTCGCCTAATTCTTTCACGCCTAATTCGTCCATCCAATCTGGGATAGATTCTCTCAAAGTTCTAATTTTTGAAAGTTCGTCAAAACGTCCTTTTATTTTTCGTTCAGGAGTTCCTTCAAGTTGACGCCAATCGGGGATAGGGTAGCCTCTTAAAACCGCCCAAACAGAGAACATTCGCCACAAATTGTCTCTGTCGAAAGGTTCTTTTACTTCAGCTATTTCAGCATATAGTCTTTTCCATCTCACTATTTCGTAGATGGTTTCGGCAACAAATTTTCTATCGGAACTTCCCCAACGTTTATCTTTTTTTAGGGCTCTCGCCACCACTTTATCTGCATATTCTCCTTCGTTGAAAATCGCATTTAGTGAATCTATGGTGGTGTAAACTAAATTTCTGTGTAATCTCATTTTGAATAATTGAGGTGCAAAGGTACTATTAAATGATGGAAAGTTTATTTTAAATTTTACCGCAAAAAAAAAACACCTTTTGAAGGGAGGGTACTGAAAAACATCACTTATTTTGATCAACGTTCTTTTTTAGATATTAAAAAACCGCTTATAACAGGATTTTAAGCATCCGTTATAAGCGGTTTTATTTTTGTAACTGTTTTTTATTGTTGATTGTATGTGTCTGTTTTTGACTTATACAGGTTCATTTGGTAAAATGCACGTGTAGATTACATTTTCTACATTAATTTGAGTATTCTTTTTAAGTTGACTGTAAAAATTGCTATTGCACCTTGCATTTGCATATTGGTAATACCGTATGATATTGCTCTATCATAACCGTGTATATTTTTTAACTCGCTATTTTTAGCTTCTATCTTGTATCGATGTTTTGCTTTTTCTTTGTAATATTCTGTTTCTTGAAAAGCCATTTGGTCTTGATGCAATTCTGATTTTATGGATACCGAATACGTTTTTGTCTTGGCTCCATCTTTATAACAACCTTCCTTTAAAGGGCAATGCTTGCATTTTTCGACATCAAAATAGTAAGTATCTACTTGATTTACCCCGACATCTTTAGTGCCTTGGCGCGCTTTTCGTATTGCTAAATGCCCTGCTGGGCAAACAAACCTATCGGCATCTTTATTGTAATCAAATTTATCTTCATCTTTCCTAAAGCCTTGGGTTATAGATGGATTTAGACGCGCTACTATTTTTATGTTTTGTTCAGTTGTAATTTTAAGATTCTCTTTTCCAGAATAAGCTCCGTCGCCAATAATGGTATCTACATCAACTCCGTTTTCTTGACTGATTTCTAAAAGTTTAGGTAATTCTGGACCATCGCCTTTTTCTCCAGATGTAACTACAGCCGCGGTAATGATGCGCTCTTCGGTCATAGCCAAATGAGTTTTGTAGCCAAAAAAGGAACTCTCGGCAGATTTATGACCTATTTTTGCATCGGTATCTTTGGATAGGGTTAAATTTTCTTGAGTGTCTTCTACGGTTTCTTTTAGCAGATTTAATTTTTCCTTCACAGCGGGTATTGAACTTATAGACGGCTCATTTTCTATGCGTTTTTCTAACTCTTTGCAATAAGCCAGCTCCTTTTCTAAATCATTGTCGGTATTTTTTTTGGGCATACGTTCTTTGAATTGGTCGTCAAAGGTGTATACTGTTTTTCGAAGTAACTTGGAGCGTTCTCTCAATACATCGATGGCTAAAAACGGATTAGATCTTGATAAAGTATGTGTGGCATCAACAATAATAGACTTAGAACGGATGATGCCTTTTTCAATAGCTATGGTTACCGTTTTGTTTATCAACAGATTTAACAAGTCGGTGTCTTTCAAACGTAGTTTTCTGAATTTGGTCAACGAACTCGGATTAATAACATCGTCTTCTGGATTCATATCCAAAAAATATTTAAAGGACATATCGTAACGCGAACGTTCCACTACATCAACATCGGAAACGGTGTAAATTGTTTTAAGAAGCAAATACTTGAACATACGAACGGGACTTTCTGCCATACGTCCATTATTGGTGCAGTATTTATTTAACAACTCATCGTAGATAAATGAAAAGTCTATCAAATCGTTAATTTTTCTCAAAAGATTATTCCTTGGAATAATTAAATCATATAAAGAGGAATGCTCGCTGAACTGTATTGTTTGTTGCTGTACTAACATGTAAAAACCTTATAATTACAGCTAAATATACCAAAAAAGGAGTAGAAATCCTAAGCTTTCTACTCCTTTTATTTATCAATTTATTCGAAAAAAGACTTTTTCAGTACCCTCTTTGAAGGGCGTTCTTTTTGTATGTAGTCATCAATTCGATTTTTTATTCTTCCATCGTGTGATATACGTTCATAACATCATCATCTTCTTCTAATTTTTCGATTAGTTTTTCTACATCGGCAATTTCTGCTTCTGTTAGCTTTTTAGTTATTTGTGGAATTCTTTCAAAGCCAGAAGAAAGGATTTCAAGTTTGCGGTTTTCTAATTCTTTTTGTATTGTTCCAAAACTACCAAAAGGGGCATAAATCAGAATCCCATCCTCATCTTCAAAAACTTCCTCGGCACCAAAATCTATTAATTCCAACTCCAATTCTTCTGGGTCGATACCATTAGCCGAAATTCTAAAATTACAGGTATGGTCGAACATAAATTCTACTGAACCTTGCGTTCCCATTGTCCCATTGCATTTATTGAAATAACTTCTCACGTTAGCAACAGTTCTATTGTTATTGTCTGTGGCGGTTTCAACTAGAATTGCAATTCCGTGTGGAGCATAACCTTCAAATAATACTTCTTTATAGTTGGCGGTATCTTTGTCGGTTGCTTTTTTAATAGCGCGTTCCACATTTTCTTTGGGCATATTTACCGCCTTTGAATTTTGGATTACGGCTCTTAATCTTGAATTAGCTTCAGGATTGGGACCGCCTTCTTTACGGCCATTACAATATCTTTACCTATTCGGGTAAATGCTTTGGCCATTGCTGACCAGCGTTTCATTTTTCTTCCTTTTCTAAATTCGAATGCTCTTCCCATTACTAATTTTTTTATTTCTAAAATCAAAAATCGTTAATCATTTTTTCAACGAGCAAAAATAACTTTTTCAATAGGATTTACAAAATCCAATTTTAAACTTCAATTTTTTCTTTGAATTTTTTCTATTTCTTGTAAAAAGGCAATTTTACCACTTTAGCGGGAACATCATTTTTTCGGATTCGAATAAAAATTTCACTATCTATTTTGCTGTTTTCGGTAGTTACATATCCTAAGCCTATGCCCACATTCATTGATGGCGACATGGTTCCCGATGTTACGATGCCAATACCATTTCCTAAAGCATCTACAATTTCATAATCATGTCTTGGTACGGCGCGTTCTTGCATTTCGAATGCTACTAATTTTTTAGAAACACCGTCTTCTTTTTGCTTTTTTAAGGCTTCAGAATTAGTGAATTCTTTGGTAAATTTTGTAATCCATCCTAAGCCCGCTTCTAATGGAGATGTGGTATCATTGATGTCATTTCCATACAGGCAAAATCCCATTTCTAATCGCAAAGTATCCCGTGCCGCAAGACCAATTGGTTTGATTCCGAATGCTGCACCAGCTTCAAAAACAGTATTCCAAATTTGTTCGACATCTTCATTCTTACAATAAATTTCGAATCCTCCAGAACCGGTATATCCTGTTGCCGAGATGATTACGTTGTCAATTCCTGCAAAATCAGCCACTTCAAAATGGTAGTATTGAATAGAAGATAAATCTATCGATGACAAGGGTTGCATCGCTTGGACTGCTTTAGGTCCTTGAATCGCCAAGAGAGAATAATCATCCGAAAGGTTTCGCATTTCAACATCCATAGTATTGTGCGCGGCTATCCAATTCCAATCTTTATCAATGTTTGAAGCATTTACAACTAATAAATATTGCTCATCCTTCATTTTGTAAATAATTAAATCGTCTACAATTCCTCCGTCATTGTTGGGTAAACAAGAGTATTGTGCTTTTCCAATGGTTAAAGTAGCGGCATCATTCGATGTCACTTTTTGAATCAAAGCTAGTGCATTTGCTCCTGTCAACAAGAATTCGCCCATGTGAGAAACATCAAAAACGCCCACGCCATTGCGAACCACTTCGTGTTCAATATTTACGCCCTCATATAGGATGGGCATATTGTATCCAGCAAACGGAAGCATTTTTGCTCCCAAACTTTCGTGTATGTGTGTTAGTGCAGTATTTTTCATTGTAGATTTTGTATAAAAATTGAGTGCAAATTTATCTCTTTTTTATGAAGTGGCAATGCTGATAAACGTTGAAATATAGAGAAAAAGGATTTGTATTAAAAAATTTTTGAAAGCAAATTGCAAGTCAAAAGAATCTAGATTTGAGATAAAAAATCCCCAAATAGGTAGTGCTATTTGGGGATTTTTTTATAGAAAAAACAAGGATTATTCTCTTTTAAACGGTATTTTTTGACCGTCGCTTAACATCATATTGAAACCACTTTTGTCTTCGTTAAATTCGAATTTTAGCCCCGCAGCTTCGGATTGGAAAGTGTTGTTGGCGATTAATTCTACTGTGAATTTAGGGTAGTTTGTGATTTCTACGTTGATGATTCCTCGTCTTTTTGAAAATACAATTTTTATAGGAGCATTTCTATTAGAAAATGTACCTAAATACCCATTCAAATTGATGTCTTTTTCAATAATTCCGGTAGCTGAAGTCCAACTATTGTTCGATTCATTGTTGTCTGGAAAAACATGGTCTGGATCAAGGGTAATACTTTCAATTTCTTCGGTAGAATTATATTTGAATGACCATTCTTTATTTCTTTGCCAGATTTCTACTGGTAATTTCGTACGAGTAATATTTCCGTTTTTTGTTTTTACTTCCAAAATAACAGGCATAGCCATTTTTTCGAAATTTGCTATCGTAATATAAGCGCCTAATTTAGGGTCATTACCTACATATTTTATCGAATTTATGCCTTGATCTAACTGCCAATTATTGATAAACCAGCCTCGCCAAAACCAACTCAAGTCTTCGCCAGAAACATTTTCTATGGTTCTAAAAAAATCGTCAGGTGTAGGATGTTTATACGCCCAGCGTTCTACATAGGTGCGAAAAGCCAAATCGAAACGTTCTGGCCCTAGAATTTGTTCGCGCAACATCACTAATCCAGCACTTGGTTTTGAATACCCTAGAAGACCAATACTTGCTTCCTTCATATTATCAGGAGAGCTCATAATGGTTTCAAGATTTGGATTAGTATATTTTTTTGTTTCCTTATGCAAATCTTCAGGTTTGTCTTTGTATTCTCCATTGTTAAAATCGATAGAACTTAAGGAATTGATAAAAGTATTGAAGCCTTCATCCATCCAAGCATATAGGCGTTCGTTTGAGCCTACTATCATTGGAAACCAATTGTGACCAAATTCATGATCTGTAACGCCCCATAGACTCTCTTTTTTGCTTTTATAATCGCAAAATACGATTCCAGGATATTCCATTCCGCCTACAATTCCAGCTACATTTGTCGCAGCAGGGTAAGAATATTCAAACCATCTTTTTGAATAATTTTCAATTGCACCTTTAGTATATTCAGTTGAACGAGACCAAGCATCATTGCCCGCACTTTCGATTGGGTAAGCAGAAATAGCCATCGATTTTTTTCCACTTGGCAAATTAATTCTTGCCGCATCTAAGATAAAGGCAGCTGAGGATGCCCAAGAAGCATCACGAGCGTTTTTTAGCTTATAATGCCAAGTTTTAAAAGTAGTTGTGGGTGTATTTGCCGCGGTAGCAACTTCCTCGGCGGAACGAATTATAACCGTTTTATCGCTTTGTGTGGCTGCGGAAAAACGTTTTTGTTGTTCGGCGGTAAGTACTTCGGATGAATTTACTAATTCGCCAGAGCAAACTACAATTTGGTTTGAAGGAACTGTAATATTCATATCAAAATCTCCATATTCTAAGTAAAATTCTGAAGCACCTAAATATGGATTTGTGTTCCATCCTCTTATGTCATCATACACACACATCCTTGGATACCATTGTGCGATGGTAAAAATTTTGCCGTTTTTTGTACCCAAAACCCCCATTCGATCGGAGCCTTCGTTTGGAGAAATAAAAGAATATTCCACTTTAATTTTGACTATTCCTCCGTTAGATTTTAAAATCTGAGGAAGAAAAACTTGCATTCGGGTATCGCTAATGCTATATTTAGCTTCAGTTTCTACCAATTTTCCTTTAATGGTTTCGATGATTTTAACCGATTTTATTTTATCTCCTCCATCAAAAATTTGACCTTGAGCGCCATTGCGACTTCCTGCGATGGGAATTATGGCATTTCCTCGGGAATCAGATTTGAATAAATTTTGATCCAAATACATCCAAACAAAGGACATTTTATCAGGACTATTATTAGTGTAAGTAACAATTCCTGTCCCCGAAATTTCATTTTTCGCCTCATCTAATTTTGCCGTCAGTTGGTAGTCGGCTCTGTTTTGCCAATAATCAACTCCAGGTTGACCGCTTGCAGAACGTGTAGTTGTTGCATCTTTTGTATAAAAAGACGGGCCAAAAGCATTGTGATAATCATAATTTGAAACTTGTCGATTTACCGTAGGTGCAGGGGATTGTTGTGACCATGTGGTTGTAATTCCAAGTAATAAAGTCAGTTGTAGAATGACTTTGAAGAAATTGTTTTTCATTTTATACGAGTTTATTTGGCAAATTAATAAAAAATAAACGTAGGAATAAATATAAATTTAAAATTTTGATTAAAAATTATCAAATTTGTAATTGGTATCTTTTTAAATTAAAACCCAAAACATCAAAATGATAAACTTAAATTTTACTCCATTTCCTATTCTTGAAACTGAGCGCTTGCTATTAAGATGCGTCGCAAAGGAAGATGTTGACGAAATATTTGCTCTTAGGTCAAATAAAGAAACAATGAAATACATTCCTAGACCATTGCTAAAAAGCAAGGAAGATGCTCTTGAGCATATTGCAATGATTGTCGAAAAAATCGAAAATAATGAAGGAATAAACTGGGCAATTACCTTAAAAGGTAGTTCCAAATTAATTGGAATTATTGGGCATTACAGAATACAACCAGAGCATTATCGGGCAGAAATTGGCTATATGTTGCTTCCTGAGTATCGGGGAAAAGGCATTGCGACAGAGGCAATAAGCAAAGTTGTACAGTATGGTTTCGAAATAATGAAACTACATTCTATTGAAGCAATTATAGATCCTGGTAATTTGGTTTCAGCAAAAGTATTAGAAAATAATGGTTTTGTTAAAGAAGCTCATCTAAGAGAAAACGAATATTTTGATAGTCGTTTTTGGGATACCGTAATTTACTCTATTCTGAGCAATAGTAAGTTTTAGTTTTGTTTTAGGGGTAGTAATTTAACTATAAAATAACAAAATTTCCCATTCGTTAGCTGTATATTTGCCGCCGTTGTTATTTAAAAATACTTAAAAAAAAATTAGATGAAAAAATTACTTGTTTTAACTATCCTTTTATTTTCTATTCAATCTCAAAGCCAAACCTATGTAAAAGCCAATGCCTTAACAACTTTGCTAACCATTCCGAATGTGGGAATTGAAACTAGTATCGGAAAAAAAACCACTTTTCAATTTGATGTTTTGGCCTCTTTATGGAAATCTGTAAAAGGAAACCCTATGCAATTTTACGTTTTAATTCCTGAATTTAGGTATCATTTTCATGAGAAGTATAATGGATTCTATGTCGGAGGGCATATTGGAGCTACTTTTTTTAATTTTCAAAAATGGAATTATTTGAATACTAATTTATACGAAAAAGGCTTAGGATATGTAATGGGAGTAACCATAGGGTATCAAAAAAAGATAAATGATCGATTTCTTTTAGATTGTTTTTTAGGAGGAGGAAATCAGCAAGGATTTTATAAAGGATACTTTATTGGTACAGATACCCGTTACGAAGGAGCAGAACATTACAATAAAAGCGGCGAATGGTTGCCTTACAGAGGTGGAGTTATGGTTTCGTACCGCATCAATTAAGGTAAAGTTAAAACTTTGTGGAAATGTATAATTTTTCCACTTTTTTTCTTGCCCAATCTGTTTTTCGTAAAAAAGCCAGACTTGATTTTACACTAGGGTTATCTGTAAAACATTTTATCTTTATTAATTCGCCAAGAGTATCAAAACCGTAGTGATTGACTAGTTGTTCGATTATTTTTTGGAGTGTAATTCCGTGGAGAGGGTCTTTTGATTGTGATTTTTCCATTTGGCAAATTTAAATCAATTTTAAATAACTATTGGCATTTCGTTGTTTTGTTCCTACATTTGCATTCAGATGCTAAAAACAGTCAACATACTTAACAAACGAGCCCGTTTTGATTATGAAATAATCGAAAAATTTACCGCAGGCATTGTTTTGGCTGGAACCGAGATTAAATCCATACGTTTAGGAAAGGCTAATATTACCGAAAGTTTTTGCGAATTTAGTGGAAATGAGCTTTTTGCAATTAATACTTACATAGAAGAATATACTTTTGGAAATCAATTTAATCATAAAGCCAGAAGCGAACGCAAACTTTTGCTAAACAAAAGAGAGTTAAAAGGCTTGTCAAGAAGTGTTCAAGCTAAAGGTTTGACTATTGTTCCTTTAAAATTGTTTACCAATGAAAAAGGAATGGCAAAACTTGAGATTGGACTTTGTAGAGGAAAAAAAAACTTACGATAAACGGGAATCCCTAAAAGAACAGGACACTAAAAGAGATCTTGACAGAATAAAAAAAGCCTTTTAGATTATAAAAAAGCCTTTTTTTTACTTTAAAAACCAACGATACTACCGTTTGAAAAATATTTTTATCATAAACAAAATCGAGATAAAAAGAATAAACGCAATCAAAATTTTGTAATTTCCTTTATAAAAAAATGATGCAGCTTAGCATCTTTTCTATAGGCATAAATCATTGCAAAAACAAAAGCAATAAAAAAACAGCCCGCAAATAGTAATTGTCCTTGACTAAACATAGTTTGAAATATTTTGGTCAAATTTAGGGATTTGTTTAGGAAAAGTTACTAATTTGCCCTTTCAATTTAATCAAATAAAATTATGCAAAAACAGATTAACGCGGTCAAGGAATTTCATACGGCATTCATTATCGGTCACAGTGAAACTCCAATCGCTGATTTAGGCGAAGCAAAAAGAACCCTTCGTTACAATTTGATGAAAGAAGAAAACGAAGAATACCTTGAGGCAGTACAAAATAATGATTTAATAGAAATCGCCGATGCATTAGGCGATATGATGTATATTCTTTGCGGAACTATTATTGAACACGGGTTGCAACATAAAATCGAAGCGATTTTCGATGAAATTCAACGCTCTAATATGAGTAAATTAGGCGAAGATGGAAAGCCAATTTATCGCGAAGATGGAAAAGTGATGAAAGGACCAAATTATTTTAAACCTGATTTTTCGAAAATACTTGAAGGAAAATAGCAAGTTTAGAAAGGTAATTATACAGTTTGATAGCTACAAAAAAGCAGTTTAAAAGAAATCATCTTTAAACTGCTTTAATATTTTGATTTTGCTCTAACTTACAATCTAAATCTTAACTGTCCAGCCAAAAGTGTCTTCGGCGAGTTTATGTTGGATGTTAGTCAATTTGTCTTTGAGTTGTAGCGCAATTGAATTTTCTAACTTAGGTAATTCATAATAAACATCTTGGTATGAAAATCCAATAATCGGATTAACAACAGCAGCCGTTCCCGCTCCAAAAATTTCTTTTAAACTACCATTTTTAGCACTTTCAACAAGTTCAGCTACTAAAATAGGACGAACCACGACTTCAATATTTTCTCTTTTGGCCATATCGATAAGGCTTTTTCGAGTTACACCATCAAGAATTCGCTCGCTAGTAGGAGCGGTATAAAGGGTGTCGTTTATTCTAAAAAATACGTTCATGGTACCCGCTTCTTCAAGTTTGGTATGTGTTGCATCGTCTGTCCAAATCACTTGTTGAAAACCAGCTTTGTTTGCTAAATTAGTTGGATAAAATTGCGCAGCATAATTTCCCCCAGCCTTTGCAGCTCCAATACCACCGTTTGCGGCTCTACTAAAGTGCTCTGCAATTAATACCTTTACTTCGCCTGAATAATAGGATTTTGCAGGAGATAAAATAATCATAAATTTATAATCTTCAGACGGATTTGCAATTACTCCAGTTCCAGTAGCAATCATAAAAGGTCTGATATACATGGTATTTCCTTTTCCTTTTTTTACCCATGCTTCATCTAATTGTAGCAATTGTGTCAAGCCATCCATGAAGATTTCTTCAGGAACTTCGACCATTGCCATTCTTCTTGCTGAACTATTGAATCGTTTGATGTTTTCGTCAGGTCTAAATAACCAAAGATCATTGTTGTCATCTTTGTAGGCTTTCATACCTTCAAAAATCGCTTGACCATAATGAAAAACTTTTGCTGATGGATCTAATAAAAAGGAGCATAAGGCTTAATAATTGGTGTTTGCCATTCGCCATTTGTAAAATCGCACTCGAATAAATGATCTGTAAAAACTTCGCCAAAATGTAAATTATCAAAATCCACCTCATTTATTTTTGAAGTTGCTGCTTTTATTATTTCAATTTTGTTGGTTTGTGTCGTACCCATAATCTGTTATTATATTTAAAATATATTTTTATAATGACTCTCTAAAAAAAAATGAGATAAAATCCGAATTTATATTTTGCAAAATTAAATAAAAATAAGCAAAATCCTTGTCAAAAAAGCATTAATTATAACATTTAACTGAGATTCATTTATATTCTAAAAATAGTATAAAAAGTAGAGATAATTTTATGAAATTTACAAAAATATTCAATTTTCTGCGGGCTAAATTTAGATTTGTTTTTAATTACATTTGACCTGCATATAAAATTTTACAAATAAATAACACCAAAGTTTATTTTGAAGAGAGAAATAATTCAAACGCTTGATGGTTCTACAACCATTCATATTAAAGAATGGGACGAATGTTATCATTCAAGATTTGGAGCCATCCAAGAAGCCCAACATGTTTTTATCAAAAACGGACTTTCCTTTTTTGAAAACAAAGCCATTTCTATTTTAGAAATTGGTTTTGGAACAGGTTTGAATGCATTTATTACTTTTTTGGAGTCTCAAAAAAGGCACCAAAAAATAGATTATGTTGGAGTAGAAGCGTATCCCATTTCAGTAGAAGAAGTTGGCTTGATGAATTATGTTTCGGCATTGAATGCTGAAAAGGAAGAGGCTATTTTTAAAAAAATGCACGAATGTATTTGGGAAAAATCAATTGTTTTGCGGGATGACTTTTTATTCACAAAAAGGAAACAATTTTTTGAAGAAATCAATGATTTTGATGCATTTGATTTGATTTATTTTGACGCTTTTGGATATGATGTTCAACCTGAATTGTGGAGTACGGCGATTTTTAAAAAAATGTATAATGCCTTAAAAACTGACGGAATGTTAGTTACGTATGCTGCGCGAGGGGTTGTAAAAAGGAGTATGCAAGTAGTGGGTTTTACTGTCGAAAAACTTGAAGGACCTCCCGGAAAGCGCGAAATGTTTAGAGCCAAAAAAAAATGATGTTTTATTTATTTTAGGATACAATAAAAAGCATAATTGTTCGTTAAATGAATATACATCATAAAAAAAATGCTTATTTTTACACTACTAAAATCAGTAATTAACCTTTTAAACCTCTAAATAAGTATGTCGAAAGTAATGTTTGATTACACAAAATCAATACTCGAGAGAGTAAGTTTTGACCCAGTACTTTTTTGCAAAGAATTAGAAAAAGCTATTAAATCACTATTACCTTATGAAATGGAACAATTGAAAGAGTGGCTTTTAAGTTTTATAATAGAAAAGCCAGAACTAAAACAATGTTTATTAATTGTAAATAACTAGATACAAAAAGAACCAATTTTGGTTCTTTTTTTTTGTTCTACTTTTTTGGGAGTGGACTTATGATTTGGACATTCTGAAAAGTAATAGCTCCTTTGACAATTCCTGAAATGGTATTTCTAAGGGCATCAATAATATGAATTTTTAATTCACTTTTCGGATAAATTAAACTGACCTCACGAGCTGGTTTTGGCTCTTTGAAATGTCTTAATTTTTGCTGGTCTTTTTCTTTCAAATCTAAGCTGTGTAAATAGGGAAGCAGAGTTGTGCCTAGTCCTTCATCGGCTAATTTGATTAGGGTTTCGAAACTTCCACTTTCAAGTTGAAAATTAGAATCGAAAATGGCATTTTTATTTTTGCATAAATTCAAAATTCCATCACGAAAACAGTGTCCATCTTGCAAAAGCAAAATATCGCCAAGGTTTAAATCGGAAATTTCTATTTCGTCTTTGTGCGAAATTTTAAAATTTTCAGGAACGTATGCCACGAATGGTTCAAAGTAAAGAACGATTTCCTTAATTTTCTCGTCTTCCAAAGGAGTTACCGCAATAGCAGCATCGAGATGACCATTTTTTAAACGAAGAATGATTTCATTTGTATTTAGTTCTTCGATAATGAGTTTTACTTTTGGGTATTTTTTGATAAAATTATTCAAAAACATGGGTAAAAGTGTAGGCATAATCGTCGGAATAATTCCTAATCTAAACTCGCCTCCAATAAACCCTTTCTGATATTCTACGATGTCTTTTATTTTACCAGCCTCGGCAACAATATTTTTAGCTTGATTTACAATTTTTTGACCAATATCGGTAAGTTGGATTGGTTTTTTGCTTCTGTCAAAAATTAAAATATTGAGTTCTTCTTCTATTTTTTGAATTTGCATGCTCAATGTGGGTTGGGTAACAAAACATTTTTCTGCAGCAAGCGTAAAATTTTGGTATTCGGCAACAGCCAAAACATATTGAAGTTGAGTAATTGTCATGGTATAGTATTTTGTAATACAAATATAAAAACAATCAATTTAATTTATAGTGCAAGGAGGCGTTATTTTGTAAATTTGAGCCCAATAAGATATTTTAAGCAATCAACGTAGAAACAATAAAAAATGAAACTAAATAGTATTGGATTACCAAGTAAAGAAGCAGCAGTTTTAGCGGCTGAATTGAATATTTTGTTAGCAAATTTTCAGGTGTATTATCAAAATTTGCGTGGGTTGCATTGGAATATCCGTGGAAAACGTTTTTTTGATTTGCATCTAAAGTTTGAAGAACTTTATAATGATAGCCAAATAAAAATTGATTTGATTGCCGAGCGCGTTTTAACATTGGACGGAATTCCTCTTCACACTTTTGAAGATTATATGAAGTACAATAAACTCGAAATAGGAAAAAATATTCACAACGATGAAAAAGCAATAGAATTAATTGTTTCTTCCTTGTCAAAACTGCTCAGCATAGAGCGAGTTATTCTCAAAAAATCAGGAGAAATGGAGGATGAAGGGACTAATTCTATGATGAGTGATTTTATTGTAGAGCAAGAAAAGACCATTTGGATGATGAAAGCTTGGCAGCAAGAAGAATTATAAAATCAAATCTTTTAGTGCTTAGATATTGATTATATTTTATACTTTTGAGCAAACATAATCTGCGTTTGTTTATGAGTGATTTCTACAAAAAAATATTAGACAATAATAAGGAATGGGTTGAGTCTACACTAATTAATAATCCAAATTATTTCAAGGATTTAGCGAAAGGGCAATCGCCGCCGTTGTTGTGGATAGGTTGTTCTGATAGTAGGGTTCCTGCCAATGAAATCATTGGAGCAAAACCGGGAGAAGTTTTCGTGCATCGAAATATTGCCAATATGGTAATACATTCTGATATGAACATGTTGAGTGTTTTAGATTATGCTGTCAATGTTTTAAAGGTAGAACACGTTATTGTTTGTGGCCATTATGGTTGTGGAGGTGTGAAAGCGGCAATGGGAAATGACTCCATAGGCATTATTGACAACTGGATTCGTCATATAAAGGACATATACCGTTTGCACAAAAAAGAGTTAGATTCTATTGAAGATGAAACAGAACGCTTCAATAAATTTATTGAATTTAATGTTATTGAGCAAGTTTTTGATTTAGCCAAAACCTCAATTGTGCAATCCGCATGGAAAAATGGGCAAGAATTATTTCTTCACGGTTGGGTTTATGGACTGAATTCGGGATTTGTTACAGATTTAAACGTAAATTTCAGTTCTGATGCTAACTTGGATGACGTTTATCAATTGAAATTTTTGAAATAACTAAATTTATCAATCCTCATTTTCGAGGTTTTCGTTAAAAGCCGAAGGAAGTAATCTGGGAATAAATTTAATCAAAATAGGAAGAAGCAAACTGCCTCCGGGAAGTAAAAATATTGTTAGCGAAGGAATTGTTTTGCAAATATCAAGCAATTGTTTTCGCACTTTTTTCTTTTCTTGCTCGTCTAAATCTCTTCGTGTAGAATACGCTAATAAGAGCATTAATTCCTTGCTTTGTACGATTTCTTTAGCGAGTCTGTTTTTATTGCGAGTGATTAGTTTTATTACGGTTTGAGTGGTTTGGTCGTAAAAATGCTTGACCGGATTCGAATAATTAAAATAGGGAATCTCTTTTCTGAAACGGACAATAAATTGGTTCGTTTTATAAACACTTTCAGTCACGAACTCATCAGAAATACTCATTATTTCGGCTAGTTTGTGTAAAAAATAAACTTCGTTTTTTTCGATTATCCCATCATTCCACAATGCCATTCCGGCCATATCTATTAAGTATTTTTTTTCGAGTTCATAGGTAAAATAATCTAGTTTTAATTCGTCTAAACTTTTTACATTCCCTTTCGAAAATTTACTATAACGAACGGAAGATTCGAAAAGTTTGATTAGCAAATCATCGTATTTCGATTGGTCGGATTTTATTTTTAGAGCAAGAGATACAATACTTACGATGGTTTCCTCAATTTTTTTTAGGTATTTCTCGGGAATTGTCCCGTGAATTAAGTATTGGCGAAAAGCCAAAACATCAATAAAAAGCAACGCATTTGTAGCAATATGGGAAAAGTTTTTGCTAAAAACATCGACATTGGTTTGCACTCGACTATCGATTATTTTTTCTAAATTTAAAGATGGAGAACTATTAGGTAGTACTTTTTTGAATAAGCTAAACCCTTGTGGATTCATTTCATTGTAGAAAGTGAGTGCTTTTGCTACAAATTCTTCGGGATTGTCCTCGTCTACGGTTAAACCATAAATGCCGTACAAGGTATTAAGTAATGCTACTTTAGAGATTTCGTTTTCAAGCCAACCTTTGGTGTCAATTTTTATGGGAGTGTCAAAAGAAACAATGTATCCGTAAATAAATCCTGTTTCCCTGACTTTATTGTAAAATAGATTTGAATCTACATTAGCAGAAAGTGACGAAGACTTCTGCTTTGATAAAAATTTGTCAATCCAACCGACTGCCGAAGGGTTAATCATTGTTATAGTTTGAAATTACAAAACTATGTTTTTTTGTGAAGATGAGGGAGTTATTCTCTTGATTTTTTATTTTGAGCACAAAAGGCTATGATTTGAGCTATTCTATTCGTTCGGGTTTCGGCTCTTTTGGCTTGGTTTAGCCAATAAAGGTAACTTTTTCGATAAGAAGGGCTGAAGTTTTGATAGTTTTGGAAAGCGATTTTGTTTTGCTCAAAAGCCAATTTTAAATCTTCTGGCACCTTTAAATCTTCGACAGCGTCTAGCGAATGCCAAGAACCATTTTTCTTTGCTATTTCAATTTTTGCCAAACCACTTTGATGAATAAGGTTTTGATGGAGAAGTTTTTCGACATAGGTTTTGTTAAGTTTACTCCACACGCTTTTGTCTTTTCTTGGCGAAAAAACTTGTTTTCGGCGTTCATCATCCAACTTTTTTACGGTCGAATCAATCCAGCCGTAACAAATGGCAACCTGAACAGCTTCTTCCCAGCGCATGCTTTCAAATTCGCTGTTTAGTTTGTAAAAAATTAAACAAATACCTGTTGACGTAGCATGATTTTCGTGTAGCCACTCCCGCCATTCTTGGGCATTTTTAAAATAATGAAGCTCTTTTTTATCCAAATCATTTGAGATTAAATAATAGTGAAATATTTTTACGTTGCGAGAGGCAATTTATAATATTTTTTTATTTATTAATCAAAATGCCTCACAATTTTGTCAGGGCATTCGCTTTTAAAAATAAAAGTTAGCCACGAATTACACCAATTGTCACTAATTTTTATCAAATTTGAAATTGAATTGCTCTAATTCTATCTGTTTTTTAGAATTCGTGTAATAAAAAACGGTATCGTTTTTTACGAAAGGGTATGTAATGGCTCTCGCGCTTTGCGTTTTTCCCAACTTGTGTAAAGTGACAAGTTGAGAAAAGATGCGCCTATTGAGAAAAAAAGGGTTTTGTTTTCTTCTAAACTATTTTATAATAGCAGAGCAGGCCACTCGAGCACCTGAATTTCCAGAAGGTTGGGTAGTAAAATCATCGGTACCTTGATGAACAATTAATCCTTTTCCAAGGATATTTTTTGTGGCATCTTCACAGCCAATACACCACTCGTCAGTTGTTAAGGTAATGGTTCCATTTCCTTTTTCATCTGCGGTAAAATTGCCAATATCTCCTCTGTGGTATTCGCCAACGCCCCATTGTCCATGTTTTTTGAATGTCGGATTCCAATGTCCTCCTGCCGAACTCCCATCAGCAGCCGAACAATCTGATTTTTCATGAATGTGGATTGCATGAATTCCAGGTTTTAAACCTGATAATTTTGCCACAAAAGTTACTTTACCTTTCTTTTCGATAAAAGTAGCTGTTCCAGTTACAGTACTGTTGCTTTTTGATTCGAAAACAAGAGCTAAATTTTTAGAATCGCCTGAATTACTTTTCGTTTTACATCCGATAATGATGGCTAAAATTAGCACGATTGAGAAACTTATCTTTTTCATATTATGTTTGTTTTTATTGATTTTTATCGGTCATATGTAATTCGCATATCATCATTGGTGTTTGCGACCCAATAACGGTCATGCTCATTTCATATTATGTTTGTTTTTATTGATTTTTATCGATTTTATGGAATTGCTTCGCCTATTCGCTATCACTCATTTCATAGTGTTTATTGAATTATTTTATAAAAATACTCATTAATGTAGGATATAAAAAATTAAAGTTTTCTTAAAATTCGTTATTTTCATTCCAAATTGCATTTGTACGCTAAAAGAGAATGCAATAAACCCCTTGGTTGTATTCGTTTTTGATATGATAATTGCACCCAACGGGGTAAATAAATATTTTTGCATGATTAAACTTACCATATAAATTCTCATTCTATGGTCATAAATTTTAGCTTGGCTCGATAAGCTTCGAGTATGGTAGCTTTAGAAATGAAACCATAGTATTTCCCGTTTTTAAGAACAGGCAAAAAGGTAACTCTAGCTTTTTCAAACTTATTCATAACAGTCTCCATGTTATCGGCGGGATAAATCACATCGGTGGTTGGAGTCATAATTTCTTTTACTAAAGTGTACTTTATTCTAAATCTATTAAAGATAATTTCTCTAATATTATTAAAATGAACAATCCCTAGCAAATGCATTTCCTTGTCTACAACGGCAAAAATAACTTGATTAGAATGTGAGATTATATCAACCAATTTTTCTAGATTTTCATCGGGAGAAACCGTCAAAAAATCGGTTTGTGTTATCGAATTTGTGTCTAATGTCGAAAGAATGTTTGTGTCTTTATTTGCCGTAAAAACATGTCCTTTTCTGACCAAAGGTTTCACATCCATAGAGTGTTTTTCGAATCGTTTTGAGATTGCAAAACTAATAGAAGTTACAATCATAAGCGGAATCATTAAGTCGTATCCGCCAGTAATTTCGGCTATTAAGAAAATGGCGGTTAGCGGAGCGTGAAATAATCCGCTGAGAATTCCTGCCATTCCTACCATCATAAAATTGCTGATGGGTAAGTGGGTAAGTCCAGTTAGATTTAAGAATTTGGAAAATAAATACCCAGCATAAGAACCTAAAAATAAGGAAGGAGCAAAATTGCCTCCATTTCCGCCACTTCCTATCGTAATTCCCGATGCGAAAACCTTTAGCATCATTGTAAAACCAATGAATAATAGAAGAATCCAATCATTTTTTTGATAACGGCTAAACAAAGTATTTTCTAATAATTGGCTTGGATTTTTATCAGACAAAACTTTAATACTTTCGTATCCTTCGCCAAAGAGGGAAGGGAAAATAAAGATAATGACGGCTAAAATGGAAGCACCAAAAAAGGCTTTTTTATACGGACTTAATCTAAGGCGAGAGAAAATATGTTCGACTCTTTGAAAATTTCTAGCATAATAAATTGAAACAAATCCAGTAAGTGTGCCTAGAAGAATATAATATGGAATAAAGTGGTAGTCGAAGGACTGTTTCTGTTTGAATGATAACAAAGCAGATTCGTCTAAAGCAATTAGAGAAACCAATGTACCCGCTGCAGCAGCAATCATGATGGGCGTAAATGCCGAAATGCTTACATCAACAAGTAATACCTCGATGGCAAATAAAACACCAGCGATTGGAGCATTGAAGGCGGCGGCAATTCCTGCTGCAACCCCACAGCCTATAAGCAATGTTCTATCTTTGTAGTTTAGTTTATACCTTTGGGCGTAATTAGAGCCAAAAGCAGCTCCGGTAATCACAATGGGACTTTCTAGACCTGCGGAACCTCCTAAACCAACGGTAAGAGAACTCGTTAGGATTTGTGCATACATTTGTTTTTTTGGAATAATACTCGCTTTTTTGGCAACGGCATATAAAATTTGTGAAGTTCCCTTTTCAATCGTTCCTCCCAAAACTCTTTTAATCACAAAAACAGTAAGCAAAATCCCAACAATAGGCAAAATACTATTGATGAAACTTAATTTTAAAATCCCATTGATGTAGGTTGCAAAAGAGAAAACTTGGTGTGCAAATGTTTTTAAAATTATAACTGCAAAACCAGAACTAATACCAACTAAAACACTAGATAAAAAAATAAATTGTTTGGGAGTGAGTATCGATTGTGACCACCCAATTATGTTTTCTAGTTTGTAAAAATATTTTTTGAGCATTTTGTGTATTTGTGAAACGCTAATTTACTATTATTTTTTGCTTTTAACTTGTATTTTTGAGCTTTTATAGAGGTTCTACTGGAACGTTGATTAAACGGATTGCTATCGCAAGACACGGATAACAGTGAATTTTTCAATTGAAATATTAAAAAAATCATGAAAATTTGGCTTAATCCGAACTAATAAGTGATAGCTATGCAATAATGTCGCATTTTAAAATCTGGCAAAACGACATAAGTATTTGATTATAAATAGATTTTATCACTATTCATTCGTTTGACTTTATGACATTAAAACTTTCGACTTACTAATTTACATCATTTAGTTTATAGGATTTGTATTTTCTGATTTGAATGCGCCATTAATTCTTCAAAAAAAAGGGTAAATTCTTGTTCGAAATCAGCATAGAAAAGGTGTAATTCATTAATAGAAAACCGCATATTGGATTCGTATTTCATTCGGGTGTCCATTTTTGCCAAAATCCTTTCGATTCCCTCTATGGTTTGGTAGCTTGAGAGCCAATTGTATTCTATTAAATAAGGCATCATTTTTTGGGTTTTTGGAGTCAAATCATTATAATTATCTCTTAAGGATTGATAAAATTTTTCCGAATAATCTTCTAATTTTTCATCGGAATAATAGCTCCAGTTTTTTGCTAAAAAATGGTCGTAAAAAATATCGACAATTATACCAGAATAGTGGTGGTAGTTAGCGTGTAATCTTTTGGTGCTTTGTCTAAATAGTCAATCCTTAAATATGACACAACAAATTGATTGTTAATAACTTGTAGATAAAAACAACTTAAAAACACTAAGTTGAATTGCCAAAAAGTGTATATTTAGGTATAAAAAAGTGGCAATATGTTAGGTAAAATAAAACCGAATTTTCAGCAAAATTTATTTCAGACTAGGCTGACAGATCTTATAAACCTTGAGCATCCTTTGGTAAAACTCGCAGGGGAGCTTGATTGGTCAAAAATGGAGTTTGAGTTCCAAAACCTATATTCAGAGCAAGGAAGACCCTCTATTCCGATTAGAAAAATAGCAGGTTTACTGCTGTTAAAAGAGATGTTTAAAGAGAGTGATGAATCTGTAGTTGAACGTTGGATAGAAAACCCTTATTGGCAATATTTTACAGGAGAATATTTTTTTCAAAACAAGCAACCTTTTGACCCGAGTGAGTTTGTTCATTTTAGAAAGAGACTGAAAGAGAAAGGATTAGAATTTATTTTAAGTCAAACAGTAGCCTTGCATCCAGAGGCGAAAAATGAAAAGGAAGTTCAGATTGACACCACTGTTCAAGAAAAAAATATTACTTTTCCAACCGATGCCAAATTAGCTAAAAAGGTAATTGACAATTGTACAAAAATAGCTGAAAAAGAAGGAGTTAAACAAAGACAAACTTATAAAAGGGTAGCCAAACAACATCTTCGGGATGCTTATTTTGGACATCATCCCAAACGAAAAAAGAAAGCTATAATGGCGCGAAAAAAGTTGCGAACCATTGGTAAGCGAGTCGTTCGAGAATTGGAACGCAAGTTGCCTGAAGAAATTTTAAAACAATACGAAACAGAATTTAGCAATTACAAAAAAGTACTCACTCAGGAAAGAAACAGCAAGGAAAAAATATACAGTTTACACGAACCTCAAACAGCCTGTATAGCAAAAGGGAAAGCTCATAAAGCGTATGAATTTGGAACAAAAGTAGCGGTAACAAGAGGTCGAAAAACAGGAGTCATTACCTCAATAAAACGATTTTCAGGCAATCCTCACGATAGCAAAACCTTAGAAGAATCATTAGCACAAAGCCAGCGAGTTAGAGAGCAAATTGGAGGTACAAGACCAACAATAGCAAGTACAGACAGAGGATTTAGAGGTGTCACACAAGTTGAAAATACACAAATAGTAATCCCAAAAAACACAAAAGAAAAATCAAGATACAAACAAGACGTTGCCCGAAAAAGATTTAGAGCCAGAGCGGCAATAGAACCAACAATATCCCATTTAAAAAGAAACCACGCTTTAGGATTAAATTTCCTCAAAGGCGTGGCTGGAGATATTAATAATGCACTTTTAGCAGGTATTGGTTACAATCTAAAAATGAGGTTTAACCATATCAAAGCACAATTTATTCTTTGTCTCGAATTTTTAATGCATATTTTTGCAAATGTGTTTTTGATAAAAAATCTAAAAACTCAAAAAGTGAGTTTTTAAGGAATGACTAAATATAGGATGTGCATCGGTAAAAGTGTCAATAAAACGATGAAGTATGATTCCTTTTTGGATGTCTAAAGGGAAATTTTCAAGGTTTTTTCCGTGAATGCCATCGGCCATAAAATTGCCAATTTTCATCAAATCATTGTCTCCAGAAAGATATATATGGGCTAAGAAATTCATACGTCGAATCTATGAATTTTAAATGATATTTTTTGAATTTTAAATGACTTTTATAAACTGTCAATTATTATATTTGTGAGCAATTTAAAATTTATAATTTAAAATATAAAATAATACAATGACTTTAATAAAATCGATATCTGGAATTCGAGGAACCATTGGAGGAAAAGTGGGAGATAACCTTACGCCAGTTGATGCAGTAAAATTTGCTTCGGCTTACGGAACTTGGCTTTTAAGCCACAAGCCACAAGCCACAAGTCAAAAGCTAAAAGTTGTTGTGGGTCGTGATGCAAGGATTTCGGGGTCGATGATTCATCATTTGGTAATAAACACTTTGATTGGTTTAGGAATTGATGTTATCGATTTAGGACTTTCGACAACGCCAACGGTTGAAGTGGCTGTTCCTTTAGAAAATGCCAATGGTGGAATTATTCTAACTGCTTCGCACAATCCTAAGCAATGGAATGCTTTAAAATTATTGAATGAAAAAGGAGAATTTTTGAATGGAGTCGAAGGAGAAAAAATTCTTCAAATTGCAGAAGCCGAAGCATTTGATTTTTCGGATGTAGATAGTTTGGGAGAAATTACTAGGAATGATGCTTATATGGATATTCATATCGATGAGGTTTTAAATTTACCGTTGGTAGCTATTGAAGCCGTAAAAGCAGCTAAATTTAAGGTCGTTGTTGATGGAGTGAATTCGTCAGGAGGGATTATTATTCCAAAATTATTGGAATTAATGGGTGTTGAAGTGGTCAAATTATATTGCGAACCCAACGGACATTTTCCTCATAATCCAGAACCTTTAAAAGAGCATTTAACCGCTATTTCGGAACTGGTAGTCAAAGAAAAAGCCGATTTAGGAGTTGTAGTTGATCCAGATGTAGATCGTTTGGCTTTCATTTGTGAAGACGGAGAAATGTTTGGCGAGGAATATACTTTAGTGGCTTGTGCCGATTATGTATTGAGCAAAACTCCAGGAAATACAGTTTCGAATATGTCGTCATCCCGTGCTTTGCGTGATGTAACCAACAATCATAAAGGAAATTACAGTGCCAGCGCAGTAGGCGAGGTCAACGTGGTAGAATTGATGAAAAAGAATAATGCCATCATTGGAGGCGAAGGAAATGGCGGAATTATTTATCCTGAATTGCATTACGGACGCGATAGTTTGGTAGGAGTAGCGTTGTTTTTGACGCATTTGGCTAACAAAAAAATGAGTGTTTCTGCTTTGCGAGCTTCGTATCCAGAATATTATATGAGCAAAAACAAAATAGAGTTGACTCCACAAATCGATGTGGATGCGATTTTGATAGCCATGACCGAGAAATACAAAAATGAAGATATTACGACTATTGACGGCGTAAAAATTGACTTTGCCAACGAATGGGTTCATCTTAGAAAATCGAATACCGAACCCATCATTCGTATTTATACTGAAGCTCCTTCGCAACAGCAAGCCGATGCTCTAGCATTAAGAATTATTGACGAAATTAAAGCGATTGCGGGAATTTAAGTGGTAGCTATGCAATAATGTCGCATTTTAAAATCTGGCAAAACGACATAAGTATTTGATTATAAATAGCTTTTATCACTAGGTATTCGTTTGACTTTATGACATTAAAACTTTCGACTTACTTAAATTCGTTATTTTAGATTTAAAAAAACCTTTTAAAAACTCATTTTTGAAAGGGTTTTTTCTTGCTTATTATTTTTATAAAATTCGACAAAAAAATTAGGTCTTTTAAAATAACGTACAGTAGTTGTTAGAAGATGAGAAAGTTAAAAATAGGCATAACAAAATTGGTGTTGTGGATATGCAAATAAAAAACCACAACTAGTTAAGCCACATTTTTAAAATTACTTCTCTGACTTTGCTTTTGTTTTCTCTAGTTTTTTGAAATAAGATCGAAAAAAGAAATTGTGTTTTAAAGCTTCAAGATTTTCATTTAATCTAAAACTAGCTTCATTGATGTTGGTCATTGTGGAATCTATTTTTTGAACTAATTTAGGGTTATTCGAAAGGTAATTAATACTGCCTTTCCCATCCTTAATGTTTAAAATGGTAGCGTTAAGGTTGGCGACTACTTTTTCTATTTCGCCGCTCGATTGATCTAAATTGAGTATCATATTTTTTATTTTATTGGCTACGGCCGAGTCTTTTATAACACCAATAACATTGTCTTTTTTATCTAATGAAGTAACAAGATGATTTAAATTTGTCACAGTTTCATTAGCCTCTTTGCAGGTTAGTTTTAAGTAGCGCATCGTTTCTTTCAAATTTTCGGACATGATGGTATCGTTTAGTAACGAACCTAAAGTTCCTTTTCCATCAATGATTTTGTCTGTTATTTTAATTAAATTAGTAGTAAGAGCCGCCGCATTTTTATTGGTTTTGCTAAGTGTATTTAGCATTTCCTCTGTGCGAATTCTATTTTGAGAATGAATTAAGTCGCCTGATTTTACCGAAGGTTCGTTGCCTTTTCCAGGAATAATGTTTATAATCATATTGCCCACTAAACCATCTGAACCAATTATAGCAATAGCATCTTTTTTTATATAGGAAAAAATCGATTTGTCAATTATCATATCCACACGAATCATGGTATCATTAAGCATTGCTATTTTTCGTACCGTTCCCACGCTTATTCCAGAATAGCGCACATTGTTGCCTAATTGTAAGCCATTGACATTGTTAAAAACTGCCGATAAATGATTTGTTTTCCCAAACATTTTTTGTTTATCGCCAATGAAATAGACGGCAAATATAAAAATCAATAATCCAATGATTACAAAAAGACCTAGGCGAATTTTTTGTGAGGCTGTTTTTTCCATTTTTTATCTATTTGAAGAATGCTTGAACTTTTGGGTCTTTTGAGGAGATTAATTCCTCAAAAGTTCCTTCGGCATAGTTGATGCCGTCGATTAATAAAATCATTCTATTTGAAATTGCTCTAGCACAATCGACATCATGAGTGATAATGATAGAGGAGGTGTTGTATTTTTTTTGAATGGACTCCATCAATTGCAAAATTTCTTTTGCAGTAATTGGATCTAAACCAGTTGTAGGTTCATCATATAGAATTATTCTTGGCTGAAGGATTAAGGTTCTAGCAAGAGCAATTCTTCTTTTCATTCCGCCAGAAAGTTCTTCGGGCATTAAATTTAGGGTATGTGCTAATCCCACATTTTCAAGCGCTTCTAGGACTAATGGCGTAGTGTCTTTTAGTACTCCAAATTTTTTAGTGTGGCGTCTTAGCGGAAATTCTAGGTTTTCGCGAACGGTCATCGAATCATAGAGTGCACTTCCTTGAAAAAGAAAGCCAACCTCAGTTCTTAATTCGTCTAGTGCCTCGTGTTCGAGTTCGCCAATGTTTTCTCCCATTATCGATATAGTTCCCCCGTCAGGTTGCTCTAATCCGATTAAACATTTTATCATTACTGATTTTCCAGAGCCTGATTTTCCCATAATGACCAAGTTTTCTCCTTCAAATAAATTCATATTAAAGCCATTTAAAACAGCGTTGTTGCCATACCTTTTTTGCAAGTTTTTGATTTCGATGACTGGTTTTTTAGGGTTAGTAGGTGTATTCATAATGTCATAAATCATAAAAAATATCGGTTACAAAAACAGCAATAAAGTCAATTATAAATAGTAGCATTGAAGTATAAACCACCGCAGAATTAGCCGCAAGTCCTACACCGGCAGTCCCTTTTTTACAGTTATATCCTTTAAAACAGCCTACTAGTCCAATGGCAAATCCAAAGAAGAAAGACTTTATTGTTGCGGGAATTAAATCGCCAAATTCTAAAGCTTCAAAAACCTGATTGTAATACAATAAAAAAGAGACGTGGTCTTTTATGTTTTCGACCAAGTAGGAACCATAAATAGCTATAAAATCTCCAAGAATTATTAAAAGAGGAAGCATTAAAGTAGTAGCCAAAATTCGAGTGACAACTAAATATTTAAAAGGATTTGTTCCTGAAACTTCCATGGCGTCAATTTGTTCTGTCACTCTCATAGACCCTAATTCGGCACCAATTCCAGAACCAATTCGTCCAGCACAAATTAAGGCAGTAATAATGGGACCAATTTCTCGAATAATTGAAATACTAACCATTGAAGGCATCCAAGAAACGGCGCCAAATTCCTGTAAAGTAGGTCGTGATTGTAATGTAAAAACTAAGCCGATGATAAACCCTGTGACAGCCACCAATAGGAGGGATCGGTTACCCATGTTGTAACATTGTCGAAGAAATTCTCTAAATTCAAATGGGCGTTTGAAAACCTCTTTAAAAAAATGAGCCGTAAATTGAGCGAGTTCGCCAATTTCAAGCAAGAAAATCTTGATTGATTCGCCTATTTTTAAAATAGTATCCATTAAAATGTGAGTTAGTTTTTTTTTAAGGAAAGAACCACTCAAATATACGTATAATTAACTGATTTTCAGTATTTTTTAAAGGCTTATTTTTATTCTTTTTGTTTTCTCAACCGAGCCAATTCTTCGAATAATTCTTTAGGTATAAGCGTTTAGTTCACACTTGTTAAGTGCTTATTTTATTGATATTTATTTACAATTCACCATCTTTCTTATTAACACATCGAATATTGTATCCATATTTGACCTTCTGTTGTATCTAAAATGGTATTCATCAAGATAATTTTGCATACGGTCTTTACTGCAATGGTGATGAATTCCTCGGAGCCATCCTTTTATATTCATTATGTGTATATGTAGCTCTTTAAAGTTCTTTCCATCTTCTGATGCAACTTGTTTCAAATTTTTAAACTCCTTTTTAAAGGTGTGTAACCTTTCCATTTATCCGAAACTACTTCCGCTTCGCTTGAAACATATTTGGTTAAGAAAGCACCTAATTCTATTGCCGAAGAATGTTCAATAGCCTCAGCGTAAGCTCGACCAACACCATCTTCTAAAATTTCAACAGCCAAGACAATTAATTTTTTCAACCCTTTACTCCTTCCTTTTTTACCTTCTTCTGGACCTCCAATCACAAACTCATCAACGTGAATAACCCCTGTTAATGGGCTTTTTAGACTGCTCTTCATTACTTGCTGTAGTTTTTGTTTGAATGCCCAGCAGGTCATTTGTCGAAGTTCAAATTCATTACTTAATTCTAAAGAAGACATCCCTTTTTTCTTCGTACTTATTTTGAAAACAATATGAAAGGCTATTAGTATTGAAAATTTAAGCTTTTCAAACATAGTTCCTGCTGTTGGACTTTCATCATATCGGCACTTGGTACAACGTCGGTTATGGATGTTTTTTCCTTTCCCAAATTTATCATTATTACATCGTTTACAATTATAGCCACTAAGCCATTTTATCTCAGATAAATATTCTAAACAATCCTTATCTTCTTTAAATCTTTGGTTAAATTTTATTGAATTCACTCCTCTGAAAATATTGCGCTCTGTCATTTGACAAAGATAATTTATTTGCGACCTAAACGCTTATACCTATAATTCTTTTTCTTTTTTATCAAGATGAGTGGGTATTATTACTTGATAAGTGATGAATAAATCGCCAAAAACACCTTCTTTTTTATAGACTGGAAACCCTTTTTCTTTTAGTTTAACTTTGGTATCGTTTTGTGTCCCTGGAATTATTTTTAGTTTTACTTTTCCGTCAAAAGTATCAACGGTAATAGTTCCTCCCAATACAGCAGTATACAGGTCTAAAGCTACTGTTGAATAGAGATTGTGGTTTTCTAGCTTAAATTTAGTGTGGTTTTCGATGGCAAATATGAGATACAAATCGCCTTTTGATTCTCCGTTTATTCCTTCTTCACCAAGACCGTTTATTTTTATAATCTGGCCATTTTCAACTCCAGCCGGGATGGTAAGCCGAATCTTTTTTCCGTTGATAACCAATTCTCGTTTTTGAGAGGTGTAAACATCCTCTAGTTCAAGATGCAATTCGGCATTGTAATCCCTTCCTTTTGACTGTCTAGCTTGACTTTTTCCTCCAGAAGTATGCTCATGAGCCACTAACGGTTTGGTATATGAAAAGTAGCAGATTTATATGTGCCACTTTTGGTTAGACAACAATAATAGCAGAAAAGAGCTTAACTTTTAGTTTAGTTCTTTACCTGCTATTTTTTATATACCTGTTATGGGCTTTTTTTAAATCAATCCTTGCTCTTCAAGTTCTTTTTTTAGGGCATGATAAGATTTTAATTTCCGTTCATTTTCTATACCACGATTTTTTTTTCTTATCTCAATTGGCATTGTATTTAGTTCTATATCTTTAACTTTGATGGTAAGTTCATCTCCAACCTTTAATGAGGATTTGTACCAATCTATTGCTTCTTCGTTTCCTTTTTCAGATGTATTAAGTCCAGTAAAGTCTAAATCAATAGAATCTATAAATTCATCAGATAATTTTGTTAAGATTATTGAAACAACTCCATTTTCCAATGCAGCAGAAACTTTTTACTATTAATATTTAATTCAAATCCTATCAATTCCTCTAATTTTTTTTCGATAAATGCATAGTCTGGCAGAAGTGGAATCTGTTCCGTTCAACACGGGTTTCATTGTTCGTGCTGCGCACGCAACGAAACCCTAGCTGTTGGCAGTAGTTTTTATTTGTAATTTTTCATCTTTTTTTCTGCATACTTTTCCAGTTCTTTAATAAGTTCTATGTAATCGGCAAATGTATTTTGAAAAGAAGTTAAGTCAGTATTTCGAATTGGCATTGTGTTTACAACATTTCTGACAACCATAAAATGTGAGCAGTCGTCAATTTTAGCTAGTAAATTCACGAGTTTTGTGTCTAGAAAAGGCATTTTTAAGAATATTTTTTCTGTCGCATCATTACTTCTTTTTTAGAATACTCAAAATATTGAATCCAATTTGCATAAATACTTGATGTTGCATTTAAAGCAAAGGAGCATTTTCATTAGGATTTATTTTTAAAAACATCTGAGTTAACTCTTCGGAGTTTGGGTATTTTTCTTTCAGATTGCTGTTTGATGCTTTTGAAAGTTCATTTATAAGACCTATGCAACTTCCAATTACCATATTAACTTTCTTATTAACATAAGTATATATGTTTGCTTTGTCTTTCTGTGTCTTAATATGAACAACTAAAAAGTAAAAAATAAAAGCTGAAATATATGATAAAGAAAGTTTTTCAACTATCACACCAATTTTAGCACCATAAGTGAATTTTTCAGGAATATTAATTAGCCAAAAGTCAATACAAATTATTGTTGCTAAACAAATAAAAAAAAGAATAGTGATATCTTTTCTTAAAGTCCTAAAAAGTATTATTTTGTCTTTCATTTTTCGGTAAAATTACTGTCAACTATGGTATAATGTCTCATTTTAAATCTGATAAAATGACATAAGTATTTGATTATAAATAGCTTTTGTTACTATTCATTCGTTTGGCTTTATGGCATTACAACTTTCGACTTACTTAAATAGCTTTTACAATGGCGACAAAATCTTCGGCTTTTAGAGCTGCGCCACCAATAAGACCACCGTCAACATCTGGTTTAGAGAAGATTTCCTTGGCATTATCAGGTTTTACGCTTCCGCCATAAAGAATAGAAAGATCTTCGGCAATGTCGCTTCCAAAGGTTTTGCGAACGGTTTCTCTAATAAATTCGTGCATTTCTTGCGCCTGTTCTGGACTAGCAGTTTCTCCGGTTCCAATCGCCCAAACGGGCTCATAAGCTAAAACGATGTTTTCCCAGTTTTTTGCCTCGATATGAAACAAGCCATCACGCAATTGATTTTCGACAATATTAAAATGATTTTTCGATTGACGGTCTTTCAACTCTTCGCCAAAGCAAAAAATAACCGTCATGTCGTGGTTTAAAGCGGTATCGACCTTGTTCGCAATTAAAGCATCTGTTTCGTTAAAAATAGCCCTACGCTCTGAGTGACCAAGAATTACGGTGTTTACGCCAATATTTTTTAGCATATCTGCCGAAATTTCGCCAGTATAAGCGCCACTTTCTGCTTGGTGCATATTTTGAGCGGAAACAGTAATATTCGTAAATTCTAAATGATCAACAGCCGAAGCCAAGTTGATAAACGTAGGGGCGACAATTACCTGAGTGTCACTATCGGTTGGAATTTGGGCTATTAATTCGTTTAATAAATCTTCAGTTTGTTCTGCGTTTTTATGCATTTTCCAGTTTCCTGCTACAATCTTCTTTCTCATTTTAGTTGGTTTTGTAATTTAATAATTCTATTTCTGATTTTTATTTATTCAACTCTTTTACAACGGCATTAATTTTTTCAAAATCGGTTTCAATGGCTCTGTAAAGCACAATTTTTCCAGTTTTGTCAAGGATAATGTATCTTGGAATCCAGTCTAAATTGATGGCTTTTCCAAAAACGCCTTTCATTTGGTCATTTGCCATAAAATGGTCTCCTTTAAGTTCGTGTTTTTTGATTCCAATTTGCCAATTTTCGGCGGTTTTATCCATCGAAATGAAAATATAGTCAACAGTAGGATTATTGGCTTGTAGTGCTTTCATTTTTGGCATTGCTTTTACACAATCGCCACACCACGAAGCCCAAACTTCGATAACGAGGGTTTTTCCTTTGTGTTTCTTTAGGATGTTATGAAAAGCGACTTGGCTTCCATCGGTTGCTAATAAGGTTTCGTTTAATGCTTTTTCTGAAAATACTGTATTTTGGGCGTGAGAACAAGAAAAGTTTAAAAGAATGATGAGTAAGGCAATTATTTTTTTCATTGATTTTTAAGTTTGGTAAAGTTCGATTGTAAATAAAAACGAAGTGCTTTTTTACAGTTTTAATTCGTTAATATCGTTATAATGTACTTTTTGTTTTATCGTTCCGTTTTCAAGAATTACAAGACTTGGATTGGCTCTTTCAATTGTTTTTAATGCTGTTCCGTCGCAAAAATAAAAGTCAAATGTAAGTCCAAATTGTTTTTGTGTTTTTGCAATTTCCTCTGGAGATGAAGTCGTCATACCGATGACTTTATACCCTTTTGAAGTTGCATTTTGATTTAGTTTTTCTAATTTTTCCATTCCAATTTTATCGGCTTTTGCCAAATCATAAGCCACAATCATTAGTAATTTTGGTGCATTAAGAAATTCTTCCTTATAATCTGAGCCCTCTTTTTCCATGGCAAAATCGTGAATTGGAGGAACATAGCCTTCCGTAATCACATGGTCTTTTCTGTCCACAAACTTCGCTCCAGTAGGAATCGAGGCTAAATCTTTTTCTTTAAATTCTTTGTTTACGCCATTCACATTATAAATAAAAACCATTTCGACCACACTTTTTGGTGCGTTTTCAGGAATTTCCATCCCTTTCATGATGTTGTTTCCCACTTTGTAAGGTCGAAAATCTTTTAGGGGCAAATGATTTAAAACCCAGTACCCCATAAAAGCACACAAAAACAAACTGCTAAAAGCTAGAGTATTTTGAGTAACTTTTGGAAATAGGGGTTTGATTGCTTTTTGATTGTAAAATAAAATCAGGATAAAAAATAATAATACAATATCTTTCGAAAAAGATTGCCAAGGAGTTAAATGCAAGGCATCGCCAAAACAGCCACAGTCTTTTACGACATCAAAATAGGCCGAGTAAAAAGTAAGAAATGCAAAAAGAACGACTAAAATTAGCAAACTCCAAATCGTAACTTTTGATCGGTAGCCTATAAGTAGCATAATCCCCAAAACTACTTCTAAGATGACCAAAAATAGGGCTATTGACAATGAATAGGGCACGAAAAAAGGCATGTTGAAAACGGGTTCGCTAAAATATTCGTCCAGTTTATAAGAAAATCCCAAAGGATCATTAAGTTTGATTAGACCAGAAATGATGAATAAAATGCCAACAAATAGTCTTGAGAATTGGGTAATGAAGTTTTTCATTTTACATGATTTAAATTAAATTTTTTTCATAAGAATCAAGGCAAAGACCGCATAATTTATCATATCCTGATAATTTGCATCAATACCTTCTGAAACCAAGGTTTTTCCTTTGTTGTCCTCGATTTGTTTTACTCGAAGTAATTTTTGCAAGATTAAATCCGTTAATGAACTTACTCGCATTTCGCGCCAAGCTTCGCCATAATCGTGGTTTTTGTCCTCCATTAATTGCTTGGTTAGTTTAATTTTGGAGTCATATAAGGCTGTTGCTTCTTCCTCATTTAGATCAGGTTGATCAGCAACGCCAAGTTCTAATTGAATCAACGCCATAATCGAATAATTGATGATTCCTATGAACTCGCCTGTTTCGTCTTCGTCTACCTTTCGAACTTTATTTTCTTGTAAACTTCTTATTCTTTGCGCTTTGATAAAGATTTGATCCGTCAAGGAAGGCAGTCTTAAAATGCGCCAAGCACTACTGTAATCTTTCATCTTATTTACGAAAAGCGAGCGACAAATCGCAATTGCCTTATCATATTCTTGTGAAGTAATGTTCATTTATTGATGTATATTTGTCTAAAATTTCCCCAAAAGTAAAGAATATTTATTGGATTGAAGAATGATAATTAACGATTTTTAATTTGAAAATGACAATAAACTGCAAAGGACATCTAATCGATTTAGCCACACCCAAAGTAATGGGGATTTTGAACGTGACGCCTGACTCTTTCTTTGATGGTGGAAAGTACAAAAATAAGGATGAAATTTATTAAAAGTCGAAAAAATGTTACATGATGGTGCGACTTTCATTGATGTTGGGGCTTATTCTAGCAAGCCGAATGCGGCATTAGTTTCAGAAGAGGAAGAGTTAAATCGAATTGTTCCCATTGTTGAGTTAATTTTAAAGCATTTCCCCAAAACCTTGATTTCTATTGATACCTTTAGAAGCCAAGTGGCTCAAGTTTGTATAGAGAGCGGTGCAGCCATTATCAATGATATTTCAGCAGGAAATCTCGACGAAAACATGCTGAAAAACCATTGCAAAATATAATGTTCCTTATGTTATGATGCATTTGCGCGGGACGCCACAAACAATGCAAACCATGACAAATTATGAAAATGTTGTCAAAGAAATGCTCTTTTATTTCTCGGAAAATGTAGCCAGAGCCAGAAGTTTTGGAATTAATGATTTGGTAATTGATCCTGGTTTTGGTTTTGCTAAAACTATAGAACAAAACTATGAAATAGTACAAAAAATGGAACTATTACAAATGTTAGAATTGCCTATTTTGGTTGGTTTTCTAGAAAATCAATGATTTATAAGCTGTTAAATTCTAAAGCTGAAGCAGCTTTAAACGGAACAACAATTTTAAACACTATTGCCTTGACAAAAGGCGCAAAAATTCTTAGGGTTCACGACGTAAAAGAAGCAATGGAATGTGTTACTTTATATAATAAAATCGGTTAAAATTCATGAAATATTATTCTTTAATTTTATTGTTTGTTTTGCTTTCTTGCGGAAGAAAAGAGCCTGTTTTCTTGCCAAAATCAAATGTGACTCTCGTCGCAGACGTAGTAGATCATTCGCCAATTTATATTTTTTTAGAACCAAGGAAAAAGATACTTTGGCAGCAGTAAATAAGAAAAATGAAATTATTTCGACCAATTGGATTTTTAATATCGACAAGCGATTGCCCTTGCGACTAGTGATTCCGGAGGTAATGAAATTGCAAGAAAAAAAGCGAAATGAAGTTGTACACAAGAATGAGGCAGCAAAAAATTATTATTCTTATGCCGATAGCATTCATAAGAATATGGCATTTTTGCCTTTTACAGCAGTAGTTTATAAGTTGCGTCGTCCTAAGTTTAGTTTTCTTGTTTCCTTTACAAAAAACAATGAGATTTTTGTAGAGGGCACTTTAAGAAGTCGTGACGAATTGAAGCAGTTTTTAATGACTTTGCCAAAAGAAAAACTCAAAAAAGTGAGCTTCCGTTTTGACGCAAACATGAATTATGGGACTTATATTCAAAATCAAATTTTTATTGAAAGTTTAAAAATGGATATTCGGGAGGAATATATTGACTAATTCTAGAACTGACAAAAAGCTACCGTTTTCTGTTGATAATGGTTCATTTTATTCCTTTAAAAACATACATCCCAAGATAAAAGTTCTAAAAGGAATGATTCATTTTTTCTTTAATTTTATCCAAACATAAATTATTAATGCTTCCTTCGTGTGTATGTTTTGTCTCTTTTGGCGACTCGAAAGTGCCGTTTTCGAGTTGCTCAGCAACAGTTTTATAAGCGTCTCTAAAAGGAATTCCTGCAACTACCATCTCGTTTAGCGTATCGACTGTAAATAAATAATTGTATTTTGGATCGTCAAGAATGTGTTCTTTTACCGTAATGTCTTTGATGGAGAAAATAGCAATATCCAAACAGGCTTTTAGGTTTTGTATTGCCGGAAACAATCCTTCTTTTAGTAATTGTAAATCTCTATGATAGCCGCTTGGCAGGTTGTTTGTGATTAATGTGATTTCATAAGGTAAAGCTTGAATCTTATTGCATTTTCCACGAATTAATTCAAAAACATCTGGATTTTTTTGTGTGGCATAATACTGGAACCCGTTGTAAGATGCGCAGGTAAACTAATAAAATCAAAATTCTGACTCATATAAAGGCAAACATCCATAGAAAATTTTGCTAGAGTGGCAGCCACACTACTCATTGCATAAGCGACCGTTTTTTCTGATTTTCCACGGCTCATTTGTGCGGCAACCGAATTGTATTTTAGGGTTTCGAAACCTAATTCTTTGGTTGTAAATGTTCTGTTGATAGGGAAGGAGCTACCGTAGCCCGCCGCTGAACCTAACGGATTTTGATCTACTATTTTTAAAGCAGCATTTAGCATTGTGATATCATCAATCAAAGTTTCTGCATAGGCAGAAAACCACATTCCGAAGGAGGATGGCATGGCAATTTGCAAATGCGTATATCCTGGCAACAACACATTTTGGTGCTTTTCGGCCGATTCCATCAACAAATCAAAAAGCGTTTTGACTTGAGATTTGAATTCTTTTACTACGTCTTTTAAATACAAATTCACATCGACTAAAACTTGGTCGTTACGAGAGCGAGCGGTGTGAATTTTCTTTCCAGCATCGCCTAATTTCGCAGTTAGTAAATACTCAATTTTAGAATGAACATCCTCAAAACTGTCTTCGATTTCGAATTCTCCTTTTTCGACATCAATAATAATATCTTCTAAGGCAAGAACCAAGGAATCTGTTTCTGAATCTGTTAAAAGTCCAATTTGACCAAGCATTTTGGCGTGAGCAATTGAGCCCAAAGCATCATATTTTGCTAGAACTAAATCCAGTTCACGATCGTTTCCAACGGTAAAATGTTCTATTTGCTTGTCAGTTGGTATTCCTTTTTCCCAAAGTTTCATAGCTTGTGTTTTTTATGAAATTATCCTGTTGATTGTAATTTTTAGCCCCGATAGCAGCGGAAATCCTTTTGTTTTTTTGCTGCCAAAAAAATAAAAGATTAGAGCGGATAGCGGGATTAGCTTCTAAATAGTTTTAAAAAAATCGGTCAATATTTTGATGTATAAATCGATTCCTTCTTCGATTTCGTGTAAATATATAAATTCGTTTGCTGAGTGTGATCGCAAGCTTTCCCCTGGCCCCAGTTTCAATGATTGGCAACTAATTACGGATTGATCCGAAAGGGTAGGCGAGCCGTAAGTGGTTCTTCCTAATGCGATTCCGGCTTGTACTAAACCATGCGAAACGGGAATGGACGACGCATTCAGATGCATTGAGCGAGGTGTAACTTCGGCAGCAATATTCTGTTTTACGGTGTCTAAAATTTCCTGATTGCTGTAGCAATCATTTACCCGAATGTCGACAACCAAATGGCATTCGGCGGGAACTACATTGTGCTGTTTTCCTGCGGAAATTTGGGTTACGGTCATTTTTACAGGGCCTAAAACATCGGATATTTTTTCGAATTCGAAAGTTTTAAACCATTCGATTACGGGCATTGCATTGTAAATTGGGTTATCCGGATTGTTGTGTGCGGCGTGACTGGCAGTACCTTTTACGACAATATCGAGTACCAATAATCCTTTTTCGGCAACGGCCAATTGCATTAAGGTGGGTTCGCCAATAATAGCACAATCTAATTCTGGTAAATGTTTCAAAACGCTATTTAATCCATTTTTTTCCGCTGCTTTCTTCTTCTGCCGAAGCGACCATTACGATATTGTAGGGCAGATTTTCATTAGCATAAAAATGAGTAAATGTTGCGATTAATGAAACCAAACAACCGCCAGCGTCATTGCTTCCGAGCCCGAATAATTTGCCTTCTTCGACAATTGCTTCAAATGGATTTTTAGTATACCCTTGATTGGGTTTTACGGTATCGTGATGCGAATTGAGTAAAAGTGTGGGTTTGGCTTTGTCAAAATTCTTGTTGTAAGCCCAAATATTGTTGTTTTCTCTTTCGAAAGGAATACTATTTTGGTTGAACCAATTTTCTATTAAAAGTGCTGTTTTGTCTTCTTCGCTCGAAAACGAAGGCGTTTCAATTAGCGTTTTTAATAGCGCAATGGCTTCCTGAGTGAGGGTTGCTATGTTTTTCATTTTTAATTTGGTTAATGGTTGATGGTTTTTGGTTGATGGATAAAATGTTGTTTTCTAACAACGATCAACCAACAATTATCAACTTTTATAATTCAATACTGGTGCAAATTGCCGTTTTGTCTTTCAACATATTATGATGTCCAATTCGTATTTTTTGAACTCCTTTAGACAAGCTATTAAAACAGTTGTCTAATTTAGGAATCATTCCGGAATGTATTGCTTTTTCGGCTTTTAATTTAGAATATAATTCCTGATTTATGTTTTCGATTACTGACGAATCATCTTCGGCATCGTATAAAACGCCAGGTTTTTCGAAGCAATAGTTCAAGGTAACTTCAAAAACTTCCGAAGCTGCAATCGCTAATTCACTGGCAATTGTGTCGGCATTGGTATTCAACAATTGTCCTTTTTTATCGTGTGTTATCGCACAAAAAACAGGAACAATTCCATTCAAAATTAAAGTTTCCAATAATGGGGTGTTCACTTTTTGTACATCGCCCACAAAACCATAATCAATGGTGGGATGGTTTCTTTTAGTTGATTGAATTAGATTTCCATCGGCACCAGAAAATCCCATGGCATTGGTAGTATTAGCTTGCAATTGTGCCACGATATTTTTGTTGATTTCGCCTGCATAAATCATTACTACAACATCTAACATTGGTTTATCGGTAATTCGTCGTCCGTCAATCATAACAGGAGTTAAACCGATGCTTTGCGCCATTTTAGTAGCCGATTTTCCGCCACCGTGGACAAGAATTTTGTAGCCTTCAATATTCGAAAAATCAGAAAGAAACTGGGCTAATTCCGTAGGATTATCGATGATATTTCCACCAATTTTTATGATTGAAAGAGATTTTAGGTTTTGTCCCTCGACTGCGCTCGGGATGACATTGGGTTTTGGACTCATTTCTACTATTTTAAAAGTCTTTTCTCTATTTTCTATTTTCTAAAATCTTTTTCAACACTAATTGAGCTGAATAGGTTCTGTTATTGGCTTGCTCGATAACAATCGAATTTTCGCTGTCGATTACTTCGTCAGTCACAATCATATTTCTACGAACAGGTAGGCAGTGCATGAATTTGGCATTGTTGGTCAGTTTCATTTTATCGGAAGAAACAGTCCAATTGGGATCTGAATTCGTGATTTTGCCATATTCTTTGTAATTGCTCCAGTTTTTAGCATAGATAAAATCGGCATTTTCGAAAGCTTTATTTTGGTCGTATTCAATTTTAGAATCTTTCGTGATTTCGGGGTTTAATTCGTAGCCTTCAGGATGGGTAATTACAAAATCCATATCTTGTTTTTGCATCATTTCTACAAAGGAATTGGCGACAGCCTGAGGCAACGCTCTAGGATGTGGTGCCCAAGTCAAAACCACTTTTGGTCTGTGTGTTGTTTTGTGTTCTTCCATCGTAATAGCATCGGCAAGGGATTGCAGCGGATGACCCGTGCAACCTTCCATATTGACAATTGGAACGGTGGCATATTTTATAAAACCAGCCAGTACTGTTTCGGCATTGTCTTTTTCTTTGTCGCTTAATCCTGCGAATGCTCGTATGGCAATAATATCGCAATATTGCGAAATAACCGCCGCTGCTTCTTTGATGTGTTCTGATGCGCCTTTATTCATGATGGCACCGTCTTCGAATTCGAGTGTCCAGCCTTCATTGGTAAAATTCATGACCATCACATTCATCCCTAAATTCAAGGCTGCTTTTTGCGTGCTCAAACGGGTTCTCAAACTGGGATTAAAAATAACATTCCCAAGGTTTTGTTCTTTCCTAATTTTTTATGTTTAAGCGGATTTTTTTTAATTTTCAACGCTTGTTTCACCCATTCTTGTAGTGAATCTATGTTTTGTACGGAGGTAAAGTTCATTGTAATTCTTGTTTTTGGACGCTGATTAAACGGATTTGCTTCGCAAAAGCGCGGATAAAAAACGGATTTGTTGCTTGTTTTTTGTTATTTGAACCCTGATTAAACTGATTCGCTAAAGCGAAGGCAGAGATAAAAGCGGATTTAATTATTTATGTTTCATTAAATTAAACAGTTTTAAGATGTTTTTTTTATTAATTTCTATAACAATAAAAAAATCTGTTTTGATCTGTGTTTGCAGAGCATCTGTATCATCTGAGTTCTATTTATTTTCTATTATTTTCAAATATTTTTCGTTTGAATTCTGGTTTTCTTCCAAAGTTTAAAAGCAAACCAACTTCACAGTCTGTCGCTCTTAAATAGTTTAAGATTTGATTTTCAAAATCTTTTACAATATAATCAGCTGCTTTCAATTCGAGTATAATTGTATCTTCTACCATTAAATCAGCATAATATTCTCCAACTTCAGTCCTTTATAATAAACCAAAATTTTCTTTTGAGCTTCAACCTTAAACCCTTTATTTTTTAATTCTAGATATAAAGAATTTTGATACACTTTTTCCAAAAATCCATAACCCAACTCATTATAAACTTCGTAAAAAGTTTTAATTATTGTTTTTGTTAATTCTTCGTGTAATAATTCCATTTATAACTACATCAAAATTATCTTATTTCTTTATAAAACTTTAAAAAATCTGTTTTTACCCGTGTCTTCGCGATAGCGAATCTGTATCATCCGTGTCCCAATCTATACTATCTTAGTAAAAGCAATTTCATTGCTCAAAGCCTTCAAAATAAAGTTATCTTCTAAGCCGTTGATAATCCAAGTTTCGATATTTGCTGCTTTGGCAATTGCCGCCGAATCAATTTTAGATTGCATTCCGCCCGTTCCATGAGACGATTTCGAATCGCCAATTTCCTTTTGTAAAAGCTGTAAATCAGTAACTAATTCGATGGTTTCTGGAAATTTGTCTTTAAAGGAAGCTTTGGTATAAATTCCGTTGGTATTGGTGGCAATAATCAGAAGATCCACGTTTAGTAAAACCGCCGTCAAAGCCGCCAATTTATCGTTATCGCCAAACTGGATTTCGTCCGTGGCAACGGTATCATTTTCATTAATAATCGGAATGTAACTGTTTTTGACCAAGACATTTATCGTGTTTACGATATTAGATTTGGTTTGTTTTTTTTCAAAATCAGAATACGAGAGCAAACATTGCGAAGTATGTAAGCCCAAATCGCTGAAATTTTCGTTATAAATTCGCATCAAATGAGGCTGACCAATGGAGGCCAAAGCTTGTTTTACAAAAACATCCTTGTCGTGATTATCGAGTTTTACAAATTGTTTTGCCGCCGCAATGGCACCAGAACTCACAATTATAAACTCATAGTCGTCTTGCAAAGCGGCAATTTGCATACCAATATCCTCAATCTTTCCTCTCGAAATATGATTGGTTTCTTTGGTTAGTGTGTTACTGCCTATTTTTAATAAGATTCTTTTTTTTGCCATAATTTTATCTTTTTGCACGCTGATGATACGGATTCGCTAAAGCGAAAACGCGAATAAAAACGGATTTTAATTTTTAAATCTGCAATCAAAAATCGTTAATCTTCAATCAAAAATCTTTTTATCTAACCTGTCCTTCTCCGTAAACATACCATTTATTGGTTACTAAATGTTGCAATCCTATTGGACCACGCTGATGCAATTTGTCGGTGCTTATCGCTAATTCTCCTCCTAAACCAAATTGTCCACCATCGGTAAATCGAGTCGAAGCGTTTTGATACACGGCTGCACAATCTACTTGTTCCATAAATTGTTGCGCAACGGCATTATTTTCGGTAATAATCGAAGCCGAATGTCCGCCGCAATAGTTATTGATTTTTGCAATCGCTTCTTCATCCGAATTTACGATTCCAATAACAATTTTATAATTTAAAAACTCTTCGTACCAAATCAAATCGGATTCTATTTGAGGAATATTTGTTGCTTTTGAAATACTTTCGTCTCCCAAAATGGCAACCTTATATTTCTGTAATTCCGAAACCAAATGAGAAGCAAATTCTTGCCAGTTTTCTAGATTAGAATCGATTAACACTTTATCCAAAGCATTGCAAACGCCAATATTGGTTGTTTTTCCGTTGATAATAATATCTAATGCTTTTTGTAAATCGGCCTCCTTGTTTACATAAACAAAATTATTCCCTCGACCGCTTACAATTACAGGGCAAGTGGCGTGTTTCTTGGTAAAAGCAATCAATTGTTCGCCTCCACGAGGAACAATTAAATCGACTCTTTGGGTTGGATTTTCCAAAAAGGCTTGAGTTTCCTCTCGGTTATAATTCAAATATTCTACCCAATCCTTCGAAACATTGTTTTCTTCTAAAGCTTGGTGCCAAAGGGAGACAATTTTTAAATTCGACAATAAAGATTCTTTTCCGCCTTTCAATAAAATTTTATTTCCAGATTTGAAAGCGATTCCACCAGCCTCAACTGTTACGTCAGGTCTCGATTCGTAAATGATCATTATCGTTCCAAAAGCGGCTGTTTTGTTGATGATTTTCAGACCGTTTTCATGGTCGAAATTGAATCGTTCTACCCCAACAGGGTCTTCTTGACTTGCCAATTGTTGCAGGGATAAAATCATTCCGTTAATTTTAGTATCATCTACAAGCAAGCGTTTCTCCATAGCCAAATCTTCTCCAGAATAATTGCCTAAATCCTGTTGATTGATACTTTTAAGATTGGCTCTTTCTTGTTCTAGAAGTTCAGCCATTCGGCTTAAAACTGCATTTCGTTTTGCTATGGATAATAAGGTGTTCATTTTTCTTTAATAGTTATGATGATGAAAAAATAATACTAAAAATCATTGAAATTATTCCTAATATAAAACAAATTGTACTTATTGGATGTCCTAACTTAGTTGTGAAACCAAATCCTGCTAATATCCAGCCAAATATAATTAAACCAATTGTTGGCAATATTGTATTGTTTTTACTCATTTCAATTCTGCCAAAGTTTCTTTCAAAGCAATGATAAATGCATCAATAGCTTCGGTTGTCACGGTCAAAGGAGGTAAAATTCTTAACAAGTTTTTATTGTTGGCTCCACCCGTAAAAATATGTTTTTCAATAATCATTTTTTTTCTTAAGGTACTCACATCGAAATCAAATTCAACGCCCAGCATCAACCCTCTTCCTTTGACTTTGATAATTTCAGGAATCCCTTTGATGGCTTCGAAAAAATATTCCGAAACCTTGTTGGCGTTTTCTATAAGTTTCTCTTTTTCAATAATCTCTAATACTGAAATAGCTGCGGCACAAGCCAAATGGCTACCTCCAAACGTAGTTCCTAATAAGCCGTAACTTGCTTTGAATTTTGGTGCAATCAAAACGCCTCCGATTGGAAAACCGTTCCCCATTCCTTTGGCGGTAGTGACAATATCAGGGGTGATTCCGTGATGTTGAAAAGCGAAAAACTTTCCGCTTCGTCCGTAACCCGATTGTACTTCGTCTAAAATTAGGATTACTTCATTGTTATGACAAACTTTTTCTAAAGCCTGGAAAAATTCGGTTGTTCCTTGATCTAAACCTCCAACGCCTTGGATGGGTTCGATGATTACAGCACAAACATCTCCTTTTTTTAATTCATTTTCTACCAGTTCAATTTCATTTAAAGGTAAAAAAGTAACCACTTGCTGCGCGTTTAATGGCGCTACAATTTTTTTGTTATCCGTAACTGCAACAGCTGCCGAAGTTCGACCGTGAAACGAATTGTCGAAAGCAATTACTCTTGATTTGTTCGTGTGAAAAGAAGCCAGTTTCAAAGCATTTTCATTGGCTTCAGCCCCAGAACTGCAAAGGAATAAGTCGAAATTAGTTAGACTAGAAGCTTTTCCTAATTTTTCGGCCAGCTCTACTTGTAAAGGATTCTGAATGGCATTCGAGTAAAAACTCAAATTTTTCAATTGTTCTGTCACTTTGTCTACATATTCAGGATGGCTGTGACCAATAGAAATTACTCCGTGACCAGAGTATAAATCTAAATATTCGATTCCTTTGTCGTCTGTAATCGTGCAATCTACTGCTTTTACAGGAGTTATAGGATATAGTGGGTAAACGTCAAATAAGTTCATTTTTTTTCTCCCCCTAACCCCCTCTGAAAAAGGGGGAATAAAACGTACAACGAGGGGAATTGCTTTTATATGTTCATAATTATTTATTAGTTGCTCAATTCCCTCCCCTTCGGGGAGGGTTGGGGATGGGATTAAAATCCGCTTGGTTTCAAATGCAATCCTGTGCTTTCGTCTAAACCAAACATTAGATTCATATTCTGAATCGCTTGACCTGAAGCTCCTTTTACTAAATTATCGATTACCGAAGTAATCAAAATCCGGTTTCCTTTTTTTCATTAAACTAATAATGCATTTGTTCGTTTGAACCACTTGTTTCATATTGATGTAAGTTGTGGTAACGGTTACGAATGGTTGGTCTGCATAAAATGCTTCATATTTCGCTACCAAACCTTCTAAATTTTCTTCTACCTTGGTGTATAAAGTGGCAAAAATTCCTCTGGTAAAATCGCCTCTGTTGGGAACAAAAATCAATTCTTTGCTATAATTCGCTTGTAGCTGATTACGCTTTGGTTGATTTCGCCCAAATGTTGATGGTTAAAAGCTTTGTAATGCGACATATTGTTGTTTCTCCAACTAAAATGTGAGGTGTCAGACAGGCTCACACCAGCACCTGTACTTCCTGTGGTAGCGTTGATATGCACGTCATCATTCAGTAATCCGTGAGAAGCTAATGGCAATAAAGCCAATTGAATGGCTGTTGCAAAGCAGCCCGGATTAGCTATAAATTGAGCGTTTTTAATGTTGGCTTTGTTCAATTCTGGTAAGCCATAAACAAAAGATTTTCCGTCGAAATGGTTGTCTTTTGTCAATCTGAAATCATTTCCTAAATCGATGATTTTGGTTTGACTTGAAAACTGATTTTGTTCCAAAAAGGATATTGATTTTCCGTGACCTAAACACAAGAAAACTGCATCTACATTGGGATTGATAGTGTCGGTAAAGTTCATTTCGATATCGCCCATCAAATCGTGGTGTGCAATGGATAGTGGTTTTCCCGCATTGGTCGTGCTGTACACAAAATCTAATTTTGCGTTGGGGTGAAACATTAGAATTCTAATTAATTCTCCCGCAGTGTAACCTGAACCGCCAATTATACCTATTGAAATCATAATCTTTTATTTTTTTAAACCCTTTTTTGTTGTGACAGACTAGACAGTTTTTTGAAAGTTGTCCAGTTTGTTAGAGTGCTTGAGGGATAGAAGCGGCATCCTTTTGTGAAGCGATAGCGGAACAAAAGATACAGCGGATAGCCCGACCCGTAGTTTTTACGGAGGGTCACGCCCTAACGAAAACTAAATTATTTATTCGTAAATTTCCTTATTTACTGATGAGAAAATGTTTTGAGCATTTCCTAAAATTTTGATAAATCCTTTGGCATCGTCGGATGTCCAAGCGTTGTTCATTTCTCCATATTGTCCGAAACCAGTATTCATTAAATCATTATCCGACTCGATTCCGTCTAATGAAAAATGGTAAGGTTTCAAAGAAATAGTTACCGTTCCATTTACGGTTTTTTGAGTATCTTCAAGGAAAGTTTCGATGTTACGCATTATAGGGTCTAAAAATTGCCCTTCGTGAAACAACATTCCGTACCAGTTTCCGAGTTGTTCTTTCCAATATTGTTGCCATTTTCCAAGAGTATGCTTTTCTAATAAATGGTGTGCTTTGATGATAATAATTGGAGCAGCGGCTTCAAAACCAACTCTTCCTTTGATTCCGATTATGGTGTCTCCCACGTGAATATCTCTACCAATGGCGTAGGCACTGGCTAGTTTTTCAAGAGTTACAATATTGTTCGAGGGCTTGTCTTTTTTACCATTTACGGCAACTAATTCGCCTTTGAAGAATTCTAAAGTTACTTTTTCTTCGCCTTCTTTTGTTAATTGTGAAGGATAGGCTTCGCTAGGCAACGGCAGATTTGAAGAAAGTGTTTCTTTTCCTCCAACGCTTGTTCCCCATAATCCTTTGTTGATTGAATATTGTGCTTTTTCCCAAGAATAATGCACTCCGTTTTTGGCTAAATAATCGACTTCTTCTTGACGAGATAATTTCAGATCACGAATAGGAGTGATGATTTCGATTTCGGGGGCGATGGTTTGGAAAATTAAATCGAAACGAATTTGGTCATTTCCAGCGCCTGTACTTCCGTGAGCGATGGCGGTGGCACCAACAGATTTGGCATATTTGATAGCTTCAATAGCCTGAAAAACACGTTCGGCACTTACAGATAAAGGATAGGTATTGTTTTTTAACACATTTCCATAAATCAAATATTTGATGGCTTTGTTGTAATATTTATCTAAAATGGTAAGGTTAGCGTGTTTGGCGCTTCCTAGTTCATACGCTCTGTCTTCGATGGCTTTTAATTCGGCATCATCGAATCCGCCCGTATTTATAAGCACGGTATGTACTTCGTATCCTTTTTCGTTTTTTAAATATTTTAAGCAATAAGAGGTATCTAATCCTCCGCTGTATGCTAATACTACTTTTTTCATTTTTTTGAGCTTTGAGCTAATAGCTTTTGGCTGTTAGCTTTGTTATTATTTATTTTTAGAGGCAAAAATGCCCATAGTATCATTATTTTTTCAAGAAAAGCGCTTGTTTTATTTCTTTTAATCTGTTCCAAATTCGGACATTAAAAGGATGTTTTGGTGGGTCTTTGGGTTTTTCTGCAGGGTCATAAAGCATTCCTGTACAGAGACACATTTTGTTGTCTTTGCTCTTCAAAATTTCAAAATTAGTGCAGGTTTTGCATCCATCCCAAAAACTTGGATCCGTAGTTAACTCAGAGAAAGGAACAGGTTTGTATCCTAAATCTGAATTGATTTTCATTACCGCCAAACCAGTAGTGATTCCGAATACTTTTGCATTAGGATATTTTTGTAAAGAGTAATCAAAAACAAATGTTTTTATTTTTTTAGCCAAGCCGTGATTCCTGTAATCGGGATGCACAATTAATCCAGAATGGGCAACAAATTTACCGTGTTGCCAACTTTCGATATAGCAGAAACCAGCAAATTTATTGTCGATTAAGGCAATAACTGCATCTTTTTGTTCCATCTTTTTTCGGATATATTCAGGGGTTCTTTTGGCAATTCCAGTCCCTCTTAATTGAGCTGAAGTTTCAATGGTTTCGCATATTTCTTGCGCATATTTATAATGTTCTTCCTGAGTTATAACGATAGAGGTATTCATTTCAAAAATTGAATTTTGGGTTAAAAAAAATACGATTTATAAGAGGTATAAAATCATTGCAATTCTTCATCGTGATAAAAATTAGGGCATAGACTGCGATGCAGAAAATGGTGTTATTTTCAGGATGTGAAAATCCAATGGATGGTTGTAATGATTTCAAAATGATAAAAATGAAAAATGAATAAAAATAAGAAAACACCTTTTTGGAGACTATAGTTATAGCATCCGTACTTCGGGAGAAGTCGTAGGTCTGTTTTTTCCGTGATGCAGTAGTGATATGTATACTTGTTTTATTCATCGAGGCAAATTTACAATTAATAAATTAAAGAAAAATGATTTTTTTGTAACAAAACAAAAAATAATTGTTGGTTTTATTCAAAAAAAAACTCCTTAAAAAATTAAGGAGGAATTAAAAAGGAATTCTTTAGTTTCTGAATTTATTTCGAACAATAAGGTCTTTTATTTTTATTTTCAAATTTTCGCCTGTGTCGTAAACCATTTGCTCATTAGTAGGAAAGAGAACGGGCTTTTTGTCAAAATAAGAATAATAATTATCGTCTGCGGCGCGCCTGTCTCCTTTGTAATTTGAATAAATATTTTCGAAAACAAACTCGCTGCTCAAGGGGAATGATTGTAATAGTTGATTGGTTTTTAGGTCAATATAATCTACTCTTGCTGTGATTTGACATGATTTGAATTGTCTAAATTCATTAATTCTTATGGTAATACTTTGTAGGTTATCAACCAGTATTGCTTTTCCGTCTTTATCTAGCACTTCTTTTTTGTTGGCATCCAGGAGTTTTTTTTGTCCCTCTTTTATTTGCTTTTCTTTTATAAATTCTTTTTCCTTTATTTGCTCTGGGGAGATGTAGATTTCTCTAAAATTAATCATCATCTCGTAATCATAATTCACACCTTTTTGCTTGTTGTTATGATAAACAGTCCAAATATCGTTCAATCCATAGGTGCTAAAATCTAACAAATCATATTGAAGACGCGTTGGAATAATCATGTTGGTTTCATTTTTAGTAGCAACAATTACATAATCGATGCCTTTTAAATGCGATTCATTTATTAAATCTACAACATTTTTGTAATTGGGATTGATTTGATTTAAATAATTCAAATCATCGAATGCTTTGCGAGAATTCATCTTGTCAGCGGTTTTTATCAATGCTTTTGCATTGGCATATAAATAAGCAGACAAGTTGTTTTTGCTGGAAATAATCTTGTTATTGTAATTATCAAAAGGAAAAATTGCATTTCTGCCTTCGTTTAATAATTTTAAAGGGAGTAAGGGTTTTATTCTTTCCTGCCGATTGTTTAATTGTAAGTAGGTGTTGTAAATTTTTTCAAGATTTGCAGGATTGGGATCGTTTTCTAAAAGATTGATCGAATTCAAATCGCGCTCTTTGGCTTTGGCAAAAGCTTCTTCGAGTAAATAGACATAATCTTGATTTCCTTTTTTGTCTTTACTAGATCGCAAATTAGACAGCGCATTGGTAATGGCTTCATCATAATTTCCAGAAGTTAATAAACTCCGAGTGCGTTTTACACCACAAGATGTTATAAGGATAAAGGCTAAGATAAAGGCAATTTTTTTCATGCTAGAAATGTTTTTGCAAACTTAATTTAATTTTTAGACGGATGAAACCGTTCTTAGGAATGATTTTTACTTTTTTTGCAGCCAACAATGATGCCAAAAAAAATCCGACTTTTAGTCGGATTAGAAAGAGTATCAATTTATTTTCTCACAAAAGGGGGAAGTAGTTTACTTGCAACTTCGCCAAAACCTATCCTAACGCCGTTGTTTTTGCAAAAGCCTTTTAAGCTAACAGTATCTCCGTCGTTTATAAATTTTCGTTGGGTACCATCATTGAGTTTAATTGGGTTTTGTCCTCCCCAGGTCAATTCGAGCATGGAACCAAAACTGTCCGGAGTTGGCCCTGAAATGGTGCCTGACCCCATCATATCGCCTGAATTAACCCGACAGCCATTTGATGTGTGTTGTGCCAATTGCTGGCTCATAGACCAATACATGTATTTAAAATTCGATTTAGAAACAACAGTTTCGATGTTGTTTTCTGGCTTTATTGAGGCTTCTAAATGAATGTCAAAATTGTGTTTTCCTTTGAGTTGTAAATAAGGAAAAGGTGCTGGGTCTTGTTTTGGACCTTTGGTTCTAAAGGGTTCTAGGGCATCTATGGTAATAATCCAAGGCGAAATAGAAGTGGCAAAATTTTTTGATAAAAAAGGACCAAGAGGATTCGATTCCCATTTTTGAAAATCTCTGGCGCTCCAATCATTCATTAAAACCATTCCGAAAATATAGTCTTCGGCTTCATTTATTGGGATATTTTCGCCCATAAGATTGGCATCTGTGGTAATAAAAGCCGTTTCTAATTCGAAATCGACGAATCGCGAAGGACCAAAAACTGGAGTTGTTTCGCCACTAGGCAAAGTTTGTCCGAGCGGTCTGTGTACAGGAATTCCCGACGGAATAATTGTAGAACTTCTGCCATGGTACGCCATAGGAAAGTGAAACCAGTTGTTGGGTTGCGATGAATTTTGGGTATTATTGGCTATTTTTTCAACATTGGTCATGTGCTCTTTGTTGGAATAAAAGTCGGTATAATCTCCAATTAAAACGGGTAATTGCATTTCTACATCATTTATATTGAAAATAACAATGTCACGATGTTTGATGTTTTCGCGTAATTCCGAATTTTTTTCATCAAAGATATCGGCAATACGATTTCGAACTAATCGCCAAGTTTTTTTTCCATCCGAAATAAAATCGTTCAAGGTATCTTGCATAAACATATCATCGGTCAGTTCGATTCCGTCAAAGTAATTTAATTGTTGTAAAGCCCCTAAATCAATGGCAAAATTGCCAATCCGAGTTCCTACAGTTACTACATTTTCTTTGGTAAGGAAAAACCCCAAAAGGAATGTTTTGAATAGGAAAATCACTGTCTGAGGGTACTTCTAACCAGGACTTTCTACTTATATTGTTAGCTGTAATAGGCATAATATTGTTAATTATTTTGTTGAGAAATACTCATCAAATATATCATAATCTAACTATTTACCAAACGTTTTTTTGTATTTTTGCAGCGAAATAATTAAAATCAAAGAAATGCAACGCGACGAACAAATTTTTGACCTTATCTTAGAGGAACAAGACAGACAAATTCACGGATTAGAGCTTATCGCTTCGGAGAATTTTGTGAGTGATGAAGTAATGGAGGCTGCTGGTTCCTGCTTGACTAATAAATATGCCGAGGGTTATCCAGGCAAAAGATACTATGGAGGTTGCGAAGTAGTTGATATTATTGAACAAATTGCTATTGATAGAGCCAAAGAATTATTTGGAGCTGAATACGCAAATGTGCAACCTCACTCAGGTTCACAAGCTAATACTGCGGTTTATCATGCTTGTTTACAGCCAGGAGATACTATTTTAGGTTTCGATTTATCTCACGGAGGGCATTTAACTCATGGTTCTCCCGTAAATTTTTCAGGACGTTTGTACAAACCTGTTTTTTATGGGGTAGACAAAGAGACTGGTCGATTAGATTATGATAAAATTCAAGAAATTGCTACAAAAGAAAAGCCAAAATTGATTATTGCGGGAGCTTCGGCTTATTCTCGTGATATGGATTTTGAGCGTTTTAGAGTGATTGCGGATAGTGTTGGTGCCATTTTATTTGCTGATATTTCGCATCCTGCGGGCTTAATTGCAAAAGGATTATTGAATGACCCCATTCCGCATTGTCATATTGTTTCTACTACCACACACAAAACCTTGCGTGGTCCTAGAGGGGGATTAATTTTGATGGGGAAAGATTTCCCGAATCCAATGGGTTTGACTACGCCAAAAGGCGAAATCAGAATGATGTCTTCTTTGTTAGATTTAGCCGTTTTTCCTGGAAATCAAGGCGGTCCTTTGATGCATATTATTGCTGCAAAAGCAGTTGCTTTTGGCGAAGCTCTAACCGATGAATTTTTTAGATACGCTTTGCAATTGCAAAAAAATGCCAATGCAATGGCGGATGCTTTTGTAAAAAGAGGCTACGATATTATTTCCGGAGGAACAGACAATCACATGATGTTGATTGATTTAAGAAACAAAAATATTTCAGGGAAAGAGGCCGAAAACGCATTAGTAAAAGCTGAAATTACTGTGAATAAAAACATGGTCCCTTTTGATGATAAATCGCCATTTGTGACTTCTGGAATTCGTGTGGGAACTCCTGCAATTACCACTCGTGGTCTTGTTGAGGAAGATATGGAAACTATTGTTGCTTTGATTGACAAAGTTTTAATGAACTACACTAACGAGGCAATAATCGAAGAAGTTGCTAATGAAGTGAACGAAATGATGAGCGAAAGAGCCATTTTTGTTTTCTAATATTAAAAAAGTTTAAAAGTTTAAGGTTTAAAGTTTTGTGTTTACCGAAGGGTGAAGCAAATGCTTTAAACCTTATTTTTTTAGTTTTGCCCAGTTTTAAACAAGAATCTATACCAAAATTTATCTAAAATTATGATTACAATTTCACAAGCAACCATTAAGGATATTCCAGTAATTCAAGAAATTGTCTATAAAACTTGGCCTGTGGCTTATGGACAAATTTTATCTTCAGCCCAATTGGATTATATGTTGGATTTGATTTATTCGGATGAAGCCTTGACAACTCAATTTCATAAAAAGGACCAATTGTTTTATTTAATTATTGAAGAAGAAGTTCCTTTGGGGTTAATTGGAATTGAGCATCATTATCAAAAGGAAGCCACCACCAAAATTCATAAAATCTATATTTTGCCAGAAACCCAAGGCAAAGGAATAGGAAAAGTGGCTATAGAAGCTATCGAAAAATTAGCTTTAGAAAACCATTCCACTTCGGTTTTGTTGAATGTAAATAGATTTAATAAAGCCTTGAATTTCTATGAAAAAATGGGCTTTAAAGTTGTGGAGGAAGTTAATATCGAAATCGGGAAGGGGTATTTAATGGAGGATTACGTGATGATTAAAGAGCTTTAATTTATTTTACTATAATATCGTGTTTATAGAGCAATCCTTTTAGACCTTCTAATGAAAATAGGGCTTTTTTGATTTTGGTTTTCGTTGGATCAATCGTATAATTGTAGCTGGTTTTAAAATTAGCTTTGCTGGCATTGGCTTTGCCAAATTCAGATTTATATAAGTCACAATTATCAAAAACAACTTCGGTCAAGTCAGCACTCATAAAATCTACGGCAACAATACTACAATCGGTAAACGTTGTTCCTTTAATTTTTAAGGTGTAGAATTTAGAAAAATCCAAAACACATTCCTTAAAATGAATTTCAAAGATGAGTTTGTCACACATAGCAAAATTCACACCTGAAATTTTACAATTGTTAAAGAATACAGTTCTAAATGCTACATGATTGATTTTGGCACCACTAAAAATACAATCGTTAAAGGTACAATCGATAAAAACGACTCCGATAAAATTGCATTGCGAGAAATCGCAAGTATTGAAAGTGCAACCTTCAAATTCTTTTATAGGTATAAGCGTTTAGGTCGCAAATAAATTATCTTTGTCAAATGACAGAGCGCAATATTTTCAGAGGAGTGAATTCAATAAAATTTAACCAAAGATTTAAAGAAGATAAGGATTGTTTAGAATATTTATCTGAGATAAAATGGCTTAGTGGCTATAATTGTAAACGATGTAATAATGATAAATTTGGGAAAGGAAAAAACATCCATAACCGACGTTGTACCAAGTGCCGATATGATGAAAGTCCAACAGCAGGAACTATGTTTGAAAAGCTTAAATTTTCAATACTAATAGCCTTTCATATTGTTTTCAAAATAAGTACGAAGAAAAAAGGGATGTCTTCTTTAGAATTAAGTAATGAATTTGAACTTCGACAAATGACCTGCTGGGCATTCAAACAAAAACTACAGCAAGTAATGAAGAGCAGTCTAAAAAGCCCATTAACAGGGGTTATTCACGTTGATGAGTTTGTGATTGGAGGTCCAGAAGAAGGTAAAAAAGGAAGGAGTAAAGGGTTGAAAAAATTAATTGTCTTGGCTGTTGAAATTTTAGAAGATGGTGTTGGTCGAGCTTACGCTGAGGCTATTGAACATTCTTCGGCAATAGAATTAGGTGCTTTCTTAACCAAATATGTTTCAAGCGAAGCGGAAGTAGTTTCGGATAAATGGAAAGGTTACACACCTTTAAAAAAGGAGTTTAAAAATTTGAAACAAGTTGCATCAGAAGATGGAAAGAACTTTAAAGAGCTACATATACACATAATGAATATAAAAGGATGGCTCCGAGGAATTCATCACCATTGCAGTAAAGACCGTATGCAAAATTATCTTGATGAATACCATTTTAGATACAACAGAAGGTCAGATATGGATACAATATTCGATGTGTTAATAAGAAAGATGGTGAATTGTAAATAAATATCAATAAAATAAGCACTTAACAAGTGCGAACTAAACGCTTATACCTATTCTTTTAAATTGACCTCTTGCTCCTCATACGTGCGGTTGTTGTATTCGATGTCAAGGAAATAGTCTGGCATTTATTTTACGTCAAAATTCAGGAATTGCAGACAAAGAAACGAATTTCTAAAGAGGCGACACCTCAAAAGTGGATTATTTTTTGCGATTGATTATCCTTTGTGAAATTTTTGGAATGATTCACAAAAACTAGATAAATGGGGTTTGAATAGTTCAATTATGATGAAATAGCGACACTTATTACTTGGTGTTTAGTAAAATGGATGGTCTATTTTACTTTTATAATCTATAATTTTTCTCCAGTTTGAGTAATTTTTTAGAAAATGCGAATAGCTTTTTGTTAAAATTGTGTCGAGGACAAGAAAAACAGCATTAAAAAAAGGTCTCGATACAGATTACCTCGAGTGCGAAGCGTATCGATAAGTTTTGCTCTATTTTGAGTCACAAAAAAAACACTCGAACTAACTTTTACTAATTAACCTAACGGGTAAATAATTATAATAAATGGTTAAATCGTATAAAAATAATTTTGGCGAAATCAATGAAAATTGTATTACCCTGATTATAAATAATCGGAAGCAAACAATAGATTTAAATAATTTAGTCAAAATCCGATTTGTAAAACGGCAAAAATACCATATTAATTACATAGCTTTTGTATTGTCTATTTACTTATTACTGTTTTTAAAGGACAATACGTTATCCAATTTCTTCCAATTATCGATTTTTTTATTCACTTTAATTCTTTTAGGCACAAGTTATTTTTTTAAAGCATACCAATATCGGTTTCTTTTGGTTAAAAAGAATTATTTTATTGATATTACAGTAAGCAAAAAAATGAGTCATGATGCTGAAAATTTAGTAAATCAAATTAATAAAAAAGGACTATAAACTCCAGTTCAGTAAGGCAGGATATAAAAAATATCAAGTAAGTCGAAAGTTCAAATGTTACAAAGTCAAACGGATGAATACTGATTAAAGTTCTTTATAATACTTTATGCTATTTTTGTATTAGGTCCTAAAAAAAGCAACAGTTTTGCCGAATAGCGGTTATTTGGACACGGATGATTTTTTTAGACTCGGATATTTTATAAAATAAAATTTAGCTATGATTTCTAGTTTTTTTGGAGTTTAGATCTTTAAAAAACTAACAACAAGCTAATTAAAATTGCTTCGTTTGTAAAATAGACTAAATTTATTTTTGCTACAGATTTAACATATTTTCATAGATTTTCTAAATACATTTGATTTTTATTTAATTTGAATAAATCTGTGATAAAAACTGTTATTTTGTACATCACGGATGCTTATGTTTTAAAATAAAAGGGTATGGAACCAATAATAAAATTAATAAAGAATCGATCCGATATTGGAGCAGGAACAAGAGGCTCAGATATGGGAGTCGATGCTATCGAAATCGCGGCAATTAACCAAAATAGTGATTATTTTAATCGGTTTGAATTTGAGGACGTAGAAACGCACAATGAGTCTATTTATGACAAAGATCGGAGTACTTTTGCCAAACGAATTGAGCATGTTGTAGAGCAATGCACTCGAGTTTGTAGTGCTGTTAAAGAAAATTTGGAGTCTCATTTTTTTCCTATTGTTTTGTCGGGAGACCATTCCTCGGCTTTGGGCACGATAAGCGGAATTAAGACTGTTTATCCAGATCAAACTTTAGGGGTTATTTGGATTGATGCTCACGCCGATTTGCATTCGCCTTACACCTCCCCTTCCGGAAATATTCACGGAATGCCTTTAGCTGCGGCACTTGCCGATGATAATTTGGGTTGTCAAATTAACGAAATTGCCCCAGAAACCCAAGAATATTGGGAGAAAATGAAAAATATTGGTTGCAAAGGAGCAAAAATTTCAGCCGAAAATTTGGTTTATTTTGGCGTAAGAGATACCCAAGAAGCCGAAAACAAGCAAATCGAAAAATTAGAAATTAAAAATTACAAGGTTGACGAAATTCGCTATCGTGGACTCAAGACTTGTGTAAAAGAAGCCTTGGAGAAGTTGTCGCATTGCGAGATTTTATATATTTCTTTTGATGTTGATTCTATGGATTGTGATTTAATTTCTTACGGAACAGGAACTCCAGTTGCTAGAGGTTTTGACCAATATGAAATTATCGCTATTATAGATCAAATTATCGAAACCAATAAGGTTGTTTGCATTGAATTTGTAGAAGTAAATCCGCTTTTAGACAATAAAGGAAACAAAATGGCAGAGACCGCTTTTGAAGTTTTAGAGCATATTACCACCACAGTTTTGTTGCCTTTGGAATGATTTTTTGTTTTTGAAAACAGGAATTCTTTTGGTAGTTTGTAAAGAATGTTTTCTATTTCTAGTATGATGAAAAAGTCTGACTTTTTTAATTAAGTGATAGCTATGGTATAATGTCGTATTTTAAAATCGGATGAAAGCATATAAATAGCTGATTATCAATAATGTTTACCACTATTGATCCGTTTGACTTTATGACATTTGAACTTTTAACTTACTTGTTAAGAAATAAATGCATAAATTTGCGAAATCAAAGCCCCATTTTGAAAACGAAAATATTTTGGAGATAACCTAAGGAATCACTCATAAAAGATAAAACGAGGTATGGTATTTTGCAGTTTTTTCAGGGTCTTTAAAGTGTTTTTAAATTAATTTGTACACAATAACAGCAATGATTAGACCAAAAAAATCTATCAAAGAAAACGAGAGGCTTAAACTTTTAGCGTCATACTCTATTCTTGATACCCTTCCCGAAATTGATTATGATAACCTAACAGCAATCGCATCCGAAATATGTCAGACACCTATTTCACTAGTGAGTCTTATCGATGAAAAGCGGCAGTGGTTCAAGTCTCATCATGGGTTAGAGGCTACCGAAACATCAAGAGAATCCGCTTTTTGTGCCCATGCAATTAATGATCCTAATAATGTTTTTATTGTTCAAGATGCAAGAAAGGATGAGCGGTTTCATGATAATCCATTAGTAACAGGAGACCCACATGTTATTTTTTATGCGGGAGTTCCTTTAGTGGGACCAGGCGGTCTGCCATTAGGGACCTTGTGTATAATTGATCACGAACCCAAACTTTTAAGTCAAAACCAGATTGCTTCTTTAAAGGCTCTTTCAAATCAAGTTATGAATTTATTAGAGTTAAGAAAAAATAAATTAGATTTGGAACAGGCCATAGAAACTCTTGAGCAGAGTAATAATGAGCTGGAAAAATTCGCATATATTGCGGCTCATGATTTGAAATCTCCTTTGAATAATATCGTCTCGCTTACAAATTTATTTACAGAGAATTATGCTGAAAATATTGGCTCAAGGGGACAAGAAATTATTGGGTTGATTAATCATTCTTCGAATAAATTAAAAAACCTGATTGATGGTTTGCTAGAGTACAGTCAATCAGACAGCATAATGAAAGAAAGTAAATCGGAGGTTGAACTTTCCATTTTAATAAAGGAGATAGCAGGGCTATTTACTTTCGAAAATACTTGCCAAATAACCTTCAAATCAAACCTAAGTATACTATTTACAAATAAAACAGCGATAGAACAAATTTTGATAAATCTTGTTGCTAATGCAATTAAATATAATGATAAACCTGTTGCCGAAATTGAAATTGAAATAATAGATAGAGATAATTTATATGAAATCTCAGTCAGTGATAATGGACCAGGTATTTTAAAAGAAGAACAGAAAAAAGTATTCCAAATATTTGAAACACTTTTACTAAATGATCGATTCGGACAGCGTGGCAATGGGATAGGATTAGCAACGGTAAAGAAACTGGTGGAATCATTGCATGGTAAAATAGATATCGAGTCTGAGATGGGTAAAGGAGCTAAGTTTATATTTACCTTAGAAAAAAATTAAAATCTATGTGCCATTTGATTGCAATTCCTGTTAATTCGAATAATTTTTCAGAAAATGAGAATAGCTTTTTGTCAAAATTGTATCGAGAATCCGTTGCAATGAAAATGGTAATGGAATCCTGTAACACTTTTTGTTCTACTCTTTTTTAGAATAAATAGGATACCTCGAATTGGCATTGGACTTACCAGCAAACTTGCTAAAATTAGCAACTAAAGAAGTGTCTAGTCCTAAATAATCGATACAGATTATTTAGGACTAGTCAAAGAATAATGCTGCTGTTTCCCCTCAAATGTATCGAGAAACCGTTGGTTTTGCAAAACGAATGGTGTAAAAAATAGATTATGAATTTAAACCAAATAACAATTCCTGTTTTAGATGTTGAAAAGTCTATTGCTTTTTATAAGACACTAGGATTAAAGTTAATCGTTCAATCTTTGCCACATTATGCTTGCTTTTTTTGCGAAGATGGAGTTGTAACTTTTTATTTACACCAACTAACTCAATTGCCAACAGGAGAGGGAGTTTGGGTTTATTTTGAACTAAATAATTTAGATGATACCATACTTGATTTGCAACAGAAAGGAATTGTTTTTGAAGAGCTTCCAACAGATCAACCTTGGTTATGGACAGAGGCTCGACTAAAGGATTTAGATAATAACCAAATCATCTTGTATTTTGCAGGTAAGAGCAGATTGAATCCCCCATGGAAAATTGTGGAATGATAGCATCATTTTTCGATTAAAAAGGTGTAATTTTAATAAAACTTTTCAAAATGATTCCGACTCCTATCATTGCAATCACTAAATCAGAAATCTTAAAGCGTTATAAACTTATCAACCCGAATACCCACAAAGGACTTCAGGGTCATGCTTTGTTGATTGGAGGCAGTTATGGCAAAATTGGAGCGATGGTTTTGTCATCAAAGGCGTGTTTGAAAACAGGTTGCGGACTAGTTACGGTTTTTATTCCACGATGTGGGTACGAGGTTTTGCAAACCGCTAATCCAGAAGTAATGGTTGTAACTGATGTTCAACAAAAGTGTATTTCGAAAATAGATTTTGATTGCGTACCTAATGCTATTGGAATAGGCTCAGGAATGGGGCAGGAGTTAGAAACACAAAATGCACTTCATGAATTTCTTATAAATGACAAAATCCCTTTGGTTATTGATGCTGATGCATTAAATATAGTATCTCAAAATGCAGCATGGATTTCACTATTACCTAATAAAACCGTTTTAACACCCCATCAAAAAGAGCTGGAGAGACTCATAGGGAAATGGAATTCTGTCGCCGAGAAATTCGAAAAAACCATTGCTTTTTCAAAGCTGCACCACCTTATCATTGTGATGAAAGGCGCACCTACTTTTATCATTGACGGCGAAACCATTTACGAAAATACTACCGGAAATGCCGCTTTGGCAACAGCAGGAACCGGCGATGTGCTTACAGGAATGATTACGAGTTTGTTAGCACAATCCTACGAACCTATTGATGCGGCAATTCTTGGTGTGTTTATCTCCACGGATTGACTGCTGACATTGCTTTGCCCGAAACGGGTTATCAGTCATTTATCGCTTCGGATGTAATTGCAAATATTGGAAAGGCGTATTTGAGTTTAGAGAAGTAGTGACCAAATCTAAAGGGTTAGTTTTTAAAATCTATTTTCTATCCTAAAAAAGTCTTCAATTCCTCGTAAGTTTTAATTTTTACGCTTATCTTTTCTTTATTTAATACACTTTCAATTTGCGTTGGAATAGGTAGTTTTAGATGCAATGCGGGCTCTACTACATCCAAAAATTTGATAGGATGGGCAGTTTCTAAGAAAATTCCAATCGCGTTTGGGTGGTTTCGTAATTCTTTTTTCAATCCTAAATATCCTACGGCTCCGTGAGGTTCTGCGATATAACCATCCGTTTTATAAATGGATTGCATCGCTTCCAAAGTTTCGGAATCGGTATAGGAAAACGATGAAAAATCCTTTTTGAATTGCTCCAAATCATTGTTATACATTTCCTGAATTCTAATGAAATTACTAGGATTTCCAACATCCATAGCATTCGAAATTGTTGCGATAGAAGGTTTTGGGTCGTAATTTCCTTTTTCTAAAAATCTTGGAACCGTGTCATTCACATTGGTTGAAGCCACGAAATGTTCGATGGGTAAGCCCAATTTTTTAGCCATAATTCCGGCGCAAATATTTCCAAAATTTCCACTCGGGCAAGAAAATACTAAGGGTTTATTTTGAGATTTAAGTTGTTTGTAAGCAAAGAAAAAATAAAACATCTGTGGCAACCAACGGGCAATGTTAATCGAATTAGCCGATGTCAGGTTTTTATGTTTCAGACTTTCGTCCAAAAAAGCTTTTTTGACCATATCTTGGCAATCATCAAAAACACCGTTTACTTCGAGTGCTTTTATGTTTTGTCCCAAGGTCGTCAATTGTCGTTCTTGAATGTCGCTCACTTTACCCGAAGGATATAAAATGACAACTTCTACCCCTTGAACACCCAAAAAGCCACTAGCAACTGCACCTCCTGTATCGCCAGAAGTAGCCACCAAAACGGTATTTTTATTGTCCTTTTTGTCCTTGTTGAAATAGCCCAAGCAACGCGACATAAATCGCGCGCCAACATCTTTAAACGCCATGGTTGGCCCGTGGTACAATTCTAGGGCATAAATTCCATCTTCGACTTTTACTGTCGGGAAATCGAAACACAGGGTTTCGGCTATGATTTGTTTTAAAGTTTCAGCAGGAATTTCATCTCCCACAAATTGTTTGATGGCTTCGAAGGCGATTTCTTCATTGGTCAATTTTTCGATGTTTTCGAAGAAATCAGCAGTTAATGGAGTGATAGATTCTGGAAAATACAAGCCTTTATCGGTGGCTAATCCTTGTATTACAGCTTCTTCGAAAGAAACTTTTGGGGCATTATGGTTTAAACTGAAGTATTTCATTTGATTTTTGATTTTAGATTGGAGATTAACGATTTTTATTCTTAGCAACTTGAGTTAAATCTGAGTTCATAAATCGTTAATCTGAAATTGCAACTGTTTTTTATATTATACTTATTCCTTTATCATTTACTTTTGAAACGTGAATTTCATAAGGTAAATTCATCTCGTCATATACGGCACTCATTGCCTTGGCTATTTTTTCGGCGGTGTTTTTTCCTTTGCTTAAAGCAAAAATAGAAGGGCCAGATCCCGAAATCCCAGAACCTAAAGCTCCGTTTTCATAAGCGGTTTTTTTGATTAAATCGAAACCAGGAATCAACATACTGCGAACGGGTTCGATAATCTCATCGTGCAAGGAGCGACCAATTAATTCGTAATCATTGGTATACAATCCTGCGACTAATCCGCCTACATTTCCCCATTGGGTAATGGCACTTTTTAGTGAAACGGTTTGTTTTAAAACGGAACGCGCATCCGAAGTTTTTAATTCAATTTGAGGATGCACCACCGTAGCGTACAATTCTGAGGGGCTGTTGATTTTGACAATGTCCAGTGGATTCGAACTTCTTACCAAAGTAAAACCACCCAAAAGGCAAGGAGCAACGTTATCAGCATGAGCATTTCCGCTGGCTAATTTTTCGCCTTGCATCGCAAATTTTACCAATTCTTTTCGGGTAAAAGGTCGGTCTAATAATTCATTAATTCCAAAAACCGCTCCAGCCGAACTGGCTGCGCTGCTTCCGATTCCGCTTCCAGCTTTGATGTGCTTGTAGATTTCAATTTCGAAACCAAATTCGGTTTCTACTTCTTCTAGCATTGCCAAAGCCGCTACGCCAGCCACATTGTTTTCGGTTTCTAATGGCAAATTAGCTCCAACTATTTTAGTAATGCGAACGCCTTTTACATCCGATTTTCGAATAATCATTTCGTCTCCCGCAGTAGTCAAACAAAGTCCCAAGACATCAAATCCACAAGAAAGGTTGGCGATTGTTGCAGGGCAAAATATTTTTATTTCATTCATAATTTTTTGTTGTTGGTTGGGTGTTGTTGGTTTTTGGTCGATTTTTTCTATCAACCACCAACGTTCTCGCGCTACAAGCAGTTTGGGCATAGTGCTTATTTTTCAAGCTATTTCACGACAAATATTATGTCTGTCAATGCTGTAAATATTTTTGTTTTTCCCTTAAACTCAAATTCTATTTTAAATCTTCAGTTTTTTTTGCTTTGAAGTTGTCCAAATAGGATAGAATTGTAGGCTTTAAAAGGTCAATGTTTCGTTTCAACTTCCAAGAATTTGTGAAATCATCTGTGTCCACAAGCACAAGAAATAGACGATTTTCTGAACCGAACCGCATTTCACCTTGATTTTCATAAAGCCAAGTTGCTAACATTTTTGGGTTGTCTTGTACTTCTTGTAAAATTTCTAATTTTTCATTTTTTAAAGTTTTGAGAATATCTAAACAAAAATCATCATTTCTGTCTTTCATTTTCTCAACTATTTCATAGAAAATGTCTACCGGTTTTGCCGTTTTGTCAAAAATAATTTTGGCTTCTGTTGCTTTCTTTTTTAGAAAAGTTAGTTCAACAGGTAATCCTTTTTCTTTACGTTTAGTTTTTATATATTCTGCAGGTAAATAAGTTACTTTCAAATCAAATGGTACGTCATTTATGAAAAAATCAACACTCTTGATTTGTCCAACTGTTGGCAAAACTTCTGTGTGAGATTTAAAAATATGTTCAATTAAAATACTGCTCCAATGGTTATACCAACTATTTAATACATAACCTTGAACAGCTACGCTGATTTCAGTTTCAAATTTAGAAAGTAAGTTTTCATAAGAAGGGTTTTGAACTTTTACATATCTGCTTACCAAATATTTATCTAAAGAATTTTGATAATCGCCGCCCCAATCGAAATTCTTTAATTTATACAATTCTGATACGAGTTGTGCTGTGTTAAGAGCTCCAACTTGTTTTGTATTTTCCGATTTAATGAAGTTGTCAAGAATTTGATTTGAATTTATTACATCAGTGCTCAAAATGCCAAATAATTCAACGAATTGTTTAGCAAGTGCAGTTTCTTTCAGAGTAATATTGTTGATTTTTAAAAATTCAGCAATAAGTTCTTTTCTGCTAATTGATTTTGTTTTTAGCCATAAAAGACCAATGCTATCATTACTAAACTCATCGAGTTCTTCGTTTTTATATAATTTATCCCAATAATTAAAGTCTTTCATTTACTAATTGTTCTTTATGATTACTTGAAACGAAATGCTTTATTTTAGGACTACAAACAAATAGTATTTCTTGACTACCTGCAACACTTCCTTTTCCACCTCTTCCGTTTTGATATGTTTTTGCTTCTACTGTTACGTTTCGGTATTTTGAAATTAATTTCTCAAATTCTTCAATTCCTGGATAACTTCTATTGTTGTAGCTAATTAACCAATTCGGAATTTCTTCTGATAATTCAAATAGCTTTTCAAAAGAAGATATTACATCTCTTTTTTTATCGAAACCGCTAAATCTTTGTGGTTCATAACGTTTTATGCCGTTTATAAATTCTTTATCTTTCCAATACTCCGTATATGTTTCTAACAAATGATAAAATCCTTGATAATCTGCGTGACTATCACAATAAGGCGGGTCGAAATATGCCAATTCAACATTTTCTATATTAGGTAATAGTTCTAAAATATTCTGGTTGAAACTCTGATTATCTTGCTTATTATCAAAAATAGCATCATTGTATTTTGGAAGTAATTCTTCAAAAATTTCTTTGACTGGTCTTATTAAGCTTCGGTTTCGTTTGATTCTTTCTGGGTCGCTTGCATAGGCCAAAGCTTGCGTATGACCAAAATGCCCCATTGTTATTTTTCGGGTCATACTTCTGTTGATAACCGTAAAAGCAAGAGCTTGCTTAAACTCATTTTCTAATAATGAAATATTTGCTCTGAAATTATCTAAAAATTGCGCCTCTTCTTTTTCAAAAAATACATTTGTAAATGTATTTTCAATTAAGTCAAATTCGTTTTTGTTTTTTGCAGGCCGAAAAAGAATATCTAAATCTGTTTTGTCTAATTTGGTGGACTTGTTTTCAATTAAAGCTTTACCAATTTGATTATTAAAATTTAAAAAATCGTTTGTAATTACTTTGCATCCTTGTTGTTTCAATAAATAACCAACAGATTGCGAGCCTGCAAAAGCATCAATTGCAGAGTTTATATTTTTAGGAATGAACTGATTAAGCCAAGGCAATAAAGTATGCTTTGCACCTAAATATTGTGGTTCAGGAAATTGGTAATTAAAATACTGATATTCTTCAAAAAGCATATTTAAATTTTCTATATTTTACAACTTACGAAGTTAAGCTATTTTTTGTTTTTTCGGTTTTGTTTTGTTGTTTAGCACGATCGTCTTAGCATTATGCCCAACTAATAACTTTCAACTATTTTACATGTTTCCAACACGAATTACATCGGCAAAAATTCCCGAAGCGGTTACCTCAGCTCCAGCTCCAGCTCCCTTTATTAATAGCGGTTGGTCGATATAACGGTCAGTAAAAAACTGAACAATATTGTCTTTTCCCTCTAAATTATAAAATGGGCTTTCTTTTGGGATGAATTCCAAGCCCACACCTGCTTTTCCGTTTTCGAAAGTGGCAACAAATTTTAATCGGCTATCTTTAGCTTTGGCCTTAGCTAAAAGGTTTTCAAAATGAGCGGCATTTGTAATTAAAGATTTAAAGAAATCATCATTGTTTGTTGTGCTCATACATTCCTCTGGAAGGAAAGAATTGTTTTGAATGTCCTCAATTTCCATTTTATATCCACTTTCGCGTATCAAGATTAATATCTTTCTAGCTACGTCAACTCCGCTTAAATCAATTTTCGGGTCGGGCTCAGTAAATCCTTGTATTCCAGCTTCTTTACTACATTGTGAAAGGAATTATTTTCGTCGAAATTATTAAAAATAAAGTTGAGACTTCCTGATAAAACGGCCTGAATTTTATTGATTTTATCCCCTGATGCAACTAGGTTTTTTACAGTATCGATAACGGGTAAACCTGCCCCAACATTAGTTTCAAACAAGAAAGGGGCATTGTATTGACGGGAAAGATTTTTGAGGTTTTTGTAGTTATCATATTCCGATGCACAAGCTATTTTGTTGCAAGTAACCACAGCGATATTTTGTTTTAAATACTGCTCATACGTTTGTGAAACACTTTGATTTGCAGTAATGTCAATAAAAATACTGTTGCGTAAATTAAGAGCGGTTACCTTTGATATAAAAGTTTCTTTACTAGCATTTTCTCCTTTTTCTAATAAGGATTTCCAATCTTTTAGCGAAATTCCCTCTTCGTCAAAATACATTTTTCGAGAACTAGACAACGCGATAATTCTCAAGTTTATTTTTAAATTCTCTTTGAGAAATTTCTTTTGTTGGTGAATTTGTTCAATGAATTTTTCGCCAACATTTCCAACACCCATGACAAATAAGTTTAACTGTTTTGTGTTTTCTTCAAAAAAGTTTTCATGAAGTGCGTTTAGGGCTTTTTTTACATCTCTTTCATTTATTACAGCCGAAATATTTCGCTCGGAAGCCCCTTGAGCAATTGCTCGAATGTTGACATTGTTTTTTCCTAAAGTGCTAAACATTCGACCGCTTAAGCCTTGGTGGTTTTTCATATTTTCGCCTACTAAAGCGATAATACATAAGTTTTTTTCAACAATACAAGAATCAATTTTGTTTTGCGCAATCTCAATTTCAAAAGCTTTATTGATAGCCTTTTCAGCTTTTTCGGCATCGCTATCCAAAATTCCGATACAGATGGAATGTTCTGATGAAGCTTGAGTGATAAAAATAACATTGATATTTTCGTGTGATAATACTTCAAAAAGTCTTTTAGAAGAACCTGCAACGCCTATCATTCCTGAACCTTCGAGGGTAATCAGACTAATTTTGTCGATGTGACTAATTCCTTTTACTGGATTTGTACCAGAACTGTTTTGGTTTGAAATGCGAGTGCCTTCGGCTTCTGGTTCAAAAGTATTTTTGATAAGAATAGGAATATTTTTCCTCAAAACGGGTTGAATTGTTGGCGGATACAATACTTTGGCACCAAAATGAGACAACTCCATCGCTTCTTGATACGAAATGGTTGCAATAGGTTGGGCTTGTTTTACAATTTTCGGATTGGCAGTAAACATTCCGTTGACATCAGTCCAAATTTCTAATTCTGATGCGTTTAAGGCCCCTGCTAAAATTGCGGCAGTATAATCAGAACCGCCACGACCAAGCGTTGTGCCAATTCCATCGATTGAAGTAGCTATAAAACCTGGCATTATTACAATCTGAGTTTCATTCGAAGCAAAATAATCTGCAATTAATGAATTTGTAATTTCGAAGTTTACAGCCGCTTTTCCAAAATTATTATTGGTTTTAATTAACTCTCGACTGTCTTTATAGCTGCTATTTTATGCTGCTGTTGTAAGACTTCTGCAATGATATAAGAAGATAATAATTCGCCAAAACTCAAGATGGTGTCTGAAGTTCTAGGAGATAATTCGCCTAAAAGAAAACAACCGTCGAGTAAAGTTTCAAGATGATTAATGATTCTTTTAATATGGCTTAAAGAGCTGCTTTGTTCTCCAACGGGGATTAATTCTTTTATGGCATCTAAGTGGTTTTTCTCGATTTCGGTTACAACTTCCTTAAAACTTTCGTCGTTTGAAGCTGCTTTTTGAGAGGCAAGAACCAGTAAATCAGTTATTTTTGTAAAAGCCGAAACAACGACAATCAATTTTCTTGTTTTGATTTGTTGCTAATTATTTCTAATACGAGTTTTATATTTTCTGCATTGGCTACCGAAGTTCCGCCAAATTTTAATACTTTCATTTTGTTGTTTTTATTTTAAAAATGCAAATGTTTTTTATACACCTATATACTCTCTTCATTTAGAAAAAAGCACGAAAACTGGATTATATGTAAAAAAGTATACCCCTAAAGGGTAGTTGTTGTAGTAGTGGTAAAGGTAACACAAAGCGCAACCCGTATTTGGGCTGTCATCGAAGATTGATATTTATTGTAGTTGTTTACCATTTTGATTTTTCAAAAGTACAGTTTTTTATACAACAACAAAACCTTTTATTTTGTTTTTGCGAATATTTTAAAAATCAGAGTGCGAAAAAAAGAATATAAAATAATTTAACCCTAAAATTTTGCTTTTTAATATTGGTTTATTGAATTTTGGTCTTTCAAAAACTACAAAACTAAATGAATAATACACATTATATCAGTACAGAAGTACTTTCCTTAGAAGCCTTGCAAGAAATTATTTCGAATGATAAATCTTTGGCATTATCTGACGAGGCTAAGGTAAATATTCAAAAATGTAGAGAGTATCTTGATAAAAAAATGGCTTCTCATTCGAAACCTATTTATGGTATTAATACTGGTTTTGGTTCTCTTTGCAATGTAAAAATTTCGAACGAAAATCTTTCGAAACTTCAGGAAAACTTGGTAAAATCGCATTCCTGCGGGACTGGAGAAGAAGCACCAAAAGAGGTTGTTAAATTAATGCTTTTGCTTAAAATACAATCGCTGAGTTATGGACATTCTGGTATACAGTTGCAAACGGTAGAACGATTGGTCGATTTTTATAATAATGATGTATTGCCAGTTGTTTATACTCAGGGTTCGCTCGGGGCTTCGGGGGATTTAGCACCTTTGGCTCATTTGTCATTGCCGTTGTTAGGAGAAGGCGAGGTTTATTTTAAAGGCAAGAAAGTACATGCAAGTGAGGTTTTAAAGCAATTCAATTGGAGTCCCATTGTATTGCAATCTAAAGAAGGTTTGGCTTTGCTAAACGGCACTCAATTTATGAGTGCTTATGGAGCGCATATAGTGATGAAAGCCTGCAAATTTTCGTATTTATCCGATTTAATTGGAACCATTTCCTTGGAGGGATTTGACGGAAGAATTGAACCTTTTCATGAGTTAATCCATTTTATTCGCCCACATAAAGGACAAATTATGACCGCAAATAGGGTAAAGGAATTCTTAGAAGGAAGCCAAATAATAGTTCAAAAGAAAACCCATGTTCAGGATCCGTATTCGTTTCGTTGTATTCCTCAGGTTCATGGTGCTTCTAAAGACGCGATTGAATATGTAAAGAAAGTTTTTACGACCGAAATCAATTCGGTTACGGATAATCCAAATATATTTATCGAGAGTGATCAAATTATTTCGGGAGGTAATTTTCACGGGCAACCCTTGGCATTAGCGCTAGATTTTATGGCAATTGCTTTGGCTGAATTGGGTAGTATTTCTGAACGAAGAACCTATCAATTAATTTCGGGAACTAGAAATCTTCCCGCATTTTTGGTAGATAATCCAGGTTTGAATTCAGGTTTAATGATTCCGCAATATACGGCTGCGAGTATTGCAAGTCAAAACAAACAACTGGCAACACCAGCGAGTATTGATAGTATTGTGTCGAGCAATGGGCAAGAAGATCATGTGAGCATGGGAGCCAATGCGGCTACGAAAGCGTTGCGAGTAATGGAAAATTTGGAGCGAATTCTGGCTATCGAATTGATGAATGCATCCCAAGCCATTGAATACAGACGGCCATTAAAATCGAGCGAGTTTATAGAAATGTTTTTGAAAGCCTATCGGGAAGAAGTACCCTTAATAAAAGACGATAGAATTTTGCATTATGACATTGAGAAAACTGTAGTTTTTTTGAGCAGTTTTCAAATTGAAGCCAATTTGTTAACAGTAACTTAACATTAGCGTAAAATAAAAAAGTAAATTTGCTTTCTTAAAATTAACAAAATGTCAATAAATAGTATTTTTCAATTTTTAGTCCCAAAAGACAAAAAATTCTTTCCACTTTTTGAGGAAGCATCAGCAAATTTAGTTCAGTTAGCTTCCATTTTGCACGAAGCAGTTAATCTTCCGTTGAAAGAAAGAAATGAGCTTTTCAAGAAAATAGATGAGCTAGAGCAAAAAGGAGAAGATATAACCCGTTTGACTAATCTTGAATTGAGTAAAAATTTTATAACTCCGTTTGACAGAGAAGATATTCACTCCTTGATTACTTCAATAGACAATGTGGCAAATTATCTTCACGGAGCTTCAAGCAGAATGAAGTTGTATCAAGTCGACAAGATTACAAAATCAATCAGAAAATTGACTGAAATTAATCTTGAAGCTTGTCAAAATATTGATGCAGCAGTAAGAGAATTAAAAGATTTGAAAAAGATGAAGAATATCACTTCGGCTTGTGCAAAAATAAATAAACTCGAGGCTAAATCTGATGATGTATACAATAAAGCTGTTGCAGATCTTTTTGAAAACGAAACCGATGCTAAGAATATTATCAAATACAAGGAAGTATTGTCAGTATTAGAATCTGCGGCCGATAAGTGTAAAGGAGTAGCTAGCGTTTTAGAATCGATTACAGTAAAACATTCCTAAATAATTCCAGTAATTTTTAGTTTTGTTAGGAGCAATCTTTTAAAACTTTACTGTGAATTTTCAATCTTTCAATTAAAATTATGTTTACTCTACTTATAGTTATTATTGTATTGGCCTTGGTTTTTGATTACATCAATGGTTTTCATGATGCTGCAAATGCCATTGCGACTATTGTTGCCACAAAAGTACTTTCGCCTGTTCAAGCGGTAATTTGGGCTGCTTTTTTCAATTTTCTAGCCTATTGGGTTTTTGGTTTGGGAGTAGCTAACACCGTTGCAAAAACAGCCGATACAAGTCAGATTAATTTAGTGGTTATTCTTGCGGGAGTCGTAGCAGCTATTATGTGGAATTTAATTACATGGTGGCAAGGAATACCTTCTAGTTCTTCTCATACATTAATTGGAGGTTTTGCAGGAGCGGCGATAGCCCATGCAATTGCATTACACGGATTTTCGGACTATACTATTACAGAAGGAGGAGCGAGCATTACCAAACATTGGTATGATATTGTTAGTTGGTATAAAGCAGGGAAAGATGGGGGAGTGCCTTCTGGAGTGGTTATTATTATTGCTTTTATCGTTTTAGCCCCATTGCTAGGAGCTATTGTGTCTTATTTGATTTCAATTTGGCTGTTAAACGCTTCTAAAAAAAGAATTTTACCTAAGTTATTTACCATTTTATTGATGGTATTGACCGTGATATTTGTTTACTACCAAATGGTTCCTTACGAAAAAATCATTGCCGATGGAGGGAAACCTCGATTTGAGTCGTCTGTTTTTTTAAGCGTTTTATTAGAATCGCATAATATTAAATGGTTTTTAGTAGCCTTTATAATATTGTCAATTTCGACATTTGCCTTGGTATTTAGCAGTTTAAATTTAAATAAGGCAGACGCTGTTTTAAGAAAAATGCAATTGTTGTCTTCGGCGGCTTTTAGTTTGGGGCACGGGGGGAATGACTCTCAAAAAGTGATGGGTATTATTGCGGCAGCCGTTGCTGTTTATATCAAAACTAGTGGTGTCGATATTATGACTCTTCCTGATTGGTTGCAAGTAATTCTTGCTGATGATGATAAAGGGATAAAAGGTGCTATGCCTGATTGGATTCCTTTAGCTTGTTACACAGCGATTGCTGTTGGGACGCTAAGTGGAGGATGGAAAATTGTAAAAACCATGGGATCCAAAATCACAAAAGTAACTTCGTTTGAAGGTGTTGCTGCCGAAACCGCAGGTGCTTTGACATTATATTTTACAGAACATTTTAAAGTTCCAGTAAGTACAACACATACGATTACGGGTTCTATCATTGGGGTTGGATTAACGAAACGCGTATCTGCGGTGCGTTGGGGAGTTACTGTCAGTTTATTATGGGCTTGGGTTTTGACTATTCCTATTTCGGCTATTTTGGCTGCAATTGTTTATTATCTACTTAATTTATTTTTGTAATAAGTGAGTCGAAAGTTGAAATGTCATAAAGTCAAACGAATCAATAGTAATAAACATTTTTAAGGAATCTCGATATTTAACAAGATTTTACAATGTGTTAAAAGAATAATTTCATAGATTTGTTCATCGAAAAGGTAAAATGACAAAAAAGTTTCACATAGTATTAATTTTAGTTACACTTGGTTTCTTTCTGATTCCATCTGCAACGTATGCATGTGGGACAAATTCTAAAGAAACAGAGAAATCATGCTGCAATAGTACCTCAAAAGGGGACAAAAAATCATGTTGCAAAAATTACGAGCAAAAAAGCAACAATCACGAAAAAGGATGTGGCGGAAAGTGCGGACATTCTAATTGTACAATTTCCTCAGTTCATTTTAACGTAGCATTTTTTGAAATAAAATTCAAAAACACTTCTCTTTATTTTTTAGAGAAAAAACAAAATTATTTTAATTCAGAAGCCAATCTTTCTTCTGGTTTCTCTTCATTATGGCTTATACCCAAAATAAGCTAAATTCATTTTTTGACAGCCACAAGTGTGTCAAATCGAAAGCATTTTTCTGCTTTTAAATCTTTATAGGTTAATCAATATATTAAATTATAGCTTTGGGCTATTATTTAGTTGTGCTTTAACTTTTTAATTAAAATCATTAAAACTTAAAAACGAAGCAGTAATCTACTAAATCTAATCTTTAGACGAAGTTAATTCCTTGTTTCATAAAATCAAAAAACATGAAAAATATAATTATCGTACTAAGCGTATTCTTAGCAGTATTTACAGTAGCATCAGCTCAAACAGCTACAAAGAAAGAAGTTCAAAAAACAACCTATGCTTGTCCGATGCATTCCGGCGAAATGAGTATGAAAGAAGGGGAATGCTCTAAATGTGGAATGAAGTTGGTAAAAATAGAAATGAAATATAGCACTACTGCTAAAGGAAGTCAATCTAGTAGTAAACTTGTAACAAAATACGTTTGTTCAATGGATGGAACAACTTCTGATGAGGAAGGTAAATGTTCTAAATGTGGAATGGAAATGACAAAGAGAGAACTTCAAAAAGCAACTTATACTTGTCCGATGCATCCTGGCGAAATGAGTATGAAAGAGGGTAAATGCTCTAAATGTGGAATGAAGTTAGTAAAAACCGAATTAAAATACAATTCAGCGGTTAAAGGAAGTCAATCTAATGGAAAACTTGTAGCAAAATACGTTTGTTCGATGGACGGAACAACTTCTGATAAACCAGGTAAATGCTCTAAATGTGGAATGGAAATGACTAAAAAAGAGAATCATAAACATTAGTCTCTTATTGTCATAATTAACAACGCATCACAATAATATTTCCAATGCGTTTATTATACAAGCAACAAAAAAATGCTTGTAGCAATAATAACAACCTATAAAAATAATAACATGAAAAATATAATTCTTTCAGCCATAACAATGGTATTCGTAATGGTTTCTGTAAATGCTCAAAACAAAACAGTTTCAGCTAAATTTTCAACATCGCAAATTGTAACCAATTATTTGGCTCTAAAAAACGCTTTAATCAAAGACGATACCAAAGGAGCGTCTAAAGCGGGAAAAGCTTTATATGCTACTTTCAATGCTGTAAATACAAAAACGATAAATGCAAATCAGAAAAAAGACTATCTGGATATTGCTGAAAGTGGCAAAGAAAATGCAAAACACATTGGAGATAACGCAGGAAAACTAGATCACCAAAGAGAGCATTTTGTTTTGTTGAGCAAAGACATCAACGATTTGATTAAACTTTTTGGAACTAAACAAAAATTGTATCAAGATTTTTGCCCTATGGCAGATGAAGGAAAAGGTGCAATCTGGATTAGCGAAGTAAAGGACATTAAAAACCCTTATTATGGTTCTAAAATGCTTACCTGCGGTTCAATAAAAAAAAACTTGTAAATAAAAATTATCATCAAAAGAATAGCAATCATAGGTTTGATTCTTTTTTTGTTGATACAGTTATACCAACCTGCTCGAAACATTAATTTCGGGCAGGACATAACTGTTAATTTTACAAAAGTATATAATGTGCCTAAAAATGTAAAAACTATTTTGTGTACTTCTTGCTACGATTGTCATAGTAATAACACTAATTATCCATTATATTCATACATACAACCCGCTCGATTTTTTATGGAAAGACATATCAAAGAAGGAAAAGAAAATTTGAATTTTAATGAATGGGGGAGTTATAGTAGCCGTAAGCAAAATAACAAATTAAATAGGATTGCAAAACAAATCAAATCAGACGAAATGCCTTTGAAATCCTATACTTTTATCCATAAAAAGGCAATCCTTACGGACACTCAAAAAAAGGAAGTATTGGACTGGATAAACAAAACAGAAGATAGTATTTCATCACAAAATTAAAAATAATGGTAGAAAAAATAATATCATTTTCACTACGAAATAGAGCGATAGTTTTGCTGGTTTCAGCTTGCTTATTTGCTTGGGGGATTTATAGTGTGCAACAAAATCCAATTGACGCTATTCCAGATTTATCTGAAAATCAGGTAATTGTTTTTACGGAATGGATGGGGAGAAGTCCTCAAGTTATGGAAGATCAAGTGACATATCCTTTGGTTTCAAACCTGCAAGGGATTCCTAAAATTAAAAATATTCGAGCCACATCAATGTTTGGGATGAGTTTCGTATATATCATTTTTGAAGATAAGGTCGACCCTTATTGGGCAAGAACTCGTGTTTTAGAACGATTGAACTATGCTCAGCGCTTGTTGCCTCAAAATGTAGTTCCAACTTTGGGTCCAGATGGAACGGGTGTTGGACATGTCTTTTGGTATCATTTGGACGCAAAAGGAATGGATTTAGGCGAGCAACGAGCCATCCAAGATTGGTATGTAAAATTTGCCTTGCAAACGGTTCCAGGCGTTGCTGAAGTAGCCTCCTTTGGTGGGTTCGAAAAACAATATCAATTGGTATTAGATCCTTTAAAAATGCAATATTATAATATCAACATCATGGAAGTGATGAATGTCGTTAAGACCAGTAATAACGATGTTGGAGGGCGAAAATTTGAGATGAGTAATATGGCCTACATCGTGAGAGGTTTGGGGTACATTAAAAATATAAAGGATGTCGAAGAGATTACAGTTAAAAATTACAAGTCTATTCCTGTAAAAGTGAAAGATATTGGTTCAATCCAGATGGGAGGCGATTTGAGATTAGGAATTTTTGATGAAAATGGAAACGGGGAAGTTGTTGGCGGAATTGTCGTAATGCGTTATGGCGAGAATGCGGATAAAGTGATTCATGCTGTTAAATTAAAAATGAAAGAAGTTGAGAAAGGACTGCCAGAAGGGGTTACTTTTAAAACATCTTATGACAGAAGCGAATTGATAGAAAAGGCTATCGAATCGGTTAAGGGAACACTATTTGAGGAGATGATTGCCGTTTCTTTAATTGTGCTAATTTTTCTTTTTCATTGGCGAAGCGCATTGGTTATTCTAATTCAAATCCCCATATCTATTGCAGTAAGTTTTATTTTGCTCCAAATTTTAGGAATTTCATCCAACATTATGTCCCTTACAGGAATTGCTTTGGCGATAGGTGTTATTGTCGATGACGGAATTGTGATGGTCGAAAATGCTTATCGAACAATTTCGATTAGGCAAGAAGAATTGGATAATAACCAACAAATAAATTAAAAATGAAAAATAAATTTATAAAGTTATTTAGCAAAGAGCACGACCCTTTATCTAGTGAAGAAAGACTTAAGATAATCGAGGAATCATCAAAATTAGTGGGACCAGGCGTTTTTTATTCAACACTTGTAATAATTGTATCTTTTTTACCAGTATTTCTTTTAACAGGAATGGAGGGCAAATTATTTAGTCCTTTGGCTTGGACAAAATCGCTCATACTCATTGTAGATGCTTTTTTCGCCATTTCGCTTACACCTGTTTTAATTAGTTTTTTATTGAAAGGAAAATTAAAGCCCGAAAGTAAAAATCCCATTAATCAAAAATTGGAAAGCATTTATACTCCTATTTTGACTCTTTGTCTAAAATGGAGAAAGACAGTATTGACCATCAATATCGTTGGGTTGTTGATTGGTGCGCTAATGTTTACAAAACTTGGTTCTGAATTTATGCCTCCATTAGATGAGGGTTCTGTTTTGTTTATGCCAGTTACCTTGCCAGATGTGTCTAATTCTGAAGTGAAACGAATTCTTCAAGTACAGGACAAATTGATAAAATCGATACCTGAAGTGGCACATGTTTTAGGAAAGGCAGGAAGAGCCAACACAGCAACCGATAATAGTCCGATTAGTATGATTGAAACGATTGTTTTACTCAAGCCTAAAAGCGAATGGAGAGCAGGTAAAAAGAAAGCCGATATTGTTGATGAAATAAATAATAAGCTCCAAATTCCGGGTGTAACCAATGGTTTCACACAACCTATTATCAACCGTATCAATATGCTTTCGACAGGAATTAGAACCGATGTAGGAATAAAAATTTACGGAGCTAGTTTAGACACCATCAATGTATTGTCTCAAAAAATTAAAAAAGCACTCGAAGGAACTTCTGGTGTAAAGGATTTGTATGCTGAACCTATCACAGGAGGTAAATACATAGATATTGAAGCAAAACGAGAAGTAATTGGAAGATATGGATTGTCAGTTGATGATATTAATAATGTAGTCGAAGCTTCTATCGGAGGGATGAAACTAACCACAACTATCGAGGGCAGACAACGCTTTTCGGTCAATGCGCGCTATGCTCAAGAATATAGAAATAGTATCGAAGCTCTGAAAAAAGTACAAGTACAAACGATGGCGTTTGGTCCAATTCCGCTAGAAACCGTCGCTGATGTAAAAATAACCGATGGACCACCAATGATAAATAGTGAAAATGCCATGCTTCGTGGTAGCGTTTTGTTTAATGTTCGTGACCGTGATTTAGGAAGCACCGTAGAAGAGGCACAGCAAAAGCTAAATGCGATGATGACTAAAATGCCTAAAGGATATTATGTAGAATGGAGCGGTCAATGGGAAAACCAAATTCGAGCCAACAAAACTTTAAGTTTGATACTGCCAATTGTTGTAGTATTAATTTTTCTCATTTTATTTTTTACGTATCACTCCGTGAAAGAAGCTATAATTACCATGATTACAGTTCCTTTTGCCTTAATTGGAGGGATTTTTATGGTTTATTTTTATGGAATTAATTTATCGGTGGCAGTAGCCGTTGGTTTCATCGCCTTGTTTGGCTTGGCGGTCGAAACGGCCATGTTGATAACCATTTATTTGAATGATGCCATGAATAAAATGGTTGCTAAACACGGAAATAGCTCAGAAACCATTACCGAAGAAATTTTAAGAGCATACATAATTGAAGGTTCGGTCAAAAGATTACGACCAAAATTGATGACTGTTTCGGTTGCTCTTTTTGGTTTAGTCCCCATACTTTGGGCAACTGGAACAGGCTCAGATGTGATGCTGCCTATTACGGTTCCTCTCATCGGAGGGACTATTACTTCGACAATTTATGTATTATTAGTAACACCTGTTGTTTTCGAAATGTCAAAACTTCGCGAATTGAGAACAAAAGGTAAAATAGAAATTATAGATGCAAAATATTAAATTTTATTTCGTTATAAGCTGTTTGATTTTAAGTCTTACAGATACTAAAGCGCAAACACTTTCATTGGATGCTATTTTGACCAATATCAAAACGGATAATCCACAATTAAAAATGTACGACACCGATATTCAAAGTATGGATGCGGCTGCAAAAGGGGCAAAAAGCTGGATGCCACCACAAGTAGAAACGGGATTTTATCAAACGCCTTACAGTACCAAAATGTGGAAAGCAGATGGCGATTTTCCCGGAATGGGAATGTATATGGTTGGTATTACTCAAATGATACCCAATGCCTCTAAGCTAAAAGCGGATGCTAACCTTATGAATGCGATGTCATCGGTCGAAAAAGAAAATAAAAATTATACAATTAATCAATTAAAAGCATGGGCAAAAACAAATTATTACCAATGGTTAGTTTTGAATAAAAAAATAAAAATTGCCGATGACAATCTATTGCTTTTAAGTTATATGATTAAAAGTATGGAAATACGCTATCAGTATAATATGGATAAACTGCCTACTTATTATAAGGCAAAATCACAATATAGCGCATCAGAAAGTATGATTTTGATGCTGGAAAATGGGATTTCTCAAAAGAGAATTATGCTAAACACTTTGATGGTAAGAGATAAAAATACTGCATTTGAAATTAGTGAAGCATACGAAATAAAAGATTTTAATTTGGTCCTGTCAGACACAACGTCTCTTTCTAAAAATCGAAGCGATGTACACGCAATTGAAAAAACGATGGAAATTAACAAACATAAAATTGCAGTCGAAAAAGCAAAATTAGTACCCGAATTTGGTGTAAAATACGATCACATGTTTGCTTTTGGAAACCAACCACAACAATTTACCTTAATGGGAATGATTACAATTCCTATGCCTTGGTCAACCAAGATGAACAAAGCTAATATCAATAGTTTTAAAATTAAAAATGAGAGTTTAAATTGGCAAAAGCAGATGATTTTAAATGAAGCCACAGGGATGATTTCGGGAATGAATACGGAGTTGGTCAACTTAAAAAAACAATATGATATTGCTCAAAAAAGTATTATTCCAGCCTTAAAGCGAAATTTTGACACCGCAATTTTAGCATGGCAAAATAATACAGGAGATTTATTTGCTACTCTCGATGCTTGGGAAGCATTAAATATGGCTCAAATAGACGCTTTAGATAAATTGCAAAATATTTTGACAACACAAGTAGAAATTGAAAAACAATTAGAAACGAAGTAATTATGAGTAAATATATAAAGTATAGTTTGGTCTTCATGGTCATTTCAGTTATCGGAATTGCAATCTATTTATTTGCTATAACATCAGAGAATCATACAGAAATGAAGCATCAAAATGAGGTGTACACTTGTTCGATGCATCCTCAAATCATTAGAGATAAACCAGGAAATTGCCCTATTTGTGGAATGACTTTAGTCAAAAAGGCAACAGAAAATCAGGACGTAGACAATCATTCTATTGAGGATGTTTTGAAACCTACTGATAATTTTGTTGTAGGAAATTATGAAACTACAACTGTAAAAGATACAGCGATTAGTAGTGTAATAAATGTGTCAGGCTACATAGATTATGACCCAAATTCCGCAGTTAATATTGCCGCTTGGGTTAGTGGTAGAATAGAGCGAATGTATGTGAATTTTAAATTTCAAAAAGTATCTAAAGGTCAAAAATTGTTTGATTTATACAGTCCAGAATTGCTTACAGAACAGCAAAATCTTATCTATTTAGTTACAAATGATGCCGAAAATGTAGCTATTATTAATGCGTCAAAGCAAAAATTATTGCTCTATGGAATGACACAGAGCCAAATTAATTCTTTGATTTCAAGCCGAAAGGCAAAACCTGAAATAACAATTTACAGTCCTGCTTCTGGAATTATTGATGGAACTGAGAGTATGGTTAATGCAGGAAATACATCGATGCAAAATGTATCCACAGAGGTTTTATCTATCAAAGAAGGAGATTATATCAAGAAAAGCCAAGTGGTTTTTAAATTGATAAATACAAATAAAGTTTGGGGAATTTTCAATATCAATCAAGGAGACAATAGCCTAATTAAACAGGGTCAATCTATCAGTATTACTACAGAATTAGACGAAAAAACAGCTTTTGATGCCCGAATAAATTTTATTGAGACTCAGTTAAACCCTACTGATAAAACCAATAGAATCCGTGTTTATTTGAATAATGCTTCATTAAAATTGCCTATTGGTTTGCGATTAGAAGGCACGGTTAATACAAATTCTATACAAGGAATTTGGTTGCATAAGGAAGCATTGATCAACATTGGAAACAAAAAAATAGTTTTCATCAAAGTCAATGGCGGTTTTAAAGCTACTGCCATAAAAACTGGACTTGAAATCAATAGATATGTTCAAGTTTTAGATGGAGTCTCTATGGAAGATAAAATTGCAAAAAAGGCACATTATTTAATGGATAGCGAAAGCTTTATTAAAACCCAATAAGGATGAAAACAGTAAAAAGAAGTAGTGTTTTGCTACTATTGGTTACAATAGTTATAGCTTGTAACACTAAAAAGAAAGAAGATCATAGTATGCACGATAAAAACAAAGAAATCCCTTTTTATACATGCTCTATGGATCCACAGGTTAAGGAAGATAAACCCGGAAAATGCCCTATTTGTCACATGGAACTAACACCAATAAAGCAAGATGATACTCAGGCAAACGAGATTAGTTTGAGCAAACAACAAATGCAATTGGGAAACATTACCACTCAGACGGTTTTAGAAACTCAAAGTAGTTTAAACCAAAATTATACGGGAGTTTTAACAATTAACCAAGAAAAAATTAAGTCCATTTCATCAAGAGCCATGGGGCGAATCGAAAAGTTATACTTCAAAACGATTGGTGATTATGTAGCTAAAAATGAACCAGTATATCAATTGTATAGTGAAGATATTGCAGTTGCTAAACAGGATTATTTCACAGCATATAAGCAACTATCGATGCCGGGAGATTTTGGAAAAAATGCTAAAAACATGCTTAATTCGGCTAAGCAAAAACTATTGTATTTTGGTCTAACCAATACGCAAATTGAAAGTATAAAAACAGTAGCGGCAATTTCTCCGTACACCACTTTTTATAGTACAACTAGCGGAACTATTTCAGAATTATTGGTTACCGAAGGAAGTTATGTTATGGAAGGTTCGGCGGTAATAAAATTAGCAGATTTAAGTAGTCTTTGGCTCGAAGCTCAGGTAAATGTGAACTATTCGAAAAACCTTAAAATAGGTCAAAATGCAAGTGTTACCTTTACTGATTTTCCAGATAAAGAAATCAATGCAAAAGTTTCTTTTATCAATCCAGAAATCAATCCAGAGACTAGATTGCTTCTAATTAGAATGGAAATTCCAAATCAAAAATTAGTTCTAAAACCAGGCATGCAAGCTATTGCTAAATTAACCCAAGCGAATGTAAAAGGATTGTATATTCCGATTGACGCTGTGATTAGAGAGGAAAAAGCATCTTATATTTGGGTAGAAAAAGAACCTGGACTATTCGAAAATGTTATGGTTGAAACGGGAATAGAAACTAATGGAATGATAGAAATTAAATCGGAAATTGACCCTTCAAAAAAAGTCGTGATTACAGGAGCTTATGGTATAAATAGCGAATATAAATTCCGAAAAGGGAGCGACCCAATGGAAGGGATGAAGATGTAGAAAATTAGGTATCTTTGATGAACTATTACAAATGACGATGAAACCATTTCAAACCGCTTGTGCATTGATTGATGCGGCAAACGCACAAGATCCCAATAAAGAAATATCCGAATCTATTATTTTTCCCAAGGAACTATTGTATTCGAATCGAATGTATGAAAGGCTTATGAGCTTTTGTCCTAATGCCTCAGAAGCCGTTCAAATTGCTTCTAAAGCCCAACATATTTGCCGATGGGAAATTGTGAATCCTATTCGATGGATCGTTTGGGTTATTTGAAATGGCGTGAAGATTTGAAGCAATTTCATGCTAAAACTACCGCTTCTATTTTGCAACAATCAGGTTATGATGCAGAATTTATAGCCAGAGTTTCTTTTTTGATTGAAAAGAAATTACTCAAAAAAGACGAAGAAACCCAACTTTTAGAAGATGTAGTTTGCTTGGTGTTTTTAGAGTATTATTTTAACTCTTTTGTACAAAAACACGATGCGGAAAAAATGAAAAATATCATTCTAAAAACGTGGAATAAAATATCAGAAAAAGGACAGCAAGAAGCACTAAAAATAGATTATAGTGCGCCCAATTTTCAATTGATAAAGACAGCGCTGGATTTATAAACTGCTTTGGACACGGAAGGGTTGTGGGTTTGTACTGCAAAACCAAGTATGATGTTGTAAAATTTGGAAACACTTCGCTTACGCTAAAATGCGAAGTTAGAAACATGATACCCGAAAAAACCATTATCACGAACTATGGTAAATTTAGGCAGTAATGGCAAGCTAAAAGCACATGGAAAAACTAAGATAAATATGTTAAAAATCGTTTGAATTCTAATTAACTCATAAAAAAACACTTCTCCCTTCAGAAGGCAATTCGAAAAGTTCCAAATCAAAAAATGAAACCGATGCAATAACGTGGTCAAAAATATCGGCCATGATGTATTCGTAATTTTCCCATTTTTTATCCTTAGAAAAAACATATATTTCTAATGGGATTCCTTGCGAAGTAGGTTGTAATTGTCTGCATATCAAAACCATATCTTTGTTTAAACCCGCATGATTTTCCAAGTATTTTGTAATGTATTTTCGAAACAATCCCAAATTCGTCAAATTCCGCCCGTTAAGCGATAAATTAGTATCGATGCTATTTTGCGAATTATGTTTTTCTATTTCTACCTTCTTTTTTTCAATATATTCTTTAATAAGTTGAATTTTCATAAAATCATTAAGTTCTCCATCTTTTATAAATCGAACGCTATTTGACTTTATCAAAACGTGACGCTTTATTCTTCTACCGTCTGATTTTTGCATTCCACGCCAGTTTTTAAAAGAATCAGAAATTAAACTATACGTTGGAATTGTTGTTGTGGTAAAGTCAAAATTTCTAACTTTTACCGTTGCCAAATTAATTTCTATCACATCGCCATCGGCTCCAAATTTGTCCATGGTAATCCAATCGCCAATGCGCAACATATCGTTGATAGAAACCTGAATACTAGCAACAAATCCAAGTATTGTATCTCTAAAAATCAATAATATAATTGCTGAAATGGCCCCTAAAGTGGCGGCAAGTTTTTCGATTTTAATTTCAAAAATTTCTGAAAATATAGCTATAATTGCCATTATCCAAAGGATGATGACAAAAACCTGAATATAGCTATCGATAGGTTTGTCGCTAAATTTAGGAATTGTTTTTAGATGTTCTTTTAGCGCATTGAATATGCTTCGTATGATCCAAAGGACAAGTAATATTATGTAAATCCCAACCAATTTACCAAAAACATCTTCCCAATAATTGTATTGTTTTAAAATAATTGGTACTGATTTGTAGATAAACAACAGCGGAATTAAGTGCGAAATATACATTACTGTTTTATTCGAAATCAGTAAATCATCGAATTTAGTTTTGGTTTTTCGGGCAATTATCGCCATAATTGTAACCAGTACTAGCCTAAAAAAGCGATAAATAATATAGGATAAAACACTCAGAAAAAAGATGTTTAGCACTAAACTGATATAGGCAGCTAAAGTTTCGCCAGTTCCCCATCTTTTTAATAAGGGATAACACCAACTGTATATTTTTTCTAAAGTGCTATGCATTTTTTAAATATTTTTTCTCAACAAAAAATGTTGCAAAAGGGAGGAGTGAGGCAATTAGAATAACAGACAATGACTTTAAACTCCAGCCTTGGGACTTTTTTAATAAGAATGCTAAAATTACATATCCAATAAATAATATGCCGTGAGTCATTCCAATTGGATACAATAGGGTTTTGTAAAGTATTGTATTTGAAGGTTTAATGAAAAGCATATTCGAAAATAAAACCAAATAAGAAATTCCTTCTAGGATTGCAATGTTCTTAAAAAATTTGTCCATTAAAAAAGAGGTATTAAAATTGTTGCTGCAAAATTAAGTATTATCATTGATTTTTGAAGTATTCATCCTCAAACTAATTTACTTTTGCAGTAATAAATTAGAACAATGAGCAAACGTGATTTAAAAAAATACCTGACAACGCTTAACAAAAAGCAGCTCGAAGCACAAGTAATAGAGTTGTATGAAAAATTTGCTGCGGTAAAAACCTATTATGATTTTGTTTTTAATCCAAAAGAAGAAACCTTGCTCAAGGAAAGCAAACTCAAAATAGCGCATGAATATTTTCCTCAAAATGCTTCAGGAAAAAAGGCTCGAAAACCTAAAATGCGTCGTTCTGTAGCCCAAAAATACATCAAACATTTTATTGTTTTAGGCGTAGATCCATTTATAATTGCAGATATAATGCTTTATTCTATAGAAATAGCCCAAGCATTCTCGGCAGAGCGAGTGGTAAAACAAGATTTGTTTTTTAAAAGTATGCTTAATTCCTTTGAGCAAGCCGTTACTTTTATAATTTCAAAAGGCATTTTAGAGGAGTTTAAAACCCGAATCTTGACTATAAACAATGAAACTTCGGATCAAAATTGGCAAAATAAAGAGGCGTTTTCTATTATAATTGAGCGTTTCGAATAGCAAGTTTTCTTGGTCAAATTAAAAGTGCAGTACAAAATAAAAAGTAAACTAACGCTAGGTAAAACTAATCTCAAATCCTTTTTATTTAAACATTCTCATATATTTAAATTAAATTTTGATGCAATAACTCTTTTTTAGGTGTATTTTTGCAAAAACCCATCGAAAAACAATGCCTCAAAATATTTCAGAAATAGAAGTAGAAGATAAAAAAGAACTTTATTCGTATCAAAAAGGCGATATTACAGCCATTTTCGAAAGATTAGATAACGCTCCCGCCAATCATCATTTATTATATCAATTGCCTACTGGTGGAGGAAAAACAGTTGTTTTTTCAGAAATTGTTCGGAGATATTTGTCAAAACACGACAAAAAAGTAGTGGTTTTAACGCATCGGATAGAACTTTGTAAGCAAACTTCAAAAATGCTTAAAGATTTCGATGTAAAAAACAAAATCATTAACAGCAAGGTAAAAGAACTTCCCGATCAAAATGATTATTCTTGTTTTGTAGCAATGGTCGAAACTTTGAAAAATCGTATTAATGACGAAAAATTACACCTCGACAATGTAGGTTTGGTAATCATAGATGAAGCCCATTATAATTCTTTTCGAAAATTACTAAGTTCGTTTAAAAATGCCTTTATTTTAGGGGTTACTGCAACGCCTTTGAGTTCGAATATTAAATTGCCAATGCACGAAAACTACGACGAATTGATTGTGGGCGATACCATAAACTCTTTGATTGAAAAAGGGTTCTTAGCAAAAGCAACCACATACAGTTATGATGTTGGTTTAACCTCATTAAAGGTGGGGATAAATGGCGATTATACCGTAAAATCTTCTGATGATTTGTATACGAATATGGCAATGCAAGAAAAATTATTGCACGCATATACAGAGAAATCATTAGGCAAAAAAACTTTAATTTTCAATAACGGAATCAATACTTCATTATATGTTTATGAAACTTTTAGAGAGGCTGGCTACACCATTCGCCATCTTGATAATACGAGCAGTCCTGAAGAGCGAAAAGATATTTTGCAATGGTTCAAGAAAACACCTGATGCTATTTTAACTTCGGTTGGAATCCTTACTACGGGTTTTGATGAGCCAACAGTAGAAACAATTATTTTAAATAGAGCTACGAAATCATTGACCTTATATTTTCAAATGATAGGTCGTGGTTCAAGAAAATTACCTAATAAAGATACTTTTACCGTAATTGATCTTGGAAATAATGCAGCACGTTTTGGTTTATGGGACGAACCTGTAAACTGGCAGCATATCTTTAAATCTCCTGAATTTTATCTAGAAAATTTGCGTGATGATACTGAAATTGAGTTGCATTTTAAATATACAATGCCGCCCGAATTACGTGCAAAATTTGCCAAAACTGAAATAGTAACTTTTGATGTTGACGAAGAACACAAACTAGCAATCGCACAAAATTTGCGATCAAAAGTGGTTTTAGAAAAATCATTAGAACAGCATGCCGCCATGTGTGTAGACAATACTGAAGAATTGCGCGAGGCAAAAGAATTATTTAAAGAGTTAGATCCTGATATTGAATGCCGCTTAAAACGCTACGCAAAATGCCTGAGTCAATGCAGCAAAAACTACCGCGAATGGCTGATTGAGGATTATAAATTAAAATTAACTTTACTAATAGGGAAGAAGTATCGCGAAAAAATAATGAATGAAGCCGACTGATTTTAAGGAGCTTTTTCCCGCTATGCATTTCAATCTTTTAATTTTTAAATCTTTGCAAACGAAGTTCACAGAACTCCTGTGAAAATAGAAATACATCAACAATTTTTATAACTCTACAAAAAATGTCAAAACAATTCGCCGATTTAGGAATTCAAGAATTTATTTGCAAAGCACTTTGCGATTTAAAAATTGTTGAACCAACAGAAATCCAGCAAAAAATCATTCCATTACTTTTATCAAATACCACTGATATTGTTGGACTTGCCAAAACTGGAACTGGAAAAACGGCAGCTTTTGGATTGCCATTATTGCAATTAATAGACACTAATTTACCTGTAATTCAGGCAGTAATTTTGATTCCAACACGGGAATTAGGACATCAAATTTTTAGCAATTTAGAGGCTTTCGCCAAATACCTTCCTAAAATTTCCATTGCGGTCGCTTGTGGAGGAATTCCAATAAAACCGCAAATAGAACGATTAGCGACACCAACACATATTGTGGTGGCAACACCAGGAAGATTGATTGATTTAATCCAACGAAAGGCGATAAATTTAAAAGAAACCCAATTCCTCATTCTTGATGAAGCCGATGAAATGGTAAGTATTTTAAAGGAAGGACTGGACGAAATTATTACTGAATTACCCAAGAAACACAAAACATTTCTCTTCTCGGCAACCCTGCCTGGAACTATAAAGCAACTGATTCAGAATTACTTAAACAAAAATGCAATTCAAGTTGCTGCCAATATGGAAACCCTGGGTAACCAAGGAATTAACCATCAATATATCGTTGTAAATCCTATTGAAAAGCTGGATGTTTTGATGCATTTTTTGAATTCTAAAGAAGGAGAAAGAGGAATTATTTTTTGTAAAACCAAAGCTGCGGTAAATAAACTGGCTAAAATTTAGCCATCAATCGATTTTCATCTGGAGCATTGCACGGCAGTTTGTCACAAGGAATTCGGGATCGAATTATGGAGCAATTCCGTGAAGGACATATCAATATTTTAGTAGCAACAGACTTGGCAGCAAGAGGAATTGATGTAAAGGAAATTTCGTATGTTGTAAATTATCATCTGCCAGAGGTGTATGAAGTTTATGTACATCGCAGCGGAAGAACTGCTAGAGCTGGTGCTCAAGGACTTTCGTTGACTGTTTTGCAAGAAGATGAAGTTGCTGAAATTGCTGATTTTGAAAAAGAATTAGGGATTAAATTCACTAAGTTTCAAAAACCAACCAAAGAAAGTATCGAGGATAATAATACTTTGTTATGGGCAAAACAAATTTTTAAAACCAAACCAAACCATGAGGTTTCTATTGATTTAAAAACCAAAGTCAAAACTGTTTTTCATCATTTAACAAAAGAGGAATTGATTGAAAAATTAATAGCTAATTATTTACTCAACTCAAAAAACGAGGGTACAAAAGAAAGTCCTGTAAAAAGCAAAAAGAGTAACTAAATTTACTTATCCAATCTAAGTTGTTGTATTTCATTGTTATATGATGATGCAAAGGCTTTTTTTGCAAAAAAAATCAAATATTTTTCAAATTTTATTGTCTTTTTAGGGATGGAAGATTACACTTAGCGGGTTAATTTTAAATTTGGATTTTTAAAAGTTAGGGCGAAATTAAAAATATAACATTGTAAGTGTAAATTGTTATTTTTTTATACTTTTGAACCGCATTAAAAATGAATTCCAATGAATTTCGATAGAAAGAATCTTACTGATAATCAATTATTAGATTTATATAAACGATTGGTTAAACCAAGATTAATTGAAGAAAAAATGTTAATTCTAATCCGACAAGGAAAGGTATCTAAATGGTTTTCCGGAATTGGTCAGGAAGCTATTTCTGTCGGAGTTACAGCAGTTTTAGATTCGGATGAATATATTTTGCCCATGCATCGAAACCTTGGCGTTTTTACGGGTAGAAATATTCCTTTATACCGTCTTTTTTCGCAATGGCAAGGCAAGGCTAATGGATTTACTAAAGGTCGAGATCGCAGTTTTCACTTTGGAACCCAACAGTACAAAGTTATCGGAATGATTTCGCATTTAGGGCCACAATTAGGTGTTGCTGACGGGATTGCCTTGGCTAATAAATTAAAACGAAATGGAAAAATAACTGCCGTTTTTACTGGAGAAGGAGCAACAAGTGAAGGTGATTTTCACGAAGCCTTGAATATTGCTTCGGTTTGGAAATTGCCCTTACTCTTTATTATCGAAAATAATGGCTATGGTCTTTCGACTCCCACAAACGAACAATTTTGCTGCGAAAATCTAGCCGATAAAGGCACGGGTTACGGAATGGAAAGCCATATTATCGATGGAAATAATATTCTTGAGGTTTTTACTAAATTATCAGAATTAAAACTTTCGATGATTGAAAAACCGAGACCTATTTTATTAGAATTCAAAACCTTTAGAATGCGCGGGCACGAAGAGGCGAGTGGCACCAAGTACGTTCCTCAGGAGCTGATGGATTTGTGGGCGATAAAAGATCCTGTTGATAACTACAGGAAATATTTAAACGAAAACGGTATTCTTACCGAAGCATTTGATGCTGCTTTACGAAGCGAAATCAAGGCGGAAATTGACGAAAGTTTGGCTCTTGCCAATGAAGAGCCAGATATTGTAGCTTCTTATGATGAAGAGTTAAATGATGTCTATAAAACTTTTGTTTTTCAAGAAGTTAACCCTTCTAATGAAGTTAAAAATAGTCGTTTTATAGATGCTATTTCTAGTAGTTTGAAGCAGTCAATGGAGCGCTATGAAAATCTAGTAATCATGGGACAAGACATTGCCGAATATGGTGGTGCTTTTAAAATTACAGAAGGATTTGTGGCACAATTTGGAAAACAAAGAGTCATCAACACACCCATTTGCGAAAGTGCTGTAGTTTCAGCAGGAATGGGTTTGTCGATTAACGGATATAAAGCGATTGTCGAAATGCAATTTGCCGATTTTGTTTCGACAGGATTTAATCCAATCGTTAATTTATTAGCAAAATCGCACTATCGTTGGCAAGAAAAAGGCCGATGTTGTGGTGCGGATGCCTTGTGGTGGCGGTTCACAAGCTGGTCCTTTTCATTCGCAAACCAATGAAGCTTGGTTTACTAAAACTCCTGGTTTAAAAGTAGTTTATCCAGCATTTCCGTATGATGCTAAAGGTTTGTTAAACGAATCCATTAACGATCCTAATCCTGTTTTGTTCTTTGAACACAAACAATTATACCGAAGTATTTATCAAGACATTCCAACGGCTTATTATACAATTCCTTTAGGAAAAGCAGCTTTACTGAAAGAAGGAAATCAGGTTACGATTATTGCTTTTGGGGCTGCCGTGCATTGGGCTTTGGAAACGTTGGCTAAAAACCCAGAAATATCGGCTGATGTATTGGATTTAAGGACTTTGCAACCTTTGGATACCGAAGCTATTTATACTTCTGCCAAGAAAACGGGAAGAGTAATTATTTTACAGGAAGATTCTCTTTTTGGGGGAATTGCTAGTGATATTTCGGCTTTGTTAATGGAAAATTGCTTTAAATATCTCGATGCTCCCGTAAAACGCGTGGCAAGTTTAGACAGTCCCATTCCGTTTACAAAAGCATTAGAAGACCAATATTTACCGCAGGGGAGGTTTGAAAAAGAGTTGTTGGAATTGCTAAATTATTAATCAAAATATTGATAATCAATAAAATAAATAATCAGTATACTTTAAATTAACCATTTATGAAAAAATTAATTTTACCCATCTTGTTGCTTAGCTTTCTGTATTCTTGTAACAAAAATGCCAAATCTGCCGAGAGTAAAGATAACAATAAGAAATTTGAACAATTCAAAGCTCATTTTGTAGTATCAATATGGGAATTTTATCCTGATTTCGCAGCCAGCCAAGGGTACCATAAATTAGATAGTGTGCTTATTGTTCCAGATTCTGGTTCTCGTATAAAGCAGTTGGATTTTGCTAATGCAACTCTAGATTCGTTGAAAAGTTATGGTTTAGAAAGCCTGTCGGATAACAACAAAACCGATTATTACATGATTAAAAATCAACTGGAAAGTACAATTTATGGCATCAATGAAAATAAATCATTTGAATGGAATCCAGCTGAATACAATGTTTGCGGCTCTTTTGCCGAAATTCTTAACGGAAAATATGATTCATTAGACAATCGATTGAAAAATTTTGGTTTAAAAATGAAAAACATTCCCGCATTTTATGAAGCGGCAAAAAAGAACATTAAAAATCCAACATTAGAACATACGCAACTTGCTATTGATCAAAACTTGGGAGGTCTTTCTGTTTTTGAAACCGATTTAGTTGATGCCTTGGATAAAAGCAAATTATCGGAAACGGAAAAAAAATCGATTTTAGATCGATCAAAATTAGCCGTTGCATCTATAAAAAACTATGCCGATTGGTTAAAAAAAATGGATAATAAAACACCACGTTCTTTCCGTTTGGGAGCTGAATTGTATGCTAAAAAATTCAATTTTGACATTCAATCGTCTTATACTGCCGATGAAATGTTTGAAAAAGCCGTGACTCACAAAAAGGAATTACATGATAAAATGTTTGTCATTGCCAACAAATTATGGTCGAAATATATGGGTTCAGCACCTAAGCCAAAAGATAAATTGGAACTCATTAAACAAGTAATCGACAAAGTTTCATTACAGCATACTACTCCAGAAAAATTTCAATCAGAGATAGAAAAACAAATTCCAGAACTGACCGCTTATGTAAAAGCCAAAGATTTGATTTACATTGACCCATCAAAACCGCTTGTTGTGCGTAAAGAGCCTGCGTATATGGCTGGTGTTGCTGGCGCATCGATTTCGGCTCCTGGTCCGTATGATAAGAATGCTAATACCTATTATAATGTGGGTAGTATGAAAGGTTGGACTGCCGAAAAAGCAGAGAGTTATTTGCGAGAATACAACGATTATATTTTACAAGTATTAAACATTCACGAAGCCGTTCCGGGGCATTATACCCAATTGGTTTACAGCAATCAATCGCCAAGTATTATAAAATCTATTTTTGGAAATGGCGCAATGATTGAAGGTTGGGCTGTTTATGCCGAAAGAATGATGCTAGAAAGTGGTTATAAGAATTCGGATGAAATGTGGCTGATGTATTATAAATTTCACTTGAGAGCTACTTGTAATACGATTTTGGATATTAGTGTGCATACTAGAAATATGTCAAAAGAGCAAGCAATTAGTATGCTTACAAAAGAGGCATTTCAGCAACAAGCAGAAGCTGATGGAAAGTGGAAACGAGTTAGCTTGAGCCAAGTGCAACTGTGTTCCTATTATACTGGTTTTAACGAAATTTATGAGTTAAGAGAAATACTGAAGAAAAAAGAGGGCAACAAATTTAATTTGAAAACTTTTCACGAAAAATTCTTGAGTTATGGTAGTGCGCCAGTTAAATATATTAAGGAATTGATGTTGGCTAAGGAATAAATCAAAAATAATATAAACCGCAAATTCGCAAATTATTTGGAAATTTATAATTTGCGAATTTGTGTTTTTTGAAGTTTAGGATTTTTTTTTTGATATTTATAAATTTACCTATTATTCAACTTCGCCTTTTCTTTTATAATATCACTGATTTTTTGATTTTCGATTTTGCTTTCGAGCCAGGAAATAATGTCGAGATAGAGGAAAGCTCTTTTTTCGTAAGTGTTTTTTTCTAGTTCGACAAAACGTTCCTTCACTTTTATAAATTCTTTTTTGATGTCACTTGGATAAATAGTGTTTAATTTTTTTAAGAAGCGAATGATTTCTTTTTGTACTTCATGCAAATCATTCATTTTTATTAAAAACTTATAGGTGCTTATTAATTGATTTTCTAAATTAAAATCCTTACCCGATTCGTAATGAGCAATTAAGCAAAGAATACGAGAAAAGCAAGCTAAATCTTCTCGAACATATAAATTTTTGTTGTTGATTATTTTTTCTAGATAGAATATAGATTCCTCATATTTTTCGTTTCCAAAATAGATACAAGCAATTTTGTAGTAAAACAACATTTCGTGATGCTCGTCAAGATGCTCACTATGCAGTCTAATTTTATCTAAAACTACGGGAATTAGGTATTCACTTTCGGCAAAAGTACCTTCTAGAATATGATAATTTAATTTGTTGTTATAAACATATAAAAAAGACAAAGAGGTAATATTATCATTAATTGGAAATTGAGGATCATTGATAGTTTCTTCTAATAATTCGAGGTATTTCTTGAAATTTGACATATATTTCAACATAAACAGCGACTCTAATAAGTAATGATTTCCTTTCAAGAAAAATACTGGATTTAGATAAATCATGTTTTTGTTGTCATAAAAAAGGGTTACCCATTTATGTGAATATTTGTAGCAAGAAAGAAAGTCTTGTACAAGAAAACTTCTCCATAGATAAGCATTGTGATACCAGTATTTCTCTCGAAATCCAAACTTTTTCTCGTCTAATTAGAGGTGTGCTTTTTAAAATAATCATCAATATATTTATACTCTTCATCACTTTTTACATAGCCTGTTTTTAGCATAATTCCGTATAGCTGTAAGGAGAGATTCGATAATTTGCTTGAAATGGTGTTTTTATAATTTAATTCTTTGGCCTGAATAACTAATTCATCGGCTCGACCTTGAATACTGCGCGTAATGTATTGAGATTCTATTAATTTTTCGAATTCAACGATTTCATAAGCTATATATTTCTCGTCATTTTCTAGGGCTTGCTGCTTGGTTTTGTCTAAAATTTTTAAGCTCTGCCTATACAATCCTTTGTTATATAATATCGTGGCAAAATCGATTTGCTCTCGCAATTGATACCGAATATTCTGACTAGGAATATTTAACCGAATACTTACTAAAATTTGTTTGTATAGATAGGATTTAAGGTTAGATAATTGCACTTTTTTAATGATACCACTTTTCAAAATAATTTTTTCATCATAGACTTCAGATTTATCTAGGATGTTAAACAATTCTATAAATTTTGTATTGGAACTTGTTTCTAATCGGCTTGCAAAAATCTTGAATTGTCTTTTTTCTGACTTCGAGAGCGATTTTATTAATACAAATAAAGAATCTTTTTGATGGTTAGCCATTGTAAAATATAGTAATATAACTTATTGGTTTTTAGTTATTTACAAAACATTTGTTAGTCTTATAAATAGTATAATTTTTAAAAATGGATTTTATATTATAAGAAATGAAATCTATTTTGTTTGAAGATGTGAAATTACATTAAATATTTTAAAATGAATAGAGAGAAAGTCCAAATTTTTGACACCACTTTAAGAGATGGAGAACAGGTTCCAGGATGCAAATTAGATACCAATCAGAAACTCGTTATTGCCACTAGGCTTGACGAAATGGGAGTTGATATTATCGAAGCTGGTTTTCCTGTTTCGAGTCCGGGAGATTTTTTATCTGTTTCAGAAATAGGAAAAATTGTAAAAAATGCTACAGTTTGTGGTCTTACACGAGCGGTAAAAAATGATATAGATGTGGCTGCGGCCGCTCTAAAATATGCAAAAAGACCTCGCATTCACACAGGAATAGGAACCTCGAATTCGCACATAATTCACAAACTAAATACCACAAGAGAAGATATTATTGCCCGTGCAAAATATGCTGTTTCTTATGCCAAATCTTATGTCGAAGATGTAGAGTTTTATGCCGAAGATGCTGGTAGAACCGAGAATGATTTTTTAGCACGAGTCTGTGAAGAGGTAATAAAATCGGGAGCTACGGTACTTAATATTCCAGACACAACAGGATATTGTTTGCCAGAAGAATATGGTGCAAAAATTAAATATTTAAAAGAAAACGTAAAAGGCATAGAAAACGTCATTATTTCTTGCCATTGTCACAATGATTTAGGAATGGCTACTGCCAACTCGATTGCAGGTGCTATAAATGGAGCTAGACAAATAGAATGCACTATAAACGGAATAGGCGAGAGAGCAGGAAATACGGCACTTGAAGAAGTAGTAATGATTTTTAAGCAACACCCTTATTTGAAATTAGATACCAATATTAATACGAGACAGCTGAACGAAATGAGCCGATTGGTTTCTGAAAGTATGGGAATGATGGTGCAACCTAACAAAGCGATTGTTGGAGCCAATGCTTTCTCACACAGTTCAGGAATTCATCAAGATGGGGTTATAAAAAACAGAGAAACGTATGAAATTATGGATCCTCTTGAAGTTGGAGTCAATGAATCTTCTATAATTTTAACTGCCAGAAGTGGTAGAGCAGCATTGGCATACAGAGCAAAAAAAGTAGGTTATGAATTAACCAAAGTTCAATTAGATATTGTATATGTTGAGTTTTTAAAATTTGCCGACATCAAGAAAGAGGTTTTGGATGGTGATATACACCAAATTATCGAAGCTTGTAAAATAGAAGGAGATTTAATTAGAAGTTAATAGCCGTTTAGGTATCCAAATTATAGCTTACCTTTATAAAAAACAAAATAGGTATAAGCGTTTAGGTCGCAAATAAATTATCTTTGTCAAATGACAGAGCGCAATATTTTCAGAGGAGTGAATTCAATAAAATTTAACCAAAGATTTAAAGAAGATAAGGATTGTTTAGAATATTTATCTGAGATAAAATGGCTTAGTGGCTATAATTGTAAACGATGTAATAATGATAAATTTGGGAAAGGAAAAAACATCCATAACCGACGTTGTACCAAGTGCCGATATGATGAAAGTCCAACAGCAGGAACTATGTTTGAAAAGCTTAAATTTTCAATACTAATAGCCTTTCATATTGTTTTCAAAATAAGTACGAAGAAAAAAGGGATGTCTTCTTTAGAATTAAGTAATGAATTTGAACTTCGACAAATGACCTGCTGGGCATTCAAACAAAAACTACAGCAAGTAATGAAGAGCAGTCTAAAAAGCCCATTAACAGGGGTTATTCACGTTGATGAGTTTGTGATTGGAGGTCCAGAAGAAGGTAAAAAAGGAAGGAGTAAAGGGTTGAAAAAATTGTCTTGGCTGTTGAAATTTTAGAAGATGGTGTTGGTCGAGCTTACGCTGAGGCTATTGAACATTCTTCGGCAATAGAATTAGGTGCTTTCTTAACCAAATATGTTTCAAGCGAAGCGGAAGTAGTTTCGGATAAATGGAAAGGTTACACACCTTTAAAAAAGGAGTTTAAAAATTTGAAACAAGTTGCATCAGAAGATGGAAAGAACTTTAAAGAGCTACATATACACATAATGAATATAAAAGGATGGCTCCGAGGAATTCATCACCATTGCAGTAAAGACCGTATGCAAAATTATCTTGATGAATACCATTTTAGATACAACAGAAGGTCAAATATGGATACAATATTCGATGTGTTAATAAGAAAGATGGTGAATTGTAAATAAATATCAATAAAATAAGCACTTAACAAGTGCGAACTAAACGCTTATACCTAAAACAAAAATAATGGACTTAAAAATAGCAGTGCTTTCGGGAGATGGGATTGGTCCGGAAGTAATCCTACAAGCAAAAAAAGCGTTGAACGCAATTGGCGAGGTTTATGACCACGAATTTGTGTTTGAAGATGCTCTTGTAGGTGCCGTTGCTATTGATCAAACTGGAAATCCACTTCCTAACCAAACACTGAATCTTTGTTTAAACACAGATGCCGTTTTGTTTGGTGCTATTGGACATCCAAAATACGACAATAATCCTGATGCCAAAGTGCGTCCAGAACAAGGATTGCTCAAATTAAGAACAGCATTAGGACTCTTTGCTAATATCAGACCTATAAAGCCTTACAAAGTATTATTAGACAGCTCTCCACTAAAAAGGGAAATTATCGAAGGTGTTGATTTTGTAGTTTATAGAGAACTTTCAGGAGGGGTTTATATTGGCGAAAAGAAATTAAATGAGGACGGAACAATAGCTTCTGATGCTTATGAATACACCGAAGAACAAATTAGCAGAATTACACATTTAGCGTTTAAAGCAGCTCAAAAACGTCGAAAAAAAGTAACAATGGTCGATAAAGCCAATGTTCTGGAAACCTCTAGATTATGGAGGAGATTAGTAAAAAAAATTGGAGAAAGCTATCCTGATGTTACTCTAAATTTCCTTTTTGTAGACAATGCGGCAAAGCAAATTATACTGAATCCAAGACAATTTGATGTTATCTTGACTGAAAATATGTTTGGCGATATTCTTTCTGATGAAGCTAGTGTAATTGCAAGTTCCATCGGATTATTAGCTTCGGTATCATTAGGAAAAGACAAAGCCCTTTTTGAATCTATTCACGGTTCTTACGTCGAGGCGACAGGGAAAAATAGTGCTAATCCAATAGCTTCTATACTATCTGCGGCAATGCTTTAGAATATTTTGGACTTGATAAAGAAGCACAAAAAGTATATGAAGCCGTTGAAAAAGCTTTCGAATATAAAATAGTAACCGCCGATTTGAATTCATTTTCAACATTTGGCACTAATGAAGTAGGTGACTTTGTCTCAAATTTTATTTTAAGTAAGGAAGACTTATTATATTTTAATAATGACAATGTGCATATAGGACAATCGACTATTGTATAGCAGCAAAAGTCAAAAAAAAGGAGCGTTTTTAATTGAAAGTGCTCAATAATAGTTGAGATTATATTTTTATTGTAGTATTAGTTTTATACTTTTGTCCAAATAAAAATAAAAAAATGCAAATCTCAATTATTATTTCTTCAATTATTAATGTCATTGTGATAAACACAAGTGCAGGGGAAATGGTATAGATATTATTAAAAATATATTTAAAACCTCCCAATTATTTGAGAGGTTTTTTTTTGGAATAAATTAAATACACAATATAAATATAATGGAATTAAATAAATACAGCAAACCATAACTCAAGATGTAACACAACCTGCGGCGCAAGCAATGCTTTACGGAATAGGTTTGACTGAGGAAGATTTAAAAAAAGCACAAGTTGGTATTGTGAGCATGGGCTATGAAGGCAATACCTGTAATATGCACTTGAACGATTTAGCAAAAGAGGTCAAAAAAGGAGTTTGGGACGCTGATTTGGTCGGATTAATTTTTAATACTATTGGGGTAAGCGACGGGATTTCGAACGGTACAGATGGAATGCGTTATTCGTTAGTGTCGCGTGATGTAATTGCCGATTCTATCGAAACCGTTATGGGAGCGCAATGGTATGATGGTTTAATAGCCATTCCCGGTTGTGATAAAAATATGCCGGGAGCTTTAATCGCAATGGGACGAGTGAATCGTCCTTCGATTATGGTCTATGGTGGCACCATAAATTCAGGACGTTGGAAAGGAGAGCACCTTAATATTGTTTCGGCTTTTGAAGCCTTGGGGAAAAAATTCAAAAACACCATTTCTGATGAAGATTTTAAAGGTGTAATTCAAAATTCTTGTCCTGGTCCAGGCGCTTGTGGTGGAATGTATACTGCAAACACAATGTCTTCGGCCATTGAAGCCTTAGGAATGAGCTTACCATATAGTTCTTCGAATCCTGCCCTTAGTGAAGATAAGAAGAAAGAATGTGAAGATGCAGGAAAAGCCATTCGAATATTATTAGAAAAAGATATTAAGCCTAGAGACATTATGACTCGTAAAGCTTTTGAAAATGCTATCACGATGGTAGCCGTTTTAGGAGGTTCTACTAATGCCGTAATGCACTTAATTGCCATGGCACATTCAGTCGATATTGAAATTACTTTGGAAGATTTTCAAGCTATAAGTGACAAAACACCGATGCTTGCTGACTTGAAACCAAGTGGTAAATATATGATGGAAGACTTACATGCCGTTGGCGGTGTTCCCGCGGTAATGAAATATTTATTAAAAGAGGGATTTCTTCATGGCGATTGTTTAACTGTAACTGGGAAAACGGTGGCCGAAAATTTAGCATCTGTTCCTAATTTAGACGAAGGACAAGAAGTTATTTTTGAAATCCAAAAGCTTTAAAATCAACAGGAAACATTCAAATTTTATACGGGAATCTAGCCTCAGAAGGTTGTGTTGCCAAAATTAGCGGTAACGAAGGCGAATATTTTGAAGGAACCGCAGTCGTTTTTGAAAGTGAATTCGACGTCATTCCGGGAATTCAAAATGGCTTAGTCAAACCTGGGAATGTCGTAGTCATTAGATATTGTGGTCCAAAAGGAGGACCAGGAATGCCCGAAATGCTAAAACCAACATCGGCTATTATGGGTGCTGGATTAGGAAGTAGCGTTGCTTTAATTACCGACGGTAGATTTTCAGGAGGCTCACACGGTTTTGTTGTAGGGCATATTACACCAGAAGCTTATGATGGAGGAGGAATTGCTCTCGTTGAAAATGGAGATATAATTACCATAGATGCGGTAAAAAACACCATCAACCTAAAAATCCCCGATGCAGAATATGCCGAAAGATTGGCTAATTGGGTACAACCCCCTTTGAAAGCCACAAAAGGAGTTTTGCTCAAATATGCTAGATCGGTTTCGAGTGCTTCAACAGGTTGTGTTACTGATAAGTAGATTGCTACCCCGAAGAGGAATTTATAGGAATCGAATAATAAAAATTATACCCGTCTCAACTTCTTTTTCTATGAAGAGGGTTGGATAAGGAAAAAAATATAATCAATGAAAAACAATAAAATATCAGGTGCGGAAGCCGTTATTAGATGCTTATTAGAAGAAGGCGTAGACTTGGTTTACGGCTATCCTGGAGGTGCAATAATGCCAGTTTATGACGAATTATACAAATTTAAAGACGAGTTGCATCACGTACTGGTGCGTCACGAACAAGGTGCAACCCATGCAGCTCAGGGTTATGCTAGAGCAACGGGAAAAGTAGGTGTTGCCATTGCAACTTCGGGTCCTGGCGCAACCAATTTAGTGACCGGAATTGCCGATGCTCAAATTGATTCTACACCAATGGTTTGTATTACGGGTCAAGTGGGAAAACATTTATTGGGCTCGGATGCTTTTCAAGAAACAGATATTATTGGGATTTCGACTCCTGTGACCAAATGGAATTATCAAATTACCGAAGCTCACGAGATTCCAGAAATCATTGCTAGGGCTTTTTATATTGCAAGATCAGGTCGTCCGGGACCAGTTTTAATTGACATTACAAAGAATGCTCAGTTTGATGAAATGGAATTTAGTTATAAAAAATGTACTGGAATTAGAAGCTACAATCCAAAGCCTACTTTAAATCTTGAAAAAGTAAAGGAAGCCGCTGATTTAATTAACAATGCCCAAAAACCATACATTATTTTTGGACAAGGAATCATTCTTGGTCAAGCTGAAGCCGAATTAAAAGCATTGGTCGAAAAATCAGGAATCCCTGCCGCTTGGACAATCTTAGGACTTTCTGCAATGCCAACGGATCATCCTTTAAATGTAGGAATGCTTGGAATGCACGGTAATTATGGTCCCAATATTCTTACCAATGAATGTGATGTTTTAATTGCGCTCGGAATGCGTTTTGATGATCGTGTTACTGGGAATTTAGCTACTTATGCCAAACAAGCCAAAGTAATTCATTTTGAAATAGATCCTTCTGAAATTGATAAAAATGTAAAAACTACTGTGGCAGTTTTAGCAGATGTAAAAGAATCCTTGCAAGCTTTAATTCCGCTTATCGAAACTAAAACACACGAATCTTGGCACAATGAATTCAAAGAAAAATATAAGATAGAATTTGATGCAGTTATCAAAGATGAGCTAAATCCTTCAAATGGAATTTCTATGGGAGAGGCTATGGAAATGATCAATAAACACTCTAATGGAGATGCCATTATTGTTTCGGATGTGGGGCAGCACCAAATGTTTGCGTGTCGATATGCCAAATTTAACACGACAAAAAGCAACATTACCTCAGGCGGATTAGGAACAATGGGATTTGCTTTGCCAGCTGCTATTGGCGCTAAAATGGGAAGACCAGATCGTGAAGTGGTGGCCATAATTGGCGATGGAGGTTTCAAATGACAATTCAGGAGTTGGGTACTATTTTTCAAACAAAAGTTCCAGTAAAAATTGTTTGTACTAAACAATGAATTTTTAGGAATGGTTCGCCAATGGCAAGAACTATTTTTTGATAGTAGGTATGCCTCAACCGTAATGATTAATCCAAACTTTGTAGCCATTGCCGAAGGATATCATATAAAATCAAAAAAAATAACCAAAAGAGAAGAACTCGATGGAGCAGTTGCCGAAATGCTGGCTTCCAAAGATTCCTATTTCCTAGAAGTTATGGTCGAAAAAGAAAACAATGTATTCCCTATGATTCCCACAGGAGCTTCGGTTTCGGATATACGGTTATCATAAAGAGATTTTTTGTTTAAAGTTTAAAGTTGCGCAACTTTAAACTTTAAACAAAAAGACTTTAAACAAAAAATAACAATGGAAAATAAAACATTCACTATTTCTGTTTATTCAGAAAACAACGTTGGCTTACTCAACAGAATTTCAGGAATATTTCTGAAGCGTCATATCAATATATTGAGCCTAAATGTATCCGAATCAGAAATTGAACACATTTCGAGATTCGTCATTGTGGTTGACACTACTGAAAAATGGGTTCAAAATATTGTAGGGCAAATCGAAAAGCAGATAGAAGTTGTTAAAGCATTCTATCATGTTGACGAAGAAACCATTTTTCTTGAAAGTGCTATTTTTAAAATTGAGTCTAGTTTGTTATTCGATGAAAGGCAAATTCAGAATATTATAAAAGAAAGCCATTCAGAAATCGTAATGGTTTCAAGAGACTTTTTTGTGATTTCAAAATCAGGAAAACGTTCTGAAATAGAAGACTTATACAAAAAATTAAAACCTTTCGGAATCATGCAATTTGTGCGTTCAGGAAGAATCTCGGTTTCCAAGCAAAAATGGAAATATCGGCATTATTAGAAGAACTTAAATAGGGTTCAATAGAGGAAAATCTTTCAATTATTAAATTATAAATTTTACAATTATTAAATACAAAAAAATGGCAAATTATTTCAATTCATTACCACTTAGATTACAATTAGAGCAATTAGGCGTTTGCGAATTATGGATCAGTCCGAATTTTCAAATGGAGTGGATGCACTTAAAGGAAAAAAAAATAGTTATCGTAGGCTGCGGAGCTCAAGGTTTAAATCAAGGTTTAAACATGAGAGATTCTGGCTTAGATATTTCTTATGCTTTGCGTGCCGAGGCTATTGCACAAAAAAGAGCTTCTTTTATGAACGCCGCAGACAATGGTTTCAAAGTGGGAACTTATGAGGAATTAATTCCAACGGCTGATTTGGTTTGTAATCTTACACCAGACAAACAGCATACAGCCGTAGTCACAGCTATCATGCCTTTGATGAAAAAAGGTGCTACATTAGCCTATTCTCACGGATTCAATATTGTAGAAGAAGGCATGCAAATTCGCAAAGACATTACAGTAATTATGTGTGCGCCAAAATGCCCAGGATCTGAAGTTCGTGAAGAATACAAAGAGGTTTTGGTGTGGCCAACATTAATTGCAGTTCATCCAGAAAATAATCCAAATGGAGAGGGTCTTGCTCAAGCAAAAGCCTATGCAGTTGCTACTGGTGGTCACAGAGCGGGAGTTTTGAATTCTTCTTTTGTTGCCGAAGTAAAATCGGATTTAATGGGAGAGCAAACTATTCTTTGTGGAATGTTGCAAACAGGTTCTATTTTATGTTTTGATAAAATGGTCGAAAAAGGAATTGAGCCCGCTTATGCTTCAAAATTAATTCAATACGGTTGGGAAACTGTTACTGAAGCTTTGAAACATGGGGGAATACTAATATGATGGATCGTTTGAACAATCCTTCAAAAATTGAGACTTTCGAATTAGCCGAGGAATTAAAAGACATTATGCGTCCGTTATTTCAAAACACATGGATGACATTGTTTCTGGGGAATTTTCGAAAAACATGATGATCGACTGGGCAAATGATGATATTAATCTTTTGACTTGGAGAGCTGCTACTGCTGAAACTAATTTTGAAAAAAACAGCTCCAACGGCTGCTCACATTTCAGAGCAAGAATATTTCGATCATGGTGTTTTGATGATTGCAATGGTAAAAGCTGGCGTAGAATTGGCTTTCGAGACCATGACACAAACAGGAATTATAGAAGAATCAGCTTACTATGAATCATTACACGAATTGCCATTGATTGCTAATACAATTGCTAGAAAAAAATTATATGAAATGAACAGAATCATTTCTGATACCGCAGAATATGGTTGTTATTATTTGATCACGCCTGCAAACCTTTATTAACTGATTTTATGAAAAAAGTTGATACAAACGTTATAGGAAAACCATTTTCAAAATCAAACGGAGTTGATAATGCTGTTTTAATTGCAGTAAACAACGAAATTCGTCAACATCCAATTGAAGAAATAGGAGCTTGGTTGAGAGAATCAATGACAGCAATGAAAAAAATAGGATAATTATAAATTAAATAGTCAATCCTTAAATATGACACAACAGATTGATTGTTAATAACTTGTATATAAAAACAACTTAAAAACACTAAGTTAAATTGCCAAAAAGTGTATATTTAGGTATAAAAAAGTGGCAATATGTTAGGTAAAATAAAACCGAATTTTCAGCAAAATTTATTTCAGACTAGGCTGACAGATCTTATAAACCTTGAGCATCCTTTGGTAAAACTCGCAGGGGAGCTTGATTGGTCAAAAATGGAGTTTGAGTTCCAAAACCTATATTCAGAGCAAGGAAGACCCTCTATTCCGATTAGAAAAATAGCAGGTTTACTGCTGTTAAAAGAGATGTTTAAAGAGAGTGATGAATCTGTAGTTGAACGTTGGATAGAAAACCCTTATTGGCAATATTTTACAGGAGAATATTTTTTTCAAAACAAGCAACCTTTTGACCCGAGTGAGTTTGTTCATTTTAGAAAGAGACTGAAAGAGAAAGGATTAGAATTTATTTTAAGTCAAACAGTAGCCTTGCATCCAGAGGCGAAAAATGAAAAGGAAGTTCAGATTGACACCACTGTTCAAGAAAAAAATATTACTTTTCCAACCGATGCCAAATTAGCTAAAAAGGTAATTGACAATTGTACAAAAATAGCTGAAAAAGAAGGAGTTAAACAAAGACAAACTTATAAAAGGGTAGCCAAACAACATCTTCGGGATGCTTATTTTGGACATCATCCCAAACGAAAAAAGAAAGCTATAATGGCGCGAAAAAAGTTGCGAACCATTGGTAAGCGAGTCGTTCGAGAATTGGAACGCAAGTTGCCTGAAGAAATTTTAAAACAATACGAAACAGAATTTAGCAATTACAAAAAAGTACTCACTCAGGAAAGAAACAGCAAGGAAAAAATATACAGTTTACACGAACCTCAAACAGCCTGTATAGCAAAAGGGAAAGCTCATAAAGCGTATGAATTTGGAACAAAAGTAGCGGTAACAAGAGGTCGAAAAACAGGAGTCATTACCTCAATAAAACGATTTTCAGGCAATCCTCACGATAGCAAAACCTTAGAAGAATCATTAGCACAAAGCCAGCGAGTTAGAGAGCAAATTGGAGGTACAAGACCAACAATAGCAAGTACAGACAGAGGATTTAGAGGTGTCACACAAGTTGAAAATACACAAATAGTAATCCCAAAAAACACAAAAGAAAAATCAAGATACAAACAAGACGTTGCCCGAAAAAGATTTAGAGCCAGAGCGGCAATAGAACCAACAATATCCCATTTAAAAAGAAACCACGCTTTAGATTAAATTTCCTCAAAGGCGTGGCTGGAGATATTAATAATGCACTTTTAGCAGGTATTGGTTACAATCTAAAAATGAGGTTTAACCATATCAAAGCACAATTTATTCTTTGTCTCGAATTTTTAATGCATATTTTTGCAAATGTGTTTTGATAAAAAATCTAAAAACTCAAAAAGTGAGTTTTTAAGGAATGACTAAATAGTCATGCACTTTGTGTGATAGAATTTGCACAGTATCTTTAGTTCCATAATATTTTGAATTAGTAACCTCTTATTATAGTTTAAAAAAAGATACTGTTGTTTTTTAATACTCTTGACTTTTGAACGAGGTAGAGCATTGTGGGGCAAATTCTTAATTTATAAATTTGGTGGGGTTGTCTGAAAAGACAACCCCTTTTTTTTGTAAATAGACTTAATTTTCCATTTTGCTTAAAATTGTTTCAAAGTTTCAACCAGAAAAATGGCGTTTTCTTTTGTAAAGTTCATAGGAGGTTTAATTTTAAGTATATTATAATAATCCCCTGTTGGATAATAATTATTCCTTGCTGTTTCATTGCTTCTGAAATCCATAAAGCCTTTTGGCTGTCAGGTTTTCTAGATTTTTATTGGTTATTAAATCAACTCCCAAATACATAGCGTGTCCATAAACGGCGCCCACACTTTCGAATAGATCAATTAATTTTTCTAATTCCTTTTTAAGAAAATTTCCAACTACCAGTGCATTTTCTTGTAGTTTCTCCTCTTCGATAACATCTAAAACTGCATTGGCAATTTTACAAGAAACAGGATTCCCGGCAAAAGTATTGAAGTAAGTATATTTTTTTCGATAAGCATCTGCAATTTCTTGGGTGGTAATTACTGCCGAAATGGGATGTCCATTTCCCATTGGCTTTCCTAATGTGACAATATCGGGTACGACACCTTCCTTTTCAAAACCCCAGAAATGACTTCCCATTCGACCAAAACCAATTTGCACTTCATCAGCAATACAAACTCCTCCGGCTTGATGAACGTATTCATACACTTTTTTCAAATAGTCTTTAGGCATTTCCACACCGCCGCCAGAACCCAGTAACGATTCTGAAATAAAAGCAGCAACACCTCTTTCTTGCGATTGGATAAAATGAATCTTGTCCTGAGCATCTTGCGCATAAAGTTCAGCAACATTAGGAGTTTCAGCGGAATATTTTCCTCTAAAAGTATTGGGCTGAATTAATGGATGTGTAAAGGGACGGACACTTTTTGATGCCGTAGGATTATCCATCAAATTGGTACTAATTTCATCAACGGCAGTAGTATTTCCGTGGTATTCTCCGTCAATTACTAGTATGTCATTCTGATTTGTGTAGGCTCTCGCCAATCGCAAAGCTAGGTCATTAGCTTCACTTCCGGTACAAGTGTAAAAAATAACCTGTAAAGATTTTGGAAAATAGTGCAACAATCGCTCCGCATAACTGATGTTGTCCTCATACAAAAAACGAGCATTGGTGTTTAGCTTTTTTAGCTGTTTCGTAGCTGCCTCAACCACTTTTGGATGAGAATGACCAATATGCGCTACATTATTTATGGCGTCTAAATAGACACGACCTGTATCAGAAATTAAATATTGTTGCCAACCTCTAACCAGATTCATTGGCTCCTGATAATAATATTCCTGAGCTTGCTGAATCACTTTTGCCCTACGATTTTCTAAAGTTTCGTCTTCGTCATTTATAGAGACTTTTGACTCTATTCCTAAAAAAGAGATTGGATTAGGGCACAAAATTTCCCAACCAATACTTTCACTTGGCAAGCAAAATTGTGGGGCAACTCCAGAGCTATCAACTTGGATAAAAACATGGGGAGGCAAAGCAGCATTTGATTTTTCGGCGGCAATAATTCCTAATGATTCGCCTTGCTTTACTGATTCTCCTTCTCTTGATAAGGGCTCTATTCCATAGAAATAAACATAAAAAAGAGCTGTTTTATAAATGCTTTTGTCGGCAATTTTATTTACAAAAATCAAGTCACTAGGAGCGTAGATTGGTGTCCCCGAAGGAGCAAAAACATAAATTCCTAATGCAATGGTTGCTGCTTCTTTTGAGTTGAATGGTGCAATGGTAGCCGTTTTATAAGTCGTTCGTCCAAAACCATTTTCTAATTGATTTTTTATGTTTTTTTCTAGATTGCTCAAAATTATTCCAAGCACCATCATTATATATTTCAGAAGCTGGACTGATGTCAATTATCTCAAGAATATTTTTGTTAGCAAATACAGGTTTTATATTCGATTTCTTAAAAAAACGCTCAATATCTAAGTTTTTTTCTGATTTAATTTGGCAAGCTTCAAGAAACAGGGCGGTAGCAAAATCTTGTTTGTCTGAACTCAATTGCTGGAACATTTCACGGTCGGCAATCGCCTGTTTTCGCACATAATCATTGTCAGGTTCCATAGATAACTGTCTGGCAGATGCGCCTACAATTGTAGCAGATCGCAATTGAATAAGCGGATAGAGCAACAAAACTTCTTCTTTTGTTAAAGGGAAAATTTTGTGATAGGATTGAATTATTTCATAAGCATCAGCAAAAGGAGTTGGACTTCCTGTCATCGCTGATTCTAGTATCAAAACCGCTAATTCGCCAATTGTCCATGAAAAACAAACATCGCCAAAATCAATTATTCCTTGAATGTTTTCTCCAGAATCGTCTAATAAAAGATTATATCGGGTCAAGTCGGCGTGAATTACACTTTTCCGTACTTTAGAAATAGCAGCAATTTTCGTTTTCCAAGTTTCTATGATTGACAAGATATTGTTTTTTAACTCCTCGTCTTCAACGAAAGTTATCCAATTTTCTAGCAATCCAGCCGATTGTTGCAAATCCCACTGTATGGGTCTCTCGGCAGCTTCATGCGAAAACGAAGAAAGTTGTTGTGAAATACCTCCAACAAATTTGCCTATATTTTGCAATAATTTTTTCGAGCGAAACGGAACAGTGGTTAGCATTGTTCCTTCTAAAAAATTCAGTACCCGCCACCAATGCGAGGATACAAAAATCATTTGCTCCCCTTTTTAGTAAGAATTATTTTTGGAATAGCATCGGCGTAAAGATGCTCAACGACCTTGTTTTGTAGGTCTAACCAGGATTCTGGGGTTTCAATATTGGCAATTTTTAATACAAATTTTTCTCCATTTGAATTTTGCACAAGGAAATTTTGGTCAAGATAGCTGTCTAATGGTTTTAAATTTCCTGAAATTCCCCACTCTTTTTCTAAAATACTAAGAGCTTCTTCCTTAGAAAATGTTGGGCAAGTTGCAATATCCATAAAAGGTAATTTAATTGTGTTAAAAATAGCTAAAACTTTCTAGTTTTGTTTTTACGGCATAAAATAAATCATTATTTGTCATTTATACAAATAAGACGGTCTTTTTTTGTAAAAAAAACAAATTTAATCCTTTAAAAAATGAATTTAGGAGTTTGCTTAGTCTATAATTTCTAAAAAAATACTGCTATAAAGTCTATCTTTTTTATTATGAATTGCATTTGTAAGACTAATCTTTTTTAAACAGTTTTTTAATTAGAACATTCAAATCTTTGCCTTTTACTGTATAGGAATTAAATACAATAATTGGAAACGCAATTCCGAAAGCGAGTGCAAAAAGAATAAAAAGAGTTGTAATTCCGAAGGAAAAAGTTTCGATAACTTCCTCGACAGATGGTCTTTGTCCTTTGTCATTGCTAATCCAATCAATCATTCCCATCATAAATTTATAACTAATTAGTCCCGGAATCATATTAATTACAGCAGGAATCATAAAAATAATTGGGGGAGTATGTGTTCTATGAGCAAAGTACATTCCTGAGATTCCCACAAATGTAGAGGCTACAAAAATGGACAAGATTAAATTGACTTCGAATTCTCGGAACAAAAGGTAATTTATAAAATAGCCTACGGCTCCTAGCAAAAAAACTGTCCACAATGCTCTTTTTGAAGTGTTAAAAATTAGTGCAAATCCTAAAGAAGTAATGCCTCCAAAAACTAGCTTAGAAACGTGTAAAGGAAAGCCAGTAGGGGAGTAAGCGGCTTTTGCTTGAATTTGTAAATTCGATAAATCAAACAAACTAAAGGAATTAACCAAGGGCATTTTAAAAATCATATTCGAGGTAAAAAAGCCAAAAGCAATCATTAAAATAGCCATTGAACTAAAAATAAATCGGGCAGTTCCAGATTCAAAATAACCTTCTAAGTAATCAATAAAGGAATTAATCATGACAACTCCAGGAATAAGATACAGTATCGAAACGATTAACGCTTGTTCGACTTGAATGTGAAAAAAGAGACCTATAAAATGTATAATCAAGGTAGAAATCGTCGATGCTATAAAAAAAGAAAGCAAATGATTGTAATTTTTTAAGATTAAAGTTCTTCTTGCATAAAACCCTGTAAAAGTCGAAATATAAACAATTAATGCTTGAATCCAGTCTCCGTCAAATAATATACAAAGGGCAACACTAGCAAATGGAGCCCAAAAATAAAGTTGGCTATTAGAATAGATTTTCCTTTGTTTTATTTGTTCTAATTTTGATTTTATCTCTGAAATTGAAATTCCATTTTCTAAAACATCCCAAGACAAAATGCTGATTTCTGAGATAGTTTCAAAGTTGGTTCCTTTATCTCTTACAGTTCTAGCGAGTGTTCGCGTTTTAAATTTATTTTGCTTGTAAATAGTCATTCCTTAAAAACTCACTTTTTGAGTTTTTAGATTTTTTATCAAAAACACATTTGCAAAAATATGCATTAAAAATTCGAGACAAAGAATAAATTGTGCTTTGATATGGTTAAACCTCATTTTTAGATTGTAACCAATACCTGCTAAAAGTGCATTATTAATATCTCCAGCCACGCCTTTGAGGAAATTTAATCCTAAAGCGTGGTTTCTTTTTAAATGGGATATTGTTGGTTCTATTGCCGCTCTGGCTCTAAATCTTTTTCGGGCAACGTCTTGTTTGTATCTTGATTTTTCTTTTGTGTTTTTTGGGATTACTATTTGTGTATTTTCAACTTGTGTGACACCTCTAAATCCTCTGTCTGTACTTGCTATTGTTGGTCTTGTACCTCCAATTTGCTCTCTAACTCGCTGGCTTTGTGCTAATGATTCTTCTAAGGTTTTGCTATCGTGAGGATTGCCTGAAAATCGTTTTATTGAGGTAATGACTCCTGTTTTTCGACCTCTTGTTACCGCTACTTTTGTTCCAAATTCATACGCTTTATGAGCTTTCCCTTTTGCTATACAGGCTGTTTGAGGTTCGTGTAAACTGTATATTTTTTCCTTGCTGTTTCTTTCCTGAGTGAGTACTTTTTTGTAATTGCTAAATTCTGTTTCGTATTGTTTTAAAATTTCTTCAGGCAACTTGCGTTCCAATTCTCGAACGACTCGCTTACCAATGGTTCGCAACTTTTTTCGCGCCATTATAGCTTTCTTTTTTCGTTTGGGATGATGTCCAAAATAAGCATCCCGAAGATGTTGTTTGGCTACCCTTTTATAAGTTTGTCTTTGTTTAACTCCTTCTTTTTCAGCTATTTTTGTACAATTGTCAATTACCTTTTTAGCTAATTTGGCATCGGTTGGAAAAGTAATATTTTTTTCTTGAACAGTGGTGTCAATCTGAACTTCCTTTTCATTTTTCGCCTCTGGATGCAAGGCTACTGTTTGACTTAAAATAAATTCTAATCCTTTCTCTTTCAGTCTCTTTCTAAAATGAACAAACTCACTCGGGTCAAAAGGTTGCTTGTTTTGAAAAAAATATTCTCCTGTAAAATATTGCCAATAAGGGTTTTCTATCCAACGTTCAACTACAGATTCATCACTCTCTTTAAACATCTCTTTTAACAGCAGTAAACCTGCTATTTTTCTAATCGGAATAGAGGGTCTTCCTTGCTCTGAATATAGGTTTTGGAACTCAAACTCCATTTTGACCAATCAAGCTCCCCTGCGAGTTTTACCAAAGGATGCTCAAGGTTTATAAGATCTGTCAGCCTAGTCTGAAATAAATTTGCTGAAAATTCGGTTTTATTTTACCTAACATATGCCACTTTTTTATACCTAAATATACACTTTTTGGCAATTCCAACTTAGTGTTTTTAAGTTGTTTTTATATACAAGTTATTAACAATCAATCTGTTGTGTCATATTTAAGGATTGACTAAATAGATATTACAATGCCAGTATAAGTCAAAACTAATTCGCAATGATACCCTAGTCCTTTGGCAAATCGTTCTAGATTCCGAATAATTCCGTGCCGTATGAGCACCGCTAGTCATCATCATTTCGCCAATTTCAGTAAGCAACTCTAATACTTTTTGATTTTCTTTTCTTCAATCATTGGAAGCTTTTTTAATAATAGTAAAAACAGGTAGTATCAATTCTTCAAATTAGGGTCGAAATTTTATAGTTCAAAATTACTCAATTAATTATCGATTCGATATGATATTTATCATAAACATCCCTCGCAATCCCTTGTAAATAAAGAAATCGTTTTCGTAGATTTATTTTTTACATGATAATTATCAGGTTATTTGGGCTTGAAATTCTTAATTTTGAAGTAGAAATATAGATAAGAATTTTTAAAATTAGACGTTATGAAAAATATTAAAATTATTCAAGAATTGCACAATTTGGGCATTACAGGTTATCATGAAGTTTCTTACAATCCTACTTATGAAGAGCTGTTTCAAGCTGAGGTTTCTCATAAAAGAAAAGGATTCGAAAAAGGTGCTTTAACAGATACGGGTGCTGTGGCAGTTAAAACAGGAATTTTCACTGGTCGTTCTCCAAAAGACCGATATATTGTTAAAGACGACATTACTAAAGATACTATTTATTGGGATGACAAAGTAAATTTTCCAACAACTATTGAGGTTTGGAATGATTTAAAAGCTATTGTTTTAGAGCAACTTTCTACTTCTCCTAAACTATATGTTGTTGACGCTTTTTGCGGAACGAACATTGATACAAGATTGAAAGTTCGTTTTGTGATGGAGGTAGCTTGGCAAGCACATTTTGTAACCAATATGTTTATAAGACCATCGATTTATGAGCTAGAAAACTTTGGAGAACCTGATTTTGTTGTAATGAACGGTTCTAAAGCAACGAATCCTGATTGGAAAGAACAGGGTTTAAATTCAGAAAATTTCGTGCTTTTTAACCTTACCGAAAAGGTTCAAATCATTGGAGGAACTTGGTATGGCGGCGAGATGAAAAAAGGAATGTTCTCTATGATGAATTATTATTTGCCGCTAAAAGGAATGGCTTCTATGCACTGCTCTGCAAATGTAGGCGAAAAAGGCGATGTTGCTATTTTCTTTGGTCTTTCAGGAACCGGAAAAACAACCTTATCTGCCGATCCAAAACGATATTTAATAGGAGATGACGAACACGGCTGGGATGATAATGGGGTGTTTAATTTTGAAGGCGGATGTTACGCCAAAGTAATTGATTTAAGCGAAACTAACGAACCTGATATTTGGAGAGCCATCAAAAGGGATGCACTATTAGAAAATGTAATTGTCGATGAGTATGGAGAAATTAATTATTTTGACCATTCAATTACTGAAAACTCTAGAGTTTCTTATCCAATTTATAATATAAGCAAAATCGTATTGCCATCAAAAGCGGGGCACGCTAGCAATATAATTTATCTTTCCGCCGATGCGTTTGGTGTATTGCCTCCAGTTTCAATTTTGGATGAAGATCAAGCTCAATATCATTTTCTTTGTGGGTATACTTCTAAATTAGCAGGAACAGAAAGAGGAATTACTGAGCCAGAACCTTCCTTTTCTCCGGCATTTGGAGAGGCGTTTTTAACTTTGCATCCAACAAAATATTCTCAGACACTTATCGGAAAAATGAAAAAGCATGGTGCAAAAGCCTATTTAGTAAATACAGGATGGAATGGTACAGGAAAAAGAATTTCCCTTAAAAACACAAGAGCAATCATTGACGCTATTATAAGTGGCGAAATCAATAAAGCCCAAACCAGAGAAATTCCGTACTTAAACTTAACAATTCCAACCCTTTTGCCAAACGTAAGTGATGGAATTCTTGACCCAAGAGGTACCTATAAAGACAAAGACGAATGGGTTCGTAAAGCAATTGATTTATCAGGCCGTTATATTAAAAATTTCGAACAATATACGAACACACCAGAAGGGAAACGCTTGGTAAGTGCAGGACCTTCTTTAGAATTAAATTCGGTCGAAGCGTAATTAGTAGTTTTTAAACAGTTGCTCCATTTTTCTTTTTGGAAAGAAATCAGCAACTGTTTTTTTTTTTTTTTTTAACAATTTGATTTCATTAAGTTAAATTAAAAATTGCTTTGTAAATATATTTTCAAGTATATTTGCAATCAAATAAAAGGATTACAAAATTAATTAGTATGTTATCAACTCCATTGCATTACCATCATTTTCATTATTGCTCTCAAGCGATGTGTTAATGATATGTATGTAATTTTCATATTTTAAAACCCGTTTGAGTACATCAAACGGGTTTTTTATTACCTATGTGTTGTATTCAAACAAAATTGTAAACAACAAAAAACAAAAACAAAAATGAGTACTTTAAAAATTGCAATTCAAAAATCAGGACGTTTAAACGAAGACAGTATTCAAATTCTGAAAGATTGTGGAATTTCTATTAATAATGGAAACGATCAACTTAAAGCCGAAGCAACGAACTTTCCTTTAGAAGTTTTATTCCTAAGAAATTCCGATATTCCTCAATATTTAATTGACGGAGTTGTAGATGCCGCCATTGTGGGAGACAACCTTCTTGTAGAAAAAGGGAAAGACATTAAAGTAATTCAGAAACTTGGATTCTCTAAATGTAAAGTTTCTGTGGCAGTACCAAAAACGTTTAATTACAAGTCTTTAAAAGATTTAGACGGGATGCGAATTGCAACTTCATATCCAAATACCGTAAACGATTATTTTGGTTCTTATGGAATGAAAGTGGATATTCACCAAATCTCTGGTTCGGTTGAAATTGCCCCAAACATTGGGCTTGCCGATGCTATTGTTGATATTGTTTCTAGCGGAAGCACTTTGTTTAAAAACAATTTAAAAGAGGTGGAAGTGATTTTTAAAAGTGAAGCCGTTTTAGCGGTTTCGCCAAAAGTAAGTTCCGAAGTTCAGAAGTTAATTGATACACTGCAATTCAGAATTCAGGCAGTTTTGAGAGCCCGAAAATCGAAATATATTTTAATGAATGTTCCCAATGATAAAATTGATGCTATTGGAAATATTCTTCCTGTTTTAAGAAGCCTTACCGTTTTGCCGTTGGCAGAAAAAGGATGGAGTAGCGTACATTCAGTAATTGATAAAGATACTTTTTGGGATGTAATCGACCAACTAAAAGAAGCTGGTGCCGAAGGTATTCTGGTTTGCCCAATCGAAAAAATGGTTTTATAGAGTACGATTTAAAAATCGGGATACAAGTTTTTAATAACCAAATCTTTCAATTTTTGAATCATTTAATCCTTAAATTAAAATATAAATGAACAAAATATTCAATCCAAAACCTGAAACGTGGTCCGAATTATTAAAAAGACCAACCCAAACCATTGACGATATTGAATTTACTGTAAAAGAAATTTTTAAGGAAGTTCAAAAAAAAGGCGATGTTGCGGTGGCAAAATACACTTCGCTATTTGATGGCGTTAAATTCGAAAATATAGAAGTGTCTAGATCAGAAATTGACCAAGCAATTGCTTCAATTTCTACCGAATTAAAAGAAGCTATTCAACTGGCAAAATCAAATATCGAAAAATTTCATGCCGCTCAAAAAACAACCAAAATCGTTGTCGAAACTATCGAAGGCGTAAATTGCTGGCAGGAAAAAAGACCAATCCAAAAAATTGGTTTATACATTCCAGGAGGAACAGCACCTTTGTTTTCAACGGTTTTAATGCTGGCTGTTCCTGCAAACATCGCTGGTTGTAGCGAAATTGTTTTGTGTTCGCCACCCGATAAAAGCGGAAACATTAATCCTGCCATCTTATATGCAGCTGATTTATGTGGTGTGACCAAAATTTTGAAAGTAGGAGGAATTCAAGCCATTGCGGCAATGACATTTGGAACGGAATCAATTCCAAAGGTGTACAAAATTTTTGGTCCAGGGAATCAGTTTGTAACTGTGGCTAAGCAACTGGCAACCCAATTTGGCGTAGCTATTGATATGCCGGCAGGACCAAGTGAACTGTTGATTGTTGCTGATGATTCTGCTATTCCTGCTTTTGTTGCTTCGGATTTGTTATCTCAAGCGGAACACGGAACCGATAGTCAAGTAATTTTGGTTTCCACCTCTAAAGATTTGATTGATGAAGTAGAAAAAGAAATTCAGTCACAATTGGAAGTCTTACCAAGAAAAGCCATTGCCGAAAAAGCCATTGCCAATTCGAAACTGATTTATGTAGAAACTGATGAAATTGCTTTGAAATTAATTGATGAATACGGTCCAGAACATTTTATCATTTGCAGTAGAAACGAAGATTTTTATATAAATAATATTGGTAATGCTGGTTCGGTTTTTATTGGCAATTACACACCAGAAAGTGCAGGAGATTATGCTTCAGGAACCAATCATACCTTGCCAACTAACGGTTATGCAAAGAATTATAGCGGTGTGAACTTGGATAGTTTTACTAAATCAATGACATTTCAAAAAATATCCGAAAAAGGAATTCAAAACATAGGCAAAGCCATAGAACTAATGGCCGAAGCCGAAGGATTACAAGCTCATAAAAATGCAGTTAGTTTGCGATTGAAAGATTTATAAATTTAAGCATTGAAATAAACTACCTCGGTGCAGAGCCCAGAGGTATTAGCAAAAAATAGCCACAGATTCACAGATTTTCGAAAATCTTTTTTAATCCGTGAATCTGTGGCAAAAAGTCGAAGCAGAGCTTCGAGGAATTAAACCCAAGAGATTAAAATCAGCTTTTATCCGTGTTTTTGCTTTAGCAAATCGGCGTTTATCAGTGTACAAAATGAAACAAAAATGAATAATTTCGATATAAATAATTTAGTCCGTGAAAACGTCAAGTTGATGAAGCCTTATTCTTCGGCACGTGACGAATTTGAGGATTTTGATACCGCAGATATGATTTTCTTGGATGCCAATGAAAATCCATTCCAAAATGGTGTAAATCGCTATCCCGATCCGCAGCAAAGCAATGTTAAAAAGGTTTTAGCCAAGCAGAAAGAAGTTCAACCCAATCAAATTTTACTCGGAAACGGAAGCGATGAAGTCTTGGATTTATTGTTTCGCGCTTTTTGCGAACCTAATACTGATAACATAATCACATTGCCGCCAACGTACGGAATGTATGGCGTTTTAGCGAATTTGAATGCAGTTGAAAACAGAGAAATTTTACTGTCTAATGATTTTCAACCACAAGTAGAACAAATTTTAAATGCTGTTGATAAAAACACAAAAATCATCTTTTTGTGTTCTCCAAATAATCCAACAGGAAATTCTTTTTCGGAAGAAAGTGTGATTGAATTGCTTGAAAATTTTAAAGGTTTAATTGTAATTGATGAAGCTTACATTGACTTTTCAGAAAAGAAAAGTTGGATGGATAAATTAGACAATTTTCCAAATTTAGTTATCACACAAACGCTGTCAAAAGCATTCGGTTTAGCAGGAATTCGATTGGGAATTTGTTACGCTTCGGCTGCGATAATTTCGGTTTTAAACAAAATAAAACCGCCTTATAATGTCAACGAATTGACGCAATTAAGAGCCTTGGAACGATTGAACGATGCGGAAAAAATAAAATCCGAAATACTTTCTATTATTAAACAAAGAGAACAATTACTTAAAGTATTAGTTGATATAAAATTTGTCGAAAAAATTTACCCAACAGAAGCTAATTTTATCTTGATAAAAGTGGATGACGCTAATAAAAGATACGCCGAATTGATTGCAAAAGGAATTGTAATTCGAAACAGAACAACGCAACCTTTATGTGAAAACACCTTGCGTTTGACTATTGGAACGGGGGAGGAGAATAAGAAGTTGATACAAGTACTACAAGAATTGAACTAAAAACCAGCCACGGATTCACTGATTTTTTATACTTTAAAATCTGGGAATCTGTGGCAAAAGAATATAATTATGAAAAAAATACTTTTTATAGATCGCGATGGTACCATGGTTTTAGAACCCAATGACTATCAATTGGACAGTTTTGAAAAATTGGAATTCTATCCAAAAGCTTTTCAATATCTGGGAAAAATTGCTGCCGAGTTAGATTTCGAATTGGTAATGGTAACCAATCAAGACGGTTTGGGAACGGATTCGCATCCAGAAGCTACCTTTTGGCCCGTGCATAATTTGGTAATGAAAGCTTTCGAAAATGAAGGAGTTGTTTTTAGCGAAGTGTGCATTGATAGGTCATTTCCGCACGAAAATCTACCCACTCGTAAGCCAGCAACAGGAATGTTAACCAAATATATTGGAAATACAGATTATGATTTAGAGCACTCATTTGTCATCGGAGACCGAATTACTGATGTGGAATTAGCCAAAAATTTGGATTCAAAAGCCATTTTTATTAATACAAACGAAGGTTTAGGTAGTGATGAAATTTCGTCCAAAAGATACGAATTGGATGCTGTTATTGCTTTGCAAACTACGGATTGGAAAACTATTTATGAGTTTTTAAAATTAGAGGAACGTTCGGCATCCATAACTAGAAAAACGAATGAAACAGACATTTACATCAATTTAAACTTAGATGGAACCGGAAAAAGTAAAATCGATACCGGGATTGCATTTTTTGATCACATGTTAGATCAAATCGCACGTCACGGGCAAATGGATTTGGAAATTATTGTAAAAGGCGACCTCGAAGTTGATGAACATCACACGATTGAAGATACGGCGATTGCCTTGGGAGAAGTTTTTGCCAAAGCATTAGGGAATAAATTAGGAATCGAACGTTACGGCTTTTGTTTGCCAATGGACGATTGTTTGTCGCAAGTAGCCATCGATTTTGGAGGAAGAAATTGGTTGGTTTGGGAAACCGAATTTAAGCGTGAAATGGTGGGAAAAATGCCAACAGAAATGTTCTATCATTTTTTCAAATCCTTTTCGGATGGAGCAAAAGCCAACATCAATATCAAAGCCGAAGGAACGAACGAACACCACAAAATCGAAGCGATTTTCAAGGCTTTCGCCAAAGCTATAAAAGTTGCCGTAAAACGCGATACAGAGAAAATGATTTTACCAAGTACGAAAGGAATGTTGTAATAATACTAAATTATGGATGCTCAAAAGTTTGCAAAGAATGGATTGAATCATGGAATTCTCATGATTTAGAGGATATCATGAAGCATTATTCAAATGATATTGAGATCACTACTCCAATGATAAAATTGGCTGGTGGAATTGAATCAGGTACTTTAAAAGGAAAAGAATTAGTAGCTAATTATTGGAGTATTGCTCTCAAAAAAATCCCTGATTTGTATTTTGAATTAATTGATGTAACTGAAGGAGTCGATTCAGTTGCGCTATATTATAAATCGGTCATGAATAAAATAGCTATAGAAGTTATGTTTTTCAACGAAAAAGGATTAGTCAATAAAATGATAGCGCATTATACTAATATTTAAATGAAAATAGTAATCATAAATTACGGAGCAGGAAACATTCAAAGCATTATGTTTGCCATCGAAAGATTGGGATATAAAGCAGTTTTGAGCAACAGTCCCGACGAAATAAAAACAGCAGATAAAGTGATTTTTCCAGGAGTAGGAGAGGCGAGTTACGCGATGAAAATGCTCCAGGAAAGTGGTTTAGACACACTAATTCCGACTTTGAAACAACCTGTTCTTGGAATTTGTTTGGGAATGCAATTGATGTGTAACTTTTCGGAAGAAGGAAATACGAAAGGATTAGGAATTTTTGATGTGGATGTGGTTAAATTCAGTCCGAAAGTAAAAGTGCCGCAAATGGGTTGGAATACCATTTACAACCTAAAATCGGATTTATTCAAAGGAATTGCAGAAAATGAATACATGTATTTGGTACATAGTTTTTATGCATCGCTTTGTTCTGAAACCATAGCAACAACAAATTACGAATTGGAATATTCATCCGCTTTAGAAAATGAGAATTTCTATGGGACACAATTTCACCCAGAAAAAAGTGGTGACATTGGCGAACAAATTTTGAATAATTTTTTGAACTTAAAACTTAAAACTTGAAACAAATTATGCGAATTATCCCCGCAATAGACATCATCGAGGGGAAATGTGTGCGCTTGTCGAAAGGCGATTACAATACCAAAATTATATACAACGAAAATCCGCTTGAAGTAGCAAAATCATTCGAAGCACACGGAATAGAATACTTGCATTTAGTGGACTTGGACGGAGCAAAATCCAGCAAAATTGTCAATTACAAAATATTGGAACAAATCGCCACACAAACCAAATTAAAAATTGATTTTGGAGGCGGATTAAAAGCGGATTCCGATTTGAAAATTGCTTTTGAATCGGGTGCAAACCAAATCACAGGCGGAAGTATCGCCGTAAAAAACAGAACTATTTTCGAAAAATGGATTGCAGAATACGGTTCGGATAAAATTATTTTGGGAGCAGATGCTAATAACGAAAAAGTAGCCGTTTCAGGATGGTTAGAAGATTCTAATGAAGATTTAGTTCCCTTTATTCAAGACTATCAAAACAAGGGAATCCAGTATGTAATTTGCACAGATATTGCCAAAGACGGAATGCTTGAAGGGCCAAGTTTTGATTTGTATGCTAAGATTTTGAATCAATGTGATGTCATATCGAGCGGAGTCGAGATAAAATTAATCGCCTCTGGAGGAATTTCTACCTTTGATGAATTACCAAAACTAGCCGAATTGGGTTGCGAAGGAACGATAATCGGTAAAGCGATTTATGAAGGCAGAATTTCGTTGAAACAATTGGAAAATTATATAATAACAGGTTAGAGATTAGAAATTAGAGGTTAGAAGTGAAAAAAGGTTAGAAATACGAAGTTAGAGGTTAGAAGTAGTTGGAATAATTACTAATAGTTTGCTTTACACTTTAACTCTTATTTCATATTTCTAACCTCTAACTTCTAACTTATTTTTAACTTCGTATTTCTAACCTCTAACTTCTAATTTAAAATTATGGCTCAAGATTTAAAAGCAAGAACTAAAAAATTTGCTATCGATTGCGGAAAACTATGCAGAAATTTTCCTCATTCACGAGAATATAATGCTTATGTTAATCAATTGATAAGATGTTCAAGTTCTGTTGGTGCAAATTATAGAGCCTCGCAAAGAGGAAAATCTACCGCAGATTTTATCAATAAATTAAAAATAGTTGAAGAAGAAGCTGATGAAAGTCATTTTTTTATTGAAATATTGTTAGAAATGTATGACCTAGAAGATGAAAATGTAAAAAACGAAATGATAAGATTGTGTAAAGAAGCAAATGAATTAGTCGCAATAGTAGTAGCCTCAATTAATACAGCAAAAAGTAAATTAAAAATATAGGTATAGGCGTTTAGGTCGCAATAGATTATTTTTGCCAAATGGCAGATTCAAATATTTTCAGAGGAGTGAATTCGATAAAATTTAATCAACGATTTAAAGACGATAATGATTGTTTAGATTATCTTTCTCAAATAAAATGGGAAAATGGTTTTGTTTGTAAAAGATGTCAAAACGATAAATTTTGTAACGGTAAAAATCCATATAATAGAAGATGTACTAAATGTAGATATGATGAAAGTCCAACAACAGGGACTATGTTGGAAAAACTAAAATTTTCAATATTGATTGCGTTTCATATCGTCTTTAAAATAAGTACAAAGAAAAAAGGAATGTCTTCTTTGGAGTTGAGTTCCGAGTTTGAACTTCGACAAAAAACATGTTGGTCTTTTAAATTAAAGATACAACAAGCTATGAAAAGTAGTCTTAATTACCCATTAACAGGGACAATTCACGTTGACGAGTTTATGGTTGGTGGTCCAGAAGAAGATAAAAGAGGCAGAAGTAAAGGATTAAAAAGCTTATTGTTCTAGCTGTTGAAGTTTTAGATGATGGAGTTGGTAGAGCTTATGCTGAAGTTATTGAGCATTCTTCTGCAAATGAATTAGGTGCTTTTCTGAGAAAATATATTTCAAAAGAAGCAACTATAATTACAGATAAATGGAGGGGATATAGTCCACTAAAAAAAGAGTTTCCGAATCTAAAACAACTAGATTCTAATGATGGGAAAAACTTTAAAGAGTTACATATTCATATAATGAACATCAAAGGTTGGCTCAGAGGAATACATCATCATTGTAGTAAAGAACATATACAAGATTATCTGAATGAATATCATTTTAGATACAATAGAAGGTCAAATATGGATACAATATTCAATGTGTTGGTCAAAAGAATGGTCAAAAACGATAAAATATCAACAAAATCAAGTGTGGCTTAAACGCCTATACCTATAAAATAATTTTTATCGGTTATGAACCTTAATTTTCTAACTTCTTACCTCTAATTTCTAATCTCTAACCTCTAACCTCTAACTTTAAATAATGTTAACAAAAGAATCATTCCTTGCCTCGACATCAAAACGGACGAACCGTGAAAGGTGTTAATTTTGTAGATTTGCGAGATGCAGGCGACCCTGTGGAATTGGCAAAAATCTATTCGGATGAAGGTGCTGACGAATTGGTTTTCCTAGATATTTCGGCAACGGAAGAACGGAGAAAAACCTTGATTGATTTGGTTCGAAAAGTGGCGGCAACGATTAATATTCCGTTTACGGTTGGCGGTGGAATTTCTTCTGTTTCAGATGTTGAAGCCTTGTTGCAAAACGGAGCAGATAAGGTTTCTATCAATTCGTCGGCGGTAAAAAATCCGCAGTTGATTAATGATTTGGCACAAAAATTTGGCAGCCAATGTGTGGTGGTAGCTATTGATGCTAAACAAATTGATGGAGAATGGATGGTACATTTGGTAGGAGGAAAAGTGCCAACAGAAATCAGATTATTCGATTGGGCAAAAGAAGTGGAACAACGTGGAGCTGGAGAAATTCTTTTTACTTCGATGGATCACGACGGAACTAAAAACGGATTTGCAAATGAAGCTTTGGCAATATTGTCCGAAATGGTAAATATTCCCATAATTGCTTCTGGTGGAGCAGGAAATATGCAACATTTTGTGGATACCTTTGTTGAAGGAAAAGCCGATGCTGCATTGGCTGCAAGTGTATTTCATTTCAAGGAAATTGAAATTAAAACATTAAAAAGAGAACTTAAAAACAATACTATCGAAGTAAGAATATAGATAATAGAACAAAGAAAATTGGGAAAACAATTTTTCAATCTTTGAATTTTTCAATCTTTAAATTAATAAAATGAACATAGATTTTTCAAAAAGCGCACACGGATTGATTCCGGCGATTATTCAAGATAGCGAAACCAAAAATGTTTTGATGCTTGGTTATATGAATGAGGAGGCTTATCAAAAGACTTTGGAGACCAAAAAAGTAACTTTTTATAGTCGTTCGAAACAAAGACTTTGGACAAAAGGCGAAGAAAGTGGCAATTTTTTAAACTTGATTTCTATCAAAAATGACTGCGATAATGATACGCTTTTGATACAAGTAAAACCGCAAGGACCAACGTGTCACACGGGTTCAGATACTTGCTGGCAAGAGACTAATAATCAAAATTTTGGGTTTATTTCAAATTTAGAAAACACAATTAAAATACGAAGAGAAAATGCCGATTCTGAAAAAAGTTATGTGGCGTCATTGTTTGAAAAAGGAATCAATAAAATAGCTCAAAAAGTAGGAGAGGAAGCCATCGAAGTAGTTATTGAGGCTAAAGATGATAACGATGATTTGTTCTTGAGCGAAAGCGCCGATTTACTTTTTCACTATTTAATTTTATTGCAAGCCAAAGGATTTCAACTCAATGATGTGGTCAATGTTTTAAAAAGTCGTCAGAAATAAAAGGCTTTCAAGATAATTTTTATGTATAAAACCCCAATAGTTTAATCATGCTATTGGGGTTTGTTTTTCTTTCAAATCAAACGACAATCCATTATCTTTACCTTTTTTATAAAAGTGTCCATGTTATTGGCTAAATTCATTGAAAATTTATAAAAACTAAAAATCATTTGAGATTCAACTTTTTAAAGAACCAAGATTTATGAATAAACAGATTGGCATTTTTGTTATCGCTTTTTTTATTTCTATTAGTGTAAAATCACAAGAAATTTTCACGCGTCAAGATACTTTAAGAGGAAGTATTACTAAAGAAAGAGCTTGGTGGGATGTAAAATATTACCATCTTGACATCAAGGTAAATCCCGCGGACAGCACAATTTCAGGCTCTAATACGATTCGTTACCAAGTCCTGAAAGAAGACAATCGGATGCAAATTGACTTGCAGCAACCAATGGAAATTTATAAAGTTACTCAAGAAGGTAAAGAATTAAAATTTAAAAGAGATGGAAATGCTTTTTTTATTGACTTTGCCACTCCTCAACAAAGAAATGAGATAAAAGAAATTGTTGTTTTTTATGGTGGTAAACCCAAAATTGCTGTGAATCCGCCATGGGACGGTGGAATCACTTGGAGCAAAGATCAAAATGGCAAACCGTTTATCGCTTCGTCCTGTCAAGGATTGGGGGCAAGTGTGTGGTGGCCAAATAAAGATCACATGTATGATGAAGTCGATGATATGCTAATTAGCGTGAATGTGCCAAAAAATTTAACGGATGTTTCTAACGGGCGACTGCAGCGTTGTAACAGATTTACAGGATGGTACTAGAACGTTTACTTGGTATGTGTCGAATCCTATAAATAATTATGGTGTGAATATCAATATAGGCGATTATGCTTCTTTTTCTGAAGTTTTTCCAGGAGAAAAAGGCAATTTAGATTGTGACTATTATGTATTGAAAGCGAATTTGGATAAAGCAAAAAATCAATTTAAAGAAGTGTCAAGAATGTTGAAAGCTTTTGAGCACTGGTTTGGTCCATATCCGTTTTATGAGGACAGTTATAAATTGATTGAAGTACCTTATTTAGGAATGGAACATCAAAGTAGCGTTACCTATGGGAATGGTTTTAAAAATGGGTATAAAGGAACTGATTTGAGCGGAACGGGTTGGGGTTTGAAATTTGATTTTATTATCGTGCATGAATCAGGCCACGAATGGTTCGCTAATAATATCACGTATAAAGACATCGCTGACATGTGGATTCACGAGAGTTTTACTTGCTATTCTGAGAATCTTTTTGTGGAATATTACTACGGAAAGGTGGCTGGAGCCGAATATGTAAGAGGTTTAAGAAAGAATATCTTAAACGATAAACCAATAATTGGCAAGTATGATGTAAACAACGAAGGTTCCAGCGATATGTATTATAAGGGAGCCAATATGCTGCATACGCTACGTCAAATCGTGAAAGACGATGAAAAATGGAGAATGATTTTAAGAGGTTTAAACAGTACTTTTTATCATCAAACCGTGATAACAAAACAAATCGAAGATTATTTAAGCAAAGCCGTTGGGCTTGATTTAACATCGTTTTTTAATCAGTATTTGAGAGACATTCGAATCCCGACTTTCGAATATAAATTCAAGAACAATACGCTTTCGTATCGTTGGACCAATTGTGTTTCGGGCTTTAATATGCCTATAAAAGTGAGTTTGAATGGAAAAGAACAATGGCTAAAACCTCAAACAGAATGGACTAATTTTTCGCAAACTGCGAAAGATTTAAAAGTGGACGTAGACACTAATTTTTATGTAAATGTGGTAAAGAATAAGGAATAGCGACAAACTTTTTAGGGCAGATTTTACAAACGTTTATTGCTATTGATTCCGTTTGACTTTATGACATTTAAACTTTCGACTTATAACAAAGAATAAGATGAGATTTCACACTAGAAAATGGGTAAAACCCGAAGACTTAAATCCAAACGGCACCTTGTTTGGAGGCAAATTATTGGCTTGGATTGACGAAGAATTGGCTCTGTACACCATTGTTCAATTAGAAAATTACAGAATTGTGACCAAACACATGTCCGAAATAAATTTTAAAAGCTCAGCAAAACAAGGCGATATTATCGAAATAGGTATTGATGTTGTAAAATTTGGAAACACTTCGCTTACGCTAAAATGCGAAGTTAGAAACATGATGACCCGAGAAACCATTATCACGATTGATAGCACGACTATGGTAAATTTAGGCGATGATGGCAAGCCAAAAGCGCATGGAAAAACCAAGATAGAATATGTTAAAAATCGCTTAGATTCTAACTAATTTTATAGAAAAGCACTTCTCCCTTCAGAAGGCAATTCGAAAAACTGTGCAATTATTTTGCAGAGTTGGTTTGAATAAGAATTTTCGATTTAAATTTTAAGACTAAAACAAAAAATTATCCTGTTGTTTTTTTAGTTCGTTTCAGTCTTTTGTAATGGGTCTGTTTGATACTTTTATTGCCCGAAATGATACTAATATTGCCGTCAATTTCTAGCATTGCCAATTTAACTTCTGAAAAATGTTCGACGCCATGTTCGCGTATGGCTTCTTTTAATTCGTCGTTAGTGATGTTTAATTTACTCAATGCTTTGAAATCCATTTTACCGTCGTGAATTAGTATTTCTGGTTTTTCCTGTATAAAACCACTAAATTTAGGGAACTGATACATCAGTTTTTTTAATGTAAAGTTTATAACAAATAGAACACTTGCAGCAGCTAAACCTCCGTAAAGACTTGTATTACTTCCAACCATCGCATTTTGAACCGAGTTGCTGATGAGTAAAATCAAAATTACATCGGCAGTATTGAGCTGGGATAATTCTTTCTTGCCAAAATCCTTAACGCCATGAGCATAAAAAGATAAACAGCAGCACTTCGGATGATGATGTCAAAATAAGGATTCATTCTTTTTCCGTTTTGGATTTTAGGTACTAAAAAGCGTGTAAAATTATTATTTCAATTTAAAATTCTTTTCGATTGCAATAATCATTTCGCCAGCAATGTCTTTATTGGTGGCTCCTTCAATACCTTCAAGTCCTGGGGACGAATTCACTTCGAGTAATAAAGGCCCTTTTGAGGAACGAATAATATCTACACCAGCTACTTTTAAATCCATTGCTTTGGCGGCACGAATGGCGATTTTTTTCTCATCGGCGGTTGGCTTTATGATCGAAGCTGTTCCTCCAAGATGAATATTAGCTCTAAATTCGCCCTGCATCGCTTCACGCTGAATGGTGGCAACGACTTTTCCGTCTACTACAAACAAGCGCAAGTCTTTTCCGTTGGCTTCTTTTATAAATTCTTGTACTAAAATATTAGCATTCAAACTTTTGAAGCATTAATAACACTCTCCGCCGCTTTTTTTGTTTCGGCTAAAACGACTCCTTTTCCTTGGGTTCCTTCGAGTAATTTTACGATTAATGGAGGGCCTCCAACCATTTTTATTAAATCATTGGTATCTAGGGGGGAGTTGGCGAAACCCGTTGTAGGAATGTCAATTCCGCTTTGCAAAAGGAGTTGCAAGGAGAATAATTTATCACGCGATTGCGTAATTGCCGTTGAAGAATTTAAACAATACACATTCAAGGCCTCGAATTGTCGGGTCAGTGCGCAGCCATAAAAGGTAATGCTAGGGCGAATTCTTGGAATAATAGCGTCAAATTGATTTAATATAATACCTCCACGATAATGAATCTCAGGAGTTTTGGCATCTAAGTTTCATATAGCATTCCTTGATATTCAAAAAAATGCATTTCGTGTCCACGCATTTCTCCAGCTTCCATAATTCGCTTGTTGCTGTACAATTCGGGATTACTTGCCAAGAGTCCGATGCGAAGTCCGGAACTTGCCTTTTCGGAATTTTTATAGAGTTCTCGTAAATTGTCAGTAGAGGGTTGACCTAAAAGATATTTCTGTTCAGGATCTACTAAAACCCTTCCACTCATCGCTTCACGACCCAATAACATTCGAAAACCCATTGAATCTCGATTTGTTAAAGTTAATTCGATAAGCCATTTTGAATTTCCAATGTCCAGTGAAGTTTGAATCACATAAGCGTTGTTCTCTAAAGCCGCTAGAACTTTTCACTACCCTTTTATCTACTAATGGTGCTTCACAATGAATAATTGTCTTGACATTATTTTGTATCGGATTGATGTCAAATTTGACATAATTTTGTCCCTCTTTTATAAACGGAGCTATGTTTATGGCATGCAAGCCGAAGTTTTGGCACCAGAATCGACACGCGCTTTGATGGTAGGAATTCCTAATTCAGGAAAAGAGCACCATTCTTCGCTTCCAAGGATAATTTTATTTTGTAACATTTTAAAAGGAGTTTAAAAAAATGAGCCACGAATTCACGAATTAGAATGAAAGTATAATTCGTGAATTCGTGGCTAAAAAAAAATTAATTTGTTGGCTTTTTCTGCTTTGTGACTATTTACGACTAGTTCTTGTGAAGCATCGTCTAAATCCATAAATATTTCATCGCCTGAGGCTATTTTTGAAGTGATAATTTCTTCGGCAAGTGCATCTTCGACATATTTTTGAATGGCTCTTTTTAATGGTCTTGCGCCAAATTGCCTATCAAATCCTTTCTCTGCTATAAATGCTTTTGCTTTATCAGAAAGCACTAATTGGTAGCCCAATTCTTTTATGCGAAGGTATAATTTTGTTAGTTCTATTTCGATAATTAAATCTATATCGTGTTTTTCTAGAGCATTAAATACAATGACATCATCGATTCTATTTAAAAACTTCTGGTGCGAAAGTTTTCTTCAGGGCATTTTCGATAATACTTTTCGAATTATCATCGGCTTGAGCTATTTTGCAGCGGTACCGAAACCAACACCTTGACCAAAATCTTTTAATTGTCTGGCCCCAACATTGGATGTCATAATAATAATGGTGTTTTTGAAATCGATTTTGCGACCTAAACTATCAGTTAAAAAGCCATCATCCAACACTTGAAGAAGCATGTTGAAAACATCAGGATGCGCCTTTTCTATTTCGTCTAAAAGAACCACACAATACGGTTTGCGTCTTATTTTTTCGGTTAGTTGTCCGCCTTCTTCATAACCAACATATCCTGGAGGCGCTCCAACTAGTCTTGAAATGGCAAATTTTTCCATGTATTCACTCATGTCAATCCGAATCAAAGCATCCTCTGAATCGAATAATTCTTTAGCCAAAACTTTTGCTAACTGAGTTTTACCAACGCCAGTTTGACCTAAGAAAATAAAGGAACCAATAGGTCGATTAGGATCTTTTAAACCTGCACGATTTCGTTGAATGGCACGTGAAATTTTTGTTACGGCTTCTTTTTGTCCGATAACCTTCCCTTCAATAAGTTCTGGAAGTTTTGCTAGTTTATTGCTTTCGGTTTGGGCAATGCGATTTACGGGAATTCCGGTCATCATCGAAACCACGTCGGCAACATTATCTTCGGTTACAAGGATTCTATTGTTTTTAGAATCTTCTTCCCATTGTTCTTGGGCTATAGCCAAATCTTTTCGATGCGTTTTTCGTCATCCCGAAGCCTTGCGGCTTCTTCGTATTTTTGTTTTTTGACAACTATATTTTTTAATTCTCGAACATCTTCTAATTGTTTTTCGAGTTCCAATATTTGTTCAGGAACATCAATATTAACAATATGAACTCGAGAGCCCACCTCATCTAAAGCGTCGATAGCCTTGTCTGGTAAGAAGCGTTCCGACATATATCGATCGGTCAATTTTACGCAAGCTTCAATCGCCTCAGGAGTGTAGATTACATTGTGATGATCTTCATATTTATCCTTGATATTGTTTAAAATAGTAATAGTTTTCTTCGACCGAAGTTGGCTCAATAATTACTTTTTGAAAACGCCTTTCAAGTGCGCCGTCTTTTTCTATATATTGACGGTATTCGTCAAGTGTTGTCGCCCCAATGCACTGAATCTCGCCTCTTGATAAGGCAGGTTTAAACATGTTTGAAGCGTCGAGAGAACCCGTTGCTCCAGCCAGCACCCACGATAGTATGGATTTCGTCAATAAAGAGAATGATGTCATCGTTTTTTTCTAATTCGTTCATGACAGCTTTCATTCGTTCCTCGAATTGACCGCGGTATTTGGTTCCTGCTACAAGGCTGGCTAATCAAGTGTTACTACCCGTTTGTTAAATAGAATTCGGGATACTTTTTTTTGAATGATTCGCAACGCTAAACCTTCGGCGATGGCTGATTTTCCTACACCAGGTTCTCCAATAAGTAGGGGATTATTTTTTTTTGCGTCGACTCAAAATTTGCGAGACACGTTCGATTTCCTTTTCGCGTCCTACAACTGAATCTAATTTTCCTTCTTCGGCCATTTCGGTTAAGTCTCTACCAAAATTGTCTAGAACAGGAGTTTTTGATTTTTTGTTTGATTTGTTGGTTGGATTATTAAAAGTGCCTTCTTTTAGACTGTCATCTTGTCCGGAATCCTCATTATACGCATCGTTTCTTGGTAAGTTTTCTTTGAAATCTTCTTCGCTTAGTGTCATATTTAGATATTGTTCTTTAGCTATATCGTAATCAATTTTCATTTTATTCAATAGCTTGGTTGTTGGATCGTTTTCATTTCTTAAGATGCATAATAGCAAATGTGCAGTACTTATAGAGGTACTATGAAATACTTTTGCTTCAAGAAAAGTGGTTTTTAATGCTCGTTCTGCTTGGCGTGTAAGGTGTAGATTTTTCTTTTCATTGTTGATTTCCACGTTAGAACTAGCTGGGCTTAAAACCTCTACTTTTCTGCGTAAATAATCTAAATCAATGGATAAATTATTTAATATGTTTATTGCTTTTCCGCTACCGTCTCTCAAAATACCAAGCATAAGATGCTCAGTACCAATAAAATCGTGTCCAAGTCGCAGCGCTTCTTCTTTGCTATACGTAATAACATCTTTTACTCTTGGTGAAAAATTATCATCCATAATATAAATTGTAATTATAAAGTAAATTTAGTGAATTTGTGATTGAAAAACAAAAATCGTTCCTTTAAGAACTTCTGTCAGCTAATTGACAAAAAAAGAATGGAAAAAATGTAAAATCTTCTTAATTTATTAACTATTCAAGGGATTGATTTTGTTAATAAATCTTTGAAATTAGAAGTGCAAAAAAGCGGTCAAAAATTCAAAAAGATGTATATTAGCACGTTTTGAAACTAAAATAAATTTATTAAATATTACAACTTATGTCTGAAGGAGAAAAGTTAATTCCTATTAACATTGAAGATGAAATGAAATCAGCTTACATCGATTATTCGATGTCGGTAATTGTATCAAGAGCACTTCCTGATGTTAGAGATGGCTTGAAACCAGTACATCGAAGAGTACTTTACGGGATGTATGATCTAGGAGTAACTTCAAAATCTGCCCATAAAAAATCGGCGAGAATCGTCGGTGAAGTTTTAGGAAAGTATCATCCTCACGGCGATACTTCGGTTTATGACGCTATGGTTCGTATGGCTCAAGAATGGAGTTTACGCTACTTATTAGTTGATGGACAAGGTAATTTTGGCTCTGTCGATGGCGATAGTCCAGCTGCCATGCGTTATACTGAAGCAAGAATGCGCAAAATTTCAGAAGAAATAATGGCGGATATTGAAAAAGAAACCGTTGACTTTCAGTTGAATTTTGACGACACTTTATATGAGCCCAAAGTGATGCCTACAAGAGTTCCTACTTATTAATAAATGGAGCAACAGGAATTGCTGTTGGGATGGCTACTAATATGCCACCTCACAATCTTACCGAGGTTATCAATGGAACGCTTGCTTATATTGATAACAACGAAATTGAAATAGACGAATTAATGACTCATATCAAGGCTCCTGATTTTCCAACTGGAGGGACAATATATGGTTATGAAGGCGTTCGAGAAGCATTCAAGACTGGTAGAGGGGCGTATTGTTATGCGTGCCAAAGTTATTTTTGAAGAAGTCGATGGTAGAGAATGTATCATCGTTACTGAAATTCCATACCAAGTGAATAAGGCTGATATGATTAAGCGTACAGCAGATTTGGTCAACGATAAAAAAATAGAAGGAATTGCTAATATTCGAGATGAATCGGATAGAAATGGGATGCGTATCGTTTATATTTTGAAACGCGATGCTACGCCAAATGTGGTTTTGAATACGCTTTATAAATTTACACAATTACAATCATCCTTTTCTGTTAATAATATTGCATTGGTAAAAGGGCGTCCGCAAATGTTGAATCTAAAAGATATGATTCACTATTTTGTAGAGCACCGTCACGATGTTGTGGTTCGCAGAACCCAGTTTGATTTGCGCAAAGCAAAAGAAAGAGCACATATTTTAGAAGGATTAATTATTGCTTCGGATAATATTGATGAAGTAATTGCCTTTAATCAAAGCTTCAAAAAACACAGAGGAAGCCAGAGAAAAATTAATCGAAAGATTCAAATTATCTGACATTCAGTCTCGTGCCATCGTCGAAATGCGTTTGCGTCAGTTAACGGGCTTAGAGCAAGACAAATTGAGAGCTGAATATGATGAAATAATGAAATTAATAGAGCATTTACAAGCTTTATTAGATGATATTAATTTAAGAATTGCTTTGATAAAAGAAGAACTTATTGAAATTCGTGACAAATATGGAGATGCCCGTCGTTCTCTAATTGAATATTCAGGTGGCGATGTAAGCATTGAAGATTTAATTGCCGATGAGAATGTGGTCATTACCATTTCGCATGCAGGTTATATCAAGCGTACTAATTTATCGGAATATAAAACGCAAAATAGAGGAGGAGTAGGACAAAAAAGCGCAGGAACAAGAGACCAAGATTTTCTTGAAAATATGTTTGTGGCCACCAATCATCAATATATGATGTTCTTTACTCAAAAGGGAAATGTTTTTGGATGCGAGTATACGAAATTCCAGAAGGAAGCAAAACCGCAAAAGGAAGGGCTTTACAAAATCTTATCAATATAGAAAGTGACGATAAGGTAAAGGCATTTATTTGTACACAGGATTTAAAAGACCAAGACTACATCAAAGGACATAACTTGGTAATGGTAACAAAACAAGGACAGGTTAAGAAAACCTCTTTAGAGAAATATTCTAAACCAAGAGTAAATGGAGTTGCTGCTATTACTATTAAGGAAGGCGATGAATTATTGGAAGCAAAATTAACCAATGGAGAAAGTCAGATTATTTTGGCTGTAAAATCAGGAAAATTGGTTCGTTTTGAAGAAACAAAAACACGTCCGATGGGAAGAACTGCTTCTGGAGTTCGAGGAATCACTTTAAAAGACGATACTGACGAAGTCATTGGTATGGTAACTGTTGATAAAGATGATATTAACGATTCTCAAATTTTAGTGGTAACTGAAAATGGATATGGCAAACGTACCAAACTAGTTGATGAAGATGGCGAGGATGTTTATAGAATTACAAATCGTGGTGGTAAAGGGGTAAAAACTTTAAATATTACTGAAAAAACAGGAAAACTGATTTCGATAAGTGCCGTTACAGATGCTGACGACTTGATGATTATTAACAAATCTGGATTGACAATCAGAATGGCAGTCGAAGATTTAAGAGTGATGGGTCGTGCTACTCAAGGCGTTAAATTAATTAATCTAAAAGGAAACGATTCTATTGCCGCAGTAACTAAAGTAATGAAAGACGATGTTGTTGAGGTTGTTGTAGATGAGGATGGAAATGTCATAGAAACCGAGGTTATAGAAAGAGTAAAACCAGTATTGGAAGTGCTTGAAGATGAAGAAGGTGCTGATGATGACGATGATGACTCTGAAGAAGAAGACTTTGAGGATGAGGAAGAGGAAGAGGACTCTGACGACGAAGCATAACAATAATAAATTAGAAACTCAAGAATAAATAGTAAAAAAAAATGAATATTATGAAAAGTAAATATGTAATACTAACGTCAGCCTTATTGATATCAGTAGCTACTTTTGCTCAAAAAGATCAAATTAAAGCTGCTGAGAAAGCCTTAAAAGGAGGAAACTCACAGGAGGCAATAACTATTTTGCAAGGCGCAGAATCAGCGTCGGCTGCTGCTCCAGATAATGAAAAGGCACAATATTTCTTTGTAAAAGGAAATGCTTATTTGGATTTAGCCAATAAGAAAGTTGAAGAAGGCAAGAATCTCTCCCTTGCTGCTAAAGCATACGCAGCTTTAGTCGTTATTGAGAAGGCTTCTGGAAAGAATAAATACACTGATCAGGCCACCACTTCAATTGCCGATATTAAGCGTAAATTAATAAATGCTGCTATTGAAGACGCTAAAGTGGACAAACACACGGATAGTGCAAAAAAATTATACGATGCCTATTTATTAGACAAAAAGGACACATTAAATCTATATTATGCAGCTTCGTCGTACGTGAATGGTAAGGAATATGGAGAAGCACTTAAATTATATGGTGAATTGAAAACGTTGAATTATTCAGGGAAAGCAACAAATTATTTGGCTGTAAATAAAGTTTCAAATCAAGAAGATCTTTTTAGTACGGCTAAAGAAAGAGATTTGGCTGTAAAAATCGGAACCCATGAAAAGCCAAAAACAGAACCTGTACCTTCAAAAAGAGGAGAAATATATAAAAATATAGCTTTAATTTTAGTTCAAGACGGAAAAACAGAAGAAGCCAAAAAAGCAATTTCTGATGCAAAAAAGACAAATCCAGAAGATGCTTCCTTAGCTTTGACCGAGGCTAATTTGTATTTAGAAACAAAAGATTTGGAGACTTATAAAAAGCTAATTGCTGAGATATTGGAAAAAAATCCAAATGATGCAGATTTGATTTTTAACCTGGGAGTACTTAGTGCTAACGCAAACAACCCTGTTGAAGCCGAGAAATATTATAGAAAAGTTATGGATATAAAGCCTAGCTATATCAATGCTTACATTAATTTAGCGGCCTTAAAACTTGAAGGCGAGAAAGTGATTATTGACGAAATGAATAAACTAGGAACCTCAGCCAAGGATATGAAACGCTATGACATATTGAAAACTAAAAGAGAAGTCTTGTTTAAAAGTACAATTCCATATCTTCAAAGAGGAGTTGAATTAGACCCTACAAATATTGATGTCGCTAAAACACTCTTAAATGTCTACAGCGCATTAGAGATGACTACTGAATCTAAAGCTTTGAAGGAAAAAATAAAATCGCTAGAAGCACAAAAATAATAAAACACAACAGTATATCCTGAAAGTGTGTAGGTTTGAAAAGTCAAGGCTTCGATTTATAATCGGAGCCTTTTGTCAAAAATAAGGGTAAATGGAGTGTTTTTTCACTAGCTTAAAATTTCAAGTTGAAGAACTTGAGAAACGTTATGAGTTTAGTTGAATTGATGACGTTGCTGGAGGAGACAAGGTTCTTCAACTCATACCGTATAACTGAATTCACTCTTACAAAGAACTATTCAACAACCTTAATCTTCTTCGGGCACTAATCCTTCTTGATTTAGCGTTTGATTCTTAGTATTTTGCTTTTTAGGTTTTGAAGGGGTAATTACATCTGGCGACAAATTAGAATCTTGATAACCGTCATTTGATTTTGCCGCTTTTTCAATTTTAATTTTTTTGAATATTCGATTAGCAAGTTCCTTAAAAGTATTAAAATCAACTTCATAAGAAATCCCGACTCCCTGTGTGTATCCAATTCCTTCTCCTATATAATTAATGTCATTTTCTTTGTTAAAAAACCTCAAGTTTAGCGTTCCATCCTTATTCACTCGGTACAATACTTCAAGATTTCCCACAACAGCAGTTTCGTTAATTCCTCCAAAAGGAACTCCTATTTTTCCATTAATGGTAAATCTTTCGTTAATTTTAGAAGAAATCGAGGCTACAAATTGACCATCGGCTTCATTTCCTATTCTTTTATCGGCTGAGATGATATTGACATCGACAATAAATTTATCGTTATTGGTTTTAATAATACTCCCCAGCATATTTGCCGCTGTGTCAAACAAACTTCTAGAAAAATCAGATTGATTTACGCCTTCTGGACTAAGAAAACCTCCTGAGGATAATAAATACAACGCTTGAGTTTGTCTTACATCTTTATCGTTCAATTTATATTGAATCTCTGATTTTAAAACCGTACTAACCGTGGGAAATTCAAAATTAAAATCCGGTTCTGGACTTGCCAAATCCCCTCTTACTCCAATGACTAATTCAACTGGTACTTTTCTATTAAATGAAGGATTTTCTAATAGCACCGCGGGGTTTGCACTGGTTTTATATACCGCTTCTAAATTTAATCGGGCCTTCATTGGGTCTCCTTCCCAAGAGATATAGCCTCCTTTTTTTACTTCAAATTTTCTGTCTATAATTCCTCCATATTTAAAATTATAGCTTCCTTGATAAACTTGAAAATCCCCCCACATATTAAATTTCCCTAATGTATTTATTTTAAATAACAACGTTCCATTACCTCTTCCTTTCATTCCGTGTCCAGAAATTCGGTCTAAAATAACTTCAACTTCGGCATTTGGTGTGATGTCAAGATTAAACTCAAGTTCAAGCCCTTTGTAGTTTCTTGAATTGTCTATAATTCCTTTTTTTAGATTGTATTTTTCTTTGGAACTTATAAAATGGATAAAATCATTTTCGCTAACATTTTCAGCATCATTAATAGGGATTTTTAATGAAGAGCCTTTCTCGGATTTTGCATCCACCTTAATCGATAATCCGTTCGTAGGCCCTTTGATGGTTGCATTGCCATCTATATAAGCAATTCCATAATACGCGGCATCTTCGTGATCTTTTGTATCAAGAGCCAACAACCTTTTCGAATTAATCTCTAAATCTAATTTCCAATCCGAAAAGACATGATGTCCAATGCTTCCGTTCAAAATTCCCTTTGTGTCATATTTTGTATCTGTGAGCACATTGTTTACAAATAGGAATTTGTCATTGGTCAAATCCACAATACTTCTGTCGCTTAAGGCATAATCTACATTCAAATAAGGGATTGTCAATCCTGCCTTATCCACATAAAGACGACCATTTATATCTGGGTTTTTTAGATTTCCGCCTATGCTGGCATTTCCTGATGCGAATCCTCTAATTTTTGATAAAACATCTCCTCCAAGAGAACTTAGTACTCCTAAATTAAATTTATCCAATTTTAATTGTAAGTCTAAAATGGTCTGATTGTTCTCTATTTCGAAGTTTCCACTAGCATTAAAAGATTCTATATTTTTATTTTGAATATTGGCATCCACAGTAAACTTCTTGAAAGACTCATCGCCCACAATAGCTAAGTTCAAATCGCCTAAATCTGTTTTGTTTATGTTTAAATGATCTATTTTTATTGAGGCGGGTAGCTTGTATACGGCATTGTTTTGCTTATAATTTACTTCTGCATTTATATTTCCATTAAAAGTAAATTTAGGATTTGCAGGTGTAATTTGATTTAAGTCGACATTTTTCAAACTTATTTTCAAATCTTTATAGGAACTGCCTTTTATGTCTCCCATAAAAGAAATTTTCTGGTCTTTATGAGACATTATTATGTTATCAAAATTGAAGTTTTTTAATAATTTATCAAAAACGATTTGATTATTAGGTGCATCTTCTTCATTCAAATACCACAAATAATCCTTTATTTTTACTTCAGATTTGCTTATTCCAATAACGTTATTGTTGTCCTTATTTATGGTATGATACAAGTTTAAATTAAAATAATCTTCGCCTTTTGTCCCTCCTTTAAACTCCGTTCGAAAGAACAAAGTATCTTTCATAGTCACATTAATCAAACTAAAATCACGAATTTTATAGTGTTTGTTTTTTATACTGTCAAGCTCAATATAAGCGTTATAAAGAGGGTTTTTGTTATCGATTTTTACTCTAATATTGTCAAAAGTATTTTCAGAAGCGACAATCTGTGGCGAATTAAAATTGAGTTTAAATTCCTGATTATCAGAATTGATATTTCCTTTAACAAGCGTATTAGAACCAATGGAAATATTGGGATAAAATATCTCGATAATTTTATTATAAATAGTAAAGTTGAATTTTAAAAATTGCCCTTTATTAACCTTAATAGGTTTGTAATTTGTATAAAGACTCCCCAGCGAATTAATCATTAAATTCTTTAATTGCTTAAACTGAAATTTTCCTACAATTTTGCCTTCTACAATATCCGGAGAATGAAACGCAATATTTCGTACCCTGTCTTTGTCAAAAGTCGAATTTATCTCAAAATCATCAAAATTGTAAGTTCCTTTCGTGTTTTTATAGGACGCATTTTTCATACTAATATCGCCATAAAGATCTTCGATTGAATTCCCAGAGGTCAAAACAACAACATCGCCTTTAAAAAGGGAAATAGGTTCTTTTACGAAATTTAATTTATGAAAATCGGCATTTTTAACATTGATATGAAAATCATACGTATTTATTTTTTGACTCATATCGACCAAGCCGTCGAAGGTCATCTCTAAATTAGGGTCGTTTACTGAGAGTTGTCCCTTGTATAATTTGCTCTTAAAAGCACCGTTGAGCGCAACATTTTTATAAGAATAATTGTTGTAATCTATTTGATAAACATCTCCCTTTATTACTGAATTTAGATATTTTTCAGAAAAACCTTGTCCATCAACATCAATATCCATACTCACTTTACTAATGTCTTTTCTATCTAAAAATGTTCCAATGTCAAAATTTTCGAAAACAACATTTCCTGCATAAGAAGCATTGTCAATAAAGTTTATATTTTTCATCGTCAAACCCGATCGCACATTTCCTAAAGCAGTTGTCATAGAAAACGCAGCATCAATTGAAGCTTGTGTCACCTGAGCATCGCCAATGATTGTAAATCGACCTAGTTTTTTTAAATTGCTTGGTAATTTCTTTCCCAAAACATTTGGCAACAATGTCACAAGATCGTCATAAGTCGAAGAAAGTTTATCGAACTTTCCGTTCATATAAAACTTCTGAGAATTTTTAGGAAAAAGATTTTTGAAATTAATGTAACCCTTAATCTGAGAATTTTTAGAATCAACTAATTTCAAATTTGATAATTTCAAATTGTTTAAAGTTCCTTTAACTTTAGCTTTTAAATTAAAATGTTGATTTTTCCCCATCTCCTTATAAAAGCATCGAATGTCATTCGTAGCTATCGATGACGAATTAATTTTAGCGTCAAATTGCACTTTGTCATTAAAATTTCTAAAATCTCCAACCTTATAATTCAAATAAACAGTTCCTTTTAGCTTTGATTCTGCAGTCGATAAATCAAGTTTTTCTAATTGTATCCTTTTTTTTGTGTAGCTAAATATAGAACTCAAATTAACCACAACTATTCCTCGGTGATCCAGAAACGACATTTTATCAATATTCGTATTTACATCGGGACCATATAATTTAAAATCACTAATTGCTGCATTTAACTTTGTAAAATCGACATCCTTAGGAATCTTTCTATTTTCATCCGTTAAAATAAAATGACCATTTGTAATTTTAGCCGTTTTTGCCATGAGTAAAAAATGTTTTCCTGATGGTTTTCCGGTATTAAAAACATCAATAAAAATATCAATGTTTGTTTCTTTTTCATTTTTGTAGGTCTTTAAATTAAAAAGCAAGCCGTCTAAAGCAATATCGCCAAAAATCAAATCTCCATTCAATAATTTTTTTCCGCCTAATAGATTAGTTTTAATTCTATTGGCATAAATTAAAGTGTCTTTGTGATGGTCTAAAATTAAAATGTTTTTGAGCTTAACGCCTCCAAATATTGAAATAGTAACTTTGTCAATACTAATATTTGTTCCAAAATCTTTGTTGATACTTTGTGTAAAATATTGAGCAATTTTAGTTTGAACAAAAGGCGTAGAGAGAACAATACCAAGTACCAATAAGAATAAGATTAGTCCGAGTAGAAAACGAAATGCTATTTTTTTTTGCTTTTTTGATACGTATCAATGTTTTTAATTTTTCCTAAAATTCTATTTTGCCGTTAGAAACGGCGGCACTTTTAATAAAAATTCTCTAATTTTGGCTTCGCCGTAAATTTTCATGAAACGGCTTGTCAAATATAATCCAAAATTAGTGCCTTTTTATGCAAAATTCCGAGGTTTTTATTCTTGCTATCGAAAGTTCATGCGATGACACAGCTGCTGCGGTTTTACATAACGATAAAGTATTGTCGAATGTTGTAGCCAATCAATTGATTCACAATCAATATGGAGGTGTAGTTCCAGAACTTGCATCACGAGCACATCAACAAAATATTGTTCCAGTTATTGATGCTGCGCTGCGAAAAGCAAATATAAAAAAAGAACAACTATCGGCAATTGCATTTACACAAGGTCCAGGATTAATGGGTTCGCTTCTTGTGGGAAGTTCGTTTGCTAAATCATTGTCTCTAGCTTTGCAAATTCCATTGATTGCTGTAAATCACATGCAAGCACATATATTAGCTCATTTTATTGATGACGAAGAAAATGCAAAGCCCAAATTTCCGTTTCTTGCCTTGACGATTTCGGGAGGTCACACCCAAATCGTAAAAGTTAATGCCTTTTTCGATATGGAAATTATTGGCGAAACCACAGATGATGCCGTAGGAGAAGCTTTCGACAAAAGCGCAAAAATACTAGGACTACCTTACCCTGGAGGTCCTCTGATTGATAAGCATGCAAAACTTGGAAATCCGAAAGCCTATGTTTTTTCGAAACCAAAGGTTTCTGGGTTAGACTTTAGCTTTTCTGGATTGAAAACAGCAATTTTATATTTTGTTCAAAAGAAAAAATTAGAAAACCCCAATTTTATAGAGGAAAATCGAAACGATATTTGTGCATCAATTCAATTTACAATTATCGAAATTTTAATGGATAAATTAAAATTAGCTGTAAAAGAGACTGGAATTAAACAAATCGCCATTGGAGGAGGTGTTTCGGCTAATTCGGGGATTAGAACTGTCTTGAAAGAAGCCGAAAAAAAATATGGTTGGGAAACCTTTATTCCAAAATTTGAATATACCACCGATAATGCTGCAATGATTGGAATTGTGGGCTATCAAAAGTTTTTATCTAAAAATTTCGAAACTTCAGCCGTAGTTTCTAAGGCGCGAATCCAATTTTAAATTATGCAGTTATTCTACAATCCAAATATAGACGAAGCCACAAAAAGTTTTTCTTTTGACAAAGAAGAAAGCAAACACATTATTAAGTATTGCGCAAAAAAGATACAGATATTTTATTTGTAACCAATGGTCTAGGTGTTTTGTTTAAAACCGAAATTACATTAGCTTCGGACAATAAATGCACCGTTAAAATTTTGTCTATCGAAAAAGCGGCACCTTCAAAATTTCATTTGCATTTAGCTGTTGCACCAACAAAAATGAATGATCGCTACGAGTGGTTTTTGGAAAAAGCAACCGAAATTGGTGTTCACGAAATTACGCCAATTATCTGTGATCGCTCGGAACGAAAAATAATAAACAAGGATCGATTTGATAAAATTCTTTTGACTGCAATGAAACAGTCGAATGTGTTATTTCTTCCAAAATTGAATCAGGCGATACCCTTTAAAGAATTTATAAAACGTAAAAATGAGGGCTTGCGGTTGATTGCGCATTGTGAAGAAACAGATAAAAATCATTGAAATCAGTTTTGAAACCCAATCAAAATGTAACCATGCTTATAGGACCCGAAGGTGATTTTTCGGAAAAAGAAATTGCTTTGACTCTTGAAAACAACTATATTCCTGTTTCCTTAGGAAACACAAGATTGAGAACTGAAACGGCTGCAATTGTAGCTTGCCATAGCGTAGTTTTTGTAAATGAAAATTAATCTTTTATGAAAAACACATTTTATTTGTTACTTCTAATTTCAGCAACTTCATTTTCTCAGGAAATTGCCTTACTAAAGTACAGCGGTGGAGGCGATTGGTATGCTAATTCCACTTCGTTGCCCAATTTGATAAAATATTGCAATGCCAATATCAATACTAAAATTAAAACAAAACCCGCAACGGTAGAGCCTAGCAGCCCGGATTTATTTTCCTATCCATTTGTACATATGACGGGGCATGGCAACGTAGTTTTTAGTGAATCGGACATACACAACTTAAGAAATTATCTGTATGCTGGAGGCTTTTTACACATTGACGACAATTATGGTATGGATCAATATATTAGAGCTGAAATCAAAAAACTGTTTCCAAAAGATAATTTGGTCGAGATTCCTGCAAATCATCCTATATTTCAAAAGCCTTATTTATTCTCTAATGGATTGCCCAAAATACACGAACACGACGGAAAACGTCCTCAAGCTTTTGGGATTTTTATCGATAATAAATTAGTGCTTCTGTATACTTTTGAATGTGACTTAGGCGATGGCTGGGAAGATCCAGAAGTGCATAATGACCCTGTTCCTGTTCGTGATAAGGCTCTAAAAATGGGAGCTAACATTATGAATCACATTTTCAATAATTAATAATTCTGTTTGCTGATAATTTCATAGAAATGTTTTTTTAATTTTAATGCTTATAAGGGATAGCTATGGTATAATGTCTTATTTTGAAATCTGATAAAAGGATATAAATCTTTGATTATAAATAGCTTTATTACTATTCATTCGTTTGACTTTATGACATGAAAACTTTCGACTTGCTTAACTGCATTGAGTAGAAAATGAAAAATTTTAGAATATAAACTCGCTACTTGTTAGCGAGTTTTTTTATCTTTATCCTCAAAAAAAATAAATGATGACTTCAAAAATAATTGCAAACGGAATTCTAAGAGCACTATTGACAGTTATTGTTTTTTCTTTATTTTTATTTTTTATTTATCAAATTCAAACGGTTATTATCTATTTGATTGTCTCTTTGGTAGCCACTCTAATAGCAAATCCATTTGTTGAATTCTTAAAAAGACGGTTAAAATTTTCGAACACACTTGCAGTAACTACGGTTATTGTTTTTTTAGTTTTAATACTTGTCGGGTTTATCTTAATGTTTGTGCCGTTAATTGTTTCCCAAAGCGCAAGTTTATCTTTGCTAAAAACGAATGAGATTGAATCAAATCTGGTTCAATTAGTCACAAAAATCAATGTCTTTTTGATGAGCCACAATATTGACTCCAGTAATTTGCTGGAGGGAACAAATTTATCTTCTAAATTAAATTTCAACTTTGTTCCTGAATTTTTAAACTCCATTTTAGGAACATTGAGTAGTTTTGGTATGGGATTGGCTTCGGTTTTATTCATCACTTTTTTCTTTTTAAAAGACAAAATTCTTTTTCTGAGTGGCGCAAAACAAATTTTACCCAATCAGCACGAGGAAAAAATTCTTAATTCTGTATTCAAAATCAATGAATTGTTAAGTCGTTATTTATTGGGTTACTAATACAATTAGCAATAGTGTTTGTCTTGTATTTAACTGTGTTACTAATTTTTGGAATCGAAAATGCTTTTATAATTGCCTTTTTGTGCTCTGTGCTAAATATTATTCCATATATAGGACCATTAATTAGTTCTGTTTTAGCAGCAGTTCTTACAATGATTGGTAATTTAGGAAGTGATTTTCAAACTCAAATTTTACCCACAACACTTTATGTTTTGATTGGATTTTGGATTGTTCAAATTATAGATAATAACATTTCGCAGCCCATTATCTTTTCTAAAAGTGTCAAATCTCATCCTCTGGAAATCTTTTTAGTAATTCTTGTTAGTGGTTTTCTTTTTGGTATAATAGGAATGGTAGTTGCCATTCCTATATACACGATTTTAAAGGTCATTGCCAAAGAATTTTTTCCTGAAAATGCAATTATTAAAATCATAACAAAAAATATTTAATGCTGCAAAATTCTTTATTAAATACTAAAATTCAATATTTTATAAATAAAAATATCGCTACGTCCATTTCTAAATTAGCCCTTCAAAAAAATCCTTTTCCAGAAGTTGAGTGGGTTTCTATTTTGAATCAAATTGAAGCCAAAACGAAAGCTAAAGAAAATTGCCTACTTGGTTTTTGACCAAAAATATTATTTATCCAAGTAAAATTTCAGTCGAGCAAACTTCTTCCGAAAAAACGGCTTCTTACAAATCCAGGATTGTTTCGGGCGAAAGTCTTATTGATTTAACAGGAGGTTTTGGTGTAGATGATTACTATTTTGCAAAAAAAATAAAATTGGTCGCACATTGCGAAATAAATTCGGAACTTTCCAATAGTGTGCAACACAATTTTGAGCAATTAAAACTGGTAAACATCAATTTTTACTCTGGAAACAGTATCGAAACCTTGACTCAGATAAATAAAAACTGGGATTGGATTTATATTGATCCTTCTAGGCGAAATGATGCTAAAGGAAAAGTATTTATGCTCAAGGATTGTTTGCCAAATGTCCCTGAAAATCTTGATTTGTTTTTTAAATATGCTAATAATATTCTAATAAAAACTGCTCCGCTACTCGATATTTCTGCAGGATTGCTAGAACTCAAAATGGTCAAAGTTATCCATGTTGTTGCTGTTGATAATGAAGTAAAAGAGCTGTTATGGGAAATAGACCAAAATTATTTAGGGGAAACAACTATAAAAACGGTCAATATTTTAAAAGCGAAAGAGGAAATTTTTGAATTTATTTTAGATAAAACACCAAAAATCCATCATACAGTTTGCCTGAAAAATATTTGTATGAACCAAATAGTGCTATAATGAAATCGGGGGGATTTGATGCAATTGGCATTTTTTATGAGCTGAATAAACTACATAAACACTCTCATTTATACACTAATTCAAACATAATTTCATTTCCTGGGAGAACGTTTGAGATTGAAAAAATAATTCCGTACCACAAAACGGCAATGAAGATACAATTAGAAAATAAACAAGGAAATATTACCACCCGAAATTTTCCAGAGACAGTCGAAAGCATTCGCAAAAAATGGAAAATAAAAGAGGGTGGAAATAAATATTGTTTTTTCACAACTGATGAAAATGAGAATAAAATAGTTTTAATTTGCACTAAAATAAAATAAAATAAAAATGAAACAAATAACACTCGTATTTTTTATCTTAATAAGCAGTCATCTATTTTCGCAAAAACCTTGCGAATACAGTGCAAACGTATCTGATTCTTTGGGGACATACAAATCGACAAAGGCATACATGATTTATGAAAAAAATTTTGCAGGAAAGACCAGTTATATTTTTTACACACTTGAATTAACAAACGGTACACCATCATTAAACTTGCAACTTATTCAAAAAAGCAAGGATTTTATGAAAGCAAATTGTTTCGACAAAAATTCCAGACTATTATTGCAACTAAATAACGGAAAAATAATAACCCTACTACATGTTGATAAAGAAAATTGTGGCACAATGATTCGTGACGATAAAGGTTTTGATTTGAGAATCCTAACAGGAACTTTTTTGTTCTTAAAAGGTTCATTTGCAGATTTAAAGAGTTCGCCTGTAAATTTGATGCGTATAAGTTATTTGGCAGATTCAGCAGATTATGTGATGCAAAAGGAATTTAAGTCAGAACTAGACAATTTAGTATATACTCCTGAAACTTATTTTATCGATAATTTGCATTGTATAGAATAGCTAATTGCAATTCCATTTTGCATTAGAAACGGGGTCATTCAAAGCTGATTTTAGATTGTAATGCCACCATTCTGAGTCAAATGAGTTGAAACCATTCTCCAGCATTATTTTTTTTAATAATTCTCTATTTCCTTTTATTTTTTTGGAAAGATTGAGATAGCCATGACTTGCTTCAACACCAAAGAAGTCAAAAGGAGTTCCCATGTCGAGTTCTTTCCTTTACGACTGACTAAAGTAATATCAACGGCTCCACCTCTGTTGTGAATAGAGCCTTTAGCGGGATCTGCTACATAAGAAGGATTCGATATAATTTTCCACATTTTTTTCTGAATAGCCAAGGGTCTATAACAATCAAATAATTTGATTTTGTACCCCATTTTTATAAAACTAGCATTGGCTTTGATTAGTGATTTTACCGTTTTTAGTCGCAAAAAACACTCCGCACAATCATATACTTTGGTCTTTAAAAAATTATCCGAAGTGGCATACTTCATATCATAAACAAAATCGTTACTGTAATCTTTCAAATTTACAAATGTAGTGTCGTTGCTAATGGACGGATTTTTAGTAATGGCATCCGAAAGTACCGTTTGCGATTTGCAGGAAAACGGATAAAGTATAAAGCTAAAAAACAAGAATAGTCTGAAGTAAAAACTCATAATATCGATTGTCATTGTTCGTGATTTGTTCGTTAAAACATGGAAAATTGTTTCGAAATATCGATATAAATGTAGAAATTATATAAATACAAAAAGTATAAAAAACGAAAAACCCACTATTTTTAGTGGGTTTAAGGCGTGAACGCAGAAGGATTCGAACCTTCGACCGCCTGCTTAGAAGGCAGGTGCTCTATCCAGCTGAGCTATGCGTCCATTGAAATTATATTAAGTTTAAATAATATAAATCAGTCGGGGTGGCAGGATTCGAACCTGCGGCCTCCTGCTCCCAAAGCAGGCGCGATAACCGAGCTACGCTACACCCCGAAAAGCAAAAAAAGCGGAGAGTAAGGGATTCGAACCCTTGGTACAGTTTCCCATACGCATGTTTAGCAAACATGTCCTTTCGGCCACTCAGGCAACTCTCCAATATAAGAACTTATATTCCTTTTAAGCGGTTGCAAATGTAACTTTCTATTCTATATTTCACAAATAATTACCTCCTTTTTTTAAATGTTTTTTATTAAAAAATTAAAATCATTAACAATCAAACGCATAGCTTTTTTTAAAGCTAATTTTATATTTCTCAGCTAATGATTATTAGTGAAATAGCAATTCTCATTTTTTAATTTCTATTTTACTAAAATAATGCTATAATAATATCAAAATTGTAATTTGGTATTTACTCAAAATGATTAATTTCGCATCACAAACTAAGATACAAACATACTTATGAATAAAAGAATCGTCATTGTTTCTGCGGTACGAACTCCGATAGGAAGTTTTATGGGAAAATTATCAACAGTTGCTGCTCCTCAACTAGGTGCAACAGTTATAAAAGGTGCTTTGAATAAAATAAGTTTAGATGCAAATCTAGTTGATGAAGTTTTTATGGGAAATGTCGTTCAGGCTGGAGTAGGTCAAGCTCCTGCTAGACAAGCGGCTCTGTATGCGGGCTTACCTAATACTGTAACTTGCACTACTGTTAATAAAGTTTGCGCTTCTGGAATGAAGTCGGTAATGCTAGGCGCTCAAGCCATTCTTTGTGGCGATGCTGAAATCGTTGTTGCTGGTGGAATGGAAAATATGAGCTTAATTCCACATTATATGCATTTAAGAAACGGTCATAAATTTGGTCCAGCGACCATGGTTGACGGAATGCAAAAAGATGGGCTCACAGATGCTTACGATAATAATGCTATGGGTGTTTGTGCTGATTTATGTGCTTCGGAATATAAAATTACCCGAGAAGATCAGGATAACTTTGCGATTCAATCCTACAAGCGTTCTGCGGAAGCTTGGGAAACAGGTAAATTTGATAATGAAATAATTTCTGTTTCTGTTCCTCAAAGAAAAGGAGAGCCAATTGTAGTGTCTAAAGATGAGGAATTTACAAATGTAAACTTAGATAAAATTCCTTCTTTGAATGCCGCATTTACAAAAGAGGGAACGGTAACTGCCGCTAATGCTTCGACCATAAATGATGGTGCCGCAGCGATGGTGTTGATGAGTGAAGAAAAGGCATTGGCAATGGGTTTAAAACCTTTGGCATACATTAGAAGCTATGCCGATGCGGCTCAGGAGCCAAAATGGTTTACCACAAGCCCGTCAATTGCTGTTCCAAAAGCTTTGGCAAAAGCTGGATTAACCACAAAAGAGGTCGATTATTTCGAGTTCAACGAGGCGTTTGCGGTTGTTGGTTTGGTCAATTCAAAAATTCTTGGATTAGCCGATTCTAAAGTAAACGTAAATGGTGGCGCAGTTTCTTTGGGTCATCCTTTGGGATGTTCTGGAGCTAGAATCATAGTTACTTGCTAAATGTTTTAGAACAAAATAAGGGTAAAATTGGCGTGGCTGCAATTTGTAATGGAGGAGGAGGAGCTTCGGCAATTGTTATTGAAAGAATTTAACAGCAGTCATTTAAAATTTAAAAGAGTATAAATGTTCGGAATTTGTAATCTAGCCATAATCCCGCTTCGAATAGAACCTAGTGATAGAAGCGAAATCGTTTCCCAAGTTTTGTTTGGTGAACATTTTGAAATTCTTGAGCAATCAAAGCAGTGGTCAAAAATTAAAATGCAATTTGACGACTATGAAGGTTGGATTGATTCTAAACAATATCAGATAATTTCCGAATCGGATTTTAATCAATTGTCAAATGAAACCCTTGTTTTAAACGGAGATTTAGTCGAATATATTACGGCTCCCAATAATTTGCTAATGCCAATTCCTCTTGGTGCTGCTCTTTCGTTTTTAAATCATGCGGACATAAATATGTTAAATTATAATTTTGAAGGAACAAAAACGAGTGGTATAAAACCCAAGGAATCCATAGTAAATACCGCTTTTATGTATTTGAATGCACCTTATCTTTGGGGAGGAAAAAATCCATTTGGAATTGACTGCTCTGGTTTTACACAAATGGTTTATAAGCTTAACGGGTATAAATTGTCGCGAGATGCATCACAACAGGCAATACAAGGAGAAGCATTGAGTTTTATTGAAGAAAGTGAGCCTGGAGACTTGGCTTTTTTTGACAATGAAGAAGGCAATATTATTCACGTGGGGATTATAATGGAAAACAATTATATCATTCACGCCAGCGGAAAAGTTCGGATTGACAGATTAGATCATCTCGGAATTTACAACGCCGAAGCAAACAAACACACGCACAAACTTCGAGTTATTAAAAAAATTATATAGCAAATGTTTTTCTAAAAATTGGCTAGGGTATTTGCATTTAAACTTTGAGTATTAATTTAAATTGATTGTCCGTTTTTAGTCATAACCCTGTAATGCTTGCTATTACTAGTCTATCAAATAATTTTCCTCAAAATACCGTCTATTAAGCTTGTAAACGAACTCGTTTAGGTATAATTGGAGATATTTTCCTTTAATTTTGTGGAAATTTCCTAAGAAATTCCTTTTAGCATTACTAATTGCAATATGTACCCATCTTAAAGTTTCTGTTGTTGTTTCTTTATTCGATTTTTCTGTAATATGTATCTCTACATAATCTGCAATATCTATATATGATGTGCTTTTGTCTGTAAATAGAATACTTTTTTCAGAAATAGATTCCTGGATTGTTTGATTTATCTGTTCCGATGTATGATCTGTCAAGACCTTTGCTTTAAAATATCTGCAATGATTTGATTTTTCCCCAGTTTCAATATCTTCTAAAATTGTTGACTCTGCCATAATTGCAACGTTGGATTTTCCAACAGCACCACGCCCACGAATTCCTTTTTCTTGTTCAATTTCAGAAGATTCAATTGTAAAATATCCTTCGTCAAATTCAATCATTCCTTCCAGAGTATAACGCGCATCCCTATTACCCATTGCTTTTCGCAACTTATGAACCATAGACCAAACCGGTTCGTAACGTTTCAAACCCAGCTGCTTTTGAATTTCTTTACTTGAGAATCCTTTTTTTGTTGCCGTTAAAAGGAACATCGTTTTGTACCAAATCAAAAATGATAAATTAGAACTTTGCATTATCGTTCCGCTACGTAACGAAATTCTGCTCCTACATTTTTTACATTCATAACTCCATCTGCTTTTTATCCAAAAATGTTCTTTGCTTCCGCATTTACATTGAACTCCGATTTTATCTCTTTCTTCTTTAAAATGAAGTCTACAAGACTCTTCACTCCCAAAATTTGCCGTAAAATTGAATAGATTCATCGCTATTTTTTTATCAAATATAAGGCTTTTTATTCAATTATGTGTAATTACGGACAATCAATTAATTTAATTTTGGCTTACAACTGTGATTTCCTTGCTGGTATTTTCTATTTTATAGAATCTGGTATATATCCCGATTTAATAGAAAAGCTAAATTTAAAATTGGCAAAAAAGATTGAATCCAATAATTTTAAAAATTGTGTTTTATTGTCAATTACCAGGAGTAAGAAAAATTGTGTAGTTGTGAAAAACGAAAATTATTATTTTGCTGATTACATAAAATTATCACATTTAGAATTCAAATCTAAATCTTCGAACAAAGCGTTAAAATCTTCTTCAGATTCTGTTCCCATTGTACTCAATTCAATATGATTCAAAACGGATTGTAAATCTTCTAAAATATAATTGCTTTCTATTTCCGTATTTGCATTTCCCTTGGCAGTAATAACAGAAAATAGTTGGGAAGGTTCCAGAAAATAGCCTAATTTTAATAGTGATTCTTCTTTAATTCTAACTAACGTTTTTCTATGTTATTAAAAATCAAGTAGTTGAAAAACAAAAATCATCTGCTGAAAACTGATAATTTTCTAGTTGTTTTTGCACTCTTTTTTGCACGGCTAGTTTTCTTTTTTCATCCAAATATAAGTATTCTTTTGGATTATGATAAGGAATATTCTTTACAACCATATTCCAAATGATTACTCCAAGTTTTCGAGCAGTTGCACTTATGGCAGATACTCTTCCTTTTCGGAAGTTTATGCGATGAAAAAAATCTCGTAATGGAGTTGATTCTTTTAAATTTCCAATAGCATTGGCTGCATTTCTGAGTGCAATTTTTAAGCGAGGATCGTTAGCTTACGGGGTCAGGGCGGTAGTCTAGGGGGAATGACCGCCAACGTTTCTGCGTCAGTTACTTTTGTAAATTCTGTAACTTCTTCCCCTACCAGCTAGAGTTTCGTTGCGGCTGCAAGCCGAACAATGAAACTCGTGTTGAACCCTTCGATAAACTCAGGACAGGCTTACCGATTACAGTCACGTCCTACTACTATGGAGTTATCGAAAAATGCTTTGATTACCCAATATTTTTCGGGATTAAGAAGGATTTATTCTTCTTATATGGAGTTATCGATAATCAACTGATTACCAATGATATAAACAAGTGTTATCTGTTGCAAATTTACAAAATAAAGTTATAGGTATAGGCGTTTAAGCCACACTTGATTTTGTTGATATTTTATCGTTTTTGACCATTCTTTTGACCAACATATTGAATATTGTATCCATATTTGACCTTCTATTGTATCTAAAATGATATTCATTCAGATAATCTTGTATATGTTCTTTACTACAATGATGATGTATTCCTCTGAGCCAACCTTTGATGTTCATTATATGAATATGTAACTCTTTAAAGTTTTTCCCATCATTAGAATCTAGTTGTTTTAGATTCGGAAACTCTTTTTTTAGTGGACTATATCCCCTCCATTTATCTGTAATTATAGTTGCTTCTTTTGAAATATATTTTCTCAGAAAAGCACCTAATTCATTTGCAGAAGAATGCTCAATAACTTCAGCATAAGCTCTACCAACTCCATCATCTAAAACTTCAACAGCTAGAACAATAAGCTTTTTTAATCCTTTACTTCTGCCTCTTTTATCTTCTTCTGGACCACCAACCATAAACTCGTCAACGTGAATTGTCCCTGTTAATGGGTAATTAAGACTACTTTTCATAGCTTGTTGTATCTTTAATTTAAAAGACCAACATGTTTTTTGTCGAAGTTCAAACTCGGAACTCAACTCCAAAGAAGACATTCCTTTTTCTTTGTACTTATTTTAAAGACGATATGAAACGCAATCAATATTGAAAATTTTAGTTTTTCCAACATAGTCCCTGTTGTTGGACTTTCATCATATCTACATTTAGTACATCTTCTATTATATGGATTTTTACCGTTACAAAATTTATCGTTTTGACATCTTTTACAAACAAAACCATTTTCCCATTTTATTTGAGAAAGATAATCTAAACAATCATTATCGTCTTTAAATCGTTGATTAAATTTTATCGAATTCACACCTCTGAAAATATTTGAATCTGCCATTTGGCAAAAATAATCTATTGCGACCTAAACGCCTATACCTATAATTCTAAATGATGGTAGAGTTTTGAATGAAATTATGATAAAAGAAGGCTATGCAAAGCCGTACAACGACGTTTTCTGTGAAATGCTCCCAATGTATCAGGAGTGGAATTTACAAGCTAAAAGCAGTTTAAAAGGATTATATTCTATTGTAAATAAGTTTTAAAGCAGTGTAGTAGGAATGTGGACTAAATGTGGACTAAAACAAGAAATAAAAAACCCTAACTTACTGATTAAAAGCGGTTAGGGTTTTAATTAAGCGGAGAAAGAGGGATTCGAACCCCCGGACCTGTTACAGTCAACAGTTTTCAAGACTGCCGCAATCGACCACTCTGCCATTTCTCCAATAAGTTGCATTCGTTTTCTGAATGCGGTTGCAAATATAAGAACCTTTTTTTGTTTTACAAAAACTATTTTTATAAAAACAGAACCTATTTTATTTTCTTTTTTTTAATCGTTTCATTTCCTTAACTTTAATTACGAAATGATTTTTATTTAAATAAAGAAGTAAGATTAATATTTCACATATTCTTCAATTTCTAGACCATATCCTATCATTCCCACACGTCTGGTTTGTTCTGAATTGGTTAGCAAACGAATCTTAGAAATATCAATATCGTGTAAAATTTGGGCGCCAATTCCAAAATCTCTATTATCCATCTTGATTTGAGGTGCCTTGAAAACACCTTTAGACTGTAAATCTTTTAGCTCAATAATACGGTTCAATAAATCAACAGATTGTGATTCTTGATTGATAAATAATACGGCACCTTTGCCATCTTTATTAATTAATTCGAAAAGGTCACATAATTTTTTATTGGCATCATTAGTAAGTGTGCCTAAAATGTCATTATTAATTAATGTAGCATTAATTCGGGTTAGAACCGCTTCACCAATATTCCATGTTCCTTTTGTCAAGGCAATATGAATGCGGTTGTTTGTGGTTTGCAAGTACGCTCTTAATCGAAAGTTACCAAAACGAGTTTCTATCTCAAAATCTTCTTTCTTTATAATCAAACTGTCGTGTTGCATTCTATAAGCAACCAAATCTTCGATAGAAACAATCTTTAAATCAAATTTCTTGGCTACTTTAATTAATTGCGGTAATCTCGCCATCGTTCCGTCCTCATTCATGATTTCAACAATCACTCCAGCGGGTTTAAAACCTGCCAATCGAGCAAAATCTATTGCAGCTTCAGTATGTCCAGTACGTCTTAAAACGCCTCCTTGTTTAGCAATTAATGGGAATATATGACCTGGTCTGGCAAGATCATGCGGTTTTGTCTCCACATTTACCAAAGCTAAGATTGTGGAGGCTCTATCCGAGGCTGAAATTCCGGTAGTTACACCATTTCCCCTCAAATCTACCGAAACCGTAAAGGCAGTTTCCATAGGGTCAGTATTATTATTGACCATTGCATGTAATCCCAGCTCCTTACACCGATTTTCTGTTAGTGGCGTGCAAATTAATCCCTTACCATGAGTAGCCATAAAATTAATCATTTCGGGTGTCACTTTTTCCGCGGCAGCAAGAAAATCGCCTTCATTTTCTCTCCCTTCATCATCAACAACGATTATTATTTTCCCTTGGCGAATATCTTCAATAGCCTCTTCGATGGTATTGAGTTGTGATTTGTTTGTAGCCATAATTTTATTTATTTTGAGATGAAAACATTTTTTTGAATATTCTTTGAAAGGGAGACAAAAGGATGTCCAAATTAATTAATCCTATGTCATTGGTGGCTCTATAAGTCAATAAAATAGCCAATGGAGACAAAATAAATGAGGATAACCAAGCACCTACAAATGGAGAAAGACCATCTTCTTGTGCTATTCTTTTTCCAAAAGTATTGATAAAATGAAAGGATATAAAGATTAAAACTGCAAAAACGATTGGTAATCCAAGCCCTCCTTTTCTAATGATAGCACCCAAAGGTGCTCCTATGAAAAACATTAAAAAACAGGCATACGCAATTACAAATTTGTCATAAAAAGCCAATAGGTGGTCATTGATGTTTTTTTGTTTATTCTCTAATTCTGTGTTGGTTCCATTGATAGAAAATAGGGTATTTTCAACAGTACTGTTAGCTATTTTTAAAATTTGTAATTTTTGACTATTATTATATAATGTCAATAAATTATTAGGAAGGTGGTGATTGCTTTTTGACGGTTTTATAATTTTATTGTTTCCAATAATTCTATTTTGTTGATTGATGTTTTCCGAGAAAGATAAAATATCAGTTTTTAAATTTTTATGCAAAGAATCTAACGTATACGATAGGTCGCTTATAGTTAGCATTGTATTGGTGTTGTTAATACTTGCATCATTCACATTTACAGTATTTAACTTTGATAAATCGATGTTGATGATGTATTTTTAAAAGTACTTTTGGCAAAGGGCATTTTGATTCTATCCTCATATTTATTTGGAACGACATCTTCATAATAATAGCCATTATTCAAAACTAGTTGCAATGTGCTGGATTTTTCGCTACTAATCAACTTTCCGTTTTTTGCCTTAATAACTGTTTTGCTCCAATCGCCATTTGTAGGTTTTTCGTGTATGGTAATCCCCGTAAGTGTGTTGCCATTTACACCAGATTTTTTATTGACTTTGATGTTGTATATCCCTACATCATTAAACTGTCCCTCAGCAATAGCTAAGGCGGGTTTGAGTTGGGCAATATTTTTTCTAAAATTTATAAATTTATATTCAGCATAAGGAATGACATTATTGGCAAAAAAGAAGGCTACAACACTTAATATTGATATAAAAATAATCAAACTCTTCATAGCGCGTTGAAGTGAAATTCCGGCTGATTTCATAGCGGCAAATTCGTAGTTTTCGGCTAAGTTTCCAAAAGTCATTATCGATGCTAACAAAACAGATAAGGGTAATACAAGCGGAATTATTCGCGGCATTGCAAACAGTAAGAATTTGACAACCATTATTAAATCCAAATCTTTTCCTGCTAATTCTGCTATAAAAAGCCAAACTGTTTGGAGGATAAAAATAAAAAAGAGGATTACAAATACCATAGTAAATGTAATCAAGAAGGTTTTTAGTAAGTATTTGTCGAGAATTTTCACCTAGGAATTAATCTAATTTGTTGATGTAGTAATTTGGATATTTACTTTCAGCAAAGGTAAATTGATTTTTCGACAATGGTTGATTGGTTTTAAAAGAATTAACGGTCAATGTGGTTTTTGTTCCTTTTTTTCCTGTTTCTATCAGGCTATAAATATGTTTTGTTTGCACGTCGACTCCAAGTAATATCTCTTTTCTTTGGTCTTTAGTGTTGTTCGGAACTAGTTTTATGTATTGAATTTTTCTTCCTTTGATGTCTTGCAAAGCATCCATTTTATAGGTATATCCAGAGTTGAAAAAGGTTAACATTTTCGAAGGAGTAATGGCATTTTCATCTTTTTCATTGACGGTCGAAATGGTTACTTCTTCATCTTCGGGAACAATAGTATAGTTCTTTTTTCCGTCAAAAATCTTGGTCACTCCCATAAGATTCAAAACATACTGATTGCCTTTCATCGTCACATTTCCTTTGCTATCTTGATTAATGTTTTCCTTAGCATTATTCAATGAATATTTAAAATCAATTACAATATTATCATAGCTTTTTACCTTGGATGCTACCTGATCTAAAAGGTCTTTTGCTTTTTTATCTTGTGCTTGACTAAAAAAAGTAAAAAGAAGTAAGAATGCTATTGCGATAAATTTAAAATTGATGTTCTTTTGAGGTGTCATTTGTATTGTAATTTGTTTATTAAAGAGGTCTAAATAAACCTCTTTTTATAGTTTGTTTGAATTAATTCTAAGATTGTTCATTGTCTAGAAATTGATCAAGAGAACTTATATCGAGAATATTTACGCTTCGTGCTTTACTTCCTTCAAAAGGCCCTACAATTCCAGCAGCTTCTAATTGGTCTATCAATCTACCAGCTCTATTGTACCCTAATTTTAGTTTTCGTTGTAGCAACGAGGCAGAACCTTGTTGCGCATTTACAATTACTTCGGCTGCTTCTCTAAACAATGAGTCTCTTTCAGAAATATCCATATCAAGAGTAGTGCCATTTTCTTCGCCAATAAATTCTGGGAGTAAATAAGCTGTTGGATAGGCTTTTTGAGAACCAATAAATTCGGTTATTTTATCTACTTCTGGAGTATCTATAAAAGCGCATTGTACGCGAACAACATCATTACCATTAGTATAAAGCATGTCTCCACGACCAATTAATTGATCGGCTCCTTGGCTGTCAAGAATAGTTCTAGAATCTATTTTTGAAGTTACTCTAAAGGCAATTCTAGCAGGAAAATTGGCTTTTATCAAACCTGTAATCACATTTACCGAAGGTCTTTGGGTAGCAATAATCAAGTGAATTCCAATAGCTCGGGCTAATTGTGCCAATCTTGCAATGGGAGTTTCTACTTCTTTTCCTGCCGTCATAATCAAGTCGGCAAACTCATCGACCACCAATACAATATAAGGAAGAAATCGATGCCCGTTTTCTGGATTTAATTTTCTGGATTTGAACTTGTCGTTGTATTCCTTGATGTTTCGAACCATTGCATCTTTTAACAACGAATACCGATTATCCATTTCTACACAAAGCGAATTCAAGGTGCTCACAACCTTTGCATTGTCAGTAATAATAGCGTCTTCTGAATCGGGTAATTTAGCTAAATAATGCCTTTCAATTTTATTGAAAAGGGTTAATTCTACTTTTTTTGGATCAACTAAAACAAACTTGATTTCGGCTGGGTGTTTTTTGTATAGCAAGGAGGTTATTACGGCATTCAAGCCCACAGACTTTCCTTGTCCAGTAGCACCAGCCATTAATAAGTGTGGCATTTTGGCTAAATCAACCACAAAAGTTTCGTTCGAAATGGTTTTTCCTAATGCAATGGGTAATTCCATTTCGGCTTCCTGAAATTTGGCAGAACCAATCACACTTTTCATGGAAACCATTGTAGGATTCTTGTTAGGCACTTCGATTCCAATAGTTCCTTTTCCTGGAATAGGAGCGATGATACGGATTCCTAATGCCGAAAGAGACAAGGCTATATCATCTTCTAAACTCTTAATTTTTGAAATTCGAATTCCCGCTTCTGGAACAATTTCATATAATGTTACCGATGGTCCAACGGTGGCTTTTATTTGTGCTATTTCAATTTTATAATTGCGAAGCGTTTCGACAATATTATTCTTATTTTCCTCTAATTCTTCTTGATTAATAGTAATTCCCCCATTTGAATATTCTCTTAGTAAATCGATGGTTGGGTATTTATAATTGGATAAGTCCAAAGTGGGGTCAAATAATCCAAAATCAGCCACCAATTTTGAAGCCAAATTCTCTTCGATAATGTTTTCCTCTGCTGCCTTTTCGATGACAAAATGTTCATCCGCGGTATGAATAATTTCGGGCTCGGGAGCTGAGGATACTTCCATGGGAATTGTTTTCAGATTAATTTCAGAAGGATGGTTAATCGTGGGTTTTAAAGCTTCTTTATTAATTTCGAACTGAAATCCAGTTGTTTTTAAATGAATGTCTTCTAATTCCTCGTCTACTGCATACTCTTCTAAGTTGTAAGCATTTGAATCCATGTTTGTAGCATTCGATCCTAAATCAGATTTAATTTCTTTTTTTGTGCTTTCAAAAAAGGATTTTATTTTTTCGGGAGACAATTTTATTTTGAAAATCAAGTAGATAATTAGTCCAAAAAGCAGCACTAATAAGGTGCCTGTTTTACCAATGTAATCTTGTGAAAATAAATTGAGCTCATAACCAATTGTTCCGCCTAGTTCGGGTAGGGAAGTAGCAAAAAAACCAAATAAAACTGATAAGATAATGATGGCAAACATATCCCAAAACCAAATGTTTTTCAGTTTTTTTAGGGGAATGTCTAATGCTAAAAAAATGCCTGTCAAAAAAAACAATCGAACTAATAAAAAGGAGGCAATTCCGAAACCTTTATAAACAATTAAGTCTGCTAGAAAAGCACCAAATTTTCCCAACCAATTTTGGACTGTTTCTCTGCGGTCAGCCAATTGACGTACTGCACTTTGATCTTCTTGTCCGTAAATATAAAAGGAAATAAAAGCAAGTAACAAAGCAACTGAAAATAATACCAAAAGAGAGCCATAAATAATTTTATGTTGCTTGGATATTTTCCAAGGTTTTTTAAGCGCTTCTTTTTGCTCATTCTTTTTATCTGGAGTTGTTGTTTTTGTTGTTTTGGCCATTTTTTTGCAATACTTTTTTCTATAAAAATTTTGGTAAATAAATAATTAGTCCAATTAGTATAGCCGAAATTGAAGCAAAAAAGACCGCTCCTGCCGCAATATCCTTTATAAATCCAATTCGTTCGTCATAGTTAGGATGGATAAAATCAGCTATTTTTTCGACAGCTGTGTTCAGCCCTTCGATACTCATCACTAATCCGATTGCCATAGTTTGAAAAAGCCATTCTGTTTGGGTAATATTAAAATAAAAACCAGCAATAGTAATCAAAATTCCTATCGAAAATTGCACCATTATACTGTGTTCTGTCGAAATTAATTTTAGCGCTCCTTTGACAGCAAAGGAAATGCTCTTTATCCTTCCGCTCACGAAAGTGTTGTCTTTTTGAAATTCCATTATTACACTTTTAAAGTACTGCCAATGCAGCTTCATAATTAGGCTCGTCCGCAATCTCAGCGACTTGTTCTGTATGAATAATTGTTCCGTTTTCGTCAGCTACAATGATTGCTCTTGAATGTAAACCAGCCAATTTGCCGTCAAGAATCTCTAATCCATTGGTTTTGCCAAAATTTCCGTCTTGAAAATCAGATAAATTAATTACATTTTCGATTCCTTCTGCCCCGCAAAAGCGTTTTTGAGCAAATGGTAAATCTCTAGAAATACACAATACAGATGTGTTTTCTAATTTAGCAGCACGCTCGTTAAATTTCCGAACCGAGGTCGCGCAAGTGCCAGTATCAATACTTGGAAAAATATTTAAAACTAATTTTCTTCCTGCAAAATCACTCATCGTAGCAACAGAAAGATCTTCCTTTATTAATTTAAAATCGGCAAGTTTTGAACCAACTTTTGGTAATTCTCCTGAAGTGTGTATTGGATTTCCTCCTAATGTAATTGAAGCCATAGTGTATTTTTATTTTTTTTAATGTGCCTCAAAAGTATGAAAATTTATTTAGTCATTCCTTAAAAACTCACTTTTTGCAGGTCAAACGCATTAAAAGTTGAACAAAGATAAAAGATAATGATTATCCCAACCTGCTATTTTACGTTTTCTTCTGACGCTCTTCTTTACAGGACTAATTGTTTCATTGAGCAGTATTTTTAATGATAATTTCAAGACTGACGAAAAATTTTGTGCCGCGTTTTTATGTCTTTTTCTACTCTTATCTTCTCCAAAGGAAACGTCTAAATGCCAATGTAAATTGTTTTCAATTTTCCAATGTGAACGAACAGCATCCGCTATTTTCTTGGCATCACAAGGTAAACTTGTTATATAAAACCGAGTTGATTTCTGTGTTTTACCAGTTGATTTTATAAACCTTTCACTTTCTATTTTTGCAATAGATTGTAATGAATTCCATTTAGTTGGATTTAATAAATGACTCAAATCATCCATCACAGTACAAGTCCTTTTTTCTACCCTTCCGCTACCAACTTCCTCGGTTATATAAATTTTTGATTTGTCTTTTGAGGGAATCAAAAAAGCACTTTCAATATCTTGATATAATTCTTTTTGGTTTTCTTTTACCGCCAAAATATAATCTGCCTTTTGTTCAATAATCACTTCTGCTATATCTGTTTGACAACCCATTGCATCTATGGTAATAATAGCATTTTCAAGGTCTAACACTTTTAAAAGTTCTGGGATTGCCGTAATTTCATTTGATTTCTCTTCTGTTTTAATTTGACCTAAAAAGATTTCGTTTTCTGTAGAAAAAGCACTTACCAAATGAATGGCAGACTTCAATCCAGATTGCTTAGAACCTCGAACTGTTTTGCCGTCAATTGCCACGACACCCTTGTAATGGTTAGATATTGATTTAATCCAAGACACGAAATGTTCTTCGAAAAAAGAGGGTTTTAGCAAAGAGAAAAAACGATTAAACGTGTCGTGAGAAGGAATCCCGTTTTCTAAATCTAAGATAGTTTCCAAAAACTCACGCTTAACAATGCCGTAATCTTCAATTTCTTCCCAAGTTTCTGCCCCGCATATGACGGCAAGTATGGTTATGAAAACAATATTTTCCGAAGGGTGTAATTTTTTTCTGTTCAATCTAAAGTCTGGAATAGTTTGAGCAAATATAAACAATTTGTTTTTTAATTTCATATTAAGCATCTGATTATCAGATAAATATACAAAATTTAATTTGCTAAAACAAATTTAATTCGTTGTATTTCAGATGGTTATATTAAAAAAATCATTTTAAAATTTAATGGTTTTTAATGCGTTTGACCTGCACTTTTTGAGTTTTTAGATTTTTTATCAAAAACACATTTGCAAAAATATGCATTAAAAATTCGAGACAAAGAATAAATTGTGCTTTGATATGGTTAAACCTCATTTTTAGATTGTAACCAATACCTGCTAAAAGTGCATTATTAATATCTCCAGCCACGCCTTTGAGGAAATTTAATCCTAAAGCGTGGTTTCTTTTTAAATGGGATATTGTTGGTTCTATTGCCGCTCTGGCTCTAAATCTTTTTCGGGCAACGTCTTGTTTGTATCTTGATTTTTCTTTTGTGTTTTTTGGGATTACTATTTGTGTATTTTCAACTTGTGTGACACCTCTAAATCCTCTGTCTGTACTTGCTATTGTTGGTCTTGTACCTCCAATTTGCTCTCTAACTCGCTGGCTTTGTGCTAATGATTCTTCTAAGGTTTTGCTATCGTGAGGATTGCCTGAAAATCGTTTTATTGAGGTAATGACTCCTGTTTTTCGACCTCTTGTTACCGCTACTTTTGTTCCAAATTCATACGCTTTATGAGCTTTCCCTTTTGCTATACAGGCTGTTTGAGGTTCGTGTAAACTGTATATTTTTTCCTTGCTGTTTCTTTCCTGAGTGAGTACTTTTTTGTAATTGCTAAATTCTGTTTCGTATTGTTTTAAAATTTCTTCAGGCAACTTGCGTTCCAATTCTCGAACGACTCGCTTACCAATGGTTCGCAACTTTTTTCGCGCCATTATAGCTTTCTTTTTTCGTTTGGGATGATGTCCAAAATAAGCATCCCGAAGATGTTGTTTGGCTACCCTTTTATAAGTTTGTCTTTGTTTAACTCCTTCTTTTTCAGCTATTTTTGTACAATTGTCAATTACCTTTTTAGCTAATTTGGCATCGGTTGGAAAAGTAATATTTTTTTCTTGAACAGTGGTGTCAATCTGAACTTCCTTTTCATTTTTCGCCTCTGGATGCAAGGCTACTGTTTGACTTAAAATAAATTCTAATCCTTTCTCTTTCAGTCTCTTTCTAAAATGAACAAACTCACTCGGGTCAAAAGGTTGCTTGTTTTGAAAAAAATCTTCTCCTGTAAAATATTGCCAATAAGGGTTTTCTATCCAACGTTCAACTACAGATTCATCACTCTCTTTAAACATCTCTTTTAACAGCAGTAAACCTGCTATTTTTCTAATCGGAATAGAGGGTCTTCCTTGCTCTGAATATAGGTTTTGGAACTCAAACTCCATTTTTGACCAATCAAGCTCCCCTGCGAGTTTTACCAAAGGATGCTCAAGGTTTATAAGATCTGTCAGCCTAGTCTGAAATAAATTTTGCTGAAAATTCGGTTTTATTTTACCTAACATATTGCCACTTTTTTATACCTAAATATACACTTTTTGGCAATTTAACTTAGTGTTTTTAAGTTGTTTTTATCTACAAGTTATTAACAATCAATTTGTTGTGTCATATTTAAGGATTGACTATTTAGTTAATTTTTTCAAAAACATTTTTTCATTTGAATTTATTTATTGTCACAGTATATAGAATAGCTAAATGCTATAATTGACAGCTTTTGTTTGCTCAATCATGCTGTGATTTTAGTCAACGGCTCAAATTTTAAGATGTATTGACTTTAGCTAAAGTCAAACTAAAACGCCGTTTTTTTTAAACCCTTTGGGTTGAAAATCAAGACAGTTGAATTAAAAAAATGCTGATGTCCTAGAACATAGCGGATCGAATGTATTAGAGAAAATTATTTGAAGTAAAATATACATAACATCAAAATAAGAACAATTTGATTACTTCCAATGGTTTGTAGATGCTGCTTGATTACTTTTTTGATTATTAGGTGTATAAATATGTTTTTAAGCCGGAATTTGATTGTTTGAAATGGTATTTGCTATAAAAAAATAGCATGTGTATTCTATAAAGATATAGTTTTTATCTATTATAATCGAGTTTAAGCACGGTTATTTTTGGTAATTTTACATTCAAATAAAAAATCAATTATATTATGGAAAATAACACAAACCCGGGAGGAGCATCGTCTAATGGTACAGGCGAAAGTAAATGCCCATTTTCTGGAGGAGCTGCTTTGAAACAAACCGCTGGAGCAGGGACTTCAAACCGTGACTGGTGGCCTAATCAGTTAAAATTGAATATTCTTCGCCAGCATTCTTCTTTGTCAAATCCAATGGGAGAAGCATTTGATTATGCAAAAGAGTTCCAATCCTTAGATTTAGCGGCAGTAAAAAGGATATTATGGAATTGATGACTTCATCTCAAGATTGGTGGCCAGCAGATTATGGCAGTTATTGCGGATTATTTATTCGTATGGCTTGGCATAGTGCAGGAACTTATCGTACTGCAGATGGTCGAGGTGGCGCAGGATCTGGAAGTCAACGTTTCGCACCACTAAATAGTTGGCCTGACAACGTAAACCTAGACAAAGCTCGATTGTTATTGTGGCCCATTAAGCAAAAGTATGGTAAGAAAATTTCTTGGGCAGATTTAATGATTCTTACAGGAAATTGTGCTTTAGAATCTGCGGGATTCAACACTTTTGGATTTGCAGGCGGACGTGAAGATATTTGGGAGCCAGAAGAAGATATTTATTGGGGTTCTGAAAAAGAATGGTTAGACGACAAGCGTCATAGTGGGGATCGCGATTTAGAAAATCCTCTAGCTGCGGTTCAAATGGGATTAATTTATGTAAATCCTGAAGGACCTAACGGGAACCCAGATCCAGTGTTGGCAGCTCGAGATATTCGCGAAACGTTTGCTCGTATGGCAATGAATGACGAAGAAACCGTAGCTCTTATAGCTGGTGGTCACACCCTAGGCAAAACGCATGGTGCAGCTGATCCAGGCAAATATGTCGAAAAAGAGCCTGCTGCGGCGAACATTGAAGAACAAAGCCAAGGTTGGAAAAATAATTTTGGTACAGGTAATGCAGGCGATACTATTTCGAGTGGATTGGAAGGTGCTTGGACTACGACACCAACAAAATGGAGTATTAATTTTTTCGAAAACTTGTTTGGTTACGAATGGGAATTAACAAAAAGCCCAGCTGGTGCACATCAATGGAGACCTAAAAATGGTGCTGGTAATGGTTTGGTACCCGATGCTCATGATGCTTCAAAAAGTCATGCACCCTTTATGCTCACAACAGATTTGTCGTTAAGATTTGATCCTGTTTACGAAAAAATTTCAAGACGTTTTCTAGAGAACCCAGCAGCATTCGATGATGCTTTTGCAAGAGCTTGGTTTAAGTTGACACACAGAGATATGGGGCCAAGATCTCGTTATTTAGGTTCCGAAGTTCCAGCGGAAGAATTAATTTGGCAAGATCCAATTCCAACACTTTCTCATAAAGTAATCGATGACAAAGATATTACGTCATTAAAAGCTACAATTCTTGCCTCAGGATTGACTGTTGCTGAGTTGGTTTCAACAGCTTGGGCATCAGCAGCTACTTTTCGTGGTTCGGATAAGCGTGGTGGTGCAAATGGTGCTCGCGTTCGCCTTGCGCCACAAAAAGACTGGAAAGTTAACAATCCAACACAACTGGCAAAAGTGTTAAGTGTATTAGAGGGGATTCAAAAGAGTTTAATGCCTCACAGTCTGATGACAAACAAGTTTCGATTGCAGATTTGATCGTTTTAGGTGGCTGTGCTGGAATTGAAAAAGCCGCAAAAAATGCAGGTCATGAGGTAATAGTGCCTTTTACACCAGGAAGAATGGATGCTTCTCAAGAGCAAACAGACATTGATTCCTTCGCAGTACTTGAGCCTCAAGCAGATGGTTTCCGTAATTATTCTAAAGCCAAATACTCGGTATCTTCAGAAGAATTGCTAGTTGACAAAGCGCAACTCTTAACACTTACATCTTCAGAATTAACAGTGCTTGTTGGAGGAATGAGAGTTCTTAATACCAATTTTGACCAATCTCAAAATGGTGTTTTCACAAAACGTCCAGAAGTTCTTACTAATGATTTCTTTGTAAATTTACTTGATTTTAGTACTACTTGGAAAGCCATTTCAGATTCAGACGATGCCTTTATTGGGACAGATCGTTCTAGTGGTACAATTAAATGGACTGCAACTCGTGCAGACCTTATCTTTGGTTCGAATACGGAGTTAAGAGCTCTTGCCGAAGTTTACGCAAGCGAGGATGCTAAAGAAAAGTTTGTAAAAGACTTTATAGCCGCTTGGAGCAAGGTAATGAATCTTGACCGTTTCGACTTGGTATAAATAATGATTTATAATCGAAATGCTAAAAGGTGGTCTGGAAACAGATCACCTTTTTGTTTGATATAAATCGCTATGTTTTAGGGCATCAGCATTTTTTTGATTCAATTGCCTTGGGTTTCAACCCAAGGGTTAAAAAACACAGTATTTTAGTTTGGCTTTAGCCAAAATTAGTTACATTTTTTGGCTAAAGCCAATTCATCCTGAAATTTGAGACGTTGACTTTAGTCAACGGCAATTGATTGAGTTTACAAAAGCTGTTAATAATAGAATTTAGCCATATAAATTAATCAACAATTACGGGTAAAATCCCTTTACAAGCCGTGTTTTCGAGCAATTGATGGGCTGCACTTTCTTGAAATTCAGGAAAATCCTGATACATTTCAACAATGCTCAAAGCCTCGTCTAAATTTGGTATAAGCTGTAAAGCATAAGGATTACCAAACAAGTATAAAATGCATTTTTTGGTTGCAAATAAATTTCCCAAAAACAGTAAAACAGAGTCTTGAATATCAAAATTGTTCAAAGGTTTTGCTTTTGGAACAAACAAAGAAATAATAAGGGTGTCAAAATTAACCAACTCTTTTTCTAGTTTACTAATTGGATAGATGTCGCTCTTTTCAAATGCAAATTCGGGGCTAGGAAGTGATGCAGACAAGGTCTTAAAAAACGTATTTTCCGAGTTTTTGTAAAGACTTATTTTGGCTAGTTTATTTTGGTTTTTGGCTTCAAAAAGGGCTGCACTGCTGAGATTATCTTTTATTTTAGTGAGGCAATTATCGGCTATTTTTCGATTTAAAAGGCTAACTTTTTCAAAATCAAAATGTCCTTCAGGTTGTGTATTTCCAGCTATAATTCCGGCTTTTTGTTTTAATTTCAAAAGGCGTTCAAAACTAGCTTCAATTCGTTCTGGTGTTGCCTTTTTTAGAATTTCCTCGATTCCTTCGGCAACATTTTCGGCAAAGCACAACACATCATTTCCAGCATTAAAAGCTTCCCATTCTAATTGTCCTTTCGTGGCATACAATTTAGAAACGCTGTGCATATTTAGTGCATCAGAAATGACTAAACCATCATAACCCAATTGGGTTCGCAATACACCTTCAATCACAGATTTTGATAGTGTTGCCGAGGTATTTTTGCCTTCATTCAAGGCTGGAACTGCCAAATGTCCTATCATAATCGAATCGACATTATTCTCGATTCCTTTTATAAATGGAACGAGTTCATTGGCTAATAATTGGTCTAAAGTTTCTTCTAAAATTGGCAATCCCAAATGCGAATCGACATTTGTGTTTCCGTGTCCAGGAAAATGTTTTAAACACCCCAAAATCCCTGCATCATTCATTCCACGTAAATATTCTAAAGCAAAACGCCCCACTTTGTCCTTATTTTGTCCAAAAGAGCGATAGCCAATTACGGGATTATTCGGATTGTTGTTGATGTCTGCTAAAGGAGCTAAATTATAATGTATTCCAGCCGATTTTAAGTCCAAACCAATTTGTTTTCCCACTTCATAAACCAAATGAATTTCATCCTCTGGCAAAGCGCCAAGTGTGATTGCATACGGATATTGTGGTGTTTTTTCGACCCGCATAGCCAATCCCCATTCGGCATCAATACTCATCAAGAGTGGGGTAGTGGCACATTTTTGAAACCGTACGATTAATGCTGTCAACCGCTCGAAACTATTGTCGTTGTATTCGATTTTTTTTTTAGATTCATAGTTGGTCGCAGCACTCGTTCTACTATGAAAAAAAGTAAGTCCACCGATGTTGTACTCTTGAATTAAGCGTTCGATTTCTTGGATGTTTTCTTCTGTGTCGTTAATAAAAACGGCAGGAAAAAAGAATTGTCCTATTTTTTGTTCTAGTGTCATTGTTAAAACGCATTAAATTTATCTCCCAAATCATGTTTCAAATTGTATTTCTTGGTGGTATCTAAAGCTCTTTCCAGACAAATGAATTTTTGATTTGTATTGGTTTTAAAATAAGCTACCGTTTCGGGTGCAATTGATACATCAAGACAAATCAAGGTTTCTTTTTCGCCATCAGTAGCAAAAACAATTTCATTTTTGGTAAACTGTTCCTGTGGTATTGTTGTGTAATTGAGTGAGAAATTATTTTTCAATAAAATCTCGGTCATTAACTCTTCTTTATTGAAGGCATTGACCAATTGGCTTTCTTTGTCTGCAATGTATTTTTTGAGTAATTCTAGATTTGCCACATCGTCTAACTCTGGATCAGGAGCAAAGTCGACTCTAGGGAAGTTCGATTTTTGGAGTTTGAAAACTTTGAAACCGAGTTTGGTTGTTGGTTGGTTGTTGCTGGTTGCTGGTTCTAACTGCAATTCGCCTGCTTTTTTATTGGCTTTTTCCGCTGATTCTTTTTCTATTTTGGCAACAACCCTTTTGTTACGTTCAATGGTAATGTCGCTTATTTTCTTATAGCCTGCTTTGTAGGCTTCGCTCTTTTCGTCTGTGGCTTCTGGTATTTGAACTAATATAAATTTGCGATTGCCTCCATCTTCTTTATTGAGTTCCATTATGGCTTGACCTGTTGTTCCAGAACCTCCGAAGAAATCGAGAACTATATCATCATTCTCTTTATCAAAAACAATTTCTAATAATTTAGAAATAAAAGTTGAAGGTTTTGGAGTGTCAAATGGAGTCTCCCCATTAAAAAGCCTCTTCAATTCTTCAGTAGCATCCCTTGTTGTACCAACATCTTTACCAAACCATATTGTTTCTGGAGTTCTCCCTTCTACGGTAGAAAGATGTATTTTTCTAACAATCCTAGTCTCATCCTTACTAAAAAATATCTCGCCTGTTTCAATCTTTTTTTGTAATGTATCTTTGCTCCATCTCCAACCGTTTTTTGGGGGTTCAATAATTCTTCCAGCAGGAGTTACAATATCGTAAATTAAGTTAGGTCTATATAGTGCATTTCTAACATCACCAGTGCGCCATAATCCTTTTGGATCATTATCTGGGTTGGAATAACTTTTATTGTGCTCGTCCGTTCTTCCTAATGATAATAACTCGAAAGCACTTGATTTTTGATAACAAATAGTATAATTATGATGAACAGAGAATTTGCCTGAATATCCTTTTGGCTGAATACTATGTTGCCAAACAATATTCCCAACAAAATTCTCCTCTCCAAAAACTTCATCACATAGTTTGCGTAAATGATGCACTTCGTTATCATCAATAGAAATAAATATTACGCCATCTTCCCGCAATAGTTGTCTGGCAATGAGCAATCGGCTGTACATCATATTGAGCCAGTTGGAGTGGTAACGCCCATCAGTTTCGGTATTTGTATCAATTTTTACTCCGTTTTCTAATACTTCGGTATCTTCCCAATAACCGCGTTTGTCTTGGGTAAAATTGTCGCTGTATACAAAGTCTTTCCCCGTATTGTAGGGCGGATCTATATAAATACATTTTATTTTCTCCCGGTAACTGCCACTTAATAACTTTAGTACTTCAAGATTTTCGCCCTCAATAATAAGGTTTTCACTATCGTTTGGGTTTACACTTCTTGCATCATCATAGACTAATGTTGCATTGCTTGGCGTAAAAGCATTGCGTTTGGCTTGGCTTTTGCCAAACCAACGAAATTCATAACGCTCGGTTTCGTTAACTGTGTCCGGGTTTACGGCTTTTTTTACTTCGTCAATATTAAGATTGCCTTCGCTTGTAAACCAATCGGGAAATTGTTGCTTTAATATTTGCAAACGTTCGTTGTTCCAGTCGTGGCTGTTGGGCATATAGTCGTTGATGGTTTTCATTATGGTTGTTTAAAATGTTAAGTCCCTAACGGGACAAAATGTTGTGTGTTGTTTTTTTCTACCAATATATAGTCCCTAACGGGACAAAATTGTTTGTTATAATATTCTACCATTATTAAATTCCTAACGGAATATGACAATAATTTTTTCTTTTTTTTGCTATACAACTGTGTGTTGTTTTTTTCTACCAATATATAGTCTATATATTGGTAGCAATTTGTCAAGCATTATTCATTGTCCCGCAGGGACTATACAACTGTGTGTTGTTTTTTCTACCAATATATAGTCCCTAACGGGACAAGATTGTTTGTTATAATTATTCTACCAATATTAAATTCCTAACGGAATATGATAATAATTTTTTCTTTTTTTTTGCTCCGTTAGGAGCTATATATTGGTGGCAATTTGTCAGGCATTATTCATTGTCCCGCAGGGACTATACAACTGCGTGTTGTTTTTTCTACCAATATATAGTCCCTAACGGGACAAAATTGTTTGTTATAATATTCTACCAATATTAAATTCCTAACGGAATATAATAATAATTTTTTCTTTTTTTTGCTCCGTTAGGAGCTATATATTGGTAGCAATTTGTCAGGCATTATTCATTGTCCCGTAGGGACTATACAACGTTTATATCAATTCTTTGAAAATATATTTTTCATCATATTCTATTTCAAATTTCTGAAGAAAATCGAGATATTCCTGCCTAAATGTTTTCTTTTTATGATGTTCTTCTTGGTTTTGAATATAATGGATTACTCTATCTATTTGTGATTTGCTATAAGAAAACGCACCGTAACCCTCTTGCCATTCAAAATGTTCTCTTGTTAATTTATTTTCATTTATCCACAAAGATGAACCTTGCTTTACATCTTTCATCAAATCCGAAATAGATTGTGATGGTCTTAATCCGATTAGAATATGAATATGATCAGGCATTCCGTTAATTTCCAAAAGTTTATGGTTATTATTTTGGACAATTCCAGTAATGTATTTGTATAAATTATCTTTCCATTTTGGCTGTATTATTCCGTGTCTGAATTTGACTGCGAAAACAAAATGCATGTGTATTTGAGTATAAGTGTTTGCCATAAGAGTTAAGTCCCTACGAGACATTATGATGTGATTACTAATTTTTCTACCAAATATATAATTCCTACGGAATAAAAAACAGATTGGATTAAACGAAAAAGCTGTTCCGTATCAGCCACATCGGTTTTATAAAACTTAGCGTCTGCTGATTGCATTTTCAGTTGATTGCAATTTGTAGCCAACTGACTTCCGTCTTTTTTTAATCGTGTTCTTAAAACACTCCAGTATTTTCGGGGATTTGGGCTTTCTGTTAAAACTGTAATTACATCAATGATGGAGAAATACCATTTTTCTTGTTCGGTGTCCCAAATAGAACGCACTTGTTTCGTTTCGAATAGTTTTATGCTTGATTCTTTTTCCATAACTGTTTTATTTTTTAGATGTCCGCTATTTTCGGACAACTTATATTTTTAGAAAATTCATCCTGTTTTTATCACTTTCCTGATGTCAGGAAGTTGATAAATCAAAACCATTTTGCCGATGTCAGCAATATGGTTTTATGTGTTTTTAAAAGCAGCAATATCTTTATCGGCTTCTGTTTTAAAATAATTGTATTCTTTGACTGGTGCTTTGTATTGTACTTCTAATCCCAAGTATTTAAAGTGTTCCATCGCACATTTTATTTTATAAACTTCGCTTTCCTTTAAGGCGCCTTTATCGTTGATGTCATTTGTTCCTTTAGTTTCTATTACAAATGCGAATCAAGGGTTGAAAAAACATTAAAAAAGAAAGAAATTTCTTTGTAAAAATTAGAATAATAAGCTGATAATCAGTATATTTATAGTGTATCTAACGCACGTTTAAATATATGATTAATCAGCTTAAAGCCCTAAAATTAGTAAAAATATATTCCATAATCTGTGACAGATTTGAAAAAGATTTAAAATACACTTGCGAACGTTTCAGCAACAACCATAAACAAGATTTAACAGATCAAGAAATTATGACCATATACCTATTCACAGTTCAAGAAGAACAACGTTTTAGCATCAAACAAATTCATAAATATGCTTGTGATTATTTACATGATTGGTTTCCAAGACTTGGCTCATATGCTGGTTTTTCTAATCGTCTTAATCAATTATCAGAAGCTTTTCGACGTTTTTCAGCTTCATTATTTGAAGACTTTTTACCTTGGGATTGCTTAACTGATCAAAGTTTACTGGATTCGATGCCAATAATCACTTGCTCTGGTAAACGAAATGGAAAGGTAGCAAAAGACTTGACCGATAAAGGGTATTGTTCTACAAAAAGCATGTATTATTATGGAGTGAAGCTTCATGCATTAGCTTTTAGACGAGAAAATAAAATTCCTTTTCCTGAAGAAATTCAAATAACACCTGCATCTGTCAATGATTTAACGGTTTTCAAAGAAGCGTGGTCAGAAAAAACAAACAGAAAATTCTTTGGAGATAAAATATACATTAACGAGGATTTTTTTTCTGAATTAGAACAAGAGAAAAATTCAATTATGATTACACCAGTTAAAGCAATCAAAGGACAATGTCAACAAATAAAAAACTGGGATAAAGCAGCCGATGATTTATTTTCCAAAGCAGTATCAAGAGTTAGACAGCCCATAGAATCTCTTTTTAATTGGTTGATTGTTAAAACTGATATTCAAAAAGCAAGTAAAGTTAGGTCTAGCAAGGGGTTACTGGTTCATCTATTTGGAAAAATTGCTGCCGCTTTATTGGACTAATATTTTAACCCTTGATTCGCATTACAAAATAAAATTCACTTTCGGCGCCATCTTTTAGATTTTTGCGCTTCATTATCAACCCAAAATCAGGTTCATAATCGCCGATTGGTGTTTTTATTTTGTACCAACTTGGTAGTTTTAGAAAACATACCACTTCAGTATCATTATCAGCTTCTAATGAAAATTTGCGTTCCACATCACTGTCAATAAGCATTTTGTCAAACACTCCTTTTATTGGCGTGTTGACATAACCATTTGGTCCTATATTTTTAACGAAATCATCGAATTCAAAAGGGTAACTTTCTCCAGTAGTATGATAATTCAAACCCCGTATCATTTCATCTAATTCTACATTGCGAATTATTGCAGCTGCTTCATGAATAAAACGAGGTGGGTTTTTAACGACTTGTGATAGGTTAGTCAAACTTGCTACAATTCTGAATAAAGTGGTGTAACTCAAGCCTGTGTTTTCGCTCAATTCTTCAATTAAATCCAAAGGCGTGAAAATAGATTTTTGCTTTACTTTTTCTGAACCTTGAAAAGTATCTTCTTTTCCGTCTTCAGTAATAGCATTTATCATAAAACTAGAAGCTTCAATTACAAAATCTGGAATTGTAATTTTACTGATTAAGGTAACCGATTCGGTAATTAATCTTTCTTCTTCAAAAGCCATTGTGTATTCGGTTTTCTTTGCCAATGCTGTCCAATATTTCCGAAAAGCTTGGTCTATTTCTGCCGAAGGATTACGTTTGAAATTCACTTTGTCAGCATCAACGCCTTTGTGAGAATGTGTCATTCCTGCACCAGCATTTGTTGTGCCATAAACCGATTTTATCTCTTCTTGGTACTGCGTGACAAATGTTTCATAAGTTTCATTAGGAATAACGGTAAGTTGGTTGATTCGTTCACTATCATCCACATCTAAGGCATCATAAATCCTTTGACCGTCTTGGTTTACACATATACGCAACCCACGACCAATTTCTTGTCGCTTTTTGATTTCGGAATAGGAATTGTTTAATGTGGCAATGTTAAACACATTTGGATTATCCCAACCGACACCTAAAGCTGAATGAGAAAAAACAAATTGAACGGGATTTGATAATGTCAGTAATTCTTCTTTTCCTTTTAAAATCAATTCATAAATTTTACTCTGTTCCTTTACGCCACCTTCATTATCGGCATATTCGCCACTCGCTTTTTGGGCAAAATAATAGCCTTGAAGACTTTGAATGTGTTCGTTTGTTGGTATTTTTCCATCATTGTATTCAGGATAAATGGCTTTGTATTTTTCTATAAACAGGTTTTTAATTATGGGGGTTTCTCCCATATAATTTGCTACTCTATCGATAAAGACAAGGGATAAACATTTAATTCCTTTCGATACTAATTTTTGAGATTTGGTAAAATGTCTGTGAATTAACCATTCTAATTGCAACGCCCAAATGTTCTCTAAACCGCCAGCAATTTGTTTTTCAAGAATTTCAGCACCATTTGAAAATGTAACCGTCCATTTGCCAGTTTTCAAACTCTTATTAATATTGGCAATGGTATAATTCAAATAACTAGGATTGTTTGTTTTGTCTCCTAAATTATCATTTGATTGAGCCAAGCCGTATCTTTAAAATCTATCTTGTTGGTCGATTTGTTTAGATGCCACGCTTTGAGTTTTACTTCTGGATCACCTTTTCCGAATTGTATGTCTGATAATTCAATTTTGAGGGTTGCTTCATCGTTTTTTTCGGTAACGGTAAGCACTTCAATTTTCTTTACTAACCCCTCTTTATAGCTATCATAAGGCGTTAACCTATATAATAAATTCTTAACCACTTTGTGAGTTGCAGAATATCGAATTTTATATATTGGGTTCAGTTTAGCAATTTGCTTGATGGAATTTTCTGTGTCCATTCCTTCTTGTGGTTCATCCATAATGATAAATGGATTTGTTTTTCCAATTGCTTCGATGAACGGAATATTATTGAATAAATCTTCTCTCTGTGCCTGATTTAAAATTTTATCCTCTGAATTGAAAGAAGCCAACGTCATTATCATCACTTGCGGATGTTGGTCTTCAATAAATTGAGTTACTTTTTGCAATTTTTTACTGTCATATTCAAAAGCATTAGGACTAAAACCATAAATACTTTCTAATTGTTTATGGAATGCCTTGAATGTTCCAATGCTATTTTGACGAATAGCAACCGATGGAACAAGTATAATGAATTTTGTAAAACCGTAATGCTTGTATAATTCATAAATGGTTTTTATGTAAACAAGAGTTTTCCCTGTTCCAGTTTCCATTTCAATGCAAATATCATTGTCCGTTGAAAGCTTGGCAACTTCTTCTGAAATGCCATTATTACGTATGATACTTTTAAGATTGCTTTTAATGTCATCGGATGACAGTTTAGTAACATTAGAACGAATTCCTTCAAAACAAGCATTGTCAAAAGAATTTCGTTCTGTTTCCTCAAAAAATTTTACAATAGTCTGTATTGCTGCTTCTTGGTATGCTAAGTTTTCAAGTTTTAAAATCATTTTGGTATTGTTTGTAAATGAAATTTAATTACTTTTTCTTCCCAAAATCGTTTGGAAAAATCAAGAATCGCGACAAAATTAATCCAGGTATTGTGGCGCAAAACACCCAAATAAAGAAATTTCCATAACCCAAATACTCTTGAATATAACCGCTCAGCATTCCGGGAAGCATCATTCCCAAAGCCATAAATCCCGTTGCAATAGCGTAGTGAGAAGTTTTAGATTCGCCATCGGCAACATAAATTAAAAACATCATAAAGGCGGCAAAACCAAATCCGTAGCCAAATTGCTCGCAAATTACAGTAGCATAAACATAATAGATTGATTCGGGATGAAAATGAGAAAGCAATACAAACCCAAGTATAGGCAAGTGCATGGTTAAAATCATGGGCAACATCCATTTTCCAAGACCATTTTTAGATATGGCAATTCCTCCTAGGATTCCTCCAATGGTTAGCGAAATAACGCCAAATGTTCCATAAATAACGCCCACATCTTGTGTGGTTAAACCCATTCCGCCAACGGCTTTATCGTCAATAAGAAAAGGCGTTAGCATCTTTAGCAATTGGGATTCTCCCAGTCTAAATAGTAGAATAAAGGCTAAAACTAACCCCATTTGCTTTTTTTGAAAAAAAGAAGAAAAAACAGTTCCAAAACTAACTTTCGAATCTGATTCGGATTCTGAAATTTCTGTTTCAATTGTTGGGGTAGAAAAATAATTATAAATCGTAATTATTGCCATAATAAAACCAATAATGACCATTGTATAAGACCAAGCTTTGGTTTTATCCCCATATTTTTCTTCCAGAAAACCAGCAATAATGACGATTAATCCGTTTCCGGTTAGCAGGGAAAGTCGGTAAAAAGTGCTTCGGATTCCTAGAAAAAAAGATTGTTGTTCTTTGGCTAAAGCCAACATATAAAAACCATCGCTGGCTACATCATTTGAAGCAGAAGCAAATGCGGCAACCCAAAAAACTGCCAAACTCAACACAAAAAAATGGTTCATCGTAATTGTTAATCCAACCACTAGAAAAGCAATAGAAATTAGCAATTGCATCGCTAAAAACCACTTTCGTTTCGTAGAATATAAATCAATAAACGGACTCCATAATGGTTTTACAACCCAAGGCAAATACAATAAACTAGTATAAATCCCAATATCTTCATTGCTGATTCCTAAGTTTTTGTACATGATTACCGAAACCGAAATGATGATGACATAAGGCAATCCTGAGGCAAAATTTAAAACAGGTATCCAGTACCAAGGCTTAGATTCGATTTTCATTTGGTTGATTTTTGGTTTGTTAATTTATTATTGTTGCTTCACTTTCATTGCCATAAAAATCGACGAAAGTAATCGCACAGGCACTATTTTCGTCTGGTTTTTTCGTTGGAATACAGACCTTGATATTTTCGCATTTTTCTGTCAACGGTATTTTTTCAATAATTTGGCTCGGGTTATTTAGATCAATTTTCGAAGTTTTTTTAGCGCGATAAACCATAATATAGCGCACTTTACTGTTTGATGGGTATTTGATGGTAAAACTAACATTGGTCGTGTCTTTTGAAATCAAATCTACCGTTGGAACATCGATAACTGTTTTTTTAGAATTAGGAATGGCAAACGGAAGTGCGGGATATTTGTATTGATTTTCTAGCAGCAATTGAGCAACATTTTGGTTTTTATTCACAAACGATTTAGCACTAAAAAAAGCATTTCCCTCCACGTTTTTATACGTTCGGGTAATATCGATTTGGTTCGGAATTTCATTTGGATCATTCCATTTTTTATCAGAATCGCTGTTAATTTTATACGTTCCATTGCCAATGTAAATGGCCGTATTTTTCGAATTTTCAGACCACCATTTTAGCAGTTTCGAATAAGAAGCTTTTGGATGGTCGATGCTCCAGTACAGTTGCGGAACAAGATAATCAACCCAGCTATTTTCCATCCAAGTCAATGGATCTGCATATAAATCATCATAATTGGTTTGACCTGCTTCTGTGTCGGAACCTTTTGGATCAACTGATTTGTTGCGCCAAACGCCAAACGGACTAATGCCAAATCGCACCCAAGGCTTGATATTTTTGATAGAATAAGAAATGCATTTTACTAAATTATTTACATTGGAACGCCTCCAATCCTCTAGATTAAGTCCGCCACCATATTTTGCATAAGACGCGGCATCGTTAAAGATTTCTCCTTTTACTTTGTAGGGATAAAAATAATCGTCAAAATGAATGGCATCAATATCATAATTTCGAACGACTTCATTTACAACAGAAACTAAAAGGGTTTGTACTTCTGGCAAGGCGGGATTATAATAATATTTCCCACCGTATTTAATCATCCAATCGGGATGTTTGTAAAAATCATGATTGGGACTTAAAATATCTGTTTTTAAATCGATTGTGGCACGATACGGATTGAGCCAAGCATGAAACTCAAATCCTCTCGCATGCGACTCGGTAATCATCCATTTTAATGGATCAAAATAGGGATTAGGAGATTGTCCTTCTTTTCCTGTCAAATAACGAGACCAAGGTGCCAAATCCGTTGGATAAAAAGCATCGCCAACACTACGAATTTGAACAATTACCGCATTGTAATTCAGTTTTTTATACGTTTCTAAAATTTCGATAAAATCAGCTTTTTGCTTTTCTATGGCATCGATTCTATTTTTTGGCCAGTCAATATTTTCTACTGTGGCAATCCAAACCGCTCGAAATTCATTTTTTGGATTTGTTATTTTTTCTTGCGCATTTCCGTTCGAAAACGGAAGAATAAGTAAAGAAATCAGTAATACTAAGCACTTGTATGGGTTCATTTTGTGTCTATTTGTGTAAAAATCAAAAGTAGTTTTTTGAATAAGTTTATCCTATAAAATTGTAATAAAATTTAGTTTTAGAAATTGCTGCAATTCCTTTGCCAAATCGTTTTAAAATAGAGAAATTCTAGAAGGCTAAATGCCGAATTTACCTTTTTTTACTAGTTAGGAAATGATATTTTTCCCAAAGAAACGGAAGGAATTCCTTGGCGGGAACCAAAATGAGATTGCCCCCCCCGAGACAGTTTCATTCGCCAAAACTGCAAATAAAACCGCCTCCTTTGCATCGCCTGAAATACCAAGGTCATCAGTGGGTAAAATAGCGCAAGGCAAAAGCTCTTTTAACCATCTTACAAGCAAAGGATTGTGCATTCCTCCGCCAGATAGATAAAGGGTAAAATTCGCTACGGGACATTTTGTTTTTTTTATGGCATACATAATAGCTTCGGCAATGGTTTCGGCACTAAAACGGGTCAGAGTTGCCAGTAAATCTTGAATGCTGCTATTCTCCGTATCGCTTTTTGCTTGGGCTTTTCGGACGTATTCGACATTAAAAAGCTCTGGACCAGTAGTTTTTGGAAAAGAATCTCGGAAGAATTTATTCGATTTCAGAGTCTCTAAAAGGGACTGATTTACGATACCTTGTTGCGCAATTTCAGCATCGTTATCGTATTTTTTTTCAGGGAAGTATAGTCTAACAAAGGCATCAATAAGGGTGTTACCAGTACCCGTATCGGTCACAAAAACTTCCTCTGGGTTCATACTCGAAGGCAAATAGGTAAAATTTGAAATTCCGCCTATATTAAGCATTATGCGATTTTCTCCCTTTTTTCCAAAGATAAAATAATCTCCATAAACCGCCAATGGTGCACCTTCGCCACCTGCTGCGAGGTGTTTTTGTCTAAAATCTGAAATCGTAATAATTCCCGTATTAACGGCAATATGATCGCCATCTCCAATTTGTAGAGTACCGTTTGGAAATTTTTCTAGTTGGTGCAAAATTTTTGGAGAATGAAATACTGTTTGCCCATGTGATGCGATTAAATCGACGGTATGGCTCGGGATATTCCAGTTTTTCAGGCATTCGAGAATCATATCCGAATGCACGATTCCAATCCATTCGTTTAATAAAACAAGGTGTTGAAAATCGATAATTTGCTTTGCAAAAACTTTTTGCACTTCCGCTTTTATTTCGTCTGAATAGTCTACTGTAACAAAATGAAGTAGTTGTACTTTTGTATTTTCGCCTGAGCCTGAAATTTTACACAAAGCCACGTCAAGTCCATCCATTGAAGTTCCTGACATGAGACCAATTAGTATTCGAGATGGTTTTTTGGCAATTTTATAAAGGGATTCTAAATTTGCATTCATAGGAATTAGTATCAGCTAACTGTTTTATTTTTAACAGTTTATTTTAATTTTAACAAGGCAACTTTTCTTCGACTAAGTAATCGCTATGGTATCATGTCGCATTTTGAAATCATATAAGTCTTTGATTATAAATAGCTTTTATCACTATTCATTCGTTTAACTTTATGACATTGAAACTTTCGACTTACTTAGAGGCTAAATTATTTCTGCTCTTTATTTTTTGTTTTATCAAATGTATTACATTTATTTTGTAGATGAATAATAGTCTTCCAAATTAAAATCAACAGATTTATATGATATCCTCGCTTCAATTACAACCATTATCCGAATCTTTAGAAGGGACACTTTTATTTGACAATCTCCATAAAACCATTTATGCTACGGATGCTTCTGCCTATCGCATGATACCACTTGCGGTGGCTTATCCAAAAACTAGTGATGATATTGTTAAATTGATGCATTTTGCCACCCAAAATAAAATCTCGCTTACGCCAAGAACCGCGGGAACATCATTAGCGGGACAAACCGTTGGAAACGGAATTATTGTTGATGTTTCGAAGCATTTTACTAAGATTATAGCATTCGATGCCAATAAAAAAACGGTTACAGTACAGCCAGGAATTATTCGAGATGAGCTTAATTTATACCTAAAACCACATGGTTTATTTTTTGGTCCCAATACTTCCACCTCAAACCGATGCATGATTGGCGGAATGGTGGGTAATAATTCATCGGGAACAACTTCGATTCGATATGGAGTAACGCGGGATAAAATTGTAGCCATAAAAGCCATTTTAAGTGATGGCTCATTAACGGTTTTTTAACGAAATTTCTTCGGCTGATTTTCTCGAAAGAACCAAAGGGAATTCGCTTGAAAATACTATTTACAGAACCATTTATGAGGAACTTTCGAATGTAGAAAACCAAAAAGAAATTGTTTCGGAATTTCCAAACCTGAAATTCACAGACGAAATACGGGATATGCTGTGGATTTATTGTTAAAATCGGACTTGTTTTCAGGAACCGAATCGACAATAAATCTCGGAAAATTACTTTGCGGAAGCGAAGGAACGCTAGCTTTTACCACAGAAATTACCCTGAAAGTTGATGATTTGCCACCAACAAATACAATTATGATTGTGGCTCATTTTCATAGCATTCAAGAGAGTTTAGAAGCTGTTATCGTGGCGATGAACATCATTTGTACACTTGCGAAATGATGGATGACACTATTTTAGATTGTACCAAAAATAATCGGGAGCAGGCAAAAAACAGACTTTTTATAGAGGGAAATCCTAAGGCGATTATGATGTTTGAAGTCGCTTCGGATACAATGGAAGATGCCGAAAATCAGGCAAATGCACTGGTTGAAGATTTGAAAAATAATAATTTTGGCTATGCCGTAATTAAATTATACGGCGCAGATATTGACAAAATTATCGAACTCAGAAAAGCGGGTCTTGGTCTTTTGGGAAGTATCGTTGGAGACAATAAAGCGGCTGATTCTATTGAAGATACCGCCGTAGAACTGAGTGATTTGCCCAATTATATTGCAGAATTTGCTGCAATGATGAAAAAACACAACCAAGAAGCTATTTATTATGCCCACGCGGGAGCAGGCGAATTGCATTTGCGACCGGTTTTGAATTTAAAGAAAAAAGACGATTTGGTGCTTTTTCGAACCATTGCAACCGAAGTTGCTCATTTGGTTAAAAAATACCGAGGTTCACTAAGCGGGGAACATGGAGACGGAATCGTTCGAGGCGAATTTATTCCGTTTATGATTGGGAATAAAAATTATGAATTGCTTAAACGAATAAAAACAGCGTTTGACCCGAATGCTATTTTGAATATTGGAAAAATTGTGAATGCTTCAAAAATGGATGAAAACCTTCGGGTAGAAGCAGGAAGAGTAGAACCCGAAATTAGTACAATTCAGGATTTTTCGGATAGCTTGGGGATTTTACGAGCTTCGGAAAAATGCAATGGATCCGGAGATTGCAGAAAATTGCCTTCGGCTGGAGGCACATTATGCCCAAGTTATCGCGCCACTCGCAACGAAAAAGATACCACTCGTGCTCGTGCGAATACGCTAAGAGAATATTTGACACATTCTGATAAAGACAACAAATTTAATCATAAAGAGTTGTATCAGGTTTTTGAATTGTGTGTAAGTTGCAAGGCCTGCGCCAGCGAATGTCCCAGTAATGTTGATGTCGCGGCTTTGAAAGCGGAGTTTTTGTATCAATATCAAAAAGCGAATGGGTTTTCTATTCGAAACAAAATCTTTGCTAACAACTCTAATTTGAATGCGTTGGGAAGTGTATTTCCTAGGATTACAAATTGGGTTTTAAACCAAGGATTTGTCAAAAAAATGATGGGAATTGCTCCCAAAAGAGAGATTCCTCATTTGGCAAAAATGACTTTCAGAAGTGGTATCAAAACCAAATAGCAAATAAGAAAATGGAGTCATTTGCAAACGGAAAAGTCTATTTGTTTTGTGACGAATTTACAAATCATTACGATGTTTCAGTAGGAATTGACACTTATGAATTATTGACGAAACTAGGGTATAAAGTTGAAATAGTAAATCATGAAGAAAGTGGTAGAGCTTACATTTCTAAAGGTTTTCTTGAAGAGGCGCAGAATATTGCCAACAAAAACGTGGCGATTTTTAAGGATATAATTTCCGAAAATACACCTTTAGTAGGAATAGAACCCTCAGCGATATTGACCTTTAGGGACGAATATATTCGACTGGCTAAGGACAAGGAAAGTGCTGAGAAACTCTCTGAAAATGTATTTACCATCGAGGAATTTTTTAAAAAGAAATCAATTCTGGATTAATCAATTCCGATTCATTTTCTGAGGTTAAAAAAAATATAAAGATTCACGGACATTGCCACCAAAATCGTTGAGTGCTATTGACGCTACCTTTGTAATGCTAAACTTACCAAGAAACACTTCGGTAACAATTTATAATTCGGGTTGTTGCGGAATGGCAGGTTCTTTTGGGTATGAAAAGGAACATTACGAAATCAGTATGCAAATGGGAGAAGATACTTTATTTCCTAAAATTCGTTCGACAGCTACTGAAACGATAATTGCAAGCGGCAGGAACCAGTTGTCGTCATCAAATTTTTGATGGAACTACTAGAAAAGCACTTCATCCAGCAACTATTTTGAGAACTTGTTTGAAGTAAGTAAGTCGAAATTATATTATAAAATCACTTAAAACTATTCATTTTTGTAATAATTTTTTGAATTTTTAATTTTAAAATATAGGTATAGGCGTTTAGGTCGCAATAGATTATTTTTGCCAAATGGCAGATTCAAATATTTTCAGAGGAGTGAATTCGATAAAATTTAATCAACGATTTAAAGACGATAATGATTGTTTAGATTATCTTTCTCAAATAAAATGGGAAAATGGTTTTGTTTGTAAAAGATGTCAAAACGATAAATTTTGTAACGGTAAAAATCCATATAATAGAAGATGTACTAAATGTAGATATGATGAAGTCCAACAACAGGGACTATGTTGGAAAACTAAAATTTCAATATTGATTGCGTTTCATATCGTCTTTAAAATAAGTACAAAGAAAAAAGGAATGTCTTCTTTGGAGTTGAGTTCCGAGTTTGAACTTCGACAAAAAACATGTTGGTCTTTTAAATTAAAGATACAACAAGCTATGAAAAGTAGTCTTAATTACCCATTAACAGGGACAATTCACGTTGACGAGTTTATGGTTGGTGGTCCAGAAGAAGATAAAAGAGGCAGAAGTAAAGGATTAAAAAAGCTTATTGTTCTAGCTGTTGAAGTTTTAGATGATGGAGTTGGTAGAGCTTATGCTGAAGTTATTGAGCATTCTTCTGCAAATGAATTAGGTGCTTTTCTGAGAAAATATATTTCAAAAGAAGCAACTATAATTACAGATAAATGGAGGGGATATAGTCCACTAAAAAAAGAGTTTCCGAATCTAAAACAACTAGATTCTAATGATGGGAAAAACTTTAAAGAGTTACATATTCATATAATGAACATCAAAGGTTGGCTCAGAGGAATACATCATCATTGTAGTAAAGAACATATACAAGATTATCTGAATGAATATCATTTTAGATACAATAGAAGGTCAAATATGGATACAATATTCAATGTGTTGGTCAAAAGAATGGTCAAAAACGATAAAATATCAACAAAATCAAGTGTGGCTTAAACGCCTATACCTATTAAAATAAAATAATTAAGCTAAAATTCAATAATTTAAAATTGTTTTATATATTTGGTTTCAGAATAAATTTTACATTATTCATAAAATAATTTTGTAAAATTTACATAATATTAATTTTTAACGATAAAATTTGCAATATGGCATTCTCGAGTTTATTTAGAAAAAGACAGTTCAGGATATTTTAAAACAAGTCGAAAAGAACGAAACCGATGGGCACAATGCATTAGGAAAGCATCTAACGGCACGTGATTTGACCGCTTTTGGAATTGCGGCTATTGTTGGTGCGGGAATTTTTAGTACCATCGGAAAAGCGAGTGCCGATGGAGGTCCAGCAGTAATATTTTTATTCTTGTTTACCGCTATAGCTTGTAGTTTTGCTGCTTTTGCTTATGCCGAATTTGCCTCGATGGTTCCCGTTTCCGGAAGTGCTTACACTTATTCTTATGTAGCCTTTGGTGAAATTATAGCATGGATTATTGGCTGGGCTTTGATTATGGAATATGCCATCGGGAACATAACCGTTGCGATTTCGTGGAGTGATTATTTTACAGGTTTGCTCGAAAGCGGTGGGATTCATTTGCCACAGTGGATACAAATGGATTATTTAACCGCCTCGAACGGATTTAAAGACGCTACTGCTTTGATGCATGGAGGAAAATCTTTCGAAAATTTAAGTGCTAATCTCCAAGTTTCTTATACTGCTTGGACGACTTCGCCTACTTTGGCAGGATTTCATTTTGTTGCAGATTTACCCGCATTATTAATCATTATATTGATTACAGCATTGGTGTATCGCGGGATGAAAGAATCTAGAAACGCCAGTAATTTGATGGTTGTTGTCAAATTATGTATTGTACTTTTGGTTATTGCCGTAGGAATTTTTTATGTAGATACGGCAAATTGGCATCCGTTTGCGCCAAATGGTGTTGGTGGTGTTTTAAAAGGAGTTTCGGCGGTTTTCTTTGCATATATTGGTTTTGATGCTATTTCTACAACTGCCGAAGAATGCAAAAAATCCGCAGCGCGATTTACCAAGAGGGATGATGTGGGCAATTATTATTTGTACAATTTTGTATATTGCGATTGCTCTTGTTCTAACAGGAATGGTCAATTATGCTGACTTAAATGTAGGCGATCCATTGGCTTTTGTGTTTAATAAACTAAACTTAAAATGGATGTCGGGAATTATTGCTGTAAGTGCAGTTATTGCCATGGCAAGTGTTTGTTGGTTTTTCAAATGGGACAACCAAGAATCTGGATGAGTATGAGTCGCGATGGGCTATTGCCAAAGAAATTTTCGACCATACATCCAAAATATAAAACACCTTCTTATGCAACTATCGTTACAGGTTTTGTGGTTGCTGTCCCAGCTTTGTTTTTAAACTTGACGATGGTTACAGATTTATGTAGCATTGGAACTTTATTTGCTTTTGTTTTAGTGTGTGCAGGAGTTTTAGTGTTGCAAAATAAGAAAGATATTCCCCGAGGAAAATTTAAAACGCCTTATGTGAATTCTAAATATATTATGCCATTGCTAATTAGTATTGGACTTGTTTTTTCTTTTGGATACAATAAGGCGCCAACTATGAACTTCTTGACAAACGAGAAGCAAATTAATTCGCCAGAAGCTATTGTTACATCTTTAGATAAGGAAAAATCAAAAGAAGTTTTTGATTTTATTTCAAGCAATTATAAGGATAAAAAAGTTGTTTCAGACGATTTAGAAGCGGTTTTGAGCGGATTTCAAGCTGATGAAGCTGAGTATAAAACCGTGGTAGATTCATTGCCTATTGATCATTCTTTGAAATATGAAAGTGGTTTTAGCCTTTTTAAACATAAAATTCCAATTTGGATATTCTTGATTGTTTTATTTGGATTGACGATTTGGTCTTATAAAGAAAATTTATCTCTAATTCCATTACTGGGTTTAATTTGTTGTTTGTACATGATGGCAGAATTAAGTGTATGGAATTGGATCTATTTCACAATTTGGTTGCTCATCGGACTTTCTATTTACTTTGGTTTTAGTCGTAAAAACAGCAAGTTAAACAGTCAAGAAGCATAGATTTTAAGTGTTTAAAATTATTAATTTACCAAGAATTTTATTTAAATTCTTGGTATTTTTTTTTTAAACAAGTGATAGCTATGGTACAATATCGCATTTTGAAATCTGATAAAAGAATATAAGTCTTTGATTATAAATAGTTTTTATTACTGTTCATTCGTTTGACTTTATGAGATTAAAACTTTTGACCTACATACTTCAACGCAAATTGATTTTTTATGCCTTGTTTTTAGCTATATTTGAATCAATAAAATAGCACAAATGGAAAATTTACCAAAAGGAAGTCCTAAATTAATTAATGCTTGGGCATTTTATGATTGGGCAAATTCAGTTTATTCATAGTAATTGCCACGGCCGTATTTCCAATTTATTATGAGTCTGTTACTAGTGCAAATGGAGGAGTCGTCAATTTTATGGGAACATCATTACCCAACAGTTCATTATTATCTTATTCCTTATCCTTTTCCTTTTTGATAGTGGCTTTTTTATCGCCAATTTTATCTGGTATCGCAGATTATGTGGGAAATAAAAAACGATTTATGCAGTTTTTTTGTTATTTAGGTTCCCTCTCTGTGATGGGATTATTCTTTTTTAAAGGACAAGATACTTTGTGGATTGGGATTTTGGCAACAATTTTAGCCAGTATTGGTTTTTGGTCAAGCATTGTTTTTTACAATTCCTATTTGCCAGAAATTGCTTTTCCAGAACAGCACGATAGAGTAAGTGCAAAGGGATTTATGCTGGGCTATTTTGGCTCAGTAATTTTGCTTACTTTCAACCTGACGATGGTAATGAAACCGGAATGGTATGGAATTTCTGACCCCAACATTACCTGCAAGAATTTCATTTTTATCTGTTGGCATTTGGTGGATGGGTTTTGCACAAGTAACATTTTATTTTTTGCCCTCTACTATATCCAACAAAAAAAATAGGAAGGATTTTATTTTTAAAGGATTAACCGAATTGAAAGGAGTATGGGCGAGTTTAAAAAAGTTACCGTCTTTAAAACAGTTTTTAATGGCTTTTTTTCTTTATAGCATTGGAGTTCAGACGATTATTTTGTTGGCTGGAATTTACGGAAAAATTGAATTGGGAATTGCAACCAGTCAATTGATAATCACTATTTTATTGATTCAATTAGTGGCCATTTTTGGGGCTTATGTTTTTTCAAGAATCTCCGAAAAAATAGGAAACATCAAAACATTAAAACTGACCATTATTATTTGGGGATTAATTTGTTTGCCGCCTACTTATTAGATAAGGATAGTAAGTATATCAATTTGCAGTTTTACTCACTTGGTGGTACCATAGGCATGGTGCTTGGCGCAATTCAATCTTTGTCACGCTCCACTTATTCTAAATTATTACCCCAAACCGAAGATCACACGACTTACTTTAGTTTTTTTGATGTGACCGAAAAAATTGCCATTGTTTTAGGAACTTTTATATTTGGTTTTGTGGGCTCGATAACACATTCGATGCGAAATTCTATTTTTATATTGGCTATTTTCTTTTTGCTGGGCTACATTATGCTTAATTTTATCAAGAAAACAGAATATGTAGAATAATTCCTGCCAATTTTTAATGCCAATAATTTTCGTAACTTTCCCTAAAAAAGAATTATGCCTAAAAAGTTGAACTTCCGAATCCTTAATTTTAAAAGGAAATCATGGGTTTGGGATTGGCTTTGGCATAATGATTGTCTTTCTTTACCGTTAAGCGAATAGTATGGTTCGTACATCGATTTTATTTAATAATATTGCATTGACACCCTACATTTACCAAATAATTGAATCAAAATAATGACAAAAAGACTAAAATAAACCTATGCCAAATCATAAAATACTTACACTTGACAATTTGTCACTTCAAGAATTCGACTCAGAGACCGATTTAATTCCCTTATTGACTCCTGAAGACGAAGAGGAAATGAACAATGAAAAATTGCCAAATTGCCTTCCTATTTTGCCCTTAAGAAATATGGTTTTGTTTCCAGGAGTAGTAATTCCGATTACGGCTGGACGCGATAAATCTATAAAATTGATTAATGACGCTTATGCAGCAGGAAAAATTATTGGTGTAGTTGCTCAGAAAAATGAAGAAATTGAGGATCCTACAAAAATGACATTCATAAAATAGGCACCGTAGCTCGAATATTAAGGGTTTTAAAAATGCCTGACGGGAATGTGACTGTTATTCTTCAAGGGAAAAAGCGCTTTCGAATCGATTCGGTAGTCTCAGAAATGCCATATATTACTGCAAATATTAGAGAAGTTGCTGAAAAAAAGCCTGGAAAGTTGGACACCGAATTTTTAGCAATTACAGATTCAATCAAGGAATTGGCAATTCAAATTATAAAGGAAAGCCCTAACATTCCGACTGAGGCGACGTTTGCCATCAAAAATATTGAAAGCCAATCGTTTTTAATCAATTTTGTGACTTCTAATATGAACTTATTGGTAGAGGAAAAGCAAACTTTATTATCGATTAATGCTTTAAAAGAACGAGCGCTAGAAACGCTTCGTTATATGAATTTAGAACTGCAAAAACTCGAATTAAAAAATGATATTCAATCGAGAGTTCGTTTTGATTTAGATCAACAACAGCGAGAATATTTCCTTCATCAGCAAATGAAAACCATTCAGGAAGAATTGGGTGGTGTTTCGCAGGAAGAGGAAATGGACGAAATGAGTTTGAAAGCCAAGACCAAGAAATGGGATGCAAAACCCAAGCACATTTTGAGAAAGAATTGGCTAAAATGCGCCGAATGAATCCACAAGCACCTGATTTTGGCATTCAAAGAAATTATTTAGACTTGTTTTTAGAACTGCCTTGGAACGACTATTCTAAAGATAATTTCGATTTAAAGCGTGCTCAAAAAATCTTGGATAGAGATCATTTTGGTTTAGAAGATGTGAAGAAACGAATGATTGAACATTTGGCAGTTTTGAAATTGAGGAACGATATGAAATCCCCAATTATTTGTTTGACAGGCCCTCCGGGAGTTGGTAAAACATCTATTGGAAGATCAGTTGCCGAAGCTTTAGGAAGAGAATATGTGCGTATATCGCTTGGCGGTTTGCGGGATGAAGCCGAAATTAGAGGCCATCGAAAAACATATATCGGTGCCATGCCGGGGCGAATCATTCAGAGTTTGAAAAAGGCAGGAACCTCAAATCCAGTTTTTGTTTTAGACGAAATTGATAAATTATCAAACAGTCATCAAGGCGATCCTTCATCGGCATTATTAGAGGTTTTGGATCCAGAGCAAAATAATTCTTTTTATGATAATTTTCTAGAAATGGGATATGATTTATCAAAAGTGATGTTCATTGCGACCTCAAATAATATGTCCGAAATTCAACCCGCATTGAGAGACCGAATGGAAATTATTAAAATGTCGGGGTATACCATTGAAGAAAAGGTAGAAATTGCTCGTCAGCATTTGTTTCCACGTCAATTGAAAGAGCACGGTTTGACCAGCAAGGATTTGGCCATTGGAAAAAAGCAATTAGAAAAAATTGTCGAAGGATATACACGTGAGTCTGGTGTTCGAGGCTTGGAAGCAAAAATAGCCCAAGTGATTCGAAGTGCTGCCAAATCAATTGCGATGGAGGAGGGGTACAACAAGAAAGTCAGCGACGAAGACATCGTAAAAATTCTTGGTGTTGCAAGATTAGAAAGGGATAAATATGAAAGTAATGATGTTGCCGGAGTAGTTACAGGATTGGCCTGGACAAGTGTGGGTGGAGATATTCTTTTATAGAATCCTTGATTTCTCCGGGTAAGGGAACAATGACCATTACTGGGAATTTGGGGACTGTTATGAAGGAATCGGCAACGATAGCTTTAGAATATATAAAAGCTAATGTGGAACTTATGGGTTTAAAACCTGAAATAATATCAAAATATAATATTCATTTGCACGTTCCCGAGGGTGCAACCCCAAAAGATGGGCCAAGTGCAGGAATTGCGATGTTGACTTCCTTAGTTTCTGTATTGACTCAAAAAAGAATCAAAAAGGGTCTAGCCATGACGGGAGAAATTACTTTGAGAGGAAAAGTATTGCCTGTGGGAGGAATAAAAGAAAAGATTTTGGCAGCCAAAAGAGCTAATATCAAGGAGATTATCTTGTGTCAGGAAAACAAAAATGATATAGACGAAATAAAGCCTGAATATATCGAAGGACTAACTTTTCATTATGTCAAGGAAATGAGCGATGTTTTGAAAATTGCCATCACAGATCAGAAAGTGAAAAACGCGAAAATACTTTAAGCATAATTTGAATCATAAAATAAATTCCATCGCAAAATTTTTGAGATGGAATTTTTTATTAAATCCCTTGGGTTTAATTTCTTGAACTTCTAGTTCTGGGGAGTTCATTTATAGAATTACTCTAAAACTTCGAGCGCAAAAAGGAATTTATGCCATTATAATTTTATCTTCGCACTTGCGTTTTAGTATGCAGAATAGCTTTTTAAGTATGCGAAAGAATCCTTTAGTTGGTTTGTTATTTTGCTTTGTACCATATCTTATGGTCAAATAGGAGGGAAGTATGCCTACCAATTTCTTAACTTGGTAACATCGCCAAGACAAGCCGCTTTGGGAGGAAAGACAATTACAATTTATGATGAGGATGTAAATCAAGCTAATTTTAATCCGGCAACAATAAATGCGGATATGGATAATCATTTAGCACTAAATTATGGCAATTATTATGGAGCAGTTGCTTATGGAACCGCTTCCTATGCTTATACTTATGACCGTCATTTACAACGTTTCAAGTGGGAATTAACTATGTAAATTACGGTAAATTTGAGGGTTATGATGAAAATGGACAGCCTACGTCTGCATTTACGGGAGGAGAAACGGCACTTTCTTTTGGGTATGCTTATAATGTTCCCAATTCGAGTTTGTATTTGGGTGCCAATGCAAAATTGATTTCCTCTACACTTGAGAAGTATGGCTCTTTTGGTGGAGCAATCGATTTTGGTGCCATTTATATAGATGAGGCAAATGACATTAATTGGGCTTTTGTGGTCAGAAATTTGGGCACGCAGTTTACCACTTATTCAGGTACAAATGAAAAATTGCCACTCGAAATAATGGCAGGAGTTTCGCAGGAATTAGAAAACGTGCCCATTCGATGGCATCTTACATTAGATAATTTGCAACAATGGAACATTTCTTTTTCTAATCCTAATCAAGTTAATGTGTCGCTTGATGGAACTTCAAATCAAAAAAGACGTCTGTATTTGGAAATGCTTTGCAACACGCCATATTTGGAGTAGAACTTTTTCCTAAAAGAGCATTTAATATTCGATTGGGATATAATTTTAGACGTGCAAAAGAATTACTAATTTTGAATCAACGAAATTTCTCTGGAGTTTCAGTTGGTTTTGGATTAAAATTGAATAAATTGAAATTTAATTATTCCTATTCGAGATATACGTTGGCAGGAAATGCAAGTTTATTTGGTTTGACTATTAACTTTCAGGAATGATTATTTTAGAACTTTAAATTTTGAATTTTGGACAAAAGAATTACCATAGCAATAGATGGATTTTCCTCGACAGGAAAAAGTACCTTGGCAAAAGAATTGGCAAAGCATTTAGGATACGTTTATATTGACACAGGAGCAATGTATCGCGCAGTAGCTTTATATGCTATGCAAAAGAACTATATTGGCAAAGATTTTTTTGACAAAGAAGCTTTGATTACTAGTTTAAATCTCATAAGATTAGTTTTTAAATTTAATTCAGATTTGGGTTTTGCTGAAATGTATTTGAATGATGTGAATGTTGAAAAAGAAATTAGAACTATCGAAGTTTCTAATTATGTGAGCAAGGTAGCCGAAATACCTCAAGTAAGATCGAAACTTGTTGAACAACAACAAGAAATGGGAAAAAACAAAGGCATTGTTATGGACGGCAGAGATATTGGAACTGTAGTTTTTCCTGATGCAGAGCTCAAAATATTTATGAATGCAAGCGCAAATACAAGAGCCGAAAGACGGTATAAAGAATTGATAGAGAAGGGCGACAAGGTTTCTTTTGATTCTGTTTTAAAGAATATCGAGGAACGCGATTTTATTGATTCACATCGAAAGGATTCTCCACTAGTAAAGGCAAAGGATGCGCTGGAATTTGATAATTCTACTATTTCAAAACAGGAGCAACTTGAAAAAGTATTAAAATTGTTAAAGATTTAATTATTCTTCACATACAATATTAGATATAAACCTTGCCGTTCTTGCAGCAGGTCAAACGCATTAAAAACCATTAAATTTTAAAATGATTTTTTTAATATAACCATCTGAAATACAACGAATTAAATTTGTTTTAGCAAATTAAATTTTGTATATTTATCTGATAATCAGATGCTTAATATGAAATTAAAAAACAAATTGTTTATATTTGCTCAAACTATTCCAGACTTTAGATTGAACAGAAAAAAATTACACCCTTCGGAAAATATTGTTTTCATAACCATACTTGCCGTCATATGCGGGGCAGAAACTTGGGAAGAAATTGAAGATTACGGCATTGTTAAGCGTGAGTTTTTGGAAACTATCTTAGATTTAGAAAACGGGATTCCTTCTCACGACACGTTTAATCGTTTTTTCTCTTTGCTAAAACCCTCTTTTTTCGAAGAACATTTCGTGTCTTGGATTAAATCAATATCTAACCATTACAAGGGTGTCGTGGCAATTGACGGCAAAACAGTTCGAGGTTCTAAGCAATCTGGATTGAAGTCTGCCATTCATTTGGTAAGTGCTTTTTCTACAGAAAACGAAATCTTTTTAGGTCAAATTAAAACAGAAGAGAAATCAAATGAAATTACGGCAATCCCAGAACTTTTAAAAGTGTTAGACCTTGAAAATGCTATTATTACCATAGATGCAATGGGTTGTCAAACAGATATAGCAGAAGTGATTATTGAACAAAAGGCAGATTATATTTTGGCGGTAAAAGAAAACCAAAAAGAATTATATCAAGATATTGAAAGTGCTTTTTTGATTCCCTCAAAAGACAAATCAAAAATTTATATAACCGAGGAAGTTGGTAGCGGAAGGGTAGAAAAAAGGACTTGTACTGTGATGGATGATTTGAGTCATTTATTAAATCCAACTAAATGGAATTCATTACAATCTATTGCAAAAATAGAAAGTGAAAGGTTTATAAAATCAACTGGTAAAACACAGAAATCAACTCGGTTTTATATAACAAGTTTACCTTGTGATGCCAAGAAAATAGCGGATGCTGTTCGTTCACATTGGAAAATTGAAAACAATTTACATTGGCATTTAGACGTTTCCTTTGGAGAAGATAAGAGTAGAAAAAGACATAAAAACGCGGCACAAAATTTTTCGTCAGTCTTGAAATTATCATTAAAAATACTGCTCAATGAAACAATTAGTCCTGTAAAGAAGAGCGTCAGAAGAAAACGTAAAATAGCAGGTTGGGATAATCATTATCTTTTATCTTTGTTCAACTTTTAATGCGTTTGACCTGTTCTTGCAGGGTTTATTGTTTTTTATATTCTCATTTCTCTATGCTATTGACATTCATTTTTTAGCACTCTTTTTTCGAAATAAGCCACTATTTTTAATTTTATTCTGCCAAATAATTTTATACGTACGTAAAAAACTAATTTGTATGATTATACATATAAATAAAATTATATTGTGTATTTTGTCGATTTTATTTGTATTTTAAACGATAATTGTTGTACATTTATCCAAGAAATAAAACAACAACAAGTTCTTAATAATAATCTAAAGAAGTTTGCCCCACAATCTACTTTAAACTTAACTATCTAATATCATGAAAGCAAAATTACTTCGTGTACTATTGCTAGCTGCAATTGTATTCACTATGAACTCCTGTTCAACAAATGACTCAGAAACACCCGTTGCTACAACTGCAACTGCATTAAAAACAGTTGACTATTCTTATACTTCAAATGAAATAGAGGCAATGAATTTAATTAATTCATATAGAACTAGTTTGGGATTAAAGGAATTAGGAAAGATTAATTATGTTTCAGTAAAGTCAGAGCAACATGACAATTATATGATTGCTAATAATGTAGTGAATCATAATGATTTTGTAGCTCGTTCAGAAGACATTATTAAAGTTGTAGGGGCTAAAAAAGTAAGCGAAAATATTGCCTACAACTATAATACACCACAAGCAGCAGTCGAGGCTTGGTTAAAAAGTCCGTCACACAAAGAAAATATTGTTGGTGATTTTACAGATTTTGGAATTGCTATTAGAGTAAATGCCGAAGGAAAAAAATACTATACTAATATTTTCGTAAAGCTATAAGTTTTGGTTTTATTTAATTTGGAAACTGCCTCAAAAGGGCAGTTTTTTTGTTGTGAATGGCATTTTATATTTTTAATTTGTGAATTCGTGGTTATGATGAGTATCACAAATAGACAGACTTTCAGTCTGCAAACCAAACCCACGAACTTGAAGTCTATGGTTTAGTTTATCTAATTCGCAATCCTCCGATAGAATCATCTCAATTTTGATTGTCAGTAATGATTAATAATTGGCAAAAAGTATTATTTTTACGAATTCCATATTAGACTATTATGATAAAAAACGAACAATCAGCAGACTGTTTTTCAAAAGAAAGTGCGGTTTTAAAAGCCTCTGATATTGTACAATGGAAAAAGAAAAACAATAAATATAATTTCAGTATTTTACCAAAAACTGCCATTATTTCTTTGAATAAATACGGTATAAGCCGAAAAAAAACGATTTTTATCAAAAAAGTACATGGACTAATTGGTCAGAATTTTATACTAAATCATAATCTAATTTTTTGTTCTGGATTTGGAAATGGAGCACCCGCAGTTGTTGGAATTTTGGAAGAACTTCGTGAACTGGGTGTTGAAAATTTTATTTTTGTTGGATTGGCAGGTTTAATCTCTAAAAACGAAAACAATGGAGAAGTCTTTTGGGTAAACAATAGTCTTTCGACTGTTGGTTGCACTCGCTTTTATTCAACAAAAGATAGTTTTGAACCACTCAAAAATGTATGGTTTAAAAATTTAAAATCAAATTTAAATTTACCCGAAGCGACTTGTTGGAGTACTGATGCGCCGTTTAGAGAAACGAAATCTTTGTTGGATTATTTTATTGAAAAAAGGGCAACTCACGTCGATATGGAATGTGCCGCAATTTATGCTTTTGCAGAGTTTTACAATTTGAATGCATTATGCATCGTTGTAACTGCTGATAATCTGTCAAACTACAATTGGAATCCGCCTAAAGATAGTAAGGCTATGAATTGGAATCTTAGCCAAATTATTAAAAAAATAATAAATATTACCAATAATGCTTGAAAATAACCATCCATTAGTTTCTATTATAATCACATTCTATAATGAAGAGTTTTTTTATCTAGGTGTTTGCTATCGGTTAAAAATCAAACTTATAAAAACATAGAAGTAGTTTTGATTAATGACGGTTCTACTGATAATTCATTAGAAATTGCAGAAAAATTCAGAAGCGATTTTGTATTGTTTAAAATAGTTACCATTGAAAATTCGGGACATAGTGAAGCAAGAAATTTTGGGCTACAAAATGCTACTGGAGAATTTCTAACATTTTTAGATGCAGATGATGAGTTGGAAACTGAAATGATTGAAGTTTGTTTAAAAAAAATACTCGCCTCTAATTCGGATTTAGTGATTTGCAAGTTCACTATTTTTAATGAAAATGGCAATTCAGAAATGATTTCAGGCTGGAAACCAAGAAATCAAGAAATTACCCAAACTACGGATTTACTTTATGAAATGTTCAATCATGGCATTTCAGAAAATGTATGGGCAAAAATGTTTAAGTCTCATTTAGCCAAACAAATCGTTTTCAAAAAAGGATTATGGTTCGACGACAGGCCTTTTATGTTTGAACACTTATTTGTTGCCAAAACGGTTTCGTTTGAAGAAAAATCACTTTTAAAAATACATAAAAGAGGTTCTTCTATAACCAGAAGAACTATTGAGCCCAAAAGAATTACAGATTGGCATAGCGTTTTTGAAATAGAATTGGGCATTGCCACAAAATACAGTTCGGATAAACTATTAAAAGAGAAAATTGCCAAACATTATTTAAGTGTTTTAACGGACAATTATTTGATTCAAGTTATAGAGAAAAAGCAAATTAATAATTTAAAACTTGTACGAGAAACATTTTTAAATCAATTAAAAAAATTTAGGGAAATAATTAAATTTGAGGAAATTTCGCTAAAGAGTAGAGATACTCTAATTCTGAAACTGCTCCAGTTTCCCAACTTTTTTGGCTGGACATTTTCTAATAGTCTAATTCAAATTCTTAAGAAGAAGAGAATTCAAGGCATCAAAAAGCTAAAGTGATTTATGTATAAAATGAATCATAAACGGTCTTAATGGTGTCTTCCATTTTAAACTTTTCAACTCTTTCAAACGAATTTGGTTTATTCAAAATAGATTTTATTTTTTCGCCCAAAGCTATTTTGTCTTCACTATAAAAAAAGGTCTTTAATGATTTAGAATCTTCCATTGGAATAGTACTTACAACATGACATCCCGAATATAAGCTTCTTGCAATACGACACCAGCACCTTCAAAAGTAGATGTGTAAAAAGATAACACTATTATTCATATATTCCAATACCTCTTTATGTGAAATACTACCGACCAATTTGATATTTTTAGATAAATTTAATGTTGCAATCTTATTTTCTAGGTTACCCTTCTCACCTGTGTCTCCCCCACAAATTATAGCATTTATTGATTTGAATTCTTTTTTTAAATCATCAATAATATCAACAAACAAAGAATAATTTTTCAATACACTCAGATTTCCAACGCCCAAAATTGTTATTGGTCTTTCGTTCAGATTTAGGTTAGGAAATCGGCTTCGATCAATCGCCACATTGGCAATAGTTTTGATGTCAAGTTTAAAATTTTCTTTAAAAATATTTTTTTGATGTTCTGACAACAGTATCAATTCATTTTCAGGCAATTTTAATAATTTTATGTATTTATTCTCTTTTTTAACATCTTGTCCCAACATCCAAACTTGGAGTTTTATATTGAAAAATCTACTCAAAACCTTTCCAATTAAAGCACATTCACGATACCAAAAACAAAGGATTCCATCATACTTATTTTTTCTTTGGAGTTGCATTCCTTTTAAGATAGCAATTATAAAATAAGGCACAATTCTAAATGATTTTTTGTAACCACTTCCAATAGGATGAACCGTCACTTTACCCAAACTGTATTTTTTAATTTGAGGAAACATAAGGGGCATGACATCCACTTTTACATCTGTATTTTCAGCAAATTGCTCGGTAAAATGAGTGATGAATGGTACTACAATATCTTCCGATTTGTCAATAGGAAACATTGGTGGTATAAAGAGCAGTCTTTTTGTCATTTTAACTTTTTATTCGATACGACGAATCAAAAAACACATCAACATCAGGATTGTGGGAAACACAAATAAGGGTTAGTTTTTGAGTTGTATTTAATTCTTTCAAAAACATAAAAATTTTATTTTCGAGTTCTTTATCTTGTTGATTCGTTGTTTCATCTAATATTAGCAAACTAGGCTTGGTGTATAATGCTCTAACAAGTGCTAATCGCTGTTTTTGTCCACCTGAAAAACGCAAACTTTCATGTGTAATTTCAGTCTGATATTGATTGGGTAATTTTTTTATGACTTCATCCAACTCTAATTTTTTACATAAATGATAAATATAATCGTAATTTATTGCTGATGGATGCTGCCCCATTACAACATTGTCTATAATTGTTCCGTTAAATAAAAAGGGCTGTTGGGGTACATAATTTGCAAATGAAAGAAAATGAGTTGCTTCGATTTTGGAATCATCAATAAAAATTTTTCCTTTATTGGGTTTTAATATTCCAAGAATTAAGTAAAGTAATGTTGTTTTTCCGACACCCGAATCTCCTTTTATTCCTAAAAAAGCCCCTTTTGGAATAGTTAAGTTTACATTGTTCAAAATAGAATTTTTATCATAATTAAAGCAGATGTTTTCTAATTGTATGCTGGTATCAAAAGTGTTATTTTTTATTTCTGTAAAATTTAAACTTTTATTCTTTGAAAGAATATCTACGGAATACCTATAGGATTTAAGCAAAGTTAAGGCATTCAAAATTCGGCTTATAGAAGGAATCAGTCGTAAACTCGAAGCACCAAGTATCGAAACCACAACAATGATGTTTTTATTTTCAAAATTGAATAATACAAATCCGACGATGCTCACTATTAAAATTATTTCAAGGTACTTTGTATAGTTTGTATTATATGAGACTAATTTTCCTGTAACATTATTTAGCACTGCTTTTTCTTTTTTGAACTTTTCGAGAAAAAAAGCATAGTTGCCTGAATTTTTAATTTCTAAATACCCATCTATTAAATTGAGTAAAGCGGCATTTGACTTTGCCTGAGTTTTTAGATAAATAGAATTAATAATTGTCATTTGTTTTTGCTTGGTAAAATAAATAAATATGGCAAAACCAGATAAGAGTAGCATAGAAACTACCGTGATTTTAAAATAGAAAAACAACAAAACCAACACTAAAATAGACAAAACGATTACTTCCGTAATTAAATTTATAATAGAGAGCAAATACCGAATTGAAAAATCTTCAGGAACATTGGTTACATTTTGCAAAACTTGCCCTTTATTGATGTTTTGATGCTGTATAAAACTCTTATTAATGAATTCATTTGTGTTTTCTATGGATAAATCTGTTGATAAATCATACAAAAAAATATATAGTGAGGTGTTGAATTTTGTTTGAATTATAATTTTGATAAAATAAAATACGATAAACAAAACAGCAAAAACTTGGATGCTTATTTCGGACAATAATGCTTCAAAAAAGGGGAGTTTAGTTATGATTAATTCAAACTTTTTATGATCAAAAAGCAGTACAATAATAGGAATTAAATATGCAATAGAGGCTAAGTCTAAAATACCAAACAAAGTATTTTTCAAAAAAAAGCCAAATAAGGTTTTGTGCTTTTTTTGTGGAATTATGGCTAGTATTTCAGCATATTTCTTTTTAATCCAAATCATTATTTGACACTTTGAATTTGATATAAATTCCAATCTTCATTATAGGTTTTCAATTTAAGCAAAACACATTTTTCACGAATCGAACTCCAGTTTATAAATGGATTTGCTCCTTTCCAATGATCTAAGATTTCTTTTTCGTTAATTAATAGTAACGCATTTTTTTCAAAATGAGCATATCTTTCCACGTATAAACTTTTATAATTAAGTGCTACTTTTCTTCCTTGCAAAGCAATATCGATATCAAAAGAATAAAGTGTTTTTCCTGTGTAGTGTTGCATCTCTTTTGAGATATTCTTTTCTAACAAATTTCTATCATAAACTTTTTCCCCAAATAGATTCCTAATGAAATTTGAATAACAAAAACAAAAGCAAATACGAGTCTTTGATTGGTACAAACATTCGAAAAACTTTTTAGATAGGGATAAAGAAAAACAATTACTATTGGAAACGTCAGCAATAAAAAACGTTTGTTTTGAAACGGAATTCCTCCTAAAAACAGTGCATAAAGCAGGATTGAAACCAAAAGGATTTTTGATGCCTATTAAAATTAAATTTTCTTTTTAGTAAAATGAAACCACTTAAGATTATCCCAAAAAATAAAAAAATGGGATGCGAAATTTGAAAAACAATATAAATTAAATTGATAAAATGATTACGAGTTTCATCTTCAGCAACATTAAAATCACTTTGAAACAAATTAAAAATATTCCAAGATCGCAACCATTGATGGTTCAGAAATTGTAAACTGTTTTGCAATCGAATCAATAGATGAGGAATTGAAATTACTACAATGATTATACTTGAAAACAACAATAATTTATAGTTTTCTTTTTTCAATATTCGAAACAAAACCACCATGCAGATGGGCAGTAAAGCCACAGCCGAAGCATATCTAGTTAATATGGCAATGAAACAGAAAGAAATTCCAATTAAAAAGTTTTGGTTTTGGAAGTTTCTAAAAATTTCAAAAGTGAATAAAACGAAATAGTAATAAAACAACACGTTAGCAATCGGACATTACTAACAAACTGTGAATAAGTACAATAGGCGAAAGCGTAAAGCACAGAAAAGAGATACTTCTCTTTGTGTTTTCTTTGTAAACTAATTTAATAATTTTGTCTACATATATGGATGTAATCACAAGAGAAAAAGCAGAAATTAGTTGTAAAGCCAATGCAATATTGGGGATTATAAAACTCAAAACACTTCCAAAAACAGGATAATAAACCCCCCAAAAATAATCGCCCGGATTTTTGCCCGTAATAAAAAAAGTCTTTAATGCTTCTGTATAACGTAAATATTCATACGCATCTTGCCCATACAAACCATCAAATGAAAAACCAAAATAAACAATTGCCCATATCAATATTGGGAAGAAGTAGAGTATATATTTTGAATAATTTTTCAATTGCTTGTGATTAAAACCCAATAAAATGGACTGTCTTTTCTGAAATAATTTAAAAAAGAAAATGGATTATATATAATTTTATATTTTCCCAAACTATTTAAACTATGGTGAAAATAGTTTTTTGACATGACTGGAAAACCTAAATTTTTATAATAAATTTGGGTTCCTTCCTTTGCTTTTTCAATCTTCGAACCTCTGTAAAATGGCGAATCAACAATGTGAATCTCTCCATTTTTAGAAAGCATTTCTCCCACAATTTTAAATAATCTTTTTAGATTTTCAAAATATTGCAGACTGCTGTTAAAAACAATAACATCAAATTTTTCTTCATTAAGCCGTGTTTTTTCAAACAAATTAGCATAAACAAAACTCAAATTTTCCTTCTCAAATACTTTATTAGCCTGGTCTAATTCTGCAATAGTAACATCTAAACCCATAACTTGTGTATTCTGGACTAAACTCATTAAATGTGAAAACCAACCATTACCACACCCAATTTCAAGAATTTTTAAGGGTTTATTTTTTTTCTCCAAATAACTGATAAATCGATTAGCCGATTGCTTCCGCAATTGCCATTCCTCATGATGTGGATGATTTTTTCTTATGTTAGGAAGTTTTTCAATTTCTTCTTCTGAATAAAAACGATTTTCTTTTTTTCTGACTTCTATATATAAATCTGAAAAAGCATTGTTAGGTTGGCTATAATAAATAACACTCATGGCTCATTTGTTTTCTGGAAAGTGAGAATAAAGTAATCTCCTATCCCTTTTGGAATTAATAATTTGTTATTTATCCAAGTGTCAAAACGCATTAAAAAGTGCATTGTTTTTTGATGTTTTTGAAATGAATGATAATGCAGCGATGGATAAAAAGTTCCTATGTTTCTAGTCTTAATATGCGTAAAATTCTCTCCCATTGCCATTTTTACTTGTTTTGGAGTATGGTAAAATGTTTTTATGGAATAATTACCAACATTTGCTAAGGTATTATTTTTTTTAAATCGTCTAAAAGCATTTTTGTTTCCTTTTAATATAGTCGCCATTTCCCAAGGATAAAATTTTGGCATAATCACAAGAGAAACAAAACCTTTTGGATGCAACAAATCCTTAAATTGATTAAAAATTTCTTCTAGATTTTCAGTACAATTCAATCCGCCATAATTAGAAAAAATGTGATTGAACTTTCTATTTTCAATGCTTTTTAAATTACTGAAAGAACACTTTTGAAACTCTAAATTTTGAATTTTCTGTTCTTTGATTTTGTTATTAATATAAATTCCAGCATTGTCCGCAAGATCCGTGGCCAAAACAGAATATCCCTTTTTAGCAAAATAAACTGCATCAATTCCGCTACCAGCATTGATTTCGAGAATGGCGTCTTTTGGATTTAAAAATAGTTCAACATGCTTCCTTATGCCATTTCGTCTAAAAATATCGCAATAGTTTTCTTTGCTCAAAGTTTCATATTCCTCGTAAATTGAAGAAAAACCAAGATTTATATTTTTAGTAGAATTATTTTCCATCTTGCCATTTTTTTAAAAAAATAGTGTCCAAAAAAGCACTCGGAATATAATACCCCAACTTTGCAATCGTTTTTAAATTCGATATAGAAATGGTTTTTGGATTTGAAATTATTTCTTTCAAATTCCGAATTCCTTGGCTTTTCTGAAATTCTTTATGAACAAATCGCTGCAATTTTCGATAGTAATTGGAGTTGTATGTTCCGTTGAATAGCATTTCAAAATCATCCGAATCGGTCCAATTGGCTTTGAGTTTTAAATCGTCTTTGACTTTTTCATAAAATGGAGTTCCTGGCAATGGATACGAAACAGAAATACCTATATTATCAGGCAGTAGTTCTTTGACCATCGAAATGGTTTTGCGTATGTCCTCTTGGGTCTCGGTCAAATAACCAAATTGTAAAAAGAAGGCAACTCGAATATTTTTCTCCTTTAAAAGTCGAGTGGCTTCATAAATCTCTTCTACCTTGGTTCCTTTATCCATGGCATCTAATATTTTTTGCGAAGCACTTTCGGCTCCCACCCAAACTTCTTCTAAACCTGAATTGGCTAGCGCGTCGATGGTATCTTCTTTCAATAATAAGTCCACACGACTTTGAATATAATAGCGAATTTTCAGCTCTCTTTTGTGCAATTCTGCATTGAATTCCTGAACCCAATTGGGTTTTAACCCAAAAATATCATCACACATCCAAAATCGGGTTACTCCAAATTTTTCTTTTAAAAATGCTATTTGATTCACGATGTATTCCGGTGAATGGGCATTGTATCGATTGCCATAAATGGGTTTGGCGCACCAATTGCATTTGTACGGACAACCTCGTGTTGTAGCGATATTTAACGTAAATTCTTGATTACTTGTTTTCCAGATTTTTTTATAGGCAGCCATATCGACTAAATCCCAAGCAGGTAGAGGTAATTCGTCTAAATTAACTAAAACGGAGCGTTTTGGATTCATTTGAATTTCATCCTCTTTTTATAAACAATGCCTGAAATAGGCTCTAAAGAAGTTTTATTTTCGAGGGAATTGATCAGCTGCAAAAGGGTCATTTCACCTTCTCCTTGAATGATGAAGTCGGCTCCTTTTTCAAGGTATTCCGTATAATGATCCGTCGAGTCAGAGCTACAAACAATAACAATACAATTGTTCTTTTTGCCTAATTGAATCATTTCAAAACAGGCCTGACGCATATTTGTCAAGCACATTTTTGTCAAATAATTAAATCCATCATCATAAATAACTAAATATTTTGGTTCTTTTTCTTTTAAAACAGGAAGGATAGAAACTGAATTATTCAGCAAATTGGTATCAAACAGCGATACTTCATAGTTGTTCTCCCGCAATAACGAAGCGGCATACAAGGTTCCCAAAGGAGGAAAAGGCATTTTGTTTTTCCATTGCTTTGGGTCGAGTGGATAATAATACGAATGTGAAAATAGTATTTTAGACATATTCTTCAGTTAATTCGATATTATGAGTTTCTTGAAATTCTCTGTATTTTTCATTCAAAGCAAAGATTACTTTTTTTTGGAAATTTAAAGGATGATGTTTTGAAATGTTTTGGGTCGATTTCAATGCTATTTTAAAATCTTCAGTACCAATGTTTTTAAATTTTGACTTCCATTTGAATGTTGTTATTTTCTTAAAAAATGAATCTACAAATTCTCCAATAGGATTGTTTAAAGTACCTTCAATTGTTTTTGTAATGAAGGGCTTCTTTGAATTTTGAACAAGTGATAAATTGGGTTCAAATTTTGAAAAATAATTTTTAATCCAAAGATTTTTGAGATAAAATTTTTCGAAAATGGCTGTTCCTTGCATCGGAATTAGGGTTTTTAATTCGGTGGCAGTAAACCTATTTTTTTCTTCGATTTCAAGGTTGGAAGTTGAAATAAAATAATTGATACAGAAGTGTTTTCTAGAATTTAAAAGGAATATTTTTTTATACAACATCAGTAATGTTCTACAAACCCATAGTCGGGTTGTTTTTGTTATTACAAAAAAATCGACATCGCTATTTTCATCATAATATCCTTTAGAGAGAGAGCCAGAAATAGCAACGGCTTCGACATAAGGAAACTTAGAAATAAATTGAGCCATTTTAGAAGCTTTTTCTAAGGCGTTTTTTGCTTGTTCATTTCCTTTTAATCGTCTTGCTATGCTATCAATATCGTTTCCTAAAACATAGAACTCATCTATCTTTTGGAGAATTTTTTTATCCATTAAAAATTCTAATTCTTTCGTTGTATGATTGGTGTCGGTATAGTTTGTATAGCTATGTATTTCCTCTATTTTTAGAGGATGTCGAAAAATCGAGAAGTATACTATGGTTTTTAGGGTGTCCATTTATAACAAATTTTGCGGCTAAAGATAAAAATTAATTCTGATTTTGTTAGATTTAGATAAATATGTGCTTTGTTTGGTCAACAACCGCTAGATTTTTTTTAAAAATAGAACTAAAGAGAATCAATTTTAAGATTTTAAATAGCCTCGGTTCGGGCAAATTAGTCTGATTTTCATTAGAAATTGTGGTTTCTGTTTGGCTTAAATACGAATGATAAGTTTATCATTTGTATTATAAATTTAATATTTTTCAACAATTATATATAATAAGGACTTTTTTTTATCATTTCAGTAAATTTTCATTGTTGTTATTATTTGATACTTTTTTACTAAATTTAGAAAAACATAAAGGCAATACGATTGACAATTACTTAATTCAAACAAAACTAGGGCTATAAGTCTGTAAACTAGATGATTATATGGTAATAGTTTCCTTTTTTTAGTACAAATAGACCAGTTAGTGGCAATTTTTAGTGTTAACAAGGAAAAATGTAAAAAAAATAAGCAAGAATAGAAATAAAGAAAATGGCAAAGAAAATTTTGACAATCGCAATGCTAACAGCATTAGTTGTAAATTCTTGTAAAGAAGCACCAAAACAAGAAAATGCAGAAACTTCAAAAACTGAAACGGTAAAAAAGACTGCTGACGAAATTGTAAAAAATTCGTCAACTGATAAAAATGGAAAAAAAATAGAAATGTCTTTTAACAACACAAAAGATATTGTAACTGTAAATTTCAATGGAGAAACATTTGATTTAGTTGGACAAAGAACTGGTTCAGGAATTTGGTACAAAAACGAAAATTACGAATTGAGAGGAAAAGGAAATGATGTGGAATTGACAAAAGATGGAAAAGTAGTTTTTGAACATAAAGACGATATTGTAGAAACTTCTCTTAAAAATAAAAAAGGAGAAACTCTTAATATGATTTTTAATAACACAACAAATCAAGCGAATATTTACCTAAACGATGGTAAACAAATTGAACTAGTTGAACAAAAAACTGCTTCAGGAATTTGGTATAAAAATAACCATTATGAATTAACAGGAAAAGGGGAAAACCTGGTGTTGAAAAAAGACGGAAAAACTATATTTGAAAAATAAAATTGCCACTAACATACGCTAAAAATAATTGGGTTTAGGCTTAATTTAGTCCCAAACTGCTTGTAGTGGAGAATGATAAAATTTTTAATATAAAAATTATTTTGGCATTGGTAGAAATTGCTACTCAATTTAGAAATGACTAGTGGGACTAGTATCGTATACAGATTATTAAGAAAACAATAATAATTTAAAAACAAATAAAGATGAAAGCTAAAAAGAAAAACATTATTGCTATCATTCTAGGTGGTGGGCAAGGTTCTAGATTGTACCCTTTAACTGAAACTAGGTCAAAACCCGCAGTTCCCATTGCTGGAAAGTACCGATTGGTCGATATTCCTATTTCAAATTGCATGAATTCGGATATGTTTAGAATGTTTGTGCTGACTCAATTTAATTCGGCTTCCTTAAATGCTCACATTAAAAATACATATAACTTTAGTATTTTTAGCAAAGCATTTGTCGATATTCTTGCCGCAGAACAAACACCGGATAATCCAACTTGGTTTCAGGGAACAGCCGATGCAGTGCGGCAATGTATGCCTCATTTTTTGAATCATGATTTCGATTATGCCTTAATACTTTCTGGTGATCAGTTGTACCAAATGGATTTTAACGAAATGCTTGAGGCACATATAAAAAATGAAGCCGATATATCTATTGCAACTTTGCCTGTTAACGAAAAGGATGCTCCAGAATTTGGAATTTTAAAAACAAATGCTGAAAGTTACATTGAATCTTTTATCGAAAAACCAGCCAAGAACTTTTGGCAGATTGGAAATCGGATGTAAGTGACCAAATGAAAAGTGAGGGAAAACACTATTTAGCTTCGATGGGAATCTATATTTTCAACAGAAAATTATTAGTTGAGATAATGAAAAACCCCAATACTAAGGATTTTGGAAAAGAGATTATTCCGCAAGCCGTTGGAAACAAGAAAATATTGAGTTATCAATACGAAGGATATTGGACAGATATTGGTAATATTGATTCTTTTTTTGAAGCTAATATTGGTTTAACGGATGATTTACCTCAATTTAATTTATTCGATAATGAAAATAAAATTTATACTCGACCAAGGCTATTGCCTCCTTCAAAATTTCATAAAACCATAATTGAAAAATCTTTAATTTCAGAAGGTTGTATCATAAATGCTAAAGAAATAAAACGCTCAATAATAGGAATTCGTTCAAGAATAGGCGAGGGAACTGTTATTCAAAACTGCTATGTAATGGGGAACGATTTTTATCAAAATATCGACGATATGAATGAAGATGTTAAGGAAAACAGGCAGCTAATGGGTATTGGCAAAAATTGTTTTATTAGCAACACCATTGTAGATAAAAATTGTAGAATTGGCAATAATGTATATATAAATGGAGGAAAGCATCTCGAAAGTACTTCGAATGAGTTATATGCTATTAAAGATGGAATTGTAGTTTTCAAAAAAGGAGCTATTATCCCAGATAACTACACAATACAGTAATTAGTGCTATTTTTGTTGCCGTTTAATACCATAGTTTTACTAAATTTAATCGTTTTTTTAATATAAAATGCAAAATCAAACCCGAATAGTAATTGAAAATGTTTCGCCACAAATAGATGGTGGCGTTAATTTTATAAAAAGAGTTGTAGGACAAAAAATAACAGTAACCGCCGATGTTTTTTCTGACGGACATGATATTGTAGAATGCTGTGTCAAATTTAAACACGAAAGTGAAAAGAAGTGGCAAGAAGTAAGGATGAATCCCAAAGACAATGATGTGTGGACAGCCGAATTTAAAGTAGAGAAACAAGGTTTTTATTCTTATTTTGTTGAAGGTTGGGTTGATTATGCGCTAAACTGGCAACACGGAACAGAGCGGAAAATTCACGACAATCAGCATGTGAAATCGGAATTGCTGGAAGGGGCTGAATATGCAAAATCAGTTTTGAAATTTGCAGATGCTTCGGAGAAAGAATATCTCGAAAAAGTGGCGGTTTATTTTGCCACAGCATCTGATTATGACAAGGCTGTTCAAGAAGCAATTTCTATCGATTTGCGACAAATTTTCAAAAATATCCTGTTCGATTTTTAGAAAATAAATCATCAGAATTGAAAGTTTATGTAGATAGAAAAAAAGCATTATTCAGTACTTGGTATGAATTTTTTCCTCGTTCAGCTTCTGCCGAAGAAGGAAAACACGGCACTTTTAAAGATTGCGAAAGATTATTGCCAAGAGTGGCTTCGATGGGTTTTGACACCTTATATTTTCCTCCGATTCATCCCATAGGCGAAGTGAATCGAAAGGGAAAAAACATGCTACTACTGCAAATCCTGGCGATGTAGGTTCGCCTTGGGGAATTGGCTCTCAATATGGAGGTCATAAATCCACACATCCCCAATTAGGAAGTATCGCTGATTTTAAATCCTTAGTCAAAAAGGCAAAAAAATTAGGAATAGAAGTTGCCATGGATTACGCACTTCAAGCTGCTCCAGATCATCCTTATGTAAAAGAATTTCCTCAGTGGTTCAAGTGGCGACCGGATGGAACGGTGCAATATGCTGAAAATCCTCCCAAAAAATACCAAGATATTCAGCCTATTTATTTTGAAAGTAGCGACTGGAAAAACTTATGGAAAGAACTATTGGAAGTGGCGTTATTTTGGATTGAGGAATGTGATGTTAAAATTTTTAGAGTCGATAATCCACATACAAAACCATTCTTCTTTTGGGGCTGGTTAATTGCAGAGATTAAGAAGAAACATCCAGACGTATTGTTTTTAGCAGAAGCTTTCACGCGTCCAAAAATCATGAATGAACTCGCAAAACAAGGATTTACGCAATCCTATACATATTTTACTTGGAGAAATTCTAAAAAAGAATTGATAGAATATGTCGAGGAATTAACTCAAACGGAGCAAAAAGAATTTTATAGACCTAATTTTTGGCCCAACACGCCAGACATTAATCCTTATGCTTTGCAGAGTGGGAATGAATCTGTTCATCTGCAAAAATATTTCTTGGCAGCAACATTGAGTTCTAGTGTTGGAATTTACGGACCTGTTTTTGAATATATGGTTTCTACACCAATGGCGCCAGGAAAAGAGGAATATTTAGATTCTGAAAAATATGAATATTATCAATGGGACTGGGACAAAAAAAATAAGATTACAACATTAATTACTCGTATTAATACGATTAGAAATGAGCAGACCTCGCTTCAACAAACGAACAATATTGTTTTTTGTGAAACGAATAATGAGCAAATTTTGGCTTATTACAAGTTTGATGAAGATAGGCAAAACGAGACCTTAATGATTGTAAATCTAGATGCATTTAATAAAATTCAGGCTATGGTAAGACTTCCAATCGATTTGTGGAAAGGAATTCCTATTCAAGTTACCGATTTAATTACAGGCAATACCTATGTTTGGGACAAAGAATGGAATTTTGTAGAACTTTCCCATGAATTGCCTTTTCATTTGTTTAAAATCCAACGATTATAAAAAGGACAAAAGAATGAAGTTGAATTTCAAAGGTTCGATTAAAATTTAAAGAAAAGGATAAAAATCTCTCGACTGCTTTGGAAGAGACAAAAAGAGAGCAACAAAATTATATTCATAAAAAAATGAGCAACGTACAACCATATTCCCTTTTTACTGATTTTGATATTGATTTATTCAAAGCAGGAAAACATTTCAGATTATACGAAAAACTTGGTGCACATCTTATCGAAGTAAATGGTGTTAAAGGTGTTTATTTTGCCGTTTGGGCACCATCAGCCCGAACGGTTTCTGTGGTTGGGGATTTTAACTATTGGATTCAAGGAGAACATCAATTGCAAGTGCGTTGGGATTCATCCGGAATTTGGGAAGGATTTATTCCTGGCATTGAAAAAGGAGTGACTTATAAATACAAAATACAATCTAACAATGGAGGGATTATTACCGAAAAAGCGGATCCCTTTGCTTTATATTGTGAGCATCCACCACATACTGCATCTGTAATTTGGGATTTAAATTACGAATGGAAAGACAAAAAATGGATGGAAACACGTAAGGAACATAATGATTTAAACAAACCCTATTCGGTTTACGAAGTGCATTTAGGCTCTTGGAAACGAAATGCCGAAGGGAAATTTTTGACGTACTTAGAATTAGCCGAAGACTTGGTCAATTATGTCAAAGAAACTGGATTTACTCATGTTGAGTTTATGCCTATAATGGAATATCCATACGATCCGTCCTGGGGTATCAGTTAATCGGTTATTTTGCACCAACTTCCCGTTTTGGAAAACCACAGGATTTTATGGTTTTAGTCGATAAACTGCATCAAGCAGGAATTGGAGTAATCTTAGATTGGGTTCCTTCTCACTTTCCAGATGACGCACACGGTCTCGGTTTTTTTGACGGTTCAAATCTTTTCGAACATCCAGACCGCAGAAAAGGCTATCATCCTGATTGGAAAAGTTTAGTTTTTAATTACGGACGGAATGAAGTGAGAGCCTTTTTGATAAGTAATGCTATTTTTTGGTTGCAACAATACCATGTAGACGGACTTCGAGTAGATGCGGTTGCTTCCATGCTCTATTTGGATTATTCTAGAAAATACGGAGAATGGGAACCAAATATCTATGGTGGCAGAGAAAATCTAGATACGATAAGCTTCTTGAAAGATTTTAATGAAGCTGTTTACTCAAATTTTGAAGGAATTCAGACTATTGCAGAGGAAAGTACTTCTTTTCCAATGGTTTCAAGACCTACTTTTGATGGAGGATTAGGATTCGGGATGAAATGGATGATGGGTTGGATGCACGATACTTTAGAATATTTTAAAAAAGAAACAGTATATCGGAAATACCATCAAAATGATTTGACTTTTTCGATGACTTATGCCTTTTCTGAAAATTTTATGTTACCACTTTCTCACGATGAAGTGGTGTATGGCAAAAAATCTATTGCAGGAAGAATGCCAGGCGACGAATGGCAAAAATTCGCCAATTTACGACTGCTTTATGGGTATATGTTCACGCATCCCGGTACAAAATTATTGTTTATGGGAAATGAATTTGGGCAAAGTGCTGAATGGAATTTTGAAGGAAGTTTAGATTGGCATTTATTACAATTTGGGTTTCACGAAGGGATCAAAAAAACAATAACCGATTTGAATGCGTTATACAAATCGTATCCAGCATTGCACGAAAAACAGTTTAGTCCAGAAGGATTCGAATGGATTAGCTACTCGGATCATCAAAATGCTGTAATGTCTTTCATTCGAAAAGGGAACAAACCAAAAGACGATTTGGTCGTTGTTTGCAATTTTACTCCTGTTGTGAGACCAAATTACCGTATTGGTTTGCCTAAAAAAGGAAAAATTATAGAAATTTTCAATAGTGATGCAACCATTTATGGAGGCAGCGGGGTTGTCAATCAAAACAAATTAACTGCCGAAGCATCGCCTTATGACGGCAAGGAATATTCGATTGAATTGCTTTTACCTCCTTTGAGCGTAACGGTATATGCGTTTTTATAAAATCAAATTTACTTGAATACTCTATTCCATTTTTCAGCTTTTTGCTGCAAGGTAAAAATCTAAAAAATGGCATGGGTGTTTCTTGTTTTTGAGGCAGTTAATTACAACGTTTTCGTTAATAATACCAATATTTATATAGGCTTAAAAAGTATTTTTGTATTTTTGGCAACCAAAAAATTAAGATTAAATTTAGCACACAAGAAATGATTACAAATACAGAATTAGAATATAAAGGAGACTTATATCCTTCGAAAATAATTACTTACAAACACGAAGTAGATTCGGGTGTGTTTTATACTGATAACAGCGTAATTTTGAAATTAACCGTTTTAAGAGATAGCTTAATTCGGTTTAGATATACTGCAAAAGGGTATTTTTCAAATGATTTTTCGTATGCCATTGATAAAGGCCATTCGCACGGATATAATTTTTTAGAAGTTACTGAAAAAGAGGATTACTACCAAGTAAAAACCAGTAAAGTACAATGTAGAATTCAAAAAGCAGATATGAGAGTATCTATTTTTGATTTAAAAGAAAATGTCATCTTAGAGGACGAATTGGGTTTTCATTGGGAGGAAAGCTACGAATATGGAGGCAATATCATTAAAATGAGTAAGGCTTCAAAAGATGGCGAATGTTTTTATGGTCTTGGAGATAAAGCAACCCAGCTAAATTTGAAAGGAAAACGCCTAGAAAATTTTGCCACAGATCAATATGCTTTTAGCAAAGATCAAGACCCATTATACAAGGTAGTTCCCTTTTATATTGGGCTTCAAAACAAGCAATCCTATGGAATTTTCTTTGATAATACGTTCCGAACTTTTTTTGATTTTTGTAGCGAAAGAAGAAATGTGACCAGCTTTTGGGCAGAAGGTGGGGAGATGAATTATTATTTTATCTATGGGCCACAAATGCAGGATGTAGTAACTACCTATACGGACTTAACAGGAAAACCAGAACTGCCACCACTTTGGGCATTGGGTTATCATCAATGCAAATGGAGTTATTTTCCAGAAAGTAATGTAAAAGAAATTACAGCCAAATTTAGAGAATTACAAATTCCTTGTGATGCGATTTATTTAGATATTGATTACATGGAAGGTTTTCGTTGTTTTACTTGGAACAAAGACTATTTTCCTGACCCAAAACGAATGGTCGCAGAATTAGCCGAAGATGGGTTTAAAACCGTTGTAATCATTGATCCAGGAATAAAAATCGATACCGAATACTCGGTATATAAAGAAGCATTAGAAAAAGATTATTTTGCAAACGAGCCGATGGGCCTTATATGAAAGGAAAAGTATGGCCAGGCGAATGCAATTTCCCAGATTATACGAACCCTGAAGTTAGAGAATGGTGGGCAGGATTGTTTAAGGAATTAATTTCAGATATTGGCGTAAAAGGGGTTTGGAACGATATGAATGAACCTGCTGTGATGGAAGTTCCTAACAAAACTTTTCCAATGGATGTGCGCCATAATTATGATGGAAATCCTTGTAGCCATAGGAAAGCACACAATATTTACGGAACACAAATGGCAAGAGCTACATATCATGGTGTGAAAAGATTTGCCTATCCAAAACGTCCTTTCATCATTACACGCTCTGCTTATTCTGGAGCACAACGCTACACGTCTTCTTGGACGGGTGACAACGTGGCGTCATGGGAGCATTTATGGATTGCCAATATACAAATACAACGAATGTGTATTTCCGGAATGGGATTTACAGGTTCTGATATTGGAGGATTTGCAGAGCAACCCTCGGGCGAATTATATGCACGTTGGATTCAATTGGGCGTTTTTCATCCATTTTGCAGAACGCATTCTTCTGGCGATCACGGCAATCAGGAACCTTGGGCTTTTGATGATGAAGTGATTGACATTACTCGAAAGTTTGTGAACTTACGCTATCAATTATTACCCTATTTATATACCATGTTTGGCAATATATCGAAGAAGGAATTCCCATGCTGAAACCATTGGTTTATTATGACCAAGAGGATGTTCAAACGCATTATCGAAATGATGAATTTATTTTTGGAAATCAAATTTTGGTTTGTCCCATTTTAGAACCTAATTCTTTGGGACGAAGAATGTATATTCCAAGAGGGCAATGGTATAATTACTGGACAAATGAATTGGTCAATGGAGGAAAAGAAGTTTGGATCGATACTAAATTTGACCAAATTCCAATTTTTGTCAAAGCAGGTGCCGTAATTCCTAAATATCCAGTACAGCAATATGTAGGCGAATTAGATTTTGATGAGTTGACATTAGAGGTTTATTACAAAGAAGGAAAGGAAAAATCGGTGGTTTATGAAGATGCTCAAGATGGTTATGATTACAAAAAGGGAAGGTATAGCTTTTTATCATTTCAAACCATTGGAAAGGAAAAAGAACTTATTATTCAGCTGCATAAAGAGGGAAAATACGATACAAATTATTCCAAATATAAATAAATCTTTTTGGATTGCCGTTTAAGGTTAAAGAAATTGAAATTGATAATGAAAAATTATCATTTGATAAAAAAGCATTCGATAAAGAAAATTATCTAATTGTTGACAAAGAATTTACCGAGTTACACATCATTGGAAAATAAGCTATAAATCATGATTTTGTATCTGTTTAATTCGTTTAGTTAGGAAAGGAGCATGACCGATAAAAATCAATAAATATCAGCACATGAAAAAAAATAAAATACTATTTTCGGCAGGCGCATTTTTGTTCATTATATCATGTGCCACAAATCCTTTTACAGGAAAAAAGAATTTAAATTTTGTTTCAAACGATCAATTATTTCCTTCCTCTTTTCAACAATATGGCACCTTCATAAAGGAAAATAAGCTAATATCTGGAACTGCCGATGCTAAAAGAGTCGAATCAGTAGGGACTAAAATTAAAACAGCAGCCGAGCGTTGGCTTGCTGCCAATGGACAGGCTGGATATTTAAAGGATTATCAGTGGAATTATAAATTAATAGACAGCAAAGAAGTTAACGCATGGTGTATGCCAGGAGGAAAAATAGTTGTTTATTCGGGTATTTTACCAATTGCAAAAGACGATGCAGGTTTGGCGACAGTAATGGGACATGAGGTTTCTCATGCTTTGGCTAATCACGGAGCACAAAGAATGAGCGCCGCTCAATTGCAACAAATTGGAGCAGTTGGTGTTGCTGTTGCAACAGGAAATCAGAGTGCAGAGACCCAAGAAATGTGGCAACGGTATTATGGAATTGGCTCTCAAGTAGGAGTGATGCTCCCTTTTAGTAGAAGCCATGAAAGCGAAGCCGATAAATAGGACTAACATTAATGGCAATTGCGGGATATAATCCTGAGCAGGCAATCGTATTTTGGGGAAGAATGGCGGCTAATTCTGGAGGAAATAAACCTCCTGAATTTCTTAGCACACACCCAGCAGATGCGACCAGAATTGCCAATCTTAAAAAATTGATTCCCGAAGCTAAAGCTGAAGCATTAAAATTTGGAGTTGTTTTTAAATAATTAGCAGTATAACTAAATTCACTAATAAATCCGTCCTCTTACTTGAATAGGACGGATTTATTATTTTAAAATAAACTACAAAATTTCAAGTTCAATCATACACTCTTTCATCATTTGGTAGGTTCTTTCGATATTGTTGTCTAAGCCAACAGAAAAGCGAATTAAACCATCTGTTAAACCCATCGCCACTTGTTCTTCTAAAGGAATTTCGCTAGATGTAGAAGTTCCCGGCGCGCTAAATAAGGTTTTATAAAAACCTAAACTCACGGCTAAATATCCTAGTTTTCTACTTTGCATCAACTCCATCAGTTTATTGGCTTTATCCAAAGTTCCAACATCCAAAGTCATCATTCCTCCAAATCCATATTCGGGATTAATCATCGAGGCATACAAATTATGACCCGAATGGCTTTTCAAACCAGGATAAACAACTTTTAAACCGTCATTTTCAAAACGCTCAGCTAAATATACCGCATTATGACTGTGTTGTTTCATTCGGATGTGCAAAGTTCTTAGATTTTTCATCACGCTCGCTGAACGGAAACTATCCATTGTTGGGCCAAGAAGCATACTCGCACCATGATTTACATTTTTCAAACTATCAATAAATTCTTGTGAAGCACAAGTCACTCCGCCAAGTGTATCGCTACTTCCGTTGATGTATTTTGTTAGACTGTGAAGAACAATATCGGCACCTAATTTTGCAGGAGAAACGGATAAAGGCGAAAAAGTATTATCGACCACCAGTTTTATATTGTGTTTTTTTGCAATTTTTGCCAAACTGGCAATATCGGCGATTTCGAGCAAAGGATTGCTCACGGTTTCGCAATACAAAACTTTGGTATCAGGCGTGATTGCCGCTTCGACCTTGTCTATTTTTGTAATGTCGACAAAACTGGTTTTGATGCCTAATCGGGGACTGAAATTCTTCAAAAAAGCATAGGTACCACCATAAATTGTTCGGCTCGAGACAATATGATCACCAGATCCACACAATTGTAAAAATACAGGTGTAATTGCTCCCATTCCTGAGGCGGCAACATTAGCTGCTTCGGTATTTTCCATCGCTGCTAGTGCTTGACCCAAATACAAATTGCTAGGCGAGGAATGTCTCGAATACAAATAGCAACCATCGGCATTGCCTTCGAAAGTGTCAAACATAGTTTTTGCTGATAAAAAGGTATAAGTTGAACTATCAGAAATAGACGGATTTACACCTCCAAATTCGCCAAAATATTGCAAATCTTGAATCTCGTCGGCTGGATTGAATTTCATTGTATTTGGTTTTTAAGATTGATAATACAAATTTCAATTTTACTAGACTATAAATCAATACTAGTGCAATTATTTAGATAATAAAACTATAATTTTAGTTTAAAATAATTTTATTTTCTAAATTAGCTATTAAAATGAATCTATTTTAGATTTTATAGCAACTCAACCCCTCCAGCAAATGACTTTAGATTCGATTGACAAAAAAATACTTTTCTTGCTACAAAATGATTGCAAGAAGACAACTAAGGAGCTGTCCTTAAAACTTGATCTCTCAGTAACCGCAGTTTATGAGCGCATCAAAAAATTAGAAAGAGAAGGTATTATTGACAAATATGTGGTCTTGATTGACCGCTCAAAGGTCGAAAAAGGATTTGTAGTTTTCTGCCATATCAGGCTTGTTCAGCATACCAAAGAGTTTTTGACAAAATTCGAAAGCGATGTCATTAAGCTTAAAGAAGTTATCGAATGCCATCACGTAAGTGGCGATTATGATTATATTCTTAAAATTGTTGTCAAGACATGGAGGCGTATCGTGAATTTTTGGTAACCAAGCTGACTACATTAAATCATATTGGCAGTACTCATAGCACTTTTATGATTAGCGAAGTAAAAAACACTACGGTAATTGAGGTTTAAAATTAAATCTAAAATAGTAACTAAGTAATCGCTATGGTATAATGTCGTATTTTGAAATCTGATAAAATAACATAAGTCTTTGATTATAAATAGCTTTTATCACTATTCATTCGTTTGACTTTATGACATTAAAACTTTCGACTTACTTAAACCACTATGGACTTGAAATCCATATTCCAAAATGAAGTTATTATTTATTCAGTTTTTCATACTTCAAGAAATCCAATAAAAAAGCCGTAATTAAACAAAATTGAAATTGCCCTTGCCATTTTATTTCTTAATTTTGCAACTCTAAAACAAAAATACATCACTTATGAGTTCATTTGACGTAGTCATTATAGGTTCTGGTCCAGGCGGATATGTATCAGCAATTCGTTGCGCACAATTGGGTTTTAAAACCGCTATTATCGAAAAATATTCTACCCTTGGCGGAACTTGCCTAAATGTGGGTTGTATTCCATCAAAAGCATTGCTATCTTCTTCACATCATTATAGCGAAATTGCTCATTTTGCCGAACATGGAATCGAAGTTTCTGGTGAAGTGAAAGTGAATTTAGAGAAAATGATTGCTCGTAAGCAGGCAGTTGTAGACCAAACGTCGGGTGGTGTAAAATTCCTGATGGATAAAAATAAAATTACCGTCCTTGAAGGAACCGGTTCTTTTGTCGACACAACCCATGTTGCTGTTGCAAAGTCTGACGGAACTTCGGAAACAATTGAGGCTAAAAATATTATAATTGCAACAGGTTCTAAACCATCGTCGCTACCATTATTAAAATTGACAAGGAAAGAATCATTACTTCGACTGAGGCTTTGAAACTTAAAGAAGTGCCAAAACACCTTGTTATCATTGGTGGCGGTGTCATTGGAATCGAATTAGGACAGGTCTATTTACGATTGGGAGCACAAGTTTCGGTAGTAGAATTTATGGACAGAATTATTCCAGGAATGGATGCTTCATTGTCTAAAGAATTGACCAAAGTACTCAAAAAACAAGGAATGAAATTCTACGTTTCTCACAAAGTGAAATCGGTAGAACGAAAAGGGGCTACCGTAACCGTTCAAGCCGAAAATGCAAAAGGAGAAACCATCACTCTTGAAGGTGATTATTCCTTAGTTTCTGTGGGACGTCGTCCTTATACGGATGGGTTGAATGCAGATAAAGCTGGAGTGAAAATTACGGATAGAGGAATGGTTGAAGTAAACGATCATTTACAAACCAATGTTCCAAATATTTACGCAATTGGCGATGTTGTTCGTGGTGCAATGTTGGCTCATAAAGCCGAAGAAGAAGGAACCATGGTTGCCGAAATCTTGGCAGGACAAAAACCACATATCAATTATAATTTAATTCCGGGAGTGGTTTATATTTGGCCAGAAGTGGCGGCTGTTGGACAAACAGAGGAACAATTAAAGGCTTCGGGCGTAGCATTTAAATCAGGAAGTTTTCCTTTCAAAGCATTAGGAAGAGCAAGAGCCAGCGGAGATTTAGATGGTTTTGTTAAAATCCTTGCCGATGCAAAAACGGATGAGGTTTTGGGTATTCACATGATTGGTGCTCGTTGTGCCGATTTAATAGCCGAAGCCGTAACCGCAATGGAATTTAAAGCATCAGCAGAAGATATTTCGAGAATGAGTCATGCACATCCCACTTTTGCAGAGGCTATAAAAGAAGCTGCTTTGGCTGCGACGGATAATAGGGCGCTACACGTTTAATTAGTATAAGTTTAAAAACAGAAAACCCGTTCTCTCGAGCGGGTTTTGTTATTGATGTGAGAATCTAGATTATTTTAGTGAAAACAAACTTTTATAATTATTCCAATGTTTGTAGATTAAAAAGAAGTTGCCTAGAAATAAGAATATAGAAATTGGCAAAGCCTGAGGAGTCAGGTAATAATCAAGAAATAAAATGTTTAGTATGATGGGCAAAATTAAAATACTCGTTAGGGTTACATAACAATCAAAACAAAAGACAGTCCACAAAGAAACTCTACAAATTTTGCTATCGGCATTAAATAGGTTGCAGGAACTAACCCAACATCAAAAGCCTTGAAAGCACTCGTATTTACAGGTTCTGGCATTAGTTTTAGAAAAAAACCAACCGATACAAAAAGGAGCAAAAAACCAATTAAACTTCGGATAATAATTGTAATTGTTTTCATTATTTACAGTATTAAGGGTTAATTATAACATAAATGTAAAAAAAAATTACTGAAAATTATTGTATTTTTGGTTTTTTTAAAAGCCCTAATTTCATTGAGAACCTCGATTCATAAAAGTATTCAAATCCAATCCAATTCAAGCAACAACTATTGACTTGGTCTCAACAATTTCGAGAAGTTGTTTTTATGGATAGCAACGATTATCAACAAAACTATTCAAGCTACGATTGCATTCTTGCAGTCGACGCATTTACAGCTATAAAAACAGATTATCACAATGCTTTCGAAGATTTAAAACACTACCAGCAAAGTGCAAAAGACTGGCTTTTTGGTTATTTGTCCTATGATTTAAAAAACAACATCGAAATTTTACAATCCAATAATTTTGATGGATTAGATTTTCCAGATTTGTTTTTCTTTCAACCCAAAAAAATATTTTTATTGAAAGGAAATGAGCTCGAAATTCATTACCTAAATATGTGCGTTGAGGAAATGGAATCAGATTTTGAGGAAATAGTTGCTACCCAAGAGTCAAGAATCAAACCTCAAGAAATACCTATAATTCAGCAACGAATTTCTAAAGAAAACTACCTAGAAAAGGCATCAAAAATCCTTGAACATATTCATCGAGGAGATATTTATGAAGCTAATTTTTGTATGGAATTTTATGTCGAAAACGCCATCATCAATCCATTGGAAAAATTTCAAAAACTCAACGAAATTTCAAAACCGCCACTCGCTGTTTACTTCAAAAATAACAAACAATTTTTTACTTTGTGCCTCTCCGGAACGATATTTAAAAAGGAAGGCGAATTGCTTATTTCTCAGCCAATAAAAGGAACATCGAAGCGATTTATTGATCCCATCGAGGATGAAAAATCAAGATATAAACTGGTTAATGACAAAAAAGAACGCACCGAAAACATCATGATTACGGACTTAGTTCGGAATGATTTGTCAAAAACAGCTCAAAAAGGCTCTGTTAAGGTGGAAGAATTATGCGGTATTTACTCTTTCGAACAAGTGCATCAAATGATTTCGACGATTACCTCAAAATTAGACAGTCAGTATTCAGTCATTGATGCCATCAAAACTACATTTCCTATGGGAAGCATGACGGGAACTCCAAAAGTTTCAGTCATGAAAATTATCGAAGAAATCGAAGAAACTAAAAGAGGCTTATATAGTGGTGCTGTTGGTTATTTTGATCCGAACGGAAATTTTGATTTTAATGTTGTGATTCGGAGTATCTTGTACAATCAAGAAAATAAATATGTTTCTTTTTCCGTAGGAAGTGCTTTAACTTCTCAATCTATTCTAGAAAAGGAATATGAAGAATGTTTGCTCAAGGCAAAAGCCATGCGAGACGTTTTGAGTTAAATGGTGGTCTTACAGATTATTAATACCCGAAAATTAAATGCTTTTTTTCTCCATAAAATAACTAAATTTGAAGATGCTGCAAAAATTTCAAAATCATATTCTCAAAACTTTCGTTTTCTAGATGAAAAAAAACTCCTTTTAGCCGTAAGTGGTGGCTTGGACAGCATGGTTATGGTAGATTTATTTCGTAAAATGAATGCTGAAATTGCAATCGCCCATTGTAATTTTCAATTGCGGGGGATAGAGAGTTTTGGAGATCTGCATTTTGTTCAAAATTTTGCCGAAACCAATAAAATTCAGTCATTTACAACTCTATTTGACACAGAGGCTTTTGCCAAAGAGTATAAACTTTCGACTCAGGTTGCTGCTCGCAAGCTCCGCTACAATTGGTTTTACGAATTATTAGAAACTAAAAATTACGACTATATTTTGACGGCTCATCATGCCGATGACAATTTAGAAACCTTTTTTATCAACATTATTCGGGGAACCGGATTAGATGGACTTACTGGAATTCCTGCCCAAAATGATAAAATCATTCGCCCACTACTCCTGTTTTCTCGTCAGGAGATAGAAAATTATGCGAAAATAAATCATATCGAATGGAGAGAAGATAGCAGCAATGCCTCGAATAAGTACTTGCGGAATAAAATTAGGCATAATTTAGTTCCGATTTTGAAAGAATTAAATCCAGATTTCCTTTCTTCCTTTCAAAAAGTTCAATCCTATTTGCAAGAATCTCAAGAGATGGTCGAAGATGCGTCGATTATGATTTATCAACAGGTAGCAAAAGAAATTGGGGAGGCTATTTATTTTGACTTGAATCAATTAAAAAAAATACCCAATTACAAATCTTATTTGTACCATTGGCTTAGTGAATTCGAGTTTTCAGCATGGGATGCTATTTATGATTTAGTTGAAAGTCAATCAGGGAAACAAGTATTTTCAGATGAATTTAGACTGTTAAAAACAGAGATTTTTTAATCTTGAGTTCCATAAATTCGATAGATGAAAACGAAGAATATTCCGTTGATAAAATACAAAAGAGGCTGAAAATCCCATAAATTTTCGTTTTGTAATGTAGACGACATTTCCATAGAACCAAATGCAGCTATATTTGTCGATGAGGACAAGTTGCAATTTCCTTTGGTTTTGAGGCATTGGAGGGAAGGAGATATTTTTCAACCTTTTGGAATGGGAGGGAAATCAAAAAGATAAGTAAAATTTTTAAAGACGAAAAACTATCTTTAATCGAAAAAGAAAGCATTTGGCTTTTATGTTCTGAAAATAAAATTGTTTGGATCGTTGGAATCCGACAGGATGAGCGTTTTAAAATAGTAGATACAACAAAAAATATTCTTAAAATACAATTGGAATAATGCGAAAAATTATTTTTTTATCAGTCGCTTTTTTGGCTTTTGCCAATGGAAATTCTCAAATTCTAGATCCAGTTAAGTGGACAACCAAAATAGCAAAAAAATCAAAAATAATTATTTGCTAACTTTCAACGGAATAATAGAAAAAGGTTGGCATTTGTATTCCCAATTTACCCCTGATGGAGGGCCATTACCTCTAGAAATTATTTTCAAAAACCAGAAAGGAAACTTCGATTTAGTTGGCAAAGCCAAAGAAGGAAAAACGACCACAGCTTATAATGATGTATTCAAAGTAAATGAAACTTTCTTTGTAAAAAGTGCGCAGATTCAGCAAGAAATTACTATAAAAAATCCAAAAATTTCGAATGTCGAAGTTGTCTTAAACTACCAAGTTTGTAAAGATGCTTGCGTTAATTTAGAGAAGAAATTCAGGTTTATTATCCCTTCAGTTTCGATAGAAAAGGTTAAGAAAAAGCAGTAAAATTAGTACTTTCAGCAGATTAACGAACTGTTTTTACAACTAATTCAGAAGGGTTGACAACAAAAAATGTTTAAAATCATTAAATTTTCAATCCTATGGAAACAAACTTCGATGTTGTAATTATTGGTGGGGGATTGGCTGGTTTGACAAGTGCTATTTATTTATCAAATTGGGGTTTAAAAGTTACTGTTATTGAAAAAAACCAATTTCCAAAACATAAGGTTTGTGGGGAATATATTTCTAATGAAGTCTTCCCTTTTTTGGAATCATTAGAACTAAAAATTTTTGATTTAAGCCCGTCAATCATCAACAAATTAGAGTTTTCTACTGCCAACGGAAAAGTTATTTCGTGCCTATTGCCACTTGGAGGATTCGGAATAAGTCGCTACGTTTTGGATAATTATCTTTACGGAAAAGCCAAAGAAAACGGATGTCGAATTGTTCAGGATTCTGTGGATACCATTCATTTTATAGAAGACCAATTTATTATTACGACCTCTAATAATCTCATGTTTAAATCCAAAATAGCGATTGGTGCTTTTGGAAAACGTGCCACGATTGACCAAAAACTCAATCGCAATTTCATTCAAAAAAAAGCAAATTGGCTAGCAATAAAAGCCCATTATTCGGGCAATTTTCCAAATAATTTAGTTGGTTTACACAACTTTAAAGGAGGTTATTGCGGAATTTCTAAAGTTGAAGACAATAAAATAAATATTTGTTACCTTGTTCATTATGATATTTTCAAACAATACAAGAATATTGAGGAATTTCAGTTGAAAGTACTAATAAGAAATCCAAATTTAAAAGCAATTTTTGAAAAAACTACGTCTATTTTTGAAAAACCTATAACGATAAGCCAGATTTCTTTCGAGAAAAAAACTGCCGTCGAAAACCATATTTTGATGATTGGAGATACCGCTGGACTAATTCATCCTTTGTGTGGCAATGGTATGGCAATGGCGATTCATAGTGCAAAAATAGCTTCTGAATTATGTGTGGCTTTTTTGGATAATAAAATACGTTCCAGAAAAGAATTAGAAGATACATATAAAAAGGAATGGAACAAAAATTTCAGAAACCGACTGGCAATGGGACGTTTCTTATCGAAAATAGTGCAACATGAAAAATGGGCAAACCTTCTTATGCAATTCGTATCGCTATTCCCGTCATTATTGCCTATCATTATAAAAAAAACGCATGGTAAACCCATAATTTTAATCCCTAGATGATTGTAAACACAAATATAGATCAGACGAACCCGAAATCATGGATGATTTTGCTATGGAAGGCGAGGTCTTGCGTGATGCCTTGGATAAAATCGCCAAAATTAATCAATTGCTAGGGGGAAACCAGCTAACTTTACAAGCAGTGAAAGATTTAACACGAAGGATTTCAAATCAATCTGAAATTACAATTGTTGACGTTGGCTGTGGTAATGGAGATATGTTGAGAGCATTGGCAAACTATGGATTGAAAAATAAGTTAAATCTTCGATTAATCGGAATTGATGCTAATAATTTTACGATTAATCATGCTAGGAAATTATCAGAGAATTATTCGAATATTGATTTTAAGTGCGCGAATATTTTTGATGAATCTTTAGAAGAATTAAAATGTGATATAATCCTGTGCACTTTGACATTACATCATTTTAAAAAAAATGAAATTCTACAATTAATGACTATTTTTTATACCAATTCAAAGATTGGTGTTGCTATAAATGATTTGCACAGAAGCGCATTAGCTTACCGATTATTTCAGGTAGTATGCTTCGTTTTTCGGTTGAATGCAATGTCAAGGAAAGATGGATTACTTTCAATTTTAAGAGGATTTAAAAAAGAAGAATTGGTCAGTTTTTCAGAAAAATTACATTTTACCAACTATAAAGTGCAATGGAAATGGGCTTTTCGTTATCAATGGATAATTTTAAAACTATGAGTGTAAAAATTAAATGTGTTTCAAAGCAATTGCCCAAGTATTCGCGAACGACCGAAGAAATAATTCCGTTTTAGATTCATGGCTCATTGGGCAAGATGCTCGTTTTGTTAGGAAAGTTAAGAAAATTTTTGAAGGAGCAGCGGTTGATAAACGCTATTCAATTATGGATCCTATCGCCGTTTTTACGAATAGTTCTTTTGAAGAGCGAAATGATATTTACGTTCGAGAAGTCATAGATTTAGGCGAAAAAGTATTAGAAAAAGCATTAGCAAAGTCAAATTGGAAACCTGAAGATTTAGATTTTATTATTACTGTAAGTTGCACCGGAATTATGATTCCTTCATTAGATGCTTATTTGATTAATAAATTAAATTTACGTCAGGATATTGTTAGACTTCCCGTAACCGAAATGGGCTGTGCGGCGGGAATTTCCGGGATTATTTATGCTAAAAATTTCTTGAAGGCAAATCCCGAAAAACGAGCAGCAGTTATTGCTGTCGAAAGTCCTACGGCTACGTTTCAACTCGATGATTTTTCGATGGCAAATATAGTCAGTGCTGCAATTTTTGGAGACGGCGCTGCCTGTGTTTTACTATCCTCACATAGCGCTGATGACGGGCCTGAAATTTTAGACGAAGAAATGTATCATTTTTATAATTCAGAGCACTTAATGGGATTTAAGCTTACTAATTCAGGCTTGCAAATGATTTTAGATATTGATGTTCCTGCAACTATTTCGTCTCATTTTCAAGGAATTATTAATCCGTTTTTGGTAAAAAATAAGTTGAAAATAGAAGATTTAGATCATTTAATTTTTCATCCTGGAGGTAAAAAAATTGTTCAAACAGTTGAAAGTTTATTTTTAGATTTGGGTAAAAACATTGAGGATACAAAGGAAGTATTGCGATTGTATGGCAATATGTCGAGTGCTACTGTTTTGTATGTTTTAGAACAAATCATGGATGCTGAGCCTAAAAAAGGTTCAAAAGGATTAATGTTGAGTTTTGGTCCCGGGTTTTCGGCTCAAAAAATTTTATTACAGTTTTAGAGTGAGCTAGAATTTCAAAAAGAGCAAATTGACACTATGACAAAACAAGAAATTATAGCAAAATTACCGTATTCGAAACCGTTTTTGTTTGTGAACGAATTGTTACATATAGATCAAAATGGAGTAGAAGGCATTTATACTTTTGATGAAAATTTAGATTTTTATAAGGGGCATTTTAAGGAAAATCCTGTTACGCCAGGGGTAATTTTAACGGAAGTTATGGCGCAAATAGGATTGGTTTGCTTGGGAATTTATTTGCTAAATGGTAGATTTAATAAAAGACTTCAATTGCTTTAGCATCAACGGAAATAGAATTTTTAAAGCCTGTATTTCCAAATGAAAAAGTAACTGTGTTTTCAGAAAAAATATATTTTAGATTTGGCAAATTAAAATGCAAAGTCAAGATGCTGAATCAGCATGGAGAAGAGGTTTGCTGCGGAACAATTGCAGGAATGATTGTTTAACTAATTGTATATGAATAAACGTGTCGTAATTACAGGTCTTGGCGTTGTTGCTCCAAATGGAGTGGGGCTAGATGCGTTTACTAATGCTATAAAAAAAGGAATTTCAGGCATTAAACACGATGCGGAATTAGAACGATTGCAATTTTCCTGTCAAATTGCTGGAAAACCTGAAATTTCTAAGGAGTTCTCTCTTCGCTATTTTTCAGAATTAGAATTGCGAAATTTTAACTCATCGGGCATCTTGTATGGTGTAATTGCTGGAATTGATGCTTGGAAAGATGCTGGATTAGCAATAGAAAACAACGAAGAACCTGATTGGGATAGTGGAACCATTTTTGGCACAGGAACTTCTGGAATTGATAAATTTAGAGAAAGTATCTATAAAATTGATGATTTTCAAACCCGAAGACTAGGGAGCACGGCTGTGGCACAGACCATGAATAGTGGTGTGAGTGCTTACTTGGGCGGAAAATTAGGATTAGGAAATCAGGTAACTACAAATTCTTCTGCCTGTACAACGGGAACAGAAAGTATTTTAATGGCTTTTGAAAGGATTAAATCAGGACAAGCTAAGCGAATTTTAGCAGGGAGCACGAGTGATTCAGGGCCGTATATTTGGGGAGGATTTGACGCAATGAAGGTATGCACTTTTAAGCATAACGAAACACCAGAACAAGGTTCAAGACCAATGAGCATAAGTGCTTCTGGATTTGTCCCTGGGAGTGGAGCAGGAGCTTTAGTTTTAGAAGATTTAGAAATTGCCTTGGCTCGTGGAGCAAATATTTATGCAGAAATTCTTGGAGGAAACTTAAATTCTGGAGGTCAACGAGGAATTGGAACGATGACGGCTCCAAATCCAGTTGCTGTACAAAAATGCATTAGAAAGGCATTGGAAAATGCTGAAATTCATGCCAATGAAATAGATGCTATAAACGGCCATTTAACTGCAACTTCAAAGGATAGTTTAGAAATTCAAAATTGGAGTCAAGCCTTGAATCGAAAAGGAATTAATTTTCCGTACATCAACTCACTAAAATCAATGGTTGGGCATTGTTTGTCAGGAGCAGGAAGTATTGAGAGCGTTGCTTCGGTTTTGCAATTGCATCACGGATTCATTTTTCCAAATCGTAATTGTGAGGATATACACTCTGAAATTACCGAAATAATTGATTTAACTCGGATTCCTCAACAATTAATTGAAGAAGAATTGAATATTATCGCAAAAGCCAGTTTTGGTTTTGGAGATGTAAATGGATGTGTTATTTTTAAAAAATTCAAATAAATTATATGAACAAACCAGAAATTATCGAGAAATTAAAAATGATTGTAGCACCTTATATCAAAAATCAGGAGGCTTTGATCATCTTACGGAAAGCACTGATTTTATTACTGATTTACAGATAAATTCGGCAAATTTAGTCGATGTTATTTTAGACATTGAAGAAGAATTTTCGATTATAATCGACAATCAATCTATGGAACGCATGCTAGACGTGAAATCAGCAATGGAAATTATTCAAACTAAATTATCCCAAGAGTGATAGGAAATGATATTATAGATTTGGATTTAGCCCGAAAAGAAAGCAATTGGAAAAGACACGGTTTTTTAGATAAAATTTTTACAAAAAAAGAACAATTGTTGATTTTAAATTCAAAAAATCCAGAGATTATGGTTTGGAATTTATGGAGTAGGAAGGAAGCTGCCTATAAAATTTATAATCGAAATACTAAAGCCAGAGGATATTTTCCTTTGCGATTGGAATGTTTTGATTTAGAGATTGTTGACGGAAAGCATTTTGGAAAAGTAGTAATAGATGATGCGGTATATTTTTCGAAAACAGAAATTAAATCCCAATTTATTAATACAATTGCGGTCGAAAATAGAAGTGATTTTAACAAAATAAAAATATTGAAAACGCAAAAAAAAGTTCAAAAAATCAATGGAATTCCGAGTTATTTAGACCCCGATAGTTTGGTTCTAAAGCCAATGTCTATTAGCCATCACGGTAGGTTTGAACAAATTATTGTTATCTAATTTAGCCCTAATCTTGATTTTAATTTCAGGAAAAGCAAGGCGATTTTATAAGCATCTTCGGAGGACGAATTTCGGTCGCTTTTAGCAATTTTATAAATATCGCATAATTCATCAAGTGAAAATTGCTTGTTACTAATATTGTGTAGTTTTCGATACATAACATCAATATCTAAGGCTTCATTTTTTAATCTTCCGCAGGCTATTCTTTCTAATGCTTCGTTAATCATTTCTACATCAAAATCTACATGATGTCCTACTAAAACTGCATTTCCAATAAACTCAATAAAAGTTTTAATTGCTTCATTTTCTGTGAGTTTATTCATTTTACTTTCTAAAGTAAATTCATTCAATATACCGTTATCATGAAAAAATTTATATTGGGCTATGACGATTTCAAAACTATCTCCAATAATTATGCTATTATCAATCACGGCAAAAGAACCAATAGACAAAATCACGTCCTTTTCTGGGTTTAAACCTGTGGTTTCTGTGCTAAAAACCACAAATCGCTTTGATTTCTTATCAAATTTAGAAATGTATTCTTTCCAAAATTCGGGATGTTCCCTGTTGATATTTTTTATCCAGTCTAACATAATTATGAAAATTGGGTAAGTTGAAACTTGGTTTTTATTAATTCTTCCAATTCTTTCATAGGAGCCAAAGCATTTTTTAAATTCTCTTTTTCAACTTTTGTCAATTCTTGTAAATTAATAAATTGCCCCGAATTATCATTATTTAAACCCTCTAATGCTCTAAATTTTGATAAAATCAAAAAGGCTTCTGCGCAGTTTAGATAAATTTCGACATTTTTAGAATCGGTAATTGCCAATTGTTTAAAGCGCAAATAGGTATTATTTACATTTCGGATGTTATAACTCAAGGCAAACAAGCGCGCTCCGTCGATGAGAGGCATCAAAGCTCGGGTTTTTATATCAAACTTGTCTTTGTTAATACCTTCTTCTTCGACAATAAATTTTTTGAAAAAGCTTAAAGGAGCATTTTTTCTTAGTGCGTCATTTCCTAAAAAGTCAAAGAATAAAGTATTGTTATGAACATTTGTAAAGATTATATTTTCAATTGCTTCCTCAATTTTTTTCTCGCCAAAAACAATCTCATAATCAAAGAAAATACTACTTATTTCATTACTACTTTCTCCGGGAGTATTAATCCAACTGTTGTATTGTTTTGTCCAGTCTGTCAATGATTTACACCAAGCATACTGCTCCCCATGTGACCATTTGAACACAATTCATATCCTACTTTTTCCAAAATAGAAGTGGTTCTTTTTCCTAACTTTAGGAAATAATCTTTAACATCTCGATATTTATCCGCGGTAACATCTTCAAAAATTAGAATGCTATCTTGATCAGTAAGCAATAATTGCTCTTTTCTTCCTTGACTACCAATGCTTAACCAAGCAAAACGGGCGGGAGGAGAGCCTAAATCTAGGATTGATAATTCGATGGCTCTTTTGATTAAAGCCAAGTTGATTTCGCTAGCAATATTATTAATATGAGCGAGTGAAATGTTTTTGTGAATTGATTTTAGAATAAGATCTGTTAGGCGTTCCCGAATTAATTTCAAGTCTTTCGGATCTTTAGAACGCTTAATCTCTTTAATTAAAACACCTGGATTACTTGCCTGTGCTACAATTAAATCATGTTCAGAAATGACCCCTTTTATTTCTGATCTATCGGTTCCGTCTTGCGTAACGCAAAGATGCGTCACGTTATGTTTTAGCATTAGTAATTGCGCTTCTGCCAAGGAGACATTTTCTACAACAGTTACTACTGGCGATGACATAATTTTCTCTACGGTAGCTGATATTGAAACGCGTCCTGTGGCAACTTTTGTACACATATCCGTATTGGTTACAATTCCGATAGGATTGTTGTTTTCACAAATAATAATGCTATTTGCAATCGAACTTGTCATAAGTTCTGCAACTTCTTGAATTATACTAGTTTTTGAGGCTTTTAGTGGAGTAACATTGTATGATAATGACTGAAAATACTGCATTTCAGATTGCTGGTCAGGATAATAAACATTATCAGAAATGAGTTTTCCGTGCAAGTTTTCACTTTCGCTTGGATTACTGGTATTAGCGGCAAAACTCTGCAATAAATAATCTAAAACCTCAGAATTATTCGCAACAAATGGACGAAAAGTAGCAATGGGAATGGCATAAATAATACTTTCTTCACGAGCTTTGGCCGTCATTAAGTAATTATTTTTGGCGAAAAAAGGGCGTAAACCAAAGATATTGCCTTCGACACATTTATTTAGTAAGGTATCTTCAGCATCTGCAATGATTGACAAATTTACAACTCCAGAAGCCACAACATAAAAACTGTCGTGCAATTTATCATTGATTTGGAATAAAGTTTTATGTTTTTTCCAAATTTATGACACGAATACTTGTAGCAATTTCGGCTAATTCATTAAAAGTTAAATTATTAAACGGTGGATATTGCTTTAAAAAATCGGCAATGTGTTCAGCAATTGTGTTCATAGTGTTGCGTTGGTCGTTTGTAAATTTAATAAATATAAATTATGCAAAAGAGTTGTGGTACAAAATTAATCGATATTATTAAAAATAAAGATATTTGTTAGCAAAAAGAGATAAATCAAAAATCTATTTTACATAATATAAATTATAGTTCATTTTGAAAGTTACAAATTCTTTGAATTGAGAATTAGAATTAAAAACGGGTTAATTTTAATCTTTGCACTATATTTGTTGAATAGCAGCCTAAAAAAAAAATGGACTTACAAGAACAATTGAAAAATTTATTTCCAGATCATATAGAATCCGAACCTGAAGAAGTTCTAGAAGAAACGCACGTACTCTTTATTCAAAAAGAGCCCATAATTTGCAAATTCGAAAAGAGAAAAGGAAAAGCCACAACTATAATAGAAGGTTATCAAGGAACTGATGAAGACTTCAAAATCCTAGCTAAAGAAATCAAAACTAAACTAAGTGTTGGCGGAACTTTTAAAGATGATTCTATAATAATTCAGGGCGATTATCGTGATAAAATCATGCAAATTCTCAAAGAAAAAGGATTTAAAGTAAAGCGAGTTGGCGGGTAAAATTAGAAATAAATTAACAATACAGATTATGGATTTAATTTTAGAAACCAACAGACTTATCCTTCGTGAACTCAAATTTTCTGATGCAGATGCTTTTTTTGCCATGGACAACAATCCGAATGTTCATACCTATTTATGGAATAAACCAGTTCAAAAATAGAAGAAACTACTGAAATTATTGCCTTTGTGAGAAAACAATATATTGATAACGGCATTGGTAGATTTGCAATGATTTCGAAAGAAACGGATGAATTTATGGGCTGGGCTGGACTAAAATACAATACCGAAGTCGTAAACAATAAACTAAACTTTTATGATATTGGCTATCGACTTGACGAAAGGTTTTGGGGAAAAGGCTATGCAAGTGAAGCAACTTTTACTTGGTTGCATTATGCTTTTGAAACAATGAAAATAAAAACTATGGAAGCTTCCGCTCATACGAATAATATGGCATCGAATAGAATTCTTCAAAAAATTGGAATGCAAATGACGGAACAATATCTTGAAAATGGAGTTTCTTGGAATTGGTATCAATTAGAAAACAAATTCTGAGCCATTTTACCAAGCAATTCTAGACTTTCCTTTCGATTCTAGATACATATTCGTTTGGCTAAAATGCTTATTACCAAACCATTTTCCCTGATTAGCACTCATAGGCGAAGGATGCCCAGATGCTAAAACCTGATGTTTATTTCTGTCAATTTTAGAACCTTTTTTTTGAGCAAAACTGCCCCAAAGCAAAAAAAACGACATGTTCTTTTTTATCCGAAATTTTTTGGATAACCGCATCGGTAAAAACGCTCCATTTCAGATGTTTATGGCTATTTGGGCTGTCCATTCGAACTGAAAGAGACGCATTTAAAAGCAAAACACCTTGTTTTGCCCAAGGCGCTAAATTGCCAGAAACAGGTAAAAAAACAGTACCAAGATCATCATTCATTTCTCTGAAAATATTGCGTAACGATGGTGGAATTTTGATGCCATCATTCACTGAAAAGCACAAACCATTTGCTTCATGAACCCCATGATAAGGATCCTGACCAATGATTACTACTTTCAAATCATCAAAAGAACAATGGTCAAAAGCTGAAAAAATTAATTCTTTTGGAGGAAAACAAGTGTGATTTTTATATTCTTCATCAACAGCTTTCATCAAATCCTGAAAGTAAGATTTCTGAATTTCATCTGATAAAATAAGTTGCCAAGAAGAATTAAAGTTGGGTTGCATCGGTATTAAAATTTAGCTAATTCTCTTTTAGAACCAATTCTAATTAGAAAATCTTTTATTACATATACTGATGTGATCTAAAATGGTTTCTAACGAATATTTATAGACAGCATCATACATAAATCAAGTCCTTGTTTTCTAATCCTTTTGCATAAGAACCAAACAAAGCTATTGAAACAACGCCATAATTATCTGTAAGGAATTGCTTGTCTGATTGTAGAGTATTGATTATTTCGTTCTTTTTCATCTAACAAATATAAAAAATAATTAATTAGCATTGTAAACTTTGTAACTTTGGACTTTTGACATTAGACTTTCAATACAAAAAATGACATCCATAACAGAAAAAACACTTCAAGACTTACAATTTCCCACTGTTCTCGAAACCATTTCGGCGATTTGTAATACCGAAATTGGCAAACAAAAAGCACTCGAAATTACCCCTTTTAGAGAAAAAGAGGCCTTGATGGATGCCTTGATGCAAACCTCAGAATATGTTTCTTCTTTTCAAAACAACAACGCAATTCCCAACCATGGATTTGATGCAATAACTTATGAAATAAAATTCCTAGCAATAGAAGACAGTTTTCTGGAAGTAGGCGGTTTTAGAAAAATTGCCGCTATTTCGGATACTACGAATTTTATGTTGAATTATTTTAAGAAATTCGATGACTATTATCCTTATCTGAATAAAAAGCTTCGGAAATACAAATTACCAAGGAAATCAGTAGTTTGATTGATGTTGTCGTCGATAAATATGGCGAAATAAAAGACAATGCTTCTCCTGAATTATCGAATATTCGAAGAGAAATGAATTTGGTTCGCGGCAAAGTCAACCAAAGTTTTGGTGTAGCTTTAACCCAATATAATTCTCTTGGTTATTTAGATGATATTAAGGAAAGTTTTGTGCAAAATCGTAGGGTTTTGGCGGTTTTAGCAATGTATCGCCGAAAAGTAAAAGGTTCTATTTTGGGCAGTTCAAAAACAGGAAGCATTGCTTATATTGAACCCGAAACCACTTTGAAATATTCGCGTGAACTAAGCAATTTAGAGTACGAAGAAAAAGGAGAAATCACTCGAATTCTGAAGCAGTTATCCAATCAGATTCGCCCGTTTTTGCCTTTGCTTATTCAATACCAAGATTTCTTGAGCGCTATTGATGTGGTCGCTGCCAAAGCGAAATATGCCAACAAAATCAACGGAATTCTGCCCGAAATTACTGAAAATAGACGATTGTATTTTCGAGAAGCCTTCCACCCTATTTTGTATTTGAATAATAAGCAAAAAAACGAAATTACACACCCACAAACGTTCGAATTGAATCAGGAAACAAGAATTATCGTGATTTCTGGTCCCAACGCTGGAGGAAAAACCATTTCGTTAAAAACCGTAGGATTACTCCAATTAATGCTGCAATCCGGAATATTAATTCCTGTTCATGAACGCAGTGAAACCTTCTTATTTGATAGAATTTTGACCGATATTGGAGATAATCAATCAATTGAAAATCATTTAAGTACATACAGTTACCGATTAAAGAACATGAATTACTTCTTGAAGAAATGCAACAAGAAAACAATGTTCTTGATTGATGAATTTGGTACAGGTTCTGATCCTGAATTAGGAGGTGCTTTGGCTGAAATTTTCCTGGAAGAATTCTATCATCGTGAAGCTTTCGGGATAATAACCACTCATTATTCGAATTTGAAAATTTTGGCTAATGAATTACCTTTTGCCATAAATGCCAATATGCTTTTTGACGAAAAAACCTTAGAACCTATGTATAAATTGGTTTTAGGTCAAGCAGGAAGCTCCTTTACGTTTGAAGTCGCTTTAAAAAACGGAATTCCGTTTAGTTTAATTAATCGAGCGAAAAAGAAAATTGAAGTGGGTAAAGTACGCTTTGACAAAACTATCGCCACGCTCCAAAAAGAGCGTTCAAAGTTAGAAAAAACCTCGCAAACACTCAAAGAGGAAGAATCAAAAGCGCGTGAAGAGGGCAAAAAAATGGAAACCATCAACGTAAAAATTAAGCAAAAACTCGAAAGTTATCAGGAATTGTACGACAGCAATCAGAAAACGATTTACATCGGACAAAAAATTGAAGATATTGCAGAAAAATATTTCAATAATAAAAACAAGAAAGACCTCATAGGAGAGTTTCTGAAAATTATCGAAATCGAAAATTCCAAGCGTAAGAAGTCTTCGCCTAAAGAAGTCAAGGCTATTGTTGAGAAGAAAAAAGAAATAATCAAAGAAGTAGAGATTAAAGTAGAGGAAATCAGGGTTGCCAAAAAAGAAAAGAAATTAAAACCCATCATCGAAAAGCCAAAACCGATTCTAAAAATAGGTGATCGAGTAAGAATGACAGACGGAAAAGCCGTGGGAAGTATTGACAGCATTGAGAAAAACAAAGCAACTGTCAATTACGGAATGTTCACTTCGAAAGTGAGTTTAGACGAATTAGAATTGGTTGAGGCTGTTAAAAATAATGATATAATTATGCTCAACCTTCCACCCAACAAAAAAATAATTCTCTTTGATGGCGTTTGCAATTTATGCGATTCGGCAGTTCAATTTGTCATTAAATACGATACAAAAGATGTCTTTCGATTCGTTGCCTTACAATCTGAATTAGGACAACAAATTTTAAAACATATTGGCATCAATCCTATAAATATTGATAGTATTGTTCTTTACGAACCTGGAGTGGCTTATTATTATAAGTCTTCGGCAGCAATCGAAATTACACGAAACCTTGGCGGTTTTTTTCATTTTGGAACCCTTTTCAGAGTTATTCCAACTAAAATTAGGAATCATCTCTATGACTATGTGGCAAAAAATCGTTACAAATGGTATGGCAAAAAGGAGATTTGCCTGATTCCAACAAAAGAATTGCAATCTAAATTCTTATAAGATTATTGAAAAAACCCGACAGATTTTAAATTCTATCGGGTTTGTAATTTATTAAAATCGGACTATTACCCCCGAATTAATTTTCTGTATTTCAATCGTTTTGGAGTTAAATCACCTCCCAAACGTTTCTTCTTATTCTCTTCATAATCAGAGAATCCACCCTCAAAATAATACACTTCTGAGTTTCCTTCAAAAGCCAAAATATGAGTGCAAATTCTATCTAAGAACCATCTGTCGTGAGAAATCACAACGGCGCAACCTGCAAAATTTTCTAGACCTTCTTCTAAAGCACGAAGTGTGTTAATATCCAAATCATTCGTTGGCTCATCCAGCAAAAGGACATTTCCTTCTTCTTTTAAAGTCATTGCAAGATGCAAACGGTTTCGTTCTCCCCCCGAAAGCATCGAAACTTTCTTGTTTTGATCACTTCCGCCAAAGTTAAAACGGCTCAAATAAGCACGAGAATTTACTTGGCGTCCGCCCATCATAATCAATTCTTGACCATCGGCAAAGTTTTCCCAAATCGATTTGTTCACATCAATATTCGAATGCGCTTGATCTACATAAGCAATTTTAACGGTGTCGCCCATGGCAAATTCGCCACTATCTGGTTTTTCTTCTCCCATAATCATCTTGAAAATAGTCGATTTACCAGCGCCATTAGGCCCTATAACTCCAACGATTCCAGCCTGTGGTAAAGTAAAATTTAAATTATCATACAGTAATTTTTCTCCAAATGCTTTGGCTACATTTTTAGCTTCAATAACATTGGTTCCTAATCTTGGTCCATTCGGAATATAGATTTCCAGTTTTTCGTCTAATTGCTTTTGGTCTTCGTTTAAGAGTTTATCATAGTTTTGCAAACGTGCTTTTTGTTTCGTTTGGCGACCTTTAGCTCCTTGACGAACCCAATCTAACTCCCGTTCCAAGGTTTTTCTGCGTTTAGACGCTACTTTTTCTTCTAGTGCCATACGGTTTGATTTTTGGTCTAACCAAGAAGAATAGTTCCCTTTCCAAGGAATACCTTCTCCTCTATCGAGTTCTAAAATCCAACCTGCAACATTGTCTAAAAAGTATCTATCGTGCGTTACCGCAATTACAGTCCCAGCATATTGCGCCAAATGTTGCTCTAACCAAAGAACGCTTTCGGCATCCAAGTGATTCGTAGGCTCATCGAGAAGCAAAACATCAGGTTGCTGCAATAATAATCGACATAAAGCCACACGACGACGTTCCCCGCCTGATAGGTTTTTAATTGGAGTATCGCCTTCTGGAGTGCGCAAAGCATCCATGGCAATTTCGAGTTTGGTATCGATTTCCCAAGCACCAAGAGCATCAATTTTATCTTGCAAAGCAGCTTGGCGATCCATCAGTTTATCCATTTTATCTGGATCTTCATAATTTTCTGGAAGACCAAATAAATCATTTATATCATTATATTCTTGAAGAACAGCCATTGTTTCGGCAACTCCTTCCTGCACAATTTCAAGAACTGTTTTTGTTTCGTCCAATTGTGGGTCTTGTTCTAAATACCCCACGGTATAACCAGGCTGAAAAATTACATCGCCCTGGTAATTTTATCAATTCCTGCAATGATTTTTAAAAGAGACGATTTACCGGAACCATTGAGTCCTAAAATACCAATTTTAGCTCCGTAAAAAAAACTCAAATAGATATTCTTTAATACTGGTTTATCTGCCCCTTGATAGGTTTTACTCAATTTCTGCATTGAGAAAATTACTTTCTTATCGTCTGCCATATAACTGTTTATTGTTTTAAAATATTATTATTTAAATTATTGATGGTTAATTACTTACAATCGTCCTTTTAAAAAACTAAATACCCATGCATTTGCCAAAAACCTACGCCTACGGCGGCAAATCCCCAGCCCGAAACATCTCTGTATCGAAAAGCTCCTAATGCAATAAGCAATATTCCCATAACCAACATTAACAATGTTGCCCATCCCAAGATGCTATTTTTATTTGTTCCCATATCTTTTTTCTAGCCGTAAATATCGTAAATATTCCCCTTTAATTAAAAATTTTATAAAGCATTTCTTTTAGCAAATCCGATTGTGGCAAGGCATTAGCACCAACTCCCTTACTTTTTACATCAATAGTTCTCAAAGCAGTAACAATCTGACTCACTTTGCGCATAGGATAATGGCTTAGGGCGACATCATATTCTTTCAAAAAAAACGGATTTATACCCAATACTGCCGCAACATTTTTAGGGTTTCGATCTTTCAACCCATGGTATTTTAGCAATTGTACAAAAAAGCCAAAGACTAAACTCGTGGTCATTACAATGGGATTGTCTTTGGGGTTTTGCGCAAAATGATCTGCAATGGTGTAAGCCTTTAATTGGTTGCGTTCGCCAATGGCTTTTCGCAATTCGAACACATTGAAGTCTTTACTAAATCCAATGTTTTCCTCAATGTGCTTTGGAGTTATGGTGCTGCCTTTTGGCAAAATGATTTGCAATTTCTCTAATTCATTATTGATTTTACTTAAATCTGTCCCCAAAAACTCAACCAACATGGCATTAGCTTTGGGCTCAATCGAATAACTTTTTCCTGATAAAACACGCTTAATCCACTCGCCTACTTGATTTTCATATAGCTTCTTACTTTCATAAACGACACCCACTTTATCGAGCATTTTAGTCATTTTCTTGCGCTTGTCTAAGGTTTTGTATTTGTAACAAAAGACTAAAACCGTCGAATGCATTGGGTTTTCGACATAACTTTCGAGCTTATCAATCGTTCGTGACAAATCCTGTGCTTCCTTGATAATCACAACTTGGCGTTCGGACATCATCGGGTAACGCTTGGCTGTCGAAACAATATCTTCTATCGAAACATCACGTCCGTACAAAACCGTCTGATTAAAGCCTTTTTCTTCTTCTAACAACACGTTTTGCTCAATATAATCGGATAATTTATCAATATAATAGGATTCTTCTCCCATCAAAAAATAGATAGGTTTGATTTTCCCTCCTTTTATATCATTGACTATTTTTAAAACTTCATCCATTATTTTTTGTTTAAAGTTTAAGGTTTAAAGTTTGTAGAATCGCATGAAACTTTAAACCTTAAACTTTAAACTTATTTTATACTTTTGCTTCATGCAGCAACTGAATTTTCCTTCTTATTCTTTCCGTTTCAAAAATAGCGAAAATAAAGTGTCTATTTTTGATGAAATCAGGAAAAAATTTATCCTTCTCACTCCCGAAGAATGGGTTCGTCAGCATGTGGTTCGGTTTTTATTAGAGGAAAAAAAATATCCAAAATCACTGATAAATGTCGAAAAAGTTTTAATGGTCAACGGATTACGAAAAAGATATGATGTTGTCGTTTTCAATCCCGATGGTTCTATTTTTGTTTTGGTCGAATGCAAAGCTCCCGAAATTAAAACGGCTCAAGCCACTTTTGACCAAATCGCCCGTTATAATATAACTTTAAAAGCACAATTTTTGATGGTTACCAATGGACTTAATCATTACTTTTGCCTTATGGATTTTGAGAATAAATGCTACGAATTTTTAAAAGAACTGCCGAATTATAAAACAAAAAACGAAAGTATATAAATGAAAATAGCAGTCGTAATCCTCAATTGGAATGGCACGAAATTGTTAGAACAGTTCTTACCATCCATTGTAAAACAATCTCCCGAAGCTACTGTTTATCTTGCTGATAATGCTTCGACAGATGATTCTATTGCTTATGTAAAAGCTTATTTTCCAACGGTTCAAATCATCAAAAACGAAACTAATCTTGGTTTTGCCGAAGGGTATAATGAAGCCTTAAAAAATGTTGATGCCGAGTTGTTTGCTTTAGTCAATTCGGATATTGAAGTAACCGAAAATTGGCTAAAACCCATCATCGAAACTTTTGATAACGAGCCGAAAACGGCTATCATTCAGCCTAAAATTTTAGATTATAAATGCAAAGAATACTTTGAATATGCTGGTGCAGCTGGCGGATTTATTGATCAATATGGCTATCCGTACTGTCGCGGCCGCCTATTTGAAACTTTAGAAAAAGATCAGGGACAATACAACGATAGCTGCGAAATATTTTGGGCTTCTGGAGCTTGTTTTTTTATTAGAAGTTCCGTTTATAATGAATTAAAAGGTTTTGATGGAGATTTTTTTGCCCATCAGGAGGAAATCGATTTGTGCTGGCGTGCATTCAATAAGGGCTATCAAACGAAATACAATCCAAAATCAGTAGTTTATCATGTGGGCGGAGCAACATTGCAACAAGGAAATCCTAAGAAAACCTTTTTGAATTTTAGAAATTCATTATTGATGTTGTTGAAAAATTTACCCAAAAACAAGTTACTTCCAGTAATTTTTACTCGGCTTGTTTTAGATGGAATTGCGGGAATGAGGTTCCTTTTTCAAGGAAAACCTGAGCATTTGTGGGCTGTTATTAGGGCACATTTTGCATTTTATTCTCTTTTTTCGGTTCATTATAAGAAAAGGACAAATTTTCAATTCGAAAAATACTATAATACTAAAAGTATCGTTTATCTTTGCTTTATCAAAGGTATCAATGTATTTAATGATACCTTTGACACTAAATAAATTTTAAAAAACTAACTTTGTAATTCACGTTTAACTTAATTTAATTTCTATGAGAAAAATTGTTATTGCCTTATCCTTTTTATGCTTTTAACTTCTTGCGTTTCAAAAAAGAAATACGCTGATCTTGAAGCCAAAAATAAAGAAACTCAAGATTTATTGAATACTTGCACCGTAAAATTAAATTCTTGTTTAGAAGAAAAAGCAGGTCTTTCGGCTACCGTTGCTGGTCTAAAAGAGCACAATCAAACGCTAATCAATACTTCAAAAGATATGACAATCTTAAGCGCAAAAGGTGCTGAAAATATTGAAAAAGCTTTAGAAACTATCAAAGAAAAAGATTTGAAAATTAGCAGAATGCAAGATGCGTTAACTAAAAAAGATAGCGTTACCCTTGCTGTTGTGACTAGTTTAAAATCTTCCGTAGGTATTTCGGATCCAGACATCGAAATTAATGTTGAAAAAGGAGTTGTTTTTATCCAAATTGCTGATAAATTATTATTTAAAAGTGGTAGTTATGACGTAACTGATAAAGCAAAATCAGTTTTGGCAAAAGTAGCAAAAGTAGTAAACGACAAACCTGATTTTGAATGTATGGTAGAAGGTAATACGGACGACGTTCCTTACATAGGCAATGGCGTTTTACTTGACAACTGGGATTTGAGCGTAAAACGTTCTACGGCTATCATTCGTGTTTTATCTAATGATTTAAAAGTTAATCCAGCACAACTTATCGCTGCAGGAAGAAGCTCTTATGTACCTTTAGTTCCAAATGATTCTGCTGAAAATAAAGCAAAAAACAGAAGAACACGTATTGTTGTATTACCAAAAATTGACCAATTTTACGAAATGGTTGAAAAAGAAATGAAAAAACAACAAAAGTAATCCGATAACAGATTGCAGGAATAATAAACGTCTCAAGAAATTGAGGCGTTTTTTTCATATAATTTTTACAAAAAACTTTATGATTCCCAGTTTACAGTAGACAATAAAAACACCAGTATTTATTAATTCAAATGGCATTTACAACAGCAACAACCAAAGACCGTATTCCCCTAAAAAACAATATTTGGCTTAAAGTATATCTCGCTTTTTTTCTAGTCAATTGGGTAAATTCATATATTGGAAACACCAATACGTCCAATTGGATTTTAGAAAACACCCTAGTCTTTTTGTTTCTTGGTTTTATGATTTATAGTTACAAAAAATTTCAGTTTAGCGACTTAAGCTATTTACTGATTTGTGTCTATTTGTGCTTGCACGTCTACGGTTCTAAATATACGTATGCCGAAAATCCTTTTGGCTATTGGTTAAAAGAAGCTCTTGATTTATCTCGAAATCATTACGATCGAATAGTTCATTTTAGCTTCGGATTTTTATTAGCCTACCCCATGCGAGAAATGTTTTTAAAATGGCTAAAATTTCCAAAATGGGTAGCTTGGACATTGCCCATAGAGATAACACTCTCTATTAGTGCCTTTTATGAATTGATAGAATGGACCGTTGCCGATGTGTTTTTTAAATCACAAGGCGATGCCTATTTAGGATTGCAAGGCGACATTTGGGACGCTCAAAAAGATATTTTTTTGGCTTTTGTTGGTGCCATAATTGCCACTACCATTGCATCTAGCCTAAAAAAAGTATGGAATGTTGACGAAAAAACAAGCGCACTATAAACTTTCTATTCTTGTAAACTTCTGAACTCTATTTTAAAATATTTCCGTAAATTCGCAACTTCAAATTAATCATAGAAAAACAAAAAGAAAATAAGCTTTTGCAAATTTCACTCTATCATTTAAAAAAATAAATACAAAAAAAATGAAATACGATATCATTGTTTTAGGAAGTGGTCCAGGTGGGTATGTTACCGCCATTAGAGCATCACAATTGGGTTTTAAAGTAGCCGTTATTGAAAAGGAAAACTTGGGAGGTGTTTGCTTGAATTGGGGTTGTATCCCAACAAAAGCACTATTAAAATCAGCACAAGTTTTTGATTACTTAAAACACGCCTCTGATTACGGATTGACTGTTTCATCATTTGATAAAGATTTTTCAGCGGTTGTAAATCGTAGTCGAAGTGTCGCAGACGGAATGAGCAAAGGAGTTCAATTCTTAATGAAAAAAAATAAAATCGATGTAATTGACGGTTTTGGCAAACTAAAACCTGGTAAAAAAATAGAGGTTACTGCCGCTGACGGAAGCCTAACCGAATATTCTGCTGATCATATTATTATTGCAACTGGCGCACGCTCTCGTGAATTGCCAAACTTGCCTCAAGACGGTGTAAAAGTAATTGGATACCGACAAGCAATGACCATGCCAACACAACCCAAATCGATGATTGTTGTAGGCTCTGGTGCTATTGGAGTTGAGTTTGCACATTTCTACAATTCGATGGGAACAGATGTAACCATAGTCGAATTTTTGCCAAACATCGTACCGTTAGAAGACGAAGATATTTCGAAACAAATGGAACGTTCTATGAAGAAATCGGGCGTTAAAATTATGACTAACGCTTCCGTAGAAAAAATTGATGTTTCGGGCTCTGGTGTTAAGGCATTTGTAAAAACCGCAAAAGGAGAAGTAATCCTTGAAGCCGATGTGCTTCTTTCGGCTGTTGGAATTAAAACCAATATCGAAAATATAGGCCTAGAAGCAGTAGGAATAGCCACAGATAGAGATAAAATTCTCGTAAATGATTTTTACCAAACCAATATTCCAGGTTATTATGCTATTGGCGATGTAGTTCCAGGACCAGCATTAGCACACGTAGCTTCTGCCGAAGGAATCACTTGTGTAGAAAAAATTGCTGGATTACACGTTGACCCAATTGATTACGGAAATATTCCGGGTTGTACCTATGCTACTCCAGAAATCGCTTCTGTTGGTTTGACTGAAAAACAGGCCAAAGAAAAAGGATACGAATTGAAAATTGGAAAATTCCCATTCTCAGCCTCAGGAAAAGCAAAAGCCGCTGGAACGCCAGATGGTTTTGTAAAAGTAATTTTTGATGCTAAATATGGCGAATGGCTGGGCTGCCACATGATTGGTGCTGGTGTTACTGATATGATTGCCGAAGCGGTTGTCGCCAGAAAACTAGAAACTACTGGACACGAAATCCTAAAAGCAATTCATCCGCATCCAACAATGAGCGAAGCCGTGATGGAAGCTGTAGCCGATGCTTATGGAGAAGTAATCCACTTGTAAAGAAACTAAGCAATTTATACTATTTATAAAAATCTGTTTTGCGAAAGTAGAACGGATTTTTTTAATCTATAAAAAATCGAAGCAAGGCTTTGAGGAGTCAAACCTAAAGAGATGAATATCCGACTGTGACTGTATAATTTAAAAGATAGAAATGTCAATTAATATGAAATGAGCATAACCAATAAAAATCAATAAATATTAACACATGAAAAACAAACAAATCCTAGTTTTATTCCTTATTGGTGCTGTGCTGACCGTTATTGAGGCATGTTTAAAAATTGCACACGAACCCCAAGATTGGTCAAGTTTATTCTTAATAGTTGGAATGACTTTTGAAGCCGTTGCTGGAATTTTATTGATTCTGAAATTATTCAAAAACAACAAAAACAACCCTGATTCGTTTCTAGATAATTAGCCCTTTTTTAAACTAAAAAGGGCTACATTTAACTAAAGTTGAATATAGCCCTTTTCTTTGAAAAGATATTTTTAACGTTGTTGTCGCGCTACTTCTCCGTGATGCGACAAATCTAATCCAAGTTCCTGATCCTCATTAGTTACTCTTACTGGTATAAACTTGTTTATTATTTTAAACAGCAGCAAGGTAAAAAAGAATGCATAACTAGTGGCAAATACTATTGCAGCACATTCTTTAAACAATAGCATTCCGTTTCCTCCAAAAAACAATCCATTCGGGATAGCTTCATTAATGGTAGAATTTGCAAAAAACCTAAGCAAATAGTTCCAATTATTCCCCCCATTCCATGAATTCCCCATACATCAAGCGCGTCATCCCAACCTTTCTTTTCTTTATATTTTACCGCTAAATAGCATCCGAAAGCCGCAATAATTCCAATAATTGCCGAAGAATAAATGTCAACATAACCCGCAGCAGGCGTTATTGTTGCTAAACCAGCAACTGCTCCTGTCATCAATCCGATAAATGTAGGTTTCTTATTGCCCGTATTCCATTCGATAATCAACCAAGTAACCGCAGCAAAAGAAGCGGCAGTATCGGTATTTAAAAAGGATGAAACGGTAATAGAATTAACCGCCAGTTCACTTCCTGCATTAAATCCGTACCATCCAAACCAAAGTAGTGCCGTTCCGATGGCTACCAATGGAATATTATTGGGCTCATGTTTATTTTGTCGTCTTCCTACAAAATACACCGACGCCAATGCTGCGAAACCAGCAGTTGCATGCACCGTAATTCCTCCTGCAAAATCAAAAACGCCCCATTCTGCTAGCAATCCGCCGCCCCAAACCATGTGAACAAAAGGATAGTAAACAAATATTTGCCAAAGGATTAGAAAAAACACATACGATTTGAATGAAACCCTATTGATAAAAGCACCTGTAATCAGCGCAGGCGTGATAATAGCAAACATCATTTGGTAAGCAATAAAAATATATTCTGGAAATCTTTTATCGGCAGAGTATAAAGTCGAAGGAGTAATTCCGTGATAAAAAGCTTTGTCAAAATTCCCTATTATTCCAAAAAAATCAGTTCCAGAGCTCATATTTCCACTAAAACAAACCGAATAGCCAAAAGCAAACCAAAGTACTGTTCCTATTCCCATAGAAACAAAACTTTGCATCATAATGCTTAAAATATTTTTGTTACACCCCAATCCTCCATAAAAAAAAGCAAGCCCTGGAGTCATTAACATGACCAAACTAGTGGCAAGAATCATAAAAGTAGTTAAGCCGACATCTAACATAATTGTATTTTTAATTTGGAGCAAAAATATACAAATACACTAATATATATTTTACAAATTTTATAAATATTGTTACGTTTAATCAATATAAAGGAGGTATAAATTGTTATTTTATACTAATTATGGCATTGACCCCCTAAAAAATGACCGTATGCTGCAAAAAAAATCAAATACTAAATTTGTTTTAAAAATCATTTTTACAAAAAAATAACTTCATTATTATTTCATTCTCATTTTTTTACCTTTGTTATTATTTAATTCGAAAAATGAACATCAAACTCATCGCCATTGGCAAAACCGACAATAAAAATCTTCAGTCACTTATTGACGAATATCAAAAACGCTTGTCCTTTTATATCAAATTCGACTTAGAGATTATTCCCGACATCAAAAACGCAAAAAACTTATCAGAAAATCAGCAGAAAGAAAAAGAGGGCGAACTAATTTTGGCAAAAATTACATCAACAGACCAGCTCATTATACTAGACGAAAACGGGAAAAATTTTTCAAGTGTGGCTTTCTCCGAGGAATTGCAGAAGAAAATGAATTCAGGTGTGAAAACCTTAGTCTATGTTATTGGTGGTCCTTACGGCTTCTCGGAAGCAGTTTATGCTAAGGCAAGTGGGAAAATTTCACTTTCATCGATGACTTTTTCTCATCAAATGGTTCGATTATTTTTTATAGAACAATTGTATCGTGGGTTTACAATTTTGAAAAATGAGCCTTATCATCATCAGTAAAAATTTCTAAACCTTTTTTATATCGCCTTAGGTTTACAAATCGAAAGTCTGTCTATTTGTGATAATTCTCTTAACCACAAATTAAAAATAAAAAAAAATCGTGAATTCGTGGCTAAAAAAGCATAAAAAAGTGGTTACGACCACTTTTAGTTTTCTGGCGAAACCACTTCTCCATCCCATTCTAAAAATCCTCCCAATAAATTGTAAGCATTCTCAAAACCTAGATTATTCATGGCTTCACAAGCTTTTGCACTTCGAGCGCCAGAGCGACAATACACATAATAGTTTTTGGTTTTGTCCAAAGCATCAATTTTTTCAATAAATCCCTGTCCTTCATAGATATCTATATTTATAGCATTAGGGATAATACCTTCATTACACTCCGCTTCAGTTCTTACGTCTAATATTACTGCATCTTTATCAGCTTTAAGCTGCGAAACCCAATCGTTTTGTGTTAAATTCATCGTGTCTATTTTTTTTGTAAAAATACAAAGTTTTTATTTAACCCGCTGGGTGTAATTCAAGTTTGATTATTTTAAATACATAGAAAATTGTATCCAGAGTATTTGCAACGGCAAACAGAGGAACTCCTTATGTAGAAATACATAAATTTTTAGCTTAAAAATTTGGATTTGATCTTGCCTTTCCGCGCTATAAGCAGTTTGGGACCAAATTAAGCCCTATTTTCGAACGAGCAATCGATTCCCGTTCAACAGGAGTTTCATTGTTAGTGCTGCGCACGCAACGAAACCCTAGCTGTTGGCAGTAGTAATTTTATTTAGAATGGTAAGTCATCAGGTTCTATATTCGGTATCTTGGCAATTGGTTTTTCATAATTGTAATTAAATTGTTGACAAACAGTATGCACCAAGTTGTCTTTGTCATCATCTGCAAGTGAATTGTACAAAGTGAACAATTCAAAAAGAGTTTTAGGTATAAGCGTTTAGTTCGCACTTGTTAAGTGCTTATTTTATTGATATTTATTTACAATTCACCATCTTTCTTATTAACACATCGAATATTGTATCCATATTTGACCTTATGTTGTATCTAAAATGGTATTCATCAAGATAATTTTGCATACGGTCTTTACTGCAATGGTGATGAATTCCTCGGAGCCATCCTTTTATATTCATTATGTGTATATGTAGCTCTTTAAAGTTCTTTCCATCTTCTGATGCAACTTGTTTCAAATTTTTAAACTCCTTTTTTAAAGGTGTGTAACCTTTCCATTTATCCGAAACTACTTCCGCTTCGCTTGAAACATATTTGGTTAAGAAAGCACCTAATTCTATTGCCGAAGAATGTTCAATAGCCTCAGCGTAAGCTCGACCAACACCATCTTCTAAAATTTCAACAGCCAAGACAATTAATTTTTTCAACCCTTTACTCCTTCCTTTTTACCTTCTTCTGGACCTCCAATCACAAACTCATCAACGTGAATAACCCCTGTTAATGGGCTTTTTAGACTGCTCTTCATTACTTGCTGTAGTTTTTGTTTGAATGCCCAGCAGGTCATTTGTCGAAGTTCAAATTCATTACTTAATTCTAAAGAAGACATCCCTTTTTTCTTCGTACTTATTTTGAAAACAATATGAAAGGCTATTAGTATTGAAAATTTAAGCTTTTCAAACATAGTTCCTGCTGTTGGACTTTCATCATATCGGCACTTGGTACAACGTCGGTTATGGATGTTTTTTCCTTTCCCAAATTTATCATTATTACATCGTTTACAATTATAGCCACTAAGCCATTTTATCTCAGATAAATATTCTAAACAATCCTTATCTTCTTTAAATCTTTGGTTAAATTTTATTGAATTCACTCCTCTGAAAATATTGCGCTCTGTCATTTGACAAAGATAATTTATTTGCGACCTAAACGCTTATACCTAAAGAGTTTTATAACTTACTTCAAAATTGTGTTTGTTGTATTTTACCAATGGAAACCCTTTGAATATATTCATTACACTAATTTGTTTTAGACCATTTAAAACTTTGTGTCAAAGGTTTTAAATATTCTAACCAATTTTTAGCCATTTCTAAAGTAAATATTTTGTCAAAAGTTATTCTTTGTCTTGAATATTCTTCTCCTTCATCGTAATCAATGTAAGTGTAATTTGTTATATCTTTTAATAATACTTGAATTTCTTCTTGAAGTTTTTCTAAACTTTCAATATTTGTTTCTCTGGTTAAACTGGATAAATCAAAAGTAATTTTATCATCTATTTGATTTGTTTTATTCTCAAATAATTTGGTAATACTTTTTTCTATTCTATCGATTTTTATTTCTAATGGTTGAATAATTGCAGTTGCAATTTTATCTTTTTTGGTCAGTGATTCATACATAAATCCTGCCCATTGTTTTCTTAAAGTGTCTTTAATATCAGAAAATGATTCGAACGTACTTATGGCATTTCCTTCTTTTATCTCGTGAATTATATCAAGAAAATAAAAAACATATTTATATGATTCATATGGAAAATGATATTGTTCATCAAAATTCTTTTTAATAGAATTCCTTACATTATCTGTCTCTTCATTAGATATATTATTTTCTTGAAAATGTTTTAAAGTAACTTTATCTAAAGCACGTTTATAGTTTTTATAATCATATTCAACATATTTATTTATAAAAATATGTTTGTAAATTTTGACGTCTAATGCTCTTCTAAATTCTTTAAGTGTAACACTATCAGGAACAATACTTTCTTCTTTGTCTTGATGATAAAAACTGCCATAATTGTTGCCAACAACTAGAATAAATAATTGGCATTTATTTATTTCTTCAATACAAGAATCTTGAACGTGAGTTTCATAACTATAGAAAATATCATCAAATTCGCTCATAACGGCATCATAGCCAAAATCTCTAATGAAATTTCTTAATTGAAAACGTATTTCTTGTAAATCGTAACAAGTTGAACTAACAAAAAGTCTTGGTGTTGCCATATTTTAATTTGATGTTTTATTCGGTTTTTTGGGATTATTACTGCTAACGTTCTCGCGCTACAGCGGGTTTGGGACTAAATTAAGCCCTATTTTCGGATTTGCCAAATCTTCCAAATACAAGACCAACTTTCCATTAAGCCAATTGCCCAAATCCGTTGTAGCGTGTGTTGAACTAAACCTTCGGTAGCGCTTTACTAGATTTAGTATCTTACGAAGATAATTAAAAAAACGTAAAGTATGACTACAAAAAAAAGAATGCAGAAGATTTAAGAGAAAACAAAATACTGAATCAAGCCAAACGGGAAGTTCCAGGATTTGAGGGGCTTTTAAATCGTTTTGAGCGAACGGTTTCTGTTTTAGGCAGAAGCCAAAGTACTTTTAACAATTATTCCCGTCACGTGGCGGCAATCTCGCTCTATTTTGGTAAAATCCCGACCGAACTAGATCCCGAACAAGTGCAGGACTATTTGTTTTACCAACAGAAAAAATCCAAAACACCCTCTCAAACTTATTTTAAACACTGCGTTTATGGCCTTCGGTTTTTACTTAAATCCGAAGGATTACCTTATGAATACCTGCGATTGCCCTCGATAAAACACGAGAAAAAACTTCCCGTGGTACTTAGTAAGGAAGAAGTTTGGGCTATGCTTCAAAGTGCCAAACTACTCAAACACAAAATTCTCATTGGTTTATACCATTGACTAATACAGTTTAGTCCAAAAAGGAGATGAAACGATATATTCAAATTCACAGGTTTTCTTGACAATTTCATTAGTTAGTTTTTTCACCTCATTCTCTATGAAAGAACTTACCTCTTCTAGTGATTTGTGCAGTTTTCCAGTAAAAGCCCTTTTCATTCGGAGGGTACTGAAAAAGTCTTTTTTCGAATAAATTGATAAATAAAAGGAGTAGAAAGCTTAGGATTTCTACTCCTTTTTGGTATATTTAGCTGTAATTATAAGGTTTTTTACATGTTAGTACAGCAACAAACAATACAGTTCAGCGAGCATTCCTCTTTATATGATTTAATTATTCCAAGGAATAATCTTTTGAGAAAAATTAACGATTTGATAGACTTTTCATTTATCTACGATGAGTTGTTAAATAAATACTGCACCAATAATGGACGTATGGCAGAAAGTCCCGTTCGTATGTTCAAGTATTTGCTTCTTAAAACAATTTACACCGTTTCCGATGTTGATGTAGTGGAACGTTCGCGTTACGATATGTCCTTTAAATATTTTTTGGATATGAATCCAGAAGACGATGTTATTAATCCGAGTTCGTTGACCAAATTCAGAAAACTACGTTTGAAAGACACCGACTTGTTAAATCTGTTGATAAACAAAACGGTAACCATAGCTATTGAAAAAGGCATCATCCGTTCTAAGTCTATTATTGTTGATGCCACACATACTTTATCAAGATCTAATCCGTTTTTAGCCATCGATGTATTGAGAGAACGCTCCAAGTTACTTCGAAAAACAGTATACACCTTTGACGACCAATTCAAAGAACGTATGCCCAAAAAAAATACCGACAATGATTTAGAAAAGGAGCTGGCTTATTGCAAAGAGTTAGAAAAACGCATAGAAAATGAGCCGTCTATAAGTTCAATACCCGCTGTGAAGGAAAAATTAAATCTGCTAAAAGAAACCGTAGAAGACACTCAAGAAAATTTAACCCTATCCAAAGATACCGATGCAAAAATAGGTCATAAATCTGCCGAGAGTTCCTTTTTTGGCTACAAAACTCATTTGGCTATGACCGAAGAGCGCATCATTACCGCGGCTGTAGTTACATCTGGAGAAAAAGGCGATGGACCAGAATTACCTAAACTTTTAGAAATCAGTCAAGAAAACGGAGTTGATGTAGATACCATTATTGGCGACGGAGCTTATTCTGGAAAAGAGAATCTTAAAATTACAACTGAACAAAACATAAAAATAGTAGCGCGTCTAAATCCATCTATAACCCAAGGCTTTAGGAAAGATGAAGATAAATTTGATTACAATAAAGATGCCGATAGGTTTGTTTGCCCAGCAGGGCATTTAGCAATACGAAAAGCGCGCCAAGGCACTAAAGATGTCGGGGTAAATCAAGTAGATACTTACTATTTTGATGTCGAAAAATGCAAGCATTGCCCTTTAAAGGAAGGTTGTTATAAAGATGGAGCCAAGACAAAAACGTATTCGGTATCCATAAAATCAGAATTGCATCAAGACCAAATGGCTTTTCAAGAAACAGAATATTACAAAGAAAAAGCAAAACATCGATACAAGATAGAAGCTAAAAATAGCGAGTTAAAAAATATACACGGTTATGATAGAGCAATATCATACGGTATTACCAATATGCAAATGCAAGGTGCAATAGCAATTTTTACAGTCAACTTAAAAAGAATACTCAAATTAATGTAGAAAATGTAATCTACACGTGCATTTTACCAAATGAACCTGTATAAGTCAAAAACAGACACATACAATCAACAATAAAAAACAGTTACAAAAATAAAACCGCTTATAACGGATGCTTAAAATCCTGTTATAAGCGGTTTTTTAATATCTAAAAAAGAACGTTGATCAAAATAAGTGATGTTTTTCAGTACCCTCTTCATTCGCCACCATATTTTTTCTGAGGGATTGAGTTCTGGTGAATATGGTGGGATAAAAAGTAACGCTATGTTATTTGGAATGGTAAGGGTCTTTGATTTGTGAAATGCACCATTATCTAAGATTATTATTTTAAATTCATCAGGTCTCTCTTTTGAAAATTCATTTAGGAATAGTTGAAAATTATTTGAATTGCAATGGGGTAATTCCAATTCAAAATGATCTCCTGTAAATGGTGAATAAGCACCAAATAACCATGTGGCTTTGAATACTTGTTGAAAGACACATATCGGCTTAATTCCTTTTGCCGTTAAGGCTTTTCCGTTTCTAGTAAACATCCCGAACCGACTTTCATCTTGACAATACAAGTTTATTGTTTTAAATCCCCATCCTTTTTCGTTGTAGATGTTTTCACATTCTTTACTGAAATTTTTTTAAAATCCTCAACCTTAATTTGGTCTTTCTTAACATGAATTTTTCTTGCGGTCTTTATTTTTGCCTTGAATTTTCTATAAACGTACCCTTTGAAAGTGCTGTAATTAGTTTGTTTCCCAAACTTTTCATCAAACCAAGCTAACAGTTCGACGTATCCAACAAACCCGTTTTCAGGATTAAACATCTGTTCTCTTAAAGCTTGCTCTTCTTCCAAAGTTATAACACTGGGCTTGTATCCTTTTTTAGAATGTCTTGTCAGTAGTTCAATCCCTCCATTAATATAGAGGTCGCGCCACGACTGAATACTATTATGATTAACCCCTATGGCTTGAGCAACCTCTCTTTTAGAAATTCCATTCAGTTCATTTTCTTTAAAAACAAGTAAAGCATGTACTCTCTTTGCAATCATGGGGTTGCTCTTTTTTTGAATTTTTTTGAGCTCCGACAAGCTCTCCTTTATTGTAAATATTTTTGGTGACGACATATATTTTCTTTCTTAAGCCAAATATACGATTTTTATATTTTAGTCCAATGTGAATAAAAAAAATGTTTCGAGTGTTTTTGGACTATTTTATAAAAATCAATGGTATAACTTTATGGCTGTGGACTTCGTTGTATGGAAGCCAGAAATGTTCGTTTACAGGATTTGGATTTCGATAGAAAACAACTCAAAGTCGTTCAAGGCAAAGGTAAAAAAGACCGCTATGTTCCGCTTTCGGTGCATTTAATCCGAGGTTTAAAAAAATATATCGAAGCCGAAAAATCCCAAGATTATCTCTTCAATGGTCAACCTATCGAAAGGGCTGGAGGCGATTTTGATTCACGGTATTCCCAGCGTGGCGTGCAATGGGCAGTTAGACAAGTTGCCAAAGCGGCAGGTGTGAAAAAAGAAGTACATACCCACACGCTTCGGCACAGCTATGCCACGCATTTGCTCGAAGACGGTATGGATATTATGACCCTTAAAGATCTTTTAGGACATCAAAATATCGAAACCACGATGGAATATCTGCACATTGCCCAACTCGAGAGTCAGCGCATTTTTAGTCCACTCGATACTCTTTTTGCAAAATGCAGCCGCTCTTTGAAGTAGCCGATGTACTGCGAAAAATTGGTTCCAAAATCGAAAACTATGGATTGAATACTTGGCAACTCCGCACGCTTTCTGCCATAAAAAAATGCAGAACCGCAGAACTAGGTGGTCATATAGATGCTTGCGATAGTTGTGGCAATCTCTCCATAAGCTATAACTCTTGCCGCAATCGGCATTGCCCAAAGTGTCAGGGTAAAAACAGGGAAGATTGGATAGCCAAAAGAGAAACGGAACTCTTACCAGTACCTTATTTCCACGTAGTTTTCACTTTGCCCGAGGCAATCAATTCTTTGGCGATGCACCAGTCCAAAATCGTGTACGATACCTTGTTTGAAGCCTCTTGGGAAACGCTACAACAATTTGGAAAATCCAAAGAAATGCAAATGGGAATGATTGCCGTTTTGCACACTTGGGGGCAGCAATTGAGTTTGCATCCACACCTGCATTGCATTGTGCCAGGAGGCGGAGTGGATAAAAATGGAATTTGGAAAAACAGCCGACTCGATGGCAAGTTTCTGTTTTCGGTAAAGGCATTATCCAAGGTTTTTAGGGCTAAATATTGTGAAAAGCTAAAAACAAAAAATCCGATTGGTTATGAGCAAATCCGTCAGGATTTATGGCAAAAACCGTGGGTGGTATTTGCCAAGAAACCTTTTGGAAATCCGAAATCGGTGGTGGAATATTTAGGAAGATATACCCACAAAATTGCTATTAGCAACCATCGAATCAAAGATATTAGTGACCAAAACGTCACTTTTGATTATAAGAATTATCGAATGGCGGGAGTCAAAAAACAAATGACACTCACCCATCAGGAGTTTATCAGGCGGTTTGCCTTGCATATTTTGCCCAAAGGTTTTGTAAAAATCCGCCATCATGGTTTTTTGAGTAGCACTTGGAAACGTCAAAAATTGAGGCTTTTACAGGAGAAACTTCTAGTTAAGGTCTTGGAAAAAGCAGAAAAGAAACCCTTTTTACCAAAGTGCCCTTGTTGTAAAACGGGTAATTTGCATCGAATTGTGGTTTTTGACCAGCGTGGTCCGCCTGCTTGGTATCTTGGCAGTGGCCAAAACCCGATTCCCCGTGAAAGTTAATTTTATGGGTAAGGGATTTTATGCCCATAAGTGAAGGAAAACACAAGAAAACCAAACTTAACTACCTCAAAAAAAAAAAAAAGAGGCACACTTGCCTCTTGAAATTCTTCTTATTCTTTTATCGTAAACCCCATAAGGGATGGATTTGTAATCGGTGAGCCTGTCCTGAGTTTATCGAAGGGTTCAACACGAGTTTCATTGTTGGCTCTGCGAGCCCAACGAAACTCTAGCTGTTGGCAGTTCGGTTTTTTAATTACATCCAATTTCAGGAAGGCATAATTCAGGTGGAAGTCCTCCTAAAATTGAGATTCCTACTTTAGTTTTTTCGAAATTGAAAAACAAAACATTTTTCTCAATGTATTTAGGCAAATCTTCAGGCATTGGCAAATTATAAATTATAATTTTATCTTGATTTTCATTTATAAAAATTACATTGCTTTTTCCTCGTGGCGATTCCATACTGCCAACTCCTATTATTGTAAAGTTTATTATTACATGATACGAGTCTTTGTTATTCAGGTCTTTAATTTCGCCTAAATATTTAATTTCGGTTTTTGAATATTCTTCTTTTAGTGTTTTTAGTTTATTTTTTTTTTTAGTTTATGAAAGTCTTATAATAATTAAGTTCACTTTGGCTCGATTCAAATTTTTCTTTAAGATTTTCGCCTTTCATGTTTTCATTAAATACTAAAGTATCATAGATAATTTCAGTTGGATTCTCAATTTTCTGTTTATTAATTGAAGGTGTTGACTTGCAACTCAAAAAAGCAACAATAATAATTATCATTTAAAATTTATTCATTTGCTTTTCAATTTTGCTGTATTATTTAGATTGAGTTCGGTTCTTCAAACTGACCGCCAACTAGTTAATAGAATGTCATATTTTTAAATCTGACAAAAAAATAATATAAATATCTGATTATGAATAGATTTTTGTCTGTTTGTTTTGACTTTATGGTATTTAAACTTTCGACTTATTTGGTTAAACCCAACAGGTTTCAGAAATCTGTTGGGTTTTCATAGCATCTTACTTTATTTAGGTTCTAAAGCGGTTTCGATTCTAGAAACTAAATCGAGTAAATGAAATTTGCTTAATCGGTCTGGTGTTTTATAGCAGCCAATTTGAGTTCTTTCTTCAAGTTAATCAGTTGTCCTCTAGAAATAGAGGGTAAGTCGGTTTGAGCTAAATTTACATTACGAGAAGTAAAACCATAAGTTACGCCAACAGGAACTGCTCTTACGGTTGCGTTTCCTGGTTTTAGTAAACCAATCATTTTGTCAACATATAATTTTTGAATGTTTCTGCGATAAATGTCAATAGAAGCACCTGTATTTAATTCATAAAATATTCCGTTTTTAAGGTCGTTCAAGAATTCATCTACGGAATAATTTGCATTACTGATTGAAGAAGCTTCCATCAATCGAACAAATCGATCTCCTGCCAAAAGATTGGATAATGTAGCGTCTTGCATACCTTTGATTGATTCAACTCCGTTCTCAGGATTAATTTTTGAAAGGATATTTTGATCAATCAACCATTTTGGTGTAGCAAATAACTGGGTGTTCAAGAATTTTACGGCGTCTTTTTGAATGCTTTTTGGAACAATCTCAAATTGATCTCCCGTCATGTCGTATGTTTTTGGAGAGTCATATATTCCTCCAACATTTTTGGAAACATGTCCCATATATCTTCTAAATTGTCCTAAAAGTGATTTGTAAAGACCGTCTAGTTCAGAATAATTTTCTCCTTTTTCTTTACTCCATTCTAACAAATTGGGTAAAATTCTTTTTAGGTTTTTAATTCCATACTCCGATGCTCTCATAGCATTGTCTCCAATATCTTCGGTTTGGTATCTTGGATCGTACGGACTTGTTTCTGTCCCGAACCATAAACGGCGATTTTTATAAGCTTCCTTAGTCATTTCGTTCAAGAGTGCTTTTTCCTCTTTTTCACTTTTAGCCTCTTCAAAATTAGAATAGCCCCATTTGATGGCCCATTTGTCATAATCGCCAATTCTAGGAAATAAGTGTTTTACACCATCTTCTGGCTGGGCAACATAATTAAAACGAGCATAGTCCATGATAGAAGAAGTGTGTCCGTATTTTTCTTGAAACTCTTTGTCTCTCAATTTCTCGACTGGAGTGGCAGAACTGGCACCCATGTTGTGACGTAAGCCTAGTGTGTGTCCCACTTCGTGAGAAGAAACAAAACGAATTAATTCGCCCATTAAATGGTCATCAAACTTCTTTTTTCTAGCCGCTGGATCTACTGCTGCTGTTTGTATAAGATACCAATCTCTCAAAAGACTCATTATATTATGATACCATCCAATGTGGGTTTCAAGAATTTCGCCTGTTCGTGGATCATGTACATTTGGTCCATAAGCGTTTTGAATGTCAGCCGCAAAATATCTTAATACGGAGTATCGAGCGTCTTCTAAACTCATGTTTGGGTCGTTTTCTGGCCAATATTCTCCTCGAATAGCGTTTTTCCAACCGGCATTTTCAAAAGCGACTTGCCAGTCGTCTATTCCTTGCTTGATGTATTTTTCCATTTTTCAGGAGTAGCGGGGTCAATATAATAGACAATTGGTTTTTTGGGTTCTATAAGTTCTCCTTTTTTCTGTTTTTGAGCATCTTCGCTTGATTTTGGCTCCAATCGCCACCTCACTGCAAAAGTCTCTGTTTCGGATTTTTGTGATTCTTCTTCAAAAACATCGTATTGATTAGCAAAATAGCCCACCCGAGCATCAAAATTTCTCTTGCGCATGGGTGTTTTTGGTAATAGAATCATAGAAGTATTGAGTTCTACCGTAATGACTCCAGCATCTAAAGCTGATGGAAAATCGACTCCAACTTGTGGGGAAGGAGTAGGGGATATACGGGGAGGAACAGTTGTAAAGGTTTTTACTGTTCGGATTTCTGTATTCACAGGAAAGCTGCTAATCTTTTGAATAAATGATCTATCCTTTTGAAAAGCTTGAATGTTTAAGGATTGTTTTTTGATGGGATCCAGCGAAAAGGTTTGAACATCAGCATCAAAAGTGCTTGTCAAATCAATAACGTATCCAATGTCTTTTTTTCCTGTAGAATCCTTTTTTATGGCTAAGATGTCGTAGTTGCCAATAATTGGGTCTGCGGTTGAGTTTTTGACCGCCTGAGCAATGGGTTTATCTTCGTCAGGCGAAACCATTACGAGGGTAACCGATCGAAGTAAGATATTGTTATTTTGTCCTTTTTCCCATTTTATCACTTGTCTGTTGATTTCTTCTCCGCCAAATATTCCTCCTCCAGCAGGAGTTTTAGAATATCGCGTGATGGTCATAATGTCGCTTCCTAACAAGGTTTCGGGAATTTCAAAAAGGTATTTGTCCTCTATTTTATGAATATCGATTAATCCTTTTTGAGTAACAGCAGTAGAGTCAATCACCTTGTTGTAGGGTTTTGGTCCTTTTTTGGGTTCTGCTTTTTTTGCATCAACAGCTGTCACGGGATTCTTTTCTTTTTCGCTGTTTTTTTTGCTTTGGGCAAAGGCTTCTTGACTTAGTGTGAAGAGCAAGCAAGTCGTAATTAAAATTATTTTTTTTTGCATTAGGTTAAAGGTTTTAAAAATTAATATTGAGATATTGATAATTTAAAAGGATTAAATTTATAGAGTTCTAATTAAACCCAAATCTATTGATATATTTTTTATTAGCAACATTATTGTAAGTATAATTTTAAATAAAAAAGTGTCAATTTGTTTTAAAAAAATAGATTCATCTCATAAAAAAGAGGTTGTTATTTTATGATATTTTTGTTTTGACGATGCGAGATTCTTCTAGGATAGCTTTTATTTTTGTAAGATGATAATTATCACAATTCTTTATAATGGATTTCCGTATTTTTACATCATTAAAATTTTTAAATGAGAAAGATAAAATATAAGAAAGGCAGAAACTTCAGCCCTATAATCTTGAATATACCGGAATACATAAAAGAACAGATTCAGAAATGCAACTGTTTGTTTATGACGAAGAGAGTTTGTTTGAATATGCTGATTTTAGCGTTTCCGATTTAGAAAAAAGCATCGATACAAACAAACAAATTGGCTAAACATACACGGTCTGAATGATCTTGATTTAATAAAATCGCTTGGTGACTATTTTAAAATAGACAATTTTATGCTTGCTGATATTTTGAATACCACCAGAAGAACTAAAATTGAAGAGCAACAGGACTCTTTGTTTTTTAACATAAAGTCATTATTACCCAGCGAAAACTCGGATAGTATAAGTGTTGAGCAAATTAGTTTTTTAATAAAAGAGGGGATTTTGATCTCTTTCCAAGAAAAAAGGAGTGATTTTTTTACCCATATTCGGGAACGCATTCGAACGCATTCTGGAATTGTTAGAGCTAAGAAAACGGATTATTTATTGTATATTCTTTTGGATACGATTATGGAAAATTTCTACATTACCATAGAAAATGAAGAAGATAAAATAGAGAAATTAATCGATTCGACTAAGGGAAGTGCTAATCCAATAATTTTGGAAAAAATAGAGCAGCATCGGGATAATTTTAACTTCCTAAAGCGATCTATTATTCCGCTTCGAGATTCTTTGTATGACATAAAAAGCATCAAAGATGATAATGTTTTTAATGCATTTGAAAGTCAAAATTTTACTTTTTTTGCCAGATTACACCAGAAAAGTTTAGAACTTTTAGAACAAATAGAATCCGATATGGGTTCGTTAGAAAGTGCTTCTAGTTTCTTTTTCTCGGCACAAGCCCATAAGATGAACGAAATTATGAAAACCCTGACCATCGTTTCGGCGATATTTATTCCGCTTACTTTTATTGTGGGTGTTTACGGTATGAATTTTAGATATATGCCAGAATTAGAATATAAAAACGGCTATTATTTGGTTGTGGGCGTTATGATTTTGATAGGATTAGCCATGCTTTACTATTTTAAAAGACGCCGATGGTTTTGATTTTTTGTGCAGTCATAAAATCAAGTTTATAGCATATAAGAATAAATTTAATCGTATAGATAATGAGCAAGGCAATATACATCGCCACTAGCGAAGAAAATAGCGGAAAATCAATACTCACTTTGGGTATCATGAATATGCTTATTAACAAAACCGCTAAGGTGGGTTATTTTAGACCTATTGTTGAAGATTTTGAAGAAGGAAATTTGGATAATCACATTGAAACTGTACTTAATCATTTTGGATTAGACATCGCATTTCATGATGCTTATGCCATTACCAAAAGCAAATTAATCAAGAAAAAAAATAAAGGAAAACTAGGAGAAGTAATCGATTTGATTATTGAAAAATACAAGAAACTCGAAGAGCGATTTGATTTTGTTCTGGTCGAAGGCACTAGTTTTACAGGAGAAGGCACGGTAATCGAATTAGATATGAATGTGCTAATTGCTAAAAATTTAGGAATTCCGACGATTATTGTAGGTTCTGGTGTTGGAAAAACATTAGAAGAATTAATCGACAGCCTTTATCTAGCGTATGATTCTTTCAAGGTAAAGAGGTAGAGGTTTTGGCTGTAATTGCTAATAAAGTGCAACACGAAAACATTGGTTTAGTAACTGACGGATTGAAGAAAAACTTGCCCGAAACTGTTTTAATCAATTCGATTCCAATTATTTCGAGTTTGAACAATCCAACCATTCAAGAAATTGTTAAAGCTTTGAATGCTAGGGTTTTATTTGGAGCTGCCTTTTTAAACAATCAAATAGGAAGTTTTAGCGTGGGCGCCATGCAATTGCGAAATTATTTGTTGAATTTAAGAGACAACGCCCTTGTGATAACCCCTGGCGATAGAGCCGATATTATTTTGGGCGCATTGCAAGCCAACGAATCTATAAATTATCCAGCCATTTCGGGAATCGTTTTAACGGGAAATATTTTGCCAGAAGATAGTATATTGAAGCTGATAGAAGGACTTTCTACCATTGTGCCCATTATTGCTGTTGAGCAAGGGACTTATTTTATTACCAATAAAATAGGAGATATTAAACCTAAAATTTATGCGGATAATAAGCAAAAAATTCAAACTTCGATTACGACTTTCGAAAATTATGTCGATTTAGATAGTTTGTCCGAAAAGCTAATTAAGTTTGAAGCAGAAGGAATGACCCCCAAAATGTTTCAATACAATTTGGTAAAACGAGCTAAGAAGCATCGCAAACATATTGTTTTGCCTGAAGGGAATGATGATCGAATTATTATTGCTGCTGCACGATTATTGACTATGGATGTGGTCGATATTTCTATTATTGGAAACAAAAAACAAATTGAAAATAAGATTTTTGAGTTGGGTTTATCTTTTGATTTAAGCAAGGTTCATATCATTAATCCAATAAAATCGGAGCATTATGAGGACTATGTAAAAACGTATTATGAGTTGCGAAAAGAAAAGAAAATGACCATGGCAATAGCCAAAGATTTAATGGAAGACGGTTCTTATTTTGGCACCATGATGGTTTACAAAGGTCATGCAGACGGAATGGTTTCTGGAGCGGCGCACACCACGCAACACACCATTTTACCCGCTTTGCAATTCATCAAAACCAAACCCCATTCGTCTGTGGTTTCCTCTGTGTTTTTTATGTGTTTAGAAGATCGCGTTTCTATTTTTGGCGATTGCGCCATTAATCCCAACCCTACGGCAGAACAATTGGCAGAAATCGCAATTTCATCAGCAGAATCTAGTTTGGCTTTCGGAATTGAACCAAAAATCGCCATGCTTTCTTATTCTTCTGGCTCTTCCGGAAAAGGCGATGAGGTCGACAAAGTGAGAGCTGCCACGGAAATTGTTAGAAAAAAACGTCCTGATTTAAAAATTGAAGGCCCTATTCAATATGATGCTGCCGTCGATCCAGAAGTAGGCCAAAGCAAAATGCCTAATTCTGAAGTGGCAGGTCACGCAAGTGTCTTGATTTTTCCGGATTTAAACACAGGAATTAACACCTATAAAGCCGTTCAGAGAGAAACAGGTGCTTTGGCAATTGGACCCATGCTGCAAGGATTAAACAAGCCTGCAAACGATTTAAGCCGCGGATGTACCGTTGACGATATTATAAACACAGTAGTAATTACGGCTATTCAAGCGCAGGGATTGTAGCTTTTTAATTTAAAGATTGAAATATTTAAAGATTAATCTTTAGGTATTTGAATTTTTTAACCCATTGTGTGCAATTAGTTTTTGATACTAATTTTTCGCCAGTTCGAGTGATTTTCGATAGAAAATCGTATCGAACTGACGGATGCGATAATTACACCCAATGGGTATTTTTTAATCTTTTAATAAATTTTTAAATGAAAATTGTAATCATAAATTCGGGGAGTTCTTCTATAAAATACCAACTAATCGAAATGCCTTCTGGCGAGGTCGTTTGTTCGGGAATGATTGATAGAATAGGCTTAGAAACTTCTAATATAAGTTATGTAACGAATACGGATAAAATAGAAGAATCTTTACCCATTGCCAATCATAAAATAGGGCTAGAAAAAATCGCAAATTTCTTGATGGACGAGAAGGTGGGCGTAATCAAAAGCACCCAAGAAATCCATGCCGTTGGACATCGTGTGGTGCATGGCGGAAGTAATTTTACCAGCACAACCATTATTACCAATGAGGTAAAAGAAAAAATAAAGCAACTTTTTGAATTGGCTCCTTTGCACAATCCTGCTAATTTAGAAGGAATAAATGTAGCTTCGACCATTTTTGAGGCGGCAAAACAGGTGGCTGTTTTTGACACGGCTTTTCATCAAACGATGCCTATTGAGGCTTATAAATATGCGATACCCAATTATCTTTTGACCGAAAATAAAATTCGCGTTTATGGTTTTCACGGCACGAGTCATAAATATGTGTCGGAAAAAGCCATCAAGTATTTGCAAAATAGTTCGAAAATTATCACAATACATCTAGGAAATGGGTGTAGTATGACTGCGATAAAAGACGGAAAAAGTATTGATACTTCACTTGGTTTTGGTCCAATGAACGGACTGATTATGGGAACAAGAAGCGGAGATATTGATCAATCGGCTATTTTTTATTTGGTAAATACATTGGGTTATTCTCTAGAGGCGGTAAATACAATGCTGCAAAAACAAAGCGGAATGCTTGGGCTTACTGGTTTTAGTGATTTAAGGGATATTGAATCTCAGGCAGGACAAGGAAACGCAGCCTGTCAGTTGGCTTTGGCAATGAACGCTTACCGAATCAAAAAGTATATAGGTTCTTATGCTGCGGCTTTAAACGGATTGGATGCGATTGTTTTTACGGCAGGAATTGGCGAAAATTCCTCATACATTCGAAAATTGGTTTGTACTGATATGGACTATTTTGGGATTGAATTAGACGATGCCAAAAACGAAATGCGTTCGAAAGAAATCAGGGAAATCAATACACTACAATCAAAAACTAAAATAGTCGTCGTTCCTACTAATGAAGAAATCGAAATCGCCAATCAGGTGTTTGGATTGCTTTCGAGTTAATAGGGATCTTTGTTAGTTCTCAAAACAGGATGTATGGAGCTGATTTGTCATCGTTTATTTAAGTTGCAACAAGTTTTTCAACGCTCGCGCTCAAAAAACAGACTCAATTCTTTTGATGATTTGTAAAGATTTATATATTTGATTTTGAATAAAGTCTGATGGTCGTCAGACCTATATACTAGTTGTGAGCTAGTTTTCCAAAAATCGCGAATAGAATAATATCAAATAAAGAGTTGTTGAATTATTGACCACTTCTACTCTACTTTTTGAAAATTGAGCTAGTAATAAATTTAGTTTTGATCAATTGACTTCTGAAAAGTGGACAAAAATTAAACAACACAAAAATGGAAATTGAGCAACGGAATTTTGAAAAACCAAACTCACAACTTATGTTAGTTTAAAAGTGTTAGCATTAAAAATGTTGGTAGTGAAAAGTTGGCGGCGTGAAAAGCCATTTATCGCGCGGAGCGCGATTTTTTTTTTTGAATTTTAAGGAAGTAAATTTGTGAAATTTGGAGTGAAAAAAAACTAAAAATGGACAACTGGAATGGAAAAGTTGGAGAAAATATCTGTGGAATAGGAAAATTGGAATAAATACTAAACCAGCTCACAACAGCTAGAGTTTCGTTGGGCTCGCAGAGCCAACAATGAAACTCGTGTTGAACCCTTCGATAAACTCAGGACAGGCTCACCGATTACAAATCCATCCCTTATGGGGTTTACGATAAAAGAATAAGAAGAATTTCAAGAGGCAAGTGTGCCTCTTTTTTTTTTTTTTGAGGTAGTTAAGTTTGGTTTTCTTGTGTTTTCCTTCACTTATGGGCATAAAATCCCTTACCCATAAAATTAACTTTCACGGGGAATCGGGTTTTGGCCACTGCCAAGATACCAAGCAGGCGGACCACGCTGGTCAAAAACCACAATTCGATGCAAATTACCCGTTTTACAACAAGGGCACTTTGGTAAAAAGGGTTTCTTTTCTGCTTTTTCCAAGACCTTAACTAGAAGTTTCTCCTGTAAAAGCCTCAATTTTTGACGTTTCCAAGTGCTACTCAAAAAACCATGATGGCGGATTTTTACAAAACCTTTGGGCAAAATATGCAAGGCAAACCGCCTGATAAACTCCTGATGGGTGAGTGTCATTTGTTTTTTGACTCCCGCCATTCGATAATTCTTATAATCAAAAGTGACGTTTTGGTCACTAATATCTTTGATTCGATGGTTGCTAATAGCAATTTTGTGGGTATATCTTCCTAAATATTCCACCACCGATTTCGGATTTCCAAAAGGTTTCTTGGCAAATACCACCCACGGTTTTGCCATAAATCCTGACGGATTTGCTCATAACCAATCGGATTTTTTGTTTTTAGCTTTTCACAATATTTAGCCCTAAAAACCTTGGATAATGCCTTTACCGAAAACAGAAACTTGCCATCGAGTCGGCTGTTTTTCCAAATTCCATTTTTATCCACTCCGCCTCCTGGCACAATGCAATGCAGGTGTGGATGCAAACTCAATTGCTGCCCCCAAGTGTGCAAAACGGCAATCATTCCCATTTGCATTTCTTTGGATTTTCCAAATTGTTGTAGCGTTTCCCAAGAGGCTTCAAACAAGGTATCGTACACGATTTTGGACTGGTGCATCGCCAAAGAATTGATTGCCTCGGGCAAAGTGAAAACTACGTGGAAATAAGGTACTGGTAAGAGTTCCGTTTCTCTTTTGGCTATCCAATCTTCCCTGTTTTTACCCTGACACTTTGGGCAATGCCGATTGCGGCAAGAGTTATAGCTTATGGAGAGATTGCCACAACTATCGCAAGCATCTATATGACCACCTAGTTCTGCGGTTCTGCATTTTTTTATGGCAGAAAGCGTGCGGAGTTGCCAAGTATTCAATCCATAGTTTTCGATTTTGGAACCAATTTTTCGCAGTACATCGGCTACTTCAAAGAGCGGCTGCATTTTGCAAAAAGAGTATCGAGTGGACTAAAAATGCGCTGACTCTCGAGTTGGGCAATGTGCAGATATTCCATCGTGGTTTCGATATTTTGATGTCCTAAAAGATCTTTAAGGGTCATAATATCCATACCGTCTTCGAGCAAATGCGTGGCATAGCTGTGCCGAAGCGTGTGGGTATGTACTTCTTTTTTCACACCTGCCGCTTTGGCAACTTGTCTAACTGCCCATTGCACGCCACGCTGGGAATACCGTGAATCAAAATCGCCTCCAGCCCTTTCGATAGGTTGACCATTGAAGAGATAATCTTGGGATTTTTCGGCTTCGATATATTTTTTTTAAACCTCGGATTAAATGCACCGAAAGCGGAACATAGCGGTCTTTTTTACCTTTGCCTTGAACGACTTTGAGTTGTTTTCTATCGAAATCCAAATCCTGTAAACGAACATTTCTGGCTTCCATACAACGAAGTCCACAGCCATAAAGTAAACCAATGAGAATTTTGTGTTTGAGTAGTTTGGCACTTTGAAGCATAGCCCAAACTTCTTCCTTACTAAGTACCACGGGAAGTTTTTTCTCGTGTTTTATCGAGGGCAATCGCAGGTATTCATAAGGTAATCCTTCGGATTTAAGTAAAAACCGAAGGCCATAAACGCAGTGTTTAAAATAAGTTTGAGAGGGTGTTTTGGATTTTTTCTGTTGGTAAAACAAATAGTCCTGCACTTGTTCGGGATCTAGTTCGGTCGGGATTTTACCAAAATAGAGCGAGATTGCCGCCACGTGACGGGAATAATTGTTAAAAGTACTTTGGCTTCTGCCTAAAACAGAAACCGTTCGCTCAAAACGATTTAAAAGCCCCTCAAATCCTGGAACTTCCCGTTTGGCTTGATTCAGTATTTTGTTTTCTCTTAAATCTTCTGCATTCTTTTTTTTGGGTTCTACTGGATATTTTGTGAAAGTTGTAAATTTACAAAATGGAATACGACATCAGAACAATACTAGAGAAAATTATTTTACCCATCCAAGATGGTTGGAAGTTATCTAAGTTAGATATAAGCGAAGAAAAGCTAGAAGTGCATGTTTATCTTTATTATGAGCCAAAAAAATATAAAATAGGCGATTTAGAATATGACCTTTATGATGATAGAGCGGAACGTAAATGGCGACATTTAGATTTATGGCAATACAAGACATTTATTTATTGTAATTTGCCAAGATACAAAGACAGCAATAACAAAGTAAAAACCATCGATGTTCCTTGGGCAGAACCTTATGAGCGGATGACTTGGTTACTTGAAAAAAAACTTTAGACACATTACAATGCACTAAAAGTCAGAGTAAAACGGCGAGATTATTAGGCTTAAGTTTTGATCAAGTACATAGAGTAATGCACAATTTTGTTGAACGAGGAATGAGTAAAAGAAGTGCCGATGATAGATATTATTATTTGAGTATTGATGAAAAATCAGTCTCAAGAGGACATGATTATTTTAGTATTCTATCGGAGGAATCTACAGGAGTAGTTATAGATGTTGTTGAGGGTAGAACCAAAGAAAGTGTTGACAAACTTTGCAACAAGCTCACTAAAGACCAGCGTGATGAGGTAAAAACGATATGCACAGATATGTGGGATGCTTTTATATATGGAGCAAAAACACACTTCGAAAAAGCGATTCATTGCCATGATAATTTTCATTTAGTAGGCTATCTCAACAAAGCCGTTGATAAAGTCCGAAGAAGAGAAGTTCGTGAGGTAGAAGAATTAAAAAAGACAAAGTACATTTGGTTAAAAGACATCTCTAATATGACTGAAAAACAACGAATTATATTTGAATCCATCGACAAAGTGAATTATGAGGTCTCTAAAGCATGGAGAATAAAAGAGAATTTTAGAGACATACAATTTAGGCAGAAAACCAAAGAAAATGCTTTTTTAATACTAGCAAATTGGAGACGAAGTGCCCCTTTATAGTAAGATTCCAGAAATAGTAGAAGTAGTAAAAATGTTCGACAGGCATTTTCAAGGAATATTAAATGCAATAGTAACAGGCTCTAATAATGCTAGAGCAGAAAGAATAAACGGAGCAATTGAAGAACTAAAACGAATAGGACGTGGATACAGAAATAAGCAAAATTTCAGAACCGCTATCCTATTTTTTCACGGAGACTTAAATGGCTTTTCACACAAAACCCAGTAGAACCTTTTTTTGTAGTCATACTTTACGTTTTTTTAATTATCTTCGTAAGATACTAAATCTAGTAAAGCGCTACCGAAGGTTTAGTTCAACATGGGTTTTGTGTCAGACTAGGTAACGTGCAAACTTGGAGCTTTTTGCTTCTATTCAAGTCTAGTGCAGATTGACAGTTTTGTGCTCCGAAACCCGCCCGAAACCGTTGGAAGTAATTCCCCCTAGTGCCTCGTCCTGACCCTGTAGGCTAACGGTGTAAAAATGACAGGAATTAATAAAAAAATAAATATTTAATTACAAAATATTAATAAACAGTTAGTTAGAATTTCCCTCGTATAAAAAAAAACCGAACTATCACTAGCTCGGTTTTTATTTTTATAAATCCCTCATAAATTGGGATAAAGCCTTTTACACCATTTTGTTACACAAAACAGGTTCTCCGCTTATTTTACTTCTTCAAATTCAACGTCTTCTACATTGTCTCCTTGAGCTTGTTCTCCTTGTGGTTGTTGAGCACCACCTTGAGCTTGTTCTCCTTGAGCATACATAGCTTCAGTAGCTGTTTTCCAAGCTGCGTTGATATTATCAAGAGCCGTTTGAATTGCAGGAATATCTTGAGATTGGTGCGCCATTCTCAATTCAGTCAATGCATATTCTACAGCTACTTTATTATCATCAGTCAATTTTTCTCCAAGTTCTTTCAACTGAGATTCTGTTTGGAAAATCATTCCATCAGCTTCGTTCAATTTTTCAGCTCTTGATCTAGCCACTTTATCTGACTCCGCATTAGCTTCAGCATCCTTTTTCATTCGTTCGATTTCATCAGCAGTTAAACCAGAAGAAGCTTCGATACGAATATCGTGCGATTTTCCAGTTCCTTTGTCGGTTGCAGATACTTTGATGATACCATTAGCATCAATATCAAAAGTTACTTCAATTTGAGGAACACCTCTTGGTGCTGGTGGAATACCATCTAAGTGAAAACGACCGATAGTTTTGTTATCAGCAGCCATGGCTCTAGCGCCTTGTAATACGTGGATTTCAACTGTTGGTTGAGAATCGGCAGCAGTAGAGAAATACTTGTGATTTTTTAGTTGGAATAGTTGTGTTAGATTCAATTAATGTCGTCATAACACCGCCCATAGTTTCGATACCTAAAGATAAAGGAGTAACGTCAAGTAACAATACATCTTTTACATCTCCAGAAAGAACTCCACCTTGAATAGCTGCTCCAATAGCAACAACCTCATCAGGATTTACTCCTTTAGACGCTTTTTTACCAAAGAATTTTTCTACTTCGTCAGCAATTTTTGGCATACGAGTAGAACCTCCAACCAAGATTACTTCGTCAATATCAGAAACAGATAAACCTGCATCTTTCAACGCTTTAGCAACGGGTGCCATAGAACGTTTTACTAATGCATCCGTTAATTGTTCGAATTTAGCTCTTGTTAATTTTTTAACTAAGTGTTTTGGTCCTGAAGCCGTAGCCGTTACATAAGGCAAGTTGATTTCAGTTTCAGCAGAAGAAGACAATTCAATTTTTGCTTTCTCAGCAGCTTCTTTCAAACGTTGCAATGACATTGGATCCAAACGCAAATCGATACCTTCTTCAGCTAAAAATTCAGTAGCTAACCAGTCAATAATTTCGTGGTCAAAATCATCTCCTCCAAGGTGCGTATCTCCATTTGTAGACAATACTTCGAAAACTCCGTCGCCTAATTCAAGAACAGAAATATCAAATGTACCTCCACCTAAATCGTAAACAGCAATTTTTTGATCTTTTCCTTTTTTATCCAAACCGTAAGCAAGTGCTGCGGCAGTAGGTTCGTTGATAATACGCATTACTTTAAGACCTGCAATTTCGCCAGCTTCTTTTGTAGCTTGACGTTGTGCATCATTAAAGTAAGCAGGAACAGTAATAACTGCTTCAGTAACGGTTTGACCTAAATAGTCTTCAGCCGTTTTTTTCATTTTTTGAAGTGTCATTGCTGACAATTCTTGTGCAGAATACAAACGACCATCAATATCCACACGTGGTGTATTGTTGTCGCCTTTTACAACTTTGTAAGAAACTCTTTTTGCTTCAGCAGTAATCTCAGCAAAAGAATGACCCATAAAACGTTTGATAGAAGCAATAGTCTTAGTTGGATTAGTTACCGCTTGTCTTTTAGCAGGATCTCCTACTTTAATTTCTCCTCCTTCAACAAAAGCGATGATAGATGGCGTTGTTCTTTTTCCTTCTGCGTTAGGAATAACAACTGCTTCATTACCTTCCATTACAGAAACACAAGAGTTTGTCGTACCTAAGTCAATTCCGATTATTTTACCCATTTTTATTTATATTTAATTTTAATTGAATACTAATTTTAACATCTCGAGTTGCAATAGTCAATCTTTGTGCCAATAGAAAAATCAGAATAAATTGTCAGTTTTTGTTAAAATTGGCGCAAAACGATATGACAAGATGACATTTTAATAGTGTCATTAGATGGTTAAAAATCTGTGCTGTTCATGGCAAAGCCTTTAAAAAATGAGCCAAAACAGTATAGACTGTGCTTTATTTTTCCCAGTTTTTTCGTTCCGTTATGTAATAAATAACAGGAACTACAAGCAATGATAAATCGATAATGGTGGAAAGGAAATAAAGAAATAACAAAAGCAATCAGATTGCAGATTGCAGAAATAATAAACGTTCGAGAAATTGAGGCATTTTTATTGTTTATACCATTCTAAAAAGGCTTAGTTTTTAATCGGCTGACCAAAAAATCAAAATCCTTTGCCTCAGGAACTAAAAGTGTAATTTGCACATCGTTGCTTAAACCCGATACATACTTTTTGTTGACAATGTGCTTTCTGCTAATTCTAAAAAAGGAATTCGGATGCAATTGTTGCTCTAAATTATCCAAGGAACTATTAATTACAAATTGCCTATTTTCATTGGTCAAAACAAACGAAACATTCGCATCGCTAAAAAAGCAAATTATTTCTTCAGCTTCTATTTTTTTAATCCTATTTCCAGTAGCAACCAAAAAGGAAGTTTTGTATTTGTTCTCTAAATTTTCTTCCAATGCTGCCCAATTTAATTCCTTTTGAAAACTCGTTTTAAAAGTTGCATATTTTGAAATCATTTTATTCAGTTTACTTTCGTCTATGGGTTTCAAAAGATAATCAATCGCATTATAATTGAATGCTTTTAGCGCAAATTCATCATAAGCCGTGGTAAAAACGATTTTGGATTGTATTTGAATTTTATCCAATATCCGAAAACAATTTCCGTCTCTGAGTTTGATATCCATAAAAACCAAATCGGGATGACTGTTGTTTTCAAACCAATGCAAAGCACTCGAAACCGAAGTCAGGATGATTAAAACAACAAAATCTTTCTTCAATAATAACTTTTCGAGTCGCTTTGCTCCAGGAATTTCATCCTCTATAATTACTGCTGTCATTAGGCTTCAAGTTCTAAAATGGGGAGAATAACTTGGTAGGTATTGGTGTTGTTGATAATCTGAATTTGTTTATTGGCTAATATTTCATAGCGTTTGTTAATATTTTCTAAACCCCGTTGGCTGATTTCTTCGTTCGCTTTTTTAGAAATGGAATTTTCTATATGCAGTCCATTTTCTACACTATAAATCCAGATTTGCAGCGGATTATTCTCGTCCATAGTATTGTGTTTAAAAACATTATCTACCATTTCTTGCAACGAAAGACACACGATGTATTCATTTTCTTTGGGTTGGACAGTAATTTCGAATGAAAAACTGTTTTCGAATTTCGCTTTATAAATTTCGAGATATTCTTTGATGAATTCTAATTCTTCTTTTAGCGAAACAAAATCATCGTTTTTATTTTTTAGATAATGACGATAGGTATTCGATAAATGATGCCCAAATTCTATCGCTTTTTTAGGGTCTATTTCGATAAAAGAAATCAAAGTATTCAAATTATTGAATAAAAAATGAGGATTAACCTGTTGTTTTAATTGCAAATATTCGGCTTCCTTTTTAGAAACAGAATTGGTTAAACTTTTTAATTTAAAAGTAGTCATTCTTTGCTTACTACGATACAAAAGTGTAACAACAATAGATAATGTCGCAAACAATGAGACAACTGGTATCAAAAAAATTATACGTGTATCAAATGGAACAACAATTAAAAACGGCAATAAAAAGGCAATAAAAAGGCAATAAAAGGCAATAAAAGTGGACAATAAATATTTTTTCTTGAAAAAAATAAAGGAATTCATTCCCAAAATCAAAAGAAATACAACTGTCGGAATAGACAAACATATAAATAGAAATGGAATAATTAACTTTAAAAGGATAATTAAAGGATATGATAATAACATCAACATAGACCCAATAAGAAACTCAAATAAACTTATTCCTAAAACCAATTTGACATAAAATATTTTTCTTTCATCAAGTACCAATTCATTAGTTGTAGAACAATGATTTATAAGTAAAAAAATAAGAAGTGATACAAAAAAAATACAAACACAAAATAAAGATTGAGAAATTGAAGTTTGAAAAAAAAGTGTATCAAAAGATGTAGCTCCAAAAAACAATAAATGATTCAGTGAAGCGAAACAAAACACTGCAACAAAAACAAATAAAGCAGCAATTAAGAAATTTTTAATGTTGCTTTCTTTTTTTTGTTGTCGTTTTTTAAAAACATAAATGTAACCGAAAGAGATGATAGAAAAAAATCCAATAAGGGTAATGTTAACTCTAGCTATTTGTGTGTCTTTAAACGAACCACCACTGCTAATGATAGATATTACTGAAAGTAAGAGTACTGGGAAAATAGCCAATAAACAAAACTTTTGAAATGATTTCATATTGTTGTTTTTTATAAATTCATTTCAAAGATGCGATGATTGGTAACCATTTGAAAAATAAAAATAGTGAATGGTTAAAATTAGCTAGTGAACGGTAATCAATTACGAATTACAATCCGAGCGATACCGTGTGCCATTTTCAACATTGGCAAAATAACAAATAGTCATTACAAAATATCCAAACTCCCCTTGCCTTCTCTAATAACTATGGGTTCATTACCTGATAAATCGATAATGGTAGAAGCCTGATTATCGCCATAACCGCCATCGATAACCATATCGACGAGGTTTTGCCATTTCTCAAAAATAAGTTCTGGATCGGTGGTGTATTCTATCACTTCGTCTTCATCACGAATCGAAGTAGAAACAATGGGATTGCCTAGTTGACGGACGATTTCCAAGGCTATCGAATTATCCGGAATCCGAATTCCGACTGTAGTTTTCTTCTTGAATTCCTTTGGTAGATTATTATTTCCTGGTAAAATAAAGGTGTAAGGACCAGGCAAAGCTCTTTTTAAAAGTTTGAAAGTAACCGTATCGACTTGCCTCACATAATCCGAAAGATTGCTCAAATCATGACAAATAAAAGAAAAATTAGCTTTGTCTAGCTTTACTCCTTTTATCTTAGCAATGCGCTCCAAAGCCTTAGTATTAGTAATATCGCAGCCCAAACCATAAACCGTATCCGTTGGATAAATTACTAAACCTCCCTCTTTTAAAACCTTTACAGCTTTGGTAATTGCCGCTTCGTTTGGATTTTCTGGGTATATTTTTATGAATTGTGCCATTTTTTTTTAGTTTATTATTTTCGCGTCTCTTCGAGTGATTTTCAATAGTAATGCGCCAGCTTACTATTGAAAATTGTATCGAGAAGCATTATAAAACGAATGGTTCTCGATACCATTTTTAAAGCATTACGTTTTATTTATTCATCAAATTTTGTCAGGCTTTAAAAATTACTCGAACTGACGAACTAGTATTCAATATTAGTTTACTAACTTTTTACCCGTCTCTTCGAGTGAATCCTTAACGAGATTCATTATGATTTATGAAACTTTTTCTTTGCTAAATTAGGAAGTTTATCATATTCTTCATTAATCAATGCCTCCTTTTTTGCTCTTGACCATTTTTTAATTTTTTTCTCAATATCGATTGCAAAATTAATATCTGTGAATTCACAATAATAGACTAACTCGATTGGTCTTTTGTTTGCAGTGTAGCAATCTTTATAAAACCCCGTTTCGTGCTGAAAAAGTCTTTGGGTTAAGTTACTAGTAACTCCTGTATAATATGAATTGTCAGAACATTTTAAAATATACACATAAGATTGTTTCATGATTTTTTTAATTCGTTAATAAGAGAGTTTCTCTTTTCTAGCAACTTTAAATTTTCACAACCGTCTCTTCGAGTGATTTTCAATAGTAATGCGCCAGCTTACTATTGAAAATTGTATCGAGAAGCATTATAAAAACAAAACGTTCTCTATATTTCAATACGGTTTTCCGTCGCAAACCTCATAGAAATCAACCTGACACCCTTTTAACCTCAAAACATATTCTTACCCAATCACTTCCAATTTAGCAAATCGCAATAACAATTTCTTAATGCCACCCACTTCAAATTTGATTTCCGCTTTCTTGTCTGCCCCTGCCCCTTCAAGGTTTAGTACTTCGCCTTTGCCAAAACGTTCGTGCATCACAATATTTCCTGCTACCAATTTATTGTCAAATAAATTCGCAGCACCTGAATGACTCGAAACGGGCTTCAATTTCCGAATAGTAATATCCGATTTGGGTTCATTATCTGTGATATATTTGGGAGGCGTTCCTGCAACAGGCTTCGCCAAACGCAATTTAGATTTATCAATATCCCCAAAAATATCACTATCTATCATGGGCTTATAGCGATAATTTTTTTCTTCGGCGGTAAGGTATTCTAGGTATTTTCCATCGATTTCTTCTATAAAACGCGAAGGTTCACTATCTGTTAATTTTCCCCAGCGGTAACGCGACTGCGCATACGTTAAATACGCCTGATGCTCCGCTCTAGTAAGTGCCACATAAAACAACCGACGCTCTTCTTCCAATTCACTTCGGGTGCTCATACTCATTGCACTTGGAAACAAATCTTCTTCCATTCCTACCACAAAAACGTGTGGAAATTCTAATCCTTTGGCCAAATGTATCGTCATCAACGCCACACGATCTTCGTCGCTGGTATCTTTATCCAAATCCGTTGCCAGAGCTACATCTTCCATAAATTCAGACAAAGCCCCACGAGCACCATCAATTTCTTTTTGACCTTCGGTAAAATCCTTAATTCCGTTTAATAATTCCTCGATATTCTGAATTTTTGCCATTCCTTCCGGCGTAGCATCTTTCTTTAATTCTTGCACCAATCCTGTTTTCTTGGCTACGTGATCGGTAATAAAAAAAGCATCTTGATTTTCGTTTATAACTTGAAAACTCTGAATCATTGTTACAAAATCTTGGATTTTTTGCTTGGTTCCAGAGTTAAGTTTCAAGTCTATTTTATCAATATTCTGCATCACTTCAAAGATGGAACGCTTGTAATGATTGGCAGCAACAGTCAGTTTTTCGACCGTTGTATCGCCAATTCCTCGCGCTGGATAATTGATAACCCGAACTAATGCTTCTTCGTCTTTTGGATTAATAACCAATCGCAAATAACACAAAACATCCTTAATTTCTTTCCTTTGATAGAACGACAAACCACCATAAATTCGATACGGAATATCGCGTTTTCTCAGCGCATCCTCCATCGCGCGGGATTGCGCATTGGTGCGATACAAAATAGCAAATTGTCCATTCAACAGTTGGTTTTGCATCTTTTGTTCGAAAATCGTACTGGCTACAAAACGCCCTTCCTCGGCATCTGTCATGCTGCGATGCACTTTTATTTTGGCTCCATCGCTGTTCGCGGTCCAAACAATTTTGTCGAGTTTGGTTTTATTTTTGTCAATAATCGAATTCGCCGCTTCGACAATATTTTTGGTCGAACGGTAATTTTGTTCCAATCGAAAGGTTTTCACGCCTTCATAATCTTTCTGAAAATTCAGAATGTTATTGATATTGGCACCACGAAACGCATAGATACTTTGCGCATCATCCCCAACGACACATATATTTTGGAATTTATCCGACAATGCCCGAACAATCAAATACTGCGAATGATTGGTGTCTTGGTACTCATCAACCAGAATGTATCGAAAACGGTTCTGATATTTTGCCAACACATCTGGAAAACGGGTTAATAATTCATTAGTTTTCAACAATAAATCATCAAAATCCATGGCACCTGATTTGAAACATCGTTCGACATAATTTTGGTAAATTTCGCCCAAACGAGGTTTTTTGCTCATGGCATCGGCTTCCTGTAATTCGGGATTATTGAAATAGGCTTTTACGGTTATTAAACTATTTTTATAAGAGGAAATCCGACTTAAAACTTGTTTGGGTTTGTAAATATCTCGATCCAATTGCATTTCCTTAATTACTGCCGATATTAACCGAACAGAATCTTGAGTGTCATAAATCGTAAAATTCGAAGGATAACCCAATTTATCCGCTTCAGAACGCAAAATTCTTGCAAAAACAGAATGAAAAGTTCCCATCCAAAGATTTTTGGCTTCATTGGAACCCACAATATCGGAGATACGCTTTTTCATTTCGCGCGCGGCTTTATTAGTAAAAGTCAAAGCCAAAATACTAAATGCATCCACACCCAAACTCATCAAATAAGCAATCCGAATGGTTAATACACGTGTTTTTCCTGAACCAGCACCAGCAATAATAATCATCGGTCCGTCTTTTTGGAGTACGGGTTCGCGTTGGGCTTCGTTAAGTTGGTCAATATATTTGCGCATGAAAATTTTATGTTGATTGCAAAATTAAGGATTTAAGAATTAAAAAAAGAGTGCTTTGTTATTTAAAAAACACATCATATCCAAACCGAATTAAGGTGCCAATGACAACCACCAAAAAGAAAATTCGGATGAATCTATTTCCTTTGCTTATGGCTAATTTTGCGCCAAGCCAACCACCAAAAGCATTGCAAAATGCCATAGGAATTGCGATTGCCCATAAGATTTTTCCCTTCAACATAAACAGGCAAATCGATCCAAAATTAGTCGCTAGATTAACCATTTTGGCATTGGCGGAAGCGTGTAAAAAGTCAAATCCCATCAAAGCGATAAACGCCAAAACAAGAAAACTCCCTGTTCCTGGTCCAATAAATCCGTCATAAAAGCCAACAATAAAACTAATGAGAACAGCATATAGAATTTGGGTTTGGGCTGAATGCGATTTTGTAATATGTTGCCCAAAATTTTTCTGAGCATAAGTATAAATTACCAAAAACGAAAGAACAATCAGTAATAAGGGCTTCATAAAATCATTGCTCACATAAGTCAACAAAGTAGAGCCTAAAAATGCGGATGGAAATGCCAAAACCATCATAATTAGCAATAGTTTCCAGTTCATTTCTACCTTTTTAAGATATTGAAAAGCAGCAAATGAAGTACCACTAAAAGCAGGAACTTTTAGAGTACCAATAACTGCGGAAACAGGAAGATTGGGCAACATAATCAATCCTATTGGAGTTTGAATCAAACCGCCGCCACCCACAATGGCATCAATAAATCCCGCAGCAAAAGCGGCTAAGCAAAGTGTAATTATAACGTAAGTCTCCATTTTTAATAAAATTTTTCCAAATGTAATCTATAACTTTATTGGTTTATTCGTTAATTTGTCTTTGGTTAACAAAATTTAAAAAAAGCGATGGATTCAACACGAATAATAGAATTAGTAAGTTATACCTTGCCAACACTAATAATGGCATTTGTTGCTTATAGTTTCTTTGAACTCTACACAAAAAATGAAACTGAAAAGAGAAACTATTTATTGAAAAAAGACACCAAACCAGACACTTTGTCCTTGCGTTTACAGGCTTACGAAAGAATGACTTTGTTTTTAGAACGCATCAATCCATCCCAATTATTGGTGCGCATTACACCAATTTCGAACGATAAAAGAGATTACCAAATTTTGTAATTGCACAAATTGAACAAGAATTTGAGCATAATCTAACGCAGCAAATTTACGTCTCAGATGACTGTTGGTCTATAATTATGACTGCCAAAAATGCCACAATTCAAATGCTATTAGTAGCAGCACAAAACGAAAAAATTAGCGATGCAAATCAGTTGCGAGAATTGATATTAAAAGATTTATTCGACAAACCATCGCCAAGCAGCGCAGCTGTGGCATTTATCAAAAACGAAGTCATGCAATTGTGGTAGTTATTGCTTATTCTCGCTCATAATTTCACTTCTTTCTCTAGCCGATTCAAATCCTTGATTCCACCATTTTTGCATATTTTCTTTATTAAAAACTAATGCGTTATTGGTCAATTGTGTTGGCGTGTAATATAAATTGAGTTTTACATTTTTGTTTATGGCGGCTAATTTTCCTATGGCAATGTCATTTTTTTTGACCTGTTCCATCAAAGTGCTGTACAAATTGACCATTAGTGAAAACGGGTTTTTTCCTGTAGATTTTGGCAAAATAGCCACTTCTGTATCTAAAATAATGGCATCAACCTCGGTCGCGCCAAGCCGAATTGCTTCCCGAATGGGAACCAAACTCGTGAAACCGCCATCACCATAATCCGAATTGTTTCTAGTTGCCAAACTCATAAACGGAATATAATTGCAGGAAATCCAAACCCAATCGCAAAAATCATTATAACTAAAATCTAAAATCGATTTGTATTCTACCTCACTACTATTCAAATTAGTAACCGTAACAATCACATTTTTATTTCCCGTTTTAAGCGCCTCAAAATCCTTTTTTGTGATTGTTTTTTTGATTAATTTTTTCAAATTATAGCTTTCGCCAAATGTTTTAGAGCCTTGAAAAAAGTTTATCAACACATTAAAATGATTGATTTTAATGACATCGACACCATTTCTGTTTTTAATTCTAAACGGGCTTCTGCTAAATATACTATTCTGATTTACAGAAATATATGCTTTTTTTATTACTTCTATTTTCCCCAAAGCCAAATGTGAAACCAGCAAACTTCCTGTCGATGTTCCAATAAAAATATCATAATCATTTTTCATTTCTTCCAAAAGATACTGCGCAACACCACCAGCAAATGCCCCTTTGCTTCCACCACCAGAAATAACTAATGCTCTCATAAGAATTGATTTAAAAATACTACTCTTTTAGCAATCGATTCAATTGAAACTGCTCTTTGTCGTCTAAATTAGGTAAAATCTTCTCTAAAGAAATTCTAATTTCCTTATATTTTAATAAAGTACGAATTTGCTCTCTGCCAAATTTAGAAAATTGCCATATAGGGTGCGTCGTCGAATGGATTAAATTTTTAAGTACCGTATCATTTATTAGATGAAAAGCAATTAGTTTCTCTAAAGCACTTTCTCTCGTCGTTGCCTCAAAATTAGACGAAGAATAAGCTATCAATTCTTCGATTAAAATTTTCCTATCAGCAGGATAATCATCCGTTGATAAGGCAAGCGACAGCCATAAAATTCTCAAATTATGATTCTTAAAACCAATCCAATTCTTTGATTTTTCTAAATATTCCTTACGGTGTTCAGGAAAATTATTCCACAAATTATACAAGGCAATTTCTTGTGTTTGATACGATTTCTCATCAAGTAAGCGCTCATATACGGTTCTAAATTCACTTGGAATCTTTGTCAAAATTCCAGCCACCGCTTGGCGAACTTGCGTGTTTTTATCTTCCAAAGCCAAAATCAATAAGGGTTTTGAATCTTCAAATTTTTCATTTTCTAATTGATAAACGATGGCTTTTTTTATAAAAAAGGCCTCATCTGATTCAAGAGTTTTAGCAAAAAAAAACTTCTTTTCGGATAAGGGTTTGTTTTTCATTTTTTCAACATCAAGCAGCAATTGAATGTTTTTATTTTTTAAAAGTAAATTATTGACAATTTTAGCATTAAATCCAGTATTTTCAAGCCATACTTTACTAAAATTATTCAAATCATAATCCGAAACCTTCTTGATTTCGTCAAGAAAATCAGAAGTATCTACGTTTTGAAAAGAATATTTATTGATGTAATTCCTCACGGCTTTTCGAAAAGATTCTTCTCCAATTCCTTCCCGCAATACGTGTAAAGCCCAAGCCCCTTTTTGATAAAAACTCAAAGCACTTGCCTTCGGGTTCAAGATAGGAATCGTGTCGGTTTTTGAGGCTTGTTGGAGTTCTTGTGCATAGGTCTCTAATTTAGAATAAAAATAATCTTCCCCATAAATTTCTTTTTCGGCAAGCAAGGCGTAATAACTAGCAAACCCCTCTTGCAACCAATGATCTTTTCCGCTTTTAGCGGTAATCAAATCGCCAAACCATTGATGAGCCAGTTCATGTGCATTTACATTCGTGTAATTTCTGTCTTCAAATCCTGTGGAATCTACAACAAACTGACTCGAGAAAAGGGTTGCCGAAGTGTTCTCCATTCCGGCATAAAGAAAATCGCGAACAGGAATTTGTTTGTATATTTTCCAAGGATACCCCACTCCTATTTCTTTTTCTAAAAAGTCGAAAATTTGTTTAGAATACCGATACGTTGGCTCAAATTTAACGGAATCATCTGGCTCGTAATACATTTCTAAAGGAATTCCTGATTTCGAAAATTCGATTTTTTTATCAAATTTTCCGATGGCAAGCATCAATAAATAAGAACTCATGGGCTTTTGCATGCTGTATCTCCAAAGCATTGAATTTTGACTTTCTACTTTATTTTGCAAAATGCCATTCGAAATCACTTGGTATTTCGAATCGAAAATTACTTCCATATTAAAAATCAATTTTTCATTCACATCATCAAAACTCGGAAACCAATTACTGGTATATTTTCCTTGACCTTGAGTCCAAATTTGCAAATTATTTTCGGTTTTGGAACCAACAAAATACAAGGCTTGCTTTGGGAATGCCTTATACTCAAACTGAATTGTATTTTTCCCTTTTTTAAATGGATGCATCAGCAAAAGTTGTTTTCCATTGGTAGCAAATCTTATTTTTTTAGTGTTCATTTCTACTCTAGAAAAGGCCATGTTTTGAGCATCAATTTTGATGGTGTCTACAGGTTTTAAAACATCGAACGAATAGCGAACCAAGCCGGAAACTGATTTTTCCTCAGCGTTTATACTTACTTGAGCCGAAACCGATTTGAAATCGATAAATTTAGTTTGCTGAGAAAAAGCTAAGGAGGAAAAAAAAATTAATAGGTATTTCATTCTTGAATAATTTAAAACTAAGAGTCTCAAAGTTACAAAGGTTTAGGAAACTAATAGACTAATTTTGTAAGTTTACCTCCGAAAAAAAATAAAATTCCATTGAGAAAAAAGCCTTATTTAATTGGAGTAGCGGAAAGGATTCCGCTCTAGCCCTATACAAAACGTTGCAAAATCCTGAATTTGACATTAGTTGCCTAATTACCAGTGTAAACCAACAATACCAACGTATTTCGATGCATGGTGTTCGGGTTGAATTGTTGTATCAACAAGCCAAAAGCATTGGTTTACCTCTTGAAATTATGCAAATTCCAGAAATGCCAACAATGGAAGTCTATGAAAAAGTCATGCAGGAAAAATTGACTCAATTGAAAAATCAAGGAATAACACATTCTATTTTTGGGGATATTTTTCTTGAGGATTTGAGAAAATATAGAGAAAACAAATTATCTGAACTAGGTTTCCAAGGTGTTTTTTCCGCTATGGAAAATACCTACTCAGGACTTAATCCAAGAATTTATAAGTCTGGGTTTTAAAACGATTGTCGTTTGTGTAAACGAGCGTTTTTTGGACAAAAGTTTTGTAGGGCGTATTATTGATCAGGATTTTATCAACGATTTACCGGAAAACGTAGATGTTTGTGGCGAAAACGGCGAGTTTCACACTTTTACCTTTGATGGCCCTATTTTCTCTAAACCCATCGCTTTTGAAATGGGAGAAATTGTTTATAGAAAGTATGAAAAACCAAAAGAAGAAAGTTCCAATACAGCCTGTGATACATCGGCAAGTGATTCATTTGACTTCGGGTTTTGGTATTGCGATTTGCTAGAAACGAATTAAAGGATAAAACAAATAGTGCTATTGATTCTCGTATATTTTCAACAATTGTGTCACGGTATTCCAATTCCGAATGGTTGCCGTTACATTCAATTTTTTCTCGATATATTTTTGATCAAATCTTGTTTTTCCTGCGCCAACAGCATATTTGATATAAATTCGACTGGTGTCAATACTCGCTTCATCGGGTTTAAATTGGCTAATTTTCAAGCCGTTGATACTCTCGCTAGATAATGTCGTTGAAACGAAGGCCACGTACAATTTTTTACTATCAACGGCAGTTTCTTTCAAAAATGGGTTGTTAGTAAAACAAGCTTTTAAATCGGCTATACCAATAACCACAACAGGAACTTCGTAACCAAATACTTTAAAAATTTCCTGCTTTATTTTGAAACCCACGGCAGCTGGATTTTCCTCTTCGGTGTCCACAAATACATTTCCTGATTGAATATACGTTTGCACATTTTGGAAACCAATGGCTTCTAAAGTTGTTTTCAAAGCCTCCATTTTTATCATGTTGTGTCCGGAAACGTTGATGCCACGAAGAAGTGCGAGATGGGTTGTCATTGTTTTGGTAATTTTAATTATACAAATAAATTACTTTTTTATTTATCTTCCCTTCAAATATAGTCAAATTTTATTCTTGAGTGTTACTTATAGTCTTTGATTTATAGTCAACAAAGTTAGAGTTTTGCATTCATGGATGTCAGAAAAAAAATAGGGCAAAGAATTAAGGATTTACGAGAACTCTCGTCAATGTCTCAAAAGGATTTGGCTTATTCTGCTGATTTAGACAGAAGTTATATTGCATCTGTGGAAAACGGCAGCAGAAACATCTCAATTGTCAATATTGAAAAAATTGCAATTGCGCTTAATGTAACAGTAACTGAATTTTTTAAAAGCAACTACTTTGAGAACACTACAACAAATTAAGCAAGAGTAACATTAGCTCAAAACCCTTTAACTCTTTCAGAATCGTTAGAAATAATTAAACTTGCGATAGAAGATGTAATCCGTTCGGCTGGTTCAGTTGGAAAAACATCTTTAATTGCATCTCAGCAAATTGTAAATTTATTACATGAAACTGTAAAATCATCCAATGCTTTTTCGATAATTGACAAACAGGCATAAATTTGACTTTCGGTAATGACTAATGGCGGTGCCAGTCTAATTTTATTACCGTGCGTTGGCTTTGCTAACAAACCGTATTCGCTAAATTTCATGCAAATTTGCCAAGCCAAATCGGACTCTTCATCACAGTTAATGACAATTGCATTCAGCAAACCTTTTCCACGAACTAAGGCAATCAAAGTGTTTTTTTGAGCTATTTCGTTCAACCCTTTCCTCAAAATAATCCCCAAACGTTCTGCATTTTCGGCCAATTTTTCTTCTCTAATTACTTCAAGTGCGGCAATGGCAACCGCGGCAGCTATTGGATTTCCTCCAAAAGTAGAACCGTGCTGCCCAGGTTTAATCACATTCATAATAGCATCATTAGCCAAAACCGCTGATACAGGATAAACGCCTCCCGAAAGGGCTTTGCCCAAAATTAAAATATCGGGTTGTACGTTTTCGTGATGCACGGTCAATAATTTCCCAGTTCTTGCAATTCCCGTTTGCACTTCGTCTGCTATGAATAAAACATTATATTGCTCGCAAAGTGCTTTGGCTTTCGCCAAATAACCGTCGGAAGGGACATAAACACCCGCTTCACCCTGAATAGGCTCTACTAAAAAACCCGCAATATTTGTAGATGATTGTAATACATTTTCTAAGGCTTGAATAGCATCATAAGGAATTTTAATAAATCCAGAGGTAAAAGGACCAAAACTTTTTCGTGCGGTTTCATCATTAGAAAAAGAGATAATAGTTGTCGTTCTTCCGTGAAAATTATTTTCGCAAACAATAATTTGCGCTTGATTTTCAGGAATTCCTTTTACTTCATAAGCCCATTTTCTACATAATTTAAGTGCCGTTTCTACCGCTTCGGCACCAGTATTCATTGGCAAAACTTTATCAAAACCAAAATATTTAGTGATGTATTCCTCATAATTTCCCAATTGGTCATTATAAAAAGCACGAGATGTCAAAGCCAAAGTTTGAGCTTGTTGAAGCATTGCATTGACAATTTTAGGATGACAATGCCCTTGATTTACCGCAGAATAAGCCGATAAAAAATCGAAATATTTTTTATCATCCAAATCCCAAACAAAAACACCTTCTCCCCTTTTTAAAACGACAGGCAATGGATGGTAATTATGCGCTCCATATTTATTTTCTTTTGCTATCATTTCTTCGGCTTTAGAAGAACGTATTTGTTGTATTGACTCCATGATAAAGTTTTTTTTAAAGATTTTCGAACACAAAAATAATAAAATATTTTATTTTATAATGAATAATAATAATTTTGACTTACATTTGATTAAAATAAGTCATATTTTTTTTTAAATCGATGATTTAAGTTATTTTAATTTTTAAAACAATGGAAATACTAGACAAATTTGATGTTTTTATTATCAAAGAATTAGAAAAAGACGGGCGAATGGCCTATTCGACAATTGCCTCCAACTTGAAAATTTCAAACACGATGGTTCATCAGCGCGTAAACCGATTAATCGAACAAGGAATTCTCATGGGAATAAAACCAGTAATCAACGAGAAAAAGTGGGTTACGATTGGGGTTCTTTCACGGGAATTACGTTAAACAAAGACCAAGATTCTAGCAGAATTATCGAAGAATTGAAAAAAATTCCAGAAATTACGGAATGCTACTATATTTCAGGTTTATACACCCTTTATATAAAAATAATTGCTCGAAACCACGAACACATGCGCAAGGTGCTTTATGAAAAATAGACACGATTCCTGGCGTTTCAAAAACAGATTCTATCATGGAATTGGGTTGCGCCTTTAAGCGAAATGTTAGTTTGTAAATTTCGAATTGTCGATTTTGTTAAAAATTTAAAAAATATCATTATTTTAAAATTAGATTACGATTTTATTTCAGAAATTTACCAAAAAGTAAAATATCATGAAAAACAACCTTTATTTATTTTTAGCAATAGTATGCTGCTTTAACGGAGTATTTGCCCAACTCAAACTCATAAAATATAAAGACGGCACTCAGGTTTTGAATGGTTTTGGTATTCAACCAACAAAGAAAAGCCAGCAAAATCCGGGAATACTAATCCTTCCTGCTTGGAAAGGAATTGACAAACTTTCGAAAAATACTGCCGAAAATTTAGCGAATTTAGGCTACCACGCTTTTGTAGCCGACATTTATGGAGAGGGAGATTATCCTAAAGATAATACCGAAGCAGGCAAAATAGCGGGTGCCTACAAAACCAATTTTTTAGCCTATCAAAAAAGAATAGGATTGGCATTAGAACAATTAATTCGCTCAGGGGCAAATCCTGATAACATTGTCGTTATTGGTTATTGTTTTGGAGGAACTGGCGCGCTTGAAGCTGCACGAGGACATTTAAACATAAAAGGAGTTGTTTCCTTTCACGGCGGTTTGGGCAGAAATGCAACAAGACCTATCGAGCCAATAACAGCAAAAGTTTTAGTGTGTCACGGCGCAGATGATCCTTATGAATCTAAAGAGGAAATTGCTGGTTTTCAACAAGAAATGCGCGATACAAAAGCCGATTGGCAGATGATTTATTATGCCAATGCCGTGCATTCGTTTACCAACCCTGAGTCGGGAAATGACAATTCTAAAGGAGCAGCTTATAACGAAAAGGCAGCAAAACATTCGTGGGAACACATGAAACTTTTTTTAAGTGAAATCTTAAAAAAATAACACCTATTACCCGCCGTGAACTGGCAAAACATAACCAATATAACCCGTTAACAAATAACCTATACTTCTATGAAAAAAATCTTATTCTTATTTTTAATTAGCGCATCTATTTCGTGTTTTTCACAAAAAAAATACATACCATTACACAATGCCAATCCTACGAAATACATCAATACCATTAACTCAAAAGATTTAGCAAAATACCTTTATACAGTAGCTTCAGATTCGATGGAAGGTCGCGATACTGGTTCCAAAGGGCAGAAAAAAGCTGGAGAATACCTTATCAATCACTACAAAAGCAATGCGATTAGTTTTCCAAAAGGAGCAACAGATTACTACCAAAAAATTCCTGCTTCATTCCTGAATGCCAAACGCAATAGCAACCTACCCGATTCAGAAAACATTTGGGCATACATAGAAGGTTCTGAAAAACCGAACGAAATTGTTGTAATCTCGGCGCACTATGACCATGTGGGAATGAAAAATGGCGAAGTCTATAACGGCGCTGATGACGATGGCTCTGGCACGGTGGCTTTGCTTGAAATTGCACAGGCATTCGAAATAGCAAAAAAAGAAGGTCATGGGCCAAAACGTTCTATCCTATTTCTTCACATGACTGGCGAAGAACATGGTTTGTTGGGTTCCAGTTTTTATTCTGAAAATCCTTTATTTCCACTAGCAAACACCATAACCGACATCAATATTGACATGATTGGTCGACGTGATGAGCTACACAAGGAATCAAACAATTATGTATATCTTATAGGTTCTGATTATCTATCGACTGATTTATATAAGATTTGCGAAGAGGCTAATAACAACTATATTCACTTAGCAATAGACTACAAATTCAACGACAGAAAAGATCCAAACCGTTTTTATTATCGCTCAGATCATTACAATTTTGCAAAAAAAGGAATTCCTTCGGTTTTTCTTTTCAATGGGGTGCATGCCGATTATCACAAAGCTACAGACGAAGTCGATAAAATTGAATTTGATGCTTTGACAAAAAGAACCCAACTTGCCTTTACTATTGCTTGGGAATTAGCCAATAGAGAAAATCGCCCTGTGGTTGATAAAGATGGAAAGTAGTTTGCAACGCTAAAATTCATTGCTTTTTTTATAAACATACGCTAATAAGGCAAAAATTAGAATACACATATCCTAACTTTTGCCTTATTATTTTTGACAATATGGTTAAAAAAACAGTGTGTTATTATACTGGAATTTGCTGACTCAAACAATGCAAAGTTCCAAAACCCCAAATAAAATCGATAGCACTAATCCCAATTATTTCTCTTTCAGGAAAACAATCAGCAATTATGTTCAAAGCCTTTCTATCGTTAGAATCATTAAAGGTAGGCACCAAAACACATGTATTCAAAATCAGGAAATTAGCATAACTGGCTGGTAATCGAACACCATCAAAATCGATGCGTTTGGGCATAGGCAGAGTGACAATTTTGGGCGATTTTCCGTTTTCGAGTTTGGCGGTTTGCAATCGTTTTAGATTATCCTGCAAAGGGTTATAATTGCTATCATCTGGATTTGTTTCTACAATGGTAATAATCGTATCTTCATTTACAAATCGACATAAATCATCAATATGACCATGAGTATCGTCGCCTTCGATTCCGTTGCCTAGCCAAATTACATTGGTAATTCCTAAATATTCTTTGAAAACCGCTTCGTAATCTGCTTTGGTAAAATTTGGATTTCTGACCTGAATTGTTGGATGCATCAAGCATTCTTCTGAAGTTAATAGTGTGCCTTTTCCGTTACTATCAATAGCACCGCCCTCAACAATTACAGGCTTTCCTTTGTAAATCACTTGAGTTACAGGAATATCTAAAAATTTCCCCACTGCTGCAGGAACCAACTTATCGAGTTGGATGTTTTTGTATTTTGCCCAACCGTTAAAATTGAAATTCAAAGCCTCTCTTTTTGTTCCGTTTTTTACAACAATTGGTCCAGAATCTCGCATCCAACTTCTGTTCGTTTTATAAATCAGGAAAGAAACATTGGTCATTTGAACAGCGGCTATTTCGAGCATTTCAATAACTTTTGCTTTTAATTTTTCGTCAGCGACAATTAAAAATACGGGCTCAAAAGTGGCAATTTTTTTAATAAATTCGACAAAAGCCCATTGGATAGCTTCATATTTACCTGGCCAATCTTTGCCGTTGTGAGGAAAACAAAGTAAAATTCCTTGTTGCTTTTCCCATTCGGCGGGAAATCGTCTCGTGTTTGTGCTCATAATTCTGGAAATTATTTATGGAAAGCAAAAGTAAACATTCAATATTAAATTCAGTAATTTTTATTCGTTCTGAAATCTTAACCTCAATAAAAGAGTAGAACCTTTTTTTAGTTTCTTTTTGAAACAATTACCATCAATACATTAAAATCAATCCTGATAATTCCCCCTTACATTCTCAACAGAACACCTATTTATCAAATGATACAGTTGTGACTTAATGGATAGCTTTTGTTTATTTAAGATCTTTTATTCGTTATTTATGTAGTATTTTTATCATTTATAAATTTGAACGAAGCAAAACTAAATTTAGTACGTTATTATAAACATACAACATCATTTATTGCATCGGATTTAAAACACACTAATCAAATAACTTCGACCAAAATATCCTAGCGAATTAAAAAACCATGAAAAAAACTATCCTCATTATTCTTGCATTAGTTGGAACGCTTAAACTGAATGCCCAAGACAAACCAAGCATGGAGAAGCATTTGTTTAAAATTAATTTACTCCTTCCTGGCGCGGCTTACGAACATGGTTTAGACAACAAAAACACTTTGTTTTCTCAATTTAGCATGGGTTTTGGCTATCAACATAATGATTTTCTAGGAAATGGCTGGTCTTTTTTACCTACAATTTCGGAGCAATATCGTCATTATTACAATTTAGAAAAGCGAAGTTCAAAAGGAAAAGTAACAACTGGTAATTCTGGGGGATATATAGGTTTATTCTCGGCTTATTCTTTTAAATCACTTACAACTAATGATAATTTGGGATATTATCAGCCATTATTTGCTATTGGTCCTGTTTGGGGTTTTCAGCGTACCTACAAGCATAATTTTAATATCAATATGAATTTAGGGCTTGGTCATTATTTTCAAAAAGATGTAAAATCAGATGCATTATCTCCCATCATCAATTTTACTTTAGGATGGAAAATAGGAAAATAAGAGTTATTATCAAGCAATATTCATTCTTTTTGTTCCTAATGAGTTCATTATTTGTAACAGCACAACGAGTAAAACCCTTTGGAGGATTTTCACTTTATTATGATAATGAGTTCAAAAAATCAAGTTATGGGGGAGTGCATCTGGGGGCTGAATTTAAGATAAATAAATATATAAGGCCTGAAATCGAAACGAGTATTTTGTTTGGAAATCTTCAAAATACTACTACTCTAGATAATTTAGGGAATGATACGGATTTGTTTGTCAGGAGAGTTTCTTCGCTAAATTTTAGTTTTAGCCCGAAGATTAGTCTCGGTGATGATGGCGAAGGAGGTTCCTTTATAAGCATTCGACCCAAATATAATTTTTCACGAATTCAAGGAAGTGGAAGTCATTTTATCATTAATCAAGCCAATCCTTTAAAATCGGTAGAAGTGCAAGACAGCTATAATGAATGGCGTCATTCGTTAGGAATTGGGATAGGTTTTGATTTTTATAAATCAGAAAAAAATTCAGATGTATTTTCATTTATACTCTATTACCAAGGAATCGAAATGGGTAATGCCTTATCTAAATTAAAATTTAGCACTTCAAATTATACTACTAAAGATGTTTTTGGGCTAGGATTTACGTATTATATTGGAACGAAAAACAAAGAATAAAAAAACAAAAAGAGGCTGTTTCTAAGTTGTGAAATAGCCTCTTTTTCTTTTTTTTCATCAGTACTTCTATCTAAAAATTAAAATAGCATTTACTTCTTTTTTGCTAATCTATTGCTCTTTTGGTAATATCGCCAAAAGCATCAATTCTTCGATCTCTAAAAAACGGCCAGTTTTGGCGCACATTTTCTTGCAAGTTCAAATCGACTTCGGCAATCAGAATTTCTTCTTTGTCGTGCGAGGCTTGTGCCAAAATTTCGCCTTGTGGACCAGCAATAAATGAAGAACCCCAAAACTGAATTCCAGCCGTATTAGGCAAATAACACTCTAATCCGATGCGATTTGCGGCAGCAACATAAACGCCGTTAGCCACAGCGTGCCCTTTCATTACGTTCATCCAAGCTCCATGTTGGTTTTCACCATAGTGCTCTTTTTCTAACGGATGCCAGCCAATTGCTGTTGGATAAAACAAAACCTCAGCTCCTTGCAAAGCAGTCAATCGAGCGGCTTCGGGATACCATTGATCCCAACAAATCAGTGTTCCTATTTTTCCTTTATTAGTAGGAAAAGCTTTAAATCCTAAATCGCCAGGCGTAAAATAGAATTTTTCGTAAAAATGAGGATCATCTGGAATGTGCATTTTTCGATACAATCCCGCTTCAGTTCCATCAGTATCAATAATATAGGCACTATTATGGTAAATTCCAGCCATTCTTTTTTCGAAAAACGGAACAATAATCACAACGCCCAATTCTTTTGCCAAAGCACTAAAAGCAATGAATGAAGTACTATATAATGGTTCTGCCAAAGCAAAATTAGCAACATCTTCGCTTTGACAAAAATAATGACTGCTATATAATTCGGGTAACGAAATCACTTCGGCACCTTGGCTGGCGGCATCGCGAACCCAAGTCAAACATTTTTTCAAGTTGTTTTCGGCAATATCATTCAAATTCAATTGGATAACCGCAATTTTATATTTGTTCTTTGGCATAAGGCAAAATTTTAGATTGCAAAAATAGGAATTTTTATAAAGAGTAAGACCAAAGCCAATTGGATTTTTTGGTTTGTGCTGTACTAAAAAGGTATGCCCATAAACTTATTTTAGGACGAGATATAGCCTAATAAAAAAACTACGCAAAGCGAGAAACCTTTGAGTAGTTTTTCATAAGAAGTTTTGTAGTTGTTATTTTTTTGCCTTTTTCATCTGATCATTAATTACCTGAAACAATTTTTTAGGTTCGAAAGGTTTTATCATAATATCATTCATCCCAGCAGAAAGGGCTTCTTCGGTTATTTCGTCCTTTGCAAAAGCCGTTAAAGCAATGACAGGAGTGTCTATTTTATTCAAACGCATTTTTCTTGTTGTTTCAAAACCGTTCATCAATGGCATATTGATGTCCATCAAAATAATATCAAATTTTTCCTTTTTCAATATTTCTAAGGCTTGATAACCATCATTGGCGATAACACAACTGCAATTATTTTTTTCGATTATCTTCTTTGTTATCGTTTGATTGATTTTGTTGTCTTCAACTACTAACACACTAAAAATTTGACCCGAACTTAAATCTACCTTAATGTTTTTTATTATTTCATTAGTTTTATTGACATCAAATTCAAATGCTATGGTAAATTTAAATGTTGTCCCTTCTCCTATTTTGCTCTCGAGTTGAATTTGACTTTTAAACAATTCTAATAATCGCTTTACGATGGCTAAACCTAATCCCGTTCCTTGATAATCATTTTCTTTTATACCAACTTGTACAAATTTCTCGAAAATTTTATCTTGATCGGCAGCTGCAATTCCCACACCGTTATCTTTAATTTTAAATTCAATAAATGAGCTTTGCCTTCGACTTTTATCAAATTAGCGCTAATAAGTACTTCTCCATCTTTTGTAAACTTCAATGCATTACTAACTAAATTCATCAAAATTTGAGCAAGTCTTAATTTATCTCCGATTAAAAATTCTGGAATTTTTGGATCAATTTCAACGGATAACTTATCATTACGACTTTGCGCAATAAAAGCAAGCGAATTTTTAATCATATCAATTTCATCCGAAATATTAAAAGTAAGGTTTTCGAGAATAATTCTATTTTCTTCAATTTTGTTAATATGAAGAATATCATTTACAAGCGACAATAAATATCTTGCCGAGAATTTAAGCGAACTTAAATGTGGACTGTTTGCCAGTTCTTTATGCTCATCTAAAAGCATGTTTGTAATACCAATGACACCATACAAAGGAGTTCTTAACTCATGGCTTATCGTTGACACAAACTGCGTTTTTAAAATAGATGCTTCTTCGGCTTTTTCCTTAGCAAGAAATAGCTCTTCATTAGCGACAATGAGTTCATGGTTTTTCTTTTTCTTGAAATTATTGTTTCTGTACAAGGAGTAAAATAACAGCAATAAAACAAAAAGTACAACAACAAAAAGAAGAACAATTGCTTTTGATTTTTTTAAACTTTGGCATTGCAAATTTTTCTCCAGTTCAATTCTGTCTACCTGCCGTTTATATTCGTCTAATTCTAAGTTAATTCCTGCTACATTAGCCTTTTTAAGTATCGCATCATTATAAATTTCTTCGGTAATCTTATTGTACATTTCTAAATTTTCATAGGCTTTTTTGTACTCACTTCGTTTTAATAAAACTTGGAATATTCTTGATGCGCATAAGATAAATCCGAGATTTCATTTTCCTTCTTTCCTATTCTGATGGCATTCAGAAAATAGGTTTCTGCCTTTTTATCTTCATTCTTGTAGCTATAAAACATCCCATTAAGCATATTCAACAAAGCCAAAGTAGATGGATCTCCAAATTTTCCATGGTATTTATTTACAAACTCTAGATAAGGCAATCCTTCTTTAAATTGAGCAATATCAAAATAAGCCCAAGTGATATTAAGTTTTGTAAATACAATATGGGCAGTATCAGCAATATGCTGGCTATACTCCAAAGCTTGTTTATAATACGCTATTCCCTTATGGTATTGCTTTTTTTCAAAACAATATACATTCCCTAAATTATTATTTAACCAATTTTTGATGGTATCATTATTCGTTTTATTTGCATGTAGCAATCCTTTATTATAATAAAAAATAGCTTTGTCAAATTCCGACAAATTTTCATAATTTGCGGCAATCGTATTGTATGCCGAAGCGATAAGACAATCATTATTAATAGTCGTTGCGTATTGCAAGGTAAGTCTTGATATTTTTAAAGATTTTTCAAAATTATTGACACGCAAATACTTTACTGCTTGCTTTGATAATTTTGAGATTTCTTCTTTCGAATGAATTTTTGTCTGTGCAAAAGAATCATTACTGAAAGGGTTCAGTAGAAAAAATAGTAATACGATAATTCGAATTTGTAGCATATCTCTTTATTGTCATTTCAAATATACATCATAATAAATTAAATGACAACAACTTTTATACAACTTGTAAGTTATTTATTAAGAAAATAAGCTATTCATTTTGATTCTAAAGTAGAATCTCTTTTTTTACAAAAAGGACAAAATACGCAAAGGAATTCTAGTAATCAAATAGATGGAAGAGTATGACGTTTCTTTTTTTAGAAAATAGAGAGCAATCTAATTTTTATCCTCCCCTTCCCATTTTCCAACAACAGATGTTGCCAATGCATTTCCTAGAACATTTGTGGCGCTTCTAAACATATCACAAAAATGATCTATTGGCAAAATCAAAGCGATTCCTTCAATGGGAATTTTAAACATTCCACAAGTGGCGGCAACAACCACTAAACTTGCTCTAGGAACTCCCGCTATCCCTTTGCTTGTAAGCATCAAAACTAATAGCATCGTCATTTGTGTACCAATATCCATGTGAATTCCATAAGCCTGTGCTATAAAAATGCTAGCAAAAGTCATGTACATCATGCTGCCATCTAAATTAAAAGAATAGCCCAATGGCAACATAAAAGAAACTATTTTGTCTTTAATTCCAAAACGCTCCAACTCTTCGGTCAATTTAGGAAAAACAGCCTCACTGCTTGTGGTACCAAAAGCAATTATTAATGGGCTCACAATGTGTTTTAATAAAATTTTCATTCTTTTTCCTAGAAAAACAAACCCTATTACCAACAGAAAAACCCACAATGAACTGATTCCTACTAGGAATGAACTAAAAAACTTCATATATGTAATGACTAAATCATTCAAATCTTTTATGGCAAAAACACCCGCAATTGCGCCAAAAACCCCTAGTGGTGCAAACTTCATAACATAATTTACCATCTTAAGAATGATATGCGATGTTTTATCTAACGCATTGATGACTGGTTTTGCATAATCTCCTACCGAAGCTGCGGCTAACCCAAAAAAGATAGAAAAAATAACAATTTGAAGAATTTCATTATTCGCCATTGCCTCAAAAATACTTTTCGGAATTATATGTTCGATGAAGTTTTGCGCAGAAAAATTGTGTGTATTACCCGCTACTTCTGCCGCCGAGGTCAAATCAACGTTTAATAAATTTAATCCTATTCCAGGTTTTAAAAGATTAACCCAAAACATTCCTATTAATAAAGAAATAAAAGAAGCCGAAAAAAACCATCCTAACGCTTTTCCTCCGACTCTTCCCACAGTTTTAATATCGCCCAATTTAGCAATTCCCACCACTAAAGTTGTAAAAACTAAAGGAGAAATAATCATTTGAACCAAACGAATAAAACCGTCGCTAATATTTTTATTTTATCGCTAAACTCTTTGGCAAAAGAAACATCGTAATTATTATGGATATAAATACCCAAAATTGCTCCGAGCAACATAGCAATAAGAATTTGAACAGTAAGATTTCCTAATAAAGACGTTTTTGGGGTTTCGGTTTGTATCATTTTGGTTCTGTTCAATGGTTTTTCTTAAATCCTATTTAAAATATGTTTTGTTTATCAGATAAAAATCAGCAAGGACTATGGCTGCCATTGCCTCAACAATAGGAACGGCTCGCGGAACAACACAAGGATCATGGCGTCCTTTGCCTGTCATTTCGGTAATATTTCCTTTGTTATCAAGTGATTCTTGCTTTTGCATTATTGTAGCAACTGGTTTAAAAGCTACTCGGAAATAAATATCCATGCCGTTGCTAATTCCGCCCTGAATTCCTCCTGAAAGATTTGTTTTTGTCGTTCCGTCAGAGTTGTATAAATCATTGTGCTCACTTCCTTTCATTTGTGAACCGCTAAAACCACTTCCAAATTCGAATCCTTTTACGGCATTTATAGAAAGCATTGCTTTGCCTAATTCTGCGTGCAGTTTATCAAAAACGGGTTCTCCTAGCCCAATTGGAACGTTTTGAATAACACAACTTACGATTCCTCCAACGGTATCTCCTTGCTTTTTTATAACCCTAATATACTCTTCCATTTTAGCGGCAGATACTTCATCTGGACAGCGAACAGGATTACTTTCTATTTTGAAAAGTCCAATTCCTGGTATGGTTTTTCTAAAAAAATGGGCCCCCACAGAAGAAACGTAAGCATTAATTTTAATTTCTGGCAACATCTGCTTTGCAATAGCTCCAGCAACTACTCTGCTTGCGGTTTCACGTGCTGAACTTCGACCACCTCCGCGATAATCCCGAACGCCATATTTTTTTTCATATACATAATCCGCATGACTTGGTCTATAATTATCTTTTATATGCGAGTAATCATCTGATTTTTGATTGGTATTTGGAATAATGAAACCTATGGGTGTTCCTGTAGTTTTGCCTTCAAAAATTCCGGAGAGAAATTGTACCTCATCTGGTTCTTTTCGTTGGGTAACTATTGCAGATTGCCCTGGTTTTCTTCGAGACATTTCAAGCTGAATTGCCTCTAAATCTAAGGTTATCCCCGAAGGACAACCATCAATTATTCCCCCTAAAGCTTCTCCGTGGGATTCTCCAAAAGTTGTAATTCTAAATAGTGTTCCGTAGCTATTTCCTGCCATTATAATTAGTTTTGAACAAAAGTACTATTTTAGTTTAAAGATTAAAAGTTTAAAGTACGAAGTTTTAAAAAGCTACCTTATGTTTATGTTGTTTACAAGATTGCAACCTTTTTTTGCTTGTATTATTCGCTATTTTCTAAAAATAGCAGCATTCGCTTTGATTCGATTGCCTTGGGTTTCAACCCAAAGGTTTAAAAAATAATATTTGAGTTTGGCTTTAGCCAAAATTAGCTGTATTTTTTGGCTAAAGCCAATTCATCCTGAAATTTGAGAAGTTGGCTAAAATCAACGGCAATTGATTGAGTTTACAAAAGCTGTCAATAATAGAATTTAGCCCTATCAAGAAATTTTTAGACATCATAAAAAAGTCATTTTCAAAAACTATTGCAATCCTAAAAACATTTTTTAGTGGTTATATAATTTTTTTATTAGTTTGAAGTTATACCTTTGTAAAAAACAAATATTTACTTATGAAAAAAATAATTTTATCGGCAATTATGTTAATGGGATTAACATTTGCAGCACAGGCTCAGGACATTTCTGACAATGCGTTAGGTTTGCGCTTAGGAGACAACAAAGGTTTTGGTGGCGAAATTTCCTATCAAAGAGGATTATCCAAAAGTAACCGACTTGAATTAGATTTGGGATGGAGAAGCAACAAGAGTGTTGATGCTTTTAAATTAACCGGAATCTATCAATGGGTTTGGAATATTGATGGTGGTTTCAATTGGTACGCTGGTGTTGGCGGAGGTTTAGGTAGCTGGAGTACTAGCAATAATCTTCCTAAAGACAGCGGAACATTTGTGTTTGCTGCTGGAGATATTGGGATAGAATATGGCTTTGAAGAAGCTCCTATCTTACTTTCATTAGATTTCAGACCTGAATTTGGCGGTAGTGGATATTACGAAAACAATTATGGTTCTGATATTGCTTTAGGAATTAAATATAAATTCTAAACCCAAAATTAAATAGAAAAATCCCGTTGCTTTCCTTGAGTAACTGGATTTTTTTATTTTACGATAATTTCTTTTTTTGAATTTATTCTAACCACACAATAAGGATTAGTAACCGCCTCACTAACAATTGCATCAGATTTAGGTGCTTCTTCTTTCACGGTAACCACTATATTTTTAGCAGTTTCCACAACACTTTCAACTCCTATTTTATAGCCTGACGTTGCCTTTTCTCCCATATTCAAAATGATAAAACTTGAAGTTTGAATATCATTTTCCTTGATTTTATTTCTTAGCTTAGGGTCATTTTGCAACATTTTAATTTCATTAGATTCTGTGAGGATTTCAAAAAATCGAATACTTGCCCCTCCATAAGATTCTTGAGTTAAAACATCAAATAATGGTTTATTTGTAGTAGTTTTTGTAGATGTCGCTCCGCAAGAAACTAAAATCAATAGCAGCAACAAAAGTCCTGTTTTTTTCATATTGCAAATCGTATTATTTTTTTTGAAAATTAAAAAACGCTCAATTATAATTTGGCGGATTCAAGTCATAAATGCAACTTTTTCCTGATTTGTTAATTTATGCAAATATACTTGGTTTGGTGTTTTATACCCAAATCTTTTTCTTGGTCTATTGTTTAATTTATTCTCTACTGCTTGAACTTGTTCTTTTGTAATGTTTTCAAAGCTTGAACCCTTTGGAAAATATTGTCTAATGAGTCCATTTAAGTTTTCATTGGAACCTCTCTCCCAGCTATGGTATGGTCTTGCAAAGTAATAATCGATACACAATTGTTTTGCAATAGCTTGATGTTGCGAAAATTCTTTTCCGTTATCAGATGTAATTGTTTTTAGAATTGGCTTAAATTCGTACAACATTTTTACAACTTCATTTTGTACAATTTCAGAATCTTTACGGTCAATTATTGCAATTTTAACCATTCCCGTTGCCCTGTCATTAGCCGTTATTAATGCTCCTTTATGATCTTTTCCAATAACTAAATCTATCTCAAAATCACCTAATCGTTCTTTTAAATCAACTTCCTTGGGTCTGTTTTCAATACCAATTCTACCAATTATTTGACCTCTTTTGTCTTTGCTGGCTCCTCGCTTTCTATATCGTTTGCCCTCGGTTCTAAGATGTTTGTATAAATCACCGCCTTGCTTTTTATCGTCCCAAATGAACTGGTAAATTCGTTCGACAGAAACACATTTTAAACCTTCTATTTTTGCCTGACCAACTATTTGTTCAGGACTATAATCTTCTTTTAAATAGTAAATTACAAAATCTTTAATGGTTTTTGTAAACCTAATTTGTTTAGACTTTTCAGTATGTCGTTGCTTGCATTTACGCTCAGCTAAATCAGCCTTGTACGCACTATTACGTTTGTCCGAATTTCTTTTCTATTCTCTACTTACAACTGATTTGTCTCTACAAATAATCTTAGCAATATCTGTTTGAGAATATTTCTCCTTGTGCAATATCTCAATTGTGTATCTTTGTTCCTGTGTTAAATGACTCATACTTTTGTGAATTTTGGTCGAGGAGCAAGTACGAATATTTTATCCATTCAGCAAAGGGGAAAAGAATTTATTTCTTTTCTCTCTTTCTGAAAAAATAATCAATTCTCTTGCATCCCGTTTCTCAAAAGTTGCATTTATTAGTTGAATTCAAGGTTTATATAAGTAGGTTAAGTTTTAAAGTAGATTGTGGGGCAAACTCTTTTAATTCTATTATAATTGAGAGCATAAGTACCAATAGTAAGGTTAAGTTTTGAAGTAGATTGTGGGGCAAACTCTTATATATTTCCTAGCACCTTACTATTGTTGAACAAATATAAGAAACTTATCGATTAAAAGCAAAATAAAATCGTTTAAATACACAAGTTGAATATTAAAATAAACATAATACTACAAATAAACAAAACCAACCATTGAGTAATAACCCTAAAATCTACCAAAAATAGGCAACATTGTCTATTTTTTTGCAAAGCCTAATAATTTCTAGTAATTTTTATACTTAAAAATTATACCCACGATAATAAAATATAATCCTATGGTGCTAATCTATCAATCTGCCAAGAATAATCATCTTGCAAATGATACCGAATTCTGTCGTGAAGCCTATTGGGTCTTCCTTGCCAAAATTCAACTTCGACAGGACGAACCAAAAAACCTCCCCAATAATTGGGTCTAGGAATTTCTTTTCCTTCAAAATCCTTTTCTAATTGTTTTAAACTTTCTTCTAAAAAAGTTCTCGAAGGAATAATTTCACTTTGATTCGAAACGATGGCGCCCAACTTGCTTCCCGTAGGTCTTGATTCGAAATAACCGTCAGAAATATTCTCAGAAGTCTTCTCTGCAATTCCTTTTATAATGACTTGGCGCTCGAGTGAAGGCCAAAAAAAAGAAAGACAAACATTTGGATTATTGGCAATAGCGTTACCCTTTTCGGATTTGTAATTGGTATAAAAAATAAAACCTTCGTAGGTAAATTGTTTCAAAAGCAAAACACGTGATTTTGGAAAACCATCCAAACCAAATGTGGAAACCGTCATCGCATTAACTTCATCCACCCCTCCAAAATCCTCTACTTCATGAAACCATCTATTGAATAAATTAATTGGATCCTCCGGAATATTTACTTCCAAAAGCTCACTCTTTTCATACGATTTTCTGTAATTGCTTAAGTCTTCCATTGTTTTATTTTATTCTTGATTGCAAATTTAAACAAACTAATCATCATAAAAGAGTTTTGCACAAATGTATTATTCTTGATATTTGTCACGCTGGAAGCTTCTGAATTACGTTCTTCTCTCGAGCCTTGAGACGCTTCCAGCCAGACAAATGGAATGGTTTATTTTGCACAATTGGACTGTTATTTATTCATAAATTTTATGCTTACAAGGTATTCAATAATTGAACTCTTAAATAAGATCAAAACTCAAATGATTTTCCATCATCGGCTAAAAGAACATTCGAAAAAATAGTTTCGGCCTGCTCTCTAAAAAGCTCAAGACTCTCATAACGAGTAGAATAATGCCCCAAACCAATTGTTTTACATTGGCTTTTAAAGCAATCGTTGCTGCTTGTTTGGCGGTAGAATGCATTGTTTTTGTTGCCAAAACTTCTTCTGAATCCAAAAAAGTAGCTTCGTGATACAACACATCTACTTCATTAATAATGGGAATAATACTTTCGTCATAAGTCGTATCCGAGCAAAAAGCATAACGCATTGGTGGAATTGGATGAATGTTAATTTATCGTTTTCGATTATTCGACCGTCTTCTAAAAGAATGTCTTTTCCGTTCTTAATTTTTTGATAATAACATTTATCAATTTCATAATTTTGAACCGCATTCAAATCTAATTTTCTTGCGCCAACTTTCTCTTCAAACAAGAATCCATTAGTATAAATTCTATGTTTTAAAGGAATTGTTTTGACTATTACTTTATCATCTTCAAAAATAATTTCACTTTCTTTCGATTCTAATTCATGAAAAAACAAACCAAAATTAGGCCAAGAATTAGACAATTTCAATTGAAGATTTATAATTTCCTTGATTCCTTTGGTCCATAAATATGCAAATCCGTAGTTCGATTAAGCAACATAAAAGTGGAAATCAAACCAATCAAACCGTACAAATGATCGCCGTGCAAATGTGAAATAAAAATACGATTGATTCTCGAAAACCGAATTTTATTTTTGCGCAACTGCACTTGCGTTCC
>CP051546.1:2072323-2106039 GCA_012837155.1 Flavobacterium sp.
TGATGGCTTTAAAAAAGCAATATTTTAAGAAAATGAATTATACCCAATAATTAGAGAAGACCATCATTTACAAAAATGGTGGTTTTTTTGTGTGATTTTGGTTCTAAAGGGCTGTGTGGTATTTAAAAAGAAGTAAAAATTGTTGGTTTTTAAAAATAAAACTAGTTAGTCTGTATGAAAAAAATGGTATTTTTAAAGTGAAGTTTAGTGGCTTTTAAAATGTATAAATCCTTTATTTTTAGTATCTTTGAGATTGTAATAACTTCATTTCTAGTTAGAATATTGTCAAACAAAATCAAAAACACATTATGGATTTAAACAAGCTAAAAGGGCAATTGCAAATTGAAGTTGATACCGCTTTTTTATACGAAAGCATTGCTAATATTCAGTCAGATGATGCTCTAACTAGAGTTTTGCAAAGTTTGGCTCAAATAGAAATTGGTCATGCCAATCACATGCTTCATAAAATTCATGAACTTGACTCTAATTATGTGATGCCTGAGGCTTCATCGAGAGCAAAGTTCCAGTTAAAACTAGGAAAATTGTTTGGTTATAGCTCCATTATCAGTAGTTTGTCTACTATTGAAAGACAATTTGCGGTAAATACCATTAAAAATAAAATTGAAAACGGAGAGAAACCTACTGGTTTTGAGCACAATCATCTCAATATCATTGAGGCAGTCAACAACAATAAGGCTCTTAATGTTTCAGGAGGATTATTATCTAAGTTCGAAAGTCGCCACAAATCCGTTGGAGGAAATGCACTTCGTGCAGCAGTTTTGGGTTCAAATGACGGCTTGGTTTCTAATATGAGTTTAGTCATGGGAGTTGCCGGTGCATCAGTTTCTAACGATACCATTTTGTTGACAGGAATTGCCGGACTTATGGCGGGAGCAATCTCAATGGCGTTGGGCGAATGGCTTTCGGTACAAAGTTCGAGAGAATTAAATCAGCGCCAAATTGATTTGGAAACCGAAGAACTTGAAGCATCTCCAGAAGAAGAAAAAAAGAATTGGTTTTACTTTATCAGGCTAAAGGGATGAATATTGAAGAGGCACAAAAACTGGCCGACAAGGCTTTTGAAAACCCCGAAACTGCCATTGATGCTATCATTAAAGAAGAATTAGGCATAGACAAAGAAGAACTGGGAGGTTCAGCTTGGGAAGCTGCGATTGCTTCCTTCGTGCTTTTTGCTATCGGGGCAATCATTCCGTTGTATCCGTTTATGATTTTAGATGGTAAAAATGCTATTTTCTTGAGTATTGGGAGTAGTGTAGTTGGTCTTTTTGGCATTGGAGCAGCCATTACCTTATTAACGGGAAAAAAAATTATGTTTTCAGGGTTTAGGCAAGTTGCTTTCGGATTGACCGCTGCCGCCATTACTTATGGAATTGGGGCCTTAATAGGAGTTTCATTGGCTTCCTAATTTCCAAAAGGAATTAGGGGTATAAAATAAAAACACTTGATTATTATATTAATAAAAACAACTTTAAAACCTGCTTACCCCAAGCAGTAATTCCCTTAGGGGTTAGGGGATTTATTATGAACGAGGCACATTTACATTTGGTAGTGAATCATTTTCCAATTATAGGAACGATTCTTGGATTGGGAATTTTGGTTTCAGGAATGATTTTGAAAAGCAATCCGGTAAAAAATACGGCTTATGCGTTATTTATCGTGTCGGCAGTTTTTGCAGCATTTAGTATGGGAACAGGGGAAGAGGCAGAGGAAGCTGTTGAAGATATGGCAACCGTTGGAAAAAAAATCATCCATCAACATGAAGAAATGGCAGAAAAATTGGCAATTCTTTTATATGTTTTGGCGGTCATTTCGATTGGTGGAATATACCTGAACATTAAAAATCACGCTAAATCAAAATGGGTTTCTTATGCAGCTCTTATTTGTGCTATTGTAGGTGTTTTTTAGCGCAACAAGTAGGCACTACAGGAGGAGAAGTACGTCACACCGAAATTAGAAACGATACCACGACAGCCATCGGAACGGAGAAAAATAACGACGAAGACAATCAGTAAAAAAAGGATAAAAAAGGCGTTTCTTTGGTTTTAGGGTAAATGGTTTAAATACTCAAACACTTTGTCTGTGGGCATTCCCATGACATTTGCATAAGAACCTTCAATTTTTGAAACTCCAATAAAACCTATCCATTCCTGAATACCATAGGCACCCGCTTTGTCGAATGGTTTGTAATTTTTTATATAATAGCGAATCGATTCGTCGCTTATTTCGTTAAAAGTGACTTTGGTAATTTCATAAATGACGGTTGTTTTAGCAATGGTTTTAAAACAAACCGAACTAATTACTTCGTGAGTGGCATTCGACAATGATTTTAAAATGTCAAAGGCATCTTGCTCGTCTTTTGGTTTACCCAAAGCTTTATGATTGTGCCAAACGATGGTGTCGCTAGTTATTAGGATTTCATTGGTCTTTAAATCGTCATCAAATGCACTGGCTTTCAACTGTGCCAAATAATTAGTAATTGCTTCGGCTTTTAATTCTGAAGGATAAATTTCTTCGATTTCCTTTAGTCTAATTTCAAAATCCAAGTCTAAATCTTTGAAAAATTGTTGGCGTCTTGGCGAACCCGAAGCTAGAATTAGCTTGTATTTTTGTAATTTATTTTTAAGCATTGTATTTTAGATTTAGGCTAATTACTGCAATTGAGATTATTCCGAAAAAGAGAATCCATTTGAGGAAGCTGCTCAAAAAATGAAAATCGATTTTAGTTTTTGCCGACCCTATTTTTATGGTAAAATAGATAAGCGGAGCTAAGATGAATGCTAATCCATACAAGGTGCTTATAAGTAAACCATTTGAAAATAGGTATTGATTGATGTAATGAGCGACACAAATTATAGGAATAAAACTTAATCCAAAAACAAGTTTTGTGGTTTTTTTTATTCCAAAAACAATCGGTAAAGTGCTCATTCCTTGATTCGAATCGCCCTCTATGTCTTCGCAGTCTTTAACAATTTCCCGAATGAGATTAATGATGAAAGCAAAAATGGCATAATCTAAAAGTATTCCAAAAAGTAATCCCATAAGAGGTCTGTTTTTTTCAGAAGTAATGGGGTATAAATCGAATAAACCTATGATTAACACACTAAACGAAAGCAATAATGCCACGATTATATTACCAATTAGTAAGCTTTGCTTCAAGTTTGTTGCATAAAAATAAAGCGTTGCCGCAATAGCGATAAATAGCGAAGCAAGGCTAGGTTTGTTGATGATGTTAGCCAAATAAAATCCAATCGCCACACCAATAATGGTAAAACCAATGTAGCAATTGTATGCTTTGATTTCTGAAAGGCTTTGACCCACAATTACCTCTTCAGGTTTGTTTTCTTTGTCGGTTTCCACGTCAAGAATATTGTTGATACTATATCCTCCGGCCGCAACACAAACAGTTGCTAAAACCAGTAGTACATATTGAAAATCAGTCAATGCCAAAGGAGTATTTTGCAATTTCAAAAAACCGTACCTGAATATAAGCTGCATAAACGCCAGCATTAATAGGTTTTGGTAACGGATAAGTTTTAAAAAATTCATATATAATTTTGGTCTAATATTTTTTTTAGCCACAGATTAAATGGATTTTCACAGATTTTTTAATTAGAGAACTTAAAAAAATCCCTTTAATCTTTTGAATCTGTGGCAAATGAAAGTGAAATTAATCTGCTTTTTAGATAATAGTATTGTTTTTTATAAAATCTGGAATCGGTTAATTAATCCAGTTTTCCGTCAAAATGCATGGTCCATTTTCCTTGTACTTTCATCACTTGCTCGATGATTTCACGAACGGCACCTTTTCCTCCGTTTTTATGCGAAATATATTTAGCAATGGCCTTAATTTCGGGGCTTGCATCTTGCGGACAGGTAGGTAATCCTACTAATTGCATCACATGATAATCGGGAATGTCATCTCCCATATACAAGATTTGTTCTGGTTTGATGTGGTACAACTCTATATATTCTTTATAGGTTTCGACCTTGTCAGGAGTGCCAAGATGAATGTCTGTTATTCCTAAATTTCTTAATCGAACGCGAACTCCTTCATTGCTTCCGCCAGAAATGATACAAACATTATAACCACATTCTACCGCTGCTTTCATGGCATAACCATCGCGAATATTCATTGTTCGCAGAATCTCGCCTTCATTGGTCACGAAAACCGAGCTATCAGTAAGAACACCATCAACATCAAAGATAAATGTGGTAATGTCGTTCATGATTTCTTTATAACTATTTGCCATTATTTTGTATGGATTGGGTTAGTATTTTATAAATTTTTGTGTGGTTTTTATTGGATAAAAAGCTCAAATGCGCCTCAATGGTTTGTTGATCGTTGCGTTTTGCAGGACCAGTTTGTGCTTCTTTTGGCGAAAGCGTCATCACTTTATTTACGGTTTCTAAAATTAATGGTTTCAAGATTTCAAATGAGATTTTATTTTCTTCACAAATTTCATTGCCAATTCGGTACATTTCATTCACGAAATTATTGACAAAGACCGCAGCAACGTGCAATGCTTTTCGTTGTTTTTCGTCGCTTTTAAAAACAATATTCGAAATGGAATTTGCTACTTGTTCTAATAAATTAAAATCAGAATCTTCTTTACTTTCCAAGCAAAGTGGGATTTGTCTAAAATCGACCGTTTTGCCTTTGGTAAAAGTTTGTAGTGGATAAAATATGCCTTTCCTGTTTTTGTTGTCTAAGGAATTCATCGATACACTGCCCGATGTATGCACGACAAGACGATTTTCGAATGGCAATTGCGAGGAAACTTTAGCGATAGCATCATCGGAAACGGCAAGAATATATAAATCAGCTTTGGCTAAATTATTGAAATCATCGGTAATTTTATTAGAATCGAGAAGACTTGCAACAGTCTCTTTTTTTCTTGAAAATACCTGTGTAATCTCTATTTCCTTACTTTTGGCGAAAGCCATAATTAAATGTTGGGCTAGATTTCCAGAACCGATAATTACTATTTTAGTCATAGGGCAAAATTAGCAAAAAAACTCAAAATTATACATAGTGATTTAATTGGAATTTGAAAGGACATTTATCAGGTAATTAAAAAAAGTTAATCCATATTTTTGGATTAAATTAACAATTACTCCATTATGCAAGTCGACTATTTTGAGTACTTTTGGCATAATTTTATTTAAATTTTTTTTTCAGATGAATAATAAATTAGTTTCTATTCTGTTTTCCACGCGATTAATGGCTGTTCTTTTCTTAACTTTTGCAATAGCCATGGCTACGGGAACATTTATCGAAAGCAAATACAATACAGATACCGCTCGAATTTGGGTTTACAACACTTGGTGGTTCGAGGGAATTATGCTGCTTTTTATGATAAATTTCATAGGAAACATTAAACGATATAACTTGTTGAGAAAAGAAAAATGGGCAACTCTCCTGCTGCATTTGGCTTTTGTTTTTATCATTGCTGGCGCATTTATCACACGCTACATCAGTTTTGAGGGGGGTAATGCCCATTCGAGAAGGAGCTACTGAAAATGTATTTTATTCGGATAAAATGTATCTCACTATTTTTGTAGATGGCGAATATCAAGGCAAATTGCAGCGTCGAACTTTCGAAAAAGCACTACGACTTTCTCCTGTTACGAACAATGAATTTTCTATTTCGGATAATTTTGATAAAACAAAATTCAATCTAAAGTACGATAATTTTATTATGGGGGCAAAAGAGGTTATTAAACCCGATGCAAAAGGAAGTCTCTATTTTAAGATTGTCGAAGCTGGAGCGGGCGGTCGCGAAGAGCATTTTTTGAAGGAAGGCGAAGTTCAAAATATTCATAACACTCTTTTTGCTTTGAATAAACAAACTGCGGGAGCCATAAACATTACTATTACAGATAGTATTTCTACCATTCAAACTCCATTTGAAGGAGGATTTATGCGAATGGCTGATAAATTGCAAGGCAGAGTCACTAAAGATGCCGTACAGCCTTTGATGATGCGCTCGTTGTATAGCATTGGCGAGATGCGATTTGTGTTTCCAGAACCAGCAGCAAAAGGAGTAATGGGTTACGATTCGAAAAATGATTATAAAGCCAAAGGAAATAGTGATGCCTTATCACTAAAATTAATTGCCGAAGGTCAAGAAAAAACAGTAACATTAATAGGTACAAAAGGAAGAATTGGAGAACCTAAAACAGTTAAAATTGGAAAATTAGATTATACATTTACTTACGGAAATAAAGCGTATACCTTGCCTTTTAGCATTAAATTGAATGATTTTGTTGCTCAAAAATATCCAGGAACAGAACGCAGTTTTTCTTCATTTGAAAGTCAGGTCACAGTTCAAGACAAATCGGATGTTTTTGATTATAGAATTTATATGAATAATATCTTAGATTATAAAGGGTATCGATTTTTTCAATCCTCGTTTGATCCAGATGAAAAAGGAACAATATTGTCTGTGAACCACGATTATTGGGGAACTTTGATTACTTACATTGGTTATTTTATGTTGTTTTTTGCTATGATTGCTATCCTTTTTACCAAAAATTCTCGTTTTGCAGATTTAAAACGCAAGTTGGATGTGGTAAAAGTCAAAAAGGAAAATCTATTAGCCATGCTAGTTTTATTCTTGAGTTTTGGCACTTTCGCTCAAAATCATAAAAGCCCACTTTTAACGGTTCGTCAGATAAATTCAATCATCAGCAAAAACAAAGTTCCAGAAGCGCATGCAGCAAAATTTGGAAGATTAATTGTTCAAGATGCTGGAGGAAGGATGAAACCTATAAACACTTTTTCGTCTGAATTATTGCGAAAAGTGAGTCATAAAGACACTTATAATGGTATGAATTCAGACCAAGTGTTTTTGTCGATGATTCAGGATGGAAGCACTTGGATTCAAGTTCCAATGATTTATATCAAGTCAGGTAATGATAGTATCCGTAAAATTATTGGTATCGATAAAAAAGCAAAATTTGCTTCATTTTTAAACTTTTTTGACCATGCTGGAAACTACAAATTAGCTCCTTATTTAGATGCGGCATACAAAAATGCAAATCCAAATCAATTTGAAAAGGACTTTGTCGAAACCGATAAAAAGGTAAATTTGATGGAATCGGCCTTGAGCGGAAGCATTTTGAAAATTTTTCCAATTCCTGATGATGCGAACAATAAATGGGTTTCGTATCCAGAGTTAGTAAATTCTGGCATAAAGGGAATGGAAGCAAAATACACCTCGAGTATTCTTCCTTTGTATTTTGAGTCTTTAAATAATGCTACTGTTTCTCATGATTATAAACAAACCGATGAATTATTGGAAAGCCTAAAAGGATACCAAAAGCGATTTGGAACTAAAGTAATGCCAAGCGAGGATAAAATAACTTCGGAAATATTGTATAACAAATACGATGTTTTTCAAAAGTTGCCTTATTGGTATATCTATGCGGCTATTTTGATGCTCTTTTTTACCATTCTTAAGATATTCAAAGAAAGAAAAATTTTGAATGTTTTAATCAATACAATGCATGTTATTATCGCTTTGTTGTTTGTTTTACATACAGTTGCTTTGATAGCGCGTTGGTATATTTCTGGGCATGCGCCTTGGAGTAATGCTTATGAATCGATTATTTATGTAGCTTGGGCAACGATGTTCTTTGGGTTGGTTTTTGACAGAAAATCAAAACTTACTGTCGCTTCTTCTGCTTTTGTAGCTGCAATGATATTAACTGCGGCATATATGAATTGGATTGACCCAGAGATTGGTAACTTGCAACCGGTGTTAAATTCCTATTGGCTCATGATTCACGTAGCCATCATCGTGGCGAGTTATGGTCCATTTGCTTTAGGAATGATTTTAGGGATAGTTTCTTTGTTGTTAATTTTGTTTACCAATGAAAAGAACAAACCTAAAATGATTTTGAATATAAAGGAACTAAGCTATATTAACGAAATGGCCTTGACCGTTGGTCTGATTATGCTTACCGTTGGAAATTTTCTTGGCGGACAATGGGCTAACGAAAGCTGGGGGCGTTACTGGGGTTGGGATCCAAAAGAAACTTGGGCATTGATTAGTATTATGGTCTATGCTTTTGTGATTCACTCAAGATTTGTACCTTCTTTAAGAGGAAAATGGGCTTTTAACCTGATGAGTATTTTTGCATTTATCTCTATTTTATTTACTTATTTTGGGGTAAATTTCCACTTGGTAGGATTGCATTCGTATGCAAGTGGCGAGGCACATTCCTTAAACTGGATAGGATATTCTTTAGGGACAATTACTTTGTTTGGAGCAATAACATACCCAAAATACAGAAAATATTATAAGAAGTAAAATCATTTTTAAAATAATAATCCAATGAAAAAACTATTTATTATCGCTTGCGGAATATTCCTTTTTGCAACAATTCAAAATCAAGCTCAAAATAATCAAAGCAAATCGACCATGGAAAAACAAACTATTTATCAATTTAAAGTAGAAGATTTATCAGGAAAAACTTTTGATTTTGCCACTTTGAAAGGGAAAAAAATTATGATTGTAAACACGGCTTCAAAATGTGGATTAACACCACAATACAAGGATTTAGAAGCTATTTATAAATTATATAAAGACAAAAACTTTGTAATTATAGGCTTTCCAGCCAATAATTTTGCGTCGCAGGAACCAGGAACCAATAAGGAAATTGAAGCTTTTTGCCAATTGAATTATGGCGTTAGTTTCCCGATGATGAGCAAAATTTCGGTAAAAGGAAGCGATATGGACAAGGTGTATCAATTTCTTACTCAAAAATCAAAAAATGGTTTGCAAGATTCAGAAGTAGAATGGAATTTTCAAAAATACCTAATCAACGAAAAAGGAGAATTAGAGAAAGTAATTTTTCCTAAAACATTGCCAACAGATCCCGAAGTTGTAAATTGGATTAAAGGATAATTTTTAGCATTTTCGTCAGCTAAAATCTAATTTTTATCGTCTAAAATTAATTGCATAAAAACGGTATTTAGCCACCGATTAAATTTGAAACCACATTCCTTGAGAATCCCAACGGTTTCAAAACCAAATTTTTCGTGAAACGCCACACTACTTTGATTCTCTGCGTCGATAACGGCAATCATAGTGTGGCGTTTTTGTTTGCGAGCCAAATCGATTAATTCTTGCAAGACTAATTTTCCAATGCCTTTGCCTTGAAAATTCTCGTTGATATAAACCGAATGCTCAACAGTAAACTGATAAGCTTCTTTTAAACGGAATTCACTATACATTCCAAAACCAGCTACTTCGCCATTTAATTCGGCAACAATCACAGGAAATCCCTTGTTTAATTTGTTTTCCAAGATTGTCTTTTGTTGCTCATAAGTCCTACTATCGTAGTCATATAAGGAGGTCGAATGCAAGATGTTGTAGTTTAGAATTTCTAAAATAGCTTGTGTATCTTCGGTTTTGTAGGCTCTAATTTTGATATTCATTTTATAAAATTTTTCTCTTCAAAAGTAAGAAAAAGTTGTTCGAATAGACCAAATTCGACTGGCAAGTTTGTAACTTTGTTCCAAGTTTGGAGTTGCAACAATAACTTCTAACTTCTAACTTCTAACTTCTAACTTCTAACTTGATAATGATTTATCCCAAAATACCTTTAGCGCAAAGCATTATAGAGATTTGTCTTGCCAAAGGAATAAAAAATATCATCATATCCCCTGGTTCTCGGAATGCACCACTAACAATTGGTTTTGTAAATAATTCCGAATTTAATTGTTATAGCCTTGTTGATGAACGATGCGCTGCCTTTTTTGCACTAGGAATTGCTCAGCAAATTCAAAAACCTGTTGCTGTGATTTGCACCTCTGGCTCGGCATTGTTGAATTATTATCCGGCTTTTGCCGAAGCGTTTTATAGTCAAATCCCATTGATTGTAATTTCGTCCGATAGGCCTCAAAGCAAAATCGATATAGGAGACGGACAAACGATTCGCCAAGAAAATGTATTTCAAAATCATTCTTTATATAACGCTAATTTGACCGAAGAAGCTTGTGTTGAAAATGATTTAAAAATAAATCAGGCAATAAATTTGGCTTTTGCCAAGAAAGGACCTGTACATATTAATGCGCCTTTCGAAGAACCTTTATATCAAACGGTTTCTCAATTAGATGTTTCGGTAACAATTTCGAATTTGCCTGAAGAAAGAGAGGAAATGACACTTGATGCTATGGCTGAATTTGTTACTATTTGGAACAATTCAAAAAAGAAATTAATCTTGATAGGAGAAAATAAACCCAATCAAATTGACTCCAAAACGGTTGATTTATTGGGCAATGACACTTCGGTTGTAGTCATGACCGAAACAACTTCGAATCTTCATCATCCAACATTTTTAAACAATATAGACATCATAATTACCCCTTTTTCGAAGGAATATTTCGAAGATTTTGTACCAGATATTCTTGTTACTTTTGGCGGAATGGTGGTTTCTAAAAGAATAAAAGCATTTTTAAGAGAATACAAACCAAAACAGCATTGGCATATCGATTCATTACGGGCTTATGACACTTTTGGTCGTTTGACAAAGCATTTTAAGGTAGATCCTAATTCGTTTTTTAATCAATTTTTGCCTTTTGTGATTCCGACAGCAAGTGATTATAAAGCCAGTTTGCAAAAAATAGCCATCCTAAGAAAGGCAAAACATCAGGAATATTTGAGAAAAATTCCATTTTCCGATTTAAAAGTTTTTGGTAAAATAATCCCAAGTTTACCGCAAGAAGGGATGTTGCATTTAGGTAACAGTTCTACCATTCGCTACGCACAACTATTCGATATAAATCCTTCGATTGAAGTGTTTTGTAACCGAGGTACGAGCGGCATCGAAGGCAGTACTTCAACAGCAATTGGCGCAGCTGTGGTCAGCAAAAAGCAAACAGTTTTAATCACAGGAGACATTAGTTTCTTGTATGATAGTAATGCTTTGTGGAACGAATATATTCCGAAAAACTTTAAGATTATTCTAATTAATAACGGAGGCGGAGGAATTTTTAGAATTTTACCCGGTCATGAAGAAACTCCCGTTTTTAACCAGTTTTTCGAAACTTCGCATTGTTTAACTGCCGAACATTTAGCTAAAATGTATGGTTTTGAATACAACACGGCAAGTGATGAAACCAGTTTAGCGGCTGGTTTAAAAACTTTTTACGCTCAAAACGACAAACCGAGTATTCTTGAAATTTTTACGCCAACACGAGAAAATGATAAGATATTGTTGCAGTATTTTAAGGAGTTGGTTTAGGAATGATAAAATTTCAGGGTTTTTATTTGGACGAAAAACTTCCTCAAAATCTTCGTACCTTTGCGCTTTAGAAAACACAAGGAAATGCTTGAAATAGGAAAATACAACACGTTGACCATATTGCGTGATACAAAAGTCGGGTTGTTTTTGGGAAATCCAGAAAAAGACCCAGAAGGAATTCACGATATTCTTTTGCCCAATAAATACGTTCCTAACGAATTTGAAATAGGCGAGGAGATTATCGTTTTTGTCTACTTAGATCACGAAGAGCGTCCCGTTGCGACTACTTTAGAACCTTATATTTTGTTGAATGAATTTGCTCTTTTACGCGTAAATTATGTTAACCAAGTGGGGGCTTTTATGGATTGGGGAATGGAAAAAGACATTTTGGTTCCGTTTAAAGAGCAAGCGCGTCCTATGGAAAAAGGAAAGCGCTATTTGGTTTACCTTTATATGGACGAGAAAACCAAGCGTTTGGTGGCTTCGAGCAAAACAAATCAGTTTTTGAAAAATGATATTCTAACAGTCGAAAAGGGCGAAGAAGTAGACTTAATTGTTTCTCATATAACCGAATTGGGGATTAACGTTATCATTAACGAGCGGCACAAAGGCTTGATGTATAAAGATGAGGTTTATGATGATGCGATTCGTACAGGTAATCGAATGCGCGGTTATATAAAAGCAATCCGTCCTGATAATAAAATCGATGTTGCCCTGCAAATACAGGGGTATCAAAGCATTGAGCCTAATGCCGAAAAAATTCTTGATGAATTGAGAGCAAGTCGAGGTTTCTTGCGTTTAACAGATAATTCGCATCCAGAAGATATTAAAACGGTGCTTAAAATGAGCAAGAAAACCTTTAAGAAAGCCATTGGTGCTTTGTATAAAGAGAAATTAATCGAGCTCAAAGAAGACGGAATTTATTTGGTTAAAGAGTAAATCTCAATTTTTTAAAATATAAATTAGGAAGGCGTAAGGCTTTCCTTTTTTTGTGAAATTAAAAATAAATCCAATTACTTTTGGCTTAGCCAAAATAGAATAGTAGAATGTGTGAAAAATGCTTTATTTTTACGCTATAAAATTAAAAACAGCATATAATGGATTGGATAACCATCAAAGAATACGAAGATATAACCTATAAAAAATGCAATGGTGTTGCTAGAATAGCTTTTAACAGACCAGATGTTCGCAATGCTTTTCGTCCTAAAACCACATCAGAATTGTATCAGGCATTTTATGATGCACAAGAAGATACTTCCATTGGAGTGGTTTTACTTTCGGCAGAAGGGCCGTCTAGCAAGGACGGAGTTTACTCTTTTTGTAGCGGAGGCGATCAAAAGGCTCGTGGTCATCAAGGGTATGTGGGCGACGATGGTCAGCATCGTTTGAATATTCTTGAAGTGCAGCGTTTAATTCGTTTTATGCCAAAAGTGGTTATCGCCGTAGTTCCGGGTTGGGCTGTTGGCGGGGGACACAGTTTGCATGTGGTTTGCGATTTGACATTGGCAAGTAAAGAACATGCTATTTTTAAACAAACCGATGCCGATGTTACTAGTTTTGACGGAGGTTATGGCTCGGCTTATTTAGCAAAAATGGTGGGGCAAAAAAAAGCACGTGAAATTTTCTTCCTTGGACGAAATTATTCTGCTCAAGAGGCGTTGGATATGGGAATGGTTAATGCCGTGATTCCTCACGATGAACTAGAAGATACGGCGTTTGAATGGGCGCAGGAAATTTTGCAAAAATCCCCAACCTCTATCAAAATGCTGAAATTTGCCATGAATCTTACCGATGATGGAATGGTGGGGCAGCAGGTTTTTGCTGGCGAAGCCACACGTTTGGCTTATATGACAGAAGAGGCTAAAGAAGGAAGGGATGCTTTTCTTGAAAAAAGAAAACCAAATTTCGAAAAAAAATGGTTGCCATAAAAATGAGTTTAAAAGTTTAATGTTTAAAATTATTGAGCATTAACGTTAGACCTTTTTTAACCTTAAATTTTAGACAAAAAAATGAAACATTGGATTCAAGCCGCAAGATTAAGAACCTTACCCTTATCGGTTTCTGGAATAATAGTGGGAAGCATGTATGCTCTAGCATATCCAACAAATACTATTCTCACACCAACAGAAGTCTTTAATTGGAGAATTTTTGGTTATGCAATTTTGACAACATTGGGATTACAAATTTTATCCAATTTTGCCAATGATTATGGGGATGGAGTGAAAGGTACCGATAACAAAGATAGAATCGGACCAAAACGAGCCATTCAAAGCGGATTAATCTCTCCAAAAGCCATGAAACGAGCTATTATAATTACGGCTGTCTTGACATTACTTTCGGCAATATTGCTGATTTATTTTGCTTTTAAAGATACAAACATAGGCTATTCTTTATTTTATCTCGTGTTGGGAGTTTTAGCAATTGCTTCGGCAATCAGGTATACCGTTGGCAATACGGCTTATGGATATCGAGGGTATGGAGATTTATTTGTTTTCGTTTTTTTTGGCTTGGTAAGCACTTTGGGAGTTAATTTTTTATATTCAAAGCAATTAAATTTCGACTTGTTTTTGCCTGCAACTGCCATCGGATTATTGAGTGTTGGGGTTTTAAATCTAAATAATATGCGAGATGAAGCATCGGACAAAAAATCAAATAAAAATACCATCGTGGTAAAAATTGGAGGAGAAAAGGCAAAGAAATACCACTATTTTCTAATCGTTTCTGCAATGGTTTTAGTGCTGGTTTTCGCGATTGTAAATGATTTTCATGTTGACCAATACTTATTTTTACTGGCTTATATTCCTTTAATTAAACATTTAATTAGCGTTTATAAAAATCAAGAGCCTAAAGCATTAGATCCAGAATTAAAAAAGCTAGCCTTGAGTACTTTTGCTCTTTCTGTATTGTTGGCACTTTGCATGATTTTCTTTCTTTCGGATTTGCTGGTCAATAATTATTAAAGAAATCTCTCAATTTATTTAAGATGAAAATAACATTTTACGGTCACTCCTCGCTAGGAATCGAAGTTGGAGGAAAACACATTTTAGTCGATCCTTATATTTCTGCTAATTCAAAAGCTTCATACATTAATATTAACGAAATAAAAGCAGATTATATTTTGTTGACTCACGTTCATTTTGATCATATTCATGATGTCGAATATATTGCGAGTAGAACTAGCGCAATCATCGTTTCTAATTATGAAGTAGCGATGCATTATGGACAAAAAGGATTTAAAAGCCATCCAATGAATATTGGTGGAAGCTGGAATTTTGATTTTGGAAAAGTCAAATACGTGCATGCGGTTCATTCCAGTTCCTTTGCCGATGGGAGCTACGGGGGGAATCCTGGAGGTTTTGTTATCGAAGGAGAGCATAAAAATATTTACATTGCTGGAGATACCGCGCTCACAATGGATATGAAGTTGATTCCGTTGCGAACCAAATTAGATTTGGCAATTTTACCCATTGGCAACAATTTTACGATGGATGTCGAAGACGCTATTATCGCTTCGGATTTTGTTGAATGCGACAAAATAGTAGGTGTTCACTATGATACTTTTGGCTACATTACCATTAATCATGAAGAATCCATTCGTAAATTTTTCGATAAAGGAAAAGATTTGATGCTGCTCAAAATTGGCGAAAGCATCGAATTATAATTTTTTTAGGAGCTGTTTCCAGCTTTCGTTGCAATCTCCCGAAGAAAAATCGGGAGGATTTCCACTCTATCTGGGCTATGTTTTAGAATTTAGGGAAGACCGCTCCTAATTCCCCTCCTTTGGAGGGGTGCCTGAAAGGCGGGGTGGCTTTTATTTTTAGAATTCGATAATCAAATAAAATTAGAAATTTAAGATAGTATCTAATGCGAATCAAGGGTTGAAATAAAACACTGTTATTCTTCTTGATTAGACCTAACAGGTTTTTAAAACCTGTTAGGTCTCCTTTGAAAACCAAAAAGTTATAAATTCAACCCTTGATTCGCATATCTAATCAAATTCAATAAAATGAGTTGTAAAAAAATAGGTTTAATGCTTTTCATGAGCATTTCTTTCCAAGTTATTCTTGCTCAAAAAGATGGTTATTGGGACAAAGAAAGAGCTATTACAAAAGAAATTGTCGTATCGGCAAGAGATAGAATCGTTATAAAAACCGAAGATTTCCCCGAAGGCACCACCGAAGTAGTTTATAGAATCACACTTCTTGACGAAAATCAGCAATTAGCAAATAGTCTAGTTTCTGTATTAAAATCTATTCCAGATCCAACAGGAATAAGTCAAGGGTCAGCAGGGGCGGTTTTTCTTTTGTCAAAAATTTCAGGTAATGACAAATGTAAATACGCTATTTTTTCGAGCGAAAATTCAGCCTCAGAGTACAAAGTAAGCGGAAAAACAGCAAAGGCTTGTTGGGTGCAAAATGAAGCGATAAACAAAGATGCTAAACTTCTTTCGCTAGATAAATTGGCTTGTTTGAGGTTAAATAATAGAAAGATGTGGTTTGGTTTCGAAAGCAAAAATTGGATAATGAATCAAAAAATAATTCTAGAAGTGGTGCCTTGGGTCAATGCTAAACTCAGTCGAGGCTGGAATTTAGAGAATCGAAAATTGATAATTAGTCAATGTAAAACTTCTGATTTGGCTAAAAAATTGCCCAATTCCGATGAATTTTGTGTTTGCATTCTTGATAAATTACAACAAGAATACAAGTTTCAGGAATTTCAAGAACTTCTTCCTGTCGAAAAATCGAAAGCTTTTAAAGATTTAGGAAATGCTTGTTTTGTTGAAACAGGAGCGTCTAATGTTGTTTATTCGAACTTGCGTAATCAAGCATTGGATCTTATCAAGCGAGGAAAATATGGCGAGGCTATTGCAAAATTGTTGACTATTATTGCTGATGGTAAGGCAATAGTTGAAGATTATAGCACGCTTGGAAATGCTTATATATTGACCAAACAATATGTAAAAGCGATTAAATTTTTAAACGAAGGAGAGAAATTGGATCATTCGGAATTACTGATACAGTTGAATTTGGCGCACGCCTATTTGTTTAACAAAGATTTTAAATTAGCTAAATCCATTTATAAAAAATACCAATTCCAGAATATAAGTGATAGCATAAGTTGGACTCAAAAACTAAAACAAGATTTTGTTATCTTCGAAAAAGCGGGATTGCCAAATGGCGATTTCGACAGGATTTTGAGATTGTTTAAAAATTAATCCAGTCTATTTTGAAAGCTACCTATCACAAATACATTCTTCATTTCAAGCAACCTTCTGGGACTTCTCGTGGCGTGATGAACGACAAAGAAACCTGGTTTATTATTCTGAAAAATGAAGGTAAAAAAGGAATAGGCGAGTGTGGTATTTTACGAGGCTTAAGTAGTGACGACCGTCCCGATTATGAGGCAAAATTGCAGTGGACTTGCGCTAATATTCATCTCGGAAAAGAGAAACTTTGGGAAGCTTTAATGGAGTTTCCTTCTATACAATTTGGAATCGAAATGGCATTTCAATCATTGGTTAGTGCATCTCCTTTTTTGCTCTTTCCTTCGGAGTTTACTAGTGGTGAAAAAAGCATCGAGATTAACGGTTTAGTTTGGATGGGAGAGGAGTCATTTATGAAGCAACAAATAGATGAAAAACTAGCCAATGGTTTTCGTTGTGTCAAGCTCAAAATTGGAGCAATAGATTTCGATAAAGAACTACAATTATTGCGCTATATTCGGCAACATTTTACACCAGAACAAGTCGAGATTAGAGTTGATGCAAATGGCGCTTTTTTGACAACTTTAGCTTTAGATAAAATAAATCAATTATCTGAATTTAAAATACATAGCATAGAACAACCAATAGAAAAAAACAATACTGACACTATGGCAGCATTGTGTAAAATCACTCCAATTCCCATTGCTTTGGATGAGGAATTAATTGGGGTGTTTTCATTGGAAGAAAAAGAACAATTATTGCAAAAAATAAAGCCGCAATATATTATTTTGAAGCCGAGTTTTATTGGTGGTTTTCGGGGTACACAAGAGTGGATTTTACTAGCCGAGAAATATAAAATAGGTTGGTGGATTACCTCGGCACTAGAGAGCAATATTGGTTTGAACGCTATTGCGCAATGGACTTATTTGCAACATAATTTGATGCCTCAAGGATTGGGAACGGGAGCGTTGTATACCAATAATTTTAATTGTCCTTTGCAGGTTTTGAAAGGGCAATTGTGGTATGAAAAGCAAAAGGATTGGACGTTTAGCTTTGAATATTTTTGCAATATTTGATACGAAGAATTAAAATGGAAGTTAATATCAACTTATCAAAAGTTAGTAATTGATTTGTGAATTATTTGGTGCTTTCTTCTTCGCCCTCTTTCAATGATAAAGTTTATGATAAAAAAATAGTGAAAATGCACGTTATGGGAAGTTTCTTGTTTTAAGATAAGTTAGCTTCTGCTTATTACGGACAAAACTTTTCATTATGAAAGTCTTTTCGCATCTCATTTTTCTTTAAAATATTTTTGTATTAATTCTCCCAACAAATGGATATTTACTGGTTTAGAAATATAGTCCGTGCATCCCGCAGCTAGAGCCTCGTCTCGGTCATTCTGCATTCCATTAGCAGTTTGTGCGATTATTATCAAGTCTTTGTTAAATTCCCTAATTTGTTTTGTAGCTTCGTGTCCTCCCATTTCTGGCATATTAATATCCATCATTACAAGATCAATGTCGGGATTTGAACGACATGCTTCGATGGCTTCGTAGCCGGTACTTACTTTTAAAATTTCTCTGCTATAAGGTTTTACGGCAATGGTAATCAGTAATTTAGAAATAGCATCGTCTTCAACAATTAATATTTTTAGGTTTTTTATTTTGTTTATTACTTTTTCTGAAGGAGTTTTTTTGTTGGCGGTAATTTCATTTTCTAATTTTTGTTCACTTCGGTATGGAATTGTAAAAAAGAAAGTACTTCCTTTGCCCTTTTTGCTTTCTACCCAAATTTTTCCGCCAAGCATTTCTACATACGCTTTTGAAATGGCCAATCCTAAACCCGATCCTTCATGGGTTCGAGTAATGGTTTCGTTGGCTTGTCTAAATCTTTCGAAAACAATTTTTTGCTGTGATTTAGAAATCCCCATGCCAGTATCTTTTACAAAAAACTCGAGATTATTTTCTTTTTTTGCACAACCAAAAGATATGGAACCAGACTAGGTAAATTTGATAGCATTTTTTACAAGATTGGTCAGAATGGCATAGATTTTTTCTGGGTCGGTTAAAACGAGCGATTCTTTTTCTGATAATTGATTCATAACCAATAATTTAATTCCTTTTTGTTTTGTTTCGGGTTTGAAAAAGGTATTTAAGTATTCAATTTGCTCATTTATATTGGTTTCTGACAAGGAAACTTCTATTTGCCCCGATTCTACTTTTGAAATATTGATAATATCATTGATGATGTTAAGCATTCGCTTTCCGCTTTTTTCAATGATTTTTATATATTCTTGTTGCTCATTTCCGGATAGTTTGGGTTCTTTTAAAAGTTCTGTAAAGCCCAAAATTCCATTCATTGGAGTTCTAATTTCATGACTCATATTAGCAAGAAAGGCTGATTTTAAATGATCACTTTCTTCTGCTTTATTCTTAGCTTTTACTAATTCCTGTTCTGTCTTCTTTCGTTCAGTAATATTTTCCTTAATGGCAATAAAGTGTGTCGTTTTGCCGTACGTATTTATAATAGGCGAAATAGATGCTGACTCCCAGTATAATTCTCCATTTTTTTTCTTGTTATGAAATTCTCCGTGCCATTCTTTGCCTTTTTCAAGAGTATACCAAAGGTCTTTGTACTCCTCTTGGGATGTGTGTCCTGATTTTAAAATTCTCGGGTTTTTGCCGACGATTTCGTCAAGAGTATACCCCGTTGTTTCTGTAAATTTCGGATTTACATACTCTATTTCCCCTTTTATATTTGTAATCACAATAGTTACAGGACTTTGTTCGACTGCTTGCGAGAGCTGTCTGATTTTTTCTTCAGAACGTTTTCGTTCTGTAATATCGTGAACAATGACTTGAACTGCTAATTTTCGTTCGTAGATGGTGGGAATTGCTTTTATTTCTACATCAATAGAAGTGCCATCTAATCGTATGAATTTTTCTTGGATAGTGGCTGTGGCATTATTATTCATGTTTACCTCTTTCATTCTTCGAAGAATGTTGGACTGACTTTCAGGATGAATAAACTGCATGACAGATTTGCCAATTACCTCTGACTCATTTTTTGCCCTAATCATGCGGAAGCCTTCTTCGTTGGCATAAACGATTTTTTCATCGGCATAAATAACGATGGCATCAGGAGAATTTTCTATCAGTCTGCGGTATTTTTCTTCGCTTTCTATCAATGATTCATTTGTTTCTTTCTGCTGCGTAATGTCGACCATGATGCCCCTTAGCCATCTAGGTTTTCCATCTTCTAGAACTACGTTTACAATGTCCCTTAACCATACATAGTTTCCGTTTTTTGCTTTAAAACGATACACAAAGTCGTGCTTTTGCATCAATTTTGTTTGGGCGGCACAGTAACAAATAATTTCATTTTTTTCTTCTGGATGCAAATGATCAGTCCAGAATCCGGTTTTGTACCAATCTTCAACAGGAAAACCAAGTAATCGTTCGGCTTGCTTACTCACAAAAGTAAAATCAAGGGTTTGAGCATCAGATTCCCAAACGATACCATCAGTAGAATCAATGATGTCTCGAAGTTTCTCTTCTGATTGGCGGTATTTTTTTTCGTTTTGGTGCAATAATTCTTCGGCAAGTTTTCGTTTCGTTATATCGGTAATAATTCCAATGATATACAGGATTTTATTGCTTTCATCCTTGACCGCCGAAACGGATACTTCTCCCCAAAAAATGGATTTATCTTTTTTTAAGTATCTCTTTTCATTTTGGTATTTATCAACTTTGCCTTCAAGAAGTTTATTAAATAAAAGAGTGCTATTTTCATAATCATCTGGATGTGTAATATCCATGGTGGTTAATTTTTGTAAATCGCTATGGGTGTAGCCAAGAGCGTTTGTACACCAATCGTTGAATTCCAGTATTTTACTACTAGTATCGGTCAATATAATTCCTGAATTGGCCAAATCAAATACTCCTTGTAATCTTTTTTTACTTTCAAGTAGTGCCTCTTTGTCGGCTTTTCGCTCATTAATGTCGGTAATAATCCCAATGGTGTTAACCACCTTATTTTCTTTATTCTTAATCGCCGATACAGAGATTTCTGCCCAAAAGTGGGATTTATCTTTTTTATGTATCTTTTTTTCAATTTTGTATCGGTCTATTTTACCTTCGGTAAGTTCATCAAAAAGTGTCGGCAATTTGGGAGATCATCAGGATGGGTAATGTCTTCTTGGTTTAATTTATTCATTTCTTGCCTTGTGTAGCCTAAAATTTCGGTACACCAATTGTTAAAAAGCAAAAATTTCCCTTTTAAGTCAGTTAATAAAATTCCTGAATCGGCAAGATCAAAAACGCCTCGAAGCTTTTCTTGACTTTTTTGTAAGGCTTGCTCTGATTTTTTTCGTTCTGTAATATCTTTAGCAAGTATAATAAAATGCCTGTTTTTATTAAGATCTCCTTTTATGGGAGATACCGAAAGTTCAAACCAAAATTTTCCCTTTGGTAAATCGATAGCATATTGATGCCCAGTTGACCATCCTTTATCATTGGCTTCTTGTATAGCCTTCATGTAAATGCTTACAACATTTTCTGGCATAACTTCATAAAGTAATTTGCCAGTGAAATCTGCAAGAGGAAGGGCAAGTAAATCACTTTGATGGGCTTGATAATGATAAATTTTGCTATCTAATCCTACTTCAAACAATAAATCAGGAATGGCTTCGAGTATGGTTGCTAGGTTTTCATTTGCTTTAGCAACATTATTTTCCATTTGTTTGCGCTCAGTAATGTCTCTAGTAATATTCATTATAGCAGCTTTGCCCATATAGTTTATGACAACCGCTTTTATTTCAACATTTTTTCTGTTTCCTTTTTTGTCTTCAATAATTGTTTCAAAGTCAATTTTTCCGTTGGACTGCAAGACTTCTATTCTTGCCTTTCTTTTTTTCTCAGCAACAATCTCTAAATCTTTAATGCTTAAAGATAAAAGTTCTTTTTTAGTATAACCAAAAATAGCCGTGGCAGCAGGGTTTGCTTCTATAAAATTCTCTGGTTCTCCATTTGAGTCTATTCTGAATAAGGTAATGCTATCTCTGTTAGAGTTAAAAAGGGCATGGTATTTTTCTTCACTTGTTTTTGTTATTTCTTCTGTTTTTTTATGCTGAGTTATGTCGACCATTGTTATGAAGCATTGTTCGCTGTTATCACTTGGGTTTCCACGAAGTAAAACGGGAGTAGGTTGGTTTGGATTAATAATGCGAATCAAGGGTTGAAAAAACATTAAAAAAGAAAGAAATTTCTTTGTAAAAATTAGAATAATAAGCTGATAATCAGTATATTTATAGTGTATCTAACGCACGTTTAAATATATGATTAATCAGCTTAAAGCCCTAAAATTAGTAAAAATATATTCCATAATCTGTGACAGATTTGAAAAAGATTTAAAATACACTTGCGAACGTTTCAGCAACAACCATAAACAAGATTTAACAGATCAAGAAATTATGACCATATACCTATTCACAGTTCAAGAAGAACAACGTTTTAGCATCAAACAAATTCATAAATATGCTTGTGATTATTTACATGATTGGTTTCCAAGACTTGGCTCATATGCTGGTTTTTCTAATCGTCTTAATCAATTATCAGAAGCTTTTCGACGTTTTTCAGCTTCATTATTTGAAGACTTTTTACCTTGGGATTGCTTAACTGATCAAAGTTTACTGGATTCGATGCCAATAATCACTTGCTCTGGTAAACGAAATGGAAAGGTAGCAAAAGACTTGACCGATAAAGGGTATTGTTCTACAAAAAGCATGTATTATTATGGAGTGAAGCTTCATGCATTAGCTTTTAGACGAGAAAATAAAATTCCTTTTCCTGAAGAAATTCAAATAACACCTGCATCTGTCAATGATTTAACGGTTTTCAAAGAAGCGTGGTCAGAAAAAACAAACAGAAAATTCTTTGGAGATAAAATATACATTAACGAGGATTTTTTTTCTGAATTAGAACAAGAGAAAAATTCAATTATGATTACACCAGTTAAAGCAATCAAAGGACAATGTCAACAAATAAAAAACTGGGATAAAGCAGCCGATGATTTATTTTCCAAAGCAGTATCAAGAGTTAGACAGCCCATAGAATCTCTTTTAATTGGTTGATTGTTAAAACTGATATTCAAAAAGCAAGTAAAGTTAGGTCTAGCAAGGGGTTACTGGTTCATCTATTTGGAAAAATTGCTGCCGCTTTTATTGGACTAATATTTTAACCCTTGATTCGCATTAATAGCTAAAAGCACTTCACATTCTTCCTTAGTTTTCTTTTCGAATATTTTTTCGAGAAATAAATCGAATATTGGTTTTGTCTCATCGGAAACAAAAAATCTAAATTGTTTTTTATTAGTTGCAAATGTTCCTTGCCCAAAATAGCAGCACTTCTAGGATTGTATTCTATTATTTCGCCTTCTTTTGAAAGCGTGATATAGCCTGAGGGAGCAATATTGTAGCGACTTATATATTTTTCAGCTTCAGTTTCGGCTGCTTTCTTTGCCAAAAGGAGTTTTTTGTTTTGTGTTTCGAGCTCAGTTTGATGAACGTCTAGTTGGTGGATGAGTTTGTGTATTTCTGCATTAGAGTCTTGTCTATCAGGCGATGAAATATTTTAATCTGTAACAATTCTTCAATTTTTTTTCGAAGTGTTGTAATGAGTTCCGTTTTGTTTGTACTGTTTTTCATAATTATTCCGATTGATAATTAAGTAAGTCAAAAGTTTAAATGTCATAAAATCAAACGAATGAATAGTGATAAAAGCTATTTATAATCAAAGACTTATATTATTTTATCAGATTTCAAAATGCGACATTATGCCATGGCTATCACTTATTTATTTTTCGTTGCTCTTTTTTTATGTTTTTTGCTGTGGATACTTTCAAATCATTGCCTTTTTTTTAGTTGTTAGGTAAGTCGAAAGTTTTAATGTCTTAAAGCCAAACTAAAACTATTTATATTCAGAAATCTGTCGAGAGGGTGCTAGTTTTAATTGCTTTTATATAAATACTTTAACACTAAAATTTAGTAAAAAGCAACCAAAATTAGAGGGCACTGAAAAAGTCCCTCGAATAAGGAAAATGAAAATAACTAAAAAGGAGCGAAAACACAATGGTTTCGCTCCTTTTAGTTATTACAAACCCCTTGTAATCTAAGAAGATTAAATTTGACTAAAAAAAGACGATTAAATAAAATCAAAGCCTTATTTAATCACTTTTTTTAATGATTTTTGAAAATAGGGACTTTTTCAGTACCCTCCAAAATTAGGGGTATTTTTTAGTGCTTTTTTCGGTTTAAGTACATTCTAAAAATTAATAATACATTTTGTTCCAAACCCATTCAAAACATCATTTAGGTTCAATTTTAAATTTTCAAATGAAGTATAAGCCTCAAATTTAACCATTTATATTTAACAAATCTCCACAAGATTTCAATTAAGTTCAATTCTGGCGAGTAAGGTGGAATAAAATAAATAAGTAAATCTAACTCTTCCCATTCTTTGATTTTTTCTTTGAATTTCTTACTGGTATGAAGCGAAGAGTTATCCAAAACCACAACTGTTTTTTAGTTATATTCTCAACAAATTTGTCAAAAAAGACAATCATCTTTTCAGAATTTATTGTTGTTTCAAAAATATCAAAAACCAAATTACCCAATGTATTCATTAAACCAAAAACACTTACGCTTTTCCCCCGAATTGCAGGCAATAAAATAGGTTCTCCTTCAGCTTGCCAAGCATACGGAACATTCGGCACTAAACTAAAATGACTTGCGTCACCGTAATATAAGTCAATGTATTGTTCCTGATTTAATTGTGACAATTTATCCAATTCCTTTTTTGAATTTAGAAAAGCGCTCTCACAACGTTTTTTTTCAAAGATTTACGGCATCTTATCCATTTATATTTTAGTCTCTTTTAAAAAATTTATGAGTGTTTGTTTTGTTATTTTTATTTGATGCTCTCGCTCTAAAATATCCAAAACCACATTCAAATTTCTACTGTTTTCCTTTACTAGTTCAGGTATTAGGTCAGCTACTTTTTTTAGTTTTAATTTTGCGCCACGACCTTTTTAACGCCTAATGTTTCCTGTTTGTCTTTTAATGTTTTAGCCATTTCCCAAGCATTAAAAAACAATGTTACTCGTAATCTTCCAACCTTCATAATTCTAGAAATTTCCATTATGGATTTTTTGTCAACAGAAAGTTTTAGAAACATACAGCGCTCCCTGACTACCGAATTAGGGGAGTTTCTATACAAATAATCCACTACTTTTTTTTCCTCCTCTAATAATTCTACATATCTCATTTATGTCGTATTTAAAATATAAATATACGAAAAATATGTCAAAAATAAAAATGTATTACTAATTATTTTCAAGTACTTAACAATTTGGTTTAAAATCTTTTGCATCAAGAATAATGATTAGTTATTTGTGCCTTTTTTGATAAAAACTTCTAAAGATAAATGAGCTTGTTTTTGTATTTTTTTTTGCATGAAACCAGTCCAGCCCAAGAGGAAACCTTTTAGTCCTAATGCTTGTTTTGCCCATTTCCAAATGTCAAAATCATCAGTATGTTTAATTATTAAACCCTCTTTAAAATGAAAATGCGCTTGGATAGTATTTACTACACGTCTGTTGGTTGCGCTAAATTTGTAGGTTACAATCCATCGAGTGGAGCCTAAATAGTTGTCTGCCTTTACATCAGAAAAAACAATTTTTAAATCTCCTTTGCTTCTTTCGATGAGCATTTTCCACATTTGGCAAACCTCATTTCCTTTTAGTAATCCAAAAATGGGATCGCGAAATTGTACGTTGGGGTGGTAACATTCGCTCATTTGTACTGTATCAGCATTTGCAAAAGCAGTATAGAATTTAATAATGGTATTTTCGTTTTGGGTCATTTAAAATAAATTTAACAGTAAAAATAATAAATTTTTGCATTAAAAATACTGTTTTTCTAATTTATTGTCTTTGGAATTGTTACTTTAGCCTAAACTTTAAATTGAAACTATGGTAAGTGTTTTTCGCGAAAAATGCTGGAGAAGAGTTTGGGTAACACTACTATTAGTTTTGCTGATGCAATTCGGTGTTTTAGCGCAAACAGCTAATGATTCTGTTAAAGAATGCCCGATAAAATCGCTGCCCGATGTTTTTAAAAAAAGGGATTCTATACTAGTTATAAAACCCTTAAAAAGCAATTTTTTTCTTGTGATACCGCTTATTGGTTCGCAGCCTGCCACGGGTTTTGTGTATGGAGCAGTAGGTCAGTATACTTTTAAGGACAAAAATCCCAAGGATAAATATTCAACCATTAATCTTGGAATAAATTATTCTGAGAAAAAGCAGCTGATTGTTAATTTTAAAAACAATGTAATGCTTAAAGACGATAAGATATTTCTAAGCGGAGACTGGCGCTATTATATTTTTTCCCAAGCTAATTACGGACTTGGTTCCGATATTATACCCACAAATAAAAACAATGAAAATTTTGATTTTAGCTCTTTATCAGAATCGATGCAATACAATTATTTAAAGTTTCATCAAACGGTGTCATGGAAAGTTAAAGGAGACTTTTACGTGGGTGCGGGAGTACATTTTGATAGTTACTCATCGATTATTGATGAAAAACTTGACGTTCCAAATGGGATTTATACGTTTCATTACAATTATAGCAAGCAAAACGGATTTAGCGATAAGAATTATTATGTTAATGGGTTAAGTTTCAATATGATATTTGACTCAAGAGATAACCAGATTAATACGAATCATGGATGGTTTGGCAACATTAACTACAGGATAAATCCATCTTTGAATAAAAACCAAGCAGCAAGCACGGTTCTTTTTGCCGAATATAGATATTTTTTGCCGTTAAGCAAAACTAATGCTCAGCATGTCTTTAGTATTTGGTCTTATGGGCAATTTGTTACAAGTGGGAAAGTTCCTTATCTTAACTTGCCAGCGATTGGTTGGGATCAGCGCAGTCGAAGTGGTAAAGGGTATACACAAGGATTGTTTCGGGGCTATAATTTGGCTTATCTTGAAACAGAATATCGTTTTCCTATTAGTTGTAATCAATTATTTAGTGGGACGCTATTTGCAAATTTTACGAGTGTGAGCGATAAGGAACGCCATATTCATCTTTTTCAATACGTGCAACCCGCTGTGGGCATTGGTCTACGTATTTTAATTGATAAAGCGACCCGCACAAACTTAGTACTTAATTATGCTTGGGCTAATCGTTCAAAGGCTTTTTATTTAAATGCAGGGGAATCCTTTTAAATGTGTTTGTAAATTTGCTGGAACACCTAAGCGATAGCTATGCAATAATGTCACATTTTAAAATGGCAAAACGACATAAGTATTTGATTATAAATAGATTTCATCACTATTCATTCGTTTGACTTTATAACATTAAAACTTTCGACTTACTTATCTGCATAAAAAAAGTGTTTGTGATTTAAAACTCAAACACTTTTTTAATGATATGATTATGATTCTTATTCTTCTAATTTGTTTTCCGTATCAATTCCAATTATAGAGCTGTAGATTGTATAAGACATCGAATATAGAAACGGAATCGTAAAAAATAGTCCGATACAGAACCCAAAAAAGCCTATTGCTGCACCAATAATTGCCACAATTAGCAGTCCCAAAAGAGTCAAAGATTGTTTAGAAACAATTAGAATACTCGATTTTATAGCATCAATAGCATTCAAATTTCCAAAGATGATTAATGGAACGGTCAAAAATGTTAGAAACGAAATAGTCAAGGAAATTAAAGTACCAATAACTTGCATTTCTGCTAATTCAAAAAGGACTGATAAACTAGAACTCACTAATGAAAGGAGTAAAGATGCAATAAAAATATTCGCAAAATAAGGCGATTTATAATAGGTAAACATCGACGATATGTGGAATTCTTCGCCTTTTCCACCGCAGTCTGCCATTTTAAGAAATCCTGCATAAAAAGGACTTAATATACCCGAAACTAGTATTACGACTGCGTAAAGCGGGATTAAAATATTTAAAGAAATCCCATTAGCTGAAGGATGCTGCATACTTTTACTGAATGCCTCCATATTTTCTGCTCCTATATAATAGACCAAGCCTGTAACGGTAAGAGCCATCAATAAAATCATAGAGACTAAAAGCATCAAACCTGCATACAAGACTATTTTTTTATAATTTTCGAAAGCACTTTCGAAGACAATACCAAAATCAAGTTGGTATCCATTGGTTTTTATTTCGTCGATTCGGTTATTTATTGGTTTCATAATCTGTTTTTTTTGTTTAGTTCGTTGTATTTATTCACTTGAAATTTAATGCACTAGGGTTAAGATTTTTAAACAGCATTCCATATTGTATCATCTGGAACTGGAGCAACAATCGTGATATTTTCTTTAGAAACTGGATGAATAAAAATCAGTTTTCTAGCATGTAAATGAATGCCACCATCCGGATTACTTCGATCAAAACCGTATTTTAAATCGCCTTTTATGGGTGAGCCAATCGCGGAAAGTTGTGCCCGAATTTGGTGGTGTCTTCCGGTGTGAAGATGAATTTCTAAGGCGAAATAATTGTCCAATTCTTTGATGATTTTGTAATCTAGACTTGCTATTTTGCTTTCAGGAACTTCACGGGTATGTGCTTTTGAGGTGTTGTTTTTTCGTTCCTTTTTAGGAAATGAACGAGTTTGTCTTCGGTTTTTTGAGGTTTATTTTTTACGATTGCCCAATATGTTTTTTGAGTTTCTCTATTTTTAAACAATTCATTTAATCGAACCAAAGCCTTACTGGTTCTAGCAAAAAGGACGATTCCAGTTGTTGGTCTATCTAATCGATGCACCACTCCCAAAAAGACTTCGCCAGGTTTATTGTATTTGTCTTTGATGTATTCTTTTACGACTTCAGAAAGTGGTTTATCGCCTGTTTTGTCGCCTTGCACAATATCGCCAACACGCTTGTTAATCACTATAATATGATTGTCTTCGTGTAGGATTTGCAGGTTGTTTTTTGTAGAAAATATTTTTTCAGGCATTTGCTTTTTTACGTCTAATACTGTTCTTTCTCGTTTGGAAAATCACTTGACTTCACATCGGTAACATACTGTCCAATAGCAGATTTCATGCCTTCGTATAAACTCATATAACGTCGCAAAAAGCGTGGGCTAAACTCATTATTCATTCCTAACATATCATGAATAACCAAAACCTGACCGTCAACACCGCCACCAGCTCCAATTCCAATAACAGGAATCGAAATGCTTTGGGCAATTTTTTCGGCTAGATATGCTGGAATTTTTTCGATTACAATTGCAAAACAACCTAGTTTTTCAAGAAGTTTAGCATCCTGCATTAATTTTTCGGCTTCCTCTTCTTCTTTGGCACGAACGGTATAGGTTCCAAACTTATAAATAGATTGCGGGGTTAAACCCAAATGTCCCATAACGGGAATTCCAGCATTCAGTATCCGCTTGATTGATTCCTTGATTTCTCTACCGCCTTCTAGTTTTACAGCGTGTCCGCCACTTTCTTTCATAATTCTTATGGCAGAACGCAAGGCTTCTTTAGGGTCAGATTGATAGCTTCCAAAAGGCAAATCAACGACAACTAATGCTCTTGAAATGGCGCGAACCACACTCGAGGCGTGATAAATCATTTGATCTAGCGTAATAGGAAGCGTTGTTTCATGTCCAGCCATAACATTTGAAGCTGAATCGCCTACTAAAATCACGTCGACACCAGCGGCGTCAACAATTTTTGCCATCGAATAATCATAAGCGGTTAGCATAGAAATTTTTTCTTTAGCCGCTTCATTTCGCTTAATGATTTTGTGGTAATTCTTTTATAATCTTTTTTTGATGCTGACATTCTTTGTGTAAGGAGTTTGATTTAGGAAAATAACCGCAAAATTAATCAAATTAAACATAAATCAAACAATATAATTTCTTTATAAAATCTTTATGCTTTATGGAGTTATATTATAAAATACTTATAACATATCGCCTAAATTTGCAATATTAATATGTAACTATCATGAAGACTACTTTAAGTCATATAAAATTAGAAAATCAGTACCTAATTTGCGTAGTATCAGTTGGAATGATTACTTCATTATGTTTGTTTACTCGGGAATTTTTAGACCATAAAGTTGTTGCCTATATTTTATTGATGGTTGTTTCTTTATTGGCCATGTTTTTAGATATTCTTCCTGTATTATTGAGTGCTGTTTTAAGTGCCTTAATTCTAAATTTTTCTTTATACAACCTTATTATACTTTTCATATTTATAGTGCCGAAGACACCTTATTGCTGTTTTTGTTTTTTGTAATTGCTCTTATCAATGGGGTTTTAACACATAAAATTAGAAAAGCTGAAAAAAGATTGCAAATAAAGGAGATTAGAGTAAATACAATGAGACTTTATAATGCATTACTGGATTCATTATCACACGAATTACGCACTCCAATTTCGGCAATTATGGGAGCTATTGACACTATTCAGAGTAGAGCAGTTACTATTTCTGATGAAAATCGAGAAAAATTGTATTTAGAAATAGAGAAAGCATCTTTGCGATTAAATCATCAGGTGGAGAATTTATTGAATATGTCTAGACTGGAATCAGGAGTAATACATCCTAAAATAGATTGGTGTGATTTAAGAGAATTAGTTTATAATGTGCTCAATCATTTGAAAGAAGATTTACAGTTTCACAAGGTTGTTGTTGATGGGAATGATAATTTACCTCTTTTTAAATTAGATTATGGTTTGACAGAGCAAATTATTTATAATTTAATTTATAATGCGTCACAGTACACACCAAAAGGGGCTAAAATTGAAATTAAAGTAGAATACAATCCGGATGTTGATTTTGACTATAATCCAGATAAATTGATGCCTTGTATGATAACAATTGCCGATGATGGAAACGGTTTTCCTGAGGAAGAAATTGATAAAGTATTTGATAAATTTTATAGATTACAAAATTCAAAAACTGGAGGAACAGGACTTGGCTTATCAATTGTAAGAGGATTTGTGGAAGCACAAAATGGCTTAATAATATTAAAAAACAGAGAAGAGGGTGGTTCTGTTTTTACCATTGGTTTTCCAGCATTAGTTATGAATACAAAAGAAATTTCAAATGAGTAATCAAGCTGAAATATTAATTATAGATGATGAAGCTCAAATTAGAAAATTGCTTGAAATTGCCTTGGAGTCTAATGATTACAAAACCATTTTTGCAGCGAATGCAAAAGAGGGTTTATTAGCAGCGGCTAATTACCAACCTAATTTGATTATTTTGGATTTGGGTTTGCCTGATGAAGATGGGCAAGTAGTTTTAAAACGCTTGAGAGAATGGTTTAATAAACCCATTATTATTTTGACCGTAAAAACACGGAAGAAGAAATCGTTAAAGCACTTGATAATGGAGCCAATGATTATTTGACAAAGCCATTTCGGACTCAAGAATTGTTGGCAAGGATTCGAACCGCATTGAGAAATTTAGTTCCGGGTAATGAGGAACCACTAATTCAATTTGGAAATATTTCAATTGATTTTACTTCGAGAATCGTAAAACTAGGAGATGAAATCCTAAAACTTACTGTAACAGAATATAATTTGTTCTCAATTTTAGTAAAAAATGAAGGAAGAGTTTTGACGCATCACTATTTACTGAAACAGGTTTGGGGTAACAGTTTTTCTGACCAAACACAATACCTGAGGGTTTTTGTGGCACAACTTCGAAAAAAAATTGAGGAAGATCCGAATCGCCCCAAATTTATAATCACGGAATCGGGAGTAGGATATCGATTTAATACCAGTTAAAACCAATTGTTTTATAAGAATAACTTTAATTGTGATGAATAAAATCATTGCAGATAGGATTTCTATGTCCAAAAACATCAAAATATTTATATCAAAATTTATAATAAAATGAATAAATCTACTCTTCAAACAGTAACCGCAGCATCTCTTCTTGTTGCATTGGGAATCATTTACGGAGACATTGGGACAAGTCCTTTGTATGTAATGAAAGCTATTATTAAAGACAGGGAAATATCCAAATTACTGGTTTATGGTGGTGTTTCTTGCATTTTTTGGACACTCACTTTTCAAACCACATTAAAATATGTTTTAATGACACTTTCGGCAGACAATCACGGAGAAGGAGGTGTTTTTTCTCTTTATGCCTTGGTAAAACGATTCGGGAAAGGTAACTCGTAATCCCTACCATTCTCGGAGCAACAACACTTTTGGCCGACGGAATAATTACGCCTCCCATTTCAGTAGCTTCAGCTGTGGAAGGTTTAGGTGATGTTGTTCCAGGTATTCCTACCTTGCCAATTGTTATTGTAATTTTATCGGGATTGTTTTTCTTTCAGCGATTTGGAACTCAAAAGGTAGGATTCTTTTTTGGTCCAGCGATGGTTATTTGGTTTTCGATGCTTTTTGTCTTGGGATTTGTTCAAGTATTAGAACATCCAGCTATTTTTAGTGCGTTGAATCCAGTATATGCCTATGAATTATTGGTTGAATATCCACATGGATTTTGGCTGTTGGGAGCCGTTTTTTTGTGTACTACTGGAGCTGAAGCTTTGTATTCGGATTTAGGTCATTGTGGAAAAAAGAATATAAGAATTACTTGGATTTTTGTTAAAATTTCTTTGGTGATCAATTATTTGGGACAGGCCTCTTGGCTTATGACTCAAGGAAATTCCTATCTTGGAGGTCGAAATCCGTTTTTTACAAGTATGCCACAATGGTTTCTTTTTTCGGGGGTAATTATCGCCACATTTGCGGCTATTATAGCTTCTCAAGCATTGATAAGTGGTTCTTATACTTTGATTAATGAAGCAATGTCTCTCAATTTTTGGCCTCGAGTAAGGATGAGAAATCCAACCAATTTAAAGGGGCAAATATATATTCCATCAGTAAATACAATACTTTGGTTGGCTGTATTTTAATGATTTTGTATTTTAAAAATTCTTCTAATATGGAGGCAGCTTACGGATTTTCAATAACTATTGCCATGTTAATGACTACTGTACTTTTGAACTATTATTTGATTTATATTAAAAAATTGAACAGGATTTTTATAGGTTTAATTATTACTGTTTTTAGTGCCATCGAGATAGCCTTTTTTGTAGCCAATATTATAAAAATCAAGGAGAGATGGATGTTCTTGTTTTTTGAACTTTTTATTTTCATGACGATGTATGTATGGTATTATGCTAGAAAAATAAATAACAATTTTTTAAGGTTTACTAATATAATTGAACATACGCAGCAGCTTAAAGAATTAAGCAATGACGACAGTATTCCCAAATATGCAACTCACTTGATTTATTTATCAAAAGCAGACAGAAATTATGAAATAGAGGAAAAAATATTAAAATCTATTTTTTCAAAAAAGCCAAAAAAGAGCCGACGTTTATTGGTTTTTCATATCAATAGGACTAATGAACCCTTTACTTTAAATTATGAAGTTATTGAATTGTTAGATGATAAAGTAATTAAAATTGTCTTGAATATAGGTTTTAGAGTTCAGCCTAAAGTAGAGCTGTACTTTAAGAAAATTGTTCAGAATTTGGTAAAAAATAAAGAATTAAATCTTCATATACGCCCTGATGGTTCTACAAAATATAATTCAGAGCCCGATTTTAAATTCATCATTTTAGAAAAATTTCTTTCGGTCGAAATGAGTTTACCATTAAAGACTCTCTTTTGCTAAATTCCTATTATATATTAAAGCATTGGTCTCTTTCTGACACCAAAGCCTATGGTTTAGATAAAAGTGATGTAGAAATTGAAGAAATACCTTTGTTTATCAACCCATTACCAAATTAGAATTAGAAAGAAAAAAGTGCTAAGTGTTTAGTTGCGGTTTACAGTTTGTCAGATATTAAAAACTGTAAACCGTAACAAAGCATTTTAACAATCCGCCATATTCACGGCTATTGCTAATCCTCCTTCAGAAGTTTCCTTGTACTTATTATTCATATCCTTTGCGGTTTGCCACATGGTGTCAATTACTTTGTCTAGGGGGACTTTTGCATTTTTAGGATTAGTTTCCAAGGCTAATTCAGCCGCATGAATTGCTTTTATTGCTCCCATTGTATTTCTTTCGATGCATGGAATTTGGACTAAACCACCTATGGGATCACAAGTCAATCCAAGATGATGTTCCATGGCAATTCGGCAGCCATTAACACTTGTGCGGGTG
>CP051546.1:2106139-2358698 GCA_012837155.1 Flavobacterium sp.
CTCCTTTTGACAAACTTAACTCATCAATTCCTAGATTTTCACCTATATTCTGAGGATAAATCAAATAATCTTCGGAGTGATTGAACTGATCCCAATCCTTAAATCCACTAACTTTTTTCTTGTAATGGCGTTGCAATAAATTGGCTTTGACTCCGTAATAACTGGCGATATTACTTATCGTATCTTCTCGGGTCTCGACCTGTATCTTTTAAAAAATCAGAAAGTTCAACGGTCAATTTTGAACCTTCTGCTATAAAAGTATAATCACTTTTAACTTCTATTGATTTATCAAATTTATTTCGCCATCGACGCCTTCTAATGCCTAAATAAACCGCCTTTCCTCTAATTGGAAAGTCTTGAATTAAAGTTCGTTCGTAGAATCCTTTTGACTCAAATTCATTCAAATCATAATTATTTGGCAGTATGTTTTTCTCATCTAAATAAATGAATAAACAGTCTTTCTTTGTATGTAAATCTCCTAACTCTTTGAAATCGACAATATCAAAATGTATCAATAGCCCTTCTGGTAAAAGGAAGAAAAAATTGAAAAATCCATTTGTTTTTTTAGACAAATTTAGAACTTCTCCCCAACTTTTTTATGTGAGCCGAAAAAAACTTCCCGTGGTACTTAGTAAGGAAGAAGTTTGGGCTATGCTTCAAAGTGCCAAACTACTCAAACACAAAATTCTCATTGGTTTACTTTATGGCTGTGGACTTCGTTGTATGGAAGCCAGAAATGTTCGTTTACAGGATTTGGATTTCGATAGAAAACAACTCAAAGTCGTTCAAGGCAAAGGTAAAAAAGACCGCTATGTTCCGCTTTCGGTGCATTTAATCCGAGGTTTAAAAAAATATATCGAAGCCGAAAAATCCCAAGATTATCTCTTCAATGGTCAACCTATCGAAAGGGCTGGAGGCGATTTTGATTCACGGTATTCCCAGCGTGGCGTGCAATGGGCAGTTAGACAAGTTGCCAAAGCGGCAGGTGTGAAAAAAGAAGTACATACCCACACGCTTCGGCACAGCTATGCCACGCATTTGCTCGAAGACGGTATGGATATTATGACCCTTAAAGATCTTTTAGGACATCAAAATATCGAAACCACGATGGAATATCTGCACATTGCCCAACTCGAGAGTCAGCGCATTTTTAGTCCACTCGATACTCTTTTTGCAAAATGCAGCCGCTCTTTGAAGTAGCCGATGTACTGCGAAAAATTGGTTCCAAAATCGAAAACTATGGATTGAATACTTGGCAACTCCGCACGCTTTCTGCCATAAAAAAATGCAGAACCGCAGAACTAGGTGGTCATATAGATGCTTGCGATAGTTGTGGCAATCTCTCCATAAGCTATAACTCTTGCCGCAATCGGCATTGCCCAAAGTGTCAGGGTAAAAACAGGGAAGATTGGATAGCCAAAAGAGAAACGGAACTCTTACCAGTACCTTATTTCCACGTAGTTTTCACTTTGCCCGAGGCAATCAATTCTTTGGCGATGCACCAGTCCAAAATCGTGTACGATACCTTGTTTGAAGCCTCTTGGGAAACGCTACAACAATTTGGAAAATCCAAAGAAATGCAAATGGGAATGATTGCCGTTTTGCACACTTGGGGGCAGCAATTGAGTTTGCATCCACACCTGCATTGCATTGTGCCAGGAGGCGGAGTGGATAAAAATGGAATTTGGAAAAACAGCCGACTCGATGGCAAGTTTCTGTTTTCGGTAAAGGCATTATCCAAGGTTTTTAGGGCTAAATATTGTGAAAAGCTAAAAACAAAAAATCCGATTGGTTATGAGCAAATCCGTCAGGATTTATGGCAAAAACCGTGGGTGGTATTTGCCAAGAAACCTTTTGGAAATCCGAAATCGGTGGTGGAATATTTAGGAAGATATACCCACAAAATTGCTATTAGCAACCATCGAATCAAAGATATTAGTGACCAAAACGTCACTTTTGATTATAAGAATTATCGAATGGCGGGAGTCAAAAAACAAATGACACTCACCCATCAGGAGTTTATCAGGCGGTTTGCCTTGCATATTTTGCCCAAAGGTTTTGTAAAAATCCGCCATCATGGTTTTTTGAGTAGCACTTGGAAACGTCAAAAATTGAGGCTTTTACAGGAGAAACTTCTAGTTAAGGTCTTGGAAAAAGCAGAAAAGAAACCCTTTTTACCAAAGTGCCCTTGTTGTAAAACGGGTAATTTGCATCGAATTGTGGTTTTTGACCAGCGTGGTCCGCCTGCTTGGTATCTTGGCAGTGGCCAAAACCCGATTCCCCGTGAAAGTTAATTTTATGGGTAAGGGATTTTATGCCCATAAGTGAAGGAAAACACAAGAAAACCAAACTTAACTACCTCAAAAAAAAAAAAAGAGGCACACTTGCCTCTTGAAATTCTTCTTATTCTTTTATCGTAAACCCCATAAGGGATGGATTTGTAATCGGTGAGCCTGTCCTGAGTTTATCGAAGGGTTCAACACGAGTTTCATTGTTGGCTCTGCGAGCCCAACGAAACTCTAGCTGTTGGCAGAAGATTTTTTTGTCAATTTCGAAAATTTAGTTATATGACAAATTATAAAGTTGATAAATTACAATGCAAATTACAGGTAGAGAAATTATTATTTTCTCTTTAGCAAATATCATATTAAATTTTTCTTTGTCGTAATAATAACACAATAATGAAAATATAATAAATAAAAACAAGCTATTGAAAACACAAGTTTTGTAACCCCAATTTTTCTAATTTCTCGGATAATTTCTAAATCTTCCGAAAAATAAGGGAATAAAACAGTTAATAAACAAAGTAAATTAATTGAATTATTAACATAAGGAATTAATTTTTTCATTTGAATCATTTTTTTTTAAACAGGTTAAATTTTTCGAATTATAGATTTCGAGAATAGCTAAAATAATTTATTCTGGGCATTGACTTCTACACTTTTCAAAAGTTCTTACACAGGCCGCCTGTGCTCTATAATGAGCTAACCATCCTGCAAAAGCAGTTGCAGCTGCACCAAGTGGATTTCCTGTGTAAAATGCTACTGCACTAACACTGAAAGTGTCTCTTAAGTTGGCATTAGACATTCTGTCGCAGTAAACAGCGTCATTAATACAACCATTAAAACAATTTCCTTGAATTTTGGCTGTGTTTTTTGTTTTTTTAATAGATGTTGCAAATTTACTTTCTGTAATTTGATTTAAAATTTCATCAAGTTCTCCTTTTTCAGATTTTAAAAGTATTAAAAAAACATTTCATTATCCTTAAATATCTTTAGATGCAATTCATTTAATTCAGTATAACTTTTTGATGCACTTTCTAATGAACTGAATTTTGTTTTTCCAATATTTTCCTTTAAATACTTTTTAGTATTGATTTCACTTTGAAAAACACTATTATTTTCAATTCCAGATTTATCTAAAAAATCATTGGCTTTGATTTCAAAACTTTTAAAATCTTCGGAATTTATCATTTTAAAATACTCGTTTTCTAAAGTTGTATCCATAATTTGTTGGTCACGACTACAGGAAACTAAAAAAACGATTGTTAAAAACAAAACTAACTTTCTCATAATATAAATTTCTTCCCTTTTTGGAAATGTGGACTACCACAGGACGATAACTTTAGGTACTATTTTAAATTGTTAGATTAAATTGTACCGCCCCGTTGGCATACTTTTGTTTTATTACCGTGTTAAATGAATAACCGTTTCCTTCTTTTCTTGAATAAATCAAAGTTTTTCAAGTGTTTTTTCGGACAACGTTGGTCATAAATTTTCTGCCAACGTCCCGCCGCTTGGCGAGGTTGGGGACTAAATTAAGATTTAATTTTCGGTTGAGCACAATTTTCCAAGTACAAGACCAACTTTAAATTATGCCTAAAACCCCAATCTAGCCAAACGGCTGTTATAGCACGTATTATGGCGTTTCGTTTGGCTCCCAATCATTATAGAAATTCCAAAACACATCGCCAACTTTCTTAATTTCAAATTCTAGTTCTTCTCTAACTTTATTTCTAAAATCTATTGTAAATATACCTTTGTTGTCACACATATTTATGAGTTTAATTTTTAAACTGAAATCAGATTGTGTTTTTTCGAGAAGAATGCCTTTGGCTCTACAATTTCCATTATAATAGAGTTTTTCTTGTTCATCGTCTATGAACGTTCTAAGATATTTAAAGGTCAAGGTATCACCAACTTTGAATTTTATGAAAGTTTCATTATATTCTGCTTCAGTTCTCTTTCTTATTTCTTCCCAATATACTTTATACGGTTTGATTTGTTCATCCAACTTAATTTCTTTTTTGTTGAGCTTTCGATGAAATGATGTTATGATTATAGACGAAATGTCATCAAGAGCGTAAATTCCAATTTCATCAAATGATTTTTCCAGTTTTGGATTACCATGCCTTAACCAAACGTTCCGAATGAACATTCCATAGCTGAGATGTAAACTTGATACCGCAGTTCTTTCATCTTTGGATTTAAATGTTTGCTTTTCGGCATCAGTCCATTTATACTCCATATAATCTAAAGCATCATTTAAACTTTCAGGTAAATATTTTTCAGGATAGCTTTTCGGTTTTTCCTGTGAAAATAGGACACCGTTAATTAAAAGAAATATGATTGGGAGCAGTTTCATAATATGTGCTATAACGTTTGGCCGCTTGGCGATGTGGCGGATTAAGGAAGCCTAGACTTTCGGTTAATAACTGAACTTTCAGACACAAAACCAACTTCAAATTAAGCCTAAACCCGCCATATTGCCAAACGGCGGTTACAGGAAGCCTTTTTGGATTTTTCACTTTTTTACACCTAGTTTTGGTTTACAATAGCAAGTTTTTTTTTCACTATTTCAATTTTTATAAAGGGAGTAGTTGGGAAAAAATTTTAAATTTTAATAAAAGTAGGTTTTAGTTGTTTAAACTCCACCTTTATTTTTGATTAACAGTCAAATCGTTCTAAAAGGAAAAAGGTGTTTGGGAGAATCACAAACACCTTTTTATAGCTTTTATTTCTTTATTCTACAATGATCCGATGACTCTCGGTTTGACCATCTAAAATTATTTTGAGAATATAAACTCCCTTTGGTACGCCTTGAACACTAAAAGTAGTATCAATATTGCTAATTTCAATATTTTTAACAACAGTTCCGTTTATGTTTACAAGCTGTCCTTTATATGTCTGGCTTAAGGTGCTATAAGAGTTGTTCAACACAACATTTACAATGTCTTTTGATGGATTAGGATAGACCATAAATGTATTTTGTTCTTGTTCATCAATTATTTCTTTTTTGTTTTTACTTGCTAATCTTTGCAGTCCTCCGCCACTTCCGACAAAAGTTCTATTTACACTGGTAGTTCCACAACTACTTATTGCTGTTGCTTTCACTTGTGTTCTACAAGTGCTACTAGAATAAAGTAATCTAGCTGTTTTTCCTAATGGAAATAATCTGCCACAGTTTGTTGGATTAGTAGAAACGATTTCCCAAACAACATTTGTAATATTTTGAGCATTAATATCGCTTAATTCTATACCACCTCCATTTGTGTAACTTAATCCTTGCAAAATTAAATCCATCCTACCACCTCCTGTTTGTTGTATTGCAATATCAAAATGTGGTTTTCCGACTCCTATCAGCTTTGTGATTGTTGTCTTCTGACCACAGCTATTTGTGATTTCAGCATTTAAATTGCAGGATCCAACCGATAATGCAGTAAGAGTTACTTGGGAATTTGAAGCTCCACTAACGGATGCTATTGATGGATTAGAACTACTCCAAGAAATAGTACTATTGGGATCGGGGTTGCCAATTGTGAAGGTTGAAGCTGTTTGTGTATTACAAAACAGATCGATTCCAGTAATTATTGCAGAGGTTGTAAATGGTACTATGTTTACAGTACAGGTTTTTGTTGGTTGTGAAACTCCATTAATAAATGGATATACAGTTACATTTGATACTAATGAAGTTACCGAATTAGGAGTCAATGTAATAGAATTTGTAGAACTTGCAACAAGTGACCAACCACTATAACTCCATTGGTACGTTACTGTAGAACCGCTAGGAATGTTGGCTGGACTAACAGTAAAAGTTCTTGCACTTGTGTCTCCACAAGAAAGGCTTAAATTTGTTGGAGAAAATGAGAAACTTGGCAAAAGAGTTTTTGTTATTGTGAAATTGCAAGTTGATCTATATTCTGTACCTCCGCTTGACTTAAAAACAACAAATAGAGTGCCACCAGAAGCATTAAAGTCGGCAGAATTTATCGAAAAACTTGCTGTTGTTGAATATGTGCCATTACCACTTGAAGGTTGATTCCAAAATGTTTCTTGAATCTGTACCCAACTTTTTTCTACTCTCGAATCTGAAGAAGATTTTTGAGTATAAACACGCAAATCACTTAAACCAACAACTTGACTGTTTGGCTTGCTTAAGTTTATTCCTAAATTTATTGAAGTACTGGTACTTGATGCTAAATCTATATTTCCGCAATTTGCTGCTGAAATTGTAGATTGACCATTGTTTGTATATTGCAAATTTTGCATACTTACTGATACTTGAGAATAAGTGCTAAAACTAATTAAAAGTATTGCAACAAATTGTAAAAACTGTATTTTGTTTTTCATCTTAATTGTTTTTTAAAAGATTATTATTTTTTTTTCTAAATGTATTTGAAAACCAATACCAACTGTAAAATTATTAGATTTTACATCTGAATTAAACTTTGATGAATCATAATTAAGGGAGAGTTCGAGAGCAACGCTACTATTAAAAAAAATAGCTGTCCCTCCTTTAAGAGTATATCCACTGCTTTTATTTGACCCACCTGATTCGCTTTTACCTTTGCTAAAACCATAACTCGTCTGTAAAAAGGGGTTAATGATTTTTGCAGATTCTCTGAAATAATATCTCACAAAAGGCGAAATGCTATAACTGTGACTATTATTGTTAGCACCCGATGGGTTTGAGAAGTTAAAACCTACAGTCGTTCCAAGTGCAAAATTATCTACAATAAAATAGCCTAAATTTGGAGAAATAGTTAAAGCATTCCCAGTTTGAGTAGTTACAGTGTTATTGCTTTCAAATGTACTTTTATAATTTGTAAAGTTTCCACTTCCACCTACCATCCAATTTCCTTTTGTAATTTGAGAATTTGCAGAAATAGTAAATAAAATTGTTGCGATAAAAAAGAGTTTAATTGTTTTCATAATTGTAATTGGTTTAAAAAATGTTAAATAAAGATAATTGTGTTTTCTTTTTGGTGGGCTATTGTCTTGCAGTAGCATTTTTTTAGTAATTTCATAATGGCAAAACGTTTTTAAAGATTCCTTTTTAGCAGTTTTTTTGCGCAAAGGTTTCCTGTAACGTTCGAGTGCTTGCCGTTCGGTGGAAATTTCAAGACCGAAGATAACAAAAATTAATAAACATTAAATAAGCCGAAATATTTCGGACACAACCCAATCCTGCCACTGACGGCAAACACTTGTTGAACTAAACCTTCGGTAGCGCTTTACTAGATTTAGTATCTTACGAAGATAATTAAAAAAACGTAAAGTATGACTACAAAAAAAAGAATGCAGAAGATTTAAGAGAAAACAAAATACTGAATCAAGCCAAACGGGAAGTTCCAGGATTTGAGGGGCTTTTAAATCGTTTTGAGCGAACGGTTTCTGTTTTAGGCAGAAGCCAAAGTACTTTTAACAATTATTCCCGTCACGTGGCGGCAATCTCGCTCTATTTTGGTAAAATCCCGACCGAACTAGATCCCGAACAAGTGCAGGACTATTTGTTTTACCAACAGAAAAAATCCAAAACACCCTCTCAAACTTATTTTAAACACTGCGTTTATGGCCTTCGGTTTTTACTTAAATCCGAAGGATTACCTTATGAATACCTGCGATTGCCCTCGATAAAACACGAGAAAAAACTTCCCGTGGTACTTAGTAAGGAAGAAGTTTGGGCTATGCTTCAAAGTGCCAAACTACTCAAACACAAAATTCTCATTGGTTTACTTTATGGCTGTGGACTTCGTTGTATGGAAGCCAGAAATGTTCGTTTACAGGATTTGGATTTCGATAGAAAACAACTCAAAGTCGTTCAAGGCAAAGGTAAAAAAGACCGCTATGTTCCGCTTTCGGTGCATTTAATCCGAGGTTTAAAAAAATATATCGAAGCCGAAAAATCCCAAGATTATCTCTTCAATGGTCAACCTATCGAAAGGGCTGGAGGCGATTTTGATTCACGGTATTCCCAGCGTGGCGTGCAATGGGCAGTTAGACAAGTTGCCAAAGCGGCAGGTGTGAAAAAAGAAGTACATACCCACACGCTTCGGCACAGCTATGCCACGCATTTGCTCGAAGACGGTATGGATATTATGACCCTTAAAGATCTTTTAGGACATCAAAATATCGAAACCACGATGGAATATCTGCACATTGCCCAACTCGAGAGTCAGCGCATTTTTAGTCCACTCGATACTCTTTTTGCAAAATGCAGCCGCTCTTTGAAGTAGCCGATGTACTGCGAAAAATTGGTTCCAAAATCGAAAACTATGGATTGAATACTTGGCAACTCCGCACGCTTTCTGCCATAAAAAAATGCAGAACCGCAGAACTAGGTGGTCATATAGATACTTGCGATAGTTGTGGCAATCTCTCCATAAGCTATAACTCTTGCCGCAATCGGCATTGCCCAAAGTGTCAGGGTAAAAACAGGGAAGATTGGATAGCCAAAAGAGAAACGGAACTCTTACCAGTACCTTATTTCCACGTAGTTTTCACTTTGCCCGAGGCAATCAATTCTTTGGCGATGCACCAGTCCAAAATCGTGTACGATACCTTGTTTGAAGCCTCTTGGGAAACGCTACAACAATTTGGAAAATCCAAAGAAATGCAAATGGGAATGATTGCCGTTTTGCACACTTGGGGGCAGCAATTGAGTTTGCATCCACACCTGCATTGCATTGTGCCAGGAGGCGGAGTGGATAAAAATGGAATTTGGAAAAACAGCCGACTCGATGGCAAGTTTCTGTTTTCGGTAAAGGCATTATCCAAGGTTTTTAGGGCTAAATATTGTGAAAAGCTAAAAACAAAAATCCGATTGGTTATGAGCAAATCCGTCAGGATTTATGGCAAAAACCGTGGGTGGTATTTGCCAAGAAACCTTTTGGAAATCCGAAATCGGTGGTGGAATATTTAGGAAGATATACCCACAAAATTGCTATTAGCAACCATCGAATCAAAGATATTAGTGACCAAAACGTCACTTTTGATTATAAGAATTATCGAATGGCGGGAGTCAAAAAACAAATGACACTCACCCATCAGGAGTTTATCAGGCGGTTTGCCTTGCATATTTTGCCCAAAGGTTTTGTAAAAATCCGCCATCATGGTTTTTTGAGTAGCACTTGGAAACGTCAAAAATTGAGGCTTTTACAGGAGAAACTTCTAGTTAAGGTCTTGGAAAAAGCAGAAAAGAAACCCTTTTTACCAAAGTGCCCTTGTTGTAAAACGGGTAATTTGCATCGAATTGTGGTTTTTGACCAGCGTGGTCCGCCTGCTTGGTATCTTGGCAGTGGCCAAAACCCGATTCCCCGTGAAAGTTAATTTTATGGGTAAGGGATTTTATGCCCATAAGTGAAGGAAAACACAAGAAAACCAAACTTAAAACTACTCCAAAAAAAAGAGGACTATAAATCCTCTTGAAATGATTCTAACTTATTTATTGAAAAACCCATAGGGATAGATGTAGAGCGGTTCCGTTCAACACGAGTTTCATTGTTGGCTCTGCGAGCCCAACGAAACTCTAGCTGTTAGCGGTTCGTTGTTTTTTCTGTCGTGTATTATAGTATGTCATTGTTCAGATTAATAGTATTTGTCAATTCCACCAAATCCCGAAATAAGTTTATTGTCCTTTGTTTTTGAATAAAGTTATTCAGTCGTTTAGTAAATTCTTCTGGTCGTTTTCTTGCACTTTCTATATATGCAATTCGTATTCGTTTGTATGGCTCTGAAAATTTTGTATAGTTATTCCAACTTTCCTTATCTTTTTTAATTTCGTCTAAAATATCCAAAGGAAAAACATACTCTTTTGAAATAATTTCTTGAACTGTTTTAAGAAATGAATGATGAATTAGATTGTTTTCGGATAACCATTTCAGTCGTTCTTTATTAGGTTGTGAATAACTGCTCTTGGTTTGTCGAGGAGTAAATCGCTGAATTGTGTGGTCTTTGTCAAGGGTTTTATTTATGCTGTCTATCCAACCAAAACATAGGGCTTCTTCAACTGCATCGTTGTATTGAATGCGTTGCTCACCTGTTGATTTTTTAGCATAAACCAACCAAATTTCTTTCTCTGTGTTGAAATTCTGTTGAAGCCAATTTCTCCATTCAGTTCTTGTTTTAATGTTCAGTGTTTTTTCAGTTGTCAATTTATTTCTTTTATAAAGTTGTTCAAAATATCACTTAATTCTTTTGGTTTACTTATCATAGGTAAATGTCCGCTGTCCAATGTTACCACTTTTTGTGTAGTTAGATTTTTATCATTTTGTCCTGTAATTGCACAGGAAACCCTTTGTCATTAGTGAGTTTTATGTATAGTTTTATAAAGTCAATATTTTTGTAGTTTACTTTTGTCGTGTATAAAAGTTTTGCTTCGGGTGTAAATCGTTTTATAATTTCTGATGTCTGTTCAGATGTGAGGTCATTGCAAAGGGTTTGCTCAATTGCTTTTTGAGGTGGTTTTGTCCCGAATAAATTCAATATTAACGGCATAAGTAAACTTTGAGGAAATGGCAAACAAGAAATAAAAGAATTTCCGCTTGTTGGAATGGCAGAACTAATTCCAACAAAGCCAACAACTTTTTTAGCAAAATAGTCTGTCAAACTTAAACCAACGCAACCACCGATAGAATGTGTCACAATTACAAAATTGTCAATGCCCCATTTTTCTATTTGTTCAATTGCAGTTTTTTTGTAGTCGTCAAAGGTTAGATTGACATTTGCCTTGTCGCCAACTTCTCTGTTTGGGAATTCAATTGTCAAAACAGGATTTTTTATTAGCGGTTTCAAGTCGTCCCAAATGAAACTACCTAAACCTGCTCCTTGTATTAAAACTATTCCTATTTTATCATTCATTTTTATGTCTGTTTATGTTTGGTCGGTGTCGCTCTACAATGACCGCTAACGTTTCCTTGCTAGAGCTTGTGGCGGCTTATGGAAAGCTTTTTTTCCATAACCGACCAAGCGAAGTTATGAAAAGTAAACGAACAATTTACCGAAAAACTAGCCATAAGTTTTAGCAAGTGTTACCAGCTGTAGCATTATTTATTTATAACAACTATTTTATGACTTGCTCGAGCTTCATTTTCAATAATTCTAACTCTATTTGTTGGTTTTGAAATCTTGTTTGTATCAATTGTAACATGATCATTTATAATTCCATATAGATAGTATGTTCCAACTTCTGTAAACTTGATGTCATAAAATGGTATTGTGTGGTTATCTATCGCTCCAACAGTATCTAATTTCATTTTTCTTAATTGGTTCAAGCTATAATTTAGATTGTTTGTTTTTATAAAACTGTAAATTATATATCTATTAATACCATCTTTTTCTTCCATAACATTTGTAGTTACAGTATCAAGAACTCCAGAATATTTTATTTCTCCTTTGTATGATTTGTTTCTATAAATTGTATCAGGAAATTTAAATTCTACTTCTATTTTAGTTTCTATATTTTTCTTTAGATCGGCTACTTTTTTCACTTCTGTTTTTTCTCTACAAGAAATTATTAATAAACTTATAATAACTGTTACAAATGATAAACTGTTCCGTATTATTTTCATGAGTTTTTATTTGATTTCGCGAGCGCAGCTATAGCTGGTAACGGTTGAGTATAACCGAAGGTGGGGATTAGAAGTGCTAAATCCTGACTTACCTACAAAAGTAAATTAGAAGCACAATAGCTGAATTTGGGAACTACCGCCCCACTTTTGGTTATACTTTGTTAGCGGTATGTAAAATTTACGGATTATGAAACGAAGCGAAATTAAAGTAAGAGTAAAATTAGGTGATGTGTTAGACGCACCATACATAAATGCTTGGGAGCAGATGTGTGAAAAGTATGGAATAAATGAATGGTGCTTGAAAGAAGGTATAGCAGATTCAGATGACACTATTGAAGTGAGTTTAGAAGATGCTGAACATTGGGGATTGGTAGAAGCGGAGTAAATTTTATTACCGCTAACGTTCCCGCGCTACAAGAAGTTGGGGATTAAGGAAACCTAAAGCTTCGGATTTGCCTGAACTTCACAGATACAAAACCATTATTATTTAAGCCTAAAACCCCAATTTATTGTAGCGTGTGTTGGCGGTTCGGTTCTTTATCCACAATATTTTTCGGTTTAGTTTCTGCGCCGTTTTAAAGTCAGAAACACATTTTAAAATTAAACATTATGATAGACATTACAAGTAAAATCAAAGAGGAAACTATTTCAATTGTTTCGCTTTACGAAAATTTTGATTTTGAAAATGAACTCACAGCATTTTTAAAACAAAAAGGTTACGATGTAACTTTAGATAGTTCAGAAATTGAAGCTCCTGAAAATCAAACGCCAAGATTGATTATTTTCGTTAGGAAGCGTATTTAAGCATTACTTCTAAATATGGTTTTGCACCTGAAATACGATAAGCTTCATAATGACCTAAAACAGCAATTTGAAAAGCTTCTGGCAAATCTAATTCTGTTTTCTTTTTGAGTAATTCACTTCTTAATTCTGATTTTTCAGTTTTATCATTAGAATCGTAATACTTCATTATTAAATCTTTTAGTTCCATTGTATTTTATGTTTAAGGTTATTATTTAAGAACATTTCCAAAAATAAATTATTATGAATATTACTATTACCACAGCCGTTATCTTGCTATGCGTTGCTTGGTCTTTTGATTTGTCATTATTGCACCAATGGCACACTTTTCCACTAAATGGCGTTTCTTTTCCGCAGTTACTACATCTCATCTTTTTGAATGTTTAATTGTTTAAAACGTTATTTTTTCTGCGGTCATTTCGTGTGAACTGACCGCCAACGTTTTTGGGCTTGGCGAAGGTGGGGTTTAGAAAGTACTAATGTTCAAATTTAGTACAAAAGCTAATAGAAAGTACAAATGTTCAGCCTAGTACTAAAGCCCCACTTTTGCCAAACCCATGTTGAACTAAACCTTCGGTAGCTGTAACTCGTTTATACAGACCTTGAATTTAATGCTTCAAGGCAAATATAAATATATTTGCACTAAATAACTTTATTTTGTAAATTTACAACAGATAACACTTGTTTATATCATTGGTAATCAGTTGATTATCGATAACTCCATATAAGAAGAATAAATCCTTCTTAATCCCGAAAAATATTGGGTAATCAAAGCATTTTTCGATAACTCCATAGTAGTAGGACGTGACTGTAATCGGTGAGCCTGTCCTGAGTTTATCGAAGGGTTCTACACGAGTTTCATTGTTCGTGCTGCGCACGCAACGAAACCCTAGCTGTTACAGGACGGTTGTCTTGTCGAAATTACAATTATCACACAAAGTTTTCACATTTCTGTTGGCAAATTTCTGTTTCTCAGTTTTCAATCTTTCCAGTTTCTTTTGGCAAATTCCAATTTTCAATCTTCGTTTTTTAGATTTCAATTTTCACGCTTCTGTTGGCAGATTTCAACTTTCATTCTTCTGCTTTTCAGTTTTCAATTTTTCAAATTTGCTTCGTCTGTTCGCTTTCTCTCGAGTCTGCGAGTAAGTTTTAATTTTTACGCTTCTGTTTTGCAAATTTTCGGTGGAAACAAATGCTTATTTTCTAATAATTTTCATCTGCGTAATTTCGGCACAACTGTCCTGTAACGTTCCGCCGCTTGGCGAGGTTGCGAACTTCGTAACCGTTTATTTTCCACTAAAGATAAAATTTCTTGCGGAACGTGAACGTGAATTTACCACAAAATTCGCAATCTTGCCAAACGGCTGTTGAACTAAACCTTCGGTAGCTGTAACTCGTTTATACAGACCTTGAATTTAATGCTTCAAGGCAAATATAAATATATTTGCACTAAATAACTTTATTTTGTAAATTTACAACAGATAACACTTGTTTATATCATTGGTAATCAGTTGATTATCGATAACTCCATATAAGAAGAATAAATCCTTCTTAATCCCGAAAAATATTGGGTAATCAAAGCATTTTTCGATAACTCCATAGTAGTAGGACGTGACTGTAATCGGTGAGCCTGTCCTGAGTTTATCGAAGGGTTCAACACGAGTTTCATTGTTCGTGCTGCGCACGCAACGAAACCCTAGCTGTTAGCGGCTGGCATTTTTTTGGGGTCTTATTTTATTTCTTGATTGCTTTTTCCACCGATTTTGCTGTGTCAATAACCGTTTTCTCAAAGTTGATTGGTGTCCAATTAAAAGTTTTCATCGTGTTGCTTATGTCAGCTTCTATTGTGTTTCCTACAAATGGTAACATTCCTTTCATTTCGTCATTAAAATTAGCCATAAATTTCAGTAAAAATGTTGGTGCAAGTCTGGTGCTAACTTTATCATAACCATTTGCTTTTAAAATTTTAGCAATTTCTTGAATGGCATAAGGCTTTACAGATGTTACAATAAAACGCTTTCCATTTGCCTTTTCATTTTCTAATGCTGAAACGTGAATAGTTGCTACATCTCTTACGTCAGACATTACCGAATACGCTTTTGGTAACATTGGTACTTGTCCTGTAATTAGTTTTTTGAAAAAGTCCATCGCTTCCGTAGCTAAATTGCCTGTCAGCGTTGGTCCATAAATTGGTCCGGGGTTTACTACAACTAATTCTAATTTATTTTCGCCTGCTTGATTTTTATAAATTCCCAAGCACTTTTTTCTGCAAGTGTTTTGCTTTTAAAGTAAGCAGTTACATTTTTTGCATTTAGGTCTGTCCAACTTTCTTGATTTAATTTTATCAAGTCTTTTTTCCCTCCACTCATAGCCACAGTTGAAGAAGTAAGCACCAGTCTTTTAACTCCTGCTTTTTTTGCAGATTTCAAGGCTCTTAATGTTCCTTCAACAGCAGGTTTGATTAGTTCGTTTTCGTCTTTTGGTACTTTTACCACAAATGGCGAAGCAATATGAAGCACATAATCACAACCTTCCATTGCTTTGTCCCAACCTTCATCTTTCATAAGGTCAAGTTCGCAAAATTCTAAATTTCCTTTTGGGTCAATTTCTTTTTTTATGCCTTTAATCACTTCATCCGTTTTAGATAAACTCCTAACCGAGCCTCTAACTGCATAGCCTTTTTTTAATAATTCGACAGCACAATGTTGTCCTACAAATCCTGATATTCCTGTTACTAATACTTTATTCATTTTTTGAAAATTAATTGATTTAAAAAAACAACCCAAACCCAGTTTTACCAAGTTTGGATTGTCAAATTTGGTTTAAGCCTACATTCCTGGTATAATTACCACTCTACCTGCTTCTGATTGAAGTTCGTTAATACGAAGGTTTTTATATGGTTGATACTCCTCCGAGTTGTACCATCCTTCGGCAGATTCCATACTTGGGAATTGAAGTACTGCTGCCCAATTTCCGTCCCATTCTCCTTCTTTTACATTTGGAGCTGGTGTTCCTGCTATCATTTGCCCTCCGTGTTTCATTAAAATTGGAATTGCAAATTGTGCATAGCGTTGATTAAGCTCTTCAAGGCTATCAACTTTCATTTGAACCATAATGTAGGCTGGTTTTGTAACCTGTGCACTTTCAGTGCTTTTTTCTTGATTGTCCATTTTTTAAATTTAAATTATTACTTTTGTATCGCAAGCAAAATTAGTGAATTACTTTTGATATGCAAGTAAAAATAGAAATAAATTGCAACATGCAAGTAAAATTAACAATTAATTAAAATGGATTATAAATTTAGATGTAAATGTCCTATAACTTCTGCCATTGATATTTTGGGTGATAAATGGATTTTGGTTATCATTAAACAAATGCTGATAGAAGATAGTATGACATTTAAAGATTTTATTGAAAGTGATGAGGCAATTGCTACCAATATTCTTTCTTCTAAACTAAAATGTTTGGAAGAATTAGGAATTATTATAAAAAAACAACTTCCCGATAATAAAAAAACTAATCTGTATCTGTTGACTGAAAAGGGTTTGGCTTTAACTCCTATTATTGTTGAATTGTCGATTTGGAGTGATGAAAATGTTAGAGAACTCAATAAAATAATGAGAGATAGTCCAGAAATAGCGATAATGAAAAGCGATAAAAATTCTTTTATCAAAATGATTATCGAGAATTATAAAGCAAAAACTAAAAAATTTTATTAAGATTTTAGTTTCTCTCTGTCAAGTTTGGTGTGTCCGCTATGCTTGCCGCTAACGTTTCGCAGCTACAAGCAGGCTGGGGAAAAAAAAGCCTAAACTTTCGGTTAAAAACCAATTTCGGCTGATACAAAACCAGCTTCAAATTTAGCCAAATGCCCAGCTTGCTTGTAACTGCTGTTGGTGGTTCGGTTCTTTATTTACAATATTTTTCGGTTTAGTTTCTGCACCGTGTTTAAGTCAGATTCAAAAAACTTTCAAGACAAAGCTCGTTAAAGATAACGAGCAATGTTCTTAAAAAGAAAAGATAATAACTAAGTCTAGCTTAATTATTTTTTGGCTTCGCATACAATTAAGTACACGAATACCAAAGTGATAATTGTTTCCATGTTATCGCAACATTAAAAGTTAAACTTAGATTATCTCAGCAGGCAAGATTGCCTAAAAAACCTAGTTTAGTTTACAAACTAGGTTTTAACCTTAATTAAAATCTAATTATTATGTCGCAAATTGAAACATCACAGGATAAAGAAATGTTTGGAAATACGGAGTTACCATTTAAAATACTTGAAAACATTTCTGAACACTTTTCTGAAACAAAACAGGATTTAGAGAATTTTAAAAAAGCAATTTTTCATTTCAATTCTGTCGGAATTGAAATTGATATTTCACTACGTTATGATACCGTTATTCTCCAGGATAGAACATAAAGATTCAATTTCTTCCGAAGTTCCGTCTAGCGTAATTAGTCCTCCGTATGTTTTATGATTCAGTCTAACTAAAAGCCTATTATTGTCTTTTTCGGTTTTTTACAATTTCAATAGCAGACTTAAAGTCTTCGCTGTTTAATTCAATATATTTAATCATATTTAAAAAATTATTATTATGAAACATTCTTTTTCCGAGTTCGTTCTGATGAACTGACCACCAACGTTTTCGGGCTTGGCGAAGGTGGCGATTTTCACCACAAATGTTGATGCGGAGAACCAAACTTTGACTAACCACAAATGTGTCTGCGGAGCACTGAACCGCCACTTTTGCCAAACCCGTGTTATAGGCTGGCGTTCCTTGTCTGTCGTGGTTTACAACCATTTTTATGTCGTCCGTTTGTATCATTTGTCGAGTGCTTTTTTGTCTGGCTTGTGTGTCGGGTGTTTTATTTTTTTTGAAGCGTTGGAAATTTTTTAAAAACAATTTTTCTTTTGGGTCGGCTTTGCAAGCTCTATTAAAAACTTTGGTCGTGTGTCGGCTTGTGCGGTTTTTAATTGTGCTTGTAAATTGCGTTGGCTTATTTCAAATGGTCGTTTAATATTTCCCATATTTCAGTATTAACACATTTAATTTCTCCAAGTTGTCCTTCAATATTTTTCTTGTCTACTAGAAGAACTTCTGATTTCTTCTTTAGTTCTTCTGTCGGTATCATTTTTAAAAGTCTTGCCGCTAAAACTTTGTCAACCTTTGCCAATGCACATAAACCTGCTTTCAATTGATAAAATGTAAGTGAATGTATGTCTCTTTCTAGTCTTGGAATGGAAGCACTAAGCAAAGTATTTACTACTTCTTTATTTATCTTGCTAAGTCTGTAAAGTGCATCAGCAAATTTCGCAAACTGAATTTCTCCATTATTTGCACTTACAAGGCTTTCGGAATATGTAGCAATAATTTTATTTGCTATTTCTTCATTAATGTTAAAAGCAATACTTACGCTATTTATAAAATTTTCTATGTCTGCTTCTTGAATTTTATTTTTGAAAACATTGTGTGCAAAAAGATTATTCAATAGGTCAATAGTTTTTTCATTGTCAAGATTATATAAAGGTTTGATAGAGTTGAAAATTGGTTGAATCCTGAATTTCCTTACGAGACATTTGCGAATTATGGTGATGTTATCAATTAAGTTGTAAATCCTTTTTGCATTAACTAAATCAACATTTTTTAAGTACAATAAAATAGATGGTAAATCAGTAATTTCCGTATTACTGTCATTAATTGTTTTTATTAGTTTTTCGTCTGGAATTACTTTTACTAATTTTTACCATACTTAGGGTCAATTTCATTTATTGCATTTACTAACTGAACCGAATGTTTAATATTTGAACTTTTGACCCTACCTTCAATAATGTCAAGATTGACCTTTTTTAATAATTCTTGACCTTCTTCTTTTACATCAAGTTGGGAAAAAAGCAGATAAAAGGTAAACAAATCTACTGTTGTTATAGTAGAGGAATTCAGTTTATTTATTACAAATCCCTTTTCTAATGTATGACGAATTAAGTTTTGAGATTTTGTAGTCTCAACTTTCTTAAACTCCTTGAGAATATGGCCAAATGCAGTCAAAGGTTTGTCTTCAAATAGGTTTGATAAAAATTCAATCTCTAATTCCTGAAATATTTCTTTTGCAATAGACTGGTCAATATCATATAAACGAGATAAGCCGATTCCTATTTGTTCTACAGTTGCTTGCTTGGATTTTCTTTTAAGAACTTTAATATCAATTGAAGACAATATTTCGGAAGTTGTTGCAAAATCAATCTCTTTTAATTCACTTAGTGTTTTCGTGATGTAATCAAACTTTTGATAATGAATTTTTGCTGAAACTTTTTTTATGTCAACAGTTTTAAGAATCGCTGTTGCGAACTCGGGCTTTACTTTTTTAATTTCTGCAAGTGAATTGCCATAAATACCAAAATGAATGTCGGAATTGAATTTTTTCTTCCATTCATCTACGGTTAAAACATTAATTGCCTTCCCTCTTAATTCGTTGTTGGGAAGTAGTCTAATTGTTAATGTGAGGCTGTTTAAAGATGCTTTTATAAAAACATCTTTTAGTTCAGCAGGTTTAAAAGGAGCTAAGACATTCTTGTTTTTTAAATCATTGAAATTGTTCTTATGTGTTTCAATGTATGATATAGCCGAAGCGTTTTTTGTACCTCTTTTTAATATTTCTACCAAGTTACTATTACTGAAATAAAGGTTATTGCAATAATCCTCAAAGTTACGCTTGGCAAAAATTCTGATTAACTGAATTAAGTTAACCAATTGGTCTGAATCCATTTGTTTGGAATCATAAACGTATTTGAAAAACTGTTTCTTAACGGTTTCACTGGACAAAATCTTGTTAAAAAGGTTAATATTATCAGATATTCCGATATTGTAAAGGAAACTATAAATATTATCTACAAAGCCGTCAGAGTCGCCTATTAATTCATTCAAATAATCCTCAATATTTTTTAAATAAAGGGCGTTTCTATCATTCTTATATCTTGCATTTAGTGTTGCGTTGGCTCTAAAAATGGAATCGAGTAATAACCTTGCAAACATTGAGTGCATAAAAGAATGAAAATCGTTTTCATTCTTAAATAAAAGACCTTTTTGTTTTGAGGATTCAATTTGATGAGGGTCTGCCAAAAATTCTATTTCATAAGCGTATAAAGTAGCAAACTGATGAATTTTATTTAATTCATTCGGATTAAGACCGTTCAAATATTTATTGTAAATATGGATTTCAATTGTTTTTGCGGTAATTTCTGATAATTGCACATTGTTTTCTGACCAATACTGCAACATCCAAGATAGTTTGTAAAGATTGCTTTGTGTGTTTTCTATTGCCTTTTTAATGTCTCCAATTTCACGTTGTAAGCCTTGACTTTCAAGATAGGATTTACAGTTTGAAATAATTCCAATTGATTTTTTGTAAATATGTTGAGGGGTATTGAAGGATTCTAATTTTATATTACTTCCTTCAAGTTGCTTAAAAATATCAATATTGTTTTGAATATCCCTTCTAACATCTGCACTTAGAAAGCGAGAAGTGATAATAAACTTGAAAGTCGGAAATTCTTCTTCTAATGAAAGTAATTCTGCCCCAAAAGTCAGATTCAAGTGTATATCTTCAATTATGAAAACTAAATTTTCTCTATCGTTAAGTTTATTAAGGTCTCCCTTGAACTTGTCAAAACCAAGACTTGGTGAAATGTTCAAATAAAAAACCTCAAATCCATTATCTGTTAATTGTTTGGATATTTTTAATGTGGATATTGTTTTACCTGTGGATGGATATCCAGTTAATAGAAAATAATTTTCAGAATCAGCTTTTATTCTTTCAACACAGTCTCTAATTTGTTCACTTTCCTCTGGCAAAAAATAGTAATAGTTCGTTTCTAATAAATCAAAAGAGGGTAGAACAAATTTTTCCGCTTCCGTTCTAAATTTTGACTTTGCAGATTTTAAAATTTCTAGCTTTTTTAAGCTATCTAAAACAGAATCTATTTTTTTATCAATTATTTGAAGATTCTTTGAGATGTCAAAAATTCTTTCTTTGTAATTCTCTTCTACAAATAGCTTTTTCAAGTATTCATTGCTATTTGCATTGGTTTTGAAGAGTTCGTAAAAACTTTCTAATTGCTCATTGTTAGGCTCAATTATGTTTGGATTAGTCTTTAACTCATTTTGCAACTTTTCTTTAGAATGTTTTTCCTCGTTGAAAAGAACATACATTGAATAATGCTCCAAAAGAATCTGTGAATGGTAAAATGGAAATTTGTTTCCGTCTTTTATTGCAGGATTTTTCTTTTCAAATTCTTCAATAGTTTTATAAATTATTCCTGTGAGTTCCTTGCCATAGCTGTCTTTTGGAAATACCTTTTGGGATATTTTTTCAATACCTTTCTGGGTAGTAAAATCAATAATTTGACCCACTAAATATGAAACGGCTGTTGATGTGGCTAATTCTACTAACATTTACTAATCTTCATTTACAAAACTTTCCTTGTATTCCTTTGAACTAATAACTGTGTCGTACAAACCAACGTCCTCGCCTTCGTGCTTGTTAATTCCGATGTAAACCAAACTTGCATCTTCGTAGCGTTTAAATTTGTAAACAGCATCATTCATTAATCCACTATTGAAAACGCCAAGGCTAACCAACAATTCAAAGTCTTTTACATTCAATCCTGTTACCTTTTTAAAAAGTCCGGGTTCGAGTTGTGTAATTACATCCTTCAAACTTCTTTCTCGGTAGTCTGTCAGGTACATAAATACTGGAACACGAGTCGCAAACTTGATTAGCTTTTCTTGAATTTGTCGTCTTAGGTTTTTGTATTCCTTTTCTTCTTCTGTTAATTCCTTCTTTTCTTTTTTAGAAAGTTCTCTTTCATTTGCTTCACTCTTTGTTTTCTTAACGGATTCCGATTTATTGATAATGGTTTCAATGTCTTGATTTAAATTACGGAAACCCTCAATGCTCATTAATGCTTTCATAGCATCTGCATTGTTCATTAGGCGTTGCAATGTGTTATTGTCAACATTTACAAGCAATGCACTTTCCCAACGTCTTGCCAAAAGGGTGGCAGTTGTTCCACTCATTGCCATATCCAAAATTCCAGCAGCATCAACCTGTTTCATTGAACTTCCGTCATAAGCTAACACAGGTAAGAAGTGAATAAATTCCTCAACTTTCTTTTCAGGATTGGATTCGCCTACATTTAAACGGCAACTGTAATCAGCAATTTGTCGCAATGCTCTGTCTGGAGCAAAATCAAAAACATAGCATTCTTGTTTAATGATTTCTTCTTTGTTTGGCGATTTGCTATCAGGATTTTTAATTGTCCAAGGAGTTTGCACTCTGAAAGCCGCTTGAAAATAGGTTTCAGGACTTGAAGAATTACGCAACATAAAAATTCCTGTCCAAGGTTTTACCGAAACGCCAGTTGTGAGTTTGCCACAAGAAAGTGTAATTGATTTTGTTTGTAATGGATTCTCCATTGCATCTTGAACTGGTGGCAATGCTTCAACACCAATTCCTGCACTTGTTCCTGCTGCCACAACTACAGTATAATCGTGATAGAATTTATTTTGCTTTTGTGCAATCAAATTACTCATTGCGTGGCAAGATGCTACTGTTGGTAAAAACCAAAATGTATGTGAAAGCACATTTAATAATGGGGCGTGTGAAAATGGCAATGGTGGTTTTTTTTGCACCTAATTTTAAGTGGTCAATGGTTGTTTCGGAAAACGAACCACGTATTAAGTCCAACCATTTTTGAACTTCATTTTCGTATTTGAATTTTGCTTTTTTACCCTCTCCGTCAGCAGAGAAAAATACATTCAAATCAAATTCGTTAAACTCACCTTTCATTGCTATTTCACGAATAGAATCGGGCAATTGATATGTAAGCATTACCATTCTTGGCAATGAAGCGTAAGGGTTTGGATTTCCTTTCCAATTTTCTTTTGCTTTTTGTTCGTCTGAATAAGTCCAGTTATAAATTTGTTCTTCTATAAATTCGCCTGATGCAATGGCTCTAAAAGGTGTACCCGATAAATACAAATATGAATTGGTTGTAATTGGCATATTTCCTTCATCGAAATAGTCCATTCCTTCACCTTCGCCAAATTCCAATTCTTTTTTTCCTTCCGCCTCAAAAAGGTCTTTAGCATTTTCACGCCAAGCACCATAATGATATTCGTCAAATACTACGCAATCCCAATTTGTGGCGTGAACCCATTCGTTTCTTGCTTTAATTCCACCTGCTTCGTTTTTGCCTAAGTAATCTTGAAAAGAACCAAAGCAAACAAACGGTTTCTTTTTGTCGGCATCTTTAAAGTTTAAAACCGTTTCGTGAAATGAACTGCCAACCTTTAAAGTCAATATGTGTTTGTAAATCTTCGTCCCAAGCACTTTGAACAGCAGGCTTAAAGGTTAGTACTAATATTTTAGACCAACCCATTTTCTTTGCCAACTGGTAAGTAGCAAAAGTTTTTCCGAATCGCATTTTTGCATTCCAAAGAAAGTGAGGGGTTTTGTTTTTGTTTTCCTTTTTGAAACTTTTAAAATACTGAATGGTTTTGTCAACTGCTTCCACTTGTTCTGGTCGCATTACAAAATCAAGTGTTCGATTGTCTTCGTTTTTATACCGCTTTTAATTTCGATTAGTGCGGATTTAATTTCTTTCAAAGTACATTTAAACCATTCGCCTTGAGGATTTTTTATTTTTTTCTTTCTTAGTAATCTATGAACATCTTTATCTATAAATGCAGAGCCATCTTTGCTCATCGCAGATTCTTCAAGAAGAATTTTGTATTTAATTCCTGCTGTTTTAGTTTGTTCATCAATCCTTTTTCGGATGCACGAACTGTATAACCAACTTTTAATAATCCTATATGCGTTGGTACGCCAATCAATTCATAAACATAAATTGTTGGGTTTGCTTCTGGTCGTTGTGGGAAAAATTTATTGCTCATTTTCTATTTCCGTTGGACGAACCATTGATTCTATAAATTCAATTTCTTCGTTAGTTAACTTATATTTTTTATAAAGTTTTTCATCTGTCCAAGTCTCTTCAAAATCTTGAATTGGAACAAATTGATAAACCTTTTTCATAGCATTTTGTGTATTTTTTATTAATGAAACAAGGAAATGGAAAAACTTGGTTTGGGTATATGCTACAACACTTTGAGCTGTTTTCTTTTTAGCGTATGGACCAATTACCAAATATGTTTCCGTACAACAAGAGTTAGGACTTATAATAAAAGGATTAAGCCAGTCCTTATCCATATTACCAATGCCCCATGCTTTTGGTATCAAAATTTTATACTCATCAATCCAACCAATATTTTTTTGAATAGTATCTTTTTTAATATAGCCTAATCCTTCTTTCTTCCATCCATTGTAATAAAATTCTACACCATCCTTAAAGGAAGTTTTTTTGAAAGTTGGTTTTACACGTTTGTAACTATTATTTTCTCGAACATCAAAACCAAAGGGGTCATTTGCACTTATAATATTTGCGAAACTGCTTTCCTTTAGAGACTGGACTTTTCTTAAAATTGAAATTGCTTCGTTGTATCTTACAAAGGTTTCTGTGTTTTTTTCTAACAATTGTCTTTCTGATATAGAAATATTTTTATTGCCATCGTGAGTGTGAATTTTACAAAGACCTTTATTGTCTCTATCCCACAGGAAATAACAGACACCGCCTTTAATCTCTACTCCTGGAAAACAATCAGATGCATTTAAAAAATCGTGGATTATCCTAATACGAGTATCTTTTAACATTTCATCTCTAAACTCATCTAAACCCCTTCCGCCCGAAAACCAACGAGATGGGATAACCATAGTCAAATATCTTGGATTCAATTTTTTCGCTTGATGAATAAACTTTTGGTAAATAGGCATTGCACTTGAACCAGTGCCACCTCCATCGTTTAATTGATAAGGCGGATTTCCAACGATTACATCGAATTTCATATTCTTAAATATTTTTATTGTTATGTCTTTGTGAATGAAAGGATAAGCGTATGTTTCTAAAGCATCTTCACGGTCGTAAACCTCTTGGCTTGCTCCGCAATAACTACACTTGCCACTTACCCAAGTATGTTGCAGTCGTTCATAAACTATGTTGCCTTGTTCGTTTTTAAATTCATTGCAAACAGAGTATTTTCCGTTAGCCGTTTTAGAACAATAAACACTTCTGCGTGAAAGCAAAGAAGTCAGTTCAGTAATGGCTATGCCATACAATTGTGTTGTGTAAATATGATTGATGCGTTTTTGCTTGTCTGGAATTTGTTTTTCCAAACCTATCATTAAGCGTTTCGCAATTTCTCTTAGAAAAACGCCTGATTTACTCACAGGGTCAAGAAATTTTGCATCCTTATTTTCCCAAATTTCTTTTGGTAGTAAGTCCAATATTTGGTTAACCAAATTCGGGGGTGTAAATACCTCGTCATTGCTCAAATTGGCAAGGCAAGAAAGCACATCAGGGTTATAATTCGTTTGTATCATCCTCGCCAAGTTTTAAAAAATGTGTCAATGGAAAATCACCAACTGGTGTTGGAATAAATGCTTTGTCGCCCAAGTCAGAGAACAAATTCAGTCCTTCCATAGGTTGGCTTTGCAATAAATTAATGCATAGTGTAATCACGTCTTTTAATCATACTGCCGTTTACGGCAGACCATTCCGAAAATACAATAGGGTCGGCATTTTCGTCTGGTGTTCTTAAATCCAAAGCATCGCCCCAAAGTATATTTTTGCTTAAAATAAATTCTGCTGACCTTAAAAAATCAGACTTAGTTCTTTGTAGTTCTTTTGATAGTAATGTGTAAATATCCCCAATAGTCTGTCTCGGCAGGTTTGAACATTGTCTTGTAAAATGTCAACACCATAAATGCTCGATAATGCAAGTATAGCGTAACGTTCGTATTCAATTTGGTTTTTAGAGTAGCGTTGTTCAATAATAGCCAATTTTCTTTTTAGAATTTCAACTAAAAAATTCCCTGTCCCACAAGCAGGCTCTAAAAAACGTGAATCAATTCTTTCGGTCTCTTGTTTTACAAGGTCAAGCATAGCGTTAACCTCACGTTGAGCAGTAAATACTTCTCCGTGGTCAGTAACCCGTTTTCTTGATTTACTTGGTCTTCGTTATGTATTTCTTCTGTCAATTCGTTCATTATTTTATTTATACTCTCAGTCTGCTAATTTACATTATTATGTTGGTGCGTTGGCTAAAAAGTGGCTCTTTTGGTTTTGCCGAAGGGTCGGCTTTGTGTGTCGGGGCAAAACCAAATGTGCCACTTGTGCGGCTGGCTAAAATTGTTTTTAAAAAATGCGGGTCGGCAAAAAAAATAAAACACGAAGCGTTGGGCTGTCGTGTCGGAAAAAAGTCCGCTGTTAAGTTTATATGTCGTCCTGATGTTTCGATAATTGTCTGTCAGTTTAATGGTTGTTGTGTCGGTCTTTACGCTTGCCTATAACGTTCCCGCGCCAGAAGCAGTCGCGGCTTGGCGACCGAGTTTTCTCCACTTTGGAGAAAACGAAATTAGGAAAATAAAACGAACAATGAACCGAAAATCAGCGATTGCTTTTGACGCGTGTTGGCAGATGCCTTTCTTATTTAGATTCTATTTTTCATAAATGGTTTCGTACTGTTTATAAAATAATTACTTAACCCATTCTTGCTTTCAATTTTTATAAAATCTACAAAATCTGGAGTTTTTAAAAACTCTTTAACAGTAAATCCAGCTTCATTAATTAAATTTTGGAAATCATTTTCAGCATCTATTCCAAAAATATAGTGCGGTGGTTCTCCACTTGCAGGATCAAAAATCCAACCTAAATATGCTTTATTTACATTTGGCCTATTTTCAAATAACACTTTTAGAGAATTTATTATTTCTGTTGGATATACACTAGGTTGACCAATTTGTATTTCAGTATCATTTTTAATTGTCAATTGTTGGTGATTTTCCGAAATAATTGTTCCGTCTAAAATTTTTTCAACTTCTATTGGTAGAAGTTCTTTGCTAAGTCAGAATATGGATTTAGAATAAAAGTTGTTCCTTTTGCTATTTCAAATAAGTTCGACGCTTTCATTTGAAGAAAGCGGACTTGCTCTTTTACAATACCTTTGTCAAATATTCTATCAGTTGTTGTAAAAATTGGCATCACTCCATTTTCAAAAGTAAAAATGTTAACATTTGTATTTTCTTTTAAAACTTGAGTTCCATTTTCAAAATCAGATTTTTGGGTAATAACAATTAAATCTTCATTGGCAATTCTATTATAAAACTCTGCTCTGAAAGAAGGCTCATTAGCTGCTTTCTGTAAAGCATTTCTATACTTAATTCACTTTTTTTTGGCTTAAATATGTCAAATATTCCCATTAATTGGATTTGTTATGGTTTACGGTTTTTCAAGGTTTCTGCCAACTAGTATATAGGTCTGATAAAACCAGACCTATCACTCCAAATTAGGGTGGATAGGTCTGACTGCAATCAGACTTTATTAGTGTTCAAATATAATAATTTTTTCTTACAGATCATCAAAAGGACTTTTTATTTGTTGAATACTTTTCGTACTAACGTGCGTGTAGATTTCGGTGGTTTTACTACTACTATGTCCTAATAGTTCTTGTATATATCTCAAATCGGTGCCGCTTTCTAATAAATGAGTAGCGTAACTATGTCTTAACCAATGCAAGGTCACTGGTTTAGTTATACCTGTTTTTTGCAGAGCTTGTTTTAATACGCTTTGTAAACTTTTTTCAGAATATTGTTCGCCTTTAATTTGTCCTTCAAATAGCCACACTGCTGGTTTATAGTCTTTATAATATTCTCGTAGCATTTGCAGAATTTTTGGCGATAATGGCGCAATTCGGTCTTTTTTGCCTTTGGCATTTTTGAGCAAAACTATATTTCTATTGGAATCGATATCCGAAAACCTAAGATGCAATAACTCACTACGACGTAATCCACAACTATAAATCATCGATAGCATCACTTTGTGTTTGATGTTGCTGTGCGCATTCAAAATCAATTTTATTTCTTCCTTACTCAAAACATTGGGTAAAACTTTAGCACGTTTAGGTCTGTGAATTTTATCGATCATCATCTTGGTGTTTCGAACGGTTTTAAAAAACAGTTTAATAGCATTAACGATTTGGTTTGATACGAAGCCGACAAATTATTTTTCAATATATACTCATTGTTGTACACAATCACATCTTCATTGGTAATTTCGGCAATGGGTTTCTCTCGAAAGTAAACCAAGAAGGATTTCAGGGCTTCGCTATACGTGACAATCGTGCTTTCGCTATACCGTTTGGAACGAAGCCATTGTTTGAATCTTCCTATGTTTTCAACTCCTTCAACCGAGGGCTGAGAATGAGAATAGGGCACTAATTTGAATCGTTCCCTGTTTTCCTCCGTATCAGGAAGATGCCAAGCTACTAAAGATTGGCTCCAGCGTGCTCCTTCTATTTTTTTGATTCGAGCAATTAAGTCCGCATTTTTTTCAAAATAAACAGCAATTCGCTTTTCCTTTTTGTGCGAGATAATTTTGGCCACCCAATTCATAAATAGTTCATTTAACGCACTAAAGTAACTTTTTTTTTACTTATTTCAAACTTTTAAAATTTTTCTCTAGCTAAAAAACAAACCACTATATGCTTGAAGTCCATAGGTTTTATTGGTAGGCTAAAAGCCTACATGGTTGTAATACTTATAAGTTTGCCACGAATTACACAAATTAGCACGAATTAGAACCTGAAAGGAAAATGCACTAAAAAGGCATAGGTATAGTTTTAACCCTTTTTAAGACCAATAAAAACACCCCGCCCAATAAAAACAGCATCAATTTCTGATTATAAATAACCTTTATGACTTAGTGCGAATCAAAAATTAAAAAAAAATTAAGTTTCCTTAGATTTGGCCGATTTGAATACTGGTACTTTTTGCGTGAGGGATGGAAGCGGCATCCTCGTAGCGCAGCGAAGAGATAGAGCGTACAGCCCGACAGCGCCGTAGCCTGCGGAGGCGGTGGCACGCCCAAATGAATTTAGGAGTAGTTTTGAGGTTGATCCCTTTGATTAGTATTAATTTAGCATATAATTAGCAACTTCCCATTATAAAAAAAGTAATTTGGTCTAATGATTTATTACTTTTGAATACTTTTTATAAAACTATGGATAAGATAAAAATACTTTGGGTCGATGACGAAATCGACTATTTGAAACCGCATATTTTATTTCTTGAGAAGAAAAATTACAGTGTTACCACCTGCAATAACGGTCGCGATGCGATTGATATTTTTGACTCAACTAATTTTGACATTGTTTTTCTAGACGAAAATATGCCCGGTATGAGTGGTTTAGAGACACTTTCGGAAATGAAAGAGAAGAAATCTGCCATCCCAATGATTATGATTACCAAAAGTGAGGAAGAGTATATTATGGAGGAAGCCATTGGCTCGAAAATCGCCGATTATTTGATAAAACCTGTCAATCCGAACCAGATTTTGCTGAGTTTGAAAAAGAATCTAGATCATTCGCGATTGGTTTCTCAGAAAACGACTTTGGATTATCAGAAGGAGTTTCGGAAAATTTCGATGGAAATGGCGACGGTTAATTCCTATGAAGATTGGATTGAATTGTATAAAAAATTGATTTTTTGGGAATTAGAACTCGAAAACATAAACGACCAAGGAATGGTTGAAATCCTGGAATCGCAAAAGACGGAAGCCAATTCGCAATTTGGCAAATTCATAGAGCGAAATTATGAAAATTGGTTTGCTACAACAAAGGCAGACAAACCCATACAATCGCACACTTTGTTTCGCGAATTAGTGGTGCCTGAAATCGTAAAAAAAGGCACCCGAGGCGAAGCCGAACTGAGCAAAGCTAAGCCCATTTTGTTTGTTGTCATTGATAACCTGCGCTACGACCAATGGAAGGTTTTTGAAAGTGTGATAGGAAATCATTACAAATTAGAGAAAGAAGTGCCTTATTACGCCATTTTACCCACAGCAACACAATATGCGAGAAACGCCATTTTTTCAGGTTTAACACCTCTCGAAATGGAAAAACAGTTTCCGCAATATTGGAAAAATGATCCCGACGAAGGCGGAAAAAATATGTTTGAGGCGGAGTTCTTGACAGCCCAATTAAAACGATTGGGACTAAATATCAAGCAGGATTACTTTAAAATTACCAATCTTGCTGGCGGAAAAAAACTGGTCGAAAACTTCAAATCTTTAAAAATAATGATTTGGTTACAGTAGTTTATAATTTTGTAGATATGCTCTCGCATGCCAAAACCGAAATGGATGTTGTAAAAGAACTGGCTTCAGACGATAAGGCGTATCGCTCGTTGACTTTGAGCTGGTTTAAAAATTCTCCGCTTTTAGAAATCATTCAGCAAGCCCAAAACTTAGGTTTCAAATTAATTTTGACCACAGATCACGGAACCATAAATGTAAAAAACCCTTCGAAAGTAATTGGCGATAAAAACACCAGTCTGAATTTGAGATACAAAACCGGACGCAGTTTATCCTATGAAAATAAGGATGTTTATGCCGTAAAAGACCCAAAAAAAATAGGGTTACCTACAATAAATATGAGCAGTTCGTATATTTTTGCAAAAAACGATTTGTTCTTGGCGTATGTCAATAATTTTAACCATTATGTGGGTTATTATAAAAATACCTATCAGCACGGAGGAATTTCATTAGAAGAAATGATTATTCCGTTTTTGGTATTTAACCCAAAATAAATAACATTCAGTCGCAGCCTTCCTTATTTTTGCGTGGTTCTAATACGTATAAATTTACCACGAATTACACAAATTAAGTAAGTCGAAAGTTGTAATGTCATAAAATTAAACAAATGAATAGTGATAAAAACTATTTATAATCAAAGACTTACATCATTTTATCAGATTTCAAAATGCAACATTATACCATTGTACCACTTAGCACGAATGAATTTGCGTAATTCGTGGTCAAATTTTTAGAACCTGAAAGGAAAATGCACTAAAAGTGCCTCGTTTGAAACTATTTTTGAGACCAATAAAAAACAAAAAAATGGAAATTACTTTTTCATTAGACGAAATTAATCGTGTTGCCAAGCAAATCTTGGAACAAAACCCAAATAAAATCATTCTATTTCACGGAGAAATGGGCGTGGGAAAAACTACTTTAATAAAGGCTTTAGCCAAAGAACTTGGTGTAAACGGGGGAACAACTAGCCCAACATTTTCTTTAGTTAATGAATACCAAACGACTAATGACCAACTGGTTTATCATTTTGATTTTTACAGAATCAATACTGAAACAGAAGCCCTAGATATGGGAGTCGATGACTATTTATATTCTGATAATTGGTGTTTTATTGAATGGGCCGAGAAAATTCAGAATCTCATTCCTGAGTCATATACTGTTATTACGATAACATTACTTCCTGACGGAAAACGCAGCTTAACATTAAGTTGATTTATAGCAGCATAGAATGGCTAATGGAGTGTTTTAACACAAGTACAAGCTCAATTAATCGTGCTATTATAGAAAAAATATAATTTTATTCAGTAAATTGTACCACTAATTTCAAAAGATCAATGTCGATAACCCCATTTACAAAACAACAGCTATTGCCTCAAGAGGAAAAACTTGAACTAGCAAGGCATAAAAGCGAACTTTTTATTGGTATTCCAAAAGAAAACAGTTATCAAGAACGCAGAATTTGCCTTACGCCAGATGCCGTACATTCGCTAGTGTATCAAGGACACCGCGTGATGATAGAGGCTGGTGCTGGAGAAAATTCGAGTTATTCAGACAAAGAATATGCCGATGCAGGTGCCGAAATTACTAAGGATACCAAAAAGGTTTTTGGGTGTCCCATGATTTTAAAAGTGGCTCCCGCTAGCTTGACAGAAATAGAAATGATCAACCCTGAAGCCATTGTTATATCGGCAATTCAATTAAAAACACGGGAGAAATCTTATTTTACAACCTTAGCCCAAAAGAAAATTACCGCCCTTGCGCTCGAATATATTAAAGATGAAGATGGCTCCTACCCTGCCGTAAAATCATTGAGCGAAATCGCCGGAACAGCATCTATATTAATCGCCGCCGAATTAATGATTACGAATCAATTTGGAAAAGGACTGTTGTTTGGCAATATTACCGGAGTTCCTCCTACCGATGTTGTAATTATTGGGGCGGGCACCGTGGGCGAATTTGCAGCAAAAACAGCTATTGGCTTAGGAGCCAATGTAAAAGTATTTGACAATTCGATTAGAAAATTACGTCGTTTGCAAAACAATTTGAATCAAAGAATTTTTACTTCAACCATTCATCCAAAATCTTTATTAAAAGCTTTAAGAAGATGTGATGTCGCCATTGGCGCTATGCGTGGCAAAGAACGTTGCCCTGTAATTGTTACAGAAACCATGGTCGAACACATGAAAAAAGGAGCGGTAATCGTTGATGTAAGTATTGATACCGGCGGTTGTTTTGAAACCTCGGAAGTGACCACACACGAAAAACCAACTTTTGTAAAAAGCGGTGTTTTGCACTATTCTGTGCCAAATATTCCTTCAAGATATTCGAAAACCGCCTCCCTTTCTATAAGCAATATTATCACGCCTTTTCTTTTGCAAATTGCTGAAGATGGCGGATTTGAAAGTGCCATTCGCAGAAACATTGGACTTAGAAATGGAGTGTATTTGTACCACGGAATCCTTACCAACAAAGCCATTGGCGACTGGTTTGATTTAGCAAATAACGATATTAATTTAATCGTGTTTTAAATAAACTTTATTTTACCTTTGCCAAAATTAATTTAGGAAATCGCCGCTAAAAAAATTTGCTACAAACCATTCCTAAAATGGGTGCCAGCAAACAACTAAGCAGCTAAAATCCTATCTCAAATCCCTAACAAATTATTTTTTTATCTATATGAAATTTGTACACCGTTTTGCCTACTATTTATTAGGATTAATTATGGGATCCTTTGTTGTCGCCGCCATTTTTAGCGGAAAAGATACCCGATGCAATTATTTTCCGAATGCCCGCGTTTTAAATGATTTAAGAAACAAACCCTTTCATTATTCTGATAAAGCATCCCGAATATTGTCCGAAAAATGGATTGATACTACGGATATAAAAAATACCTTAGAATTTGGAGATGTAGATTTTGACCATAGCAATATAAAAATTGGTGCAGGTAAAATATACACCATAGAAGGAAAAACAGTAAAAAAACAAGACATAATTCTCAAAGTCATCAATTATCCTGAGAAAGCCGTATTGGATGATATAATTAAAAATAAACCTATAAACTTTCGTCCATAGGTTTTGTTTGTAGGCTGAAAGTCTGCGTGGTTGTGGTACTTCTAGAAATCAAACCAAATAGAGTAAATTATTTGATTTTTTTATAACTCCAAACAGCGATTCCGTTTAACGCAAATGCATAAAAAACGATTATAAAAAACGGTCTCGATATATCCGATAACGTAGCTCCTTTGAGCATTACCATTCGGATAATTTCGACAAAATACCGAATAGGATTGAATAAGGTAATGTTTTGTGCCCACTCAGGCATGCTTTCGATTGGCGTGAACAATCCGCTCATTAAAATAAAAATCACAGAAAAAAACCAAGCAATAAACATGGCTTGTTGCTGCGTATCAGAATGGTTGGAAATAATCAGCCCGATACCCAAAATAACCAGCAAATAAACAGCCGTAAAGAAATAAATCAGAGCAATATTCCCTAAAATGGGAACACTAAAAACGACTTTGGCAATGAGTAAACCAACGGTTAAAATTACCAATCCCAAAACCCAAAAAGGGAATAATTTCCCGATGATAAATTGGTATTTCTTGATGGGTGTAACGTTGATTTGCTCTAAAGTGCCTATTTCTTTTTCACGAACAATATTCATTGATGATAAAAACAGCGTAAGCATTGTTACCAATAACACCAAAATCCCAGGAACCATAAAGGTTTTGTAGTTTAAGGTATTGTTATACCAAAACAAGGGAATCGCAACAATATTTACGGGTTGCACATAAGAATCTGCATGGTATTGATGCCATTGGGTCTGGATTTTTTGATTGAAATCGGCTACGATTTGCGAAATATACATATGCTCTACTCCTGCTGCCGCTCCATCAATAGCATTAATACTTACCGATAAATTGGTGGAATTTTCCCTGATTAAATCACGTTCAAAATGATTGGGAATTTCGAGAATAACATCAACTTTACCCGCGTCCATTTGGAAATTAGCTTCCTTTTTAGAAGAAAAACTTCGGATGATTTGAAAATAATTAGAGGCTTGGAATTTTGAAATCAATGTTCTAGAAGCCACGGAATGATCATTGTCGATATAGGAGAATTGAATATTTTTAATTTCAAAACTGGCGGCATTCGACAAAATGAGCAATTGCACCAAAGGCAAAACAAATATAATAGGAAGCATTCCTTTATTTCTAAAGATTTGTCGAAATTCCTTTTGAACGATGAATACTATTGTTTTCATGTGTTGATATTTATTGATTTTTATCGGTCATGTGTAATTGCTTCGCCTATTCGCTATCGCTCGGGTCGCATATCATCATTGGTGTTTGCGACCCAATAACGGTTCATGCTCATTTCATAATTAGTCATTCCTTAAAAACTCACTTTTTGAGTTTTTAGATTTTTTATCAAAAACACATTTGCAAAAATATGCATTAAAAATTCGAGACAAAGAATAAATTGTGCTTTGATATGGTTAAACCTCATTTTTAGATTGTAACCAATACCTGCTAAAAGTGCATTATTAATATCTCCAGCCACGCCTTTGAGGAAATTTAATCCTAAAGCGTGGTTTCTTTTTAAATGGGATATTGTTGGTTCTATTGCCGCTCTGGCTCTAAATCTTTTTCGGGCAACGTCTTGTTTGTATCTTGATTTTTCTTTTGTGTTTTTTGGGATTACTATTTGTGTATTTTCAACTTGTGTGACACCTCTAAATCCTCTGTCTGTACTTGCTATTGTTGGTCTTGTACCTCCAATTTGCTCTCTAACTCGCTGGCTTTGTGCTAATGATTCTTCTAAGGTTTTGCTATCGTGAGGATTGCCTGAAAATCGTTTTATTGAGGTAATGACTCCTGTTTTTCGACCTCTTGTTACCGCTACTTTTGTTCCAAATTCATACGCTTTATGAGCTTTCCCTTTTGCTATACAGGCTGTTTGAGGTTCGTGTAAACTGTATATTTTTTCCTTGCTGTTTCTTTCCTGAGTGAGTACTTTTTTGTAATTGCTAAATTCTGTTTCGTATTGTTTTAAAATTTCTTCAGGCAACTTGCGTTCCAATTCTCGAACGACTCGCTTACCAATGGTTCGCAACTTTTTTCGCGCCATTATAGCTTTCTTTTTTCGTTTGGGATGATGTCCAAAATAAGCATCCCGAAGATGTTGTTTGGCTACCCTTTTATAAGTTTGTCTTTGTTTAACTCCTTCTTTTTCAGCTATTTTTGTACAATTGTCAATTACCTTTTTAGCTAATTTGGCATCGGTTGGAAAAGTAATATTTTTTTCTTGAACAGTGGTGTCAATCTGAACTTCCTTTTCATTTTTCGCCTCTGGATGCAAGGCTACTGTTTGACTTAAAATAAATTCTAATCCTTTCTCTTTCAGTCTCTTTCTAAAATGAACAAACTCACTCGGGTCAAAAGGTTGCTTGTTTTGAAAAAAATATTCTCCTGTAAAATATTGCCAATAAGGGTTTTCTATCCAACGTTCAACTACAGATTCATCACTCTCTTTAAACATCTCTTTTAACAGCAGTAAACCTGCTATTTTTCTAATCGGAATAGAGGGTCTTCCTTGCTCTGAATATAGGTTTTGGAACTCAAACTCCATTTTTGACCAATCAAGCTCCCCTGCGAGTTTTACCAAAGGATGCTCAAGGTTTATAAGATCTGTCAGCCTAGTCTGAAATAAATTTTGCTGAAAATTCGGTTTATTTTACCTAACATATTGCCACTTTTTTATACCTAAATATACACTTTTTGGCAATTTAACTTAGTGTTTTTAAGTTGTTTTTATCTACAAGTTATTAACAATCAATTTGTTGTGTCATATTTAAGGATTGACTAATTAATCAGCCACGAAGGCGCTAAGTCACAAAGTTTTTTTGCCCCAGATTTAAAGGATTATTTCTGTGTCTTTATTTTTTAAATTTTATTACTGAATTAAAGCCAACATAAAAAAACTCCATTCTGTTCGAATGGAGTTTTTCTATGTCTTGTCTCTACGCTAATTTCTATTTTATAAATTGGTTCTACTGGATATTTTGTGAAAGTTTGTAAATTTACAAAATGGAATACGACATCAGAACAATACTAGAGAAAATTATTTTACCCATCCAAGATGGTTGGAAGTTATCTAAGTTAGATATAAGCGAAGAAAAGCTAGAAGTGCATGTTTATCTTTATTATGAGCCAAAAAAATATAAAATAGGCGATTTAGAATATGACCTTTATGATGATAGAGCGGAACGTAAATGGCGACATTTAGATTTATGGCAATACAAGACATTTATTTATTGTAATTTGCCAAGATACAAAGACAGCAATAACAAAGTAAAAACCATCGATGTTCCTTGGGCAGAACCTTATGAGCGGATGACTTGGTTACTTGAAAAAAAACTTTAGACACATTACAATGCACTAAAAGTCAGAGTAAAACGGCGAGATTATTAGGCTTAAGTTTTGATCAAGTACATAGAGTAATGCACAATTTTGTTGAACGAGGAATGAGTAAAAGAAGTGCCGATGATAGATATTATTATTTGAGTATTGATGAAAAATCAGTCTCAAGAGGACATGATTATTTTAGTATTCTATCGGAGGAATCTACAGGAGTAGTTATACCATTGACTAATACAGTTTAGTCCAAAAAGGAGATGAAACGATATATTCAAATTCACAGGTTTTCTTGACAATTTCATTAGTTAGTTTTTTCACCTCATTCTCTATGAAAGAACTTACCTCTTCTAGTGATTTGTGCAGTTTTCCAGTAAAAGCCCTTTTCATTCGCCACCATATTTTTTCTGAGGGATTGAGTTCTGGTGAATATGGTGGGATAAAAAGTAACGCTATGTTATTTGGAATGGTAAGGGTCTTTGATTTGTGAAATGCACCATTATCTAAGATTATTATTTTAAATTCATCAGGTCTCTCTTTTGAAAATTCATTTAGGAATAGTTGAAAATTATTTGAATTGCAATGGGGTAATTCCAATTCAAAATGATCTCCTGTAAATGGTGAATAAGCACCAAATAACCATGTGGCTTTGAATACTTGTTGAAAGACACATATCGGCTTAATTCCTTTTGCCGTTAAGGCTTTTCCGTTTCTAGTAAACATCCCGAACCGACTTTCATCTTGACAATACAAGTTTATTGTTTTAAATCCCCATCCTTTTTCGTTGTAGATGTTTTCACATTCTTTACTGAAATTTTTTTAAAATCCTCAACCTTAATTTGGTCTTTCTTAACATGAATTTTTCTTGCGGTCTTTATTTTTGCCTTGAATTTTCTATAAACGTACCCTTTGAAGTGCTGTAATTAGTTTGTTTCCCAAACTTTTCATCAAACCAAGCTAACAGTTCGACGTATCCAACAAACCCGTTTTCAGGATTAAACATCTGTTCTCTTAAAGCTTGCTCTTCTTCCAAAGTTATAACACTGGGCTTGTATCCTTTTTTAGAATGTCTTGTCAGTAGTTCAATCCCTCCATTAATATAGAGGTCGCGCCACGACTGAATACTATTATGATTAACCCCTATGGCTTGAGCAACCTCTCTTTAGAAATTCCATTCAGTTCATTTTCTTTAAAAACAAGTAAAGCATGTACTCTCTTTGCAATCATGGGGTTGCTCTTTTTTTGAATTTTTTTGAGCTCCGACAAGCTCTCCTTTATTGTAAATATTTTTGGTGACGACATATATTTTCTTTCTTAAGCCAAATATACGATTTTTATATTTTAGTCCAATGTGAATAAAAAAAATGTTTCGAGTGTTTTGGACTATTTTATAAAATCAATGGTATTATAGATGTTGTTGAGGGTAGAACCAAAGAAAGTGTTGACAAACTTTGCAACAAGCTCACTAAAGACCAGCGTGATGAGGTAAAAACGATATGCACAGATATGTGGGATGCTTTTATATATGGAGCAAAAACACACTTCGAAAAAGCGATTCATTGCCATGATAATTTTCATTTAGTAGGCTATCTCAACAAAGCCGTTGATAAAGTCCGAAGAAGAGAAGTTCGTGAGGTAGAAGAATTAAAAAAGACAAAGTACATTTGGTTAAAAGACATCTCTAATATGACTGAAAAACAACGAATTATATTTGAATCCATCGACAAAGTGAATTATGAGGTCTCTAAAGCATGGAGAATAAAAGAGAATTTTAGAGACATACAATTTAGGCAGAAAACCAAAGAAAATGCTTTTTTAATACTAGCAAATTGGAGACGAAGTGCCCTTTATAGTAAGATTCCAGAAATAGTAGAAGTAGTAAAAATGTTCGACAGGCATTTTCAAGGAATATTAAATGCAATAGTAACAGGCTCTAATAATGCTAGAGCAGAAAGAATAAACGGAGCAATTGAAGAACTAAAACGAATAGGACGTGGATACAGAAATAAGCAAAATTTCAGAACCGCTATCCTATTTTTTCACGGAGACTTAAATGGCTTTTCACACAAAACCCAGTAGAACCTATAAATTCAATTTTTTGTGCTTCTTCCTCATTGATACTATCAAAGAAGCCTTGTTCATTCATCCAATCATCACTAAATACTTTGCTCATATACCGAGAGCCATGATCAGGAAAAATGGCAATTACATTGCTATTCTCATCAAATTCTCCCTCTTCTGCATATTGTTTTATAGCCTGAAGAACTGCTCCAGAAGTATAACCCACGAACAAACCTTCTTTTTTTGCCAATTCTCTAGTTGCATGTGCGCTCTCCTCATCGGTCACTTTCATAAAATAATCGATAATTTCAAAATCTGTGGCTGATGGAATCAAATTTTTTCCTAAACCTTCGATTCGGTAAGGATAAATTTCATTATTGTCAAATTCTTTTGTTTCGTGGTATTTTTTTAGGACAGAACCAAAAGCGTCTACTCCTAAGATTCTAATATTTGGATTCTGTTCTTTCAAAAATTTTGCAGTTCCAGAAATTGTTCCTCCGGTTCCGCTACAAGCAATTAAATGTGTGATTTTACCATTAGTTTGTTCCCAAATTTCTGGTCCAGTTGATTTATAATGTGCATCAACATTGAGTTGATTAAAATACTGATTAATGTATACGGATCCTTTGGTTTCCTCGTGTAAGCGCTTGGCAACATTGTAGTAAGATCGCTCATCATCGGCAGAAACGTGAGCTGGACAAACATATACTTTTGCTCCTAAACTGCGAAGCATATCGATTTTGTCTTTTGAGGATTTTGAACTTACTGCCAAAATACAGTTATATCCCTTTATAATGCTTACCATTGCCAAACTAAAACCTGTATTTCCAGAAGTAGTCTCTATCAAAGTATCCCCTGGGGAGAGAATCCCTCTCTTCTCGGCCTCTTCAATTATGAATAAAGCTATTCTATCTTTAGTGGAATGACCAGGATTAAAAGCTTCTACCTTTGCGTAAAAATTTCCTTTAAATCCTTCGGTAACCTTATTTAGCTTAATAAGTGGTGTATTACCTATTAACTCTAAAATATTATTATAAGCATTAATTTCTTCTTTCATAAAAAAATAGTTAATCAAGGACACTTTTTAATTTAACCTGAAATCCTCGCAAATTTAACAAAAATTTTTGAATTACTTTTCAATTTTTTCTAAATCTAACAAAAAACTGAATTCCTTAGCTAATTCTTTAATTGCCTCAAATCGTCCCGAGGCACCACCATGGCCAGCATCCATATTTGTATCGAGAAATAATAACGAATTACCCGATTTAATACTTCGCAACTTAGCTACCCATTTAGCTGGTTCCCAGTACTGTACTTGCGAATCATGCAAGCCCGTGGAAACATACATATTGGGGTAATTTTGCTTTTTTACATTATCATAAGGCGAATAGGAGGCCATATATTTAAAATATTTTTTAATGTTTGGATTCCCCCATTCATCATATTCCCCTGTTGTTAATGGAATACTTTCATCTAGCATTGTTGTAATCACATCTACAAATGGTACTTGAGCAATAATTCCCTTATATAATTTTGGTTCTAAATTTACAATCGCTCCCATCAATAATCCACCAGCCGAACCACCCTCGGCATACAAATGCTCTGAAGAGGTATAGTTTTGATTTATTAAATGGTTAGAACAATCAATAAAATCAGTAAACGTGTTTTTCTTTTTCAACAATTTTCCACTTTCATACCAATGCCTTCCCAAATCTTCTCCTCCACGAATATGAGCAATAGCAAAAATAAATCCTCTATCAAGTAATGACAATCGGGTCGACGAAAAAGTAGCATCCATAGAATGTCCGTAAGAACCATAAGCATATTGCAACAAAGGATTCTTGCCATTTTTCTCCAATCCTTTTCTATAAACCATTGAAATCGGAACTTTTACTCCATCTTTGCAGTAGCCCAAATTCGCTCTTCGGTGTAATTGTTTTTATCAAATTTACCTCCCAAGACCTCTTGCTCTTTCTTGATTTCTTTGATTTTAGTTTTCATATTAAAATCAATTACTGACGAAGGTGTTGCCATCGATTGATAAGCATAACGCAAAATATCAGTATCAAAATCGACATTGGTCGTTGTGTAGGCTGTATAAGTTTCGCTCTCAAAAGGCAAATAATACTCCCCTTTTCCGCTCCACGGTATAATTTTGATTTTGTTCAAACCATTAAAACGCTCTTCTACAACCAAAAAATTCTTGAAAATTTCGATATCTTCTAATAAAACATTCTCACGATGCGGAATAACCTCTGTCCAATTTTCCTTAAAAGTTGCTATTTCCAGCGTTTTCATCAACTTAAAATTTGTTGCTTTATCCTTATTGGTCAAGATATAGAAACTATCTCCATAATGGTTAATGCTGTACTCTAAACCACGAACCCGTTTTTGAAAAACCCTGAATTTTCCATCAGGATTATTGGCTTCTACTATTCGATATTCGGTAGTTAGTGTGCTTTCGGATTCGATTGCTAAATACTTTCTGGACTTAGATTTAGCAATTTCAACACTAAAAGTTTCGTCTTTTTCAAAATAAACCAAGGCATCATCCGCTTGATTTGTGCCTAATTTATGCTTAAAAATTTTATCGGAACGCAAGGTAATCTCATCTTGACTAGAATAAAAAATCGTTTTATTATCATTTGCCCAAACAGCAGTTCCTGTAACCTTTTCGATTGTATCCGAAAGTACTTTACCAGTCTCTAAATTCTTTATCCGAATAGTATAAATCCTTCTTCCAACAACGTCGACAGAAAAGCTAGCTAATTTGTTGTCAGGACTGATGCTCAAACCTCCTAACTGAAAATAAGAATGTCCTTTTGACAACTTATTGCAATCGAACAAGATTTCTTCTTTTGCCGAAAGACTTTCTTTTTTTCTGGAATAAATAGGGTAGTTTTTTCCTTTTTCAAAACGAGTAATGTAGTAATATCCGTTATACAAATAAGGAACCGATTCGTCATCTTCCTTAATTCTACCTTTCATTTCTTCGAACAATTCCTTTTGAAATCCCTTCGTATGGGCAGTCATTTTTTTGTAGTAAGCGTTTTCTTTTTTTAAGTAATCAATAACCTCGGGGTTTTCTCTGTCATTTAACCAAAAATAGTTGTCAATTCTAACTTTGCCGAATTTTTCTAATGTAGTAGGAATTATTTTGGCGACAGGAGGAATTATTTTTTTTGGCATAATGATGAGTTTCAATTTTAAAGCGTTCATCGCAAAAATAACACAATGTCCGTTTAGAATGACTATTTTTATTTATTTATTTAGGTATAAGCGTTTAGTTCGCACTTGTTAAGTGCTTATTTTATTGATATTTATTTACAATTCACCATCTTTCTTATTAACACATCGAATATTGTATCCATATTTGACCTTCTGTTGTATCTAAAATGGTATTCATCAAGATAATTTTGCATACGGTCTTTACTGCAATGGTGATGAATTCCTCGGAGCCATCCTTTTATATTCATTATGTGTATATGTAGCTCTTTAAAGTTCTTTCCATCTTCTGATGCAACTTGTTTCAAATTTTTAAACTCCTTTTTAAAGGTGTGTAACCTTTCCATTTATCCGAAACTACTTCCGCTCGCTTGAAACATATTTGGTTAAGAAAGCACCTAATTCTATTGCCGAAGAATGTTCAATAGCCTCAGCGTAAGCTCGACCAACACCATCTTCTAAAATTTCAACAGCCAAGACAATTAATTTTTCAACCCTTTACTCCTTCCTTTTTTACCTTCTTCTGGACCTCCAATCACAAACTCATCAACGTGAATAACCCCTGTTAATGGGCTTTTTAGACTGCTCTTCATTACTTGCTGTAGTTTTTGTTTGAATGCCCAGCAGGTCATTTGTCGAAGTTCAAATTCATTACTTAATTCTAAAGAAGACATCCCTTTTTTCTTCGTACTTATTTTGAAAACAATATGAAAGGCTATTAGTATTGAAAATTTAAGCTTTTCAAACATAGTTCCTGCTGTTGGACTTTCATCATATCGGCACTTGGTACAACGTCGGTTATGGATGTTTTTTCCTTTCCCAAATTTATCATTATTACATCGTTTACAATTATAGCCACTAAGCCATTTTATCTCAGATAAATATTCTAAACAATCCTTATCTTCTTTAAATCTTGGTTAAATTTTATTGAATTCACTCCTCTGAAAATATTGCGCTCTGTCATTGACAAAGATAATTTATTTGCGACCTAAACGCTTATACCTATATTTATTTTTTATACGAAACAAGAGGGGTGAAAAAAAGGAATTAAACCTCCATTCTTATCAGAAAAATCGAGTAATTCATCATGCATTTTGCTTACTACAACAAGTTTATTGTTTGCGTTTGGTTTTGCAATAATCAAATTTATTATTTCTTCACTTTGCTTCTCAAAGTTTCAAACTCATTCTTTTCATTTCTTTATTATAAGAATTTCATTGCCATTATTTTATTTAATTGCGATGGGACGTCCTGGCGACCCTGTTGCGCCTTTAAACCTGATTGGTGTAAATATAAATAGGAATTGGTAAGTTTTATCTTTTACCAGCTCTTCAAATTTAAGATTCTCCAAATTAAATATACCGTTATGGTTAATTAAGTATTGATGCACTGGAGCTGATAATTCGGGATTAGGATATGGCGCGACTTCTGTCCCATACTGATCAGAACCTACCATTGAAGCATTCTTAGAAACGACCCATCGAGCCACTTCCAAGCCTATACCAGGAGGATTTTCATTAGATTTTTTAGGATCTCCCCACCACTTTGACCATCCGTATCGAAAAAAAATAGCATCTCCGTCTTCAATGACATTTTCATCAAGTCCTTGTTTTTTCATAGCTCCCCTTACATCTTCTAACGTTACTTCATAACTATTAGCGAGTACTTCTACCCCTTTATAGCTGGCAATATCAATCAAAACACCTTTAGTTATAATAGGCTTAATATTTTCAATACCTAATTTACGAAGTCCATGTGGTCCGTACATTTGACTTCCTGTAAATCCGTTATAATAAACATCGTTAACTGAACCGTCTTCAAATGTTACCCGAGTACCTATATGCCCTGGTCCATCAAACTGGGTACCTACTTGACCTATTTCGGTAGCTAAAAACTCTTCATTAAATACCACTTGGTTTTTTCCTCCAGGACCTCCAGAAGGACCGTCTGGATTTGTTTTAATCTCATAACTTCGCTTGCCAAACAAAGGCATTTCAGATTCGTATACTTGCCCAAGTTCATATACTTTCCCAGATTTGACCAATGTCATCGCTTCGAGTATTTTTTTGGGAGTTATCCAATTTGACCCTCCTGATTGGTCGCCTGCGCCCCATATAGGATGTGGCCACCAAGGGCCTTTTTCTACTGTTTGTGCATACATCACTTCAATACTCGAAAATAGCAGTACTATCAATAAGGACAGCATATATTTTTTACACATAGTTTTATTTTTTTTAGGCTAAATCTTAATTTAGCACATTATCAAATTTAAGAATCAAAACTTCAAAATTAATCTCCAAAAATTCCAAAGCCATATCTTCTGTTTACGATTTTCCTGTTCTTAGTTAATTTATTACCCCATCAATACGTCCACAATATGGGTTTTACCATCTTTGAGTGGTTTTATAGTATTCCCCTCGATTTTTTTACCATCTACTTTTATCCATTTAACTCCTGAGATTGATGGTTTGGATTTTTTACTTTAATTTCATAGATAGCTCCTCTAAAAGGTTTTTTAACTTCATAACCATCCCAATCTTTAGGAATCATTGGGGCTATTGTAAGTCCATCGAGTGAAGCTCTGACACCCAAAATATAAGAAACATAAGAATACCACATCCATCCTGTACCTTCTCCAAAACACCAGTGAAATTGACCTTCTCCAGCTCTAGCGTGATCTGGTCCAATATAATTTTCTGGATAGGCATAAGGCTCTAATAAATACCTGTTTATATCTTTGCTTCTTTCAGACAAACTAGTCGAATTATATAGTTTATTAGCTAAATCAGCTCTGCCTCCCATTGCAGCAGCCATAACAGCCCACCCTGCTGGTCTAAAGTAAATGTTTGCATTTCTAAAACCAGGACTATAAATGGACTGTGTGCCAATATAATCGACAAATTTATTATAAGATGGCCAAAATACAAGAGCTCCATAGTCACTCGTTAAGTATTTATCTATGGCGTCTAATGCTTTATTTTTTCTGTCTAATGGAGCAACTCCTGCAATAATTGGCCAAGATTGACCATTTAGATATATTTTTCCTTCCTCATTTTTACTACTTCCTACTGGTTGGGGAGGTGATGTTCTATCGCTAAATGCTCGGGTGTACCATTCACCATCCCAAGCATAATCGTTTATCCCTTTTTCAATTTTATGATACAAAGTCATCCATCGCGCACTATCTTCTTTTTTTCCTACTTTTTCTGCTATTTCAGAAAAACCTTTAAGGATATATGCCATCTCTGCCGCTAACATAGTACTTTCTGCCTTTCCATCTTTGCTTATTTTGGTAAATTCATCCATCCAATCGCCAACACCTTTTGGAATAGTTGCCAATCCTCGCTCATTAATAACCATACTTGAAGCTTCTAACCCCATTTTTATATGTTCCCAAACCGTATCTTGTGATCCATCAATATAAGGCACTTTTTCATTCAAAATTTAAAATCACCAGTCTCAAGTAAATAATAATATAAATTAAGACAATAAACATAAAGCCAATGATGATGAGGAACAGCCCTTCCCTTTTCAATCTCTTTCGGAGGCCATTTTTGATTAATATCCTTATCCAACATCGCTGGAGGTCCCATAAATATATTGGTGTTTTTGGAATCTGGAATTTGGTTGCTGAGTAAAATATTTACCAAAGATTTTTTTACCAATCCATATCCAATCCTACCAAAGTTACCTCGGGATGCAACCATAAATTTGAATCTTCTAATCCATAAGCCCAAAAACCAGAACCAAGACTATTGGTATCCAAATCTTTTTTCAAAAATTGTCTCCAATGGTATTTTGTCCAAATATTAATAATCCTATCATTTGCTTTGTCAGGAGTATTAATTGTAATTGCTTTTTTCTACTAAATCACGATAGAACGTCTTGACTTCTTGTAATTGTGCTTCGGCATATTCCAGATTGTTGTATTTAGAAACAGTAGTTTGTACCTGTTCTCGATTTCTTTCCATACCAAGCGTGATAACCACTTTTTTAGTCTGACCTGGTGCTATGCTCAGGTTGGATTGCAATACTCCATATGGGAATTCGTCATAATTTTGAAATGGAGTATCACTTAATTTCCCTATTTGAATGGACTTTGGTGCATACCAATTATGTTTAGGGCCAAAGAATTTTTCTGTAGAAGTTTCAAAAGCATTTACTTTCTCACTTGAAGCCAAATAGCCCACAAACGGCCAAGGAATACATTCTCCTGTTGAACGCCAATTATTAGTCTCGGCATACATAATATTTCCGTCCAAATTAACCCTCTTATAGAGATTAGCCTGACTTCCTCCTAGACCATCAGTAGGATGATCGTCCTTTTTTTTCTGATCTCCAATACTCCCATTCTACTTGAGAGAAAAGGGAAATATTTTTTGCTTTATCTCCTTTATTTGTTACTTCTGCCAAGATAACCAACAGGTTGTCATTCCTTGGAATGAAATAAGTAAGTTTTGTTTCCAGTCCAAGTGCTTTTTTTGAAAGCTCATTATACCCCAATCCAATTACAGATTGCCAGTCCCCTTTTTCACTAGTCTCGTTGAGCAAAGTAAATTCATTAGAATCATTGTCTCGTAAATAAAAATGCCCCGAAACCGTTTGAGGATTCACCAATCCATTGATACCTGCATCGGTCATAAAACTTTCAATATAGCCATTTTGTGTAATCCATGTAAAAAAAACATCGTTCCCTAAACGATTAAGCCACGGACGTATCAATTCATCTTTATGCACAATGCACTCGGTGCCATCTTTAGAAAAGGAATAAAGATTATTATTTTCCGTAGTTTGTGCCCATAGGGAAACACAGGTTCCGATGTAAGCAATCAGCACGATTCCGCTTCGAAATTTATTTTTCATATATGTAAAATTTATTATTAGGTCACAAATAGTATTACCTTTATTATTGTACTTGCTTGTATAAACTTGTTATTGATGGCATTTTACGTAACTTAAAGACTTATTTATCTGGATTCAAATAGCATCAATAAACAAAAATAAGTGTTTAAAAAATATATTCATACTGCTTACAACAAAACTATGAAAAAAAATAGATTGCTCCCTTTTGCAAAAAAAGGCACTTAGAAAAACGCTCTTTCTAAAACTCTTTTAATAGCTATGAGCATTCCATTTTCAATCGTTTTTTAATACCATTGACAAGATAAAAAGCAATCGAGTTTAAAATATAAAAGAACTTCTTACCGAATCACTTTTTCTAATGCCGTAGCATTGTGTTTGTGCTTAAACAAAATTGCAAAAGCAATAGCAACAACCAAAGCATAACTGGCAAAACTTAGCCAGATAGCCTGCCAATCCCGCACACCATTGTGGGTAAAAAATTGATCAATAACTCGTCCGCTTATGATGCCCCCAAAAAAGGCACCAAAACCATTAGACATTACCATAAACAATCCCTGAGCACTAGAACGAATCGCTGGATTCGTAGTGGTTTCGATAAATAGTGAGCCCGAAATATTAAAGAAATCGAATGCCATTCCATAAACGACACACGACATAATAATTAAAAAAGTCCCCCCAATAGAAGGATTGCCATAAGCAAAGAAGCCAAATCGTAAAGCCCAGGCCAACATTGAAATTAACATGACTTTTTTGATTCCGAATCGCCTCAAGAAAAACGGAATTGCTACTATAAATATAGTTTCAGAAAATTGGGAAATCGACATGATTAAAGTCGATTTTTGCACTACAAAACTATCTGCATATTTTGGAATCTTACCAAACTCAGATAAAAACACATCTCCATACATATTTGTTAATTGTAAAGCTGCTCCCAAAAACATCGAGAAAATAAAAAACAATGCCATTTTATAAGAAGAAAATAATTTAAAAGCATCTAATCCTAACAATTCTACAAAGGCAACATTTGTTGTACTCTGCCTTTGCGGAAGGCATTTGGGTAAAGTAAAAGAGTAAATTCCTAATACAAAAGCAGCAAAAGCAGCTATATAAAACATACCCGCAGTAGCCTTATTTCCTGATAAATTAGTAATCCACATGGCGGTAATAAAGCCAACAGTTCCCCAAACTCGTATAGGAGGAAAAACCTTTATCACATCGTACTCATTGTCGATTAAAATTTTAAACGCCAATGAGTTTGACAATGAAATCGTTGGCATATAACACAACATCGCTCCAAAAATAACCCAATAAAAGCTTGTTGGGTTCTCAACTTGAGGAATATAACAAAGTGCTAAACCGCCCAAAATATGTAGTATTCCGTATACTTTTTCGGCATTTACCCATTTATCAGCAATAATACCTATCAATGCGGGCATCAAAATAGACGAAAGCCCTAAGGTCGAAAATATAGCCCCAAACTCGGCTCCACTCCATTGCTTGTTTTCAAACCAGTAATTCCCAACGGTAATTAACCAAGCACCCCAAACAAAAAACTGAAGAAAACTCATCAACGTTAGTCGGCTCTTAGTATTCATAATAATCAAGCTTTAATTTATATTTTGAAGTTTATTACCCAATGCATAAATCTAATACTAAATTGAGATATTCTATACAAAACAGAAAGTATTTCGAAAAACTATTTTAATAAAAATCAGCCTAATGATCTATTTTTCTCCAAATAGCATAATTGTATAAGAAAAAAGCTCTATTACAGTCAAATACAGTAGCAACCCAAGCTTTTATTATAGCAAATTACTTATTTTCGCAGAAAATAATTTGTTATGTCATTTTCAAAAAAATTCTCTCCCTTTTACAACCTTATCCTTTTGTATCTTTTGGTAAGTGTTCTTTTGCGATTCGTTTTACTTTTCCACCCCATTACCCAAGCAACATTTACTGCGATCGATGTCTTAAAAATAATCACTCTTGGGATGCTGTCAGACACTTTTATTTTTATTATAGCTAGTGGTTTTTTGTGGCTTTACCTTATTTTTATATCCAATTCAAAATACTTAAAACCAATTGGTTATGTCCTATTTGGAGTCTTATTATGCTTACTAATTTATGTCTCCTTTTTCAACACAATTCTCAATGAATATGGAGGAGCTTTACCCGAAATAGGGATTAGTTTTATAGCTATAAAAACCCTCTTATTTGGCTTATTTCTATTTCTACCAAAATACCGAAACAAAATTAGGTTTTGGCTTTTCACATTTGTCATGTTCTTGTATGTTTTACTCATTCTTCAAAATGCAATTAGCGAATATTTTTTCTGGAATGAATTTGGAGTAAAATACAACTTCATAGCTGTTGATTATTTGGTTTACACCAATGAAGTAATCGGAAACATTATGCAATCTTATCCTGTTATTCCGTTATTTTCGGCTTTGTTTATTCTTGCTGGTCTAGCGACTTATTTCATCGTAAAAAGGTCTAAAAATTACATCGAAATGATTCCAACTTTCGCAGAAAAAATTAAAATATCTGGAATTTATTTGGCGTTGTTTGGATTTTCACTGCTGGCAATTCCGTTTTTATCTACCAAAGAAAATTCACAAAATACTTTTTCGAATGAATTGCAATCCAATGGCATTTATAAATTCTATTTGGCTTTCATGAACAGCGAATTAGATTATTTTAAATTTATAAAACCCTACCCGAAAAAGAAGCTTATGCGTTATTAAGCCAACAAATACCTACTATTTCGGGCACAACAACCCTAAGAGAAATTCAAAATAAGGCTGCCGAAAATCATAAAAACGTAGTCTTAATAACCATCGAAAGTTATAGTGCCGAGTTTATGAAAATGTATGGCAATGAAAAAAACCTGACCCCATTTTTAGATGATTTGGCAACAAAAAGTTTAGTCTTTACAAACCTTTATGCCGTAGGAAATAGAACTGTTCGTGGTCTTGAGGCCGTAACCTTATGCCTGCCTCCAACTGCAGGCGAAAGTGTGGTAAAACGTAAAGATAATAAAGCCAAATTTTCGACAGGGAGTGTTTTTAAACAAAAAGGATATACCGTAAAATACCTCTATGGAGGCGATGCTTTTTTTGATAATATGCAAGACTTTTTTGGCGGAAATGGCTATGCTATTGTAGATAAAAAAACATTTCAACCTAGCGAAATTACGTTCCAAAACATTTGGGGCGTTTGTGATGAAGATATGTACAATAAAGCAATTAAGGTAATGAATGAGGAAGCCAAGGAAAACAAACCCTTCTTTAATCATATTATGACGGTAAGCAATCATCGCCCTTTTACCTATCCTAATAACAAAATTGACATTCCAGGTAACGCAAAATCTCGGGATGGTGGGGTAAAATATACCGATTATTCAATTAAGAAATTCTTCGAAATGGCAAAAAAACAAGCCTGGTTTAGCAATACCCTTTTGTAATTCTTGCCGATCATTGTGCCTCAAGTGCTGGAAAAACAGAGCTTCCCATAGACAAATACAGAATTCCCGCTTTGGTATATGCACCAAATTATATTAAACCAGCCCATTACACGAATCTAATGTCACAAATAGATGTCATGCCAACCGTTTTTGGCTTGTTGAATTTTAATTACCAAAGCAAATTCTTTGGACAAGATGTTTTAAAATCAGATTATAAGCCAAGAGCTTTAATAGCTACTTATCAGAATTTAGGCTTAATGAAAGATACTATTTTAACTATCATCTCGCCAAAACAACAAACCAAGCAATTACAATTAAATCTAGTGCCAAATCCTAAAATTGGAGTTGAATTTCAATTAATGTATGACCAAAAACCATTAGAAAAAGCAAGGCCTGATTTAATCAATGAAACCATTTCTTATTACCAAACCGCCTCGGATATGTTGAAGAAAAAGAAGTATCAAAAATAAAAACTATGTTTCGCCACAAAGGAAAAAACAGAACTTTTGCACATAATCTAAGATTAGCAACTTTGTTGTCATTTGTGGCAGGATTAGTAAATATTACTGGTGTTTTGGCTGTAAAAACCTTGACCACAAATGTAACCGGCCATTTTGCTTTTTTTTGCTGAAGAAATTCTGAAACATAACTATGTGGCTGCAATTACATTTTTTATTTTTACAATTTGTTTCCTCATTGGTTCTTTTACCTCTAGTTTTTTAGCAGAATTTGTATCCCTAAAAATGCGGAGTTTTCACATATAATTCCAATTACTTTAGAAATAATAGTCTTAGTAAGCGTTGGTGTTTTCGGAACCCAATCTGGCATAGAATCATTTAATGGAAAATTAACTGCCTTTTTCATGCTTTTTGCAATGGGAATCCAAAATTCATTGGTCACAAACATCTCTAAATCGACTGTTAGAACAACCCATTTAACAGGACTTTTACCGATTTGGGGATAGAATTATCCCAGTTGTTTTTTTATAAAAAACCAGAGGGAACTAAAAAACTCAGAACAAGTATTTATTTGCGATTGTCTATCATTACCTTCTTTTTCTTAGGTTGCCTTTCTGGAGGTTTTATGTATCATTTCCTCGAAATAAAAACACTCCTTTTTGCCGCTTTCCTCCTTTTGGTTGCGCAATGGTATGATTATATAAGGCTAAAATTTCATATAATCAAAAGAAAAACATTCCAACATTAATCTAATCTTTTAATTGAAATACATAATCGCTACAAGCGAAGCTATTGCAATAAACCCCCAAAGCAAAATACCTTGAAATAAAGGTTTAAATCCAACTGTTTTTAATATTCTTCTATTCAATCCTGCTCCAATTAAAAATAGGGTTAAAGAAAGTCCAGTTTTAGCGATAGAAACTAAATAAGGGGCAATTAAGACTGCTTTCGGAACATAGGTATTTATCAACATTGCCAGAATAAACAACCCAATAAAATAAGGAATCTTGATTTTTATTGATTCATTTTTGAATACTACCGAAGTAATCAAAGCAATTGGAATAATCCATAAGGCTCGGGCTAGTTTTACCGTTGTTGCAATTTGTAAGGCCTCAAATCCATATTTATTGGCGGCACCTACAACTGAACTTGTGTCATGAATAGCAATGGCACACCACAACCCAAATTCTTTTTGTGATAATCCTAACCAATGACCTGCAACTGGAAACAAAAATAAAGCAACCGAATTCAGAATAAATATCACTCCCAAAGCTACCGAAGTTTGCTTTTCGTCCGATTTTATTACTGGTGCAATAGCTGCAATGGCACTTCCACCACAAATAGCAGTTCCACATGAAATTAAATGCGAAGTTTTCTTATCAATAATAAACCATTTGCCCAATAAACTTCCCAAAATCAATGTGCTAATAATCGATACAATCGTAAAGAAAAAACCTTCCTTACCTGCCAAAAATGCATTGTTTACATTCATTCCAAAACCCAAACCTACTACTGAAAACTGTAACAAAATATGGGTTGCTTTATGGTTTAAACTCAAAAACGGATGCCCCGACAGATTAGCGACAATTAATCCCAATAGTAGCGCTATCGGAGGAGAAACCAAAGAAGTTGTACAAAATAACAGCAACAGAATAAAAATAATTCGTTGATTTCTTTTTTTTATTTTAAAGTAATAGGGAACTTCTTTCTGAATTGTATTTTGAGGTGCTTTCAATCTAAAAATATTATTAACCTGTTGGGTGTAATTAGTTTTTGATGCGATAATCACACCCAACGGGTTATTATTATGCTACAAAGATTAGATAATTAATCCATTTAAACCAATCCTAAATAAGCCGAAAGTTTAAATATCATAAAGTCGAACGAACCAATAGCAATAAAAAACTCATAATCAGCAATTTATACTTTCTATTCGATTTTAAAATACAACATTATGCCATAGCCACTACCTACAACATGCCATTATATTTTCGGATAAACCATTCGGCAGAAAGCAAAGTTGCGATTAAAATCAGCAACCAAACCCAATCTATCAAAGGCGTTTTTGTTACCACATCTTTCTGAACTGACTTATAATTTTCATCTTCCAAAAGACATTTTATCAATGCATCAACCTGATTAGAATAATAAATTTTGCCCTGAGTTTGCGCTGCTACTTGTTTCAGTTTTACAACATCCGGATTTACAAATTGTTTTTCGATGTCGAAATCTAAAATTTCAAAATGACCGTTGTAAGTTGTATTCGAACCCAATTCTTTTACTGAAAAATGATAAGTTCCAGCAGACAACCCATCAAGATTTGCTTTAAAAAAATGATTTCCTTTGAGTAAATCATAATTTTTAACTTGTCTTGTTTTGACATTAGTTAGAGAAATAGTCAAGCGTGCTTTTTCGTCAAATTCGTAGTTTTTATTGAAATATTGTGCCAATATTTCTATCTTTTCTCCCGAATTATAAAAATTTTCGTGATTAACAACCAAGGCTTTTTTCGAATTTTCAGAAGCTAAATACTGAATGATTTTATCCACAAAAATATCGAATTTTTCGAAAGATTGATTTTCTACATGGCTTTGCAAACGCCATTTCCAACTATTTTCTCCCAAAAGAAAGACAGACCGTTTTCCCTGATTTTCGGCAAAAGCCAATAAAGGCGAATGGGTTGCAATAGTTCTGATTTTCGAATAGAGTAAGGTAGAAACAGTTCCATTTGTAGTTACCGTTCCAAAGCATTTTGCAAAGGCGGGAAATTTTCGAAGCCCAAATTCTCCATCGCAAAAAGATTAAATTGTGCATTAAATTCAGCCGAATAATCTTCTTTTTGTTCACTCATTTTAAAAGCTAAATCACTTTGCTGTTGGTTCAAAAAATCATAATTCGTATTCACTCCAGTGATAATAAAAGTGTTCCTTTTGGCTAACTTATTCTTTCAAAAACCAACTTAAACTCAGTCGTTGGCTGGTACAATAGTAAAACATCAAAATCTGTCAAACTACTAATATCATTAGGCTTAACAACGATAACTTTCCGTTGTGAATTTGTCTCAATAGCCCGTTTTAATGCTCCAATGTCGGGATGATTTATTGCCGAAACTAATGCCACATTTGTTTTTGATCAATTACCTCAACGGCAAAATTCTTAGTATTGTTATAGGTGTTTTTTTCCTTTTCATTTGAAGAGATTGCAGCTTTAAACACTTGCAACCCTACTTTACTAGCAGGAAGTAAAACGTTTATAATTGCCGATTTTTTCGAAGGCGAAAAAGAAACATTTTGCTTACTCAAAACTAAATTTCCTTGTGAAATGCTAAAATTAGCTTTTACACTTTTGCTGCCTGAATACTGCAAAAACACTTCGACAGGGAATTTATTTTTATGAAAAGCATATTTATTAGCGTTCAATTGCATTATTTTTAAATCCAAAAAAGTAGTGGTATCTCCAACGACTATTGGGTAAACTTTGCTATTTACATCAAAACTATATTCATAATCATTGCCCGAAGTTTGGTTTCCATCGGTAATCAAAACCGTAGGAAAAGCTACATTTTTATATATGCTTTTTAGATTTTTGACCACACCATCGATATTGGTTTGTGTCCCTTTAAAATCAAATTTTTCCGATTGTTGAAAATCATTATCAAATCGATAGGATTGCACCTCAAATTTTTCTTGTAGCTTCTTGTTTTCTGATAGCTTTTTGTATGCATCCAACACTATTTCTTTGGCTTTTAAATCGGTAATGGAACTCGAATTGTCAACAACAATCGGCAAAGGAGTTTTTACAATTTCGAAAGTACTTCTTGAAATTATTGGATTAATCAACAACAGTAATAGCCCAAAAATGGATAAAAATCGCAAAAAAGCCAAAACTAAGTTCATATTCGACTTCGTTTTGGCTTTATAATAATATTGAAAAAACGACAAACCGCCTGCTATTATTAGAGCGATGAATAGTAATAGAATAGCGTTTGTTGTCATATTTTTAATTTAAAGATTGAAAAAATCTAAATAGTTACTGTTATAAAAATCTTTTAATCATTAAATTTTTTAATTTAGGTAAGCATTCCTCCGCAAACATTCAGCACTTGTCCAGTAATGTATGCGCTCATATCCGAGGCCAAGAAAAGACACACATTAGCAACATCTTCGGTAGTTCCGCCGCGTTTCAACGGAATTCCGTCTCTCCATCCTTGAACCACTTCGTCGCTTAATTTTGCGGTCATTTCGGTTTCAATAAATCCTGGAGCAATGGCGTTACAACGAATATTACGAGAACCTAACTCCAATGCTACTGATTTTGTAAATCCAATAACACCCGCTTTTGAAGCTGAATAATTCGTTTGTCCTGCATTTCCAGAAACCCCAACTACACTACTCATATTGATAATTGAACCTGCACGTTGTTTCAAAAATGTACGCTGAATTGCTTGGTCATATTAAAAACCGACTTCAAGTTTACATCTATTACTTGGTCAAAATCAGCTTCGGACATACGCATCAATAAATTGTCTTTTGTGATTCCGGCGTTATTAATTAAAATATCAACCGTTCCAAACTCAGCTAAAACAGCGTCAACAAAGGCTTGTGCTTCGTTAAAATCGGCAGCATTCGATTGATACCCTTTGGCTTTAATGCCCATTGCATTCAATTCGTTTTCCAAAGCCAAAGCTGATTCAACAGACGAACTGTATGTAAATGCTACATTTGCACCGTTTTTTGCAAAAACTTCTGCAATTCCTTTTCCTATTCCGCGGCTTGCACCAGTAATTATGGCCACTTTTCCTTCGAGTAATTTCATATTTAATTTTTATTAATCCTACAAGGTTTCTCAAAAACCTTACAGGTGTGATTTATTTTTTTAATTTGAAATACCTACAAGGTCAAAAAAAGACCTTGCATAATAATTCATTTACAAATATAGATTATTTAGGCGTTTTATAAAATTGTAACATAAAAAAAGCCTTACCTAAGTAAAGCTTTTCTAAAAAATATAATTCATTATTCCCAAAATAGCCTAAAAAGCCACATTCCATCTTGGTAATTTACCATTTTCGTCCAAGAAATTCTGTAAAATTTGTCCTTCGATGAAGTTGGAATTACTTTGTTTTTATCATTAAAAGTTTCGTACCAATATACTTCCAATCTTTCAATTTTTTCCAGTTTCATTTGTGCTGGCCAAGAATATTTCTTCCAGTTTTCGCAAATTGATGACCGTTTACAATTTTATCGAACAATCCGCCGTTTTTGCTTTTTAGAGTTCCGTCGTTCTGAATCGTTCCTGTAGAACCTACCATAAGCAATTCTTTTTCTTCTCCATCAACAGCATAAACAAGGAAAATTCCGCTTCCTGTTGCTGTGGCGTTACAAACTGCTTCTAAACTATCATCAATTGAAAAACTAAACTGATTTTTGACTTTGAACTTTTTTAATTCTTTATACATTTTTTATTTATTAATCAAAATGCCTCACGATTTTGTGAGGCATTTTGGAATTTGTTATTTAAAACCCTGAGATTTAACCCAACACTTCTTTTACTTTTTTTCCAATTTCGGCAGGAGAATCCACCACGTGAATTCCACATTCTCTCATAATGCGTTTTTTGGCTTCGGCTGTATCATCAGCACCGCCAACAATTGCACCAGCATGCCCATTGTTCTTCCTTTTGGAGCAGTTTCCCCCGCTATAATCCAATGACTGGTTTACGATTACCATCCGCTTTGATCCATTTAGCCGCATCAGCTTCTAGTTGTCCTCCAATTTCTCCAATCATCACAATACACTCCGTTTCTGGGTCATTCATAAACAATTCGATAGCCTCTTTTGTAGTTGTTCCAATAATTGGGTCTCCACCAATACCTATTGCGGTCGTGATTCCCAATCCTTGTGTTACCACTTGATCAGCCGCTTCATAAGTTAATGTTCCTGATTTAGAAACAATTCCAACAGTTCCTTTCTTGAAAACAAAACCCGGCATAATACCCACTTTTGCTTCTCCCGGAGTAATTACTCCTGGACAGTTTGGACCAACTAATCGGCAATTTCTATTTTTGATGTAATTATTGGCTTGATCATATCAGCCACAGGAATTCCCTCAGTGATAGCAATAATCACTTTAATACCGGCAATCGGCAGCTTCCATAATAGCATCAGCAGCAAAAGCTGGCGGTACAAAAATAATAGTGGTATCGGCTCCTGCTTGATCTACGGCGTCTTTAACGGTATTAAAAACTGGACGATCTAAATGGGTGGTTCCTCCTTTTCCCGGGGTAACTCCACCTACAACATTAGTCCCATACTCAATCATCTGAGAAGCATGGAAGGTTCCTTCGCTTCCTGTAAAACCTTGAACAATTATTTTGGAATCTTTATTAACTAAAACACTCATGATATATATTTTTATGTCGTTTTTTTAATTGTGTTGCAAAAGTATAAAATAGAAAACAGTTATTGGGAATTAGGATTCAGTTTTTTAAAGCTAAATTATAATCATTCGCTCATTTTACAACTCTTATTTTTCTTGATTAATAGGTTATAGAACAGTGCTAAGGGAATCTATTTTACTCAGAATTTCTGGTATCTTTTTAACATTTGCAAGTTGTTTCAATTTTTCTCTAGATTCCTCGATTGGCGTTCCAAAATAAGTTTTGCCTCCTTCAACTGATTTTGTAACCCCTGTTTGCCCCAAAATCACTGCCTTCGCTCCTATCGTAATTCCGCTAGTCGTCCCCACTTGTCCCCAAATTGTAACCTCATCCTCGATAATTACACAACCTGCAATTCCTGTTTGCGAGGCAATCAAACATTTTTTTCCAATGACAGTATCGTGACCAACATGCACTTGATTATCAATTTTTGTACCTTCGCCAATGGTTGTATCGCCTGTAACTCCTTTGTCAATAGTACAAAGAGCGCCAATACCAACATTGTCTTTAATAACGACTCTACCTCCAGAGATTAATTGATCGTATCCTTCGGGACGTTTTTATAATAAAAAGCATCTGCGCCAAGAATGGTTCCTGCATGAACAATCACATTATCGCCTATTTCTGTATAATCATAAACGGAAACATTCGAATGAATCAAACAATTCTTTCCAATTTGCACGTGGTTTCCAATGAAACAATTGGGCTGAATTATTGTTCCCTCTCCTATTTTAGCCGAAGCTGCAATTGTGGCACTAGCGAACTGAAAAGGCTTAAAATAGTTTGTTAAAATATTAAAATCCCTAAAAGGATCATCCGAAATCAACAATGCTTTCCCTTCAGGACAAGCTACCTTTTTATTAATTAAAATAGTGGTAGCTTCCGAATTTAAGGCTTTTTCATAATATTTTGGATGATCAACAAAAACAATATCTCCTGCTTTTACAACATGAATCTCATTCATTCCAGAGACTAAAAAATCTGAATTGCCAACATACTCACAATTGATAATGCTGGCAATTTCTTGTAATCGAAAGGTTTTATTGAATTTCATTTTGATTTTACTAGGATCATAATTTATTAAAGTCTCGACAAACTCATCTTTTGACTTTGTGATTTCTCGACTATTCTTTAACGCGCTCCATATAATTTCCAGAAGTGGTGTCGATTTTAATTTTATCGCCTTCATTAATAAACAAAGGAACATTTACTGTTGCTCCAGTTTCAACCGTAGCCGATTTTGTAGCATTTGTCGCTGTATTTCCTTTAATTCCCAGCTCAGCATAAGTCACTTCGAGCACAACAGATGAAGGCATATCAACCGAAAGAGGTAAATCGGTTTCTGTATTTATGCTTACCATTACACTTTCTCCTTCTTTTAATAAATCTGGTGCATCTAAAATATTTTTGTTTAAAGAAATTTGTTCAAAAGTTTCTACATTCATAAAATGGAACAAATCTCCTTCGGGATATAAATATTGAAATTTATGATTTTCAACTCTAACCTCGTCAATCTTATGTCCTGCCGAAAAAGTATTATCTAAAACTTTTCCGTTTGTCAAGCTTTTTAATTTTGTACGAACAAAAGCAGGTCCTTTTCCTGGCTTAACGTGAAGAAATTCAATAATTTTATAAATATCGTTGTTGTATTTTATACACAATCCGTTTTTAATATCTGATGTAGATGCCATTTTTATTTTATTTGTTAATTCGTAATTTTTAATTCCTAATTTAGTAATTCCCTGTATAGCCTTTCATAACTCCCCTTGATGAGTTTCTAATAAAATCGATGATTTCATCGCGTTCTGGTGTCGCCTCCATTTCGCCTTCGATAATTCCCAATGCCTGAGTCACATTGTAATTTTTTTGATATAAAATCCGGTATATTTCCTGAATTTCTTTTATTTTTTCGGAAGTAAATCCACGTCTTCTCAAACCTACTGAATTGATTCCAACGTAAGACAGGGGTTCTTTTGCCGCTTTAGTAAAGGGCGGAACATCTTTTCTTAATAACGAACCTCCCGAAATCATGGCGTGATCACCCACACTAATAAATTGATGCACCGCCGATAAACCTCCAATAATGGCGTAATTACCAATCGTTACATGACCTCCCAAAAGAACGCCATTGACAATAATTGCATTATTCCCAATATGACAATCGTGAGCAATATGTGCTGCGGCCATAATTAAGCAATTATTACCAATTACTGTCTGACCCGAAGCAATTGTCCCTCGATTAATGGTTACACATTCTCGAATGGTACAATTATCGCCAATTATTGCCAACGAATCTTCTCCGCCAAATTTTAAATCTTGTGGAATCGCAGAAATGACAGCTCCTGGGAAAATATTGCAGTTTTTTCCAATTCTTGCTCCCTCCATTATGGTAACATTTGAACCTATCCAAGTTCCATCACCTATGATAACATTATTATGAATGGTTGTAAAAGGCTCAATAACTACGTTTTTCGCAATTTTTGCTCCTGGATGAACATAAGCTAAAGGTTGATTCATTAGTATGTTTTTATTTGGCCTGAACAAAACCTTGTTTACAAAAGGAATACTGTTTGGCGATTTATATTTATTGTTTTTTGGCTATTTGTGCCATTAATTCTGCTTCTGCAACGAGTTTTCCATTGGCATAAGCATTGGCTTGCATGTGACAAATTCCTCTTCGAATGGGGGTAATCAAATCACATTTAAATAGCAAAGTATCTCCCGGTAATACTTTATGTTTAAATTTGACATTGTCAATTTTCATAAAATAAGTCAAATAATTCTCTGGATCTGGAACGGTACTTAGTACTAATATTCCTCCAGTTTGCGCCATTGCTTCAACAATTATTACACCTGGCATTACTGGTGCTCCAGGAAAATGACCCACAAAAAATGCTCGTTCATTGTCACGTTCTTCAATCCTACGATATGACTTTCCGACATTTCGATTATTCTGTCGATAAACAAAAATGGGGGTCTGTGTGGAAGTACCGACATAATTTTATGAATATCCATCAAAGGTTCTTGATTCAAATCATAAACAGGAACGTGATTTCTTTGCTCAATTTTTATGATTTTTGCCATTTTTTTAGCAAACTGCGTATTAACAAAATGACCCCGGTTTATTCGCAATTACTTTTCCTTGAATTCTTGTTCCAATTAATGATAAATCGCCAATGACATCAAGAAGTTTGTGTCTGGCGGCCTCATTTGGATAGTGTAATGTTAGATTATCTAAAATACCATTTGGTTTTACTGATATTTCTTCCTTTCCAAAAGCAACTTTCAAATTATTCATTGTTTTTTCAGAAATTTCCTTGTCTACATACACAATGGCGTTATTCAAATCGCCTCCTTTTATTAAACCTTCCTCTAAAAGTGATTCTAGTTCATGCAAAAAGCTAAATGTTCTGGAGTCGGCAATTTCTGCCTTAAACTCAGAAATATTTTTCATCGTAGCATTTGAGTACCAAGTACTTTTGTACCAAAATCTACCATTGCGGTAACTTGATAATCATCGCTTGGCATGACTAAAATTTCGCTGCCTGTTTCTTCATCAGTAAAAGAAATAACTTCTTTTACCACATATACTTTTCGTTTGGCATCTTGCTCTTGAACTCCTGCTTCTTCGATAGCTTCAACAAAATATTTTGAAGAACCATCCATAATAGGAAGCTCAGAAGCATCTAATTCGATGATGATATTATCTAAATCACAACCAACCAAAGCTGCCAAAACATGCTCAGGCGTTTGAATTTTGACTCCCAATTTCTCTAAATTGGTTCCTCTTTGTGTGTTTACAACATAATTGGCATCGGCTTCAATAACAGGTTGTCCTTCTAGATCTTTTCGAACAAAAGTAAATCCATTATTTATTGGGGCTGGTTTAAAAGTTATTTTCACTTCTTTTCCTGTGTGTAATCCAACACCAGTAAGCGAAACTTCTGTTTTGATGGTCTTCTGTTTAACCATTTTTTCCATTTTTTTGGTTTAATATTTGCTTTTTTAATTCTTCTATTTCTAAAACAATTTTGGGTAAATTCTTGAAATGAACATACGATTTATTGAAATCATTATACCCAAATGTTGGACTTCCTTGAATTATTTCATTGTCTTTGATGTTTCTACCAACTCCTGATTGGGCTTGAATTCGTACATTATTCCCTATCGATAAATGTCCCGCAATGCCTACCTGACCACCAATCATTCCGTTTTTTCCAATTTTTGTCGAACCCGCAATTCCTGTTTGGGCGGCAACTACGGTATTTTCTCCAATTTCTACATTATGACCAATCTGGATTTGATTATCCAGCTTCACTCCTTTCCTTACAATGGTAGAACCCATTGTAGCCTTGTCAATAGTTGTATTTGCTCCAACATCGACATTATCCTCTAAAACCACATTCCCTATTTGAGGAATTTTCGAAAATGTGCCATCAGGATTTGGTGCAAAACCAAAACCATCTGCCCCAATAACAGCCCCTGAATAGATATTGCAATTGTTCCCTATTTGCGTCTCCGAATGTATTTTTGCTCCGGCAAAAATACTAACATTGTCGCCTATAATAACATTTTCGCCTATGAAACAATTAGGATAAATTTTTACGTTCTTGCCTAAAATCACATTTTCAGCGATATAGCTAAAATTTCCTAGGTAAAAATTTTCTCCATATTTAGCACTTTCAGAAATAAATGAAGGCTGTTCTATCCCCGTTTTATTTTCTTTTTTTGCCTGATCGTAAAATTCTAGTAATTTTGAAAAAGACAAATAAGCGTCTTCAACTTTTATTAGCGTGGTAGTCAATTCGCCTTCAGGAATAAAGGTGTTGTTGACGATTGTTATCGTGGCTTGTGTAGTGTATATATGATTTAGATATTTAGGATTTGCCAAAAAAGTAAGTGACCCTTCAGTTCCTTCTTCGATTTTAGATAATTTATACACTTCGGCATAAGGATTACCAACGACTTCTCCTTCTAAAATCCCCGCTATTTGCTCTGCTGTAAATTTCATCTTATCTGATCATATTTTTAATAGGAATAAGATGGAACGCTCTATATAATGTTCTGCTTATATTCAAAAAAAATGGGCTGATTTGTTTCATCCGACAAAAATATAAAAAATAGATTTTAAATGTAGGTTTTTAAACAAGTTGTTTTGGAAAACACACATAATATTTGGTTACAAATTTAGACAATGACTTTAAATTCAACTGGTCAGAGACTTCGACAACATCCTCAATGGTTCGGTCTTTTTTTAAAATCCGAATAGGCTCAGCTTCTTTGCTATACGCTTGACTTTTAATTTTACCTTTAAAATAAAATAATTGGTTTCGTCCAAAGTTAGATTCGTTTTTAGTGCAAAACGCTCCTTTAAGAGATAAAATTCTGCTGCCGACACCTTTTCATTGCCTACTTTTATTTTCAATAAATCTCTATTAATAATCATTTTACTCAGGGATGACAGTATAAAATCATCTTGATTTTGCCACGATTTTAGAGCACTAATAATATCAAAATCATCTAATTGAGAAAATAAATTTAGATTTGTAGTGTCAAAAGTTTCAAAGGTAATCTTGTGCTGCATAAAGAACCTTAAAGGCTCGCTACAAGGCAAAACAACTCCTTTTTGAGTCAGTTCTTTGGCACGTTTCAAAATTTTTGTCAAAATCAGTTCAGCAACTAAACTTGTTTTATGCAAATAAACCTGCCAATACATCAATCGTCTTGACATTAAGAATTTTTCGACCGAATAAATTCCTTTTTCTTCAATGACCAACACATCATCGACCACATTCATCATCTGAATTAATCGTTCTGAATTAACATTCCTTCTGCCACACCTGAATAAAAACTGTCTCGTTTTAAATAATCCATTCGATCCATATCAAGCTGACTCGAAATCAATTGCAACATGAATTTTCTGTGATAATCGCCCTTAAAAACCTGAATAGCTAAACTTAATTGTCCTTTAAATTCGGTATTCAATTGATTCATAAACAATAACGAAATAGATTCATGATGCACATCTTCAACAATGCTTTTTTCCATTGCGTGCGAAAACGGCCCATGACCAATATCGTGCAATAAAATAGCAATATACAAGGCGTTTTCCTCTTCCTTAGAAACAAGAACTCCTTTAAAACGAAGGGTTTCGACCGCTTTTTGCATGATATGCATACATCCCAAAGCGTGATGAAAACGGGTGTGATTTGCGCCGGGATAAACTAAATACGACAATCCCATTTGAGAAATGCGTCGCAAACGCTGAAAATACGGATGCTGGATTAAATCGTAAATTAAGGCATTGGGGATTGTAATAAACCCGTAAATGGGATCGTTAAATATTTTTAGCTTATTAATTTCGCTCACTCTATGATTTATTTTGAGGAACAAATATAAGCAAAGCTAAAATGCTATCAATAATAAATAGTCAAAATGATAGAAAAATCATTTTGACTATTTACTCCATATTGTATTTCGTTAGGCAATTTAAAATAACCGAATGATTTAATCTCTAGCTGCAAATCTCCTTGATTATTTTGTTAAACAAATAAACTCATTTTTTACTTTTCGCTTTGAAATTTTCCCGAGTAATGAGCAGTAATTGTACTGGTATTTGTGTCTTTAATGCCACGCGAAGCAACGCAAAGATGTGTTGCATCGATAATAACGGCAACATCGTCAGATTGTAATGCTTCTTTTAAACCTTCTGCAATTTGGTTTGTTAATCGCTCTTGAACTTGTGGTCGTTTTGCATAATATTGCACTAACCGATTTATTTTTGACAGGCCAATTACCTGTCCGTTAGAGATATAAGCCACGTGAACTTTTCCAATAATTGGCACAAAATGATGTTCACAATAAGAATATAAAGTGATGTCTTTTTCAATCAGCATTTCGTTGTATTCATACTTATTTTCAAATAGTTTGGCTTCTGGTTTATTTGCTGGATTTAAACCACTAAAAACTTCTTTCACATACATCTTTGCCACTCGATATGGCGTTCCGCTTAAACTATCATCCTTTAAATCTAAACCTAAAATATGCATTATTTCTTTGAAATGATTTTGTATCAAATCAATTTTTTGCTCGTCACTTATATCAAAAGCATGCTCTCGCATTGGGGTTTCTAATGAAGTTCCTATATGGTCTTCGCCAATTAATTCTATTGCATTCATTTTTTAGATTTTTTAATTCCTTCATTACCCTTTCTACCATTCTGTCGCAATAAATCAAATTAAATTCGAAAATATCTTCCGTCGAATACGTTTTTCGACCTCTTTTCTCAACATTGATTTTGCTCTATTCAATCTTACTTTCACATTGGCTTCACTAATGTTTAAGGCCTCGGCAGTTTCAATAACATTTAAACCACTAATTTCTCGCAACGAAAAAACCATTCTATAATCTATCGGGATTTGTTGCAAAGCATGCTCTATAACAAAACTCAATTCTTTATTTATTACCGTTTTATTGGTATCTGTATGTTGTATGTTTGAAAACATGGGTGTCGATTTTTCGTTTATTTCGGCAGTAGTGATATTTTTTGAACTCCATTTTTGTTGTTTTTTATAACAATTATTGAGCATTATTTTTATAATCCAAGTTTTAAAAGTCGACCGATTTTCAAATTTGGATAAATTCATAAAAGCATCAATGTAAGTATCTTGCATTAAATCTTGCGTGTCTTCGTGGTTGTAGTTGTACGAACGTCCCACCTTGTATAAAAAGGATTGTTTCTGCGAATTATAATTTCAAATAATTCAACTTCTCCTGCTACAATTTTTTGTACAACTTCTAAATCTGTGTATTGTTCAAATGCTTTCATTAATGCTTTTTTTTGATAATTTATGATATAAATTTAGCCATTCTTGCCATAGAAAATGCAGCAATTGCCATAACAAGGTCCCGAACTGCAATATCTACATAGCTAAAACCTGCTATAAGTGTTAAGGCAATTAATGTTAGCCAAGCGGCAACAATATAACCGCCGATTTCTGCTTTTTTTCAAAACAATTATTCCCGCGATAATTTCAATAACTCCAACTATCATCATGAAAGTATGCCCTGAAAACGGCAAGATACCACTAATTGTAGAACTTATATATTGCTCCCAATTCGTGAGTATGTTTGTAAATTTATCTAATCCTGCAACAATGGGCACTAAAGCAAAAGTAAATTTTAGTAAGGTAAATGTTGGCTTGATTGCTTGTCCTAGTTTTGTTCTTTCCATTTCTTCTTTAATTTTAAAATTGTTTTTAACCAATAGCGGCTAATACAACATTAGAGTTTGTCTAAAATAAAAAAGTTACAACTATTTATCTAAATTGGTATTTTAAATGATTTAAAGTGATGGTGATTTAGCATGGAGAGCCAACTGATGCCCCGTATTTTTATTACTTTTTTCTTAATTGAAGCTCTCTCATAAACAAGAATAATGGAAAACCGAAAGCATAAGCAACACAAACCGTCAAAAAGAGATACAACCCAATTCTTTTCATTTTTAAACGAAAGCATTCCAAGAGAATGAAAAAGGTTCCTGCAATTGTTCCTGTCCAAAAGTCAAGGGTTAAGCTTTTTGCATAATAGTTGTCTGTCCAAGTACTAGTTATAAATTCTATACTGTTAAATTCGCCTTTATGTTCCATAATACCCCGTACGGCAAAGTAAAAAGTAAGTCCACCCCCAAGTAGTGTCAGCAAAAGGTAGAAGTAATGTTTATTGTTTAATATCCAGTTCATTGCTAATGTCGTTTTATTCATTTTCAAGTCCGTTTTCGTTATTGATTTGTTATCCAATCGCTAGAATATGGTTTGTCAGTTTACGGGTGGTATAATATAAAACTCATGCACGACAACTCCATAAACTGACGAAAATAGTATCAGCCTAGCCTGAACTTACGTAAGATTCAGTACGAGTTTTGTTCGTGCTGCCCACGCAAAGACAATATGACGGTGGAATTGCTGAATTTTTCACTAACAGGACTAAAAATGCAGGTCAAACGCATTAAAAGTTGAACAAAGATAAAAGATAATGATTATCCCAACCTGCTATTTTACGTTTTCTTCTGACGCTCTTCTTTACAGGACTAATTGTTTCATTGAGCAGTATTTTTAATGATAATTTCAAGACTGACGAAAAATTTTGTGCCGCGTTTTTATGTCTTTTTCTACTCTTATCTTCTCCAAAGGAAACGTCTAAATGCCAATGTAAATTGTTTTCAATTTTCCAATGTGAACGAACAGCATCCGCTATTTTCTTGGCATCACAAGGTAAACTTGTTATATAAAACCGAGTTGATTTCTGTGTTTTACCAGTTGATTTTATAAACCTTTCACTTTCTATTTTTGCAATAGATTGTAATGAATTCCATTTAGTTGGATTTAATAAATGACTCAAATCATCCATCACAGTACAAGTCCTTTTTTCTACCCTTCCGCTACCAACTTCCTCGGTTATATAAATTTTTGATTTGTCTTTTGAGGGAATCAAAAAAGCACTTTCAATATCTTGATATAATTCTTTTTGGTTTTCTTTTACCGCCAAAATATAATCTGCCTTTTGTTCAATAATCACTTCTGCTATATCTGTTTGACAACCCATTGCATCTATGGTAATAATAGCATTTTCAAGGTCTAACACTTTTAAAAGTTCTGGGATTGCCGTAATTTCATTTGATTTCTCTTCTGTTTTAATTTGACCTAAAAAGATTTCGTTTTCTGTAGAAAAAGCACTTACCAAATGAATGGCAGACTTCAATCCAGATTGCTTAGAACCTCGAACTGTTTTGCCGTCAATTGCCACGACACCCTTGTAATGGTTAGATATTGATTTAATCCAAGACACGAAATGTTCTTCGAAAAAAGAGGGTTTTAGCAAAGAGAAAAAAACGATTAAACGTGTCGTGAGAAGGAATCCCGTTTTCTAAATCTAAGATAGTTTCCAAAAACTCACGCTTAACAATGCCGTAATCTTCAATTTCTTCCCAAGTTTCTGCCCCGCATATGACGGCAAGTATGGTTATGAAAACAATATTTTCCGAAGGGTGTAATTTTTTTCTGTTCAATCTAAAGTCTGGAATAGTTTGAGCAAATATAAACAATTTGTTTTTTAATTTCATATTAAGCATCTGATTATCAGATAAATATACAAAATTTAATTTGCTAAAACAAATTTAATTCGTTGTATTTCAGATGGTTATATTAAAAAAATCATTTTAAAATTTAATGGTTTTTAATGCGTTTGACCTGCTAAAAATGAGTTACAAATCTATTTTAGGATTATATAAATATGTAAACTTCAGGACGAGACACTTTTATTTTGTTGCTAATTTTACACGTCTTTCTTCGTAATATTTTTTTAATTCGTCAAAATTCATATCTTTAATTTCGATACTTATTTGGTCACGAACTTCACGCATAAATTTCACAACTTTAAAACCTTTGATTGCTTTTTCTTTAGTTTTACTCATCTTTTTATATTTTAATTTTGGAAATACTTTGTCAATTCGCCAACGCTCGGGTCGTGAATCTATTCGATTTCATAATTTATAATTTCTTTTGGAGAACGAATATCTATTGTTGAATATCCCAACTTCAAATTTACAGCATTGTAACCTCTTATTCTCATTACGTTTACGATATGTTTAAAATTCCAACTTACCAAAATATCCGCATTATTGATTGTTGCTAAAGCAATGTGAAAACAATCTTCACGACTTGTTTTACCAACAACATTTTCAGCAATATATGCATCGCCTAACATTACAGCTTCCTCTGTTAATTCAATTCTCGTTTTATTTTCGTTAGGCATCAAGCTTAACAATTCTCTTACTTTTTTTGGCCATTAATTAATTCCTCTTCTGTTACACTAGAATAAAAAACGTGAAACTCATTATTTAGAATACTATCAAAAATATTCTTGTTTCCTCTTCAAATTCAACGTCATAATAACCTCCAATTACTGAAGTGCCAATATATAAATTAAGTTTTTTTGTTTTCATATCACAAAAATAATCAAAATATAATTGTTTTCTGATTAAGTTTTATTTTAGATTCGAGAATTATAATTTCAAAATGATTTAGTTTAAATTATTCAATAGAACATTCTTTTTTTTTGATTTTTTTAAGCCCTTCCCGCTAACGTCAATCTGTAAATTCCACTTAATTTCAACAAATATAACAAAATACTTATACCAAAATTAAGCTTTAAAAAGGATTAATTAGATGTTTTTAAAGGAAAAAAAGAGCGTTTTTTTAAACTAAACACATCAGCCTAAAAATGAATGGTTCTTGATACAATTTTTAGGAAAAGCAAACCGCCTTTTCTACCCAGTCTTACTAAAAATGAACTGAATTTGTCTAAAACCGAGAAATGACAGACAGCCATTATTGACTACCTCTATTATGTAACTACAAGAGCATTAGATTGATGAATACTGATTTTTGATAACTGCTTTTTTTATTAAGAAAAAAAGAATGTTTTTTTTGATTTACAATTTGCAAGGTTACCAAATTTACCTATATTTGCACCCACAAAATAGGCCTCGTGGCGCAACTGAATAGCGCACTTGATTACGGCTCAAGAGGTTACTGGTTTGAATCCAGTCGAGGTCACTTAAGGAGACAACTATATTATAGTTGTCTCTTTTTTTATACCCATAAAACTATATTTATCAAGACTTGACAGCCTGATATTTTATGGTTCGATTTTTTTTACAAGGAATCCTTAGCCTGTTTGAAATAAACAGACTAAAAGTGGGTTTAGTAGAGATTTAATCCAAGCTGAACGATGATTCGAAGTCCCGTTAAGGATATAGTTTTTTTTTCTCTTTTGGTTTATCATAATTTTTTGATACTAAATATAGTAATTCCAAAATAATTTTAGCTTCCTTCTCATCTACCTGAATACCGTTCTTGGAAAGAATAATAACAGCTTTTTCTATTGAAACATTCTTCTCAATGAAATTCATTTTTTATATTGGTTTTTCGGTTATTGTTTTTTGATAATATTTTTAAAAATGCTTGATTCAAATCTAAAGAAAGAGCTCCTGTTTTAAAATCAATATCAGTCGGTGGAATAAGATTTACAAGATACTTTTTATCCGAGGCATCAAATTCAGAAAATCTTTGAAAGATTTCGACTAATGCTTTTTCTTCTATTTGATTTTTTTTATCAATAGCTTTTAATTTAACAACAATATCACGTGCTTCCTTTTTAAGATTTTTGGTGTTAACTTGATTCTCTTTTTTAATTCATTGTAGTCATCAATTTTTAATATTCCGGCTATAAGTAATTTTCTGCCTCGAGAAAGGATTACTCCCTCCTCTTTTATTTTCCTCTCTAATAATTTTTGAGCGTATAAATAACTTGCTTTCTGTGTCTTTATATTCTGGTCTTCTAAAATGTTCTTAAATAATTCAATTGTATTATTTGAGAGTATTAATTGTTGAAGTTTATTTTGATAACAATCATTAAGAAAAACCGCATCTATTCTTGTTTTACAGCCATCATGACAATGATAATATGGATATTTTTTGATCTTCCTTTTGAAACACTTCCGCTAAGTTTTCGATTACAAACAGGACAGGTTAAAAAACCTCTAAGAAAAAATAATGATTGTAAATCATCTCTTTTAGCAGTAATTTTTCTTTTTGTATTAATAACAGACTGAACCTGATTAAACAAAGTCTCAGATATCAATGGTTCGTGTAATCCTGTCACCACTTGCTCTTCACCAGAGTCAAGTTTGACCGGTATAAGCCCACAATAAACAGGATTATGCAAAATCCTGAAAAAGTGTGATCTTGAACATATTAATCCTTTATCATTAGCTATTTTCAGGATCTCAGTAATTTTGTGATCATTCTTTGCAACTTGATAAAAAGCCCATTTTATAATTTCGGCTTCAGGCTCTTTAGTAGCGATAACTTTTTTACCATCCATTGTAGTGAAATTGATAATCCTAAAGGTGCCTTATTAGGATGTCTGCCCATCAGCTTTGCTCGACGAATTCCGTTTGAGGTGTTTTGAGCTCTCCGGGTATTTTCTGCTTCCGGAACAGCTAAATATACAGCCAGCATAACTGTACTTTCCGGCACAGAAAAATCAATTGGCTGGTCAATAGCTTTTGCTGTTGTTTTATATTTCCGGAGCTTTCCAATCATTTCGTAAGCATATTCAATATTGCGACTGAATCGATCCCATTTGATAAATAGTATATTTTTATCTATTCCTGATGATTTCTTTTTAATTTCTATGAATAATTGTTTCCATTCTGGCCTATTGAAATTCTTCGCAGAGAAATCTTCACGATAAATTCCTTTGACTTCGATATCATAATATTTACAATACTTCAATAGCCTGTCCTCCTGCTCCGGTAAGGAGTAACCTTTTCTTTTTGTTCGTCCGTACTTACACGAACGTATAAATAGGCTGACTTCATATAACTAATATTTTTATTCCATTTGCTATTGAACATTTTAAACCCTTCAAATGATTGATTACAAGAAATCATTCCATGCGCTATTAAGTAAAACGCCATAAACAACAAAAACATATTTAATCAACTAAAAATCAACAATATATTTTCTTACAATATTGTATTGATACATTTTAATTTATATATTTAAACAGCATAACTATATCAATTTAAACATCCATGAAGATTAAATTAAATATCACGTATTAAATTAAGCCATAAAAAATGCTTTTAAATAGAATATAAAATGGTACAGAAAAAAAAGCAGATTCCGAAAATCCAGCATTTCGTTCCACAATTTTTCCAGCGTTTCTTCTCTTTTGAAAATAATGGAAAAACTATTGGCATGTTTGAGACCAATAGAAATGTTTTTAAAAGTCATGTAAAAATATCCTCGCATCTAGGCAAAAAATACTTTTATGGACGTGATGGGGAGCTTGAAGAGTGGCTTGCAAAGCTCGAATCAGATTCTGCACCAATCTTTAGAGAAATCTGGGAAAAAGAAAAACTGCCTATTCCACGAAGTACCAATCATTTTAAAATACTGCATTTTCTTATTGTTTTGGATATTCGAAATCCCATCCATTTTAAAATTCTAAAAAATTTTGAACAAAAACTTCTAAATACTAAGTCCAAAATAAGTGAAGGCAATATCTCTGCCAATATGATACCTGGATTACAGGAACAACAATCCGATAAGGGAAAACTAAGATCATTAAAGTCTGCAGAATTGCTGGTCCCTGATCTTTTAAACCTGAAATATAAACTCATTAAAAATAAAACCTCAAATCCTTTTATTATTTCAGATAATCCGCTTATCATGTACAACCAGTTTTTAGAAAAAGAAACTGGAAATTTGGCAGCCAAAGAGATTTTGGATTAAAAGGACTGCAGCTGTTCCTGCCGCTAAATGATTCGTATATGTTAGCTATATATGATTCTGATATCTATAAACTAGGAAATAAAAAGAGAATATAGTATCGATAGATGATAAAAGAGTATTGACCAGCTTAATCTCCTGCAATTTCTCAATTCCGAGTCTACAGTTAATTTCAATCACAAAGCTTCTGAGCATTATATCAGAACTCTCCAAGAAAAATCGAAAAAGTATAAAAAAGCCAATGATGACTTTATAAATGTGCACGAAATAAAAGTTCCGAAAGATAATGATAACCTTACAGCGCAAATGATAGAAATGGGTGTTTCAGATTTGAATATTAGGCTAACTCTTCAGAAATTAAATTTTATCTCAAAATCTTGTGCAGTTAAAATGAATACGGTTCAAGATCAATATAGAGAGAATGTCAAATACAAAGCATACACTTACCAAGTATATACAATTACAACGGTTTAGTAAAATTTAAAATAACTATTCCAAAAAAAAATTGAAATTGAATATTAACATGTATCCATTATGTGAACCATATATAGTTGTAGAAGACTACATCTATATTACAAGCTTTCTGTCCTTTATAAATAAAAATTTTACAGATTTCTTTTTTCAGATGTAGAACCTTTAAATTCAATTAACTTTACGAAATATGACAAATCATTGGAAACAAACTGGTATTCCTCATAAAGGCTGGAAATTAATCGATGTAATTGATGTAAGGAACGAAGGAGAGTCAGAAAATGAGACACAATACGAAACTTGCATGATGTGTGGAAATGAAAAAATAAGATATGTACATCTTGTTGAACATTCCGAAGTTGAAGATGAATTCCGTGTCGGCTGTGTCTGTGCTGAAAATATGACCAATGATTATTACAATCCTGGAAAAAGAGAACGAGAGTTAAGAAATAGGGCAAGTAGATTAAAGAACTGGCATAATATAAAATGGAAATTAAGCTATAAAGGCAATTCCTATTTAAAAATAGAGAACCATTTACTTGTAATTTTTAAAGACAAATTTACACAAAAATTCAAGGTCATGATTGATAACACTACCGGCAGTAAATTATTTGAGAATCTTGATAAAGCAAAACTAGCAGCTTTTAACGGAATTGAACACTTTAAAAAGAACGGAAAATGGTAATAAAAGAAGTGATCAGATTACTGATCACTTCTTTATTTTTAATACTTTTTATCCTTGCTTAATTTAGGGTCATTTCCAGGTTTGACTGTATCGCTATCCCTAATCGGCCCGGCATTTGGCCTGTGAATTCTAACCTCTCCACCTCCTGAATTTGCTGAAAACTGTTTTGCTAATTGTTCAGCCTCTTTTTGTGTCGAGGTGATTGCCGATGCTCTCTGTCCATTTTCTTTTTGAACATTCCATCCTTCTTGTCCTTTTTTTCTGCGTACGTGGTAATTTGACATAGTATGTATAATTAAAAATTTATAAATTTTCTTTTTTTATTTTCTTGGCCATTCTTTTTGCTAAACTCTTTAATTCAAACAAATCGACTTCTCTTCTTTTTTTTGAAAGCCCCTTGAAAATACTATAAGTACCCTCATGACATCTTTTAAGTTTCTTGCCACTGCCGCAAAAACAAACATCGTTTCTATAGACTTTAGTAACATTAAAAACAGTTAAAAATTCAATCACTTCTGTGATATTCTCTAATTCTAAAAGTTCACTGTAATACTGAAAAATTCCTAAATTTCCATGATCAAAATCCCCATTTGCCCATTTTCCTTCAGAATTAAAATATACCTGATTAGCCAAATAAGGCAAAACATATTTGAGAAAAAAACTTTTAATAGTTATGCCTTTTTGTGAGACTAAATTTTCTTCCTGAAGAGAACAGACACAACAAGATCCATCCTCACTTATATGCCTGTCAGCAATATGCTCGAATTTCTTTCCAGTTTCAAAAAGCCTAGGAAATTCGTGAGGATATCTTGAAGGTACAATTACTTTTACACTGAAACTATCCACATACATATTTGCACCGTCAAATATGTCTAATTCCCCTAAAAGAATTTTAACCTTGTTTTCTACCTCCAGCTTCATTTTTGGAAACATTTCCAAAACCTCTTCGATATCGTTATCTAGTTTTGATCTTTGCATAAGGTCTATTTTCTCCAACAATTTCTTTTAAGAAGCTTATATTTGGAACATTTAATATCTGAGGTTTAATAGTAATATCACCTGAAATTGACGTAGCTACATATGGTGATGCCTTAAGGTATTTTATCCAGTCAAAAACATACTGAGTGTAAAAAAACTATTATCCTGATCGGAAAATATATAGCGTTTCTCAGCTACAACGGAATATAGTTTATCATCAAACTGCGCTCTGTCTTTTACATTCTGCCCCACAATTATTTCATTACTTCCTGCATATGCCTGCATTTTAGCAGCTAAGCTCGTATGCAGACTGTATGTGGCAATCTCACTTGTATCCTCTTTACCAGCCACACCCCACAGGACCTTGTCATCATCCCCGAAATCAATTCCAATCTTTGTATATATTCTCTCTATTCCATGTTGCTCAAAAACTCTTTTTAAATCATTTTTAACAAAATAACTAAATAAGCTAAGAGCCATTAAACAATGCTGGGTCGCCTTACTTCTATCTATATTTTTACCTCCAAAATAAACAAAGAGCCCATCTCCTTGTATTCTCTGTATAAATCCGCCAAAAACCTGGCAGACATTTATGGCTGCCAATTGAATTGTGTTAGTAATAATCATATTGGTTTCCTCATCATACTTTTTAAAAAGATTTGTCGAGCCTTTTATATCAATAAATGCTGAAATGATATAATGTTTTTCAGTATTTGATGTCCCTTTTAAATACATAAAATCGGGATGATGGCCAATTATTTGATTATTTCGAGCAATCGCTCCCATGCTTTTTGCAATTGCTGTCAAATCTGTTGAAAGTGATAATTCAGAACGATTTGAGATATAGTCGCTCATTGTATATTTGCCTAAAGCAACTGCCTTTGTCTGGTCCGAAAATCGAACTGACTCATTTAAATTCTTATGAATCTCGTTTCTATTAAGAGCTTTCTCAATAATGTTTTGATATTTTAAAAATGTTTCCATGTATTATATAATGTTAGTTACTAATGTTATTGCATAAATTAATAGAAGAATAAACTCAATTATGATTAGTCTTCCAGCGTAAAAAAGTTTTTTATATTTTGATTGTAAACCACCCGCTAGACTGTAAGCCTGACAAGTAAGATCTTTTAAGAAATTCTTTTCTGACATACCCTTAATTCTATCTTCATACTGATCAAAAGTGGAATTCCTGACATCCTGAAAAAAAACAACTGACTCACTTTTATCTGATGCACTTTTTAAATATGGTGTAATGGCAATAAGCGTTATGGTAATACTTGCAACAGCAAGAAATGCTATACTGCCCAATACGAATACTGAAAAAAAGGTAACATCTTCCGGTTTGCTCGAAGCTGCCAATGTTATCATACCTCCAAGTATGGCCGTATTTAAAGCAAGATATAGATTGCTTTTCGTTTGTGTGCTTTCCATATAAACATCAAAGCGGTCAATTATAAATTTCACATGTTCTATTTTTTCTTTCATTTTATCTAAAATAATTTTAAGTTGTATTAATATTTAACTTACAAATCATATATTTGATTTGATATATGAGTCCCCTCACTCATATACCAAATCCGTTACTAACGCTTTTAGGTATATAGATGGAAACCAAACCAAATGACACAATAGATTTTAAGGAAATATGCAGTTCAGAATTACTGGATTATATTTCTTTTAAATCCGAATATCCAAAAGAAGCCGAGTTGGCTTTTGCAGAATTTTGCAGACGTTTTGAAAAAGATCTGCTTCAGAAAGCAGAAATTTACTGTTTAAGATTTGGCTATAATGAAATCATTGCCTTGGATGCAGCGACCTGTGCTTTTGCCAGAATTTGGAAGTACCCCGACATTTGATGGTGCAAAGTCAAAACATAAAAGCATTGATAGAGCAATTTTATTATGGATGTATCCCATTATGTATACCCAAATATTAAAATTTGAACATGCCGCAACATGTGCAGATCCAAATGAAGAAGAAGCTTTAGAAATAATTACCAATTTGGACAGTCTGGTAGATAAAATATCCGATAGTGATCAAATTGAAGATAAAAAAAGCTTAAAAAAGAATTTACAAATTTTAGAAAGTGCCTTTGTAGGATTAACTGAAAAACACAAGGTTATTTACCTAACCTACAAAGCATATGAACGTGTTGGAAAAAACATACCGCGTTCAGTAAGTAAGAAACTGCAGGAAACCTTAGAACTTGTGCCCGTTACTATACGGATCTATAAAAGAGATGCTAATAAACATGTTGACAACTATTTAAAAGAAAACAATGCAAGAAAACAGCAACCATAGTATCAATTCAGAAAATTTAGATACTTATCTAGGCTCTATGGGATTTCTTTATCCAATAAATGAAGTACAATTGGACATATTTAATATTCTCTATGGGGACTTTGATTTTAAATTAAAAGACCTTCATATTGATGTGGATTCCATTATAAATAATAAGATAACCAAAAAGTCAGTCATCCAGCTTAACGATTACGATCCATCGGAGATCAATGAATTAAAAATGGCAGCTCGAAATGGCAATGAAAATTTATCCCAGGATATAATTGATAAAATGTATGAAAAGCACCGAAAAAGCGAGATGATGAAAGTTAGTTCTCTAATTGGAATTAAAGATTTGGCAGAAACTATAGCATTAGAATATCCAGAAATAATAACTCCTTTAGAGCATATTCTTCTCGAAGAAGATTTAGATTTATATTATGACAATTATGGAAATGCTTTTGACGGAATGACAATCTATGCCGACTCACTGTTTCATGTACATATTAATACATTTAGGGGAAATAAGCCTGGGAGTCCAAGAGCTCGCTTCAGTATCGCCCACGAGCTCGCCCATTACTTCATTGATAATCATAGGGTCGGATTAAAAAAGGCCTATTAAAGCCACATCCTTCTAAAAATAATGAGCTTACACACTTTAAGATTGAAAAAGAAGCAGATTATTTTGCTTCCTGTTTATTAATGCCCGAAGAAAGGTTTAAAAAATTTGTCCTAAGAAAAAAATTTGATTTTTCTGTTATTAAAAACTTATCTGAGCATTTTCATACAAGTATAACTGCCACTGCAATACGATTTGTTGATTTAGGCAATCATCCTATTATGTTAGTTTTTGCTGAGAATGGAAAAATAAAATGGAAAAGCTGCAGTAAAGACTTTCCTTTTCAATATTTATTATACGGAGGCAAAGTTCCGGAAGATTCCGTAATGGGGGAATATTTCTATAAAAATAGGCTATTAACTGGTACGGAAGATGTCTGGGCTGTCGATTGGTTTGATTTTGTCACTGATAGAAATATTCATAGAAAATTTAAAGAACATTGCATACCACATAAAAATTTGGCATTTAGCATAATTTGGGAATTATAAATCAAATATCATCTAAAAATTTTTAATTCTTTAGCGTTTCAATTCATTCATCTCCAAATTAATAAGCCCCCAATGTCTTCCCATTAGAAATAAAGGCTCAAAATCTTCATTTGCCTGAGTGGAGTAAGAATATCCTTTTTCGTCCATGATAAACATTTCATTCGACTTCATACTTTTTCTACCACAAAAAACTAATGCGTACTTTAAAGATCATTTACCACACTAAAAAAGACATTTTATAAAAAATAATTTAGGGTGCAAAATGCATCCTTATCTAAGTCTCCAATTGTAGTTGTTCCATAAAGTACGTTTTCCTTTTATTTGAATTTAGCTTTATTTTTTTGATACAATCTTATCATGTATTTAATTTGAATATTTATCATCCCAATATTTTATATACTTAATTTCCCCATTTTCATTATAAATAAAATATTTTCTACATTTCTGCTGATAAACAGAACTTTCAATAGAGGGGTTTAAAGGGTTTTTCTGGGATAGGTGTTGAGCAAACCATACCAATTCATAGTTGTTTTTATCGAGCTGATCTAAAAGATTATTCTTTTCCACAAGAAGTATTTCCTGCTTTTGATAGTTCAATCCAGTTATTGAATGCGTAAAACCTACGATATTACTGCTGTGGTCTATAAAATAATTCCCATCCATAGACGCAATTCCAGCCAATTCCCGTACAAGTTTAGAGGGAATAAAAACCTCTTTTTCTCCCTCTGCGCTGTTGTGCGTTACCTTAGCAATGCCATAATACATGTTCTCTTCCTCTCCTTCATAATTATAATAAATCGCTGAGTAATCTCTTTCACCAATCCAATGCATCCAAACGATATCTGATGGATTACTATAAATTTCAGTTTTTGGAGAAGAGTACAAATCATCGATATGCTGGGCAGCTCCAAAGCTGTCCCCGCTTGCTAAAAGAATATCCCTTATTGAAGCAGAGTCCCCTTTTTTTATTATGCAAGCACGGATTTCAATCCCTGTTTTAAAGTATTGTTGAGAATCAACAAGTGAAGTATAATTATGTAATGCTATTAAATTCTTATCCTGCAATTCCTCGAAGAAGTCACTCATTGAATATGATATCCATCTTTCAAGATTAAGGTGCGGTTCCTTAGCTATTTCGTTACTTATTTCTTCATCTAAATTAATCGTTGATTTAGCCTCCGGAACCAGATTTTCTGGTATTACCCAATGCGGTTCAAAATCTGCATCTATTTGCGACTTTACATACTCTGCTGGATTGGGAATATCTACTATTTGACTATAATCTTCCAAAGCTTCACCGTCTTTATCCAAAGGAAGATGATCTGAAAGATAGCCTTTAATATAATGAACTGCCAACCAAGTATATTTTTCCTCCAAAGTAAAAATCTCACTTTTACTTCCATGGGAAGCCTGTGTCATTCCATTACCTTTTTCTCTATTGAATCCCAGGCTTTTAATGTAACTAATAGCTGCAGCCATTGCCCATCGATGCGGCGCCAGGTCAACTTTGCTAATGCCCATACGCATTTTTAGGAATGTACCTCTAGTGGTTTTCTCACCTGGATTATAACCGATACTATAGAAATCTTCATAAGCCCCCTTTATGACATACCAAGCGAGATCATGCACTATAGGGTAGATTTCCTCTTTGGAAATCTGCAAAGCATCTATATCCAGTATGAGTGGCTCATCATCAAAAACTATTCTCGGCCTCGCCAAAACTACTAAATCCTCACTTATTAAGCCATTTGTAAAAGCTTTTTCAACAATACCTCTAAAACCTTGACGTATAATGACACTCCTGTGGATATTCCATTTTTTAAATACATTTTGTATTGCCCATAAAGCAAGATTTTTGATCGTGATCTTATCCTTAATTTTTGTAGTTACTCCCAGAGCAATTGATGCCAAATCTTCCTTTATCTGCGGATCATTACATCTAAATAATTTTTCTAAAAGCAATATAAATTCGTCGGGCTGCTCTATTGCCCATTTCATTAAACCGATTCTTAAATTGTGCCTCAGATTTTGATCTAATGTAGACAATGACCATCCATATAATAAAGGCATTTCATTATGAAGCGCTAATGATGATAAAGACATAACTTCATCAATGCCATTTGGATTTATTGCAACTTGAAGATTATAAAGTGGATAATTATTTTGATCTCTATGATCAAGACTACTTATCTGGACTACATCCCAGCCTAGCCACATCATATCTCGTGAAAATGCATTTGGCTGTTTCATTAGGATTTCGTGCAGGAATTCTGCTCCAAAAAAACTGCCGGGCTGTGAAGTAGCAGGAAGAATTAAATTTTTAAATGTTGAATATCTACTCTTATAATCTTCTAAAAACAAACTTTCAATTGATTCCTTGAATTTAACAGCATGCTGCAGTGGTGCTTTAATGAGAGTTTCAATCTTAAAGCTAAAAATCTGTTCTTCATCAAGTCCTGCTGTTAGAAATCCATTCTCCCCTATAAGCTTTCCATAGTCTTCAAACATGGTGCTGATAATATTCTGAACAATCTTTCTGCTGACCAGCACCTGAACATCATGGTCACTTTCATCTTCAAAAACTGCTTTTTCTAGTAAAAACGCGGGTATACCCTTTAGTTCCCCATTGGCAATTGCCCTCGCGTATTTATCTGCCATAATACGCTCCATAATTGACTGATATGGGAGCTCATAAACAACAGCAACATCCCCTAATATGTCATCTGCAATTGGCCGTTCACTCTTTATCAAAAATCCATGATCTGACAAATATTTTATCAGGATATCAATCTTTTCAATCGCTATATAGTGGCCAACTCTATCATTTAATTTATCAAATAATACATCGTGGCTTATCAAGGCGGCACGGTAAAAACAATCTGCTACAACTTGCAGCGCATCAATTACTGGTTTACGTGCTCCTCCTGCTGCATCATGAAGTGCTGAAAACTCTTCACTTACTCGTCCTACTTTTAATTTTAATAAAGCTTTTTCCGCAACCTTTATATCGTCGGCAGCTGTTAGTTTCTGATTTTTATACAGTTCGCAAAAAAGCCTGAGGGCATAAAGACTGTCGATTCCTCTAATAAGTGCTCTGGGTTCAATTGAAATATTATAATGTTCTTTGCTGAAATAATGATCAATAACATCCATGATACGGACATCACCTTCTCGAGGCAATTCAATAACCTCAAAACCTTCCGAACCGGCAAGTTTGTTTTTGTTAAGAAAATAACTTCTTGCTGTAAAAACAAATTTCAATCTTGGAAAGTCTTTCATTAAAACGATGCTTTGATTTATAAGATCATGCCATTCAGGCCAATGCTTAATATCTTCGTCAAGTCCGTCAATGCATATAACTATTTTAGTATCTTCAGTGGAAGATGTTCCTGCTTTTAAACTACCAACAAATCTATGATTATTACGAATTGCCAGTGTATCTAAGGCCGTAAGAATTTGGTAAGTATCCCATCCGATGAGATCAAGACTTTTTGAAAGAACCGATGTCCAGTTTTGGCTTGGTGTGCCTTTAGCTCTAATGATAATTGCTGGTGATTTACTTTGTAATTGTGTTTCAACAGTGTGGCTCATACCCTGTGTCTTGCCAGTACCTGCATCTCCTAAAAATATTTTTCCGTTTTGGTTGGCTTGAGAGACAATCGTAGTAAAAATATTGGCAACATCAATTTCATTTACTTTTACCAGTGCATCTAATAAAGGCTTCTTTGACATGTATTTGTTGCTTTCAGGCATTCTTTCAAGCGCCTCAAGCGTTTCTCTTTCTATTTTCTTTTGTTTTGAAGCAGGAATAGTAATAGTATTATCTCCTGCACTTATGTTTTTAATAAGCTGGTTAGCATTAATTAAATCCTCTCGGATCAGCATTAGAATATCTTGCAATTGAACTTTAATTATCTGGCTATTATCCAACTTGTCATTGAATTTTGTCAACAGTCTATCAACCCTTTGCAATGTGGACAAATTTGACTCTAGTTTTTTGCACAAGCGATCACGAAATAATTTATTATAAAGTAATTGCTGAATATTGTCATGAATAACTCCTTTTCCGTTTAATTCAGGAATGTAGCGGTCATGCAACCAGCTTGCTTTCTCCAAATCAAATTGCTTCAATAGGCGTTGAAAAGAAACAACTTCCCCTTGGAACCAGAACTTATGAATTCCTTCATTTTCTTCATGCATGATCTGAGACTCAATATCCTGGTCGAACCACCATCTAATACTTAATTTAGGATACAGTTGTTCCATTTCTTCTGTAAACAGATCAACTGTTTTTTCCTCATGGTTTTGTATGGGTTGTTTACTTACACCCTTTTTTCCACGACCAAATTTCAAGGAACTTACAGCACGTGGGACGCAGATTAAATATTCTGTTATTTGCGGCCTTAGATCCATTGCGGTCGTCACTGATTTTCTAATCTGGGAAATTTCGGAAGGGCCAAGAGTCTGCCTAAACCACTTTGCCTGAATTGCTATAATATTTCCATTATCTAAGAGTCCGTAAGCTTCTATACCACCATCGCCACCGGAACCATTAATTACATTAAATTTCAGCAGTTTATCTTTGTGGTCCCTGCGAAGTTTACGTTCAAATAAGTGATTGCAAAGAGTCTCGAAGGCTTGATTGTAACTATCCCCATATGTTATAAAACTTGTCCAATTCATTCCAGTAATATTAAGATTTTAATATAATTATACATTTAAAAAATTAGATTTCCTCTTTTCATATGAAATTTCATTATGAAATGGACAAAATTTGCCTAGCTATTTTAATACTACGTAAATGATCAACCAATTTTAGAATGGAAATTTTAAATATATTTCAGGTATAAATATTATAAAAAAAAGAGTTATTTGAGTGATTACCTTGTTTATTTTATCATTAGCTATTTAATGATGTACTTACATTTACGAGGATCTCTTTTTTTACTTATAAATATGACATATCTTAACTTTTAAAAGAAACAATTACAATTTAATCTACCTTTTAAGTTTGTGTCGATGTGGGCCTAAGTAATCTTTTGAGTTGATAACTTAGTTAACACATAAGTTAAGACGCTTTAGTTTATCATTACAACAATTCGCGACGTTTGGAGTTTTGTAGTAATATCGTCGGTCATAATATTTGGAGTAGACACCCTTTTTGCTGCCAAAAGTTAAGGTGGTTTTTTAGAAATATTTCACCATTCCAAGTTTTGTGGCAACATCGTGGCACAAGATAATTTACAAAAGTAAAATCCCATAAAAATCAAGGCCTAACAAGTTTAGGTTCGAAACTATTATATTTAATCAAATTCACTCTTGATACCACTATTACCATAAAAAGTTAAGATTGTCTCTTTTATACTTTTTGCTATTGCAAAATATATTTACTTTTATAAATAATTGCCGAAACATAATTTCATATTTCAAATCTTATGAAAAACTATTACGGGCTTATAATAGCTATAGAAAACTATCATGACAACAAAAATATTACACCCGTTAAATATGCTGCAAATGATGCAGAACAATTTCTTGAGAGCCTGATAGGCCTGGGGTGTGATCGTGATAAATTTGAATATCTCTCCGATAATTTAGCTACAAAGACTGCAATTTTGCAAAAGTTGAAAGAAATTTCAAGGAATGCACAAAAAGAAGATACTGTAATTTTTTATTATGCTGGTCATGGATTCTATAATAACGGTAAAAATCAAATTTCCTGTGTTGACACATTTTTAAAATCATTAGACAGCAGTACAATTGATATTGTGCAGGTTCTCTCTGCCCTGGAGGAGAGTAAGTCTAAGAAAATAATTGGATTCCTTGACTGCTGCCACAGTGGGATTCACTTTAGTAGTGAGGAAAGAAGCCCAGTAACTGGCTTTTCGACAGATGATTTGAAGTATCAGTACGGAAATGCCGAACATTTGACAATTTTTGCTTCCTGCAAGGAGGATGAAAAGTCACAAGTTGATATGAAAAGAAACCACGGTGTGTGGTCGTATTACTTAATTAAGGCACTTAGTGGCAACGCTAGAGGGATTTATGAAAAGAACCTTCTCTTTAGCGATAAACTGCAAAGTTATCTTTCTGAAAAAACTTACCACCGTGTCAAAACAATTACCACTAATAAAAAAAATCAGACGCCCGTTAAATTTGGAAAAGAAACAGCTGAAAGATTTATAGTTGCCGATTTATCTACAAAATTCTCGGAAATCGAATTACAAAAAAATGTCAGTGAAATAAAGTTTGAAGGCGCTGTAATTAAGGGATCGGAGGAGGGGTATGTTAGAAACTTATCTGGCTATAAAAGCAATCATCGAGTACCTAAAGAAATTGATGATTATCGCAATAACTGGATTAAAAGCCTTTCACGGGAAGAAATAGCATCAGAATTAGACCGCATATCAGGCTTGCTAAAAAGCAGATTAAATTACAAGCGTAAAGATATTAGACCTCCGCTTATAGAAGATGGCTATGGCCAGCTGGTTACCGATCAATTTGATTATGTAGTCGGAATCGAGCAATCTCAAACAGCTGCTGGTGAATATATACTTACCCGCACAATCGAAAATTTTAAAAGCAGCGACATTTTAAATAATCCCATTTTTAATGATATTTTCAGTGATACTTTCGATACCCTTACATTTTATTTCAAAAAAATAAATGTTGAAGAGATTATTGATCTCATTGAAAATGTAGCTGATGAGGAATATATTAGTGTAGAATACAAAAACACCGATACAAGTTTTTGCAGAATTTACCTTAAAGACTTTAACGGACACATTGAAGTTAGCGAGACATCATTCTCAATAATATTGGATGATGAACAGTCTCCTCAAAACCTTGTAATAGAATGCCAGCGGGCTTATGCTGCCGTAACAAGCAAAGGATTCCCCCAATTATTAAATGATTCCAAAAAAACTCTTTCATCATGACAACATATAAAGAAAGATTTGATTCCTCACAAAATAAAGCGCATGATAAAAATATAGCGACTAAAATTTTGCGCGATATGAACGAGTTACGTTCTAAAGCGGAGGATTCACCAACAATTCCTCGAAGATGGATTTGGGAACTAATTCAAAATGCCAAAGATGTGGCTTATAGAGAGGGAGTAAATATCGAAATATTTTGCGATGATGACTTTGATTTGTATATAGAATTTCAGCATGATGGACAGCCCTTCACCGCAGATAATATTAGATTTCTTATCGAACAGATTTCTACAAAGGATCGTGATGAAGACAGCGAGGGAAGGCGCCCTACAACTGGAAAATTTGGTACGGGTTTTATGACTACTCACCTATTATCTGAAATTGTAACGGTCAAAGGCGTGGCTAAGGAACCCGAGCTCACATATAAAAAATTTAATTTAAAACTTGATAGAAGTTACTATGAATTGGCTGAAATTACTGCTTCAGTGAACAGGTCAAAGGATTCTGTTTCTAACTTAGATGAACTTCCGACGCATGACGATTACAATCAAGATGATTTTAACACCTCATTTTACTATCCTTTATTAGATGACGTTAGTTTAACCATTGCAAAGAAGGGATTAGATGATCTGGAAAAATCACTATCTTTTGCTTTTGTTTTTGTGAAGGAAATAGAAAGTATAAATTTATCCAATCGTTTAAAAACTTACATAAATACGGATAGGAATAATGATTCAACTGACGATGAAGTTCAATTTCACAATATTACAATACAATCTGCGGGAGAAGCTGATACAATCCTAACTATAGCAAAAATATCAAGAAGATTAACTTCAATTGCAGTACCTATTGAAATAGATGCAGAGACAATTACAGTTTTACCCATTGATAAAGATGTCCCCAAATTATTCTGTGACTTTCCCTTAATTGGAACTGAGATATTCTCTTTTCCAGTTGTAGTCAACAATCCAAATTTTAATCCAACTGATCCAAGGGATGGTATTTATCTAACCAATCCCCAAAGGTCACATGCAGATATTGACGAAAATAAAACTATAATTCAAGAAGCAATTGATTTATACTATATACTGCTTGATCATGCTTCCCTCAACGATTGGCAAAATTTACACTATCTCGCCAAGATTAATTCAATTCGCGAGATGCCTTCATGGCTTTCCGAGACATATTTTAATGACTTGGTTTTAAAACCTATCAGAAAGAAATTACTGCACGCAAAAATTGTAAAAAATGCCGATGGAGATTTAAAAAGTATACTGAAAGAGGATAACACTAGGTTTATGTGGTTTCCCAGTGCCCTTAGAAAGGAAATCAGGGATGAGATTTGGAAAGTTGGCTCAAAATGGTTTTCACACGTTCTGCCCCAAAAATCTGAAATTGACTTATGGTACCATCTGGCATGGGATCAATGCGGAAAATTAACATTGGACCAATTCGCCGATTTTGTTGAAAAACGCAATACTATAGAAGAACTTCAAAAAGTATTACATGAAAATGATGCAATTGAATGGCTTAACGATTTCTACAAACTGCTGATGCTGGATGAAAAGGAGTACCATGCAATTATAAGCAAGAGAAAAATTGTTCCAAATCAAAATGGAGATTTCTACAAAATGGCACAGCTTAGTCAGGATGATGGCGATATCGATTCAGAATTTAAAGATATACTCGAAGGATTTGGATATGAAATAAAATCAAAACTGGCTGATGAAGGCATTGAACTTAATTTTGAAGATGATACAATTGGATTAAATGAAATTGTTAAAGAAATTGTGTCTCAAGTTGAGGAAAAAACTAATGATCGAGTACTTGCGGAACATTATCGCGGAACTTTTGATTTAATCCTCTCCTATTTTAGCAAAAATCCATCTCGATCAAAAGATTTATTCCATCTATTTTCAGAAAAAACACATTTTATACGATGATGAAAAAATCTTAACTAATATTGGAAAAGCTGAGCAGCTTGATGACTTACTTACTAGATTTAACGTAAAAACATCTGAAGAACTCCAAAATCTGCTTGAAAAAAACAATGGGGGCTCTAACGCCCTTTTGCCAATAACAGAAGAGATTCTCGTTAGTATGGGTATTAATTCTCCAGAAGAATGGGCAAAAGCTTTAGAAGACAAAGACCTTCAGGAAATTTTTTCTCATGATTCGATTCCAACAACTGAAATGTTTGTCTTTGCGCAGGCATTAATTGCCAAAGCTAAGAGAAATATAATTGCGTACTTAGAAACTCTGGAGGAATATGATCTATCCGAAATGGATGATCAGACAGCAACTACTATTTTAGCCGGAATTTTTAAAAATAACCAGCCGATAACTATTGTTTTCCGTCCAGCCTATAACAATGAAGTGATAGTTTATTATGGTTCTGAGAGGGATACGCTCGATTATGAAGCATCTGAACTTTGGGTAGATGACGGCCTTGAAGTTAAACAAATTACCCTTGGTCATATTTAAAGGTAAATCAAATACAAAAATTTCCAATTTAGTTTCTTTATGGATTTAAATATTTCACAACTAATCGGTCAGCCCGAAGGTATAAATTTAGAATACAAGGCTGTTTTACCCCCTGCAAGAACATTAGGGCAAATCATTGCATCATTTGCAAATGCGGAAGGCGGCAAAATCGTTTTAGGCGTAAGAGATAACAACGGCACTATTCAAACAACCGGCCTTAGTGAAGATTTTAATGCTCAATCAATTTTAGCAAAAGCATTAAATTTACTTTCACCGATTCCTGCAACCGAACATAAATATACTCTGCATGAAGGAAAAAAACTTTTTTTGATTTCTGTACTTCCATCAAAAGATTTAGTGCAGATAGAAGGGAAAATTTATAGGAGAGTTAATCATCAAAACATTCTTTCAAATCCGACCAGCAGTAATTTTAACGTCAAAACATATACGAGAATTTCCGAAATTGACACTAAATTAAAAGATACACAGATAAATTGTACAGGGGCATTATCAAAATTCATAGATCATTACAGCAGTGTACTCAATATAGCGGCAGACTTATCCAAATTGCTTTATCCAATTTCGGCCGGAACCAAAACGGAAAGCAATGAAGGGAAAATTCTGTTCAGAATATTGTTTTCTTCCTGTGCAGACAATTTCGAAACTTATCTTTCAGACTTATTGTATGAAATTTATCTGGCCAATCCAAAGACACTAAAATCCAGCTCCACAATTACAGTGAAAGAAGTTCTCGACTGTAATGATATTCAAGAATTCATTAACTACTATGCGAAGAAAAGCTAAGCAAGTTACAGAGAGGAAGTGTAAAGGGTTTTATCAATGATAATGAACAGATAAGTTCACTGGATGCAATAACAAAAGATCAACAGGATGAACTCGAAAGGATTCTACAGATACGTCATTTATACGCTCATAAAATGGTGTCGTAGACGAAAAATTCCTAAGCTATTTTCCAGAACAGTTCGTTTTAAACGAAACACATGAAATGACTTTGGATGATTTTTTAAATTATTTAAATTATTTGGCTGAAACCGTTAAGACAATCGACAAAGCCGCTTTAAGAAGTCATAATTTAGCTACGATCTAATTAAGAAGCAGTTAAGTTATAATCCATTGTTAAAATTTTGAATTAAAAATCATCAAATTTATAAATATGATCAACAAATTTTGAATAACATAATCTCAGAACTATCCTTTAACTTTACCAAAGGAAAAAACTACCTCGTATTATTAATTGAAATTTGATTTGAAGTTATGTTTTCATGTTAGTTAATAGATTGATAGTTTATATGTCTTAACAATTTTTAACATTTAACCCTTACGATACATACAAACCGCTCATAGTTGAAAATTCAAAATAATTATCTTACAAATCAACTTAAAAATAAGCCAATCTCTTTAAATCCTGCATAAAATGATTTGAAATTTGTCCTGTTGGGGTCACTACTCGGGACAAAAGAAAAATCTCATCTTTTGTTCCGTTTTTTTTTGCTAGTAATCTATTGTTTACCAAATAGATACAGTTAATGATTTCGTTGATTCGGGTGGTTTGGAATTGGTTTTCCCGAAACGTGAAATTTTCGGGATAAATTAAACCAATTAGTTCTCTAGTATCAGCTAAACTACTGTTTTCACAGGCTTCTCCGAGCTTTAAAAGGTTTTCCAATCCTGTATTCATTAATTGCTCAATATCCCCCTTATCATCATCTGCATTCCCAATCTGTTTTTCTAAATTACTTAAGATGCCATTGTATTCTTTTTTCATAAGATTGTAATCTTCAACCTCGATTTTTTCAGTTACCAATAAGTTCCTTGCAACTGATAATTTCTTTTCATATTCCGAAATCTGCTCCAGCGACTTTCTTTTTTCATTAGCTATAATCCCTGTATGCTCTCTATAAGCTTCAAGTAGCACCGCAGTATATAGTTTCTTAACTGGTTCTAAAGGTTTAAATTTATTTAATTGTTCAATAAATATCTTGTTAGCTATTTCGGAGTTGACTCTCCATTTACAGAGATTTGTCCTATACGTTCTGGATATACCGTCGAAAACAGTTCCAGTCCAAAAGCTATTAAAAACGGCTCACGTAATTTTTTTGGGGATTAAGCAAAAAGTTTTTCCATTCTGAATAGAAAGAATTTCACATCAACTACACCTCTTAGATTTGCTCTAAAGAGTTTTATTTTAGAATTAAATGATTCTGCGTTTGCATTTGTATGTCGTTTGATGAAGAAGTTTAAAATGGTTTCTAAATGATATTTTAAGCTGTTTGCTGCGGTATTAAAATCATTTAATTTTAATAATTTTGTTTTTTTCAATCCAGTTTAAAAATTGTTCTTTGGCTAATTCTTTTGAGGTTTGTTCATAGATGTTCCTGAACTCGAGAGTGTGTTTATATGCTTGATGTAAGTGTGGATAAATTTTGAATAACAATTCGGCTCTTACCTTCTGATTAGGAGTCCATTCATTTGTTTTTTTAGCAATAATATAACGGCTTCTAGCTAATAATTGTTTTGGAGTGTCCTCATTTTCAAAAACGATAGGAACATATTTAATTCCTTGTTCTTTGGCTATTTTAATGGCTTGATTTTCTTTTTCAATTGCTTCCCATCGTAACTTAATTCTTTGATGTTGCAAGGCTTCCATTACAGCTTTACTACGTGAAAACGATCGGTAACCAAATTGCTTTCTGGAAAACATATTCTTGAAGCCAATTGCATATTATTAGCCATATCAAGGGTAATTTCCTTTACCAACTTCCTTTTTTCTAACGGAATTTTGTTTAAAACATCAATAATATCTTGACTTTAGTGCCTTTTATAACTGCTACTAATGTTTTTTTCTTGCCTCTACCGTTTTTATTGGTTACAAAGGTATAGAGTTCTCCTTTTGACAAACTTAACTCATCAATTCCTAGATTTTCACCTATATTCTGAGGATAAATCAAATAATCTTCGGAGTGATTGAACTGATCCCAATCCTTAAATCCACTAACTTTTTTCTTGTAATGGCGTTGCAATAAATTGGCTTTGACTCCGTAATAACTGGCGATATTACTTATCGTATCTTCTCGGGTCTCGACCTGTATCTTTTAAAAAATCAGAAAGTTCAACGGTCAATTTTGAACCTTCTGCTATAAAAGTATAATCACTTTTAACTTCTATTGATTTATCAAATTTATTTCGCCATCGACGCCTTCTAATGCCTAAATAAACCGCCTTTCCTCTAATTGGAAAGTCTTGAATTAAAGTTCGTTCGTAGAATCCTTTTGACTCAAATTCATTCAAATCATAATTATTTGGCAGTATGTTTTTCTCATCTAAATAAATGAATAAACAGTCTTTCTTTGTATGTAAATCTCCTAATTCTTTGAAATCGACAATATCAAAATGTATCAATAGCCCTTCTGGTAAAAAGGAAGAAAAAATTGAAAAATCCATTTGTTTTTTTAGACAAATTTAGAACTTCTCCCCAACTTTTTTATGTGAGCCTTAAAAACCTATTACTGGAATCCTATTTAAAAACACAAAAGTATGATCCCAATAACTTTGGTAACCGATGCTGGTGTTGAAAATGTAAATAATACCGTTCAAGAATTTTTAAACACAACAAATCAAGACATAAAACATCTGATTGCCCAAAAGGACATTCCTTTTTCGAACTCTAGTATCGAAGCATTTAACAAAATCATCAAACACCAGTTTTTGTTGCCTCGAAATTTAGAAAACAGAAAGCAACTGATAAATGCTCTAGCAGAAGATGTTCCTACTTATAATACCTTTCGCCCACAGCTTTCATTGCAAGGGAACACTCCCACAGAAACATTTTCTGGAAAGCTATTGGACATAAGCTGTTACAAAACCCATTTTGACGATCAAAAAATACTAAGAATAACCGAAAACCAGCAAAACAAATGCAAAAGTTGCAAATGATACTAAAAAAGCAAAACCTAATGCCTGATTTATTCCAGCATTAGGTTTTTAGTGTTTCATTCTTAAATTTTAGGATTGGGCTTTACTTTGACTTTACCATAACAGCCTCAATATTAGTTTCAATTCCTTAAATGAAACCTTTATTATAAAAGAATCGTGTTAGGAACACTGTATCAATAAAACAACTATTGTTTTGTCAAAAAGATACATATTGCTATATTTGTGCTTTTTAGATAACTTTCTGAAAAAACAGACAGGATGCAGCACATTGGTAAAAACATAAAAAGAATAAGAGAGGAAAAGGGATTAACGCAACAGTCTATCGCAGACCTTATTGCTATGCACCGCTCGAACTACTCCAGAGTAGAAAACTGGCGACCGAGATTTGTCTATTGATGCCATTGGCAAAATTGCCAAATATTTCAATATGACCATTGACCAACTCGTTAATTTTGAGGGAGATATTCCCCAAGAAGTTACCATTGAAGATAAATCGCTTGCCGAACAAATTAAATTAATTCAAGGATTGGAACTCGAAGAAAAAAATATGGTTTTCAAAATGGTCGACACTTTTTTGACCCAAAAAAAGTTTAAGGATTTCTTTCAGAAAAACATAGCAACGCTTTAAATCAAATTATTATGAACACACAACAATTGCAAAACGACAAGTTAAGCATCATTAATTGGATGAGCCAATTAGAAGATTTTTCGCTGGTCGAAAAAGTAAAAGCCATAATGAGTTCTCCTGATGCTTGTTTGTTGTCTAATGAGCAAAAAAATGCCATAGACGAGGCTTTACAATCCATAGAAACAAAAGGAACTACACCACACAATACCGTAATGGAAGAAACCAGAAAACGTTTTCCACATCTTTACAACCGATAATTTATGACGACAATTCATTGGTCTGAACCTGCGAAAATCGATTATTGGAGCAATATTGAATACTTGGAGAGAGAATGGACACTCAAAGAAGTCTATATTTTATGGACAAGGTCGATGAACTCATCGATTTGTTGACCAAAAACAATGTTGTTTTCAAGCCTACTTTATACAAAAACACGTTTCAAGTGCCTGTCCTAAAACAAATCACGCTTTATTATCGTTTTGAAAATGACACCATTGAACTCCTGCGGTTTTGGAATAATTACCAGGATCTAGGAAAGTTTACTTTATAAAACAAAACCGAGCAATTGCTCGTTTTTTTTGTTGTCTTGACTTGTTTTGCGTTCCCCTCGTTTATAGGCACAGTTTGCAATTCTGCGCTATCCACACAAGTAAATTTACTGCATATCTAGGACGTCGGGGTTTAAATACTCAATATAAAATAGATCAAACCAATTAGAATGAATAGAAAGGTATTGTCAAATAAATATAATTAAAATTATATCTAAACTTTTTTTCAATATAAAACTTCCAACCAAAACAAACGTTATAAAAGATATTATTAAAGTAGGAACAGTAAAAAACAAACCAATTAACGAGATTATTCTTCTATTTATATGATTATCTCCATTTAAAATGAGTTTTGAATTATTTTAAAAACACATAATAATATTGCTCCAATTAAATTAACTATTGAGTATCTTTTTATTTTATCATCCATAGCCCTAACGTTTAATAGTTTTAAAACCCTGTTTAATCGCTCTTTGATCCGTTGGAGTATCCCAAAATCCTTGACCAAATAATATGTTATTTAATTGAGAGCCAAATCTTACCTCCGAATAAGAAAATTACTTGCAGACATCCAAGCTCCCCACATAAAATTGCCTGCATCTCCTAAATTATAAACAGTATGTTGATTGCCAAATCTGTAAAAAGTACCATTTCCAATATTTCCGCCATATTCAGCACCTGCTGGGCTTTCATTATAAGCTTTACTAAGTACATTAAATCCAAAATCAGCTGTAGTATGTGATTTAATCGCAGCGGTTAAATATCTTGAATCTGCACTCATTGCAGATGGAATTAACCCTGCTTTCATAATGAATTCAACTAATTTTTTCATAGAAATTGGAGTGAATATTTGATCCCCTACATTAAAATCTTGAGTTTCTAAAAATTGATTATCATTCTTAGGGTCATTAACTTTAATTTGAACACCGTTTTCATCAAAAAATCTATTAGGCTTATCATTTCTAACTACATTAGTGACTCTTCCGTTAGCACCAACAGTTATATCGTCAGGAGGAGAATCATTAGGAGAATTTCCTCCACTGTTAACCCATTGAGCAAATTTTTTATTTGAGGCTGCTAATCTGTCTTCTATTTCAGAATCTGCCTTAATATAACTTTCTGTCTGCATTCCATCTGGGTCAACAAAATAGATAGGATTATTATAGGCGTAATTATACGGAGACCATCTTCGACTTTGTTCCGCTAGCGGATCCGCATTCATCCAACGTCCTAAACTTGGATCATAATTCCTTGCCCCATAGTCATACATATTAAGTCCCAGCTCGTCTTGCAATTCTTTACCGTTGTACTTATACTTCTGCGCTGGATTGGTAGAAGTTGCTGCAATATTATATCCTTTATGCTTAAGACCAAAGGGATAATAATTACTTTCCTCAATAATCTCGGAAGTTGTAATTGTACCGTCATTATTGGGATCTCCATAACTCAAACGCACATTACCCAAATGGTCTTTGTACTGGTAAATATAAGAATAAATTCCAGAATTATAATCTACATAGCCCTCAGGAGTTGAAAAAAATTTCAAGTTGTTGTTTTCGTACTGAAATCCTCCTGCATAATCGGTGGTGGTGGTGCCTACTATTTTGCGTTGTTTTGCGCCTGTGGCATCGTACACATAATTAATAAAACCCCCTACTAGTACTACTTGGGTGGGTAAATTCAGGTGGTTGTAGGCTATCGAGTTAATTCCTTTGTTGGCATCAGTTTTCATATTGCCGTTGGCATCGTAGGTGTAATCGTCTCCTGTGTTATTGCCGTCTTTAAATCCTTCGGTGGTATTGCCACTGTCTGCTACTTTCATCAAACGATTGCCTGTGTTGGAATTGTTATAGGTATAAACAAGATTGTCCATCGTTCCGAAAGTAGTCGCTGCAAGATTGGTGTTTCCTTTTCGAAAGAGACTCATGATGTTTCCGTTTTTGTCATAAGTCAAGGCTTCGATGTAATTAGTGGTATTATCTACTCCAGAAGTTAATCGGTTCAAGGCATCGTAGGTATAGGTATAATTGCTACTCACAGGATTGGATGTTGTATTTAGAGAGGTAGTTTTCCAAAACGTTTGGCTGATGTTTCCGTTGTATAGGGCTTTGCTGGGGTCAGTAGGATTGTTGTAATTAATTTTAAAACTAAACAAATCATTTCCAATAGTATTGACATCGTTGATTCCTTTGAGCCAACCACGGATATTATAGGCATAATCGACGGTTTGTAGGCGGTTTTGGGTGGTTTTTCCGCCCACACCTTTGCTGGTAAGTTGTCCAAGGCTGTCGTAATTATTGGAAACAATTACTTCTTGCACAGCATTATTAATAGATTGCTTTTGGGTTAGTACTCTTCCAGCTTGGTCGTAGGTAAAGGTATCTACTATTGTAATAAGGGGGTTGACCCCTTTGAGGTGGGTACTGGTGGTTTGGATTGCTTTACCTGTAAAATCGAGTAGATTTGTTACCATACTAGTGGTAGTTAGGTAGTCGTTTTTGCTGTAATTGTATATGGATCGTCCTTTGGCATCGTAATACATGACATGGGTAATCCAACTGCTGATTCCCATAACACGTACCTTGCTTCCTGTGCTCAGCCCTTTGGCATTGGTACTCCTTCTTTTTCGTAAACATAATTCACTCGATTATCATTTTCAACAGTAAAATCATTGCTGAAAATATATTGAATTTACTTAATTTCCTATTTTCCAAACAAAAAACTATCTTCGCTTTATCAAATTAAAAAATCGGTTTTTATCCGTGTCTTTACGAAGCAAATTTGTGTCATTCGTGTCCAAATAACCACTATGCAGCAAAACCTACTAGAAACTCCCATCGAATACCTCAAAGGCGTTGGTCCCAACCGGGGTGCTTTGTTGCGCAAAGAATTGGGAATTCATAAATATGGGGATTTGCTTAATTTTTTCCCTAATCGTTATATTGACAGAACACGCTATTACAAGATTAACGAATTACAAAACAATGTTGCCGAAGTACAAATTATTGGCAAAATCATCAACATCAAAACCGTTGAATTTGGCAAAAATCAGAAACGATTAGTTGCTACTTTCGCGGATGATACAGGACAAATGGAACTCGTTTGGTTTCAAGGACATAAATGGATTCGGGAAAGTTTGAAACTGAATGAAATGTGTGTCATTTTCGGAAAATGCACTTCTTTTGGAAACACTTTCAATATGGCACATCCCGAAATTGAGTTGATGACAGAGCACGAACAAAGCTTACGTTCGGCGATGCAACCCGTTTATCCTTCGACTGAAACATTGGCAAATCGTGGCATTTCCAATCGAGCGATTAACAAAATGATGCAACAATTGTTTCAGGAAACCCAAGCCAAATTCTCTGAAACTTTACCCGATTATTTAACCGCTGAATTAAAACTAATTCCAAAAAATGCCGCCTTATTCAACATTCATTTTCCAAAAAGTGCTGAGGCTTTAGCAAAAGCCCAATTCCGATTGAAATTCGAGGAATTATTTTACATACAATTACAATTAATCACTAAAAACCTCATTCGGAAACATAAAATCAAAGGACATCCTTTTACCAAAGTAGGCAACTATTTTAATGATTTTTATCAAAACCACCTGCCTTTTGAACTGACCAATGCTCAAAAAAGAGTCATCAAGGAAATTCGAATCGATATGGGAAGCAACGCCCAAATGAACCGATTGTTGCAAGGCGATGTGGGTTCCGGAAAAACAATTGTCGCGTTGATGAGTATGCTCATTGCCTTAGACAACGGTTTTCAATCTTGTTTGATGGCACCAACAGAAATCTTGGCTAATCAGCATTTTAACGGCTTAACAGAATTAGCCAAAGAATTGAATATCAATATAAAAATACTCACAGGTTCAACAAAAACTGCAGCTCGAAGAATCATTCACGAAGAACTCGAAAATGGTAGCTTGCACATCTTAATTGGCACACATGCCTTGCTGGAAGATAAGGTTAAATTCCAAAATTTAGGTTTGGCAGTAATTGACGAGCAACATCGTTTTGGAGTGGAACAACGTTCGAAACTCTGGAAGAAAAACGAGATTCCGCCACACGTTTTAGTAATGACTGCCACCCCTATTCCACGAACTTTGGCGATGAGTTTGTATGGCGATTTAGATATTTCGATGATTGACGAATTGCCACCAGGACGGAAACCCATTCAAACTGTACATCGTTTTGATAGCAATCGGTTGAGAGTTTGGAAATTTATTCGAGATGAAATTGCTTTGGGTCGCCAAATTTATATTGTTTATCCGTTAATTGATGAATCGAAAACTATGGATTTCAATGATTTAATGGACGGTTATGAAAGCATTTCTAGAGATTTTCCGTTACCCCCAATATGCCATTTCCATTCTTCACGGAAAAATGAAACCTGCGGATAAAGATGCCGAAATGAAACGCTTTTCAGAAGGAAAAACGAACATTATGGTAGCCACAACCGTGATCGAGGTAGGCGTGAATATTCCCAATGCCAGCGTAATGATTATCGAAAGTGCCGAACGTTTTGGATTATCACAACTCCACCAGCTTCGCGGTCGCGTAGGTCGTGGCGCCGAACAAAGTTATTGCATCCTGATGACGAGTCACAAATTGAGTGCCGACAGTAAAACCCGAATGGAAACCATGGTGCAAACCAATGACGGTTTCGAAATTGCCGAAGTAGACCTCAAACTTCGTGGCCCTGGCGATTTGATGGGAACGCAGCAAAGTGGCGTTTTAAATCTTCAGATTGCTGATATTGTTCGAGACAGAGATATTCTGATATTAGCACGCAATTATGCCCTAAAAATTTTAAAAGACGATGCTCCAATGCAAAAGCCCGAAAATGCTATTTTGAGAGCAACCTATATCGAATTGACGAAAAAGAAAAATATTTGGAATTATATTAGTTAATTGATAATTGAAAATTGACAATTGATAATTATATTTGCCCCTTTGAAAATTCATATAAATCACAATGAAAATATCTTACAACTGGTTAAAACAATTCATTAAAGTAGACTGGAAATCCGAAGAAACGGCAGCTTTACTAACTGATTTAGGTCTGGAAGTAGAAATGGTTGAAAAATACCAATCCGTAAAAGGAGGATTAGAAGGAATTGTTGTAGGCCACGTTCTTACTTGTGTTCCTCACCCTGATGCCGATCGTTTAAAAATTACTACGGTGGATTTGGGCGATGGAATTCCCGTGCAAATTGTTTGCGGCGCATCAAATGTGGCTGCTGGTCAAAAAGTTCCCGTTGCCACCATTGGAACCACATTATATGACAAAGAAGGTGTTGCTTTTCAGATTAAAAAAGGAAAAATTCGTGGACAGGAAAGTCATGGAATGATTTGTGCCGAAGACGAACTAGGACTAGGAACGAGCCACGACGGAATAATGATTCTTGATGCAGCCTTAGCAGCAGGAACAAAAGCAGCGAGTGTTTTTAATATTGAAAATGACGAAGTTTTCGAAATTGGACTTACACCAAACCGAGCAGATGCTATGAGTCATCTTGGGACTGCCCGTGATTTAAGAGCTGGTTTAATGCAAAGTGGTGTGAATGTTGGATTTATCACTCCATCGGTAAGTAATTTTAGGATTGATATGAGAACCTTAAAAATAGACGTAAGTGTCGAAGATACCGCCCTTGCTCCTAGATATTGTGGTCTAACTATTTCTGGAATTTCTATAAAACCCTCACCAAATTGGTTACAAAATCGACTAAAATCTATTGGCATCAATCCAAAAAATAATATTGTTGACGTCACAAATTATGTATTACACGAATTAGGACAACCTCTTCATGCCTTTGACGCCTCAAAAATAAATGGAAAAATAGTCGTAAAAACACTCCCCTCAGGAACCAAGTTTACAACTCTTGATGATGTAGAAAGAACTTTAGATGAAGAGGATTTAATGATTTGCGATGAAAAAGGTCCTTTATGCATTGCAGGAGTTTTTGGAGGAAAAGAATCTGGTGTTTCAGAAACAACCACCTCAATTTTTCTTGAAAGTGCCTATTTTAATCCTGTTAGTATTCGGAAAAGTGCTAAAAGACATCAATTAAGTACTGATGCTTCCTTTCGATTTGAAAGAGGAATCGATCCAACAATTACCGAATATGCCTTAAAACGCGCAGCTTTATTAATACAAGAAGTCGCTGGCGGCCAAATCACATCTGATATTATCGATATTTATCCAAAGAAAATTAAAGATTTTCCTGTAGTCTTGAATTTCAATAATGTAAAGAAAATTATTGGACAAGAACTTCCGAAGGAGATTATTAAAAACATCTTGGCTTCATTAGATATTAAATAAATAGTGTGTCTGATGCAGGATTGGGCTTGGTAATTCCAGCTTATCGTGTTGATGTACAAAGAGAAATTGATGTTATTGAAGAAATTCTTCGAGTTTATGGATATAACAATATTCATTTCTCAAAAAAATTGAATGCCACCGTTTCGAATTCTCCAAGAACCGAAGATTACAAAGTTCAGAATATCATTGCAACACAATTGAACTCACAGGGTTTTAATGAAATGATGGCGAATTCCTTGACTACGGCATCATATATTCAATTGTCAAACACGCTAAAAAAGGAACACAATGTACTGATGTTAAATCCGTTGAGTAATGACTTGGCGGCAATGCGTCAATCCCTGTTATTCTCAGGATTAGAAGCTATTTCGTATAATATCAATCGTAGAAATTCAGATTTGAAATTTTTCGAATTTGGAAAAACCTATCATAAATTTCCATCGGGATACGAAGAACACAAGCATTTGACAATGTTCATCACAGGAAACCGAAATCAAGAAAACTGGACAAATACACAAAAACCTTCGGATTTCTTTTTATTTAAAGGTTATGTAAACGGGGTACTTTCGAGATTAGGAATCCAAAAAGCACAAAATATTCCTATGACTTCTGATGTGTTTTCAGAAGGAATCGCAATCGGTTTTGGAAATGATATTTTGGTAGAATATGGTGTGATTAAAAAATCAGTTCTGAAACATTTTGACATCAAGCAGGAAGTTTTGTTTGCCGATTTTAATTGGGCTTTGATTTTGAAACTACTTTCCAATAAAATTAAGTATGCCGAAATCCCTAAATACCCTGAGGTTCGCAGAGATTTGTCGCTATTATTGGATAACAATGTCTCTTTTGATGCGCTATATAAAATTGCTAGACAAACCGAAAAATCACTCTTAAAAAACATTAATTTGTTTGATGTGTACCAAGGTAAAAACCTTCCTGAAGGCAAAAAATCGTATGCCCTTAGTTTCACAATTCAGGATAACACAAAAACTTTGACCGATGTTCAAATCGACAAAATCATGAGCAAATTGCAAAGGAATTTTGAAACAGAATTAGGCGCAATTTTGAGGTAATATATTGCACAATAAACAATTAAATTGAATTCTTTTCGAAATAGTACAAAAATGCAAACTCCCAATTCTAGGGCTAGAATTGGGAGTTTTTTTATTGTCATTAGGATTAAAACTAGTAATCATTTTTTAATCTATTTACAAGAAAACTAGACTTTAAGCTTCTTGAAGATAGGTTTTACTTAGTACCCTATTCCATATTTTACAAAAAGCCCAAGGGTAATAAATTCCTAAAGTCACGATTATAAATAATGCTTGTCCCCAGATAAACAAGAAATCGTTTAGAGGATCTATGTCGTAACCAAATTCGAGGTTTCTCTCGGCTGATGTTGCTAATGTTCTATCTGTAAAATACTTGTATAAACGAAGCGTTGCCAATGGCCAATAAATACCTACGGTTATAATAGTCAAAATTATTTCAATAAAAATCTTACCGCATGAATTCCAGAAATCAGTTTTCCATCTAATATTAAATTCCTTATAGTCAACATTAACCGCCCATTTATAGACCAAATACATGTAAGGAATCAAAATTAAATTCATCACAATTTGTTGGATTATGAGTACCGAAGACATTTGCCCTTGAGCGCCAATCATGATGAATCGTGCCATTATTAGTGAAGATACAATCATAGGAATTACAACTGCTAACAAAAAAATAACAAATAACTTACTTCCTTTTCCTTGAAATTTCATGTTATTTGAATTATAAGCTGAATTGTCTATAAAAAACCGATGAATATCTCTCATAAACCAAGGCATGTAAACGCCTAATGTTATGATGCTTAGAAAAACACCCAATAATAAGGTTCCAATGAATTTACCAAAAGAGCCATTAAATTCAATTGATTTATCCTTAAAAAAAACGCTTTCGATTGTTAATTTTATAATGTAAAACAGTATGGCGTAGGCAACAATAATGAGTAGAAAAATGAATAAAGGAATCCATAAAAAAGTCGACGATGACGGACTTTCTCCCATTTGAATGTTTTTCATTCTAAAAATAAAAGTGAGGTACGGAACAATGAAAAATGCCAAGAATAATAACCAAAAAGGCAAAAGTTTTTTTCCAGTTAATCTAAAGCTAAAATAGTTTTTCATAATTCAAAAATTTATAGGTTAATTTTATTATTTTGGTTTTTCAAATATAGATTTTTTTCTTACAAAAACTACAAAAATGTTTTTTTATTCTCAAATTATTCTATATTGAATAACGATTGCACTTGTCCGCCAAATAGTGTCATCAATTTATAACAGTATAATTCTTTCGATTTTTTCTAAAAAAGTATGTCACTTAGTTGCGCTATTTATTGGAACTAAAAAACTTAGTTAGCCACAAAAGACAAAAGCAGCGGGAATTAACATAAAAAATATTGCTCCTAATAATCAATTGATTATCACAGAACAATTATTTTGCAGATAAATAAAAAAGAATTACTTTTGCACACCTTTTGGTGAATAAGAGTTTCCTTTAGGGTTCAACTAATTATACAAACAACTTCTGTTGTTTTCTAGCACATTATGAAACTCGAGAAAATACAGAATACAAATTTTTAATCAGCATGTCTGAACAATTAAAATCACAAGAAGCGTTTTTAGCAAATTTTAACTGGCACAATTTCGAAGAAGGTATTGATGCCGTTGATGAGAAAAACTTACAAGAATTTGAAGACTTAGTTTCAAAAACTTTCATTGCGACAGATCAAGAAGAAGTAGTTGAAGGTGTAGTTGTTAGAATTACAGATAGAGACGTTATCGTTGATATCAACGCAAAATCGGAAGGTGTTATTTCATTAAACGAATTCCGTTACAATCCAGCATTAAAAGTAGGTGACAAAGTAGAAGTATTGATTGACATCCGTGAGGATAAAACAGGTCAATTAGTATTATCTCACAGAAAAGCACGTACTATCAAATCTTGGGATAGAGTTATTTCGGCTAACGAAACAGGAGAAATCGTTAATGGTTTTGTAAAATGCAGAACTAAAGGGGGTATGATTGTTGACGTTTTCGGAATCGAAGCTTTCTTACCAGGTTCTCAAATTGATGTGAAGCCAATTAGAGATTACGATGTATATGTAAACAAAATGATGGAATTCAAAGTGGTAAAAATTAACCACGAATTCAAAAACGTTGTTGTTTCTCACAAAGCGCTTATCGAAGCGGATATTGAAGTACAGAAAAAAGAAATCATTGGTAAATTACAAAAAGGACAAGTATTAGAAGGTGTTGTTAAAAACATTACTTCTTACGGTGTCTTTATTGACCTTGGTGGTGTTGATGGATTAATCCACATTACTGACCTTTCTTGGAGCAGAATTAACCATCCATCTGAAGTTCTTGAATTAGACCAAGTACTGAACGTGGTAATCCTTGATTTTGATGACGAAAAAACAAGAATCCAATTAGGATTGAAACAATTGAACGCTCACCCTTGGGATGCTCTAGATGCTAAATTAGTTATTGGAGACAAAGTAAAAGGTAAAGTAGTTGTAATCGCTGATTATGGTGCTTTCATCGAAGTTGCTGAAGGTGTTGAAGGCTTAATCCACGTTTCTGAAATGTCTTGGTCTACTCATTTACGTTCTGCTCAAGATTTTGTAAAAGTAGGTGATATTGTTGAAGCTCAAATCTTAACTTTAGACAGAGATGATCGTAAAATGTCATTAGGCATCAAACAATTAACTCAAGATCCTTGGACTGATATTACTGCTAAATACCCAGTAGGTTCTAAACATACAGGTATCGTTAGAAACTTTACAAACTTTGGAATTTTCGTTGAATTAGAAGAAGGAATTGACGGATTGATTTATATCTCAGACCTTTCTTGGACTAAGAAAATCAAACACCCATCTGAATTTGTAAATGTTGGCGAAAAATTAGATGTAGTAGTATTAGAATTAGATGTTGATGGACGTAAATTATCTTTAGGTCACAAACAAACTACTGCTAATCCTTGGGATCAATACGAAGATTCATTTGCAGTGGGAACTATCCACTCAGGTGAAATCTCTGAAATTGTTGACAAAGGAGCTACCGTAGAATTTGGCGAAGACATCGTTGCTTTCATTCCTACCCGCCACCTTGAAAAAGAAGACGGAAAGAAATTGAAAAAAGGCGAAACTGCTGATTTCAAAGTAATTGAATTTAACAAAGAATTCAAAAGAGTGGTTGCTTCTCACACCGCTATCTTCCGCGAAGAAGAAGAGAAAAATGTGAAAGCTGCTGTTGAAACTACTTCAACTGCCTCTACAAATGCACCAGCTTCAACTTTAGGTGATGCAAATGATATTCTTGCTGGTTTGAAAGCCAAAATGGAAAAAAACGAAAAAAGAAATAATCTTTTAACCGTTTGAAAATAGAAAGCTCCGCAAATTGCGGAGCTTTTTTCTTTTGTGAAATTTTCAAAATAGTGCAATTAGATTTTTTTGTAAATTTGTTTAAAATCATATTGCATTATGAATGCAATTTCAACTATAAAATATACAATATTCTTAAAGGAAAACTTGGTAAAAACAAAGCCAAATCACTTACAGAATATGTTAAAAGCAAAGTGGAAAGAACTTTCGAAAAAGAGAAAGATGTACTGGCAAATTTAGCAAATGCAAAATCTGATATTGTAAAATGGATATTCATTTTTTGGATTGGTCAAATAGCCGCCACTTTAGGAATTGTTAAAATATTCATATTCTAATATAAAAATAAAAAGCTCCGCAAATTGCGGAGCTTTTATGTTATAATATGTAAAAAACAAATAAGGTAAAGCCCTATAAACACACTTAATAAATGCTATTACAAAAAAGAGTGAAGTTCAGTAGAGAACTCTTAAAAGCATTAAACAATACTAGAAATACCTACCATTTCGTCTGCATCTGCCTTATAATCTACCCCATCGAATTCGAACCCAAAAAGATTCAAAAAGTCGTTTCTATATCCTTCTAAATCTCCTATTTCTGACAATGATTCTGTTGTGGCTTGTTTCCATAAATTAGCTACTTTTTCTTGAACATCGGCACGCATTTCCCAATCATCAACTCTAATTCTACCCTTTTCATCGGTTAAAATTTCCTTCCCCGTATAAAGTCTATCCTGAAATAAACGTTGTATTTGCTCGATACAACCTTCATGAATTCCCTCTGCTTTCATTATTTTGTACAATAACGAAATATACAAAGGAATAACCGGAATGGCCGAACTTGCTTGTGTTACAAGCGCTTTATTAACAGAAACAAATGCTTTTCCGTTTATAGACTTCAAACTATCTGAAATAGCAAAAGCTGTGGCTTCAAGATGATCTTTTGCACGACCAATTGTTCCTTTTCTGTAAACCGCCTCGGTCAATGAGGGACCAATATAAGAATAAGCAACCGTCGTAGCTCCTGACGCAAGAAGATTTTCTGCTTTCAGCGCATCCATCCACATTGCCCAATCTTCGCCTCCCATTACAGCTATCGTATTGGCAATATCATCCTCTTGACAAGGTTCAATACTAATTCCTGAAACAATTCCTGTATGAAAATCAACAGTTTTATTGGTATAAGTAGCTCCAATTGGCTTCAATACCGAGCGATGCATCACACCAGTAACAGGATGAACTCGAACAGGGGAAGCTAAACTGTAAATTACCAAATCTACCTGACCCAAATCAGCTTTTATTAAATCTAAAGTTTGTTTTTTAATTTCGTTCGAAAAGGCATCGCCGTTAATACTTTTTGCATATAATCCTGCATGATGGGCTTCATTTTCAAAAGCTGCAGAATTATACCAACCCGGAGAACCTGGCCTACCTGCAACGGGAGGTTTTTCAAAAAATACCCCGATTGTCGCTGCGTCTGAACCAAAAGCAGCTGTAATCCTTGAAGCCAAACCAAATCCTGTTGAAGCTCCAATAATTAAGACTTTTTTAGCACCGCTGATTGATCCTTTTGATTTAACATATTCGATTTGATTTTTTACATTTTGCTCACATCCTTTTGGGTGAGATGTCAGGCAAATAAATCCTCTCATTCTTGGTTCTATAATCATATTTACAAGGTTATTCGGTTATTTTATAATTCATTTTAAGTTGACAAATATAGGTAATTTCTCTAGCCCAACAAGGCTTTTGCGTGGTTTAATGCTGAATCAGAAACGACATTTCCAGAAAGCATTTGAGCTATTTCAACGACTCGCTCCTCTGCAGACAATAATTTTAATTCAGATAGTGTTTCCTCTCCAATTGTCGATTTAGAAACCTTAAAGTGAGCCGTTCCTTTTGCCGCAATTTGTGGCAAATGGGTAATGGCAAAAATTTGCATTTTCTGACTCATCTCGCTCATAATCTCGCCCATTTTATTGGCAATCTCTCCAGAAACACCCGAATCAATTTCGTCAAAAATCAAGGTTGGTAATTTTGAATATTGTGCCAAAACTGCCTTTACTGCCAACATAATTCTTGACATTTCGCCTCCAGAAGCTACTTTTTTTAACAATCCAAAATCAGTACCTTTATTCGCCGAAAACAAAAATTCGAGTTCGTCTTTTCCATTTTCGAAATAAGTTGGCGTGGAATTAATATTAATTTTAAAACGCACATTTGGCATTCCTAATGTCTCTAAAATCGAAATTAGCTTTTGTGATAAAACTGGGACTGCCTCCACCCTATTCTTGTAAATTACATTTGACAAAGCATCTAATGCTGTCGCTTTTTGCTGAATTGAATGAGTCAAAGCTAAAGTTTCCGTTTCTAAATTTTCTATTTCTAAAAGAGAATTCTCTAAATTAGTTTGAATTTCTATCAATTCATCAACAGTAGAAACTTGGTGCTTTTTTTGCAAATTATAAATCAACTGCAACTTTTGACTAATGAAATCCAGTTGCTCTGGATCATTGACCAATTTTTCAGAACACCTATTTAATTCAACTGAGATGTCGTCAAACTCAATGGCCAAACTCGTCATTCTTTCTAACAAAGAGTAATATTCTGGCGAAAAAGAAGCTATTTTTTGCAAGGACAATTTGATTTCCTTCAAGTTGTGCATGACGCCTATTTGTTCTTCATTGGCAATAGCCAACGATTTATCAATAGATTCCTTTATGATTTCGACATTATTTAATTTTTCAAAATCGGATTCGAGTGCTGCTTGTTCGCCCAATTTTAAATTTGACGTCGCTAATTCATCCAATAAAAAAGTGTTGTATTCCTGCTCTTTGGCAGATTCGGATTGTTTTTTAAGAAGTGCATTTAATCTAGATTTATCCAATTTAAAACTTCTTAAAAGCACTTGATACTCTAAAAGAGATTCTTGATTATTGGCAATGGCATCAATAATTTCAAATTGAACGTTCTCTTCTGAAAGTTCCTGTGTTTGATGCTGCGAGTGAATATCGATTAAAAGCAATCCTAATTCCTGCAATTCCTGAAGATTTACTGGACTATCGTTTACAAATGCTCTAGATTTTCCAGAAGGCAAAATTTCACGACGAATAATGGTTTCGGTTTCATAATCTAAATCATTCGACTCAAAAAAAGAATGCAAATTGTACTTTGAGATTTCAAAATGCGCCTCGATAACACACTTTTCTTGCTTATTTTTTAAGGATGTCAAGTCGGCTCTTTTGCCTAAAACTAAGCCTAAAGCGCCTAAAATTATCGATTTTCCTGCTCCTGTCTCTCCCGTAATAATTGAAAATCCTTTTGAAAAATCGATGTTCAATTTTTCGATTAAAGCATAATTTTTTATCGACAAGGAAATAATCATTTTTATAATTTTTGTGATGAAGAACTCATGATTTTAACGAATTGAAAAATCAATTAATATTTAATCATTGCCCATTTGCTTGAGTTTAACGGAGATATTTTACTTAAAGTATCGACTAAATCTGATATTGAAATACTTGGTCCTCCTGAAAAAATAGAAACAATTTCATCTGATTTTGCATCGAAAAACACTCGAGTTAAAAAAGCATTTGGCTTCGACTCATTTAATTTTTGCAAATTAAGTAATGAATTCTTTATTTTTTCTTTCGCCGCTTTTAAATCTTGATTCATCATGTCTAATCCAGAATGATAGGCATATTCCGTTTGACGAATTTCTCTGTATGCTGGCGATAACAAATCGTTAATCAAAAAATACTTGCTTTGGTTTCCATCCGTTTGTTTCCAACCTTTGTAGCCACTTTCTTGAGCTACATTCGATATGTTTTGAGCAATTTCAAGATAAGGAGTTCCTTCTAAAGGCATAAAACTATCAGCATCCATCCCTAATATTACATAACTATAAAAAGAAATTACCGATACTAGATTTGATTCGAATACCGTTGGATTAAAAATTAGGCTCTCAAACTCTGTATAATTAAAACTAAAATCCTTGTCATTAAAATTTAAAATGGGAGACGCATACGACGAGTTGTAAATGGGTCTTGAAGATTGAACCTGAATAGTAGCAACAAATTGATTCGAATTGTTCGATAAAATGGTAATATACATCGAACAATTAATTTTTTCGTTTTGCTTAAACGTTTGCCCAGTCCAGTGGGTTTGATTTACAAATTCGTTTAGCGAAGTTTCTAATGTTTTGAAAACTTGCTGATTAGAATTTGATAATGTTTGAGCATTTACCGTCACAGTACAATTAATTCTTGAGCTTGGATACAGCCAAAAATCATAAGCAAAAAGATACTAAAAAGGTTACGCATAATGGGCTATTACTTTGTTCAAAATATCGTTAGCAACTGCTTCTTTCGATTTTAATTCCATAGGTTCTACTTTGAAGTGTTTGTCTATGAAAGTTATTTTATTAGTCGATTGAGCAAAACCAGCTCCTTCATCTTGTAAAGAATTAAGAACTATCAAATCTAAGTTTTTTTTCTGAATTTTCAACTTTGCATTTTCAATTTCATTCTCCGTTTCTAATGCAAAACCAATTAAAAATTGATTTTCCTTGATTTCTCCTAAAGAGAGTAAAATATCTTTGGTTTTTTCGAGTTCAATTACAAAATCATCTGCTGATTTTTTAATTTTCTGCTGCGCAACATTCTTTGGTTTATAATCAGCAACTGCTGCTGCTGCAATCATGACATCGGTGTTTTTATAATATTGATGGCAAGCATCGTACATTTCTTGAGCCGAAACAACTCGAACGACCTTTACCAAATTATTTTCCATTTTTAAATGAGAAGGTCCCGAAACCAAGATTACCGAAGCACCAAGATTTGCGGCACTTTGCGCAATATCGTAGCCCATTTTACCTGAAGAATGATTTCCAATAAAACGTACAGGATCTATTGCTTCGTATGTTGGTCCAGCAGTAATTAGTATTTTTTTCCTTTAAGAGGCAACTGACTTTCTAAATCGGCTTCTAGAAATGCCACAATGTTTTCTGGTTCTGACATCCTTCCTTCTCCAGATAAACCACTAGCCAAATCCCCATTTTCTGCGGGAATCATTGCATTTCCAAATTGCTTCAATTTTTTAAAACTGGCGATTGTAGATGGATGGACATACATATCTAAGTCCATTGCTGGGGCAAAATAAACGGGACATTTTGCCGATAAATAGGTGGCAATTAACAAATTATCACAAACACCATTTGCCATTTTTGACAATGTATTTGCGGTTTGCAGGAGCAATAACCATCAAATCAGCCCAAAGACCTAACTCAACGTGGTTATTCCATTTTTCATTTTCTTCACTTTGGTCGTAAAAACTGGAGTAAACAGGATTTTTTGACAAAGTCGATAATGTAAGAGGAGTTATAAAATCCTTAGAAGCAGGTGTCATTATCACTTGGACATGTGCACCTGCTTTTATGAAAAGTCGAACTAATGTAGCTGTTTTATAGGCCGCAATTCCACCGGAAATACCCAGCAAAATTTTTTTTCCGTTTAAAACTGACATTAATACTATTATTTACTTCCTTCTCTGTGGTAGATTTTACCTTCTAACCATTCTTGAACCGCTAAAGCGTGTGGCTTTGGCAATTTTTCGTAAAATTTTGAAACCTCAATTTGCTCTTTGTTTTCAAAAACTTCTTCAAGACTGTCATTATAAGTAGCAAATTCTTCTAATTTTTCGGTTAATTCTTTTTTAATTTCCGAATTAATTTGGTTTGCTCTTTTAGCCATAATTGTTATAGCTTCATACACATTCCCTGTGGGTTCCTCAATAATATTTTTATTATAGGTAATTGTATTTACAGGAGCATTTGTCTTTCTTAAATCCATGGCTTGTTTATTTAGTGAAATTTTTTAAATCTTTTTCAATTCTAGCTAACATATCGTCAGCCTGTTTTTTATATTTGGTATCTGCTTTAAATTTCATCAAATTTGTATAGGCAATTTTTGCTACGTTTAAGCGTTCCTCCATTTTTTGAGGAATACTATTGATTCCTAATCGATAAGCCGAATCTAATTTGTAATACAAAGCATCTTCCTTATAGGGTGTTCCCGGATAATCAGCAACGAAGTTATCGAGAGTTACCATTGCCGATTTATAATCCATAATAGTATTATACCCTTTGGCAATTTCAAACACCTTTTTCTCAATTTTTTCATTTAACTCTTTTAGCGCTTTATTGGCTTCAGGCAAATAAGTCGAATTTGGGTATGAATCTATGAAAGACTGTAATTTTTCGATTGCTGTAAAAGTATCCGCTTGATCCAAACTGTAAATTGGAGCAAGCATTGAGTAACTTTTTGCTCCTAAATAAGAGGCTTCTTCTACTTTTTCGCTTTTTGGATAACCCGCAACAAAACTTTCAAATTGATGTGCTGCCAAATAATATTCTCTTGTTTTATAATAAGCTTGAGAATACATATAAAATAATTTTTCGGCTTGAGGTTTTCCTCTGTAAGCAGGTGCAATTTGTTCAAAAAGTCGAATAGCTTTAGGATAACTTCCTGCCTCATATAATTTAGTTGCCATTTCAAACTTTACAGCAACATCTTCGTTTTTTAATGCTTTTTGATATTCACTACAAGAGCTTAAAACAAGAACAATAAGTAATAGAGAAATTATTTTTTTCATTTTATTTTTTACTTTTTTTGATTCATCAGTCATCTTTAACCAATATAAATCGTACCGAAGTTTCGGTGGCAAATTTAGTTATTAATTTAGCTACTGCAAAATATATTTTTGTTTAATAAACGAAGGTGTTTTTAAGCCAATTTATTGATTAATGCTACGAATTGATTAATCCTACTGACCAATGATTCATCTGTTTTTACCAAAGGCAAACGAACCGTGTTTTCTGTTATTCCTAGCGACTGAAAGACTTGTTTGATACCCGCTGGATTTCCTTGTTCGAAAATCATGTCAATACAATCCATAAAAAGATAGTGTATTTTGTTAGCATCATTAACTTTTTTGTTTAGCCCCAAGCGAATCATCTCGGAAAATTCTTTTGGAAAACCTTGTCCAATTACTGATATAACGCCAGCACCTCCAGCCAAAACCATTGGCAAAGCAATCATATCGTCTCCAGAAATTACAAGAAAATCCTTTGGTTTATCCTTAATTAATTTCATCGCTTGTATCATATCGCCTGCGGCTTCCTTAATTCCTATGATGTTTTTGAAATCGCAAGCCAAACGCAAAACCGTCGAGGGCAACATGTTTACTCCCGTTCTACTTGGAACATTATATAAAATTACTGGAATTGGAGAAACCTCGGCAATAGCCTTAAAATGCTGATAAATCCCTTCTTGTGTAGGTTTGTTGTAGTAAGGAGATACTGATAATATCGCAGCAAATTGCGACAAATCTCTTGTTTGTAATTCTTCGACAATTTTTGCGGTATTGTTCCCTCCTAGCCCAAGAACCAATGGTAATCTTCCTTTATTGGTTTCTACAACTGTTTGTATAACAAAGTTCGCTTCTTCGCTTGACAAGGCTGCATTTTCTGCGGTTGTACCAAGTATTACAAGATATTCAACTCCTCCGTCGATAGAAAAGTTTACGATTCTTTTTAATGCTTCTGAATCGATTGAAAAATCTTCTCTAAAAGGAGTTACGAGTGCAACACCTGTTCCTATTAATGATTGCATAATGGGGTTATATTTTGTTTAATATTTTTAAATATCTAAATAATTCATGAATAAAAACTTTGTGATTCTCCGCATTGGTATTAATCATCAAATGATTCAGCCTTTTGTCTATCGATGAAAATCCAATTTTAAATTGCGCTTTCGAATGGTGAGTTATAGTCAATAAAATCGCCTTCTCAACATCGTAATAACTAATTAATAAATCAAATTTTTCATTGATAAAATCGTTAACTTCTGGGTTTGTAATTTCGCCTTTCCAATTGAGATGCTTGCTCCCAAACGTTGGCTTCGAATACACTTCATTTTTTTTTAATTTATCTCGGTAAGCTATAATTTTTATATCTTTTTCAAGAATTCCTTTAGCTTCTAAATCTTTCAATAAGGCTTCTTTTTCAAAAAATAACTCTCATCTATAAGCAAACCTACGGTCTTAACACAGGTAGTGAGTGTACTACTCTTTACATTGTCTAAATTATTTTTTAATATTCTAATTAAAAAATAATTCTTTATATAATTTAAAAACATGCGTTTTACGAGATTACAAAATTAAATAATTGAGTCGCATTAATGATTGTAAATTTAAAAAAGTATAATCATGTTTTGAAACTTTTTGTTATATTTTTAACACTTCGCCCTAATCGTTTAAAGGAACAAAAAAATAGATTCATCCCTTTTTAAAATTCTTATTTGTCTAAAATACTAAAAATCTTTCTCACTTTCTAAACCAAAAAGTTTTCCTTTCACCCAAAATTTCAAATCATGTCTTAATTTTTTAGCATTACGACTCGTTTGTTCTTTAGAATCTAAATCATCAAGATTGGGTTTTCCCGCATTGACCCATGCCGTGTACCAAAAATTAGAGGTAGCAATAATCGATTTTCTAATTTGGTTTTCGACCATCCCCCCTAGATTTTTATGCAGATCCGCAGTATATTCCTTGGAGAAAATAAAATCATTAAACTTGTTTTTTCTGCTATTGCCGTCTTGATCCATTGCATACATTTTATCAACTGCATATTTTTTCTCAACTCACTATCAGCTAATAACAATGGTTTTACTAAACTATGAGAATCTTGAATCATTGCCCATATTGCCGCGTCGATATTGGCAATATATTGAGGTTTATTCGTATGATAATTATAATTATCGCCAAACATTTCTGGAATACCTGATTCAAACAATCCATGAATTCCTATTTGGTTCGTCAATTGCCCGTTATGATTTACCGAAGTGTGTAAAGGCATGTTTGCATCGCCAATATAATGTCCCAAATCTGCTGCCAAAAATAAAATTTCGGTTTTGCGTTTATCCCTAAAAGCCTTGGTTAACTTCATCATCACATCATGAATATACCAAGGCAAAATACCATTATTAGCTAAAAACTTGTCGTCATATCTTTTTGTAGCCTCATCAAATACATACGGCACAGAATCAAATGAACCAAAATTTTCGATATTATAAAATGACGAGGCCTTTCTTCTTTGTCTTTCAATGTGTATTTTCTCAAATCTGGAACGGTAGATTCTTGAATAATAAAATCAATGTGATTATAAAAAAAAGTTTGCAACGGTTTAGGAAGTACCATAACCGCAGCATTATTAATGTGTTCGTGACCAAAAACACCCCATGACAAGGAAATAAAAGCCATAATAACCATAGAAAATACTATAATCACAGGCTTAATTTTAGAATTTTTCATTATTATTTTCATTGGCTTTAACCGCAAATGCTATTTTAGAAATCATGAATAAAAATAAATCCTGACAAACCAACTAGAAGACAACAAACTAATTGACTACAAAAGCATTGCTATAAAATCAGTTTCAGAAATGATTCTAATGTTTAGTTTTATCGCTTTTTCTAATTTTGCGGGTCCCATATTTGCTCCAGCAACCACATAATCTGTTTTTGCCGAAATAGAACTTCCTACTTTTCCGCCATTGTCCTCGATTGCTTTCTTCAAATCATCTCTCGAAAATTCTTCAAAAACTCCCGAAACCACAAAGGTTTTACCAGCGAGTTTGTTCGTAGCATTTGGATTTATTTTTTCGACGGTTTCAAATTGAACACCATAATTTTTTAATCGTTCAATGAGAATCCTATTTTCCTGATTTTCGAAAAAATCGATTACACTTTGTGCAATTCGCTCTCCAATTTCGTCTACCAAAACTAAATCCATTAAGCTAGCCTGACTTAATTTATCAATGTTTTTATAATGCTTTGCTAATTTCTTAGCAACCGTTTCTCCAACATATCGGATTCCAAGAGCATACAAAACACGCTCAAAAGGAATATTTTTAGAATTTTCGACTCCACGCACCAAATTCTCAGCCGATTTTTGAGCCATTCTCTCCAAAGGCAAAATTTGATGTACGGTCAATTCGTATAAATCTGCATAATTATGAACCAATCCATTATTAAAAAGCAAGGTCACAGTTTCGCCTCCAAGTCCTTCAATATCCATCGCTTTCCGGAAATGTAATGTTGGACTCTGCCTATAATTTGTGGCGGACAACCATAGAAATTTGGACAATAGTGATTCGCTTCTCCTTCGCTTCGAACTAATGCTGTTTGACATTCTGGACAATGTGTGATGTATTTTGTCAAAACAGAATTATCAGGTCTTTTAGTTAAATCTACCGCAATAATTTTTGGGATAATCTCACCTCCTTTTTCAACAAAAACCGTATCGCCAATACGAATATCCAATTTTTCAATTTGGTCTGCATTGTGCAAAGATGCCCGTTTTACAACCGTTCCAGCCAATTGTACTGGCTCTAAATTAGCAACCGGAGTGATGGCTCCAGTTCTTCCTACTTGGTATGAAATCGAATTTAATTGCGTAGCAACTTGCTCTGATTTGAATTTATAAGCAATCGCCCAACGCGGCGATTTAGCCGTAAAGCCTAACTCCTCCTGATGCTGAAAATTATTCACTTTTATCACGACACCGTCCGTTTCATACGGTAAATTGTGCCTGTGAATATCCCAATAGTCAATAAATTGAAAAACTTCCTCCATGTTATTGGCCAATTTGGCTTCTTTTGGCACCTTGAATCCCCAATTTCTAGCGGTTTCCAAACCTTCAAACTGAGAATTAAAAGGCAATTTATTTCCAATAAGAAAATAAAGCAAACAATCTAACGGACGCTTTGCTACTTCAGTACTGTCCTGCAATTTTAAACTTCCCGAAGCCGTATTTCTAGGATTTGAATAAGGTGTTTCCCCAATTTCAATCAATTCCTGGTTCATTTTTTCGAAACCTGCAAAAGGCAAAATAATTTCGCCACGAACATCAAATTTATCAGGAAAATTTCCTTTTAATTGTAACGGAATTGATTTTATAGTTTTGATATTATTGGTAACATCATCTCCCTGAACACCATCACCACGGGTAACGGCGCGTTTTAGTTTACCGTTTTCGTAAGTAATACTAATTGAAGCTCCGTCATATTTCAGTTCGCAAGTATATTCCAATAACACATCGCCCAATACTTTTGGACACGCTTTTCCCAGTCTAACAATTCATCTTTAGAATACGAATTATCAAGCGAATACATTCGATATTCATGAGAAACTGTTTCAAAATTCTTGGTAATTGTTCCGCCAACTCGCTGAGTTGGGGAATTTTCATCGAAATATTCTGGATTCTTATTTTCTAATTCTTGAAGCTGCTTGAGTTTTTGGTCGAATTCAAAATCAGAAATGGTTGGCGTGTCCAACACATAATAATTATAATTGTGCCGATTGAGTTCTTCTCTTAGCTTTTGAATTGCATCTTGAATATTCATAGAAAATGGCTATTTTAGTTTTTAAAATAAAGCACTAAAATAACCAATTTAATAGAAAAAATGACAAAATTACGATTCAATAATCGAATTTATTTGTTGAAATAATTGTCCATCGCTCAAAATCGCCCCTTGCTGAATCAATTCAAAAATAGAAGTGTTTCTTTCCTCGGTAAAAACTTTTTTGCCTGTTTTCATTTCGATAGTTTCCGTAAACATATTGTCGATCAGCCATTGTAACCCTTCTTTGGTTAGGAAATCAATCTCAGAAACCAATGATTTCAACACAATAGACTGAACATAAGTATCAAAACATTGAAAAAGGAAAATATGATTTTTGGAGAAATGCTCTAAAAATTCAGCTCTACCCAAAACACCTTCCCAAACCAAATCTGAGAAAACATCCAATTCCTGCTCTGCCACTTCTGGCTTTTCTTCTTTTATTTTATCCCATTCTGCTTTATCAATGGCTTGGGTGGCAAGAAAATTAATAAATTCTTGGTGCAATTCTTCGAATTGTTCTTTTGTTAATCTTGAGTATTTCATGGAAAGTTTGAAGTGAGAAGTTTGAAGTTAAAAAAAATCAAAAAAAAATCCCAATCTCCTAAGAGTTGGGATTTTTAAAATACTTTTAAAATTATGCTTTTTCAGCAATGATTTCATAAGGTAATTCAACTACAACATCTCTGTGTAATCTAATGTTTGCAGCATATTTACCAGTTCTTTTTACAATACCGCTAGTAATAAATTTTCTTTCGATTGTTTGCCCTGCTTTTTCCAAAGCTTCAGCAATATCAATATTTGTGATAGATCCAAAAAGTTTTTCTCCACCCGCTTTTGCGAAAATTTTAATTTCCAAAGCTTTCAAGGTTTCTGCCAATGCTTTAGCATCGTTTACAACCTTAGCTTCTTTGTGCGCTCTTTGTTTTAAATTTTCGGCTAATACTTTTTTTGCAGAAGGAGTAGCCAATTGTCCAAAACCTTGTGGAATTAAAAAGTTACGACCGTAACCGTTTTTTACATTTACCACATCGTCTTTAAAACCTAAATTTTGAACGTCTTTTTTTAATATAATTTCCATGTTGTTGTCCTTTTGTTATTAAGAAGTTAGGTTTCGTTTAATTGAAAACCAACAACTGAGTTTTTAAATATTATTTTAGCAAATCGGCCACATAAGGCATTAATGCTAAGTGACGTGCTCTTTTTACAGCTACTGACACTTTTCTTTGGTATTTTAATGAAGTACCAGTTAAACGACGAGGAAGAATTTTTCCTTGTTCGTTAACGAATTTCAACAAGAAATCGGCATCTTTATAATCGATATATTTGATACCTGATTTTTTGAAACGACAATACTTTTTAGTTTTGTTTGTTTCTATATTTAAAGGAGTAAGATATCTGATATCTCCGTCTTTTTTTCCTGAAGCAGATTGTTGTAATGTTGCCATAATGATTAAGCTTTTGTAGATTTAAGTTTTGCTCTTCTTCTTTCAGCCCAAGAGATAGCGTGTTTATCAAGACTTACCGTTAAAAAACGCATCACTCTTTCGTCACGTCTAAATTCGGTTTCAAAAGCAACAAGAACTTCTCCAGCTACTTTGAATTCAAAAAGGTGGTAAAAACCAGATTTTTTGTTTTGGATTTCATAGGCCATTTTTTTCAGACCCCAATCCTCTTTTGACACCATTTCAGCTCCACGGCTAGTAAGAAAATCTTCAAATTTGCTTACTGTTTCCTTTACCTGAACCTCAGATAAAACGGGATTTAAAATGAAAACAGTTTCATAATGATTCATAAATTTTTATTTAAAATTAATTTGGGCGCGAAAGTAATCATTTATTTTTAATAAACAAGTTTTTTTTACATTTATCCGTTGTAAAGCAAAAAAATACGATAAAAATTAGGTCGTTTAAAAAAGTATACTACTTTTACTATCCCAAATCTTTAATACTTAAAATTATGAAACTAAATTGTGTCGTTGTAGATGACAGTTCCATACAGAGAATGATCATCACAAAGCTAGTAAATAATCATCCAAATCTACATTTAATAGGTGATTTTTCGAATGCAATTGAAGCGAGAGGATGCATGACCATACACAATGTGGATTTAATCTTCTTAGACATTGAAATGCCTGTTATAAGTGGTTTCGATTTTTTAGATGGCTTAAAAACTAAGCCACAAATCATCTTTATTACTTCAAAGGCAGAATATGCTATGAAAGCATTTGATTATGATGCAACCGATTATTTGCAAAAACCTATTGCTATTGATCGATTTAATGCTTCAGTAAAAAGAGCTATCGATCTGCAAATGCTAAAATCTGAAACCCATGAAGAAGATGGCGATTACATTTTTATAAAAAGCAATCTAAAAAAATTAAAAATCTATACTTCTAAAATAAAATGGATAGAAGCTTTTGGCGATTATGTAAAAGTAGTTACCGAAGAAGACAGTAATCTCGTGCTTTCGACAATGAAATCTTTTGAAAACGACTTATCAAAAGACAAATTTGTTCGAGTTCACAAATCCTACATTATTAACATAGACAAAGTAGAACGTTTTAACAGCAGATTTGCCGAAATCGGAATTACAAAAATTCCGCTTAGCCGTCATAAAAAAGAAGACTTAGTTAAAGCACTAGCAATTAACTAATAAAAATCGACATTTACAGTCACTTTTATCGATTTGAATTGTGCAACTGACTCAAAACTATTCAGTATTTTCTGGATAGTTTTTTTTGTACCTTGCAAGGAGTGGTTTATTGGAATTTTTACCATAATGGTTCTAATGTATTCATTCCTAATCCTAGAAATAGGCGGCTCCTCAGGTCCAAGCACAGGAATAGTCAAATTTTGTTGCATCACTTGATACAGCCACATCGCCCCTTCTTTGAGCTTATCGAAATCGCGATGTTTTAATGTCAATTTTATCAGTTTAAAATAAGGCGGATATTTATAAATTTGCCTTTCGTACATTTGTTCCTCATACATTCCTACATAATTATTCTGAACCACCTGCTGAATGGTATTGTGTTTCGGATTATAAGTCTGAATAATCACTTTTCCGCGCTTTTCTGAACGACCAGAACGACCAGAAACCTGTGTCATCATTTGAAAACTCCTCTCGAAAGCCCTAAAATCAGGATGATACAACATATTATCTGCGTTCATAATTCCTACTAAACTCACATTGTCAAAATCCAAACCTTTGGCTAACATCTGTGTTCCAACGAGAATTTCGACTTCACGATTCTTAAAACTATCTATGATTTTTTCGAAACCAAATTTCCCGCGAGTCGTATCCTGATCCATTCGTCCGACTTTCGCATTTGGAAATAACTCAACCAATTCCTGTTGAATTTGTTCGGTTCCAAACCCTTTTGTGGTCAAATGAACACTTGAGCAAGAGTGACAATTCGTTGGTTTTGCCATTGCATAACCACAATAATGACAACGCAATTGATTCTTATGTTTGTGATAGGTCAAACTCACATCACATTGTGGGCACTGTGGCACGTGTCCGCAAGTCATGCATTCAACAACGGGAGAAAATCCCCTACGGTTTTGAAACAAAATAACTTGCTCTCCCAACGATAATGCGGTTGTAATTTCCTCGATTAAAGTATCGCTAAAATGACCCGACATTTTTTTGCGAAAATATTTATCTTTCAAGTCTACCAATTCGATTTCGGGCATCATTACGTTCCCAAATCTTTCTGAAATTTCGACCAAACCATATTTACCGGATTGAGCATTAAAATAGGTTTCAATACTTGGCGTAGCCGAACCCAACAAAACTTTTGCTTTGTAATTGTTTGCCAAAACTATCGATGCATCACGGGCATGGTATCGCGGAGAAGGGTCGACTTGTTTGAATGTTTGTTCGTGTTCTTCGTCGACAATGACCAACCCTAGATTAGAAAATGGCAAAAACAAAGCCGATCTCGCTCCGATAACAATTTGTGCTTTTGGGGATTGCGCCAACACTTGCTGCCATACTTCTACCCTTTCGTTGTTGCTGTATTTCGAATGAAAAATAGCAACTTTATTGCCAAAATAATTACGCAATCGCCCCACTAATTGGGTGGTTAAAGCAATTTCGGGCAATAAATACAGAATTTGTTTTCCTTCTTCTATATAATCTTCAATAAGTTTGATATAGATTTCGGTTTTTTCCGCTTGATGTTACTCCATGCAAAAGGCAAACTTCTTTTTGGGTAAAACTTCCCTTAATTGTATCTAAAGCAATTTGTTGGGCTTCACTTAATTGCAATTGTCCTTCCTGAGTTTTTCCCGAAAAATTAACACGATCAACCTGAATATAATATTCCTCGAAAATTTCTTTATCAATTAATGTCTTTATAATTGTTGAAGAAGAATTTGCTGCATCAATTAACTTTTTAACCGTGATTGGCTTTTTCTCCGAAGCACTCAATTGGAAATAACTCAGCACAATTTCCTTTTGTTTATTGGCATTCTTCAAGGTTTCTAGCAATTGCCCTAATCCTTCGTTAGATTCATATTTAGAATGTAATTTAACATATCGAATACGTTTTGCCGTGTATTTTTCTTGGATTTCTTCCTGAAGAACCAAAATATTTTTGTTAATCAACCTTTGAATAACAGGAAAAATATTCTTCTTGTTTAAAATATTTATTATATCCTGAACCTTCAAGGAACTTTGCTGCTGCAAGGCTTCATAAATAAGAAATTCATCATCTGATAGCAAATTCTCATCCACAAAACCCTCTTGTTTTTGTGAAATAATAGTTTCGCTTTCCAGCAAAAGCGCCGATGGCATTGCTCCGCGATACACATCGCCAATGGCACACATATAATACGTTGCAATCCATTGCCAATGGGCGATTTGAATTTCGGTCACAATAGGCTTTTCGTCCAAGATTTGATGAATTTCCTTGGCATCGTATAAAATGGGTCTGTTTTTGTGAGTTTCGACAACTAATGCCGTGTATATTTTATTTTTACCAAAAGGCACCGCCACACGCATTCCTTTTTTGATATAATTGTATTCAGCTTCCGAAACGCTGTAAGTAAACGTTTTATAAAGAGAAAGCGGCAAAATTACTTCAACGAAATGCATTGTAGATTTTTTAGTCAAAAATTAATTCTTTACTCTGTACCAATATTGTGTTCTTCCAAACAATGAAACCCCTATGTATCCACGAACTTTAAGCTTGTCTTTTGTTTCTAAAGTGATGTAACATTTGTACAATTTTCCATTCTTAGGATCCAGAATTTCTCCATTTGTATATTGTGAACCTTCTTTTGAAAGACCTTTTATTACTGTTAATCCAAGAATTGGTTTGTTTTTGTCATCGCCAGAACAAGTACTACAAATTCTTTTCTTGTTTTCCTCCTCTAAAATATCATCTACTTTTCCATATATTTTCCTGATTTTTCATAGATTTCAACAATTGATTTAGCCTTTCCTGTTTCGTCGTCAATGGTTTTCCATTTTCCAATAACCGTTTGACTATGAGCAAATGAAATTGCAAAAAAGAATAGTGCTATACTTCTAAAAAAGTTCTTATACATGATTTTGCTTTTAGTAATTGAGCTAGGCTGCATCTTCTTTTTTCTGCCTCAATTTGTTTATGGATGCATTCAACTCGAAGCCAAGCAGTAAAATTACACAGTTTATCCAAATGTAAAACATCATAATCAGTAAGGTTCCTATCGAACCGTATAATTCGTTGTATTTTGAAAATCGTAATACCCAAATCCCAAAAATATAAGAATCCAAAATTATTAGCACGGTAGTAATACAGAACCTATCGAGATAAATGCACGGCTTTTGTCATGTTTAGTTCCAAATTTAAAAAGTATCGATATGGTCATTAGAATCATCAAGATAATAAAGGCGTATCGTCCTAAAATAATCAACGGAATTTGATCACTTAATACATCTTGAATCATTGTTTTCTGAATAATGACTTCAAAAAATACAATGATTGCAATGGTTGCTAACAATAAAACAGACAACACCAGCGACATTCCTAATGCTACTAAATATTGGCGAAAAAATCCTCTTTAACAAGCACGTGCTTTGAGGATTCAAAACCACCTAGGATACCATTTAATCCATTGGCCATTAGGAAAATTGACAACACAAATCCTGTGGAAAGCAATCCAGAATGACTGTTATTAAGGATGTCATTGATAATTTTATAAATGGCATCATACGTGTTTGGAGGCACTCCTTCTTTCACAAATTGAAGGAAATCTAACTGAAATCCCTCGATGGGAATGTACGGAATTAGATTTAAAATGAATAGTGCAAAAGGAAACAATGCCATAAAAAAACTGAATGCAATTGCACTAGCGTGGTAGGTCAAAGCACCTTCCATTATGCCAAGTATATACAACTCTACTAAATCATAAAAAGACAGTCCCGCCAACCACGGCAGTTGAATCCGTTTTAATGGTCGAACTAGAATGCGTAATATTGGGATTCGCTCTATTCTTTCCTCTATTTCTTTACTCATTATTTAGATTTTAAAAAGCCTTCAAACTCAAATCCATATTGTAAACCGAATGTGTCAATGCACCTGCCGAAATGTAATCAACACCACATTCAGCATAACCGCGAATCGTTTTTTCGTTAATATTTCCTGAGGATTCAGTCTGACATCTATCCCCAATCAATTCAACTGCTTTTAGAGTATCATTATAATTAAAATTATCAATCAGAATCCTATAAATTCCGTCACTTTTGATAATTTCTTTTATTTCGTCGAGAGTTCTGGCTTCGACAATAATTTTTAAATCGAGGTTGTTTTCTTTGAGATAGGCTTTCGTTTTGGCAATAGCCAAAGTAATTCCGCCTGCAAAATCAATATGGTTATCCTTGAGCATTACCATATCATAAAGAGCAAAACGATGATTTTCGCCACCTCCAATTTTTACTGCCCATTTTTCGCAGGCTCTAAATCCTGGAGTTGTTTTTCGTGTATCGAGAATCTGTGTGTGGGTGCCTTTTAGTAAATCGACATAGCTTTTAGTTTTTGTAGCAATGGCGCTCATTCTTTGCATCGAATTGAGTACGAGTCTTTCGGCTTTAAGGATGGATTGTGAACTTCCTGAAACCTGAAAGACTACATCTCCATATTTTACTGGGCTACCGTCTGTGATAAAAGTGTCTACTTTTAGATTACGGTCAACATATTCGAAAATCATTTTGGCAAAAGCTACACCAGCAATAATTCCGTCTTCCTTTACCAATAATTTTGCTTTTCCCGTTGCCGAAGAAGGAATACAAGCTAGAGAACTATAATCACCACTACCTAAATCTTCGCGAATGGCGTTTTGAATAATCAGTTGAAGTTCATTTTCGAATTGTGTTTTGCTAATCATCTTATGGTAAAATTTACAGGATGCTAAAATACCATTTTATTTGGTGATTTGAAAATTTGGCAATTTAGAAATTCAGAGAATTGAAACCTGATTTTGCTCAAAAATGCTATCCACAAATCGATACAAAGCAATAATCCTTTTACGGTTGACTGCAAATAAACTCCATTGTTAAAACTTTACTTTTACTATCATCGGATAATTAATATCCAAAGTCTATTAATAAAAATAAGTCCTAATGTCTTAATTCTTTTCATAATTGTTTAGCTTAAATATTACAAAAAAACATTTATTTATAATTTGACTAATCTACAAGCACTACCATAATTGCTACTCTTGTATTAGTTCATTGAATTTGTTAACACCCATTTTTCAATCTCGATAGTTTCGTGTATTTCATCGTTAATTTCTTGCAAAACACTAACAGAACAATCTAATTCTGGATATTTTCTTTATATTGTCTTAATTGGGAAACTAAATTGTCTAATTTTCTTTTTACATTATTAAGCTCGTATTGAACTTCGCCTAATCCATTAAGTATTTCTTCTCTGTCCATTTTTAATTCATGTTGGTTATAATTATTGTGAGTCAGATTATTCAAATTACCATACTTTGTGTTAATTCATTCATTTTTAGCCTAATTAGTTTCAATTTATACTATTCAGACCTAGTATGAAATAATTAAAATTACCGTTTACGCAGCAATTAGCGTACCAAAAATTCATTATTTATGATTTTGAGGATATAAAAATAATACTATGATGGAAGAGATGTACAACAATTAACTTTAACAAAATATACAGCTAAACTGTATATTTTGTTATTTTTTTTAACCCGTTGGGTGTAATTATCGCATCTGTAAGTTCGAATGTTTTTTGTGTAGTAAAACGGAATAAAAAATGACCCGAGGCAATAGCCGAACTGAGCGAAGCTAATCGAGAACCTTTTTTAAACATTAATTTTCTTGTTCTCGATACGATTTTCTATCGAAAAACACTCGAACAGATGAAAAATTAGTGTCAAAAACCAATTATGCTAGTAAAAGAGGTTATAAAACAAGGATTTATATGATTTTTTTACAGGCTAAGTAAGTCGAAAGTTTTAATCTCATAAAGTCAAACGAATGATAGAGACAAAAGCTATTTATAATCAAAGACTTGTGTCGTTTTATCAGATTTCAAAATGCGACATGATACCATAGTTAGCACTTAAATAATTCTATTTCTCTAAGTTTAAAAAACGCTAATCATTCATCGAGATTAAAAACTCTTCGTTATTTTTTGTTTTCTTGAAGCGATCGTTAATAAAATCCATTGCCTCTACTGGGTTCATATCCGAAAGATATTTTCGCATAATCCACATTCTTTGCAATGTTTTTGGATCCAATAGCAAATCGTCACGACGCGTACTTGAAGAAGTTAAATCGATAGCTGGGAAAATTCGTTTGTTTGCAATTTTACGATCCAATTGCAATTCCATATTTCCAGTTCCTTTAAATTCTTCAAAATAACTTCATCCATTTTCGAACCAGTTTCTGTTAATGCAGTGGCAATAATACTTAATGAACCTCCATTTTCAACATTTCGAGCGGCTCCAAAAAATCGCTTGGTTTTTGTAATGCATTCGCATCAACACCACCACTCAACACTTTACCAGATGCGGGTTGCACCGTGTTATAAGCTCTTGCCAAACGGGTAATCGAGTCTAATAAAATGACCACATCGTGACCACATTCGACTAAACGTTTTGCTTTTTCAAGAACGATATTCGCAATCTTTACGTGTTCCTGCGGCTCTCTATCAAAAGTCGAAGCAATTACTTCTCCACGAACGCTACGTTGCATATCTGTAACCTCTTCTGGACGTTCATCGATTAATAGAACAATCAAATAAACCTCAGGATGATTGGCTGCTATGGCATTTGCAATATCTTTTAGCAACATTGTTTTACCCGTTTTTGGCTGTGCCACAATCATTCCACGTTGTCCTTTTCCTATTGGAGAAAACAAATCGATAATTCGGGTAGAAATAGTACTTTGTCTTTCGGCTAATTTGAATTTTTCGGATGGAAAAACAGGTGTCAAATGTTCGAATGAAACTCTATCTCGAACCACTTGTGGATCGTGTCCGTTGATTTTTAAAACACGAACTAAAGGGAAAAATTTCTCGCCTTCTTTTGGAGGTCGAACCACCCCTTTTACGGTATCTCCAGTTTTAAGTCCAAACAATCTAATTTGTGAAGTCGATAAATAAATATCATCTGGCGAAGCCAAATAATTATAATCCGATGAACGAAGAAAACCATAGCCATCTGGCATCATTTCGAGAACACCTTCGCTTTCTATAATTCCGTCAAATTCAAAATCAGAATCCCTAAAATTGTTCTTCTTGTTTTTGAAATTTGGATTCACATTTCCGTTTCCATTTCCATTTCCATTTTGGTTTCCTTCGTCAGTTCGCTTTCGCTCGTGTGGATTTTGATTAGGATTTTGCTTGTGAAGTTGGTTTACATCATCTGTTCGCTTTCGCTCGTTCGGATTTAGTTTTTTGGCAGGAACGTTAACTTCTAGAATTTCGGCAGTGTTCGAATTCTCAGAAGTTTCAGTAACAAGTACAGGTTCATTACCAATAACTTCTCCTTTTGATTTTGCTTCTTCTTTTTTCTTTTGCAAGGCAATCTTCTTTTCGTAAGCCGATTTATTAAATTTAATAACCTTCTCTACTTTTTGTTCAGGAACTGGGTTTACTGAAACCTCATTTTTTATTTCTGAAGCATAGGACTCGACTGAAATTTCCTCCTCGGCAAAGAGAGAATTATTCGAATTATTTTGAACGGTATTTTTTTTAGAAGCTATTATTCGGGCTCTTTTAGGTTTATCCTCCTCGACTTTATCCTCAATCTTCTTCTCTTCTGAAGTAGCATGCGCACTTGCCGATTGAAGTTCTAAAATTTGATGGATTAGTGCCTCTTTTTTTACACCGTTAAATTTTATTGTTTTAGCCGCTTTAGCTATTTCTTGAAGCTCAGAAAGCTTCATTTCTTTTAATGCAGAAATGTCAAACATAAATGTTCTATGGGTTTAAGTAATGTGGGAATACTATAAAATGTGTAGTGAAATTTTTGATTTTGAATTGACCGAAGAATGAAGTACTTACGGATTTGTCATGCAATATTACGAATTAATTTTAACCTACAATAGTATTTATTAAAAAGAAAATATATTTTTGTAAAAGAAATAGAGACCATGTTACAAAGAATTCAAACCATATATTTACTTCTTGCCTTTGTGGCAACTGGAATTTTACCGTTCCTTTTACCGTTATGGACAATGACCGACGGCGCAGATTATCTATTTATGCAAAATCAAATCTATGTTGTCGCTTTTGGTTTAAGCACAACACTTTCTTTGCTAAGCATTATTTCCTATAAAAAAAGACAAAATCAATTTGTTATTGGCAGATTGAATATCTTATTAAATTTAATTTATTAGGCTTATTTGTATATCGTTCGCTAAATTTATCTGGAGAAACACTAGCTGTTTCTGAGAAAGGTATTGGGATGTTTCTACCTATTGTTGCTATCGTGTTATTAGTCTTAGCTAATAAGGCCATCAAAAAGGACGAAGATCTTGTAAAATCTGTGGATAGATTGAGATAATCCTATAAACTTAGTTTATTAGTGCGAAGGAAACCCGAATGTAAAAGTTCGGGTTTTTTGTTCCTTGCCCCGACCCTCTCTAAAGAAGAGGAGGCCGAAACTGGAAAACTAGAAACTCAAAATCTTAATAGATTAGCCCTAACAAACTCCAACCTGAAATCTGTAAATAAGTGATAGCTATGGTATAATCTCATATTTTAAAATCTGACAACATGATATAAGTCTTTGATTATAAATAGCTTTTATCGCTATTCATTCGTTTGACTTTATGACATTAAAACTTTCGACTTACTTAAATTACTTCTTTCCAATTTCTATAATTTCCAAATCTTTTATTTTATCGCCTTCAATCACAAAACGCAGCATCGTCCGCATTTGATGAAAACCACTTTTTCCTGCGGCTCCAGGATTCATGTGCAATAAATCATGCTTCTTGTCGAACATCACTTTTAGAATATGCGAATGCCCGCAAATAAACAACTTTGGAGGATTAGTTGCCATTTCGACTTTGATATTTGGATTGTATTTTCCTGGATAACCGCCAATGTGCGTCATCCAAACATCGACTCCTTCACACATGAATCGGTTGTGCAACGGAAATTCCATTCGGGCCTTATCGTCGTCAATATTTCCATAAACTCCGCGCAAAGTCTTGATTTTTTTTATAGCATCCGTCACAATTAAATCTCCTATATCGCCTGCGTGCCAGACTTCATCCGCTTGATTTACATATTTCAAAATCGTGTCATCAATATGGCTGTGCGTATCGGAAAGTAGGAGGATTTTCTTCATTTTGTCATTGCGAGGAACGAAGCAATCGAATCCTCATTTTTTTAAGAAACCGCAAAGTTATTATTTAAGATGGAAGATTAACGATTTTTGATTTCAGATTTAAGAAAACTTTGCCCATTTGCTCCTACTCAGCAAAAAAATTAATAAGTATCTTTGCAACTTCAAAAGAAATCACTTGAGGTATTTTATAAAACTGGCTTACAAAGGAACCAATTATCACGGATGGCAATGCCAGCCCAATGCGCCTTCCGTTCAGGAAACACTAAACAAGGCGTTTTCGGTTATCTTAAACACCAAGATTAATCTCATGGGAGCTGGTCGAACTGATACTGGTGTTCACGCCAAGGAAATGTTTGCCCATTTTGATTTCGAAACACCTCTTAATACTCAAAATATCGTTCAAAAACTCAATTCTTATTTACCCAAAGATATTGTAATCTATGCTATTTTTTCTGTTCATGACGAAGCGCACGCTCGTTTTGATGCAACAAAACGAACGTATGAATATCATATTAATACACACAAAGATGCTTTCTTACAAGACGAAAGTTGGTATTTTCATCAAGAATTAGACATCGATTTGATGAATGAAGCAGCTAAATTATTATTTAATCACGTTGATTTTCAATCTTTCTCGAAAGTAAATACCGATGTAAATACATTTAATTGCACTATTTTTGAAGCGCATTGGACTCGAGGCACAACCAAACAAGAAAACAACAAACTTATTTTTACCATTTCGGCAAATCGTTTTCTTCGAAATATGGTTCGAGCCATCGTGGGAACATTAGTAAATGTGGGCTTACACAAAATTTCCCCAAATGATTTTAACGAAATTATCGAAAGTAAAAATAGAGAAAAGGCAGGATTTTCAGTTCCAGCACACGGATTATATCTGACAAAAATTGATTATGATTATTTGTGAGAATTGAGGAGTGAATAGACAAACGAAGTAAAAAGATTCTAAAAAATAAATGAAAGCAAGAGCATTCGATTCAAAAGTATTCAAACGTATTTTAAAATACATAAAACCTTATCAATGGAGATTTAATGGCGTAATCATTTTCGCTATTTTTCTATCTCTTTTTGCTGCAATTCGACCCTTGATTTTGCAAGGAACCGTAGACACTTACATCAAACCAAAAGATAATTATGGTTTGTTGATGTATGTAACCTTGATGGGAATTACCTTATTATTAGAAGTAATCTTCCAGTTTTTCTTTGTTTATTGGGCAAACTGGCTCGGACAAGATATTGTGAAAGACATTCGAACCAAACTCTTTCAGCACATGCTGAGTTTTAGAATGAAATATTTTGATAATGCCCCTGTCGGACAATTAGTAACTCGTTCGGTTTCTGATATTGAACAAATTGCTCGGATTTTTAGTCAAGGTTTGTTTATGATAGCCAGTGATTTAATGAAAATGCTCGTATGCTTAATTATAATGTTTTGGATGAACTGGCATCTGACCTTTATTGTTGTACTAGCTATGCCTGTATTGCTCTATATTACCCGAATATTTCAAAAAAAAATGCAAGTAGCTTTTGAAGAAGTGCGAACTCAAATTGCCAACATGAATACATTTGTGCAAGAACGAGTGACGGGAATGAAAATTGTTCAATTATTCAATCGAGAAACTATTGAATTCGAAAACTTCAAAAACATCAATGACAAACACAGAAAAGCTTGGATAAAAACCATTTTATATAACTCTATCTTCTTCCCTATTGCCGATATTATTTCTTCCTTAACCCTTGGATTCATTGTTTTATACGGTGGTCTCCAAATTATAAACGGAAATCCATTTACTACTTTGGGACAAATGACTGCCTACACCATGTTTATAGGAATGCTGTTTAATCCGTTGCGTCAAATTGCCGATAAATTTAACGAAATGCAACTGGGAATGATTGCTGCTAATCGGGTTTTTGACATTCTCGATACCAAAGACCAAATTCAAGATAAAGGACTTATCGAAGCCCCAACTTTTGAAGGAAATATAGAATTTAAAGAGGTTTATTTTGGCTATATTCCCGAAGAATTTGTCATCAAAGGAATCGATTTATCTGTTTCTGCTGGAAAGACCATCGCCATTGTTGGAGCAACTGGAGCTGGAAAATCGACAATTATCAATTTGCTAAATCGGTTTATGAAATCAACAGCGGAACAATTTACATTGACAATCAAAATATTGAAAACTATACTTTGAATTCTCTTCGCAAGCAAATTGCGGTGGTTTTGCAAGATGTTTTCCTTTTTGCCGACACCATTTTTAATAATATTACCTTGAATAATCCTGAAATATCTCGGGATCAGGTATTGGCAGCAGCCAAAAAAATTGGCGTTCATAAATTTATCATGAGTTTACCTGACAATTATGATTTCGACGTAAAAGAACGCGGCGTAATGCTCTCTTCTGGGCAACGTCAATTAATAGCTTTTCTTCGTGCTTATGTAAGCAATCCGAGCATTCTCATTCTAGATGAAGCAACCTCGTCAATCGACACATATTCCGAAGAGTTGATTCAACGTGCTACCGAAACGATTACCAAAGGCAGGACTTCTATAGTCATTGCGCACCGTCTAGCAACTATTATCAACGCCGATAAAATTGTAGTTATGGACAAAGGTTTGATTGTAGAACAAGGAACGCATCAGGAATTACTGAATTTAAAATCAGGATTTTATAAAAAACTTTATGATTCCCAATTTGCGGTAGATAACGAAAACACCAGTATTTATTGATTTAAATTAACATAAATGGTACTTTCCCATTTACAGATTCCACTTGTAATATTTGGCTCAAAGCATAGTTTCTTCTCATTATAGTTCTCGTTTTATTTCGTCTAAAGTTTTATTAGTAAAGATTAATTCTTTTATTATTTGTTCGCGCAAATATCTAAATCTTCATAATCAAAATAATTAGCCCAAGAAGTCAAATTGAATAAATTCCGAATTTGTTTAATCTTTTTTGTAGTTTCAAAACTTGTTCTTAGCTTGGCTTTATTGTCGTAACTTGGGTCATTCCGATGTTGATAATTGACTGTTTTCTTTTCGAAATTTGCTTCAATATAATACAATTCTTCCACGGCATTATCAGGATAAAAACTATCCCAAGTGGCAAAACCCAACTTGATTTTAGACGTTGTTTCTGGCTCTAGCGGCTCTAATCTCCACTTGCTATTGGCTAAACGCCCCCAATGGTTTGATAACCGATACATTCCTTTTTCGGTATAATAATAACTACTCCCCGACTTACTTGTATATTGTACCGACAGTTTTTCGATAAGCTTTATGCTTTTTTCTTGAAAAACGCAAAAAGTGTTTTTAAAAGACTTTGGCGAGGGCTGAAATATTTTTTCCATCAAACAAAGGTAATTAGAAAGTAAAGAATCTCGCAAGGCAAATAATAATTGATTAACTTTGCTCTCTAAAATTTTATCAAAATACATTGATTATGACTAAGTCTTCACAAGAAAAAATGTTACAAAAAGGAGTTTATACTGGCATAATAGAAAAGGATGAAAACAACAACTTTTTTTGTGGCGATTATTTATTAGACTACAAAATGACAATCGCCAATCACGCTATTGGAGATTGGATAACCATAAAATCAGTAATCGAAAATCCAAGTGATATTAGCTACAATAAATATCCTAAAAAATCGAAAAACTTCGATAAAGCAAACAACAAACCCCAACAATAGTTAGTTTATTTTTATATTCCAAAAAAGTTCAAAAACCCTTCCAAACCTATTTCAAATTCATCATGAAGCCTCTGAAGAGCTGGTTGTTGATAAAGAATATTTCGGAAACAGCCGCAAAGCACGTTGGTTTGAAAATAAATAACCACTACTAACAGCTAGGGTTTCATTGCTTGGCTTTCAGCCACAACTAAATCCTAGCCGTTTGCCTGTCAGGTTTTCTATTTTAGAAATTTAATAGTCTGTATCTCTTTTGATTCAGAAAATAATTGCAGATAATATATCCCTGTATTTAGATCTCTAACATCAATTGTTCTATTTGAATTGATATTATTTTCATTTTTTAGTAACTTGCCGTTTAAATCATAAATGTTGTAACCATTATAATTTATATTTCCTAATTCTAAATTTAAAAAATCCTTAACAGGGTTAGGATAAAATTTAACCCCTTTCTTTTCCATTTGATTTTCATTTACACCTAATAAAGAAATTTGAGGAGGAAAATAGTTTTGAGTAACACTTAACATACAAAGCATTTTAACAGTATTTTGAAAATAATCGTTTCCTGCTACAGGTTGAGCTATGACATAAGTCCATAAATCATTAAGCCAAGTTTGATTTGTATTATTTACACAAGCAGATACTGCTAAAGATGCTAAAAACACTATATCAGTGTAATTACTACCCGTTATGTTGCTTCCGTCTAATTTGTAACCAGCTTGTAAGTTATTTACATTATTACTAGTATGACTTTTTAACCAAGTATTCATTTTGTCACAAGCTGTTTTTGCCTGTGCATCTCCATTGATTAAATAACTTGTGCCTAAATGCCAAGGTACTCTACACGCATTATAATAGTATGCACCATCATAAGCAGATTCTAAAAAATTAGCAGCAGCAGGATGAGGAGTTCCATCAACATCTTCTATAAAATCAGGAATAAGTCCAGTGACAGGACTAAAGTTAGTTTGCATAAGTTGCGTTAAATCATAGCATTTTGTTTTAACGGCATCCCAAGTTGCATCATTTGTGAAAGCTTTAAAACTAGTAAAATGATCAAACATAAAATCGGATGGTCTAGTATCGTCTATACTTGTTGCGCTAGTTGCCCAATCTCCTAAAAGTAGTGTGTTTTGAGCTGCATATCTTTCGGAAGCTTTTATGGCATTTATTATATTTGTTGCCTCACTTAAATAATTAATTATGCCTGTGCTTCCCCATTGAGTATGTGCTAATAATAAACCATAAGCTATATCTAAATCGCCATCTGTTGCAGCATCTGAACCTGTACTCACACAACCTGTTCCTTGTTGCCAGTTCATAAGATTTGAATTAATTGAACTAGGGTGTGATTTATACCATCTATATAATCCGTCAAAATACGTTTTTGCTTGAGGGTCAAAACCTGCCATATAAGCAACAATAACCATTCCATAACCTTGTCCTTCACTAACACAGATATTTGTTCCATTGATGTATTCAATGTAATATTCTCCACTTGTACAACCAGGTTTTAAATAGGCGGTTTTCCAATCATTATAAAAACTTGATACTGCATTGTCCATTTGGGTTTGCGTCTGATTGGTAGGTTTTATGCAACCAGCTGTTACAGGATAGTGACTAGGAAAGGGGTTTGCAGGTGTTTGTGCAAAGCTGAAACTAGTAATGAATGTTAATAATAAGCAATACTTCTTTTTCATATGTTGATATTTATTGATTTTATCGGTCATATGTAATTCGCATATCATCATTGGTGTTTGCGACCCAATAACGGTCATGCTCATTTCATAAGATATAAATTTTATATAATTATAGAGCCTGTTTAAAAATTAAATTATAAAAATTTAATTGTCTGTTGTTTAGGTAAGATATTTTTAATAACTCATTAGTTACTAAATAATTAAGATAATTTATTAAAAATTATCCAACTAACATTTCTGACAATCAATGGCAATTTATAAAAAAAACTTTAAACTTCAATAACAGAAAACAAAAATATAATTTAAGAACCATTTGGAACGCCATTATGTATTTAGTAAAAACTGGCTGTCAATGGTAAATGTTGTCTAATGATTTTCCAAAATGGGAATTGGTTTATTACTATTACAGCAAATGGGCAAATACAGAAGATTTTGATTTGTTACTTTCGAAATTACGAGAAAAAGTCAGGTTAAAAAGAAATCAAAACAGAGAGCCAAGTCTAGGCATTATGGATAGCCAAAGTGTAAGATGGGGAAACAATCGTTCATTGAATGGTTTTGATGGAAACAAAAAAGTAAAAGGAATTAAACGACACGTAGTGGTAGACAAAAATGGATTTTTATTAGCAATAATGGTAATAGTAGCCAATATTCACGACAGTAAATCCGTAGAATTACTAATGAGAACTTTGGCTTATTTTTTAACTCCTATAAAGGTTATTCTTGCCGATGGAGGTTACAGAGGAGGAATTATATGACAGGTAAAAATAAGTTTGGTTATCTAATAAATATAATGATTAAGTACTTGAAAATAATTAGTAATACATTTTTATTTTTGACATATTTTTCGTATATTTATATTTAAATACGACATAAATGAGATATGTAGAATTATTAGAGGAGGAAAAAAAAGTAGTGGATTATTTGTATAGAAACTCCCCTAATTCGGTAGTCAGGGAGCGCTGTATGTTTCTAAAACTTTCTGTTGACAAAAAATCCATAATGGAAATTTCTAGAATTATGAAGGTTGGAAGATTACGAGTAACATTGTTTTTTAATGCTTGGGAAATGGCTAAAACATTAAAAGACAAACAGGAACATTAGGCGTTAAAAAAGGTCGTGGCGCAAAATTAAAACTAAAAAAAGTAGCTGACCTAATACCTGAACTAGTAAAGGAAAACAGTAGAAATTTGAATGTGGTTTTGGATATTTTAGAGCGAGAGCATCAAATAAAAATAACAAAACAAACACTCATAAATTTTTTAAAAGAGACTAAAATATAAATGGATAAGATGCCGTAAATCTTTGAAAAAAAAACGTTGTGAGAGCGCTTTTCTAAATTCAAAAAAGGAATTGGATAAATTGTCACAATTAAATCAGGAACAATACATTGACTTATATTACGGTGACGCAAGTCATTTTAGTTTAGTGCCGAATGTTCCGTATGCTTGGCAAGCTGAAGGAGAACCTATTTTATTGCCTGCAATTCGGGGGAAAAGCGTAAGTGTTTTTGGTTTAATGAATACATTGGGTAATTTGGTTTTTGATATTTTTGAAACAACAATAAATTCTGAAAAGATGATTGTCTTTTTGACAAATTTGTTGAGAATATAACTAAAAAAACAGTTGTGGTTTTGGATAACTCTTCGCTTCATACCAGTAAGAAATTCAAAGAAAAAATCAAAGAATGGGAAGAGTTAGATTTACTTATTTATTTTATTCCACCTTACTCGCCAGAATTGAACTTAATTGAAATCTTGTGGAGATTTGTTAAATATGCGAATCAAGGGTTGAAAAAACATTAAAAAAGAAAGAAATTTCTTTGTAAAAATTAGAATAATAAGCTGATAATCAGTATATTTATAGTGTATCTAACGCACGTTTAAATATATGATTAATCAGCTTAAAGCCCTAAAATTAGTAAAAATATATTCCATAATCTGTGACAGATTTGAAAAAGATTTAAAATACACTTGCGAACGTTTCAGCAACAACCATAAACAAGATTTAACAGATCAAGAAATTATGACCATATACCTATTCACAGTTCAAGAAGAACAACGTTTTAGCATCAAACAAATTCATAAATATGCTTGTGATTATTTACATGATTGGTTTCCAAGACTTGGCTCATATGCTGGTTTTTCTAATCGGCTTAATCAATTATCAGAAGCTTTTCGACGTTTTTCAGCTTCATTATTTGAAGACTTTTTACCTTGGGATTGCTTAACTGATCAAAGTTTACTGGATTCGATGCCAATAATCACTTGCTCTGGTAAACGAAATGGAAAGGTAGCAAAAGACTTGACCGATAAAGGGTATTGTTCTACAAAAAGCATGTATTATTATGGAGTGAAGCTTCATGCATTAGCTTTTAGACGAGAAAATAAAATTCCTTTTCCCGAAGAAATTCAAATAACACCTGCATCTGTCAATGATTTAACGGTTTTCAAAGAAGCGTGGTCAGAAAAAACAAACAGAAAATTCTTTGGAGATAAAATATACATTAACGAGGATTTTTTTTCTGAATTAAAACAAGAGAAAAATTCAATTATGATTACACCTGTTAAAGCAATCAAAGGACAATGTCAACAAATAAAAAACTGGGATAAAGCAGCCGATGATTTATTTTCCAAAGCAGTATCAAGAGTTAGACAGCCCATAGAATCTCTTTTTAATTGGTTGATTGTTAAAACTGATATTCAAAAAGCAAGTAAAGTTAGGTCTAGCAAGGGGTTACTGGTTCATCTATTTGGAAAAATTGCAGCCGCTTTTATTGGACTAATATTTTAACCCTTGATTCGCATTAATATAAATGGTTAAAATTTGAGGCTTATACTTCATTTGAAAATTTAAAATTGAACCTAAATGATGTTTTGAATGGGTTTGAAACAAAATGTATTATTAATTTTTAGAATGTACTTAGAAGTGATGAAAAGAAAACAGATTTTAAGCCAATTTCTAAAAGATGGATTGTAAAACGAACTTTTTCTTGGTTTGAAAGTTACAGAAGATTGAGCAAAGATTTTGAATATCACACTAAAACCAGCGAAGCAATTGTCCAGCTTGCAATGCTCAAATTGATGCTAAATAGACTAGAAAAATAAAATTTAAACAGTTACTGAGTTTTTTTTATCTTTTTAAAGGTTCTTTCACTTTGAAATAGTTCTTAAAATAGAAAAGTTCTCTCTAGCCCCGATAGTAGCGGCATCCCCGATTCCCATCGGGGATAGAGCGGATATCGGGAGGGAAGGCATTATGAAAAGCCATCGTTTTGCTCCTAAAAATAACACCAGTCTTTCGACTGGTGTTTCTATTAATATTCTTTTTGTGTCATTTCGACCAAAGGGAGAAATCACATAGATTGCTCATATTTGTTACTCTCACTATGAGATTGCTTCGTTCCTCGCAATGACTATTAATGAACCAACTCACTCTGATTCCTGAAAACCAATTTCCCATCAAAAGCATCAATCAAAACAATGCTGTCGGTTGTAATTGTTCCTGACAAAATTGCTGTAGACAACTGGTTTAAAACGTCTCTTTGAATGACGCGTTTTACTGGTCGAGCACCAAATTGTGGGTCATACCCTTTCTCAGACAAATAATCGATTGCTTCCGGCGTGGCATCTAGGGCGATTCCTTGTAGTGCCAGCATTTTTTTGACACTTTTGAGTTGCAAACCCACGATTTGGGCAATATTAGCATGAGTCAAAGGCGTAAACATCACAATTTCGTCTATACGATTAATAAATTCAGGGCGCACGGTTTGTTTTAACAAGCCCAAAACCTCTACTTTGGCCGCTTCGGTAGCTGCTTCGATACTTCCCTTCAAATTATCGAATTTATCTTGAATGATTTGACTTCCCATATTCGAAGTCATAATGATTATGGTATTTTTAAAATCAGCTAGTCGCCCTTTGTTATCAGTCAAACGCCCTTCATCTAGGACTTGTAACAAGATATTGAACGTGTCAGGATGTGCTTTTTCGATTTCATCCAATAAAATTACAGAATACGGTTTTCTACGCACGGCTTCTGTCAATTGACCGCCTTCGTCATAACCCACATATCCTGGAGGCGCACCTACCAAACGGCTCACGCTATGTCGTTCTTGGTATTCGCTCATATCGATTCGGGTCATTGCATTTTCATCGTCGAATAAATATTCGGCCAAGGCTTTGGCTAATTCAGTTTTTCCAACACCAGTCGTTCCAAGAAAAAGGAAAGTTCCTACTGGTTTTTTCATATCCTGCAAACCGGCACGACTACGACGAACGGCATCACTCACGGCTTCGATAGCTTCTTCCTGACCCACGACCCGTTTGTGTAATTCGTCTTCCAGTTTCAAGAGTTTTTCTCTTTCGCCTTGTAGCATTTTCATCACGGGAATTCCAGTCCATTTCGCCACAACCTCGGCAATATCTTCTCGGGTAACCTCTTCTTTTATCAAGGAAGTTCCGCCCATTTGATCTTCGGCTAATTGTTTCTGAAAAGCATCTAATCGCCCTTGGGCTTCTTTTATTTTTCCGTAACGAATTTCGGCTACTTTTCCATAATCGCCTTCTCGTTCGGCACGTTCGGCTTCGTATTTGAAGTCCTCAATTTCGGTTTTTACGGACTGAATAGTATCGACTACTTCTTTTTCAGATTTCCATTTCGTAAAAATTTCGTTTCGGTCGTCTTTTAGGTTCGCTAAATCCATTCCCAAAACCTTGAGTTTGCTTTCGTCTTTCTCCCGTTTGATGGCTTCGATTTCGATTTCTAATTGCATAATTTTTCGATCCAAAACATCTAATTCTTCGGGTTTCGAGTTGATTTCCATACGGATTTTAGAAGCCGCCTCGTCCATTAAATCAATCGCTTTATCTGGTAAAAACCGATTGGTAATATAGCGTTGCGACAATTCGACAGCCGCAATAATAGCGTCATCTTTTATTTGTACTTTATGATGGGTTTCGTATTTTTCTTTGATTCCACGAAGGATAGAAATAGCACTTTCGGTATCCGGTTCTTCAATCATCACTTTTTGAAAACGCCTTTCGAGTGCTTTGTCTTTCTCGAAATATTTTTGATATTCGTCTAATGTGGTAGCACCAATGGCACGCAATTCGCCACGAGCCAAAGCTGGTTTCAAAATATTTGCGGCATCCATGGCGCCCTCGCCACCACCAGCACCTACTAGCGTGTGAATTTCGTCAATGAAAAGCACAATATCGCCTTCGGCAGCGGTTACTTCCTTCATAACTGATTTGAGCCGCTCTTCAAATTCGCCCTTATATTTTGCTCCGGCAATCAACGCTCCCATATCGAGCGAAAATACAATTTTGTCTTTTAGGTTTTCTGGAACGTCTCCATCCACAATTCGATGCGCCAAACCTTCGGCAATAGCGGTTTTACCAACTCCCGGTTCTCCCACCAGCATTGGATTATTTTTAGTTCTACGTGTCAAAATCTGTAAAACCCGACGAATTTCTTCATCCCGACCAATTACGGGATCAAGCTTGCCCGTTCTTGCCAATTCGTTAAGATTTTTGGCATATTTGTTTAAGGAATTATAGGTTTCTTCGGCAGAGGCCGAAGTAACTCTTTCGCCTTTTCGTAGTGCTTCGATGGCGGCTTTTAATCCTTTTTCGGTTACACCTTGATCTTTTAATATTTGAGAAACTTTGCTTTTCGATGCGAAAATAGCCAAGATTAAATGCTCAATCGAAACGAATTCGTCATTCATTTTTTTGGCAATAATTTCCGCCTCATTAAGCGTTGCATTTGCTGTTCTGGAAAGCATAATTTCGCCACCAGAAACTTTCGGAAAGCTCTGAATGGTACTATCTAAAACTTGTTCGAACAACGGAACATTTACATTTAGTTTTTTTAAAATAAAAGGAGCGACATTATCATCAACCTCAAAAACTGCCTTTAAAATATGTTCGTTCTCTATTTGTTGTTGTCCAAAACTTTGTGCCAATTGTTGAGAAAGCTGGATTGCTTCCTGCGATTTGATGGTAAATTTATTAATGTTCATTTTAAATAAGTTTAAAATTTAACGATTGAAAGTTTACTGTTTTGATTAACTTTGAAAAAAATATCAAATGTTATTCCATTGTTAAAGTTACGACAAAATGACTGATAAAGGGGTTTTACAAATGGTAAAAATAATTTAAATTAACATCTAATGAGTTTATTATCAGCAGTTTTTGAAAATTCTAAAAACCAAAACACCCCTAAAAGCAAAATCAATTGGATTCCGTTAATCGATTTAGCCCAATTAGATGAAATAGTGGCACTTTCTAACGAAAAACCAGTAGCAATTTTTAAACACAGTACCCGTTGTAGCGTAAGTAGATTTGCGCTTAAACAATTCGAAAATGAATTCAATTCAGAAGATAAAGTACTTACTTATTTCTTAGATTTATTAGCATACCGCGCGATTTCAAACGAAATCGCTGCTCGTTTCGGCGTGCATCATCAATCGCCACAATTGCTATTGATTAAAGATGAAAAATCAGTTTATAACGTTTCCCATAGTGCCATTGATGCTAAAGAATTGGAAGAAAAAATTGAGGAATAATTTGTTTAATAAACCACGGACTAAAAGTCTATAAATTTGGTTTTCAGACTGAAAGTACACCAATTAATTCGTGCTAATACCGTTTATTAAGTGATAACTTATGGTATAATGTTGTATTTTAAATCTGATAAAAGCAATATAAATCTTTGATTATAAATAGTTTTTATCATTATTCATTCGTTTGACTTTACGTCTTTTTAACTTTCGACTTACTTACACAAGCAATCTAATTTTTATTTTCTAGCAAGGGTACAAATTTAAAGTCTCCAAACTCGTGTTTTTCAAACTGAGTTTCATTTTCCGAATTAACAAAGTCATAATTTGTTTTTCTTCTCCAAGAGGAATTACCATCCTTCCTCCTATTTTTAGTTGCGCCATCAAGGCTTGAGGGATTATTGGCGCTCCAGCCGTAACAATAATACTGTCGAAAGGAGCATAATCTGGCAAACCTACATAACCATCTCCAAAAGATAAATATTTAGGTCTAAAACCCATTTTGGGTAATAAATTATTAGTTTTTTTAAATAATTTTATTTGTCTTTCGATACTATAAACTTTTGCTCCTAAAAGACATAAAACTGCTGTTTGATAACCAGAACCTGTGCCTATTTCAAGAATTTTATGGTCTTTTTTACTTCCAACAATTGACTTTGAAAAGCCACTGTGTAGGGCTGCGAAATGGTTTGTTCCTCTCCAATTGGAAAAGCTTTGTCTTGATAAGCATAATCTTCAAAACTAGAATTCAAAAAAAGATGTCTTGGGATTTTACCAATAGCCTCCAAAACTCTTTTATCAACAATCCCTTTTCCTTTCAAAAGGCTTACTAATTGATTACGAAGTCCTTGATGTTTGGCAGTATCTTTCAAATTTGGAATGATTTTTTTTGGTAAAAATAAACTTTAATAATTCAAAAATCAAATAACAATTTCCAAAACTTTAAAGCCTAAACTTCATCCATTAAGCAAATAAATTATATTTTTGTTAAAATACATTTTATGTTAAAAGTAGGCGTTTTAGGTGCTGGTCATCTTGGAAAAATACATTTACGATTATTACAACAATCCGAAAAATACGAATTGGTTGGTTTTTATGACGAAAATCAAGAAAATGCAGAGAAAGTGGCAAAAGAATTTGGCTATAAAAAGTTCTCGACCATAGCCACTTTAATTCATGCTGTCGACGTGATTGATATTGTGACCCCAACCCTTTCGCACTATAAATGTGCCAAAGTTTCGATTAAATCTGGCAAACACGTTTTTATCGAAAAACCCATCTCGAATACTCTTGCCGAGGCTGAAGAAATTATTGCTTTTGCCAAAGAATATAAGGTTAAAGGTCAAGTGGGGCACGTCGAAAGGTTTAATCCTGCGTTCAAAGCGACAAAAGATATGATCGAAAATCCCATGTTTATTGAAACCCATCGCTTGGCTGAATTCAACCCTAGAGGCACGGATGTTCCTGTGGTTTTGGACTTGATGATTCACGATATCGATGCTATTTTGAGCGTAGTCAATTCGAAAGTGAAAGCTGTTCACGCTAGTGGTGTTTCAGTAATTAGTGAAACCCCCGATATTGCCAATGCTCGAATTGAGTTCGAAAATGGCTGCGTGGCTAATTTGACAGCCAGTAGAATTTCCCTAAAAAATATGCGCAAATCGCGTTTCTTCCAGAAAGATGCTTATATCTCGGTTGATTTTTTGGAGAAAAAATGTGAGGTCGTTAAGATGAAAGATGCTCCAGAAATTCCTGGAGATTTTGATATTATTCTACAAAATGCCGAAGGCGTAAAAAAACAAATCTACTTTTCGAATCCTGATGTGGAACAAAACAATGCTATTCTTGATGAATTGGAATCTTTTGCCGATGCTATCAACAATGACACAACTCCTATTGTCACATTAGAACAAGCGACAGAAGCGTTGCGCGTTGCTTATCAAATTATTGATTGTTTCCGCCCCCCAACCCCCAAAGAGGCAACTTTATCAAAATAAATAATTAAAAAATCAATCCTATTTTCCCCTAATAGGAATTCCCCCTTCGGGGGATAGGGGGCTGATATATGAAAACAATAGCCGTCATCGGAGCAGGAACAATGGGTAACGGAATTGCGCATACTTTTGCACAAAGTGGTTTCGCCGTAAAATTAATTGATGTTTCCGAAAAATCATTAGATAAAGGAATGGCAACTATTGCTGCCAATTTAGACCGAATGGTTTCAAAAGGAACCATTACCGAAGAAGACAAATTCAAGACCATCAGCAACATCATCACTTATACCGACATCAAGGATGGCGTTGTTGGGGTAGATTTGGTTGTTGAAGCTGCTACTGAAAATGTAGAATTGAAACTCAATATTTTCAAACAATTGAATGAAGTTTGTTCCCATAACACGATTTTGGCAACCAATACTTCATCTATTTCTATTACTCAAATTGGAGCTGTTGTCGCTCATCCGGAGCGCGTTATCGGGATGCATTTTATGAATCCTGTGCCAATTATGAAATTGGTCGAAATCATTCGAGGATACAATACCAGCGATGAAGTGACGAAAACCATTATGGCTCTATCCAAAAAACTGGGCAAAACTCCAGTTGAAGTCAACGATTATCCCGGTTTTTGTCGCCAACAGAATTTTGATGCCAATGATTAACGAAGCTATCGAAACTTTGTACAATAAAGTAGCTGGTGTTTATGAAATTGATACCGTGATGAAACTCGGAATGGGACACCCGATGGGACCTTTGCAATTAGCTGATTTTATTGGGTTAGACGTTTGTTTGGCAATTTTAAATGTGATGTACGACGGTTTCAAAAATCCAAAATATGCACCTTGTCCGTTATTAGTTAACATGGTTCGCGCAGGAAAATTGGGTGTGAAATCTGGCGAAGGTTTTTATGATTATAGTGAAAGTAAAAAAGCAGAGAAAATCTCGAAACAGTTCAGTTAATTATGTCAATCGCACAAAATCTCCTCAAAATAAAAGCCACTTTACCCGAAAATGTAACCCTTGTTGCGGTTTCTAAAACCAAACCTATTCCTGATTTGATGGAAGCTTATGATGCAGGTCAACGCATTTTTGGCGAAAACAAAATTCAGGAAATGGCCGAGAAATGGGAATCCATGCCAAAAGACATCGAATGGCACATGATTGGTCACGTTCAGACAAATAAAGTCAAATTTATGGCACCATTTGTGAGTTTAATTCATGGCGTAGATAGTTTGAAATTACTACATGAAATCAACAAACAAGCCAAAAAAAATAATAGAATTATAGATTGTTTGTTGCAAGTTCATATCGCTGAAGAAGAAACCAAATTTGGTTTAGATGAAGAAGAATTATCAGGAATTGTTCGTTTCATAACACAGAACAACGAAATTTATAAAACATTCGAATTGTGGGATTAATGGGAATGGCCACTTTTACGGATAATCAAGACCAAATTAGGAAAGAATTTACCCATTTAAAATCGATTTTTGATAAAACAAACCAACTTCTAACTCCTAACTTCCAACTTCTAACTTTATCAATGGGAATGTCTGGCGATTATCCGCTCGCAATTGCATGCGGAAGCACGATGGTTCGAATAGGAAGTAGTATATTTGGAGGAAGATAAGTTTCAATTTCAAAAATCAATGGCAATAACAATTGCAAAAAAAATGTAAAGAAAAATGGAAGTTAACGAACCTAATTTTGATAAAATCTACAATTTTTAAGATCGTTTGGTTCGATTTGCGGGAGAATGTATTTTCTTTGTTAGAAAATTAGAAAAGTCTTATGAAATTGAATATTATAAAAACCAATTGATAAGATCATCAGGAAGTTCTTCATTAAATTATGGAGAAGTTCAAGGCACCATAACAGACAAAGATTTTGTTTTCAAAGTTTCGTTATCCGTTAAGGAGTTGAAAGAATCAAGAAATTCATTAAAAGTCCTTGATTATATAAAAGCAGGAGATTCAGAAGAAAGAAAATGGCTATTGACAGAAGTTGAAGAACTCATCGCAATTGCTTCAAAAATGATAAATAATAAGAAATAAATCAATTTCAATAGCAATAACAATAGTAATTTTCAATTTTTAGTAATTGACATTGATTTTTTGATATTGCTATTGCCATTGTTTTTTGATATTGACATTGAAAATGTACGCAATACTCGACATAGAAACTACCGGAGGACAATTTAACGAAGAAGGAATTACCGAAATTGCCATTTACAAATTTGATGGTCATGAAATTGTGGATCAATTCATCAGTTTGGTCAATCCAGAAATTCCAATTCAACCATTTGTGGTCAAACTTACAGGTATTAACAATGCCATGTTGCGCTCTGCTCCAAAGTTTTTTGAGATTGCAAAACGCATTATCGAAATAACCAACAACTGTGTTTTAGTAGCCCACAATGCCGACTTTGATTATCGAATTTTACGCACCGAATTTCGCCGTTTGGGTTATGATTTCAATATAAAAACACTTTGTACAGTTGAATTATCCAAAAAATTATTACCCGAACAACCTTCGCATAGTTTAGGAAAATTAGTTCGCGCTTTGGGAATCCCAATGGCAGACAGACATCGTGCCAGCGGCGATGCCATGGCAACTGTGAAATTGTTCAAAATGTTATTGGATAAGGATTTAAATAAAGAAATCGTCAAAGAACTCATCAAATTTGAAGTTCAAAAGGGAATTACGCCAAAATTGATGGATATTGTTGAAAGTCTGCCTTCAAAAACTGGAATTTATTACATTCATCGCGAAGATGGAAGCCTAATTTTTATTGGCAAAAGCCGAAACATCAAAAAAAGAGTCAACCAGCATTTTACTGGAATTACACGAAGTGCGAAGAAAATCCAGCAAGAAGTTTTTACGGTAACTTATGAGGAAACCGGAAGTGAATTAATCGCGCTTTTGAAAGAAACCGAAGAAATAAAAATCAACAGACCTATTTACAACCGAATGTCCCCAAAAAGCAATTTTTCTTGGGCCATTTATGCTGAAAAAGATACCAATGGCTACCTTAATTTAAAATTACAAAAAGCAGACGGTCGAAAAAAAGAAATAAAATCATACACTTCACAACAGGAAGGAAAAGATGCCTTGTTTCGAATAAGTGCGCACTACCAATTATGCCAAAAACTCACTGGTTTATACGAAACTAAAACAAATTGTTTTCAGCACACCATCAATGAGTGTGATGGCGCGTGCATTGGAAAAATAACTGCCGCAGAATATAACGAACGGGTTCAGGCTTTTATAGAAAAAAATAGATTCGAAAATAAAACCTTGGCCATTTTAGACAAAGGCCGTACTGTTGCTGAACGCAGCGTAATTTTGGTTGAAAACGGTGTTTACAAAGGATATGCCTTTTATGATTTGAATTACCAAATTAATACCCTCGAAATTTTACGAAACATCATTATTCCAATGCAAAGCAATCGTGATACCCGAAATAGCATTCAAGCCTATCTCAGAAAAAACAAGTATTTGAAAGTTATAAATTTCTAAAATGTCCAAATACCTAATTACCATAGTGGGGCCAACAGCCATAGGGAAAACTTCCCTGAGTATTGCTTTGGCGCAACATTTCAATTGCGAAATTATTTCTTGTGACAGTCGGCAGTTTTTTAAGGAAATGCGCATTGGTACCGCCGTTCCTTCCAAGGAAGAATTAGCTGAAGCCCAACACCATTTCATCCAAAACAAATCCATTTTAGAAAATTATACTGTTGGCGATTTCGAAAAGGAAGCCATTGCTAAACTAGACGAATTGTATGCGACCAATGATTTTGTTGTGATGGTTGGCGGTTCAGGATTGTATGTAGATGCCGTTTTAAAAGGATTTGACGAGTTTCCAGAAATTGCTATTTCGGTTCGATTAGCTGTAAAACAAAACTACGAAAAGTTAGGATTAAACTATTTGCAAACCGAATTAGAAAAACGAGATCCCGATTATTTTGAAGTTGTTGCCAAAGAAAATCCACAACGAATGATGCGTGCTTTAGAAGTTTGCATCGGAAGCGGAAAACCCTATTCTTCCTTTTTAAATCAAAAGAAAAACACACGAAACTTCACTCCTATTCTCATTGGTTTAGAAGCCGAAAGAAGTACAATTTATAACCGAATAAATCAGCGCGTGGATGTTATGATGAATGACGGTTTATTGACCGAAGCCAAAGATTTATTCCCTTATAAAGACTTAAATGCGCTGCAAACCGTGGGATATAGAGAATTATTTAGCTATTTTAAGAAGGAGGTTTCGTTGGAATTTGCCATCGAAGAAATCAAAAAAAACACCAGACGATTTGCTAAACGTCAACTCACTTGGTTCAAACGAAACGAAAACACAAAATGGTTTGATTATTTGACCGATAAAAAAGAAATAATAAATTATATAAAAAGCTATTGATATAAATACATTAAAATTAATAAGTAAAATTATATTTTTGATTTTTACTATATATTTAATAGTTCCGTATTCTATGGCTTTGATTATGAAAATTGAAGAACCTCATTTTAAAAATCTCAACACTAAAGAATTCATTATTTTTGGAATCATACTATTAATGCGAATCAAGGGTTGAAAAAACATTAAAAAAGAAAGAAATTTCTTTGTAAAAATTAGAATAATAAGCTGATAATCAGTATATTTATAGTGTATCTAACGCACGTTTAAATATATGATTAATCAGCTTAAAGCCCTAAAATTAGTAAAAATATATTCCATAATCTGTGACAGATTTGAAAAAGATTTAAAATACACTTGCGAACGTTTCAGCAACAACCATAAACAAGATTTAACAGATCAAGAAATTATGACCATATACCTATTCACAGTTCAAGAAGAACAACGTTTTAGCATCAAACAAATTCATAAATATGCTTGTGATTATTTACATGATTGGTTTCCAAGACTTGGCTCATATGCTGGTTTTTCTAATCGTCTTAATCAATTATCAGAAGCTTTTCGACGTTTTTCAGCTTCATTATTTGAAGACTTTTTACCTTGGGATTGCTTAACTGATCAAAGTTTACTGGATTCGATGCCAATAATCACTTGCTCTGGTAAACGAAATGGAAAGGTAGCAAAAGACTTGACCGATAAAGGGTATTGTTCTACAAAAGCATGTATTATTATGGAGTGAAGCTTCATGCATTAGCTTTTAGACGAGAAAATAAAATTCCTTTTCCTGAAGAAATTCAAATAACACCTGCATCTGTCAATGATTTAACGGTTTTCAAAGAAGCGTGGTCAGAAAAAACAAACAGAAAATTCTTTGGAGATAAAATATACATTAACGAGGATTTTTTTTCTGAATTAGAACAAGAGAAAAATTCAATTATGATTACACCAGTTAAAGCAATCAAAGGACAATGTCAACAAATAAAAAACTGGGATAAAGCAGCCGATGATTTATTTTCCAAAGCAGTATCAAGAGTTAGACAGCCCATAGAATCTCTTTTTAATTGGTTGATTGTTAAAACTGATATTCAAAAAGCAAGTAAAGTTAGGTCTAGCAAGGGGTTACTGGTTCATCTATTTGGAAAAATTGCTGCCGCTTTTATTGGACTAATATTTTAACCCTTGATTCGCATTATTAGTATTTATTTTTATCAACTATAAATTGTTTTTCTCATATTTTAAAACCAAAAAATAAATGCCCATTTCATCAGATTTCACGTCCATATTCAGCAAAGATTGGGAAATCAATTTTACGCAATGCATGCCCAACGGTTATTTAAAATATACCGATTTGTGCAATCTTTTGCAATTAACTGCGGCAGCACATTCAGAAATTGGCGGTATTAGTTTTTCGGATATGCAAGAATTTAATCAAGCTTGGGTTTTGAGTAGAATGCGTGTCGAAATTTCTGAATTACCAAAATGGCGGGATTGTGTAACAATAAAAACCTGGATTAACACATTAGAAAACTCGCGTTCTGTACGTGCTTTAGAAATGTACGTCAACGGGAATAAAATAGTGGGTTGCGAAACTTTTTGGGCCGTTTTTAACACTGAAATCAGGCGTCCAGAAGCATTGGCTTTGCCATTTGAACATTTTAATTTATATCCAAAAAGCAAGGCAACTCTAACCCCTTTTTCTAAAATAAATCTTAACAATGAAACTGAAATGGTTTTTGAAAAAACGGTTTCCCTTTCTGATTTAGACATTGTAAATCATGTAAATAACGTAAAATACCTAGAATGGTGCTTGGATTTAATGGATAATCAATTGATTTTGAATCAAAAAATAGAAAGTCTTGATATGAATTTTATAAAGGAATTATCTCTTAAAGACAAAGTGGTCATTCACGAAAATTTGACATCCGAAGCGATGATTTTTAGTATTACAAAAGAAGATAAAACTTGCTTTGCCTTACAACTAAATTTAAAATAAAAAAGGATTCAATTTTTTGAGGGTACTGAAAAAGTCTTTTTTCGAATAAATTGATAAATAAAAGGAGTAGAAAGCTTAGGATTTCTACTCCTTTTTTGGTATATTTAGCTGTAATTATAAGGTTTTTTAGGCTCACATAAAAAAGTTGGGGAGAAGTTCTAAATTTGTCTAAAAAAACAAATGGATTTTTCAATTTTTTCTTCCTTTTTACCAGAAGGGCTATTGATACATTTTGATATTGTCGATTTCAAAGAGTTAGGAGATTTACATACAAAGAAAGACTGTTTATTCATTTATTTAGATGAGAAAAAACATACTGCCAAATAATTATGATTTGAATGAATTTGAGTCAAAAGGATTCTACGAACGAACTTTAATTCAAGACTTTCCAATTAGAGGAAAGGCGGTTTATTTAGGCATTAGAAGGCGTCGATGGCGAAATAAATTTGATAAATCAATAGAAGTTAAAAGTGATTATACTTTTATAGCAGAAGGTTCAAAATTGACCGTTGAACTTTCTGATTTTTTAAAAGATACAGGTCGAGACCCGAGAAGATACGATAAGTAATATCGCCAGTTATTACGGAGTCAAAGCCAATTTATTGCAACGCCATTACAAGAAAAAAGTTAGTGGATTTAAGGATTGGGATCAGTTCAATCACTCCGAAGATTATTTGATTTATCCTCAGAATATAGGTGAAAATCTAGGAATTGATGAGTTAAGTTTGTCAAAAGGAGAACTCTATACCTTTGTAACCAATAAAAACGGTAGAGGCAAGAAAAAAACATTAGTAGCAGTTATAAAAGGCACTAAAAGTCAAGATATTATTGATGTTTTAAACAAAATTCCGTTAGAAAAAAGGAAGTTGGTAAAGGAAATTACCCTTGATATGGCTAATAATATGCAATTGGCTTCAAGAATATGTTTTCCAGAAAGCAATTTGGTTACCGATCGTTTTTCACGTAGTAATACCATTGATTTTTATAAAATAGTCCAAAAACACTCGAAACATTTTTTTTATTCACATTGGACTAAAATATAAAAATCGTATATTTGGCTTAAGAAAGAAAATATATGTCGTCACCAAAAATATTTACAATAAAGGAGAGCTTGTCGGAGCTCAAAAAATTCAAAAAAGAGCAACCCCATGATTGCAAAGAGAGTACATGCTTTACTTGTTTTTAAAGAAAATGAACTGAATGGAATTTCTAAAAGAGAGGTTGCTCAAGCCATAGGGGTTAATCATAATAGTATTCAGTCGTGGCGCGACCTCTATATTAATGGAGGGATTGAACTACTGACAAGACATTCTAAAAAAGGATACAAGCCCAGTGTTATAACTTTGGAAGAAGAGCAAGCTTTAAGAGAACAGATGTTTAATCCTGAAAACGGGTTTGTTGGATACGTCGAACTGTTAGCTTGGTTTGATGAAAAGTTTGGGAAACAAACTAATTACAGCACTTTCAAAGGGTACGTTTATAGAAAATTCAAGGCAAAAATAAAGACCGCAAGAAAATTCATGTTAAGAAAGACCAAATTAAGGTTGAGGATTTAAAAAAATTTCAGTAAAGAATGTGAAAACATCTACAACGAAAAAGGATGGGGATTTAAAACAATAAACTTGTATTGTCAAGATGAAAGTCGGTTCGGGATGTTTACTAGAAACGGAAAAGCCTTAACGGCAAAAGGAATTAAGCCGATATGTGTCTTTCAACAAGTATTCAAAGCCACATGGTTATTTGGTGCTTATTCACCATTTACAGGAGATCATTTGAATTGGAATTACCCCATTGCAATTCAAATAATTTTCAACTATTCCTAAATGAATTTTCAAAAGAGAGACCTGATGAATTTAAAATAATAATCTTAGATAATGGTGCATTTCACAAATCAAAGACCCTTACCATTCCAAATAACATAGCGTTACTTTTTATCCCACCATATTCACCAGAACTCAATCCCTCAGAAAAAATATGGTGGCGAATGAAAGGGCTTTTACTGGAAAACTGCACAAATCACTAGAAGAGGTAAGTTCTTTCATAGAGAATGAGGTGAAAAAACTAACTAATGAAATTGTCAAGAAAACCTGTGAATTTGAATATATCGTTTTCATCTCCTTTTTGGACTAAACTGTATTAGTCAATGGTATAAAGCTGGTAATGGAGCCTTGCAACATCAAAGAATTAAGTTACGATGGGAAGCAATTGAAAAAGAAAATCAAGCCATTAAAATAGCCAAAGAACAAGGAATTAAATATGTTCCTATCGTTTTTGAAAATGAGGACACTCCAAAACAATTATTAGCTAGAAGCCGTTATATTATTGCTAAAAAAACAAATGAATGGACTCCTAATCAGAAGGTAAGAGCCGAATTGTTATTCAAAATTTATCCACACTTACATCAAGCATATAAACACACTCTCGAGTTCAGGAACATCTATGAACAAACCTCAAAAGAATTAGCCAAAGAACAATTTTTAAACTGGATTGAAAAAACAAAATTATTAAAATTAAATGATTTTTAATACCGCAGCAAACAGCTTAAAATATCATTTAGAAACCATTTTAAACTTCTTCATCAAACGACATACAAATGCAAACGCAGAATCATTTAATTCTAAAATAAAACTCTTTAGAGCAAATCTAAGAGGTGTAGTTGATGTGAAATTCTTTCTATTCAGAATGGAAAAACTTTTTGCTTAATCCCCAAAAAAATTACGTGAGCCCAAAAAAAGCTGTCCGAAATTATGTCTCGGACAGCTTTTTTATTTTAATTTTAAGTATTTATTTCTTACTCCACTCTGCAATACTGTCCTTATTCATTTTTACATAATCCTGATTGTTAGCCGATTCAGCACCAGCCAATGAAATTTTAGCCGTTTCGATTGCTCCTTTTTTATCTCCTTGTTTGGCTTGAATTAATGATTTCAAACGAGCAAACCAAAACGGAGTTGTTTTGCTAAGTTTCAATAGCTTTGTTTACATAATCAATGCTTTAGCAGCATCGGTATTAGATTGAAACAAAAATTGAGCAGCAGAAAAATAATCATTAGCCGATGGTCCTGCTAACATTTTATCAATACTTGCTATGGCTGTTTTTTGAGTTGGCACTTCAAATTTTATAGCCACATAGGAGTGCTCCCAAAACAGTTCTAATTTGCAAAATTAGAGTCTAAATTACCTATATTAATTGTAAAAGTCTCTACCGAGAAAGGTAATGCTATTTCTTTTGCAGTCGTTTTTAAGGCTACATTATTTCGTCCCATTTCTCAGGATTTCCCCAATTGTCGGTAGTAGTATAAAAAATAATTTCCCAACTACCTGCTTTTGGAATAGTGTACAGGGAATATTTTCCTTTTTTTAAGGTTTTCCCATCGATAACAACATCATCACTAAATGAAATTGTTGTATTCTCATTAGCTCCTGTTCGCCATAATTTCCCAAAAGGAACTAAATCACCCATAATAGCTCTACCTCTAGCACTTGGTCTAGAATAATTAATTTCAACATCAGTCAAACCAACAACCTGAGTCAAAACTGATTTAGGGCTTGATTGAGGTGTTTTTACTTGAGCCTCAGTAACATAATTAGCAATCATTATTGCCAAACAAAAATTATTTTCTTCATTGCATAAAATTTAAATGTTTTCAAAAATACAAATTCAAAAATGATAACTGTTAATTTTTAATTAATTTGAACTACTTTTTCAAAATTCAGTTCATCAAAATGATGAATCACGAGGTCTGCCTTTGATAAGTCTTGCCCTTTTGAATTTTCACTATGATAACCAATACAAAAATCCCAGCGGCTTTTGCTGCCATAATTCCATTGGTGCTATCTTCGATTACAATACAGTTTTCTTTAGCGGCAACAGACAAATTAGCTGCATATTCGAATATTGCAGGATGTGGTTTCGAATTAGGAAAATCTTCGCCGCTAACAATATGAGTAAAGTATTGATGCAAATTAAATCGTCTAAAAACACGATCAATTGTTACTTTTGAAGCCGATGAAGCCACAATTAATTGCATTCCGTTCGAATGCAAATCCTTGATTAATTTCTCGACACCATCCAGTAATACTAAATCTTCTTTAGTATCAAAAGCATCATTAAAAATAGTTCGTTTGCGCTGAATCAAATCCTCTACTTCATGATTAATAGGAAACAGTTTGTTTCAATTTCTGAAATACATTTCTAGTAGAAAATCCCGTAAATGAGGCATAAATTTCTTCAGAAACAGTAATGTTCAATTCAGAAAATTGTGTGAAAATAAGCATCATGATGAACAGGCTCTGTATCAACAATTACGCCATCCATATCGAATAGTACGGTTTGTATCATTTTATATTTTTAGTTTTTTGAATCTTGTAAAAAAACGGATTACTCTTTTTTAAGCAAATAACGAATGACCGTTTCGGCAGCATACAAACCAAATAATCCTGGCATATAACTGTTTGTTCCATAAAAAGATTTTTTAAAATTAGACCCATCGGTCATTTTTAAACTGGATTCATCCTGAATTTCTGATGACGAAACTACCTTTAGTTTGTCTATTTTCTCGGCTTTTAATCGCTTTCGAACGGTTTTGCTAACATACAATTACTTGCTTTTGTAATACAAGAAACGTGAACCTTAGAAGCTTCCATCTTTCCTCCTGCTCCCATCGATGAAATAATTTTAACTCTTTTTCGCTTGGCGGCAACAATCAAATTTAGTTTTGGTGTAATGCTATCAATACAATCTAAAACATAATCAAACTCTGCTGAAACCATTTCAAAAGCACGCTCTGGCGAAAGAAATTCTTGAATTCTAGTCAGTTTCAATTCTGGATTAATATCCATCAAGCGGTCGCCAACGATGGTTACTTTGGGTTTCCCAACGGTCGAATGCAAAGCAGGCAATTGTCGGTTTATGTTTGTAATATCGACCACATCGCCGTCAACAATGGTCATTGTTCCCACTCCAGCTCTTGCCAAAAATTCGGCAGCAAATGAGCCCACGCCACCAAGTCCTACGACCAAAACAGTAGCATTAGTTAATTTGTTTAATCCGTCTTCTTTAAATAAAAGTGCTGCTCTTTCTGTCCATTTTGCCATTTTAATTTTGCTTTTATGTTCCCAAACTTCTGAAATCAAAAATCGTTAATCAACAATCTTGAATCAAAAATTCTAGTGAAATTAGTATTAATTATTACTTTAAGTTCTTCAACTTCAATATTTTTATATTTAGCTGCCAATGCATAAACTTTCTCAATACCTTCTTCAATGGTATCGGTTTCTAAGAAAAATTTATCGTTTGGAATGCTTTTAAAAACAGGCTCTAATTCTGGATTTTGCAATAGATATTTCCCAAAAGAAATGTAAAATCCGTTGTCAATTAGTTGCTGGGCAATTGGGGCGTTTTTTGAAAATCCGTGAATGACCATCGGCACCTTAATTTTCAATCTTTTTTTAATTTCGATGATTTCCTGAAAAGCTGCCACACAATGAATCACTACTGGCTTCTGGTATTTTTCGGCTAAAAGTAATTGCTTTTCGAAAACAGATTGCTGCAAATCAACGGAATTTCAATGCGTTTATCTAAGCCACATTCGCCAATGGCTAGGCCTTTTTTTTGCTGTAATTTACTTTCGATTATTTGTAAATCGGCAGCTAATTTAGTTTCGGCAATATGCCACGGATGAATTCCGATGGAATAAAACGGAATCGATTCATCAAATTCTTGCGGATATTGATTGACTAATTCCAACACATTGGGTTGGTTCGTGAATTTATGCGTATGAAGATTAAAGAATTGCATTAGTCATGAAATTTTTTAACCCCTGCTTTTATTGTGACTTTCAAATCATTTTCCAATGGCACAATTGGGCAAGAATACCGGTGGCTATAAGCGCAATACGGATTGTATGAGGTGTTAAAATCGATGGCAATTGTTTCTCCTTTTGGAATCTTCAAATCAATATATCGTCCGCCAATGTAACTCTCGTTGCCGCAAGTCAAATCAGAAAAAGGAAGAAACAAATCATTTTCAAATTCTTTCTTTTTAGAATATTCGACATCCTGATAAACATTTAGTTTAACTGATTTTCCATCGATAGAAAAAAAGACTTCTCCATATTTTATATATACCGGTCTTCTATCAGTAGACGTTTTCATCTTGAATGGTTTTTCCTTTTCGGTTCTAACGAATTTAGCCGTAATAAAAAAGTGTTCGTTGATGGGAAAGAAATCCAAGGCTTTAAAATTCCTTAAATCTTCAGAATCTAAAGGACTCGTTTTTGCATCGGCAAATTCAATATTTAAGTTTTTTTGAAATTTTTCGACCGCAGTCCTATCGAATTTCTTTTGACCAAATCCAACATTCAATATCCCCAAAAAAACCAAGGTTAAAATTGTTCTCATCACTTTTTTTTTAGCAAAAATAGTTTAAAAGTTACGAAGCTACAAAGTTAGTATCCTGAAAAAAGATTGCTTTCTCATTCCTAATGTCATGAAATAAAAACTTTGTAGCTTTGCGAACTAGAAATATATTCCATGCTAAAAACTGCTCTCCAACGATACGTTAACAATTTCAAAGGTTTTAGACGTGAAGTTTGGATTCTTGCACTAATTACTTTTATCAACAGAGCAGGCACAATGGTTTTGCCGTTCTTATCCAAATATTTAAAGGAAAATTTACATTTTACTTACAGTCAAGTGGGATGGATTATGGTTGCTTTTGGCATTGGTTCGATGCTTGGTTCCTGGCTTGGAGGCAAATTATCCGATAAAATTGGGTTTTATAGAATAATGGTTTTTAGCCTTTTTACCAGCGGAATTTTATTTTTTGTATTACAATACATTACCACTTTTTGGGGTTTATGTTTTGGCGTTTTTGGCATTATGTCGGTCTCAGATATGTTCCGACCTGCGATGTTTGTTTCGCTAGGCGTATATGCAAAACCCGAAAACAGGGTTCGTGCCTTATCCTTAATTCGATTAGCGATTAATTTTGGTTTTGCCGCTGGCCCCATGCTTGGCGGGCTTATCATATTGGGAATTGGCTACAAAGGATTGTTTGGATTGATGGCGGCACTTGTATTTTGGCCATTTTAATATTTGCATTTTTAGTAAAAGAAAAGAAAAAAGCACCCGAAATTCATGAAACATCAAATGAAACCATAGTGAAAAAATCTATATTTAAAGATAAACCTTTTGGGTTTTCTTGTTCATCAGTTTTTCGACTGCTATGTTGTTTTTTCAAATTTTTACCACCTTACCCCTATTTCATCACGAGCATTTTGGCTTAACTGAATTTCAAACAGGATTATTAATTTCGTTGAACGGCGTTTTAATCTTTTTATTCGAAATGCCACTGGTTGGCTTCCTAGAAAGAAAACAAGTAAACCGAATGAAAATCATCTTTTGGGAGCCTTGCTTATGGCAACCAGTTTTTATATCTTATTGTTCGATGCTTGGGCAGGAATTTTAATCATTGGGATTATCATAGTAACTTTTGGCGAAATATTTTCCTTTCCTTTTTCGAATGCCTTCGCCATGGGACGAGCTCCAAAAGGGCAAGAAGGACGCTATATGGCACTCTATACAATGAGTTTTAGCCTAGCGCACATCGTGAGTTCTAAACTCGGTCTCGAAATCATAGGTCATTATGGATATAGTGTCAACTGGTTTGTTATGGGAAGTTTTGGAATCGCAGCCATGCTTTTTAGCGTGTGGCTAAATAAATTATTGCGAGCAGAAAACAAATAAGGAATCGCTATGCTATCCTATTGCATTTTTAAATCGGATAAAAAGCATAAAAATCCAACACTAATTTGTGTAATTCTTGGTAAACTCATGAGGGTTACCCCCAACGGGTTTAAACTTAAAATTTAGTTAAATAACTATAAATTTAGTTGTATAACTAAAAAAATAGTTGTATGTTTGCTCTGAGAATAACAAAAATAGATTTGACATGCAAAAACTGACCAACAAAGAAGAGGAAATTATGCAAATTTTATGGAAGCTGGAAAAAGCTTTTGTAAAAGAAGTACTGGCAGAAATAACCGAAGAACAACCTCATTACAACACCCTTTCGACCATTATCCGAAACTTAGAAGAGAAAGGTTTTGTGTCGCACCATGCTTTTGGCAACACGCATCAGTACTTCCCTATCGTGAAGATGGAAGAGTATAGAAAACGGTTTATGAACACAGCAATTGATACGTATTTTGATAGTTCCTATAAAAATATGGTGTCGTTTTTTGCCAAAGAAGAAAAATATCTGCCGATGAATTACGCGAAATTTAGCGATGATCGAAAAAAGACAATAGCATGGAAACACTCTTTATCTATCTCATCAAAGCCAGTAGCTTAGTAACAATGTTTTATTTGTCCTATCACATTTTGTTGCGAAAAGAAACCTTTTTCAATAGCAATCGTTGGTTCTTGATGGTGGGATTAATCACTTCGGCGGGTACTGCCGTTGGTGGTTTTACCAAAACTGTTTGGGTTGAGCCAACGCCAACAACTTTTGACTGGTCGAAGATTCCCGTGACAACAAATGGTATCGAAAATGAGGGGTTTGAAATCAATTGGTATTTAGTTTTTGCCATCGTTTATGGACTTGGAATTTTAGGTTTTCTTTCAAAATTCGCCTTTGATTTTTATAGTTTATCCAAAGTTTTGAAAGGCAAAACCATCCAGCGACAAGCCGATTTCAAATTTATTGACATTAGCGAAAATGTTTCCCCTTTTTCCTATTTTAATTCGATCGTGTATAATTCATCGCTATACAGCGAAACCGAATTAGAAAACATTTTGGAACACGAAAAAGTTCACAGTTCACAACATCACACCCTAGATGTTTTGATTTCGAGATTGTTTTCTATTGTTTTTTGGCTCAATCCGTTGATGTGGTTGTATAAAAAAGCCGTCATTCAAAATCTAGAATTCATCGCCGATAGTGAAGCTTCTAAAAAAATAGCAGACAAAAAAGCCTACCAATTGACACTTTTAAAAATAACAACACAGAAAAACTGTGTTGCCATTACCAATCATTTTTATCAATCATTAATCAAAAAACGAATCGTTATGTTAAACAAAAATCAATCAAACAAAAGAAATTCTTGGAAGTATGCTGTTGTTCTTCCATTATTAGGAGCATTTTTATTTTTATTTCAGGTGAAAGTTGTGGCTCAGGAGAAAGATTCTGAACAAGTCGAAATTAAACTTGTAAAAATTGATATAACCAACATCATTATTACTAAAAATACAACCGATAAGGAAATCAAAAAACATTGCAAACAAATAAAAAAAATGTACAATATTGATTTAAGTTTTTTTAACATTAAGAGAAATTCGAATAGTGAGATAATCAGTATCGAAAGTGAATTTAAAGATAAAACCGGTAGTGGAAGTTGTATTCAGGCAGAAAACACTCCCATAAAGCCCTTCAAATTTTTTTATGATAAAAACAAAAAGGAAATGGGATACGATATGGATTTAACCTCTAAACAAGAAAGCAACGTAATACAAGCCGATAGTATTTATTTCAATACTTTATCTAAAGGGAAAGAAATTTATATTACTGGCGACACTCTTATTGTGCCATCCAAACTTATTACTAAACAGAAAGTTACAAAAAGAATACCCACAAATGAAAAAGCAGTTAAAATAACAACCAAAACTATCAATCAATCAGCGGATAATTTTGACATCAAACATATATCAAAACAAAAACCAATCATTATACTTAACGGAAAAAAGACCGAAGCCAACTTTAATATTTCAAATGTTGACATTAGTAAAATTGAATCCATTAATGTATTGAAAGGAAAAATGGCTATAGAAAAATATGGAGATGAAGGTAAAAATGGAGTAATTGAAATTACTGCTGATAAACCAGACCAAATTACCAAAAAAGTAGTAACAGGTTTCTATTTCGAACCTAATGCTTCAACTATTGAAAAAAAGAAGACAAGCCAATAACTGTAATAGGATATGGAACTAGCGAAGCTTCATCCAATTCAAAACAAGATGTCAACGGAATTAAAGTTAAAGGAGTCAGCACAGGAAATATGGGACTCAACACAGACAAAGCAATGATAATCATAGACGGAAAAAAAGCGGATAAACAAGTAAAAATAGATGATATTAACCCAACGACATTAAAAGTATAAGTGTTCTAAAAGGTAAAAATGCTGTGAAAAAATACGGAAAAAAAGGTAAAAATGGAGTTGTTGAAATTGAAACCAAAGGAAATTCAAAAAAATAAAAGTGCTTAAAAAAACAAGCTTTTCGGGAGTATCCCATAAAGTGTGTAAGCTTTTCAAGTCATATAAGACTACTAGTCAATTCTATTTTGATCCATTAAATACATCATTGTAGCCATTGTTGCTGCTCCCAATTCAAGCTCTCGTTTATTCACCGCATCAAACTTGTCGTTTGCAGCATGATGGTAATCAAAATACCGTTGCGAATCTGGTTTTAAACCTACCTTACAAGTGCTTTTGATGTTAACGGACCAATATCCGTACCGCTATGCCCTTTTGTAAAACTATGGATCAAATAAGGTTCGAACAAGTTTTTCCAAGCAAGAATTTTGTTAAAACTTGCATCATCACTTTCTATCGAAAATCCTCTTGGAGAAAACCCTCCTGAGTCACTTTCCATGGCAAAAATGTGATTTTCATTGTTGGCTTTAGCCAACTCTCCATATTTGGTTCCGCCTCTTACCCCATTTTCCTCATTCATAAAAAGCACCACACGAAGCGTATTTTTAGGCTTATACCCTATGTTTTTGAAGATATTCATTACTTCCATACTTTGCACAATTCCCGCTCCATCATCATGAGAACCATCGGCAAGATCCCAAGAATCAAGATGACCACCAACAACCATAATGTTTTCTGGATGCTCACTTCCTTTTATTTCGCCAATAACATTATACGACAAAACATCGTCCATCATTTGGCAAGATTGTTTTCAAGAAGAATTTTAAATTGGGATTATTTTTCAAAGCGTTACTCAACAATTCAGCGGCATTGGTACTAATTGCCGCCGCCGGAATATATTGTGATTTTGGAATATCTCCATAACTTTGATTTCCTGTGTGCGGAAAAATCGTCTAATCTCATGTTCATCGAACGCACAATTGTGGCAACCGCACCGTATTTCGAAGCCTCTTTTGCTCCAACAGCCCTTTGATCGACACATCCTCCGTAAGATTCGAATGTTTCAATATTTTCTTGCTCCATCGGACGATTAAAAAACACTATTTTACCTTTTATTTTTTCGCCCAAAGATTCTAATTCTTTAATGCTTTTTACCTCGATTACTTCGCTCATAATTCCGTTTTTTGGTGTGGCAATAGAACTACCAAGTGCACAAACCGGAATATTTATTTTGCTTTTATGGTCTAAAATATAAGCCACTTCTTTTGCTCCTCGAACCCATTTTGGCACCATCACTTCTTGAAGATACACTCGGTCAAACCCCAAGGTTTCTAATTGTGCTTTTGTATATTGAACGGCTTTTTCGGCATTTTCTGACCCCGATAAACGAGCTCCAATAGAATTTGATAAATAATCCAGCCATGAATAACATTTAGAATGGGTTAGTGACGCGTTGTAGATTTGCTTAATTACCATTTCGTCATTAGTTTGAGCAAAAAGTGCAAATCCGATAAAAAATAAGGAAATTAAAAAATGTATTTTTTTCATGCTTTTGGCTTTTAATTTATTGATTAAAGAGATTATACCATTGACTAATACAGTTTAGTCCAAAAAGGAGATGAAACGATATATTCAAATTCACAGGTTTTCTTGACAATTTCATTAGTTAGTTTTTTCACCTCATTCTCTATGAAAGAACTTACCTCTTCTAGTGATTTGTGCAGTTTTCCAGTAAAAGCCCTTTTCATTCGCCACCATATTTTTTCTGAGGGATTGAGTTCTGGTGAATATGGTGGGATAAAAAGTAACGCTATGTTATTTGGAATGGTAAGGGTCTTTGATTTGTGAAATGCACCATTATCTAAGATTATTATTTTAAATTCATCAGGTCTCTCTTTTGAAAATTCATTTAGGAATAGTTGAAAATTATTTGAATTGCAATGGGGTAATTCCAATTCAAAATGATCTCCTGTAAATGGTGAATAAGCACCAAATAACCATGTGGCTTTGAATACTTGTTGAAAGACACATATCGGCTTAATTCCTTTTGCCGTTAAGGCTTTTCCGTTTCTAGTAAACATCCCGAACCGACTTTCATCTTGACAATACAAGTTTATTGTTTTAAATCCCCATCCTTTTTCGTTGTAGATGTTTTCACATTCTTTACTGAAATTTTTTTAAAATCCTCAACCTTAATTTGGTCTTTCTTAACATGAATTTTTCTTGCGGTCTTTATTTTGCCTTGAATTTTCTATAAACGTACCCTTTGAAAGTGCTGTAATTAGTTTGTTTCCCAAACTTTTCATCAAACCAAGCTAACAGTTCGACGTATCCAACAAACCCGTTTTCAGGATTAAACATCTGTTCTCTTAAAGCTTGCTCTTCTTCCAAAGTTATAACACTGGGCTTGTATCCTTTTTTAGAATGTCTTGTCAGTAGTTCAATCCCTCCATTAATATAGAGGTCGCGCCACGACTGAATACTATTATGATTAACCCCTATGGCTTGAGCAACCTCTCTTTTAGAAATTCCATTCAGTTCATTTTCTTTAAAAACAAGTAAAGCATGTACTCTCTTTGCAATCATGGGGTTGCTCTTTTTTTGAATTTTTTTGAGCTCCGACAAGCTCTCCTTTATTGTAAATATTTTTGGTGACGACATATATTTTCTTTCTTAAGCCAAATATACGATTTTTATATTTTAGTCCAATGTGAATAAAAAAAATGTTTCGAGTGTTTTTGGACTATTTTATAAAAATCAATGGTATTATGCCTTTATATTTGGGAATTTATTTTTAGTACTGCATCCTGAAACTCTAGTATAATCAAGAGCAAGAAATAATCTATCAGGCGATTTTTTGAATTGCCAAATATAAATAATCTCTTCAATCTATTTTTAGAAAAGTTCAAAATGAAACCAAAAAAATCCCTTTATTATCGAAATATATTCGAATTATTTTCCGTCTACAAAATCCTGTAAATAACTAAACCTTGGGGTAAGTTTACCTTTTTCAGTCATCTTAGCCCGCTCCAATATTCCGTCTTTGTCCCCGTCAAAAAAGCTGGAATCACGTACTCCGTAAACATCTCTCCAAAACCTTCACTAGCATCTTTTGGCAATTCACAAGGCAAATTATCAACAGCCATCACAACGATTGCCCCAGGATGAAACACATCGACCTCCTTATTTTCAATTGGTAAATACCCGTACAAAGGCTCTGCGATTGTCGCTGAGCGCAATGTACAAGCGATTGGTCTATTGACATCGCAAGAAATATCGGCAACAATTTTAATTTTACAATCCTTAGATGAAAGCATTTCACGGCTAAGAATTATTGGTGCCTCATTAGCATAAAAATGACCCGTGATGTATATATCCGAAACTTTAGTGAACCTTTCAAAATCAGAAATATAGTCCTGCGGATTCTGAAAAAAATCATTAAAATCTAATATCTTTCCATCTTTTCGCTTGTTATAATCCAATACATCAATCTGGGTGTAAACCGCTTGCGTGTAGTTTTTTGTTAAATAATTTTCAACAGAAACTTCCTTTATTTTTATTGCATCTAAAACTTCCTTGACACCATTACCTACTTTTCCAGTTCCTGTAATTACGAATTTTAAAGGCGGTAAAATCAGCCGTTTTAAATGGGCAATCAAAGCCTCTTTTCCTGAAAGAGTTTCTGCTTTTGGCAATTTGAACAATTCGAATTTTATTCCAAAAGCCCGAATACTATTGTAGGCACCTACAATTCCAGCGTATTTTCCGAAACCAATTAACCTGTGATTTTGTGAATTGACAAGAGTTTCATGATCATAGAAATCGATGTTTTTTTCTAATAATGCTTGCAACAATTTTCTGTTATGAGGCTGTTTTTTGATGGTGTGCGAAAAAAAGAAATACGATTTATTGGGGATTAAATTCTCGACAGGAACTTCTTTTACTCCAAAAAAAACATCGCAATCACTAATGTCATTGGCAACTTCAATTCCCATATTTCGGTATTGTTCGTCAGTAAAAACCCTAACGGTCGAACTTTCTACTTTTATGGTAATCCCCTGATGCAGCTGTTTGATTCTAGCCAATTCATCGGGCGAAAAAACAACTCTTCTATCAGGTGGGGTTTTACTCTCTTTTATAATTCCAAATTTCATATTCTTCGAACTATTAATTTAATACAACTTTAAATACTGTTTTTGTTACAAATATAACATTTTAACCGAATCAAAAAATCTTTTATACAAAGATGTTTTTTGATACACAAAAACATTAAAACCTGATTTCTAATATGATGTCGAAAAATGACAAAACAGAATGCAAAATAATGTTAAGTTTTCAAAAAAAATGACAAATCAAAAGCGATTGATTCTATATATTTGCCTTTATAGAAAAATGAAAATGAAATTTATAAAAAAGGCAAATATACTACAATTACTCTTCCTAATCTTGATTTGGAGTTCTTGTAACAAGCTAAAAAAAACAGAACTCAAGGATTCAGAACTTCCAAAGGAAACATTACCTAAAATGAAACCTTTAACCAATGAAGTTCCTAAACTAAGTGCAGCATACATTCATTCAAAAAAAGGAGCTATTGAAGCTTTTTACAATAAAAACTGGCCTAATAATAGCCTAAACGGGAGTTTTCTTGTTGCAAAAAATGGACAAATAATCTACGAAAGATACGAAGGGTACACTAATTTTAGAACGAAAGAATTAATAACCGCTGACACGCCACTGCACTTGGCTTCTGTTAGTAAAGTAGTTACCGCAACAGCTATTTTGAAGTTGGTTAACGCAAAAAAAATAGCGTTAAACCAAAAAGTAAATACCATTTTAAAGGAATTTCCTTATCCAGAGGTTACCATCAAAACACTATTAAATCATCGAAGCGGAATGCGAAGTTATTCTTATTTTACTGACAAAAAAGATATTTGGGATAGGCATACTATTTTAACCAACCAAGATATTTTAACCCTTTTGGCAACAAAAGACATTGAGTTAGAATCAAAAACCGATACTCGATTTGCATATTGCAATACCAACTATGCCATTTTAGCTTTGATTATCGAAAAAATAACTGGTTTGACCTATAAAGAAGCTATGAAGCAAATGATTTTTGAACCACTTGGAATGAAAAATACCTTTGTTATGGATTATGATAAGGACAGAAAAAACGTAGTTCCTTCGTATAAAGGAAATAGAGTCGAAATTGGAATGGATTTTTTGGATGCTATTTATGGCGATAAAAACGTATATTCAACAGCCCGAGATTTATTAAAATTAGATCGAGCACGAAATTCTTCTGCCTTTTTAGAGCCCAATTTGTTCAACCAAGTATTTATAGGTTACAGCAACGAACATAAGGGACAACGAAATTATGGTCTTGGCATTCGGATGACTCAATGGGAAACAGGACAAACCTTGTATTATCACAACGGATGGTGGCATGGCAATACCTCATCCTATGTAAGTTTGAGAAAAGAGCAGGTTACTATCATTTCGTTATCGAATAAATTTTCGAGAAATCCTTATAATGTTCGAAAACTATCGGCTTTATTTGGCGACTATCCTTTTAAGTTGAACAAAGACGAAAAAGAGGAATAAAGAAGCTTTTAGTTCTTGTTTTTTACACAGAAGTTTCGAGAGCAAATTTGGATTAAAAGGGTTATATTTGCCAACTCATTATTGAAACAGTTTTTGAGAATTGAGCAGTAAAAATGGGGTCGACTGGTTTTGACAGCAAGTCGAATTGAAAAGTAAGCACGTCGAGAACTGGGACAATTCTCGTAAATAAAAGGTTTCAAAACACATACACGGCGAAGGAAACTACGCTCTTGCTGCATAATCTGAATCATAGTAAGATTAGCCTCGTCCTACCAGGTAGGAAAGCAGGATTTACCTCGAAAGCTTTGGTTTATGGCGGTCGATTAAGGTAAATCGTAAATTTAAACCTAGATTTCCATAAGCTTCGGGTGGATTTCGAAACTAAAGAAGCTAAGTGTTGTGCGACTGTTTCTGGTCAAACACAACATCGAAAATTCAATCAGGAAATAAGCGTGTAGAAAGCCTTTTAGTTGCTTGTTTGGACCCGGGTTCGATTCCCGGCGACTCCACAAATCTATTTTTAAATAAAACTAAATGCCCGTAAATTCTAAATTTACGGGCATTTTATTTGATTATAAAAAAGCAAAATTTGACTTTTGTCTTAGTTCTCTAATGGTAAAAAACCATATTTTTTAGAGTAATTCAACATTTGTTCAGCAAACGATTTTGGTTGCGTTACTTCGATTGAAATAATATTGCCTTTTGCATCTAATTTTGGAACCAAAACTGGATTTATAAAGCCACTATAAGGAGCTGATGCAAATTGCTTGTTTCTTTCTAAAACCTCAGCATGCAATTTTTGATCTACTTTTACACCATAATCTTCAACCAAAGCCTTTCCTGCTGCATAATCTCCTTCCGATTTGATTCTTTGAATTTCGCGCAACAATTGTCCAAATAAATCGTGAAGTTTGTCATAATTGGTAATATTGAAATACGTTTTTCCGTTTCGAGTTAACTTCTCAATAACATTATCTGCTTTGCCTTTTTCGAAAACCCAAGCACTTACAAACTGACGGTTTCTCATGTGTGCCTCCTCGATGTCAGCTCCTGGCTCCAAGCGAATTAATTGAGTCATTAATCCGTTTCTAATGTAGCTGTCATACGATTCCATTCCTAGTTTTTTCCAATCATCAACTAATCCTAATTCCTGCAATTTTGGGTTATAAACATAGTATAATCCTACTAAATCAGCTCTTCCCTCTTCAAGAGTCGAAGCATAACTTTTCAACGTTTCTTTTGGAGTTCCCACCCCTGGATTTATTTGCCCCGATGCGTGTCCTATTACTTCGTGCAAGGCTGTATGCATTTTATCCCCTATTTCGGCATATTTTTGAGCTAAGGCAATTTCTTCGGCATCGTTTGCAAATTCTAGCAATCTTCCTTTTCCTCCAGCTTTAGAGTAAGAATCTAAAATATTTCCTAATGAAACTGATTTTGAACCATAGGCCGCTCGAATCCAATCGGCATTAGGAAGGTTTACACCAATGGGCGTTGAAGGGGAAGAATCGCCTGATTCTCCGGCAACAATAACTGTTTTGTATGAAACACCTACCACATTTTTCTTTTTATGCTCTGGCATTAACGGCGAATTATCTTCGAACCATTGAGCATTTTTAGAAACAACTTCCATTTTTTTAGACATATCAAAATCTTTAATTTGGATAATGCTTTCATAAGAACCGCGATACCCTAAAGGATCATTGTATACTTCGATAAAACTATTAATGTAATCAATATTTCCTTCGGTTGCCTGAAGCCAAGCAATATTGTAATCGTCCCAAGTTTTCAAACTTCCTGTTTGGTAATAACGAATCAATAACCCCAAAGCGTCTGCTTGTTTTTTATTTTCAGCAACGCCTTTTGCTTTTTCTAACCAATAGATAATTTTGTCTATGGCAGCACCATACATCCCACCACTCTTCCAAACTCTTTCTTCTAATTGACCCGCAGCATTACGAACTAGCTTAGAATTTAAACCAAAAGAATATGGCTTTTTTGAATCTGGACTTGATTTTTTTGCATAGAAAGCTTCGACCTCTTTTGCTGTAATCCCTTTATCGTAAAAATTAATTGCAGACCCTTCTAATAATCCTTTTGATTCGTCAAGGTTTACTTTTTTAGCATCGATATCATTAAAAAGAACATCCGATATTTCAGGTGACAAACTGGTTTTTGTTGCTTTCATCAAGCTGCTAAAATATTCTTTCGAAAAATCGGGCTTCATTTTAGCTGACGAATAATGATGATGAATTCCATTGGCAAACCAAACTCGTTTGAGGTAAATTTCAAAGTTTTTCCAATCTTCGGTTGTTTTGTTTCCCTTATACTTTTGATAAATATTTTCGAGTGCTTTTCTAATTTTCAAATTGTATTTATAATGCTGATCCCATCCTATATCGCGACCCGCGTATCCTGCTTGTGTGAGATAGTAAACCAATTTTTGCTCTTTGAGTGTTAATTTCGGCTCACATAAAAAAGTTGGGGAGAAGTTCTAAATTTGTCTAAAAAAACAAATGGATTTTTCAATTTTTTCTTCCTTTTTACCAGAAGGGCTATTGATACATTTTGATATTGTCGATTTCAAAGAGTTAGGAGATTTACATACAAAGAAAGACTGTTTATTCATTTATTTAGATGAGAAAAACATACTGCCAAATAATTATGATTTGAATGAATTTGAGTCAAAAGGATTCTACGAACGAACTTTAATTCAAGACTTTCCAATTAGAGGAAAGGCGGTTTATTTAGGCATTAGAAGGCGTCGATGGCGAAATAAATTTGATAAATCAATAGAAGTTAAAAGTGATTATACTTTTATAGCAGAAGGTTCAAAATTGACCGTTGAACTTTCTGATTTTTAAAAGATACAGGTCGAGACCCGAGAAGATACGATAAGTAATATCGCCAGTTATTACGGAGTCAAAGCCAATTTATTGCAACGCCATTACAAGAAAAAAGTTAGTGGATTTAAGGATTGGGATCAGTTCAATCACTCCGAAGATTATTTGATTTATCCTCAGAATATAGGTGAAAATCTAGGAATTGATGAGTTAAGTTTGTCAAAAGGAGAACTCTATACCTTTGTAACCAATAAAAACGGTAGAGGCAAGAAAAAAACATTAGTAGCAGTTATAAAAGGCACTAAAAGTCAAGATATTATTGATGTTTTAAACAAAATTCCGTTAGAAAAAAGGAAGTTGGTAAAGGAAATTACCCTTGATATGGCTAATAATATGCAATTGGCTTCAAGAATATGTTTTCCAGAAAGCAATTTGGTTACCGATCGTTTTCACGTAGTAAAGCTGGTAATGGAAGCCTTGCAACATCAAAGAATTAAGTTACGATGGGAAGCAATTGAAAAAGAAAATCAAGCCATTAAAATAGCCAAAGAACAAGGAATTAAATATGTTCCTATCGTTTTTGAAAATGAGGACACTCCAAAACAATTATTAGCTAGAAGCCGTTATATTATTGCTAAAAAAACAAATGAATGGACTCCTAATCAGAAGGTAAGAGCCGAATTGTTATTCAAAATTTATCCACACTTACATCAAGCATATAAACACACTCTCGAGTTCAGGAACATCTATGAACAAACCTCAAAAGAATTAGCCAAAGAACAATTTTTAAACTGGATTGAAAAAACAAAATTATTAAAATTAAATGATTTTAATACCGCAGCAAACAGCTTAAAATATCATTTAGAAACCATTTTAAACTTCTTCATCAAACGACATACAAATGCAAACGCAGAATCATTTAATTCTAAAATAAAACTCTTTAGAGCAAATCTAAGAGGTGTAGTTGATGTGAAATTCTTTCTATTCAGAATGGAAAAACTTTTTGCTTAATCCCCAAAAAAATTACGTGAGCCTTAATTTCTCCCAGCCCGAAATTTGATAACGAAGCACTTTTATGTCGGCAAATTGTTCTGCAACATAGTCAAAAGGAGCCTTTTCTGAGGCTTTTATGCTTGTTGTCTTTGTTACTTGTGCATTACAAATAAATGAGCATCCAACAGTCATAAAAACACCTGCGATTTTAAGTAATTTCATAAATTAATTGTATTTAGTTGTTTTATTTATAACAATATACAACAAAAATATGTGTTTTTTAAACACTACGCAATACTCTTGTACTATTTATAGCCTGTTTCGAATCTAGAAAACAATAAGAGTAATATTTTAAACATAACTTAATGATTATTAAATACTTATATTATACTTATACCCTTCAAACAGCAAAACAATTTATACTTTTTTTAACAGTTGAACATATTAATAAAATTTCTACCTTTACGTCATAAAATCCCCCAAGTATATGAGAATTTTAAAGTATCTATTTCTTTTACTATTGCTAAGTTTAGTAGCATTAACCATTTTTATTGCGACTCAAAAGGGCGATTTTATAATAGAAAGAAGCAAGATTATCAATTCGCCAAAAGCAACTTTATTCAATTATGTAAACGACACTAAAAACTGGGTAGAATGGAATTCTTGGGCTGTGGAAGATCCAGAAATTAAAATGATTTATTCTAAAAATACTACTGGTAAAGGAAGTTTTTATTCATGGGAAGGAAAAAACGGAAGCGGAGATATAGAAACATTATATACAAAAGACAATGACAGTATCGTGCAAAAAATGAATTATAACGGAAACACATCGGATGTTTCTTTAAGCTTCAAAGATACTGTGGGAGGCACGAAAGTGACATGGAAGACAAAAGGAACCATGAGTTTTGGCTATAAGATTTTGACCGTTTTTAATGGTGGAGCTAAAGGAATCATTGGACTCATGCTTGAAAAAAGTTTAGCTAATCTTGACAAAAAACTAGATTATGAAATAAATACTTATTCTGTAAAAATAAATGGAATAGTAAATATGCCCGAAAGTTTTTATTTAGCACAAACCTTTACCTGTGAAATAACAAAAGTTAGCAAAAACTCAGGAATTGTTTTTCCTAAAATTATCCGTTTTTGCAAAAAAAATAATATTGCTATAAATGGCAAACCATTTATCATTTATCATAGCTATGACAGTATCAGGCAACTAACTAAATTATCGATTTGTATTCCTATCAAAGATCCCATTTTTATAGCTGAAGGAAGCGATATTTCGTCAGAAAAAACAGCCCCTTACCAAGCAGTAAAAACAACGCTAACAGGCGATTATTCTCATAAAAACGAAGCGTTAAGTAAAACAACGAAATATTGCAATACAAATACTCTTAGCCCTGACCCTATATTTTCGCATCTTGAAATATACACGATTGGTAAAATTGAAACAAAAAGTCCGTCGAAATGGATAACCGAGATTTATCTTCCTGTAAAACCGAAGATTGTTTACCAAAAACAGTTACCAACAGAGCCAAAAACCGAAGCAATTGCTCCTAATCCAAAAGTTGAAAAAGAAATTCCATCTGAATTTTAATTTTTTTCCCTCTGCGATTAAACCTATTGGGCAAATTCCGTTCTAAACTGATAAATTATAGCTTTGCAAAAAGAAAAGGAATTCATTCAAGAATTATTAAATCCCAAGACGCAAAATCAGGCGTTTGAAAAACTCTTGAAAGAATATCAAAAACCTCTTTATAATCATATTCGAAACATTGTATTAAACCACGATGATACTGATGATGTTTTGCAAAATACTTTCGTAAAAGTTTTTCAATACCTGAAAAATTTTAAAGGAGAAAGTAAACTTTTTTCTTGGATGTATCGCATTGCAACCAATGAGGCTTTGACATTTTTGAGTCAAAAAGCAAAAAAAAATGGAATTTCATCCGAAACATTACAAAATATAACCATCGATAATTTAAAAGCAGATACCTATTTTGATGGAAATGAAATTCAAATAAAATTGCAAAAAGCAATCGTTTTATTGCCCGAAAAGCAACAATTAGTTTTCAAGATGAAATATTTTGAAGAGCTAAAATACGAAGAAATATCAGAGATTCTAGGAACATCTGTAGGAGCATTAAAAGCATCGTATCATCACGCAGTCAAAAAAATAGAAGCCTTTGTAACAACAAATTAAACCCTTTGACCTAAATTAAGTCTAAAGAATATTATGAAACCATTTAAACTAGAAAACGAGCCAAAAATAAAACCTGGGTTTATAACTCCAGAAAATTATTTTGAAGATTTTTCAGCGAAAATAGTGCAACAATTACCCCAAGAAGATTCAAAAATAATTTCGCTATTTACAAAAAGAAAAACATGGTTTTACTCAGGGGCAGCTGCTATTATAGGTCTATTATTAGCCCTTTCTTTTTATGACAATTCACACCATAAAACATCCGAAATTGACACAGCAACATTAGAAAATTATATTTCGTATCACACTTCGGTTTCAGATGTGGACTTGGTTAATTTACTTAGTGAAAATGACATTCAAAAAATGAGCATGGATTTGAATATTGAAGACAAAACCATAGAAGATGAACTTTCGACTAACAAAAATTTAGAACATTATTTATTAAAATAAAAATGAAAACAAGCAAACTACTACTAATTACCGCCATACTTATGGCAACTCATTCTTTTGCACAATCTCGTTTTGAAGAAAAAAGAGAACAAATAAAGACACTCAAAGTGGGTTATATTACCAATGAATTATCTTTAACCCCCGATGAGGCAACACGATTTTGGCCCATCTATAATGCTTTTGACGACAAGCAATTTGAATTGAGACATCAAAAAATGAAATCGTTTAGAAATAGAATAGACGAGGGCGCTTTAGACAAAATGAATGATAAAGAAGCTGCTGCGCTACTTGCACAAATGGAAAGCAATGAAGACGAAATGTACCTAAACCGTAAGAAATTTATCGTCAATTTAAAAGGGATTTTATCTCCAATAAAAATCATAAAACTTAAAAAGGCGGAAGATGACTTTAATAGAAAATTACTAAATCAATACCGAGATAAAGGTCCAAGGAGATAATTTCTACCTTTTTTGAAATTCTAATAAAACCAAGCAACACCTATACTGTTTCTTGGTTTTATTATTTAAAATTATAGGTATAAAGCGTTTAGGTCGCAAATAAATTATCTTTGTCAAATGACAGAGCGCAATATTTTCAGAGGAGTGAATTCAATAAAATTTAACCAAAGATTTAAAGAAGATAAGGATTGTTTAGAATATTTATCTGAGATAAAATGGCTTAGTGGCTATAATTGTAAACGATGTAATAATGATAAATTTGGGAAAGGAAAAAACATCCATAACCGACGTTGTACCAAGTGCCGATATGATGAAAGTCCAACAGCAGGAACTATGTTTGAAAAGCTTAAATTTTCAATACTAATAGCCTTTCATATTGTTTTCAAAATAAGTACGAAGAAAAAAGGGATGTCTTCTTTAGAATTAAGTAATGAATTTGAACTTCGACAAATGACCTGCTGGGCATTCAAACAAAAACTACAGCAAGTAATGAAGAGCAGTCTAAAAAGCCCATTAACAGGGGTTATTCACGTTGATGAGTTTGTGATTGGAGGTCCAGAAGAAGGTAAAAAGGAAGGAGTAAAGGGTTGAAAAAATTAATTGTCTTGGCTGTTGAAATTTTAGAAGATGGTGTTGGTCGAGCTTACGCTGAGGCTATTGAACATTCTTCGGCAATAGAATTAGGTGCTTTCTTAACCAAATATGTTTCAAGCGAAGCGGAAGTAGTTTCGGATAAATGGAAAGGTTACACACCTTTAAAAAAGGAGTTTAAAAATTTGAAACAAGTTGCATCAGAAGATGGAAAGAACTTTAAAGAGCTACATATACACATAATGAATATAAAAGGATGGCTCCGAGGAATTCATCACCATTGCAGTAAAGACCGTATGCAAAATTATCTTGATGAATACCATTTTAGATACAACAGAAGGTCAAATATGGATACAATATTCGATGTGTTAATAAGAAAGATGGTGAATTGTAAATAAATATCAATAAAATAAGCACTTAACAAGTGCGAACTAAACGCTTATACCTATAAAATTAATTCGAATCATTTTGTTTAACCCCGCCGCAATAGCCGTATGATTATTTAAAAATCGAATCGTAAAAAGACTGGTGTCCGTTGATAATTGCTTCCAAGAATTGCCGCTATCCGAAGAATAATACAACCCAGAAGCTCCAATGCTAACCAAAGATTTTCCTTCGCTATCAGGAACATATTGCACACAGGAAGCATATCCAAACCCTTGATTTTCGGCTATCAACTTCCATGTTTTGCCTCCATCTGTTGTAAAAGCTTTGTTTGTGAAATTTTGGTTGGGAGCCTCATAATCTCCACCTGCAATAAATCCATTTTTTGAATCATAAAAATCAGCCGTAAAAATTCCTGTCATCGCTTTCCCTTGAATGATTGGCGTAGTATAAACCTCCCAATTTTTCCCTTTGTCGGGCGAATAATATACGTTTGCTTTTTTTCCTCCTGTAACAATCCAAGTTTCATTTTTCTTAACCACAATATTAGTGTTGCTGGCTGCAAAAGCAACCTCACCTTCAACTATTTTGGCAATTTGTATGAAGGAATTTTTTGCCAAGAATTTCCTCCATCACGAGTTATAAGTATTGAAATACAATCGTTTGTTGGATCACCAATGGCAATTCCTTCAGTATCATTCCAAAATTGCATACTATCATAAAATACTTTTGCATCGTTTTCCTGATAAACCAATTGCGTTTTTTTTCCATCCTTAGAAATTTTGTATAGTAATGCAGGATTTCCTACTGATAGAGTAAAAATATTTTTAGCAGTTTTTCCAATACTTCTGAACTCTAATGGCAGCGTATCATTTATAATTTTGCTTTCAAATTTTCTATTTTTTTCTAAATCATAAAATCCAAATCTTCCTTTATTTCCAGCAAACCAAATTTTATTTTCATCAAAAAGAATGGCTCTAATACTGATTTTATCTTGAAAAAGAGTATCCATTTTTATCGCAGTAAAATTTGCTTTCCCTTTCGCATTATCCGAGTAACTAATTGTTTTACAAGATTGTAAAACAACTAAAACTAACCCAATCAAAAAAATATTTTTCATAATCTGATGCTTTATAAAAACAAAGTTACAATTAAAAAAGTTGGTAATAATTAGCCTAATTATTTATTGGCACAGTAATTGGATACCCATCAAATAATTAATCTTAATCTCAATAGTTATGAAAACTCGACTACTAATTTTGACCCTATTGATTTCTGTCTTTGCAACTCAGATTCAGGCCCAAGATAGAACAATAATAAACGCAAAGAATTCCGAAATCAGCGACAATCTAGATTTAAGAGCTGTCGCCTCTATTTTGGAGATTCCAATAATCTTCAAGATTTTGAAAGAAGATTAAACGATCCTAAACTTCAAATTTCAAATTTGGATTTGAACAATGACAATCAAGTAGATTATTTACGAGTTATTGAATCCGTAGAAAAAAGAACACACTTTATAATCATACAATCAGTTCTAGATCGCGATGTATATCAAGATGTTGCTACAATCGAGGTGGAAAAAGACAATCAAAACAACATTCATGTTCAGGTGGTAGGCGATGTGTATATGTATGGTCAAAATTACATTTATGAACCTGTTTATTACAACACACCTCGTATTTATGCTTCGTTTGGCTTTCAAATTATCGCCCTTATTGTTCTTCTTGGTATTGGAACTATTATCCAAGTTATTACTATGCATGGAATCCATTCCCTGTTTTTAGATACAGACATAATATCAATATTTGCTTAAATACCTATAACCAATACAATTATGTAAGTTATAGAAGATGTTATCAAGCAGCAATTGTTTATAATTCAAGACGATCTAATGGCTATGAGAGACAGCATCCTGATTATTCTTTTTCAAGAAGAAATTATAATGTAGTCAACCGCTATGAATTAGATCAAAGAAGAGACACCAGAAATATTGGTTATTCTCAAAACAGAAGAGAATATCAAAGAGATTATTCTCAAAATAGAGGAGAATATCAAAGAATTTCAACTCCACAAAGAGATTACTCTCAAAATAGAGAAGAATCTCAAAGAATGAGTACTCCTCAAAGAACAGAAATACAAAGAGATTATTCTCAAAACAGAGGAGAATCTCAAAGAATGAGTGTTCCTCAAAGAACAGAAACACAAAGAGATTACTCTCAAAACAGAGGAGAATCTCAAAGAATGAGTACTCCTCAAAGAACAGAAACACAAAGAGATTACTCTCAAAACAGAGGAGAATCTCAAAGAATGAGTACTCCTCAAAGAACAGAAACACAAAGAGATTACTCTCAAAACAGAGGAGAATCTCAAAGAATGAGTACTCCTCAAAGAACAGAAACACAAAGAGATTACTCTCAAAACAGAGGAGAATCTCAAAGAATGAGTACTCCGCAAAGAACAGAAACACAAAGAGATTACTCTCAAAACAGAGAAGAATCTCAAAGAATGAATGCTCCGCAAAGAGATTATTCTCAATCTAGATCTTCGCCAAGAAATGAGAATAGAAGATCGTAACCTCTTTTTTTTTTAACGATCGAAAAACACGGGCTCATTGTCCGTGTTTTTTTATTTATTTTTTATATACAAACAAATGATATTTATAAATGAGTAAATTTGCAAAGTTTTTTATATAAATAAGTAAATATAACATGAGCGTTTCGCATAAAGACTTACACAGCAAATTAACATTAGGAGGTTTATTAATTTCATTAGGAATAATTTATGGCGACATAGGAACTTCTCCATTATACGTTATGAAAGCCATAATTGGCAAATATGAAATAAATGCCGACATTGTTTTAGGAGGAATATCCTGTGTGTTTTGGACGCTGACATTACAAACAACAATAAAATATGTGCTTATAACCTTGAGTGCGGACAACCATGGAGAGGGAGGAATATTTGCACTGTATGCCTTAGTAAAAAAAACAAAAATAAAATGGCTGATTGTTCCCGCCATAATTGGAGGAAGTGCACTACTCGCCGATGGAATCATTACCCCTCCAATCTCCGTATCCTCAGCCGTTGAAGGTATCAAAACCTTTTATCCAGAAATAAATACAGTTCCTATCGTTATTGGAATTTTATTCATATTGTTTACCATACAACAATTTGGGTCTAAATTAGTAGGGCGTTTTTTTGCCCCTCTAATGCTTTTATGGTTTGGAATGTTAGGCACTTTAGGCTTGATACAAATTACCAAACATCCTGAAGTTCTAAAAGCCCTTAACCCTTATTATGCCTACCATTTATTAAACATTCATCCAGAAGGTTTTTATGTATTAGGTTTTGTATTTCTTTGTACCACAGGAGCCGAAGCTCTATATTCAGACATGGGACATTGCGGTCGAAAAAAACATTAGAATTAGCTGGATTTTTGTAAAAACTACCTTAGTTTTGAATTACTTTGGACAAGCAGCCTACCTAATTCATCACGAAGGCAAAACCTTGCTAGGCTTAGGAGGAGAAAATGGAAACCCATTTTATTTAATAATGGCCGATTGGTTTCAACCCATAGGAATTATTATTGCAACCCTTGCTGCAGTAATCGCGTCCCAAGCCTTGATAAGTGGTTCGTTTACATTGATAAATGAAGCGATGCGTTTAAACTTTTGGCCAAAAGTAAAAATAAAATACCCTTCAGAATTAAAAGGGCAATTGTACATTCCTTCTATAAACTGGTTATTGTTTCTTGGATGCGTTGGGGTAGTTTTGCATTTTGAAATATCAAGCAATATGGAGCATGCTTATGGTTTAGCCATTATATTATGCATGATTATGACGACTGTTTTACTCAATTATTATATGATAATGAAAAGGGTAAAATTATACTTCATGGTGCCATTAATAACCATTTATTTAACAATAGAATTTGGTTTTCTTATTGCCAATGTTACAAAATTTGCAGAAGGAGGTTATGTCACATTAATAATTGCCACCATTCTGATTTCTATAATGACCATTTGGTATTTTGCCAAGAAAATTAACAAAAGCTATACTAAAATTGTCAAAATTGAGGATTATAAAAAAGTTCTTGTCGAATTAAGTAACGACTTATCAATACCCAAATATGCCACACATTTAATTTACATGACTAATGCCGGTAGAACCGATGAAATTGAGGAAAAAGTGATTTATTCTATTTTGCATAAAAGACCTAAGCGAGCCGATATGTATTGGTTTATTCACGTAAATATTTTAAATGAGCCCTATAAAACAGAATACAAAGTAACCGAAATAAGCAAAGACAACTTGTTTAGGATAGATTTCAATTTAGGATTTAGAGAACCTACAAAGATAAGTTTGATGTTTAAAGAAGTTATCAAGGATATGGTAAAAAAAGGAGAAGTCGATATAACGAGTAGATATGAATCCTTGAATAAGAACAATATTATAGGGGATTTTAAATTTGTATTATCTGAAAAATTCCTTTCCCATGATAGTGATTTAACGTTCTTCGAAAAGGTAATTATGAACTCCTATTTCTTTATCAAAAAATTAAGTCTATCCGAAGAAAGTGCTTTTGGCTTAGACAGTAGCTCTGTAAAAGTAGAAAAATTCCCAATGGTTCTTCATGCACCAGAAAACATTGGATTAACACGAGTCAAATAATAAAGATAGACATCTAAAATAAAAAAAACCACCCCGCCCTTTGGGCACCCCTCCAAAGGAGGGGAATGTATACAACTTCCCCTCCTTTGGAGGGGTGCCTGAAAGGCGGGGTGGAAATTATGTGTTTTTAATTATAAATTCCCTTTTGAATTTAAATGCCCTAGCCCTGATGGTAGCGGCATCCTTTTCTTGCCTTCTTTAGGCAAGGAAAGATATAGCGTACAGCAGGAAACCTGCCGACAGGCAGGTAGCTCCTGAAAATTATTCTAATCTTATTTTATATTTTTTGATACTTATTACAAGAAAAAACACCGTCATTCCGATAAGAATTAGCGTCTCTTTCCAGATTACATTTAGCGTTGCTCCTTTGAGTAATATGGCTTTTATGATGATAATAAACCACTTGGCGGGAATAATATTACTGATGATTTGCAAGGGCAAGGGCATACTCGAAATAGGAAAAATAAAACCCGAAAGTATGATGACGGGCAGCATTAATCCCATTAAAGAGAGCATCATGGCGGTTTGCTGCGAATTAGAAACTGTCGAAATTAATATGCCTAACGAAAGTGCAGTGGTAATGAACAAAATACTTTCAAAAGCCAACAAAAACAAGTTTCCCTCAACGGGCATTCCGAAAACAAAAAAGCCTAAAAGCAATATAATGGCTGCGTTGATTATCGATAAGAAAATATACGGGAATACTTTGCCGATGATGACTTGAAAGGGTTTTATGGGCGAAACGAGCAAGACTTCCATGGTGCCTAATTCCTTTTCGCGTGTTATAGAAATAGAAGTCATCATTGCCGAAACAAGCATCAAAATAATGGTCATCACTCCGGGAACAAAGGTAAAAACGCTTTTTAATTCGGGGTTGTAATAAAGCTGAGTTTGGGTTTGTATTTGGTGTCTTGGGTTGTTGTTTTTATTAATTTCCCGAGTGTAATTTTGCAAAATGGCGTTAATATAATTCGAGATAGTGCTGGCTACGTTAGGATCTGTAGCGTCTGTAATCACTTGGACCTTGGCTTGTTTTAAGGTTTGCAGGTTTTTGATAAAATCGGTTTCGAATACTAAAACGGCTTTTACTTTTCCTTTTTTAAAAATACCTTCTATTTGATTTTCATTAGTGATTGTTTCATTGCTAATAAAATAGCTGGAAGCACCTATTTTATTGATTATTTTTTGCGTTTCAGCATCTTTCGATTTATCGAAAACAGCAATAGTAACGTTGTTAATTTCGTTCGTAATGGCAAAACCAAACAACATAATTTGGGCAATAGGCATCCCAAAAGAATAAACATCGTTCGTTTATCACGAAAATGTGATAGCATTCTTTTGTTACAAAACCAATAAATCTTTTCATTTCTTAATAAGTCATTAGCCATAAGCCATTAGTTGAGAAACTCTTGGCTTTTGGTTTATTACTATTCTACATTTCTAGCTAATTTCAAAAAAACGTCGTTCATTGAAACCACATTATACTTATTTTTCAAATTTTTTGGAGTATCGAGCGCTTCGATACCCCCTTCGACCATGATAGAAACTCGGTCACAATATTCGGCTTCATCCATATAATGTGTGGTTACAAAAATGGTGGTTCCTTTATGGGCTTCGGCATAAATCATTTCCCAAAATTGTCGCCTAGTTATGGGATCCACACCGCCGGTTGGTTCGTCTAAAAAAACGATTTTGGGTTCGTGTAATAAGGCAACCGAAAAGAAACTTTCTGTTTCCAGCCTAATGGCAATGAACCAACTAATTTATCAATTACCTCTTCAATCCCTAATTCTTCGACTAGTTGCGCTGTTTTTTCTTTGATTCTTGCTTTAGATAATCCGTAAATTCCCCCAAAGAAAGTGATGTTTTCCTTGATGGTTAAATCGTCATACAGAGAAAATTTTTGACTCATGTACCCAATGCTTCTCTTGACCATTTCAGTATTGGTTTTGACATCAAATCCAGCAACTAAAGCTTCTCCAGAAGTAGGTTTCGAAATCCCAATAAGCATTTTCATAGCTGTTGTTTTTCCAGCTCCATTAGCTCCCAAAAAACCAAAAATTTCTCCTTTGTATACATCAAAGAAATTGATTTTACCGCCGTAAAGTTGCCAAATTGCTTGGTCAGGTTTTGTACTTCTATGATTTTTTCTTTGTTCATTTTTTTGAAGCTATTTTTTTTAGCCACGAATTATACAAATCGACACAAATTTTTTAGCCCAAATTATTAGTAAAATTTATACCTAAATGATAGTCATGATATAAAGTCGCATTTTAAAATATGACATAAGTCTTTGATTATGAATAGATTTTATCACTATTCGGTTGACTTTATATCATTAAAACTTTCGGCTTACTTAATTACAAATCCATAAAAACATCTTCGATTGTTGGGGTCGAAACCCTAATTTCTATTCCCGAATGCTTATTTTTTTCTAAATATTCTTGCAAATCTATTGGATTAAAAGCTGAATTTTTATCAATATAATGAATGTATTCTCCAAAAGCAAAAAAACTGTATTGGCTTGGATAATTTTTCAAATCCAGAATCAATTGGTGCATATTTTTCGCTTTAACATCATAAATAATTTTGTCATAATCCTTGATGATTTTTTCAGGCGAATCAATTTTCAAGAGGCTTCCTTTTTGGATTAAAGCAATTCGATCACAAAGCGCAGCCTCGTCCATATAAGGCGTAGAAACCAAAATTGTGATTCCCTTTTGCTGCAATCGCTTGAGCATTTGCCAAAATTCTTTTCTCGAAACAGGATCAACACCCGTAGTGGGCTCATCAAGAAACAAGACTTTTGGCTTATGAATCAAGGCACAACACAACGCTAATTTTTGTTTCATTCCGCCTGAAAGTGCACCGGCTCTCCTTGTTTTGAAAGGTTCAATTTGAATGTAATATCCTTGATTAAATCATAATTTGCTTCGATTGCAGTCCCGAAAATCGTAGCAAAAAATTTTAAATTTTCCTCTACCGATAAATCTTGATATAACGAAAACTTTCCGGGCATATACCCTACTGAATTCCGAATGATTTTATAATCTTTAATAATATCAAATCCTGATACTGTTACTGAACCTTCATTGGCTAACAAAAGCGTGGTCAATATCCTGAAAATCGTGGTCTTCCCTGCTCCATCAGGACCAATTAATCCAAACAATTCGCCTTCTTTTACTTCAAAAGAAATCGCATCAATCGCTTTGATTTTGTTGTAGGATTTGGATATGTTTTGGACAATTATACTCATATTATTTTAGCCAAAAGCCATTAGCAAAAGGCAATAGTTAAATTAGTGTTTTTCATTTAAACTTGTAGCTATTGGCTAATGCCTTTTGACTATTTTACCCACATTTCGGCGGGCATTCCTATTTTTAAAGTTCCATCATTTTTTACTTTCACTTTCACAGCATAAACTAAATTCACGCGCTCTTCCTTAGTTTGAATCACTTTTGGAGTAAATTCAGCCGAAGGCGAAATCCAAGAAATTAGTCCTTTACACGATTTCATTTCTTTACCCGAATCCGTTTTTACGGTTACCTTCTGACCTATTTTTAGGTCTGGCAATTGCGTTTCACTAATGTAAACACGCAAGGTCATTTCAGAAATATTGGCAATTTCATAAAGCGGTTTTCCAAAAGTGGTAACCTCATTTGGCTCGGCATATTTAGCCAATACCGTTCCTTTTATGGGATTGATGATTTTGCACTTTTCAATTTGGTCGTTGCACTTTTCGATTTGAACATCAATCGTTTTTACTTCGTTTATAATAGGATAATTTTGGGTTTCAACGCTTTTTATTTGTTCGTTCAACACGTTCATTTTACCAACAATTTCATCGACTTGACGTTTTGTAGCTGCATTTTCGGCAAACATATTTTCTATTCTCGTTTTTTCGACTAAGGTGGTTTTAAGTTGTTCCCATAAAACACTTCTTTGTGATAACACACTTCTAGATTTCGAAAAAATAGTGTTTTTTGAGGCAATTAATTGTTGCTTGTTGAAATACAATGGAACGGTATCAATCAAACCAACCGAAATATTAGGCTCAAGAATAGCGCCTTCTTCGAGTTCTAAATATTCTATTTTTCCATTGGCTTCAGCCGAAATTGTCACTTCGGTAGCCTCGAAATTTCCGTAACCATCAGCTTTGTCATTATTTTTATTACAAGAAACTAGACTTGCTAAAATTAGAAATGGGATTATTTTTTTCATATTATTTTCATTATTTTGAGTTTTAAATTTTAACTGATTAAAAAGAGACAAAGCGTTTAAAATTTAAAATTATTTTTTTAGTTCCCTTTTGCAGTTTGATAATTCGCTTTCGCCAAAACCAACTGAATCTCATGCATTTTTTGATTGATTTTGGCTTCATATAAATTGCTAAATTCTACTAAATATTCCGATGAAGTTATTACCCCATTTTTCAATTGCGAATCTGACGATTTGACCACATCCTCTCGCAAAGCAATGATTTCGGCATCAGATTCTAAAACTGCTTTCATCTTATTTATCTCGTTTTTTATTCTTGCAATTGCAAATTATTATGAATTACAAAAGTTTCTCGTTCTGTCGAAACAATATTCTTTGAGATAGAAAGCACCTGTTTTTCGGTTTTGGATTTGTTCCAATCGAATACATTCCAATTGGCTTTTAAGCCCAACATATAAAAGGTTTTAAACGAATTGTCTAACATATTTAAACCTGGATTTCCATAGCCTGCTTGACCAAAAGCATTAATTTTTGGTAAAACATTTTTTGAAATCACATCCTTTGAAACCTCAATTTGTTCGTTTTGAAGGTCAAATAATTTCAATTCTGGACGTTTATTTTCTATATCAAAATCATTTGAAATCGATGGCAAAGTCAATCTTGTATTCTCGTCAATTGTCGAAAAAGTTAGCGTGGATAAATTTTCTAATAATCTCTTTTTATTAAATTGAATTTCAATAAGTTGCTGTTTTATTTTTAAGTTTTCGGCTTCAAGTACCTTTTCTGAAGCGGGAAGAATAGCACCAAATTTGACCCCAATTTTCACTTCATTTATTTTCGAAACTAGTTGACTTTGTTTTGAAACCAAAATTGATTTTTGCTCTTGAAGCAACAAAACCGAAAAATACAATTGATTAATTTGAGTTTTTAATTGGTACAAAGTCACTACAACTTGCTGTTGCTGCATCTTGGTTTGAGCTGCTTTAAGTTTTGCATTGGCATCAATTAATCCGCCATTGTACAGCAATTGATTCACATCAAAAGTTGCCCGATATTGGTCTTTATTCAACGGATTAACCGTTACATTTGGCAAACGAAGAGGAAATTCAGTAACCGCAGATTGATAGGTTGCCTGCGTATTAAGATCCATTTTTGGAAGTTTTCCTTTATTAAGAATTTCAATATCCAAGGCTGATTTTTGCTGCAACAAATCGGTTTGTTTACCCAAAGGAAAATTTTTATTGACCAAATCATAGCAATTTTCTAACGACAAAGTTTGTTGAGCATTAGAAAAAATGGGCATCACAAACAAAAAGAGAAACCTTATTTTTTTCATTTTTTTATAGCATTAATAATTTGTTCCGCAATGGCTGTTTTTCGCTCTTCCATTAAAAGATTGAACTCAGAATCCGAAATTTGAATCATTCCTTTAACCATTATTTTTGCTGTGAACGGAAAAAACAGTCATCGAGAAAATATCGAGCAACAGCTGCTTTGGATTAAGTGGTTTTATGATTCCATCAGCTATTTCCTTCTCGATTTGAGAAAGCAATACTGTGGGATTCGGTCTGTTTTCATTACTTAAAAACGACATCACAAATTCGGGATTATTGTTCATTTCCTGAATAACAAACTGTGGCAAATACGGATTAAGAATTACAAACGAGATATAGCTATTTGTAAATTTCTTTATTTTGTCGAAAACCGTGTCTTGAGAATTAAAAATAGCATTGATTTGTGGAGCTAATTGGTCATTCCTTAAAAACTCACTTTTTGAGTTTTTAGATTTTTTATCAAAAACACATTTGCAAAAATATGCATTAAAAATTCGAGACAAAGAATAAATTGTGCTTTGATATGGTTAAACCTCATTTTTAGATTGTAACCAATACCTGCTAAAAGTGCATTATTAATATCTCCAGCCACGCCTTTGAGGAAATTTAATCCTAAAGCGTGGTTTCTTTTTAAATGGGATATTGTTGGTTCTATTGCCGCTCTGGCTCTAAATCTTTTTCGGGCAACGTCTTGTTTGTATCTTGATTTTTCTTTTGTGTTTTTTGGGATTACTATTTGTGTATTTTCAACTTGTGTGACACCTCTAAATCCTCTGTCTGTACTTGCTATTGTTGGTCTTGTACCTCCAATTTGCTCTCTAACTCGCTGGCTTTGTGCTAATGATTCTTCTAAGGTTTTGCTATCGTGAGGATTGCCTGAAAATCGTTTTATTGAGGTAATGACTCCTGTTTTTCGACCTCTTGTTACCGCTACTTTTGTTCCAAATTCATACGCTTTATGAGCTTTCCCTTTTGCTATACAGGCTGTTTGAGGTTCGTGTAAACTGTATATTTTTTCCTTGCTGTTTCTTTCCTGAGTGAGTACTTTTTTGTAATTGCTAAATTCTGTTTCGTATTGTTTTAAAAATTTCTTCAGGCAACTTGCGTTCCAATTCTCGAACGACTCGCTTACCAATGGTTCGCAACTTTTTTCGCGCCATTATAGCTTTCTTTTTTCGTTTGGGATGATGTCCAAAATAAGCATCCCGAAGATGTTGTTTGGCTACCCTTTTATAAGTTTGTCTTTGTTTAACTCCTTCTTTTTTAGCTATTTTTGCACAATTGTCAATTACCTTTTAGCTAATTTGGCATCGGTTGGAAAAGTATGTTTTTTTCTTGAACAGTGGTGTCAATCTGAACTTCCTTTTCATTTTTCGCCTCTGGATGCAAGGCTACTGTTTGACTTAAAATAAATTCTAATCCTTTCTCTTTCAGTCTCTTTCTAAAATGAACAAACTCACTCGGGTCAAAAGGTTGCTTGTTTTGAAAAAAATATTCTCCTGTAAAATATTGCCAATAAGGGTTTTCTATCCAACGTTCAACTACAGATTCATCACTCTCTTTAAACATCTCTTTTAACAGCAGTAAACCTGCTATTTTTCTAATCGGAATAGAGGGTCTTCCTTGCTCTGAATATAGGTTTTGGAACTCAAACTCCATTTTTGACCAATCAAGCTCCCCTGCGAGTTTTACCAAAGGATGCTCAAGGTTTATAAGATCTGTCAGCCTAGTCTGAAATAAATTTTGCTGAAAAATTCGGTTTTATTTTACCTAACATATTGCCACTTTTTTATACCTAAATATACACTTTTTGGCAATTTAACTTAGTGTTTTTAAGTTGTTTTTATCTACAAGTTATTAACAATCAATTTGTTGTGTCATATTTAAGGATTGACTAATTGACCAAAAGCATTCATAAAAACCCGCCTTAAAAAGCAATTCTTTACTCTTAAAACAATAATGCAACATGGCTTTGTTTATTCCAGCTTCATCGGCGATTTCCTGCATACGAGCACCTGCAAAGCCTTTCTTTTGAAACACCATTCGAGCGGCATTAAATATTTTAGGTATAAGCGTTTAGTTCGCACTTGTTAAGTGCTTATTTTATTGATATTTATTTACAATTCACCATCTTTCTTATTAACACATCGAATATTGTATCCATATTTGACCTTCTGTTGTATCTAAAATGGTATTCATCAAGATAATTTTGCATACGGTCTTTACTGCAATGGTGATGAATTCCTCGGAGCCATCCTTTTATATTCATTATGTGTATATGTAGCTCTTTAAAGTTCTTTCCATCTTCTGATGCAACTTGTTTCAAATTTTTAAACTCCTTTTTAAAGGTGTGTAACCTTTCCATTTATCCGAAACTACTTCCGCTTCGCTTGAAACATATTTGGTTAAGAAAGCACCTAATTCTATTGCCGAAGAATGTTCAATAGCCTCAGCGTAAGCTCGACCAACACCATCTTCTAAAATTTCAACAGCCAAGACAATTAATTTTTTCAACCCTTTACTCCTTCCTTTTTTACCTTCTTCTGGACCTCCAATCACAAACTCATCAACGTGAATAACCCCTGTTAATGGGCTTTTAGACTGCTCTTCATTACTTGCTGTAGTTTTTGTTTGAATGCCCAGCAGGTCATTTGTCGAAGTTCAAATTCATTACTTAATTCTAAAGAAGACATCCCTTTTTTCTTCGTACTTATTTTGAAAACAATATGAAAGGCTATTAGTATTGAAAATTTAAGCTTTTCAAACATAGTTCCTGCTGTTGGACTTTCATCATATCGGCACTTGGTACAACGTCGGTTATGGATGTTTTTTCCTTTCCCAAATTTATCATTATTACATCGTTTACAATTATAGCCACTAAGCCATTTTATCTCAGATAAATATTCTAAACAATCCTTATCTTCTTTAAATCTTTGGTTAAATTTTATTGAATTCACTCCTCTGAAAATATTGCGCTCTGTCATTTGACAAAGATAATTTATTTGCGACCTAAACGCTTATACCTAAAATATTTTTTCTTCGGTTGTCACGGATTTAACTTTTTGGTTTAACCATATAGTTAACAAAGATAAATAAAAAAAGTATTCTACATAAAAATACTTTTTAATTCGTACTGTTTTATGAATTTTCTATTTTTTTGAAACTCAAAAAACAATTCTGAATGGGCTCTTGGAGCAATTGAATTATGACAAGGCTTCATGCTTAAAACAGTAAAATAATTTGCAAAAAGGGGTTCATATTCTGCTTGACTGCCCCCAAAAGGAGGACTTACATCAAATGTTTTATCAAACAATAAGCCCACTAATTTTCCTCTATTGGATAAAAGTTTATGCATTTTAAAACATAATTTTGTCGCATCGCCACAGGCAAAGCACAAAAAAATGTCTGTTCAAGAATCAAATCATATTGTCCAAGATGTTCAAAAAAATCACCTAAATTATTTTAATACAGGGATTGCCTTTAAATTTCAGTGAGAGATTTTCTACCAATGTTGGTGCAATATCAATTACGGTAACATTTGTAAAACCTTGCTTTATAAGATATTCTGCTTCATACGAATTGCCGCAGCCCGGAATTAAGATACTTTTATTTTTGTTTTCTAAAGTATCGACATACTCTTTTATTGGTGGAGAAACTTCGCCTAAATCCCAAGCGGCGGTATTATTTTTATATCTGGTATCCCAATACTCTTGATTTGGTGGATTTTCGAAAGAATCAATACCGTGTTTTTTATCGCTCAAAATTATTCTTTTTTCTTATTTGTATTTATACCAAAAGGCAAATACAACGGACAAAAACTAATAAAACTTGTAATTAAAAAGATAATGGCTAAAGCGCCTAAAACTAATGCTGCCGTACCTTCAATTGCTTTTGTAAAATACAAAATGGCAATAGCAATGGCACAAATAACTCGAGAAATTTTGTCTGTGGAACCCATATTTTTTTTCATGATTTTTGGATTTTAATTGGTTAAATAGTATTATTTTTTTGATGATTTTACAAACATATTAAATAGTAATCCTCCCATTAAAGCACCATATAACGTACTGTTCAAAGGCTTTGAAGTGATAACACAAGTTCCTGAAGCACAGCCTACATAAAAATAATAAAGATACCCTGCAACGGCTCCAACAACTATTCCTATTCCCGTAATTAAAATTGCTTTTTTAGTCATTAGTCACTTTTTTCTAAAATTGTTTTTATGATTTGTTCTTTAGTCAAAACGCCAGATTGCCTCCATAATTGCTTACCGTTTTGAAACAAAACCATTGTGGGAACTCCACGCACCTGATATTTTGAGGCTAATTCCTGATGTTTATCCACATCAATTTTTATGATAGTAATTCGATCACCTAAATTTTCCTTTACCTGTTTTAAAATTGGAGCCAACATTTTACACGGATTACACCAATCTGCAAAAAGTCAACTAAAACTGGTTTTCTGACTTAATAATCCTGTCGAAATTAGCACTCATTTTCTACTGTTTTTCATTGTTAGGAACTACACAACCTCCTATTCCACAACCTAAATTAAAAATGGCTTGAACTAAAAAAAAACAAACCAAATACTATAAAAAACCATTCACGAAGCACATAAAATTGTACAAATAAAAACAGCGCAAATGCTAGACGAATCCATCGTATTACATACCAATTTGAAAAAAACAACTTTCTTCATTTTATTTTAGTGTTGACGGGCAAACATAATCGGTTGTTTTGATTCCCGTTTTTTGATGGCAGCAAAACCACCCAAAACATTGACGAGATTATGATAGCCACGCGCTTTCAAAATAGAAGCCGCTATAACGGAACGATACCCACCAGCGCAATGCAAATAAAAGGGGGTCTCTTTTGGAAATTCGGATAAATGTTCATTCAAAAAATCCAATGGAGTTGAATGAACATCAACAATATGCTCTGCGGCAAATTCGTTTGGTTTTCTTACATCAAAAACAGGAACTTCCTTATCTTCTTCTATAATTTCTTCGAGTGTTTCAGCCGAAACGGAGTTTACGGTATCGTATTGCATTCCTGCATTTTTCCATGTTTCAAACCCATCTTTCAAATACCCTATTGTGTTGTCATAACCCACTCGGGCTAAACGTATAATTGCTTCTTCTTCCCTTCCCTTTGGGGCAACCAAAAGTAAGGGCTGCTTAATGTCTAAGATCAAAGCACCCACCCAAGGGGCAAAGCACCATCGATACCTATAAAAATCGATTTTGGAATATGTCCTTTGGCAAAATCATCCTGATTACGAACATCTAATATCAAGGCGTCAGTACCATTGGCAACAAACTCAAAGGTAAATGCATCATAAGCCGTGGCTTCTTTTACTATATCTTCTACATTTTCATACCCTTCCTTATTGAGTTTTACATTCATTGGAAAATACGCCGGTGGCGGCAATAATCCGTCAGTAACTTCTGCTATAAATTCTGCTTTAGTCATATTGGCACGAAGCGCATAATTGACTTGTTTTGTTCGCCAATTGACCCCACGGTTTCATTACTTAAATTCTTTCCGCAAGCACTACCAGCACCATGAGCTGGATAAACAATAACATCGTCTGCTAAATTCATTATCTTATTGCGCAAACTTTCGAATAAAACTCCAGCCAATTCTTCTTGAGTCATATTAGCCGCTTTTTGAGCTAAATCAGGTCGCCCTACATCTCCTAAAAACAAAGTATCCCCACTAAAAATCGCATAATCTTTACCGTTTTCATCTTTCAAAAGATAACAAGAGCTTTCCATTGTATGTCCTGGAGTGTGCAATAAAGTGATGGTAATATTTCCCAATTGAAAAACTTCGCCATCTTTTGCAATATGCGCCTCAAAACTAGGATTGGCCGTGGGTCCAAAAATTATTGGCGCTCCTGTTTTTTCGGCCAAAGTCACGTGACCACTAACAAAATCAGCATGAAAATGGGTTTCGAAAATGTACTTTATTTTTGCGCTATCAGAAGCGGCTCGGTCAATATAAGGCTGTACTTCGCGCAATGGATCAATAATAGCAACCTCTCCGTTACTTTCTATATAATAAGCACCTTGCGCTAAACAACCCGTGTAAATTTGTTCTATTTTCATTTTTTCTAAGTCAATTTAGAATGTAAATTTATTTATTTTTTGATTCAAAGACAGGATAAAAATCACATTTAGCAAAACATTAAGACAGGATAATCTCTTTAACTATGATATAAATTCCCATTGCCAAAACAAACCAACCAAATCCAATTTTTAGCTTTTCCTCATCTACCTTTTTAGAAATAAAATTTCCAATAAAAATTCCTAGTATTGATGCTAAAGTAAATATTTCTAGTAGTTTCCAATCAATAATTTGATGCCCCATAATATCTCCCGTAAATCCAATTAACGATTGTAAGGAAACTATAAAAAGTGAGGTTCCAACGGCCATTTTCATTGGTGTTTTTGCAAAAAAACAATAAAGTTGGAACAATTAAAAATCCTCCTCCTGCTCCAACAAATCCTGAAACGAATCCAATAAGAATTCCCAGTACAGCAATCTTAGAATAATTAGGCTTTTGATTCTCACCATCCAAAATGACAATTCCTTTTAGCGGTTTTATCATTTGTACAGAAGCCAAAATCATTACAACGGCAAACACTATCATAATTAGTATAGACTTGCTCAAAGTAAAATTTTCGGTGGTAAAAATAATAGTTGGAATCCTAGGAACTATGATTTTTCGAGTGGTAAAAACCGAAATTACCGCTGGAATTCCAAATAAAATTACCTTGTTAAAATCGACTAATTTTTGTTTGGCTTTATGAAATCCACCAACTAATGAAGTTGTTCCTATCACAAATAAAGAATAAGCCGTTGCTAGTGTAGGTTCGATTCCCATTATATAGACTAAAATTGGCACCGAAAGAATAGAACCGCCACTCCCTAACATCCCAAGTGTCATTCCTACAAAACAGCCAAAATATAACCTACAATATCAAAAAAATTCATGTATTACGCTTTTTTAACTGCAAAAATAGCTCTTTTAAGAGCCCGATTCTGTAACAAATGTTACCGCCGCTTCAACATCGCAATCGACGCCCTGTTTAAACTTATTTCTCCCTTGTTTTCCAATGCCTTCAATAATCGAGAAACAACCACTCTAGAAGTATGCAAATCATTGGCTATTTCTTGATGAGTTGCATGAATTTCATTAGAGTTATTGATTTTGGATTTGTCCTGAAGATAATTCAGCAAGCGTTCGTCCATATTCATAAACGCTAAGTTATCAATGGCAGACAGCATTTCCTTTAAACGATTGTTGTAACTATTAAACACATAGCTTCTCCAGCTTTTATATTTCCCTAACCATTCCTCCATTTTAATAACCGGAATCATTACAACCGTTCCATTTGTTTCGGCGACAGCCCTGATTTCACTCTTAGTTTCGCCCATACAACACGCCATTGTCATGGCACAGGTGTCGCCTTTTTCGATAAAATACAGCAACAACTCGCCTTCATCAAAATCTTCGCGCAATATCTTAATAGCTCCTGTTATCAACAACGGCATTTTCCGAATAGCATCACCAAAATCGATAAGAATATCCCCATCCTTGAAATCTCTCAACAAAGAGACTTGGACAATCTCATCGATTAGTTTATCCTCAAATAGGTATCCGTAAGTCTGTTTGAGTACGTCTTTCATCCTTGCTTTTTCTTTTTTATGAACGGTAAATTTCGCTAAAAAAAATCACTTTAAGGACAAAACAAAAATACTTTAGAAATTAATTAGTAAACCTGTTGGTTGTGATTCTTTCAACTTCCGTTCGAGGAATCATTTTTTATTTCAAAAATTTCAGTTTATGTAACAAAAGCTACACATTCCTAGAATATAGTTTCAGAAATTTGATTCAAAACAAAACCACCCCTATAAACTTGACGCCCATAGGTTTGGTTTGCAGACTGAAAATCTGCCTATTTGTGATCATTCTCTTAGCCATGAATGCCTTGAATAAAATCCATAATTAAACAACAAATGAAAATACTTATCATAGGAGGAGTTGCTGGAGGAGCAACCGCAGCAGCTAGATTAAGACGATTAAGCGAAGAAAATGAAATCATCATTTTTGAAAAAGGAGAATATGTCAGTTTTGCAAACTGTGGCTTGCCTTACCATATTGGCGGCATAATTGTCGAACGTTCTAAATTAATACTACATACCCCTGCTTCTTTAAAAACAAGATTCAACTTGGACGTTCGTATTTTTAATGAAGTGCTAAAAATAAACAAAGAAGATAAAACCATCGAAGTACAAAACTTAATTACAAAAGAAATTTATACTGAATCCTATGACAAATTACTATTATCGCCCGGAGCAGAACCCTTTAAACCCAACATCCCAGGCATAAATTCTGATAAAATAATGACGCTCCGAAATGTTGCAGATATGGATCGAATTATTGCTAAAACCAAGAATTTAAAAAATATTGCCGTTGTAGGCGGCGGTTTTATTGGTCTAGAAGTTGCCGAAAATCTAGTTAAAAAAGGACTTAACCTAGTGGTAATTGAATTAGGAAGCCAAATCATGGGACCAGTCGATTATGAATTTGCCAAAATGATGCAACACCACGCCGCTGCTAAAAATCTAGATATTCTTGTAAATACAGGCGTTGAAGCCTTTGAGGATAAAAACAATAAAATTGAACTGAAATTGAATAATGGTAAAACTATTTTGGCTGATGCGGTCATTTTTGCCATTGGAGTAAAACCAGAAAATGCCTTAGCAAAAACTGCTGGACTGACCTTAGGCGTCACTGGCGGAATTGAAGTAAATGAATTTATGCAAACTTCTGACCCCGCGATTTATGCCGTGGGCGATGCTGTAGAAGTGTCCCATTACATCAATCAGGCAAAAGTACTAATTCCGCTTGCTTGGCCTGCAAATCGCCAAGGACGAATCGTTGCCGACAACATAACTAGAGGAAACAAAATTTCGTATAAAGGCACTTTGGGAACCTCAATCATAAAATTCTTCGACCTAACCCTTGCTACAACGGGACTCAACGAAAAACTGTTAAAACGCTATGCCATTCCGTATCAAACAGTAACAGTAACCAGACCAAATCACGCCAGCTACTATCCCGAAGCGACGAATATTATCCTGAAAATGAATTTTGGAAAAAGCGGAATTATCTATGGCGCACAAGCCTTGGGACAGGAAGGCGTGGACAAACGCATCGATGTTATTGCGACGGCCATAAAAGGAAATTTGACTATTTATGATTTGCAAGAAATTGAAATTGCTTATGCTCCGCCCTACAATTCTGCCAAAGATCCTGTGAACATTCTGGGTTACGTTGCCGAAAATATGCTAAAAGACGATGTACGATTCATCAATTACGACCAATTAGAGGATTATCTTTCCTCCGAAAATGCAATACTAGTTGACGTAAGAACCAAAACTGAATTCGAAAATGGAGCCATTCCCAACGCCATAAATATGGACGTAGATACCTTTAGAGAAAATCTAGCCTTTTTTGATAAAAATAGGAAATATGTTATTTATTGCCAAATTGGTTTGAGAGGGTATTTGGCACAAAGAATCTTGAGAAATCACAACATTTATTCTGTAAATCTCAATGGGGGTTATGCACTTTGGAAGCCTGTGAACAGCTAAAAATACCCTGTCTAAGCAAAATCTATACAGTATTTGAAAAGTTAAACGCGAATTTTACATGCAAAAATCTGAGGTAAAAAAACATTTTTAAAGAGATTAAACCCTAACTCATTTTTTAAAACCAAATATTTACCTCAACAATTTTACCAACCTCAATATGCTCTCTTTTTCTGATTTCTGCTTTTAAAGGAAGAAGGTAAGCATTGCTTTTTGTATCAAACCAAATCGCCGTTTGCCATTGATTTTTTCCGATTTCTGCTGTTGCTTTCAATCTTCCCCAACCCTCTTCTTCCGATTTTAGCATTTCCCTAATTTCTTTCGAAATACTTCTTGGAACCGAAACAAAATACCAACCTCCAACAGAGGAATGCTGCCAAACTTTTTCTGAAAAATTATATTTTATTTTGCCTAGCATTTCGATTGAAATTAGGAAAAAGAACGAACTATTTACCGAAAAACAGCGATTGCATTTGTCAGCTGTTGTGCTGTCGTGCTGTCGTGCTTCTAATCCAAGTCAATTATGATTGCAATGTTCTCTTTTATTTTGTCAACTAATTCAGTAGGCAAATTTCCAATTTTTTTAATCAAACGTTTATTGTCAATTGCTCTAATTTGATCAATCATTACATCACAATTCTCATGTAAATTTCCCATTCCTTTTTTTAAATGAACTCTTAAAATATCAGAATCCTTTTGGACATTAGTTGTAATTGGGCAAACAACTGTTGACGGATGAGGAATTTTATTTAATAAATTTGTCTGAACAACTAAAATAGGCCTAGTTTTTCCAGCTTCAGTTCCTATTTGCGGATTTAAATCAGCAATCCAAATTTCATATTGATTAATCTGCATAGTCAATTTTTTCAAAATCTTTTAAAATATTCATTGAATCTTTTTTGACTAAGCTAGATTCAGCTTTAAGCCTTTTCTCTAAAATTTGTCTTTTTTGTACTTTGTTATAATATTCAATTGCTTCGTTGATATATCTGTTTCTAGGAATACTTATGTGAGATAGTATTTTTTCAGTTTCTCCGAATATTGAATCGTCTATTTTTAATGATACTGTTTTCATATACTTTATAATTATATTACAAATGTATATCTTTTTAGTATATCATCCTCTTTTCTACGGATTTTTTTTAGCATGCGGCACAACTTCTGTCTAATCTCAACAAATATAGCAAAATGCTTGAATGAAAACAGATTTTTAGGTATAAGCGTTTAGGTCGCAAATAAATTATCTTTGTCAAATGACAGAGCGCAATATTTTCAGAGGAGTGAATTCAATAAAATTTAACCAAAGATTTAAAGAAGATAAGGATTGTTTAGAATATTTATCTGAGATAAAATGGCTTAGTGGCTATAATTGTAAACGATGTAATAATGATAAATTTGGGAAAGGAAAAAACATCCATAACCGACGTTGTACCAAGTGCCGATATGATGAAAGTCCAACAGCAGGAACTATGTTTGAAAAGCTTAAATTTTCAATACTAATAGCCTTTCATATTGTTTTCAAAATAAGTACGAAGAAAAAAGGGATGTCTTCTTTAGAATTAAGTAATGAATTTGAACTTCGACAAATGACCTGCTGGGCATTCAAACAAAAACTACAGCAAGTAATGAAGAGCAGTCTAAAAAGCCCATTAACAGGGGTTATTCACGTTGATGAGTTTGTGATTGGAGGTCCAGAAGAAGGTAAAAAAGGAAGGAGTAAAGGGTTGAAAAAATTAATTGTCTTGGCTGTTGAAATTTTAGAAGATGGTGTTGGTCGAGCTTACGCTGAGGCTATTGAACATTCTTCGGCAATAGAATTAGGTGCTTTCTTAACCAAATATGTTTCAAGCGAAGCGGAAGTAGTTTCGGATAAATGGAAAGGTTACACACCTTTAAAAAAGGAGTTTAAAAATTTGAAACAAGTTGCATCAGAAGATGGAAAGAACTTTAAAGAGCTACATATACACATAATGAATATAAAAGGATGGCTCCGAGGAATTCATCACCATTGCAGTAAAGACCGTATGCAAAATTATCTTGATGAATACCATTTTAGATACAACAGAAGGTCAAATATGGATACAATATTCGATGTGTTAATAAGAAAGATGGTGAATTGTAAATAAATATCAATAAAATAAGCACTTAACAAGTGCGAACTAAACGCTTATACCTACAGATTTTTTTGTGTTTTACAGTCAACACGACACGGGAATTTCCTACTATCAAATGTGTATTTTTATCTAAAAAGACATCCTAAAATCAGCCCTTTAAGTCCACAAAAAAGCCTCGAATTACTTCGAAGCTTTTGCGTTTTGGGTGGCTGACCGGGTTCGAACCGGCGACCCTCGGCACCACAAACCAATACTCTAACCAGCTGAGCTACAACCACCATTTTTAACGAGTGCAAATATAGCACTAAAGTTGGCTTTTGCAAAAAAAATATTCAAAAATTATAACAAGTCTCCTAAACTATTGACAGCCAAATACCTCTCGACGGTAAATCCTTCGGCAAAATCGGTTCCAATCAATCGCCCTAGATCCTGCGCCCTATAACTAAGGCTTTCTAAAAAGTTTTTTGAGGCAATTAGTGTTTCAGGTTCATCAGAATTTGGATTGTAAAACTGAGAACTATAGGCTAAAATAGATTCGACCTTTTTTTCATTATATCCTGTAATATCAACCACAAAATCGGGCTCTATGGTCTTCCATTGAATGTAATGATATACTACTTTGGTCTCCAAGCCTCTTGTCTTTCTCCATTAATTTCGGTCTCAATTTTCATCAAACCCGACAAAAAACAAGCATCTGAAACTAATTTACTCCCTTTTCCGTGATCAATATGTCGATCCTCGATAGCATTACACAAAACAATTTCAGGTCTATATTTCCTAATCATTTTAATAACTTTCAATTGGTGCAATTCGTCGTTTACAAAAAAACCATCCCGCATGTCTAAGTTTTCACGAATAGAAACACCTAAAATTTTGGCTGCATGAGCTGCTTCCTGATTTCGAATTGCTACCGAACCGCGAGTGCCTAGCTCCCCACGCGTCAAATCTATGATTCCCACTTTTTTTCCAAATGCAATTTCTTTTGCCAGAGTTCCGCTACAACCTAATTCTACATCGTCTGGGTGCGCACCAAAGGCTAATATATCTAATTTCATATCTATTTTATTCTATTATTTGGTATTTTGGTAACTAAAAGTCTGTAAAAAAACTTTCGCCTAATTTCAACAAATATAGCAAAAACACTTGTATGAAAAACAAGATTTTTCGTGTTTCAAATAGGCAATAGATTATAGAAACTTCTCATTTTCGAGCCTAAAAAAACAGCAATTAACGTAAAAAAAGAGCCTTATTCATTGATTTTGCACAAAAAGTAAAGTGCATTCGGTCATTAACCCAATGCACTTCAGGAACTTAAAAAAAATTTAATACTATTGAATCGTTAATTTGTACAATACCGCTCCGTGCGAAGGTACTTCGGCGGTAATGGAATTTGACATCGATCCTTTGTTGGTTTTCGTCCACAAATCCCGAACAGAAACAGCGGTTGTTATTCCTATTTTTTTCAAATCCAATGTTATACTTTGTGATTTCTCTCCACGGTTGAAAAAAGCAACGTATTTATTTTTCGTTCCTGGTTCTTCGGAATAAAAAAGCTCTTGATTCGCAGGCATATCACTTAAATACCAAGGATTCGCACTGTTTTGATCTACATTAATCACTTCTTCATTGGCAATAAACGGAAGCACGGATTGGTCGAGCTGAGTTACATCCATTCCTAAAATTAATGGAGACCGAAACATACTCCATAAAGTCATCATAGTACATTGTTCATCGGCTGTAAAGCGGCATTTTTTTTCTACTCCACCACCATAACTGTGCAATCCTATTTTTCCGAAAGGAATCATATCCAAATCGGCCCAGCGTCCTGGTTGGATAAAACGCATCCATTTTTTGGTTAATTCAAACTGATGGCTTAACTGAGGCCAAGTATCCCAAAAATCATCCGAAACACGCCACATATCGCTGTTGTTTTGCACATGATAACGAGCAGAAATTGGCGTTTCGCCAGGAGAAAGACTTAATATCATGGTACGTCCGCATTGGTCTAATGCTTTACGAAGCATCGTAATTTCATCTGAATGATAAGGTCGAGACGCATCGTCAAATTTTATAAAATCGACTCCCCAAGAAGCCCATAATTTGGCACAAGAATTATAATATTCTTGAGTACCTGCAATACTTCCGTCTAATCCATACGTTCCATCCCACCAATCGCACATATCCGCTGGATTGGCAATGTCTTTTGCTTTTAACGATGTCCCCAATATAGGCGTGTCTTTATCCACTGCGCTAAGTGGAATGCCTCTTTGAACATGAAATCCAAATTTCAATCCTTTGCTATGGCAATAATCCGCCAAAGGTTTAAAACCTTTGTTTCCTTTGGATGAAGGGAATTTTTTTTCGGATGGAATCCATCTTCCGTATTCATCAGTAAAACTTTCGAAACGGCTAATTTTTCCTTCTACAAAATAAGGAGTTCCTCGTTCAGCAGACATTTTATCACTGTACCAACCCGCATCAATTACCATATATTCATAGCCATATTTCTTGAGGTTGGCATCGATGTAATTTACCTGTGCTTTGAATTCGGCTTCGGTAATTTCTAATCCGTAATTGTCCCAACTATTCCATCCCATCGGTGGTTTTTGCGCTTTAATAACCGCAGGAGTGTTGTTTAATCGTTGCGTTTTTTCGCCAAAAGGCAAATGCAATTGTTCTTGAGCCACACTATTATGACTATATAATCCTAAAAAAATACTGCTAATTAAAATCGTTTTTATATTCATTTTACACGTTTTGTTTATTTATTTTTAAAAAGAATTTAAATGCTTTTGAACACAAAATTCATTCTATTTATCATATAGTTTCATTAATTTAAGCAATACGCCGTTCGTCCATCCAAAACCATCTTGACCATCATATTCTCCTCCTCCAGCTTTTAGATTTACATCAATAACATTGTATTTCTCCATTAATTTACCGCTTTTATTGTAAACTTCTTTATTTAATTTTATCCAACGACTGGCAATTTCTCTTGCTAATGTAGGTTGCTTATAATTCTCTAATCCCTTAACTACCATCCATTGCAATGGAGCCCATCCGTTTGGCGCGTCCCATTGTTGATGGGTATTAATTAAACTAGTAACAACTCCTCCCGGTTTCAAAAAATTATCTCGAATCGTTTTTGCCATTTTTGGAGCGTTTTCTTGACTGGCAATTTCAAAAAATAAAGGTGTTGCTCCTGACAATACCATCTGATTGCTTTTTTGTTTGGTTACAAAATTGTAGTCAAAATACCATTGCCTTTCTTCATTCCAACAGTATTTTTGAACTGCTTTTTTTCTACTAGCTGCTTTTTGGTTATACAACTGAGCCATTGATTTATTTCCTTTTTGACTATAACATTTAGCTAAGGTAAGTTCTAATTGATAAAGAAGTCCGTTCAAGTCGACTGGGATTAAATGAGTGGTTTGTATGGTTGCTATATTTTTTCCATCGGCGAACCACCGGCTACCAAAATCCCAACCACTTTCTGCTGCACTTCGCAAATCTAAATACATTCTAGAAGATTCTTCGGGAGTAAATTTGCCATTTACTAACTCATAATCAGCCGAAAAACTTTCGGGTCTGGCGGTATTTCCTCGGTCATAATAACGGCTTAATGTAGAGCCATCTGGCATTTTTACATTATGCTTCGTCCCCGGAGTTTTATCTGTCCAATAATCGTATTCTTTTTGTAGTGCCTCTTGGTATGTAGCATACACCTCTTTTCCTTTTATTCCTGCCAAAACAGTGACCATCATAGCAAAAAAGGGAGGTTGCGAACGCGTTATATAATAACTTCTGTTTCCATTAGGAATAAAACCATAAGTATTGATAAGGTAGGAAAAATTGTTAACCATATTTTGTATCATCTCAACCTCTCCGCTTTCTTCTAAGCCCAAAAGTGTAAAATAACTATCCCAATAATAAATTTCGTGAAAACGCCCACCAGGAACAATGTACGGATAAGGAAGTGCTAATAAAGAACTGCCCTCAACTACTTTATCTGGGTTACGCTTGAGAACTGCCCACAAATTTTTGATATGCGTTTGAATGTCTTCTTTCGCATTAGTAGTATAATTATTTTGTGGACTAAAAGGCAAATCAAAATTATCTTCGACGAATTTTTTTAATGAAAATCCAACAGGAGGATTACTCTTGATTTCCTTATACTCTTTTAAAATATCGGCTGGTTTTCGTTTTGGAATACAATCCACAAAAGTTTTAATATCCGGAAAAGCATGCTGCAATTGCACGTCTTTAAAAAGTTCCCCGTATACAATATCTGGCGGTAATACTTTGTGTACTTGAGCGGTTAAAACTGCCATATTCATTGATAAAATGGCAGCGAAAATTATTTTCTTCATAATTAATTGGTTTAAAGTGCTATGACTATTTTGATGGTTTTACATTTAAAATTTCGCCTATTGGTTTTCCAATATTACCACTAGGCATTTGAATTTTCAATAATGAAGCGACTGTTGGAGCAATGTCTGCCATAGAAGTTTCTCTATTGGTTTTGCCCTTTTTAATTCCCCAACCATACCAAAGCAAGGGAATATGAGCGTCATACGGATTCCATACGCTGTGCGAAACCGTACTCGTTCCAGGCGAATACCAGCCCGATAACGGGATAGCCTGTATATCTCCGCTACGACCTGGATAATATCCGTTGGCAACCATTTCTTTTATCCCGCTATTAATAGGCTCTAACATTAATTCATTTAGATTAAAAACTCTAGAAATCCCTTCTTTTCCTGCCAAAAACTGAATAACCGTTGATCGGATTTCTTTTTCATTTAGTTGTTTTGATGCAATTAATGGAAAATTAAGTGACATTTGATAATTGTGCCATCCTAAAATCAGATTGTCCACTTTGTATTTTTCGGTAAGCAAATTATTTATTTCTTTTAACCAATCTTTGTCTTGTATTTGCCCTGAAGGCAAATGATGTTCTTTCATAAAATCAGCTGCATGTGCCACTCCATGATCGGCAGAAAGAAAAATAGTGTATTGATTTTTGCCTATTTTTAAATCCAAAAACCGAAAAAAGTCACCCAATTCTTTATCCAATCGAAGGTAATCGTCCTCGGCTTCTACCGAGTTTGGGCCAAAAGTATGTCCAATATGATCCGGTGACGAAAAACTTACCGTTAGCAAATCGGTATCTTGATCTTCTCCTAAATGCTCGTTAATTAAAGCCTGTTTTGCCATAGCAAGGGTAAACATGTTTCCAAAAGGAGTAGTCGCTAGCACTTTGTAATTGTCTTCTTTGAGTTGATCTAATTGATAAGGAAAACCTTTTTGATCAGTACCAAAGGAAGTCCTTCATAAGTAGTTTGATCGGGAGTACTTTGCGAATAACTCGCCATAGGATAAAGCGTTTTCCAACCTTGCTTGCAATAATTAGCTGCCATTTTTTTCGCATTCAGGTCTTTAACCCAATTTGGGAGTTCCTTCATGTAATAAGTGGAACTTACCCAATTAAAGGTTTTGTAGTTGACCCAATAAGCGGCATCGGCACTATGCCCTGCTGGTAGAATGGCACCTCTGTCCTTCAAGGCAATTCCTATCACTTTAGAACGAAAATTTGTTGCTAACTTTAGTTCATCTCCAATGGTCGTTACCAGCATATTTTCGGGACTCATAGCCTCTTCATCCGTAGAAACTCCTACTCCTTTTACTGTCTTATCTTCGGTACAATACATTACCCGATTGGCTTTTACATCCCACCAGCCGTTGCTAACAATTCCGTGCAATCCAGGCACACTTCCTGTATAAATACACGTATGACCACAAGCCGTAACCGTTGGCGTATAAGGAATCAAGGTGTTTTCACAACTAAATCCTCCATCAAGTAACCGTCGAAACCCTCCTGTGGGTGCAAATCGACTATAATAGCGATACAAATAATCCCATCGCATTTGATCGATTACTATCCCAACCACCAACTTAGGGCGTTCTACTTGCTTACTCGATTGTTCTTTTACGGATTGTCCTTTAATTCCAAAAGCCATTAAAAGGAGTACCGCTTGAAACAAGCATTTGCTTTTAAATATTTTCATTATAGATAATTTTTCATTGTTGTTCATAACAGGATTTTCAACTTTTTTTTTAATAATCAATAAAATGATTTTTGTGAAGTTACATATCCTGTGGGGCGTACTATGGTGACAATTCCTTTGCCTTCATATAAATCATCGACTTCAAAACTGACTTTTTCTCCTGGTTTAATTAGAGGCAATTCGTATTCCTTAGTTGACTTATAATTATCGGTTTTGTCAGACAAATACAATTTATATCCCTTTACTGTATGCTGTGGCAATCCAATGCTCCCATAAACAGTGATTGTTAGTTTTCCTTTTGAGGACACTCCAACAGTTTGCACTTCTAACGGAGAAGATTGTTCTCGTAAAACTTTCATTGAGGGCTTTGGATTTCCGTACATATCGTAATCCCGTGTACGCGTTGCTTAAATTTACCTTCCCCTCCGCCATAATGAGTTCGATAATCCGTCAAATCAAAATAAATTGCCCCTTGCACATACGACTTGCTTTCAAAAACAGCCATGTGATACAGCAAATCCTCTAAACGGCGTTGATCGCCTCCTTTAAAATTAGGCTCACACAGCCCAAATTCAGAAACAAAGAACGGTTGTCGGGGTAACTTTTATTGATGCTGTCCATGTGTTTTCCTATTTCGCCCACGGGAATATTCCACCAACTCCCTCCGTATTCATTCATCATAATATAATCGCCCAAACTGCCCGCATCTGGAGTAAATTTGGGATGATTATAATACTTCTCAGACAGCGAATTACTCACATAACTTACCATTCGAGTAGCATCTAACTTACGCGTTTTAGCAATCAATCCTTCAATCATTTTTTTCATAGCCTCATCACGCCCTCGCAATTCATTTCCAACACCCCATGCAAAAATAGATGGATGATTGTAATGATTGCGTATCATAGCTTCCAACTGGCGATGAGCTGTTTTTTCGACAACGGTATCCGATGGCGTTTCCCATCCCCACAAAGGAACTTCTTCCTGAATGATCATTCCGTTGCGATCACAAAAATCATAAAAAGCATCGTCTTGCTGAAAATGCACTCGGCTAAAAATACAATTCACGTCTTTCATTAATTTTCCGTGACGAATAATCTCGGATTTGGGTTCTGCAAAACCAAAATTAGGATTGGATCCTGCCGTCCACTCCACTCCCATCACTTTAATAGGCTCTCCATTTAAATACAATTTAGTTCCTTCAAACTTAATCTCTCTAAAGCCAAACGTACTGCTTATCTTGTCCGTTACTTTATTTCCTTTAAGCAAACTCACTTCGGCACGGTATAAATTAGGAAAGTCAAAATGCCATGGATTGACTTTTGGCAACTTAGCAACAATAACGGCTTCTCCATTTTCCCAAATGGGCTTTTCGGTGCTTTGCAAAACCACTTGATGTGTCGGTTGGTTTTCTTCGGTAATTTTAATTTTAAATTTTACGTTGGCATCCAATTGTTGCAAACCAATTTTAATTTTCAACTCTCCTTGATTGGTTTCTACATTCAGCTTTGGAGCAACGTGTACATAAGCCATGGCGGGTTTAGCACTGACCAAAAAAGCTACTTCTCGTATCAATCCACCATCATTAGGCCAATCGAATGAATTCGCGTACGGAACTTTGCTTTTTCCAAAATCATTATTACAAGCTACCGTAATGATATTCTTGGCATTAAATTTCAAGAGTCCTTCTAAGTTGACAAAAAACTTATTGAATCCGTCTCCTGTATGTTCTTTTACTTTTTTTCCATTTACATAAATGATAGCCGTATGATTTACCGCTCCAAACTGCAATACTACTTGTTTGCCTTTCCAAGCAGTTGGCACAAACCATTTTTTTTGATACCAACCCCAACCGTAATGGGTTTCATTTTCTTTTTCAACATTCCAAGTATGCGGCAATGTTACTATTCGTTCCGACTTCCAAGGAGTTGCGTTCCATAGTTTATCAAACCCAATTCCTTGCTTATCAATTTTAAATTGCCAATCCTTATTCAAGGAAATAGTGTCTCTTTGTGCCCATAGTGATACGCTAAAAAAGCACATCAAAACAATTAAATAATGTCTGTTTTTCATCTTCAAATAATTAATAGATTTTGTATTGCATTCCTTTTTTAGTAGCAAATTGCACCACATTGCCACCTTGGACTTCTGTTTTTACTTTAACTCCATTACTTTGGTAAATAGCCATTCCCGAAGGAAGGCTTACCCAACAATTCATTCCCGAAACCGATTTGATTTTCGCCATTTTAAGTTGTCCTTTTTCCCAACTGAAATCTACTTCAAATCCATTTCTGGCTCGCATTCCTTTTACACTTCCTTCGCTCCAATCTTTATCCGTAGGTAAAGCAGGTAAAAATCGAATGACCGAATGCTGTCCATTGCTTTGCAAAAGCATTTCGGCAATGGCGGCCGTTCCTCCAAAATTACCGTCAATTTGAAAAGGTGGGTGTGCACAAAAAAGATTGGGGTACGTTCCTGCTCCTTTACCTCCATAAGTGATTTTTTTCTCATTTTGAACAGGAGAAAGCAAGGCTTTGAACACTTTTAAGGCGTGATCACCATCGCCCAATCGAGCCCAAAAATTAACTTTCCAAGCTCTTGACCAACCCGTTCCTTCATCGCCTCTGCGCAACAAGGTTTTGCGAGCGGCATCAACGAGCGATGGGGTTTCTGTTAGATTAATTTCATCATAAGGATACAAACCATACAATTGAGAAACATGGCGATGCTTTGCATCTGTTTCATCATAATCCCGAATCCACTCTTGTATTCCTCCTGTTTTGGCACTAACTTGATTGGGTGCTAATTGTTTTTTTAATCCTTCTAATGTTGACGCAAATCGGTATCAACTCCTAATATTTTGGCTGCAGCTATGGTATTCGAAAACAATTCTCGTCCTATTTGCATATCCATAGTGGGTCCCATAGTGGTTTGCCCTATAAAGCCATCTGCTGTTTTATATGAATTTTCAGGAGAGTTTGAAGGTGCCGTAACCAACCAATGGGTTTGAGGATCTTCGATAAGAATATTTTTGTAAAACTGAGCCGCTCCTTTGAGTACAGGATAAATTTCGTTCAACACTTTGGGATTAGGATTGAATAAATAGTGTTGCCACAAATGTTCGCACAACCAAGCACCTCCCGACAAAGTAGAACCCCAACTAGCTCCCTCACCTGGAGCGGTAAATTTCCATGGGTTGGTAATTACATGCGCTACCCAGCCTTCGGAATTATAATACGCTTTGGCAGTTTGCGCTCCTGGTTTGACCAATTGCTTTACAAAATCGACCAAGAGGGTATGACATTCAGACAAATTAGTTACTTCGGCTGGCCAATAATTCATTTGTACATTAATATTTAGATGGTAATCTCCGTTCCAAGGCGTTTGGTATTCTTCAGCCCAAATTCCTTGCAAATTAGCAGGTAAGCCGCCCTTGCGAGAAGATGAAATTAACAAATACCTTCCGAAATTAAAATACAACGAAGGCAATGTGACATCGCTCGCTCCTTTTTCAAAATCAATCAATCGCTGTAAGGTAGAGGTGGTGGCAATTTGAGATTCTTGTTTGGCGGTTAACTGTATCTGACATCGATTGTAGTACGATTGGTAATCAATAATATGCTTTTGTTTTAACTGATTCCACGAAACCATACTAGCTTGATTGACTTTTTTCTGAGCAATCGGCAACGGATTAGGTCCTCTTTTTTCGACCGTAGGCCAATTCAAATCGGTGGCAGCACTCAATATAATAAGGCATTCGGTACTTCCTGAAACCGTAATTTTTCCGTCCTGCGCTTCCACTTTTCCATCTAAAGTAATGGCTTTGGCACAACCCGCAAATCGAATTCCTAAATCGCCGTTGCCTCCCGCCAATTGTCCTGTCATGGTGATTGTATTTCCTGCGGACGAAAACTGAGCCTTTTCTTTTCTATCTAAAGAAAAAGAAAAATACAACTTTTTGGCTTTAGAAGCATTCAATCGGATGGCAATTATATCATTTGGCGCACTTGCTAAAACTTCTTCTCGAAAAGTAATTCCGTCACGCTTCCATTGGGTTACCGCCAAGGCTTTATCTAAAAACAAGGTTCTTTGATAATCCGAAACTTTTCCAAGAGTATCGCTCCAATTAATTTTCAAATCCCCCAAAACCTGATAGCAACCAAACTTAACATAGGCTCCATTTCCGTGACCCGAACCTTCTCCCTCACTTACAAAATACCGTTGTAATAATGCCTGCGCTTCTTTGTTTTTTCCTTCTTTCAAAGATTTTGAATTTCGGGCAAATACTGATGAGCGTCGCTCCGATTCGGATTTTCAACTCCTCCTGACCACATCGAGCCTTCGTTTAACACAATTCGCTCCTGCGCAGGATTCCCAAAAACCATCGCTCCCAAACGACCATTCCCCAGCGGAATGGATTCTGTAAAATGTTTTGCTGGGGCATCAAATACCACTTGTTGATTGCTTTGAGCATAACTTGATTGAAATACCCCTAAAAAAAATAGAACCAAAAAACCAAAATTTATTCTCATCGTGAATTATTATTTTTTAAATCAAACATACTCAATTTAGTGCGATTATACGATAGCATCAATCAACTTATTTTGAAATTTTATATTCATGAAAAGATTAAAAAATTGATTTTTCATTTACTATTACCTTTAGTTGTGTTACTCTTTTTATTTATAAATTGACAATTTTATTTTCTAGCCATCAAATCTTTAAGATACAAAATGTAGTCTAATGAAGGAATAGACTTCCTAGTTATTCAAACCTATCAAATTATTATTTTTTAACTATTTCTTTGATAAAATTAATTTCTTCTACGGAATAAGGCGTTCCATCCTTACGAAAAATATCATGGTGCCACACTTTGGGCTCTTCTGTGTTTGGCGTTTTCCAAGAATCCCAGTTGTAAATTGTATTGGTTTTTCCGTTGACCAATCCCCAACACATTGCACCCGTATTCAATCTTTTCGCTACAGGTAAAACCTCTTCAAAAGTACAGCCGTTTCCTCTAGCCAAAAATTCAGTACATATCATAGGCCTATTGGATGTAGCTAAACCGTTAACCAATTTTTCATATTCTGCTCCATTACCATAACTGTGAAAACTAATAATGTCGGATTGTTCCAATTGGATTTTTACCAAATCGGCAATTTTAGGATTGGTTGCATAATTGGCTTGCCATACTCCAGAAGTAAGAGGTTGGATTGGTTTTTGCGAACGAATCCATCCAAATGCTTGTGCAGTAAGATGGGTAACTAATTGAATTTTGTTTTCAGGTTCATAATCTCTATTCGGTCTTCCATTACAGTTGTCTGGTTCGTTCCAAACATCCCAACACATAATTCGTTTGTCACTAGCAAAACGCTTGGTTACCGCTTTTACATATTGCTCCAATCGAGGGTATTGCTTTTCGTCCATTAAGGCGTGCTTTCCTGGCGATTGTACCCAACCGCTATTATGCACTCCTGGGCGCGGGTCTCGCTGTTGTCCTATGTAGGGAAACGGATCCCAAACCGAATCAAAAAAAACAAGCATGATTTTTATTTTATGCTTATCGGCAATCGAAAGAAAAGTATCTACCCGTTGCAGAAACCCTTTAGGGTCTTGCTTATAGGCTAAATCATGCAAAAATACTCGTGCACAATTAATCCCAATTGATTGTGCAAATCCCAACTCTCTATCGATTGTAGTGGCATCAAAAGTCGCTGACTGCCACATTTCGAGTTGGTTAATGGCCGTACTCGGTACAAAATTACAGCCTAGATACCACGGCTGTTCTGCTTGCCATGCTTTGGCTTTGTCAATAGTCCAACGCTCTTGTGCCTGAATAGTTGTAAAAAGGCTAAGAAATAAGATAAATAAAAGATTTTTTTTCATGATATAAATATTTATATATTTTGTAAATACAAGGATATTATAGCAGGTAAAGCTATAAAAAAACCGCTTCCGATTAGGAAGCGGTTTACTATTAATTTCAAAAAATTAATTGTATCCTGGATTTTGCTCTAATTTAGCACCCACATTACGCTCAATTTCAGAAAATGGAATTGGCCATAAATTATGAATAGGTTTAATAGTTAATCCTGATTTTTCATTGTATCTCACATTTCTATCATAAAGCAAGCCCATTCTAGTTAATGTAAGCATTCTAAGTTCCTCTCCATAAAGTTCTCTCAAACGCTCATCTAATATAGCATCAATAGTAACATTTGCAGCTAAAATATCTGCTGAACCAGCTCTTCTTCTTAAGGCATTGATATCCGCCGCAGCCGCAGCTTTATCCCCTTTCATTACATTAGCTTCAGCTCTTAAAAGATAGGTTTCTGCTAAACGTATAGAATATACCTCATGATAAACTTGCTCACTCGCTTTTATCAATAATTTACCTCCATTTACAGGAGATGTTTTGATATTACCATTTGCATCTTTTGCATACTGTTCTGGCAAGAAATCTCCTTCAGAAAGCGTTGCTTTTTTGATAATAGGATACCAGTTTCTGATTTTGTTTACCCCATCAGGCTGTTTTGCAGCATAACCATCTGCCACATACCATTTTCCGTAATCTGGAGAAGAAGAAGGCACATTATCAATTTGAAAATCTCTAATAATATTATATTTAGAATTTCTCATGTCATTTGCAAAATCAGGACCTTGCCAAATTTCATCCAAAAAGTGAACTGTTGGACGTATCCAACCAAAACCTCTTCCTCCGATTTTTTCATTCCAAACTTTCATCGGCGGAACTGCAGATCCTCCTCCCGTTGGAACGAAAGTTAAGGCTTCTACGTTTGGCATAAATCCATCCGAATTAGAATCCCAATTTCCATTTGCTGGATTCAAGAAATCTTGTTGTAAAACAAATAAACCTTCTTTGTTTCCACTAGTTCTATTTTGATTGTTCAATTCGAATAAGTCACGGTATACATCGCCAGGTTGGTCTTTGTGTCTTCCAAATCTAGTCGTCATTAAAGCTACTCCTGGATAGCTAATTACCGCCGATGCAGCAGCAATAGCCTCATCTGGTTTGTTTAAACAAATATAAATTTCAGAAAGTAAATGTTGCGCTGCTTGTTTGTTAATTTTTCCGTCTTTAACGGCATCTATATTTGGCAAATCAACAATAGCTTCTGCTAAATCTTTTCTACATTGTTCATATACTGCCGCTCTAGTAGCTCTAGTATAATCTCTTTTTGCCTCGGTTATTTGAGTGGTAACAAGAGGCACTCCTCCGAACAAATTAGCAAGCATACGATATGCCCACGCTCTTGTAAACTTAGCTTGAGCCGTAAAACTCTTTTTTTCAGCGTCTGAAAGCGTTGTTGATGCAGTAGCACCATCGATAACATTATTAGAGTTAACAATTATTTCATACCCCCAACTCCAAAATGAACTTGGTACCTGAAAATTAGACGTCATCGTATTATTATAATCATTTAATTTTAATGGAGTATAGTAATCCGTTACGTTTACTGCAAAGTCAGTAGCATATTTCATAGCCCAACAAGCATCTAAATTACCACTTCCTCGAGTGTAAATTTCTCTGATTCTGCTGTGCAGAAAGTTTATTGAAGCCTGAAAATCGGAACTCTTAGAAAGTGAATTAGTAGGAGTGTAAATATCCAATGGTTTCTCATCTAAAAAATCGGCATTCTGACACGAAAAAGCAATTGACCCTATTGCAATTACTAAAACTGCTTTTTTTAATATTTTATACATAATAATTGTGTTTAAAATTGAAGATTAATTCCAAAAGTATAACTCTTAAGGGTTGGGTACGCATCATAATCTAATCCAGTTCCTGTTTCTGGATCCCATCCATCCCATTTAGTCCAAGTGAATAAGTTAGACCCATTTACATAAATTTTAGCACTACTGATTCCTGCTCTTTTAATTAATTTTTTTGGTAAATTATAACCAAAAGTTACATCCTGTAAGCGTATGAAATTTCTTTGTATGTATGGAGAAAATTGTTCTCCAAGTGCTGTTGTATAGTACCCAATTTGTCGGTAACGTGCATTAGGATTCTCTGGAGTCCAATAATCAAATTTGAAAGAATTGTATCCATAAGCATTGTCTGGATTATTCAAAAGTACTCCTGGTTGTCCATAGTAATAATCCTTACCCCCTTGAATAGAGTTGATAAATACTTTTAAATCAAAATCTTTATATTTGAAAGTATTTTGAATACTAAAACGATACGATGGATCGGTATATCCTAATATTTTTCTGTCGTTTGCAGCTGAATATTTTGTGTCGCCATTAAGGTCTTCTACTTTGTATGTTCCATAAGTAAATCCGGCAGGGATAGTTCCCGCTTTGAAATCGGCTATTTGCCACATTCCAATAATATTGAAATCATACGCTACGCCATAAGGTTTTCCGATGAATAATTTGGATGACACTAAATCATCTTCTATCCCATCTTTGTTATTATCAATTCCAAGAATACTTTCTACTTTATTTCTGTTTCTTGAAAAATTGGCAGAAACAGTCCAACTAAAATCTTCAGTCTGAACTGGAATACCAGTAAGTGTTAACTCTTGTCCTGTGTTTCCTAATCGTCCTATGTTTTTAAGTGTACTAGAGAATCCGTTAATAACAGGAATGTCTACACTATAAAGCAAATCATGCGTTTTTGCAGTATAATATTCTGCACTTCCTGACAAACGTCCTTTAAAAAATGAAAAATCAAGTCCAAAATTCAACGATTTTGTAGTTTCCCATTTCAAATCATTATTAGGTAAACTAGTTACATACTGACCTGGCTCAGCTGTTCCTCCATCACCAAACAAATATCCACTACTTACTCCAGATTTTATTTGAGATAATGTTTGGTAACGTCCTACGGTACGATTTCCGCTCACTCCATAAGACACTCTCAATTTTAAATCATCCAGTTTTGAAAAATTATCTTTGATGAAAGATTCTTCGCCTAGACGCCAAGAAGCTGCTGCCGATGGGAATACTCCATATTTATTATTTGAGCCGAATCCTGAGAATCCGTCTCTACGAACCGTACCTGTAAATTGGTAACGCCCTTTGTATCCATAACCTACTCTTGCCATAGAATACAAGCTACTTTCTTGCCAAGCAGATGAATTGGCTGTTTGCAAACCAGATTGTCCTGCACCTAAGAAATTATATCCTAATGAACTGTTTAAGAATTTAATCGATTTTGCAGTAGTTCCTTCAAATGTGATTTTTTCACTACCACTTAACAATGTCACATTTAAAGAGTGATCTCCAAAAACTCTTTTATAAGTTAAGATATGATCCAACGTAACTGAATATTGGGATTGATTGGTTTTAGTAGCCGATCCTGTTTGATTTTCAGCGTATGGATTAAAGTTGTATTGTCTCGTTGTAATAGAACTAGGAGAAAAATTAACGTGATAGTTTAATCCTTTTATAAACGGCACATTGATATCCGCATATAAATTGGCGTTTAGATTATTTCTTTTGTCTAAATCATTTTGATCGATTTGCAATAGAGGATTTAAGAAACCTCTATATGGAAACAAAACAGGCTTTCCATTAGCGTCATAAGCTGCCACTTGATTTGGAATTCTTTCAAAATCTGCCAAAGCAGGAGAGGATCCTGAATAATCATTAACACTCATAAACGATTGAACTCCTACTTTCATCCAATCATATACTTTGGTTTCTAAGTTGATACGGAAATTATATCTTTTGTAAGTGTCATTTTTTATAACATTCTTTTGATCTGTTAACCCAGCAGATAACAAATAAGAAGTTCCCTCACTTTTTCCGCTAAGACTCAAATTATGATTTACAATCAATGGAGATTCATTCGTTAATAACTTCCACCAATTTACCTCAGTTCCATTCTGGTATCCAGCCAAAACCTCTGGCCCAAAAAATTTAGAAGCTGGGTCAAAAGCAGGATTAGGCGTTATCAAATCAGCTAAATGACTCTCATTGATAAAACGATCCTTAATCTTTTGAATGAAACCTGCACCATTTGTTGGAATCATCGATTTATTGCTCACACTTTGAACAGAAACAGAAGAACTATACTCTAATGTCGGTTTTTTAGGTGCTTTAACCATTTTAGAAGAAATGATAATTACCCCATTACTAGCTTGAGAACCATAAATTGCTGTAGCACTAGCATCTTTCAATACATCAACTGACTCTACATCGCTCGGATTAATATCTACTAAGTTTCCTCGATAAATAATTCCGTCCAGTACAATTAGTGGACTATTGCTTCCTGATATAGAAGTACGCCCCCTGATGCTAATTAACGGATCGGTTCCTGCTTTGGTTACTGCTCCAATATTTAACCCTGGAACCACTCCTTGAAGTGCCGATGCTAAACTTACGCTTGGAGACTCTCCTTTGCTTTTAAGATTAGTATGCACTACCGCTCCTGTGAGGTCTTTCTTTTTCTGTGTTCCGTACCCAACCACAACAATTTCGTCAAGTGCTTTTGATTCGGTTTTAATGACACATTAACTTGTGTCTTATCTCCCACAACAATTTCTTGAGTAGCAAAACCTACAAATGAAAAGACCAAGACAGCCTTATTATCAGTAACGTTAATGGAGTATTCCCCATTAGCATCTGTAGTTGTTCCTCGTTTAGTTCCTCTTACAAGAATACTTACCCCTGGTAAACCTGCTCCTTTTCGTCAGTCACTTTTCCTTTTATAGCAATAGCTACGGGAGCTTCTACTGGAGCTACGGTAAAATTATTCTCAGTTACATTATTTCTTTCCTTGGAGAGTGAAAGTACTATTTGTCTGTTTTCAAATAATTCAAAGGCTACTTTAGAGTCTTTAAATAATTGATTCAACACTTTTTTGACACTCTTGTCTTTAATATCAATGGTGTACTTTTTATCCAAATCAAGATCTTTGTTTTTGTACAAGAATCGAAATTCGGTCTTAGATTCAATTTCTTTGAATACTTGTTCAATGGTCGCCTCTTTAAGGGTAAGACTAACTTTAGTATCTTGTGAATACCCATTGGCTTTCATTTGAAAAAGTGAAATTACTAACAGTAATGTTGTCAGCTTCATTTTTAAACTGTTTTTAAAAAGACTTGGACGCACGAAGTCTTTAGTGATGGTTTTTTTCATACTTTTGTTTAGTTAAATAATTTTATCAATCGCTTTGGTCAAGTTATTATCAATTAATTCCATTCGGGGGATGCCCTACATTCCCCGAATTTTGATAAAAACCATTAATTTAAAATAGTTTCTTTTTTACTTCATATTAGTCTTTTTTTTAAGGTTAGTTAATTGTTATTGTATTCTTAGATTTTTTAAAAGTTAAAGGTTGACTCTTCCCAACATAATACAACACATCATCGATACTTTCTATATCAACACTAAAATTGGCACTGAATATTTCGTCATTAAGCTCTTTATTGTTACTTATAATAGAAACATTATAAGCTCTCTCGAGTTTTTTAATCATATTTTTAAAAGAAACTCCCTTAAAAACAAGTTGACCGTCCATCCAATTCGTGTACGTAGCAACATCAACACTATTTACCAAAATACTCTTGTTTGTCTTGTCCCACGAAGCTTTTTCTCCAGGAGAAATCAAAGATTTTTGATTGGGATTATTACTATTATAAACTTGCACCGATCCTTCTACCAAAACAGTATTAATTGCTTTATCTTCAGAATAAGACGAAACATTAAACTTTGTCCCTAACACTCTTACATCAACGCTGCCTGCACCAACTATAAAAGGATGCAATTTATCTTTGGTCACATCAAAATAAGCCTCTCCAGTCAGAAAAACTGTTCTTTTATTTCCTTTAATAAATTTTACAGGGAATTTTAATGAAGAACCCGCATTAAGATGCACTTTGGTACCGTCCGACAAAACAACCTGAAATCTTTTGCCATACGGTATATTTAAAGTATTATAAGCTAACTTATTTGTATTTATACCATTATCATAAACCAACTTATCTTCTTCCTGAACACCAACTATTTTTCCATCTGAATCAATAATTTTTCGTTCCCCAGTTGCTGTGATAATTTCTGTGTTTCCATTTTCTAATTGAAGTGTAATAGCGTCTTTTGGAATAACTAGTTTTGGCTGATGATTCATTACAAAAAAATAAGTAATCCCAACCAAACACACCAATACAGCGGCATATTTAAAAAACGGGCGCATCACTAGTGAAAATACTGGTTTAGATTGCTTTTTATGATACTTCTCCACTACTGATTCCCAAGCTTTTTCTTTATCTATTGCTTCATAGTTAGTTATATTTTGAACTATATAATCAAAATTAACTTCTTTTAAAATGGGGTTTTCTTCTTTAAATTGTTTTAAACTAGCCTTCTCTGAGTCAGATAAGACCTTGATTTTCTTTTTTATAATAAGTTTTGATATGCTAAAAATATCTTTCATCGTGAGAGTTTTATAATTTAAGAACAACTCAAAATTAAAAAGGTACTATCGAAAAGTAGAATTTTATTTATTTTTTAATATTCCTTATATAATGTAAGAAATATTTACACTAATACTCTTAATTTATAAGCAAGAAAACAATACTACTTACCTCTTTAAACTGAGTTCTTAAAATTTTATAGGATTGTGATTTTAGGGTCTTGACCGTTTGTAGTTTTATGTCTAATATCTCGGCTATCTCGTTATTCTTTATGCCTTTAAGGCTCAACTTTAGAATTTCCTTTTTTCGTTCAGAAAGTCCCTCAATAGCTTGGTGCAATTCTCTAACGATTTCTTCTTCTAAAACTTGTTTTAAAAACAGATTATCATCTTCTAAATTTTGTAACGCTTCAGACGCATAATTTTCCTTAATTTTTTTATGCTTAATATTATTATAACATCTGTTGCGTGTCGATTTGTACAAATAAATTTTTAATGAAATATCATCAGGAAATACCATCTTTTTTTCCCATATATGAATGAAAATATCCTGAATCAAATCTTCACATTCAGATTTTGAAGACAAAAAACGATTTGCATAAAGCAAAATTGACTTGTAATACAAATCAAACATGCTTTTTAAATCGCTTTCTACAAGAATCTCTTTATTCAAATTCAAAGTGGCATTTTTAATAATTAATTTAGCAAATATATAATTTTAGAATAAAAAATCCCAGTTAAATTGAATACCGAATCCAGTTGTCAATATGATTTTCCATTATTCACTAATTCATGCAGACCTATTTTCGAGTAATTACAATGTTTTTTTCCACAAAAGGCTGTTGGTGTACCGTTTGCCAAACATCAATAACAGGATTACTAATTTCTTCATTGTATCCTAAAACCACAACCTCTATTTTCTTCCCTTCGTATTCTTTTTTCAAAGGAAAATAATAGGTGTAATTTTTGTTCGATTGAGCCGCTGGTGTTTCCCAAGCATTAGAAGGATAGGAAACCGCTCGATCGGGAGCGCCTACCCAATTGCCATTAACTCTCAAGGCTGTATAAGCGCCTTCAACTCCGTGTGTACCATTAATAGCCACACATAAATACGATTCTTTGGTAATTTCAGCAGCCGTAAAACTACCTTCCCAAGCTTGACGAGCGGGTCTTTTGGCTGGATGTGCAAATAAATTTGAAGCTCTCCAACTGGTTCTATCTAGCTCTTTACCGCTTTTATATCCTCGGATTTCGGTAATATTTGATGGAAAATCAGGCATTCTCAAATAACGCATTGATCCGTTGATTGGAATCGCAATTCTGTAATCAGACATTACGGTTAGCAATTGCCAATTTTTCAAATCCTTGCTTACTTCTACATAATTTCCTTCTTCTTGCTCCAAAGGAAGCAATGAAAAATTATCGTGTGCCACCTCGATTACTAAACTATCCACAGCCGTAATTTTACCTAAGTCCAAACGAAGACAGCCTCCGTTAATACTATAATTTTTGTTTGATCTTTTAGACTGAAAGAAAGAGGTTTTTTCATCGTTGTCAAACAAATTCTTATCCCATAATCCTTTCTCAACAAAGGCGGGTTGATTGAAAAAAGCATCTCTTGATTGCTGCACTTCGTTAATTTTAGTAGCCCCTGACCGTTCTAACGAACGCACCTCCATTGCGTTATTATCGGCCGCATAACAGGTTGCTTCATACAAAGATACCGCATCGGCAGGAACCGAAGTGTTTTGTAAAGTAAGTAGTTTTCGGTGTGTAGGCTGCGTTAATGGAGTTCCTTCAAAATGAATATCTATTGCCTTTTTCTGGAGTAATTCGTTCGAAACCACACCGTCGATGGTACAGGATTCATACGCTTTTTTATCTGGCACAAATTCGACCGTTGCTTTGGTTCCTGGCATTCCTAGCAATTTTATTTCTAATGGTTGGTTGGGCACATTGGTTACTATTTCGTACGGAGTTCCTTTTATCAAAGGTTCTGTAAAGTTCTCAGTTGTTGCTACAAGCAAACAAGTTCGGAACGGAGCTACCGTTACTGGCACAACCGTTCCTGACTCATAATTTCCTAACACATTTTCGTACGGATGCAACATTTTGAGTTGTACTTTTTTGGTGTTTTTTAAACCAATAGACCCGTCCAAGGACACCGAATACATAATTGGACTCCAACTCAAATTTCGCAACGTAATGATTCTTGCTTTTTCATTTCCCCTTGACATAGCATACGAACCGTATTGTTTTTCAGGCAACAAAAGCCCTTCTACCATAATGTCGCGATATTGCTTGTGCCAATTGAATATTTTAGCCAATTTGTAAAATTCATTATCCCGAAGCAACCACGGATTCCCATAAATTTCAGGAGCTAGAATTAAATTTCGATTGAAGGCTTGCAAAATCAAATCATCATCCCAATTATCCAAACAAGACGAAATACACACTCCGTGATCTTCTGTCAATCGTTTCATTTCAGGAGGCAATCCACGAGACAAAGAGCCTTGTCGGTGGTGTGGTGCCGTTACTGTATTAAAAATATGCGCATCAATATATGTTTCTTGTCCTCCCCACAAAAAAGTAGTCGCATAAGGAAGTCCTTTATTCAAACCCAACCGATGATTTAACAAAATCAAATCGGGACTATACTGACGGCATTGAGTCATCATCGTAATAAAAGCATCTTCTTTCTCGGGGCGAAGCGGCCCGCAAACCGCATCAAATTTGAAAAGCGCAAATTCGTAGTCCTTACAAAGTTTAACCATTTGATTAATCCTTGCTTTTTCTTCTTCTGGAGTATTTCCAAAACCATCGGGACCTCCCCAAACTCCTAATCGAGTGCCCATAGCTTTGGCCTGTTTGTAGTTTACATCAAATCCGTTAGAAAATTGTTTTTGGAATCGGCTGGAATTAATACTGCCATAAAATTTAGCTCCGTCAATAGCTCCTGCATCGAAAGCATATATATCTAAACTCATCCCGTACCGTTGCTTCAACCAATTAAAAAAATTAAGATTGATGGTCGTTTGTTTTTCAGTTGCTCCCTCGTTTAGATTATTAATCCAAGTAAAAAACTGAGAACGAGAAGGAGTTCGCTCATTCGCCCCAGGAAATACTTTGGTCTGAGCATTTACGGTAAAAGCAAAAGCTATTGCCGCCACCGATAAAATTGATTTTATTTTAAAATAACGAAGTGATATAGAATTCATAAGAGCCTTTTTTGTTGAATAAAACACTTTAATTTAACGTTAAACTATAACGCTAAACTAAACTTTTTTCTACAATAAAAAAACTTATTATGTTTTTTATTCCAAAAAACATAATAAGTTTTAGATTATCTCTTATAAAGACCCATTTTTATAGAATATAATCCTATAAACATACGTCTTTTAACAATTTTAATCAAGCATGAGTTGCTTGGTCAAAAAAATTACACCTACAAGGCTCTGTCCAAATGAGTGTAACCTCCATCAACATAAACGAGTTGTCCTGTGGTGTGACTCGATTTTTCCGATAATAAGAAAACAGCCATATTGGCTATTTCTTCGGCAGTAGTCATTCGTTTTTCCAATGGGATTTTAGCCGTGATTTCCTTTAATTTTTGCTCTGGGTTTTCAAGAGTTTTAATCCAGGTTTCATACAATGGTGTATAACATTCTGCTACAATTACAGCATTTACCCGAATTCCGTAAGGCAATAATTCAACCGCCCACTCCCGAGTTAATGCGTTGCGTCCTCCGTTGGAAGCGGCATAGGCCGAAGTATTTCCTTGACCCGTATCGGCTGTTTTGGAGCCAATATTTACAATACTTCCCTTGGTTTTCTTCAGCTCAGGCAATGCATAATGCGCCATTAAATAGTAATGTACTAGATTTTTGTGAAGTGACGCAATGAACGATTCATAATTTCCGCTCTCCAATCCTACTCCATCATTTACTCCTGCATTGTTAATCAAACCGTCTATTCGCCCACATTGTGCTATAACTTGCTGTATGGCTTTTTCGCAATCCTCGGGTTTTGTTAATTCAGCCTGAACGCATTTTGCAGTAAATCCCATAGCCTCAATTTCTTTGACGGCTTTCATATTATCTTCTTCTCTTCTTCCTATGATTACCGGAATGGCTCCTTCCGAAGCTAATACTTTACAAACGCCCAAGCCAATCCCTTTGGCGCCTCCTGTTACGACAACTACTTTGTCTTTTAAATTTAAATTCATTTTCTTTAATTTATAAATGATAAAAATGGATGGCATTTCTGCCCCAAAATTGCTCTTGATCTTCTTTTGAAAAAGAAGCAAAATACTGCTTTACAATTCCTATTGCTTCTTGATAACTTGCCGCTAATAAACTTACTGGCCAATCGCTACCATACATTAACCTACCCAAACCAAACGCTTCGATTACCACATCCAAACAATAGGTAAAATCTGCTGCTTTCCAATGCTTCCAATGCGCTTCGGTTACCAAGCCCGAAACCTTAGAATATACATTGTCGCACTGAGCAATGGCTCTGATTCCTTTTTCCCAAACCGAAAAATCGGTTTGCTTGAAATCGGGTTTTGCCAAATGATCAATAACAAATTTTTGATTGGGAAATCGCTTTGCCAACTCCAACGCATACGGTAAATGCTTTGGAAAAATGAGTATGTCGTAAGTGAAATTATACTTTTCCAACCTAACAATCCCTTTGCAAAAATCAGCTTTTATTAAAAAATCATCTTCGGGTTCGCCTTGAACGATATGCCTGAATCCTTTGAGTTTTGGATATTTTGAAAAATAGTTCAGTCGCTCTTCTAAATTCTCCGCTCGCAAATCGACCCAACCAACAACTCCTTTGATGAAATCATTTTCGGCAGCCAACTGTAACAAAAATTCCGTTTCCGCTTCGCTTTGATCCGCCTGTACCGCTACGCAACCATCAATATTGTTTTCTTGCAGTAAAGGTAACAAATCTTGCGGCATAAAATCCCGTTGAATTACGTTCATATCATCGGTAATCCAAGCGTCTTTTACAGGATGGTATTTCCAAAAATGTTGATGACTGTCTATTTTTCTCATTTTATTTTAACTCAAATATTTTTTCCATTAACATCCATTTCTCGCCAGATTTTGCCCAAGGCAAGGCTTGTTGAAACTTCCACATCAAGTCTTCCCATTCTTGTACTTTGGCATTGCCCTCGTCTAAGGCTGCTTTTTTTTTAAACGAAAAATCATCGTCTGCCTCAATAATCATAAACATCCGATTGCCTACATTATAAATATCCAGCAGGGTAATCCCCGATTCCTTGATACTTTGAATGATTTCAGGCCATACTTTTTGATGATGAGCTTTGTATTCTGCCATCAATTGAGGATCTTCTTTTAAATCCAATGCCAAACAATATTTTTGCATTGTGCTATTATTTATGGGCTACCGCTACTTGTTTGCTACTACCTAATCCGTCCATTCCCAATTCGATTACATCGCCCTCTTTGATATAAATAGGATTTGGTTTGATTCCCAATCCTACACCTGGAGGCGTTCCTGTGCTAATTACATCTCCAGGAAGCAAGGTCATAAACTGACTTAAATAATGTACCAAGAAAGGAATTTTAAAAATAAGATTAGAAGTATTACTGTTTTGGAATGTTTTTCCATTAACCGTTAACCACATCGATAAATTATTCACATCGGCAATCTCATCGGTTGTTGCCATGAAGGGACCTAGTGGCGCAAAGGTATCGCAACCTTTCCCTTTAGCCCATTGTCCTCCACGCTCCAATTGGTAAGCTCTTTCGCTGTAATCGTTGTGCAAACAATAACCTGCTACATAATTCATCGCATCCGCCTCTTCTACATAACTGGCTTTTTTTCCTATTACAAATGCCAATTCGATTTCCCAATCGGTTTTTTCACTCCCTTTTGGAATTACCAAATTGTCATTAGGCCCGCACAATGCCGTGGTCGATTTGAAAAACAACACCGGTTCATCTGGTATGGGTGCGTTGGTTTCACGACAGTGATCTACATAATTCAATCCGATGCAAATGATTTTTGATGGTCTTGCTACGGGCGAGCCAAGTCTTAGATCGTTACCCACTTCGGGTAGATTTGGATTGTTTTCCAATGCGGATTTTAATTTTGCTAATCCATCATTTTCGAAAAAAGCTTCGTTATAATCTGCAACAATCGATGAGGCATCATATCTTTTTTCTCCTATTAAAATTCCTGGTTTCTCTTGACCAGCTGCTCCAAAACGTATTAGTTTCATTTTCTTTTAGTTTTTATTGTAATTGTAATTCGATAATAGTGTCGGTGTCATTAAGTGTTACTCCATTCAAATCTACCAATATTCCTTCTTTGTTTTGTTTGAATTTCAGTATTTTTTTAGTTTCAAATAACACGCATTTTTGATTTTGTTTTTCAAATTCGGCAACAAAATCGATGTCTTTGATAAAGGTTCTTTGGTAATATGGACATACCATTTTTTTTCTTTAGTGGTCAATGTTCCCCAATCCTGTGGAGGCATTACCCCACCTCGAGTACCATAAATGGTTTCGCCATTTTTTTTCATCCAATCGCCCAACTCTTTTAGTGTACTTACAAATTCGGGTTGAATTGTTCCATCAGGCATAGGGCCTACGTTGAGCAAAAAATTAGCATTCAAACCCGCCGCATTGACCAAATAGTGAATTAAGGATTTAGTAGATTTGTAATTCTTATCCGTGATATTAAATCCCCAAGAATCATTCATTGTCTCACAGGTTTCCAAAGGCAATTGCGATACCGATTGCCCACCAAAACCAGTAGTATTTCCTCCGGGCAAATCTTTTTCAAAAGCCTGAAAATCCTCGCCTGGAATAGGAGCTAGATGATGGTTGTTCGAAATCAAACACTGAGGCTGTAACGAATGTATGAGTTTGTATATTTCATCATAATGCCAATTTACTTTGGATTGCAAGGTTTTGTCCTTATCATTATCCAACTGATCCCAATGCCCATCAAACCAAATACCGTCTATCTTGCCGTAATTGGTCAATAATTCCGTCAATTGCGCTTTCATAAATCGGATGTAACTTTCCCAATCGCTTTTTGCAGTTCTGCCTGTTCCCTTACCTGTTTTACCCGTTTCATACTGATAATCACTACGGTACCAATCCAACAACGAATAATAGCAAAACAACTTGATACCTTCTTTATGGCATTCGTCCGCCAATTGTTTTAGGGCATCTTTTCCATAAGGCGTATTGGTAATTTTCCAATCGGATTGTTGGGTGTCCCAATTGCTAAAACTGTCGTGATGACGAGTAATAAACGTAATGTATTTCATTCCTCCTGCTTTGGCGGTGGCGACCCATTTCTTAGCATCAAAATTTTGAGGATTAAAAAAATGAATCAACCTGCTATATTCATTGACACCTATGTTTCGATTGTTCATTACCCATTCGCCATTACCCAGCACACTAGAAGCTCCCCAATGAATAAACATGCCTAGTTTCATATCTTGGAAGGCTGTCCGAGACTCTAGATTTTCCTTAGTAGGAGTATAGGTTTGCGCTTGCATTGCTACTCCTAACAGACAACTCCACAAGAAAATAATTGCCGTTTTTTTCATTTATCTATTATTTGTTAAATTTTATTTGCCATTTAACCATCTGACTTTCTTTGCTTTGAATGCGTACTCGAAGCCATCCCGTTTCCGAAGATGGAAGAATTTCGATAGAAACACCCTTATTTTCTCCTATTATCATTGCCGTTTTTGCTTTCCAATTACCCCCATCGTTCAGTCCTGCAATACGAATTTCATAAGGATCATCGGCTATTAGTTTGCTCTCGCCTGACAAAACATTGGTATTCCAATCTTCTTTCAACAAATCAATCATCCCTTGCGTTATATGTTGTGAAGTGGAAACAACAACTGGATGATTCGTTTTAGCACGAACAGCAATTACTTTACACGATTCGGTTGGCAATGTTGCCGAAATGATTCCCGAAATATCATTAATAGGTTTGTTGTTCCAAAAATCAAAGGCATAGTATCCTGATTTTCCTTTTAGTCCTGCCCATTCCGTCGTACATTGAATGGTTTGTGGTGTGAGTTCCCAATTGTACAACCCAATTACATTACGCTCAGTTCCTGTTTTGGCATCCGATGCAATCCATATAGAAGGCAATGATTTTGAAAAAGCATCTACTGGACGCGCTACTCCTGTATGCGATGCCATACATCGTTTCATGATTTCGATGCGCTCTTGTGGTAAATCGGGCAACCAATCGCTACTCAAGAAAAACTGTCCTGAAAGAGCCACAAACGAAGGCAGTAATTGCGCTCTCGTTAACGAGCCTATGCCTTTGCTTGCTGAATCCGCAGCCGAAACCCCTGCTTCTCGCAACATCGAAGGATCGGGATCATTCCACCATATTCGTCCGTTAAGAAAATACAAACGAGAAGCCCGAATCGCTCCTGTTCGAATACTCTGTCCATCTGCATTAAAATCAGGACCTATCCGCATCGCATCGACCAATCCGATAGAAGCCCCAAAAGAACGCATATTTTGACTCACACAACAACCCGACAAAAAGACTTTTCCATCGGTCGTTTTTCTGATGAGTCGCAGCCCATTTCGAAAGGCCTGAATCTGTGGAATAAACGGATTAAAGAGGGGTTTACAATTTCCTATACTGTCGTTTTTGTATCCATCATTGATGTAAATCTGCTCGGTTACTGTACCCGTCCACAGCCCATCCATTTTGAAATAATTAAATCCCCATCCTTGAAGTGTTCGAGCTACTTGAGCCACGTGGTTTTGCACTTGGGGATTTGTCAAATCGAGCGAAGTTCCTCCCCAATTGGTTTCATAAGGTTTGCCATTGGTGCGGTAAGCAAACCAATCCTGACGGTCTTTGTATTCGGGATCTTGATGATTTCGAGCAAAGGGCATCCACCAAATCCCTGCCGATAAACCAGCGGCTGCAATGCCTTGTGTTGTTTTTTTCATCCCATTAGGATAATTCGCTGGCAAATCTGTTTCTGGTTTTCCTTTAACCACAATATTAGTCAATGGTTCTGTTCGAACTCGATCAAAAGCTCGGGTAGGCCCATTGTATTTGCCTCCATCCTGCCATTGATCATCAATTTGAACCACTCCCATCCCGAATTTTTTTAAATTTTTATCAATAAAATTGGCTATTTCAATTGATGAAGCCTCGCTTCCTGCTCCGCTATTTTTTTCCGAATACCAAGTACAATATACCGCACTGCGCTCCCGTAATTTGATTTGATTTTGTTTGGCTATGGTATTAGCAAATTCTTCTTCGCCCAAACGAGCATCATCAAAATATCCTACTACTAGGGTTTCGCTGGTATCACTTTTTCCTATTGGAATACGAAAATGACCATAATCAAGTTGCGCATTGATTTCGACTAAATTATTGTTTGATTTAGAAAACAAAACGCCACTTCCTTTTTCATTGGTAATCCATCCCGACACAACGCCGTTGCGAGTAGCTGGATCAACCGTAGTCAAGAAAACATAACTGCCTGGGTTTTGGTCCACATCGAGTAAGCCTCCTGTTCCCAAGGTTTTGAGTTCGCTCACTTGCTTTTGCAAATCGACTAAAAAAGAAACGGGATTCTTTTTTTTGCAAATCGAGCAATTCTTTTCCTTTGTTCCGAATGGTCTCCTTTACAAACAAAAAAGGAGAGGAAGAATACAGTATAAATGACACCAAATTTCCTTCTTTGGTATTCAAAACCAAAGCCGTTCCTTTTCCGAAAATAGGACTAACAACCGCTTCTTTCTGGCAATTGATTACCATACCATCCGGGATTATATTTTTCAGAAACGTTTTTCCAGTTGCCATCGAAATAGCTTCCAAACTTTTATTGGTTGCCGTATAATGCAACTTTATTTGCGCATTCGCAATACTTGTATCGATTCCTGTGGCGATTCCTCCCGCATGAATAAACAAGCTGTAGCTAAAAGCTATTAAGCTGATTAAAAATCTTTTTTGTTTAAAAACGACAATCATTATTTTTATTTTATTGTTTTTATCCCAACACAACCCTATTTCTGCCAATGCCGATTGTATTATTTATTACCTCTCAAAATTATTCAATCACATAGATCGTAGCCGTTCTTGCTCCGTGCGCTCCTATTACTAGCGATTGTTCAATATCGGCTGTTTTGGATGGTCCTGCTATAAAAACACCAAATCCTTCTTTGGCTACATCAATTCGTTGATAGGCATGATGCATCGTAGCGACTATATCTTTCTTATGGATTATCAGTATTAAATGCTGACAAATGAAGGGCAACAATCGGTTTCCCATTTGATTTTCGTATATCCAAACCGATCCATTTTCGGCGACTCCAAGTGTTCCTTTGATATATACTTTTTCTAATTTTTCTAGCTCCGTTACGGGTAATTTCATTTCTAAATTATCTACCGCTCCAATTTCTGATACGGCATTGATTACCAGTTGACCTTTACCTTTTTCTTCAATGAATTGCTGTTGCAAAAAAGCAATATCCGACAGCAACTCGACCTTCCCTCCTATTCCTTCCAGCACGGTTTTGAATTGGGTGTAATTGTCTTCATAACGAATTACTTGATCCAAATCAATCGTGGGCAAAGCAACCAACTCCGGTTGATTTTCGGCTATAGTATTTAGTATTTTATCTCTTGCATTCATGATTAATCTTCCTATTTTTTCAGCCTATTTTTTATTTTTCTTATACCAATCTCGGAACGATTCCTTGGGTGGGGTTGGCATTTCTCGTTGCTTGTACCAAATATTTAGTTTGTTATTTGTCATAAATGGAAAAATACGCATTACCCAACGTCCCATTTTTCCAGTAAAACGGTATATTTTAGGATTAGAAAACAGATAGGCCATTCCTTTCATTCCTATTTTTTTGCCCGTATCAACATAGCCTTCTTGAACAATGACTTGCCGCCATTTCCACAATTGCTCATGAATATTAATTTTCACAGGACATACATTGCTACAACTACCACAAAGTGTAGATGCAAAAGGCAAGTCGGCGTTGGCTTTCATATCTATATTAGGATTCAATATCGAACCGATAGGCCCTGCCGTAGAAGTATGATAACTATGTCCGCCACTACGTCGGTACACCGGACAGGTATTAAAACAAGCCGCACAGCGAATGCACTTCAATGAATTTCGAAAATCGGCTCGTCCTAATTGTCTGCCACGTCCGTTATCGACAATTACAATATGCATTTCTTGTCCTGCTCTTGGTTTTTGAAATGGCTAGAAAAAGTGGTAATGGGCTGTCCTGTGGCACTTCGAGCCAATAATCGCAAGAAAACAGAAAGGTGTTCAGCTTTGGGAATTAATTTTTCAAATCCCATACACGCAATGTGTACGGGAGCGGTGTGCGCGCCCATGTCGGCATTTCCTTCGTTGGTGCAAACCACAAATCCACCCGTTTCGGCAATGGCAAAATTAACTCCTGTAATGGCTAAATCCGATTCGACAAATTTGTTTCGCAAATGCTGCCGAGCCGCTTCGGTAAGGTATTGGGGATCATTATTTCCTTTTTCGGTATGCAAATGCTCGTGAAATGTTTCGCTTACATCTTGTTTTTTCAAATGAATCGCAGGTAATACAATATGACTGGGCGGTTCGTTGCGCAATTGCACGATGCGCTCTCCTAAGTCGGTATCTACCACCTCTATTCCTCGATGCGCCAAATAGTCGTTCAAATGGCATTCTTCGGTAAGCATACTTTTGCTCTTCACAATTTTTTGAATGTGATGCTTTCGAATGATTTGATGAATAATTTGATTGTGTTCCTCTCCATTGGCAGCCCAATGAATTTGGATTCCGTTGGCAGTGGCTTTTTCTTCAAATTCTTTCAAATACACCGACAAATTGGATAGTGAATGATTCTTAATTTGTGAACCCCATTCACGCAATTGTTCCCATTCGGGTATGCCGTGTGCTGCCTTGTCTCTTTTTTCACGGACAAACCACAAGGTTTCGTCGTGCCAATTGGTTCTTGGCTCGTCGGCAATAAATTTTTCTGCTAAGTCAGCATGTTTTGCTGTCATAATATTTTATTTAGTTCCCGTACAATGGGAATCATTCTATTTTTTTTACAAGACACTATTCAAAATTTCGGCAATATGAATGGTTTTTGCCTTGCTTCCTTGTCTTTTTAATATTCCTTCCAAATGCATCAAGCAACTGGTATCGCCTCCTGTAATGTATTCCACCTCATTTGCCTCGTGCTCTGCAATTCGGTCTTTCCCCATTTTAACACTAACGGCTTCTTCAAACACACAAAAAGTTCCTCCAAAACCACAACATTCGTCATTGCGTTTGGGTTTACATACTTGAATGTCTTTGACCATATTTAGTAATTGCTCTGGTTTGGAAAAAGAAGGCAACATCCTTTCGGACATCGATGAAAGACCTAATCCTCTTTGTCCGTGACAACTGTTGTGTAATCCTACTTTGTACGGAAAACGAGCCGTAAGCTCTTTCACTTGTAAAATATCGATTAAAAACTCGGTCAATTCGTACACACTTTCTCTTATTTTTTTCGCCTCTGCTGGATGCGTTTCATCCTGCAAATGCTCTTTTACATGCAAAACACAACTTCCTGAAGGCGCTACTATATAATCGAATCCTGCAAAGTTTTTGACAAAATTTTTATCACAACCTTTACTTAAACTGGCAAATCCACTATTTGCCATAGGTTGCCCACAGCAGGTTTGCTCTAAAGGAAAAGAGACCTCGCAACCTAATTTTTCAAGTAATTGCAAAGTGGCAATCCCTACATTAGGATAAAACTGGTCGATATAACACGGTATGAATAAGGCTACTTTCACTAATTATTTAATTTAATAAATCCTCCGTCAATTGGATAATCGCAACCGGTAATAAATCCTGATTCGTCGCTACATAAAAACAAGGCTAAAGCTGCTACTTCGTCTGGTTTTCCCATGCGTCCAATGGGTTGTGATTTGGATAATTTATCGAACATTTCGGCTTCTTTTCCTGGATAATTTTTAGCAATAAATCCATCTACAAAAGGCGTATGAACTCGCGCTGGAGAAATCGAATTACAACGAATATTTTCGCTCATATAATCTCGTGCTACCGATAAGGTCATTGCCATAACCGCTCCTTTGGCGGTCGAATACGCAAATCGATCTGGAATACCTACCCATGCTGCGATGGATGCCATATTAACAATGACACCGCCATTATTCATTCGGAATTGTGGAATGGCTGCATACAAACAATTGTACACTCCTTTGACATTGACATTCATTATTCGATCAAAATCGGTTTCGGTTGTAGTATCTACCTTCCCTACGTGGGCAATACCCGCATTATTAACCAATATATCCAAAGCACCTATTTTTTCAAATGTAGCTACTACTTGCTCGTGATTGGCTACATTACAGGCGTGAGCCACTACTTTTCCTCCTAAAGCATTGATTTCGGCTACCGCTTCCTCGGCACTTTCTTGGGTTAATTCTACTATGTGTACTTCTGCGCCTTGTTTGGCAAACAAAACCGAAATGGCTTTTCCTATTCCGCTACCGCCACCTGTAACGACTGCTTTTTTATTTTGTAATGAAAACATGTTTTTTTGATTTAATAAGTTACAATTTATTATCGTTTAATCCTTTATTTACAAACTCACTCCTCTTTTCCAAGGAATAAAATCATCTTGATTCAAGAGTACTGCTTTAGGGATAATTTCGCCACTAGCTGCCTTGATGCAATAGTCCAGAATGGCTTCGCCCATTTCTTCTATGGTTTTTTCGCCACTAATGACTGGTCCGCAATCAATGTCGATAATATCGCTCATCTTTTTTGCTAAAACCGAATTAGTTGCTACTTTAATTACGGGACATACAGGATTTCCTGTTGGGGTACCTAAGCCTGTGGTAAACAAAATTAAGTTGGCCCCTGATGCGGCTTGACCTGTGGTTGCTTCTACATCGTTTCCTGGGGTGCACACCATATTGAGTCCTGGTTTTGTAGCAGGTTCGGTATAATCCAACACATCTACTACGGGGGCTGTTCCTCCTTTTTTGGCTGCTCCTGCACTCTTAATGGCATCGGTAATTAATCCGTCTTTGATATTTCCTGGCGATGGATTCATGTGAAATCCAGAACCTACTTTGTGCGCCAAATCATCATACGATTGCATTAAATCGATGAATTTTTGAGCCGATTCTTGGGTTTGACAACGGTCAATGATGTTTTGTTCTACTCCACATAATTCGGGAAATTCGGCCAAGAGGACTTTTCCTCCCAATGCCACTAACAAATCCGAAGTATATCCTACGGCAGGATTTGCTGAAACCCCACTAAATCCATCACTAGCACCACATTTCACACCAATACACAATTCACTTAGTGGTGCTGGTTTTCGCTCTTCTTTGTTAATTTGAATGAGTCCTTCGAAGGTTTTTTTGATGGCATCTGCTACTAATTGTTCTTCGCTTTGCGCTTGTTGCTGTTCGAAAATAAGTAAGGGTTTATCGAATTCGGGATTTTGTTTTTTGACATCCTCCATGAAGTTTTGTACTTGCAAATGCTGACAACCCAAACTTAATACCGTAATTCCCGCCACGTTCGGATGATTGGCATACGAAGCCAACAAGGCACTCAAGGTAGCCGAATCTTGGCGTGTCCCGCCACAGCCTCCTTGATGATTGAGGAATTTGATTCCATCCACATTTTTAAACACTCGATTGCTATTTGCTGTGGGTGCTAACGGAATGGTTACATCTTCTAGATTGGTTCCTTGCGTATAGGCTTCTAATAATTGATGGGTGTACTGAGTATATTTATCACTTACCGAATAGCCTAATTCATTGTGCAAGGCTTCCTTAATTACATCGAGGTTGCGGTTTTCGCAAAACACCGTTGGCACGAACAACCAATAATTAGCTGTTCCTACTCGCCCTTCTTTTCGATGGTATCCATTGAAGGTTTTGTCTTTATACTTAGAAACATCGGGGGCTTGCCAAGTAAAATCTACCTGACGATAACCATAGGGTTCTGCGGCGTGTTTCAAATTATTGGTTGTCATCAGGCTTCCTTTGAGCACATCGCATACTACCTTTCCTACCAAAACACCGTACATAGTAACCTCATCGCCTGTTTTTAAGTTGGTGGTGTAAAATTTATGTTTTGCTTTTATCGTTTCTTGCATTACGAAAGTCTCGTTGTCAAAAACAATATTTTTTCCTTTTTCTAAATCAGTTAATGCTACCAATACATTGTCGTTTGGGTGCATTTTTACTACTAATTGTTTTTCTTGATTTTGTAACATTTTATATTAACTAAAAATTATGCTTTGTTTGCTTTGTGTCCATTAAATGCGAATAATAAGATGACCAAGAAACACACTAAAGGCACAATGTACCCGTTTTGAATACTGGCTGTTTTGTCTGAAATGACTCCTAAAATTGGAGGTAAAAAAGCGCCTCCTACAATTGACATGACAATCAAAGAAGACCCTATTTTGGTATTATGTCCTAGTCCTTCTATTCCCATAGAAAAGATGGTTGGAAACATAATACTCATAAAGAAGGCAATGGCTATTAAGGAATACACGACTATCATTCCTGTTCCTGTCATCGCCACTATCGAAAGTCCGATATTGATTACCGTATAGGCTATTAATAATTTTCTTGGATTGATGTATTGCATCAAGAAAGTCCCCACAAAACGACCTAGCATGAATGCCAAGCCATAAAATCCTAAATATGTAGCGGCTGTATCTTCGTCGATTCCTGCCGAGGTGGTTGCCATTTTGATAAAGAAACTCCCCACACACACCTGTGCGCCCACATAGAAAAATTGTGCTAAAATACCCCAACGCAAACGCATCGATTTCAACGCTCCCACAAAACTTGCGCCATCTTCTCCTTCTTTGTCTTCGTCTTTTACATCGGGCATATTGGTAAAATAAAATACGACTGCAACCGCCAAAATAATCAATCCTAAAATGAGGTACGGCATTTTTACACTCGCCGCCTCCGAAACCAAATAGGCGTGTTTTACCGCTGGCGCCATTGCTTCGATTTGGGCTTGGGTATAATTCTTATCCGATAATATCATAGGCCCTATGTATGCTGGCGCAATGAAAGCTGCTAAGCCATTAAAAGACTGTGAAAAATTCAATCGTTTGGTGGCTGTTTCCGATGGTCCTAATATGGTAACATACGGATTGGCTGCTGTTTCTAAAAAGGTAAGACCACAGGCAATAATGAACAGGGCACCTAAAAAGTATATGTATTGCAATGAATTGGCTGCTGGCACAAAGAGGATGGAACCGGTTCCAAAGAGAATTAATCCGATCATAATTCCTGACTTATACCCATATTTTCGCATGATATATCCCGCTGGTAATGCCATCACAAAATAGGCAATGAACACAGAGGAATCTACCAATGACGATTGCAAATCGGTAAGATTAAAGGCTTTTCGCAAATGCGGAATCAAAATTGGATCTAGATTATGAACAAATCCCCAGAAAAAAAACAAACTGGTAACCAAGATAAACGGAAAAATCCAGTTCTTGGTCGCATTAGAAACAGTTGGGGTTTGCCCATTGGATTGTGGTGATAACGCCATAGCTTTTTTATTAAATTTATACTCTTTTAGAATTCGAAAGATATAATCTTTAAGCTTTATTTACTAATTCAATATTATCTTTGTTTAATTATTAATTATCTTTGAAACGTGAAAATCGAAAAAACTAAAATATCATCTTACCTAAACAGCTCTATTTCTGTTATTTCTCGCGAAGAATCATTCTTTAAAGCCCCTTTTCACTCTCATCCTGAACTCGAATTGGTGCCTGTCTTGTTTGCTGTTCGATAATTTATTCATTACTATATTCTAAACCAGAATATAAGTGATAACTATGGTATAATGTCGCATTTTGAAATCTGACAAACGATACAAGTCTTTGATTACAAATAGTTTTTATCGCTATTCATTCGTTTGACTTTATGACATTAAAACTTTCGACTCACTTAAAGTAGCCAAAAATACCATTTTCTACAAACATTTCAATTTTAGAAAAACCTTTTTTTTAAACTATTGCTAAGATAATCAACAAAAAAACTATTAACATTATTTTTTTCTACAAGACACTTATCAAACAACAAAAGGCTGCTCTTTTCGAACAGCCTTTTTGTTTATGAAAAAATGACCTAAAATTTATTTAGAAAATTCCACTGCTTTTAATTTCTTCCAACCGCCACGAGTAAAATCGGGGATTTGCACAGGAACAGAACCTTTATTAAGTGAAATTTCGGTTAATGGCGCTAAGCAAGACCACTCCGCTAAATCATAAACATCCATATCTAATGGAAGTCCTTTTGAAGACAATGAATCAAACGGTAATTCAATATAAAATCCATGCCACCGTGACCTCCAACTTCCTTAGCTTTTTCTTCAATATCTCGCACTATTGGATTTTTATATTTTTCCATTAACGCCTTTTTTATATCCTCGGACACAAAACTATGAGCCGTTAAATTTTCATGGTTTGGAGCAATATCAGAAGAAATTTCTTTTGAGTCTAAAGCATATCCTTCGACTGGATATTTATTAGCAAACCCTTTTGTTCCCGTTAATTGGTACATTCGACTATAAGGACGTGGGTTGGCTACGTCGTGTTGAATTTGAATTGTTTTTCCGTTTTCTGTACGAATCATGGTCATCGTATGATCGCCGTTTTTAAAATCTACTAATTCTTTCCCCGTTTTTTCTTTAATAAAAGCAGGAATGCTAACTACTTTTGTATCCATAGAACCAAATAATTCATCTTATCTCCGCGATGAATATTTAATGCTAAACAAGCAGGTCCCATACCATGCGTGGCATAAATATCGCCGCGGTGTGTCGCATTATAATCCAAACGCCAGTTGTTCCAGTAATCTGCCCAATACGGCTCCAAATTGTGAATATAAGACCCTTCTGCATGAAGGATTTCGCCAAACAATCCTTGTTGAGCCATATTTAATGTAGTCAATTCAAAGAAATCATAAACGCAATTTTCTAATTGCATGCAATGTTTTCTAGTTTTTTCGGAAGTATTAATTAAAGCCCAAATCTCTTCCATTGTCATTGCGCCTGGCACTTCAATTGCAACATGTTTTCCGTCCTTCATCGCCTGAACTCCAATCTGAGCGTGGTGTTTCCAGTCGGTTTGAAACATAAACAAGGTCTACATTAGGAAGTGCAGTTACTTTTCTCCATGCATTTTCATCTCCAAAAAACTCTTTTGCTTTAGGAAAACCGGCTTTTACAAGCATTTCATTCGCAGATTTTGTATTTTTCTCTAACATATCACAAAGAGCAACAATCTCAACTCCTGGGATATTAACCAAACTCTCTACGTGACCAGGGCCGCGCATCCCTAAACCAATGAATGCTACACGAACCACAGGAATTGGAGCTACTGCCAAACGCAGCACATCGGTTTGACCTTTCTCGCGTTCAGGAGAAGGCGTTTTTATCATTTGCGCTGATGAATCAGCAATAATTAATAGCAAACAAGCTATCAGAAGAGATTTAAAACGTAAAGTTTTCATAAAAAAGGGTGTTAAATTTTTTAATTTGATTTAGAAAAAAATCTTAATCTATTATTAAGTTCAGGCTAAAATAAATAATCTATTTAGACTGACAATAAAAATAATAAAAAAACGTGCTCGAACACATTAAAAAAATAATTTATGGCTAGTTGCTGTCAAAAAAAACAAGCGCACTTCGAGTTTAAATATCATAAAAGCTAATGCTGCTCCATGACAAAAGGTTAAAATAAAATTTTGAGTTAAAATTTACCTTAAATTTTTCAATGCTTCAATCAGCAAATCAAGATCTTCTTTATTGTTGTAATGACTGAAGGAAATACGCAAGTTAGGTTTTTTTAAATCCTCCTCAGAAAGCATCTCTGCTAATACGTGGGATGGTTTAACACTTCCGCTTTGGCAAGCACTTCCTCTGGATACTGCAATACCTTTCATATCGAGATGAAATAAAATCATTGCCGTTTTATCGTCTAAAAAAGGCAATATTATATTTAAAATGGTGTAAAAATCATCCTGAGTTCCGTTAATTTTAAAACCAGAAAACTCAAGTTCTAGCTGAGCAATCAAATAGTTTTTTAAATCTAAAATGTGATTTCTTTCTGTTTCTAAATTAGAATATGAAAGTTCTAAAGCCTTTGCCATTCCAGCAATTTGATGCACCGCTTCGGTTCCGGAACGCAATCCTTTTTCTTGTTCGCCTCCGTAAAAAAGAGGTTGCAATCCTGAATTTTTCCTTACGTAAGCAAAACCAACTCCTTTTGGCCCGTGAAATTTGTGCGCACTTGCAACCACAAAATCAACAGGAATTAGTTGTAAATCTATCTCCGTCTTTCCAATAGATTGCACCATATCTGAATGAAAAAGAGCGTTGTACTGCTTGCAAATTTGCCCTACTTTTTCAATATTTAAAACAGTCCCAATTTCGTTATTCACGTGCATCAAGCTAACCAAGGTTTTTGTTTCCTGCGAAAGCATCTCTACTAAATTCGTAACATTAATTTTACCATCAGACTTAACCGCAACATAATCAACTTGAATATCAAACTCCTCCTGCAACGCTTGAATGGTGTATAAAACGGAATGATGTTCTATTTTGCTGGTAATAATTCGCTTTACCTTCAAGTCTTTGACAGCAGAACGAAGAATCCAATTATTGGCCTCGGTACCACAGGAAGTAAAAATAATTTCTTGGGACGAAACATTCAACTCTTTAGCGATAGCCTTTCTAGAAAGCTCTAAAATACGCTTCGCATTTCGGCCCAAACTGTGGGTTGATGATGGGTTTCCATAATCCTCTAACAAAATTTTCGCCATTTCCTGAACTACTTCGGGGCGAATTTGTGTGGTTGAGGCGTTATCAAGGTATACTTTTTTCATCGGCACAAAGTTATGAAATATCAATTGGCATTTCCCTAGCTTCAATTATCATTTTTTCACTATTTTTGACCCAAATTTAATTTAAGATGAAAAAAGTACTAAGCCTGTTGGTTTTTGTAATCCTATTAAACAGTTGTGATGACGGTAATCTAACACTAGAAACCATAAATTTTGAAAATACTACAACACAAAGTTGTAGTACCAATGATATTTTATTTAAACTCAAAGACAAAGAAGCCTTACTCCTTGAAATCCCAAAAAGTGCATTTATAAACGAGCCAACTCCTACCGATAACCCAATAAAAATAAACATTGGTGGTAGCAACCGCGTAGTTTACCGCTTTTATAACGGAACCGTAGTTACTAACAATATTTGCGAAACCATTCCGCCTGCAACGCCTGCAGTTACTGACCAATGGACTGCTTCAGCAGGAACTATTGAGATAACTACGACAGCAATAAAAACCACAAATGCTTCCGAAAATAGCACGCGAATTACGGGATACAATCATAATATTGTTTTCAAAAACATCACTTTTGACAAAGGTAATGGAACTCAGGTTTATGAAACTTTTGCTTTTGGGAACTATGTTTCAAGCGCACCTCCTTTGCCTTTTGGTTTTGATAAAACAGTAGAACAATGCAGTACTTCTAAACAAATTTACAATTATACTAGTGGCGAGGCATTGACATTAGATATTGATCCTAGTTTGATTGTTAATAGCGTAACACCACTAAATACGCCAAGAACAGGTTTAATTAGCACCACTAAAAATAAACTTAGCTATCGTTTATATTCGAATGGCGTACTCACACCAGCCTATTTTTGCAACACAACCGTTCCGTTACTCCCAACGGTAACCGAAGAATGGTTTGGCGTAAACGGCGTTTCAGGAGTAAGCGGCATTGTAGAAGTTACCACGACAACTAGCGGAACTGGTTTTAAGCACACTATTGTGCTTAAAAATGTAACGCTAAAAAAAGGAGGCAGCGATTTTAGACTCGGAGATAGTTATATTTATGGCGATTTATTGACCACCAACTAAACTCGAAATTTTTAAAAGGCTTTTTTACAGGTAAGTGATAACTATGGTATAATGTCGCATTTTGAAACCTGACAAAACGATATAAGTCTTTGATTATGAATATCTTTTTATCACTATTCATTCATTTGACTTTATGACATTAAAATTTTTGACTTACTTAGCACAATGAGTATCGTTAAATCTATTGGCTGTTTTGTTTAATAAAAACCTCGGTTGCACCTTGTCCATATTTTTGATAATTCCCGTCCTGAAAAGTAATCGTTTCATACCTACCCAGCAAAAAATCTAATTCTGCTTTTAGTACTCCTTCTCCAACACCGTGTATAAAAACAATTTTAGGAATGCGGTTGCGAATGGCAAATTCTATATGTCGCTTTGCGGTTTCAGATTGCAAAGTTAAAATGTCGTAATTAGACATTCCTCGTTTATTGGGAACCAATTTTTCAATATGTAAATCAAACTCTGGAGCTGGAATTTCATGCCTATTTTTGCGTTCTTTTACAAAACTTCTTGCTTTTGGAATCTCTTTTTCTTTAATAATAGTATCCGTATTTATTTTTTGTATAGCATGCATTAAATTACTAGAATCACTTAGTTTCAGTAATTCATTAGCTAAAAATGTCATCATAAATCCATCTACGGTTTCTATGGTAACTTCCTTTTCTTTTACCGAAACCACCACTCCGTCTATAGCTTCATCCAAAACCGAAACTTTATCTCCTTTAGTAAACATGCGCTCTTTTTATCTTGATTATGCGAATCAAGGGTTAAAATATTAGTCCAATAAAAGCGGCAGCAATTTTTCCAAATAGATGAACCAGTAACCCCTTGCTAGACCTAACTTTACTTGCTTTTTGAATATCAGTTTTAACAATCAACCAATTAAAAAGAGATTCTATGGGCTGTCTAACTCTTGATACTGCTTTGGAAAATAAATCATCGGCTGCTTTATCCCAGTTTTTTATTTGTTGACATTGTCCTTTGATTGCTTTAACTGGTGTAATCATAATTGAATTTTTCTCTTGTTCTAATTCAGAAAAAAAATCCTCGTTAATGTATATTTTATCTCCAAAGAATTTTCTGTTTGTTTTTTCTGACCACGCTTCTTTGAAAACCGTTAAATCATTGACAGATGCAGGTGTTATTTGAATTTCTTCAGGAAAAGGAATTTTATTTTCTCGTCTAAAAGCTAATGCATGAAGCTTCACTCCATAATAATACATGCTTTTTGTAGAACAATACCCTTTATCGGTCAAGTCTTTTGCTACCTTTCCATTTCGTTTACCAGAGCAAGTGATTATTGGCATCGAATCCAGTAAACTTTGATCAGTTAAGCAATCCCAAGGTAAAAAGTCTTCAAATAATGAAGCTGAAAAACGTCGAAAAGCTTCTGATAATTGATTAAGACGATTAGAAAAACCAGCATATGAGCCAAGTCTTGGAAACCAATCATGTAAATAATCACAAGCATATTTATGAATTTGTTTGATGCTAAAACGTTGTTCTTCTTGAACTGTGAATAGGTATATGGTCATAATTTCTTGATCTGTTAAATCTTGTTTATGGTTGTTGCTGAAACGTTCGCAAGTGTATTTTAAATCTTTTTCAAATCTGTCACAGATTATGGAATATATTTTTACTAATTTTAGGGCTTTAAGCTGATTAATCATATATTTAAACGTGCGTTAGATACACTATAAATATACTGATTATCAGCTTATTATTCTAATTTTTACAAAGAAATTTCTTTCTTTTTTAATGTTTTTTCAACCCTTGATTCGCATTGATTATTATTTAGTATCTTGGTATCCGATTTCAAAAGTAATGAACTTTAAAACAACATCATTTATTATTGAAAAGGATTCTTGTATAATTACAAAAAGAAACAAAACCCATTGGATATAGAAAAATACATGATTCCGTGCTTGAGCAAAACACTCTTTGGCATAGAATGCTTAGGGTGTGGATGTCAACGCGCTTTGCTCTTACTTTTACAAGGTAATTTTGCTGCCGCTTTCAGGGTGTATCCTGCCATTTATAGCATGCTTTTATTCTTTGCGATTGTTGGTTTACACTATATTGACAAACGCCATAATTATAAAAACCTTCTTAAAGAAACGGCTATTCTAACCTGCTGCTTCATGTTTGTGGGCTATGTTTACAAATGTTTCTAAAATCAATCCTTTCATAATTAAAAAAAATAATTGGCTACACATTTAAATAAATCAAGGTTACGGCAGCGGCTGTCATGATTATTAATGCTGCGAATCCAAAAATATTTGAAGTTTTACTATTGGTAAATTCTCCCATCACTTTTTTATTATTAGAAATATGAAGAATAATCGCAATTAAAACTGGTGCAGTCAATCCGTAAAGAATGGCAGTATAAATCAGAGCCTTTATTGGCGAAATGCCAACATAATTCAGCGACAAACCCAACAACAACGAAATACCCATAACACTATAAAATGCTTTGGCCTCGTGAAATTTTTTATCAAGTCCTTGATTCCAACCAAAAGTTTCGGAAATAATATAAGAAAGCGATCCGCTTAAAACAGGAATCGCCAAAAGTCCTGTACCAATAACTCCAACGGCAAAAAGAAGATAGGCCAAATTTCCTGCCAAAGGTTTTAAAGCCATAGCCGCCTGTTCGACCGTATCAATTTGTCGGATTCCTCCGTCAAACAAAACAGTTCCCGTAGTCAGAATAATAAAAAACATAACAAGTCCTGAAAAAGACATTCCAAAATCTACATCCTGCTTCATATTATCTATGATTTTTTTATTCACAACTAAGTGTTTTTTCTTGTGTTCCATTTCCTCCACTTCCATTGAAGCTTGCCAAAAAACAAATAAGGAGAAATGGTAGTTCCGAGGATTCCAACAAGAATTCCAATAAAATCTTTGTCAAATTTTATTGTGGGAATCACAGCCGATTTTAAAATTTGCCACCAATCTTGTTTCGATAAAAAAGGTACAATTAAATACACCAAAAGCACGATACAGAGGTATTTTAAAATAGCTGCAATTTTATGATACGGCAAATAAATCATCAATCCCAAAAGAATTGTCGTAAACAAAACGCTAAAATAAGTAGCCTCAATCGATGGAAATAGTAGATTTCCCACCGCCCCCATTCCTGCAATATCTGCACCAATATTCATCACAATTGCCGGAAAACTAAACAAAAGCACTAAATATAAAATGGGTTTTGGATAATTCTTTTTTAGCGTTCCTGTTAATCCGTGCGAAGTAACTAGACCTATTCTGGCGCACATTTGCTGAATAACTGCCATAAGCGGAAAGGCAATAATCCCTGTCCATAATGTCGAAAGTCCGTAGGCTGCTCCCGCCTGTGAATAGGTTGCTATTCCGGAAGGATCGTCATCACTCGCGCCCGTTACAAGTCCTGGACCAAGAAGTTTCCAAAAACGAAAAAATCTTCTTTTTAGCTTTATTTTATTTGTCATTATTCAAGTTGTTTTAAATGAGTAAAACCCCGAAAAAGAATAAATGTATTTTGAAAAATATATTTCGGGGCAATAAATTTCAATTTATGGCTAATTTACATCTTTATAAGATGAGATTAGCATAAAAAGCAATTCATATTCAACTTATTATATTTATTATTTTCGCTACCATTTAAATTATTTTAGCCAATTCTCACAACATTTCTAAAAACACCTTACTTTTACAATTTCCAATTAACCATTCAATTCTACGAAAGTGGCAAAAGACTTAATTATTCAAAATATTGCGGCTCTAAAGAGCCACTTGTCCATTAATTATGGCATCAAGACAAAAGTAGAAGCTTTTACTGAGCAACTATTTTATACTTTATTTGATGCCAATGCACCTTTAACCCAAAGCATTGATGAACTTGAAAAACTGTTCAAGGAAATTTCAAAAATTGCTTGTAAAAAGGCAGAGGAATTATGTGATAGTGTCTGGGATCAATTTCTTGAAAAACTACCTGTCGTTTTCGAAAAATTGAATCAAGATGCTGCTTATATCTTAGAAAACGATCCCGCTTCAAATAGCATTGAGGAAGTTTATTTAGCTTATCCCGGTTTTTATGCCATTGCCATTTATAGATTAAGTCACGAATTGTATCTTTTAGACCTGCTGCTGTTTTCGAGATTGATGAGCGAATATGCGCATCAAATAACAGGAACCGACATCCATGCTGGCGCAACAATAGCCTCGCCTTTCTTTATTGATCATGCCACTGGAATCGTAATTGGAGAAAACGACAGTTATCGAGAAACATGTAAAATTGTACCAAGGAGTAACTTTAGGCGCATTAAGTGTTAGCAAGGATATGAAAAATGCAAAAAGACATCCCACGGTGGAGAAAAATGTTTGCATTTATGCCAATGCTACTATTCTTGGAGGAGAAACTACCATCGGGAAAAACAGTATTATTGGAGGAAATACATGGATTACAAAATCAATTCCTGCAAAATCCATCGTAACCAATACCACCATTACCGAAGTAAAAATTAAAGAATTAAAGTAAATGAAGCCACAAAAATTATTAGACTTGATTGGAAATACTCCTCTAGTTGAAACCGTGAATTTAGTAAAAAATAAAAATGTAAAACTTTTATTAAAACTCGAAGGAAATAATCCTGGCGGAAGCGTGAAAGACCGCGCTGCTTATAACATGATTGCCTCCGCAATAGAAAGAGGCGACATCAAAAAAGGCGACAAACTTATCGAAGCCACGAGTGGCAATACCGGAATTGCATTGGCTATGATTGCCCAATTATTTAATATAGAAATCGAGTTAGTACTTCCTGAAGATGCTACAAAAGAGCGCACACAAACCATGCGGGCTTATGGCGCTACTGTCATTTTGACTCCAGCAAAAGATGGAATTATAGGTTCTAGGGATTATGCCGACAAAAAGGTCGCCGAAGGCGGTTACATCATGCTGAATCAGTTTGCCAATAATGATAATTGGAAAGCCCATTACAAAACCACAGGCCCAGAAATATGGAATGACACTAACGGAACGGTAACCCATTTTGTTTCGGCAATGGGAACTACTGGAACCATTATAGGAACTTCTACCTATTTGAAAGAGAAAAATACAGCTATCGAAATCATTGGTGCTCAACCAAGTGATGGCTCTCAAATACCCGGAATTAGGAAATGGCCTCAAGAATATTTACCAAAAATATTCGACGCTTCAAAAGTAGATACTATTATTGACGTAAGCGAACAAGAAGCACGTGAAATGACGAAACGTTTAGCTCTCGAAGAGGGTATTTTTGCAGGAATGAGTAGCGGAGGTTCTGTTGCCGTTGCGCTGAAAGTGGCTAACCAACTCGAATCTGGAGTGATTGTCGCTATTATTTGTGACCGTGGCGATCGTTATTTGTCTTCCGATTTATTTGATTAAAAATCATTATAATGCGAACGCAACAATGAAAGATTTTATCAAAAAAAACATAGATGGTAAGAAAGTTCTGTCTCTCTTTATCTTGACTAATATAGTCTATATGGTAATGCTGTTAATAACAATTCCAAAAGTGATGCGCTACTCTGGGAACATGAAAATTCTAGATATGATGCCTATGGGCTATACTCCGGAATATGCAAAATCCCTTTTTACCATTTTAGGAGAGAAAGGAAGATTTGCCTATTTGTACTATCAGCTTCCTGTAGATTTAGTTTATCCTTTTCTTTTTGGCGTAAGTTCATGCTTACTACTCGCTTATTTTATTAACAAACTAGAAAAACTAGACAGTCCTTCATACTATTTATGCCTAATTCCTCTTTTTTCTGGATTTTTTGATTATGGCGAAAATATCGGAACTATCATAATGCTAAACATGTTTCCTAATAATCCTATCTTTCTGACGCAGATTACCAATGTCTTTTCCATTCTTAAAAGTTCTTCCATTACAATTTATTTTATCATTTTGATTGTTATTTTATTCATCTTGGCAAAAGAAAAATTATTCTCTAAAATTCATTAATACAAATGCACCCCCAATTTCAATTTACTATCAAACGGAGCCTTTTCATTTGGCTGAAAGTCTAAACCAAACTAGCTTCTGTACTAATCTCTGTGTTGAATAATTTTGAAATAGGACAGTTTTGCTCTGCTTTAGTGACTAATTCTTGAAAAGCATCGTTAGAAATTCCTTTTACTTTTGCATTTACCGTTAAATGAGAGCTTACAATTTTTCCCTCCAATAAATTAATGTCACACTTGGTTTCGATACTTTCAATTTCAAAACCATCGCCAGTTATATAAGCCGAAAGTTGCATCGTAAAACATCCTGAATGTGCTGCTGCAACTAACTCTTCTGGATTTGTTCCTATGCCTTCTTCAAAACGAGATTTATAGGAATATTGCGTTTTTTCTAATGTTCCACTTTGTGTGGATAGTTGCCCTGCTCCTTCTTTAAGTGTCCCTTTCCAAACTGCGGTTGCATATCGTTTCATGTGTTGATATTTATTGATTTTTATCGGTCATATGTAATTGCTTCGCCTATTCGCTATCGCTCGGGTCGCATATCATCATTGGTATTTGTGATCCAATAGCGACCATGCTCATTTCATAATTATATTTTTTAAGTTCACTCAAATTTAGTGATTTATCCGCTATAACTCTTTGTAATTTCTTTTTTTTATAAACCTTAACTCATTTATTCTGAAAAGTTTCAACTTAAAATTATATCAATCAACAAAACAAATTGTTTATTTTTGACTTCTAAATATAATCGAATAGGTATAAGCGTTTAGGTCGCAAATAAATTATCTTTGTCAAATGACAGAGCGCAATATTTTCAGAGGAGTGAATTCAATAAAATTTAACCAAAGATTTAAAGAAGATAAGGATTGTTTAGAATATTTATCTGAGATAAAATGGCTTAGTGGCTATAATTGTAAACGATGTAATAATGATAAATTTGGGAAAGGAAAAAACATCCATAACCGACGTTGTACCAAGTGCCGATATGATGAAAGTCCAACAGCAGGAACTATGTTTGAAAAGCTTAAATTTTCAATACTAATAGCCTTTCATATTGTTTTCAAAATAAGTACGAAGAAAAAAGGGATGTCTTCTTTAGAATTAAGTAATGAATTTGAACTTCGACAAATGACCTGCTGGGCATTCAAACAAAAACTACAGCAAGTAATGAAGAGCAGTCTAAAAAGCCCATTAACAGGGGTTATTCACGTTGATGAGTTTGTGATTGGAGGTCCAGAAGAAGGTAAAAAAGGAAGGAGTAAAGGGTTGAAAAATTAATTGTCTTGGCTGTTGAAATTTTAGAAGATGGTGTTGGTCGAGCTTACGCTGAGGCTATTGAACATTCTTCGGCAATAGAATTAGGTGCTTTCTTAACCAAATATGTTTCAAGCGAAGCGGAAGTAGTTTCGGATAAATGGAAAGGTTACACACCTTTAAAAAAGGAGTTTAAAAATTTGAAACAAGTTGCATCAGAAGATGGAAAGAACTTTAAAGAGCTACATATACACATAATGAATATAAAAGGATGGCTCCGAGGAATTCATCACCATTGCAGTAAAGACCGTATGCAAAATTATCTTGATGAATACCATTTTAGATACAACAGAAGGTCAAATATGGATACAATATTCGATGTGTTAATAAGAAAGATGGTGAATTGTAAATAAATATCAATAAAATAAGCACTTAACAAGTGCGAACTAAACGCTTATACCTATAATCGAAAAAATGAAATGTACATAAATCTAAAATGAGATGTACATTTTTTTGACAAATATAACCAATTTAAACACGCTTTAAATACCAATTAAACAAAGCAAAAAACCTCCGTAAATGGAGGTTTTTTTATGTAAAACACTAGGATAAACGAGAAGTATTTACTACTTTTATAGTGTTATTGGGTTGTGAAATTATGCCACATTTAGATTAAATTTAGAGTCATTCCCTTCAAGCAATGCTTTCGTGTTTTCTATATTATTCTCATACACGTGTACATTGCCTAAGAATAAAGTAATACTTTTTAATGGCAAATCAATCTGTTTACTTATCAAGTACAAGTGATAAATATCCGCTGGTAAGCCTAGATTAGCATCAGAGCTACGTTGGTAAGCCGTAACAGCAAGTTTATCGTTCTCTATCTGAAATTGAATAAGACTTAGACACGGCTGTTGATTACTCTCAGTATTGTTAGAACCTAGAAATAACACATAATTCTTAGAGGTGCGTTTCTCTTTGTTGATTTTCTCTAAAAGCTTTGGCAGTTGTTCAAAGTATGTTGGATAGCTGTTTACTAGTATTGGCCCACAATAATCCCACCAAGTAACACCGATGTCTCTATACGCTTCTGTTAAACGTTCTCCTGCCATGAACAAATCTAATTCATCTCTTAACTTCTTTTTGGCCACAGCGTGACTTTCAAATAAAACTAATAAATCCAAGGGTTTTAATTCTAATGCTTGGTTTAGAAGATAAGTAATTGCACCCTTTTTATTGGTTTGATTTCTACCTTTTTCAAGGATTTTGCTAAGGATTTGATGATATTTATTCATTTTTGTAAAGCATTATGTCCGTATAACTGGCGTTGTAATTTACAGTTGCATTCATTGTGGCCGTTGTAGAACCCGCAAAAGGATTGGACATTGGTGTCTTTGTTTCTATCCACTCACAAAGTTCTATGATAGAAGACTTATTTGATGTAAAATAAAAATACTTCGTACCGTCAAGAACCTGTAGCACATCTAAATAATCCTTTAACTTCCAATAACTTTTATAAGTCCCTGCATCCGTTGACAAATACGGTGGGTCAACTAGAAAACCACATTCGGCAAATCTTTATATTCCGCAAACAATTCTTTATAGCACCGGCTCACGACTTCCAACCCGTCCAAGTACCCAGTAGCATCATAAGCCGATTGGCGAATGCAATTATAAAGCGTTTCCTTTTCCAATTGCTCAAAGGAAAGCGCATATTTCATTGAGAATAATACCGAACTTGAAAGGGTAATATAATCAATGTATCCGTTATTATCTTCCAATCGGATTCGATCCATTACCTGGTCTCGAATAACCCCTGTTATTCGTTTGTCTTTTGAATAATCTTTCAAGATTACTCTCAAATCACTGATAAGTTTATTCGTCTTATCAATATTTTCAAGTCTTAACCTATAGTTATCAAAGTCATTATAAACTACTTTTGCATCAGGGTAAATTGATTTGACCGTATGGCTTAACAAACCGCTGCCACCAAATAAGTCAACATAAGTGGCTATTGGTGAATACCATTTTAAAGCAGGTTTAAACTGCTTTAAAAACTTCCTTTTTTGTCCCATAAACGGTAAAGGTGCCGTTGTAAAAATTTTCTTTTTTGATTCCATTTTGATTCGTTTTTTGATTGATGATTGATTATATTTGTACCTCCGAGGGATTATTTAAAATAGCAAAGCCAGCACAAGAAGACATTAGTCCTCCAGCGCTGGCGTTGTAGCTATTTAAATACCCTCGGAAAGTTTTTAAATGTTGGAGGACTTTTTTTACTTCCCGTCCTCCTTAGGAATTATTAATTATCCCAAACTCTTTTTCCGAAACATCGAACCGCCCAAAAGCGCAAATAATTATCAATGTTTCTGAATGACCATTTTAGGGTTCCGTTGACTGCTCTTTCCCATTTGAGCATCTCATGATCTGCGAATCGTTGACTTACAATTTTATTTACATACAAATAATCGTGAATCAAAAAGGCTATTTCGGCATCAGAATCGGGTTTTATAATTCCTTGTAAAAATGATGGTACGCTCGCTAAATCCCACTTAAAACCATTTGAAATGGTATGTATTTCGCCATTTGAAAGTTCAACGTTTACATTTTTCAGCAAACGGTATTCATTCTTTCTATTTGAACCATAGACACGGCTTTTCTCAATTGGATTCTCCCCTTTGATTAAAATTGCTTTAATGTTCAGTAATGTTATTTTCTGCATTTTTTTTCTTTAAAAATTAAACCTTCCATCTTTGTCCTCTTCGGAAATGTATGCCGATATAATTGACTTCATTGGCACATTCATATCCAGCATCAGCATTTTGATATAATCAAAAGCGGGCATTGTTAGATACCTTTCGATTTCGTTGGTAATAATACCCTTTTCATCTTTTTGCTCCTTAAAATCAGGATTATGGATTGGAGCAAAGTTCTCATCCCTACACCTCATAAGTTGGGAGTTATCGATATGCCAATTAGGTATTTGAGGGTTAAATAAATGACTTACATCTTGCCCTTCCTTGTTATATACAAGGCGATAATAAAGATCAAATGTTGACGCATCAGAATTCATATTGATTCCGACAATATTGATTGTTCTTTTTACTTCTGTGAAGTTTTTACAATTTGAAATGGGTTGTATTATTAACATAATTTTGATTTATCTGATTGTTTCTATATAAAGAGCATAATTATTAGCACGCAACAAAGTCCTTGAATTCAGTCCTCCTGTATTAGTAGCGTCTGCAAATGTTAACGTGTTAACAAAAACGAAGCTAAAGGAAGCCTCAGCAGCTCCAAATGTTCTTGAATTGGTAGCATCGCGCAAATAATAAGACTTATCAGTATTAACAAGGGCACCATCTGTAACAGTTTGCAAAGCAAAATCTACTGTAGACCATTGTGCTAATAAGGGATCTGAATTCTGAATATTGAATAATAAAAGACTTTGATAGTTTTTATATCCAAAATTATTCAAGCCAACATATTCCATTATTTTAACTTGATTTACTGCACTAGATCCACTGTAATGTGTGGCAAACAAACCATTATTAATTTTGAGAAAAACTTCAACTTTTGCAACAGTTGGTTTAGCAGGGTTTGAATCCCATGCAGAGCTAACAATTTGTGTAGCTGAATTAAGCTTCTGAACTGAAACGTTTGCTATTTTGCCAAGTAAACTGCTACTACTGTTATACTGTGTAGTTGAAGAAATTGCTGTATCTAAATTAGTCTGGATAGAGTTAAGACATTTGTAAGCAACCAAAATCAAACCATCTGTGGTTGTAATTAATCTAGATCTAACACCCCCATGAGTTTCCCAAAGTTGCCCATTTGAATCACGCTCAATTGCTCCATTTTGTGGAGTTGTATTAAGACCTCCACTTACACCAGTCCCATTTGGAATAATCATTGGCGGTATTGCTGCCGTGCCTGCTGCCGTGGTAACAAAATCATTAGTAATAGCCAATATTCCTCCTTTATTAGGCAAGTTGAGTATATTCACTTGAGTTGGATTGGTCGCGTACAATTCCGTTCTAAATCCGTTTGCGTACCAAGCAAGTTTTTGATAACCCCATTGCATGGTGTTGGCTGCATTTGTTGCACTACTCAAACCATCATAGTTTATTGAAATATAAGGATAAGTACCCGAAGAAGGTAAAAACCTGAGTTCGATTATTAATACAAAACTAACTGATTGGTTTCAAGTCTGTCAAATTTAATCGAAGGTTTTTTAGGAAGGAATTGATAGGCTATTATTCCTGCAATTAGGTTGGTTAAGAAATTAGTAACTGAACGATGTCTTGAGTGTTCAACCTGACAAATATTTTTCAATTCATCGTTAACTGTTTCAATTACAGATCTTTTTCGTAATAAAATTTTATCACTCATAAGCATTAAGCTATTTTTCATATTATTGCGAATACTGGTTATCAATTCAATTCCATCAACAAACAGTAGTTTATGTAATTTATCAGAAATATAGCCTTTATCGGCATATAATTTCCCAAATATATCTTTCAAAAAACCCTCATTTTTCAGGGGTTCACGGTCGTCTACGTTAGCTTGGGTAACACAGAAACTTAACAGTTCTCCTTTATCATTAATAACGATGTGAAGTTTAAAACCATGAAACCAACCCATTGTAGATTTACCTGTGGTTGCAACATCTTTAAAAACCTTATTTCTTTTGATTCTTTTATTTTTACAGACTCTAATTGGGGTTGAATCTACAAAAGAAATCCCTGTGCAATTACCTAAACAACAGGTTTTTGCAAACATAGTCATGGGCAGCAAAGTAGATTGCATCAGCTCTACAAATCGGTTGTATGAAACGGTATTTGGAAAATCTTTCTGCATGTGTTTTTGTACGTAAAAATGTAAAAATGTTTTTAAAACAACGAAATCCACCCAAATGAAACAAATAGTATATTGTAATCACTTCAGCTGTACTCATTCTGGGCTTTCTCTTTGGTTTATTTCCAATAATAAAAGATTCTGTTGTTTTTTCAAAATTTTTACAAAACTCGTCTGTAATACAAAATAATTCAGTAATTTTATTGAAACAAATCATAGGGTAATTATTAGTTTAATATTTGAAATTCAGTACTTTAAATATACTAATTCTTGCCCTTTTGTGCAAATTTATCTAACTATATTTTCTCCTTTTAATTTGTAAATTATTAATCGAACTCAGGTTAAAAGTGAAATATTATAACCTCTCATCGTTAAACTATTCGTCAATGTTATGGCTTTTGTTTTTGCCCATTCCCACCAATTAAACAATTTTGAACGACTCACAACCTTATTATCTTCTGTTACGGCAGCTGCTATTTGCGTTTCCTCATCCGTAGCAATAGTAGCAGTCAGTTTGATTTGATCTAACTTCTTACCCATTTCCGCTGTCAATGCCTTAGTAACTCCTCCAGTAGTCAAATCATTTACCAATATAGTGGCTAAATAAGACTCGACATTTTCTATAGCATCCACTATCTCCTGAATAGTATCAAGATTAATATTGTCAGAAGCTAAAAGCGTATTAATACCGTCTATCTGGTTTTGTATTGGTAGAATTAATCCTTCAGCATAGGCTTTCCCAAACTCCAACATGTAAACATCTGAATCGTAAACAGCCTTCGCATTTGGATACAATGTTTCGTTAGTTTCATTCCCGATTATTGTTGAAATTTTATTGATTTTGTCTTCCTTAGTCCCAAATGAAGCGTTCAAACTCTCTAATGTGTTCTTGTCCTCAGTGGTATAATCTTCTGTCGAAAGCTGTTTCCCTGGAACCTTATCCACTTTTTCATCAAACAAAGCGGCATGTGCATTTTCATCGTTTAAATGTTCCTGCATGGCAGTGACATCCAGTTTTTTCATCGAACTCATTAGAATGCGCATTGCTATCAGTCAAATGATTATCGAACACCGATTTGTCAGCTTTGGATTGTAATAGTTCGTCGATTCCTTCAATATCTACTACAGGTATTTTGTCATCTTTATGTCTAAAGCTATCAAGCCAATCCCAAAATTGTTGTTGGGTTGGCTTTAAACCAGTTTTTAAACCATTGTTTAATTGTATTTATTGCTTGTTTTGCCATGGTTTAATTCTTTTTAACAATTATATAGTCAAATGCTATATTTTGAACATTTCCAGCCACTTCTCTTAAATATAGTTCGAATGCAAAAGTATTGACTGGCTTTGCCGTCCATATCACATCATTATCATTATTCCAACTGGTCCCTTTTGAACGAATCGAACCTAATACCATATAATCGTATGTGTTTATTTGAGTAAAATACACGGTTCTTATAGTATCTGTACCGTTAGAATCTCCAATATCAAAGGAGCCTCTGGCTAAAATGTCAGAGACTGCAATGGCTGGCTTATTATGAATATATGCATCAGAATATATGTCGGTAACATTCCAGTTACTTGCGACATTTACTTCAGCTCCTCTTTCAATAGTACCTAGTTTCTCTTCTATTGTTTCAACTCTTCTTATGAGTGCGTCAACTACAGAATTTTCCGCTTTTGTACTTACTTTGGCATCCACTCTAGCTATTTCGGTGTAAACCTCCGTTATTTGGGTCTTGTCTGCTTTCAAAGCCAAAGCTTCTGGAATTGCAGTAGTCGGAAATGCTCTTTTGAAACTTGCCCAGGGATAACTCACCGTAGCAACTCCAAAAGTGGCATATCGGGTATAATGCACCTCATTAATACCGCCATCTTCAAATTCCATACTTTGCACTTCTTGCTTTATGATAACATTCTCCGCGACGATACCCGAACGAAATTCCAATACTTCACCATTGATGTAAACAACACCATCACTTACGGTGCTTCCCACAAGGGCACAACCTTTTATTATAGCAATATCACCCGCTAAAGCACCCAACCCGTTATACAACTTATAAGCGGTTTGCATTTCGTCAAGTATCTCGGTATCCATCGGGAAACCTCCCGTTTGTATGAAATTAAATAAATTCATATTGCTTCTATTTTGTATCGTTTGCCTCCCATTTTATAAAAGTCAATCAAGGCTTTTAGTTCATAAGGAGATGTGTTTATAATTTCAATCGGCGCATACACTATAAAGTCCACACCGGTGTCTGCATAATCTGCGCGCTGCCGTAGGAACATTGTACCTAAATATTTCGGGCGGTTTTCGGAAGTGGTGTATAAATAAGGTCTTTTATATCGATTCCCATCACCTATATAAATCCGTCTTAAGGAAACATCCAGCTTATCATTGAGTACTTTTCTTAAGTAGCATATTTGCCCGGTATGCTCAACTTTATATAAATTATCCGTTCTAAAAACCGACCATTTGTAATACAAAGAATCTATCGGAACCAAGAGCGATTGTAAATAACTTACCAATACAGCCTTTCGCAGAAAAGTAGGAAGCATTACGATTCCCAACCGGTTATAATCAATTTTATACCACATAGGTTATGTTATTAAAATTTGGCACTTCATAATAGCCACTTTCTGGAATTGCTTTTACGTTTATGGGTTGTGGTGTTCCATATCCTCCAAGCGCAGGGTCTATCCAACTTGATTTCACTTCGATTATGTGAGGAATGCGCACACCTTCTACCTGTTGCAACTTATCCACAAGGTGAGCCAAAACTAACTCTCCGTTAAATGGAAGTTCCTTCATATACTCAGTTATTGCAACTTCAACAGGCTTACCCCCATTTAAAATGGAATTACCACTTGCGTCAATCAATAAAGGATCACGATAAATTTGAAGTGTCAAATCCAGCTTGTCCGGCAAATAATTAATAACCGATATTTTAATCCCTGCATATTTCACTTCGTTTATATAATCCTCAAAAGCCTCCCGCTCAGCATTGGTAATCGGTGCCAAAACCCCGTTAGATTCTCCGGCTATTTTTATGATTACCCGTGAATCCTGTAACCCTTCGTTAACAGCGGCATATTTTACGATTTTACTTGCCTGAATTTGTTCATCCGTAGCGGTTCCGTTATTAAACTTATCACTGTCGGTCAATAGATCAAACCCATATTGAAAAGCCAATGCCATGGTTCTATACCAAGGAAGCGTGCCCGATTTTTGGTTAGCCAGTTTCTCGTCAATTTCTTTTTTGTGTTGTTCAAAAATTGTTCATGTATAAAAATTGCCAAAGTCACAATATCAAAAATGATATTCTCTAAACTCACAAGCGAAAACTCTGTTTCAAACGAAGCTCCAACGGCATAGCCATAAACAATGGCTAGCTTTTCATTTGCCATAAACGGTGTTGTTATTTCGGCTTTAATTTGTGTTTTAGTTCTTCCCATTATCGTACTATAAATGTGTTTTCTATGATCATTGCTCCAATACCATCATCGGGAACAATTAGCTCATAGTTTTGATTTGTAAGTGCCGTCGCAGGTCTGTTAAACTCTCCAAACAATTCTACAATCCTCTTGTTAGTAGCCTCACTAATTTTTAATTCCATTCCTATTGACAAATCATCCGTTATGGAAATGTCATTTAGTAATGCCATTTGAAAAACATTTTCGATACTTCCCGTATTTTCCAAAACCTTGTCGATAAAGCTTTGTCCTTGATAAGCTATGGTATTACTCATAAGTTGCATCTACTTTAAACGGTTTGCCATCGAACAAATCCAATGTTTTTATTTTCAATCCATCCTTTACAAAATGAGATCTTATTTTATGGCGATATTCTAAAAAGTCATCGCTTAAAAGCAACTCACCCATATTAACACCTAAATCAGGATTAGACTTAAAATCACCTTGCTGGCCAGTCAAGATGAAAGCCATATTTTGTTCAAGTGTATTTCCTATTACAAGTCCTTGGATAATCTTACCGGAACTATCTCGAATGGGTGATATTTTTATATCACATACAATACCACCGTCACTATTGTCTATTACTTGTAATCCTTTACTTTTCATGATAAATTTCCGTTAAAGACTCCCGTTACGGGCCCGCCACCTGTAGCCGTTGCCAAACCACTTACATAATCAATTTTAGCCTCTTTTACATAGTTATCAATTGCTGTACTCAAACGGTCGGCAAACTCATCAATAGAGGTTTCTTCGCGTGTAAGCATATCATTCATAATAGCTACTATACTTGCTTTTAATGTTTCTTTATTGAGTGGCATATTATTTGAATAATTGTTTTACTTTATTCTCAAATTGTTCTATTGCTAAAATAGAATCAGGCAAAGGATTTCCACTTGGTCCAACTGGCGTAAAAACTTTTAGTTGCTTTAATAGTGTGGCTAAATCAACCAATATTGTTTTAAAATCAGATGTGTCATTTTTTATGGAAACCTTGCCATCATTCGAGTCTACTAAAATTTCCAATCCGTTTTGCTTATAAACGAATCGTGCAATCTGATCTACTTTTATAACAATCAAACCCGATAGCTCTCCCGTTTGGCTCATAATTATTACATCCGTTCCAATCTTTGGCTCTAGCAAAAAATAATCACTTCCTTGACTAATGGTGGCTTTTAGTCGAATATCGGTAAGAACTAAATTACTATTCAACTTTACCGTGCAAGTATCGTTTTCGATTGATACAACCTCGGCTGTCATTGGTAAATTTGGTTTTAGTCCAAATGCCTGTAAAGCTTTTTTTATTTCTGCTAGTTTATCCATTTCCTAATTTTACTCCAAGCTGAACTGTTCTTTTTCCTCCTGATGCTGAAATATTTGTTTTTACACTAATCACATAATATTTTCCTGTTTTGTCCAGGTAATCTTCATCAATGTATTTGGCTGTAAATGTTGGGGCGACAAACGGAATTAACCAAGTATCAATACTTCCTTCGTAACCGTCTGCGCTTCTTTTTAGTAATTCTGCATCCGCTACTTTATTGGCTGCTTCATCGCTCATCGCTCCAACTTTTAAAGTGACAGAATCGCCTCCGGTTGTTCCTTTCTTAAAACTCTTTACTTTACCATCAATACCCGTTCTCTCAACTGTTATTTCTACTTTTCTATCAATTGCCTTTTTATATTCTAAAGAAGCACTTCTAATGTTTTTTTGAGCAGAATACAGAACATCGCCCCCTTTTTGAATGTATGGAGGGTGTATGTGCAATTCTTTTTTTGCCGTGTCGAAATAAATATTGGCTTTTGTTTCTTCCTGCAATTTTTTCAAAACATCATAACCGGTGGCTTGATGTATTACAAATTTTTCATATCCCAAATTATACTCCGGGCAAACAACTTTAAAAGAAGGGTCAATTTGGCTAACCAAATATTCTGCAATCTTTTTAACAGTTGTTGGCTTCAACTGAATATCTTTTACAGCTACTCTAAATAAGAATAGAGCATCCTCACACTCAATTTTCAAAGAACCATTGTCGGTTGTGATCTCTTTTATATAGCCTTCAAACTCTTTTACTAAGTTGTAATCGTAGCCATATTTTATAACCATTTTAGTGCCTCTGCCAATTTTATCCTGAACCTTTAAAACAGTATTGAGAACTGCCTCCGGAAGTGTAATTGTGGCTGTGTCCACTAGATTATCGACGGAACAAAATACTTCACATTCTTTAAGGGTTCGTAGTTGGTATTTTCCAGATTCGTTATAAAACCAAATATCCCATGTCAAATTAAAGAACATTTTCCTTTTCGTCTTTTATTAATAATTCGAATGCATCATCGCTTTTACACTTAATTTCATAAGCCTGGACATTCTCGCCTTTTGTAAATGGAAAACTGTAATCATAAATTACAACTTTAAAAATTCCTAATTCCAACAAAGCATGATTGTATATATTGATACTTTTTGCAGCTTTCATAAACTCAAACAGTTCTATCATTTTTTGTTTTGGATAACAATCCTCTGGTTTTCCTTTCAATAATGCTCCAAATAGAACCCCTGTAATAGTGATATCCCAATCTTTCATCGACCAACGTTCTTTTACGGTTCCTCGAAAAGCATCCCCTTGTTTAGCTACATTGCTTTCGGCAATACGTTACCACTGGAAATGCTTATCATTGGCTCATAAGGAAACAACCAAGTTGGTCCATTATCGGAAAAACTAAATTTCAAAGGGAAAAACTGTTGACTCTCCGTTAGTGGCGTATCCGCTTGCCATAAATTATTAAACGTTTCCAGGTAATCATCTTTTTGTATCCCTTCATTGTTTTTCAATGGCAAAAAAGGGATAGGTGGCAATACTCGTTTTGCCAATTCGTTCTGCAAACTATTGAACCGTTGAACACTCCCTACAGCAGCAGAGCCTAATAAGGATGCAAACAATATATCTTGATTATCTAATGCCATAATTTATGATGCGGCACTTGATGCCATTGCTAAACCCTTAAAATATTATCTTCCATTGCGCTTCCGGCTTTTCTCAATGGTTTCATTTGAACCATTAACCGTTCCTGCTTTTATACCTACCATTTCCCCCACAGTGATGTTGACTACAGTATTTTTAGTTCCGCCTGTGGCAATGGCCTCATTCGTTTTTGAATTATCTTTTGTATTGTCTAATCCTGTTGATTTTCCTTTGTCGCCTATTCCTGGTACTTTTGGTTTGGCGATACCTTTATCCTCAAGTCCGAGTTTTTTCTTGATGTCAGTTGTCATGGTACCAAAACCTTTTCCGTTGCTATGTAAAGAACCACCTGCCAAAACAAATTCGTCTTTAGCTTTTAAAGCGGTATCCTTAACTTTTTTAGCCCCGTCAATGATGGCTTGTTTTCTTGCATTTGTATCGGCATTGATTTTTGCGATCATGCTTTGATTTTCTGAACTGTTTCCAATTCCAACCGATTCTTTGAATTCATACCAGCCTTTTTTTATCAAATTGATTCCAATCATAACAGTATTAACCATCGTATTGAAATATAGCTTGACACTTTCTACATAAGCTTGAAATAATAATTTCGCACCGTTTATAGTATGTTTCCATGCTTCTCCCCAACCATCCACAGCGTAAATTAAGTAACCTATGACTGCTATTACTGCAATAATTGCCATTGGTATGTGAGTATAGCACTATTCAAAAGCCATGTTGCACCCGCCCATAAATTTGTGGCAGCAGTACAAACTCCTGTCCAAAATGCGGCCAGTTTATCGGTTACTATTTTTCTTTTGTCCAGGTCTCAGCAACTCCCGATGCTACTGAATTAGCATAGTAAGCAACCGTTAAGGCTCCAACAACTACAGCTAAACCGACAATCCAAGGATTTCCTTCTTGTATTTGTTGAGATAACCAGCCAACACTATCTGCAACGCCACTTAAAACAGTACTTAAAACCCCTAAAACGGGAACCAATACAACCCCTAAAACTCCTCCAGTTGCAATAGCAATAGCTTGAATATCACTCCACATCTTGGTGATTCGCATCATTGGATTTTGGGCATTTTCAAAGGCTTTATCCGTTTCACCTTGTGCATTAGCAGTCGCTTTTAAGGCTTCTTGCAGTTTTGCGGGGTCAGAAGACAAAACAGAAAAGGCATTTTTCGCCTGAGCATCTTTTAACCCGACCTTTTCAAGAAAGTTAGATTTCTTTTTATCGCTCATGTTCGCCATTTTCTTGTTTAAATCAGTAAAAATCAGACCAACATCACGCATCATTCCGTTTTTGTCAAATATCTTGATACCCGCTTTTGACAAGCCTTTTGTGATATCGCTTTTACCCAATGCCGTGAAAGCATTTTGCATCAAAGTCGCACTTTTCTTCCGCTTTCATTCCTTTACCGGTCATATAAGCAAAAATTCCAGCCGTGGTTTTATAGGTCAATCCTAAATTTTTACCCGCAGATATCAGTACTGGCATATTATTCGCAAAGTCTTTAAATTCTCGGCACCAACTCTTTTGGCAGCAAAGAAAGTGTCCATTACTTCCTGTGCGTTAGTATTTTCTTTTCCGATTAAGGATAAAGATTGTGCCAAGGCACCAGCCACGATGTCTGCATCGGTAAACCCCGCTTTAGCCCCTTTTAAAGATGATTTTAAAATATCCGTACTTAAAGCAACATCCCCAGTTTGGCTTAATATTTTTTCATAGGCATCAGGAACCGTACTTAAGTCAGCACCCGCATCACGACCCATTGTAATTAAATCAGATTTCAATTTAGCAACACCATCACTGGTTAACTGAGCCGTAGTGTTAATCTTGGCCATCCCTTCATCAAAACTCATTGCCATTTCCCTGACTGGAATAACGCAGCACCCGCTTGGGCAACTGGATTAGTTATCAATTCCGCAAAAGGCAGGTTATTAATAGCACCTTTTAAGTTGCGTTTAAATGCACTACCATTGATAGTGTCGAGGCGTAAAATCTCTTTTTCGAGATTTTTGATTTCGGTATTGTACTTTCGAATGGCTTGAATGTTACTTTGGGGAATCCATTCTTTTTCTGATTTTAACAATTCAACTTCTCTCTTAAGGAGCCTACAGAGCCCCCCATATCTTTGAGTAATTGACTCGTTTTTTTTGCCTGTAGTTGTAAGTTTCCAAATTTATTGAGCGCAGTGTCAGATGTAATGCCAATTTTTTGTAATTTAGCACTAATCTGATCTTGGAGGCTTAACGTATAACTTAGAACATTAGACATGATTTTTCTTCTTGGTATTTATCTTATTGTTGGAGGCGTTTCTGCTGTAACCAATTTTGGACGATGGCTGTTTTCGTCCAGGTTAATCGGCATTCTATTCTTACCCTTTATGATTGTCTACTTTTTGATTTATGGCGATGCCAAAAAAAGAAGTGAAGCCATTACTATATTAAAAGGAGGTCTAGTTCTTAGTGTTTTGTATCTTTTTATCGTTGGTTCAATTATGCTATATCAAAAAAGCTAAGGTTCTGTCTTTTCCGATTTTCTAATCCATTCCAATTCTTTTAATCGCATTGCCCATTCCATATCGCCCAGACTATCCGGGTCTTGAATGTGCATATAGTAACGCAATTGAGCGTTACTAATGCGTATCCAATCATTGTCTTGTACCTCGGCAGCCTTTAGAGCTTTACCATTTCGGTCTCCTTGATCTCAATAAGCTCAGCAAGTTTAGAACTGGCAGATAAAAACAACTTATCATTTGTTTGAATTTCTAAATCACCGGCTAACCAACAGTTTTTTAGTAAAATTTCATTGAACTTCATTGGGTCAGACGCTCCGACACTAGAGGCAAAACTCAACGTTTTACGGTCAGGGCTTCTTAAATAAGCTACTTTTCCATCCACCGTAATTCTCCAAACATCCTCGTACAACTCTTTCCAAGCATTGATTTGTTCTTGTGTAATTTCTTGTTTTTCCATTTCTATGATTGTGGGATTACATTAATTGCTAAGAAGGGAAGTTTCATTTCCATGAACTTATCTCCTTGTTTGAATTCTTTTGAGGCTTCCGTAAAACGAATTCCAATAACTCTGTCGTTTATAATAGAGGAGCCATCGGCTGGATTACCATACGAAACAATTGCATCGAGTGACAAGCCCATAATGCTACCATTACCTGAACAATGCCTCAT
>CP051546.1:2359698-3096288 GCA_012837155.1 Flavobacterium sp.
ACTTTTGGATTTAAATTGATTGGATTAAGACAGCAATCAAATCCAAACACTCCACTAAAGCAAAATTTTGATGCGGATTTTTTCGTTTAAGCCCTGAATATTTTGGGGCATTCCACTCACGAATTACTAAGCTGTATGAGTGTGGTTGTGATGATTGTAACTTCGAGGCTGATCGATTAACCTTGTCAATTGGTGACTTATCTAAACAGTTATTAAATACTGGTAAAAAAAGCGTTTAAACGTTTGCATGAAATTGGTTCTTATAAACCAAAAGACTTGAAAACTGAAAAAAGTATATCAGGATTTGATAAGCCAAACCTATGAGATATTTAATTTAGGCATTACTGACAATGATATGCCAGAGGTAATGAGAACCGCATTACAAAATGATGCTTTCTTATTTGGTGGATTGAAAGTCCATGCCCAACTTTTTGAAGCTTCAAAATTATTGCTTAATGACAAAGGAAATTAAAGCCTTTTAATGAACTGTCAAGCGAATTTGATAAGCTAAATATAACTTACAATAAAAATTATCTCGAGGCAGAATATGAGTTCTCTGTTGGGTCATCACAAATGGCGGCCAAATGGAATGAGTTTTCAAACAGCGACCGTTATGAGTTGCAATACAGAACCGCAGATGATAATAAGGTACGGGAAGAACACGCCGCTTTAAATGGCATTACACTGCCAAAGTCTGACCCCTTTTGGATATACTATACCCCATTAAATGGTTGGAAATGTCGCTGTACTACTGTAGAAGTTTTAAAGGGTAAATACACTACAAGTAACAGCGATAAGGCTAATAAAGCGGGAGAAACAGCAACTACGCAAATAGGCAAGGACGGCAAGAACCGACTTGAGATATTTAGGTTTAATCCTGGCATACAAAAAGTAGTTTTCCCCCCAGCACATCCTTATACTAAAATAGCCGGTGCAAGTTCGGTCAAAAAACAAATTGGAAAGTAATGCAAGATTTCATACAAAACATTTTGGCTGATCTTCGTGTGGATTTAACGGAGGAGTTCGACAGCAATTTTGACCGCAAAGGCTTCTTTGACAAAGCTTGGGAAAGCACGAAAATACCCAACCGAAAAGGTAGTTTATTGATGCGTTCGGGAAAGTTACGACGTTCGATGCGTTCCCGACAAACAAATACTGATTTATCCTGGACTAGTTCACAACCGTATGCTAATTTACAAAATGAGGGCGGTGAGATAGTTGTTACAGCACGAATGAAACGTTTCTTTTGGGCTATGTTTTACAAGAGTGACGGCGCAATAACGCTAAAAAGGAATAAGGATAAAGATGTGGTTGTCAGAGAAACCGAAAGAAACAAAAAGCTAACTGCCGAAGCTGCTATGTGGAAAGCATTAGCGTTACAAAAAGTAGGTTCCAAAATGAAAATAAAACAACGTCAGTTCATCGGTGATCATCCTGTGATCAGGGAAAGAATTGATCATGTGGTAAATTTAAACATGAAAGAACTCGAAAAAGAAATCTTTAATAAACTTAAACCGTAATATTTACGATTTCCAAAACTTACATATAAAATCATGAGTAAATTAGTTTTACAGAACATACAAGGCATTTTAAACACAATTGCAGAACTGAAATACATAGACGAGGATTGGGGGCAACTTGACGATTATTCGCCAAATCCACCAACCCAATTCCCTTTGGTGTTAATTGATATTGGAAGCTTGCAGTATAGCGATATTGGAAAAGACAAAACGGTAACACCCCAAAACCGCCAAATAGCCACCGGAACAATAGTATTGAGTATTGCGAATTTAAAACTAACCAACTCTAGTGCCCGGGCACCGCAAAATCAAAAGGATCAAGCTTGGGGAATATGGGATATTATGGAGAGCGTTCACGCTAAATTACATGGTACAAAAGTAGAAAACACATCGGGTGCTATGATGCGTACAGCAATGAAAAGATAAAACGTGATGATGGAATTCAGGAATATGAAGTTACTTATACCATTGGAATGCACAACGTTTAAATTGCCATTCTCAACTGTTGGCTTTTTATTGCTTCCAACTCAGCAATTTCTTTGTTTACCGGTGTACAAAGAATTGTGTGAAGTGTAGTTTCTCGAAATTGGGTAAACCGGGTAAATGTATTTTCTTAAAATAACAGCGTCCGGAATATCCTCGGTTTTGTGTTTCTTATACAGCTCCATAATAAGCTTATAACGCAAAAGCTTATTGTTTTTAATTCCTATTGCCTGATTAGATGGAGTCATAATACAAAATTATGTAATTATTATAAATACTGCAACCTAACTTTTATTGCATAAAAAAAGCCCACTTTTATAGAGTGGGCTTTGAAATGTTAGAATAATTTGCGAGTGTCCAATTATCGCCCTGCTTTTTTAGCTTGTACATAATACCTATTGTCCTTTGTATTAACTCTTGGCTATCATAGTCACTTACTGTTTTCTCAAAATTAACATCAGGACGAAAAATATTTTGCCAAGCAGGGAATAGATCTAAATATTTACCTTTAACTTCTTTGAACCGATATTTCTTATTTCCTTTTATCTCAAGATCTTTATTTTCTCCCTCAAAATACAAATTAAAATCAACTCTTAAACAATTATCACAAGTCTCTGAGCCGTTTTTAATCTTTTCTTTGAGTTCAGATGAATAAGACGCATCTACATATATAACCCTGCAATAGCCCACTGTTTCATCCTCGTTTATTTTTATAAATTCCCATTTTGTTTTCGCTTTAGCGGCCACTTCATCTGCAATTTTCCGAACACCTGCCAGATCTAATTTTTCTAATGATAGAATATAATCAGCATTTGGATGATTGAAAATAGCATCTTTCGCTTCCGAGGGTACTGAAAAAGTCTTTTTTCGAATAAATTGATAAATAAAAGGAGTAGAAAGCTTAGGATTTCTACTCCTTTTTTGGTATATTTAGCTGTAATTATAAGGTTTTTTACATGTTAGTACAGCAACAAACAATACAGTTCAGCGAGCATTCCTCTTTATATGATTTAATTATTCCAAGGAATAATCTTTTGAGAAAAATTAACGATTTGATAGACTTTTCATTTATCTACGATGAGTTGTTAAATAAATACTGCACCAATAATGGACGTATGGCAGAAAGTCCCGTTCGTATGTTCAAGTATTTGCTTCTTAAAACAATTTACACCGTTTCCGATGTTGATGTAGTGGAACGTTCGCGTTACGATATGTCCTTTAAATATTTTTTGGATATGAATCCAGAAGACGATGTTATTAATCCGAGTTCGTTGACCAAATTCAGAAAACTACGTTTGAAAGACACCGACTTGTTAAATCTGTTGATAAACAAAACGGTAACCATAGCTATTGAAAAAGGCATCATCCGTTCTAAGTCTATTATTGTTGATGCCACACATACTTTATCAAGATCTAATCCGTTTTTAGCCATCGATGTATTGAGAGAACGCTCCAAGTTACTTCGAAAAAACAGTATACACCTTTGACGACCAATTCAAAGAACGTATGCCCAAAAAAATACCGACAATGATTTAGAAAAGGAGCTGGCTTATTGCAAAGAGTTAGAAAAACGCATAGAAAATGAGCCGTCTATAAGTTCAATACCCGCTGTGAAGGAAAAATTAAATCTGCTAAAAGAAACCGTAGAAGACACTCAAGAAAATTTAACCCTATCCAAAGATACCGATGCAAAAATAGGTCATAAATCTGCCGAGAGTTCCTTTTTTGGCTACAAAACTCATTTGGCTATGACCGAAGAGCGCATCATTACCGCGGCTGTAGTTACATCTGGAGAAAAAGGCGATGGACCAGAATTACCTAAACTTTTAGAAATCAGTCAAGAAAACGGAGTTGATGTAGATACCATTATTGGCGACGGAGCTTATTCTGGAAAAGAGAATCTTAAAATTACAACTGAACAAAACATAAAAATAGTAGCGCGTCTAAATCCATCTATAACCCAAGGCTTTAGGAAAGATGAAGATAAATTTGATTACAATAAAGATGCCGATAGGTTTGTTTGCCCAGCAGGGCATTTAGCAATACGAAAAGCGCGCCAAGGCACTAAAGATGTCGGGGTAAATCAAGTAGATACTTACTATTTTGATGTCGAAAAATGCAAGCATTGCCCTTTAAAGGAAGGTTGTTATAAAGATGGAGCCAAGACAAAAACGTATTCGGTATCCATAAAATCAGAATTGCATCAAGACCAAATGGCTTTTCAAGAAACAGAATATTACAAAGAAAAAGCAAAACATCGATACAAGATAGAAGCTAAAAATAGCGAGTTAAAAAATATACACGGTTATGATAGAGCAATATCATACGGTATTACCAATATGCAAATGCAAGGTGCAATAGCAATTTTACAGTCAACTTAAAAAGAATACTCAAATTAATGTAGAAAATGTAATCTACACGTGCATTTTACCAAATGAACCTGTATAAGTCAAAAACAGACACATACAATCAACAATAAAAAACAGTTACAAAAATAAAACCGCTTATAACGGATGCTTAAAATCCTGTTATAAGCGGTTTTTTAATATCTAAAAAAGAACGTTGATCAAAATAAGTGATGTTTTTCAGTACCCTCTTCGCTTCCTGCGCCTTTTTTTCTTCCAATTTTCGCTCATCATTTTGTTTAACTCTGTCAATAATTGCTTGCGTAGCCGCACTATTCTGAGATTGAGCGAATGAAGTTATCAGTAAAGTTGTGAGTAGTAATAATTTTTTCATAATTCAAATATATTAATAAATCCACCCAAAGTAAATAACAATTGCTATAAATATTCCGCTACAAATAAATAAAATGCGAATATTGCGTTTGTGGCGTTTGTTTATTTCGGCGATTTTCTGATGGTGTTCTTGCCAAATTTCCTGCATGATTTCAAAGGTAATAAGTTAATTTTATTGTTCTTTACGGGTTTCCGTAGTGATTAGTATTTTAAAACAGTCCAGTGAATTAATTTAGGTGTGTAACACCCGTTTTTTGCTTCCTTAATTTTTGGATAGAAGTAATTAAAAAAGTCTTCCCATGTATCAAAACCATCATTTACAGCAAATTCAAGCCTTTCGGTGTAACTAAACAATTCTCTACCATCAATTGAAATTTGAATTATATCGGAGTGATAATAGGTCATAAAAACCTCTTGTGTACTGATAACTGGTATTTTTGGGGCAAACCGAAACATTTTTTTAGTCCGAACATTGATAAAAAAATCAATCATCATTCCCGTATGCCAACGATCGTTTGGGTCGTCTCTTAGAGTGTGAAGCTTTGGTTTTTTGTTCCAGGGAAATCCCATTGATTTATTACATTACATATCGAGGCTTCGTCTCTAAACCTGTTGTATGCCAGTAAATTAAAGTTTTTATTCAATAGCCCTTTCCATATCCTTTCAATAAAACAAGTGGGCTTGTCGTTTAATTGTGTGCTAAATCCTAGTATCATGACAAATCGTTTTGAACGTTATATATTGAAATACTAATTACATCATCAACATAATAATGAGTGTCATTTTGTTTCCCTCAAAGGTTTTAAGTTCAGGAACTGCTGCATTACCTTTATATTCCCTTAAGGCGTTTTCATACAGCTGTTTGATATAGTTTGATGCGTGTTGCTTATTCAAAAAAAGTATAGAATCAACCTTCTTTAAATGATCGTGTATTAAAAGCTGCAGCTTGTTTTTTGTCGAATAGGTTTTAGTAACTTTAGTAAATTGTTTATGCTGAGACATCGTTGGTTGTTTTAAAAATTAGTATTTTTCCATTACTATAATTCCTTTAGAAAAAGTTTCGTCATCCATCATTGAAACTGATTTGACAATAAACCCTCTTTTATTTTTGAGAGGATAAAATTTCGCATTTCTTGTTCTAATCCGTACATAGCTCTAAAATCTTTAACTATAGTAACTTTTGGTGTAGTAGGTTTTACAGTCATTACACTAACTGTAGTTGCTGAGATAAGAGTAATAAACAATACTCCTGTGATAAAATAAAATAAGTTTTTCATAATTATTTTCTTGATGTTTTACTTCTTGCAAAATCGGCTAGCATTGGGTTAAATTTCTTTATGCTTACCGCTTCGGGGTATTCGTTTTCGTAATATCGCTTGTTGATATAAGTGACCATGTGACATTTGGCAATTCCGCTTGTTTTTAAATAGCGTTCGTATGGGGAAAGGGAAATGAAAAATTGTATCTTTTCGGCTTCATTTAACTTTTTAAAGGCTTTTTCCGCATCTTGTTTGGCAAGCTTGTGATTGTATATTAACCATCCCATATCAAAAGACAAATCGGCGGGGGATACCTTAATTTCAAAAACCTTGGTGTATTTTTCTTCTTTCATCCATACCGTTTTTACTATGTTTCGGTAGCTGTGAAATTCTTTGAAAACAACCAGTTCATTTGTTTATCATCCAATACGCCTTCCGAGATTTCAAAGAGCTTTAAATTGCCGTTTAAATCGTATTTAAATAGGAATACCAATCCTATTTCTTTGCCTTTGGCTCTGTAGGTTGTAAGTTGCTCCATTATGTTAGTTTTTGATTTAACAGTCCGAGTATTTCACGTGTTACCCTTCTTTTTTCGGTCTTTTCGTAGTCGATAAAGGTTAAAAGGAATTGATGCAGTGCAAAAGCTTCATAATATTTTAAAGCTATTTTAAAAGGCTTTAAAACTCCTTTTTTGTCTATTGCTTTTTTTAGCAGTTTACCTGCAATTTCAGTTATCAAATAGAACCCCGCTTTTGCGTCTTTATTTAATCCGTGTGGGTTGTCTGGAGTATTATCGGCTATCATTTCATTTAAAAAAATCAACTGATAATTAGAAATTTTAAGTTCTACTTTCATCATTTTAATTTTTCTCCTAATCGATGTAAATAATCAATTTTGTTAATACAATATTCGTATAGGTCTAAATCATATTGACCTTTTTTAACATCAAAAAAGAATTGGTTCCGTGATTGATCATAATAGATTTTTACACCAAGATGTTCACCAACAGGCTTTCGAAGTTTCCATTCTTTCTCAAACCAGCTTCCTAGTCCTTTTGTTGCTTCAACTATTCTGAGGCTTATTAATTTATTGGCAACTGAATTTCCAATTTTTGTTTTATGAAAATCTGACAGATAAAATATATGTCCATCAGTAAGAAGATTTTGTTTTTGGAGCTTCTTAATTACTTGTGTTAGGCTTGTTATCGCTTTCATCTTAACATTCTGTTTTAGGTTTGGTTAAATAATCGCCACATTCAGTGCAAACGAGTACGGTAGTTTCGCATGTGACAACGCTTTCAATTACTCTTATTTCGGCAATGTCGTGGGGACATATTTCGGCAATACTATACGAGTCCACGGTCAGAGTCTTTTTTAAATAAATGTTTTGCATGGCACCATTTACTACATTGGTTAACATCTTTGCAATCACATTTTGGGTATTTAGATTTACGCCTTTTCTTTTTCTTTTTAGTTGGCCAATTCCACCAAATAGCTAAGGCCATAACAAAGCCAGACAAAAAGCAGTAAAACATTAACCAGTGCAAATCGTTTTTAATTTCTTCCATAATTTTAAATTGAGTTTTTTCCAAATTACTACGCCATCCAAAGCCTTGATTATTTTAGAAACTTCGATTGCTGTCATTTTCTTTAAAGGCTTTTTAACTGGTGATTTATCACTCTTTAAAAACCTAAACCAGCCTTGCATGTCGGCAACCTCACCCCACTTTCCGTTTTGGACTACTATATTAGCAGCTCGTAAATTGGCTTGGATGCGTTTGTGCTGGCTGTTGTCTTTGTCGAATAGACCCCAGTTTTCACTTACGTGGGGTTTGACATCGCCCGTTTGTTGTCGTATTATCTTAACGGCTTGCTCTTGGGTAATAGACCTTAGACTCGTGCAGTTCACGTCTTCGGTGACCCATTGTACCCATTCGCTTTTATGTCCACATTATAATTACAGTTGTGCATAATGCGATTAATTTGAAACGTTGTTATCGGGCCTTTTGGGTTGTAGATTGGAGGGGTTTTAGTTGCTGTCATAGTTCATCTACTTTTTTGGTTGCTACACATCCTTTTTCAAATCCTAGTGCAAACGCCTCATCGTGGATTTTTTGAAGATAATTTTGTCCATTTAATAAAGATTGGATACTTTCCGATGCTTTAGGATTATTAGGTGTCGCCATTGAAGTAATCAATTCATCGAAAGCTATTAGCTTGTTAAATTCCGGTTGATTTTTATGTGCCATTTTATTGTTGTTTTTTTAGTTTACTTTGTTTTTCACTCTCTTGTTACTGTGAACATTTTATAGTTAAAATCTCCATTAACTTTCATTTTCCATACTTCTAAACTCGTGTGATTTCTGGGAGTGGCTTTATATCCGTATTCAGCCGTATAAGAATTTGTTTTGGGTATGTCCCTGAGTCTGTCTTTAAAAGAGCTACACCAAGTTTCAGAATCACTAGCCCACGTTTCCTGCATTTCTTTTACTAGAATGATTACTTGCAATTCTTGCTGTCCACTACCTGTTTTGTGTTGTTGGATATTCCATTTCATTTTGCTGTTGTTTTAAAATTTGCTCCCGAGCGGGAATCGAACCCGCAAAAGCCCTCACGCTCGGAACACCGAACTAACCTGTTTTTTAGGGCTATACCGTAAATCTGAATTCTACTTTTTTAATTCTGTTGTCGCCTAAATCAATCAACTTCCAACCTGATACATAAGCACTTCCTTTGGTCTTGTTTTGAGCGTCAACAATGATGTCCATTGCATCATCAAATTCAGGCGAATTGAAATCGGAACGCATTTGGTTGAGTTGAACAATTCTCCCAGGATTCAACATCCCCGTTTTAAGATTTGGTTTTAGAAAAAACTTAACTGCTTTTGAAAGTTTGATTGTATTTTCATTTTCCTCGTCGTCGTTGCCTGTCAAACCTGTTAGATAATCCATTATTTTTTGAACTCCTGCAGTTTCGGTACCATCGAAAACTACTCCCGGATTATATCCTATAGTAATGCTGCAAGAACCGTCGGGGTGTGTTACGGTATGGCTGTCCTGGTCTAATCTATCCAACCCGTAGATATTGGCTTTTAGTTCTAAATAGTTTGATAAGTCCTTAAAAACTTTGGCTATCATTTTCTCCATGTCGACCTGACGAAAGACGAGAGCTTCAATATTTTGGGTCAAAAATTCCGTTCCCAATTCTTTGAGTGTGGCTACATCGCCTTTACGTTTATCCTTTTCTGCTTTAGCTTCTTTTGCCAGTTGTGACATTGCTGCTTTTTTTTCTGCAGGTGTTAGTTTTGAAATGTCGAATGTTGGTGTTTCCATAATTATTAATTTTTTACTGTTGTTGGTTCTTTTGCTTCTATGTTGTTGATTTTAAAAGTTTCCGATAATTTTTACATATTGAATTTCATTTAATGGTTTCCAATTGTGTTTTCTAATATCAATAAGTATCGTTGCTATTTTAGCTTCGACAGTTTCAGATTGAGAATAACTATTGTCATTTGCTATAACTTTGGCTCTTTCTTGATTGATAGCAAAGCGTTCGTGCTCTTTAAATGACGGAGTGTCCTCTGTGTCATATTGTAGAACTAATCCTAGTAATACAAGTCGTTTAGATGGTATGTATTCTCTCATAACTTAATCTTTAAAGTTTGCCAGCTGCTCTTTGGCGTTTCTTAAATCGGCTTCTATCATGGGACGGGCTTCGTGTTCTGATGAATTGTCGAATAGCCACTGCTCCAGTTCGGATATCTTATTTTTTAGTTGTTGATTTGTCATAAGATTAGTTTTGGTTAAAGATTGAGGTTGGTACTTTAATACCTATTGCTTTAGTGCTTGTTTTTTCTTTCCTTTTAGCAACTTCCAAAAGTGGCTTTGGATTGATAGAAAATAGTTTGTAAATCCAAGAGATATACAGTGTAAAACATTCGGCAGCTGTAGCATTAGGATATTTACTAATTGATAACTCGTATTCTTTTATCATTTTTGAAAATTCCATTGCAAACCATCTGCTTACACTTGCACAGGCAAGTACTTGTTGAAATTCTGTAGAGTTAATCGTAACGCTTTCGCACCATATCATGTATAGTTCAAAATAGAAGTCTTCTATTGTTGGGCATTCGTCAAATATTTTTTCTATGTTTTCGGTTGTTGTTTTCATGCTTCTTTTGTTTTACTGTTGTCCGTGTAAATCCTGATATCCCTTTTGCCAAACCACAAATTGGGTTGAGTTTGGTCCAAATTTTCTTCCTTTGTTTATGGCTAAATAACCGCTTACAACTACCTTCTGTGTGGCATCAAACTTTATCCTGTCTTCAAATTCGGTTTTTGGATTTTGCCCTTTTCCGTGACCCACAAAAACCAATGTTTTATGTTTGAACTTTTTCCTGAAATTCAGATAATCCTCAAATGTGTAGCCCATAAAAAAGTATGGAGCTGAATCAATCACTACTACTTGTGCACTATTTCTTCGTTCTAATCGTTCAGTAAGTTGCGCTAAGGTGTCATCGACCATACTGAAATTTTTGGCGACATCCTGCATAAGAAAAAGTTTTAGTCTGTCCTGTAAATTCTCGTCGTCTAAATCCTCCTCTCTCGAAACTAGTATTGTTTTTTCAGTCATGGCAAACTCTTTTATTAATTGCATGACAAAGGAGCTTTTTCCGCTAGAACTTTCCCCCCAAATAAACCAGCGCCCTTTTTTTTGCGGATTGCCAAAAACATCAAAAAAGCGTCCTGTAAATTTGATGCACGATACAATTACAGATAGTACATTTGATACGGTTAATGCTCTTTTTAGTTCTGCCATACTATGCTGATAGTAATTTTGGCATTCCTAATATGGTTCTAACAAAATCTTCGGTGAGTGGCTGGCTCGTTCTGTCGGCTTCTTTCATTGCCGGAACCAACACATCGTGCAACTCGCCATAATTGTCGCAGTTTTGTTTTAAGAACTTAATCAATCCTTTATCTTCAACTTTGTCTAAGAACATTGAAAAACTGCGGTCAATGCTTGGTAATTCACGTATTCCGAATTTAATACGGCGGTAAAACTGCGGAATTCCAGAACGGTTCTTTTTTCGAAGCTTGTCAAGGTTATCGGTTAACTGGTTGGTGCCAATTAGGGTAATACCGCAAATTCCTTTTAAAGCATCGTATAACTCTTTCATAGAACAAAGTGCCGGCTGTTTCATGTACTCACACTCGTCAAAAATTAAGTGCGGTTTTTGACCTTCGAGCTTTAATTGTTTTAGTTTTTTGGCTACTTCTCCAATTTTTTTACTCTTGGTTTTTGGTGTAGCGATTTTTAGAGCATCTATAATTTTATCTAACAAATCGCCAATTGTGTCGAGTGAACCTACTACAATTTTGAAAGTATCAACTGGGTTGGCTTTTAAAAACACATCTGATATATAGCTTTTTCCTGAACCGGTTTCGCCTATGATAATGTTTGTTAGTCCGTTTTCTTTGGCGTCTTCAAGGGTTGAAAACATACGGTACAACTGTGGTGTTTCTTTCATTGCCCAATACTCTTTTTTTAGAGAAAACCCGACAAATTCGGCAATCATTAAATACCATTTGTCTTTTATTTCAGATTTACCTACTGTAGTTTCTCCGTTTTTGATGCTCGAAATATAACTTTCGTTAACGCCTGAACGCTTTACAATTTCATTGCCTGAAAGTCCGTGCAATTCCATGTATTGGTTAAGTGCCTCGGTAATCTGTTGTTTTTGGCTTGTTGTAATCATAGATTAGTGTATTTGTTTAGGTTAACTTTATCTTTTAAATAATTGGTCTGGATTTCCTGCCAGCTAGACTCTTCTAATACTTTTTCTCTCTTTTCCTGTTTGGCAGCGATTCGTTTAGTTGCTGTTTCTAAGCGTTCCGATGACTTTTGATCTTTGTGTTGCCCGAGACTGTCCGGAATCATTAATTTTTTAAGCGTATCTAATCTCGGATGCTTGTCGAATAAATCTTCTAAGACTTCACGCTGTTGTACGCCTCTTAAAATAATTTCGTTGTCCATACGGCGGTTGTAATCATACACTAATTGCCTTTGCTGTGCATCGCCTTTCTCCTGATCGTACAACGCCATTGGCTGAATGTACTTTTCGGTTAGGATAAACTCCATTGTTCCAATTTCTTCAACCAATCGACCGTCTCGACCTTTGGCATTGCTGACTAAGATTTGGCTCAAATCGTTAGTGTCATAAAACACCATCCAATCTTCGTGCATATACTTTCTAAAATCCATATCAAAAGAGTCATAAAATTTTTTCTGCCCTTCTATTGTTGGTGTTAAACCATCTCCTTGCATTTTATTGGTATATCCGGTTGTTTGCCCATAAGTGCGTAAGAACTGGTTTATTGTCATTTCGGTTTTGTCTTCAAAAGCGGTAAAACTTTCTACAAATGCTTCCACTTTTTGGCTTCTATCGGTTTCAATCGCCTTTAGAATTTGTTTCATGCAACCCTCTTTATCCGGGAATAAATGACGGTGTTTTGATAAATAATCGTCGTTTACTTGGTTTTCGCCTTTGGCAGTTACGTTGTGTCCTGACCAGTTTAAAACCATTTGCTCTTGAAAGTGCTTTTCGTTGAACTTGTCGAAAAATGGCTCAATCACTTTCGATTTAGAGTTCTTCACTTTTGCAGGCGTAAAATGCACCGTTGTACCTTCATAAGTTGGTCTCAGATTCTTAATCTGATAGTGGTCTGTTTGCAACTGATAGGGCTTGTATTTAGCTCCAAATAAATCCTCAGTATGTTTAAGAGCGTTTTTTAATGCCTGTCTTATCAGCTTAGGGGTTTCTTTTTCGCCTATTGCATATCCAACGATGTAATAGTTGTAGGGATCAACTATCATGACTACCGTAAGCCTGTTATGATAGGTTGTAACTGAATTTCCGTCTTTATTTACGCCTGTTTTTTGATAAAGAAGCTCGGCATCCCAGCCGTCCATTGTCCAAAACAACATCGCAGCACTCGGCTTACTTCGTTTGATCTGCATGTGTTTTTTGTGCATGAGATCGGTTTCTCCGTGCTGACCCGCAAATACATATAAATCGAGTTCTTTACGTTTGTGAGCAATTACTCCGGCATCTATAGGTTTCCATCCAATTACTCCGGCAACGTCATTATAATGTCTTACAATCTGCTCGTTATTAAGATTCTGATGTTTGCCTAAAAGAATTTCTATAAGAGCTAATTGCTCATCATCTTTAACTTTTGCAGCGTTTCGTGAACCGTATTTTTTACTGATTATTGATGAATAACGCTCTTTTATGTACCGGTTTACTTTATGCCTCAAACTGTCTTTTGTGGTGGGTAAATCGTGGTTAACTTGCTGAAAAGCGTTGACATCATTGCTCAAACTCTGCCATATATCAAACTGTCCGGTAAGTCCTAATGACTTGGCGTATAATTTTCGTTTTTGCCTTACTTCAAGTATCGTGTTCAACATGGAAGCATTATAGGTGTAAAGTTCAATTGCTTCAGGAGGCAGTTTTTTAGTGTCATCGTCACCATAACGGTGAGCTGCGAAAAAATCAAACGCTTTTCTGTCGCTTATGTAATGTTTTTCAAAGAACGATGCTCTTATTTTTTCAACGGGCTTACCAAACTTAAAAACCAAGGCATCCCGCCACTCTTGTATTAAAGAGTCAAACTCTACCAAAGCATCAAAACCGAGTGAGGCTCGTCTTAACTGTTTTTCAGGTTGAGTTTTACTATTCATTCTTTGGTTTATTGCCTTGTACGAAATGAACTTTAGACTTTCCTTACAACATCGATCACTGGTTAAATACTTTATTTTCACACCCAGTTTTTCGTCATGGTATTCAAATGGATTTTCTTTTTGTGCCATACTGAATGATTATTAATTTGTTCCCGCCGTGGTGTCGGAACCACGCAAAGCCGTGGCGGGATTTTTTGGCTCACATAAAAAAGTTGGGGAGAAGTTCTAAATTTGTCTAAAAAAACAAATGGATTTTTCAATTTTTTCTTCCTTTTTACCAGAAGGGCTATTGATACATTTTGATATTGTCGATTTCAAAGAGTTAGGAGATTTACATACAAAGAAAGACTGTTTATTCATTTATTTAGATGAGAAAAACATACTGCCAAATAATTATGATTTGAATGAATTTGAGTCAAAAGGATTCTACGAACGAACTTTAATTCAAGACTTTCCAATTAGAGGAAAGGCGGTTTATTTAGGCATTAGAAGGCGTCGATGGCGAAATAAATTTGATAAATCAATAGAAGTTAAAAGTGATTATACTTTTATAGCAGAAGGTTCAAAATTGACCGTTGAACTTTCTGATTTTTTAAAAGATACAGGTCGAGACCCGAGAAGATACGATAAGTAATATCGCCAGTTATTACGGAGTCAAAGCCAATTTATTGCAACGCCATTACAAGAAAAAAGTTAGTGGATTTAAGGATTGGGATCAGTTCAATCACTCCGAAGATTATTTGATTTATCCTCAGAATATAGGTGAAAATCTAGGAATTGATGAGTTAAGTTTGTCAAAAGGAGAACTCTATACCTTTGTAACCAATAAAAACGGTAGAGGCAAGAAAAAAACATTAGTAGCAGTTATAAAAGGCACTAAAAGTCAAGATATTATTGATGTTTTAAACAAAATTCCGTTAGAAAAAAGGAAGTTGGTAAAGGAAATTACCCTTGATATGGCTAATAATATGCAATTGGCTTCAAGAATATGTTTTCCAGAAAGCAATTTGGTTACCGATCGTTTTCACGTAGTAAAGCTGGTAATGGAAGCCTTGCAACATCAAAGAATTAAGTTACGATGGGAAGCAATTGAAAAAGAAAATCAAGCCATTAAAATAGCCAAAGAACAAGGAATTAAATATGTTCCTATCGTTTTTGAAAATGAGGACACTCCAAAACAATTATTAGCTAGAAGCCGTTATATTATTGCTAAAAAAACAAATGAATGGACTCCTAATCAGAAGGTAAGAGCCGAATTGTTATTCAAAATTTATCCACACTTACATCAAGCATATAAACACACTCTCGAGTTCAGGAACATCTATGAACAAACCTCAAAAGAATTAGCCAAAGAACAATTTTTAAACTGGATTGAAAAAAACAAAATTATTAAAATTAAATGATTTTAATACCGCAGCAAACAGCTTAAAATATCATTTAGAAACCATTTTAAACTTCTTCATCAAACGACATACAAATGCAAACGCAGAATCATTTAATTCTAAAATAAAACTCTTTAGAGCAAATCTAAGAGGTGTAGTTGATGTGAAATTCTTTCTATTCAGAATGGAAAAACTTTTTGCTTAATCCCCAAAAAAATTACGTGAGCCGATTTTTTACTATATTTGAGTTTCCTAATCTTAAATAATAGTAATATGAGTATGAATCTTCCTAATTCCTTTGATGAGTTCAAAGAGTCTAATTATAAAATGCTAGGCAGTTCTTTTGACTTTGTTAAACATCTTGTTACCACAGCCTCCGCTGTTCTAGCCATATTGATTTCTTTATCTCAAAAACCATATCACAGCATCCTGCTCCTATGTTCACTTGTTTTATTATTGGTATGTATCCTCTGCGGCACAATCGCTTCATACATTGTACTATTTTCTTTTCGCAAGACTTGCATGGATATTGTGGAAAATATAGACGAACAAATCCGGGAAGGAGCGAGGGCATATAAGCCAATTTACCCCGGATATAACATCGGAGCAAAAATCTTAGAAGTCGTTTGTGTGTTTTCATTTATTATGGCGATGTTGATATTGGTAGTGTTTGCGTTTGCTAAATTGTAATTGGGACTATTTTAAATATTTTGTGGTTCATCAAAATCATTTATTTTTTTCAACTCTTCTTCTAAGAGTTCTTTAGCTCGTTGGCGAATTCTTTTTGCTGCTTCTGAATTAGTAAAGAATTTCAAAGCCGATCTCACACTTGGTCTGTTAGACTTAAATTCTTTTATGATTTTATTCTTAAACTCATTTGGTATTATAATCTCTTTCATATCTTTACAATTGTTAATATTATTTGTAATTGCGTTTTATTATTACATTTTGATGTTACAAATATATAAATGTATTGCGAATTATCGCAATTATTATTGCGATAATTCGCAACTATTTTATAATATGCTGAAAATTAAACTAATAAGAGAAGTTAAAAACATCACTCAAGATGAGATGGTTATCAAAACAGGTATTCCAAAGCGTTCGTATGTTGATTATGAAAACGAAAAACAAGATATTTCTCTTGATAGATTGCGAAAAATTGCAACAGCATTACAAGTTAGTATTGCCGAACTAATAGGCGAGTCAAATAATGAAGTAATTGCCAAGCCAATTGAAATCAATCGAAAAACAAAAGACCCAATTTACGAACTACAAAGAGTGCCCTTGTTTAATCTTGAAGCCACAATGGGGTTAGTGCCGCTTGTTGATGGCAATGGTGTGGATGAAGAAAAAGTAATAGATTACATCAGTATTCCCAGTATGCCGTCTTGTGATGGAGCAATCTATGCCTCCGGAGACAGTATGTACCCTTTATTAAAATCTGGCGATATGATCGCATATAAACGTATTGCAGTAGAGCGTGCTCAGATATTTTTTGGCGAAATGTATATAGTAGCCGTAAAACTAGACGAGACCAGTACAATGAAAACCATAAAATTTGTGCATCAAAGCGAATTGGGAGATGAGTACATAAAGCTTGTTAGCCACAACCAACACCACAGCCCAAAAGACATAAGACTAAGCGAAATAGCCGCAATTGGACTTGTAAGAGCTTCAATAAGGATGCATAGCTAATTAAGTTATTAAATATCAAGTATATAAAACTAAAGCACAAACAAAAGCAATGAAATAAAGGGGTAGTTACAACCCGTTTTTTATGGTTTACTCGCGAAAAGGTGCATTTATAGGGTACTGCACAGCGTTTTTTTTTGTATAGTAGAGGTGACCCAAGAGGTTACCCATAAGGTTACGCAATACAAAAAAGACCGTTTTTTGAAATATCGTTTAAATACTTTTTAAAAGCTTTTAAAAACCTGTTAAAGTTGAATTATAGAAGCATAAAAAAGCCGTAAAACACTTGTTTTTACGGCTTTTATAGTAGTTTTGGATGTATATCCGGTAAAGATGGTATTTATAGTCTTATATTGAACTTTTTTGAACTTTTAAACGGTAGTAAAATGGTACTAAAAAGTAATTAATGAACATTTTAATTTTTTCATTTTTCCGACCTTTTTAGTTGTGAAGCCTTTATTTTATTGGTGTTTTCGACCTTTTTTATTATTATATATATTGGATATTTCAATTATAGCCCCTTATAAATAGACTTCAAATGAAAAACATAAAATCAATTTATTTCATCCTTTTTTTATCAATTACTATGGGACAAAAAGCCTCTGCTCAAGACTGGCCAAATTTAAATAAATACCAGAATGAGAATACAATTCTAGAAAAAACAATGCCAGACCAGAAAAGAACTGTATTCATGGGCGATTCTATAACTGAAGGTTGGTCGATACTTGATCCCGATTTTTTTGCTGGAAAACCTTATATAAATCGTGGCATTAGCGGACAAACCACTCCTCAAATGTTGATTCGTTTTAGAGCAGACGTTATCAATTTAAAACCTGCCGTAGTCATCCTTTTAGCAGGTATCAACGACATAGCTGGAAACACAGGTCCTTCAACACTAGAAATGATAACCAATAATATTTTTTCGATGGCTGAATTGGCCAAAGCAAATCACATCAAAGTCATCTTATGCTCTGTACTTCCTGCTTATGACTTTCCTTGGAAAACAGGATCTTACCCAGCAGATAAAATTGTAACACTCAATACAATGATTCAAAAATATGCCCATGCCAACGGAATTCTATATCTTGATTATTATTCGACCATGGTCAATGAACAAAAAGGATTAAAATCGGCCTATTCAGAAGACGGAGTACACCCCAACAAAGCTGGATATAAAATCATGAATCCTCTCGCCGAAGAAGCAATAGCAAAAACACTACTAAAGAAATAAGCAAGAGCTATTTCAATATTATGCCAATAACCTGAGTTCGATTATTAATTTTACTCCGTGGAGTTCTCCGTGTGTAGAAACAGAGTTACGGCTAATAACTTAGCGCCTTAGTAACGCCCCTCTATTATTGATAAAATAAGGAAGTTGTATTCAATATAAGGATTTATTCACAATAAAGGTTCTACTGGGTTTTGTGTGAAAAGCCATTTAAGTCTCCGTGAAAAAATAGGATAGCGGTTCTGAAATTTTGCTTATTTCTGTATCCACGTCCTATTCGTTTTAGTTCTTCAATTGCTCCGTTTATTCTTTCTGCTCTAGCATTATTAGAGCCTGTTACTATTGCATTTAATATTCCTTGAAAATGCCTGTCGAACATTTTTACTACTTCTACTATTTCTGGAATCTTACTATAAAGGGCACTTCGTCTCCAATTTGCTAGTATTAAAAAAGCATTTTCTTTGGTTTTCTGCCTAAATTGTATGTCTCTAAAATTCTCTTTTATTCTCCATGCTTTAGAGACCTCATAATTCACTTTGTCGATGGATTCAAATATAATTCGTTGTTTTTCAGTCATATTAGAGATGTCTTTTAACCAAATGTACTTTGTCTTTTTTAATTCTTCTACCTCACGAACTTCTCTTCTTCGGACTTTATCAACGGCTTTGTTGAGATAGCCTACTAAATGAAAATTATCATGGCAATGAATCGCTTTTTCGAAGTGTGTTTTTGCTCCATATATAAAAGCATCCCACATATCTGTGCATATCGTTTTTACCTCATCACGCTGGTCTTTAGTGAGCTTGTTGCAAAGTTTGTCAACACTTTCTTTGGTTCTACCCTCAACAACATCTATAACTACTCCTGTAGATTCCTCCGATAGAATACTAAAATAATCATGTCCTCTTGAGACTGATTTTTCATCAATACTCAAATAATAATATCTATCATCGGCACTTCTTTTACTCATTCCTCGTTCAACAAAATTGTGCATTACTCTATGTACTTGATCAAAACTTAAGCCTAATAATCTCGCCGTTTTACTCTGACTTTTAGTGCATTGTAATGTGTCTAAAGTTTTTTTTCAAGTAACCAAGTCATCCGCTCATAAGGTTCTGCCCAAGGAACATCGATGGTTTTTACTTTGTTATTGCTGTCTTTGTATCTTGGCAAATTACAATAAATAAATGTCTTGTATTGCCATAAATCTAAATGTCGCCATTTACGTTCCGCTCTATCATCATAAAGGTCATATTCTAAATCGCCTATTTTATATTTTTTTGGCTCATAATAAAGATAAACATGCACTTCTAGCTTTTCTTCGCTTATATCTAACTTAGATAACTTCCAACCATCTTGGATGGGTAAAATAATTTTCTCTAGTATTGTTCTGATGTCGTATTCCATTTTGTAAATTTACAACTTTCACAAAATATCCAGTAGAACCACAATAAATTAAGAATCGAATTCAGGTCATATAAATAAAAAACAGTTGATACTTTTATTCGATGAAAGTGTTAAAAAAAACTTTAAACTGCGTATTTCCCATTTCATTAAGATTAATTCGTTCCTGCTTTGCCTCAGACCCTAAAATATTCGTTTCAAGTCTATTATAAGCAATTCCATTCTCATAGAAATCGACAATTATCTCTTCTTTTACCTTTGACAAATAGAAAATAAAGAGACTTTTTAAAAATATTTCCAAATTTGAATTTATAAAACCATCCAAAGCCTTATTTTTGCGCTATGGCAAAGAAAAACACAAACAAAATCGTTTTTGATCATATCAAAGTCCTCGATGCAGGTGCAAAAGGCGTTTCGGTGGCAAAAGCCCCTGACGGAAAAGTAATTTTTATCCCCAATGTTGTTCCTGGCGACGTAGTCGATGTGCAAACTTTCAAAAAGCGTAAGGCCTATTACGAAGGAAAAGCGGTACGATTTCACGAATTTTCAGAACACCGAATCGAACCCGTTTGCGAACATTTTGGAGTTTGTGGCGGTTGTAAATGGCAAAATATGAATTACAGCCAACAATTGTTTTACAAACAAAATGAAGTGAAGAACCACTTGCAACGCATTGGAAAAATAGCACTTCCCGAGTTTGAACCGATTCTAGGATCTGAAAAACAATTCTTTTACAGAAACAAAATGGAGTTTTCGTTTTCGAATAGCCGTTGGCTGACCGAAAAAGAAATCGACAGCACCGAGGATTTAGGAAATAGAAATGCTCTTGGTTTTCATATCCCTAAAATGTGGGACAAAATCCTAGACATCAATACCTGCCATTTACAAGAAGACCCTTCAAACGCCATTCGCAATACCATTCGGACTTTTGCCAATGAAAATAACCTGACCTTCTTTAATCCCAGAAATCACGAAGGACTACTGAGAACCCTGATGATGCGCACCGCTTCGACAGGAGAAATTATGGTTTTAGTTCAGTTTTTCGAAAATGACAAAGTTAGCAGAGAATTGCTTTTGGATCATATTTACGAGAAATTCCCGCAAATTACTTCGCTGCAATATGTGATTAATAACAAAGCCAACGATACTTTATACGATCAAAATATCAAACTATATAAAGGAAGGGATTACATATTAGAAGAAATGGAAGGGTTAAAATTTAGCATTAATGCCAAATCTTTTTACCAAACCAATTCCGACCAAGCGTACGAATTATACAAAATTACGCGCGATTTTGCTGGCTTGACTGGCAATGAAATTGTGTATGATTTATACACAGGAACAGGAACAATTGCCCAATTTGTTTCTAAAGATGCTAAAAAAGTCATTGGGGTCGAAAGTGTTCCCGAAGCCATTGTTGATGCCAAGGCGAATGCAGAACGCAACACTATTTCGAATTGTGAGTTTTATGTTGGGGATATGAAACTAGTTTTTAACGAAAGTTTTATTGCACAACACGGCAAACCCGACGTCATTATTACAGATCCACCACGCGACGGAATGCACAAAGACGTGATCGATCAAATCATGAAAATTGAACCCTTAAAAATCGTTTATGTAAGTTGTAATTCGGCGACACAAGCGCGCGACTTGGCTTTGATGGATGAAAAATACAAAGTTACTCGCGTGCGACCAGTAGACATGTTTCCGCAAACACATCACGTAGAAAATGTGGTGCTTTTAGAAAGAAAATAGTTGTCATTTAATTATCGAAATTAAATTTTTGCCATTGAAATTTTAAGGTTTATGAAAAAAATAGTTACGCTTTTATTGATTGCTACATTTTGCTTCTCGGGCTGTGAGAAAGATGACATTTGCGATGCCAATACGCCTACAACGCCACGGCTGGTAATTAAATTTTATGATATTGCCAATTCTTCAGTTTTAAAAAGCGTGACCAACATGAAAGTCATTGGAGAAGGAATGCCTCAAGGAATTATTTTCAACAATTCGACCGACAACTCAAAATACCTGACTAACGCAAACACGCTTTCGATTCCGCTAAAAACAGACGCCGATATTACTACTTACCGTTTTATATTGAATTATGGAAATCCCAACCCTTCATTGGTAAACGAAGATAAAGTTACCTTTAATTATACACGAAAAAATGTTTTTGTTTCGAGAGCTTGTGGCTACAAAACCCTTTTTGACTTTGTTCCAAATAATACTTATACACAAACTGCCGTACCCAGTACCAATCCAAAGTGGATGAAATACATTTCGGTTGAAAAAAACAACATTGATAATGAATATGAAACACACATTAAAGTATTTTTTTAGTTTTTACTTTCTGATGTCTTTGTTTTTGGTGCAGGCACAAGATACTGCACCAACTCATGCTGCACCCGAAATAAAAAAAACAGAAGGCGAAATTCCAGCACCTCCAAAACAAGCAAAAGCGAAACCTTCCGCAACAGCCGTTATAAAAACAGACACTATTCCCGTGAAAAAGGATCGGTATGGTGTGAGAGTTGGGGCTGATTTGTATAAACTAACCCGTGGTTTTTATGATAAAAATTACAAAGGAATCGAACTTGTGGGCGATTACCGCCTGACGAGAAAATATTTTCTGGCAGCCGAACTCGGAAGTGAAAACAAAACCACCGAAGACGCTCGATTAAGCACAACTTCTAAAGGATCCTATTTAAAAGTAGGTTTCGATTATAATGGGTACGAAAACTGGTTGAATATGGAAAACATCATTTCCGTTGGTTTGCGATACGGATTAAGTAGTTTTAAACAGGAATTAAACAGTTATAAAATATACAATCCAAATCCGTATTGGGGCGAAGTTCCCATTGTTGCTTCGGGAGAAAAATTTAACGGATTAACCGCTAGCTGGATTGAAGTTGTGGCGGGAGTAAAAGCAAAAATATTCAACAATGTGTTTTTAGGTTTTAGCCTTCGCCTAAACACACTAGTTTCTAACCGCAAACCTGCAAATTTTGACAACCTTTATATTCCGGGCTTTAACAGAACTTACAATGGTAATTTTGGTGCAGGGCTAAACTATACCATTACTTATTTTGTCCCTTTATACAAGAAAAAAGTAGTTGCTAAAAAGTTGAATAAAAAAGAGGAATAAAAAGAGATTAAAGTCCCTTATAACCTTTTTTTTGCCACGAATTCACGAATTAATAAAATTCGGCAGGGCATTCGCTTTTAAAAATGAAACTAAAAGTTAGCCACGAATTACAACAATTGTCACTAATTTTTATTTAAATTGAATTGCTCTAATTCTATCTGTTTTTTAGAATTCGTATAATAAAAAACTATTCATTCGTTTGCCTTTATGGCATTAAAACTTTCGACTTCCTTGAGGGTACTGAAAAACATCACTTATTTTGATCAACATTCTTTTTTAGATATTAAAAAACCGCTTATAACAGGATTTTAAGCATCCGTTATAAGCGGTTTTATTTTGTAACTGTTTTTTATTGTTGATTGTATGTGTCTGTTTTTGACTTATACAGGTTCATTTGGTAAAATGCACGTGTAGATTACATTTTCTACATTAATTTGAGTATTCTTTTTAAGTTGACTGTAAAAATTGCTATTGCACCTTGCATTTGCATATTGGTAATACCGTATGATATTGCTCTATCATAACCGTGTATATTTTTTAACTCGCTATTTTTAGCTTCTATCTTGTATCGATGTTTTGCTTTTTCTTTGTAATATTCTGTTTCTTGAAAAGCCATTTGGTCTTGATGCAATTCTGATTTTATGGATACCGAATACGTTTTTGTCTTGGCTCCATCTTTATAACAACCTTCCTTTAAAGGGCAATGCTTGCATTTTTCGACATCAAAATAGTAAGTATCTACTTGATTTACCCCGACATCTTTAGTGCCTTGGCGCGCTTTTCGTATTGCTAAATGCCCTGCTGGGCAAACAAACCTATCGGCATCTTTATTGTAATCAAATTTATCTTCATCTTTCCTAAAGCCTTGGGTTATAGATGGATTTAGACGCGCTACTATTTTTATGTTTTGTTCAGTTGTAATTTTAAGATTCTCTTTTCCAGAATAAGCCGCATCGCCAATAATGGTATCTACATCAACTCCGTTTTCTTGACTGATTTCTAAAAGTTTAGGTAATTCTGGTCCATCGCCTTTTTCTCCAGATGTAACTACAGCCGCGGTAATGATGCGCTCTTCGGTCATAGCCAAATGAGTTTTGTAGCCAAAAAAGGAACTCTCGGCAGATTTATGACCTATTTTTGCATCGGTATCTTTGGATAGGGTTAAATTTTCTTGAGTGTCTTCTACGGTTTCTTTTAGCAGATTTAATTTTTCCTTCACAGCGGGTATTGAACTTATAGACGGCTCATTTTCTATGCGTTTTTCTAACTCTTTGCAATAAGCCAGCTCCTTTTCTAAATCATTGTCGGTATTTTTTTTGGGCATACGTTCTTTGAATTGGTCGTCAAAGGTGTATACTGTTTTTCGAAGTAACTTGGAGCGTTCTCTCAATACATCGATGGCTAAAAACGGATTAGATCTTGATAAAGTATGTGTGGCATCAACAATAATAGACTTAGAACGGATGATGCCTTTTTCAATAGCTATGGTTACCGTTTTGTTTATCAACAGATTTAACAAGTCGGTGTCTTTCAAACGTAGTTTTCTGAATTTGGTCAACGAACTCGGATTAATAACATCGTCTTCTGGATTCATATCCAAAAAATATTTAAAGGACATATCGTAACGCGAACGTTCCACTACATCAACATCGGAAACGGTGTAAATTGTTTTAAGAAGCAAATACTTGAACATACGAACGGGACTTTCTGCCATACGTCCATTATTGGTGCAGTATTTATTTAACAACTCATCGTAGATAAATGAAAAGTCTATCAAATCGTTAATTTTTCTCAAAAGATTATTCCTTGGAATAATTAAATCATATAAAGAGGAATGCTCGCTGAACTGTATTGTTTGTTGCTGTACTAACATGTAAAAAACCTTATAATTACGGCTCACGTAATTTTTTTGGGGATTAAGCAAAAAGTTTTTCCATTCTGAATAGAAAGAATTTCACATCAACTACACCTCTTAGATTTGCTCTAAAGAGTTTTATTTTAGAATTAAATGATTCTGCGTTTGCATTTGTATGTCGTTTGATGAAGAAGTTTAAAATGGTTTCTAAATGATATTTTAAGCTGTTTGCTGCGGTATTAAAATCATTTAATTTTAATAATTTTGTTTTTTCAATCCAGTTTAAAAATTGTTCTTTGGCTAATTCTTTTGAGGTTTGTTCATAGATGTTCCTGAACTCGAGAGTGTGTTTATATGCTTGATGTAAGTGTGGATAAATTTTGAATAACAATTCGGCTCTTACCTTCTGATTAGGAGTCCATTCATTTGTTTTTTTAGCAATAATATAACGGCTTCTAGCTAATAATTGTTTTGGAGTGTCCTCATTTTCAAAAACGATAGGAACATATTTAATTCCTTGTTCTTTGGCTATTTTAATGGCTTGATTTTCTTTTTCAATTGCTTCCCATCGTAACTTAATTCTTTGATGTTGCAAGGCTTCCATTACCAGCTTTACTACGTGAAAACGATCGGTAACCAAATTGCTTTCTGGAAAACATATTCTTGAAGCCAATTGCATATTATTAGCCATATCAAGGGTAATTTCCTTTACCAACTTCCTTTTTTCTAACGGAATTTTGTTTAAAACATCAATAATATCTTGACTTTTAGTGCCTTTTATAACTGCTACTAATGTTTTTTTCTTGCCTCTACCGTTTTTATTGGTTACAAAGGTATAGAGTTCTCCTTTTGACAAACTTAACTCATCAATTCCTAGATTTTCACCTATATTCTGAGGATAAATCAAATAATCTTCGGAGTGATTGAACTGATCCCAATCCTTAAATCCACTAACTTTTTTCTTGTAATGGCGTTGCAATAAATTGGCTTTGACTCCGTAATAACTGGCGATATTACTTATCGTATCTTCTCGGGTCTCGACCTGTATCTTTTAAAAAATCAGAAAGTTCAACGGTCAATTTTGAACCTTCTGCTATAAAAGTATAATCACTTTTAACTTCTATTGATTTATCAAATTTATTTCGCCATCGACGCCTTCTAATGCCTAAATAAACCGCCTTTCCTCTAATTGGAAAGTCTTGAATTAAAGTTCGTTCGTAGAATCCTTTTGACTCAAATTCATTCAAATCATAATTATTTGGCAGTATGTTTTTCTCATCTAAATAAATGAATAAACAGTCTTTCTTTGTATGTAAATCTCCTAACTCTTTGAAATCGACAATATCAAAATGTATCAATAGCCCTTCTGGTAAAAAGGAAGAAAAAATTGAAAAATCCATTTGTTTTTTTAGACAAATTTAGAACTTCTCCCCAACTTTTTTATGTGAGCCATAATTACAGCTAAATATACCAAAAAAGGAGTAGAAATCCTAAGCTTTCTACTCCTTTTATTTATCAATTTATTCGAAAAAAGACTTTTTCAGTACCCTCACTTCCTTAGGCCATTTTTTTTAGCTAATATCCTTAATTCCCTTTATAAACAGCCATTTCATAAACAATTTTTCGCCCTCCTTTGTTTTTACTGCTTGAAATTTTGGAGCTAAAATTGTCCCAACTACAAAAGCAGTCATGGGAATCCACAACCCTGTTAAATGGGTGTATTTTGCCAGCAAAAACTGAAGGGAGATAAATAATATTGCAAAACAACCCAGTTGATATAAAAAGGCACGTACTTGTAATTTTGTCATTTTTTTTAGTTTAAAGTTTAAAAAAGTTCAAAGTTCAAAGTTTAAAGTTTAAAGTTGAAGCAATCAGCTAATCCAACTAATCCCTGATTACTGAATCTTATCATCTGTTGTTTGAAACTTCGTTCTTTTGCTTCCTTCATACATTTCGTATTTTACCAATCGGGCTTCGATACTTGCGTTAAAGAGTTTAATTTTTCGGGAAGGCTTTAGTCCAACAAATTTCAAAGCTTCGAGGTTTCCGGTAATGAACCAAGCGTTTGTTCCTGGGTAATTTTTCTTTAAAGTATCGCCAATGTTTTTGTAAAACGCTTCCATGTGAATGTCTAATCGCTCATCATAAGGCGGATTAAAAACTAGGTGTAATTTCCCTTTCGACGTTTTTTCAGTATCAAAAAAATTACGCTCTTCGATAGTAATATATTCGTCTAAATTGGCATTTTTAATATTGTCTTTGGCTTTCATCACGGCACTTGGTGCTTTGTCGTAGCCTTTGATAGTGTAATGAAATTCCCGAATTTTTTTCATCAGAGAATCCATAATCGAATCGAATAAATCATTATCCCAATCATTCCATTTTTCGAAAGCAAATTCCTTGCGGTTGATATTTGCCGGAATATTACAGGCAATCATGGCGGCTTCTGCCAAGAACGTTCCCGAACCACACATAGGATCCAAGAAATCGCCTTGACCATCCCAACCCGAAAGCAATAAAATTCCTGCTGCCAGCACCTCGTTGATAGGAGCAATATTTGTTGCCGTTCGGTACCCACGCTGATGCAAAGAATTTCCGGAAGTGTCTAATGCTACCGAAACTTGGTCTTTGTCGATATGAATGTTTATTCTTAAATCAGGATGAATTTTTTCGATACTTGGGCGTTGTCCCGTTCGCTCTCGAAATTGATCCACTATGGCATCTTTACATTTTTGAGAAACAAATTCCGAATGATTAAAATACTCCGAATGCACCGTAGCATCAATTACAAAAGTTTGATTAGCACTAATAAATTTTGACCAGTTTACCCCCGAAATCCCTTTGTATAAAGCATTTTCATCTCTCGCCTTGAAGAAATAAATAGGTTTCAAAATTTTAAGTGCTGTCCTTAAAGACAAGTTTGCCTTATACATAAAGCCTTTGTCCCCTTTAAAACTAACCATTCTAACGCCTTGCTCCACCTCTTGTGCACCAAGCATTTTCAATTCGTTTGCTAATATTTCTTCAAAACCAAAAAAGGTTTTGGCAATCATTCTAAAATTTTCCATAGCCCCCTAGTCCCCAAAGGGGAATTGTTATCGTTATATTCGGCAAAAATAGTCTAAATTTGCATTTTAAATGAAATTCAAAATAATAAATGTCGAATTCACTAAAACCCAAGACCCAAGACCCAAGACCCAAGACCCAAAATTGGTTTGCCTGCTGGTTTGACACTCCGTATTATCACATCCTATATAAAGAACGAAATTATAGAGAAGCTCAGATTTTATGGATAATTTGACTCATTATCTCAATCTTCCTGAAAAAGCAAAAGTACTGGATTTGGCTTGTGGCAAAGGGCGTCATTCGATTTATTTGAATCAATTGGGCTATGAGGTCGTTGGGGGCCGATTTATCTGAAAACAGCATTGCCGAAGCCAATAAAAACCAAAATGAAACCTTGCATTTCCAAGTGCACGACATGCGTGAAACTTTTGAAGATAAATTCGATGCGATATTCAATTTATTTACCAGTTTTGGCTATTTCGAAAATGACGAAGACAACCTGACCACCTTGAAGGCAATGAAAGAAAGTTTGACCGAATATGGTTTTGCCGTGATTGATTTTATGAACGTGAATCAAGTGGTAAATAATTTAGTTCCAGAAGAAGTAAAAACGGTCGAAAATATTGACTTTCATATCAAAAGATATGTAGCTGACGGTCATATTTATAAAGAAATTGATTTTGAAGATCAAGGCGAAAAATTTCATTTTACCGAAAAGGTAAAAGCTCTGACGCTCAAGGATTTTGAAGAATTAATGACCGAAGCAGGAATTTTTCTATTGGACACTTTTGGAGATTACAAATTAAAAAAATTCCACAAAAACGAGAGCGAACGATTAATTATGATATTTAAATAATGAATTACCTTTTGCCATTATTTTCCGTACTAATTGGGTACAGTTTTGCTTTGTTTTTGAAACCCAAAAACAAAACCAATCTTAAATTATTGTTGGCTTTCAGCGGTTCGTTTTTACTCTCGCTAACGGTTATGCACTTGCTTCCTGACGTTTACAAAAGCAATAATTCAAATGCTGGAATTTTTATAATGCTGGGTATTTTATTCCAAATCATCCTAGAATTTTTCTCGAAAGGAGCCGAACACGGTCACGTTCACGGCCACGAAAAAATGAACCATATTCCCTGGCTGCTATTCGTTAGCCTTTGTATTCACGCCTTTCTAGAAGGATTTCCTGTAAGTCATCACAGCAATCTAGCCTTAGGAATTGCAATTCATCATTTGCCCATTGCCATTATTCTAACAACTTTTTTTATCAATTCGCGATTAAGCAAAAAAGCCCTTTTTGCCTTTATGCTTACTTTTGCGCTTATGACTCCGTTGGGAACCATTTTATCGGATTATTTTCCAACGTTAAACGATTATTATACCGAAATTACCGCCATCGTTATTGGAATATTATTCCATATTTCGTCTACCATTATTTTCGAAAGTAGCGAAGGACATAAATTCAATATTGCCAAGGTTTCGATGATTATTTTTGGGATTGTTTTGGCGTATTTTATATAGAATAATTTACTAAATTTGTGAAAAACATTAATAAAATGGAATCAACTGTTTTAGAAAGAATTACCATAAAACCAGACGTTTGCAATGGCAAACCAACAGTTAGAGGAATGAGAATTACGGTAGAAACTATTTTGCAGTTTTTATCCGCTGGAGATGATGTAGAAACTATTTTGGAAGCGTATCCCTTTCTTGAAAAAGAGGACATTCAAGCCTGTATCGCTTATAGTTAAAAAAAAAAATCTTGTCTTTCAATTCATAAATTATATAATCTAAATAGGCAACGAGATTGCTTCGTACCTCGCAATGACAAAAATGACCTTCACAAAAACCACCGAACAATCCTCGAAATACGAACATTTAGAAAAAATGTCGGTTCAGGAATTACTTTCTAATATCAATCAGGAAGACAAAACTGTGCCGTTTGCCGTAGAAAAAGCCTTGCCTAAAATCGAAATTTTAGTTACCCAAATCGTTTCTAAGATGAAATTGGGGGGGGCGATTATTTTACATTGGCGCGGGAACTTCAGGGCGTTTGGGCGTGGTTGACGCTTCGGAATGTCCGCCCACATTTGGTGTTCCATTTGATTTGGTCGTAGGAATCATTGCCGGCGGCGACAAAGCCATTCGCAAAGCGGTAGAAAATGCCGAAGACGATGCTAATCAAGCTTGGATCGATTTGCAAGAATACAATATTACCGAAAAGGATGTTGTAATTGGCATTGCTGCATCAGGAACAACCCCTTATGTAATTGGCGGTTTACAAGCTTGCAATGAAAACAACATTATTACCGGAAGCATTTCTTGCAATGCCGAAAGTCCGCTTTCGCAAACGGCAAAATTCCCAATAGATGTAGTTGTTGGTCCTGAATTTGTTACTGGAAGTTCCAGAATGAAAGCGGGAACAGCACAAAAATTAGTGCTCAATATGATTTCGACAGCTACGATGATTCAACTAGGAAAAGTGAAAGGCAACAAAATGGTCGATATGCAATTGAGCAACAACAAACTAGTAGATCGTGGCGTAAAAATGATTATGGAAGAAATTCCAGTTTCCTATGAGGAAGCGGCTAAATTGCTAGAAAAATACGGAAGTGTTCGAAAAGCTGTTGCTAATTATACCCATAAATAGCGGCGTTTTAGATGAAAAGTCGCAGATTGTAAAAGTATTCGAAAAGCTTTACGCTTTAAACCTTAAACAAAAATTAATGGCAACTAACAAAGAACTATTATCCAAAGGCGTGAAATATTTAGCCTGGGCTTTACCTTTACTTTTTATTGGGCCATCGTTGATTTACAATGCGTTTATCAACAAACAAAATGTATGGCATTATTTGGTTTTAGGAATCGGAATCATTACTTGTTTAGGTGCTGTTTATTTGGCCTTTTTGGGATTGAAAATAATGATGCGAAGTTTATTTAACGATTAATGAAAAACCTAATACACACGCATAAAACATTCGAAAAAGTCTCTTTTATTGACAAAAAAGTCAACAATAGGGAATTTGAAGATTGCGTTTTTAAGAACTGTGATTTCTCGAATAGTGATTTTTCGAATACTACTTTTATGGATTGCGAATTCATCGATTGTAATTTATCGATGACACAATTAGCTGGAACGAGTTTGAAAACGGTAATTTTCAAGAATTGTAAATTGCTTGGAATTCAGTTCCAATCTTGTACTGATTTCTTATTTAGCGTTGGTTTTGAAGATTGTGTGCTGGATTATTCGACTTTTGCCAATAAAAAAATGCCCAAAACGAAGTTTAATTCCTGCTCTATGAAAGAAGTTTCTTTTATTGGAACAAATCTAACTCTTTCGGTTTTTGAAAATTGCAATTTAGACCATGCCGTTTTTAATGATACGCAGTTGGCTGGAGCCGATTTTACAACAGCATTTAATTACAAAATTGACCCTGAATTGAATCCCATGAAAAAAGCCCAATTTTCGGTTCAAGGGATTGTTGGCCTTTTGGACAAATATGATATTAAAATCAATTAAAAAATTTACGAATTAAAAATAAAAAGGCATAAAATGATAGCAACTGATTATTTAGCAAGCGTAAAAAAGCAATTTCTCTATTATAAAATATTGGGAGAAAAAGCAATAGAGCAGCTCAAGCCAGAACAACTTTTTGTCTCGGCAAATGAGGAAACGAATAGTATTGCCACGATTGTAAAACACCTTTCGGGAAATATGCTTTCGCGCTGGACAGATTTTCTTAGTACTGATGGCGAAAAAGAATGGCGCAATCGCGATTCAGAATTTGATGCCCATTTTGATGGAAATGACAAAGAATCTGTTATGAAACTTTGGACTAAAGGTTGGGATTGTTTGTTTGAAGCGCTAAACGAATTAGGGGAAGACCAACTTATAGAAATTATTTACATCCGAAACGAAGGCCACACGGTTATTGAAGCCATAAATAGGCAATTAGCCCATTATCCTTATCATATTGGGCAAATTGTTTTCTATGCTAAAATGCTGAAAGAAAAGGAATGGACAAGTTTATCGATTCCAAAAAACAAATCAACTAGCTACAACTCAGACAAATTTTCTAAGGAAAAAACCAGACGGCATTTTACGGATGATGAATGGAATAAATAATCGCTACTAACTGTACATATAAAATGACAACTAAAATAAAAAAAATAGCTCTTTTGCCGCTACTTCTATCCTTGATTTCCTGCTATCATGCAGAACACAACTGCAAGGATTTTAAAACTGGGAAATTCAAATTTGAATTTAACGTAAATGGGGTAAAAAAAAACCACGTTTTTTGAACGCAACGACAGCATCGAAATTGAGACTTTTGAAGGAAAAACAGATAGTTCAAGCATTCGATGGGTAAGCGATTGCGAATATATTTTACAAAAAATCCACCCAAAGAATAGATCCGAAAAAAATGCAATTGACATGAAAATTTTGACTACCTCGAAAAATTCTTATACTTTTGAATTCGGAATCGTGGGAAAAAACGAAAAACAGCAAGGAACCGTTTTTAAAATTTCAAACGACCAATAACAAATACCTTATTACAGAGTACACAAAAAACGCATAACTTATAACTTATACCTAAAAAAAAATGGAAGTTTTTTTAAACCCAGATGCTTGGATTGCCTTATTAACATTGACATTTTTAGAAATTGTACTGGGAATAGACAACATCATATTCATATCGATTGCCACGGGAAAATTGCCTACCGAACAACGTAAGAAAGCCACAAAAGTGGGAATGTTTTTGGCAATGTTCATGAGAATTGGACTTCTTTTGGGAATTTCATACCTCATCGCAATGAAAGAGCCTTGGTTTTCAATTAATTTCAGTTGGATTACTGCTCAGGTTTCGGGTCAGAGTATTATTTTACTTTTGGGCGGATTGTTTCTTATTTACAAAAGCACTAACGAAATTCGTGAAAAAGTAGATTTAAAAGGAGAAGAAGAAAAAGAATTAAAACATGCAGCAAAAAAATCATTTGGAAGTGTTATTGTTCAAATTATTTTAATTGACTTAGTTTTTTCTTTCGACAGCATTTTGACTGCGGTAGGAATGACAAATGGTGTTGCTGGTGCTCTTTATATTATGATTATAGCCGTTATTATTTCTGTGTTAATTATGATGCAATTTGCTGTCCCTGTTGGTAATTTCGTCAACAATCATCCTTCTATCCAAATTCTAGGACTATCTTTTTTAATCCTAATTGGCTTTATGTTAATTACAGAAAGTGCCCACTTATCGAATGCCTTAATTTTTGGAAATCACGTTACTCCAGTACCCAAAGGCTATCTGTATTTTGCCATTTCCTTCTCGCTTTTAGTTGAAGTTTTAAATATGAGAGCAGCTAAGAAAAAGAAATCATAATGCACAAATTAAGGATTGAACCAAAGTATTGCTACTTTTTCAATTGCATCTAAAACCTTTTTAAAAACAGTTTAAAACACATTCAAAATCAAAAAAGATGCAATAGCATCCTTGGTTGGTATGCGTCATAATTCTATAAAAATCCGTTCGTTCCTTCTTTAATGCGATGTTTTTGCTTTGTTGCATTTAATAAATATTATATTTGCAAACTTTTAAAATAAATTACCTAAACTTATGGCTAAGATAGCTATTAGTAAATCAAAATAATATGAAAGCAGGAATTGTAGGATTGCCAAATGTTGGAAAATCAACATTATTTAATTGTTTATCCAATGCAAAAGCGCAAAGTGCCAACTTTCCGTTTTGCACCATCGAACCGAATATAGGAGTAGTAAATGTTCCTGACCCAAGAATCAATAAATTAGAAGAATTAGTAAAACCCGAACGCGTTCAAATGGCAACTGTGGATATTGTAGATATTGCAGGCTTGGTAAAAGGTGCTAGCAAAGGCGAGGGTTTAGGAAATCAATTTCTAGGAAATATAAGAGAATGTAACGCTATTATTCATGTTTTGCGCTGTTTTGATAATGATAATATTGTTCACGTTGACGGAAATGTAAATCCAATTCGTGACAAAGAAACTATCGATATCGAATTGCAATTAAAAGACTTGGAAAATGTTGAAAAACGTTTAGAAAAGGTAAATCGCGCTGCCAAAACAGGAAACAAAGAAGCACAAACCGAAAAAGCACTTTTAGACAGAATCAGAGAAACCTTGCTTCAGGCAAAATCAGCCAGAACTATAACACCTCAAATAATGACGAAGTGGTTTTGATGGAAGGCTTTCAATTGATTACTGCAAAACCCGTTTTATATGTTTGCAATGTCGATGAAAATTCGGCAGTAAACGGCAATAAATATGTAGACCAAGTTCGCGAATTAGTTAAGGATGAAGATGCCGAAATCATCATACTCTCGGTAGGAGCCGAGGCAGATATTACCGAACTAGAAAGTTATGAAGAGCGTCAAGTTTTCTTAGAAGACATGGGCTTAAGCGAACCAGGAGCCTCAGTTTTGATTCGCGCCGCTTACAAATTATTAAAACAACAAACGTATTTCACGGCTGGTGTCAAAGAAGTTCGTGCTTGGACTATCAATATTGGAGCCACCGCTCCACAAGCTGCGGGAGTAATTCATACTGATTTTGAAAAAGGTTTCATTCGTGCCGAAGTGATTGGGTATGAAGATTTTATTCATTATGGTTCCGAAGCCAAATGCAAAGAAGCAGGAAAATTTAAGGTAGAAGGAAAAGAATATGTTGTAAAAGATGGCGACGTAATGCACTTCAGGTTTAATGTTTAAATAGAGACTAAACCACTATGCACTTGAAGTATATAGGTTTGGTTGGCAGACTAAAAGTCTGCAGGGATGTAAACTTATTTTTTTGCCACAAATTTCACAAATTAGCACGAATTAATTTGTGAAAATTTGTGAAATTCGCGGCAAAGTTTTTAGAACCTGAAAGGAAAATGCACTAAAGTGCATAGTTTTGACTATAATTGTGACCCATAAAACAAAGAAAATTGTCCTGTTCGTGCTGCGCATGCAACGAACCCTTAGCAGTTATAGATGGTTTTTCATATCCATCATGCCATGTAAAATTCTAACAACTTCAATTTCCTTTTCGGTTACTATTTTGTAAAATATTACATGTTGTCCAGTTTTAAAGCCCAAAACATTTCTTTCAACTACTTCGTATGATTTTCCTTGATTTGGTTTATTCGCTAACTCTTGGCAAGAATCGATGAGTAAAGAATAATAAATTTCTGCTTGGTTTTCAGACCAAGTCTCAACTGTGTAATTCCAAATATTACCTAAATCTTCTACAGCTTTGTTAGTTAAGTAAAACTTAGCCATTCCTTTTTCTAGACTTAAGAGTTTCTATATGCTTCTTTGGATCAAAGTCGAAAGCTCGACCACTTTCAATTCCTTCACGGATTGCACTACGCAAAACGATTATACGATTTTCCTCTTCTTCCAAAAGTCGAAGCCCAGCGCGTACTACTTCACTAGCGTTACTGAAACGACCTTTCGAAACAGATGATTCAATAAAACTTTCGAAATGATTCCCTAGTGATATTGATGTATTCTTTCCCATAATTTCTTCATTTTTTGATAAATTTACCAAATTTTGGTAACCAAGCAAATGCTTTCTCATAAATTTTGAAAAAAATCCAACTAAAGTTTTCACAGAAAACTAAAGTTATCTGCTGAGAATTGATGATTTTCTGCTTGTTTTTGTGCTTTTTTTGAACGGCTAGTTTCCTTTTTTGGACTACATATAGGTAATTTCTGGAGTAATTCATACTGATTTTGAAAGAGGTTTTATTCGTACCGAAGTGATTGGGTATGAAGATTTTATTCATTATGGTTCCGAAGCCAAATGCAAAGAAGCAGGGAAATTTAAGGTAGAAGGAAAAGAATATGTTGTAAAAGATGGCGACGTAATGCATTTCAGGTTTAATGTTTAAGTAAGAAAATAGACAATAGCCTTTTAGATAATAGACAAAACTGTTCAAGAAATTGAGCAGTTTTTTATTTAAATTGGTCATCTAATTTTTATTACTTTTAGTCTAAAGAAAACCGAATGAAGAAATACATTTCAATACTCTCGTTACTTCTTATATTCTCTTGTAAAAAAGCAGAGCCGATACCTAGTGGACTGAATTTTTATTTCGAAAATCCTCAGCCCATAAATGATGCTGAATTGCACAAAATACCTAACAAATTTATCGGATTGTATATGAACTCAGATTCCGTTTATTTGAATATTAAAGAAGATATTATCCTTAAAGAAAGTTTTTTAAGTTCAAGTTTCATAAAAAGTATCTTGACTCGTTGAAAAATGAATTTGTTTTTTCAAATGGAAAATATATCTCTAAAGATGATAATGAAGTATTTGATTATAGAAAACTAAACGATTCTATTGAATTTTCAAGTAAACGAATAGATACTTTTTTATTTTTTAAACTCACAAAAAGCCAAACGATTTGATGGAAAATTAGTTCTTAATTACAAAGACTCTATTTTTTGGAAGATAAATTCAATTCGTTTAGAGAAAAACAGCCTCAAAATAAAATACATTTATTCCGAAGAAGATTTAAAAAGAATAGATTCTTTAACAAAACTAAAGTCAACAATGATTGACTCATCGTCTTTTATTATTAAACCTTCTCGAAATGAATTTAAAACGTATTTTAAACTTAAACCATTTGGGGGAAGATTTAGAATACAGAAAAATTACCAAATAATTCTATAATCAACAATCCTTGTCTTTCGTTTCACCTGCATTTTTTTATTACTTTTAAACAAAACTATTTTATATGAAAATCATCGCCTTTGGTGGAAGCCCAAGCAAAAATTCTATCAACAAAAAATTAGCTACTTATGCGAGGGTACTGAAAAAGTCTTTTTTCGAATAAATTGATAAATAAAAGGAGTAGAAAGCTTAGGATTTCTACTTCTTTTTTGGTATATTTAGCTGTAATTATAAGGTTTTTTTACATGTTAGTACAGCAACAAACAATACAGTTCAGCGAGCATTCCTCTTTATATGATTTAATTATTCCAAGGAATAATCTTTTGAGAAAAATTAACGATTTGATAGACTTTTCATTTATCTACGATGAGTTGTTAAATAAATACTGCACCAATAATGGACGTATGGCAGAAAGTCCCGTTCGTATGTTCAAGTATTTGCTTCTTAAAACAATTTACACCGTTTCCGATGTGATGTAGTGGAACGTTCGCGTTACGATATGTCCTTTAAATATTTTTTGGATATGAATCCAGAAGACGATGTTATTAATCCGAGTTCGTTGACCAATTCAGAAACTACGTTTGAAAGACACCGACTTGTTAAATCTATTGATAACAAAACGGTAACCATAGCTATTGAAAAAGGCATCATCCGTTCTAAGTCTATTATTGTTGATGCCACACATACTTTATCAAGATCTAATCCGTTTTTAGCCATCGATGTATTGAGAGAACGCTCCAAGTTACTTCGAAAAACAGTATACACCTTTGACGACCAATTCAAAGAACGTATGCCCAAAAAAAATACCGACAATGATTTAGAAAAGGAGCTGGCTTATTGCAAAGAGTTAGAAAAACGCATAGAAAATGAGCCGTCTATAAGTTCAATACCCGCTGTGAAGGAAAATTAAATCTGCTAAAAGAAACCGTAGAAGACACTCAAGAAATTTAACCCTATCCAAAGATACCGATGCAAAAATAGGTCATAAATCTGCCGAGAGTTCCTTTTTTGGCTACAAAACTCATTTGGCTATGACCGAAGAGCGCATCATTACCGCGGCTGTAGTTACATCTGGAGAAAAAGGCGATGGACCAGAATTACCTAAACTTTTAGAAATCAGTCAAGAAAACGGAGTTGATGTAGATACCATTATTGGCGACGGAGCTTATTCTGGAAAAGAGAATCTTAAAATTACAACTGAACAAAACATAAAAATAGTAGCGCGTCTAAATCCATCTATAACCCAAGGCTTTAGGAAAGATGAAGATAAATTTGATTACAATAAAGATGCCGATAGGTTTGTTTGCCCAGCAGGGCATTTAGCAATACGAAAAGCGCGCCAAGGCACTAAAGATGTCGGGGTAAATCAAGTAGATACTTACTATTTTGATGTCGAAAAATGCAAGCATTGCCCTTTAAAGGAAGGTTGTTATAAAGATGGAGCCAAGACAAAAACGTATTCGGTATCCATAAAATCAGAATTGCATCAAGACCAAATGGCTTTTCAAGAAACAGAATATTACAAAGAAAAAGCAAAACATCGATACAAGATAGAAGCTAAAAATAGCGAGTTAAAAAATATACACGGTTATGATAGAGCAATATCATACGGTATTACCAATATGCAAATGCAAGGTGCAATAGCAATTTTTACAGTCAACTTAAAAAGAATACTCAAATTAATGTAGAAAATGTAATCTACACGTGCATTTTACCAAATGAACCTGTATAAGTCAAAAACAGACACATACAATCAACAATAAAAAACAGTTACAAAAATAAAACCGCTTATAACGGATGCTTAAAATCCTGTTATAAGCGGTTTTTAATATCTAAAAAAGAACGTTGATCAAAATAAGTGATGTTTTTCAGTACCCTCACTTATGCAGCGCATCTTTTTGAAAATGCCCAAGTGGAAGTATTGGATTTGAACGATTACGAAATGCCTTTATTTAGTGTCGACACCGAAAAGGAAATAGGACAACATCCTTTAGCAAAATCATTTCTTGACAAAATAGCCTCCGCAGACATTCTAGTCGTTTCATTAGCCGAAAACAATGGAAACTATTCAGCGGCTTTCAAAAATATTTACGATTGGTGTTCCAGAATTAATGGCAAAGTTTTTCAGGAAAAACCCATGTTGCTTTTAGCAACTTCTCCTGGAGCAAGAGGAGGGATTTCGGTTCTAGAAATTGCCAAAAATGCGTTCCCTCGTTATGGTGCAATTATAAAAGCAACCTTTTCTTTGCCTAATTTCAATGATAATTTTGATGTTGAAAAAGGCAGAATTTCTAATAAGAATTGGATAATCAATTAAGAGAAATGGTTAAAGAATTTCAATAATTGAAAATCCGAAATTCAAAATCGATTGTCAAAAACATTCTTGATAACTTTGATAATTTCCTCTTTCAAAATGGGTTGACATTCCCTATATTAGCACACCCGAGGTCGATGTAAAAAGCATAGACTAAACTAAAGATAGCTAATTCGATAATATTTAAAATGTCCAATCAAAATCAATATACCGAAGACAACATTCGGTCACTCGACTGGAAAGAACACATTCGTATGCGTCCCGGAATGTACATTGGAAAACTGGGCGATGGTTCTTCGCCAGACGATGGTATTTACATTCTCCTCAAAGAAGTGCTCGACAACTGTATCGACGAATTCGTTATGGGAGCTGGAAAAACTATCGAAGTGACCATCAAAGATAAAACGGTTACCGTTCGCGATTACGGTCGTGGAATTCCGCTTGGCAAAGTAATCGATGTCGTTTCTAAGATGAATACAGGCGGAAAATACGATTCTTTGGCGTTCAAGAAATCGGTTGGTTTGAATGGTGTAGGAACGAAAGCCGTCAACGCCTTGTCGAATTATTTTCGTGTAGAATCGATTCGTGATGACAAGCAAAAAGCGGCTGAATTTTCAGGTGGAAACTTAGTTCTAGACGAAGAAATTATCGACACCACCAAGCGAAAAGGAACCAAAGTTACATTTGTTCCTGACGAATCTATTTTTAAAAATTACAAATTCCGCTACGAATATATCATCAAAATGCTAAAAAATTATTGTTATTTAAACAATGGTTTGACGATTTTATTCAACGGCGAAAAATATTTTTCTGAAAATGGATTGAAAGATTTATTAGAAGAAACCATTAGCGTAGAAGATTTAGAATACCCAATTATACACTTAAAAGAAGGAGATATAGAAATCGCCTTAACTCATAGCAAAACACAATATTCCGAAGAATACCACTCCTTTGTAAACGGACAAAATACCACCCAAGGAGGAACACATTTGGCTGCTTATCGCGAAGCTATCGTAAAAACAATCAGAGAGTATTACAACAAGCCTTTTGAGGCTTCCGATGTTCGAAAATCAATCGTAACCGCGATTAGTATCAAGGTAATGGAACCTGTTTTTGAATCGCAAACCAAAACCAAATTAGGCTCGACTGATATGGGTTCAGAGCCAGGAATGCCATCGGTTCGTACTTTTGTAAACGATTTTGTAAAAAACAAATTAGACAGTTATTTACATAAAAATCCTGCAACTGCCGATGCTTTGTTGCGCAAAATTTTACAGGCAGAACGAGAACGAAAAGAATTATCAGGAATTCGAAAACTAGCGACAGATCGTGCCAAAAAGGCTAATTTGCATAACAAAAAATTGCGCGATTGTCGGGCGCATCTTCCTGATACTAAAACCCGAAAAACCTAGACAGCACCCTTTTTATTACCGAGGGAGATTCGGCTTCGGGGTCGATTACAAAATCGCGTGACGTAAATACGCAAGCCGTTTTTAGCCTTCGTGGAAAACCCCTTAATTGCTACGGAATGAGCAAAAAAATTGTGTACGAAAACGAAGAGTTCATTTATTACAGGCCGCTTTGGATATTGAAGATGGTTTAGAAAAATTGCGTTACAATAACATCGTAATCGCCACTGATGCCGATGTCGACGGCATGCACATTCGATTATTGTTAATTACATTTTTCCTTCAATTTTTTCCTGAATTAATCAAAGAAGGACATTTATATATTTTGCAAACCCCTCTTTTTAGAGTTCGAAATAAAAAAGAAACCATTTATTGCTATTCCGAAGAGGAACGAAAAGACGCCATAGAAAAATTAAAAACCAAAGCCTGAAATTACCCCGATTTAAAGGATTGGGAGAAATATCGCCAGACGAATTTAAAAATTTTATTGGCGATACCATTCGGCTAGATCCCATTATGATGGATAAAAACACTTCGGTCGAGCAATTATTATCTTTTATATGGGGAAAAATACACCTGACCGACAGGAATTTATTATCAAGAATTTGAAAGTGGAATTAGATACGATTGAAGCAAGTTAAATTTTATGCTAAATAGAAATAGAGAAGCCTAAAAACAGGACAAAGCGTACTAAACCAAATGCTAAATTTAAACGAAATAGTCCATTTTAGATGGGTTTCGTTAAAGAAACAAAACAATTATAGTTATTTTACAAGAGCTTTATACCAAGAAAACAATGATTGTTTGATTGGCTGGGGCAAAATCAATAAACACAAATAAATTACAAATTTTAACATACTAATTATGTCCAACTCCTTTGGAAAAACCTGGTGGGGGGAGCAATGGCTCAACACTTTATCAAATATTGACTACGATAACCGATTACCAAGAGGTAAAAGTTATGCCAACAAGGGCTCTGTAACCAAAATAACCATCAAAGGCAATAGAATTGAAGCCAAAGTAGCGGGTTCCAGACCAAAACCGTATAATGTAGATATTACTTTGCCTCCGTTTTTCGAACCAGAGTTGGGTAATTTCATTAGTCAATTAGCTAAAAAACCAACCGTTATTTCCAAATTATTGAATCGTGAACTCGACCCCGAAGTTCTTACTATTGCAGAAAATTTAGGCTTAAAAGTCTTTCCAAAACAATGGACGGATTTTAAGATGCAATGTTCGTGTCCGGATTGGGCAGTACCTTGTAAACACTTGGCTGCTGTGGTATATAAAGTGAGTGCAGAGATTGATAACAATCCGTTTTTAGTGTTTGATTTGCACCAAGTAAATTTGATTGAAGAACTCAATAAATTGGGAATTTTTGTAAATACTGCAACTTCTGAAATCCCAAAGATAACCGATTTGTATTTTGATTCCAAAAAGAAAAAACAACAGATTACAATCCCGAAAATGCATACAAAAAATTAACGTTTTCTAAGCTCACGCCTATTCACGAACCTTTAACAGCTTTACTTGCAGACTTTCCCGCTTTTTATCAAGGAACGGGAAACTTCAAAGAAAAATACAGCTCCAAGATTGCTAGAACGGTAAAAGCCGCTCAGAAAGTAGTGCAAGGAAAAATTTCTTTAGAGAATTTATTCTTGAAAGCCAGTATCCAAGAACAACAAATAAACCATCATACGCACAACAAAATTACCATTGACGAAACCTATCAGTCAAAGGTTTTTGTGAATGAAACCCAGTTTTCATTCCTTGTGTTTTTGCAACAAATTGCTCAAATCAATTCGTCAAAAACTCCAGATTATCAGCCATCAACGGCTTCATTGCATACGGTTTTGCATTTTTCAATACATCTTTTGGCAAATGGTGCGGTAGTGCCTCAAATTGTACAATTGCAAAATAAGGAATTTGCCATTCGCTGGTTGCCAGCAATGTTAAGTAAGGAAGTTCGGATTTTAGTAGAAAAACTGGAAGAAATTTTGCCCCCATCAACTTTTCTTTGGGAAGAAAAAAACAAACAAAAAGCGATTAATAACCATCAAGCATTCAATTTGCTGTCGTTATTTCTGACTGAAATAATCCATATTTTGGAAGATGTTCCAAATTCTGATTTGTTCTTGAATTTGTTTTTCAGAAATACAACATATGCCTTCAAAAATCCAGGTGAAGACGCTTTGAGTGGTGGTGTTTCGGCTTGGATTCAAAAATACTTCATTACTCAAGGCAATTACAAACCACAAATTGTGGTTAGCGAATTGGCAAATGATACTTTTTTGATTACGTTGAATATTAAAGACAAACTGCAACAACCAGATGATGCGCCTTATGGATTGCATGATATTCTGAATTTGAAGAAATTCGATAAAAATCGCTATGAAATCCTGCAAAGCCTGACGCAACTAAGTCCCTTTATAGCAGGATTAGATGGTTATATCAATAGCCAAGGAGAAGATAAAATGATAATGGGCAATGCGGTTTTTACACCCTTTTTAATGGAAATGATTCCGGCCATTCAGTTGTTGGATATTGACATTTTGCTTCCAAAATCATTGCAAGAAATATTAAAACCTAAAACGAGTCTCAAAATTAAACGAAAATCCGAAGGAAAATCGTTTATTACTCTCGGCAAATTATTCGATTTTGATTGGCAAGTTGCCATTGGCGATACTTTGATGAGCGAAGAAGAGTTTAATAAATTACTTAAAAAATCAGATGGATTACTTAAATATAAATCTCGATATATTTATGTCAATCAAAATGAATTAGAAAAAATACACAAACATTTTACTTCCACTAAAGAACTTTCCGCTTTCGAAATGTTGCGAGCGGCTTTGAGTGGAGAATATCAAGGTGCTGCGGTTGGTTTGACCGATGAGGTTCGAGATTTAATTGCAGAACTGACTAATTTTTCTGAAATTGAATTGCCAAAAAATATCAATGCGCAACTGCGTCCTTATCAACATCGCGGGTTTTCCTGGATGTATCGCAATGCCAAGATTGGTTTTGGATCGGTTCTAGCCGATGATATGGGATTAGGAAAAACGCTGCAAGTAATTACTACTTTACTAAAATATAAAGAAGATGGATTGCTTGAAAATGAAAAAGCCTTAGTCGTTGCGCCAACAGGACTTTTGACAAATTGGGAAACCGAAATAGCTAAATTTGCCCCCACCTTAAAGACCAAAGTTTACCACGGATCGAATCGCAAATTTGACAAAAATGATGATTTTGATGTCTTGATTTCCTCCTACGGAATTGTGCGTAGCGATGCCAAAGAATTGAAAAAGAAGAAATGGCATTCGCTAGTGATTGACGAAGCACAAAACATAAAAAACACCAATACAGAGCAAACCAAAGCTATCAAAACCATTGGAGCCAACCATTTTATTGCGATGAGCGGAACACCAGTCGAAAATCGTTTGAGTGAATTGTGGAGTATTATGGATTATAGTAATCGTGGCTTTTTGGGGAATCTAAAAGAGTTTACCCAAACTTATGGAAATCCAATTCAACAGTTCAATGATGTGGCTGTAGCCGAAAATTTAAAGAAAGTTACTGCTCCCTTTATGATGCGTCGCCTAAAATCAGACAAATCAATCATTTCTGATTTGCCTGACAAAATCGAAATGGATTGTTATTCGACCCTTGCTAATGAACAGGCTAGTTTGTATGAAAAAACACTACAAAAAGCCATGAAAGATATTGATAATTTAGATCTTAGCGATGACAAAGCTCTTTTTGTGAGACAAGGGTTGGTTCTTCAGATGATTCTTGCACTCAAACAAATATGCAATCACCCTACACAATATTTAAAAAACAATATTCTCGATGCTGCTATTAGTGGTAAAATGGAATTGCTTTTAATAAATTGGATAGCATTATCGAAAGCGGTGAAAAAGTGTTGATTTTTACCCAATTTACAGAAATGGGTAAAATGTTAAAACATTTTATAACCGAACGATACCAAGAAGAACCCTTATTTTATCACGGTGGTTGTAGCCTGAATCAAAGAAAAGAGATGGTTGATGGTTTTCAGAACAATCGTGCCGACAAGATATTTATTTATCCTTAAAAGCAGCTGGTACAGGGTTGAATTTAACCGCAGCAAACCACGTGATTCATTACGATTTATGGTGGAATCCCGCCGTAGAAGCCCAAGCGACGGATCGAGCGTATCGAATTGGTCAAAAATCGAATGTTATGGTGCATCGTTTTATTAGCAAAAACACTTTTGAAGAACGCATTAACGATATGATTCAATCAAAAAAAGCGCTTGCCGAAATGACCGTTTCTACAGGCGAAAACTGGATTGGAAATTTGAGCAACAAAGAGTTAAAGGATTTATTTGTGATGGGATAGTTTGAGTATATTTGTGGATTAACAAAGTAAAGTATGGAAAATCAATTCCTTTTTTAAAAAATAGGCTAATATTGACAAAGTAATTATTTATGGATTAAGAGCCAAATAAAATCACAAAGCAGGTTTCGATATAGATTTGTCAATATTTGGAAATAACTTTGGAATATGATTTAATTGGAAGGGTAAAATCAGAAATTGACGATTTGAACATCCCATATTTGTTCGGTATCTCTATATTTAAGTTCCTGAATTTAAAAAGTTTAGAAGAACACACCAACAAGCGTTGGCAAAATATTTTATAGAAAATAAATCTTGTGATTTACATTAAATGAAAGACGAAGATAACATTATCCCAAACGAAGACGAAACTAACGAAGAGTTAAACGAGTCAGCGAGCGAAGAAGGTTTTGAAGACATAAAAACTTCAACTGGGATGCAGCATTTTTACGAAAATAACGACGAAGGCAATGACACCATTACCAAAGTTACCGGAATGTACAAAGACTGGTTTTTGGACTATGCTTCTTATGTTATTTTGGAGCGCGCTGTCCCCGCAATCGAGGATGGTTTTAAACCTGTTCAGCGTCGTATTATGCACTCGCTTAAAGAATTAGACGATGGTCGTTACAACAAAGTAGCGAATGTCGTTGGGCACACGATGCAATACCATCCGCATGGAGATCAAAGTATTGGCGATGCGATGGTGCAAATTGGACAAAAAGAATTACTCATTGATTGTCAAGGAAACTGGGGAAATATCCTCACGGGCGATAGTGCCGCGGCTTCTCGTTATATCGAAGCGCGTTTGTCGAAATTTGCTTTAGAGGTTTTGTATTCGCCTAAGATTACTGATTGGGGTGTTTCTTATGATGGTCGTCGCGCGGAACCCAATAATCTTCCTGTAAAATTTCCGCTGCTTTTAGCCCAAGGTGCCGAAGGGATTGCCGTTGGACTTTCTACAAAAGTGCTACCGCATAATTTCAATGAATTGATTGATGCCTCCATAAAAATATTGAAAGGAAAATCATTTCAAATTTTCCCTGATTTATGACTGCCGGAATTGCAGATGTGTCGAATTATAACGACGGAATGCGTGGCGGACGTGTTCGTGTTCGTGCCAAAATTGCCCAATTAGACAAAAATACTTTGGTCATTACCCAAATTCCGTTTTCGACCAATACAACCACTTTGATTGATAGTATTTTGAAGGCCAATGAAAAAGGCAAAATCAAGATTAAGAAAATCGAAGACAATACCGCTGCCGATGTCGAAATAGTAATCCATCTTTTTCCGGGAGTTTCTCCTGATAAAACCATCGATGCGTTGTTTGCTTTTACAGCTTGCGAAACCTCAGTAGCACCTTTGGGCTGTGTTATCGAAGATAATAAGCCTTTGTTTATAGGAGTTTCAGATATGTTGAAAATTTCGACAAACAGAACGGTCGATTTACTTCGGCAAGAACTAGAAATTCAGTTAGAAGAATTAAAAAATAAATGGCATTTTTCTACTTTAGAAAAGATTTTTATTCGGGAAGAAATGTACATCGATTTTAAATTGTATTCTGATAGAGAATCGCTTTATGACTATATGTACAATCGTTTTGAGCCTTTCAAAAAGTCATTTGTTAGAGCAATTACGGATGATGATTTACAAAAGTTAACGCAGATTCCAATGATTCGTATTACACGTTTTGATTCGGATAAAGCCGATGATTTCATTTCAAAATTAGAAGATGAAATGAAGGAAGTCGAATTTAATTTAGCCCATTTAACCGATTTTGCCATTGCTTATTTTTCTAAACTAAAAGAAAAATACGGAAAAGGGCGCGAACGCCAAACTGAATTGCGCAGTTTTGATAACATTGAGGCGACAAAAGTAGCTTTGCGAAATACAAAACTCTATGTCAATAGAGAAGAAGGTTTTATAGGAACGGGATTAAAAAAAGACGAATATGTTACCGATTGTTCCGATATTGATGATGTAATTGTTTTTCTTCGAGATGGAAATATGATGATTTGCAAAGTCGATGAGAAAAAATTTGTTGGAAAAGACATCATTCACGTGGCTATTTTTGACAAAAGCGATAAACGAACGATTTATAATATGATTTACCGTGATGGAAAATCGGGGCCGTCGTACATAAAACGCTTCAACGTTTCTGGCATTACACGAGATAAATTATACGATTTGACCAATGAAACTAAAGGTTCTCAGATTTTGTATTTTACTTGTAATCCCAATGGCGAAGCTGAGGTTATTACAATTATTTTACGTCAGATAGGAAGCATCAAAAAACTGAAATGGGATTTAGATTTTGCCGAAATGGCGATAAAAGGTCGTGCCTCTAAAGGAAATTTAGTCACTAAATATCCTATCAAGAAAATCGAAATCAAAGAAAAAGGAATTTCTACTTTGAAACCCAGAAAAATTTGGTTTGACGACACCGTTCAACGATTAAACGTTGATGCAAGAGGAGAATTACTGGGCGAATTTAGACCCAATGACAAGATTTTAGTGATTTCGCAAGCAGGGAAATTAAAAGTTATCATACCCGAATTAGCAACACATTTTGATGAAGATATGGTGGTTTTAGAGAAATGGCATCCTAAAAAACCTATTTCGGCTATTTATTATGATGGCGAAAAAGAGCGTTATTATGTAAAACGTTTTTTGGTAGAAACCGAAGGCAAAGAAGAGATTTTCATTACCGAACATCCTAAATCGCAACTGGAAATTGTTTCTACTGATTACCGCCCAATGGCTGAACTGATTTTTACCAAAGTAAAAGGAGTTCAAAAAGAGAATCAAAAAGTGGATATTGAAAATTTCATTGCTATCAAAGGGCTAAAAGCACTTGGCAACCAACTAACGACTGATAAATTAAAGCAAGTTAACTTGCTAGAACCTTTGCCTTACGAAGAACCAGAGGAAGTAGTTCCTGAAGAATTAGAGGTCGAGGGCGAAACTAGGATTAAGATTCAAGATGAGAATATCCAACTAGATGGTGACGGACAAATTACTTTGAGTTTAGAATAACAAAAAAATGCAGTTTAAGTAAGAGGGTACTGAAAAACATCACTTATTTTGATCAACGTTCTTTTTTAGATATTAAAAAACCGCTTATAACAGGATTTTAAGCATCCGTTATAAGCGGTTTTATTTTTGTAACTGTTTTTTATTGTTGATTGTATGTGTCTGTTTTTGACTTATACAGGTTCATTTGGTAAAATGCACGTGTAGATTACATTTTCTACATTAATTTGAGTATTCTTTTTAAGTTGACTGTAAAAATTGCTATTGCACCTTGCATTTGCATATTGGTAATACCGTATGATATTGCTCTATCATAACCGTGTATATTTTTTAACTCGCTATTTTTAGCTTCTATCTTGTATCGATGTTTTGCTTTTTCTTTGTAATATTCTGTTTCTTGAAAAGCCATTTGGTCTTGATGCAATTCTGATTTTATGGATACCGAATACGTTTTTGTCTTGGCTCCATCTTTATAACAACCTTCCTTTAAAGGGCAATGCTTGCATTTTTCGACATCAAAATAGTAAGTATCTACTTGATTTACCCCGACATCTTTAGTGCCTTGGCGCGCTTTTCGTATTGCTAAATGCCCTGCTGGGCAAACAAACCTATCGGCATCTTTATTGTAATCAAATTTATCTTCATCTTTCCTAAAGCCTTGGGTTATAGATGGATTTAGACGCGCTACTATTTTTATGTTTTGTTCAGTTGTAATTTTAAGATTCTCTTTTCCAGAATAAGCTCCGTCGCCAATAATGGTATCTACATCAACTCCGTTTTCTTGACTGATTTCTAAAAGTTTAGGTAATTCTGGTCCATCGCCTTTTTCTCCAGATGTAACTACAGCCGCGGTAATGATGCGCTCTTCGGTCATAGCCAAATGAGTTTTGTAGCCAAAAAAGGAACTCTCGGCAGATTTATGACCTATTTTTGCATCGGTATCTTTGGATAGGGTTAAATTTTCTTGAGTGTCTTCTACGGTTTCTTTTAGCAGATTTAATTTTTCCTTCACAGCGGGTATTGAACTTATAGACGGCTCATTTTCTATGCGTTTTTCTAACTCTTTGCAATAAGCCAGCTCCTTTTCTAAATCATTGTCGGTATTTTTTTTGGGCATACGTTCTTTGAATTGGTCGTCAAAGGTGTATACTGTTTTTCGAAGTAACTTGGAGCGTTCTCTCAATACATCGATGGCTAAAAACGGATTAGATCTTGATAAAGTATGTGTGGCATCAACAATAATAGACTTAGAACGGATGATGCCTTTTTCAATAGCTATGGTTACCGTTTTGTTTATCAACAGATTTAACAAGTCGGTGTCTTTCAAACGTAGTTTTCTGAATTTGGTCAACGAACTCGGATTAATAACATCGTCTTCTGGATTCATATCCAAAAAATATTTAAAGGACATATCGTAACGCGAACGTTCCACTACATCAACATCGGAAACGGTGTAAATTGTTTTAAGAAGCAAATACTTGAACATACGAACGGGACTTTCTGCCATACGTCCATTATTGGTGCAGTATTTATTTAACAACTCATCGTAGATAAATGAAAAGTCTATCAAATCGTTAATTTTTCTCAAAAGATTATTCCTTGGAATAATTAAATCATATAAAGAGGAATGCTCGCTGAACTGTATTGTTTGTTGCTGTACTAACATGTAAAAAACCTTATAATTACAGCTAAATATACCAAAAAAGGAGTAGAAATCCTAAGCTTTCTACTCCTTTTATTTATCAATTTATTCGAAAAAAGACTTTTTCAGTACCCTCTTAAGTAACTGCATTTTTTTTTTAGATTTTGATAAATAATCAAACCGATTAAAGCGAATTAGAAATTAAATCCAAGTCTAGCATAATAGTAAGCTCCATTGAACCCCATTTGCACGGCATCCCAATAACCCGCAGCTTCTGTATTTCCTGACTCATCTTGCTTAGTAGGATAAACATTGAACAAATTATTACTTCCTACGGTTAGTTTTAATTGTTTGGTTAATTGGTATCCCAATGTTAAATCGGTATTTACTCTCGGATTATAGACATTATCTAAACCCGCATAATCAATTAGAACGACTTTACTAAAACGAGTAAAAGCTAATCCTGAATCGAATTTTTTATGAGAATAGTTAAGATTTAATCCAAATTTATTTTTTGGAGCTGAGGCTAATAAAAAGGCTTGTTCCCGTTTTCCGAAAAAAGTTTCGGCATCTAAGCTTCCATTATGCACTTTTCCTATTTTCATCTCATTGATGTTTCCTACAATAGTTGCACTAACATTAGAGTCATCGTATTTCTTCTTCCAAGACAAAACAATGTCTAATCCTAGAGTCTTTGTATCTGTAGCATTAGCGAAAAACTGCGCCTGATCTACGCCTAATCCTTTGCTAGTAGCGTCAAAATAGCTTGACAAAACGATTCTATCTTTTACATTAATCAAATATCCATCAACCGTAGCAGTAAAATTGCTAAAATTGGCTGTCAATCCAAGTGAAGCGTTAACAGCAGTTTCTTGTTTCAACTTTTGAATTCCAAAAGATTTTGTTACAGGGCTATCGTTTGGCGAAAGTAAAATCTCAGTTGCACCAGCTGCATTGATATTGGTAAAATGCAGACCATAATAGGCTTGCGCTAATGAAGGAGCACGAAATCCTGTACTAACAGACCCTCTTAAATTAATATTGTTAGAAAGTTTAAGTCTTGATGAAAATTTACCATTGGTGGTACTGCCAAAATCACTATATTTTTCAAAACGAACAGCTCCACTAATCAGGAAACTTTTGGTAATATCAATTTCAACGTCTGTATATAATGACAGATTGCTACGATTTTTATTAACTGCATTAGAAGGACTGTATCCCGGAAAACCCTGAGAACTTCCAGGTCTTGCGTCTCCTGAAACAGGATCGATAGGCGGAGTTTGGGTTGCTGGATTTGTTATAGGCAATCTGTTGGTATCATAAGTTGTATAAGATCCTTCTTGACCTGCAAAAATAGAATATTCTTCGATTCTGTATTCAGCACCAAAAGCTATATTCATTCCCTCCAATACAGTATCATAATTTTTAGAAAAATCAAAATTGGTTGTATTTTGTGCTAAACTATGTCCACCTGCGTCAAATTGTAGCGGCGATGCTACTAATAATGATGGATTCATTGTCCCTTTTATAGTATAATGAAAAAGGTTTTTGCCGTAGGTATTACTTATATCAACTTTCCAGCCACTATCGGTCGTGGTTTTGATTCCTGCTGTCATAGAGTTGTCATTGATTATCGAAGTAATTCTAGGAGTATAGCCTCCCGGATAAACTGATTCTACTACATTAGCAGCACCACTATTTCTTGTAAAAGCGTAAGCATCGGTATCTCTATAATTTTTTCCAGCAAAAGCATAAAATTTCGTTTTCTCAGAAACTGGAAGTTCCATATTTACCGTAAAATTAAAGCTATCCATTGAGGCTTCCCCAAAACCTTTTCTGAAATCAAAACCTGGACGAAGGACTTTTTCTTTAGTAAAAAACTCTGTTGTAAAATTGATAAAACCTCCGTCTTTACCAATGGCAACACCATAATTGGCTCCAACTTTTAAGGTATTCCCATCAAGAATTCTATTTCTTCCATAAGAATTCCCATTCGCATTTTCATTCAATCTGAAATTTTTAGTATTAGCCGTTCCCGGAAGAAAATCTCCCTTAGCACTTGTGTTAAAAGCACCATAAGTAATTGCTCCCGTCAATTCATTTATATTGTCATTTAATACAATATTAATAACTCCTGCAATGGCATCAGAGCCATATTGGGCTGCTGCGCCGTCTCTCAAAATTTCGATTCTTTTGATTGCCGAAGCTGGAATCGCATTTAGATCGGTTCCTGTATTTCCTCTACCACGAGTTCCGTAGAGTGTAACAAGTGAGGATTGATGCCTTCTTTTCCCGTTAATTAAAACCAACGTTTGATCAGGACCCATTCCTCTCAAAGAAGCTGGATCAACATGATCTGCTCCGTCTGAACCCGATTGTTTGTTTGCATTAAAGGAAGGAGCTATATATTGTAATAATTGATTAATTTCAATTTTACCACTTTGGGTCGTAAGTTCCTTCATGCTAATGATATCAATGGGAACTGCGGAGTTTACAACTGTTCTTTTAGTATTCCTAGATCCTACAATTTGAATTTCTTTTAGCTCTTGTCCACCAGAAGCTAAAACAACATCTATTTGAGTTGAATTACCTACTTTCTTTTCTACATTTAAAAATCCAACAGAACTAATAACCAAGGTCGCTCCATCTTTAACTTTTATTTTATAGACTCCGTCAATATCAGTAGAAACCCCGTTTGTTGTTCCTTTTTCTGTGATGTTCACACTTGGTAAAACAGTACCAGCATTGTCTTTTACTACACCCGAAATTACTTTTTGGGCAAAAAGAAAGCTAGCGTTTAGCAATAGTAACAACAACGCAATTTTTTTTGTGTTAATTTTTTTCATAAATAATTTGAGGTTTAATTTGACTTAAAATCGTAGCAATATAATAATTATTTAACATATTATTAATGTTTAGTTATAATAACACATAATTTTGTTGTTTCAAATTCAAACCGTGTCACAAAAAGCATTTTGAAAGTTAATTACTAATAGTAATGAGCTCGATAGTCTATCGGGCTCATTATTTTTTATGACTGGCATTCGCTTTTAAAAATGACTAATTTTTATCAAATTTGAAATTGAATGGCTCTAATTCTTTCTGTTTTTTTTTAGAATTCGTGGCAAAAACTCTTAAAGGCGAATCCCTTGCGACTGTCCTCTTTGTAAACAGCCGTCTTATTTTTTTTACATATTTCGTCTGTATTGTCCCCCAACTTCAAAAAGAGCACTCGTGATTTGACCCAAAGAACAAAACTTGGTAGCTTCCATTAAGTGTTCAAATAAATTTTCATTTTTTATCGCTGCCTCTTGAAGTATTCCTAGTTGCTCCTTTACTTTATCAGGATTAGATTGGTGCAAATGAGTTAGCATCCTGATTTGGTATTGCTTTTCTTCCTCGGTAGCACGAATCACTTCGGCAGGAATAATCGTTTGTGAACCTTTCGAACTTAAAAAAGTATTCACGCCAATAATCGGAAATTCCCCTGTATGCTTCAGCGTTTCATAATACAAACTTTCTTCTTGAATTTTACTTCTTTGATACATCGTTTCCATTGCACCCAGTACTCCACCACGTTCGGTAATTCGTTCGAATTCTTGCAAAACAGCTTCCTCAACTAAATCGGTTAATTCTTCGATGATGAATGAACCTTGAATTGGATTTTCATTTTTGGCCAATCCTAATTCCTTATTAATAATCAACTGAATGGCCATCGCTCGGCGCACACTTTCCTCTGTAGGCGTGGTAATCGCTTCGTCATACGCATTGGTATGCAAGGAATTACAATTGTCATAAATGGCATACAAAGCTTGCAAAGTGGTACGAATATCATTAAAATCGATTTCCTGTGCGTGAAGCGAACGCCCCGAAGTTTGAATATGATATTTCAACATTTGTGCTCTTTCATTAGCACCATATTTATTTTTCATGGCTTTCGCCCAAATTTTACGTGCCACACGACCTATCACGGCATATTCTGGATCGATTCCGTTCGAAAAAAAGAAAGACAAATTAGGTCCAAAATCATTAATTTTCATGCCACGACTCAAATAATATTCTACATAAGTAAATCCATTAGAAAGCGTAAATGCCAATTGCGAAATAGGGTTTGCCCCTGCCTCGGCAATATGGTAGCCCGAAATAGAAACCGAATAGAAATTTTTTACTTTATTCGTGATGAAATATTCCTGAACATCACCCATTAATCGCAAGGCAAACTCCGTAGAGAAAATACAAGTGTTTTGTGCTTGGTCTTCTTTGAGAATATCCGCTTGAACCGTTCCGCGAACCTTAGAAAGGGTTTCTGCTTTTATTTTGTTATACACTTCCAAAGGCAAAACCTCATCTCCAGTCACTCCTAGAAGCATTAATCCCAATCTATTATTTCCCTCAGGCAAATTGCCTTGATATTGTGGACGCTCTGTTCCTTTTTTCGTGTAAATGGATTTTATTTTTTGTTCTACCTCTGCTTCAAGTTGATTTGCTTTGATATAAATTTCGCATTGCTGATCGATGGCAGCATTCATAAAAAAGCCCAACATCATTGGAGCTGGTCCATTAATGGTCATACTTACCGAAGTCATGGCATCGACCAAATCGAAACCAGAATATAATTTTTTAGCATCATCCAAACAACAAATAGAAACTCCAGCATTACCTATTTTTCCGTAAATATCAGGACGAATGTGCGGATCATTTCCGTATAAAGTCACGCTATCGAAAGCCGTAGAAAGCCTTTTTGCTGGCAAACCTGCACTTACATAATGAAAGCGCTTATTGGTTCTTTCTGGTCCACCTTCGCCAGCAAACATGCGCGATGGATCTTCGCCTTCTCTTTTAAACGGATATAAACCAGCGGTAAAAGGAAATGCTCCCGGCACGTTTTCCTGTAAATTCCAACGCAAAACATCTCCCCAAGCCTGATATTTAGGCAAGGCTATTTTCGGAATTTGTGTATGCGAAAGTGACTCAGAATGCGTTTCAATCTTGATTTCTTTATTTCGAACCTTAAAGCTATATATTGGTTCTTTGTATGTATTTATTTTTTCAGACCAATTCAGGATGATTTCCCAATTGTAGGAATCCAAATCCATTTTTACCTTGTTAAATTGATTCAACAATAAATTAAGAAAAAAATTATTTTCGGCAACACTTGGTTTCTCTAATTCCAAAGCTGTAGGCAAAACAGAATCATCGTTAATTCCTACCTTGTTCAATTCTGGGATTTTTCCCGAAACGGATTCAATCGTTTTGAAAATACCATATAATTTTTGGGCAACCTGTTCTTGGCTCAAAGCCATTGCATCATATTTTCGGTTATTTTCTGCGATTTCGGATAAATATCGAGTTCGATGTGGCGGAATGACGAAGATTTTTTCGCTCATTTCATAAGAAATCTCAAGAGTAGATTTCAAATCTGAATTTGTTCGCTCGAAAATTTTATGCATTACTGCCTTATACAAGGTATTCATGCCCGGGTCGTTAAACTGGGAAGCGATGGTTCCGAAAATGGGCAATTTATCTAAATCCGAATCCCAAAGATTATGATTGCGCTGGTATTGCTTTTTTACGTCACGCAAAGCATCGAGCGAACCTCGTTTGTCGAATTTGTTTATCGCCACCAAATCAGCAAAATCAAGCATGTCGATTTTTTCTAATTGGGTTGCGGCACCAAATTCAGGTGTCATCACATAAAGAGAAACATCCGAATGTTCTGTGATTTCAGTATCTGATTGTCCAATACCAGAAGTTTCAAGAATAATAAGATCGTATTTAGCCGCTTTTATAACTTGAATGGCATCGGCTACGTATTTTGACAAAGCCAAATTAGATTGTCGTGTTGCCAAAGAACGCATATACACCCGTGGATTATTGATGGCATTCATCCGAATTCTATCGCCAAGCAATGCACCTCCTGTTTTTCGTTTGGAAGGATCAACCGAAATTATTCCGATGGTTTTTGTTGGAAAATCGATTAAAAACCGACGCACTAATTCATCAACCAAAGAGGATTTTCCTGCACCACCCGTTCCGGTAATTCCTAAAACAGGAGCCCCCCCCGCCTCCGAAGGGGGAGTTACGAATAATTGGTAGAATTCTTCAGGTCTATTTTCTGCTATAGAAATTAACCTTGGTATTGTATTGACATCCTTATTTTTAAGTTGTTGTTCAACTCCCTCCCCTTTGGGCAAGGCTGGGGTGGGGCTATCCGAACGTTGTACCAAATCATTAATCATTCCTTGCAAACCCATTTTTCGTCCATCGTCTGGCGAATAGATTCTAGTAATTCCATATTCTTGCAATTCGGCTATCTCAGACGGAAGAATGACACCGCCGCCGCCGCCAAATATTTTGATGTGAGAAGCCCCTTTTTCGCAAAGTAAATCACGCATATATTTAAAATATTCGATATGACCGCCTTGATAAGAAGTCATTGCAATCGCATTCACATCTTCCTGAATAGCTGTATTTACTACTTCTTCAACACTACGATCATGCCCCAAATGAATAACCTCAACTCCAGTGGACTGAATGATTCTTCGCATAATATTAATGGCCGCATCGTGACCATCAAAAAGTGATGCGGCAGTTACAATTCGAACTTTATGAATGGGGATATACGGCTTTACTGCTTCCATTTTATGAATATGATAATTTAAGCCTGCAATTTACACATTTTTTAAAAATAATTTATTAAAAACAGTACAAAACAAAAAAATTCACAAGTCTGCTTTTTTAATAAAAAATAAGATTAGTTTTGAATAAATTTTTTGATACGTACTCTCCACAGTTTGGTTACCACAGCCCTGATGGAAGCAGTATTCTACGTCATTGCAAGTTTTAAAGCAATCTCGAGGACACAGCCCACAACAAGACACGAACCTAGCAAACTGATGAAGTAAAAGCTCCTAAAAAAAACAATATGCAACAAATTACCATCCTTATTCATTGCGCTGACCAAAAAGGAATTATTGCCGCCGTGACTGATTTTATACTAAAAGTTGAGGGAAATATTATTTATATTGACCAACATGTAGATGTAGAACAAAACGTATTTTTTATGAGATTAGAATGCGAACTTACCAACAAAAACAGCAACCTAATGGCAATAAAAAAGGTTTTCGAAATGTCCATAGCGGCTGACTTTAAGATGTCATGGGAAATTCATCCTAAAGAACTAAAGCCCAAAATGGCGCTATTTGTATCTAAATACGACCACTGTTTATTCGATATTTTAGGACGTTTCAGCGCAGGCGAATTGAATGTAGAAATTCCTTTAATTGTGAGCAATCACAATGATTTGAAACCCATTGCAGAACGCTTTGGCATTCCTTTTTATCATATTCCTTTTACCAAAGAAAATAAAGAGGAGGGCGAAAAACAACAAATAGAATTACTCCAAAAACACGAAATAGACTTTATTGTTTTGGCACGTTACATGCAAATCATTACTCCTAATTTGATTTCGCTTTACGAAAACAAAATCATCAACATCCACCATTCTTTTTTACCCGCTTTTCCTGGAGCAAAACCATACCATTCCGCTTTTAAAAGAGGCGTAAAAATTATTGGAGCTACTAGCCATTATGTTACAGAAGACCTAGACGAAGGGCCAATTATTGAACAAGATATTGCTCGTGTATCACATATCAATTCTGTTGAAGATTTTATAATGAAAGGACGAGATTTAGAGCGTATCGTTTTGGCGAGAGCCATAAAACTCCATGCCGAACGTAAAACGATGGTTTATGAAAATAAAACCGTTGTCTTTTATTAACACTCCATTTCTCTTGCTAAGAAAAACACAGTTTATTTAACTTTAAAAATGAATCATGAAAAAGATTGCATTATTATTCCTTTTGGCTTCATTTGTGGGGTAATGCCCAATTCAAAGATATTTTGAAAAAAGCAACTGAAAAAGTAACCACCCTAACAAAACCAAATGCTAATTTAGATATTGCTGCTGGATTAAAAGAAGCCTTAAACAAAGGCGTGACAGAGCAAGTTTCAAAATTAACTAAGATTGATGGATTTTATAAAAATGAATTCGTAAAAATTTTAATGCCCGAAGAATTAGTACAAATTGACCGCACCTTGCGCAAAATGGGGTTATCCAGTTTAGCGGATAACGGAATACAAGCATTAAATCGCGCTGCCGAAGATGCCGTAAAAGAAGCGACTCCAATTTTTCTTAGTGCCATAAAAAATATTACTATTACTGATGCCAAAAGCATCCTGATGGGAAATGAAAATGCTGCGACAAACTATTTGCAAACGACAACCACAACCGCATTGTATGCTAAATTTAATCCTGTTGTGCAAACATCTCTTGGCAAAGTTGGTGCCGATGTTATTTGGACTTCTATCATAAAAAAATACAACGCCTTACCTCTTGTAAAAAAAGTAAATCCTGACATCACGGATTATGTGACCAACAAAGCACTTGAGGGTGTTTTTAAAATGATTACCGTCGAAGAAAAAAACATTAGAACCAATATAAACGCAAGAACTTCTGATGTGCTAAAAAAAGTTTTTGCTCTACAAGACAAGAAATAAACCACTATGCACTTGAAGTACATAGGTTTGGTTTGCAGACTCAAAGCCTGTGTGGTTGTAATACTTAAAAAAATTAACTTATATCCAACAAACTAATAACAAATCCCCGCTACCGCACGGATCCTTTCGTGTGGTTAGTTATCATTAAACTCCAAACATTCTAAAAACTACAACATCGTCGACTAATCCTTTTTGACCTGAATAATCTATGGCACTACTATACACATAATCTTCTGTTTTATATACTATACCTTCTTCTACAGGATTATTGTGCACATAGTCTATTTTTTGTTGGATAACTTTATTGCTCCAAAGTTCAATAGGTTTATTATCATGTCTCCAAAATTGATAATGCTTTACATTGGAACTTTTTTCTGCTTCTTTCTTGAAAAAGTCTAACAAGAATTCTTTTCTGCTTTCTCTTGGATTTTCTTGTATGCTTTTTACAATGGATTGGCTGGTAAATCTTTTTAAATCTCCTATCAATAACTCAGGATTTTGCCCATTTATACTTCTAAAAACCAGATGCACATGATTACTCATAATACACCAAGCATGAATTTCTAATCCTTTATTCTTTTGACAATAAGTAAGGCTTTCAATAAACAAATCTTTATACTCATTTCTGGTAAAAACATCCAACCATCCAACAACGGCAAAACTAATAAAATACAAACCCTCAGGGTTATGAAACTTATAATTGCTACTCATAGATACTCGCTTTTACATTATATTGTAAATATAGAAAATTCGTTTTATCTACTACATACCACACGAAAGGATTCGTGCGGGAGCGGGGAGAACAAAAAACATATTATTTCTGTGGTAGATGCTTTTATTCAAGCTCTCAAATTTAAAAATATTGCAGCTTTGTAAAAACAATAAACCCAGCCGTTGGCTGGGTTTATTGTTAAAAAAATTAACTAGTTTTTTATAAAATTTATTGAATCATAAACTTTGTTTTTGCTTTTTATTACAATTTTCACAGTGTCAATTTTATTAAGTGATTTTTATCAAAATCAACTCTAAATTGAGAGTCGCTTATACCAACACGTTTATCAAATAAAACATCTTTGTTTTTACATTCTATTAAACCTATTAATTCTATATCGGGTTCTCTATTTTTTAAAGAATCTTCCAAATGAAAGTAAAAGCAAAAATATCTTTGTAAATTTCTTTTGACCCTCGGCTTTTGAACTTATATGCAGTCCACGCTTCAACAATTTTATATTTCTTATTTCCTATAACTATTTCAGGTTTATTAGACTTATATTCATCTATCAATAAACCGTTTTCTTTAGATTCTGATATACTGTCATGATAAAAAGATAAGTCGTTAATACAACCAACAACAAAAAGTAAAGACAGTAAACATAATATTTTTGTGATTTTGACATAAGTTTAATATGCTGGTTTATACTTTATCTGTGACATTGTTTTAAAAGATTGGTTTGGTATCATATTGTAATTTTTAATATTTAAAATACCCGCACTTATTAAGCCAGCCTGAACAATAGTAGTACAAGAATTATTCATCAAGTCATAAGGCATTTTCGCCCATCGAATGGCTGTTTTAAGAGCTGTTTGCATTTGTGCTTTGTTACTTTAAAAGTCAATCTAGAATCATAATGCTTTCCTGGAGAAACTTTAGTAGAATAATAATCATCAATTGCTTCAAAACTATCAAACGTTTTAATGGTATTTTTAGCTTCACCAAAAACTCCGCTATTTTCGTTTGTCCCATCTTTTGAAACATATAGTAAATCTCCATCGACATCTCCAACTAAAGCTTGATGTCCAGCATTATTTGCTCCTTCAAAGTCTTCTAGTACGTGTAGTTTATACTTTTTAGCAAAGCCTCCGTGCATTGCGTGATTCAGCGCAGAAAACGGTAAGCCCGATAGCTGCTCCCTCCCAAAAGTTACCACCTTGTAAACGGCTGGTTAGACCACCAGCTACGGCTCCAAAAAGTGCTTTACCTACTATACTTTGTCCAAAACTGCCTGTTGTCATACCAAAACCTCCCGTGGCTATACTACTCAAGGCAGCGGTTACAAAACTTTGTCCAGCATTACCACCACTCACACCTTGTATAATACCTTGTGCTATGCCGTGCATTAAGGCTTGTGGTATCATAAGCATAAGATTAATTTGGGTTTGGGTCAGCGTTTGTGTTGCTGCGCAAATAGCTGTGTTAGCACTGCTAATAATATTACCAATACCCGCACTGGCCATACCGCTTATAGCCCCGCTACCGCACGAATCCTTTCGTGTGGACACAATAAGATAAATTTATAGAATTATCAAACCATTTATCACAAAACCACTCAAATATAAAAAATCTAGCTTTTACAACAAATTACCACACGAAAGGATTCGTGCGGCAGCGGGGGAAAGGATTCGTGCGGTAGCGGGGGGGGGGTCTGCTACACTGCCAAATATTTATTTCTTGTTTTTACTTATTAAGTTATATGATTTCTGTATAATTTTAAATAATTATACTAGTTCTTTTTATTTTCTCAAACTCTTTGGCATTTTCTCTAAATGTATTCCATCAAAATAAAAAAACAAAAACGACTCTATCTCTTTTCGCTTCTTGAGGATAATATTTACAAAAAAAAATCTAAATTATCAATTAAATAAATTTTCATATCATGCTGAAATAATTTACCCCATCTGCATACCACTTACCTCCGATAGATATATTTATATTTTAGGTATAAGCGTTTAGGTCGCAAATAATTATCTTTGTCAAATGACCAGAGCGCAATATTTTCAGAGGAGTGAATTCAATAAAATTTAACCAAAGATTTAAAGAAGATAAGGATTGTTTAGAATATTTATCTGAGATAAAATGGCTTAGTGGCTATAATTGTAAACGATGTAATAATGAAATTTGGGAAAGGAAAAAACATCCATAACCGACGTTGTACCAAGTGCCGATATGATGAAAGTCCAACAGCAGGAACTATGTTTGAAAAGCTTAAATTTTCAATACTAATAGCCTTTCATATTGTTTTCAAATAAGTACGAAGAAAAAAGGGATGTCTTCTTAGAATTAAGTAATGAATTTGAACTTCGACAAATGACCTGCTGGGCATTCAAACAAAAACTACAGCAAGTAATGAAGAGCAGTCTAAAAAGCCCATTAACAGGGGTTATTCACGTTGATGAGTTTGTGATTGGAGGTCCAGAAGAAGGTAAAAAAGGAAGGAGTAAAGGGTTGAAAAAATTAATTGTCTTGGCTGTTGAAATTTTAGAAGATGGTGTTGGTCGAGCTTACGCTGAGGCTATTGAACATTCTTCGGCAATAGAATTAGGTGCTTTCTTAACCAAATATGTTTCAAGCGAAGCGGAAGTAGTTTCGGATAAATGGAAAGGTTACACACCTTTAAAAAAGGAGTTTAAAAATTTGAAACAAGTTGCATCAGAAGATGGAAAGAACTTTAAAGAGCTACATATACACATAATGAATATAAAAGGATGGCTCCGAGGAATTCATCACCATTGCAGTAAAGACCGTATGCAAAATTATCTTGATGAATACCATTTTAGATACAACAGAAGGTCAAATATGGATACAATATTCGATGTGTTAATAAGAAAGATGGTGAATTGTAAATAAATATCAATAAAATAAGCACTTAACAAGTGCGAACTAAACGCTTATACCTATATTATTTTATTTGTAAACAATTCTTTGTCAATTAAATCTAGTTGAAAGAAGGTATCTATATATTTAAAAGCATCATTATATAAAATACCTTCGTTTTCAATTTTGTATGGGTTATTATTACTATATCCAAAAATTGAATTAAAATCCTTAAAATTTTCAGGAAATAGATTAAATAAGTTTGCTCTTGTTTTATGTTATTTTTAGAATTAATTAAATTATCATAAGCAATAATTATCTTCTTTCCTCTATCAATGTAAATTGTATTCTTATTTTGTGAGCAACATATAAAATGGCTCAAAATAAGAAGAACTGCTAAAAAAAAATTATAGGTATAAGCGTTTAGTTCGCACTTGTTAAGTGCTTATTTTATTGATATTTATTTACAATTCACCATCTTTCTTATTAACACATCGAATATTGTATCCATATTTGACCTTCTGTTGTATCTAAAATGGTATTCATCAAGATAATTTTGCATACGGTCTTTACTGCAATGGTGATGAATTCCTCGGAGCCATCCTTTTATATTCATTATGTGTATATGTAGCTCTTTAAAGTTCTTTCCATCTTCTGATGCAACTTGTTTCAAATTTTTAAACTCCTTTTTAAAGGTGTGTAACCTTTCCATTTATCCGAAACTACTTCCGCTTCGCTTGAAACATATTTGGTTAAGAAAGCACCTAATTCTATTGCCGAAGAATGTTCAATAGCCTCAGCGTAAGCTCGACCAACACCATCTTCTAAAATTTCAACAGCCAAGACAATTAATTTTTTCAACCCTTTACTCCTTCCTTTTTTACCTTCTTCTGGACCTCCAATCACAAACTCATCAACGTGAATAACCCCTGTTAATGGGCTTTTTAGACTGCTCTTCATTACTTGCTGTAGTTTTTGTTTGAATGCCCAGCAGGTCATTTGTCGAAGTTCAAATTCATTACTTAATTCTAAAGAAGACATCCCTTTTTTCTTCGTACTTATTTTGAAAACAATATGAAAGGCTATTAGTATTGAAAATTTAAGCTTTTCAAACATAGTTCCTGCTGTTGGACTTTCATCATATCGGCACTTGGTACAACGTCGGTTATGGATGTTTTTTCCTTTCCCAAATTTATCATTATTACATCGTTTACAATTATAGCCACTAAGCCATTTTATCTCAGATAAATATTCTAAACAATCCTTATCTTCTTTAAATCTTTGGTTAAATTTTATTGAATTCACTCCTCTGAAAATATTGCGCTCTGTCATTTGACAAAGATAATTTATTTGCGACCTAAACGCTTATACCTAAAAAATTATTTATCATGATTAATTATTTTTTTATATCTATTACTTTTAATCTTAATTCTACTTGACTATTATTTAATGTATAATACGCACTCATAATGTCTTTTAATGCAGTTCCACTATTTCCGACAAAATCTACACCTAAAGTTTTACCAGGTAATAAACAACCAACCGTATCGCTAGGGTAATTTCCAATATGAATTAATATCGCTCTACTTTGAGGCACATCACTATTATATATTTTAAGACCATATTTCTTTCCTGAATTTATTTTTAAATAATATTTTCCAGCAGGAATTCGTTTGTCTTGATTCGATTGAGTGGTAGAGGGACCGCTGGGTTCAAGGAAATATCCTTTTACATCAGTACCTTCAATATAATAAGTCCCAGTAGTTGAATTTTCAGTTTCATTTATTCTTTGATATACTATTTCAAGAATTGTCTTATTTTGATTCCCATTCAACAATCTATCAATAGCAGGATACAGTTTACTACCAGCATGGTTTAAAAGACCAACCGTAAGCCCGATAGCCGCACCTTCCCAAAAGTTGCCGCCTTGCAAACGGCTAGTAACACCCCCCGCAACTGTACCAAATAAGGAGTGTCCCACAACGGTGTCAGCATAACCTCCTATTGCTCCAAAAGCATCGCCTGCTATACTAGTTGCCATTGCGGTAAGAAACGATTGTCCAGCATTACCACCACTCACACCTTGTATGAAGCCTTGTGCCACACCGTGCATCAATCCTTTGGTTACTGCTAGTGCCAACCAGTTAAGCGTTGCGCTTTTGAACGTGCCAAAAATGGCTGTTGTAGCACTTTGAGCTATTTGTCCAATACCTGCAGTAGCTGCTCCACTCACTGCACCAACTAAAATACTTTTGGTCAAACCGCCCCAAGTAATGGCAGTGCCGTTGTATAAATTGATTGCTACATAACTTACTCCTCCAATAACAGCACCGATAATAGCAGCTGTAATCAACACAGCGGGTCAAAATCAACCCCAGCAATCGCCGAGACTAATTAGTCATTCCTTAAAAACTCACTTTTTGAGTTTTTAGATTTTTTATCAAAAACACATTTGCAAAAATATGCATTAAAAATTCGAGACAAAGAATAAATTGTGCTTTGATATGGTTAAACCTCATTTTTAGATTGTAACCAATACCTGCTAAAAGTGCATTATTAATATCTCCAGCCACGCCTTTGAGGAAATTTAATCCTAAAGCGTGGTTTCTTTTTAAATGGGATATTGTTGGTTCTATTGCCGCTCTGGCTCTAAATCTTTTTCGGGCAACGTCTTGTTTGTATCTTGATTTTTCTTTTGTGTTTTTTGGGATTACTATTTGTGTATTTTCAACTTGTGTGACACCTCTAAATCCTCTGTCTGTACTTGCTATTGTTGGTCTTGTACCTCCAATTTGCTCTCTAACTCGCTGGCTTTGTGCTAATGATTCTTCTAAGGTTTTGCTATCGTGAGGATTGCCTGAAAATCGTTTTATTGAGGTAATGACTCCTGTTTTTCGACCTCTTGTTACCGCTACTTTTGTTCCAAATTCATACGCTTTATGAGCTTTCCCTTTTGCTATACAGGCTGTTTGAGGTTCGTGTAAACTGTATATTTTTTCCTTGCTGTTTCTTTCCTGAGTGAGTACTTTTTTGTAATTGCTAAATTCTGTTTCGTATTGTTTTAAAATTTCTTCAGGCAACTTGCGTTCCAATTCTCGAACGACTCGCTTACCAATGGTTCGCAACTTTTTTCGCGCCATTATAGCTTTCTTTTTTCGTTTGGGATGATGTCCAAAATAAGCATCCCGAAGATGTTGTTTGGCTACCCTTTTATAAGTTTGTCTTTGTTTAACTCCTTCTTTTTCAGCTATTTTTGTACAATTGTCAATTACCTTTTTAGCTAATTTGGCATCGGTTGGAAAAGTAATATTTTTTTCTTGAACAGTGGTGTCAATCTGAACTTCCTTTTCATTTTTCGCCTCTGGATGCAAGGCTACTGTTTGACTTAAAATAAATTCTAATCCTTTCTCTTTCAGTCTCTTTCTAAAATGAACAAACTCACTCGGGTCAAAAGGTTGCTTGTTTTGAAAAAAATATTCTCCTGTAAAATATTGCCAATAAGGGTTTTCTATCCAACGTTCAACTACAGATTCATCACTCTCTTTAAACATCTCTTTTAACAGCAGTAAACCTGCTATTTTTCTAATCGGAATAGAGGGTCTTCCTTGCTCTGAATATAGGTTTTGGAACTCAAACTCCATTTTTGACCAATCAAGCTCCCCTGCGAGTTTTACCAAAGGATGCTCAAGGTTTATAAGATCTGTCAGCCTAGTCTGAAATAAATTTTGCTGAAAATTCGGTTTTATTTTACCTAACATATTGCCACTTTTTTATACCTAAATATACACTTTTTGGCAATTCAACTTAGTGTTTTTAAGTTGTTTTTATATACAAGTTATTAACAATCAATCTGTTGTGTCATATTTAAGGATTGACTAATTATTTTGATTTATCATTTTTTTTATATATTAATTTAAAAAAGTAAATAACAACTAAAAAAACTATAACTATACTTTTCATTTTACTCCAACTCTCTAAATTAGAATAAAGTAGTATTATATTTGGTAATGCAAATGTCAAAAAGAGGTTACTTAATAAATGAATCATAAATGAATTTAAAATTGAGTGTGTTTTTATAAAAATCGAACATAGAATAATGCTGCATATAAAAGAAAAAACTGGATCTTTTCTTGCAAAAAGATGTAAAAGTGCAAATCCAAAAGAAATAATAAAAATGGAAATATTTGGATTGTATTTTTCAGAAATTTTATTCAACCAATACCCCCTAAAGATTAATTCTTCTGTAAAAGATTTGATAATTATTGAAAAAATGAAAAAAGCATTAATTGTATTGTAATAATTAATTGGATAATTATAAAAATACCTAAATACAGCTTCATTGAAAATTGCTAAAAAAATTATCACTACAATCCCATAGAGTAAATAATTATTATAAACTATTTTTATGTTTTTTTTTATGTCTTGAAAAGTTATTATAAGAAAAACAGAAAAGATAAGATCTAGTGTCAATGTTAGAATACCACTTAATTTATAGTAGAAATCAAGAAACATAACAACTAAACATAAAAGTAAATAAGCAACAAACTTATACATAATTTATATAATTTAATAATATCTAAAATTCATTTTATCAAATCTACTTGAATGGTAAATTGAATTTTGTGGAATCGGTCTATACTCTATAGGTTTTTCAAAGAAATAACGTATTAATTTGCTAACTGCTTCATTATATCTTATCACTTGATTACTGTAAGGTTCTTGCATATTAAATGATTGTGTTGACAATAGTTTTTCTCCCCAAAACATAACATTTCCAATTCTTGGCGACAAAAACTCAATAATAGCACTTTGGATTTCTGAAGAAGCTGTGTCTTCTACATAATTTATAATGGTTTTATCATCTTCAATGTTTTTCGAACTTAATGCTTCCATACCTGCCATAGCAACTCCTTTATGAGTTGCAATAAGCGGATGTTTATTAAAGAATGCTTTTATTTCCCTCCAATCTTTATAGCGATATTGCTTTGCAATACTCTTAGCTAAATCATTTGTTGCTTGTATTTTCTCTATCGCTTGACTTAGCTTTTCTCCAGCGTGGTTTAATAACGAAACGGTAAGCCCGATAGCTGCTCCCTCCCAAAAGTTACCACCTTGTAAACGGCTGGTTAGACCACCAGCTACGGCTCCAAAAAGTGCTTTACCTACTATACTTTGTCCAAAACTGCCTGTTGTCATACCAAAACCTCCCGTGGCTATACTACTCAAGGCAGCGGTTACAAAACTTTGTCCAGCATTACCACCACTCACACCTTGTATAATACCTTGTGCTATGCCGTGCATTAAGGCTTGTGGTATCATAAGCATAAGATTAATTTGGGTTTGGGTCAGCGTTTGTGTTGCTGCGCAAATAGCTGTGTTAGCACTGCTAATAATATTACCAATACCCGCACTGGCCATACCGCTTATAGCCCCGCTACCGCACGAATCCTTTCGTGTGGACACAATAAAGATAAATTTATAGAATTATCAAACCATTTATCACAAAACCACTCAAATATAAAAAATCTAGCTTTTACAACAAATTACCACACGAAAGGATTCGTGCGGCAGCGGGGGGATACTCGGCTTTGTTTATGTTGAATTTTAGATAGTTAATTTATTTCGTCCAAGATTCATATTCAATCTCTTCACTATTGGCTACTGATAAAAAACTGAACAACGACGATGATTTGTATATAACATCCGAAGTATTTGACTTGTTGTAAAATTCACTATAAACAATTAATTTTCCAGAATATTTAACTTTATTGACGATGTCATAATTAAACCATTTATATAAAAATTTCAATTCGTCGTTTATCTTACTTTCGTTTATTTTATACATTTCCCGAATTGATTGAAAATTGCCTACAGTCATATCAATATAATTTTTATGCAGAACTATTTCCATAGGGATACATTTTTCTGAATTTAATGTGAAACATACGCTATCATTATTGATTTCATTTCTAATTTCAATAATAGAATTAACTTTGTCAACATTTTTAAAATCAATATTATAAAACAAATTAATTATATAAAATAAAATATTTTTATCCAAACCTTGAAAATCTATTAATTCTAAACTTTCAAGATTTTCCTTTGTAAAATTGATACTCTCCATACGTCTTAAGGTTTCCAAAACCAGTCTAAATGTCCTAATTGATTTGGAGTATGTCCAACAGACGTTCTGAAAGTATTAACCCCTGCATTATTTCCCCAACCCGTTCTAATAAAGCCACTGTTTAAAGTGCCTTTTGTCCCTGCTGGTAAAAATTTTGGATGATATCTTCCAAATAATCTGCTAGCATATCCAACTGTTTTACTCTCGAATAGTTTAGCTCCAAAGAACTTAGAAACACCTGTTCTTAACCCTCCTAAAACTTTCATCCCTCCAAAAGTTTCTAATGCCAAGTCGGTCAAACCCATTCCAACTCCTTGCGGACCTTTCATAGAAATATCATAACCTGCACCTCTCAACTCTGGACCTAAAGCGCCTCTTGGGGTTGCCATAATCTCTTCCCCATTGACAAAAATCCTGTCATAGTTGTCTCCTGTTCTTTCTACTGTCGCTGTTTTGTCTTTTGTATTGATACGTATAATGTCCTCAGGCTCCTCCATTGGATGCATCGCATGATTCAGCGCAGAAACGGTAAGCCCGATAGCTGCTCCCTCCCAAAAGTTACCACCTTGTAAACGGCTGGTTAGACCACCAGCTACGGCTCCAAAAAGTGCTTTACCTACTATCCTTTGTCCAAAACTGCCTGTTGTCATACCAAAACCTCCCGTGGCTATACTACTCAAGGCAGCGGTTACAAAACTTTGTCCAGCATTACCACCACTCACACCTTGTATAATACCTTGTGCTATGCCGTGCATTAAGGCTTGTGGTATCATAAGCATAAGATTAATTTGGGTTTGGGTCAGCGTTTGTGTTGCTGCGCAAATAGCTGTGTTAGCACTGCTAATAATATTACCAATACCCGCACTGGCCATACCGCTTATAGCCCCGCTACCGCACGAATCCTTTCGTGTGGACACAATAAAGATAAATTTATAGAATTATCAAACCATTTATCACAAAACCACTCAAATATAAAAAATCTAGCTTTTACAACAAATTACCACACGAAAGGATTCGTGCGGCAGCGGGGGGTTTGACCTGTCAAAAAGTCTTCCAGAGAGTTCGAACATTTTCCCAACTCCTAAACTTGCTCCAAAAAAACCTGCTCTTGTTACAGCAGCTTTCCAATAAATGGGGTTTCCTGTTTGTCTGTAAAGATATAAATCAATAGCCCCCGCTACCGCACGAAATGAAATTCGACGAAGTCAATCCTTTCGTGTGGTATGCTGTTGTTAAATACAAAATATTCTAATAGGTATAGGCGTTTAAGCCACACTTGATTTTGTTGATATTTTATCGTTTTTGACCATTCTTTTGACCAACATATTGAATATTGTATCCATATTTGACCTTCTATTGTATCTAAAATGATATTCATTCAGATAATCTTGTATATGTTCTTTACTACAATGATGATGTATTCCTCTGAGCCAACCTTTGATGTTCATTATATGAATATGTAACTCTTTAAAGTTTTTCCCATCATTAGAATCTAGTTGTTTTAGATTCGGAAACTCTTTTTTTAGTGGACTATATCCCCTCCATTTATCTGTAATTATAGTTGCTTCTTTTGAAATATATTTTCTCAGAAAAGCACCTAATTCATTTGCAGAAGAATGCTCAATACTTCAGCATAAGCTCTACCAACTCCATCATCTAAAACTTCAACAGCTAGAACAATAAGCTTTTTTAATCCTTTACTTCTGCCTCTTTTATCTTCTTCTGGACCACCAACCATAAACTCGTCAACGTGAATTGTCCCTGTTAATGGGTAATTAAGACTACTTTTCATAGCTTGTTGTATCTTTAATTTAAAAGACCAACATGTTTTTTGTCGAAGTTCAAACTCGGAACTCAACTCCAAAGAAGACATTCCTTTTTTCTTTGTACTTATTTTAAAGACGATATGAAACGCAATCAATATTGAAAATTTTAGTTTTTCCAACATAGTCCCTGTTGTTGGACTTTCATCATATCTACATTTAGTACATCTTCTATTATATGGATTTTTACCGTTACAAAATTTATCGTTTTGACATCTTTTACAAACAAAACCATTTTCCCATTTTATTTGAGAAAGATAATCTAAACAATCATTATCGTCTTTAAATCGTTGATTAAATTTTATCGAATTCACACCTCTGAAAATATTTGAATCTGCCATTTGGCAAAAATAATCTATTGCGACCTAAACGCCTATACCTATATTCTAAAATCACTGCATGTAAATAACTAATTAACTTTCAATGATTTATAATGAAAATAATAAATTTTCAAATTTACAAATCCTGCTCATAAACACTTTTTCAGGGACTATAAATCTAGCAAGACAAATCCTTATAAAAAATCTAGTTAGTAAATAAATACTAACTAGATTTCTTGAAAATTCCTGCTCCAGTTAACCATACCACACGAAAGGATTCGTGCGGGAGCGGGGAATTTTATTCACAAATCATATAACCTTTGAAATGAAATTTTTCCTTTTTAGAAAATTCAAACATATTTACACTTTTTAATTCAACAACACCTTTTAATTCTATTGCTCCTTTGAAATTATTTTGATTTTGAATAAGAGGATTTTTATTAAAAATTATTTTAGATGATGTTATTTCATAAACCTCATTTGCCTCTCCAACTGTATCATCATTATATTTATAAGAAATATAATTTATTTTTGATTTGTTGTCAATTTCCATTTCTATTACTTCCCCACCATATCCCCTGTTGTAAATGCAACGTATTTTCATAAGGTTTGGTTGTTTTTGGTAAATTTCTAACTTCCCAAAATCATCTTTATTACTTGAATCATTACATTTAAAAATAATAGCGTTATTAAACTCAAAATTAAAGTCTAAATTTTTAACAATTTTAAAATCGATGTTGTTTTCAATTTTCTTTGTGTTACAACCTAAAAATAAAAAGATACTAGAAATATTATGTTTTTTTTCATTGAACTATGGTAATTTTTTAATTATTTTAAATCCGTAATCTGAATAATGAATACCTTGCATTCCAAATCTCAATTTTGGATCATATTCTCCGACCCAATTCCAAGCTTTTGCTTGGTCATATTCCCATTGATTAATTATCCTATGTTCATTTACGCCTGAAAAATGTATTCCATTAGAATAAAAATATGCGTGCATATATTCATGATGAAGCACAGTGTATAATTGATTTCTCGAAGTAAAAGCAGTTTGAGACAAATAAACTTTATTAGTTTTTGTAAATCCAAACCAATCTTTTTTACCACGAACTGTAATTCCATTTACTTCTACATTATCAGATGTTCTAAAAATTCTATTATTAATAACTTTATATCCTTTTGGGACAGTACCATTTGCATGTAGTTCGTCTACATTAGCAGAAAGTCTCTTTAACTCTGAATGTGAATCTGAAAATGATTTAGCACTCTTACTAGAATACTCTACCCTACCTGAACTATCAGAATTTGTTATATTTCCAACAGGTGAATCAGATGTTCCTGTTCCATCCCAAAAATCTAAACCAGCCTTATCTGCTTTTATTCCTCCTTGAATTCCTCCAATAATTCCTCCAACGACCGCTCCGGTTAATGCCCCTTGAAGTATAGCCTTCAGTGTGGGGTTATCGCCATTAAGAATAGCATTTATAAAAGCACCACCTGTACCGGTAATAGCGCCAGTAACTGCACCTTGTAACGCTCCTTGAAAAAAACCTGTTGCAGTGTTACTAAATATAGAGCCAGCAATACTTCCAATACCACAAGTAGCTGCACCACTCACAGCCCCGACCAAAATACTTTTGGTTAGACCGCCCCAAGTAATGGCTGTGCCGTTATACAAATTTATAGCTACATAACTTACACCTCCAATTACTGCACCAATAACAGCAGCGGTAATCACTACAGCGGCAGTAATAGGTTCGTTACCGTCATAATCCACATACATCAACGGATTGTTTAATGCGTAGGCGTAGCGGTTGTAATTTTGAGGATTACTAGGGTCGGCAATCAGTGCATCTGCCGATAAGAACGTGTGTAAAATAGGGTCATACAAACGGGCATTCATGTGAATAATACCTACCGAAAAGAAATGCTCGTGTGCTGTGTAGCCTCTGTCGGTCAATAATTCAAAATCAACATCATTGAAGCTGGTCGCAGCTACTTCAACATTATTTTTGTAATATTTTTTGAGGAGTCCCCAAGCATCAAATTGTCTTCTTTCTTTGATGGTGCCTCCATTGCCCGAAATAGCCAAAACAGTCCCCTGATAATCCCGATGTAAATATAAGTATTCTTGGGTACTAGGGGTATAATTACCTCCAGTATTAGTATATGTTTTTTCGAGGGCTACTGCGGCATCATAAGGAGAGCCTGCTATGTAGGTAATAAATTGCAGGCTTTGGTTGGGTCTTTCTATAACCTCTACGGCGGTTATACCTGAATAATATTTGGTTTTGGCTACGATACCTGCCTCGGTTGTTACTATAGATTTGCTTCGGCTGTTGCTCAGGTTGTACTCAAAATCTACTTTACCACGGTTTTTTTCGGTAATGGTAATAGGGTTTTTGAACATATCATAACTTACCTCTTGAAGCGAACGGTTGGTATAAAAAGCCAATCCAGTAGCGTTGAGCGTTGCCGACTTTTTTCGATACCTGTTACCAGCATCATAGTTATAGGCCCCCACTAGGTCGTTGGTTTTTATTCTGCCATCAGTTTCATAAGTGTTACTGGTAGTCCCTGTTGGGTCTGTCCATGATAGTAGTCTATCCTGATTGTCATACGTAAAGCTTTCGTTCCAGCTCAAAACGCCTGTAATGTTGTTTTTACGGTAGTTGAGCAGACCTCTAACGGCTTGAAATTGATATTCTAGGTTAAGAGCCGTGGCAGTTGAACTAGAATGTTTGGCTGTTTCATAATAGCCATAACTATCATACTTGTTTGTTATTTGCATCCCATTGCCCAAGGATGCCGTAAGAACTTGCATTTTCTCATTGGCAGTATTGAGTTTCCATAGTACGGTATTGGTGCTAGGGTCTTTGTACTGATCGATTAAGCCATTGTAGGTGTTATAGCCGTATTCAATCGTGTTGTTTCCGTTATTTACACTAGTGTTGCTAGTTAGATAAGAGTTGGTATTTTCGGTCAATACTCTACCGTAAGTGTCATACGAAAATGTTTTTTTGTGGGTAAAGTTATCGGGGGTTATTTCAGGTCAAACGCATTAAAAGTTGAACAAAGATAAAAGATAATGATTATCCCAACCTGCTATTTTACGTTTTCTTCTGACGCTCTTCTTTACAGGACTAATTGTTTCATTGAGCAGTATTTTTAATGATAATTTCAAGACTGACGAAAAATTTTGTGCCGCGTTTTTATGTCTTTTTCTACTCTTATCTTCTCCAAAGGAAACGTCTAAATGCCAATGTAAATTGTTTTCAATTTTCCAATGTGAACGAACAGCATCCGCTATTTTCTTGGCATCACAAGGTAAACTTGTTATATAAAACCGAGTTGATTTCTGTGTTTTACCAGTTGATTTTATAAACCTTTCACTTTCTATTTTTGCAATAGATTGTAATGAATTCCATTTAGTTGGATTTAATAAATGACTCAAATCATCCATCACAGTACAAGTCCTTTTTTCTACCCTTCCGCTACCAACTTCCTCGGTTATATAAATTTTTGATTTGTCTTTTGAGGGAATCAAAAAAGCACTTTCAATATCTTGATATAATTCTTTTTGGTTTTCTTTTACCGCCAAAATATAATCTGCCTTTTGTTCAATAATCACTTCTGCTATATCTGTTTGACAACCCATTGCATCTATGGTAATAATAGCATTTTCAAGGTCTAACACTTTTAAAAGTTCTGGGATTGCCGTAATTTCATTTGATTTCTCTTCTGTTTTAATTTGACCTAAAAAGATTTCGTTTTCTGTAGAAAAAGCACTTACCAAATGAATGGCAGACTTCAATCCAGATTGCTTAGAACCTCGAACTGTTTTGCCGTCAATTGCCACGACACCCTTGTAATGGTTAGATATTGATTTAATCCAAGACACGAAATGTTCTTCGAAAAAAGAGGGTTTTAGCAAAGAGAAAAAACGATTAAACGTGTCGTGAGAAGGAATCCCGTTTTCTAAATCTAAGATAGTTTCCAAAAACTCACGCTTAACAATGCCGTAATCTTCAATTTCTTCCCAAGTTTCTGCCCCGCATATGACGGCAAGTATGGTTATGAAAACAATATTTTCCGAAGGGTGTAATTTTTTCTGTTCAATCTAAAGTCTGGAATAGTTTGAGCAAATATAAACAATTTGTTTTTTAATTTCATATTAAGCATCTGATTATCAGATAAATATACAAAATTTAATTTGCTAAAACAAATTTAATTCGTTGTATTTCAGATGGTTATATTAAAAAAATCATTTTAAAATTTAATGGTTTTTAATGCGTTTGACCTGAAAACTTTTAAAATAACACTTATATGAAAAGATATTTACTTTTATTGATACTTCTATTTGCAAATAAAACAATAGCACAAACTTTTACACCCGACACCAAAGGGGAATTACAAATTTCTAATTCGGGTACGCCAACATACAAAGTACCCATAGCGTTACCTCCAGGCATCAAAGATGTAGCCCCACAATTGGCAATAACTTATAACGGTGCTAGTGTACAAGGGCTGGCAGGTATGGGTTGGAATCTTGTTGGAATATCATCAATTAGCCGTGTATCCTCAAGAATAGATGTTGATGGTATATTAGACCCTGTTGATTTTGACAATTTAGATCGTTTTGCCTTAGATGGGCAACGGTTAATAGAAAAAACAGGCGTTTATGGAGCATCGGGAACCACGTATCAAACCGAAAATTACACTAATCTGAAAATAGAGTCCACGGGGACTTTTTGGCATAAAGCGGTAGAACAATGTAGAAATTATAACTTTGTTGGTTATCCTCAATCTGATTGTACCGTACCTTCTTCCGTTACAAATTCGGCTCCTCAAAGCTTTACGGTTACTTTTGTTGATGGTTCCAAAGCATTTTATGGTGGCACAACAGACTCTAGGGGATTAATGAACTGGATGATAAATCGTTGGGTCGACCCACAGGGCAATTATATAGACTATACTTATGAAACTGAAAACAACACCCAGCGTATCAAAATAATTAGTTGGGGCAATAATATTAATAATCCCTCTGGTTACGAAAATAAAATTGAATTTAATTATGTAGCAAGATTGAGGACGGAATATTCATATCTCAATTACAACAACATAAAAATCGAGGTCAATAAAATATTAAAAGATATTACCGTGTCAACTGGGGGGCAACTATTTAGAAAATACACCTTGGAACACGACACTATTTCTGGAAACTACCAGCGAGTAAAAAAAATTACAGAAACCAATGGAGCTAATGAAAATGCCAATCCAATCATTTTTGATTATGATATCACCGCAGAAGGTTTTGCGCCAATAGTAAAATATAATGGAGTTACTGACAGTGATTTAGTAAGCGTGAAATTAAGCGGCGATTTTGATGGCAATGGAGAACAGGATTTTGTCACAAATACTAAATTGTATTTGAATCCTATTGATAACAATAGCTCTTGGAGTGGAATTCCATTTAATTTAGGAACAAAATATTTTACAGCTACTACATTAACAGATGGAAAATTAAATCAATCTCAATCTATTGTAAAAGTAGCAGCTACATTAAATACAATATCTTTTGATACATATAGCATGAATCCAAATCTGGTTCCTTATGCATCAGGACTTCAATTAAAAGGGGTTAAATCAATTAATTTTGATAATAGTGTAGTTTATGATTCTGCTTTAAACGTTTATAATTATGTAAATGAAAGTCACGATTCATTTAACGGATCTTATAATTGTGTGGAAGAAACAACAAAAGTGAGGGAGTCAAATGAATATTTAGAAGGGGATTTTGATGGTAATGGTATAAGTGAGGTTTTAATTTCAACTGATCCGCAAGAAAAATACTTTTTTGTTGAAACTCAACATAATATGTCAGGTGGTTATTATGAGTATTCTTGTTCTGAAGACCGAAAAATACATCCCAATAAAGAATATTTTCTTTTAAACCTAGAACCCAAAGCTTCTACAACATTAGGCAGTAATGGCTTTTTGAAATTACAAAATGACGCTGCCTTGCAGGGCGAAAAAAAATACGTCATCGATTTCAACGGAGATGGAAAATCAGATATTTTAGTTATAAAAGCTGACAAAAGTTACAATGTTGTAGGTTTCAAACACCTTGCTGTTGCACCTTGGGTAGAAATAGAAATTTTAAGTAAAGGGCAGTATTTACCAAACATTGGAACTTACACAGGAACAGATAGTTTTCCTGAATACGAGAAGACCAAGCAAATGGTTTTGGGCGATTTTAATGGAGATAGTAAGACTGATATAATGTTTCCAGAAGCAGACGGATCGACCAACTGGTTTTTGTATCAATCTACTGGGTCTGGTTTTGAGCGCATTGCTTACCCTAATTTTGAGGAATACAAACCTTATTGGCAAGGTGCACCATCTATAAATAGAACAAGAAACAAAAGCTACCGTGCAGCCGATTTAGATAAAGATGGTAAAAGCGATTTTATTATTCAGGAATATGAAACATTATGTGTTAATGTAGGTCTTAATGGATGCGATAGAAACGGAAGAGGTTATTTCAGAGTTAGGAAAAATATAGGTAGCTTAAGTGCTAAACCTATGTTTGAAACACCTATTGAAATATCTGTTCAATCAGATTACGGTTATGAAACTCCAATCGAGTTATTAATTGGCAATTATAGAAATCATAGTACTTACAACAATTTTGTATTCATACAAGGCAAGCAGGTATGGAAAGGTAATTATGATAAAGATGTGTCTAAAGAAGCTACTCTAGTTAAGGTTACGGAAGGCAACGGAGCAGTTGTTCAAGACATATCCTATAAAAAATTATTGCCAAGCTCGGATCTTGGCAATGCAAATGACATTTATTATTCTTCCAATTCAGAAACCTATCCTTATGCAGAATTGGCTAGAGTACCCACAATGTATGTAGTAGATAAATTGACAGCTACTGCAAACAATCAAAGCAAAATGCAGCAATTCAAATATTTTGGTCTAGTAACACACTCTCAAGGATTAGGAGTACTAGGATTTAAAAAAGTAGCCCGTAGTAGCTGGTACAATGACCAAAATACGGATAAAATTTGGTCAATTTCGGTTACATCGCCACAATTAAATGGAGCAGTAATAAGAGAGTTTACATCTAAATCTCCTAATATTTCGAACCCAAATATGGAGGGTATAGATAATTCAAACCCCAAAGTTCTAGCTCTAAATACAGCTGTTACCACTACCCAAACTGCCATTGCTCAAAATTCCATCGTTTTGAAACCAGGTTTTAGTGCTAATGGTATCAATGGTGTTTTTAGAACCCTGCTTACGCAAAGTTTTCCGCAAACAGACAATGCCACCACAAACGACTATTTAACTCGGAAAGACTACTATTACACAAAAGTTGACAAATTGAATAAGGTAGCTGCATTACGTATTACAAAAAATTCAACCAAAGATTTGGTATCAGGCACTTATTCCGATGCATCGTTTGAATATGATGCATTCGAAAATGTTACCAAAAGTACCTCAAACAATGGTATTACTACTACAACGGTACAAAATACGTATTTAAATAATCCAACCGCTACGGATAATAATTATTGCATTGGTAAATTACTTCAAAAAAATGAATCGGTTACTGCCTATGGAGATACTTTTACCTCTGAAGAAAAATACAACTATGACCCCGCAATACCTAATTTAGTAAAACAAACTCAAAAGAAAGGTCATAATACCGATTATGTTAATACCAATTATGTGTATGACGGTTTTGGAAACGTGACACAAAAAACCATTTCTGCTTCAGGGGTTACTAGCCGTAAAGTGACCGATGTATATGATGCCAACGGGCGTTTTGTAATCACAAAAACCGATAATGACGGTTATGTAACCACTTTTGAATACAACAAATTGGGACAACAAACCAAGAGCAAAAATTATTTGAATGTAGTAACTAATTCCATTTATGACAATTGGGGCAAATTGCTTACGCACACAGTTACTGGAGCTTCAAGCACGGCACAAATTCAGTCTTATGCCTATGTTCGGGATTCCAGCGGTTATAATGTAACCGCTACATCTAATACACCTGGCGATTTTAGTCGAACATTCTATGATGTGTTTGGACGTGAAATAAAAACAACCAAACGGGGTTTTGCTGCAAATACTTATATTTCAAAATCTGTCGAATATGATTTTCTAGGAAGAAAGATAAAAGAATCTGAACCTTATTTTGATTCTTCTCCCACTTTGGCAACAGCCGATTTTTTAAAATCAAGTACCATTACCTATGACTATTTGAGTCGTCCAATTATGCAGTTGCTATACACGGGTAAACAAATTAGTATATCCTATAATGGGCTTTCTTCTACAACTAATGATGGCGTCAAAACAGTAACCACTACCAACGATGCTAATGGTAATAAAATAGAACAAACAACCAATGGCGAAAAAATAAATTATACCTATTATGCTAACGGAGCTCTTAAAGAAACCATTTATGGTAATCATAAAATAATGATGCAATATGATGGTTGGGGCAGACAAACCTATATGAAAGACCCATCGGTAAGTAGTATTCCATATACCAAAACCTACAACAATTTTGGCGAAATACTAACCGATGTTACCCCAACAGGCACAACAACTATCGAATATTTTCCAACAGGAAAGCCAAAGAAAAAAACACAATCAGGGCAAAGAACCAATCAAGAGAGTAATTACAGCTATGACTCAAAAGGATTTTTGATAAGTGAAATAGGCACTATAAACGGCAAAGATTTTGCCTATTATCCTACATACGATATTTATTACAGAGTTCTTACTAATACTGAAATAACCCCAGGTCAAACGCATTAAAAGTTGAACAAAGATAAAAGATAATGATTATCCCAACCTGCTATTTACGTTTTCTTCTGACGCTCTTCTTTACAGGACTAATTGTTTCATTGAGCAGTATTTTTAATGATAATTTCAAGACTGACGAAAAATTTTGTGCCGCGTTTTTATGTCTTTTTCTACTCTTATCTTCTCCAAAGGAACGTCTAAATGCCAATGTAAATTGTTTTCAATTTTCCAATGTGAACGAACAGCATCCGCTATTTTCTTGGCATCACAAGGTAAACTTGTTATATAAAACCGAGTTGATTTCTGTGTTTTACCAGTTGATTTTATAAACCTTTCACTTTCTATTTTTGCAATAGATTGTAATGAATTCCATTTAGTTGGATTTAATAAATGACTCAAATCATCCATCACAGTACAAGTCCTTTTTTCTACCCTTCCGCTACCAACTTCCTCGGTTATATAAATTTTTGATTTGTCTTTTGAGGGAATCAAAAAAGCACTTTCAATATCTTGATATAATTCTTTTTGGTTTTCTTTTACCGCCAAAATATAATCTGCCTTTTGTTCAATAATCACTTCTGCTATATCTGTTTGACAACCCATTGCATCTATGGTAATAATAGCATTTTCAAGGTCTAACACTTTTAAAAGTTCTGGGATTGCCGTAATTTCATTTGATTTCTCTTCTGTTTTAATTTGACCTAAAAAGATTTCGTTTTCTGTAGAAAAAGCACTTACCAAATGAATGGCAGACTTCAATCCAGATTGCTTAGAACCTCGAACTGTTTTGCCGTCAATTGCCACGACACCCTTGTAATGGTTAGATATTGATTTAATCCAAGACACGAAATGTTCTTCGAAAAAAGAGGGTTTTAGCAAAGAGAAAAAACGATTAAACGTGTCGTGAGAAGGAATCCCGTTTTCTAAATCTAAGATAGTTTCCAAAAACTCACGCTTAACAATGCCGTAATCTTCAATTTCTTCCCAAGTTTCTGCCCCGCATATGACGGCAAGTATGGTTATGAAAACAATATTTTCCGAAGGGTGTAATTTTTTTCTGTTCAATCTAAAGTCTGGAATAGTTTGAGCAAATATAAACAATTTGTTTTTTAATTTCATATTAAGCATCTGATTATCAGATAAATATACAAAATTTAATTTGCTAAAACAAATTTAATTCGTTGTATTTCAGATGGTTATATTAAAAAAATCATTTTAAAATTTAATGGTTTTTAATGCGTTTGACCTGGTGAAAACCCTAGAAATAGTAGTAGTAAATACTTTTTCATATTCTTATTTTTTTAACTCTTTTTCAATTGCTGATAATCTTTCAGACAACAGTTTATAATTCTTGTTTTCTGTTTTTAAACGCTCCAATTCTTTATTTTGCTCAATCATATAAAGCGTCATTTCTTCTATTTTCTTCAACAAACTCATGTTCATTTCGGCGAGCATAAGTCCGTTTTTCTCAAGTTCGGCTGCTGATGGTATTTCGGGTAAGTGATTGTTTTTATTAATGTACTTCTCTACTTCCTGAAGCGTTTTGAGTTTGTAATCTGGAGCAAAAACATAATCGGGTGCGGGAATGCTTAGATCGATTTTGACTTCTTTGGCATGGATGTTTCCGTTTACGGTGAGTTTTGTGTCTGGGGTGGTAGTTCCAATGCCTACGTTGCCAACAGTAGTAATTCTAACTTGATCAGTTCCATTAGCACGCAATGATAAAGCTTTCCCAGATAGACCTCCAATCATAGCTAAATCAGTATCCCAAGTTAAACATCCAAAATCTGCAGAATGTCCCCATCTAACAACACCATCACCACTAGCATAAAATTTTACATTACCCGCTTGTTGAACTTGGAATCTATCATTGACCGAAGCCACATTTACATCCAATTTATAACTAGGTGTAGTAGTTCCAATGCCTACGTTGCTGTTAGGTAAAAAAGTCATGTATTGATTATTATAGTCTTTTCCAATATAATTTTTTAGGCATAGGCGTTTAGGTCGCAATAGATTATTTTTGCCAAATGGCAGATTCAAATATTTTCAGAGGAGTGAATTCGATAAAATTTAATCAACGATTTAAAGACGATAATGATTGTTTAGATTATCTTTCTCAAATAAAATGGGAAAATGGTTTTGTTTGTAAAAGATGTCAAAACGATAAATTTTGTAACGGTAAAAATCCATATAATAGAAGATGTACTAAATGTAGATATGATGAAAGTCCAACAACAGGGACTATGTTGGAAAAACTAAAATTTTCAATATTGATTGCGTTTCATATCGTCTTTAAAATAAGTACAAAGAAAAAAGGAATGTCTTCTTTGGAGTTGAGTTCCGAGTTTGAACTTCGACAAAAAACATGTTGGTCTTTTAAATTAAAGATACAACAAGCTATGAAAAGTAGTCTTAATTACCCATTAACAGGGACAATTCACGTTGACGAGTTTATGGTTGGTGGTCCAGAAGAAGATAAAAGAGGCAGAAGTAAAGGATTAAAAAAGCTTATTGTTCTAGCTGTTGAAGTTTTAGATGATGGAGTTGGTAGAGCTTATGCTGAAGTTATTGAGCATTCTTCTGCAAATGAATTAGGTGCTTTTCTGAGAAAATATATTTCAAAAGAAGCAACTATAATTACAGATAAATGGAGGGGATATAGTCCACTAAAAAAAGAGTTTCCGAATCTAAAACAACTAGATTCTAATGATGGGAAAAACTTTAAAGAGTTACATATTCATATAATGAACATCAAAGGTTGGCTCAGAGGAATACATCATCATTGTAGTAAAGAACATATACAAGATTATCTGAATGAATATCATTTTAGATACAATAGAAGGTCAAATATGGATACAATATTCAATGTGTTGGTCAAAAGAATGGTCAAAAACGATAAAATATCAACAAAATCAAGTGTGGCTTAAACGCCTATACCTATAATTTTTAATAGAACTCGTAACCGTAACACCATTTGTCATTTCTGCAACAGTACCAATTGATATGAAATTTTGATCTCCATTGCCATTAGCAACAGAAAAAAATCGTGCCCAACCACCATTATGTCCTGGAAAATTTGCCTTGATTTTTACCCCATAAGCAGACTCATCCGTACCAATAGCCACATTGTTGAAAGTCGTATTCTGTGCATTTATAGATAGCATCGAGCTAAATAAAATAAAGCTTATTAGTGATTTGGTTTTCATTTTTGTAATTTTTTATTGGTTTTTCAATTATTTAACGATTTATTTTATCTTGTTTTTTCATAAAACAATTTCTGTTAATACAAATTCTTTCATAAGTCAAATGTACGATTTTATCCTATTCAGTTTTATAAAATCCTACTCTATTTTCGTACAATTTAAGATATTCTTAGTCTATTTTTGCATAAATAATACCATCTTGGTAAACCTGTACCAAATTGACCCAAAAAAATTACTACTTCCTGAAGAAAATAGATTCTCATTAGTAATAAACAAATAAGGGGGTTCAACAGGAGTATTGTTATCAATTCCTTTCGGAAAAAGCAATCGAATGGTATGAAATGAGTACGACCGTTATTGGGTCGCAAACACCAATGATGATATGTGACCCGAGCGATAGCGAATAGGCTAAGCAATTACACATGACCGATAAAAAATCAAAAGGTATCAACATTATGAAAGAATGTATTTTAAAAAGATAAAAAAATGAAAACTTAGCAAATAAGTAAGTCGAAAGTTTTAATGTCATAAAGTCAAACGAATGAATAGTAATAAAGTCTGTTTATAATCAAAGACTTATATCGTTTTATCAGATTTCAAAATGCAACAGTATACCATAGCTATCACTTAAATTCAATAAATACTGTTTTTAATACAAAAAAAGGCTGCCCATTACGGGAGGGTACTGAAAAACATCACTTATTTTGATCAACGTTCTTTTTTAGATATTAAAAAACCGCTTATAACAGGATTTTAAGCATCCGTTATAAGCGGTTTTATTTTTGTAACTGTTTTTATTGTTGATTGTATGTGTCTGTTTTTGACTTATACAGGTTCATTTGGTAAAATGCACGTGTAGATTACATTTTCTACATTAATTTGAGTATTCTTTTTAAGTTGACTGTAAAAATTGCTATTGCACCTTGCATTTGCATATTGGTAATACCGTATGATATTGCTCTATCATAACCGTGTATATTTTTTAACTCGCTATTTTTAGCTTCTATCTTGTATCGATGTTTTGCTTTTTCTTTGTAATATTCTGTTTCTTGAAAAGCCATTTGGTCTTGATGCAATTCTGATTTTATGGATACCGAATACGTTTTTGTCTTGGCTCCATCTTTATAACAACCTTCCTTTAAAGGGCAATGCTTGCATTTTTCGACATCAAAATAGTAAGTATCTACTTGATTTACCCCGACATCTTTAGTGCCTTGGCGCGCTTTTCGTATTGCTAAATGCCCTGCTGGGCAAACAAACCTATCGGCATCTTTATTGTAATCAAATTTATCTTCATCTTTCCTAAAGCCTTGGGTTATAGATGGATTTAGACGCGCTACTATTTTTATGTTTTGTTCAGTTGTAATTTTAAGATTCTCTTTTCCAGAATAAGCCGCATCGCCAATAATGGTATCTACATCAACTCCGTTTTCTTGACTGATTTCTAAAAGTTTAGGTAATTCTGGACCATCGCCTTTTTCTCCAGATGTAACTACAGCCGCGGTAATGATGCGCTCTTCGGTCATAGCCAAATGAGTTTTGTAGCCAAAAAAGGAACTCTCGGCAGATTTATGACCTATTTTTGCATCGGTATCTTTGGATAGGGTTAAATTTTCTTGAGTGTCTTCTACGGTTTCTTTTAGCAGATTTAATTTTTCCTTCACAGCGGGTATTGAACTTATAGACGGCTCATTTTCTATGCGTTTTTCTAACTCTTTGCAATAAGCCAGCTCCTTTTCTAAATCATTGTCGGTATTTTTTTTGGGCATACGTTCTTTGAATTGGTCGTCAAAGGTGTATACTGTTTTTCGAAGTAACTTGGAGCGTTCTCTCAATACATCGATGGCTAAAAACGGATTAGATCTTGATAAAGTATGTGTGGCATCAACAATAATAGACTTAGAACGGATGATGCCTTTTTCAATAGCTATGGTTACCGTTTTGTTTATCAACAGATTTAACAAGTCGGTGTCTTTCAAACGTAGTTTTCTGAATTTGGTCAACGAACTCGGATTAATAACATCGTCTTCTGGATTCATATCCAAAAAATATTTAAAGGACATATCGTAACGCGAACGTTCCACTACATCAACATCGGAAACGGTGTAAATTGTTTTAAGAAGCAAATACTTGAACATACGAACGGGACTTTCTGCCATACGTCCATTATTGGTGCAGTATTTATTTAACAACTCATCGTAGATAAATGAAAAGTCTATCAAATCGTTAATTTTCTCAAAAGATTATTCCTTGGAATAATTAAATCATATAAAGAGGAATGCTCGCTGAACTGTATTGTTTGTTGCTGTACTAACATGTAAAAAACCTTATAATTACAGCTAAATATACCAAAAAAGGAGTAGAAATCCTAAGCTTTCTACTCCTTTTATTTATCAATTTATTCGAAAAAAGACTTTTTCAGTACCCTCCCATTACGGACAACCTTTTTACAATTGTGATGTTACAAAACTACAATGCCGCTTTTCGAGTGGTAATAGCATCTGTAAAAGCATCAATCTCTGTTAGCTCTAGAGTAACTTTCGTCAAGTCTAATTCTTTTTCTAAAAGTGCTACAACACCATAGCTTTCTTTTCGGTTTTCGAGTAAAAACTTTTTGTACTCCAGTCTTACTTTTTTCTTTACGGCATCGTCCTTACTATTGCCTGCGGGCAAAGCTGCAATAATAGTTTCGGTCGCCGTAATTTCAGTAAGCACTGATTGTAATTCAGCATCAATCTCAATCGAGGCGGTACTGTAGTTGTTGGTCAATCTTTCTTCAGAAAGTTTTTTAAAATTTAGGTCTGCTTTTTCTTTTGCAGCCCAGGCCAGTAATAAATCACAATCGGCTACCGTTGTGATTTTGTTAGTTGAATACGACATAAAAAAGTATTTAAAAGTTACTATAACTTATCAACGTTACCTCATTTCTGTTTAGTGCCCATTAATAAAAATTTAGTATTTTATTTACTTTTCTTTAAGAATGTTACTATAAACCATCTGGCTCTTACTACTTTCAATCTTTAACATTTGTTTGGCTTGTCTTGCCAACCCATTCTTTTCGATTCCTGCTATCGCTTGTTGCAACAGTACTTCAGCCTGTATCACTTTGTTTTTTGCAAATACAGTGCAAGCGAATGAAGTTGCAGGTTTTGATGGTGTTTTTTTTGAATGGTCTCGAGCAAACGTTGTTCTTTAATTTGCTTGTATTCTAATTCTTTGATATGACGAGTCAAGAATACTTTTACTTCCAATTCTTGCTTTTCTAGGAGTTGGTGTCCTTCTTTTTCCGTAACATTCTTTTGGTCAAAGAACAAGGCAATCTCGGCAAGTTTTGCCAATGCAGAAGTTGACAATTCGCGTTTTCCTGCTTCGTACATTGCTAACTGGCTTCTGGTTACGCCTAAATATTGTGCCATCAATTCTTGGGAAAGTCCGAGTTGATCTCTAAATAATTGTGCTGCTTTCATCTGGTTATCGTTATTGTTTTTTTATTGGAAGATGGAATACCCTTAATCAAATCCCCATGTCAATGAGAATTGTCATAAATGTTTGCTTCGCCCCCTTCACTATTGCTTGGGTCATCTTGTGATAATTTTTTCGAAAAATATTTGTTTGTCACAAAGTTGTGCTATTTTTTTCAAAAAATAATATTTTGTCACAAATTTGTGATTGTTTTTTTTAAATATTTTTTTGGTCACAAAACGATGATGCCTTTTTTTATTATTGTTTCGAAGTCGGTACTACCATAGAGCAACGCCTTTATTTACAGAAAACTTTGCGAAGAAAAATAATTCTTTGTATAAAAAATGCATGGCTTTAGAACAATAGTGTGCGGTTTACTTGTAAATTTGGCGGAGCTAATTTGCATTTTAAACTCAATCTTAAAATTTTATCATTTCAGCGAAAAATGACCCAATAGCGCGGATTTACTTTGTAGTTTGATTGATTTTGTCTTGTCCTAAAATAGGTTTACACAAAAGTGTAAAAATATGGAAAGATATTTAAAGGAACATTCCTCAAAATGGCAGTCTAAATATTCGGAAGAATTTAAGAGATTTGTTTGTAATGATTTTTTAACGGGAACTTTGACAAGAAGAGAGGTAGAAGACAAATATAATATTGGTCATTCTCGAATTTCTTATTGGTTAAAAGACCTTGGATATGATTATTCTCAACCCAGTATCGTAGTTTTGCCAAGTATGGAAAATATTGAAAATAAAACACTGACATCCAAGGAGAAAGATCTTTTATTACAATTAAAAAAAGAACTTGAAGAGGCTCAGCTTTTAGCCGAAACCTATCGAAGAATGATAACCATAGCCGAACAGGAATTCAAAATAAAGATTGTAAAAAAGTCCAATACCAAGTGATTCAAGAGATGAAACATAATTATCCCAAAGTTAGTTTAGGCAAATTTTGCCGATTACTTGGCGTTACTAGACAATCTTATTATCAATACTTTTGGCAACAAGAACAGCTTGTTTTTGAAGATGAACTAGTGATTTCTGAAGTATTAAGAATAAGAAAAAATCATCGTCACATGGGAGGTAGAAAATTATATGAATTACTGCAACCCTTCTTGTTAGAACATCAAATTAAGATGGGTAGAGACCGACTATTCGACGTTTTATCGGCTAATTATCTTTTAGTTAAGCGTAGAAAAAAACAAACCATCACTACCAATTCATTTCATAGATTCAAGAAATATCCAAATCTAATTAGAGATTTTATCCCTCGTTCTCCAAATCAATTATGGGTATGCGATATAACTTATTGGAGAATTAAAGATACTTTTCTATACATTAGTTTTATTACTGATGCGTATTCCAAAAAAATAGTTGGCTATAATTTAGGCAAGAGTTTAGAAACTTCAGAAACAATTCAGGCTTTAGAAATGGCAATTTTAAGTATTTCAAATGAAAGAAAAGAATTAGAATTGATACATCATTCCGATAGAGGAACCCAATATTGTAGCAGTGAATACGTAAAACTTCTAGAAGATAGCAAGATAGGAATTAGTATGACAGAAAACGGAAATCCTCTAGAAAATGCTATTGCAGAAAGGGTTAATGGTATTATAAAGGAAGAATATTTAAATGATTATCAAGTTAATAATATAGAAGATGCCAAGGAATTATTGGATGCAGTAATCCAAATGTATAATAATGAAAGACCTCATATGAGTATAGGGAATCTCACACCAAACCACGTACATCAAAATAATATTAAAACAGAAAAATTATGGAAGAATTATTATATAAAAAGTCCTATTATTGTAAACCAATAATAGGACTAAAAATGAGTTGTAAATGTATTTTAGGATTAAGTATAAATATGTAAACTTATTTTAGGACGAGACATTTTGTAGGTACGAGCGTGACGCTCGCACTAGCCAACTTAAAAAATTAACTTATATCCAACAAACTAATAATAAATCCTTAACAGAACAAAAGCGATAAATTTACAATCTTTGCATCGTAATAAACTGGTTATTTATTATTTTGGTTTTGGTTAATAAAAGTTTGTCCTGCAATTTGTGGGACATTTTTTTTTTAGGTTCTACTGGAAATGTTGTGAAAAGGAATAAAAAAATCGCTCTATTGAGAAAAACTTAACGTATATACAACAAACAAATAACAAATCATTAACAGAAACAAATCAAAAAGTATATGATCTTTGCAGCATAATAAAGTGGTTATTTATTATTTTGGTTTTTGGTTAGTTAAAAGAATGTCTCGCAAATTGCGAGACATTCTTATTTTAACAACCCAATAAACGCTAAAACGGCATTGTTAAAAATTACTGGCTGCTCCACATTGACCACATGACCGCATTGCTTTATCACAAATAACTTTGAAGACTTATGATGTTTTTCGCATACCAATCGTACTGATGGCAAAAACATATAATCCTCCTCTCCCATCACGTAAAGTGTAGGAATATTTAATTCTACTTGTCGAAACCATCTGAGTAATGGATTAATTTCCGCAGTAAGTTTAAACCATTTTATGAATTCTTTTTGATACAATTTTTTGGCTTCGTTAATAAAAAGCAAACGCGATTGTTTATGACTTTTCTTCGGCATAATCACAAAGGCAAAAAACCGATACAAAACCAAATAAGGCAACACATATTTGAACGTATTTCCTACTTTCATTAAGATTTGTGAACGAAAATTCATTTTCAGAATCGCTCCACCCAATACCATACTTTGCACTCTTTCTGGATGCATTTCGGCCAATTGTCGGATGAGTATTGTACCGAGGGAAATCCCAACGAAATGCGATTTCTCAATTTCTAAATAATCAATAACTTCTAAAATATCATTAGCAATCGACTCGAAAGTATACTTTTTTAGAAAAGACTTTTTCAAAATAACCTTTGAATCTCCGTGTCCACGCAAATCCAATAACAAGACATTATAATCACTTTTGAAATCCCGAATTTGTTTGAACCAAATAGACGAACTACCACCAGCTCCGTGGACAAAAGTTACCCACTGATTGCTATTTTCGTTTTTGTAAATGGTGTAGTTTATCATTGGATTTTCGAATGTAGATTAACGAATTTTGATTGCAGATTTTGTGTTGGTAAACTATAACAAAATTTCGATAGCTTTGACAATCTAAAATCAAAAATCATTATCCGAGCCTAAAAGGCGAACTGGCGAAGCAATCAAAAATCTTAAATAGATTGTAAAATACCTTCCATTTCTTGCTGTATTTTTAAGGCTTCTTCCCTAGCCTTTTCGGCAAAATCAGTTCCTTTTGAAGCATAAATAATGGCTCGAGAAGAATTAATCAACAAGCCAACATTTGCATTCATTCCGTATTTACAAACCTCTGAAAGGCTTCCGCCTTGTGCGCCAACACCGGGAACTAGCAAAAAACTATTCGGGACAATTTTACGAATTTCTGTAAAATATTCCGCCTTGGTAGCACCAACCACATACATCAGATTTCCAGAATTTTCCCAAGTTTTAGACGTTTCTAAAACCTGTTTGTATAGCTCTTTCGCTCCGCTCCGTTCGGCTTCGCCTCGGGTTCCCCCAACATTTAAGGTTTGAAAATCGAAAGCTCCTTCATTCGAAGTCAAAGCCAGCATAATCGTGTGTTTATTTTCGAAAGCTAAGAAAGGTTCCACCGAATCTTTTCCCATATAAGGCGCAACAGTCACACTATCAAAATTCAAATCTTCAAAAAAAGCTTTGGCATACATCGAAGAAGTATTCCCAATATCGCCCCGTTTGCATCAGCTATCGTGAAGATTTCGGGATGCTTATCATTGATGTAGTTAATCGTTTTTTGCAAAGATTGCCAACCTTTTATTCCATACGCTTCATAGAAAGCCGTATTGGGTTTGTACGCTACTGCTAAATCGTGAGTTGCATCGATTATCGCTTTGTTAAACTCGAAAATCGGATCCTCAAGTTCCAATAAATGTTGTGGAATTTTGTTCAAATCAACATCCAATCCAACGCAAAGGAAGGATTTCTTGATTTTGATTTGATCTATAAGTTGTTGTGTAGTCATCTTTTGGGTGTTGGGTTTTGGGTGTTGGGTTTTAGGTGTTGGGTGTTGGATTAAACCTTGGAATCAACATACTTTTTCAATGATTGAATTCTTTTTTGAATTACATTAAGCTCGGTAATAATTTCTAAGTGCAAAATTACATCCACAAAACCTAACTCTTTAGCTATTTCAATTTGAGTCTCTAACTCAAAGGCAGAACCCAAACTTATCTGTAGAAATCTAGAAAAATCCTTTTGAGAACTTCTAGAACAACCTTCGGCTATGTTCGAAGGAATTGAAACCGCACATCTATTAATTTGAGAAACTAGTCCAAATTTTTCTTCTTGTGGAAACGAACCCGTAATAATGTAAATTCTTTTAACAAATAAAACAGAACTTTGCCAAACTTCTAAATCCCTAAAGTTTCTCATATATTTTAGTTTTACAAAAACCTATAATTTATTACCCAAAACCTAAGATCTAAAACCCAGCACCCAATACCCATTTAAAATACTTCACTCGCTTCTTTCAACTTCTCCATGTTGTTGACCAATTGTAATTCATCAACAATTTTCTGAATATCGCCATTCATAATATTTCCTAAATCGTATAAAGTCAATCCCACTCGGTGATCCGTTACACGACCTTGGGCATAATTGTAGGTTCTGATTTTTGCCGAACGGTCACCAGAACTTACCTGCGAAGTACGTTTGGTAGCATCTTGTTCTTGTTTTTTGGCTAATTCTTGTTCATACAAACGCGAACGCAAAACAATCAAAGCTTTATCTTTATTCTTATGTTGCGATTTTTGATCTTGGCATTGTGCCACCAAACCTGTTGGAATGTGGGTCAAACGAACCGCCGATTTTGTAGTATTTACTGATTGTCCCCCAGGTCCAGAAGAACAGAAAAAATCGACACGAACATCATTCATATCGATTTGTACGTCAAATTCTTCCGCTTCTGGAAGCACCATAACCGTCGCTGCCGAAGTATGAACACGCCCTTGCGTTTCCGTTTGCGGCACACGTTGCACGCGATGAACGCCCGCTTCAAATTTCAAAGTTCCGTAAACATCCTCGCCTGTAACTTCAAAATTACCTCTTTGAAACCTCCTGAAGTTCCTTCGTTCATATCGACAACCGAAGTTCTCCACCCTCTATTTTCGCAATATTTAGTGTACATTCTAAACAAATCTCCCGCAAAAATACTGGCCTCATCGCCACCTGTTCCGGCGCGAATTTCGACCATCACATTCTTAGCGTCTTCTTCATCTTTTGGAATCAACATAAACTTGATTTCTTCCTCTAATTCTGGCAATCTTTCCTTTGCTTCTTCGAGTTGCATCTTAGCCATTTCGGTCATATCAGCATCACTCCCATCAGCAATTATTTCGTTGGCCTCATCAATATTTGCCATCAAAAGCACATATTCATCTCGCTTTTCGGCTAGGGCTTTCAAGCCTTTATATTCCTGATTCAATTGCACATAACGTTTTTGATCGGCAATCACATCGGGCTGAATAATCAAATCCGAAATCTCGTCGAAACGCTGTTTTACTATTTGAAGTCTGTCTAACATTTTCTTGTTCCTTTATTTGGAGGGCAAAAATACAAAAAAGTATTCAGTTTGCAAGATTCCCTTTTTGCTATTTCCTTGCAAACAGAGAATACAATTAAGTTGAAATTTTTATCGTATTTTTTTGACCCGCTGGGGTGTATCTGTTCCATTGATGATTGACTGAGAACTAACCGCTATCGATTTGATAATTTCGGTCATATTCTCTAAATCCAAGGTAGCCACCTCATCACTTAATTGATGATAATTGGGTTCTACATCCATTTTCGAAGTCGAAATGGTATGAGCAGGCACTCCTAAGGCCGCCAATCTCGCATTATCCGAACGGTAAAATAAGTTTTCACTAGGATATGGATCGGGATTGAAATTAAACTGTGATCCTGTTAAGTTTTTCTGCAAAATGGTGCCAAAATCAGACTTCTCGAATCCTGTGATATATGCTGAGTTTTTACCCCATTTACTCTCGGTTCCTATCATTTCAATATTGAACATCGCTACCACTTGGTCTGGATTCATTTGCTCCGAGAAATATTTAGACCCAAAACCTCCTGTTTCTTCTCCTGTAAATGCCACAAAAATAAGCGTTCGCTCATTAGCTCCTAATTCCTTAAAATACTTTGCCAAAGCAATAACAGCTGTAGTTCCCGAAGCATCATCATTCGCTCCGTTGTATATTTTATCCGTCCCTTTTTCAGTCTCAGAGATTCCTAAATGATCGTAATGTGCTGAAAACACAACAAATTCATCGGGTTTAGATTTCCCAGGAAGCACTCCTATTACATTATTAGCTGATTTATTTTTTACTTGAAACTCTTGTTTGTAATTTTTCAACTCTTTGAAATAGGAAAGTCCTATTTTTTGAAACTCACTTTCGATAAATGCTGAGGCTTTTGCTATTCCTGCTCCAAAATAGCTCTTCCTTCCATTTGATCCGAAGCCAATTCGGTTTCGATTCGAGTTACTTCAGCCTTAATAATAACTGCTTTATTTTGTGCTTGTACGATTAATCCAACCGACAAAAAACACTAAAAACCCTATTTTTTTCATCCTTATATTACTTTTTTAAGTGAACAGCCAAAGATATGCATTGCATCCTAATCAAAGTAATCCCAATAAAAAATAATTACATAGTGAAGTAATCTTTTTCATAATTTTGCAGCAATTTAAAAGACCTCTTCTTAATTTAGAATAAGGTCTACAAGTAATATATTGCATACACAAACGAAATACGCAAATTACGATTCAAAATAAAGTAGCCACACATGAAAAAAACAATTCTATTTTTTATTCTAATTTCCACATTAACATCTTGCACAAAATCAAAACAAGTTTCTAAAATTGTGGTCGCCGATTGGCTTCTAGGAAAATGGGAAAACAATTCTGTCGATGGAAATCTCTTAGAGATTTGGAAAAAGACAAACGACAGCATTTACGAGGGTCAAAGTTTTTTTATCAAAGGAAAAGATACACTCCATTTTGAAGAAATCCAAATGAAACAAAATGGAGAAGTTCTCTTTTACATTGCAACGGTCAAGGGGCAAAATAATGACAAACCCGTGACTTTCAAACACAACAATACCATAAAAAAAGAATTGGTATTTGAAAATGCGAAACACGACTTTCCTAAAAAAATAGTGTATTCGCAGCTTACCAAAGACAGTATTCTAATAGAAATTTCTGGAATTCAACAAGGAAAACCAAGTTCAGAAGAATTTTCGATGAAAAGAACCAAGTAAAAAACTCAAACCTTACTTTATAAAAGCTAGTTTTTTTGTTGCCTATCATTTTAATTTTCAAATAGATAAAAAATACTATTTATAATTAGTCTAAATAAATTTTGTAAATCAAGAAATGCATTTTATATTTGCACTGTTATTTTTAATCAGTCTAAATAAATGAAAACTACAATTAGAATATTTGCACTCTTATTACTATCTTCAATTTATAGCTATGCGCAAGAAAGCGGAATTATTAAAGGAAAAATAATTACTTCAGACGGATTTCCACTCTCGGGAATAGCAATTAAGCTGGGAAAGGCATTGGAAACTAATAAAACCAACACAAATGGCGAATTTAGTTTCTTTCATTTTCCTACTGGTACCCACATTATTACACTAGAAGGCGAAGGTTTAAAAAAACAGTCTAAAGAGATTAAGGTTCTTGCCAATGAAACCACTTATGTAGAATTCAAATTGATTGAAGACATTCAATCCTTGCGAGAAATTGTAATTGTGATACAAAAAAGCCCCAATAAAAAAAGAGAAACTGTTTTATCGGGTCTAGAAATAAAACCTTTAGACTTACCACAAAGCATACAAATAATAGGGAATAATATAATTTCACAACAACAAAGTATTCGGCTAAGTGATGTTGTTAAAAACATAAACGGTGTATATGTTGGTTCTGCACGTGGTGGAGCTCAAGAATCATTCTGGTCAAGAGGGTACGATATGTCAGGAAATAATATATTTAAAAATGGGTTTCGTATAAATAGCGGTTCAATACCTGAGGTCGCCTCTTTAGAAAAAGTTGAAGTTTTAAAAGGAAGTTCGGCATTGTTATTTGGAAATGTAACTCCTGGAGGAATCCTTAATATGGTTACAAAATTGCCGTCCTTTAAAAAAGGAGGAGAAATCGCTATACAAATGGGAAGTTATTCTTTTTACAAACCTTCGATAGACGTTTACGGCCCTTTGAACAAAATTATTGCCTACCGATTTACAGGTTCTTATGAAAATTCAAAAAGTTTTAGGGACAATGTTAGTAAAGAACGTTTTTACATTAACCCCTCGATTCTTTTTAAATCAAGTGCAAAACAGAAATTGTATTACAAGGAGATTTTTTGAAAGACTATTGGACACCTGATTTTGGAACTGGAGCCATTGGTAAAGAAGTTGCGGCAGTTTCCCGCTATACTTATTTAGGTGCCAATTGGTCAAATGGATTAACAAAACAAGCTAGTGTTTCTGGATTATTAAAACACAAGTTTAATACCAATTGGAAATTAAATTTCAACATGTCTTTCAAAATTTCAACCGAACTTCAGAAGGAACAGAACGTATTCAACCTGATATAAATGGAGATTGGAACAGACCTCTTGGAAAAAACAAAGTATCAGACCAAATGATTAGTGAGCAAGTTAACCTGCAAGGAAATTTTACAACTGGAAAAGTTAAACATCAATTATTCACGGGCATTGATGCCGACAATTCTTTCACACAATCTTATACTTTTACTTTAACCCGTCAAATTATGACAAAATCAATATTTTCAATCTAAACTTGTATCCTCAAAGAACCGATATTCCTACTGCTACAAATACTCGAATCATAAAGACCACCACGAACCGTTTTGGAATTTATGCTCAGGATTTAATTTCTGTAACAGAAAAATTCAAAGTATTAGCAGGAATTCGCTGGTCTTGGCAAGAAGCCAAAGCCGAAACTTATATCGCCACAGCATTGCCTACTAAACGTTTGGACGACGCATTTTCTCCAAAACTAGGTATCGTATATCAGCCCACAAAGAACATATCTTTATTTACCAGTTATTCCAGCTCATTCACGCCAAATACAGGAAATACAATCTATGGCGAACCAATCAAAGCATCAATTATAGACCAATATGAAGTTGGAGTTAAGAAAGATTTTTGGAAAGGCATATTAAGCACCAATATAACATTATATCAAATTGTAAATAGCAATTTGGCTCAAACCGCAGAACTAAAAGCGGATGGTACTCCAAATACCGATACCACCGTAAAAATATTGAGCGGAGAAACAACTAGCAAGGGAATTGAAATTGACATCAGCGCAAAACCTACCGAGGGTCTGAATATAATCGCAGGTTACAGTTATAATGACATGCGTTACACAAAAACATCAAGAACAAATGGAAGTTTTATTGAAGGTGATCGTTTGGTAAGAACTCCAGCTCACACGGGCAATTTAAGCTTTTTCTATACCATCCAATCAGGTACACTTAAAGGAATTTCACTAGGAGCTATTGGAAATTATATTGGTAATCGCCTTGGAGGTTGGAACAATCAATACGATTCGACCAAACCAAACGGAATTTGGGACAGAGAAATTCCGCTAGAAGGTTACACTACTATTGATGCATCGGTTGGATACAGTTGGAAAAAAATTTCGCTATTGTGTAAGCTATCAAACATTACCAATGAATTGAACTATACCGTTCACGAAAATTACAGTGTCAATCCAATCGCTCCACGTCAGATTATGGCTAACTTAAAATATAAATTTTAGAAATTAAATCTATCTTTACAGCAAAAAGTTAAACATTTTAAAATCATTATTAGAGCATTATGAATAAAATTAATTTCAGAAACTTGCACCGAGATTTAGGCTATTTTTATATTGGATTAATTATTTCTTTGCTTTTTCAGGACTTTTGATGAACCACCGAGAAGCTTGGCATCCTGACAAATACACTACTGAAACAAAAGGGATTGAAGTAAAACTTCCTACCGAAAGTGAAATTAACGAAAAATTTGCTGAAGATTTAGGAAAAAAACTAGGGATTGATGATAAAATGAGACGTCATGTAGTTAAAAAAGGGGAATTTAAAATTTCATTTGAAAAACACGATGTAGAAATAGATATGAAAACTGGAAAAGGCGAAATTGTTTCTTTTATCAAAACACCAATCATTAGTCAATCGATGAAACTACACAAAAACACTTCTAATTTTTGGATTTACTATTCTGATATTTTGCTTTGAGTTTAATCATCATTGCTCTAACTGGTACAATAATGATAAAAGCGGGAAAATTCAGTTGGAAAAATCGAGGGTGGAAATTGGCGGTTGCTGGAGTTATTTTTCCGTTGTTGTTCTTAATTATTTTTGGTTAACCTTTTAATCTAAAAAACAAAAATCCCAATTCTGAAATTTCGGTTTCAGAATTTGGATTTTTGTTTTATAAATGATATTTAAGTAGTGGATGGTATGGTGTCGTATTTTGAAATCGGATAAAAAAAACACAAATCATTGATTATAAGTAGCTTTTATTACTGTTGATTCGTTTGACTTTACGACATTTAAACTTTCGACTTATTTATCTATTTCAATCCTGCTAAACTCTGCTCAATCGTAGCGATTTTAGAAAGAGCATCGGCTTCTTTTTGTCTTTCGTTTGCCAAAACTTTTTCTGGTGCACCGTTTACAAATTTCTCGTTGGCGAGTTTGCTTTGAACCGATTTTAAGAATCCTTGGGTATAAACCAATTCCGCAGTTAGCTTTGCCTTTTCTTCCTCTACATTGATGCTTCCTGTGATTGGAATAAAATATTCGCTCGATTTCACACGGAAAGACAAAGCACCATTCACTTTATCCGAAACATATTCCAAGGATGTGATATTTCCTAATTTAGTTACCACCGCATCAAAATAAGCCGAAACTTCATCGTTGTTTACCACCTTTAATTCAATCGGATCCTTAAACAGAATGTTTTTATCTTTACGAATGGTTCTTATTCCAGAAATCACTTCGATTGTGTTTTCGAAATCCGAAATTAATTGTGCATTAAATGGCATTATTTCTGGCCAAGTCGAAACGATTAATGCTTCTTCTAGCTTTCTTTCAGCAAGCAATTGCCAAATTTCCTCTGTCAGAAATGGCATAAAAGGATGCAATAGTTTTAAGTTATTTTCGAGCATTGCAATGGCTTTAGCCAAAGTCAGACTATCAATAGGTTGCTGGTATGCTGGTTTTATCATTTCGAGAAACCAAGAACAGAAATCGTCCCAAACCAATTTGTAAATGCCCATCAAAGCATCGGAAATTCTATACTTTTCGAAATTGTCTTCAATTTCCAACAGGGTTTGTTGCAACTTGGCTTCGTACCATTCTATCGCCACTTTGGACGATTCTGGTTGCGAAATCGAATTCGAAACTTCCCAGCCTTTTATCAGTTTGAAGGCATTCCAAATTTTATTGGTAAACGCTTTTCCTTGGTTACACAATTCTTCGTCGAACATAATATCGTTTCCTGCCGAAGCACTCAAAAGCAATCCCACACGAACTCCATCGGCACCAAATTTTTCGATTAGCTCTAATGGTTCTGGCGAATTTCCCAAAGATTTCGACATTTTCCGTCTTTGTTTATCCCGAACCAAACCAGTCAAATACACATTCGTAAATGGTTTTTTACCTGTATATTCATAACCTGCAATAATCATTCGCGCTACCCAAAAAAATAAAATATCTGGCCCCGTAACCAAATCATTGGTTGGATAATAGTATTTAAAATCTTCATTTTCGGGATTCATAATTCCGCCAAAAACAGACATTGGCCACAGCCAAGAAGAAAACCAAGTATCGAGGGCGTCAACATCTTGACGAAGATTGTTGGTTCTTAGTTGTTGGTTGTTGGTTTTTTCTTTGGCTAAAACTAGAGCTTCTTCGATAGACTCAGCAACAACGAAATCTTCTTTTCCGTCGCCGTAGAAATAAGCTGGAATTTGTTGTCCCCACCACAATTGACGGGAAATATTCCAGTCGCGAATGTTGTTTAACCAATGCGCATAAGTGTTTTCGAAACGTTTCGGATGCAATTTAATCTCGCCATCGACCAAAACAGATTGGATTGCTGGCTTTACCAAATCTTCCATTTTCAAAAACCATTGATCAGACAAACGAGGTTCGATTACAGCTTTGGTTCTTTCGGAAGTTCCCACTTTATTTAAGTGAGTTTCAGTTTTAGCCAAAGCTCCAATTGTTTCTAATTCTTTGGCAATTTCGGCGCGAACCACAAAACGATCTTTCCCTTGGTAATGCAAACCAAAACTATTTAGCGTTGCGTCTTCATTGAAAATATCAACAATTTCTAGATTGTGTTTTTCGCCCAAAGTTTTGTCATTCATGTCGTGCGCTGGTGTCACTTTCAAGCAACCTGTTCCAAATTCGATGTCAACATATTCATCTTCGATAATTGGAATCACACGACCACAAATAGGTACAATCGCTTTTTTCCCTTTCAAATGAGTAAATCGCTCATCATTTGGATTGATGCAAATCGCAGTATCTCCAAAAATAGTTTCTGGACGTGTGGTAGCAACAGTCAAGAAATCTTCGGAACCTTCGATTTTATATTTTAGAAAATACAACTTTCCTTGTTGTTCTTCATAAATAACTTCTTCGTCCGACAAAGTCGTTTTAGCTTCCGGATCCCAGTTTACCATTCGATAGCCACGATAAATAAAGCCTTTATTGTACAAATCCACAAAAGAACGAATTACAGAAGCTGACATATCAGGATCCATCGTGAATTTTGTTCGCTCCCAATCGCAAGAACATCCCAATTGTTTGAGTTGTTCTAAAATTGTTCCTCCATATTTATCTGTCCATTCGTAGGCGTGTTTTAAAAATTCTTCCCTACTTAAATCAGCTTTATTGATTCCTTCCGATTTTAATTTGGCCACCACCTTAGCTTCCGTTGCAATAGAGGCGTGATCTGTTCCTGGAACCCAACAAGCGTTGAATCCTTTAAGACGTGCTCTTCGAATCAGAACATCTTGAATGGTATTATTCAGCATGTGTCCCATGTGCAAAACTCCGGTCACATTTGGCGGAGGAATTACAATGGTATACGGCGTTCTATGGTCTGGTTCTGAATGAAAATAATTGTTTTTCATCCAGTAGGCATACCATTTATTTTCAATGGTTTTAGCGTCGAATTGTGCAGGAATTGTCATAAAAAGCAACTGTTAAAACCAAAATTATGCTTTGGTTTGGTTTTTGTAATTTAAGTGAACAAAAGTAAATAATAAAGTACAGTATAAAAAGAGAAATAAAAATTTGTCTCTTTAATTAAAAAAGCTACATTTACTGATAGAGAAATTTAAAAAACATAAAAATGAAAAATATAGCCACAGTAATCGTCGTCATATTAGTAAGTTGTTTTGGATTTGCTCAAAATAGTCCTAAAATTGAGTTCAAAGCAAAAGACAACACCATCGATTATGGAGTCATTTCTAAAAAAATGACACTGGTATCCGCTCTTTCGAATTCAAAAATACTGGCGATGCCCCATTGATTATCAGCAATGTACTTTCCACTTGCGGATGTACAGTTCCCACCAAACCAACAGAACCCATTATGCCTGGGAAAACTGGAAAAATTGACATTAAATACAGCATGATTCCTGGACCAATCAGAAAAACAATTACAGTCGAGTCTAATGCAGTAAATTATGAAGACGGAAGAATCGCTCTAAAAATAAAAGGCGAAGTCATTCCTGATGAATAAAAACAAGTCGCAATTAATTTAAAACGCTTTTTGACTAAGGTTAGAAGGCGTTTTTTATAATACATTTAGCAATTGAAATTTAAATTTAAGCAGTTGACTGTCTCTTTCCACCTCAAAAGTGACCCATTTTTCTTCTTCTGATTTCAAGAGTGAATTGATTTTGTCTAGCGAATATTTATAGGCTTCTACATTATTTATACGAACTATTAGATCCCCTTTTTGCAATCCACTTATATCTGCAGGAGATTTTTTTCTCACATTCGAAATTATATAAATGGGTTTTAATGCAAATTTGTATTTAAAATTGCTGGTTTCCTCATTTTCTCTTGAAATAAGACTGCCCGATTTTAGTGTTGAAACCGTCTCAAGACGAACCGTTTCCTGAACCCATTGCAAACCGTTGTGTTGGATTTCGACACCACTTTTATTGTAGTTAAACGGGGAAGAAAAAGCTGCATTTTTTTTTAAAAACAACTTCTCATTTGGATAATCAAACACTACTGTAAACCTTCTTAATATCTCAGCCCCTAATGAACCCGCCCGATCTTTTACCATTCTTACGCTTTTTATTGAAACCGAATCAGGAAAAGCAACTATAGGATTATGAAATTCAAATTCAGCCATTTTAAATTTAGAAATTTGGGCTCTTTTCCCCCCAACATCCCCACTAAATCCTTTGCCAAGATAATCCTCAAAGCTTTTGGCGGGTATTTTTATTGATTTTGATGCCTTCTCGAAAAGCCAAATTGCATCACTATTACCAATATCGATTAACAATTTTACAGGAATTTCATCCGAGTTCATCACGACACTACTAGCAATATAGGGCTTTGATCTTTCAATAGTAATGTCCGCTTCATCAAATCTTCTTACTATTTTTTTTCTGTTTTTAGCATTATTCTCATAAACAACAATTCTTTTTCTTTCATAATTAATTTCTACTAAATTGTTTTTTAGAAAATGATACCCTATAATCCCATTAACGGGAATTCCTATATGAGATGACAAATTAAAGCTTTGATCCAAAACAATATATAACAGGTGGTTGATTGATTTTAATCCATTAATTTCTAAGACATTGTTATTAGATTTCAATCCCTCTGTTGATTCTTCGCTGCCTAAGCCTCTTAAAGATATTTTTTCGACATTGAAAAAACTGACTTCCTTTTTTCTTCTAAACTAAAAGAATCGTTTCTTCAACTCCAGAATCGAGCAAAAAATTTAGCTCTATTCCGTTGACTTTTATGGGAATAAATATTAAATTATTGATGAATTTAAAAGGAATAACAACTTTATGAACTCCTTTTTCAAACAAAAAATCTCCTTGTGCCAAAACAGGAAAAGGCAAGATTAATATAAAAAATAAAACAGCTATTTTTTTCATCAGAAAAGGTTTCAATAAAGTTATGAAAAAAATGTAATTATGAACTCTTCTTTCCGACAAATAAGAGTATGACTCTGTTAAATTCGAAAAAAAGTGCAAATTTGCATCAAATTTTATAAACATGCCTGAAATTTCAATTAGAGGTCGAAGAATGCCTGAGTCGCCAATTCGAAAATTGGCTCCTTATGCTGAAATGGCTAAAAAAAATGGGCTTAAAGTGTACCATTTAAACATAGGACAACCAGATATAAAAAGTCCTAAAATTGCTATTGAAGCAATAAAAATATTGATTTAGACATCATCGAATACGGCCCATCTGCGGGTTACGAAAGTTATCGAAAAAAGCTAGCCCAATTCTACGTCAAACAAGATGTAAAAGTGAGTTATGAAGATATAATGATAACCACGGGTGGTTCTGAGGCGCTTTTGTTTGCCCTTGGCAGCATCATGGATCCGGGAGACGAATTAATTATTCCCGAACCTTTTTATGCAAATTATAGTGCCTTTTCAGAAGAATCAAGTGCTACCGTAGTGCCCGTAATTTCGAATATTGAAAGTGGATTTACGCTTCCAACGATTGAAGAATTTGAGAAAGCAATTTCGCCAAAAACCAAGGCCATTTTAATCTGCAATCCGAATAATCCAACAGGCTATTTGTATTCAGAATCTGAAATTAATCAATTGGGAAAACTGGTAAAAAAGCACGATTTATTTTTAATTGCAGACGAAGTTTATCGAGAATTTATATATGACCAGAAAGACAAACACTTTTCTGTAATGAACTTAAAAGGAATCGAACAAAATGTAATCATGATCGATTCTGTTTCTAAAGATACAGTATGTGTGGCGCACGCATTGGTTGCATGGTAACTAAAAACAAGAAAGTTATTGCTACGGCTATGAAATTTGCCCAAGCGCGTTTATGTCCGCCAACTATCGAACAAATTGCTTGTGAAGCTGCAATAGACACTCCTCAAAGTTATTTTGACGAAGTAGTTTCAGAATACAAAGAACGAAGAGACACATTGATTGCCGAACTAAATAAGATAGAAGGAGTGGTAGTGACCACCCCAAAAGCGGCTTTTTATTGCATTGCCCAGCTTCCTGTTGATAATACCGATGATTTTGCCCAATGGCTTTTAGAAAACTACAATTTGAACGGCGAAACCGTGATGGTTGCTCCAGCAGCTGGATTTTATTCGACGCCTGGCGTAGGCTTGAACCAAGTTAGGATTGCCTATGTACTAAAGAAAGAAGATTTAATTCGTGCAGTACAAATTTTAAAAACCGCAATTTTGGCTTATAATTCCAAATAAAAAACAAGGAAAAACAAGGAAAATGTTAACAAGAGCAGCACTCTAATTAATTCTTGAATGCCATTGATTTTCTTTGGCATTTATTAATTATCTTTGACCCTTAAACTTATATTTACCCAATAATAGCAACTTTTAATGATAAACAACGAAGAATTTCATGACGAAATAGGAAACAATCATATCAGCTTATCTGCTACAAATCCTGTAAGAGAGGATGCCTTTGATATTTCTGATGACAAAAAAATTGATTTAATAAAAAAAGATGTAGAAAACATGCTCCTTACTTTAGGGATGGATTTAACTGACGATAGTTTAAAAGGAACTCCTAACCGTGTGGCAAAAATGTTTGTAAAAGAAATTTTTGGAGGTCTTAACCCTACCAGAAAACCAAAAGCTTCTACATTTGAAAATAGCTACAAATATGGCGAGATGCTGGTCGAAAAAAACATCACTCTCTACTCTACTTGCGAACACCATTTGCTTCCTATAATTGGAAAAGCACATGTTGCTTATATTTCAAAAGGAAGGGTAATTGGCCTATCAAAAATAAATAGAATTGTTGATTATTATGCTAAAAGACCACAAGTACAAGAACGCTTAACGATGCAAATTGTACAAGAACTTCAAATGGCTCTTCAAACCGAAGATGTGGCCTGTATCATCGATGCAAAACATCTTTGTGTCAATTCTAGAGGAATAAACGATATAGAAAGCAGCACGGTAACATCCGAGTTTGGAGGAAAATTTAAAGATGAACAAACTCGAAGAGAACTTTTAGACTATATTAAATTGGACACTAAATTTTAATTTTTAGTGAATTGATGATTTGTTTCATCTTCAAATCAAAAATAAATAAATCATAAACAAAATGCCTCTATACACAACCCAAACCTTAAAAATATACAATTCTCTTTCGGGAGAAAAAGAGATTTTTACCCCAATTCATCAAGGAAATGTGGGAATGTATGTTTGTGGACCAACGGTTTATAGTAATGTGCATCTAGGTAACGTTAGGACCTTTATGTCTTTTGACGTAATCTTTAGGTATTTTTTACATTTGGGTTACAAAACGCGTTATGTAAGAAACATTACCGATGTAGGTCATATTGTAGATGATGTAGATGATGGCGAGGATAAAATCGCAAAGAAAGCACGTTTAGAACAACTGGAACCCATGGAAGTGGTGCAGCAATACACAGTCGATTTTCATGATATATTAAATTTATTCGGCTTCTTGCCTCCAAGTATTGAACCAACGGCAACTGGACATATTATTGAACAAATTGAAATTGTCAAAAAAATTATTGAGAAAGGATTGGCTTATGAAGTCAATGGCTCCGTATATTTTGACGTTGTAAAATACAACAAAACCAATAATTACGGCATATTGAGTGGTCGAAATATTGATGAAATGTTGGCAAATACCCGAGACTTAGACGGACAAAACGACAAAAAAAACGCACAGGATTTTGCTCTTTGGAAAAAAGCCGAGCCAGAGCATATTATGCGTTGGCCTTCGCCATGGAGTGATGGTTTTCCTGGATGGCATTTAGAATGTACTGCCATGAGCACCAAATATTTAGGAAATCATTTTGACATTCACGGAGGTGGAATGGATTTGAAATTTCCTCATCATGAATGCGAAATTGCACAAAACGAAGCTTGCACTGGTCATACCCCTGTAAATTATTGGATGCATGCCAATATGCTAACTTTGAACGGCAAAAAAATGTCTAAATCAACAGGGAATAATATTTTGCCAAGAGAAATAATAACTGGCGAAAGTGAATTTTTAAGCAAAGCTTTTTCTCCAAGCGTGGCTCGTTTCTTTATGCTTCAGGCACATTACAGAAGCAATTTAGATTTTACAAATGATGCCATACTTGCTGCCGAAAAAGGATTTTACAGACTAATGGAAGCGCTAGATAAATTAGACGACATCAAACCAGGGACAACTTCTACGCTAGACATTTCAAGTTGGAAACAAAGTTGCTACGACGCTATGAATGATGATTTTAACAGTCCAATTTTGATTGCACAACTGTTTGAAGGGGTTCGTTTTATCAATTTGCTAAATGATAATTCAGCAACACTAACTATTGGAGATTTTAAAATGTTCGAAAAAACGATGCGTTCTTTTGTTTTTGACGTTTTGGGTTTAAAAAACGAAAAAACGGCTGGCAATAACAACGAAAAACTCGAAGGAGTTGTTCATCTGCTGATTGGTATGCGAAATGAAGCGAGAGCCAACAAAGACTTTGCTATGTCAGACCAAATACGTGATCAATTAATAGCTCTAGGAATCCAGTTGAAGGACGGAAAAGACGGCACTAGTTTTAGCATCCAGTAAACAGATTTTAGATTGCAACTTGAGGTAATCTATTTTATTTTTGAAATTAAATAGCATAAACAACAAGGACAAAACAAAAGTGGAACACTAATAAATTATGCTTTCAAAAATCCTACTATTTCCATTTGTATTATTGGTTCGTTTTTATCAAAATGCGATTTCTCCTTTTACGCCATCTTCTTGCCGATTTGAGCCTACCTGCTCGAGTTATATGCTTGAAGCTTTACAGAAACATGGTCTTTTTTATGGTGCATTTTTAGGGACAAAAAGAATATTGAGTTGTCATCCTTGGGGGAAAAGAGGCTATGATCCAGTTCCTTCTTCTTTCCAACCCTTTCTAAAAAAGAAGGCGTTAAAAACAAAAGAACACAACCACCAATAAAAGTATTGAAAATCATAAACAAAAAATGTATTTTTACACTAAATAAAAAATAATGACACACGCTTTAAACATAATTTGGAATCCATCTGAAGGAATAGATTTAGGCTTTTTTGTAATTCGTTTTTACAGCTTGATGTTTGTAATCGCTTTTGGTTTAGGCTGGTACATTATGAAAAATATATTCGAAAGAGAAAATGAATCTTTAGAAAAATTAGATTCGTTATTTATTTGGATTGTTTTAGCCACCTTGATTGGAGCACGATTAGGACATGTTTTGTTTTATGATTGGGAATATTTTCGCAACCATTTACTAGAAATATTTTTGCCCTTCCGATTCACACCAGATTTAGAGTTTACGGGATACCAAGGACTTGCAAGCCACGGAGCTGCCATAGCCATCATAATCGCTATGTACTTTTTTAGCAAAAAAATATTAAAAAAACCAATCTTATGGATATTAGATCGAGTAGTAATTCCTGTGGCAAGCGGTGCTATTTTTGTGCGATTGGGCAATTTTTTCAATTCTGAAATAGTGGGAAAAGAAACCACATCATCTTTCGGAGTTCGATTCGTGCGTGATCAATTTAGCCCACGAGATGCCGTAAATGCGACCCAAATAGCAAATCCAAAAGAAGCTTATCATGCGATTGCAACGAACCCGCAGTTTGCGGGATTACTCCAACAAGTCCCTGCTAAACATCCAGCCCAGTTGTATGAAGCTTTTTGCTACATTTTTGTTTTTGCAATTTTGTTTTTCTTGTATTGGAAAACAAAAGCTAGAGAAAAATCAGGCTATCTATTTGGACTATTTTTAGTGCTTTTGTGGTCTGTTCGCTTTGTGGTGGAATATGTAAAAGAGAGCCAAGGTGGATTTGAAAGTGCTTTAGGCTTGTTTTCTACGGGACAATGGCTGAGCATCCCCTTTGTTTTGATAGGTTTATATTTTGTTTTTACTGCAGAAGAACCCGTTCACTTATAAAAGACAGAAAGATAAATAAAAAAGCTTCCAAAAAAAATTGGAAGCTTTTTTATTTTATCGCTTTAATGAAAAATGGGATTTAAATTTTTTAACGACTCCTTGTTCAGCATATTCAACGGTAAACCAATAATCCGTTGCTGGCATTGGCTGTCCTGTATATGTTCCGTCCCACCCTGGGTCATTTGGACTAATATCCTTTAACAATTTTCCATAACGATCAAATATATAAACTCTAACATTTGATTGACTTGACAAATCAAAAATATTCCAAGTATCATTATAAGTATCCCCATTGGGCGTAAAAAATTTGGGATAATTAATAACATGTACATTATCGTTAGTCAATTCACTACATCCATTTATATCTTTAACTGTAATGGAATGTGTTCCAGAAGCCACGTTTTCAAAAATGGGGCTCTCTTGAAATAACCCATAATCTAATTGATACAAATAATTTACACCTATTGGTTGTGTAACGGTAACTATCTGATTTTCTACAAATGCATTCGTAACGGTCCAAACTAAGCTTAAAATGGAGTTTGACGGATTAACCGTAATAGTAATCGTTTTATTAGTTGGCGCACATGACTGACCTAAATTAGGAGTAAAAACATAAGAACCACTAGCTATCGTATTAACTGTTGACGGGTTCCAAGTTCCTGTAATTCCGTTTGGAGAAATGAGACTTAAAGTAGGTGCTGGTTTACCAGAACATATCGAAAAATCCGTAAAATTAGGCACAATAGGCTTTACTGAAATACTTAATGTAGTTGTCTTTGCACAAGGAAATAATATTGGGTCTGGAGTAAATGTATACGTTTTTGTACCCATTGTTGAAGTATCAACTGGAAGAGGCCCCCAAGTTCCAGTAATACCATTTGTTGAAACCATAGGCAAAACTGGCGGCACACTATTGATGCAATACGTTGTAGGAATTGGACCAAATGTTGGAGTTACAGTTGAAGCACCACAGGGCACACTACAAGTAATCGTTTGTGCAGGCACACATGGATGCGAAGCTGATGTTAATGTTAATGTAGCCGATTGCCCTGGTAACATATTTGGGACTAGCCAATGCGATGTTCCAGTCGTACCAACTACCACGGAACCTCCTTGAATAGAATAACTAAAATTATAAGTATTTGAAATTAAAGGATTATTTGCCCAATCAAATAAAACGGAGTTATTAATTGTGGCTGGCGGAGTATAACTTAAAGAATAGGTAGGAATTTGCGAAGCATCACATCTTAAACTTAAAATAGTAGCCCCATTATCAGCTTCTACTTTTACAACAATTGGAACACGAATGCTCTCCACTCCTGCGATAGTTTGACTAACATAATAAGTTGTACTTGATCCAATTGTTGTTGTATTAGGCGTGGGCGCACTAGATGACGCTATCCCTCCAACAGCTAAAGTATACCAATTCAAAGTTCCTCCTCCTGAAGGAATTGCCGTCAATGGTTTTGAACAATTTTTCCAATAAGTAACGGGGGAACAAACTGTTGGTGGTGGTGTAGCAAGAGTCGTATTCTCGAGACTTATGAAGTCATTTTTAGCGAATGTACTTGCACTAGACAAAATAGCAATCAATAGCAAACAGAGTGATGATTGAATTAATTTTCCCATTGTTTTAGGTTTTTCTTTAGGTTGCTTAAAATTATTGGGGATATTTTAGCAATATTCAGTAAATATATAAAATTTGATTCTTTTATAAAATTTTATTGTTTGATTAAAATCTAATACCATTGATTTTTATAAAATAGTCCAAAAACACTCGAAACATTTTTTTTATTCACATTGGACTAAAATATAAAAATCGTATATTTGGCTTAAGAAAGAAAATATATGTCGTCACCAAAAATATTTACAATAAAGGAGAGCTTGTCGGAGCTCAAAAAAATTCAAAAAAAGAGCAACCCCATGATTGCAAAGAGAGTACATGCTTTACTTGTTTTTAAAGAAAATGAACTGAATGGAATTTCTAAAAGAGAGGTTGCTCAAGCCATAGGGGTTAATCATAATAGTATTCAGTCGTGGCGCGACCTCTATATTAATGGAGGGATTGAACTACTGACAAGACATTCTAAAAAAGGATACAAGCCCAGTGTTATAACTTTGGAAGAAGAGCAAGCTTTAAGAGAACAGATGTTTAATCCTGAAAACGGGTTTGTTGGATACGTCGAACTGTTAGCTTGGTTTGATGAAAAGTTTGGGAAACAAACTAATTACAGCACTTTCAAAGGGTACGTTTATAGAAAATTCAAGGCAAAAATAAAGACCGCAAGAAAAATTCATGTTAAGAAAGACCAAATTAAGGTTGAGGATTTTAAAAAATTTCAGTAAAGAATGTGAAAACATCTACAACGAAAAGGATGGGGATTTAAAACAATAAACTTGTATTGTCAAGATGAAAGTCGGTTCGGGATGTTTACTAGAAACGGAAAAGCCTTAACGGCAAAAGGAATTAAGCCGATATGTGTCTTTCAACAAGTATTCAAAGCCACATGGTTATTTGGTGCTTATTCACCATTTACAGGAGATCATTTTGAATTGGAATTACCCCATTGCAATTCAAATAATTTTCAACTATTCCTAAATGAATTTTCAAAAGAGAGACCTGATGAATTTAAAATAATAATCTTAGATAATGGTGCATTTCACAAATCAAAGACCCTTACCATTCCAAATAACATAGCGTTACTTTTTATCCCACCATATTCACCAGAACTCAATCCCTCAGAAAAAATATGGTGGCGAATGAAAAGGGCTTTTACTGGAAAACTGCACAAATCACTAGAAGAGGTAAGTTCTTTCATAGAGAATGAGGTGAAAAAACTAACTAATGAAATTGTCAAGAAAACCTGTGAATTTGAATATATCGTTTCATCTCCTTTTTGGACTAAACTGTATTAGTCAATGGTATAACTTGAGAAAAAGGTACTTCATTACTGAGTACATCACAAAAAAAGAGGCTATCCTTGTTGGACAGCCTCTTTTTGTTTATTACATATTCAATACGTTATGAATTATGCTCATCTTCGATTCTTTTATGTTCCGCTTCAGACATGGTATCGCACAATACTGGAGTGGCAATAAACAACGAAGAATAAGTTCCAACTACAATACCTATAAGCATGGCGAAGATAAATCCTCTAATTGATTCCCCACCAAAAATAAACATAATCAACAATACCATTATCATTGTCAACGAAGTATTAATAGTTCGAGACATCGTACTATTAATAGATTGGTTTACGATGCTATTGAAATTGCCCTTGGCTTTTTTACCGCCTAAATATTCACGCACCCTGTCAAACACAATTACGGTATCATTCATAGAATAACCAATAACAGTAAGAATTGCTGCAATAAAATGCTGGTCGATTTCCATTCCAAAAGGCATAAATTTATAACACAACGAATAGATTCCCAATACAAAAATAACATCATGTACTACCGCTGCAATCGCACCCAAACTGTATTGCCATTTTCTAAAACTAATCACTAAATACAATCCTACAATAATCATCGCACCAAGAACTGCCCAATAAGCGTTAGTTTTAATATCCTCGGCAACTGTTGGACCAACTTTTGAGGCTTGCAAAATACCCACTTTTTTACCGTCGTAAGCATTTACAAACTTGTCATAAGTTATTCCCTCAGAAAAGTGTTGTTTCAAGCTTTTATACAACATTTTATTAACCTCCTCATCAGCTTGACTTCCTGTTTCTTGTACTTTATATTTTGTAGTAATTTTTAATTGGTTATCCTTACCCATAATTTTTGCTTCAGCACTTCCAAAAACCTTTGTTAGTTCTGCTTTTACAACTTCTGGCTCAACTGCTTTTTCAAAACGTATTTGAAAGGTTCGTCCACCAACAAAATCAACTCCTTGATCTAGACCATTTGTTGCCAATGAATAAATACTTACAATGGTTACTAATGCTGAAAAAGCGTAAGTCCATTTCTTTATTTTCAAGAAATCAAAATGAAAATTGGTAAAGAAGTTTTTCGAAAATCCAGTTACAAATGATAATTTATTGTTTTTACTGATACTTCTATCAATAAATATTCTTGCAATAAAAATAGAGGTAAACAAAGAGGTAATAATACCTATTAATAATGTAGTTGCAAAACCTTTAATAGGTCCTGAACCAAAAATAAACAAAACACTACCTGTTAAAATATGGGTAACGTTTGCGTCTACAATCGAACGCATAGCTCCTTTCCAACTATATGAAGTTACAACTGCTTCTTCGAGTGACTTACCCAAACGCAATTCTTCTTTTGCTCGTTCATAAATAATAATATTCGCATCGACGGCAGTACCCATTGTTAAAACGATACCTGCAATACCCGGTAAAGTAAGTACCGCACCTAAACTAGCCAAAATTCCGAATAAAAATAACAAATTGACTGCCAATGCAATATTAGCATACCAACCTGATTTTCCATAATAAATCATCATCCAAAGAGACACTAATAGCAAGCCTATAATAGCGGAATTTGTTCCATTATCTATTGCTTCTTGACCCAATGATGGCCCTACAACATCTGATTGAATAATTTCTGCGGCAGCAGGAAGTTTTCCAGCTCTTAATACGTTAGCTAAATCTTTTGTTTCAGAAATATCAAAAGTTCCAGAAATTTCAGATCTTCCTCCAGAAATTGGCCCACTAGAAACACCTGGCGCAGAATAAACAATGTTATCTAAAACAATAGCAATGTTACTTTTTTGAGTATAAGCTCTACCAGTTAATTCTTCCCAAGTTTTTGATCCTTGACCATTCATTTGCATCGTTACCGATGGTTTTCCTAATTGATCAAATGAATCTTTTGCATCCGTAATCACACCTCCGCTCATCGCAGCAATATTATCTCTATTCCCTCTTAAAGCATACAATTCGACAGCATCAATTATTTTACCTTTACCATTGTCAAGATTGGTTGGTTTTCCCCAAACAAATTTTGCATAATGTTGATCTGGAGCCAATAAAACTCTAATATCTGCTCTTCTTAAATAAGCACCAACAGCGGCAGTATCTTTTGGAGAGAAAAGACCCAAAACAGGCCCGCCTCCTTGTTGAATAATTTTATCAAATAAGGGGTTGCTCCCTTTTTTTGTAGCTGTTGAATCTTTTCCGCCTGTTAACAACGCACTTATCGAATCTTTTGCAACTTTCTTAACCTCGGGAGTTTTGATTTCGGTTTTTTTCAATGCCTCATTTGCAGCCACCAAGAAATTACCTATTTCATCTATTTTATAAGTTTCCCAAAACTCTAATTGAGCGGTACTTTGCAATAATTTTTTTATTCTATCTACATCTTTAGCTCCTGGAAGTTCTACAAGAATTCTTCCAGATTCACCTATTTTTTGAATATTAGGTTGAGTTACTCCAAACTTATCGATACGTTTTCTTAATACTCCAAAAGCACTTTCTACAGATTCATCAACCTTTCTTTTGATTACTTTTTTCGCTTGCGCATCAGTCATTTGAAAATCAATTCCACCTTCACCTTGTAAAGTTCTATTAGCAAAAATATCAGGCGAAGCCAGTTTTACCGTTCCTTTAGAATTAGCTTCAAAAGCTTCAAAAAAGGCATCGATATACGCTTGATTTCCTTTTTGATTGGCAGTTGCATCAGCCAAAGATTTATTGAAAACTGGGTTTTTAGAATTATTAGCTAATCCTTTCAAAACATCTTTAACCGAGATTTGCAATGTCACATTGATACCGCCTTCTAAGTCAAGACCTTTGTTAATTTGTTTGTCTTTTACCTCGTTGAAAGTAAAACTGGTAAATCCAAGATTAAATACTTTTAGTTTTCCAATAGAATCTAAATATTTTATTTCTTTTTCAGGATTGCCATTGGCAAAAGATTTTGCATCGCTTTTTATTTTATTTGAAACGAAAGTGAATGAAAGTTGGTAAATGCTTACCAATGCAAATAGAATTGCGAAAAATTTAATAAGTCCTTTATTCTGCATTATTACTAAAAATTAATTATTTATTGTATTTATTTTTGTTTCAACCCTTATAAAATAAGCCATAACGTTCCTTTTTTAAGAAAAACAAATTATTATGGATTACATCATCTTTTCTAAACCGAGCAAATATATAATTAACGTAAAGATTAACCAATTTATTTCTTGATTAATGTCAAAAAAAAGACTGCACTTATGCAGTCTTCTCTATTTTATACCCAAATTATTATGCTAAAACCGATTTAAGGTCAGCATTCATGTTTCGAACTGCTTCTGCGCTTTTAACAAAAGCCGCTTTTTCAGCATCGTTTAATTTAATATCAAGAATTTCTTCGATTCCATTTTTACCTATAATACAAGGAACACCAATGCAAATATCACTTTGTCCATATTCGCCATCTAGCATTACAGAGCAAGCAATCATTTTCTTTTGGTCATTCAAAATACTGTCTACTAAATAAGCTACCGAAGCTCCTGGCGCATACCAAGCTGATGTTCCTAAAAGCCCTGTTAATGTAGCACCACCAACCATGGTGTCAGCAGCAACTTTATTTAGTTCTTCTTCAGAAAGGAATTCAGAAACTGGAATACCATTATAAGATGCCAATCGTGTCAACGGAATCATCGTGGTATCGCCATGACCGCCAATAACCATTGCAGAAACATCGTTCGATGGTTTGTCTAATGCTTTTGATAAATAATATCTAAAACGGGAACTATCAAGTGCTCCACCCATTCCTATAATTCTGTTTTTTGGCAAACCTGTGGCTTTTAATGTCAAATAAGTCATGGTGTCCATAGGATTAGAAACCACTACAATAATTGCATTTGGAGAATGTGTTAAAACATTATCAGCAACTGTTTTTACAATTCCTGCATTAATTCCAATCAATTCTTCACGAGTCATTCCTGGTTTTCTTGGAATACCAGAGGTAATAACAACGACATCGCTACCCGCTGTTTTTGAATAATCGTTAGTAACGCCTGATACTTTAGTATTAAAACCTGTATTGGTGGCACATTGAGAAATATCCATTGCTTTGCCTTCGGCAAAACCCTCTCTAATATCTAATAATACCACTTCACTTGCAATTCCTCTGTACGAAATTGAATCTGCGCAAGATGCTCCCACATTTCCTGCTCCTACAATTGTAACTTTCATTTTTTATTTTTTATTCGTTGTTGTATTTATTCTTATCCAAGCTTCTCTAAAATAGAGAAACTATTAAAGTTGATTTACTTGCTACTGCAATCGATTACAGAAATTTGTTAACTCGTTTTTACGCATCAATATTGGCATAAACAGCATTTTTCTCTATAAACTCTCTTCTTGGAGGTACTTCATCTCCCATTAACATCGAGAAAACTCTATCTGCTTCAACAAGACTATCGATATTTACTTGACGTAAAGTTCTGAAATTTGGATCCATTGTAGTTTCCCATAATTGCTCCGCATTCATCTCCCCAAGACCTTTATAACGCTGTATTGCTGCACTTCCGCCCATTCTTGCGTTAGCTTGATCCCGTTGATCGTCATTCCAAGCATATTCTTTTTTGTTTCCTTTTTTGACTAAATACAAAGGTGGCGCCGCAATATACACATGCCCTTCTTCGATTAATTCTTTCATAAAACGGAAGAAGAATGTTAAAATTAAAGTAGAAATGTGACTACCATCGACATCGGCATCACACATAATAATTACTTTATGGTAACGCAATTTTGATATATTCAAAGCTTTACTATCTTCTTCTGTCCCAACAGTAACACCAAGTGCAGTAAATATATTTCGAATTTCTTCATTTTCGAACACTTTGTGATGCATGGCTTTTTCTACATTCAAAATCTTTCCTCTCAATGGCAAAATTGCTTGAAATGCACGATCACGACCTTGTTTTGCCGTTCCTCCAGCCGAATCTCCCTCGACAAGATACACTTCGCATTTTTCAGGATCTTGCTCTGAACAATCGGATAATTTTCCTGGCAAACCACCGCCACCCATCACGGTTTTGCGTTGTACCATTTCACGCGCTTTTTTTAGCAGCGTGACGCGCTTGAGCAGCAAGAATTACTTTTTGAACAATGATTCGAGCATCATTTGGATTTTCTTCCAAATAATTTTCAATCATCTCACTCACCGCTTGACTTACTGGCGCAACTACTTCTCTATTTCCTAGTTTTGTTTTCGTTTGCCCTTCAAATTGTGGCTCTGAAACTTTTACCGAAATAATAGCTGTAAGCCCTTCACGGAAATCATCTCCGGCAATTTCGAATTTCAATTTATCTAGCATCCCCGAAGCATCTGCATACTTCTTCAAAGCTCTCGTTAAACCTGTTCTAAACCCTTGTAAATGTGTTCCTCCTTCGTGCGTATTAATGTTATTTACATACGCAAAAATATTTTCAGTATAACTTGTATTGTAAATCAAAGCAACTTCTACTGGAATTTCACCTTTCTCTGAATTCATCGAGATAACGTGAGAGATAATTGGCTCTCTATTAGCATCTAAATAACGAACATATTCCTTCAACCCTTCATCAGAATGAAAAATTTCTGAAACAAAATTTCCATCCTTATCTACTTCTCTTTTATCTGTAAAAGTAATCGTAATCCCTTTATTTAAAAGGACAACTCACGCATACGTGCAGAAAGTGTATCATAAGAAAACTCCGTGGTTTGAGTAAAAATAGTGTCATCTGGATAGAACGTTTGCATCGTTCCTCTTTTAGTCGTTTCGCCAACTTGTTTTACAGGATATAAAGATTTCCCTCTTTCATATTCTTGCTCGTATACTTTACCTTCTCTAAAAACGGTTGATTTCATGTGCTTTGAAAGCGCATTTACCACCGAAACCCCAACACCGTGCAACCCTCCAGAAACTTTGTACGAATCCTTATCAAACTTTCCTCCAGCACCAATCTTGGTCATTACAACCTCAAGTGCAGAAACGCCTTCTTTTTTATGTAAATCTACTGGTATTCCACGTCCGTTGTCTTCAACAGAAACTGATCCATCTTCATTTATATCAACCCTAATGGTATCGCAATGTCCTCCCATCGCCTCATCGATAGAGTTATCGACAACCTCATAAACTAAATGATGTAACCCACGAACACCCACATCTCCAATGTACATAGAAGGACGCATTCTTACATGCTCCATCCCTTCTAATGCCTGAATACTATCTGCTGAATAATTGTTCTTTTTGATTTCTTCGCTCATATAAATTTACTCTAAAAATGTATTTTTTGTATAACACGCAAATATATGAAAACACATACCATTTTATAGCTAAAATTGTGCATTAAGTTCGTAAGTTATTAACAAATAAATGTCAATAGTAATAGCCCTAATTTCAATATCAACGGCAAAAATAACATACAAAAGAAAAAACAAAACCACAGTAAAAAATAAATTTCCAAAACAAACATTTTTAAATGCCGTTTTGGAAATTTGAAAAGTTAGACAATTTCACTTATCCTTATATTTGTTATCGAAATTGCTATTGAAATTGATTTTTATCCTTTTACATACGCATCATCGTGAACATTAGCAACTGCTCTTCCTGATGGATCATTCATATTTTTGAACGCCTCATCCCATTCTAAGGCAATTTTTGTACTACAAGCCACGCTCGCCTCTTGCGGAACGCATAATGCTGCGGCATCACTAGGAAAATGCTCCGCAAAAATGGAACGATAATAATATTCTTCCTTAGAAGTTGGCGTTTGCAAAGGGAATCTATAGTTGGCATTGGCTAATTGCTCATCTGTAACTTCTACAGCCACGGTAGCTTTTAGAGTATCAATCCAACTGTAACCAACACCATCACTAAATTGTTCTTTTTGTCTCCAAGCCACACTTGAAGGTAACATATCCTCGAAAGCTTTTCGAACGACCCATTTCTCCATTGGATGTTCTTTGTTAATCATTTTATCTTGCGGATTAATTCGCATGGCAACATCCATAAATTCTTTATCTAAAAACGGTACACGTCCTTCAATTCCCCAAGCAGCAAGGCTTTTATTAGCACGCAAACAATCATACATGTGCAGTTTACTTAATTTACGAACGTTTTCTTCGTGAAATTCTCTTGCGTTTGGTGCTTTATGAAAGTATAAATACCCTCCAAAAAGTTCATCTGCTCCTTCGCCTGACAACACCATTTTAATTCCCATCGATTTGATAACTCTCGCCATCAACCACATTGGCGTTGATGCTCTAATTGTGGTAACATCATACGTTTCTAGATTATAAATCACATCTTTAACGGCGTCTAATCCTTCCTGAATAGTAAATTTAATTTCGTGGTGGATAGTTCCAATATGATCAGCCACTTTTTGAGCTGCTGCCAAGTCTGGAGAACCTTCTAATCCCACAGAAAACGAATGCAATTGCGGATACCAAGCATCGACTGTATCTCCTGATTCAATACGTTTTTGTGCATATTTTTTGGCGACAGCCGAAGTAATCGAAGAATCCAATCCTCCTGAAAGCAACACTCCATAGGGCACATCGCTCATCAATTGTCTGTGAACTGCAGCTTCTAGAGCTACTTTGATTTCATCTATACTGGTTTCATTGCCCTTCACGGCATCATATTCGGTCCATTCTCTTTTGTACCATTGTACAAATTCGCCATCTTTACTTGACATATAGTGTCCTGGAGGAAATAATTGGATTTTAGTACAATAGCCTTCTAATGCTTTTAATTCCGAAGCCACATAAAAAGTTCCATGTTGATCCCAACCTATGTATAACGGAATAATTCCCATGTGATCACGCGCCACAAAATAGTCGTCTTTTTCTACATCATAAATAGCGAATCCAAAAATACCGTTCATTTCATCTATAAAATGCGCTCCTTTTTCTTTGTACAACGCCAAAATAACTTCGCAGTCACTCTCCGTTTGAAAATGATATTTCCCTTCAAATTGTTTGCGTAATTCTCTGTGATTGTATATTTCGCCATTAGCCGCCAAAACGAGATTTCCATCTTCGCTAAACAAGGGCTGTTTTCCCGAAGCTGGATCTACAATAGCTAAACGCTCGTGAGCCAAAATGGCTTTATCATTACTAAAAACACCACTCCAGTCTGGTCCGCGATGACGGATAATTTTAGACATTTCTAATACTTGTGGTCTTAAAACTTCTGTTTTTTGTTTTAAATCGAAGGCACATACTATTCCGCACATATTTTTATATTTTTAATATTTTGTTCATTTTAATGGGGCAAAGGTGTATTTTTAGTTCTAATTGAAAAACATAAACATACCTTTTAATTATAAATTAAAACCAAAAAAGATTATTTAGATTTAAATTATAACTAAAAAGACATGGAAAATGAAATTAAGGTTGTGGATTGTAAAGATGGAACGCGAATAACTCGGATTGAAACAGGTTTTATTCCAAACTCTCCACCAAATACTTCGTCCCATTAATTTCAAAAGTAAACCCTACTTTATTTCCCATCAGTTTATTTCCCAATGGAGATTGAGGAGAAAGCGCAATTACATTGATTCCTTCGACAGCAATTTTAGGAAGTGCTGCACTTAAATAAAGGTAGATTCCATTGGCTTTGACCAAACTTCCCACAATAATCGTTTGGGCAATTGTAGTCGAATCAATTTTGTCTAAAATGGCTTTTTGAGCCAAAACCTCCTTCAATTTATGGTTGAGTTTTTCCTGCTCAATATGCATCATCGACAAAGCAGTTTCGTGTTTGTCGCCAGCAGAACCTTTGGCATCATTCTTTGAATCTTCGGTCAAAGCGACAATCATATCCTTGAAAACATCGATTTTGTCTTGAACTAATTGTTGGTAATGCTGGTGTATTTTTTGCTTAAAAGTCATATTTTTTAATTTAAAACAGATTAATGAAATAGACATCCTCAATAATAAAAAACACCTATCACATTCATCATAAATGCGAACAAAGTTATGCTTTTATTCTTGAGTCGCTCCATTATTATATTTCCTCCTAACAAGATTAATTCGAAATTTTAACACAATTTTTAAACTTAATAAAGGTACAATCAATAATTTTAGTCCCTTAACCTCTTTAATAAAAAACTATGAAAAAATCGACACTCTTTACCACAGTTATGCTCGCATTTACAATGCTTTTATCTTTTAACGCTAAAGCTCAAGTATTTCCAGGGCTTGACAAAAGTCCTATGGATGTAGCTTCATTTCCGAACGATTATAAAAACCCGTCTAAAATAGTAAAAGTGACTTATAGCAGACCACAACTAAAAGGACGAAGTCTTAGTGAATTAGCTCCGTTAGGAAAAGTTTGGAGAACTGGTGCCAATGAAGCAACTGAAATTACCTTCTACAAAGAGCTTAATTTTGGACAAACTAAAATTCAAGCAGGCACTTATACTTTATACACTATTCCTAGCGAATCTACTTGTACTATTATTATCAATAAAGACACAAACGTTTGGGGAGCTTATTTTTACAAACCAGAAAACGATGTTGCTAGATTAACCGTTCCTGTAACCCAAGCCAATGACGCTCTTGAAGCTTTTTCGATGGTTTTTACCAAGTCTGACAACGCAATAGTACTTAATATGGGTTGGGATAACGTTAGAGTTGCTATTCCTTTCACAGAATAATTATTGCTTAATAGCCTAAAAAAATAGACTGTCCGAAATAGGAGGGTACTGAAAAACATCACTTATTTTGATCAACGTTCTTTTTTAGATATTAAAAAACCGCTTATAACAGGATTTTAAGCATCCGTTATAAGCGGTTTTATTTTTGTAACTGTTTTTTATTGTTGATTGTATGTGTCTGTTTTTGACTTATACAGGTTCATTTGGTAAAATGCACGTGTAGATTACATTTTCTACATTAATTTGAGTATTCTTTTTAAGTTGACTGTAAAAATTGCTATTGCACCTTGCATTTGCATATTGGTAATACCGTATGATATTGCTCTATCATAACCGTGTATATTTTTTAACTCGCTATTTTTAGCTTCTATCTTGTATCGATGTTTTGCTTTTTCTTTGTAATATTCTGTTTCTTGAAAAGCCATTTGGTCTTGATGCAATTCTGATTTTATGGATACCGAATACGTTTTTGTCTTGGCTCCATCTTTATAACAACCTTCCTTTAAAGGGCAATGCTTGCATTTTTCGACATCAAAATAGTAAGTATCTACTTGATTTACCCCGACATCTTTAGTGCCTTGGCGCGCTTTTCGTATTGCTAAATGCCCTGCTGGGCAAACAAACCTATCGGCATCTTTATTGTAATCAAATTTATCTTCATCTTTCCTAAAGCCTTGGGTTATAGATGGATTTAGACGCGCTACTATTTTTATGTTTTGTTCAGTTGTAATTTTAAGATTCTCTTTTCCAGAATAAGCTCCGTCGCCAATAATGGTATCTACATCAACTCCGTTTTCTTGACTGATTTCTAAAAGTTTAGGTAATTCTGGTCCATCGCCTTTTTCTCCAGATGTAACTACAGCCGCGGTAATGATGCGCTCTTCGGTCATAGCCAAATGAGTTTTGTAGCCAAAAAAGGAACTCTCGGCAGATTTATGACCTATTTTTGCATCGGTATCTTTGGATAGGGTTAAATTTTCTTGAGTGTCTTCTACGGTTTCTTTTAGCAGATTTAATTTTTCCTTCACAGCGGGTATTGAACTTATAGACGGCTCATTTTCTATGCGTTTTTCTAACTCTTTGCAATAAGCCAGCTCCTTTTCTAAATCATTGTCGGTATTTTTTTTGGGCATACGTTCTTTGAATTGGTCGTCAAAGGTGTATACTGTTTTTCGAAGTAACTTGGAGCGTTCTCTCAATACATCGATGGCTAAAAACGGATTAGATCTTGATAAAGTATGTGTGGCATCAACAATAATAGACTTAGAACGGATGATGCCTTTTTCAATAGCTATGGTTACCGTTTTGTTTATCAACAGATTTAACAAGTCGGTGTCTTTCAAACGTAGTTTTCTGAATTTGGTCAACGAACTCGGATTAATAACATCGTCTTCTGGATTCATATCCAAAAAATATTTAAAGGACATATCGTAACGCGAACGTTCCACTACATCAACATCGGAACGGTGTAAATTGTTTTAAGAAGCAAATACTTGAACATACGAACGGGACTTTCTGCCATACGTCCATTATTGGTGCAGTATTTATTTAATACCATTGACTAATACAGTTTAGTCCAAAAAGGAGATGAAACGATATATTCAAATTCACAGGTTTTCTTGACAATTTCATTAGTTAGTTTTTTCACCTCATTCTCTATGAAAGAACTTACCTCTTCTAGTGATTTGTGCAGTTTTCCAGTAAAAGCCCTTTTCATTCGCCACCATATTTTTTCTGAGGGATTGAGTTCTGGTGAATATGGTGGGATAAAAAGTAACGCTATGTTATTTGGAATGGTAAGGGTCTTTGATTTGTGAAATGCACCATTATCTAAGATTATTATTTTAAATTCATCAGGTCTCTCTTTTGAAAATTCATTTAGGAATAGTTGAAAATTATTTGAATTGCAATGGGGTAATTCCAATTCAAAATGATCTCCTGTAAATGGTGAATAAGCACCAAATAACCATGTGGCTTTGAATACTTGTTGAAAGACACATATCGGCTTAATTCCTTTTGCCGTTAAGGCTTTTCCGTTTCTAGTAAACATCCCGAACCGACTTTCATCTTGACAATACAAGTTTATTGTTTTAAATCCCCATCCTTTTTCGTTGTAGATGTTTTCACATTCTTTACTGAAATTTTTTTAAAATCCTCAACCTTAATTTGGTCTTTCTTAACATGAATTTTTCTTGCGGTCTTTATTTTTGCCTTGAATTTTCTATAAACGTACCCTTTGAAAGTGCTGTAATTAGTTTGTTTCCCAAACTTTTCATCAAACCAAGCTAACAGTTCGACGTATCCAACAAACCCGTTTTCAGGATTAAACATCTGTTCTCTTAAAGCTTGCTCTTCTTCCAAAGTTATAACACTGGGCTTGTATCCTTTTTTAGAATGTCTTGTCAGTAGTTCAATCCCTCCATTAATATAGAGGTCGCGCCACGACTGAATACTATTATGATTAACCCCTATGGCTTGAGCAACCTCTCTTTTAGAAATTCCATTCAGTTCATTTTCTTTAAAAACAAGTAAAGCATGTACTCTCTTTGCAATCATGGGGTTGCTCTTTTTTTGAATTTTTTTGAGCTCCGACAAGCTCTCCTTTATTGTAAATATTTTTGGTGACGACATATATTTTCTTTCTTAAGCCAAATATACGATTTTTATATTTTAGTCCAATGTGAATAAAAAAATGTTTCGAGTGTTTTTGGACTATTTTATAAAAATCAATGGTATAACAACTCATCGTAGATAAATGAAAAGTCTATCAAATCGTTAATTTTTCTCAAAAGATTATTCCTTGGAATAATTAAATCATATAAAGAGGAATGCTCGCTGAACTGTATTGTTTGTTGCTGTACTAACATGTAAAAAACCTTATAATTACAGCTAAATATACCAAAAAAGGAGTAGAAATCCTAAGCTTTCTACTCCTTTTATTTATCAATTTATTCGAAAAAAGACTTTTTCAGTACCCTCCCGAAATAGGCAGTCTATTTTTTTTTAATTTATACCAAAAGAACCGAAACAAAGCTTCGAAAAACCATCTTAAAGCGATTAAAAATCAAATTTATAATTCGCTCCTAAAACTACCTGAAATCCCTGAACTGGGTAATCTAACCATTTTGTGTACGATTTATTTGTAATATTATTCGTTTTCAAAAAAGCAGTCAATCGATCGCTATATTTGAATCCTAAATGGGCATTGACATCAAATAACCAGCCAATGTTATAGGTCCTTGGTCAATCAATGTAGATAATTCCGTATTTATTTTTTGATCTTTTCGATTGCCTACATAAAACGCATTGACTCCTGCATACCATTTTGGAGTAATAGTAAAATCGAATTTTGCATTTAACTTTAAATCTGGTAAATTCCAAACTTCTCTTTGAACATCATTAGCGTAACTACTAAAAGTTCCGTCAATACCAAAAGTGACATCCTTTGCAATATCTGCTTTTAATTCTCCATAAAAACTCAGAGTCCTTACATCATCATAAACCACTCGCATCGAATTCCCAAAAGCGTAGTTTTCGTTGGTATTCCTTTCGGTATAATCATTACTTTAAACAAAGCCTTATCTCTTTCATTTACATACGATCCTCGAATATTATAGCTTACATTGTTGGTTATTTTCCCTTTTAATCCGGCAAAAATATCATATTGTTTGTCTGTTGGCGCAATGTTTAATGTTGGCGATAAAAAAGGATTTTCGCTAACAAAATCCGAATACGTATTTTGCTCTAAATTTCCTTCGGCACCCGCATAAAAAATCATTAAATCGCCAACAACTTTATAAGAAGCATTAATGTGCGGATAAACATAAAATGCATTATTGCTGTTTTTATTATCAATACTATAAAACAAAGCCGCCCCAATATTTACAGTCCAATCGTCTTGATTCATCACAAAACTAGACGCAATACCCAAATTCGTAAAACCATATTTTAAAGGATTTGCGTTCCAATATTCTTTTTGAAACTTCCGCTAACATAATCCAAAATTAAATTGGTCTTTACTGCTTTATCACTAATATCGAATTGAAACGAAGGCTTTGCATAAAATCGATTTTCCGACGACCCAAAAGCATCCGAAAAATGGTTAAATTTCACACTCGCCTCTTTCACAACACCCTCATGCAACTCAATTTTACTTCCTAAATAAACGTTGTTATAACTTTGTTGTGGATGGATTCCTGCAATCAAATTGGCTCTATCATTTATCAACAAACCATTTCCGAAACCTACAGGCAATCCATACCAATTATACAGCTGGTTTTGATACCCCAAATCGATATTCCACGACAAATCGCTATCGTGAATTCCGTAAGTCAAATCAATCGAAGTATCGTAAAATTTATCACTTAATTCGACCCCTTTTATAGCCCCTTGTGAAGAAAGATGACGAAACATCCCACCCACATATTGATTATTATCCAAATCTTGCGTTACGAATAATTCGGCATTTACAGTTCCATAATTTCCTCCTCCAAAAGTGGCGTAATTAGCGAACAAATGCTTTTGTTCTTCTTTTTCAACCCCTTCGGCTTTTCCTTTAGACGGCGTAAACGTCGAAGCCACAGGAAAGGAAAAAATCGTATATTTTATAGTTTCTTTTTTTGTATTTCCTTCGTCGTCAAGCACGGGAGTTTCTTTGATTTTAAAGGCATCAGAAATTGTTGGTGTATACGGTTTTACCACATTTACCACTTCTGTTCCAATATTTTCTCCTTTCTTTTGAGCGAAAGAAAATTGGTTTATTAATAAAAGACAAATAGATAGTAGACAGATAGATAATAGACTTTTTAACATAAAATTATTGGTTTAATGTATTTTGAAATGACATTGTTGCTTTTTGAAATTGTGACTTTTAAATTCACTCATGTTTTTTCTATCATCTCTTCGTCTAATTTTGAATCGACGAATTTGTTTTGGCTTCTTCGCTTTTGATGGCATTCAATTCGGTTTGAGCTTCTGACACCACCTCTGGAAAATCGGTAAAGTTTTTTATCACATTGTCCAAAATATAAGTGGCTTGGAAACTGTCTTTCAATCCATAAAAATTCTTCGCCATCAGAATTAAACCTTTAGCGCCAAAATATTTGTAACTGGAATAATTCTTAGCTATTTTTTGTACCGCTGCGTTTGAAGCTTCGAATTTTCCATCTTTATTTTTAAAATAGGCTTCATAATACAACGCTTCGGCGGCTAATTCTCCTTTGGCAATGGTTTGCAATTTGGCGTAAGCCGAACGTGCTTTTGTTTCATCGCCCGTTTGTATGGCAGCGCGAGCCACAATAATTTGCGCATCACTTTTTACCGTATCATCCGTTTTTGGGTCTGCCAAAACTTTTTCAGCATAAATAACCGAATTGCTGTAATCTTTCTTGTCATAATAACATTTCATCAAATTAGACCGCGCAAAGGTTCGATTTTGAGGAAGATCAGCTTCTGTTTCTAATCGATATAAAACTGGAATTGCCTTATCAGAATTGTTATTTTTTAAGAAAATTTGTGCTAATCGCGTCAACGATTGTTCGGTAAATTCATTTCGAGGTACGCCAATTACATATTCATAATTAGGAATCGATTTATTTTCCTGCGCATCCGAAAAATAGGACTGAGCCAAATAGAAATTAGCTTTTAAAGCATGAATTCCATTTGGAAACTTAGAAACATAACCGCTAAATTGCGCCATAGCCTGCTTCGTATTATTTTGCAAATATTGTTTTTCGGCAGCCTCATACGTATCATTATCCAATTCTGCATCGGTAACCGCCACAAAATCCAATGTCCGAATCCAAGTGGCATATTCGTCTACTTTTCCGTTGTCAACATAAATTAATCGAGCCGTTGCAACCGCTTCAAGAGCTTCGGGACTTTTAGGAAAATCAGCGGCTACTTTCTTAAATTTAACCAAAGCTTGTTCGTCTTTATCGGCATTATAATATACTAATCCTTGGCGCAAAATTGATTTAGAAGTAAAAGAACCATTTTTAAATTCGGCATTTAAACGATCATACGTTTTTATGGCAAGATCTTGTTGTTTTTCGGCAACGTACGTATTTCCTAACTCGAACAAGGCATCATCACGATAATCCGATTTTGGATATAATCTCAAAAAAACATTCAACTCCTCTATTTTTTGATTGTTTTTCGAAAGAAAACCGTAGCAAATTGCTTTTTGAAAATAAGCATAATCAGCATCGATACTTTTCGAATCGATTACCTTGTTATACGCTTCCAAAGCTGGTAAATATTTTGAACTCACAAACCTACAATCGCCCAAACGCAAGTAAGAATCATTCAACCGCACTTTATCGTCCTTCACTTTTTCAATTTGATTTTCGAAATAATTTCCCGCCTGATCATACTCTTTTAACTTGAAATAAGTGTAGGCAATATTGTAATTACTGTTTTATATTCTGGCGTTTCCTTAGCTTGAGCCAAACCTAGAAATTGTTTATAATGCAAGACCGCATTTTTGAAATCCTCTAAAACATATTCCGTTTCACCTTTCCAAAACGTGGCACGAGCAGTAAATTTAGCTTCTTTTGCCTCATCGATAGATTTTTCAAATAATGTTGCTGCTTCCTGATATTTTCCATCGGTATACAGTTCTAATCCACGATAAAAAGTCACTTTTTGATAAGCTACTCTGTTTTCTGATGACTTATTTTTCTCCAATAAAACTAAGGCTTCTTTATAATTTTTGGATGAAATATAAGAATCGATTAATAACTTCTCGACCTCCGATTTACTAGCATGATTGGGATATTTTTTTAAAAAAGCAATCAAAATAGACGGCACATTTTGATAGGAATTTCCAATATCATAACTCAATTTGGCATAATTCAAACTTGCATCTTCTTGAATCGAAGTCTCAAAATCCATTTCGGAAGCATTTTTAAAAGCATTCAGCGCCTCTTGCTTTTTGTCTAATTTCAAATAGCTTTCGCCCAAATGATAATACGCATTTTGAGCCACGAAATCTTTTCCGCCAATGATTTTATTAAACTGAGAAATCGCATTTTCAAAGTCATTTTGCTTGTAATAAGCATAACCCAATTGATAAAAATCAGTATTATTCCACCTTCCTTTTTTGCCTTTATACTGAACCAAATAAGGAATAGATTTCTCATATTGTTTTAAATTAAAATAGCTTTCGCCAATAATTTTATACAACTCAGATTTTTCTAAAGCACTTGATTTATCCATTGCTTTCTCTCCCAAATCAATTGCTTTTTGAAAATTACCCAGCTTAAAATTCATATCAGCTTGATAATAAGAAAGCTTTTCCTTGTATTTTTCTTCCCCCGAAACTTCGTCGAAATACTTAGTTGCTTGCTTGTAATCGTCTCCTTCATAAGCCATAAAACCCAAGTAATACTTAGCCTGAGATCCATATTCTGGCGAATTTACCACCTTATTCAAATAGGTCGTCGCTTCCTTTTGTTTTTAGAACTAAAAAAACTGTAGCCTTTTTCGAAATTAAATTTATCCTGATCGTTATAACTCAAATTACTTTCATCTACTTTATCAAACCACTGCAAGGCCTGCGGATAATTTCCCAACGCAAAATGATATTGCGCTACTTCAATATAAGCTTGATTTTGTTTTATACTTGTAGGATAATTCGCGACGAAATGCTCCATTAATGCATCCGCACCAGCTTGATTGGTGCGAATAGCACAATTAGCGACATAATAAGCACAATCCGAAATCAGCTCTTCATTGGTTGAAGCCGATTTTACTTTTTCGAAAATAATTTGCGCTGAAGCATATTGAGCATCATCATATAACGAAAGTGCGCTGTCAAAATCTTTTGAATTATGTGTGTAAATTGCTGATTTTTGAGCTGAAATAAAACAAGTTCTACTAAAAATCAAAAAAAAGAAAAGCCAAGAAAGTTTACGCATTGGTATTTTATATTTAATAATTCAAATGTATCATTTTCTAAAGTCTATAACGGATAGAAAATCATTTTTATTATGAACAAAAGTTTTAACAATTTCGAATTTCGTTTGCAAAATGCATTCGATAATTATAAATTTCGGTAATTCACTCTAATTGGTAAATTTATTTTGAATGCCGCCATTATCTTGTTACTTTTACACAATAAACAAAATTTCCTATGTCACAACCTGTATTATCACTAAAAATGTAACTATTGCCCAAGAAGGAAAAACCATCTTATCCGATGTAAATCTTGATGTAAACCACGGTGAATTTATTTATATCATCGGAAAAACAGGTTCGGGGAAAAGCAGTTTTATGAAAGCTCTTTATGCTGATTTGCCTTTGTTAGAAGGAGAGGGAAGGATTGTCGATTTTGATTTGGCAACTCTTAAAGAAGATGATATTCCGTTTTTGAGAAGAAAAATTGGTTTTGTTTTCAGGATTTTAAATTGCTTCCAGACCGCAACGTGAAAGACAATATGCTATTTGTTCTAAAAGCAACTGGCTGGAAAGACGAAGATCAAATTCAAAATAAAATTGATGAAGTTTTAGATAAAGTAGGCATGAAAGGGTATGCAGATAAAATGCCTCATCAGCTTTCTGGTGGCGAGCAACAACGAGTGGCTATCGCACGTGCGTTACTCAACAATCCTGAATTTATACTTGCCGATGAACCCACAGGAAATCTTGATCCTCAAACAAGCGTAGAAGTGCTTGAAGTATTGAAAAAAATTAATGATAATGGAAGAACAGTAATCATGGCAACCCACGATTATGCCTTATTAATGAAATTTCCATCAAAAACATTGAAGTGCGAAGACACTAAACTTTTTGAAGTGGTTCAAAAAACCGTTTAATGCTTTCTATTCTTATCCCTACATACAATTATAATGCATTTCCTTTAGTTTCAGAGTTGGAAAAGCAATGTTTGGAATGTGAAATAGCTTTCGAAATTATTGTAATTGATGATGGCGGAAACCAATTTGAGAATGAAAATCAAAAAATAAATGGTTTAAAAAATTGTGATTTTTCAAGGAATTATTCAAATTTAGGAAGAGGAAAAAACATCAATTTTTTGACCGATAAAACCAAATTCGAATGGTTGCTGATTATGGATTGCGACACTTTTCCAACCAAAAATAATTTTATTCAAAAATATATTTCTCAAATAAATAAAGGCGAAAAAGTCGTTTATGGAGGAATCGAATACCAGAAAGAAAAGCCTGACAATGACCGATTATTGAGATGGTTTTACGGAAAAAATCGCGAGGCGCTTTCAGTAGAAAAACGCAATAGTAATCCTAATGGAAATGCCCTAACATCAAATATCCTAATTAAAAAAGACGTGTTGACTTCAAATAAATTTAATGAGGCGATTACAGAATATGGCTATGAAGATCTTGTGTTTTTGTCTGCTTTGAAAAAAAAGAAAATCATAGTAAAACACATTGACAATCCTACTTATCATCTAGGAATAGAGACTTCAAAGCAATTTTTAGACAAGACAAAAATAGCTTTAAAAAATCTGAATTTAATAACAAAAACGAATTGCCTAGATCATTCAGAAAGTAAAATTTTAAGAACTCATTTTTTACTAAAAAGAGTTCGTCTTGTTAATTTTACCTCCTTCTTGTTTAAAAAATTGGAAAGAAAAATAGAACATCACTTACAATCCGAAAAGCCATCCCTATTACTCTTTGATTTCTATAAATTGGGCTATTTTTGTACTTTAAAAAAATAATCTAATATGATTTATTTTTCAATCATAATTCCATTATTCAATAAAGAAAATTACATTGAAAACACTTTAAAAAGCGTACTCAATCAAACGCATACAAATTACGAAATCATCATCATTAATGATGGTTCTAACGATGAAAGCGAGTCAAAAGTACTGAAGTTCAAGGACAGTCGAATTCGACTTTACAGTCAAAAAAATCAAGGCGTTTCTGTAGCCAGAAATCTTGGAATTGAAAAATCAAGATACGACTATATTGCTTTTCTAGATGCAGATGATTTATGGATGGAAAACCACTTAGAAACTTTAAATACTTTAATCTACGATTTTCCAAATGCTGGAATATATGCCTCACGTTACCAATTAATCTTTAATAAAGGAAAGACTTCTATTCCAAAATTTAATGGGATTTCTGATGATTTTTACGGAATCGTACATAATTATTTTGATGTGAGTTTAAATTATGCTGTTGCCACAGCTTCTTCGATTGCAGTTCCAAAATATGTTTTTGAAAAAATAGGAAACTTCAAATCTAAAATTTCAAGCGGACAAGATGTTGATATGTGGATTAGGATTGCATTAAAATACCCAATTGCAATAAGTTCGAAAATTACCGCATCCTACTTGCATTATGTAAAGAAAAGCCTTTCAAAAACACCCGTTTTAGAAAAAAAACTAAACGATTTCCTTGATTATAAGTCAGCAGAAAAAGCCAATCCTAGCCTGAAAAAATACCTTGATATTTACAGAATGGAATATGCATTACAATACAAAATAGCTGGAGCAAATAAGCAATCCAAAAAATTATATGATGAAATCTTGAAAGCAAATCTTTCCTTAAAAGTTAAAATTATATATCATTTACCTCAATGGATAGCCATCTTGCTATTAAAAATCAAAAGGCTTTTAAGAAAAAACGGCATTGATTTTTCTATTTATCAATAATTTTTTTTGAAATCATAAACTCATCAAAATCCCTTATATAATCATCCTCAATATAAACATCAGAAGCAACTACTAAACATACTGCTCCTGAAGAAAAATTTTTCAATTCCCGCCAAACACCCGAATTGATTAGCAATCCAACATTTGGATTATTTAGCATCTCTATACTTTCTTCCTTGCCATTATTCAAAACCACATCAAAACTCCCACTTAAAGCGACTAGAAATTCTTGCAATTTTTTATGAGAATGCCCTCCTCTTTCCGCTCCACCTGGAATGTCATACAAATAATATACGCGTTTAATTTCAAAAGGAATTGTATTCTTTTCTATTATTGAAAGGTTTCCCCTTGGGTCTTCAATTTTAGGAAGTATAATTCGCTGTATATCAATATTATTTTTCATTTTGCAAGTATATCATCATTTCACGCCCTTTTTTTGCACTTCGTAAGACTTGAAATAACGTATTAAATCCTAATTTATTCTGTTTTAAATCAAAAAACAGCTTTACAATTAACCAAAATAAATAATTCTTTTTTAATCCTCTTGTCAGCAATGCTCCTTGAATATAATATTTTTCAACTTCCTTTTTATTCGTTGATGTTGTGCTTTGTTTGTGTTGAACAATGATTTCGTTTTCAAAAAAAATTGGTTGATTTTTACGCTTTAGGTCAAAAAGAAAGATTGCCTCCTCTCCCATTTCAAATTTACCTCCCAACCCAAAATTTTCATCAAATAAAACCCCAACAGAATCAAGTCTTTCTTTATTTATAGTCATTTCAATTGAGCTGACATTAAAAATATCAAAAGTATTCAATTTCATCTTAGAATAGGCTGGATATTTTTTTAAAGAACTTCCGTTTCCGATAACCGCAGCAAAATTTATTGCAGTAGCATTTTCACATTTGTTATAAGCAGCAATTATTTTTGAAACAAAATCCTTTTGAAAAACGACATCATCATCAGCAATTAAAACAATTTTGCCATTAGCATTCTTTAGAGCCAAGTTTCTACTCTTAGACAAACCAACGCTAGTACTATTAATAATCCTTACCGATGGATATATAGATGATAAAGTAGTATCAAGTGATTGATTAATGATTAAAATAGAATATTCAGAAAAATGATTGTATGGAAACATTGCAGCTAAAAAATCAAGATTTGTTTGATTCATAGTAGCTATTAAAATCTCAAAATCATTTTCCGTGAAAACCTTTTCCATCTCTCATTGTATTTGCACAAATGTAACTATTTATTTACAAGTAAAAATGAAATTATTTACTATTCCAAAAATCAATATACTTTTGTGCCACGTCTATATAATTATGATGTTTAACTATAAATTGCCGACTATTGCTTGACATTTCAGGAATGTTTTTTTTATTAAGTATCAATTTTTCCATCTTCTCATAGAGGTCTTCCCTAGAAGGAAACACATTTATAATTGGAAAATTGGTGTTTTCACTTAGCAATTCGTACATTTCTGGTTCGCCTCCACCTACTAAAACTAATCCTTGTGCCATACCAATTAATCCATTCATTGCTGGAGTATACGAGTAAATTTGATCTAGCAAAACATCTGACTCAGCCATAATTTTTACGTATTGTGACCATGGCAAAGAGCTAACCTGATGTATCAAAACCTGACTTGAATATTTTTTCTGAATTTTCATCAATTCTTCAAGCAATATATCCGTGCCTTTTAATTTAGTTTTAAGTTTTTGGATACCAATAAAAAATTTTATTTTGTTTCCTTCGACACCTTTTTGATTATACTGTAATTTATCAGTATTTATGGGCAATGGAATGTATTCTAATTTCTCTTTATAATAAGGCTCATAAGATTTGTAATATTCATACAAACAAGAGATTACACCATTACAAGTTTCTGCAATCTCATTATTAGCCTCTTCAAATTGAGTTCCTATCCATTCGCATTTATAAATATCTAATGGTTTGTCTCCAATAAACAAATCTGAATATCTAAGTGTTTTATTTTCCAAACAAGATTTTTCCCAAAAATAATCAGTACCAAAAGCACCCAAAAAGACTTTTGTATTATTTTTTAATAAAAACCTATACAAATTAAGATTCCTCTTAATATTTAAATCTAAAAACGAAGGATTTTTTATTTGTACAACATCAAAATCTTTAAATTTCCTAAACTTACTTTGAACCGCTCCAAGATATTTAACAGAGTTATAAAAATCATAACCTGAACGAGACAAATCGACATCTCTATCATTTTCCATCCATTTACACCCATCAGAAGCAACGGTAACATCATGCCCTAATAGTCTGAGTCCTTCTGCCAAAGTAGAATGAAGATTACTAAATTCTCCTATCAAGAGTATTTTCATGTTTTATAGTTTGATGTTGAGATTCAGGAAATCAAAATAAACTTTTCCGAAAAAAAAATCCTACAATTAATAAGTAAATTAAATTATCAAATGCTTGTGCCATAACAATTCCTTGGATACCAAAAAATTGAATCAAATAAATACTCGATAAATACAAAACTACTAATGAAGTTATTTCGAAAACAATAAAAGCAAAGGTTAATTTTTTGGCAAAAAATTGAAATCCCAAAATTAAAAAAGCAACTTTTAAAACATCGCCAACTAATTGCCAAAAAAACAAATCCGTTACTGGCATAAATTCTTTAGTAAATAACAACTGAACAATAAAAAAGCGTAGAAAATAAATACCCGTTAATCCAATAATAAATAAAGGCAAAATATTTTTGTAATATGACCAAAAAGTGTTTTTGGTTTCAAAATTATCTTTAGCGACAGCCAATTTCGGTAAATAATAAACAGTCAAAATCGTGCTGGCGAACATCATATAATAAGACGAAATTCGGGTAATTGTTTCCAAAAAACCAGCTTCTTTAATTCCAATTTCTTTAATGACGCTATTCCTAATTGCTAAAAAAACTATTGATCCAAGAACCGATGAAACCAATGTCATAAGCGAATAGGAAGATAAATTTTTGATTACTTTAAGATCAAAATAATTCAGACTTATACTTTTAAAAAAATTAATTTCTTTATTGATAAAATACGAGGTAAAAAAAACAATAAGGCGGGAGTAATAACAATGGCAAGCAGTGCCCCTAATGTTTGATATCGCAAAATCATAAAAACTGACACCAATAATCCTATACTATTCCCAATAATATTTAACCAAACAACCCTCTTATATTGCCCCAAACCATTAATTATCGCAATAAAAAAAATAGAAATTGCATACCAAGGCAAAGCCAAGGCCATCGCTTTGAAAACAAACTGATATTCAAAATTATTTCCGAAAATTTTCTTGTTCCAAAATGCAGCAAAAAAACACAAAATCCCACTTAATAATAGGGCTACAAACAACAGACTTACGAAAACTGTGGAAATTATTTTTTGAAATTGTCTTTTATTTTCCTTGTTTTCGGCAACATATTTTATGACCCCATTTTGAAATCCTAAAGTAGAAACACTTTCTAATGAAGCTGAAAAATTTCTGAGATTTCCCACTAAAGCCATTCCGTTTGGCCCTACAAAAACGGCTAATAATTTTGAGGTTATCAAACCAATTCCAATTTTCAAGATTACACTAAAACCGCTTAAAGAAGAAATTTTAAACAGATTAGTTTGGGCTATTTTTTTTATATACTTCAACTCAATATCGGTTTATAATAGAAATAATAAAACTTACCTCATCCATCGTTAATACAGGGTTCATTGGCAAACTTAAAACCTCTCTATGAATCTTTTCAGTATTGGGAAATAGCAAATTATTCCAACTTTTCAACGCTTTTTGCTTGTATGGCGGCACAGGATAATGTATCATCGTTTCGATTCCGTTTGCCAATAAATACTCCTGCAATTCGTCCCTTTTTTCGGTTCGAATGACAAACAAATGAAAAACGTTGTTTTTAGATAAATCCCAAAAAGGCAAAGTTATTTTATCGTTTTTTATTTCTGAAATATAGCGTTTTGCTACTGCTCTCCTTTTATCATTCTCGACGTCTAAATGAGGTAATTTCACATTCAAGAAAGCGGCTTGCAATTCGTCTAATCTTGAATTTATTCCAATAAAATCATTATAATATTTCTTCTCAGAACCATAATTTCTTAAAGAATGAATGTTTTTTGCCAATGCATCGTCATTGGTAACAACAGCTCCTCCATCTCCCAAAACGCCTAAATTTTTCCCTGGATAAAAACTATACGCTACGCTTGATTGCAGATTTTGGATTGCAGATTTTGGATTGCAGATTGCGCCATGAGCCTGAGCTGCATCTTCTACAACAAGCAAATTATTTTCATTGGCAATTTTATTAATTTCATCCATCTCGGCGAGTTGTCCATACAGATGCACAGCAAGAATTGCTTTTGTTTTTGGGGTTATTTTTTCTAAAATTAAATCAGGATTTATAGTATACGTTTCTAACTTTGGTTCTACCAAAACAGGAACTAAATCGGCGTGTAAAATTGCCAGAATACTTGCAATATAAGTATTTGCGGGAGCAATAACCTCGTCTCCTTTTTGCAGTTTTCCCAATTGAATATATCCTTTAAAAATCAAAATTAAAGCATCGAGACCATTGCCAACTCCAATACAATGTTTTGCACCACAATAACTGGCAAAATTGGTTTCGAATGCCGTAACTTCTTTTCCCAAAACATACCAACCGCTTGCTAAAACCGTATCTAATTTCTCTTTGAAAGCAGTTTCATAAGGCTCATTTATTTTTTGTAAATCAAGGAATTTTATCATATCAAAACCGTATCTAATAATCTATAATTTATTGTTTCTACTTCATAAAAATCGTGAACAACGGTACCCGCACCAAAACTTTCTTTCCAATAAGATAGCCCTTGATTCAATTTTCGTCCTTGGTTTTCATTAGAAATTCCAAAGTCGAAAAAAACCTTTTTACCAAAAACTTTCGTAATCAAATGATAAAATAATAAATCGAGTCCGCCCAATTCGTTTTTATCTTCATCTCCTGAAATGTACTGGCAATGCGCCGCCTTTTCGCTTTCGAAAATCGTCGTACCAGCAACAATAATCCCGTTTTCATAGGCATTAAATTGCCGAATATTTTCTGGAAACAACACTTTCAATTTGGCAATTTCATTTGAACTATGTACGGGTTTTGCTTGATGTTTCTTGGCTAAATTTGGAATCAAAATTTCATTCCAAAAGTTCTCAAATTCATCCACTTCTTTAATTATAAAATGATGTGAATTTCCTTTTTGAACGCCTCTTTTTCTAAGTTTTGACAGAACATTCTTCTTTGACAAATCAATAACAGCTAGAGAATCTCTTCTGATTAATTGGGCTTTTGCCAAAAACAAAGCATAATCTAATTCCTCTGCAGGTTTTTGATGATAAATAAAGGGAACCAACTTTAACTGCAATTTTTCTATTTCATTCGTATTCAAAAAGAACAAAATACTTTTAAAAATTTCAATAACCGAAGCTAGTTTTGTCTTTTCTTGATATACCAATCCACCATAAGTCAACCCTTTATGAGAAAAAACGGCATTGTCAACCCGATTTGCCGGAAGCACGGCAATCCATTTTTCCTTATCTAAAACAATCAATGAGTAATCACTAAATCGATCTTTATGATAGTCCATAAAATCACGATAAAATAAAAAAGTAGCGTTCTTGGCTTGGCTAACAAAAGCATTCCAATTCTCATAATCACTATTTTGATATGGCCTAACAACGTAGTTTTTCACTATTTTGATTTTGATTTTGTGAAATTAGTCATTTTTTATTTATGATATAAAACTGGTAAAACAATTTTGTTTATTAGACAATCGAATGCAAATTAAACAATAAAACCTTTGTAACTTTGATGCCTTGTAACTTTTTATCTCAAAAATGAAACAAATCTCTTCGGCACAAAATCCGTTTATAAAATCATTGGTTCTTTTGCAGGAAAAGGCAAAAAATCGCAAACAAACAGGAACTTTTTTAATTGAAGGACAACGCGAAATTGCATTGGCAATCAAAGGCGGATACGAAATTGAAACCATTTTGTTTTTACCCGAATTAATTTCAGAAACCGAGACTAAAAAAAAATTCAAAAATGCGGACTTAATCGAAATTTCAAAAGAAGTTTATCAAAAACTAGCCTATCGTGACACGACCGAAGGAATTTTGGCCATAGCCAAAACCAAATCCCTACAATTATCCGATTTAAAATTATCAAAAAACCCATTAATTCTTGTTGCCGAAGCTCCTGAAAAACCTGGAAATATTGGCGCTTTGTTGCGAACTGCCGATGCCGCAAACCTTGATGCCGTTATTATTGCGAATCCAAAAAGTGATTTATACAACCCAAATATAGTTCGCTCTAGTGTAGGCTGTTTGTTTACCAATCAAATTGCCACAGGAACAACAGAAGAAATTATTGCTTTTTTGAAAGAAAGGAAAATTACTATTTACTGTGCCACTTTGCAAAATTCGACCTCCTATCACACACAAGATTACACAACTTCAACGGCACTAATCGTTGGCACAGAAGCCACAGGTTTGACTGAAGCATGGCGAAACGCTGCCAAACAAAATATTATTATTCCAATGCAAGGCGAAATCGACAGCATGAATGTCTCGGTTGCCGCGGCGATTTTAATTTTTGAAGCGAAAAGACAAAGAGGATTTTAATAAAATTACGAATTATGAATTACAAATTAACCATGGTGTCATTGCTATTTATCCATTTCAATACAAATGCCCGAATAGCGGATTTGGATTTGGATTTTGTTAAAATTGAACAATAACATTTTCTCAAAATTACTACTTGTTAATCTCGTTTCTTATTGTTATTTTTAGAAATTGAACCATCACTTATGTCAGAAATAGAATTAGAAAATAAAGCAATAGCCCAAGAATACAAAGAACTTCTTCGAATTAGTTACCAAACTCTAACTCCCGAAGATAAAAAACTCATTCGCAAGGCTTTTGATGTGGCCGTTGATGCACACAAAGATCAACGAAGAAAATCGGGAGAAGCCTATATCTTCCACCCTATTGCCGTGGCAAAAATAGTGGCTTCAGAAGTGGGGTTAGGTGCCACATCTATCGCAGCAGCCCTAATGCATGATGTTGTCGAAGACACTCCTATAACTGTCGAAGATATTGAACGCATGTTTAATCCTAAAGTCGCCCAACTAGTAGAAGGATTGACTAAAATTTCGAAAGTTCAAAAGGAAATGAATGTTTCTATGCAAGCCGAGAATTTTCGAAAAATGCTATTAACACTCAACGACGACGTGCGTGTAATTCTTATAAAAATTGCCGACAGATTGCATAATATGCAAACTTTGGACACAATGGAAAATTACAAGCAAATAAAAATTGCTTCGGAGACCTTGTATATTTACGCTCCGTGGCACATCGTTTAGGCTTGTATAAGATAAAAAACAAACTTGAAGATTTAGGGCTAAAATATACCGATCCCGAAACATACAATGACATTGTAAGCAAGATAAAAGAAACCAAAGAAGAACAAGATGCTTATATAAAGGACATTTCGGATATTCTTAAAAATGCATTAAACGAAGAAAAACTTGATTATATTATAAAAGGAAGACCCAAATCTATCTATTCTATTTATAGAAAAATGAAAAATCAAGGCGTAGGTTTTGATGAAGTTTATGATAAATTTGCTTTACGCATCGTCTACAAATCAAAACCTCACGACGAAAAATTTCTAGCTTGGAAAATATATTCTATCGTAACCGACCATTATAGACCCAGTCCAAGCCGTTTAAGAGATTGGATTTCATCGCCAAAAACCACAGGTTATGAGGCCTTACACATTACCGTTATGGGACCAAAAGGAAGGTGGGTAGAAATCCAGATTCGTAGCGAACGTATGGACGAAATAGCCGAAAAAGGCTATGCAGCGCATTATAAATACAAACAAGGCACCACTGAGGAAAGTGGATTAGACGTTTGGTTGAATTTACTAAAAGAAGCCTTAGAAAATTCAGAAACAAATGCAGTCAATTTTGTTGAGGACTTTAAAATGAATTTGTATTCTAAGGAAATCTTCGTTTTTACTCCAAAGGGAGAAATAAAATCCTTGCCTAAAGGAGCTACTTCACTCGATTTCGCTTTTAGCATTCACTCCGAAGTAGGAATTCGTACTCGAGGAACTCGCGTAAACGGAAAATTAGTTCCTTTGAATTACGAATTAAAAAGTGGCGACCAAATTGAAGTTATTACCTCGCAATACCAGAAACCAACTGTCAACTGGCTGGATTATGTTACCACATCAAGAGCAAAAAATAAGATAAAAAACGTTCTAAACGAGAATACTAAAAAAATTGCCGAAGAAGGAAAAGAAATTCTCACTCGAAAACTAAGGCACTTAAAAATTACGCTAAACGAATCTGTTGTCAACGAATTGGTTAATTTTTTCAAACTAAAAACGAGCCTAGATTTGTTTTACCGCGTTGGAATTGGCGCCATAGAAAACCAGCAATTAAAAGATTATGCCACTCAAAAAAGCAATACTTTTATCAATTTTTTTAAGAACAAAATTAAGCGTTCTCCAAGCACTGCCAGTGAAGACATTCATAAGCAAGTTATTAGTAGTAATTATGATATGCTCGTTTTTGGCGCAGACCAAGACAAATTAGATTACAAATTATCTAGCTGCTGTAATCCCATTCCAGGCGACGAAGTTTTTGGCTTTATTACCATAAACGAAGGAATAAAAGTGCATAAAAAAGATTGCCCCAATGCCATTAGTTTACAATCGAACTATGCCTATCGAATCATTTTGGCAAAATGGATCGATTCGTCGCAGCAGGAATTTAAGGCAATTTTGCATATAACAGGGATGGATACCATTGGTCTGACCAATAAACTGACCAAGGTCATTTCAGATAATATGAATGTAAATATTCAAAGTATTTCTTTGAGTGGCGAAGCAGGTATTTTTAACGGACAAATCGCTGTTATTGTTCAAAACAACACCATCTTAAGAAGACTTATAGACAATATCAAGAAAATTGATGGTATCGAAAAAGTGACACGAGAATATAAAAATTAAAAAAAGATACATTTTACTAATAAGTTTAGTTGATAAACTTTTAAACTCTTAAACTTCCAAACTAAAAAATAAAATTTATCTTTGCCAAATATGACACAAATTTCAACCGATAACAGTAAAAATCAAGAAATTGTAAAAAACGTTTTTACATTATATCTTGAAAATAAGGGACATCGCAAAACTCCTGAACGCTACGCCATACTACAAGAAATTTATGATAGCGAAGAACATTTTGACATAGAAAACCTATACATCAAGATGAAAAATAAAAACTATCGGGTCAGTCGAGCCACATTATACAACACTATCGATCTTTTGTTAGAATCTGCCTTGGTTAGAAAACACCAATTTGGACAAAATCAGGCGTGTTACGAAAAATCGTATTTCGACAAGCAACATGACCACATCATCATGACAGATACGGGAGAGGTTATCGAATTTTGTGATCCAAGAATTCAAAGTATCAAAAAAACCATCGAAGAAATATTTGATATAGAAATTACCAATCACTCGCTGTATTTATACGGAATAAAAAAACAAAAATAACAGACTCAGTTCACGAATTGAAATGACATAAACAACAAATTAACTACAAATAACACATAGAATGACCGTAGATTTATTATTAGGATTACAATGGGGAGATGAAGGAAAAGGTAAAATTGTTGACGTTCTTACCTCAAAATATGATATTATTGCACGCTTTCAGGGTGGTCCAAATGCGGGTCATACATTAGAATTTGATGGAATAAAACACGTTCTTAGAACAATTCCTTCTGGAATTTTTCATAAAACTGCCATAAATATTATTGGAAACGGAGTGGTTATTGACCCAGTAGTTTTTCAAAAAGAAATAGAAGGTCTAGCTAAATTCAATTTAGACATCAAAAGTAAATTGATTATTTCTAGAAAAGCACATTTAATTTTACCTACACATCGTTTGCTTGATGCGGCTTCGGAAGCATCAAAAGGAAAAGCAAAAATTGGCTCAACCTTAAAAGGAATTGGTCCAACTTATATGGACAAAACGGGCAGAAACGGGATTCGTGTTGGAGATATTGAGCTCGAAGACTTCAAGGAAAGATACAGAGCCTTGGCAAACAAACACGAAGAAATGATTGCTTTTTATGATGTTGCCATTCAATATAACTTAGAAGAAATGGAGAAGGAATTCTTTGAATCTATCGAAGAATTAAAAAAAATAGATTTTATAGACAGCGAAGAATATCTAAATCAAGCACAAAGAGCTGGAAAAGCAATTTTGTGCGAAGGCGCACAAGGTTCGTTACTTGATGTCGATTTTGGAACCTATCCATTTGTAACTTCTTCAAATACAACTGCCGCTGGGGCTTGTACTGGACTTGGAATTGCTCCAAACAAAATAAAAGAGGTTTACGGAATTTTTAAAGCTTATGTAACTCGCGTAGGGAGTGGTCCTTTTCCAACCGAACTTTTTGACGAAGTTGGCGCTACAATGGCACGAGTTGGAAATGAATTTGGCTCCGTAACTGGAAGACAAAGACGTTGCGGATGGCTCGATTTAGTAGCATTGAAATACGCTGTTCAAATCAATGGGGTAACCCAATTGATGATGATGAAAGGCGATGTTCTTTCAGGTTTTGAAACCTTAAAAGTTTGCACAGAATACAATTACAAGGCAAAAACATTTCGCACTTGCCCTACAATATCGAACCTGAGAATGTTAGTCCAGTTTACAAAGAATTTAAGGGCTGGCAAGCTGATTTAACAGGAATGTCAACGTATGATGAATTGCCAATCGAATTGAAACAATACATCGAATTTATAGAAGATTTTATAGAAGTACCAATAAAATCGTTTCTGTTGGTCCTGACAGAATGCAAACGATACTTAAATAAGATTAGGTAACGCTCTGAAATTTCAGGGCGTTTTTTTATATAACTAGAACAAAATGAATAATCCAAAAATAAAATACAACAAACTAAATTGCTTTCAGACAATTGGTATGTTTTAAACAAAGTAACTTTCGATTATCAAAAAGAAGAAAATCCAGTTGAAACCCATGTTAGAGAAGTATATGACCGAGGAAATGGAGCGGCAATTTTACTCTATAATTCAACTCAAAAAACCGTTATTTTGACACGCCAATTTCGCTTACCAACTTTTCTCAATGGCAACAAAACAGGAATGATGATTGAAGTTTGCGCTGGACTTTTAGACAAAGATCATCCAGAACAATGCATCATTCGAGAAACCGAAGAAGAAACTGGCTATCGTCTTTCGATAGTTCATAAAGTTTTTGAAACCTATATGTCTCCTGGTGCTGTAACAGAGATTTTGTATTTATTTGTAGGCGAATATGATGCTAAAATGAAAGTAAGCAATGGTGGCGGATTAGAAACTGAACAAGAAAATATTGAAGTCTTAGAGCTCTCTTTTGACGAAGCCTTTGCAATGATTCAAACAGGAGATATTAAAGATGCAAAAACTATTATGCTATTGCAATATGCAAAATTGAATAACCTAGTTTAAAAAAAGGTGTAATGAAACGACTTTCATTACACCTTTTTTATGATTTATTTACTGCTCGAATTATTTATTAGGCTGAGGCGTCATGCGCAAATAATATTTTATTGCTTTAAAGCCTTTTGGAAATTTTGCAGGAATATCACTATCCGGAATTGCTGGAGAAATCACTACATCTTCGCCATCTTTCCAGTTAGCCGGAGTTGCCACACTGTAATTAGCCGTTAACTGCAAACTATCAATGACACGCAAAATTTCGTCAAAATTCCTCCCTGTTGATGCAGGATAAGTCAATGTCAGTTTTATTTTTTTATCGGATCCAATAATAAAAACAGACCTAACCGTAAACTTATCACTCGCATTTGGATGAAGCATATCATACAAATTGGCTACTTTTTTATCTTCGTCAGCAATAATAGGAAAATTTACTGTAGTGTTTTGAGTTTCATTGATGTCTTTTATCCAAGTCAGATGGGACTCTAAACCATCAACACTCAACGCAATAACTTTTACATTTCTCTTTACAAATTCAGGGAAATAATTTGCTACTGTTCCTAATTCGGTCGTGCAAACTGGCGTAAAATCAGCTGGGTGCGAAAACAAAACACCCCAAGAATTACCCAACCACTCGTGAAAACAAATCTTTCCTTGTGTAGTTTCTGCTTCAAAATCTGGAGCTACATCTCCTAATCGTAATGTTGACATAATTTTGTTTGTTTTTTAAATCACATAAAGTTAAGAAAAATATCAATAGCCGCAACAATAATGTCATAAAAACTATACTACAACACTAAATACCAAAACACCAATGTGATAAAAGAAATTGGTATTCCGTAACTAACCATCATACTACTCAATCTAGGTTTTAAACTATGCGAAGAGGCTAATATACTAGCGGTTATCATTGGAGCCATCGCAGATTCCATAATAGCAACCTCAATCATTTTGAATTTTGATGTAACACTACTACATATAATAAATAGATAATAGCTGGACACAAAATTAGCTTATACAAAAGCCCGATACCCAAAAATTTCCAATGTTTGCTTCTACTCTCAAACCGCAATTGTAACCCAACAGAAAGTAATGCCATTGGAGTTACTCCGCTTCCCACTTTTTGTGAAAAATACTGAATCCAATGATGAAAATCAAAATGAAACACATTCATCAAGCAAGCTATAATGAAGGCTATAAATGAAGGAGAAAACATTATTTTTGCTAAAATCTGACCTCCATTGTGTTCTTCCTTAGAATATAAAGTGGCAACCAGAATTCCCAAGGTCGAAAGCACCACAAAAGTACCTGGCTGATCTACTAATAGGGCTGTTTTTAGCCCTTCGGCACCATACAAAGCTTGAATTATAGGAAATCCTAAAAACGAAGTATTCCCAAATCCAGCTGTTAAAATCAGACAACCCGTAAGCTTTTTAGACCACCCATACTTATTTTTTAAAAATTGGAAAAATAAGAACGAAAAAATAAATGTAATCCAAGCGACCCCAATAGGAAACAATAATTGATTATTCCAATGAATTTTTGGTATGTAATAAAGTGCTAATGCGGGAAGGCAAATATTGATTACTATGGTGTTCAACGTCTTATAACTAGCCGTAGGAAACCATTTTATGCGCTGCAACAAAAGACCTAAAAGGATGTAAAAAAGATTAGAATAAGATTGCTCATAAGTCTTCAAAGATATTGACTAATTTATGATTTCACCTGCAAAAATTATAAAAAAGCAATATCATAGAGTTAATTTTTTAGCGAAATAAATTAAGCTATTTGTGCTAATTTTTCTTTACAATAATAAATTTATAGGTATAAGCGTTTAGTTCGCACTTGTTAAGTGCTTATTTTATTGATATTTATTTACAATTCACCATCTTTCTTATTAACACATCGAATATTGTATCCATATTTGACCTTCTGTTGTATCTAAAATGGTATTCATCAAGATAATTTTGCATACGGTCTTTACTGCAATGGTGATGAATTCCTCGGAGCCATCCTTTTATATTCATTATGTGTATATGTAGCTCTTTAAAGTTCTTTCCATCTTCTGATGCAACTTGTTTCAAATTTTTAAACTCCTTTTTAAAGGTGTGTAACCTTTCCATTTATCCGAAACTACTTCCGCTTCGCTTGAAACATATTTGGTTAAGAAAGCACCTAATTCTATTGCCGAAGAATGTTCAATAGCCTCAGCGTAAGCTCGACCAACACCATCTTCTAAAATTTCAACAGCCAAGACAATTAATTTTTTCAACCCTTTACTCCTTCCTTTTTTACCTTCTTCTGGACCTCCAATCACAAACTCATCAACGTGAATAACCCCTGTTAATGGGCTTTTTAGACTGCTCTTCATTACTTGCTGTAGTTTTTGTTTGAATGCCCAGCAGGTCATTTGTCGAAGTTCAAATTCATTACTTAATTCTAAAGAAGACATCCCTTTTTTCTTCGTACTTATTTTGAAAACAATATGAAAGGCTATTAGTATTGAAAATTTAAGCTTTTCAAACATAGTTCCTGCTGTTGGACTTTCATCATATCGGCACTTGGTACAACGTCGGTTATGGATGTTTTTTCCTTTCCCAAATTTATCATTATTACATCGTTTACAATTATAGCCACTAAGCCATTTTATCTCAGATAAATATTCTAAACAATCCTTATCTTCTTTAAATCTTTGGTTAAATTTTATTGAATTCACTCCTCTGAAAATATTGCGCTCTGTCATTTGACAAAGATAATTTATTTGCGACCTAAACGCTTATACCTATAAATTTATTCATATTTAAGCACTAATTTTACTCCAATGATTTAATGTTTTGGAGAACAAAAAAATAAAAAAATCCGCACTTCACGAAAAAGATGGAATTTCTGTACCAGAAATTATCAGTTCAGTCGCTGTGAAGCAAATTCAACAATTTAGAAAAAACACAACCCTCATCAAGGAGTTAATTCTTGGACTTTATCAGGAAATATTCTAGTTTAAGCCGTGCGATTACTTTGATCGAAAGCACCAATTCAAGCCATCTAGCAAAAGCCAACGCCCTAATTAATGCTTGTTTGCCACACGCTAATAAGTCGGTAAGAATAGGAATTACAGGCGTTCCCGGAGTTGGGAAAAGCACTTTTATTGAAGCATTTGGAAAATATTTAACTGGTTTAGGAAAAAAAAGTGGTTGTTCTCGCCGTTGATCCAAGCAGCACCATTTCGCACGGAAGTATCCTTGGCGACAAAACCCGAATGGAGGAATTAGTAAAAGACCCAAACGCATTTATAAGACCCTCGGCTTCTGGCGAAACACTTGGTGGAGTGGCTCGAAAAACAAGAGAAACGATTATCCTTTGCGAAGCTGCTGGATTTGATACTATAATTATTGAAACAGTTGGAGTTGGTCAAAGCGAAACTGCTGTTCACAGTATGGTAGATTTCTTTTTATTATTAAAAATTTCAGGTGCTGGCGATGAATTGCAAGGAATCAAACGGGGCATCATGGAGATGGCAGATGCTATTATCATCAATAAATCTGACGGCGATAACATTCAGAAATCTAATTTGGCAAGAATAGAATTGGATAGAGCCTTGCATTTATTTCCTGCCAAAAAATCAGGATGGACACCAACAACTGCGACTTGTAGTGCTATTACACGAGAAGGAATTCCCGAAGTTTGGAAAACAATCGAAAAATTTATTGCACTAGTAAAAGGGAATAATTCTTTCGACAAAAAAAGAGCAGAACAAAACCAATATTGGCTTTTAGAAACCATTAACGAGCAATTAAAAACTCATTTTTACAATCATTCCGAAATTTATAACTTACTGGATTCAACTAAAAAAGCGGTGCAAAACGATGAAATTTCACCTTTTGCAGCCGCCCAAATTTTGTTAAAAAATATTTTAAAGATTAGTTCTCTTGACGTGATTATTAGGCGACACCCTACCAAACCGACAGCAAACACTATACCTACAACAAAACCAAAGACTAACCAAGTCTGTCTCTAATAAATTTAGTATTTTAGCAACTTAAATTTTGAATGCAAAAATAAAATGAAACTGAAAGAGAAAATATCGCTTGAACAGGTTTTTGAAAAAGAATACAAAATGAAAGTTGTTGAACCTGAAAACAACAAGGAAGCGATTATAACTCATTTTTTAAATAACAACAAAAACGGCGTTTCACAGTTCTACAAAAAAGACGCTGTAAAATACACAAAAGAAATTTTAGAGTATAAATATCCCGAAGAAGAAATCACAAATATTGTAGCCGAAGAAGCTTTACAATATGGAATATTTGACACTTTTGACATTCCTTTTCCTCCATTAGAAAAGCCTAAATTTAAGTTTATCGACTTATTTGCAGGCATTGGAGGTTTTCGTTTGGCAATGCAAAATTTGGGTGGGAAATGTGTTTTTACAAGTGAATGGGACAAAGAAGCTAAACGAACTTACAAAGCAAACTTTGGAGAACGACCATTTGGCGACATCACAAAAGAAGAAACAAAAGCCTTTATTCCTGATGGTTTTGACTTGCTTTGTGCAGGTTTTCCATGTCAAGCATTTTCAATTGCTGGAAAACGTGGAGGTTTTGAAGACACACGAGGAACTTTGTTTTTTGATGTTGCAGAAATTATAAAACGCAAAAAACCCAAAGCAATTTTTCTTGAAAACGTAAAGGATTAAGAAACCACAACGGAGGAAAAACATTAGCGACAATCTTAAATGTTTTGAGAAACGATTTGGGATATTTCATTCCCGAACCTCAAATCATTAACGCAAAAGATTTCGGTGTTCCACAAAATAGAGAAAGAATTTACATCGTAGGTTTTAGAAATGATTTAGGAATTGAGAGTTTTGAATATCCAAAACCAACAAATATAAAAGTTGCATTTTCTGATATTAAAGAAAAGAAAGTTCCTCCAACAAAATACTTTCTTTCAACTCAATATGTACAGACTTTGATAAATCACAAAGCACGACACGAAGGAAAAGGAAATGGTTTTGGCTACGCAATTATTCCCGATTATGGTATCAGTAATGCTATTGTTGTTGGTGGAATGGGAAGAGAAAGAAATTTGGTTTTAGACCACAGAATTACCGATTTCACGCCGACAACTCACATAAAAGGAACCGTAAATCGTGAAGGAATCCGCAAAATGACACCTAGAGAATGGGCAAGATTACAAGGTTTTCCCGACAATTATTTGATTCCGGTTGCTGACGCATCTGCATATAAACAATTCGGCAACTCCGTTGCCGTTCCTGCAATACAAGCAACTGCAAATGAGATTTTAAAACTAATTAGAATTAAGAAATGATAACAGGAAACAAAGGTGAATGGAGCGAAATTTACGCATTGTTTAAACTTTTAGGCGATAAAGAATTACATCCAGGAAATACTGAAATTAAGAAAATACAAAATCTTGTTTATCCAATTTTAAGAATACTTCGCACCGAAATCAACGGAAATTTTGAGTATTCAATCGAAGATAATATTGTTGTAATTTCGAGGAACGAAGAAGTTTTTCGTATCCCAATTTCTGAATTTCAAGAAAGAGCAAACTATCTATTATCAGAAATAAAAAGCAACACAGGAACGTTTTCTGTTCCAGAAATTGAAGAATTTATGCAAAGCATAAATTGTCTTTCTCTAAAAGCAAGTTCTTCTGCAAAAACCGACATTACAATTGTTGTTCACGACCAACGAACAGGGTTTCAACCGTCTTTAGGATTTAGCATAAAATCTCAATTAGGCAATCCTTCTACGTTATTAAATGCAGGAGAAACTACAAATTTTATTTACAAAATTGTTGCCGCAAAAATTAACAAACAAGAGATTAGTGACATTAATAATATTTCATCAAGAAGCAAAATTAAAGACCGAATTGTAGAAATTAAAATAAAGGTGGGAAATTTGAATTTGTAAAAACGCAACGAACTATTTTTAGCAATAACTTAATTTTAATCGACAGTTTGTTACCTCAAATTTTGTCAAATGTCGTTTTAAATTTTTACTCATCTTCACATTCTAATACCGAAGAATTAGTAAAATTAACAGAAGAAGAAAATCCGTTAAAATTTGACACAACAGACAAACATCTGTTTTACAGTTACAAAATCAAACGATTTTTAACAGATATTGCTTTAGGAATGATGCCATCAAAAGTTTGGACAGGCAAATATGATGCAACAGGTGGTTACTTAATTGTAAAAGCAGATGGAGAAATTTTGTGTTATCATATTTACAACAAAAACGAGTTTGAAAACTATTTGTTAGCTAACACAAAACTTGATACTGCAAGTAGTTCACGACACAGATTTGGAGAAATTTATGAAGAAAACAATGAACTATTTTTTAAGCTAAACTTACAAATACGCTTCAAATAAAAGAGGACAACAAAAGGCAATTACCTAATCGAGTAGACGGCGAAATTGGGGTTTTAGGTTAAATTTAAGATAGTTTTGTGTTTTGAAAATTTGTATTTAACCGAAAAATTTCGCGTCTTTAATCGCCAACCTCGCCAAGCGTCAGAACAATTTAACGAATGTTGCTTACTGAATTTTTTGCGGTATCATGCTTGGTTTTTAACAAGCTATTTTCAACTGAAAAACCAATACGAACTTGTGTCTTTAATGTGTCTTTTAATCCCGAAGTAGCTTTTTCTACTATAATAAATGCTAATTCATATTCGCCATCAGGCAATTCTAAAACTACATCACTTTCGTCATTTTGAATTTTTAAAACCGTTTTCCCAGAATCGCCTTTTGCTATTCTTCCAGTAGCGGCGTACGAAGCTGCTGCTGCTCCACCTCCTGAACCTCCTGCTAAATTCCCCACACTAGAAACCGCAGCCGATATAATTGCGCCTCCCGGCAAAGCACCTCCCAACAAAGAAGCTCCTTGCGCTAATGCCCCACCAGCTGCATGCAAACCCGCATTTACTTTTTCGCCAAAGACACGTCCCTCATTTGGCGATAATTCATTAATACTTTTATCGGCTGTATTTACCCTATACCCTTCATTCGAAGGAAATAAAACAACACAACCTCCTTCAACTAGTGTAACATTTATTTTACCTGACTTTACTTTTTCGCCAAATGTAGCCCCTTGAGTTTGCTTTGGAACTGTAACATTCATCGAAATTCGATTGGGCATGCTATTAGGATTTATACCATTTATACCACTCTTTTGTGCAGATTCGGATGAAATACTTTCCGTCCTAGAATCGGCATTACTCGCTTTTCTAGCCAGTTGGACGTTATCTTGCGCCTTTGCATTTGGTAAGCAACACAATACTGATGCCGCTACAAAAATTATTTTTCTTAAATTATTCATCTTAGTTTAAATTAATGGGTTATAACGGTATATTAATAAAGGTTGTTTTTTGTTACCCTAGTTTTTAAATTTTATAACTATTATTTGAAGTTAAAGTGTTCCTTTCGAATCAATTCGCTAAAATTACAATTATTTTTTTATTGAAACTCAAATTTATTTTTGCATCAAAAAAACCTTTTGTGACAAAACAAAAACGGCTACAAAACGATGAAATTTCATCATTTTGTAGCCATTTAAACTTTACTAAAAAGCATTTACTCTTTCTCGTAACGCTCCATTTCTCTATCATAAAACTCATTGGCAAGAACTATTAATCCTTCCATTTCAGCATTTAATTCGGCTTCATCAAGATCTTCGGCTTCCTCCATAAATTCGACTTCGTCATCTTTTAAATTGATAATAAATCGAGGGTAATCCAGATGAATAATGAAAATATCTTCTGGAAAATCAGTATTGTCCCCGAGTAAAAATTTTGGCAATTCCATGCTTTTTTAAAATTAAAAATTAAAAATTACGAATTAAAATTTACATCAATTTAGTAATTCGTCTAGTACTCTTTATTTAGAAACTGGGCGTTTTATTTATCCGAAAGAATAACTGGCGCACTTCCTTTTCCCATAAAAATAATTTTGGTATTCGCCGAAGTTGCAATTTCTTTTTGTGCTTTAATTTGTTCGTATTGCAGTTGTTTATCGGTCAAACCTGTCGAAATAATTCGTTGGTAATCTGCGATACCTTGAGCTTCTACCCTTTTTCTTTCGGCTTCTTGTTTTTCTTTTTGAAGTACAAAAGTCATTTTTTGAGCATCTTGTTCCGCATTAATTTTACTTTCGATAGATGCTTTTACAGATGTTGGAAGATTGATATTTCTAATTAAAAGTTGTTCTAAAATTAAACCTCTAGCTTTAAAATCATCTTCTATACTTTTTCGAATCCTTTGCTGAAATTCATTTCTTTTGGTTGAATACAAGGCCACAGCATCGTAATAAACAGCATTGTCACGAATACGAGTTCTGGTAATTGGACGCACGATTTTATCAGTATAATTTATCCCAATTTGCTTGAAAATTTTTGGAGCATCCGAAGGAGTAATTCGATACAAAACGGTCAAATCAATCACAACTTCCAGTCCGTCGTTCGACAAAACACGAATGGCATCATCGCCTTCCTGTGCCCCTTCGCCATGAACGGCTGACATGGTGTAATTTTGAGTTTGAATATCAAAATCAGTTACATCGAGAAGCGGATTTATTATGTGTAAACCACTTTCTAAAACACCCGGCTCAACACTTCCATAAAGCGATTGAACCCCTACTTTGCCAGCATCAATTTGTTTGAACATCGAAGAAGAAACACCTAATAAAATCGCTAGAATCCCAATGATTTTGAAAATATTTGAGAAATGAGAAAGCTGACTTTGATTGTTTTTCAATGTAAAACTCAAAACCAATAAAATAACCCCAATAATAATAAATAATATCATTTTTTTTATGTTTAGATTAGTATGCTATTTAGACGAGGAAAATTGCCACAAGTTACATTTAAAATAAGAAAAAAACTCAAAATTCTATGCATTTTCTAAGACCATTTTTTTTGTTAATCTCGCAAAGCGAATATACAAAAATAAAGCTGCCGCCGTTAGACCCGCCAAAAGTCCTATCCAAATACCAGTTGCCCCTAAATTAGTATGTCTTCCTAAATAATACGAAATAGGAAATCCTACAATCCAATAAGCAAAAAAGTGATATACATGGGCACTTTCACATCTTGCAACCCCCGTAATGCCCCAAGAACAACAACCTGAATTCCATCTGAAATTTGAAAAACAGCCGCCACCAAAAGCAGTTTAGAAGCAATAATTATTATTTCCTGATTATCTACGGTTTGCACAGAATCAGCCATATTTAAGAATAAATGTGGCAAATAATTATGAAAAACAACGAACACAAATCCGAAAAATGTTTCGAAAATAATGGTTAACAAGAATATTGATCGCGCTATTATTATTAGATTTTTAAAATCTTTCGATCCTTTAAGAAAACTTAACCGAATCATAGCCGTTACACTAAATCCCATCGCAAACATAAAGGTTGTCGAAGCCATAATAAGTGCAATTTGGTTCGCCGCCTGACTGTTTTTCCCAAGGGAACCCGAAAGCCAAATTGCCGCTGTAAACAACGTTACTTCAAACAACATTTGCATTGCCGAAGGAAGTCCAAGATTAATGATTTTTATTAATATTGATTTTCGAATTTCCTTAAAACTAAAGTTCTTGAAATATCTTTTGAAAGCCGAATTTTTTCGCAGAATGAAGTGCATAAAAACCACCATCATAATTCTAGAAATTACCGTTCCTAGAGCTGCGCCTAAAATACCTAGTTTTGGAAAGCCCCAAACACCATAAATCAAGACATAATTGAAAAAAATATGAACTACGTTTGCCAAATAAATAGCATACATCGAATATTTAGTTTGCGACAAGCCATCGGCAAATTGTTTATACGCTTGAAAAATGATTACCGGAATCAACGAAAATGCAACCCAGTCAATGTATGGCGTAGCTAATTTTACGACCGCTTCGGGCTGATTCATCAAGTTCATTATGGGTTTTGACAAAACTATTAAAACAAATATGGCGATTCCCAAAACAGCACACAACAACAATCCGTGATGAAAGGTAGTTCTGATTTTTTTATCGTCTTTTTCAGCATCAGCTTCTGAAACCAAGGGCGTAATCGCAGTAGAAAAGCCAATCCCCAAAGACATCCCAATAAAAATAAAACTATTCCCTAGTGAAACTGCCGCCAATTCAGTAGAACCAAGATTTCCAACCATAAAATTATCAACAATTCCAATTAAAGTATGACCAAGCATACCTAAAATAATAGGGTAAGCTAATCTTAAATTATAGGAGAACTCTTTAGTATATTGAGAAAAATTCAATTTGTGCATTTTTTGTAGCAAATTTATATTTAAAAATCAGATGAATTTTAAAAATTTGCGTTATTAAATTTGTGCCTTTTGCTAAATCAAAATCGTACTAGATTTCAAACTTCAGTAGTCAAAAAATCCATTCGAACACTTCCGTCTTCATCAATTTTAGTCAAATTGATTTCGTGCAAAGTGTTTGCTAATTCTGGATTCCAAGGTGTTTTTACCCGCACATAATTCTCGGTAAAACCGTGAATATAGCCTTCTTTGTTCTCGTTTTCAAAAAGAACCGTTCTGTTTGTTCCTATTTGGCTTTCATAAAAAGCACGACGTTTTTTTACGGACAAACTGCGTAGCATTTTACTTCTTTTTGCACGAACATTAGCAGGAACAACTCCTTGCATTTCGGCAGCTTCGGTATTATCACGCTCCGAATACGTAAAAACATGCAAATAAGAAATGGCCATATCATTCAAGAAATGATAGGTTTCTAGAAAATGTTCCTCGGTTTCGCCAGGAAAACCTACAATTACATCCACGCCAATACAAGCATCTGGCATTACTGCTCGAATTTTGTTTACACGCTCTGCATATATTTCTCGCTGATAACGACGCTTCATCAACTTCAGGATTTCGTTGCTTCCGGATTGCAACGGAATATGAAAATGCGGCACAAAAGTGCGACTTTTAGAGACAAATTCTATCGTTTCGTTTTTTAATAAATTGGGTTCAATAGATGAAATTCGCAAACGCTCAATTCCTTCTACTTTATCCAATTCTTGAACTAATTCTAAAAAAGTATGTTCGTGTTTTTTGTTGCCAAATTCTCCTTTTCCGTAATCGCCAATATTTACACCGGTCAAGACAATTTCTTTGATGTTTTGTGCTGAAATTTCTTTGGCATTTCTCAACACATTTTGCAATTCATCACTCCTCGAAATTCCTCTTGCCAATGGAATTGTACAATAGGTACATTTGTAATCGCAACCGTCTTGCACTTTCAAGAAAGCGCGAGTTCTGTCGCCAATAGAATAACTTCCTACATAAAAATCGGCTTCTTCGATTTCGCAGGAATGCACTTCGCCAAAATCGTTTTTGGATAAATCATTGATATAATCGGTAATTTTAAACTTTTCGGTAGCACCCAAAACCAAATCTACTCCGTCAACGGCAGCTAATTCTTCAGGTTTCAATTGGGCATAACAACCAACGGCGGCAACAAAAGCTTTGTCATTGAGCTTCATCGCTTTTCGCACGACTTGCTTGAATTGTTTGTCGGCATTTTCGGTCACAGAACAGGTATTAATCACATACATATCAGCCACTTCTTCAAAATCGACGCGGTCAAAACCTTCGTCTTGAAAGTTTCGGGCAATGGTTGAGGTTTCCGAAAAATTGAGTTTGCAACCAAGCGTATAAAAGGCAACTTTTTTTCTGTTTTCCATAAGTTTCTTAAATTAATGAAATCGTTGTCAAAAAATTTAAGGTTGCAAATTTACATATAAATTGCAAGATTTAAAATTAGATCATCATTATATTTCTAAATGAGTTTTAAAATTAAAAATTATGCAACCAACTAATTTACAAAAAGATAAGCTAGACTTAATTGATGAAATAATTCACACGGAAGATCAAAGCACATTGAATTTCTTAAAAAGCATCTTTAATGACGGCACTTTGAAATATCCATTAAGTGAAGAACAGAAATTAATTTTAGAAGAAGCTACTGAAAAATACTATCCAGGTAAAGAGCCCTCATTCACTTGGGATGAAGTAAATTGTATCCAATGCCAGCTAAAAGGGCGTTATGAATATCTCCAGCCACACCTTTAATGATTCTTCTAGGGTTTTGCTGTCGTGTGGGTTGCCTGCAAATCGCTTCATGGAGGTTATTATTCCTGTTTTTCGACCTCTTGTTACAGCTACTTTTGTTCCGAATTTATATGCTTTATGAGCTTTACCTTTGGTTATCCAAGCTGTTTTATCTAATATTTTTTTATATTTTTTTTCTTATTAAAAGTACAAATATATGCTTTTAACCTTATTTTATAATACTTCATCGACTTAAATTATAAAAAAAATTATATTTGAGGCCTAAATCGTAAAAAAATATGGAAAGTAACTTTACAATTCACAACAACAAAACCTTAAAACTTTTGATTTTACTTTTAATGACTCATTTATGTTATTCGCAAGTTTTAGAGGTAAGGGGAAATAATGTGGTCATTACAAATGGAGATACAACCCCATCAACAACCGATTTTACTCACTTTGGTTCCGTACCAAGTGGAAATAAATTTGCACGCTCTTTTGTTCTAAAAAATATTGGTAGCGCTACGTTAACCTTTCCTACTACTGCCACTAGTGTAAAAATAACTGGGACAAACGCTTCTGAATTTAGTATTACAACTTCTGTAGCAATTAGCCCTTTAAGTCTAACGGCTGGCACCTACCTAATTATCGAAATAAGTTTCAATCCAACGTCAACTGGTTTAAAAACAGCAACTTTAACCATTGATCCTTCAAACGGCTCTCCTGCAACTTATGCGTTTAGCATTCAAGGAAACGGAATTGCAGCCACCGCTTCAGATTTTGTCATGACAACTCCTTCCTCATTCGTGCCAAACGGTACTTTTAACTATCCCTACTCCTTATTATATGGCCCCGATAATTATTTATGGCTAACAGAAAGGGTTGGAAAAAAAATAAATCGTGTAAATCCAGCTAACGGAACAATTGATCAACTGATAGATTTAGGCTCATTGGTCTATCAAACGGGCGGTCAAGATGGTTTAATGGGAATGGCATTGCATCCAAACTTGGGTAAAGGAACTGGCGAAGATTATGTGTACATAGCTTACACTTATAGCAACACAGGAAGTACTACCGACGACACAAGCCGAAGAACGAAAATAGTACGTTATACTTATTCGATTAGTGGATCAAACGGTTCATTAGCCTCTCCTTTAGTCCTAATCCAAGGATTATCAGGAAGCAATGACCACAATTCGGGAAAATTGACTATTGGCCCAGATAACAAACTGTATTATACTATTGGAGACCAAGGAGTAAATCAATTTAACAATAAATGCAATATTAGTCACGCCCAACTCATTCCTACTCAAACAATGATTGATGCGGCTGATTATAGTGATTATGAAGGAAAGGTTCTTCGCCTCAATCTTGATGGATCCATCCCCGCTAACAATCCAGTAATAAACGGAGTAAGAAGCCATATTTTTACTTACGGTCATCGCAATCCTCAAGGACTGGTTTTTGGGAAAAATGGAACTTTATATTCAAGTGAGCATGGACCAAAATCAGACGACGAAATCAACATTCTTAAATCGGGAGGCAACTACGGTTGGCCTTATATTTCAGGATATAGAGATGACAAAAATTATGAATTTTGCGATTGGCATACCGCTTCAAATTGCAACTCCATATCATTTAGCGATTATGCATGTCCATCAGGAGCTACCTCACTTACCGAAAGCAGTTGGTCAGGAACTTTTACACCACCAATTACCACCTTATTTACAATTGATGCTGGCTATAATTTCACAGGTGGATGGCTTACTTGGCCTACGATAGGGCCTTCAAGTGCTAAAGTTTATGAAGGTTTTAATGCTGAAATACCAAACTGGGATAATTCTATTTTAATGACAACTTTGAAAAAAGGGAGAATTTATCGTCAAAAACTTTCTGCCGATGGAAATAGTGTTGTGGGAGATCCAGAAGAACTATTATACACACAAAACAGGTACCGAGATATTGCTTTTGACCCTGACGGAAAAACAATTTATATTATTACTGATAGCGGAGGAACTACCTCTGGTCCTTCTGGATCCAGCTCTTTATCCGTTGTAAATCCCGGCACCATTTTAAAATTTACCTACTCGCCTGCCTTAGTTTCTTGTAACGCTACGATTCCAGATATAAGCACTTTACCTACTGTTACTGACCCATGTGCCGTGACACTTACTGCTCCAACGGCTACAAATGCTTGTACAGGAACAATAATTGGCACAACTTCGACTATTTTTCCAATTACAACTCAAGGAACAACAACTGTAATTTGGACTTATCATTATGGAAATGGAAATTCAATTACTCAAAATCAAACTGTGACAATCGACGATACGCTAGCGCCTGTTGTATCCACGAAAGACATTACAATAACCGTAAGCTCAGTTGGAAACACCACCATATCGCCAAATGACATCAACAATGCTTCGACAGATAATTGTGGAATTAACACTATGAGTTTAAGTCAATATGACTTTAGCATCGCCGATGTTGGAATCAAAACCATAACCCTTACCTTAACAGATTTCAAAGGAAATACTGCTTCGGCGACAGCCAAAGTTACCGTAGAAAGTAGTTTAGGAACAACAACTCAAAAAAGTAATTTATTTACAATTTATCCTATTCCGTTTGACAATCACATCAATATTAACTTGCCTAATTCTTATAGTGATGACTTCCTTTATATACAGTTATATGATATAACAGGAAAAATTATTTACAGTAAAAAACACAAACCAAACAATAAAAGCATCAACATAGATAATTTGGCTCATTTTAGCAATGGGGACTATTTTATATATCTATCAAATGAAAATAAGAAAATAACACAAAAAACACATCTAGTTAAAAAATCAAATTAACTAGTGATGCACTCATTCTAAAAAAACACAACTCCTTTTTAAGTTTTATTTTTCTATAAGATCCAAATTCAAAACCTCCTGACTCTTACCCCTTTTGAGTCAAGAGGTTTATAGTTTTAGAATAATTATTTCATTCATGTTATTTATATCTTTTTTTTCTTACTTTTTATTGAAAATATATGTATTTCATCGATTTTATTTGCACTTAATCTGTTTATTTGAAGTAAATAAATAATTTTATACTCTAAAATAAATTTGCGCCCCAAATCTATTTTCAAAAATAAAACGACAACTAATACTGACGTTATGAAAAAAACTACTTTACTAAATAAAAGAGTATATCTCTTTTTAACTTTTATACTTTTCTCCTTTTTGGGTTTTTCCCAAACGAGTGTACCATTGACTCCTGCTTCTACAACTTGGACTTGTCCAGCAGGCGTAACTCAAATTACTGTTGAGGCTTGGGGTGGCGGAGGAAAAGGAGGAGCAAGAACCACAAATGGCAGCGGTGGCGGTGGTGGCGGTGGCGCTTATGCAAAAAAAGTAATTACAGTAATCCCAGGAACTACTTATTCTTTATCCGTAGGTGCCGGAAGTACTACTACAGCTGCAGGTGGAGATACTTGGTTCTTAAACACTACTACAGTACTCGCCAAAGGAGGAAATAGTGTCGCAGACAATACTGCAACTGGAGCAATTGGTGGAGCTGGTTTCCCAACAAGCATAGGAGATTCTGGATTTATTTATGCTGGAGGTAATGGAGCAACTGGTTCAGGATATGGTGGTGGTGGTGGTTCATCAGCTGGAACTGCATCTCCATTTATTGGTATAACAGCCACGAATGCAACAGGAGCTACCGCTACCGTTGGTGGTAGTGGTGGAAATGGTGGAAATGGAAAAAGCAGTACAGAAGGAAATGGAACTACAGGTAGTGTTCCTGGTGGTGGTGGTGGTGGTGGATACAGAACTTCTAGTGGTACAAGAACAGGTGGAGCTGGAGGAAATGGTCAAATCATTATTACTTACCCTTCCCCAGAGATTAACATTCAAGCAAATGGCATATCAATTGCTGACGGAGATAACTCTCCTACTAATACTGATGCTACCGATTTTGGCGACAATTATACAGGTACTCCTTTTTCGCAAACCTATACCATATACAATACAGGCAATGCAACACTAACTATTGGAACAGCTACCTTGTCCGATTTAGTAAATTATACCCTAACAACGCCCCCAAGTGCAACAGTAGCACCAGGAAGTGCTACAACATTTGTTCTGACATTTAATCCTACAACTGCTGGAGTTAAAAATGCAACACTATCATTTCCTACGAATGATAGTGATGAGAATCCTTATAACTTTTCGATTAAAGGAAATGGAGTCGTACTAGGAGCTGCTCCAGAAATTGATATATTAGGAGGTCCTATTGGAAATCAAATAACGATTCCTGACAATAGCACTTTAACATCCTCATCAAACTTTACTAATTTAGGAGATGCCTTTACTAGCACATCATTAATAAGGACGTATACTATTAAAAATACTGGAACTTCAAGCTTAAGCATTGGAACCGTAACCAAAGGGGGGACTAATCCAAGTGAGTTTGTACTTTCAGCTATAAGTTCTTCAATAGCAGGTGGTGGATCTACAACATTTACCATAACTTTTTCTCCAGGAGTTGGAGCTGTTGGTATAAGAACTGCTACAATATCAATTGTGACCAACGACTCTTCCGAAAACCCATACAATTTTACCATTCAAGGTAACGGAGTAAGCCCTGCTTCGGGAGTTTCAGAAATTGATGTTCAAGGAAATGGGATTACTATTGCTTCAGGAGATAGCACCCCTTCGATAACAGATAATACCGATTTTGGTTCTAACCAAGTCATAACAAATCCGCTAACACAAACCTTTACCATTCGAAATTATGGCGGAAGCAATTTGACTTTAACTGGAACGCCATTAGTTAGTCTAACTGGTAGTACTGATTTTACGTTAGTAACACTTCCAACTACTCCAGTTGCAAGTTTGGGTTCAACCACATTTTCTATCCGATTTAATCCTAGCAGCACAGGAGCAAAAACGGCCACAGTATCAATAGCCAATAACGACGCCACTGGCAGCGAAAATCCATATACCTTTACCATAAAAGGAACTGGAATTCAAACCTTTTTCGATAGTGATGGCGATGGTGTTTATGATAACATCGATGTCGACGATGACAATGATGGCATTCGAGACATAACCGAAGAAGTAAATTGCAACAACTCGAATGGGCAAAAAGTAGATTATAAATTCTTGAATGAAACTTTTGGAACAGGCGCAAGAACAACCATCAACACTACTTATGCTGCAACAACATCCTATAGCTATCAAGATGCAACTACCCCAACAAACGTTGAGGGAAGTGGTTCCAGCCTTGACCTAAATGACGGTAAATACACCGTAGGTTCAGAAACACAAACTATAGCTTCTTGGGCAAATTCCTATTGGTACAAAGGCACAGATCATACAGGCAATGCCAATGGTCGAATGGCAATATTTAATGCCTCCTATACCCCTGGTATTTTCTATACCGCTTTAATTACGGGTGCGTTACCCAATATTCCTATTACGTATAGTTTTTGGGTTTTAAACTTAGATAGAACCGATGCTCCAAATATTGGAACTAGGCTAAGACCAAACATAAGAGTGGAATTTAGAGACATTAATGACAACGTTTTACAAACCATAAACACGGGTGCCATTGCTCCAACTACAGCTGGAAATTTAGCTGGCGATTGGAAACAATTTACGGCAAACCTGACTTTCTCTGTAAATACTTTTAAAGTAATATTTATCAATAACGAAACGGGAGGTCTAGGAAATGACTTAGCATTGGATGATATTTTGATTACACAAAAATTATGCGATTTAGACACTGATGGTGTTGCCGATGTTTTTGATTTAGATGCCGATAACGATGGTATTCCTGATGTTATCGAAGCTGGTTTAGGTAACATTAGTAATGGTAAAGGAAAAATAGACGTAACTTGGGTAGATGGCAATGGAAATGGTTTGCTTGATAGTGCTGAACCTACAGCGGCTATACAAGCATTAGATTCTGATGGCGACGGGATTCCAAATTATATTGATTTAGATAGTGATAACGACAGTCTTTTTGACGTAGATGAATCTGGAGCAGGAAATACCAATGCTGTTACTGGATATGTTAACGGAGATGGGGATATTAATGGAGATGGAAAAGGAGACGGCCCAGAATCAGAAACCTTTAGAAGTAAAGATACAAATGGGGACAACGTTACAGAAGGTTTTGGAGATGGAATATTAGACATCTACGACTATGGAACTGGTAGCAATCAATACGGGAATTTATCACAAGGAATTGCAAACGCAAATCCTGCTACCACCTATCTAAAAGATACTGATAGCGATGGGATTCCTGATTATTTAGATATCATCTCGAATGGTTCTACTTTTGATATTGCAAACACATTAAAAATTTACGATTACAAAACTTTAGATACGAATAACAACGGGATTATAGACGGAACAACCGATGTTGACCATGACGGGATTTTAGACGCTTTTGATACCAATACTTTTTATTTTGGTTCTCCAAGAGATTTACACACCAAACTCTTCCTTGATTTTGATGGTCGAAATGATTACGGTCAAAGTACGGCAATCCTTGGAGGCTTAGCCAATGCTTCCCTGATGGCGTGGGTCGATTTGAACCCTACTTTTTCGACTGATGGGGTTATTGTAGGTCAAGATAGATTTCAAATTAGAATTACAAGTGCTAAAAAACTAGAAGCAGTCGTAAATGGTACAATACTTACTTTCAGCACACCAGTAGCTCCTTTTTCTTCAGTAACATTAAACACATCGCAATGGTATAATGTGGCGGCAACCTATGATGGAACCAACATAAAACTATATTTAAATGGCGTTTTGGTAGCCACTCAGGCTAAAACGGGAGCCATTCCTGCAGATGCCTCGCTTCTTACCCTAGGAAAAGACCCTAGTACAAATACAAAATTCTTTAAAGGCAAAATCGACGAAGTACGTGTCTTTAATACTGCGCTAACTGATGCTCAATTGCAAAGAATGGTGTACCAAGAAATTAAAAATTTTGGTTCAGAAATTAGAGGCGAAATCGTTCCTAAGAACGTGGCAACATCCCCTGCCTCCTTGCCTTTTACCAGTTTGTTGCGCTATTACAGAATGGATACTTATAAAGATGACATCATAGATGACTTGACAACTCCAGCAACTGATATAACTGGAACAAAAATCTACAATCATAAAAATATTTATGTGCAACAAGCCCCAATGCCTTTTATCACAGAACGAGCAGGTAATTTTGCCACAGCAGTAAACAGCCCATCAAATGAGGTTAGAGGATTAGACATAATGGATAATGATTACTCAATCGTAAATGTAAAACACGATATTACCGAAACTTCAAATGCTGTTGATTTAGGAATGCTTGTAGATCCTGGAAAAACTATTATAATGAATAATGATACCAAAATTCAAAATGATTGGTATCTTAAATTAAACGGAAAAATAGACTTAACAGGAAAATCACAACTGGTTCAAACTACCGAAAGTGACTTAGATGTTACCAGTGCAGGCTCCATAGAAAGAGACCAACAAGGACAGTCAAACATTTACAATTACAACTACTGGAGTTCTCCTGTGAGCCCAAGTAACACGACCAGTAACAATACAAATTATACCATAAATGGTATGATGAAAGACGGAACAAATCCAGCCTCTCCACTTGCTATTAATTGGGTAAGTGGCTATAATGGTTCTCCTACATCTCCCATTAGTTTAGCTAAATACTGGCTTTATAAATTTGACAATTACGGAAACGATTATTTCAATTGGATTGCAGTTGCTCCAACAGATCCATTGCGTGTTGGTCAAGGATTTACATTAAAAGGAAGTGGTGCTTCAGGGCTTCAAAACTATGTTTTTGTTGGAAAACCAAACAATGGACTAATTAATACAAATGCGGTAAGTTCCGATCAATTAATACTTACCGGTAACCCTTACCCTTCTTCATTAGACGCTGAAGAATTCATTAAAGATAATTTAAAAGATTGTATAGGTTGCAGAGCAAGTACAAATATCATCGACGGCACTTTATACTTTTGGGAACATTATTCTACCAATAATACCCATATTTTACGTGACTATCAAGGAGGTTATGCCGAAAGAAATCTTACTGGCGGAGTTGCTCCTGTTACCCCATCACTAATTAGCGGATTAGGATCTAGCACAAGGGTTCCGGGAAGATTTGTTCCAGTTGGGCAAGGCTTTTTTGTAAATGGATTCATTGGTGGCGGTGGAACAATTACGTACAACAACAACCAAAGAAGTTTTCATAAAGAAGACGAGACTGGGGTGTCGAACACAATGTTTAGAACTAGTGCAAATCATAAAACAGCAAACAACGCCAACGACCCTTTACCAGTAGAAAATTTCATGAAAATTCGAATGGGTTTCAATTCCAACAATCAATACCACAGACAAGTTTTATTAGGCTTTATGAACGAAAAAGCGACAAGCGGTATGGATTATGGCTATGATGCGCTAAACTTAGATAATTTTCCAAACGACATGTATTTTTTAAATGGAGAAAACCAATTAGTAATTCAAGGAGATGGCTTTTTCGATGTAAATGCTACCTTCCCTATTGGCGTAAAAACAGATGTTGAAGGAAAAGTAAGTTTCAGTATAGATGCTTTGGAAAATTTTAATTCCGAACAACCAATTTTTATCTATGACAGCCTTACCGATACCTACAATGAAATTCGAAATAAATTGTACGAAGTAAATTTACCCGTTGGAGTCAATGACAACAGATTTTCATTACGATTTAAAGATAAAACTTTTGGAACAAACAACCTTAATCAAACAATCAACGACATAAAGTGGCACACATTCAAAACGGAAATATACTGGTAATTAACAATAATCTACCAGATATTAAGGTAAAAAAAGTAACTCTTTTCAATGTACTGGGTCAATCAATATCAACTTGGAAAATCGAAAACCAAGAGCAACAAAACATCCAAATTCCAATTAAGAGTATCAATTCTGGGGTTTACATTGCAAAACTGAACACTACAAATGGAGAGATAAGCAAAAAAATAATCGTTAATTAACAAAAAAGCTTCCTAAACAGGGAGCTTTTTTACTATGAATAAAACTAAAATAACCCGTTGGGTTTAATTAGTTTTTGATACTAATTTTTCGTCAATTCGAGGCATAATTTTCGATAGAAAATCGCCCGAACTGACGGAGGCAATAATTACACAACGGTTATATTATTTCAAAGCTTTTTGCAAACCGTCAAAATCTAGCAAAACTTGTTCGCCCGTAATCAAATTTTTTAAAGCAAATTTACCCTCACTCATTTCTGTTTCGCCCACGATAACTGCATAAGAAATCCCGCGCTTATCCGCGTACTGGAACTGTTTTCCCACTTTTACATTATCGGGATATAACTCTACTTTTATTCCAAAACCTCTCAATTTTGTTATTGCCTTCATCGAATGCAACGCCTCCTTTTCGCCATAATTAACAAACAAAGCTTTTGAAGTAGAAGTCACGGTTTCAGGAAATAAATTCAATTCTTCGACAACCAAATAAATTCGGTCTAAGCCAAAAGAAATTCCTACTCCACTAACATTTGGCAAGCCAAATATCCCAGTCAAATCATCGTATCTTCCACCACCACCAATAGAACCCATCGCAACTTTTTTTGGCGGAGCAACTTCAAAAATAGCTCCTGTATAATAATTCAATCCGCGAGCTAAGGTCACATCTAAATCAAGAATTGCTTTATTCAAACCAAGAGTTATCACATGATCACAAATAAATCGCAATTCTTCAACGCCTTTCATTCCTTCTTCGGATGCTGCTAATAAAGCAGAAAGCTTGCTGATTTTCTCCGAAATTGTCCCCGTAAAATGAAATAACGGCTGCACTTTTTCGATGGCAGATTCCGATATTCCTTTTTCTATCATCTCTTTTTTTACGCCCTCCTCGCCTATTTTGTCGAGTTTGTCCAAAGCCACCGTAAAATCAATCAGTTTGTCTTTGGCACCAATAACTTCGGCAATGCCCGAAAGAATTTTACGATTATTGATTTTAATCGTCACGCCTTCTAATCCTAATTGTGCAAAAACCGAATCGTACAATTGCACCAATTCGACTTCTTGCCACAAGATTTCGAACCCACCACATCGGCATCGCATTGAAAAATTCTCTAAAACGCCCTTTTTGCGGGCGATCCGCACGCCAAACGGGTTGAATTTGATAGCGTTTAAATGGAAACTCAATTTCGTTTTGATGTTGAACCACGTATCTGGCAAAAGGCACAGTCAAATCGTAGCGCAAGGCTTTTTCGGAGATACTCGAAGTCAGTTTATTGCTTTCTTTATTTTGCAATAATACAGCATCAGCTTTCGCTAAATAATCTCCAGAATTTAATATTTTAAAAATCAATCGATCACCTTCTTCCCCGTATTTTCCCATCAAGGTTTCGGAGTTTTCGAAGGAGGGCGTTTCTATGGGTTGAAAACCAAATTTCTCGAAATTGCTTTTTATAACAGATAGAATATAGTGACGTTTTGCCACCTCAGCCGGTGAAAAATCTCTTGTCCCCTTTGGAATACTTGGTTTTTGAGCCATTTTTTAAAGTTAGAAGTTTAGGAGTTGGAAGCGGGGAGTTGGAAGCGGGGAGCATTAAACTTTCATCTCCCTGCTTCCATCTTCCTACTTCACATTGCAAATATCTTGTTTTTAAAATAAATATCCCATCTTCTAAAGCAAACTTGTAACAAAAATTGTAATTTCGTGTCAAATAACCACTATGTTTAAATTATTCCGCGAAAACGTCCGAATTGCATTGGGTTCTGTTAGAACCCAGTTGCTGCGCACCATCCTTACCGTGTTGATTATTGCTATCGGAATTACGGCTTTGGTTGGAATTTTAACCGTAGTTTCCGCTTTAGAAAATACCATTTCCTCTGACTTTGCTTCGATGGGAGCCAATACATTCAATATAAATCAGTACGGAAACACCATTAGACGCCATGGTGCCGAAGTGCGAGAAATCATAAATCCTACCATTTCTTATCCTGAAGCGGTTAATTTCAAAAACAAATACAAATTCCCTTTTGCCGAAACTTCAATCTCCTTCACAGCAACTGCTAATGCCGAAGTGAAATATGAATCCAATAAGACAGATCCCGAAATTACTATCGTTGGTGTCGATGAACCCTTTATGAGTAACTCAGGTCTAGCAACAGGCTCGGGAAGAAATTTTACTCCTTTTGACATTCAAAACAATACCTACACTTGTATCGTTGGCTCTGATTTTACAAAAGGATTGCTCAAAGACGTAAATCCAATCAACAAAATAATCGCCATTCGTGGCGCCAAATTCAAAGTGATTGGTGTCTTGAAAGAGAAAGGCTCTACCTTTGGCAACAGTCAAGATTTAAGGGTTTTAATCCCTATTCAGGTGGCACGTTCCTTGTTTTCTGCTCCCAACATCAATTATTCCGTAAGCGTTATGATTAGCCAGAAGGAAATGTTAAATCAAGCGGTCGACAATGCCATTAATACCATGCGAAACATTCGAAAATTAAGCCCTATAAAGGATAATAATTTTGCCGTTGTAAGGAGTGATGATTTAATTAATAGAATCCTTAGTATTACGCAATATCTCGGGGTCGCTTCTTGGGTCATTGGCATTATTACCATTTTGGGTTCATCCATTGCCTTAATGAACATTATGATTGTTTCGGTTACGGAGCGCACACGCGAAATTGGCGTTCGAAAAGCATTGGGAGCAAAAAAAAGTACCATCGCTTTCCAGTTTTTTATCGAAACACTCCTCATTGGTCAGCTAGGTGGTCTAGTGGGAATTATTTTTGGCATTGCCATTGGTTATGCCTTAGCAACAACGATGAATTTTGTATTTGTAATTCCGTGGGGGGCAATTATGGCAGCGTTTATTACAAGTTTATTGTTGCTTTAGTTTCTGGTTTGTATCCTGCCATCAAAGCGGCAAAACTAGATCCTGTTGAGTCATTGCGATATGAATAAAGATTTATAATTCTGCCTTAATCATCCTATCATTCCCATAAATATCTTTGTGCAATTCGATATTTTTGAAGCCCCTTTTTTCAAGTAAATCAACTGTTTCCTTTCCTAAATATTGATTAATTTCGAAGAATAATTGCCCCTCAGGCAAAAGATTTTTTTGGGCTAATTCGGCAATTTTTTTATAAAAAATAAGTGCATCATTATCCTCAACAAAAAGCGCTAAATGTGGTTCATTGTCCAAAACATTTTTCTTGATTTCCTGTTTTTCCAATTCCCGAACATAAGGCGGATTCGAAACAATAATGTCAAATTTTTGCTCTAAATCCTCCGTTTCCAGAATGTTTTTTTGAATAAAGGCAACATTCGCTTCATTAATTTCAGCATTCTTTTGGGCTGTATCCAAAGCGTTTTCAGAAACATCTATGGCAAAAACTTCAGCATTCGAAATGTTTTTTTTCAATGCAATCGCAATGCAACCACTTCCTGTTCCAATATCAATAATTTTTACTTTCTCAACTCCCCGATTCCTACTTTGAATAATCCATTCGACCAATTCTTCGGTTTCAGGTCTTGGAATCAAAACAGTTGAATTAACTTCAAAATCTAAACCATAAAAACTGGTTTTGCCTAAGATGTATTGAATAGGGATTTCTTGTTGCAATTGTTCTACAATCGAATGCCAAACTAGCATTTCTGCATTCGAAAGAGTTAAATCGGGATGCAAAGCCAAATCGATTCTTTTCAATTGCTGCTTCTCTTCTAAAATCAAATAGAAGAAACTTTCCGCTTCTCCCATATCATAAATTGGCGAAAGTTCTTGAATAAATTGGATTTTGTATTCTTTTATTTTCATTTTATTGGGATAATTCTATGAACTAATACGTACAATTCATAACTCATAATTCAAATTTATAACTCTTTCAACATCCAAACTGGGCAAGAAACGTGTCCTGTACTTCCCATTGGCGAACAAATGTATTCGAATCCTACTTTTTTATACAATTTTTGGGCATCGTGCATAAAGGGCATGGTTTCGAGATAACACTTTTCGAAACCAAAATCGCGCGCACTTTGCAAACATTTTTGCATTATTTGATTTCCAATTCCTAGACCTCTAATTTCAGGCAAAAAATACATTTTTTGCAATTCGCAAATGGTTTCTCTCTCATTTTCAAGCTGAGCCACTCCTGCTCCACCAACAATTTCTCTGTTATTTTCGACTACAAAATACACCGATTTTGATTTGCTATATTCTTCAAACATGAAATCCAAATAAGGATCGGCATAAGCAGTTCCTATTTTTGGAATATTCAATTCGTCAAAAACAGCTCTTATCAATTGAGCTACGGCAGGATTGTCTTTTTTCTCTATTTTTCTAATGACCCCAATTTTCCATTTTTTAAACACGTATTTATGTTGCAAAAATAACTATTGTTGGCTCTTATTTTCTAAAGATTCAAAACTAAATCCTAAACCCAAAAATTTGTACTTTTGTAATTGTGAAAACAAATGAAAAATACATCCTCCGCTGCATCAAACTAGCCAAAAATGGTTTGGGAACAACATATCCTAATCCTTTAGTGGGTAGCGTAATTGTGTATAATGATGAAATTATTGGCGAAGGTTGGCACAAAAAATCGGGAGAACCTCATGCCGAAGTTCATGCAATACATTCCGTAAAAGACAAGTCGCTACTAAAAAAAGCTACTATTTATGTGAGTTTGGAGCCTTGCAGCCATTTCGGAAAAACACCGCCTTGTTGCAATTTAATTATTGAAAATGAGATTCCAAATGTAGTGATTGGAACTCTTGACCCCAACATAAAAGTCGCAGGAAACGGAATCAAAAAATTAATCGAAGCTGGCAAAAATGTTACCTTGGGCGTTCTTGAGCGCGAATGCAAAGAACTAAACAAACGCTTTTTTACGTTTCACGAAAAGAAAAGACCCTACATCATCTTAAAATGGGCTGAAAGTCAAGACGGTTTTATTGCTCCTCTAGAAACTATTCGCAAAACTCTGAATGACAACGAAAAAAAACCCTTTTGGATAACCAATGAATTTTCACGCCAACTGGTTCATAAATGGCGAAGTGAGGAACAAGGGATTCTCGTGGGAACCAATACTGTGATTGACGACAATCCGAAATTAGACGTGAGAGATTGGACTGGAAACAATCCGACAAGAATAGTTTTAGACCGCCATAATCGCATTCCTAAAAACAGTCATGTATTTGATAATCGAACAAAAACCATACTTATTTCTAGCTCAATTCCTCCAATAAATGAAGAAAATACTATCTTTGAAGTAATTGATTTCGAACAAAATCCTGCAGAACAAATTGTACCTATTTTATACAAACACCAAATACAATCTGTCATTATCGAAGGAGGCAGACAAACATTGCAGACTTTTATTGACGAGAATCTTTGGGATGAATCACGAATATATATTGGAAATAGTTTATTTAAAAACGGAATCAAAGCACCTACAATCGCTTTGAAAAATAGTAAAAAACAATCCATCGGCAATGACGAACTTATAATACTCAGCAACCATGATTAATACTATTATTTTTGATTTTGGAGATATTTTTATCAATTTAGATAAACAAGCAACGACTAACGGCTTGAAAAAGCTGGGTTTATCTGAATGGAATGATGATTTAAACCAACTTAATATACAATTCGAAAAAGGAAAAATATCACGGGAAAAATTTTTACTTGGCATTCAAAAACAGGTTCCAAACGCTTCGATTGACGAAATTCTAACTGCATGGAATGCCGTTTTACTTGACTTTCCTTTATATAGACTAGAGTTTCTTCAAAAAATTTCAAAAAAATACCGACTGTTTTTGCTAAGCAATACCGATTCTATTCATATTGATACTTTCGAGCAAGAAAGCGGAATTTCTTTTTATAGTGATTTTTACCAATGTTTCGAAAAAGTTTACTTTTCGTTTGAAATGGGAATGAGAAAACCAGATGCCGAAATTTTTAATTATTTAATAAAAAAATACGACTTATCTAAAAAACGAACCTTATTCGTTGATGACAAAAAAGAAAACACCGATGCAGCACTCTCTCTCGGATTACAGGTTTGGAATTTACAAGTTGGAAAAGAAGATGTAATAGACCTATTCGACAAAAAAATACTTTAAAAAGTCAGCTTTTGGAATTTAACGATACTTATAAAACCATTGCCTCTGCTTCGCCTGAAATTTTATTTAAGGAAAAAAACAGCAAATTTTTTGGTTATGCGTTTCCCGTCCACTCTGAGACAGAAGTAAAACCAATAATTGACACTTTACGCAAACAACATCCAAATGCTGGCCATTATTGTTACGCTTACCAAATTGGCACACATACAACTATTTACAGAGCAAACGACGATGGAGAACCCAGTAATAGCGCAGGAATGCCTATTTACGGACAGATTCAATCTTTTGCAATTACAAATGTTTTAATTGTGATTGTCAGGATTTTTGGCGGTACAAAACTGGGTGTTGGCGGCTTAATTTCGGCTTACAAAACTTCGGCACAATTAACCCTTGAAGCCTCTGAAATAATCGAAAAAACTATCGACAATCATTATCTCATTTCTTTTGATTACAAAAATATCAATAAAGTGATGCGTGTGATCAAGGAAAAAAACATCGAAATTGCAAACCAAAAGATGAACATGAGTTGCGAAATAGAAATTATTACCCGAAAAAAAAATGCCGAAATGGTTTTCGACATTTTTAATTCGATGTTCGAAATAGAAATAAAGTCCCTTGAAATAAATTAAAAAAAAACTTTCTATTTTATCATTTCGACAAAAAAACGACCTGATTATTTTGATTAATCCAAAACATCCAAAATATATTGAGGAGGAGCAATAGGTCTCCCTGTTTTCATGTCGACAAAAACTAAAATAGAGCTACCCGTTGTTAACAACTCATCGCTTTCATTATATAACTCATAGTCAAATTCTAACTTCACAGACGTTCTGTTTTTTAGAATGGTTTTTAGCCTTAGCAACTCATCATAATGAGCCGGTTTTTTATAATGTATCGTCAAAGAAACTACTGGAAGCATAATACCATTTTCTTCCATCCATTTATATGAAATCCCTTTGTTTCTAAGCCATTCAACCCTTCCTACCTCAAAATATTGAGCATAATTACCATGATAAACCACACGCATTTGATCTGTTTCTGAGTAGCGCACCCGAATTTGAGTTTGATGATATTCCATTAGTTATTGATTATAAAAGTTTTAATTTTAAGACACTCCATACAACAATATTTTATAAAAATTAAATACAAAATATTTTTTTTTAGACAATTTTATTCACATATTTGTTATCCCAAAAATCAGCGATAACTCAACCTATTTTTTTATTAAACAACAGTAGCAAACCAAAAATAATTTAACCAAATTTATGAACAAGACTGCACAATCAGTATGGGAAAACTGTCTGTCTTTTATAAAAGACAACATTCAAGATCAAGCGTACAAAACTTGGTTTGAACCAATTAAATCAGTTGAACTTACCGACAATGCATTGTACATTCAAGTTCCCAGTAAATTTTTTTACGAATGGCTGGAAGAACATTACGTTAAATTATTAAAAGTAGCCCTAACCAAAGAACTCGGTAAAAATGCAAAGCTACTCTATAAAATCAAGATGGAAAACACTTATGGCAACAAACAACCGTTTACGGAACAATTGCCTAGTGCTAATCGAGTTCCCATGAAACCGCAGGATGTTGATGCCCCTTTTAAAAACCTTAATCCAGAACTAAGAAATCCGTTTGTAATTCCGGGCATCCGAAATTTAAAAATCGAATCACAACTCAACGCAAATTATAGTTTCGACAATTTTCTTGAAGGCGATTCTAATAGGCTAGCTCGCTCCGCAGGTATGGCTGTGGCCAATAAACCAGGAGGAACTTCATTTAATCCATTATTAATTTTTGGCGGTGTTGGACTAGGCAAAACTCATTTAGCCCACGCTATAGGAGTTGAAATCAAAGACAAATATCCAGAAAAAACCGTTTTATATATATCGGCTGAAATTTTTACACAACAATATATTGATTCGGTTAAGAAAAACAATCGAAATGATTTTATTCATTTTTACCAACTTATTGATGTATTAATCATTGATGATGTTCAATTCCTTTCCGGAAAATCAGGAACTCAAGATGTCTTTTTCCATATTTTTAATTTTTTACATCAAAATGGCAAACAGGTTATCTTGACTTCGGACAAGGCACCAGTTGATATGCAAGACATTGAACAACGATTATTATCTCGTTTCAAATGGGGATTATCGGCTGAATTGCACCAACCAGATTATGAAACCAGAATTTCAATCCTGAAAAACATTTTATATCGTGATGGTGTCGAAATTCCTGAAGAGATTATAGAATATGTAGCTCGAAACATAAAATCGAATGTTCGAGAACTTGAAGGCGCTATTATTTCTTTAATTGCACAATCTTCTTTCAATAAAAAAGAAGTGACGCTGGAACTTGCCAAAAATGTTGTTGAAAAATTCGTTAAAAATGTAAAACGCGAAATTTCTATTGATTACATTCAAAAGATTGTTTCCGATTATTTTCAGTTGGATTTAGAAACTCTTCAGTCAAAAACCAGAAAGAGACATATCGTTCAGGCTCGTCAATTAGCCATGTTTTTTGCTAAAAAATTCACCAAAGCTTCTTTGGCAAACATTGGTTCGCAAATTGGGGATCGTGATCATGCCACCGTATTACACGCTTGTAAAACTGTTGACAATTTAGTTGCCACTGACAAACAATTCAAAAAATTTGTCGAAGACATCAATAAGAAATTAACGCTATAAACGTAGTATGCCCATAAAAATTTTAATGGTTTGTTTGGGCAATATTTGTCGGTCACCTTTGGCTGAAGGAATATTGGCTTCAAAACTTCCAAAAAACAAATTCACGGTAGATTCTACCGGAACCGGTTCTTGGCATATTGGCCATCAACCTGACGAGCGTTCTATTGCCATTGCAAAACAAAATAAAGTAGATATTTCAAAACAAAAAGGAAGACAATTCACATCAAGTGATTTTGACACATTTAATTACATCTATGTTATGGATAATTCCAATTATTGGGATGTTATTCAACTTGCCGATAATCATGCCCAAACTGAAAAAGTGCAACTCATTTTGAATGAATTATTTCCAAATGAAAACGTAGATGTTCCCGACCCCTACTTTGGAATGCCCAATGGATTTGATTCTGTTTACAAAATGCTCGATGAAGCTTGTGATGTAATTGCAAAAAAACTCATTGAGAGACATTGCTAAATAGAATATTTTCGTTTTCCACATTATAACTTTTCAAGCATCCGTTATCCAGTAAGAATAATAAAACAACACAAATGAAATCAGTCATTTCCCCAGGAAAATTATATTTGATTCCAACAACACTAGGAGAAGGCAATCCTATGGATGTTTTGCCCCAAACTGTAAAAAGAACCATTGATTTCATAGACGATTATATTGTAGAAAATGAAAAAACGGCTCGAAAATTCATAAAAAGCATTCATCCTGAGAAAGTTCAAGCCACGCTACGACTAAGTGCATTAAACAAACACACTAAAATCGCTGAACACGCCCAAATGATAAATCCTTGCCTCGAAGGTAAAAATGTTGGATTAATGAGTGAAGCGGGTTGCCCTGGAGTGGCCGATCCTGGTGCAGTTATCGTAAAACTAGCACACGAAAAAGGAATTCAGGTAATACCATTAGTTGGTCCATCTTCTATTTTACTAGCCCTTATGGCTTCTGGAATGAACGGCCAAAATTTTGCCTTTAATGGATACCTTCCTATCGAAAAATCCGAAAAAAGAACGGCAATAAAAAATCTGGAGAAACTGTCGCACGATAAAAACCAATCCCAACTTTTTATCGAAACACCTTTTAGAAACAACAAAATGCTCGAAGACATTTTACAAGCCCTGAATCCTTCAACCAGCCTTTGCATTGCCTCGGATATTACCTTGCCCACAGAACACATCAAGACCATGAAAGCTTCTGAATGGAAAAAAACAAAAATCGATTTACACAATCGCCCTACGATATTTATTATCCACAAAATATAAAAGGAATGAGCCCGATACATATCGAGCTCATTATGATTCAAAACTAGACTTAGAATATCAGCATTTTTTTGATTCAATTGCCTTGGGTTTCAGCCCAAGCGTATAAAAGGAAAGTATTTTAGTTTGGCTTTAGCCTAAATTAGCTATAATTTTTGGCTAAAGCCAATACCCTAAAATTTGAGCTGTTGACTAAAGTCAACAGCAATTGATTGAATTTACAAAAGCTGTAAATAAGTGACCGCTATGGTATAATGTCGCATTTTGAAATTTGACAAAATGATATAAATCTTTGATTATAAATAGATTTTATCACTATTCATTCGTTTGACTTTATGACATATTTCGACTTACTTAATCGCATTTAGCCTTCAAAATGAGTAATACCGTTTATTAGTTCATTATAGTCCCATTCTTTTTTGTCACATCGAGCGCAGTCGAGATGTTATAAAGGTTCTCGACTGCGCCCGAACTGACAATGGGACTACTTTAGGAGTGTTTTTTGGTATAAAACCATGCGATTTTTTATTGGTCTCAAAAAGAGTTAATACCGTTTATTAGTTCATTATAGTCCAATATTTTTTGTCACATCGAGCACAGTCGAGATGTTATAAAGGTTCTCGACTGCGTCGAACTGACAATGGGACTACTTTAGGAGTGTTTTTGGTATAAAGTCTAAACATCATCGAGAAGAGTTTTCTATAAACTTGAAGCTCGATTTATTTTTTATTCAAAGCAGCACTCATCTCCATAGAAATGGCAGAACGTTCCATTTTTAATTTTCCAGCCATTGTTTCGATAACAACAGTTCCTTCAGATAATTCTGCTACTTTACCGTGAAGCCCACTTTTGGTAATGATTTTATCCCCTACTTTTAGTGCGCTTTCAAATTCTTTTTCTTGTTTGGCTCGTTTTTGCTGGGGTCTAATCATAAAGAAATAGATAACCACAAACATTAATAAAAACGGCGCAAATTGTCCTAATTGTCCCATAATTTTATTTGATTTTTAATTTATTTTTACATTAATCCACGACCAGCCTTAATAATTCTATTGTTGGCTTGTAGTTCTTTTACTAAATTGTCTAATATTCCGTTGATAAAAATACTGCTTTTTGGTGTAGAATACTCTTTGGCTAATTCTAAATATTCATTCAAAGTAACTTTAACTGGAATCGATGGGAATTTCAAAAATTCGCAAATGGCCATTTTAAGAATAATGGTGTCAATTTCGGCAATTCGATCGCTGTCCCAGTTAGGTGTTTTGTCTAAATATTCCTTTGCTAATTCGGATTCGTTTAAGACTGTTTTTCGGTATAAATCCTTAACAAAATCCCTATCTTCGTTATCTTTAAATAATTTCGGAACTCTAAAATTACCTTCTTCAACTGGTTTTATAGCTTTTAATTGTTTGATAATTTCCGTATTTACCAACGGAATATCGTCAACCCAAGTCAATTTATTATCTTCAAGGTATTCATACAACTTTTCGTTTGGAACAATTACATCCATAAACAAATTGACGATAAACTCCTTGTCTTCTTCAAAAGTATTGATGGCATTACTCATGTATTTTGCATACAATTTGCTTTGTTTAATGTCATTAAGAAGAATTAAAATGTAATCATCGTTTAAGGTCCAATGATTTATTTTACGATTTTCCAATGCCATACTCAACGAATTATTTTCGGAAAGTATTTGAAAAATACGGTTTTTGATAAATTTTTCGTTGGGTTTGCGTTCCTCTGGAGTGGCAAGATGCTTCTGACTGGATTTATGCAAAAAAACAGATTCTTTTTTAGCAATTTCTATCAATGAGGAAAGCATTATAAGGTATAAATCTTGAATAGCGTCTATGCTGTAAAAAAGGAATTTTTCTTCTTTTTCTAAATCGTCTGATCCATTTTGATGCATCGCATAAATGGATTGCATGACTTTAACGCGAATATGTCTTCTGTTTACCACCTTGTAAGAACTTTTATTAATTAGCAGGCAAAAATAAGTATTTCCTTTTTTAAAATATCATTAAACATGAAAAATATCTGAATTTCATCTTACCTTTGAATTTCTAAAGAATCTTTAATCATCATGAAGGAATTAAGTTACTTAAACAAGTATTTCGCGAAATATAAATTCAGTTTTTTGCTAGGCATCATCATTACTATCATTGCCCAAATATTTTCGTTGTTTACTCCAAAATTAATAAGCAAATCATTTAAAATAATTGAGCGTTTTTCTAAGGACAGCACCATAAGCAAATCGGCTATTCAACAGGAATTGATTCACAATATTCTGCTTATCATTGCAACGACTATTACTGCTGGTTTTCTTACCTTTTTGATGCGACAAACGCTTATTGTAATGTCCCGACATATCGAATTCGATTTGAAAAATGAAGTGTTCAAACAATATGAAAATCTTTCCCAGAATTTCTACAAACAAAATCGAACAGGAGATTTGATGAACCGCATCAGCGAAGATGTTTCAAAGGTAAGAATGTATGTAGGACCTGCGGTAATGTATTCCATAAATACGTTTATTCGTTTTGCCATCGTAATTATATATATGTTTAGCGTCTCGCCACGACTTACTTTATACACTTTGCTGCCTTTGCCTATTTTGTCCTATACTATTTTTAAAATAAGTTCAGAAATTAACAAAAGAAGCACCATTTTTCAACAATATTTATCAAAAATTTCCAGTTTTACTCAAGAAATATTTTCGGGAATTCGGGTTATAAAAGCCTATTCCTTAGAAGAACAACATCAAAAAAACTTGGTAAAACTAGCCGATGAAAGCAAAAGCAAGAGTTTGAGTTTGGCAAAAATACAAGCCTTATTCGGTCCGCTAATGATTGCACTTATCGGAATAAGCAACCTAATTGTCATTTATTTTGGAGGATTAATGTACATTGATGGCACCATAAAAAGCATAGGAACCATTGCCGAGTTTATCTTGTATGTAAACATGCTTACTTGGCCCGTAGCCTCATTGGGCTGGGTTTCGTCAATGGTTCAAGAAGCCGAAGCCTCTCAGAAACGCATCAATGAGTTTCTGAAAATTATACCCGAAATACAAAATAAAAATCCCGAAAAATCAACAATCGACGGTGCTATTTCTTTCGAAAATGTGAGCTATACTTACGAAGACACTAATATAACCGCCTTACAAAATGTGAGTTTCAAGGTACATCAAGGGGAAACCTTGGCCATTTTAGGAAGAACAGGAGCAGGAAAATCAACTGTAATTTCTCTGATTTCTCATTTATATAATGTAAGCGAAGGGCGTATTACTATTGATGAAACCGAAATTAGCAAACTCAATTTATTCAACTTGAGAAACAGCATTGGAATTGTTCCGCAGGATGCCTTTTTGTTTTCAGACAGCATCAAGAACAACATTAAATTTGGCAAAGAAAATGCAACTGACCAGGAAGTAATTTCGGCAGCAAAAAGTGCCGAAGTTCACGATAACATTATGGGTTTTAATAAAAAATACGACACTATTTTAGGCGAAAGAGGCATTACCCTTTCTGGCGGACAAAAGCAAAGAGTCTCCATTGCAAGAGCCATCATCAAAGATCCAAAAATACTACTTTTCGACGATTGCTTGTCCGCTATTGACACCGAAACCGAGGAAGCCATTTTGACTAATTTACAAGAAATTTGCAAAAATAAAACGACCATTATTGTAAGTCACAGGGTTTCCTCGGCCAAAAATGCAGATAAAATTATTGTTCTCGACGAAGGAAAAATAATCGAACAAGGCTCTCATAATCAACTAATAAACAAAAACGGCTATTATGCTGCGCTGTATTTAAAACAACTTTCTGAAAAAGAATTGCAATAAATGTTGTGTAATACAACATTTTTTTAGATTTTTGGTTGCTGCTTAACAACACAAAAATCGACAGAAGGATTATGAGAGAAAATGATATGTTAGAAAAAGATGAGATATTTTCTAAAGTTTTACGCGCTGGAAGAAGAACGTATTTCTTTGATGTGAGAGCCACAAAGGCCGACGATTATTACATTACCATTACCGAAAGCAAGAAATTTACCGAGGCGGACGGTTCTTTTCACTTCAAAAAACACAAAATTTATTTGTACAAAGAAGATTTTACTGCTTTTGCCGAAATTTTAGACGAAATGACTTCTTATGTTTTAAACCACAAAGGCGAAGAAGTAATCTCTGAAAGACACCAAAAAGATTTCAAGAAAGAATTCATTTCTGAACCATCAGAGGAAACAGAATTGCCTCAATCGTCTATGTTTACTGATATCGAATTTGACGATATTTAACTTTTAATACATTAACCAAAAATAACTAACCAAACGGAACGATCCGAAAGTCGAAAGATTTTCGGATTTTTTTTATCTAGTTCTTCCCCATTCGCAACACTAAAGAGGGCTCACGTAATTTTTTTGGGGATTAAGCAAAAAGTTTTTCCATTCTGAATAGAAAGAATTTCACATCAACTACACCTCTTAGATTTGCTCTAAAGAGTTTTATTTTAGAATTAAATGATTCTGCGTTTGCATTTGTATGTCGTTTGATGAAGAAGTTTAAAATGGTTTCTAAATGATATTTTAAGCTGTTTGCTGCGGTATTAAAATCATTTAATTTTAATAATTTTGTTTTTTCAATCCAGTTTAAAAATTGTTCTTTGGCTAATTCTTTTGAGGTTTGTTCATAGATGTTCCTGAACTCGAGAGTGTGTTTATATGCTTGATGTAATACCATTGATTTTTATAAAATAGTCCAAAAACACTCGAAACATTTTTTTTATTCACATTGGACTAAAATATAAAAATCGTATATTTGGCTTAAGAAAGAAAATATATGTCGTCACCAAAAATATTTACAATAAAGGAGAGCTTGTCGGAGCTCAAAAAAATTCAAAAAAAGAGCAACCCCATGATTGCAAAGAGAGTACATGCTTTACTTGTTTTTAAAGAAAATGAACTGAATGGAATTTCTAAAAGAGAGGTTGCTCAAGCCATAGGGGTTAATCATAATAGTATTCAGTCGTGGCGCGACCTCTATATTAATGGAGGGATTGAACTACTGACAAGACATTCTAAAAAAGGATACAAGCCCAGTGTTATAACTTTGGAAGAAGAGCAAGCTTTAAGAGAACAGATGTTTAATCCTGAAAACGGGTTTGTTGGATACGTCGAACTGTTAGCTTGGTTTGATGAAAAGTTTGGGAAACAAACTAATTACAGCACTTTCAAAGGGTACGTTTATAGAAAATTCAAGGCAAAAATAAAGACCGCAAGAAAAATTCATGTTAAGAAAGACCAAATTAAGGTTGAGGATTTTAAAAAAATTTCAGTAAAGAATGTGAAAACATCTACAACGAAAAAGGATGGGGATTTAAAACAATAAACTTGTATTGTCAAGATGAAAGTCGGTTCGGGATGTTTACTAGAAACGGAAAAGCCTTAACGGCAAAAGGAATTAAGCCGATATGTGTCTTTCAACAAGTATTCAAAGCCACATGGTTATTTGGTGCTTATTCACCATTTACAGGAGATCATTTTGAATTGGAATTACCCCATTGCAATTCAAATAATTTTCAACTATTCCTAAATGAATTTTCAAAAGAGAGACCTGATGAATTTAAAATAATAATCTTAGATAATGGTGCATTTCACAAATCAAAGACCCTTACCATTCCAAATAACATAGCGTTACTTTTTATCCCACCATATTCACCAGAACTCAATCCCTCAGAAAAAATATGGTGGCGAATGAAAAGGGCTTTTACTGGAAAACTGCACAAATCACTAGAAGAGGTAAGTTCTTTCATAGAGAATGAGGTGAAAAAACTAACTAATGAAATTGTCAAGAAAACCTGTGAATTTGAATATATCGTTTCATCTCCTTTTTGGACTAAACTGTATTAGTCAATGGTATAAGTGTGGATAAATTTTGAATAACAATTCGGCTCTTACCTTCTGATTAGGAGTCCATTCATTTGTTTTTTAGCAATAATATAACGGCTTCTAGCTAATAATTGTTTTGGAGTGTCCTCATTTTCAAAAACGATAGGAACATATTTAATTCCTTGTTCTTTGGCTATTTTAATGGCTTGATTTTCTTTTTCAATTGCTTCCCATCGTAACTTAATTCTTTGATGTTGCAAGGCTTCCATTACCAGCTTTACTACGTGAAAACGATCGGTAACCAAATTGCTTTCTGGAAAACATATTCTTGAAGCCAATTGCATATTATTAGCCATATCAAGGGTAATTTCCTTTACCAACTTCCTTTTTTCTAACGGAATTTTGTTTAAAACATCAATAATATCTTGACTTTTAGTGCCTTTTATAACTGCTACTAATGTTTTTTTCTTGCCTCTACCGTTTTTATTGGTTACAAAGGTATAGAGTTCTCCTTTTGACAAACTTAACTCATCAATTCCTAGATTTTCACCTATATTCTGAGGATAAATCAAATAATCTTCGGAGTGATTGAACTGATCCCAATCCTTAAATCCACTAACTTTTTTCTTGTAATGGCGTTGCAATAAATTGGCTTTGACTCCGTAATAACTGGCGATATTACTTATCGTATCTTCTCGGGTCTCGACCTGTATCTTTTAAAAAATCAGAAAGTTCAACGGTCAATTTTGAACCTTCTGCTATAAAAGTATAATCACTTTTAACTTCTATTGATTTATCAAATTTATTTCGCCATCGACGCCTTCTAATGCCTAAATAAACCGCCTTTCCTCTAATTGGAAAGTCTTGAATTAAAGTTCGTTCGTAGAATCCTTTTGACTCAAATTCATTCAAATCATAATTATTTGGCAGTATGTTTTTCTCATCTAAATAAATGAATAAACAGTCTTTCTTTGTATGTAAATCTCCTAACTCTTTGAAATCGACAATATCAAAATGTATCAATAGCCCTTCTGGTAAAAAGGAAGAAAAAATTGAAAAATCCATTTGTTTTTTTAGACAAATTTAGAACTTCTCCCCAACTTTTTTATGTGAGCCCTAAAGAGTCTAACGGCAATAACATCTCGAAAAATCATGGGCTTCAAGTATTGTTCCCACTCGCATTTCTACTTTTTCAAATTCTGTCCAGGTTAAATCCATTGCTCGTTCAAAATATAAAGTTTTTTGTCTTCCAAATTTACAGATTCTAATTTAAAACAATCATTTTTTCCTAACTTTAAACTTTAAAATCAAACCCAAAAAAAAAATGTCACGAACACCATCGAATATGTTAGCATTGGGAACAATTGCTCCCGGATTTTATTTAAAAAATACTCATCCTAATACACACTATTGCTCTTTCGCCGATATAAAAGGCAAAAAAGGAACTTTAGTCTTCTTTATCTGCAATCATTGTCCATTTGTGCATCACGTTATTGATGAAGTCATTCGAATTGCCAATGATTATCAAACACAAGGTATTGGATTTGTAGCGATTTCGAGTAATGACGTAATAAATTATCCTCAGGACTCTCCAGAGTTAATGACCCAATTCGCTTTCGAAAATAACTTTGGATTCCCCTATTTATACGATGAAAATCAAGAAATTGCCAAGGCATATCATGCCGCTTGTACACCGGATTTCTTCCTTTTTGACAACCTAAATAAATTAGTTTATCGAGGACAACTCGATGACAGTCGACCCGAAAACGGAATCCCAATAAGCGGAAATGATTTACGCCAAGCGATTGAGAGTGTGATTTATAATAGAAGCATCAATCCGAATCAAAAACCAAGTATTGGGTGTAATATTAAGTGGAAATAAGATGGTACCAGCTTGATTTAAACACAAAAAATCCCAAAACTCTCGCTTTGGGATTTATAAATCGTAATCAAATATCGTAAATTATTTTACGTCCATCAATTCAACATCAAAAATCAAAGTAGCGTTTGGCGGAATTACTCCTCCTGCTCCACTTGGCCCGTAACCTAAATCCGACGGAATCACGAAACGCGCTTTATCGCCCACTTTCAACAAAGCAATCCCTTCGTCCCAGCCTTCGATCACTTGACCAATTCCGAGCTTGAATTCGATTGGTTTTTTCCTTGGATAAGAAGAATCAAAAACTTTTCCACTTTCTAACGAACCTTCATAGTGAACCGCAACAGTTTTGCCTTTTTCGGCTTGCTTACCGTCTCCTTTTTGAATAAATTGGTACCGTAATCCGCTTTCTGTTTTTTCGAAACCAGCAGCCAGTTTTTCCATTTTTGCTTCCGATTCTGCTTTTAAAGCCGCTAATTTTTTCAAACGTGCTCCTTTTAAACCCACGAAAGCTTCAATCGCATTCCAGTTTTGAGCAACTTCGCCCACTCTAAGAATTTCAACCGATTCTAATTTATCGCCTTGAGCGATGGCATCAACTACATCCTGACCTTCGACTACGTTTCCAAAAACGGTATGCTTATCATCTAACCATGGCGTTGCCACGTGCGTAATAAAAAACTGAGAACCATTTGAACCAGGCCCTGAGTTTGCCATAGACAAAACACCTGGCGCATCGTGACGCAAATCTTGATGAAATTCATCATCAAATTTGTATCCTGGATCCCCTGTTCCGGTACCCAGAGGACAACCTCCTTGAATCATAAAATCTGGAATTACTCTATGAAAAGTTAATCCATCATAAAATTTTTGTCCTTGCGGTTTAATCTTGTTTTCCATATTTCCCTCGGCAAGAGCTACAAAATTACCAACAGTTCCAGGAGTTAAATCATGTGTTAGTTTTACTAAAATCGAACCTTTTGCAGTATTGAATTTAGCGTATATTCCGTTTTCCATTTTTATTATTATTTTTATTGAAGTGCAAAATTAACACATAATTTACAGAAAGAATACAGTATAATTGTATTTTTGAAATAAATCAAAATTTATAAATTATGAACTCCATATTTGACAAGGTTTCCAATGAAACAATAATTGCCCGAATCAACAAATTATCTCCAGAAAGCCAAGCCGTTTGGGGAAAAATGAGTGTAGATCAGATGCTGAAACACACTAACGAAGCAATTATTGTAGCGTTTGGAGAAAACGAAGTTAAAGTAAATTTTATTTTTAGAATTTTAGGACGAATGATGAAAAGTAAAATTTTTAATTCTGAATTTAAAAAAAATAGTCCAACCGCCAAAGAATTTATTTTTACCGATAAATATGATTTTGAGAGTTCTAAGAATGAATTAATCAAAAATTTTAGTCGTTTTACAGAAGGACATCAATCTATAAAAATTACCCATCATCCTTTTTGGGGAAAAATGACTTTTGAAGATTGGAATAAGTTAATGTGGAACCACATAGATCATCATTTAAGACAATTTGGGGTTTAGCTTTTTAAATTTTAGAACCCTAACTTTGCAACTTATACAAATAAATTATGCGCATTGATATTATTACCGTTCTCCCAGAATTATTGCGAAGTCCGTTTGAGGCTTCGATGATGAAACGTGCCATTGATAAAGGAATTGTCGAAGTTTATTTTCATAATTTAAGGGACTACACGACCAACAAACAAAAATCGGTTGACGATTATCCCTTTGGTGGTGGCGCAGGGATGGTTATGACCGTTCAGCCCATTGACGCCTGCATCACGCACTTGAAAAGCGAAAGAGCCTACGACGAAGTTATTTATATGTCACCAGACGGCGAAACTTTGAACCAGAAAATGGCAAATACGATGTCGATGCATGAAAATATTATTATTCTTTGCGGGCATTATAAAGGAGTGGATCAACGCGTTCGCGATCATTTTATTACCAAAGAAATCTCGATTGGCGATTATGTTTTATCTGGTGGCGAATTAGGTGCTTTGGTTTTATGTGATGCTTTGATACGATTAATTCCCGGAGTTTTGAGTGATGAAACCTCGGCATTGACGGATAGTTTTCAGGACAATTTACTTTCGGGACCTATATATACAAGACCTGCTGATTATAAAGGCTGGAAAGTTCCTGAGGTTTTAACCAGCGGAAATTTTGCCAAAATAGACAAATGGCGCGAAGATATGGCGTATGAACATACTAAAAATAGACGCCCAGATTTATTGGAAGAATAAAAAAGGTTTAAGGTTTAAAGTTCTATTTTGAATTAAGACAAAACTTTAAACAAGAAAAACTTTAAACTTTAAACATTTTTATTTACTTTTGCCCCCTCATTAGACCAACCTCTGGCGAAAACCGTGAATGTTGCTCTTTTTAAACCATAATAACAAAATAAAATGGCAGATTTAATGAAATTCGTTCAAGACGAATTTGTAACAAGAAAAGATTTTCCTGTTTTCGGAGCTGGTGATACTATCACAGTTTATTACGAAATCAAAGAGGGTGAAAAAAACTAGAACACAGTTTTTTAAAGGTGTTGTTATTCAAAGAAGAGGTTCTGGAAACACAGAAACTTTTACTATTCGTAAAATGTCAGGTGCAATTGGAGTAGAGCGTATCTTTCCAGTAAACTTACCTGCTTTACAAAAAATTGAAATCAACAAAAAAGGTCATGTTCGTAGAGCTAGAATTTTCTACTTTAGAGAACTTACTGGTAAAAAAGCAAAAATTAGAGACAAAAGAAGATAATCAACTATCTTTTTGCCATAAAAAGTTCCAACACATAGTGAGGGTACTGAAAAACATCACTTATTTTGATCAACGTTCTTTTTTAGATATTAAAAAACCGCTTATAACAGGATTTTAAGCATCCGTTATAAGCGGTTTTATTTTTGTAACTGTTTTTTATTGTTGATTGTATGTGTCTGTTTTTGACTTATACAGGTTCATTTGGTAAAATGCACGTGTAGATTACATTTTCTACATTAATTTGAGTATTCTTTTTAAGTTGACTGTAAAAATTGCTATTGCACCTTGCATTTGCATATTGGTAATACCGTATGATATTGCTCTATCATAACCGTGTATATTTTTTAACTCGCTATTTTTAGCTTCTATCTTGTATCGATGTTTTGCTTTTTCTTTGTAATATTCTGTTTCTTGAAAAGCCATTTGGTCTTGATGCAATTCTGATTTTATGGATACCGAATACGTTTTTGTCTTGGCTCCATCTTTATAACAACCTTCCTTTAAAGGGCAATGCTTGCATTTTTCGACATCAAAATAGTAAGTATCTACTTGATTTACCCCGACATCTTTAGTGCCTTGGCGCGCTTTTCGTATTGCTAAATGCCCTGCTGGGCAAACAAACCTATCGGCATCTTTATTGTAATCAAATTTATCTTCATCTTTCCTAAAGCCTTGGGTTATAGATGGATTTAGACGCGCTACTATTTTTATGTTTTGTTCAGTTGTAATTTTAAGATTCTCTTTTCCAGAATAAGCTCCGTCGCCAATAATGGTATCTACATCAACTCCGTTTTCTTGACTGATTTCTAAAAGTTTAGGTAATTCTGGTCCATCGCCTTTTTCTCCAGATGTAACTACAGCCGCGGTAATGATGCGCTCTTCGGTCATAGCCAAATGAGTTTTGTAGCCAAAAAAGGAACTCTCGGCAGATTTATGACCTATTTTTGCATCGGTATCTTTGGATAGGGTTAAATTTTCTTGAGTGTCTTCTACGGTTTCTTTTAGCAGATTTAATTTTTCCTTCACAGCGGGTATTGAACTTATAGACGGCTCATTTTCTATGCGTTTTTCTAACTCTTTGCAATAAGCCAGCTCCTTTTCTAAATCATTGTCGGTATTTTTTTTGGGCATACGTTCTTTGAATTGGTCGTCAAAGGTGTATACTGTTTTTCGAAGTAACTTGGAGCGTTCTCTCAATACATCGATGGCTAAAAACGGATTAGATCTTGATAAAGTATGTGTGGCATCAACAATAATAGACTTAGAACGGATGATGCCTTTTTCAATAGCTATGGTTACCGTTTTGTTTATCAACAGATTTAACAAGTCGGTGTCTTTCAAACGTAGTTTTCTGAATTTGGTCAACGAACTCGGATTAATAACATCGTCTTCTGGATTCATATCCAAAAAATATTTAAAGGACATATCGTAACGCGAACGTTCCACTACATCAACATCGGAAACGGTGTAAATTGTTTTAAGAAGCAAATACTTGAACATACGAACGGGACTTTCTGCCATACGTCCATTATTGGTGCAGTATTTATTTAACAACTCATCGTAGATAAATGAAAAGTCTATCAAATCGCAGGTCAAACGCATTAAAAGTTGAACAAAGATAAAAGATAATGATTATCCCAACCTGCTATTTTACGTTTTCTTCTGACGCTCTTCTTTACAGGACTAATTGTTTCATTGAGCAGTATTTTTAATGATAATTTCAAGACTGACGAAAAATTTTGTGCCGCGTTTTTATGTCTTTTTCTACTCTTATCTTCTCCAAAGGAAACGTCTAAATGCCAATGTAAATTGTTTTCAATTTTCCAATGTGAACGAACAGCATCCGCTATTTTCTTGGCATCACAAGGTAAACTTGTTATATAAAACCGAGTTGATTTCTGTGTTTTACCAGTTGATTTTATAAACCTTTCACTTTCTATTTTTGCAATAGATTGTAATGAATTCCATTTAGTTGGATTTAATAAATGACTCAAATCATCCATCACAGTACGAGGGTACTGAAAAACATCACTTATTTTGATCAACGTTCTTTTTTAGATATTAAAAAACCGCTTATAACAGGATTTTAAGCATCCGTTATAAGCGGTTTTATTTTTGTAACTGTTTTTTATTGTTGATTGTATGTGTCTGTTTTTGACTTATACAGGTTCATTTGGTAAAATGCACGTGTAGATTACATTTTCTACATTAATTTGAGTATTCTTTTTAAGTTGACTGTAAAAATTGCTATTGCACCTTGCATTTGCATATTGGTAATACCGTATGATATTGCTCTATCATAACCGTGTATATTTTTTAACTCGCTATTTTTAGCTTCTATCTTGTATCGATGTTTTGCTTTTTCTTTGTAATATTCTGTTTCTTGAAAAGCCATTTGGTCTTGATGCAATTCTGATTTTATGGATACCGAATACGTTTTTGTCTTGGCTCCATCTTTATAACAACCTTCCTTTAAAGGGCAATGCTTGCATTTTTCGACATCAAAATAGTAAGTATCTACTTGATTTACCCCGACATCTTTAGTGCCTTGGCGCGCTTTTCGTATTGCTAAATGCCCTGCTGGGCAAACAAACCTATCGGCATCTTTATTGTAATCAAATTTATCTTCATCTTTCCTAAAGCCTTGGGTTATAGATGGATTTAGACGCGCTACTATTTTTATGTTTTGTTCAGTTGTAATTTTAAGATTCTCTTTTCCAGAATAAGCTCCGTCGCCAATAATGGTATCTACATCAACTCCGTTTTCTTGACTGATTTCTAAAAGTTTAGGTAATTCTGGTCCATCGCCTTTTTCTCCAGATGTAACTACAGCCGCGGTAATGATGCGCTCTTCGGTCATAGCCAAATGAGTTTTGTAGCCAAAAAAGGAACTCTCGGCAGATTTATGACCTATTTTTGCATCGGTATCTTTGGATAGGGTTAAATTTTCTTGAGTGTCTTCTACGGATTCTTTTAGCAGGTTTAATTTTTCTTTCACAGCGGGTATTGAACTTATAGACGGCTCATTTTCTATGCGTTTTTCTAACTCTTTGCAATAAGCCAGCTCCTTTTCTAAATCATTGTCGGTATTTTTTTTGGGCATACGTTCTTTGAATTGGTCGTCAAAGGTGTATACTGTTTTTCGAAGTAACTTGGAGCGTTCTCTCAATACATCGATGGCTAAAAACGGATTAGATCTTGATAAAGTATGAGTGGCATCAACGATAATGGACTTCGAACGAATTATTCCTTTTTCAATAGCTATGGTTACTGTTTTGTTTATCAATAGATTTAACAAGTCGGTGTCTTTCAAACGTAGTTTTCTGAATTTGGTCAACGAACTCGGATTAATAACATCGTCTTCTGGATTCATATCCAAAAAATATTTAAAGGACATATCGTAACGCGAACGTTCCACTACATCAACATCGGAAACGGTGTAAATTGTTTTAAGAAGCAAATACTTGAACATACGAACGGGACTTTCTGCCATACGTCCATTATTGGTGCAGTATTTATTTAACAACTCATCGTAGATAAATGAAAAGTCTATCAAATCGTTAATTTTTCTCAAAAGATTATTCCTTGGAATAATTAAATCATATAAAGAGGAATGCTCGCTGAACTGTATTGTTTGTTGCTGTACTAACATGTAAAAACCTTATAATTACAGCTAAATATACCAAAAAAGGAGTAGAAATCCTAAGCTTTCTACTCCTTTTATTTATCAATTTGGTTCTACTGGATATTTTGTGAAAGTTGTAAATTTACAAAATGGAATACGACATCAGAACAATACTAGAGAAAATTATTTTACCCATCCAAGATGGTTGGAAGTTATCTAAGTTAGATATAAGCGAAGAAAAGCTAGAAGTGCATGTTTATCTTTATTATGAGCCAAAAAAATATAAAATAGGCGATTTAGAATATGACCTTTATGATGATAGAGCGGAACGTAAATGGCGACATTTAGATTTATGGCAATACAAGACATTTATTTATTGTAATTTGCCAAGATACAAAGACAGCAATAACAAAGTAAAAACCATCGATGTTCCTTGGGCAGAACCTTATGAGCGGATGACTTGGTTACTTGAAAAAAAACTTTAGACACATTACAATGCACTAAAAGTCAGAGTAAAACGGCGAGATTATTAGGCTTAAGTTTTGATCAAGTACATAGAGTAATGCACAATTTTGTTGAACGAGGAATGAGTAAAAGAAGTGCCGATGATAGATATTATTATTTGAGTATTGATGAAAAATCAGTCTCAAGAGGACATGATTATTTTAGTATTCTATCGGAGGAATCTACAGGAGTAGTTATAGATGTTGTTGAGGGTAGAACCAAAGAAAGTGTTGACAAACTTTGCAACAAGCTCACTAAAGACCAGCGTGATGAGGTAAAAACGATATGCACAGATATGTGGGATGCTTTTATATATGGAGCAAAAACACACTTCGAAAAAGCGATTCATTGCCATGATAATTTTCATTTAGTAGGCTATCTCAACAAAGCCGTTGATAAAGTCCGAAGAAGAGAAGTTCGTGAGGTAGAAGAATTAAAAAAGACAAAGTACATTTGGTTAAAAGACATCTCTAATATGACTGAAAAACAACGAATTATATTTGAATCCATCGACAAAGTGAATTATGAGGTCTCTAAAGCATGGAGAATAAAAGAGAATTTTAGAGACATACAATTTAGGCAGAAAACCAAAGAAAATGCTTTTTTAATACTAGCAAATTGGAGACGAAGTGCCCTTTATAGTAAGATTCCAGAAATAGTAGAAGTAGTAAAAATGTTCGACAGGCATTTTCAAGGAATATTAAATGCAATAGTAACAGGCTCTAATAATGCTAGAGCAGAAAGAATAAACGGAGCAATTGAAGAACTAAAACGAATAGGACGTGGATACAGAAATAAGCAAAATTTCAGAACCGCTATCCTATTTTTTCACGGAGACTTAAATGGCTTTTCACACAAAACCCAGTAGAACCATCAATTTATTCGAAAAAAGACTTTTTCAGTACCCTCCACAGTACAAGTCCTTTTTTCTACCCTTCCGCTACCAACTTCCTCGGTTATATAAATTTTTGATTTGTCTTTTGAGGGAATCAAAAAAGCACTTTCAATATCTTGATATAATTCTTTTTGGTTTTCTTTTACCGCCAAAATATAATCTGCCTTTTGTTCAATAATCACTTCTGCTATATCTGTTTGACAACCCATTGCATCTATGGTAATAATAGCATTTTCAAGGTCTAACACTTTTAAAAGTTCTGGGATTGCCGTAATTTCATTTGATTTCTCTTCTGTTTTAATTTGACCTAAAAAGATTTCGTTTTCTGTAGAAAAAGCACTTACCAAATGAATGGCAGACTTCAATCCAGATTGCTTAGAACCTCGAACTGTTTTGCCGTCAATTGCCACGACACCCTTGTAATGGTTAGATATTGATTTAATCCAAGACACGAAATGTTCTTCGAAAAAAGAGGGTTTTAGCAAAGAGAAAAAACGATTAAACGTGTCGTGAGAAGGAATCCCGTTTTCTAAATCTAAGATAGTTTCCAAAAACTCACGCTTAACAATGCCGTAATCTTCAATTTCTTCCCAAGTTTCTGCCCCGCATATGACGGCAAGTATGGTTATGAAAACAATATTTTCCGAAGGGTGTAATTTTTTTCTGTTCAATCTAAAGTCTGGAATAGTTTGAGCAAATATAAACAATTTGTTTTTTAATTTCATATTAAGCATCTGATTATCAGATAAATATACAAAATTTAATTTGCTAAAACAAATTTAATTCGTTGTATTTCAGATGGTTATATTAAAAAAATCATTTTAAAATTTAATGGTTTTTAATGCGTTTGACCTGATCAAATCGTTAATTTTTCTCAAAAGATTATTCCTTGGAATAATTAAATCATATAAAGAGGAATGCTCGCTGAACTGTATTGTTTGTTGCTGTACTAACATGTAAAAAACCTTATAATTACAGCTAAATATACCAAAAAAGGAGTAGAAATCCTAAGCTTTCTACTCCTTTTATTTATCAATTTATTCGAAAAAAGACTTTTTCAGTACCCTCCACATAGTTGGGACTTTTTTTTTGCCTACCCAAAAAATATCTAAATCAATAAAATATTTTTATATACCTTTGATTATGTTACTTTTATAAAAAGCATAAGATTAATTATATACTATTTTATTATGAGAAAGATTATTTCCGTTTTATTTCTAGTCCTTTTTTTTAGTGCTAATCATGCGCAAGTCGTTCCAAGAAATCCAACAACAGTACCGTCGCCCTCTACTACGCCTAAAATAAGAACAGTACAAGTACCCCCAACCTCTTCAAATAGTGAGACCAATACTGGAATTAGACCTTCAAAAGTAAACACTACAAATACAATTATAGTTGGAAATCCAAGTCGCTTACATACCGTTTCGCTAACAACTAAATTAAGTCCGCCTTCAAATCTTAAAAGAATTATCAAAATTAATCGTGACTTTGAAAGCAACACTCCTTCTTGGATTACTCAATTTGAAGACGGCGAATTAAATTATCCAAACTCTGACAAACCCCAATGGGAATTCAATTTTGTTTGGTTCAATATTCCTAAAAAAAGCCGTTGCTGCAAGAGTTGAAATTTCAGATTTTCCTTTCGCAATAAATGACAATAATGCTTTTAAAAACAACTTAGAAACCAAAATAATCCCTAGATCTCCACAAGACAGCACTTTTTTTACATTAAATTATTTTGAAAAAAGACCTTCTGAAAATAAAGTGTTAGCTAATACACAAAGAATTCCCATAAAAAACATCAAAATCACAACCAATCAATCCCAATCGCTGTCTCAAATACAAACGAATGTTTTCCATGGATTGATTAAAATTTATGGAACATATTACATTCGACTTACCCCATTAGATTCAAATAACAACACCATAGGGCTTGGAGGAAATACCATAAAAATTGTTCCCGAAAAACCCGTGCCTACTTTTACTACTAATAGCGAAGACATTCTTAGATCTGATTATGAAATAACCGCCGTTTATTATACCCAACCCCACGAACCCGACTATCAATACGCTGATTGCCAAATTGTAACTGGCTATAATGAAAACACAAACAGCCCTTTTTGGACAAACGAAATGAAACAAAATTTCAAGATTGCTTATCCAATAGGAAAATCGGTTTGCCCTGAACCCAAAAAGGAAGATTCTTGGTATATCAAAGCAATAAATACTGCCGTAAATGTAGCCGAAACAATCGCAAACAGCTCCTCTAAAGCATATAATGATGTAAAATCGTTCGTAAAAGGAACTATAGCTAGCGCTATATGTGGCAGCAATGAAGACTGCAAAACAGGAGTCGAATTTGGTTTTGACGCAGCTATGATGTATGCTGGAATTCCACCATCATTACCTAATTTTGAAGAAATGAGTCAATTAGCAAAAGGACAAATTATTGAAACATTAGCACAACAAGCTGCCCTTCAGGCGGGTGTATCTTGCGATGAAAATTGTATCGCTTTAATCGAAGCTGGCTATGATGAAATGGTAAAGAAAAGCTCAAACCAAAATGCAGGTAATGGCGATTTTATTTATTACAAACCAGAGCCCAAAGGTCAATACAGATTGCCTTATGTTCAATTTGAAGTAACTAGAGTACGCAATTCATACCAAAATAACCCTATAATAACTAGCTTGAGTGTAACCCCAACAATAAACAAGACTTTTTCAGGAAAAACAAATAATCAAACTTGGTCAAAAGAAATAAGCACTAATTTAATATACCAACAAATAGATTTACCCGTGCCTTATTTACAAAACATAGGCGATAAAATCACATTGCTAGCTGTCCTAACACCTAAATATTCCTATGTTAGAAAATCATGTGAAGACGGCAAAATCGAAGGTATTGCCGTAGCCCAGCAAATGTGTAAAGGCTGGAACACTATAGAGACAAACTCAAAACCTCAAACCACTAGTGGTTATATTAATATGTATCAAAACTCTAAAATATCGTTCGAAATGAATTCGAAAATTAGATTAAGAAATGGAGTAAACAATCAATTGTTCATCACAATTAGACACTATTTTTTTTTTAAAATAAGTACATTCTAAAAATTAATAATACATTTTGTTCCAAACCCATTCAAAACATCATTTAGGTTCAATTTTAAATTTTCAAATGAAGTATAAGCCTCAAATTTTAACCATTTATATTTAACAAATCTCCACAAGATTTCAATTAAGTTCAATTCTGGCGAGTAAGGTGGAATAAAATAAATAAGTAAATCTAACTCTTCCCATTCTTTGATTTTTTCTTTGAATTTCTTACTGGTATGAAGCGAAGAGTTATCCAAAACCACAACTGTTTTTTTAGTTATATTCTCAACAAATTTGTCAAAAAAGACAATCATCTTTTCAGAATTTATTGTTGTTTCAAAAATATCAAAAACCAAATTACCCAATGTATTCATTAAACCAAAAACACTTACGCTTTTCCCCCGAATTGCAGGCAATAAAATAGGTTCTCCTTCAGCTTGCCAAGCATACGGAACATTCGGCACTAAACTAAAATGACTTGCGTCACCGTAATATAAGTCAATGTATTGTTCCTGATTTAATTGTGACAATTTATCCAATTCCTTTTTTGAATTTAGAAAAGCGCTCTCACAACGTTTTTTTTCAAAGATTTACGGCATCTTATCCATTTATATTTTAGTCTCTTTTAAAAAATTTATGAGTGTTTGTTTTGTTATTTTTATTTGATGCTCTCGCTCTAAAATATCCAAAACCACATTCAAATTTCTACTGTTTTCCTTTACTAGTTCAGGTATTAGGTCAGCTACTTTTTTAGTTTTAATTTTGCGCCACGACCTTTTTTAACGCCTAATGTTTCCTGTTTGTCTTTTAATGTTTTAGCCATTTCCCAAGCATTAAAAAACAATGTTACTCGTAATCTTCCAACCTTCATAATTCTAGAAATTTCCATTATGGATTTTTTGTCAACAGAAAGTTTTAGAAACATACAGCGCTCCCTGACTACCGAATTAGGGGAGTTTCTATACAAATAATCCACTACTTTTTTTTCCTCCTCTAATAATTCTACATATCTCATTTATGTCGTATTTAAAATATAAATATACGAAAAATATGTCAAAAATAAAAATGTATTACTAATTATTTTCAAGTACTTAACATCTCTTTTATTCTTAAAAACGTCCTAGATATTTGACGAATCCTTGATTTTGAACTTAAATACTATAAAAACCATAAAAATCCCTCTAACTTTCAAAAACAAAAGGGAAACGATTTTTCTTTTACCAATAGGTTTTATTATATTTGCGCTCAATATTTTATACAATAAACTTCATAATTATAGCATGGCAAAAATTAAAGTAGCCAATCCAGTTGTAGAATTGGATGGAGATGAAATGACTCGAATCATTTGGTCATTTATTAAAGAAAAATTAATTCTTCCTTATTTAGAATTAGACATTAAATATTACGATTTAGGAATTGAAAGCCGAGAAGCTACCAAAGACCAAATCACAATTGATTCGGCAGAAGCCATAAAAAAATACAATGTGGGTATCAAATGTGCCACAATTACTCCAGATGAAGAACGCGTTAAAGAATTTAGCCTTTCTAAAATGTGGAAATCGCCTAACGGAACCATTCGTAATATCGTAGGCGGAACTGTTTTTCGTGAGCCAATTATTATGAGAAACGTGCCAAGATACGTTCAAGGCTGGACAAAACCTATCGTTATTGGCCGTCACGCTTTTGGCGATCAGTACAAAGCTACCGATACCGTTATCAAAGGAAAAGGAAAACTAACCATGACTTTCGTTCCAGAAGAAGGCGAAGCCAAAACTTGGGACGTATATGATTTTGAAGGCGATGGCGTTGCGATGGCAATGTACAACACAGACGAAAGCATTTACGGATTTGCACATTCTTCGTTCCAAATGGCATTGACAAAAAATGGCCTTTATATCTTTCAACAAAAAACACCATTTTAAAAGCTTATGATGGCCGTTTCAAAGATATTTTCGAAGAAGTCTATCAAGAACATTACAAAGCACAATTTGAAACTGCCGGAATCATTTATGAACACAGACTTATCGATGATATGGTTGCTTCAGCAATGAAATGGAATGGCGGATTTGTTTGGGCTTGCAAGAATTATGATGGCGATGTTCAATCGGATACCGTGGCGCAAGGATTTGGCTCACTTGGATTAATGACTTCTGTTTTAGTAACACCTGACGGAAAAACAGTTGAAGCCGAAGCAGCGCACGGAACCGTAACACGCCACTTTAGAGAGCACCAAAAAGGAAGAGCAACTTCGACCAACCCAATTGCGTCCATTTTTGCTTGGACAAGAGGTTTAGAACACAGAGGAAAATTAGACGAAAACCAAGAATTAATTGATTTTTGCCACACCCTAGAACAAGTTTGTATCGATACTGTCGAAAGCGGAAAAATGACCAAAGATTTAGCCATTCTTGTTAAACCAGAGGGAATGACTGCGGATGATTATTTGACTACCGAAGATTTCTTGGCTGCAATTAAAGAAAACTTAGAAGCTAAATTAGCTTAAGTTTTTGTATCAAAAACACTTCTTAAAAGACAACTGGAAACGGTTGTCTTTTTTACTTATTTAACATTTGTTCCCCTTGATTTAGTTTTAAATTAACGAAATTTGTAATTCAAAACTTTATCCATGCTTTCAATAAAAAACACCCTCCTATTTCTCGTTTTAACATCGAGTTTATACTCTTTTTCCCAGCAAAAATTTACCATTTCAGGAACTATTTCTGATTCAAAAAGCAATGAAACGCTCATTGGAGCAACTATTTCAATACCCGAATTAAAAACTGAAATAACAACTAACGAATACGGATTTTATTCCATTACAATTCCGAAAGGTATTTATACCATACGAATCACTTATTTGGGGTACGAATCCATTAGGGAAACGGTAAGTTTGAGTCAAAATTTAAAAACCAATTTCAAACTTACCAGCAACGAAACTGCTTTAAAAGAAGTGGTAATTATCGACAATAAAAATACTAGCGCAATTCAAAAACCAGAAATGAGCGTAAATAAACTCTCTACTACTACCATCAAAAAAATGCCCGTAGTTCTTGGGGAAGTAGATATTATAAAATCACTTTTACTGCTTCCCGGCGTGACTAATGCTGGAGAAGGAGCTTCAGGTTTTAATGTTCGTGGTGGCGGTGCCGACCAAAATTTAATTTTGCTAGACGAGGCTACCATTTTTAATTCTTCCCACGTTTTGGATTCTTTTCGGTTTTTAATCCCGATGCTATCAAAGATTTAAAGTTATATAAAGGCGGGATTCCAGCGCGTTTTGGAGGAAGAGCCTCCTCGGTTTTAGATATTTACCAAAAGACGGAAACAGTAAAGAATTTCACGTTAACGGAGGAATTGGATTAATTTCCAGCAGACTTTTAGCCGAAGGACCTATCGTAAAAGACAAAGGTTCTTTTTAATAGCGGGACGAAGTTCTTATGTGCATTTATTTCTGAAATTATCCGAAAAACAAAAAGACAATACCGCTTATTTTTATGATTTAAATACCAAATTAAGTTATAAATTAAACCCAAACAACAGCCTATACTTGTCGGGATATTTTGGTAGAGATGTTTTTTCTTTAAACAAAAACTTTACTAATATCTATGGAAATTCCACTTTAGACCTGAGATGGAACCACTTATTTTCTGATAAATTATTTTCAAACTTATCCCTAATTTACAGTGATTATTATTACGGATTAGACTTGGATTTTGTAGGTTTCAAATGGGATTCAGGCATTAAGAATTACAATATTAAATATGACCTCAAGAATTATATTTCCGATAAATTCAAATTGAATTATGGTATAAATGCTATTTATTATGACTTCAATCCAGGTGCAATTCGACCATCGAATACAAATTCGGGCATTAATTATCAGCAATTAGACAAAAAATATGCATTTGAACCCGCTTTATACATCAACGCCGAACAGGAAATCTCAAAAAAAATATCCCTTTCTTATGGACTTCGATACAGTTTGTTTTATCGAATCGGACAATCAACCGTGAATATTTATACCAATAACAATCCTGTTATTTTTAATTCGGATATGCAGATTTACGAAAAAGCAATTCCCACAGAAACTAAATTCTATGACAGAAACCAAGTCATTAAGAGCTATAATAACTTAGAACCTCGATTTTCTATTGGGTACGAACTCAAGGAAAATCAATCTATAAAGGCAAGCTACAACCGAATGGTTCAGTATTTGCAACTCATTTCTAATACTTCATCTCCCACGCCATTAGATGTTTGGACACCGAGTGACACTTATATCAAACCCCAAATCGCCGACCAAATTGCATTAGGGTATTTTAGGAATTTTAAAGAAAATCAGTATTCTATTGAAGTAGAAACCTATTATAAAGAAGTAAAAAACAGATTGGATTACATTGACGGAGCTAATTTGGTTGCCAACAATGCCATTGAGCAAGTCCTCTTGAATGGTCAGTTACGCTCGTACGGTTTAGAAATGATGTTGCGGAAAAATGGAGGAAGATGGAATGGCTGGATTTCTTATACTTTATCAAAATCCGAGCAACAAACCCCTGGAAGAACGCCAAGCGAAACAGGAATCAACAACAAAAATTGGTACAATTCTGTTTATGACAAAACACACAATATTGCCGTTACTGGTTCCTATACTTTAAATAAAAAATGGTCGTTTGGAACGAATTTTACCTTTCAAACGGGACAACCAGTAACCTATCCAAGCGGTCAATATGGCTATTTAGGACTTGCCGTGCCAAGTTACGGATTGAGAAATAAAAACCGCCTCCCTGCCTATCATCATTTAGATATTTCCGCCACTTTGACACCTCGCAAAAACGACAAACGAAACTGGAAAGGCGAATGGGTTTTTAGTATTTATAATCTTTATGGTCGAAAAAAATGCTGCTTCAATCAATTTTAGACAAAACAATGATACTGGCGAAAATGAAGCCGTAAAAACGTCCATTTTTGGTATTGTTCCGGCAGTTAGTTATAATTTTAAATTTTAAGTAAATGAAAAAAGCATCTCTTGTTTTTGCAATTTTAATTGCTACTCTCTTCACTAGCTGTGAAGATGTTATTACGGTAAGTTTAGATACATCTCCTCCAAAACTAGTGATAGAAGCTTCTATAAACTGGTTAAAAGGAACTACTGGAGCTAATCAAAAAATAAGACTATCAACCACCACCAGCTACTACAATACCATAATCCCAAAAGTTTCGGGAGCCACGGTATTTGTCAAAAATAGCTCCAATACCATTTTTAATTTTATCGAAAACCCAAATTCAGGGGAATATATTTGCAGTAATTTTATTCCTGTAATCAACGAAACTTATATCTTGACCATTATTAGCAACGGGCAAACGTACACCGCCACAGAAAGCCTTAAAGCTGTTGCGCCAATCACAAAAATAGTTCAAAACAACCAAGGCGGATTCGACAGAAAAACCATTGAAATTAAAACTTTCTACAATGACCCTCCAAATGAAAAAAATTATTACTTGTTTAAATACCTCTATCCAAATAAGACAAAGTTGAACTATTATGTAGATGAAGACCAATTTTATCAAGGAAATGAATTTTTTAGCATTTCTCAAAATAACGATTTAAAAACAGGAGACACCGTGCAAATAAGCCATTTTGGAATCTCAAAACCTACTATAAACTATATGAATATTTTAATAAACATTGCCGGAAATACTAATGGAAGTCCGTTCCAATCTCCGTCAGCAACCGTCAGAGGAAACATCATAAACACAACAAATCCTACTAATTATGCATTGGGCTATTTTTCTTTAAGCGAAGTAGAAACCAAAAATTATATCGTACAATAAGGAGCCTAAAACAGCTTCGCAAAGTTTTTAAGACACCACTATTAGGCGTTCTTATACCATTGACTAATACAGTTTAGTCCAAAAAGGAGATGAAACGATATATTCAAATTCACAGGTTTTCTTGACAATTTCATTAGTTAGTTTTTTCACCTCATTCTCTATGAAAGAACTTACCTCTTCTAGTGATTTGTGCAGTTTTCCAGTAAAAGCCCTTTTCATTCGCCACCATATTTTTTCTGAGGGATTGAGTTCTGGTGAATATGGTGGGATAAAAAGTAACGCTATGTTATTTGGAATGGTAAGGGTCTTTGATTTGTGAAATGCACCATTATCTAAGATTATTATTTTAAATTCATCAGGTCTCTCTTTTGAAAATTCATTTAGGAATAGTTGAAAATTATTTGAATTGCAATGGGGTAATTCCAATTCAAAATGATCTCCTGTAAATGGTGAATAAGCACCAAATAACCATGTGGCTTTGAATACTTGTTGAAAGACACATATCGGCTTAATTCCTTTTGCCGTTAAGGCTTTTCCGTTTCTAGTAAACATCCCGAACCGACTTTCATCTTGACAATACAAGTTTATTGTTTTAAATCCCCATCCTTTTTCGTTGTAGATGTTTTCACATTCTTTACTGAAATTTTTTTAAAATCCTCAACCTTAATTTGGTCTTTCTTAACATGAATTTTTCTTGCGGTCTTTATTTTTGCCTTGAATTTTCTATAAACGTACCCTTTGAAAGTGCTGTAATTAGTTTGTTTCCCAAACTTTTCATCAAACCAAGCTAACAGTTCGACGTATCCAACAAACCCGTTTTCAGGATTAAACATCTGTTCTCTTAAAGCTTGCTCTTCTTCCAAAGTTATAACACTGGGCTTGTATCCTTTTTTAGAATGTCTTGTCAGTAGTTCAATCCCTCCATTAATATAGAGGTCGCGCCACGACTGAATACTATTATGATTAACCCCTATGGCTTGAGCAACCTCTCTTTTAGAAATTCCATTCAGTTCATTTTCTTTAAAAACAAGTAAAGCATGTACTCTCTTTGCAATCATGGGGTTGCTCTTTTTTTGAATTTTTTTGAGCTCCGACAAGCTCTCCTTTATTGTAAATATTTTTGGTGACGACATATATTTTCTTTCTTAAGCCAAATATACGATTTTTATATTTTAGTCCAATGTGAATAAAAAAAATGTTTCGAGTGTTTTTGGACTATTTTATAAAAATCAATGGTATTAAAACCCAAAAACTATTTTTTTTAATACTGTTTTGCTTTTTATTACTATCGGTCAACAAATAAAATGTGGATTAGTCTCGCCTACAGTTTTAAGCTCCTCTAGAAAAAACTTTATACCTTTACACAAAATACTAATTTCTAAATTCAAAACCCAAATCATAAAATGTCCTCACATCATATCGTTCGCGACGACCAAGAACCAGCATTAATAATAGCCAACGGCGCTTCCTGCAATATGGAATTACTGGGTCAATTATTAGAATGGTCGCCTTTAGTCATTGTACTCGATTCTGCCATGGAACGGGTTTTGGAATTGGGCATAAAAGTCGATGTTTTACTTGGCGATTTCGACCGAGGTTTTGACCCCAATTATTATAAAGAAAAGCAATTCCCATTAGAAATTGTCCACACACCAGACCAAAATAAAACAGATTTAGAGAAAGCATTCGATTATCTAATCGAAAGAAAAATTCCTGCTGTAAACGTGGTTTGGGCAACAGGGAAACGTGCCGACCATACCATAACCAATATTACCAACATCACTCGGTACCGAGAGGTATTGAAAATTGTCGTTTTAGACGATCACTCTAAAATCTTTTTATTACCAAAAAAATTCGAAAAATGGTATCCCGCAAATACTCCCATTTCGCTAATTCCCATAGGAAACGTGACAGGAATTCACTCTAAAAACTTATTTTATCCCTTAGAAAATGATGCCCTGACCATTGGCTACAGAACCGGAAGCAGCAATCACGTAGCAACAGATGGATTGGTAAGTATAACACACAGCCATGGCGATTTATTACTAATGGAATGCTGGGACTAAATGATTTTGGGTTACAAAAGTTCTAGCCATCGTAAAATTAACACTCTTTTTTATTGACCAATACCAAATCTAGAATCGTTCATCATTCAGAAAATCCATTTTTATTAGGATTTCATTTTTTACAACTATCTTTGCCCCGAAATGGAAAGACTAAAACCAAAAACGATTACCGAAAAAACAAATTTACACCCTAGAAATCAACATCGATTAGGGTATCATTTTGAACAATTAATTGCAAATTACCCTGAGCTAAAAAGTTTTGTGTTTGTTAATGAGCATAATCTAGAAACCATCGATTTTAGTAATCCCAAAGCTGTAAAAGCACTCAATGCCTCATTATTAATTACTGATTATAATATCAAAAACTGGGATATTCCAGAAAATTATCTTTGTCCACCAATTCCTGGTCGAGTAGATTATATTCATTATGCCGCCGATTTACTAGCTTCAACTAATAGAGGAATAATCCCCAAAGGCGAAAACGTACAAGTATTAGACATTGGCATTGGTGCAAATTGTATTTATCCAATATTAGGAAACTCGGTTTATGACTGGTCTTTCGTTGGTACTGAAATTGATGAAAAAGCCATTCAAAATTGCAAAAAAATCATTGAAAATAATCCAAAACTAATGGATTTCATTAGTTTGCAATTACAAACCGAATCGCGTTTTATTTTCAAAAATATCATTACCCCCCGAGGATCATTTTGCGCTTACACTATGCAATCCTCCCTTTCATAATTCTCAGGAAGAGGCTACAAAGGGCTCTATACGCAAAGTCAATAACCTAGAAAACACAAGAACTAAAAAACCAGTTCTGAATTTTGGCGGACAAAACACTGAATTATGGTGTGATGGTGGTGAATTGGGTTTCATTACCCAAATGATTTTCGAAAGTGCTAAATACCCAATGCAATGCCTTTGGTTTACAACCTTGGTTTCTAAAAAAGAGAATCTTGCCAGTTTATACAAAACCCTAAACAAGGTCAACGTCGTCGAAGTAAAAACGATCGATATGGCACAAGGTCAGAAAACGAGTCGCATCTTAGCTTGGACTTTTCAGTCTGAAACGCAGCAAAAAAACTGGAAATTTGACTAAGTAAGTGTCATAAAGTCAAATGAATCAATAGTAATAAAACTCATTTATAATCAGTAATTTATATATTTTTATCAGATTTTAAAATACGGCATTATACCATTGCTATAACTTAAATTACCCTATAATCATATTCGTATCATCACTTTTTTTTTTATAAAAAAAACCTACTCAAGATATAACTCTTGAATAGGTTTTTCAACTTGCGAATATTCGTTAGTGATAACCATAGTCCAATTTTTAATATTAGTGTTTCTATGTAAATTTGAATATGTTATCATTACTTTTATATGATAAAAAATCATGTGCTTTTTTTTTACTATTGAAATTATATTTAACCTATTAATTCCTGACGTTTTAATCCATTTTTAAAAATGTAATACCTTTAAATTATGATTACTAGTAAGAAACTCCAACCTGAAATTCTCGAAGCCGTAGTTATTCGATTTGTAGGTGATTCAGGCGATGGAATGCAGTTAACAGGAACCCAGTTTTCTGACACTTCAGCCATGTTTGGCAACGATATTGCCACATTTCCAAACTATCCAGCCGAAATTAGAGCGCCTCAAGGGAGTTTGTATGGGGTTTCTGGTTTTCAGGTTCATATAGGAAGTATAGAAGTAAGCACTCCCGGAGATAGTGTAGATTTATTAGTCGCCATGAATCCCGCTGCTTTAAAAACCAACTTATATGCTTTAAAACCAGGACATACGCTAATCGTTGATATTGATTCGTTTACAAAAAAGAATTTAGAAAAAGCGGAATATGCCACAAATCCATTAGAAGATGGAAGTCTTGAAAACTACAGAGTGATTGAAGTCGACATGACCTCACTAACTAAGGAAGCTTTGAAAGATGTTGTGGGACTAGACAACAAATCGATTTCGAGAAGCAAAAATATGTTTTCCTTAGGAATGGTGTATTGGATGTATGATCGTTCTAAAGATTATACCATCGATTTTTTTAATAAAAAATTCAAATCGCAACCTTCCTTAATTGAGGCAAACACTAAAGTATTGAATGCAGGCTATTATTTTGCCGAAACTTTAGAATTAATTCCAAATTCTTATACTATTTCGCCAGCAAAAATGGAAGCTGGGACGTATCGAATTATTATGGGAAACACAGCGACTGCATGGGGATTTTTGGCCGCAGCCGAAAAATCAGGATTGGAGTTATTCTTGGGTTCTTATCCTATAACTCCCGCCACAGATATTTTACATGAACTCGTAAAACACAAACATTTTGGCGTAAAAGCCTTCCAAGCCGAAGATGAAATTGCAGGAATAACATCGGCGATTGGTGCCGCATTTGCAGGCGACTTAGCCATTACGACAACTTCGGGACCCGGTTTAGCCCTAAAGGCGAAGCCATTGGTTTAGCCATAATGACTGAACTCCCTTTAGTAATTGTCGATGTGCAACGTGGTGGTCCTTCAACAGGATTGCCTACAAAAACAGAACAATCTGATTTGCTTCAGGCGATGTACGGACGAAATGGCGAAAGCCCATTAATTGTGATAGCGGCAAGTACTCCTGCAAACTGTTTTAATTTTGCTTATGAAGCGGCAAGACTTGCACTAGAACACATGACTCCCGTTATTTTATTGACCGATGGCTATATCGCAAACGGTTCTGCTCCTTGGAAAATTAAAACCGTGGCCGAAATGCCAGACATCAAAAATAATAGGGTTACAGAAGTCAAAGAAAATTGGCATCCCTATGATAGAAACGAAAAAACACTTGCCCGAAATTGGGCAATTCCAGGAACTCCAGGATTAGAACATCGAATTGGTGGTTTAGAAAAAGATGCGGTCACAGGAAATATTTCTTATGAACCTTCAAACCACGAAACCATGACCCGCATTAGAGCAGAAAAAATTGACAAGGTTAAATTTAATATTCCAGATATAGAAACTGAATTTGCCAGCGAAGGCGATTTATTAATCATTGGCTGGGGCGGAACTTATGGCTCTTTGCACTCCGCCATAAAACAAATGAATGGAGAAGGATATAAAAATATTGGTTATGCTCATTTCAATTATATTAATCCAATGCCAAAAAACACGGAGGCTATTTTATCTAAATTCAAAAAAATTCTTGTTTGCGAATTAAACTCAGGTCAATTTGCAAGTATTTTAAAAATTAAACACAGTAAATTTGAATTTTTACAATTCAATAAAGTCCAAGGATTGCCATTTGCTAACGATGATTTGATTCAAAAATTTAAAGAACTAGTATAATTATGGAAACTACTGCTGAAAAAAAATATACTGCTAAAGATTTTACAAGCGATCAAGAAGTAAGATGGTGCCCAGGTTGCGATGATTACGTAATTTTACGTACCATGCAAAAAATCCTTCCTGAAATGGGTGTTGCCAGAGAAGACGTGGTTTTTGTTTCTGGTATTGGGTGTTCTTCTCGTTTTCCGTATTATATCAATTCTTATGGAATTCACAGCATTCATGGTAGAGCTCCCGGAATTGCTTCGGGTGTAAAACTGGCAAATCCTAACTTAAGCGTTTGGATTGCAACTGGCGATGGCGATGCAATGGCCATTGGTGGCAATCATTTCATTCACGTTTTGCGTAGAAATATTGATTTGAATATCATTCTTTTCAACAACGAAATTTATGGTTTAACCAAAGGACAGTTTTCTCCAACTTCTTTAATTGGTCAAAAAACAAAATCCTCTCCTTACGGAAATACACAACCTCCTTTTTCTCCTGGCGAATTAGCATTGGGTGCTCAAGCTCGATTTTTTGCAAGAGTTGGAGGCGGAAGTCCAAAAGAAATGGGACAAATTTTTATGGAAGCCCATCAATTTAAAGGAACTTCTTTAATCGAAATTTTGCAAAACTGCGTTATTTTTAATGATGGATGCTTCAATCACATTACTGATAAAGAAGTTAAAGAGGACAAACAAATCTATCTGGAACACGGAAAACCAATGATTTTTGGAAAAAACAGAGACAAAGGTTTGGTTTTAAATGGGCTAAAATTAGAAGTGGTAACTATTGGCGAAAACGGAATTACGCAGGAAGATTTATTGGTACACAATGCCAAAGAAAAAGATCCAACGCTTCATTATATGTTAGTTCGATTAGGAACACCATTAGCAACAGGAGTGATACGAAGTTATGATGATGTCACTTTAGAAGAAAGAGAAAAAGCATTGACTGCTCAAGTAAAAGCAAATTCTTCTTTCACTAAAACCGATGATTTGTTCTTCTCGGGAGAAATTTATGAAGTAAAATAAAAATAATTTAATAGTAAAATTTATTGTCCTATGGGATAAGTAGATTTATTAATGTAAATTTGCGGCATATTCCAAAAAAAATTAAAAATAAAACCAATCAATATGGGTTCAGAAGCAATCATAGTTTTCTTGTTAGCAGGTATTGTTTTAGTTGCTGGCGCAAACTTTCTCTCCAATGTAATTTCTCCAAAATCAGACAATTCGCAAAAACGGGAGCCGTATGAAAGTGGGATGACCACCATTGGTCCCACTTGGGTTCAGTTCAAAGTGGGCTACTACTTATACGCCATTTTATTCTTGGTTTTTGATGTCGAAGTAGCCTTTTTGATTCCTTGGGCAGTAGTTTTCAAAGAAATTGGAATAGTCGCCTTTTACGAAATCATCATATTTCTAGTCATATTAGGTTTAGGTTTAGCCTACGCTTGGAAAAAAGAAGCATTAAAATGGGAATAAATAACACACCAGAAATACCGGCAGATTTTCCAGGAAAAGTAATTCCAGCAGGAAATGGAGCCAATGTAATTGTTACCTCTTTAGATCAAATTATTAATTGGGGTCGGGCAAATTCGCTTTGGTCACTTTACTTCGGAACCAGTTGTTGTGCTATCGAAATGATGCAAACGGGAGCGGCAAAACACGATTATTCAAGATTTGGATTCGAAGTAGCGCGCCCTTCGCCAAGACAAGCCGATTTAATCATCATAGCGGGAACCATCGTCAATAAAATGGCTCCGGTTTTACGTCGTTTGTATGATCAAATGGCGGAACCAAAATACGTAATCGCTATGGGAGCTTGCGCCATTTCTGGCGGTCCGTTTTTTTACAATTCTTATTCTGTTGTAAAAGGTGCGGATCACGTTATCCCTGTAGATGTTTACGTTCCCGGCTGTCCGCCACGCCCCGAAGCCTTGCTCGAAGGAATGTTGATGCTTCAAAACAAAATAAGGACGGAAAGTATGAAAAATAAAGTATTCCCTATCGACGGGTTCGACGAAGGACTCTAAAAGTGCGAGAATAGAAATACGAGGTAAAAAGTGATGTCACTTTCAGCCTCTAACTTCTAACTTCTAACCTCTAACCTCTAACTTAACAATGACAAACGAAGCCTTACAAAGTATAATAAGTAACTGGATTCCCGAATTAGAATTTACTGAGGAAAAATCCCAATTTTTAACTATCACAGTTCCACCCGAGCAACTCTACTCATTAATGTCTCAATTAAAAACCAATTCTGAAACGAATTTTGATTATTTGTTTTGTTTAAGCGGCGTAGATTGGGGAACAACTTTAGGAGTAGTTTATCATTTAGAATCTACCACTTACAGACATACCATCGTAATAAAAGTAAAAACAGAAGACCGGGAAAACCCCACATTTGATAGCGTTTGCGATATTTGGCGCACAGCCGAATTTCATGAACGAGAAGTTTTTGATTTCTTCGGAATAAAATTCAATAATCATCCCAATTTAAAAAGACTCTTTTTAACCGAAGAATGGGATGGTTTTCCGCTTAGAAAAGATTATGTAGACGAAATTAATATGGTTATCAAATAAGCAAAAATGGATACAACGACCATAACCAACAACTTTAAATCCGAAGAATATTTCATTAATATGGGACCGCAACACCCAGCAACACACGGTGTTTTGCGTTTGCTCTTGACCATCGACGGTGAAATAATCAAAAAAGTAGAACCTGATTTAGGCTACATTCATCGGTCTATCGAAAAAATGTGTGAACGCGACAGCTACCAACAAATCGTGCATTTGACTGATCGAATGGATTATTTATCTTCCCATATCAATAATGAAGCCGTTTGCCTTGCCGTTGAAGGTGCGCTTAAACTTGAAGTTCCGGAACGTGTAAAAGTGATTCGAACCATCATTGCCGAATTGACCCGAATTGCTTCTCACACTTTGTGGTGGGGTGTTATGGGAATGGACGTTGGTGCTTTGACTACTTATTTTTATGGTTTTAGAGATCGGGAGATGATTAACGATATTTTCGAAGAAACCTGCGGTGCTCGTTTGACCATGAACTACAACATTCCTGGGGGATTAATGTTTGACATTCATCCGAATTTTGTAAACCGTACCAAAGAATTTATTGCTCATTTTAAAACAAAGTTACCTGAATATGACACGCTTTTGACTGGAAATATTATTTTTCAAAAAAGGATGAAAGGTGTTGGGATTTTATCCAAAGAAGATGCGATTTCTTTTGGTGCCTCAGGGCCTGTGGGTCGGGCTTCGGGCTATTCGTGCGATGTGAGAAAACACCATCCGTATAGCGCGTATGACCGAGTAAAATTTAACGAAGTGATAAAAACAGAAGGCGATACCTTTGCCCGTTACCAAGTTAGAATTCAAGAAATGTGGGAATCCTTGTCGATAATCGAGCAATTAATTGACAACATTCCGGAGGGAGATTTTAAAAACAACTACCAATGTCGTAATCAAATTGCCCGAAGGAGAATACTATCAAAGAGTAGAAACCGCCAGAGGCGAATTGGGAGTTTATATCATCAGTACAGGAACAAAAAATCCGTACCGTCTCAAATTTCGTTCGCCCGGATTTTCGAATTTATCTTTGTTAAATCATATCGCCGTTGGTGGAAAAATTGGAGATTTGGTAGCAACCATGGCAACCTTAGATCTTGTAATTCCTGATATTGACCGATAAAATTAATTTTATGAACATCACAAAAAATATTCACGAATGGCTATTCAGCCTAATGCCAGAAACCACAGCAAGCATCGTAGAAATGGTGTTAATTGCCTTGGTTTATTTGGCTATTTTTGCCGTGGCTGGTTTGTATTTGGTTTTACTCGAAAGAAGAGTAGCCGCTTGGTTTCAATTGCGACTGGGACCAAATAGAGTGGGTTATCAAGGTTTATTACAAACTATGGCCGATGCTATAAAATTGGTTTCGAAAGAGTTAACTGGAACGATAAAAGCCGACAAATTCTTGTACAATCTAGCGCCTTATTTTGTCATTGTTTCGGCTTTAATGGCACTGTCCCTCTTCCCTTTTTCGAAAGAATTTCAAGCTTTTGACATTAATATTGGTATTTTCTTTTTAGTAGCCATTTCCTCTATTGGTGTTATCGGAATATTATTGGCCGGTTGGAGCAGCAACAATAAATTTGCTATGATTGGCGCCATGCGAAGCGGAGTTCAAACGATTAGTTATGAGCTGTCTGTTGGATTATCATTATTGACAATGGTCTTAATGACAGGTTCATTACAACTTTCGGAAATTATCGAAGTTCAAAAACACGGCTGGCTCATTGTTCAAGGACACATTCCTGCTATTATCGCTTTTTGTATCTACATGATTGCTGGAACTGCCGAAACAAACCGAGCTCCTTTTGACTTGGTCGAAGCCGAATCAGAATTGGGTGCTGGTTTCCACACAGAATATTCGGGAATGAAGTTTGCCTATTTCTTTTTGGCAGAAATTTATCAATATGTTCATCATCGCAGCAATCGCAACAACACTATTCTTCGGCGGATATTTATCTCCATTCGGAATAACCGAATCCATTCCTATTCTAGGCGTCTTTTGGTTTTTAGCAAAAACATTGGTATTAATATTCTTGATGATGTGGTTCCGATGGACGTTTCCAAGATTAAGAATCGACCAGCTTTTAGTATTAGAATGGAAATACCTACTCCCACTAAATTTGCTTAACTTGGTATTGATGGCATTAATCGTTTTGCTTAAATTAACCATTCATTTTTAAAAATTATGAGTTATTTTTCAGATATATATAAGGGAATAAAATCACTCCTAACCGGAATGAGTGTTACCGGAAAGTACTTTTTACACGCACGAAAAGGCGCTATAACCCAACAATATCCCGATAATCGAGCCACTTTAAAAATGTTCGAACGTTTTCGCGGCGAAGTGGTTATGCCGCACGACGAAAACAACGAACACCGTTGTACAGGCTGTCAAAAATGCGAATTGGCTTGCCCTAACGGAAGCATAGAAATCATTTGGGATCGACAAATTGACCCTGAAACAGGCAAAAAGAAAAAAATGATAGACAAACATATTTATCATTTAGGAATGTGTACAATGTGCAGTTTATGCATCGAAGCTTGCCCAACAGACGCCATCAAATGGGCGCAAAATTTCGAAAATTCAGTTTACGACAGAACCCATTTAACCAGAGTTTTAAACAAACCAGGATCAAAACTAATGCCTGGTGTAGAAGATTAATCTTATGGAAAAAATAATATTTTACATTTTAGCACTGATAATGATTGTCTTTGCAATTGCCTCGGTAACGAGTCGCAAAATGCTACGATCGGTTATTTATTTATTGTTTGTCCTCATTGGTATCGCAGGAATTTACTTTTTGATTGATTATAATTTTTTGGCTGCCATTCAATTGACGGTTTATGCAGGAGGAATTATCGTCCTAATTATTTTCTCGGTTTTGCTGGTGCATCATATCGAAATGGAACTTGAAATGGCAAAATTGTCCAAAAATTACTAACTGGATTCGTTTGTTTGATTGGACTTGGCGTTTTCTTGTCCGTCATTTATTCAACTCCTTTTACCGTTGTCGAAAATACTAAAACCACAGAAGTTTCCGATATTGGGATGGGACTTTTAAGCTACGGTGCAGGTGGATTTATATTGCCTTTTGAAGTGATAAGTATTCTATTATTAGCCGCAATGATTGGAGCCATAATCATAGGAAAAGGAGACAAACTAACTAAAAACGACGACACATTATGATAGCCGGAATTAGCATTTACGAAATTTTCACCCTTACTTCCATCCTATTTTTTATAGGGATTTATGGGTTTATTACCAGAAAAAACTTGATTTCAATTTTAATTTCTCTTGAATTGATATTGAACGCTTCGGCAGTAAACTTTGTTGTCATCAACAAATATTTATATCCTGATGTGCTGCAAGGCGTTTTCTTTTCGATTTTTATTATTGCCGTGGCTGCCGCCGAAACTGCGCTGGCCGTTGCAATCATAATTAATCTTTACCGACAAATTAGCTCAGTTGAAGTGAAGGAAACTGAAATTATGAAGTATTAATATTCATCAACTATGGACATCTCTTATATACTGTATATCCCCTTAATTCCTCTGGCAGTTTTCTTGCTATTGGGGATTTTCAACACACAAATTAAACCAGCAATTTCAGGCTACATTGGCGTTTTGGGATTGGCTGTTTCCGCCGCACTTTCTTACTATACGGCTTATCAATACTTTTTTGTAATAGGAAAAGTTAACGGTGTTTATCCAACTTTTGTCGAAAAAACCATTTGGATGAATTTTACCGATACTTTGCCTATCTATATGGGAATTTTAATTGACCCCATTTCTGTAATGATGCTCATCGTGGTAACGACTATTTCCTTGATGGTGCACATTTATAGCCGAGGTTATATGAAAGGCGATGATGGTTACACCAAATTCTTTGCTTTTTTATCGCTGTTTTCCTTCTCCATGCTTGGATTAGTATTGGCGACAAACCTTTTCCAAATCTATATTTTTTGGGAATTAGTGGGCGTTTCTTCCTATTTATTAATTGGTTATTATTATACCAAAACTTCGGCAATAGCCGCAGCAAAAAAAGCATTTATTGTTACGCGTTTTGCTGATTTTGGCTTCTTAATCGGGATTTTGATTGTCGGATACTACGCTGGAACATTTGATTTTCAAACCTTAAACGCTGTCAATCCTGAAGGCGAAGGATTATTGCTGCATTGGGGTGCTTCTTCTTTTATGGGATTATCAGTTATCACTTGGGCATTGCTGTTAATATTTATGGGTGGTGCTGGAAAATCAGCGATGTTTCCATTACACATTTGGTTACCTGATGCGATGGAAGGACCAACACCCGTTTCTGCCTTAATTCACGCAGCCACAATGGTTGTAGCTGGAGTGTATTTAGTGGCTCGATTATTCCCAATGTATTATTTCGTTGAAGGTGGATTTGCCTTGAATATTGTAGCTTATGTGGGCGCATTCTCTTCTTTATTTGCGGCGATTATTGCCCTCACACAAACCGATATTAAGCGAGTTTTAGCTTTTTCGACCATGTCACAAATTGGTTATATGATGTTGGCTTTAGGAGTTTCTAGTTATAAAGGCGAAGAAGGTGTTGGTTATATGGCATCGATGTTCCATCTGTTTACGCACGCAATGTTCAAAGCCTTGTTATTCTTGGGCGCAGGTTCTGTGATTCACGCGGTGCACAGCAATTATTTGAAAGATATGGGCGGTTTGCGCAAATATATGCCCATTACCAATATCACGTTCTTGATTGCAGCTTTGGCAATTGCTGGAGTTCCACCATTCGCGGGATTTTGGAGTAAAGACGAGATTTTAGTTGCTGCTTTCGAAAAAAATCAATTGCTTTATTTTGTTGGACTTTTCGTAGCGGGATTAACAGCCTTTTATATGTTCCGACTTTATTTTGGAATATTTTGGGGAAAAGAAACCCAATACAAACACCCTCCATACGAATCTCCAATTGCAATGACCTTTCCTTTACTATTTTTAGCATTTATGAGTGTCGTGGCAGGATTTATACCTTTCAGCGAATTCATAACTGCCGATAAAACTGGATTCGAAGGACAGCTCAATTATCCAATGGCGGCGGTAGCGGTGGGAACTGGATTAGTTGGAATCATCCTTGCTTGGGTTTTCTATAAAAAAGAAAATGATTTGGCTGATAAATTTGCCAATGCTTTTGGCGTATTTTACAAATGGACCTATCATAAATTTTATTTCGACGAAATCTATATGTTCGTTACCAAGAAGATTATTTTTAATCTTATTTCTGCTCCAATTGCCAAATTCGATAAGAAATATGTGGATGGAACAATGGAAGGCATTGGAAACAAAACAGTTCTGATTTCTGAAAAAATAAAAGGATTGCAATCTGGAAGATTACAAGATTACGCAATGTTTTTTGTCTCAGGAGTTGTAGTTATCGCTTTGGTTTTTATTTATTTATGGACATAACAATCAATTAATATGGATATTTTATCACTTTTTGTAATTGTTCCTGTGCTCACGGTTTTGGCTTTGGTTTTCTCCAAAGGATTAAAACAGGTGCGAATTATTTCAATGATTGGAAGTTTCATTCAACTCGGAATGGCTATCCATTTGCTTTTTGCTTATTTTAGAGAACGAGCGGTCAATAAAAGCGTCATGCTTTTACCCAAGATACAGTTTGGTTTAAAAATTTCAATGTTCATTATGCCATTGGCGTTGACGGAATTTCGGTAGCCTTATTATTGTTGACCTCAATAGTAGTTTTGGCAGGGGTTTTCATTTCTTGGAAAACAGATGATTTACCAAAAGAATTTTTTATATCGCTATTGATTTTAGCTACTGGAGTATATGGATTCTTTATTTCCATCGATTTGTTTACAATGTTTGTTTTCTACGAAATTGCTGTAATCCCAATGTATTTACTGATTGGAATTTGGGGTTCGGGACCAAAAGAATATTCGGCTATGAAGTTAACCTTAATGTTAATGGGAGCTTCGGCTGTTTTATTGGTTGGCGTTTTGGGAATTTACTTTAATTCCAATGCTGATGGAGGAGCGCTAACTTTTAACATATTAGAAATTTCAAAAGTCCACATTCCATTCGAAGCTCAAAAATTATTTTTCCCCTTAACTTTTATTGGCTTTGCCGTATTGGGCGCTTTATTTCCTTTTCATACTTGGTCGCCTGATGGGCACGCATCGGCGCCAACAGCAGTTTCGATGCTTCACGCAGGAGTTTTAATGAAATTAGGCGGTTATGGAGTTTTTAGAATTGCCATGTTTTTATTGCCGTTGGGAGCGATTGAATGGTCTTGGTTTTTCATTATATTATCCGCAACGGGAGTTATTTATGGTGCGTTCGGAGCGTTAAAACAAACCGATTTGAAATACATCAATGCGTATTCCTCCGTTAGTCACTTGGGAATGGTGTTGTTTGCTTTGTTAATGTTGAACAAAACCGCTTGGAACGGTGCGATTTTACAATCACTTTCCCACGGATTTATGACCGCCTTATTCTTCGCCTTAATCGGAATGATTTACGGAAGAACGCACACCCGAGACATCACCAAATTAGGGGGATTATTGAAAGTGATGCCATTTATTTCAGTGATTTATGTAATTGCAGGTTTGGCTTCACTAGGACTACCAGGATTTAGTGGTTTCGTCGCCGAAATGAATATTTTTGTTGGTGCATTCCAACACGAAGAGCTATTTTATAGAGTGGCGACCATAATTTCAGTTTCGGCAATTGTGGTAACGGCAGTTTATATATTACGCGTTTTAGGAATTATGCTAATGGGACCTATTAAAAACGAGGAATTTTTAGATTTACCAAAGGCAACTTGGTTCGAGATAACAGGTATTATGTTATTATTAATTCCGATGATTGGTATGGGAATAGCACCGCTTTGGTTAAGCAATATGACGATGGACAGTATCCAACCATTTATTCAAGGAGTATTAAATCATTTATAATCAATTACAAAAATGAATGTGAACAGTTTTATCGCAATGCGACAAGAAATTTTCCTATTGGCAATTCTATTATTGTTGATTGTAGGCGAAATTTTCGTCCATAAAAACAAAAAAGGAGGCATTGTTCATTTGGCAATACTCTTATTTAGTATTCATACTATCATAGGTTTTTTTGCTATTGAAGAAACCAGCCTGTTTGGCGGAATGTTTCGTACCAATACTTTAATTCACTTTTTCAAAAACACGCTGAATGTAGGCGTATTAATAGTTCTACTCCAATCAGCCGATTGGATTCAAGAAAAAATGGTGCCTCTTAATAAAGGAACCGAGTTCTTTATGTTGCTATTTTCTTCTTTATTAGGAATGTATTTTATGATTTCGGCGGGCGATTTTCTAATGTTTTATATTGGATTAGAATTATCCACTTTGCCAGTAGCAGCATTAGTAGCTTGGGAAACATCCAAAAGAATTTCGAGCGAAGCGGGTGTTAAATTTATCCTTTCGGCAGGATTAGCCTCAGGAGTTTCCTTATTTGGAATTTCTTTATTGTATGCCGCGACGGGTTCTATCTATTTTAATGAAATTATTGGAGTTTTAACCTCGACCCATTTGACAATTTTAGGTTTTGTACTCTTTTTGCAGGATTGGCATTCAAAATATCTTTGGTTCCATTTCACTTTTGGACAGCTGATGTTTACGAAGGAGCTCCTATTGGGGTTGCCTCTTATTTATCCGTAATTTCGAAAGGAGCAGCCGTATTTATTTTGATGATTTTACTTTTTACGGTTTTAAAACCATTGATGCAGGTTTGGGAAAATATCATTTATGTGATAGCACTTGCAACAATGTTTATAGGTAATTTATTTGCTTTGCGCCAACAAAATATGAAACGTTTTTTGGCTTTTTCATCAATTGCGCAAGCTGGTTTTATCTTATTAGGTTTAATCACGGGAACCCAATTAGGAACAGCAACAGTTGTTTATTTTGTATTGGTATATATATTTTCCAACTTGGCAGCTTTTGGTGTAGTTCAAGCCATTGCCTTGCAAACAGGGAAAGAAAATAGAGACGATTATAATGGTTTGTACAGAACCAATCCCAACTTGAGTTTGGTGATGATGTTGGCTTTATTTTCCTTGGCAGGAATTCCGCCAGTGGCAGGATTTTTTGGAAAATTTTTTCTTTTCGCCGCCGCCGCAAGCAAGGGATATTATCTATTGGTTTTTTTGGCGGTGGTCAATGTAACCATTTCGCTGTACTACTATTTATTGGTGGTAAGGGCAATGTTCATCCGAAAAAGCGAGAATCCAATTCCGTTTTTCAAAAGCAAAATTTATATGCGTTTGGGATTACTAATTACTGTTTTGGGTATTCTAGTTCTTGGTTTATACAGTCCCTTGTACGATTACATTTTTGAATTAAGCAGCATTTTTAATAAATAAAATTATGGCATCATTAGACGGAAAACATTCATTTGGAAACATCGGGGAAACAAGAGTCACTTTTGTCGAAAAAGGCGTTGATGAAAACCGTAGGGATTTCTTAAAAAAACTATTGGAACATAACGGTTTAGAAGTTGTAATCGAGGACGAAACCAGAAAGACTGAAGATGCCCCTCAAGTATATACCGTCGCCGTAACCGATATGGTTTTTAATCCCACTATTTGGATTTTCGAACGAAAAATGAAAACTCTTGATGGACATAAAGTAACCCAAGATTACTGGTTTCAGAGAACCACAGATACAAAACCGCAATATTGGAAGAATTCATAAAAGTAATCTTGTAGTGTTTTGTTTAACTATGGATAGTTTCAATAATTTACATCTATAAGAATCATCAGAAATTAATCTTGTTTGATGAAATAAAGAGGCTGCCCATAGTTAGCGATTTCAATTAAAGCGTTATAAATATACCTACACACCAACGCCCCTCCTTTACTGTTAATCAAGTCTATATCATCCTCTGGAGTATGATATTGTGGGTGTCCTCCTGTATGAAAACCTATACATGAAATCTCATTTTTATAAAAAGAAACATGATCCGAACCACCAACCTCTCCCGCATGAACAATAGGATTAAGACCACTACCATTGCCTAATTTTTTCATCAATTCCACCCCACCCGAAAAAGTTCCAGCTCCCCCCATATATATTTGCTGCTCACTATTTAATCTTCCTACCATATCCATATTCAGCATAACTTTTACAGTATTTTTAGCAACAGGCAAATGGCTTACAAAGTATCTCGAACCAAGCAATCCTTCTTCCTCCCCACTAAAAGAGATAAAAATAATGCTCCTCTTAGGTTTAACTTTAGAATTTGACAATTCTTCTAAAATAGATAATAATGCAGCAACTCCAGAAGCATTATCGTCAGCTCCATTATGAATAGCTATCGTATCCTTTTTTTTACTCCCTGAACCTTCCCCACCCCATCCCCAATGGTCATAATGAGCCCCTACAACAACAAATTCCTTTTTAAGAATAGCATCTGATCCTTCAATATACCCGACAACATTTTGGGTCATTACACTATCCGATTTTACCTTATTAACACCTGTTTTCACAAACAGTTTAAAGGTCTGATAGTAATTGTCATTGAATTTTTGCAATCCATATTTTTTAAAATACCTTTTTATATAGCTTGCCGCATCATTATTGCCCTTTGTACCCGGAAAACGACCTTCCAGCCTATCGGAAGAAAGATACTTATCGTGCTTATAAAAAGTGGCAGCCTTGATATTATTTTGTGCCATAATACTTGCATTAAAAAATAATACAACCACAACAAACCTAACAAATTTAAAACTATGGAATAATGACATATTTTGAAAATTAAATAATTTACTTCAATAAAAACCCATTTCAATACTGTTCAAATTAAATTGAATCACTACCAACCAAACATTTTCAACCCAAAAGACTACTTTTAACAGCAAGCCTTTTTTCATACTTTTTGCGTGTAAAAACCCAAAAGTAATGAGTTTCAAAGATATTGAAAAAAAGTTTGTCGGTTAACCTCTTTTTAAACAACTGATTGATTTTATACCAAAGGACAAGTCTAATCTACTTGCTAAAAAGCATCCCGATGATAATTTTGAATTTACAGTAAGGAAAAAGTAAATTAAAAATTTAAAAAAAACCGCTGCCGCCCACATACTTTCGGGTGCTAGGCAGATTGGAACTAATCCGCTTACATTGGTTTTTGCTCTCTTTGCGTAAAAGAGAATAGATACTTTTGTTTTCATCGTGATACCCTTTTAGTTGTTATTAAATTTAGTTCTAATACCACTAACACACAAGATGTACATATTCTGAACAAGCATTGAACTGGTTGTTAGTACGAGTGTTTGTAAGGATTGAGAAGATTTAGCGAGACCCTAATTTTTAAATTTTTTAGGGTCTCGATTTTGTCCCTTTCAGTTCACGCATTAATGAATAATTTGATTGTAAGTAAAAATAAAAAATCCTTTAAATCATACGATTTAAAGGATTTTATAATCAATTGTAGTACTACTTGTGGGCGATGAGGGGTTCGAACCCCCGACCCCCTCGGTGTAAACGAGGTGCTCTGAACCAGCTGAGCTAATCGCCCTTAAAGGTGTGCAAATATACACTTAGATATTGTATTTGCAAATAAAACACAAAAAAATAAAATTTTAAATCCTTTACTCCTTCAAAAACAAAAAATTAAGATGCAAAATTAGAATATTCCTTTTGTGTTCAAGCGGTATAGACTTACATTTGTATACTTAAAAAAAAACAATGGCTAGATTTAAAGAAAATGATTTGCCAAAATCAAAAATTACCGCAAGTTCGCTTAATAAAGCAACTCTTATTTTTAGATATGCTGGAAACCACCGTTGGAAATTTTATGTTGGTTTAGTTTTTCTATTGTTTACGGGAGCTACAGCTTTGGCCTTTCCTAAATTAATGGGAATGCTAATTGACTGCGTAAAGGACAAAAGCTACGACCAAGCCAATGCTATTGCCTTACTATTAATTGGAATATTGTCTTTACAATCTGTTTTTTTCCTTCTTCAGATTGTCTTTATTTGTCAATTTTACCGAACATACTTTAGCGAATCTTCGCCTTTCATTATACAGCAATTTAGTTAAATTACCCATGTTTTTTTTCTCGCATAAACGCGTTGGAGAATTAAACAGCCGCATTAGCTCTGACATTACTCAAATACAAGACACATTAACTTCAACAATTGCCGAATTTTTACGTCAATTTATTTTGATTATTGGCGGTGTCATTTTATTAGCCACTCAAAGCATCAAACTAACCTTATTAATGCTATCTGTTGTTCCTCTTGTGGCGGTTGCCGCAGTTGTATTTGGGCGGTTCATTCGAAAATATTCAAAAAAAGTACAAGACCAGGTTGCCGAAAGTCAGGTTATTGTCGAAGAAACCATGCAAGGAATTAGTATTGTAAAGGCTTTCGCCAATGAGTGGTACGAAATTGCTCGCTATAACGGAAAAATAAAAGAAGTGGTAAAATTAGCCATCAAAGGTGGAAAATACAGAGGCTATTTTGCTTCCTTTATTATTTTTTGCCTTTTTGGAGCCATTGTCGCCGTAGTTTGGTTTGGTGTACGATTAAGTATTAGTGGCGAAATGAGTGTGGGACAACTAATTTCATTTGTACTATACTCTACTTTCGTGGGGGCTTCCTTTGGAGGAATCGCCGAGCTTTATGCCCAAATTCAAAAAGCCATTGGAGCTACAGAACGTGTTTTTGAATTGTTAGACGAAACTCCCGAAAAAATTAATTCTTCGAAAGATTCCATCGCTATTCAAAAAATAAAAGGAAATGTCACTTTCAAAAACGTGGCTTTCAGTTACCCTTCTCGAAAAGAAATGAAGGTTTTAAAAGATGTAAGCTTTACAGCTAATTTTGGTCAAAAAATTGCCATCGTTGGGCCAAGTGGTGTCGGGAAATCGACCATCGCTTCCTTGCTGCTCCGTTTTTATGATATTGAAGGCGGCGAAATTTTAATTGACGAAAAAAATATTTACGATTATGAATTAGAAAATCTCCGCGGAAATATGAGTATTGTTCCTCAAGACGTGATTTTATTTGGAGGAACCATCAAAGAAAACATTGCTTACGGAAAACCAAACGCTACCGAAGAAGAAATTCTCATTGCCGCAAAACAAGCAAATGCTTTAAGTTTTATCGAAAGTTTTCCAGAGAAATTCGAAACTATCGTTGGCGAGAGAGGCATTAAACTTTCTGGAGGACAAAGGCAACGAATAGCCATTGCTAGAGCATTGCTCAAAAATCCAAGCATTTTGATATTAGACGAAGCTACATCCTCATTGGACAGCGAAAGCGAAAAACTAGTGCAAGAAGCCCTAGAAATTTTGATGGAAGGACGAACAAGCATTATTATTGCGCATCGCCTTTCGACCATTCGCAGTGCCGATCAAATTTTAGTACTTGATCAAGGGGTCATTGCCGAACAGGGAACGCATCAGGAATTGATTGTTTTAGAAAATGGTATTTATAAAAACTTAAGCAATTTGCAGTTTAGCCATTCTTAATTTATGAACGCTAATAACACGGGTCGCAAAAGCGAAAACGCTGATAAAAACTGATTTTACTTGTGGTTTATATACTGTATCGTCCTAAAAAAGTTTACAGTTTTTAAATATCCAAATCAAAAGTCTTTTTTAACAACTCTAAATTCGGATTTATCTCGTTTAGTCTGTTATATTTATCCAAAGCGGTAAACGCAAACTTATTTTCGACACTTTCATTTACAACAACTTTAATTGTGATGTCATGATTATGTAAATGCCCTCTTAAGTGCCCTAAAAGTCCGTACAATTCAGCTTCAAAATCTATTTTTGAACCCTCATTTGGCAATTCGTGAATTATTGTCGAACCCTCTAATTTTGGGTCATTTATCAACAAAAGCGACTCCATTATTTTGTGTCCTTTATCGCCTAATCGTTGCGCATATCTACTCCATTGCAACAACATTTCGGTTTCGGTAAAGGCCTCCGTAGGAAGTTGTACTTTTTCTTTTATAAGTCCTTTGGTGTTTTCTAGCAATTCTTTTTTGGCTCGAATACTCGAAATAGAAAATGCTGAAACTTTGGTTTCTTCTGGAAGATTTTGCGTTTGAGGTTTTGGTTTTTGGGTTGCAACTGGATTATTAGGTGTGGTATTTTCTAATTCAGTTTTCGGCTCTTCAACTGCTGTATTTAAACTGCGTTCTGTTTCCTGCGTTTTGTTAGCCAGAATTTGTTTCGCTTCAACTATCGAATAGGTTTTTCTAAAATAAGTGGGCGGAATTATAAATTGGTCAACTTTTTTTTTTCTCCATCAAAAGTGATGGAGGCCAATTGCATCAAGCAAAGCTCAACGAGTAATCGCTGGTTTTGACTCACTTTGTATTTCAAATCGCAATCATTGGCAATTTCGATTCCTTTTAGTAAGAAATCTTGAGATGCTTTTTGAGCTTGGATTCCGTAAAGTTTTTGAGCTTGTTCGCCTACTTCTAACAAAGATAAGGTCGAAGGTGTTTTTGAAACTAATAAATCTCTGAAATGGGTTGCCAAACCAGATACAAAATGATGCGCATCAAATCCTTTTGAGAGAATATCATTGAAAGTAATTAACAATTCTGGGATTTTGTTTTCCAAAATTAAATCGGTTACCGCAATGTATGTTTCATAATCGAGCACGTTTAAGTTTTCAGTAACGGCTTGACGGGTTAGATTACTACCGCAATAGGAAACCACTCGGTCAAAAATAGACAAAGCATCACGCATCGCACCATCGGCTTTTTGAGCAATAATGTGCAAAGCATCATCTTCGCAAATTACGCCTTGACTAGCGGCGACTTCAGCAAGATGTTCTTTGGCATCTTTTACCGTGATTCTTTTGAAATCAAATATTTGGCAACGAGAAAGTATCGTTGGAATAATTTTGTGTTTTTCGGTCGTGGCCAATATAAAAATGGCGTGTTTTGGTGGTTCTTCTAACGTTTTCAAGAAAGCGTTAAAAGCAGCCGAAGACAACATGTGCACCTCATCAATAATATAAACTTTGTATTGTCCGGTTTGTGGTGGAATTCGAACTTGGTCAATTAAATTCCGAATGTCGTCTACAGAATTATTTGAAGCTGCATCTAGTTCAAAAACATTGAAAGCAAAATCTTCGTTCGGGTCGTCATAACCGGGTTGGTTTATTTTTCGGGCAAGAATTCGAGCGCAAGTTGTTTTTCCAACCCCACGAGGCCCTGTAAACAATAGTGCAGAAGCAAGGTGGTTGCTTTCTATGGCGTGCAATAAGGTATTGGTAATGGCTTTTTGCCCTACAACATCCTTAAAGGTTTGAGGACGATATTTACGTGCCGATACTACAAATTGTTCCATAACGTTTTTCTTCGAAAGCAAATATAGTTTTTAATTCAAAGATTGAAAAATTTAAAGGATTGAAAGATTTTATTATTTATCAAGAGTATGTTAATAACGAAATATTTTAGGCGCTATATTCAATTCTAGATTTTATTTGATTATTGAAATCTTCTATTCCCCTCCTTTGGAGGGGTGCCCAAAGGGCGGGGTGGTCATTAGGTGTTTTTAATGGCAAATTCCCTTTTGAACTCAGCTGTCTAGCCCTGATAGAGCCGACATCCTCGTGGAGTGGAGCGGAACGAGATAAAGGCGAAAGCAGGAAATAGCTCCTAAAAAAAATGCAATGACAACATCAATTTTAAAATCTCTAATCTTCAATCTAAAATCCTTACTTTTGCACCGCAGACCGCCTTATCGCCGCGATTTTATCGGGGAGGAAAGTCCGGACACCACAGAGAAGCATAGCGGGTAACACCCGTCGGTTCAAGAAATTGAATTAGGACAAGTGCAACAGAAAGCAGGTACAGGTAATGCTGTAGTGAAACCAGGTAAACTCTATGCGGTGAAATTTCAAGTATATCGGCATATAAGGGTGCTCGCCCGTTGTCGAAGGGTAGAAAGATAGAGCGCGTGAGTAATTGTGCGCCTAGATAAATGATAAGGCTTCGATTTATCGGAGACAGAACCCGGCTTATAGGTCTGCTTTTTTTTATTTTGTCATTGCGAGGAACGAAGCAATCCCATAGCGAGAGCAACTAATGCGATTTCTCCCGTTGGTCGAAATGACAAATTTTGTAAAGAATCAATAAATCTATTCTTCTTCAGAATTCGAAAATAGCTCTTTATCAACTATTTCTTCCTCAGTCGATTTTCCAATTTCGAAAAAACTAAAAATAGAACCTCCGTAACTTTTTTTGAAGGAAAAGTGAGTTAAATGGTCGAGTTTTGTGTATTTTGAATGTTCGATTACCATCATTCCATCTTCCTGAAGCGCATTTTTTTCGAAAACCAGCAATACAATTTTATCAAAAGTTTTCTGGTCTAAAGCATAAGGTGGATCGGCAAAAATAATATCATAAGTCGCTTTATTTCGCTCCAAGAAAGTAAAAACATCGCTCTTAATTGCTGCAATATTAAAATCATATTCGGCAGCGACTTGTTTGATGAATTTTACGCAACCAAAATCGGCATCGACAGAAGTGATGGGTGTGCTGCCGCGAGAGGCAAATTCGAAACTGATATTTCCGGTTCCTGCGAATAAATCCAAAACTTTCAAGCCTTCAAAGCTGAAATGGTTGTTCAAAACATTAAACAAGGCTTCTTTACTCATATCGGTTGTGGGGCGAACGGGAAGTCCTTTGGGCGGAAAAATGCGTCTTCCTTTGTATTTGCCTGAAATGATTCTCACGATTGAAATAAAATAAAATGTTTTTGATTTTGCGCAGTTGAAAAGGGATTGTTTTTCTGTAAATTCGATACGTCAAATGAGGATATATTTCGAATATATTTATAGGCCAATTGATAAAAATCGTCTTCCTCGCTAATGGTTCCTAGTAATTCCAATTTAAAATTTTCGGGATTCATATTCAATTGTTCTGCCGTAAAAAGAACATAGTAAAGAAAATCTTCTGGCGTTTGATAATCGAAAGAATTAAACAAATGCAATTTTTGGTTTTGAATTACAGCAATTTCAAAATGACCGGGATTAAAATTCACAACCATCTTTTTGTCGTCATTATTTTTAGATGCATCCAAAAGTTTGGTAACTAAAATACTGTTGGCGTGTTTATAATCAAACGAACCAAATTGATCAATAAAAAAATTATTGATATTTACATAAGGAATGTAAACTGCATTCATTTGGTAATTCGAAATTTCGTCGAAAGCAAAAAAATCAGTATCGAAAACCTTCGTATTGTATTGCAAATAACTCCCCAAGAAGTTTTCGTCAAAAAGTGGTTCGGGAACAAAAGTCGAAAGATTATTGTTGTGAATGACTAGAATTTCATCATAAGAATCCTTTAATTCTGGATTGTTATTGAAAGCATCAGCAAACAAGGCTTCGATTTTTGTAGCTTTGTGAAAGGTGTCAAAATGAACTTCCTTCACAGAAAGTATTTTGTGATTCAGAGTATCAAAAACACAAAAAGAAAGCCCAATCAAGGAAACTTGAAGGGATAGTTTTTTGTATTTTTTATCGGTAATGGTAGTGTTTATCGACATAGTTGCAAACTTACAAATTAAAAATTCAATAGCAATATCAAAAATCCACTACTACAATTGAAAATTGCCATTGCCATTGTAATTGATATTGAAATTCTTTGCTTACTTTGCAGTCAAATACCACTCAATGGATTCTTCCTTGTTTTATAGTCTTTTACATAAAAAATTCCCGTTTGTACCCACGTATAAACAAGATATTTTTTTTCAGAAGATTGCTATTTTCCTGACCGAGAAAGAGAACGACAGTATTTTCGTGCTAAAAGGATATGCTGGAACGGGAAAAACAACAGTGATTTCGACTCTTGTCAATAATTTAATTGACATCAACAAGAAATATGTTTTGCTGGCACCAACGGGTCGTGCGGCCAAAGTAATTGCTAATTATTCGAACAAACCGGCTTTTACGATTCATAAAAAAATTTACTTTCCAAAGAAGTCTTCGAGTGGTGGCGTTTCGTTCACTTTACAACAAAACAAACACAAAAACACCATTTTTATCGTTGATGAAGCCTCGATGATTTCGGATACGAATTCCGATTCTAAATTATATGAAAACGGCTCTTTGCTCGATGATTTAATTTCCTATGTATATTCGGGAACCAATTGCAAGATGATCCTTTTGGGAGATACGGCTCAATTACCGCCAGTAAATTTGGATATTAGTCCCGCTTTAGACATTCAAACTTTGGGTTTAAATTACAATAAGGAAGTCGAACATATCGAGTTAGACGAAGTAATGCGTCAGGAAGAAAATTCAGGAATTTTATATAATGCTACCGAACTTCGGGAATTATTGAAGGATTCTTTTATCGATGAGTTTAAATTGATTTGAAGAAATTCAAGGATATTGTTCGTTTGACTGATGGTTATGATATTCAGGATGCTATTAATTTGGCTTACAGCAATTATAGTATCGAGGACACGGCTTTTATTGTTCGGTCGAATAAAAGAGCCAATCAGTACAATGAGCAAATTCGTTTGAAAATTCTTGATAAAGAGAGCGAATTGTCCACGGGAGATTTCTTGATGGTCGTGAAGAATAATTATTTTTGGCTCAAAGATTCTGATGAAGCAGGTTTTATGGCCAATGGCGATATTATCGAAGTATTGGAGATTTTTACTATCAAAGAATTATACGGTTTCAATTTTGCCAAAGTAAAAATACGAATGGTCGATTATCCCAACCAGATTCCGTTTGAAACTGTTCTTTTATTAGATACTATTAAAAGTGAATCGCCGTCTTTGACTTACGAAGAATCGAATCGATTGTATCAGGAAGTGTTGAAGGATTATGAAGGCGAAACCAAGTTTAAACAATTTCAGAAAGTCAAAGAAAATGAATATTTCAATGGACTACAAGTGAAGTTTTCGTACGCCATAACCTGTCATAAATCACAAGGAGGGCAATGGAATACTGTTTTTATCGAGCAGCCGTATTTGCCTGACGGAATCAACAGGGATTATATTCGCTGGTTGTATACCGCGATGACAAGAGCTAAAAACAAACTATATTTGATAGGATTTAAAGACGAGAGTTTTGTGGAATGATTTTAAAAACAATCGCAAATTCGCAAATTTTTCAATTTAATGTTTAAAGATATAATTTGCGAATTTGCGGTAAAGAAAATAAATTATGAACACTCTAAACGATTTACATAAAATTTCAAGCACTTTTCTGAGCACCGAAAAGATGCCAGTTTTATTTTTAGGACACGGCAGTCCGATGAACGCCATCGAGGAAAATCAGTTTGTTACTGGTTTTCGAGATTTGGCCAAAACCTTGCCAAAACCCAATGCTATTTTGTGTGTTTCGGCACATTGGTTTACCAATGGAACCAAGGTTACCGCCATGGAAATGCCACGAACCATTCATGATTTTGGAGGCTTTCCTCAAAAATTATTTGAAGTGCAATACCCAACCAAAGGAAGTCCTGAATTAGCCTTTGAAACAGCCGCATTATTAAAACCTGTCGATGTCGAACTAGACGAACATTGGGGTTTGGATCACGGTACTTGGAGTGTGGTCAAACATTTATATCCAGAAGCCAATGTTCCCGTAATCCAGATGAGTATTGATTATACCAAATCGCCACAATTTCATTTTGAATTAGCGAAGAAATTGAGCGATTTGCGCCAAAAAGGAATCCTGATTATTGGTAGCGGAAATGTCATTCATAACTTGAGCTTGGTTGATTTTCCTAATTTTGACAAAGATAATTATGGGTACGATTGGGCGATTGACGCCAGAGAAACCATAAACAATTATTTGCTGGATGGCAATTTTCAACCGCTTGTAGATTACGAAAGACAAGGCAAAGCATTTCAACTAGCAATCCCTACGCCAGATCATTATTTACCTTTGATATATACTTTGGGATTAAAAGACAAAACCGAAGAATTAAGTTTGTTTAATGACAAATTAGTGGCGGGTTCGTTGAGTATGACTTCGGTGAAGATTGTGTAAGGAAGTTATTTAAGAAAAATGTTTTTTGTTATATTTGTAAAAATAAAAGTCACTTATGAGTACAATAACTATTGAAGTCGATGAAAAACACATTTCGTTTGTAAAAACACTTTTAGAACATCTAAAAGGAGTTAAAAATGTGACTATAAATGAGGGGAATAGTTCTTATAATCCTGATTTTGTTGATTCAATTCAAGAAGGTAGAGCCGAATATAAACGAGGTGAATGTACTACTATTTCTACCAAAGATTTATGGAAGTAAAACTAACCAAAAAAGCAGTAGAGCATTTGGGGTTTTGGAAAAAATCAGGAAATAAAGCCATTCAAAAAAAGATTCAGCTTCTGATTGAAGACATAATGAAAAATTCATTTGAAGGTATTGGAAAACCCGAGGCATTAAAATATAATTTGCAAGGAACTTGGTCTAGAAAAAATTAACGAAGAACATCGCATTGTTTATGAAATTCCTGATGAAGGTGTTTTATTGATACATAGTTTGAAAGGACATTATACCGATTTAGATATTTAAAATTGAACCTCACTCTAAAATTTAGTGGGGTTTTATTTTATACTGGAGTTGTTCAATGATAAATTAGTAGCAGGTTCGTTGAGTATGACTTTGTGAAGATTATGTAGATTGGTTTTGTGGGAAAATGGTATATTTGGAGAATTGAATTAAATTTAAAAGTCAAAAAATGGCTATACCAAAACACGATGAAATTAGAGTCCCTGCAATGGAACTATTGTTGAAAAATAGTGAGATGAAACTTAGGGATTTTATTGAGCCACTTTCAAAATATTTTAATCTTTCGGAACAGGAAATTAACGAAATGTATTCTTCTGGGAATGGACATGTTTTTTATGATAGAGTTTCTTGGGCGCTGAGTTATTTAAATATGGGAGGACTTTTAGATAAACCAAAACGAGGGATATATAAAATTAACCAAATGGGCATTGATTTACTTAAAACCCCTGAAAATGTTGATTTATATATAGAAAAACAATTGGAAAGAAGAGAACCCAATAAAACAAAAAGGAAGTCAACAGAAAATCAAATTGATGTCGAAGAAATTGTTTCTGAATTAACACCTCAAGAAAGATTATATTCATCTTTTCTAATATTCGTAATTCTGTTTATTCCGATATTTTAAATACTATTTTGACAAAAACACCAACTTCATTTGAAAAATTAGTAGTTATGCTTTTGCAAAAAATGGGATATGGTGGAGAAATCAAAAATTCAGGTTTAGTAACTAAAGTGTCAAATGATGGAGGAATTGACGGTATTATTAAAGAAGATGTTCTTGGTCTTGGAAGAATACATATTCAAGCTAAAAGATATAAAATGGATAGTTGTATTGGAAGAGAGGAAATTCAAAAATTTGTTGGAGCTCTAGCTGTAGCTCAATCAAATAAAGGCGTATTTATAACTACTTCTTATTATTCCAAAGGTGCATTGGAATATGTAAATAATTTAAATGGTTCAACGACAATAGTACTAATTGATGGTAAACAATTAGCAGAATATATTTATGATTATAGTCTTGGGATGCAGGTTGAACAAACAATAGAAATAAAAAAACTTGATGCCGATTTTTGGGACTCTATGAAAGATGAATATTGATAGTAATAAAGCAAAACTTCATCACTTTTTAAACCTTAGAAAAAAATACCAACATAAATGAAAATAATAGCAGTCATTCCCGCACGTTACGCATCGACCCGATTTCCTGCCAAACTGATGCAGGATTTGGGAGGAAAAAACCGTGATTTTAAGAACCTATGAAGCGGCTAAAAAGTCAAATCTTTTTGACGATGTTTTCGTGGTTACGGATTCCGATTTAATTTTTGATGAAATTGTTTCTAATCAAGGCAAAGTCATCAAGAGCATCAAGGAACATGAATCTGGAAGCGACCGAATTGCGGAAGCCGTCGAAAATCTCGATGTAGATATTGTGGTCAATGTGCAAGGCGACGAGCCTTTTATTAATACAGTAGCTTTAGAAAAACTCATTGAAGTGTATAAGAATGACCTCGAAAACAAAGTAGATTTAGCTTCTCTAATGTGTGAAATCACAGACGAAGCCGAAATCAACAATTCCAATAATGTAAAAGTGGTGGTCGATCAAAATGGTTTTGCTTTGTATTTTTCACGTTCGGTAATTCCGTATCCGAGGGAGAAAAATGTAGGGGTTCGTTATATGCAGCACATTGGGATTTATGCTTTTAGAAAGCAGGCTCTTTTGGATTTTTATAAATTACCAATGAAATCATTAGAAGCTTCCGAAAAATTAGAGCAATTACGCTATTTAGAATTTGGAAAGCGCATCAAAATGATAGAAACTGCTGAAAAAAGCATCGGAATTGATACGCCAGAAGACTTGGAAAAAGCGAGAAGCTTGTTGTAAGTTGGGAATCGTAATAAATACTAAGAAAAAAATACAAATAAAGGTGTTTAGCGATACGTCAAATTTCAAATAAATTTTACGATATTTACCAAAATTAAGATTTACATAAAATGTATAACACTGTTCCAGACCAATTAAGAAAATTAGCAATTGAAAATGTTTTTAGCACAAATACATATCAAAATTGTTGGCAAACTTGGAGACCAGAAATTTTAAGACTTTTAGGAAATAATTATACTGAAAATGAAATCTTAAATATTGGAGACCATTTATCAGATATTTTTAAATCAACTGGTGGCGGTGGAAGAGGTCAAGGAGAATTGTCAGCAAGCGGAACGGCTTGGGAATCTTTAGTTTGTTGGTATATTAATCTCTGCACTGCTGGAAGTCGAGTTGTTGCTGTTAAGAAAATGAGTATTGTTCCCAAAGCAATACAAGATGCAATAACCGTAAATTATGGGAATTTTGCTTGTAATACTGAATCTGACATAACAATACTTGTTTTTCCGGACTTACCAGAATACAACACAGACATAAATAAATTGAACATTATTAATAATTTAGGAATTCAAATTCAACCAATTTTGAAAAACAAATTTAATCTTGAGCTAACAAATTATCTGGCTGAAAGAGATTTTAATCAATTTGAAATTGGAATTATACAATGCAAAACAAATTGGAATGACAATGCCCAAATTCCTATGTTATGGGATATGATTTATTCAGCAGGTGGATTTCGCAACAGAAATATTACAATTGGCAGAAATGGATATAATATTCAAAATGCTCAAAGTTTTAGTTATTCTTTTGTTACAGTGCCGTCAAATCAAAATACTGTTTATAATCCTAATGGAGTTGCAGTAAAACGAGTTACAAATCTATCAGGCGGTAACTATTGGGGTAATCCCAGCATTCAAAATGTTGCCAAATCATTAAAGGAAATTTTTACAAACAATTTTCAGTCTGGTTCAAGAACTGGATTAAGAACAGATATTAGAGCTGCGATACCAGAATTAACTGCTAATAATTCATTATCTTATTTTGGCCTTTATTGAATATTCTTCAAAATTTCTAAAGCTACCGCTCGAGCCATTAATGGAGGAACTGCGTTCCCAACTAATGTAAATTGAGGAACTTCAAATTTACGTTTATTTCCACCTGTTGAGCGTTTTCCTTGAAAAACAAATGAATCGTCGAACGACTGAAGTCTTGCCATTTCACGAACAGTCAACGCTCTAGGATTTGAATAGTGAATATAATCGTCTGCAATTGTCATAATTGTAGAACTTTGGCTTTCGGGTTTCAAAACTGTATAATTTCGTTTATCCGATTCTAAACCTATTTCCTTAAGATTTGATTTTGCAGATTCATAATTACCAGTCTTCAATATAACATCCAATCTTTTAATAACATCTTCATTTTGCTTACTAGTTTTATGATTCTGTAAAGGAGCAACAAGATGTGTCAAAGTGCTTTCAAGTTCTTCAAATTTCTAACGTAAAATGGATTCTTTGCATTTACAAATCGTCCATTCAAGCGTCCTTTTCTTGACCATTCTGAATAGCTTAAACCATCGTTTTCATTTGGTTTTCCGTCAACATTTCTCTTTTTTATTAATGATTTCATTTTTTCAGTTGAACCATTATATTGCGCTTTCAAATTGATTTTTTCATAATCAAATCTTTCGTCATCGTTTCCAATAAAGTCTAAATCATAAATTGCTTCAAAAACATTTACTTTATCATTTTGATTTACAGTTGAAGGAATATTACTAATCAACTTTTGATCTTTTCTACAACCAATAAACAAGACTCTTTCACGATTTTGAGGAACTCCATAATTTGAGGCTAAAGCAACAAATGGTTGCTCAATATTATACAATCTTATTTTAGACAAAATTGTTTCAAATTCACATTCTTTATTAGTTTTAACAACGAATGAATTCAATCCTTTCACACATTCGTCAAAAGAATAATCAAAAATCTCGAGCGCAGTAATAATTTGATTAACTTCTTCTATGTAAATATCATTTGGCTTTAAATTATTAAAAGAAATATGAATTTTTTCAATAATAGTTTCAGGCTCAATAGATGTTAAAAAAGTATCAAAATTATCTGCAAAAAAATCATTATCTAAATTAGAAAATGCTTTTTCATTAATTACTTTTTTTCTAATATATTCAAGCTCTTTAACTCTTTTCAAGAGATTAAATCCGTGACGAATTGTGCTGATATTTTTGTCTGTTTTACTTGTTTTATAGTCAACTATTTTTGGTGTTAAAAGCCTAAACTTACTTTCTAAATTATGAATATATGTATTCTTTAAATTATCCAATTCTTTATCTGTTGCCTTTTCAAATTGTAAACGCAAATTATAACAATCTAAAATAAAAGAATTTTTTAAATCGTTTTTTTTAAGATTAGAAACAAAAAAAATAAGTTGATTAAATTCTTTCAAATCAACAATCGACCTAATTTCTTGCAAATCATTTCTTTAATTTTGCCTTGTTCTTTGTCAAAATTCCTTTGACATTTTCCATTACAAAATACTTTGGTCTTAATTGTCTAATTACTTTTAAATAATGTGCAAATAAATCATCTTTTTTGTCAAACTTTTTTCTTTTTCCTGCTAAACTAAAACTCTGACAAGGCGGTCCACCACAAACAATATCAATTTCTTTATTCCCAATCTTCTTAAGAAAATTATCTAAAAAATCTGGTTCGGTAATATCTTGTCGAAGAAATTCAGCATCTAATCCAAGTTGATAGTTATATCTTGCCAAATGTGTAAGTTCACAATTTTCGTTAATATCACTTGCTAACCTAAAATCATAATATTTATTTCCATATTCAGCTTGTAAAAACCTTCACTAAATCCGCCAGCTCCAGCGAATAAATCCACAAAAGTTACTTTAGATTTTGTTTCATACTCTGTTGGTGGTTCAGAAACTATATTAATATCTGTATTCGCTCTTCTACTATTAACTAAGGAAGCTATTTTTTCTTTGATTTTTTATCCGTAAAGTTTGTGTGTGGCTCAATTTCAAAATATTTTTCAACTTCTTGCTTTAAGAAAATTAAAAACTTATTAATTGATTTATAAGAATACTCTGTTTCTTTTACTAACTGATTTGTGTTGTCCCAATCTTTTTTCATTATCTTCTCGCCAGTTGCAACTTTAATTTGCAAATCTTTTTGACGCAAAACAAGATGAATTGGAAACCTTTTACTTTTATCAGCTTTATCGAGGTAAAATTTAACATTTATCATATTACGGACATTTTTACGGATACGGACAAATTTACGGACAAATTTTAATTTTGCAAGAAAAAAAGCCTTTGTTTTATAAAATATCCACAAAGTATTAAATTTCAAGTATAAAGTACCGTTTGCAGCAGCGATTTTAAGAAATTGGGGGTTTTAGAACTTAATTTAAAGTTTGTTTTGTAATTTAATTTGTTAGTGTTTAATCGAAAGTTTCAGACTTACAAATCTCACTTCTTAAAGCGGAACGTCGTTCTCAATGTCAAAATAACCTTTGGTTTTTATTTTGGTAGAGAAAAAATTTAAAAACAAAATCACAAAAAACAAGAATAATAAGGCTTGGGCACTTACTAATACTTTTCCAAAAGTGGTTATGGGATAAAAATCGCCGTAGCCAATGGAAGAGGAAGTAATAATACTAAAATAAACAGCATCAAACCAACTGCTGAATGGCTTGTTTAAATAACTTCCGCAAGTATACAAAACAGCAAAAGCAAATACAACTTCTAAATAATTGAGAAAAAGGAGAAGCATAGACCTTTTGTACGAACGCGGTTTTGAGAATAAATCAGACGCAAAGATTAATGTAGGAATGTACAAAACGGTTTCGAGTAATACATAAAACATAATCCAAACTACAAGGCCATACTGCTGCCATTGATTGACTAAAATCAATATAGGAAAGGTAACTTTTAGCAAAACATAAAAATCCAAAGCTAAATCTCGGTATTCGTTTCCTTTTTTGTTAGCTAAATATTTAATGTAAATTCCCGGAAAAAGCAATACAGACGAAGAAAGAAACAATCGGACGATTTTTTCAATTCCGTTGTCATCTTGGTGGTTGTTATTCCAAATCGCTTTAATGTTTTGAATACGCTTTTGTATAGGGTTGTAACCTGATTTTGGAATTCTTGACACATTCCCCAACAAAAGCTTTTTCAGTATTGATTTCATGTTTTCTCACAGGTTGGTATGCGACCTCTAATTTACGAAATAATTTGTCAAAAGAAAAATTCCTCCCGCAACCTTAAATACAGTTTTTTGTCGATTTCGGTTCTTATCTAATTTGCCGTATTTTCGAAAAAACGATTATTCCTGCGAATAGGTTTTAAAGCTTCCGTTTTTATAAAAAATTACAATGCGGTCAATTTCTGAATTGCTATTTTGTAAGAACGAATTTTCAGTATTAGGAAAATTATTTTCGATATTTTCCTTTGAATTATTTTTTAATTCAACCGTTTTTTCGGAAAACGAAAGGGGCTGTTTCGCTATTATATTTTCAATATTTTGACTGCTAATAGTTGGAATAGGAGATGCCGTTTGACTCTCATTTTCATTTTCTGACTTTGGAAAAATTCCCTTTCCATTCAAAATCCAGTACAAATCTACTTCGGGAAAAACGTCAATAATTTTAAGAATAAAGTCCAAACTTGGCTTGTTTCTTCCCGAAAGTAAGTGAGACAAACTAGAACGTTGTACACCAATTTATCAGCAAAAGAGGAAGCACTTAGGCTGTTGTACTCGAGTATATTTTCTAATCTTTTTATAAAATCGTCGGTGTTTACCATTGTAAATTAGGATTTAAAATAACAGAATTACAAATGTAACCAAATGAAATGAGAGAACCAAAATTACAGATGTAAATCATTATATCATGCGTAATTATAGCTAATAATAACATGAAGTAAAATAATTTAAAATACTGGTAATAAGAAAAATAATTAATAAAAAATATTTTAAAAATAAAAACCAATAAAGACTTTAAAAAGCAGAACCTTATCGATTGTATTGTTGTTTACATTTTTAAATAATCGTAAAATTTCACGGTTTACAAATGTAAAAATAAAGATGTTTACTTTTGTAAAACAAAAATATAACCATGAATTTAGAACAAGTATTCAACCTGTATAAAGAACAATCGTTACACGGAAGATATATCACTTTGGAGTCAATAGAACCCGCGTTGAAAAAAAATAGCAGTAATAATGAACTGAAAATTATTGGGCAATCCGTATTAAATAACCCCATTTATAAATATGAAATTGGGAATGGAAAAAACCAGAATATTGCTTTGGTCACAAATGCACGGAAATGAAAGTACCACTACAAAAGCACTTTTTGATTTTATAAATTTGCTAAACGGCAATTCGGAATTAGCGAAAAAATTTCTGGATGCATTTACTTTTTGCTGCATTCCAATGCTGAATCCTGACGGAGCAAAATTGTACACGAGAGCGAATGCAAATCAAGTTGATCTTAATAGAGATTCTCAAAATCTTACCCAGCCAGAAAGTAGGATTTTAAGAGAAATTTTCGAAAGTTTTAAACCTGATTTTTGTTATAATCTGCATGATCAGCGCACTATTTTTGGAGTAGGAAATACGGGTAAACCGGCAACTTTATCCTTTTTGGCGCCATCTTATAATGAAGCTCGCGAAATAAATGCTTCTCGATTGAAGGCTATTAATTTGATTGCCGGAATCAATTCAGTTATACAAAAATACATCCCTGATCAAGTGGGACGCTTCGATGATTCGTTTAATATCAATTGCATTGGAGATACTTTTCAAAGCCTGGGAGTTCCTACGGTTTTGTTTGAAGCAGGTCATTTTCAAAACGATTATTTTAGGGAAGAAACCCGAAAATATGTTTTTATTTCTTTGGTTTCGAGTTTTGAAATAATTAGCGAAAACGATATAGTCAACAACAAAATCGACAAATATTTGATTATTCCGCAGAATAATGTTGTTTTTTATGATTTTTTGTATAAAAATATCAAAATAAATTATGATGGTATGGAAATAATCACGAATTTTGCTGCACAATACAAAGAAGAACTAATAGAAGGAAAACTTTGTTTTAATGCATATATTGTCAAGATAGGCGAATTAGAGCATCATTTTGGGCATTTTGAGTATGATGCAAAAGGGGCTTTATATCAAGACAATTATTCTAATATTCCTAAATTAGATCAAAAAGCTAATTTTTATTTGAGTGATAACGTTGCGTTTGTTAATGGCTTGATGAAAGTTTAAAATTATATCGAGCATTTGTGTTGATTTTTTCTAATTACAATTAATAATATTAATTCAAGAATTATGAGTAAGTTTCGTTTAGATGAAGTAGATCACCAGATTTTGGACATGTTGATTGACAACACAAGGATTCCGTTTACGGATATTGCAAAAAAATTATTAATTTCTGCAGGAACGGTGCATGTTCGAGTAAAAAAAATGGAAGATGCTGGAATCATAATGGGCTCTTCGTTGGTTCTTGATTATGATAAGTTAGGGTATTCTTTTATCGCTTATGTGGGTGTTTTTCTTAATAATACGTCACAAACTAAATTTGTTTTGCAGCGAATTAATGAAATTCCGTTTGTTACCGTAGCTTCAGTAACGACAGGAAAGTTTAATATATTCTGTAAAATCAGAGCTCGAGATACTAAACATGCAAAAGATGTAATTTTTATGATTGATGACATTGATGGAGTTTATAGAACCGAAACAATGATTTCATTAGAAGAAAGCATTAATGATAAAAAGCGTTTGATGCATACTATTTTTAAGAACATGTAATTCACTTGAAAACCATACTATAAAGTAGGCCTCAAGGGAATTTCTTGGGGCTTTTTTATGATTAACTACCACTATAATAACTAATTAAACTGCTATGTATACGCTTCCAAAAATAGAACGATTCAATCAAGAAGTTCTTTCTAAATATCATATTTACAACAGTGTTTTTATTACTTTACCCTTTGATTCTATTGATAATACTGGGGTTTTGCTTCCGTTATTTACAGAAGTTTGTGATACTGGTTTCAAAAACAGGAAAATCCTAAGGAAATTGTTGATTTCTTCGCAGAAAAATACTTGCACAATACTTCAGAAAAAGAAAAAATAGATCTAATGTTTCGGTTTATTCAATACATTGAACGTCAAATAGTTTTGTTTGATGCTATCGAAGACGCTGCTTTTCCGATAGTAAATAATATGGAAGGAAGAGGTTCGCTGCGTGACATCAAAGAAAAATCGGATGCTAAGAATAAGAAAGAGGAATTAATTGATTTTTTAGAAGATTTTAATATAAGAACGGTATTAACAGCTCATCCAACGCAATTTTATCCAGGCGCAGTACTCGGAATTATCAATGATTTGACCGATGCTATCCGTAAAAATAACTTATTAGATATTAAACAATTATTAGCCCAATTAGGAAAAACTCCTTTTATACAAGCGGTAAAACCCAATCCGTTTGATGAAGCGGTAAGTTTGGTTTGGTATCTGGAAAATGTGTTTTATGAAACTTCTGGAGAGATGGTGCATTATCTTCAAAAAATATATTTAGCGGAAAATCTATTCAAAATCCATTAATAAAATTGGGCTTTTGGCCTGGAGGAGACCGAGACGGAAATCCTTTTGTAACAACCGAAATTACTTTAAAAGTAGCTGAAAGATTACGTACTTCGATATTAAAATGTTATTACTCTGAGATAAGAAATCTTAAACGAAAACTAACTTTTTATGAAGTAGATGTTTTGGTTGCAGAGCTTGAATACAAATTATATCGTTCCGTGTTCTATTCAAATGGAGAGATTTATATTACATTAGACGAATTTAAAACACAATTAAATAAAATTAAAACCATAATAATTGAGCGGCATCAATCTTTGTATTTAGATGAATTAGATGCGCTTTTAATTAAAGTAAATTTGTTTGGATTTCATTTTGCTTCTTTAGATATTCGTCAAATAGTAGAATCCACGATGCCGTATTTAAAGATATTGTTGACTATTTTGTGAATGCAAATACTGCTATTTTTCCGGTAAATTATTATCAATTGTCAGAGGATGAGAAGATTGCTATACTTTCGAATGTTTTGGGAGATTTAGATTCTAGTGTTTTTGAAAACGAAATGACAAAATCAACTATAGAATCGATACAAGCAATTAAGCAAATTCAGAATGAAAACGGAGAATTTGGAGCCAATCGTTACATTATCAGCAATAATGAGAGTGCGCTTAATGTAATGGAAACTTTTGCGCTTATTCGATTGAATAATTGGGAGAATCCATCGGTCGATATAATTCCACTGTTTGAATCGGTTGATGATTTGCAAAAAGCACATATTATTATGGAAAAACTCTATACTAATCCTGCTTATGCGAATCATTTGAAAAGTAGAAATAATAAGCAAACAATCATGCTTGGCTTTTCTGACGGTACAAAAGACGGTGGCTATTTGATGGCGAATTGGAGTATTTATGAAGCTAAGGAAGAACTTACCGCTATTTCTAGAAAATATGGAATTAAAGCTATTTTCTTTGATGGTCGTGGCGGACCACCTGCTCGTGGCGGAGGAAAAACACATAAATTTTATGCTTCTTTAGGTCCAAATATCGAAAATAAGGAGATTCAAGTTACGGTGCAAGGGCAAACTATAAGTTCTAATTTTGGGACTTTAGATTCGTGTCGAAATAACTTAGAAAATTTACTAAGTGCCGGAGTTACAAATCAAGTTTTTAGCAAGGGAAAAAATGAGTTGAGTGCTGACGAGAAAGAAGTATTAGGACAGTTAGCCGCATTGGGCTATCAGAAATATTTGGATTTTAAAAACCATCCCAAGTTTATTCCGTATTTAGAACAAATGAGTACCATAAGGTATTATGCTAAAACAAACATAGGAAGTCGCCCTTCAAAAAGGAATAAGTCGGATCATCTTGATTTCAAAGATCTACGAGCTATCCCATTTGTGGGTTCTTGGAGTCAGTTAAAACAAAATGTGCCTGGTTTTTTTGGAGTTGGATCGGCATTAAAACACTTTGAAGACACTAATCAATGGGGAAAAGTTCAGGATTTATATGATAATTCATTGTTCTTTAAAACATTGTTAGAAAACAGCATGATGTCTTTGGCAAAGTCATTTTTTTCCGTTGACCGCTTATATGAAAAACGACCCAGAATTTGGCTCGTTTTGGCAAATTATTTATGACGAATTTTTAGAAACAAAAAGATTATTATTAAAAATAGCAGGGCATAAAGAATTGATGGAAAACTACCCTGATGGGAAAGCTTCAATTGATATAAGAGAGCGAATTGTGTTGCCATTATTAACAATACAACAATATGCATTATTAAAAATTAATGAGCTAAATAAGGAAGAAAATCCAGATTTAGCATTGATAAAAACATACGAAAAGATTGTTACGCGTTCCCTTTTTGGAAATACAAATGCTAGTAGAAACTCTGCTTAAATTCAATTATAATGAAGCCAAATGAATTGTCAAAAACCGAATATTCTTCTTTCAATGCGACTTATATCAATGCGCTTGAAGATGTAAATTTAGTAGAAGGATTAGAAAAAGGGCTCGATCAAATGATTTCTTTTATTTCGTCCATTTCAGTCGAAAAACTGAACTATCGTTATGCGGAAAATAAATGGACGATTAAGGATATTTTTCTTCATCTCATAGATGCCGAACGTATTTTTGCCTATCGTGCCTTGCGAATTGGGCGTGGCGATAAGACTCCTTTGGCAGGATTTGAAGAAAATGATTATGTCCCAAATGCTATGGCAAATAGTAGAACCGTTGAAAGTTTGATTGAGGAATTTCGATTTGTTAGAAATGCAACATTGTGTTTATTTAATAATTTTTCTGATGAGCAACTTGCTTATGTGGGTACTTCTTCTAATAATACAATATCTGTTCGTGCCATAGGATTTATAATTTCAGGACATCAAAATCATCATATAAGGATAATTAAAGAACGCTATTTGTGAATAAATTATTCATTTTCAGAGCCATTTTTAGGTTTTAAAATTGGGGTGAAATTTGGGGTTAAAAAATAAGTTTTACAACAGTAAAACGTTTAAGTCCAAATAAAAAAGGAACTCTTACCAAGTTCCTTTTTTATATAAATAGCTCAATTATTTGTCATCTTCGTCTTCATCATCCTCCTCATCAAAATCCTTTTCATCTGAATCGTCGTCATCATCGTCATCGTCGGTTTCAGGTTTGTCAAAATCATCATTATCATCGTCATCGTCACTATTGCTGTCTTCATCATCATCGTCAAAACCTTTTATTGGGATGATAGGTTCAATTTCTGAAGCAATTTCATCATCTTCATCATAATTTTCTATTCGATCCGCAAGTTTTGTGCTTACTTTTACTAAATAAATAGTGTCATCTGTTCGTACTTCGACGGCTTCAATCAATTCGTTTTTTGCATTTCTAAAACGAATAATATTTGAATCGTCATAACCATCAGGGAATCTTTCGACCAAAAGGTTTAAAATTTCGTGGGTAAGTTTTGCATAATCAACAATTACTCTTTTCATATAATAAATTCTATAAATCTAACAAATAAGCGAAAATTAATGGAGCTACAATTGTGGCATCCGATTCTATAATAAATTTTGGGGTTTTTATATCTAGTTTTCCCCAAGTGATTTTTTCATTTGGAACTGCTCCAGAATAGGAACCATAACTGGTTGTCGAATCTGAAATCTGACAAAAATAACTCCAAAATGGAACATCATGCATTTCCATATCTTGATACAACATGGGAACCACACATATTGGGAAATCCCCAGCAATTCCGCCACCAATTTGAAAAAAACCAACTCCGTTAGCACTGTTTTTTGGATACCAATCGGATAAATATACCATGTATTCTATCCCAGATTTCATCGTCGATGCCTTTAAATCTCCTTTTATGACATAAGAGGCAAATATATTTCCCATGGTGCTATCTTCCCAACCTGGTACAATAATAGGTAAATTTTTCTCAGCAGCCGCATACATCCAACTGTCTTTTAAGTCAATTTCGTAATATTCTTCAAGAACTCCCGAAAGTAACATTTTGTACATAAATTCATGAGGAAAATATCTTTCGCCTTTATCGTCGGCATCTTTCCAAATTTTATAGATGTGTTTTTGTAAACGACGAAAAGCTTCGTGTTCTGGAATGCAAGTATCGGTAACCCGATTTAATCCTCTTTCGAGTAAATCCCATTCGTCTTGTGGTGTTAAATCGCGGTAATTTGGAACTCTTTCATAATGGGAATGTGCCACTAGATTCATGATGTCTTCCTCAAGATTTGCTCCGGTGCACGAAATGATTTGAACTTTATCTTGGCGAATTATTTCGGCAAAAATCTTTCCAATCTCAGCAGTACTCATTGCACCGGCCATACTTACCATCATTTTTGCTCCGTTGGCTAATTGTTGTTCGTATGCTTTTGCAGCATCAACTAAAGACGCAGCGTTGAAATGCAAATAATGCTTTTCGATAAACTGGCTTATGGGTCCTTTACTCATTTTTTTTTAAAATTTTAAGATTTAAAAATCGAAACCTTGAAAAACATTTTCAAATTTAACGAATTTCCAAATAGACTAAATTAATTATATATTTATTTTGCGTAACCTAATATTTTTAAAACTTCCTCGGCAGTTTGTTGCTCCGAGAAAACCTCGGTTGCTAATATCCCATTTTCATCCTTATCAATCAATATATGCTTGGGTTGCGGAATTAAGCAGTGATGCAAACCACCATAACCTCCTATGGTTTCCTGATAAGCGCCAGTATTAAAAAACCCTATGTACAATGGCTTTTCTTTATTGTATTTTGGCAAATAGATGGCATTCATATTTTGCTCTGAATTATAATAATCGTCGCTGTCACAGGTCATGCCGCCAAGTAAAACTCTCTCATAAGTATCATTCCAGCGATTGATTGCTAACATGATAAAACGCTTGTTTATTGCCCAAGTATCAGGTAAAGTCGTAATAAATGAGGAATCAATCATATTCCATTTTTCTCTGTCATTTTGCTGTTTCTGATACAAAATCTGGTAAATTGCGCCGCCGCTTTCGCCAACGGTGTACGAACCAAATTCAGTAAAAATATTAGGAACATCCACTTCGGCTTCGTCACAAGCAATCTTGATTTGATTGATAATTTCATCAATCATGTATTGATAATCATATTCGAATGCCAATGAATTTTTTACAGGAAAACCTCCGCCGATGTTCAATCCATCTAGTGTTGGGCATTCTTTTTTTAGTGCCACATATACTTTGATACATTTGACCAACTCGTTCCAATAATAGGCATTGTCGTTGATACCTGTATTGATAAAAAAGTGCAACATTTTGAGTTCCAGTTTTTTATTTTCTTGAATCTGTTTTTTGTAGAACTGAACAATATTTTTGTATCCAATACCAAGACGTGAAGTGTAGAATTCAAATTTTGGTTCTTCTTCAGCGGCAATGCGTATTCCTATTTTAAATTTTCTCTTGATTTTATCCTGTAAAATATCAAGTTCTTCATAATTATCAATTATTGGAATGGTATTTTTGTGTCCGTTATTGATTAATCGGGCAATGTTTTCAATGTATTGATCTCTTTTAAAACCGTTACAAATCACATAAGTACTTTTGTTTATTTTGCCCGAATCTAATAAATTCTCAACAATATTAATATCAAAAGCCGATGAGGTTTCGATGTGAATATTATTTTTGAAAGCTTCGTTCATCACGTATTCAAAATGAGAACTTTTGGTGCAATAGCAATAGTAATATTTTGCCTCATATTTGTTTTTTTTCCATCGATTTCCGAAACCAGTTTTTGGCTTTGTTAATATTGTTGGAAATTTGTGGCAAGTAAGTAAATTTTAGAGGCGTTCCATAGCGTTCCACTAATTTCATCAAATCGATATTATGAAACTGAAGGTTGTCTTTATCTAAAGTAAATTCTTCTTGTGGAAAATAATAGGTTTGATTTATTAAATCAAAATATTTTGTATTCATTTAGTTTTCAGTATTTTATGTTGTTATTAATGTAAAATAAATCAAACTAAAATTCAAACCCTAATATTTGCATATATAATTTGAAGCTTTTCGTGGTCTGCTTTCAAATATTGAAAAATATCAAAACTAAAGGTATTCTTAATAGCATAAAAACGGTTCAATATCTTTGATAAAGAGCTATTGTTTTTGTTCTTATTGAAACTATGATTTCTTTGGTTTTTATTTTTTTTCATCGCAGCAAATGTAAAAAAATATTATATACGTATAGCAATCCTTTCAGTAAAAAAATTAAGATTTATAATCTTGGAAAGCCTTTAAAATCAATTCATTTTCAACAGATTGATTTATTTTTATTTTTCCAATACCATCAATTAATGCAAATTGTATGTTTCCGTACTCGTTTTTTTTGTCGTGGATGAGCAGTTCTAATATGGGTTCAATATCGTTTTCTTCAAAAACAACATCATCATAAATCGACTTTAGAGTCTCTTTTATTTGCTTGTACTCTTGAGGGTTTATTAACTCTTTTTGTAAGGAAATATAACTTTCTAGAATCATTCCTATGGCAATGGCTTCGCCGTGTAACAAAGATTCCTTGTTTTCGTTTTCTAGGAAATAGCTTTCGATGGCGTGACCAAGAGTATGACCAAAATTTAATGATTTTCGAATGTTCTTTTCAGTTGGATCTTGTATTACGATTTCGTTTTTTATTTCAACCGATCGGTATATTAATTCATCGAAATCGGCAAAATCAATAGCTTTCAAATCCAAGAATTTTTCCCAATAAGTTGCGTCATAAATTAATCCGTGTTTTAGCATTTCGGCAAGACCAGATCGCATTTCTTTTTTAGAAAGTGTTTCTAAATATTGAGTGTCAATTAACACCATTTTTGGCACATTAATTACACCTATTTGGTTTTTTAAATTCCCCAAATCGACACCTGTCTTTCCTCCTACTGAAGCATCGACCATAGAAAGCAAAGTAGTTGGAATATGAATAAAATCGATTCCCCGCTTGAATGTAGAAGCTACAAAACCGCCCAAATCAGTAACAACTCCGCCGCCAAGATTAATCACAAGGCTTTTTCTGTCAGCACCAAGTTCTGTTAAAACATTCCATATTTGAACACAAGTTTCAATATTTTTGTTCGGTTCGCCTGCTTCAAATTCAACTATTTCTATTGTAAGATTGGTTGCTAAATAAGGAAGGAATTTAGATACACATAACTCATTTGTATTGCTGTCAACAATTATAAACAAGTTCGAATAGTTACTTTCGCTTAGGAATGAATTTAGGGCTTCATATCCTTTTTCGTTAAAATGAATAGGATAATTATTGGCTTGAATTGTCTGCATTTTATTTTATGGATTGAAAGCGCAAAATAAGGTAAATTTTGCTGAATAATATTTAAAACTCTCTTTATATTTGCGTAAAAATATAACAAAAAATGAAAAATTTATTCAATAATACACAAATTGCCTTCTCGTTAAAAAGCGACACCGAACTCGATAGGGCCTATTTCCTTTTTAAATTAATAGACAATCAGCCTCTGGTTCGAATAGGGACTGCGGTTACCAATTTTGCAATAAAGGCAAATTTACCCGTTGAGGGTTTAATTCGTGCCACTGTTTTGATCATTTTTGTGGAGGTGTCAACGAAGACGATTGTATTCCCGTAGTCGATAAAATGAATACCAAGGGAGTTTCTTCGGTTTTGGATTATTCTGTCGAAGGGAAAGAGGAGGAAGAACAATTTGACAATGTTTTAGAAAAAACCTTAAAATTGATTGATTTTGCCAAAGAAAAAAAGGCAATTCCGTTTGCAGTTTTTAAACCATCAGGCTTTGGACGAATCGATTTGTATCAAGCTGTTGGAGAGGGGAAAAAATTAAGTCCGTTAGAAACGGAGGAATGGAATAAGGTCGTGGCACGTTTTGAAAAAGTGTGTCAAGCTTCTTATGATAGCGATGTGGCCTTGTTGATTGATGCGGAAGAAAGCTGGATGCAGGATGCGGCAGATGATTTAGTCGATAAAATGATGCAGAAATATAATAAATTAAAGCCAATTGTTTTCAATACCTTGCAGATGTACCGTTGGGATCGATTGGATTATTTAAAACGACTGCACGAAAAAGCAAAAAAAGAAGATTTTTTTATTGGGATGAAACTGGTTCGTGGCGCTTATATGGAAAAAGAAAACGAACGTGCTATTGAAAAAGGGTATCCAACTCCAATTTGTGCTTCAAAAGAAGCAACGGACGAAAATTATGATGCCGCCGTTAGCTATATGACCGATCATATCGATAGGATGTCGATTTTTGAAGGCACTCACAACGAATCTAGCACGTACTTTTTGATGGATTTAATGAAAGAAAAAGGATTAAAGGCCAATGATAAAAGAATTTGGTTTGGACAATTATACGGCATGAGTGATACTATCAGTTTTAATTTAGCTGCCGAAGGCTATAATGTTGCCAAATATTTGCCCTTTGGTCCCGTAAGAGATGTGATGCCCTACTTAATTCGCCGTGCCGAGGAAAATACTTCGGTAGCAGGACAAACCAGCCGTGAATTATTGATGATAAAAGCAGAACGAAATAGAAGAAAAGGAAAGTAGTCAATACATAAGTGATAGCTATGCAATAATGTCGCATTTTAAAAGACACTATTCATTCGTTTGACTTTATGACATTAAAACTTTCGACTTACTTAAGTAATGACTAAAATTTAGTTTTATTTTTTTTTCAACCTATTTTTCGCCACAGATTTCACAGATTAGTGTCTTATAAAACCTGTGGCGAAATCTGATAAATATAGAAGTCTTCGATTATAAATAGCTTTTATCACTATTCATTCGTTTGACTTTATGACATTAAAACTTTCGACTTACTTAAGTAATGACTAAAATTTAGTTTTATTTTTTTTGCAACCTATTTTTCGCCACAGATTTCACAGATTAGTGTCTTATAAAATCTGTGGCGAAATCTGATAAAATATAGAAGTCTTTGATTATAAATAGCTTTTATCACTATTCATTCGTTTGACTTTATGACATTAAAACTTTTCGACTACTTAGTTCGTAGAGTTTTTTATTTTATCAATCTTTTCAGACAATTCTTTTATACTATTAATCAACTCTTTATTCGAAATTGAATTTTTATAAGACATCATTATCAATTTTATTGAAACTAATAAAACGCCAGCCTCTAATAGTAAATCGTGTGTAAAACCCGTAGTAAATAATGCCATTCCAAAAAGAATAATTGTCAATGCAATTATAAATGTGTTAACTAAACCAAGGTGCTTTTCCATATTTTTCTATTTTTAATGAACACTTTTTATTAAATTTTACCATAATACATTGCCTTTACGATTCCGTCAGAAAGTCCAATTTTTGGAACGTATATATTTCTGGCTCCGCTCCATTTCATTGCATTGAGATAGATTTGTGTAGCGGGAATAATTACGTCAGCTCGATCAGGATTTAAACCTAAATCTGAAATTCTTTGATTATACGTAAGCGAATTGAGCATTGCATACTGCGAATTCAAATAAATAAATGACAAGGGCTTATCTTGCATTTTTCCCGACATTTTAAATAACTTATTGATATTTCCTCCAGAGCCTATAAGTGTAACTTCGTCATAATCTTGGGTGTTTTGTTTGATCCAATTTTCCATTTCTTGCCAAACTACATCACTTACCATCCTGTTTAACAAGCGAACGGTTCCGGCCTTGAATGATTTTGAAATAATAATTTTTCCGTCAGAAAAAAGAGAAAACTCGGTGCTACCTCCTCCAACATCTACATAAAGATATGTTTTATCTGATTTTAAAAGATGATGCAAATCTGTTGATGCGATTATTGCGGCTTCTTTTTTTCCGTCGATAATTTCTATTTTAATTTTAGCTTCCTTATTAATAATATCAACAACTTCATAAGCATTATTAGCTTCACGCATTGCCGATGTTGCAAAAGCCATGTATTTTTCGACTTTGTGTACTTTCATCAAAAGAAAAAAAGCTTTCATCGCATCGATCATTCTTTCAATATTTTCTTGAGAAATTTCGCCCACCGTAAAAGAATCTTGTCCCAAACGAATTGGAACACGAACCAAGGCATTTTTATTAAATTGAGGTTCTTTTCCATCTTGCTCAACAATGTTTGTAACCAATAAACGCATGGCGTTTGAGCCTATATCGATTGCCGCGTATTTTTTTATTCTAATCATTTTCTGGTTGATGCTATATCTCTTTTTATGCTATTCACTAGGATTTTATCGGGTTTTCGTGCTTTCGATAACTAAGCTATTTTTCAGATGCTATTTCCTTATTTTCATAGTATTTATAGGTCTCTAATTGTGCTCTAAAAACAACTTCGTCTTTCTTTCTAATTTGTATTTGTTATCTAATTTATCTGAGTGATAGCGTGCTTTTACATTTCCTTTCCAACCCAAATTAAAATTATCAATCAATTCATCTTTAATTTCTTGATCATAAATTGGACAAGTTACTTCGACTCTTCCGTCGAGGTTTCGGGTCATGAAATCGGCGGATGAAATATAAACATCTGTTTTTCCGTCATTGCAAAAAATATAAATTCTGGAATGTTCTAAATAATTATCTACAATACTTATGGCTTCAATATTTTCGCTCATCCCAGGAACTCCGGGAATTAAGGAGCATATTCCTCTTACTTCTAATTGAATTTTTACGCCTGCATTACTGGCATCATATAATTTATCGATACTATCAAAATCAGACAAACTATTCATTTTTAGCTTTATAAATGCTTCTTTACCTTCTAATGAATTTGCAATTTCTCTTTCGATTAATTTATAAAATCGAGATCGTGTGTAATGTGGCGAAACGATAAGGTGTTTGTATCTATATAATCGATAATTAATTTCAAAAAATTCGAAAATCTTCGAAATATCCTTCAGAATTTGTTGATGACTCGTAAAAAGAGTAACATCAGTATATATTTTTGCCGTTATCTCATTGAAATTTCCTGTGGAAATAAAGCCGTAACGCTTTGTTTTTCCCTCCTCGATTCTTTCTATAACACAAACTTTACTGTGTACTTTTAGTCCTTTAATTCCAAAAATAAGTTCAATCCCCTCGGTTTGCATTTGTTCTGCATAAGAAATGTTTGAAGCTTCATCGAAACGAGCTTGTAATTCTATTTGGACAATTACTTTTTTGCCGTTTTTTGCCGCATTAATAAGTGAACTTATGATTTGAGAATTTTTAGCCAAACGGTATAAGGTAATTTTTATAGAAGTTACCGTAGGATCTAGTGCCGCTTCACGCAAAAATTTCGTGAGATAGGAAAAAGATTGGTAAGGAGCATTTAATAAATAATCTTTTTTGCTAATTTTCTCTAAGATGCTCCCCTCTAAACTTAATCCTTTGATAGGCAAAGGAACATTCGTTTTGTACAATAAGTCGAATCGCCCTAAGTTTGGAAAATTCATATAATCCCGCCTATTATGGTACCTGCCACCAGGAATAATACTGTCTTTCGAATAAATTTTCATTTTATCGAGAAAAAAATCGAGTGTGTCTTTTTCGATTAATTGATCATAAACAAAGCGTACTGGCTCCCCTATTCTTCTATCTTTTACACTTGTAGCAATTTTTTCGAGCATACTCTTACTCAAATCACTATCAATATCTAATTGAGCGTCACGGGTAATTTTTATCATGTGTGCCGAGACACTTTTATAATCAAAAATATTAAAAATGCTTTTTAAATTATGTCGTATTACGTCATCGAGCAGGATGACATATTGCTTTTTATCCGTCGAAGGTAAAACCACGAATCGGTTAATCGTTTTGGGAATTCGATCATCGCATAACGAATTTCCGATTTTTTTTTCATGACCAATTTAACTGCTAAATAGCCAATAGAATCCTTTAATATTGGAAATTCGGCAAGATCATTCAAGATAATCGTGACCAGTTCAGGACTTACTCTTTGAATAAAAAAATCTTTTAAGAAAACTTCCTGTTCCTCCGAAATCTCATTTTCGTGGATAATAAAAATGTTTTCGCTTTTTAATCTGGTCTCGATAATACTCAGTATTCTTAAGCTTTCGGACTGTTGTTGAATAACAATTTCGATGATATCTTTTAATAATTGATGCGTCGAAATACCTCCAAGAATCTTTTCGCCTGATATTCCTGATAAGCTCAATCGTCGAATCGCTGCAAACCGAACCCTGAAAAACTCATCTAAATTATTAGAAAAAATACCCAAAAAACGCAACCTATCTAATAGTGGTACCGATTCATCTGCTGCCTCTTGAAGCACTCTGGCATTAAAGGTTAACCAACTTTTTTCTCTATCGATATATTTGTATTTATGCACTATGACTCTATTAAATTTTTAGGAAATATCATTTTATTGATTTTACCGTTTTTAATTTTTTCCCAGCTATTGGTATCAAATTGCATGGAAACAAATCCAGATGTAGGAACATTATCAATAAAAACGTCTCCAAATTTATTAACAAAATTTGTAATGGCACCATTATGTCCAAAAAGAATAACATTTTCGAAATCATTACTAAATGATTTAATCAACTTTTCTAATTTCTTTTCGTCAAAAGTATAAAGTGCCTCTTTAATAACAATGCTTTCCATAGGATATGAACTATTTTGAGCAAAGATTAGAGCCGTTTCTTGAGCTCTTTTTGCTGGACTTGTCCATATTACATAAGTCGAGGGGAGAAACTTAACACAACTAACAGCCACCAAATGCGCCTCATGTATTCCTCTTTGATCTAATGAACGATCAATATCTTTTAAAGGCGCATCCCAACTGGACTTCGCATGCCGAATTAATATTAGATTTTTCATGTATAAAAACGGATTAAAATTAACTTGATTAGAGAACTAAATAAATCAAAAGTTTAAATGTCATAAAGTCAAACGGATCGACAGCAACAAAAACAATTCATAATCAATGATTTATGTTTTTTTTATCCGACTTCAAAATACTATATTACACCATACCCACTACTTATTGAGTAATGACTAAAATTTAATGTCCTATTTTATTGCGGCCCTGCCTTTAAAATCTTTTTAATCAATGAAATATGTGGCGAAATGACCTTTTATTAACCACTATCGAATTTGATATTACGACAATATATCTTTCTAATTGCTTACAAATTACAAAATAGATCTGGAACATCCATATCAATCAAGCGAAAAAAACTTTAGTATACCTTAATTTGATTTTAGCCAACGATAAGTAAAAGTATTCAAATGTGAGCAACAATTAATTTCAAAACACTAAAAAATTTAAAAAAAGCAAGTCGAATATCAAATTATCAATTCGTTTTTTGTAGTAATATATTTATAAATAAAAATAAAAATGCATTTTATCTGCTATTTTTGCCTTTTATCGATATTTTTTATAAAAATATGAATTTTTTAAATTAGTTTTGGATAACGAAATTATTCTGATAAATGAAATTTAGAAAAGCACAGCTCAAAAACAGGATTATTTTATATAAGAAAAGTAGGTTAAAATAAATATTAAAAAATAATGCCTCATAAAAACTGCAAGAATAAGATAAAAACGTCACTTCAACGAGTTTTTTGGCTGTTTGTGGAAAAAAATAATCATTATGAAGCAATGTAACTAATTTAGCTTAACCATTTAATTTGTTAAAAAACGAAATGATATAGAACAAATATAGAATCTCTTAAATATGAAAAATATGAAAACCAAAACTATGCTACATAAAATGAATGATTTTTTCATTGCAATCGTATCAGGATTAAACACCTTAACTACTGGAGGATGGCTACTAAAACCAGCCGCTATAACTACTAAAATAGCTGTAATTTTAATCATGGTTTTTACTAGCTCAACTGCATTAGCACAGTCTGCATGTCAGGCAGAATTAAAAGTTGAAGAAAATGGAAACATTAGAAGCACTCCTTTAGAGGGAACGTACTACTCCATGATTATTACAAATACTGGATCTTCGGTTGATACCTTTACGCTAAGCACAGCTAATATTAATAGCACTTGCGCGAATACCGATGGGAGTAGTACCGCTGGCAACGTGGTTATTAACACCTCTTTTATCGATTCTGATAGAAACGCAATTACTCAAGTAACCGTTAATCCCTCACAATCCGTAAATTTTTACGTTCACGTAACAGTACCTGTTGGTACAGTTATAAATAAATGGTCCTGCACACAAGTAATAGCCGAATCTAAAACTTGTGCTAATTATAAAGTCGATACTGTTTTACACACTTTTGTAATTGACCCAAATAAAGACTAAACAATTAAAACACATAATTATATCTGGTTATTACCTTAAAATAATTTAAAATGAAAAAAATCTTACCCTTTTTAAACAATTGTTTGCAAAGCATAAATAAAGCAACTTTACTTGTTTTATTTGTACTTTATTCTACAATTTCTTTTGGACAAACAATAGCAACCGCTAAGACCTATACAGCAAACGTTGTTGATTGTTCTAAAATAGATGTAAAAATAGACATCACAGGAGCTAACCCAGCTAAGAGAAATGCCGATGTAATATTGGTCATTGACGTTTCAGGTAGTATGGCTAACACAATCTCTGGAGATTTAAAAACTTCTATGGATTATGCTAAAGCTGCTGCCAAAGCATTTATAACAACTGCCGCCGCTTCAAATCCAGCAAATAGAATTGGTATTGTATCCTATACAACTAATGCAAAACTTGAAATTGGGCTAACAACATTAAATGCTTCAGGAATAACAAGTTTAAACGCAAAAATAGATGCTCTTGCAGCAACTAATTCTACTAATATTCAAGATGGTATAGTAAAAGCCGAAACAGAGTTAGAAACCAATGGACAATTTGATTGTGACACCGCAAGAAGCATCGTTTTACTTACTGATGGAGTTGCAAACAGAACTGGTCCAGTTGGAAGCACTACTTCTTGCGGCACGGTCAGCACATCAAACACTTGTGTTACGAGTGCTATTGCAGCCGCTAATAACGCAAGAACAACTACAAAATCTTCCATTGTTTACAACAATCAGATTTTTGCGGTTGGTCTTTTGGGTGGCGTTTCTGGTAATATAGCAACCGTTGGTGACGATAGATATGTGGCAAAATTTACCTTAGATGGGATCCAAGGAAGCCCTGCATCAATTACTTTTACAGGTGCTGATTTAACAGGAATATACAATACTATTGCGACACAAATTAATTGGGTAGCACAAAACTTAATCGAAAAAGAAACCGTTGCTAGTGGCTTTACCATTAGCAACCTAACGACAACTAAAGGAACAACAACCCAATCAGGACAAGTAATTACCTGGAACAATCCTTTTCTGAATGCCGAAACTATTACTTTAAAATATACGTTAACCCCTGACGGAACTGTATGTGGAAATCAAACTTTAGGCTCTTCTAGTTATGATTACGGCAACTCTGTGTGTGTTAATGTAACGAATACACCTATTAACACCCCTAGCTATTTTGTTGCTTGTAAGCCTACTATTACTGGCATATTAACAGGATGTGGATCAACAACGCTAACAGCAAATTCTAATGCTGCCTCTCCTACTTATACATGGTATAAAGACAATGTAATAATTCCATTGGCAACATCTTCAACTCTTGTTGCTACCGCAAGTGGTTCTTATACCGTAAAAGTTAAAAATGGAACAACTAACTGCGAGTTAACTTCTGCTGCCTCAACAGTTACTATTACTCCTAGTCCCTTACTCGTTGCGCCAGGAAATGCAACAATTGAAGGATGTGGAACAAGCGCAATAACTGGATTACCATATAGTACAACAGATGCTACTATAACCTTAGCTCAATTAACAACAGTTGGAGGATCACTCTCTAATAGTGCTAGTATAGGATCTTTTACTATTTCATATAAGGATACATCGAGCGGAACTTGTCCAACCATAGTAACTAGAACCTATAAAGTTACTGCTGGTTGTGGTAATGTTACAGCTACTCAAACTATCTCTATAAAAGACACTACTAAACCTACTGCTTCTAATCCAGCTGCTATTACACTTACAGGTTGCAACGGAACTTTCCCTGCTGCTAATGTTAGCGTGGTAACAGATGAAGCCGATGCTTGTTCTACTCCTACTGTTACTTTTGTGAGCGATAGCACACCAAGTATTGTGGGTTGCACAGAAACTACTGTTAGAACTTATAAAGTAACTGATGCATGTGGTAATTCTATCAACGTAACTCAAAACTTAATTAGAACCGTTGACACTACTAAACCTACTGCTTCTAATCCAGCTGCTATTACGCTTACAGGTTGCAACGGAACTTTCCCTGCTGCTGATGTTAGCGTGGTAACCGATGAAGCTGATGCTTGTTCTACTCCTACTGTTACTTTTGTGAGCGATAGCGCACCAAGTATTGTGGGTTGCACAGAAACTACTGTTAGAACTTATAAAGTAACCGATGCATGTGGTAATTTCATCAATGTAACTCAAAACTTAATTAGAACCGTTGACACAACAAATCCAACTGCTTCTAATCCAGCTGCTATTACGCTTACAGGTTGCAACGGAACTTTCCCTGCTGCTAATGTTAGCGTGGTAACAGATGAAGCCGATGCCTGCTCTACTCCTACTGTTACTTTTGTGAGCGATAGCACACCAAGTATCGTGGGCTGCACAGAAACTACAGTTAGAACCTATAAAGTAACCGATGCTTGTGGTAATTTTATCAACGTAACTCAAAACTTAATTAGAACAGTTGACACTACCAAACCTACTGCTTCTAATCCAGCGGCTATTACACTTACAGGTTGCAATGGAACTTTCCCTGCTGCTAATGTTAGCGTGGTAACAGATGAAGCCGATGCCTGCTCTACTCCTACTGTTACTTTGTGAGCGATAGCACACCAAGTATCGTGGGCTGCACAGAAACTACAGTTAGAACCTATAAAGTAACCGATGCTTGTGGTAATTTTATCAACGTAACTCAAAACTTAATTAGAACAGTTGACACTACCAAACCTACTGCTTCTAATCCAGCGGCTATTACACTTACAGGTTGCAACGGAACTTTCCCTGCTGCCGATGTTAGCGTGGTAACCGACGAAACTGATAATTGTTCAACACCAACTGTTACTTTTGTGAGCGATAGCACACCAAATATCGTGGGTTGTACAGAAACTACTATTAGAACCTATAAAGTAACCGATGCTTGTGGTAATTTTATCAACGTAACTCAAAACTTAATTAGAACAGTTGACACTACCAAACCTACTGCTTCTAATCCAGCTGCTATTACGCTTACAGGTTGCAACGGAACTTTCCCTGCTGCTGATGTTAGCGTGGTAACCGATGAAGCTGATGCTTGTTCTACTCCTACTGTTACTTTTGTGAGCGATAGCGCACCAAGTATTGTGGGTTGCACAGAAACTACTGTTAGAACTTATAAAGTAACCGATGCATGTGGTAATTTCATCAATGTAACTCAAAACTTAATTAGAACCGTTGACACAACAAATCCAACTGCTTCTAATCCAGCTGCTATTACGCTTACAGGTTGCAACGGAACTTTCCCTGCTGCTAATGTTAGCGTGGTAACAGATGAAGCCGATGCCTGCTCTACTCCTACTGTTACTTTTGTGAGCGATAGCACACCAAGTATCGTGGGCTGCACAGAAACTACAGTTAGAACCTATAAAGTAACCGATGCTTGTGGTAATTTTATCAACGTAACTCAAAACTTAATTAGAACAGTTGACACTACCAAACCTACTGCTTCTAATCCAGCGGCTATTACACTTACAGGTTGCAATGGAACTTTCCCTGCTGCTAATGTTAGCGTGGTAACAGATGAAGCCGATGCCTGCTCTACTCCTACTGTTACTTTTGTGAGCGATAGCACACCAAGTATCGTGGGCTGCACAGAAACTACAGTTAGAACCTATAAAGTAACCGATGCTTGTGGTAATTTTATCAACGTAACTCAAAACTTAATTAGAACAGTTGACACTACCAAACCTACTGCTTCTAATCCAGCGGCTATTACACTTACAGGTTGCAACGGAACTTTCCCTGCTGCCGATGTTAGCGTGGTAACCGACGAAACTGATAATTGTTCAACACCAACTGTTACTTTTGTGAGCGATAGCACACCAAATATCGTGGGTTGTACAGAAACTACTATTAGAACCTATAAAGTAACCGATGCTTGTGGTAATTTTATCAACGTAACTCAAAACTTAATTAGAACAGTTGACACTACCAAACCTACTGCTTCTAATCCAGCTGCTATTACGCTTACAGGTTGCAACGGAACTTTCCCTGCTGCTAATGTTAGCGTGGTAACAGATGAAGCCGATGCTTGTTCTACTCCTACTGTTACTTTTGTGAGCGATAGCGCACCAAGTATTGTGGGCTGCACAGAAACTACTGTTAGAACTTATAAAGTAACCGATGCATGTGGTAATTCTATCAACGTAACTCAAAACTTAATTAGAACCGTTGACACTACCAAACCTACTTTTACCGTTCCTAAGGATGTGGAGATTTTTACCTCTGCCGACTGCTCTTACGATGATAGCGTTGCAAAAACAGGAGATGTAACTAACGAAGCCGACAACTGCTCTGCTGAATTAAATGCAACTTATACCGATGCTGAGCCAATAGCTGGTTCTTGCCCTGGTAGCAAAACAATCAAACGTACTTGGAGTTTAGTAGATGCTTGTGGTAACAAAGCCGATGATCAAATACAAACCATTACTGTAAACCGATAACATTGCTCCTACTTTCGTAGAAGAAGTACTTCCTGCTAATGCAACAGTAGAATGTAATAACATTCCTGAAGCGGCTACGCTGACTGCTACCGATAATTGTGGTACAGCAACGGTTACTTATAAAGAAGTAAAATCGAATGTAAACGAATCTTGTCCTAACAACTATATGTTAACTAGAACTTGGACGGCTACTGACTTATGCGGATTGACTACTACGCACACTCAAAAAGTAAGTGTGCAAGATACTACTGCTCCTACTTTCGTAGAAGAAGTACTTCCTGCTGATATAACTGCTGAATGTAATAACATTCCTGAGGCTGCTACCTTAACCGCTACGGATAACTGTGGTACTGCAACGGTTTCTTATAAAGAAGTAAAATCAAATGTGAGTGAATCTTGTCCGAATAACTATACGCTAACTAGAACTTGGACAGCTACCGACTTATGTGGATTGACAACGGTTCACACTCAAAAAGTAAGTGTGCAAGATACTACTGCTCCCACTTTCGTAGAAGAAGTACTTCCTGCTGATGTAACTGCTGAATGTAATAACATTCCTGAGGCTGCTACCTTAACTGCTACGGATAACTGTGGTACTGCAACGGTTTCTTATAAAGAAGTAAAATCAAACGTAAGCGAATCTTGTCCTAATAACTATACGTTGACTAGAACTTGGACGGCTACTGACTTATGCGGATTGACTACTACGCACACTCAAAAGTAAATGTGCAAGATACTACTGCTCCTACTTTCGTAGAAGAAGTACTTCCTGCTGATGTAACAGTAGAATGTAATAACATTCCTGAAGCAGCTACGCTGACTGCTACCGATAATTGTGGTACAGCAACAGTTTCTTATGCTGAAGTAAAATCGAATGTAAACGAATCTTGTCCTAACAACTATACGTTAACTAGAACTTGGACGGCTACTGACTTATGCGGATTGACTACTACGCACACTCAAAAAGTAAATGTGCAAGATACTACTGCTCCTACTTTCGTAGAAGAAGTACTTCCTGCTGATGTAACAGTAGAATGTAATAACATTCCAACTGCAGCTACTTTAACGGCTACCGATAACTGTGGAACTGCAACGGTTACTTATAAAGAAGTAAAATCGAATCCAAGTGAATCTTGTCCTAACAACTATACGTTAACTAGAACTTGGACGGCTACTGACTTATGCGGATTGACTACTACGCACACTCAAAAAGTAAATGTGCAAGATACTACTGCTCCTACTTTCGTAGAAGAAGTACTTCCTGCTGATGTAACAGTAGAATGTAATAACATTCCTGAAGCAGCTACGCTGACTGCTACCGATAATTGTGGTACAGCAACAGTTTCTTATGCTGAAGTAAAATCGAATGTAAACGAATCTTGTCCTAACAACTATACGTTAACTAGAACTTGGACGGCTACTGACTTATGCGGATTGACTACTACGCACACTCAAAAGTAAATGTGCAAGATACTACTGCTCCTACTTTCGTAGAAGAAGTACTTCCTGCTGATGTAACAGTAGAATGTAATAACATTCCTGAAGCAGCTACGCTGACTGCTACCGATAATTGTGGTACAGCAACGGTTACTTATAAAGAAGTAAAATCGAATGTAAACGAATCTTGTCCTAACAACTATATGTTAACTAGAACTTGGACGGCTACTGACTTATGCGGATTGACTACTACGCACACTCAAAAAGTAAGTGTGCAAGATACTACTGCTCCTACTTTCGTAGAAGAAGTACTTCCTGCTGATATAACTGCTGAATGTAATAACATTCCTGAGGCTGCTACCTTAACCGCTACGGATAACTGTGGTACTGCAACGGTTTCTTATAAAGAAGTAAAATCAAATGTAAACGAATCTTGTCCTAACAACTATACGTTGACTAGAACTTGGACTGCTACTGACTTATGCGGATTGACAACCGTTCACACTCAAAAAGTAAGTGTGCAAGATACTACTGCTCCTACTTTCGTAGAAGAAGTACTTCCTGCTGATGCAACAGTAGAATGTAATAACATTCCTGAAGCAGCTACGCTGACTGCTACCGATAATTGTGGTACAGCAACAGTTTCTTATGCTGAAGTAAAATCGAATGTAAACGAATCTTGTCCTAACAACTATACGTTGACTAGAACTTGGACGGCTACTGACTTATGCGGATTGACTACTACGCACACTCAAAAAGTAAATGTGCAAGATACTACTGCTCCTACTTTCGTAGAAGAAGTACTTCCTGCTGATGTAACAGTAGAATGTAATAACATTCCTGAAGCAGCTACGCTGACTGCTACCGATAATTGTGGTACAGCAACAGTTTCTTATGCTGAAGTAAAATCGAATGTAAACGAATCTTGTCCTAACAACTATACGTTGACTAGAACTTGGACGGCTACTGACTTATGCGGATTGACTACTACGCACACTCAAAAAGTAAGTGTGCAAGATACTACTGCTCCTACTTTCGTAGAAGAAGTACTTCCTGCTGATGTAACTGCTGAATGTAATAACATTCCTGAGGCTGCTACCTTAACTGCTACGGATAACTGTGGTACTGCAACGGTTTCTTATAAAGAAGTAAAATCAAACGTAAGCGAATCTTGTCCTAATAACTATACGTTGACTAGAACTTGGACGGCTACTGACTTATGCGGATTGACTACTACGCACACTCAAAAAGTAAGTGTGCAAGATACTACTGCTCCTACTTTCGTAGAAGAAGTACTTCCTGCTGATGTAACTGCTGAATGTAATAACATTCCTGAGGCTGCTACCTTAACTGCTACGGATAACTGTGGTACTGCAACGGTTTCTTATAAAGAAGTAAAATCAAACGTAAGCGAATCTTGTCCTAATAACTATACGTTGACTAGAACTTGGACGGCTACTGACTTATGCGGATTGACTACTACGCACACTCAAAAGTAAATGTGCAAGATACTACTGCTCCTACTTTCGTAGAAGAAGTACTTCCTGCTGATGTAACAGTAGAATGTAATAACATTCCAACTGCAGCTACTTTAACGGCTACCGATAACTGTGGAACTGCAACGGTTACTTATAAAGAAGTAAAATCGAATGTAAACGAATCTTGTCCTAACAACTATACGTTAACTAGAACTTGGACGGCTACTGACTTATGCGGATTGACTACTACGCACACTCAAAAAGTAAATGTGCAAGATACTACTGCTCCTACTTTCGTAGAAGAAGTACTTCCTGCTGATGTAACAGTAGAATGTAATAACATTCCTGAAGCAGCTACGCTGACTGCTACCGATAATTGTGGTACAGCAACAGTTTCTTATGCTGAAGTAAAATCGAATGTAAACGAATCTTGTCCTAACAACTATACGTTGACTAGAACTTGGACGGCTACTGACTTATGCGGATTGACTACTACGCACACTCAAAAGTAAATGTGCAAGATACTACTGCTCCTACTTTCGTAGAAGAAGTACTTCCTGCTGATGTAACAGTAGAATGTAATAACATTCCTGAAGCAGCTACGCTGACTGCTACCGATAATTGTGGTACAGCAACAGTTTCTTATGCTGAAGTAAAATCGAATGTAAACGAATCTTGTCCTAACAACTATACGTTAACTAGAACTTGGACGGCTACTGACTTATGCGGATTGACTACTACGCACACTCAAAAGTAAATGTGCAAGATACTACTGCTCCTACTTTCGTAGAAGAAGTACTTCCTGCTGATGTAACAGTAGAATGTAATAACATTCCAACTGCAGCTACTTTAACGGCTACCGATAACTGCGGAACTGCAACGGTTACTTATAAAGAAGTAAAATCATCTGTAAGCGAAACTTGTGCTAGCAACTATACGTTGACTAGAACTTGGACTGCTACTGACTTATGCGGATTGACTACTACGCACACTCAAAAAGTAAATGTGCAAGATAAAACTGCTCCAGTAATCGCTGCCTTGCCAGCTGCAAAAACAATTAGTTGTTCAGCAGCTCTTGATTTTGCTCAAGCAACAGCAACAGATGGATGTAGTTCTACAGTAACTTTAACTTTCGAAGACAAAAAAGTAGCAGGTGCGTGTGCGGGTTCGTATTCTGTAACTAGAACTTGGACTGCCAAAGATGCTTGCGGCAATACTTCAACTGCTTCACAAACTATTAATGTAGAAGACAAAATAGGACCTACAACAACGACTCCATTCGCTGCGAGCATTGATGTTAAATGTGATGCTATTCCAGCCAAACCTGAATTGGTGTTTACCGATAATTGCTCTGCTGTTGGAACAGTTACCTACACCGAAAATACCATCAACAGAACACAGACTTCTTATTCTATTGTTAGAAAATGGAATGTTTCTGATGCTTGTGGTAACCCATCTGAATTTATTCAAATCGTTAATGTGACCAATGCCAATAACGGAATTGTCCTTAATAAATCAACTTGTAATGCCGATGAAACCATAACTGTCGATTTAAAAACATTGCTACCAGCAGGAACTCCTACGGGAGGAACTTGGACTGATGTTAGCAATTCAGGTAAATTGCAAGGAAGCATCTTATCTCCATTTGGATTGAGTCTTGGAAACCATTCTTTTGAATACAAGGTTGTAGATGGTACTTGCCCTCTAACCATCCGAATTGATATGAATGTCAATGATGATTGTAAAGGAGTTGTATTGGCTTGTGGAACTGTATTAGTTCACAACGCTTTCTCTCCTAATGGAGATGATAAAAACGGAGCATTCACTATTGATAATATCGATGATACCGTTTGTTATCCTGAAAACACAGTAGAGATTTATAACCGATGGGGTGTTCTAGTTTTTGAAACCAAAAATTACAACAACACAACAAACCGATTCGATGGTACGTCCAGAGGAAGAACTACTGTAAGTCAATCTGATGGTTTGCCAACAGGAACCTACTATTATATACTGAACTATACCTCTTTTGATGGAAATAATAATAAACAAACCAACAAGAAAGACGGGTATTTATACCTTACTCGATAAATCTAACACAAACCTAACTCCCGGGGACATAAAAAATTCCCGGGTTTAATACAACAACTAAATGAAGACAAGAATACTATTATTCGCTTTGATGTTTACAGGAATGGTAAGTTATGCTCAACAAGATGCACAATTCACCCAATACATGTACAACACTATCAATGTCAATCCCGCTTATGCAGGATCAAGAGGAGCTATGAGTATATTCGCTTTGCATCGTACTCAATGGGTTGGATTAGACGGTGCGCCCGTTACCAATACCATATCCATTAACACCCCTTTAAATGGAACTAATTTAGGTCTAGGTGTTTCGCTGATAAATGATAAAATAGGACCCACTAATGAAAATACCATTTCGGCAGATTTGTCCTATTCAATCCCTACCTCAGAAACCTTCAAACTTTCTTTTGGACTTAAAGCTACTGCTAATTTATTTAACTTGGATGCTTCTAGACTAAATCCTGTCGATGCTTCTGATCCAAGCTTGCAAAATTTTAATAAATTTTCACCAAACATTGGTGCTGGATTGTATTTGCATTCGGATAAAGCATACATAGGTTTTTCTATTCCTAATTTCATCGAGACAAAGCGTTATAATGACAATGAGGTAGCTATTTTTAAGGAAAAAATTAATTATTACCTTATTGCGGGTTATGTATTTGACTTAAACGAATCGGTAAAATTTAAACCTGCTCTTCTTACCAAAATGGTACAAGGAGCTCCTCTTCAAGTGGATGTTTCTGGAAACTTTTTGTTTAACGACAAATTTACAATTGGTGTTGCTTATAGATGGAGTGCCTCTTTGAGTGCTATGGTGGGTTTTCAAGTATCTGACGGCTTATACATTGGTTACGGATATGACAAGGAAACAACCAATCTGAAAAATTATAATTCAGGTTCGCACGAAATATTTCTACGTTTCGAAATATTCAACAACATCAATAAAATCACAACTCCAAGATTCTTCTAAAAACAATTATTATGAAAAATTTTATACTCCTTTGCATAACAATAGTAAGTGTTTTTTCATTTGGCAGTTATGCACAAAAAGCCAAAGTTGCTGCTGCTGATAAAAAATATGACAACTATGCTTACATAGATGCAATAAAGACCTACGAAAGAGTTGCAGACAAAGGATACAAATCAGTAGATTTGTTCCAGAAACTAGGAAATTCCTACTACTTTAATTCCGAATTAGATAAGGCTGCAAAATGGTACGGAGAGTTGTTTGCCATGACTTCAGACCTAGAACCAGAATATTATTACCGTTACGCTCAATCCTTAAAGTCTATTGGACAAAATGACAAAGCGAATGATATGCTGGAAAAATTTCATCAAAAAGCAGGGAATGACAACAGAGCAAAACTTTTCGAAAGCTCCAAAAACTATTTAGACATAATTAAAGCCAATTCTGGAAGATATAAGGTAGAAGATGCTGGAGTAAACTCTAAATATTCCGATTATGGAAGCGCATTTTATGGAAATAAACTCGTTTTTGCTTCATCAAGAGATACTGGGAGTTTAGGACAACAAAAACACAAATGGACGAATCAATATTTCACAAACCTCTATGTTACAGAATTGGGAGATAAAATGACCCCAGGGAAAATCGATAAATTTTCAAGAACTATCAATTCAAGATTTCATGAATCAACCCCTGTTTTTACCAAGGACGGAAAAACGATGTATTTTACACGAAACAACTTTCTTGATGGTAAAAAAGGAAAAGACTCAAAAAGAATAACCCTAATAAAAATATATAAAGCTAGTCTAGAAAATGAGCAATGGGGTAAATGTAACTGAGTTGCCTTTTGACAGTGACCAATACAGTACCGCACACCCTAGCTTGAGTCCAGACGAAAAAACATTGTATTTTGCCTCGGATATGCCTGGAACAATAGGACAATCTGATTTATTCAAAGTAAAAATAAATGATGATGGTAGCTATGGAACTCCTGAAAATTTAGGAAACACAATCAATACCGAAGGAAAGGAAACCTTTCCGTTTATAACCGACGAAAACGAACTTTATTTTGCCTCAGATGGTCATCTTGGTCTTGGAGGTTTGGATATTTTTGTGTCCAAAATAAATTCGGACGGAACTTTTGGTAAAGTTCAAAATATAGGGTCAGATGCCAATTCTCCAAAAGATGATTTTGCCTTTTTAATTGACACAAAATCAAGAATAGGCTTCTTTACTTCTAATAGAGATGGCGGACAAGGGTATGATGATATATACAAATTTTTGGAAACCAAAAAACTAGTTTGCGAACAAGAATTATATGGATTAATTACCGATTTGGCGACTGGCGAAATTTTACCTAATACAAAATTAAGCTTGTTTGACAACGAATTTAATTTGGTAAGCACTACCCTCTCTGACCAAAATGGAAAGTATTCTTTTACCGTAGAATGCGGAAAAACGTATAATGTAAGAGCCGAAAATAAAGGATACGCTACCAAGGAACAAAAAATTACGATTGCAGCAGAAAACGGAAAAACCAACTTACCTTTTGCATTAGAAAAAGAAGGCTGCAAGGTGGCTATTGGAGATGATTTAGGAAAATGTTTTGGAATTAAAATGATTTATTTCGATTTAGATAAATATAACATTCGACAAGAAGCAGCATTGGATTTAGAAAAAATATTGGATGTCTTAAACCAAAATCCAACTATGAAACTCGATATTCGTTCTCATACTGACAGCAGACAAACATTCAAATACAATGAAGTTTTATCGGATAGAAGAGCAAAATCTACCATAAAATGGTTGGTAAAAAATGGAGTTAATGCCAACCGATTAACTGGCAGAGGATATGGAGAAACTCAATTAGTAAATAAATGCGCAGATGGTGTTGAATGTACAGAAGAGGAACACCAACAAAATAGACGAAGCGAATTTATTATTACCGCTTTGTAAAAACTGCTAACATACGTCCTAAAAATCGATACAGATTATTAGACACAGAAATAAAAAAACAGCATCAAAAACGTTTTTGATGCTGTTTTTTTCATTTCAGTTTGTTTGACAAGATTTATCTTTTTATTTTGAAAAGCTAAAAAAGCTGTCCTCCAAAAGCGACTTTATTTGGCTCACGTAATTTTTTTGGGGATTAAGCAAAAAGTTTTTCCATTCTGAATAGAAAGAATTTCACATCAACTACACCTCTTAGATTTGCTCTAAAGAGTTTTATTTTAGAATTAAATGATTCTGCGTTTGCATTTGTATGTCGTTTGATGAAGAAGTTTAAAATGGTTTCTAAATGATATTTTAAGCTGTTTGCTGCGGTATTAAAATCATTTAATTTTAATAATTTTGTCTTTTCAATCCAGTTTAAAAAGGCTCACGTAATTTTTTTGGGGATTAAGCAAAAAGTTTTTCCATTCTGAATAGAAAGAATTTCACATCAACTACACCTCTTAGATTTGCTCTAAAGAGTTTTATTTTAGAATTAAATGATTCTGCGTTTGCATTTGTATGTCGTTTGATGAAGAAGTTTAATACCATTGACTAATACAGTTTAGTCCAAAAAGGAGATGAAACGATATATTCAAATTCACAGGTTTTCTTGACAATTTCATTAGTTAGTTTTTTCACCTCATTCTCTATGAAAGAACTTACCTCTTCTAGTGATTTGTGCAGTTTTCCAGTAAAAGCCCTTTTCATTCGCCACCATATTTTTTCTGAGGGATTGAGTTCTGGTGAATATGGTGGGATAAAAAGTAACGCTATGTTATTTGGAATGGTAAGGGTCTTTGATTTGTGAAATGCACCATTATCTAAGATTATTATTTTAAATTCATCAGGTCTCTCTTTTGAAAATTCATTTAGGAATAGTTGAAAATTATTTGAATTGCAATGGGGTAATTCCAATTCAAAATGATCTCCTGTAAATGGTGAATAAGCACCAAATAACCATGTGGCTTTGAATACTTGTTGAAAGACACATATCGGCTTAATTCCTTTTGCCGTTAAGGCTTTTCCGTTTCTAGTAAACATCCCGAACCGACTTTCATCTTGACAATACAAGTTTATTGTTTTAAATCCCCATCCTTTTTCGTTGTAGATGTTTTCACATTCTTTACTGAAATTTTTTTAAAATCCTCAACCTTAATTTGGTCTTTCTTAACATGAATTTTTCTTGCGGTCTTTATTTTTGCCTTGAATTTTCTATAAACGTACCCTTTGAAAGTGCTGTAATTAGTTTGTTTCCCAAACTTTTCATCAAACCAAGCTAACAGTTCGACGTATCCAACAAACCCGTTTTCAGGATTAAACATCTGTTCTCTTAAAGCTTGCTCTTCTTCCAAAGTTATAACACTGGGCTTGTATCCTTTTTTAGAATGTCTTGTCAGTAGTTCAATCCCTCCATTAATATAGAGGTCGCGCCACGACTGAATACTATTATGATTAACCCCTATGGCTTGAGCAACCTCTCTTTTAGAAATTCCATTCAGTTCATTTTCTTTAAAAACAAGTAAAGCATGTACTCTCTTTGCAATCATGGGGTTGCTCTTTTTTTGAATTTTTTTGAGCTCCGACAAGCTCTCCTTTATTGTAAATATTTTTGGTGACGACATATATTTTCTTTCTTAAGCCAAATATACGATTTTTATATTTTAGTCCAATGTGAATAAAAAAAATGTTTCGAGTGTTTTTGGACTATTTTATAAAAATCAATGGTATAAAATGGTTTCTAAATGATATTTTAAGCTGTTTGCTGCGGTATTAAAATCATTTAATTTTAATAATTTTGTTTTTTCAATCCAGTTTAAAAATTGTTCTTTGGCTAATTCTTTTGAGGTTTGTTCATAGATGTTCCTGAACTCGAGAGTGTGTTTATATGCTTGATGTAAGTGTGGATAAATTTTGAATAACAATTCGGCTCTTACCTTCTGATTAGGAGTCCATTCATTTGTTTTTTTAGCAATAATATAACGGCTTCTAGCTAATAATTGTTTTGGAGTGTCCTCATTTTCAAAAACGATAGGAACATATTTAATTCCTTGTTCTTTGGCTATTTTAATGGCTTGATTTTCTTTTTCAATTGCTTCCCATCGTAACTTAATTCTTTGATGTTGCAAGGCTTCCATTACCAGCTTTACTACGTGAAAACGATCGGTAACCAAATTGCTTTCTGGAAAACATATTCTTGAAGCCAATTGCATATTATTAGCCATATCAAGGGTAATTTCCTTTACCAACTTCCTTTTTTCTAACGGAATTTTGTTTAAAACATCAATAATATCTTGACTTTTAGTGCCTTTTATAACTGCTACTAATGTTTTTTTTCTTGCCTCTACCGTTTTTATTGGTTACAAAGGTATAGAGTTCTCCTTTTGACAAACTTAACTCATCAATTCCTAGATTTTCACCTATATTCTGAGGATAAATCAAATAATCTTCGGAGTGATTGAACTGATCCCAATCCTTAAATCCACTAACTTTTTTCTTGTAATGGCGTTGCAATAAATTGGCTTTGACTCCGTAATAACTGGCGATATTACTTATCGTATCTTCTCGGGTCTCGACCTGTATCTTTTAAAAAATCAGAAAGTTCAACGGTCAATTTTGAACCTTCTGCTATAAAAGTATAATCACTTTTAACTTCTATTGATTTATCAAATTTATTTCGCCATCGACGCCTTCTAATGCCTAAATAAACCGCCTTTCCTCTAATTGGAAAGTCTTGAATTAAAGTTCGTTCGTAGAATCCTTTTGACTCAAATTCATTCAAATCATAATTATTTGGCAGTATGTTTTTCTCATCTAAATAAATGAATAAACAGTCTTTCTTTGTATGTAAATCTCCTAACTCTTTGAAATCGACAATATCAAAATGTATCAATAGCCCTTCTGGTAAAAAGGAAGAAAAAATTGAAAAATCCATTTGTTTTTTTAGACAAATTTAGAACTTCTCCCCAACTTTTTTATGTGAGCCCTTTATTTCTCAAATTATATCCTAAAGTCATTAATCCGAACTCTAATGCTACTTTTTCAAGTCCTTTTAAGGGAAAATATTAGTTAACAAGTGCTATATTTGTTTGAAAAACGAAATTCAAGGTCAGTATATGCGGTATGCAGCTATCGAAGGTTTAGTTCAACAATATTCTTTACAAAATTATTTTGACGAACTCTTCTATAATCTTAATAGACGATGTTTTGAGGAGTCTATTGATAGACTGATGATTGTACTCTAGAAACAACTTGGTGGTATTAATGAAAATCATAAAGCCCCTCAATTAATAATTAAATTGAGGGGCTCTAAAAAACACATGATAATCTATTCCTTGATACTATTTTTTACTTTAATTTCAATTGAGTATCAAATTTTCTTATTGTGCCAGAAGATGAAGTATATTGATAATGCAAATCAAATATTTTCAAAGTTGGATCATAACTAGACGCAACACCTACTTGGGGAATGATTGTTTCCGTAGCTGTTGGATCATTCATAATGGTAACTGTGTTATCTGCATTTACTTTAATTTGGTAAGCAAATCCCGTAGCTGTTTGAGCTTTTACAGTATTGGCAGTAACAGACAAAAGAAAGACATCTCCAGCTACCGTGGTGGTTGTAGGAGCTCCAGTTAGAGGTATTCTTACAAAAGCACCTGACTCTGTATAAGTCCCTTCATATTTACTAAGGGGAAGAACAACAACTACAAATCTTTTGTTATAGTGTTATTATAATTGTCAGAAAGTGAGACAGTTATTGTTTGGCTTCCAGATGCCAATCCAAAAGCATCTTTACTATCTGTCGAAAGACTTGAACTAATCGTAGTAGTCCCTCCTGTATATGCCAAAGTATATTTTACAGGGTAATTAGTAGGATTATTCCAACTTACATTAACTCCGCCATTTAAAGGAGTAAGAATGGTTGATTCCAGTACTGATTTGATAGCTGTAAACTTGTACTCCTTCCAATTAGAAAAGAATAAATCAATTGAAGTTTCCTGTTTTTTTGCGTCAAGAGGGGTAGGTGCATAGGATGTCCTATATTGAATTAATTTAGAACTATCTAACTGATCCAAAATAACGCTGCTATCTACTCCTAAAATAGTCTTAACCACCTCATTTCCTGATAAATTAGTATATTTCACTTCCGTTACTCTAGCTAATTCTTCTTGGGTCTTGAAAGTAACAGTTGCTGATTTAATAGTGCTATTATAACTAAAGCTATTTATAATTCTAGGACTCAGGGTAGATTGAAATACATCTCCATAAGCATTTCCAAAAACAGTAGTTTTAATCGATGTGTTTCCATCAGCATCTCTAGAATACACCTGAAACTGATAGGGGCCCTTCGGGAAGATTAACAACAATTAAATCCAATTTATCAGTACTGGTTGATTTAGTGTAAGGAAATATTTGACTGTTTTTTCCTTTATTCCAAGACACCACAATTTCTTTTGCATTAAATGCATTTGTAATGTAGCCTACAATTTTTACTCTTTTGTTACCAGCTAAAGCGGATACTGTATCTACTTTATTTGAATAAATGATTTCTCCACTTTTTAGTTGTGGTATATCAAATGTGTCCGTACAGGAAGTTAAAAACCGCAAATACAGACAACGTCAATAAAGCGACCCAATATTTTAATATTTTCATATTTTTCATATTTATTATATTATTATTTTATTATTTGCCCCCAAAAGGTCAATTCAGAAAAATGAATCCATGAAGCACCCCAAGGAGAATAAATTACCAATCTTACATACCGAACTTCAGTAAGGCTATCAAATCCAAATTCATCTCCTGCTTTGAATCGTGCAATATCGTCTGGAGTATTCGAGCCTGTGGGGCTCCCTGACGGTTTTATCGATTCGCAATCACGCAACAAAATCCAATCCTTTAAATCTCCTGTGCTATTAGGAATGGTTTTTGAACCGTATAAGGCATATTTTTTTGGCTGAGCAGTCGAAAAAGCAAAGCTAGGATCAAGTTGCGTTTCTAACACATTAAATCGACTCAAAGCTACATTTACTCCTAAATCCACTGTAAGTATAACAGGAAATGTAGAGTTGGCTATAGTGTGACCTACCGTATTGACATTATCATCGAAGAGTTGTTCGTAACTCCATCCATATTGATTCCAATTACTATCATTGGGCAATATCACTTTTACAAATTTCTTTTTATCCAAGCGTTCCTCAGCTAGAGGAGTAACTTTTTTGTCAGGAGTATTAGGATATATAGTATCAGATATATTGCCGTAACGATCTTTTACTACGGCAGCAACTGCAATAGCAACAGCCGGAAGTCCTCTCAAATTAGCCCTTCCAATTTTGGACTCAGTATACTCGGTTCTGATTAACTCTAATTTTCCAGTAGTTTTATTTGCTGCAAATAGCTCAATAGATACTGGGGCTTTTACAAGGTTATCCCAAGTAAGTCTCACTCCTCCAAAATCAGGAACCATAGTAATAGTATTGGCAACTAATCGTAGTGGTGAAATCAAAGGACTTCCTGTAACAGAAATAGGATCAGACTTGTTTTCAGAACGATCTACCGCATAAAGTTTTACATTCTTTACATTAAGATCATCGTATCCTAAAATTTCAATCGTATTTTTAAACGAAGACGATTTTACCTCAGATTCAATTCCTTTGTTGTTAGTATAGGCTGCCTTTACATATAAAATATCCTTGTCACTTGGCAAATTATAGGTCAGTTTGAGTCCTCCATTGATAGGAGTTACTATTACATTCGTAACTCCTACCGGTTTTGTTGAATCTGTAGAACTTGGTCCATGTTCATATTCCGAACAAGCTACGAAAATGAGCAAAATAAGAAATGCTGCTAATTTTATTTTTTTCATGATGTGTATTTTTAATTGATGAGTAATTACCATCCTGGATTTTGAATTAAACCAGGTTGACGTATGATTTCATTTTCAGGTATAGGCCATAGATAATCTCTTTCAGAAAAAGTAGGTGTAAACAAGGTCTTAACATTGTAATATTCAGCTCTAGTTTCTCCTTGCCCATTCCATCCTTTGATTGGTCTGTTCATGTAATATTTAGCCAATTTCCATCTTCTTAAATCCCAAAAGCGGTCTCCTTCAAATGACATTTCAATCATTCTTTCTTGTCGTATAATATCTCTCATTCCACTTTTGGAGCTTGGTTTCCCTGGGTTTTTAGAAAAATTAGCCCAACTATTTACTACTCCATCAAGTCCCGCTCTTTTTCGCACCAAATCGATATATTGATATACCGAAGCATCTGGAGCTGCTTTAGTTTCGTTTAAAGCTTCGGCATAATATAAATACAAATCTGCTAAACGAATAATAGGAAAAGAGTATCGAGTAGCATTAAGATTATCTCCACGATCGCCTACAGTCGTCTTGATAGACACTAATTTTTTAACATAATAACCTGTAATAGAGGTAACATCAGAACCGTCTACAGAGGAATATTCTCCTTTTCGTGATTCAGGATGCCAAACATCGGCATCTGTCAATTCCTTTCCATTACCAAACCAAACACCTCGATCAAATCCTAAATCGGCATAAAAACGATTTTCACGATCAAAATTTAATATAGCAGTAGATGCATTAGGAACTACTTCGTATTGATCACTTACAGTAGCTGTTTTAGTCGAATAGCGATTGTCATAATCAAATTGAGTATCTTCTTCTATGGGAACCCCATTTTTTGAATAATAGGTTTCTGCAATTCCAATAGGAGCACAATGCCTTCCATAAGCAGCAAATCCTGTTTGTCCAAACAAACGTGGTATCGCATCCCTCTCAGTTACAAAAGTGTTTGCAGTATGTCCCCAAATAATTTCAGAATTCCATTTCTCAGTAACTCTCATTCGCAAAGCAGCTCTCAAAAGAGTAGCATTATTTAGAGGACGTGAAGTGAGATAATCCTCCTTTTGAAGTAATTTAAATCCCGCTTCTTGACAAACATCAATGGCCTCTTTGGCTGCTTTAGCTGCTTTTTCCCATTTAGTAGCATCGTATGTTTGTGGAAAAAGAGGTTTTCCTTCTTTGTTCAAGAAATCATTGTATACAGTATTCCCGTTAAATAAGGGACTAGCATAGGTAACTAAGACTCTTGCTTTGATAGCCATAGCAATGGGTTTGGTTACCCTCCCTAATTCGGCATTTTTAAAAATGGATTCTATTGGCAAATCAGCTATAGCCTTATCCATCGTTTCTACTATATATTTAAAGCACTCATCTACGGTACTTCTAGCAACTTGAATATCGTTCGAACCTGCCGAAACAGGAATTGCAGTATCATTAATCACAACAGGTCCATACATAGTTACCAAATAAAAGTGATAATAGGCCTTTAAAAATGTAGCCTCTGCCTTAAGCTGTTTGTTCTCGTAAGGCTGTATTTCTTTGACTTCATCAATTCGACTCAAAAAAATATTACAATTACGAATAGCTACATACAAATCCTTAGGAGAACTTCCTGTCCATTTATTTCCTAATGGAGATGTTGCATTTTGATTTCCTTTTGCAATTCTTGGACCAATCTTAAACTCTAAATTTTTATGACTAGGGTACCAAATTTCATCCATCCCATTTAAAGCAGGGTTAGCATCGACATCCCCTGGATTAGGTAAGGCAGTATATAAGGTACCAAAAAAGTTTAAGGCGTTGAATTTACTCGAAAAAGCATTATCAATAGTTGCTACGTTATCAGGAATAACATCCAGATAATCCTTAGAGCAAGAGGTGTATAAACTTGCCACAAAGAGCAATCCTATATATATATATTTATTCATTGTTGTTGTTTTTTAAAATGACACATTTAGACCTAAATTAAAAACTTGTTGAGTTGGATAACCTAACCCATTCCCAGCCAATTCAGGATCCCATAATTTGAATTTACTCAATACAAACAAATTGGTACCACTACTATAAATTCGCACTTTATCAATTTTGTACTTTTGAACAAATCGATCTGGTATGCTGTATCCAATTTCAAGAGTTTTTAATCTCAAATAAGCTCCATCTTGCATAAACCAAGTACTTGTTTGTAGATTGTTAGCTATAGGCTTGTCCGAAAGTCTAGGCCATAAGGCATAAATATTTCGGTTGTCTTCAGACCAATGATTGTCAGCATACGCTTTTAATAATTGTTGATTATTGATATATGGAGCTGTTGCATAAGGATTTATCCAAAAAGAAGAATTGGCTCCTCCTTGAAAAAAGCAAGATAGGTCGAATCCTTTGTAGCCTGCAGAGAATCCGAAACCATATACCATTTCTGGAGCCGTAGGATTTCCGATAGGAACCTGATCTAATCCAGATATTTTTCCATCGCCGTTAATATCCTTATATTTGATATCACCCCCTCCGTAGTCTACTCCTGGGCTACCAAATTGCGAAGGTGAATTTTTAGCCTCTTGATCATCTACAAACAATCGTTCGGCAACATATCCCCAAACTTGATTTATAGGCTGTCCTACTCTAGATAACCAAGGGGTTGCAGAATAATCTGGCTCTTCAATCTTAATGATTTTATTAGTAGCATACGTAAAATTCGCCATTATTTGCATCCATGCTCCGTTTTTAAAATTTTGCTTGTACACTAATGACCCATCGATTCCTTTTGCACTTACCTCTCCTACATTAGCCCTTACATTAGCCTGCAATCCTAGGGTTGAAGGTAAAATTCGATCTGACAAAATATTTGACCTAACTTCTTTAAAAGCATCTATGTTTAAATCAAATTTGTCGAAAAAAGTAAATTCGGCACCTATATTTATTTTTTTAGCTTTTTCCCAAGTAATTAAATCATTAGCATAACGACTAATTTGAACTCCTGAAGTTGTATTTTGAAAAGTATCTCCTGTAGTATATCCAAAAGCAGGGTTGTTTAAATTTACCTCAGATAAATAGAAAAAACGATCGTCATCACTACCTATTCGGTCATTTCCTACTAGACCATAGGTGCCTTTAAGCTTGAATTTACTGATTGTACTTTTAAAATTCTTAAAAAATTTCTCATCAGAAACTAACCAACCTATCCCTGCGGCAGGAAAAAATCCCCAACGGTTCTTTTTGGAAAATCTTTCAGATCCATTGTATCCAAAATCAAATTCCGCAAAATATTTCTGGCTATAAGCATAAGTAAAACGTCCTGAAAGTCCCATATTTCTGTAAGGAAGCGACTTTTGTAATGTTCCCGCATTAGAAAGCAATCTATTATTCAAGGTTCCTACTAACAATCCGCTTATCTCATTTTTACTATCAATTTCTCGACTATAAGTTAAATTGGATTCTATATAAGTCGTTGACGCTACACTTTTTCCACCTTCTCTATAATCCAAATAATCAGTTCCTGTGTTTGGATTTAATGCTTGCAGATAATTTTCTCCAGTTATTTGATTTTTAGCATACGCAAAATAATAAGGATTGTAAGAACGATTTACTGCGTAAGAGGATTCTTTAGTTCCATTAAAAATAAGTTTAAAATCAAGCCCTTTAGTAATCGCGCTTAAATTTTTATTATACTCTACTTGAGCAATAATCTTAGACGAATTTCCTTCTTGGTATCCTTTTGCCACTTCGGCATAAGGATTTAAGTATTGTCCTTTATCAAAGTTCCCAAATAGTACATATTTATTATATTGTGTAGCCTCATCTTTGTCATAAAAAGGTCTAAACAACACCGGATTAGTACGAACTACCTGAAAATAAACATCTTGACCTCCATTTATCGGACCTATATAATCCGAAAAACCAACATTAAAACTCAATTTTAATTTAGAAGTTTCATTTAAATTAATGTTAGTACTAGAGTGTAAATTATATTGTTTATAATCAATATTACTATTGAAGTTACTAATTTTAGGAACTTTTAATATCCCATTGTCTTGGGAAGCAGAAACCGACACATAGTATTTTGCTATAGCACCACCACCACTAAGACTAAAATTAGCGCGTTTGTTTATGGTATAATCTTTAAACAATTCTTTTTGCCAATCGACAGTAGGATACAATAGAGGATTTGTCCCAGCGATAGTGTTGTCAATCTTCTCTTGAGAATAAGGCGCAATCCCTAAAGGATCACGAGTCAGAACAGCTTCGTTACCCAATCGCATATAAGCAATAGGATCTGCAAATTTAATATGAGTGGTTGGTAAAGAAAAAGAACTTTCTACGCGTGCCGAAACCCTTACTGGCCCTTCTTTCCCCTCCTTTGTAGTAACAAAAATTACTCCGTTTGCTCCTCTCGCCCCATAAAGAGCCGTAGCAGTAGCATCTTTCATTATAGAAAAAGCAGCAATATCGTCAGGATGTAATTTTCTCAAATCATCAACCGACAACTCTACTCCGTCGATAAGGATTAATGGACTAGACCCATATCCGAAAGTTGTTACCCCTCTAACAAAAAATTCTGCATTATCCCTTCCAGGTTCCCCACTTCTTTGATAAGCAATTATTCCCGCAATTCTTCCTGCTAATGCAGTTGTCAAATTACTTGAAGCCACTCGAAGATCTCCTGGTCTAACGGTAGTAATAGAAGAGACAACACTTTTCTTCTTTTGTTTACCAAAAGCAACATTGATCACAACATCATCTAGCTTTTCAGCTTCTTGTTTTAAAACAACTTTCAAATTAGTAGTTTGTCTTAGAAACTTTTATTTCTTGAGTCACACTCCCTATGTAAGAGATGACCAAAGTTCCTCCTTCATCTGGAACTTTAATAGAAAAATTACCGTCTAAATCCGTTTGCACAGCTCTTTTAGTGCCTTTTAATAACACGTTCGCCCCAACCACACTTTGTCCAGACTCGTTTGTTATCTTTCCGGTAATAGTAATATCAACAACTTCTTCGATTATAGTAGCTTTTTTTAATGAAGGCATAATTGCAATAACCGAGTTATCCATCAATTTTACATCATAATCCGAACCTACCAAATCCGAAATCATTTCTAAAGCCGATTTGTTCTTATATCTAACTTCAACTAACTTACTGACATCAAGTTCGTCATCACTATAAAATAAAGCAACATTTCCTTCTTTTTAATTTTATCAAAACATTCCCTTAGAGGAACCTTTCCTAGCTTTAAGGAAAAAACCTGTGTGTAACCAAAAGAGGTGATACTAAAAAAGGCAATGAGAAAAAACAAAGATTTCTTCATTATCCAAAGAATTAATTTTTTTTGTTTGGTTAAAATACCGTCACATGGGGGTAAGTGTAACTTTTTTTTCATAAATTTGTTTGTTTAATAGTTAATAAATTGCTCTCGTCTAGAGTTTTTTTTAAATTAATTAAATAGCTTATAGCTAGGGAAATGTTGGCGCCTTTCTCTAGCTTTTTTTATTGATTCTTTCTAATTTTTATCATTTTTTTATTGTTTTTTGGCATTTTTACCATTTCAAACTTCACATTAGAAGTTTTACTAATAAGATCCAACAGATATTCTAAAGTTTGGTCTTTTTTAACAACTCCTGTAAAAGTGCAATTTGCCGCCGATGGATTTTCAAACTTAAAGTCCACATCATACCATCGTCTTAATTTTTCCATGATAGTAGCCAGCTTCTCTTTTTCAAAAAGAATTTCCCTCTTTCCAGGCTACCTCTTGGTAAACATCTACCACATCTACCCCTATTGAAGAATTATTTCCTTTAACCAAACTCCCCTTTTGACCTGGTTTCAAAATCACGTTGACAATCCCCTGATTCAAAGCACTCAACTGAACACTCCCCTCTAACAATGTTGTGCTAAAAAAGTCATCATCACCATAAGAACTCACATTAAAATGAGTCCCCAAAACCGTTACATTGGCTGTTTTAGTTTGCACTATAAAGGGCTTCTTCTTATCTTTTTTGACTTCAAAATAAGCTTCTCCTTCTACAGAAACCACCCTTTCTTTTCCAACAAACTGCGTTGGAAATTTCAATGAAGTGGCTGAATTTAACCAAACTGATGTACCATCTGGCAATTCGATTTGATAAATCCCTCCATTAGGGACATATAATGTATTATAAGTTATTTCGCCAGAGTTTATAGTTATTGCATTGGCAAGCGAACTAAATTTTAACACTTTGGTCTTATTAACAATTTTAGCACCAGCAACTGCCTTTATTTCTTCATTTTGATGCTCCTCCAAATCTACTTCCGTGCCATCTGCTAAGACCAAAGTAGCCTTATCATAAGCTCTATTTTTAGCCTGAGACACCACAAGGTTTTGCTTGTAACCATTCTGATACCATAAAAAAGAACTTATCGCTATACCAACAAATACCGCCACATATTTTAAAATTCTAGAAAACACTTTTGTTTTAGATATAGAAATTATCTTAGTCTCATTTGTCTTTTCGATAAACTTTTGGTATGCTAAATCTGTATCAATAGGATGCTTTAACTCTAAGGTCGAAAAATAAACTTTAACTGCTTCAGCGTACTCCTGTCGATTATTTAAAATCCACTCTTCTAAAAACTCCTCTTCTCCCAAAGTGGTGTCTCCTTTGAAATATTTTAACAAGATTATTTCTATTTCTTCCATATACCTACCAGTCTTTTATATTTTTAAGTTTGTTATTAACTTAATTTTATGTTAATTCGCCTCTAGTAAGACAATCTAAAAATAAAACCCCCTTACTTTTTTTTATTTTTTTATATAAAATTTATAACATACTGTAAATCATTACCAAAAATAGCAAGATAAATATGCCTTATTCTTTTAAACATGACCATTCCTTAATTGACGCACTTAAGAAAGGAAACGAAGAAGCATATAAATATTTATATGAAACCAAATACAAAGAAATTGTATTTTACACAAATGGTTTGACGCGAGATTATGACAAAGCGGAAGATATTGTACAAGAAGTCATTTTTAAACTCTGGAAAAACAGAAGTGAAATAGAGATTACCAGCTCTATCAAAAGCTATTTGTATAAAGCAGCCTATTATTCCTTTATAAATGAATATAAAAAAGAGAAACGGAAAGAAAGTTTATCAGAAAAAATTCAAAAAACAGCCGTTCTTGAATTGATAGAATGCGATGAAGAACACACCCAAAAAAAACTGAAGCATATTGCTCAAATAATAGAGCAACTACCTCCAAAAAGAAAAGAAATTTTTATCATGAGCAAGACCGAAGGATTGACTTATGAAGAAATTGCAGAACATCTTAAAATTTCAGTAAAAACAGTAGAAAGCCAAATAAGTAAGGCTTTGAGCGAAATTAGACTTCAAATCAAAGAAGCAAACCTTGACAAAACAATTCTACTAGCCATTCTATTCTACTGCTATTTTTAAATAAAAATGAGACGCCAAAAGACGGTCTCATTTTTATTTAAAAAAGACACTATTACAACGCAATAGCATCCACACCAACGCCTAATATTTTTTTTGCAATTACATCCAAACTCTCTTTGTTTCCTTTCAAATGGATGGTTCTGTGCTTGTGTTGGATGCTTTTGCCTGGAGACAAAGCAGCCGCTGGCGATGAACTTTCTACTTCATAAAATTTACCTAACTGTTTTCCGTCAATTGGACCATCATTATAGGAATTCGCTGCGTCGCCAGAAAATGGATTGTCTTGCATTTTCCATAATGAATTCACATAATCTTTGGCACCGTTAGGTAAATCAAACTGAGCAATAGTTAATACACCATTCACAGCATCGTAACTTCCTAATAAAGGCAAGGCTCTTGAAGGAGAAACGCCTATTTTGCTGCGATGATTGGCATCGGCTTTGAACAAAATCAACCCCTTATCCGCTTTGAGTCGGTCGGCAGGAACTTTTCCAAAATAATCATCGGTTACTATCTTACCCAATTGTTTTTCGTCTCCTTGCTTGTAAGGTACTGCCACAGTAGTTTTATCTGAAGCATTCATCATACTCAGAATCCAAATCGAAAGCATTCCTGTTTTTTTGTCCCAAGCCTTTGTTCCTTTATTGGTCAACGTATTTTGCGACTCAAAACCCACTGCTTGCACGCCTTCTGGCAAGGCGGTTGTCAAAGCATTCTCGATTGCTTTTTTATCCAATAATTTAATATCTCTGTTTACCAACAAATCGAATGTATTTCCTGAAAAATTCTCCAAGTGCATTTCTTTTTCAAACTTAGCTTCGGTATCTGTACTTGAAACCAAGGTAAACGCTTCGGTATCCAATTCTTTAGGAACAAACCAGTTCGCAAAATCGAATGTAACTCCTTTTTTGAAGAAAATAGAAAATTGTCCTCCTTCTGGCCCTAACCAAAAGCGTTCTTCTCCTCCAAATACATTGATGTGTTCTGCTGGCTTCCCAGAAGCAATTAACTCGTGATTAACCCAACCAAAACTAGCCCCTTTGCTTCCTTCGGCAGTACTGGTCATCACCCGCCCTTGGTATCCTGGTGCAATAATAACCTGAGCTCCTGTGCTGTCTTTTCCTAGTACAACTAAATCTTTGTGGTACTTTTTTAAGAAATTCAAATCGTAGCCAAAGCTGCCTTTAGCATATTCCTCTGTTGCAACTGCTGAATTGGTTGTCTTTTCTGCTTTTTTACATGCTCCAAATGCCATGATTAACGCGATTGAAGCTACTGGAAGGATTTTTTTCATTTTCGTTTTTTTTTAAATTATTATTGTTTACTATTAATTTCTTTGATAAAATTCTTTTTTGCCAATTAGGATAAAGTGGCTCTCTCAAGTTGTTTTTCTATATTGTCTAAAAAATTATTTTTTTATTCCAATCTTCCCACCAGTATATATCATAAGTATCCAATCTTTCTCACTATTTACCGCTCCTTGATTTTTTCCATTGATAAACACTTCATATACCCCTTTTTTCAAACCTTGAACCTTTAATTGTATATTAAAATTCTTAGTCCATGGCATTTTCAAATCTGAAAGTGTATTTTTGATGGATAAATATATAACTTTTTCTTTTAAAGAAGCCTCTTTTATTACTATGCCGTTAACTCCTACGGCTATTTTTTTATCAAAATCAATATAGCCTCCTTGCAATTCCCGATAAGCTTCAGCCAAACCTGTAAATATTCCTGAACCCTCGCCCCAACTCGGACTGGTTCGCATTGCCGATTGTGGATGGGCTTCGTGGTCAATATTTTCAGGGCCTAATCCGTAAGAATAAATATTCGTATATTCATAAATTCCATTCGCTTTATGAGTGGGTAAATTCAATAAAACAGCCGAAGATCGGGCTGCCGCTACGCCTCTTTCGATTAAATCTTGTCGCCCTAGCATTTTGCCATACCAAATATAGGGCTTTACGGTTTCTGCTTGACGGGCATCGAGCATCGTTGCATTATCGGCATTATCGGCAGTAAATCCTCCGAAAGGGAAGGCCGTATAAATAAAATGCGGATTCCAAGAGCATTGCGAAAAACTAAGATAATCAATACACGACTCCCCTTCTTTCAAATACTTGGGATTTTGAGTAGCCGTATATAACTGAGCAAATCCTTCGCTAGCCCAAATAGTAGAGAGATTTCCTCGGGCAATTTGATGCTGCCACACATCTCGGTCAAAAGCCAAAGGTTTCAATCCGTCCGAATAATACTGCTCCATATCAATCCATTTTTGTTCTGGAAGAATTTCTTTTTCTAAGAATTGAGCTATTTTCTCAGCAGCATCTCGGTAGTTGTTATCCTTCGTAGCGTTGTACATGGCCGCCAAAAACCACATACTGGCTGCGGGATGCGCACTGTATTTTAATATGGTTGATTGCTCCATTTGGGTGGTTACATAGGAAGGAACTGCCCCGCGAGAATCGACAACTGTAATAAGCCAATTGGCATACGGTTTTAAATAGTCGACAATGCGTTCGTCTTTTTCGCAACGCAAATAATAATCTAATAAATGCGCTCCTGTTTTACTCATAGCTGTAATCTCATACGAATCGCTTTTTCGCAAAAAAAACTGATTCTTGCCATGAGGCGGATCCGAAAATTGCAACCCCCAAGTTTTGTCATTGGCATTGTATAGGGTAGCAAACAAACCGTGTTCATTGCGTGGTGCTTGCAAACAAAAATTAATAATACGATGCGCTTTATCTATCATATCGGGCTTATTGAGTTGCTTGCCCCAAAACCAAAATCCAGAAGCATCCCGAGCATTATTCCAAAAATCGGAATTATGAATCACATCGTTCCACCAATTAATTGCCGAACGATACCCTCCAACGGCCACTCCATTCATATCAAACTGCAGCCAAGAGCCGTGGTCTTCGTATCCTTTCAAAGGCAAATCAATATCAGGGTATTTACTAGGGTTAAATGTAATTGAATCGACTAATCTGAAATATTCTTCAAAAGGCATCGTCAAATGGGGATGATTCATAAATACCTCATGACCGTACTCTCTCCACTGATGTTGGCTTACCTGCTGAAAAGCCGTATTCTCGTTTGCTTGTGCATCAACAAACAAATCGAAAGCATATTTCAATCGATTGGAATTCAGCGTTCGAATCATACTCTTATCATTGGTTCGTTGGTATCGAATATGATGCGCTATGATATTATCCATGAATCCGAAAGTAAAAACAGGCTTTGGAGTAAGTCCTGATTTCACGTTCAAATCCAAGCCAGTAGGCATCGTGTATTTCGAATCCACAATAGGTGCCGAATAGATATTACGAGCAATATCGATAGTCCGTCGGGCATCTGGCGAAACTACTGCATATTTATTAATCGCATTCAAATCGGGAACTAAGGCTGCAAACAATCCTTTTTCTTGCATAATTACGGCAGGCGCATGAAAGGCTCGATCCCCTATGATTTGGTCTTGAGCAGGCAATAATTTGAATCGGTTTTGTTTGGAATCTTCATTGTCGAATTTCAATCCGGGTGTATGAATAAAGGATGGAATTCCGTTTAAATTAAAAGTAAAAGTCGAAAGCAAATAATCCAATTGAACAGGACTTCCTGACAAAACAGCTTCGGTTTCGATATGAAAATAATGCTGATCTTTAGGAAGCGAGATGTATTGTACAAACGCATTTTTTCCTGATTTCCCAAGGAGTTTTACCCGATTATTCCCCTTGTCCACCGTAATTGTTTGCAATACATTGGAGGCTAAAAATCGATGTTCTAAATCCAATTGGTCATTGAACAATTGGGTTGCTCCCTTTGGAAATTCTTTTGGACTAGCAAAAGAACTTACCACCAAAACCCATTTCTCTTCTTTCTTAGAAAAATATTCTTGCTGAATACGCATTCCTTGCGGAGTAAACCGCGCCTTTACCCATTGATTTTCTATTTCAATAATTCCTTTTTTTTGTATAATCTTGGTTTGTGATTGAGCAATAGAAATAAACAATCCGCTCATAATAAAATAATAATAAACTGCTTTTTTTAACATTAGTTTTGAATAATAAATAAATTAATTAATTTTTCCCCCCTTTGAGGAAATTGTTTTCGATTAAAAAATAGTCAATTCCTAATCCATACTGCTTTCTGTTTCCTTCGGCATTAGTAGGTTTTCCTTTGTAAACCAAACGAATCGTAAAAGTATTATCTACGGGTTCGCATTCGCCCAGTTGAATCAATGGAGTGACCATTCCGGAATGATGTGTGTTAAAATTTTGTATTGTTTTTTTAATTCCATTTACATAAATATCGAATGCGCCACAAGTAGGACCAACAGTAGTACACATTTGTAATTTGGATTTTTCAAACTGCTCTGTAATTATGAACTCGGCATAATCGTCTGCTTTTTCAAACCATAGATTGAGCATTTTTCCATTGCTGATTTCTCCCCAGATAGAAAATTCTTCTAAGTTTTCGATTACGCTGTTGCTTTTGGTTCTAACTTTATACAACTCCGCTTCTACGGCTCCATCAACTACGTATTGTTTTTTCTTTGCGTTTTCGACTTTTGACCTCAACTCTTGAAGTGTAGGTAACGGCTTCGCTGCCATTTCGGGCAAAGGCAGTCGATTGTGTTTCACTCCTGAAATGGCATACCAAAAGGTAGTTTGCGTGTATTGCAAGAAAAACCAGCTAGAACGGGTACCACAAGAGGCTTCCATATCAAATTTTATTCGTTTTTCAAAAGGAATGGCATCGAGTACTCTAGTACGAGAACACACATTGTATCCCATTGCATTTTGCTCTCCTACAATGATATTTCCAAGAAAAGGCTTAGAGAATTCATCATTTGGCGTAGGCACTACACCCCCTGCCCAACCGTAATAATCCTCGGTTCCTGTTCCAAAATGAGAGGGAAAATTTCGCTTAAAATCGTCGTCTACATATATTTTTTCGTCGCCTTCGCCCCACCAACCTTCGCTTGGATTTAATGCGGTAAATTCGTCGCCTACAACGACCCCTTTTCCTTGTGCTTCTAAGAAATTCCAATCGAATAATGGGAAAGTAGGATACGGCTCGTCCATACGCCAAGTAGCGTGAAAATGCATCGAATTGGACTGCCAAATCATGGGAGCAGTAATCATTTTTATACTCACATCGGCTGCAGTAGCGCCTAAATTTTTCAAACTAATTGTGGCTTCTTTTTGATAAGGCATAACCCAACGGCATATCATAGTCCCTTGCTTGGTTACCTCCCGTTCCCACATGGTGTAAGGTTGTTGTTTGCCTACATTATTAAAAAAATCGCCTACTGGAGCCCAAATAGTCTGCTCCTTGTCGAAAGTAGCTGTCAACACTACAGAACGCAACAAATTAGGAATGTTTTCTTTGTTTTTGATAGTAATCTCGAATTGCTTTACAGCATTATTCCCTTTGGGTAAATCGATGGTTACTTCTTTACCGGCTTCAATGGTTTGATTTCTTTCGATAGCGTTCCCCGTAGCATTCGTCGGATGTACCAATTCTTTTCCTACCTTATCCCGCAACGCTTTGGTTTGATTGAATTGCTCCATAGTAAAAGTCTCTACAGGCGTTCCCTTTGGATATTTTCGATAATTGATGATGTTATAAAAGGCTTTATTATCCATCGTTATTTTACAGCTCTTAGCATACGGAATTGGAAAATACAAATTCCCTGCTCGTGTGCTTGTCTCGCCAAATGGAGATTCAATAAACCCTTTTCCTTGAACCAAATTAAAGAAGTTAGTATTAATTACAGGCTCTTTGGCACCATCCAAATAAAATTTAATATTGGCTCCTGTTACATTATTCAGTCCATAATAAAAACATACCGCCCAAAGTCGAGTGATACAGCCGGGGCCCTGATCTTCCATGATAACCCATTCTGTTTTTCCATTAATGACTTCGGTACGAATGAATCCTACTCCATCGCTATCAGCAAACCAACCTGGCAATTTAGGAGAAACCGATTCCCGATTATACGAACTCGCTTGTAGGGACTTGTAATTAGATGTGGGAAATTGACTTAGTTGCTCTCGGTTGACCATTTCTTTTAAAACCGATTCGATGGTAACTTTTTTTTGTATGTTTTTTTGTCCACGAGACTGTAATGCTACTGTTAGAAATAGCAATCCTAAGAGGATTTTGTTTTTCATTTTATATTTATAATTGTTATAAGTACATTCTAAAAATTAATAATACATTTTGTTCCAAACCCATTCAAAACATCATTTAGGTTCAATTTTAAATTTTCAAATGAAGTATAAGCCTCAAATTTTAACCATTTATATTTAACAAATCTCCACAAGATTTCAATTAAGTTCAATTCTGGCGAGTAAGGTGGAATAAAATAAATAAGTAAATCTAACTCTTCCCATTCTTTGATTTTTTCTTTGAATTTCTTACTGGTATGAAGCGAAGAGTTATCCAAAACCACAACTGTTTTTTTAGTTATATTCTCAACAAATTTGTCAAAAAGACAATCATCTTTTCAGAATTTATTGTTGTTTCAAAAATATCAAAAACCAAATTACCCAATGTATTCATTAAACCAAAAACACTTACGCTTTTCCCCCGAATTGCAGGCAATAAAATAGGTTCTCCTTCAGCTTGCCAAGCATACGGAACATTCGGCACTAAACTAAAATGACTTGCGTCACCGTAATATAAGTCAATGTATTGTTCCTGATTTAATTGTGACAATTTATCCAATTCCTTTTTTGAATTTAGAAAAGCGCTCTCACAACGTTTTTTTTTCAAAGATTTACGGCATCTTATCCATTTATATTTTAGTCTCTTTTAAAAAATTTATGAGTGTTTGTTTTGTTATTTTTATTTGATGCTCTCGCTCTAAAATATCCAAAACCACATTCAAATTTCTACTGTTTTCCTTTACTAGTTCAGGTATTAGGTCAGCTACTTTTTTTAGTTTTAATTTTGCGCCACGACCTTTTTTAACGCCTAATGTTTCCTGTTTGTCTTTTAATGTTTTAGCCATTTCCCAAGCATTAAAAAACAATGTTACTCGTAATCTTCCAACCTTCATAATTCTAGAAATTTCCATTATGGATTTTTTGTCAACAGAAAGTTTTAGAAACATACAGCGCTCCCTGACTACCGAATTAGGGGAGTTTCTATACAAATAATCCACTACTTTTTTTTCCTCCTCTAATAATTCTACATATCTCATTTATGTCGTATTTAAAATATAAATATACGAAAAATATGTCAAAAATAAAAATGTATTACTAATTATTTTCAAGTACTTATGTGCACTTTTTTTTATCTAGTGTGACGAAAAATTATTCGCAAAAAATGGTGTAAAAAATAGCTGCAATATAATTTACGGCTCTTCGTAACGATGCCTATTGTTTTATAATTTTAATAACCTCACTACCACTACTCTTTAAAAAATAAACTTTTACTAAATACAAGCTAGCCTGCAAACTATCAACCTTAACTTTAGTTTCTTTAGCATTAACAATCTCAGATTGCACTAATTTTCCATCTACAGAAAATAATTCTATATTGCTCATCTCTTCCGTTGCAAACAAATTAAAGTAATCTCTTACTGGATTAGGGTAAGCTTTTACTTTTGATTTTTTCTTTTCATCAACTATTTTAGAGGTCGTTATTGCTATTTCGAGATAATCGCTTTCATTAAGTGTTTGCTCTTCAAAAACCACACTAACGATATTTTTTTCTTTTTTGAAAGTTGCAGGAATTGAGAATCTGTTTTTCTCTAAAACTATTTTATCCACATTTGAATCATCAATTTCTAATCGCCATTCTTTTAATCTTACCTTTCCGTAACTAATCAATATTTTTGCTGTTTGCATCTTTTCGATTCTTGCTTGTTGATAGGTCCCCCAACCTTCCGCTACTGTAAATGCTGATTTAAAATTCTCAGGAGAAATCTTTGGAGCAAAAGAAATAAGTCCTTTGGGGCCATGATATTTAAACCCACAAACTGCAATAAAAACGCCATAACTAGCCATTGCTCTGCTATAATGATCACTACATTCTACTTCATTGTAAGGATTATGTTTAGAGGCATGATGTCGTTCATGAACTGCTTTTTCTACTGCTAATCCTTCTTGTATTAATCCTTCGAAAATCATGTGAGAGGCAACCTGATGCTCAAATCCTGTCATACACTCATCAAAATACCCTCCAGGCCCTAACCAAACTGGAGAATTTTCAGGCCATCCAGCACTTCCTGGAACTGCAAGATCATCTCCTCCATTAGGCCATGTACACATCATTGTACCCGCATTTCCTGGAAGAACATACACTCGTTCTCCTTTAATTATCTTATGTTGAGTCGCATACAAAGATGCATCTGGCGCAAAATTATATTTCCATACCGATGCCAATGCCGATTTACATTCCTTTTCGGGTACCGCTCTTTCTTCTATCCCTGCTTGCCAAGAAAGACTTTGTCCTAAAACCTGATCTATTAAACTTCCTCTATTAGAATTAATTAAGTCTGGACGTGTATTTTTATGAATAAAATATTCTCCATTATATAACTCTTTTACCAAATTTGCTTTTCCTTTCTGCAAAATCATATCACATTTTTGAGAAAACAAATTATCTCCCATTTCTAAAGCCATTGTCTTTCCAGCTGCCAATGCTCCTAAAAACAACGAACTTATCCATCCCATGGGGCCGTACCAAGCAGCGTCTAATGTATTTGCTTGTCCTCCTTCTAAAAGACCGTCACCATCTTTATCCTCCTTGATAATAAATTCTATAGCCCTTTTGATCTTTTCATAATTATTCGTCAAAAACTTGGTGTCCGATGACATTGTATGCTCACGATAAGCTCGCATTACAGTACCGCAATGGCCATCATGCGCTACCGTAAACCCATAACTCCCTGCGGTTTCATCTCGGTGTGCAATACTGCCATCAGGATTAAGTCCTGTTCCAAAATCTACGTTCTCTCTTAACCATTTCTCCATTTGTGGAAAAATTCGTGCCATTCCTTGAGCATAATGCCATACATGCACACAGGTTCCTTGGCAACATTCTACCCCTTCCCACGCCCAAATTTTCCCACTATCAAACCACATCAATGTATTAGTAGCTAAACAATCTAAAGTCATAAAACTCCTGTCCAGTAGCCAATACGGTAAGGTTGAATCATACCAAGTAGCATTCCATTTTTTTGTATCATCAATCAATAAAGAAGCATTTGCATTAATATAATTTGCTACACCTTCAGCTGATTGAAATCGTTTAAAATAATGTCGTTTAAAATTTTTAATCCCATTTAAAGCTAACAATTCCCCTCCTTCGGACTGCTGATTAAGATGTGGAAAATACCAACTTACAACAAATTTAACGGAAGAGGATGCACCAGGAGCTAGAGTAAGTTTTGACCCTAATGCTCCAACGATATGTTGACCTATAGATTTTTTAACACTATTACTGCCAATCACATTTAATGGCTTCAAACCAGAAATCATTGTTTCTGCATTCGAATAATCTACATCTAAACCTGCTATAATTGATTGATTTGCCGTATTTAATACAGTTAAAGACATAGAACCATATCCATGCTGATCTTCTAAATTCCCTGTATTTGCACTATCTGTAAAAATTATATTATCTATAGCAATATTTCCCCAGCCTCCTGTATAATTATCGATAATTTGAATTTTTGCCTGTAATCCTGCAAACTCAACAACATCAAAAGACTCTTTCCGCATTACATTACTATTCAATCCTGTTGCTGTTCTTACAACCTGACCTCCAACAATTAGATTGATACAGGTTTGACCTGGGTGATTGCCTCCAGAAATCAAAAAACTAATATAATCTCGATTAATAACAAATGTTTTACTCGTAATTGTTCCTGTAAATGCATCCGCAGCAGTAGACCACGCTCCGTCAGAAGTTCGATCTCCTGAAGCAACATCTCTTGCATTATGAGAATTGATAAATCGAGTTCCTTGATACCCTTGTAACGGTTGCCAACGAGCTAATGCAACAACAGGATAAGGTTCCGTTCCAAATGCAGTTCCTGTTACCGTCCAATTATTGTAATTTCCACTCTCAAAATCATCAAAAACTACGTCTACTCTTGCATTATTATTGATAACAGACTCTGCTGTATAAGCTAAACTTACTCTGCCGTTAGTATTTACAATTGTATTGACTCTATTTCCCCATGCAGCATTACTCAAAAAAGGAACAACTGAATTTTCTAACCATCCTACTAATTCGACTGCTATATTTTCATTTGTTTTATTTGTAATTGTATAGTCTAAAATCGTAGCAGGTAGCGCAGACTCCTCAGGATTATTGGGTATAAATGGAGAGAACGCTTCTAAATTTATTTTTACAGGAAAATCGTCATCATTAAATTCAACTTTTCCTATTGGATATTCTCCTCTAAAACTTATTTTTTTAAAACCTGTACTATCCAATGTACGGGTAGTAGTAACTCCATTTTTAGTCACTCTTACAGCTACCCCTTGCTTTACTAATCCTTTATCTCTCAACAAGGCATTCTCTGGATGAGCATAGTGACCTCCTAATGCTCGTGCTGTAAATTCCCCTCCGTCTGGCTCACGGGCGTAGGCCATACGAAAAATGTCCCACAACCACAATTTTCCGTCGCCAGAAAGATACAATTGACCACAAGCTATACCTCCAACTGGCATACCAATATACTTTAACTCATCTTTGTCTTTAGTAAAAACATCTGGAACTCCTCTTTCGGTAAGTGATTTTATCCACTCAGGAGATAATTTCTTATCTGCTGGAATTAAAAAATCATTTCCTTCAACATAAAAAGGACCTGCAAAAGCTGGAACACTTGGAAGCATGATGCTTGCCGCACCAAACACTCCAATTTTAATAAAATCTCTTCTTCTTAATCCAGAAGTAGGCAAGCAACATCCAGGAGTATTAGTACACTCCAAATTATCTTGAACAATTTCTTCTTTCCCCTTTCTTTCCATAATTAATGATGAATTGAAATTATTACTTAATATCGTATGCTTTTTTTAATTGCTTTATTACATTTTTCATCTCCTTCTCCTTCAAAGGACGTTCGTACAAAACAAAACGAGCTATTTCGCCATCAAATGACTCAAATCCAGGATGCTGTATCGCATCTCTTTCCTGTCCTATTGACATCATTGAAGCGTTCGTATTAGAATTTACCTTGATCTTCTGAACCTTTGATTTTTCATCCCACTCATTAACCATCACATATAAGTTAACCTCATTAGTTCCTGCATCCATTTTTCCCATAACGAGGTAATACTGATTTTCATTCAAACTTTTATCGGTACAGATAAAAGGATTATTTTCGTCCCATCGCCCTATCGTTATAGCGTTCCTTGCTCCTGACCAAAATTTATTGTCATCGGTCAAACCACCCCAAAACCCTTCATACATTCCACCATTTTTTAGGTTTCCAAAGAAAGAATTAACATCCTTTAATTTTCCATTTTGTTTGTATGGACTCAAAATACAAAAAAAAGTATATCCGCTTCCCGCAGTTAAATGATCAAAAACATCTTCCTCTTTATTCAAAAGTTCTTGCTCTTTAAAGATAATACTGCTATGATGATTTAATTCTGGAATATCATTTTTAAGTGTGGGACAACCCGAACCTGCTATTTTTCGTCCTTCGTCTCTTTTTTCAAAAAAACGGGCTTTTGAATTCAAGACTTGATTTTCCCATTTGAAAACTTGATTGTTTTCATTTGAATAAACCCCTTTATCGGCATCCAAATCAAGTATTAGTCCTTGCGAATTTATTTTATTATTCTCTTTGTTCTCCAATCGCATCGCCCAAACCATTCCTCCTGCTATCATTTTCTGATAATTAGAATCATTATACAGTTCTTCTGAATGACCCAACGCAGAAAAAAAACTTCTAGAATTTCCAGTTTCTTGACACCATACCATTGGATGATCTCCTTGCATTTTTGGAGTTCCCTCATAAGAATTCTCATCTACCGAAATCAAAACAGTTACTTTGCTTCGAGGATTGGAGGTAAATGTATGATACTCATCGGTCAGTTTCCAATAAGCTGGTAAATGCTGGGTTGCTGGGTGGTTTTTAGTTTCGATTATCATAGTAGCTTGCTGAACCGCAGGATGCGAAACCATCCTTGTTCCTACAAGCGCCTCATACCATTGTTGAAAATCGCCCTCTTCATTCCATATTGCTCCTGCACAATGAATACCAAGATATGCCCCACCATTTGCTATGAATTTCTTAAACGATTCTTGTTGTACCTTACTAAATATTTTTCCTTCATTTCCGCAATTATTATTGAATACCACCAATCGAACAGAAGACAATACTTTGTCATTAAAAATAGCAGGGTCTGTTGTAGAAATCACTTTCCAATGGTACTTCTTGCCCAAGTTCTCAATCATTTCGACTCCTTTGGCTTGAGAAGAATGTTTGTATCCATTATCTCCACTAAAATTAATAATGGTTATTGGATTAAACGCCATTAGCTGACAACAAGAAATCAGCACTATAATGTAATAGTAGTTCTTTACTTTTTTCATCTTTATTATTCTTTCCTTTTATCTAAAATAGGCTTCGCCACGGCTTCCAAAATAGTTTGCTCCGGCTTTAACATTTCAAAAACAGCTATGTCATTTTTCCCTTTTCGAAGCCATTCCGCAGGTACATACAGGGTTTGTTGTGGGCCAATTTCCCAATAACGTCCTAAGTTATGCCCGTTAATCCAAACCGCTCCTTTGCCCCATTTTGACATATCCAAATAAGTGTCCTTTGTGTCATCTATTACAAATGTTCCTTTGCGAATTACTGGATAATCTCCATTTATTTTTTCCGTTTTTACTCCTTTGCTAGGCATCGCAGCAAACGGCAAAGAAAACATTTCCCAACCTGTGAGTTCTTTTCCTTGAAAAAGGACTTTATCGGTAATTCCTTTTTTGTTATCGGTAAGCCAAGGGCCAAAATTAATGCGTCCTAGGTTTTCCATTAAAATTTCTACGGTTGCTCCTTGTTTAGGAATGGTTATTGACAAACTGTCTTTGTCAAAACGCCGATATAAAACACCTTGCCGTTTTCCGTCTACAAATACCACGCCATAATCTCGTAATCCTTTTACCTTTAACCAGGCTGTTCCTGCCGTTTTAACCTGAGTGCGGTACAACACATATCCGTAGGCTTGACTCAAATCTTCAAAAGTCAATGGTTTTTCCGATTTTACGGGTTTAGGTAAAACACTAAGCAAAGAGGTTGCTTGTTTTAGTTCAAAAGGAGCAATGGCTCGGCTCGGCTTTGAATCTGGAATAGGAGGCAATACCGTTCCTGCTGGCAAATGTTTTTCGATTACTTTTCGGAAAGCAACAAATTTAGGCGTGGCGTTTCCAGCTTCATCCAATGGGGCATCATAATCATAACTACTTAACTCGGGTTGAAAAGGCAGATTGGCATCGCCATTGGCTCCGTTCATAAAGTCACGGGTAGTCCCCCCGTGAAACATATACATATTAATCGAAATTCCAGCCGCTAAAACAGCATCGAGTTTGGGCGTGAAATTTTCGGCAGGCACCACGTGGTGGTCAATCCCCCAAGAATCGAACCAAGCAGGATACCATTCCGAAATATAAAAAGGACCTTTCCCATTATGGTATGTTCTTACCAATTCCTTTACCTCATCGGGCTTGTCTAACCCATTAATAGCGGGTAACAAACCGGGCAAATGTCCGTTTTTTACCGTTGTATGAGGGTCGCAAGTAAACAATAACCCATCAAATCCCGCTTCGATAAAGAGTTTCCTGTTGATGTCTAAATATTCTTTGTCGCTACCATAAAATCCATACTCATTTTCGATTTGAACCATCAGAATATTTCCTCCGTGATTGACTTGTAAGGGTGCTAATTGTTTTCCTATTTCCAGAATATATCGTTTGTACGCTGCTAAAAATTGAGGGTTTTGACTTCGTACCACCAATCCTTTTTCTTTTTGTAACCAATACGGATAGCCTCCAAATTCCCATTCAGCACATACATACGGACTGGGTCTCAAAATAACCCACAACCCTTCTTCTTGGGCAATTTTTACAAAAGTTGCAATATCATTGTTTCCTTTAAAATCATATACGCCTTTTTCGGGCTCATGAAGATTCCAAAAAACATACGTTCCAATGCAGTTAATTCCCATTGCTTTGGCCATTTTCATACGTTGTCTCCAGGCTTCTTTAGGAATACGAGGGTAGTGCATTTCGCCTGCCACCATAATCAATGGTTTTCCATCTAACAAAAAATCAGTTTCGCCCAATTCAAACGTATGCGATGCTTTTTGGGCTGAAATAGTACTAGACATTGCTAATACTGCTGTGAAAACTAAAAATATTTTTTTCATTTTTGTCTATTTTTATAAATCTAATGACCTAATTCGATTAATTAAAAAAAATCCAATTACGCAATAACACTCATAAACTTTGCCATAATATAGGGACTAATCCGGTCAATTATTTTATCGTATTTACCTTATTTTTAGTATGCGTTTCAACTAAAAATTGATTTAGTTTTTTTTATCCTATAAAAAACTATTGACTTACTCTTTCTATTAAAAATACTGCATATTTGGGAATCGAAAGGTAAAATATCTTCTTTTTAAAGAATAATTCAAAATTATCTTTAACTAGTTAGTAATTGTCTTTCTTGTACTTACAACTTGATTTTTTGGTCTCTTTAATAAAAAATACTTTTCTACGCCAACTAGACTAATTAAAAAATAAAAAAGTCGGAAGAAAAATCTTCCGACAATAACTACGAGTACTTCATTATTTTAAAAAAAATCAAACCGTCATTCCCTATAACGAAACTTTCATAAACTTATCTCGGTTTTCATGCCGTTTTGAGAGTACACCTCCGTATGCAAAAAAACATAAAAAGTGTAGCAAAAAGAAGGCGTTTCATTTTAATCCTTTGATTAGTAAAAAAATTATTGCGGAATTTTTAGCTCAACTGTTGGCTGCACTACTGCATATTTATTACGATTACAAGTCATTTTTCCGTCTTTCAATTCTAGCTCTGCCACCTGCAATGAGGAACGGCGGTAACGCCAACGATTTTTATCAGAATCTTCGGCTTTTTCGTTGGGATATACCCTTCCTGGATGGGTAAAATAGAAGATATACATTTTGCCATTTACCACTTTTACATCAACATGGCGACCTTGGTCAATATCATCGGGTCTTACCCCCGGTGTGTTTAAAATGGTATTGTTATATTCCCAATGGGTAGCATCGGTGGAACGAAATACATCTAAACCAGTATATTCATCATAAGTGGGATCCGTAATCATCCAGTACGCTTTATCGAAATAAAACACAATTGGTGCTTCATGATTTCTATTCTTTACTTCTGCTATATTATTAGATTTCCAATTAATTAAATCCTTGCTGGTTGCCGAAAACGTAAAACCATTACTATACCACATTTTCCAAGTATTATCAGGCATGCGAAAAACTGAAGCGTCATAATTTTCAGATAGTCCTGCTGAATTAATCCATTTCCAATTTATCAAATCCTTACTCTCATAATGAAATACTTGCTTCCGCCCTCCCCAGTCTTCATACACTCCTTTAATGTAGGTAACAATCATGTGGTACATTTTATCATCGGGATTTTGAAATATTTGTGGCGCCCAAAAAGAATTCAATCCTGTATCGGGTTGTGCTAATTGTGCCGTGCCTTTATACTGCCAAGTTTTTCCATAATCTTTGGATGCTGCGATACCAATAGCCGTGCCGTAACAATAGGCTACATTTTTCAACTCAAGCGAAGCCCTTCTTTGTGTATAAAATACCAACCATTCTTTGGTTTTTTCATTCCAAATGACCGTTGGGTCGGCAGCTCCGTCAAAAACAGGATCCCGAAACAAGGGTGCTGGTGCTTGGGCAATATCAAACCTCGGGCCATTATCTGATTTAGTGACTGCCGAATTCTTTTTTTGGGCTAATGCAACTTGTGATATAATTAACAATCCAATTCCAATGATGTTTTTAATTTTCATTTTTATACTCTTTTAATAAATTTACTTTTTTCCTGTTAGTTTTTTAATTAAATCAATCTCTTCTTGCGAAAATGGGGTGCCGTCTTTTCTGAAAATATCATGAAACCAAACTTTGGGTTCTTTGCCGTCAGGCATTGGTGTATCCCACGCATAAATGGTATTTGTTTTTCCTGCCACAAACCCCCAGTTGAACCCGCCTACTTTTTCCTGTTTTAATAAGGGTAGAATATTATCAAAACGGCTGCCGTTGGTACGGGCCATATATTCTGAGCAAATTAAGGGTCGGTTGTATTTTCGAAGGGTGTCTATCAATGCTTTATGCTTGTCTTCTGCAGAGTAATTGTGATAGGTAATAATATCCGAATTATCTATTTGAACTTTACCCATAGCTGTAATGGGACTCTCCCATGCTGCGGACGTAAGGGGTTGCGAAGGTCTAACCGCATGCGCCCACTGGAATGCTTTTTTTACTAAATCAATAGAGCGATCTCCATATCCCGAATTACCTGGTTCGTTATATACATCCCACATCATAATACGCTTGTCGTTGGCAAACGTGGTAAGGATGTCTTTTACATAAGCCTCCAATGTAGTAGCAAGTGTACTATCTGTAAATAATAAATCGCCTGGATCCCGTAGCCAACCACTATTATGAATACCTGTTTTGGGTGCTGGTTGTGTGCCCAACTTATACGCTGCATTCCAACAATCGTCAAAAATAACAAACAAGGTCGCAATATGGTGCTTGTCCGCTATTTTTAAATACTGCTTGATTCGTTTCTTAAAACCTTCTTTATCGGCTTCCCAAACCGCATGATGCAAGAAAACACGCATAGCATTCATACCAATAGCTTCGGCCTGACCGAGTTCACGGTCGATGGTTACAGGATCAAAAGTTTCGGCTTGCCACATCTCCAATTGATTAATGGCGGTACTTGGTATAAAATTAGCCCCAACAAACCAAGGTTGCTTAGCATACCAAGCATTGGCTTTTTCTGCAGACCATCTTTCAGACGTTTGAGAAAACAAACCTATTAATGGAAATATTAGAAAAAATGCTACTAAATTATTTTTTTCATGTTTGCTTGTTTATTTTTTGCACAATATAATACTTTTTTTTGAATACTCTTTATCTCTCGAACGAGTTTGATATTTTACTTAATATTAACTTTTTAGCCCGTTGGTCGTAATTATTGCATCCGTCAGTTCGAGTGTTTTTGTGTAGTAAAATCGAGAACCTTTTTTTAGCACTAATTTTTCTTGTTCTCGATACAATTTTCTATCGAAAATCACTACCTCGAACTGACGAAAATTAGCATCAAAAACCAACTACACCCAACGGGTTAACTTTTTACTGTTTTTTAACAACTTTATCCCATACTTTTTCTTTCATATCTTTGATTCTTAACTCGGTGTTTCCGAGTTCAGGGAGATTGCTCGAAGGCGTATTTAAATAAAAATAGGCAGTAGCTGAAACATCATCACTACGATAAAAACTACTGCTAAATGTATTTTCGGGGAAATTTGCCTCATCATTGATAGTATAATTGGGTCTGTCCAAAGAAAGGTATTGTTTGGGTTCTTTTCCTTTTAAATTAAAAATATCCGAACTATCTCCTGCTAAGAAAGACCAAGTAGGAATCACTTTGACTTTATTTTTAACCATTTCTTTTATTCTTTCTACACTTGTATTTCCAATTTGCTGAATGGTAACTTTACAATCTTTTTGAAAATATACAGGATCAGGAAGATGGTAACGGTAAAACGCGTACAAATCACTTTTAGAATCCGAAAGTAAAGACCCTTGGTATCGATTATGGTATTCTCCTTGTCCCCATCCAGAACCAATATAATCCTCTGTTCCAGTACCTACAAGCGATGGATATTGAGTATCTCCATCCAAAAATATTTTTACCTCTCCTTCGCCAAACCAAGTATTGCGATAAGCAGGGTCGCCAATAACACCAATATTCGTTCCTATATAACGCCCTTTTCCTTTAACTTGAGGCAGGATTACATAATCTTTTCCTAATTCGGTTTGCGGTGTTCGATTCCAATACGTATGAAAATAAAGTGCGTCTTCAGGTAATTTATCCATAGTCGTATAATTAATATCAAACCAAACTAAGGCGTGAGAAGAGGACTCGTTGGTCATTACAATTTTAGCTCCTTTGCGATACGGCATAGGAATCGTAAAGTTAAAAGACTTGCCTTCTGGATTCGAAAACAAAGCATTGTCAAAGGCAGTAGCCAATCCTAATCCCATACCAAAAAAATCGCCAATAGGGGCAGAAACGGCGGGTTTTGTTTCTCCATCCCAATACATGTCAATACGAATCAATCGCCGTTGTTCTTCACTACGAGGAATCGTGCCACTAATCCACATTCGGTTCACTATCCCTGCTCCTTTGACATCCATCATCACTAATTTTTCTCCCGCTTTAACAGTAAAAAAAGCACTTCCTTTGGCTCCTTTATTAGTCATTCCCCCTTTTCCTTTTTCGCCAGTAGGATTCTCGGGACTAATCCATTTAGTTTGGGTAGAAGGGGCTGGTGCTTTATACCATTCTTGCGAAAAAACACAAGTTGAAGAGCCAATTAATAGGCTACATAAAAATAACTGAATTGATTTCATACATGTAAAAGTTTAGTTGTTATTGGTTATCGTATTATGCGTCGCCAGTTCGTTACACTTGCATCGCCTTTTATTTAATAGGTGTTTGTTTTTACAAACTTGTTGTTAATGGTAATTTCTTTTTAAATAAAATAAGTTAGTTTTTTTTCTTCAAAACAACCAAGAATCCTTTACTAGCAGGCACTTTTATTTGATTTAAAGAGAAATTATTTTGGGCATTTTGATACTCTTTGATTTCAGGAATACTAATTTCTGTTTCTTCTGGTTTCATTCCTAATTTGTCCCAATCCAAAGTAATTTTAGTATCGATTTCATTGGCTGTCCAATTAGCCAAAGCTATAATAGAGCAATCATTTCCTTTATAAATAGTTGCTTTTACTTGTGGATTTTCGGACTGAATAGGGGTATTTACTTCCCAATAACCCAACATTGCTTTGTCTTTTATTTGATAATCATCCCAAAATTTCCATATCGCGGTAGGCGGATTAACTGTCCAGCCGGCACGAGTTGTAATACCATAAACCATTCCACGCCAAGGATTTCCGCCTCCTTCGAGCATTTGTCCTGTAACACCAAAAGGAATCCCCGAAACCTCGATAAGCCAATGGTCGGGTGCACGATTATAATCTCTAGCCTCGCCTATCCAAACATGATTAAAAAAAGGCAAAAGATCCATATAGAGATTCAAGCAATTGGCATAACCTGCCCAGTTGTTAAAATGATTCCAACTGTGTAAATCCATAGTCCCATTAGGGCGGTATTGGTCAATGATTTTTCGAGCCCGCATTAGTGTAAATCGATCCAAAGCGGAATCGTCGATATAAATACCGTCAATCTTCATGTGCTGTACCATCCAATCGAGCCCTCCTATATAAAAATTATTCAAACGACTGTCTGGCGTTGTAATAACTGACAAATCGATTTCGCCTTTAAATTTTCCTTCTTTGATAGAGTCAAACCAAGCGGGAATGTATTTTTCTCTCATGTTCTTTATAAGCCAAGGATTGGGCCCTTTGGGATGTAGTGCTTCTGTTCGGGTGGCGTTGCCTGGCCCTGGAAAAATCACTTCGCCATTCAGACTATTAAGAGCCCAAAATTCCGGTAGGTTTTTGGTAAGTTCTCTCGTGGTATAATACACTTTCATTCGCATATTAGTCTTATGAGCATCTGCAACTAAATTTGTTAAATCTTGGCTGTTTTCATCCAAATACGGATAATTAATAAACGGATAAATATCGTCTGCTTGATGAATGGTAATGATATCGGCTCCTGCTTTTTTAAGTACTTGAAAATAATTAGTAATACATTTTTATTTTTGACATATTTTTCGTATATTTATATTTTAAATACGACATAAATGAGATATGTAGAATTATTAGAGGAGGAAAAAAAAGTAGTGGATTATTTGTATAGAAACTCCCCTAATTCGGTAGTCAGGGAGCGCTGTATGTTTCTAAAACTTTCTGTTGACAAAAAATCCATAATGGAAATTTCTAGAATTATGAAGGTTGGAAGATTACGAGTAACATTGTTTTTTAATGCTTGGGAAATGGCTAAAACATTAAAAGACAAACAGGAAACATTAGGCGTTAAAAAAGGTCGTGGCGCAAAATTAAAACTAAAAAAGTAGCTGACCTAATACCTGAACTAGTAAAGGAAAACAGTAGAAATTTGAATGTGGTTTTGGATATTTTAGAGCGAGAGCATCAAATAAAAATAACAAAACAAACACTCATAAATTTTTTAAAAGAGACTAAAATATAAATGGATAAGATGCCGTAAATCTTTGAAAAAAAAACGTTGTGAGAGCGCTTTTCTAAATTCAAAAAAGGAATTGGATAAATTGTCACAATTAAATCAGGAACAATACATTGACTTATATTACGGTGACGCAAGTCATTTTAGTTTAGTGCCGAATGTTCCGTATGCTTGGCAAGCTGAAGGAGAACCTATTTTATTGCCTGCAATTCGGGGGAAAAGCGTAAGTGTTTTTGGTTTAATGAATACATTGGGTAATTTGGTTTTTGATATTTTTGAAACAACAATAAATTCTGAAAAGATGATTGTCTTTTTTGACAAATTTGTTGAGAATATAACTAAAAAAACAGTTGTGGTTTTGGATAACTCTTCGCTTCATACCAGTAAGAAATTCAAAGAAAAAATCAAAGAATGGGAAGAGTTAGATTTACTTATTTATTTTATTCCACCTTACTCGCCAGAATTGAACTTAATTGAAATCTTGTGGAGATTTGTTAAATATAAATGGTTAAAATTTGAGGCTTATACTTCATTTGAAAATTTAAAATTGAACCTAAATGATGTTTTGAATGGGTTTGGAACAAAATGTATTATTAATTTTTAGAATGTACTTAGTTACCGCATTATCTATACCAAGAGTAGAATTTAGCCAATTCAATCTAGCCAATCGTTTGCCTTCATCGTAGCCGTGATTGGCAACTGTTCCCGAAACGGTTAAATCAAATGGTATTTTTTGACTCTCCTTGCCCGAAACAACAGTCACTTCTCCTTTATAGCTCCCTTCTTTAACACCCGCTAAATCAATTCCCATCCATAGAGATTGTACCCGTCCGCTACGAACCGAAATTTTTTTATTGAAAAAACGTCCTTTAAAATCGACTCCTTCGGCATTAAAGCAGGTCATTTTTGACGCAGTAATTATTTGTTTATTGTTTCCTATAAATGGAGAAAAAGAAACTTTTACTGTATTAAGATTGGACTTTGTTGCTAAAATTCCAGTTTGAAATACAAAAAATTCACCCGATTGTCCGTGGAGTTGGAACGGAAGCGTGTGATTAAAATCGGTTGATTTATCAGTTGGAATCGAGTCAAACCATTGAATTGGCTTTTCTCGCACTTGCGGAAAAACAAAGAAAGAGTGATTTTTTAACTCCTTTGTATGCTCTTTCAAAAAAGCGACACAGGATTTATTAGTTTGAGCATTCGCAATAAAACTATTAAGGAACAATGCTATTCCTATACTAATTAAAATACGCTTTTTTTTCATGTTGGTCTTTTCTGTTTTCATTAAAAAACTAACGTATTTAAGCCAATAATAATTCATTTTATTTATTTGTATTAGTTTAAAACTTTGTTGCTACATTTTTAGTGAAAATCATGCCATTTTAACAATCGAAAGTTTAAAATGTTGTCATCCTACCGAACGAAAGATAGTAAAAAGTCATTTACAATCAATCCTTTATATTGTTTTGTCTGATTTGAAGAGGACGTAATTCATGACACAAAACTAGCAGCATCCTTGCCCACCACTACAATTCTCATACTGAGGCAGTGGCATTCCTGCCTGCAATTCTTCTGGTCTTGCTTGTCGAATTCCTTTGACAGTTACCTCATACCGAAGAGTCATTCCTGCCAAGGGATGATTGGAATCGACTACAAAATGGGTTTCGTTTTTTTTCAAAATCTCCCCTTCTGTTCCATCCGAAAGCGTTACGATATGCCCTTCTTCAATAGTTATCAAATGACGGTATTCCTCAATGGGCTCTACCCGTTTCAATTCCTCTTGATAGTTTCCGTAAGCGTCTTTTGGCGACAATTCAATGATTATTGTTTCGCCTACTTGCTTCCCTTCTAACTCCTTTTCCAGTCCACTCACAAGAGTACCTACTCCATGCAAATAGTCTATTGGAGTATATCCTACATTGGTGTCTAAAATGGTATTCTCTACATCTTTAAGTGTATATTCAATAGCCACTATCTTGTCTTTTTCTGCCTTCATAAAAAAGTATAATTTAATTCAACCTGCTGTTATTATACTTAACTGCACTCTATTAAGACTAGCATTCTATACGATGAGTAGGTGTTGGAAAACCTGGTTTGAAATATTTCATTTGCAACACCTCTATCGCTACGTTTTCTTTTTGTCCTTCGATAGTGACAATCTCGTGAACAATCGAATATAGTTCGGTTGGTTCGCACTGCACACGAGCGTTGATTAAAAGATATAATTTCTGATCTTCTCCCAAATTTAGTGATTGAAATTCTTCTAGCCCATTTGCAGTAAAACTAATTTTCTGTTTTCCGTTATTTCCTTTCAACATAAATTTCAAATGCCCTATTGGCCATTGATGCTGTTCAATAACCTTCTTTATTTTATCAATAACCAAATTTCCTACTGCTACCGCATTGAGAGATGTAATAGACAAATCGGCATCCAACCAAGCGAGTTCTGCCTCACCTGCTCCATATAGTTCGTAATCAATATCTAGTGATTTTCGCTCAGAAACCGATTGATTTAGTGCAGTTTGAATCCAATATTGAACATCGGTTTCCAAATAACTATTTTGAAAAATAAGCAATTTATTTGGATATTTTAATTTCATTAATTGCTGCAACTTTTCCAGTCGATCAGAAGTCAACAAATCGGTTTTATTAACAATAATACTATCAGCCTCTTCCAATTGTTTTTGATAAATATAATGCACATTGTTTCGAAACAAAAACTGCTTTGCCTGTAACTGAGCATACAACACAACTGCATCAGCAAATACCGAGAAATTTACGACTGTATCTGGAGAATATTCTTGCATAGGTTTAATCACTGTAGCCACCAAATCCGTACAAGAACCCACCGACTCTGCAAAAACGAAGGTGGGTTTTGTATCTTGATTAAACTGTTCTAGTACCGTAGCCAATTGATTGTAGTTACAGCAAAAACAACCTCCTGTAACTTCTCCTACTACAATCCTATGGTTTTCTATATGCTGAGTATCAACTAAACTATCTCCTTGATCGTTCGTTACTACTGCCACATTAATCCCTTGCTTTTGCAAATAAAGTGCTGCTTGAGTAATGGCTGTTGTTTTCCTGCTCCTAAAAATCCACCTACTAATATAAGTTGCATTTACACTAAGGTTATTACTAATTTTTGATTGGCAGCAATTGTTGCTTTGCTTTTAATTGAACGATGCAATCGTTTCCTTTTTGAGTAAAAGTAGCCGAAACAGCTTTCCCTTGGTGGGTTACTCTTACTCCCGAAACCGCAAAAGCACTTTCCAATGCCACCGTTTTTAGCTGTAACTTTCCTTGTTTTACTTGAATTTCGGCTTTGTGATTGTGTCCTTTCTTTTGTTGAACAAAACTACCCCAACCTTCAGCCGCTGTAAAAGGAGCTTTAAAATGCTCTGGAGTTAGCTTAGGAGCAAATTTTATATATCCTTTTGGGCCGTGATACTCAAATCCACAAGCCGTAATAAAGGTACCGTAACTAGCCATGGCCCGTGCGTAATGATCACTACACTCGATTTCGTTAAAAGGATTTCGTTTGGCAGCATGGTACCGATCGTGTATCATTCGGGTCATTACCAGAGCCTCATCAATCATTCCTTCGGCCATCATGTGAGCGGCTACCTGATGCTCAAATCCACTCATGCATTCGTGAAAATACCCCAATTGCCACGTTTGATTATCGCCATACGGCTTGGCTTCGTTCTTGGGATTGGTATTCATAATCATACCACCTTCGCCTGCCAAAGCATACGGACGTCCTCCTGTGTGTTCTTTGATATAAGGTCCTACATCTGGGGTAAAATTATATTTCCACAACGAACGCAATGCCGATACTGTTTTGTCTTTGTCTAAAATACGTCCTAAACCTACTTGATGCGCCCAACTTTGTCCGTACACTTGATCGATATGGGAGGTGTTATACGAACCTAATTTCTCTCTTCCTTTGATAGCATCTGGGCGGTGGATAAAGTATTCTCCATTGAATAATTCTTTTTCCATATTTTTTCTTCCCTTCGCTACATAGTCGGCACAAATAGCTGCGAAAGCAGTATCGTTCATCTCGATTGCCATTACTTCTCCAGCTTTTACGGCGGCAATACACAAACCTACCAACCACGAAATTTCGCCATCCCATACCGCATCTAAGGTATTTTCTAGTGGTGTATCTTCCATTCCGTCGTGATTTCGGTCTTGGTTAATAACATATTGAGTAGCTCGTTTGATTTTGTCCCAATTCTTTTTCAAAAAAGTCGAATCGGCACTCATTTGGTGCTCTCTCAAGATGCGTAATATTGTCCCTGCTTGTCCATCAATAGCAGGCGATTTTGCCATTTCGCCTCGATACCAAATCATCCCGTCGGGCTGCAACGACAAGCCTAAATCAATACGCTCTCGAACGTCTTTCTCGATAGAAGGAAAAATGCGTCCCATAGCTTGTGCATATTGCCATACATGTGTACAGGTTCCTTGGCAACAACCCACTCCTTCCCAAGCATAAAACCGCCCTGTTTCAAAACGATGTGCCGTAGTAGTTGCCAATGTAGAAATATTCAAAAAGTGCGTTCTAAAAACCACCATGGCAAGGTGGAATCGTACCAAGTGTCTCTCCACAAATGACTGGCAGAAACCAATCCCTTGAAGTTTTGATTCACATAATGAAGCACTTCTTTGGACGATTTGAACCAATTGTTGTAATTGCGCCCTTTGTCCTGAATAGGGTTGTCTAATTTTAAATTTTTAAAATGCCATCCTATAACAAAATGTGACTGAGCCTCCGATTGTGGGGTAACAACTAAGCTAGTAGTAACCGCTCCAATCAATTTTTCGTTAGCCCTTTTTTCTGTTAACAAAGCCGAAACTGCCGTAAATGAAGCGGCTGTAATAGGCAACGAAAACTCGGTTTGTGCCTTTGCATTAACATCCAAGGCGGCAATGCTCATTGTTCCATAATCGGCTAGTTGTGCTTGTTCTGAACTCGGATTTTTCATCCCACTTTCTACCCCAACATACCCTTCTGTTAGAACTGAATTAACCCGAATATCGGTTTCTTTTGCCGAGCGCAAACACACTTTATTTTCTAACCAACCCACAACCGATATGGCAATGGGGTGATTTGATTTATTTTTAAAATGAAACGAATAAATAGTTGCAGGAGTACTCGAATTTTTATCATCTAAGGCAATAAACGGCGAATAGACATTGGCTGTGATTTCCAAAGGCAATTGCTTATCGATATAATGTATTTTGGCCATTGGATAGGTCGCTTCAAAGGCAATATCATCCCAATCGGCTGCCTCCATTTTCTTGATGATGGTTTTATCGCCAATGGTAATTTGAAACGCAAACCCTTGCTCAATTTCCCCCATATTTTTTGCTGGTACTATATAAGCTGAGCCATCTCTAGATTTAACTTTTCTTATTTCTCCTAAAATTTGAGCCCCAAATTCCACCTCTTTGGGTTCAATCCCTTCTCGATTATCATTAAAAATATCCCACAACCACAGGCGTCCATCGCCTCCCAAATAAAGTGTTCCCGTATTGATTCCTCCAACAGGCATTCCTATGTACTGCAACTCATTCTTTGATTTCAAATATTGAGTTACCAACCCTCTGTTATAAAGTGATTTTACCCATTGGGGGTCTAGTTTTTTATCCACCGGAATGTTGTGTCCTAATTCAAATGGTAAAAAAGGTCCTGCAATTCCCTTGAAAGGAGTAGCGTAAAGCCCTGCGGCAAAAATCCCTGATGTTTTTAAAAATTTTCTACGTTGCATAGTCTTTCTTAATTAGTTTACTGTTAAACAATTATTCTTTATCTCCAAATTAAACTACCTGAAACATTCCAAGAGCTAGAACTTCCTCCCTCGGGTTTTCCCATTGGAATATGAACTCGAATGGTATGTATTCCTGCTTTTAAATCCCCTAAATCAATATAAATAGGATTCGTAACGGTACCGGGACACCAATTGGATCTGCTTAAATCTGAGGAAGACAAACCATCTGAGAAATTTCCAGAACAAGGATTAAACAAACGATAAGATCCACAATCTTGTCTCCATGGAATGAATGAAAATAGGGCTGTTCCATCTAAAAAGAGCGTGTTTTTCTTTGGCAAAAATTCATCTCCATTTTCCCATCCTCCATGTCCCGTTGCGATGTACTTGAGTTGAGCATTTTTTATATCTTTATCCAAAGTAAAGCTAACTTCGAGTCCTTTTTCGTTATCGAACATCGAACCATAATTCTGACCTCCCATCTCTAAAACGTTTACGGTATTAAACAAGGGCAACACACTATTTTCTTTTAATACCTGACTTTCTTTTGAAGGATTTTCCTCAGGATGAATCGTTATATTCATCGAAACTTTATGCCCGCCGTTGTCGTAATTTCCAATCGTTACACCAACCCATAATTCTTTACCACTCAAATAACTAGCCATATCTGTAATGTCTTGTCTAAAAGGCGTCACTTCCTGCCACTTTTTATCTTTCAATTCGAGATAATTATATTGTTTGATACCAAAGGGAGTAAAAAAAACGCATCAATTCTAATAATGGAGAATAAGTATCCGTTGCAACTACTCCCTGATATTCTGAACCGTTTCCGTTTGTATATTTTGGCAATTCTTTGGCTCCTTTTTGCAATCCATCTAAAAATGAAATTGATTTATCCATTGGAATAACAAATGCAGTGCCTGTTCTGTCGTATGCATCTCCATTGGAATTTTGCTGAATATCGATAAACACTTTTTGATCTTTCTTTATTTCAGGGAATTTTATTTTCCGAACCAATATGAGTCCTTTTGAAAATCTTAAAATACTGTCATTTGATTTTGCTTCATCCGAAAATCGCACTAATTCATCCTTGAATACGTTAATTGTTGTAAATCTGCTTTTCCAAAGGAGGTCTCGGTAAGTTAAAAGGTCTGTTTTTGGAGAAGAATTAAAATCGTTCGAAACAAAATTTGATTCTTGCTTTTTTAATTTCTCGATTTTTGTCGCCGTTATTATAGAATTTCCATTCCTAACCGTTTCTAAAACCAATCCCAAATTTTGACCTAAAATTGACGGTGCACCCTTAACACCTAATTGATTCGTGTACCAAAGCTCAATTCCATTAGAATTAATAACTGTTTTTGCCTTCTTACAGACATAGCCTAAAATCACCTTCGTTTCATTGACCAATTCCAAATTCTGTTTCAAAATCGAATTATTATCAACCATAGCAACCGTATTATTTGCTTTCAAATAGGCCAATTGGATATACGAATTATCCGCTCTATCAATTCTAGTTTTTTCAAAGGGATAAGAACTGTTTTTGGTTTGAATATTTTGCGAAGATATCAAGGTTTCTTTCGCATTTGTAAAGACAATTACTGGATCTTGATTTTCTACTGTTTTACCATTGAAATATCTCACATAGGAAATTTTGTATCCATACGGATTTATGTTTTTTGCATTTTGAGCATGGCACAAATGAGTCAATAATAAGAAAACTGAAATTAGTTTTACTTTCATATCTTGATTTTTATTGATTATTATAGGTCATAAGTAATCGCTATGGTATAATGTCGCATTTTGAAATCTGATAAAATAATATAAGTCTTTGATTATAAATAGCTTTTATCACTATTCATTCGTTTGACTTTAAAACTTTCGACTTACTTATGTAATTTTTATTTACAAACTCACTCCTCTTTTCCAAGGAATAAAATCATCTTGATTCAAGAGTACTGCTTTAGGGATAATTTCGCCACTAGCTGCCTTGATGCAATAGTCCAGAATGGCTTCGCCCATTTCTTCTATGGTTTTTTCGCCACTAATGACTGGTCCGCAATCAATGTCGATAATATCGCTCATCTTTTTTGCTAAAACCGAATTGGTTGCTACTTTAATCACGGGACATACAGGATTTCCTGTTGGGGTACCTAAGCCTGTGGTAAACAAAATTAAGTTGGCCCCTGATGCGGCTTGACCTGTGGTTGCTTCTACATCGTTTCCTGGGGTGCACACCATATTGAGTCCTGGTTTTGTAGCAGGTTCGGTATAATCCAACACATCTACTACGGGGGCTGTTCCTCCTTTTTTGGCTGCTCCTGCACTCTTAATGGCATCGGTAATTAATCCGTCTTTGATATTTCCTGGCGATGGATTCATGTGAAATCCAGAACCTACTTTGTGCGCCAAATCATCATACGATTGCATTAAATCGATGAATTTTTCAGCCGATTCTTGGGTTTGGCAACGGTCAATGATGTTTTGTTCTACTCCACATAATTCGGGAAATTCGGCCAAGAGGACTTTTCCTCCCAATGCCACTAACAAATCCGAAGTATATCCTACGGCAGGATTTGCTGAAACCCCACTAAATCCATCACTAGCACCACATTTCACACCAATACACAATTCACTTAGTGGTGCTGGTTTTCGCTCTTCTTTGTTAATTTGAACGAGTCCTTCGAAGGTTTTTTTGATGGCATCTGCTACTAATTGTTCTTCGCTTTGCGCTTGTTGCTGTTCGAAAATAAGTAAGGGTTTATCGAATTCGGGATTTTGTTTTTTGACATCCTCCATGAAGTTTTGTACTTGCAAATGCTGACAACCCAAACTCAATACCGTAATTCCCGCCACGTTCGGATGATTGGCATACGAAGCCAACAAGGCACTCAAGGTAGCCGAATCTTGGCGTGTACCGCCACAGCCTCCTTGATGATTGAGGAATTTGATTCCATCCACATTTTTAAACACTCGATTGCTATTCGCTGTGGGTGCTAACGGAATGGTTACATCTTCTAGATTGGTTCCTTGCGTATAGGCTTCTAATAATTGATGGGTGTACTGAGTATATTTATCACTTACCGAATAGCCTAATTCATTGTGCAAGGCTTCCTTAATTACATCGAGGTTGCGGTTTTCGCAAAACACCGTTGGCACGAACAACCAATAATTAGCTGTTCCTACTCGCCCTTCTTTTCGATGGTATCCATTGAAGGTTTTGTCTTTATACTTAGAAACATCGGGGGCTTGCCAAGTAAAATCTACCTGACGATAACCATAGGGTTCTGCGGCGTGTTTCAAATTAGTGGTAGTCATTAGGCTTCCTTTGAGCACATCGCATACTACCTTTCCTACCAAAACACCGTACATAGTAACCTCATCGCCTGTTTTTAAGTTGGTGGTGTAAAATTTATGTTTTGCTTTTATCGTTTCTTGCATTACGAAAGTCTCGTTGTCAAAAACAATATTTTTTCCTTTTTCTAAATCAGTTAATGCTACCAAAACATTGTCGTTTGGGTGCATTTTTACTACTAATTGTTTTTCTTGATTTTGTAACATTTTATATTAACTAAAAAATTATGCTTTGTTTGCTTTGTGTCCATTAAATGCGAATAATAAGATGACCAAGAAACACACTAAAGGCACAATGTACCCGTTTTGAATACTAGCTGTTTTGTCTGAAATGACTCCTAAAATTGGAGGTAAAAAAGCGCCTCCTACAATTGACATGACAATCAAAGAAGACCCTATTTTGGTATTATGTCCTAGTCCTTCTATTCCCATAGAAAAGATGGTTGGAAACATAATACTCATAAAGAAGGCAATGGCTATTAAGGAATACACGACTATCATTCCTGTTCCTGTCATCGCCACTATCGAAAGTCCGATATTGATTACCGTATAGGCTATTAATAATTTTCTTGGATTGATGTATTGCATCAAGAAAGTCCCCACAAAACGACCTAGCATGAATGCCAAGCCATAAAATCCTAAATATGTAGCGGCTGTATCTTCGTCGATTCCTGCCGAGGTGGTTGCCATTTTGATAAAGAAACTCCCCACACACACCTGTGCGCCCACATAGAAAAATTGTGCTAAAATACCCCAACGCAAACGCATCGATTTCAACGCTCCCACAAAACTTGCGCCATCTTCTCCTTCTTTGTCTTCGTCTTTTACATCGGGCATATTGGTAAAATAAAATACGACTGCAACCGCCAAAATAATCAATCCTAAAATGAGGTACGGCATTTTTACACTCGCCGCCTCCGAAACCAAATAGGCGTGTTTTACCGCTGGTGCCATTGCTTCGATTTGGGCTTGGGTATAATTTTTATCCGATAATATCATAGGCCCTATGTATGCTGGCGCAATGAAAGCCGCCAACCCATTAAAAGACTGTGAAAAATTCAATCGTTTGGTGGCTGTTTCCGATGGCCCTAATATGGTAACATACGGATTGGCTGCTGTTTCTAAAAAGGTAAGACCACAGGCAATAATGAATAATGCTCCCAAAAAATAGATGTATTGCAATGAATTGGCTGCTGGCACAAAGAGGATGGAACCGGTTCCAAAGAGAATTAATCCGATCATAATTCCTGACTTATACCCATATTTTCGCATGATATAACCTGCTGGTAATGCCATCACAAAATAGGCAATAAACACCGAGGAATCTACCAATGACGATTGCAAATCGGTAAGATTAAAGGCTTTTCGCAAATGCGGAATCAAAATTGGATCTAGATTATGAACAAATCCCCAGAAAAAAAACAAACTGGTAACCAAGATAAACGGAAAAATCCAGTTCTTGGTCGCATTAGAAACAGTTGGGGTTTGCCCATTGGATTGTGGTGATAACGCCATAGCTTTTTTATTAAATTTATACTCTTTTAGAATTCGAAAGATATAATCTTTAAACTTTATTTACTAATTCAATATTATCTTTGTTTAATTATTAATTATCTTTGAAACGTGAAAATCGAAAAAACTAAAATATCATCTTACCTAAACAGCTCTATTTCTGTTATTTCTCGCGAAGAATCATTCTTTAAAGCCCCTTTTCACTCTCATCCTGAACTCGAATTGGTGTATATAAAAGAAAGTTACGGCAAAAGAATCGTTGGAAATTCCGTAGAACATTTTGTCTCTGGAGACATGGTTTTCTTGGGATCAGACATCCCGCATGTATGGCTAAGTGATGAGATTTATTATCAAGGCATTAGCACATTAAAAGCAAAAGCCATTGTCGTTTACTTCAGCAAAGACATCTTTGGTCCTATTTTCTATGAATTAAAAGAAACTCAAAAAATTAATTCCCTCTTTAACCAAGCCGTCAGAGGTTTATCTATCAACGGAAAAACAAACGAATTAATTGCTAAAAAACTAGAAAAGCTCGTTCACAAAAAAAACTTCGAAGTCATTGTTGGACTGTTCGAAATTCTATCACTACTTTCTGAAAGTACTGACCTCACATTTGTAAATAACGAGGCTTATACTCCCTTGAATGACCAGACTAAAAATGATCGCCTTTCGGATATTTTCGAATATGTAAAAGAACATTTTAAGGAAGATATATCGCTTGTTGAAATTGCGAAAATTGCCAATCTTACTCCTACTTCTTTTTGCAGAATGTTTAAAACAAAAACCAAAAAACATTTTGTAGAATACCTCAATGAAATAAGAGTTTCAAATGCCTGTAAATACCTCATCGAGACCGAAATGGGCATGTCTGAAATTGCATATCAGTGTGGCTATAAAACAGCCTCTAATTTTAATAAACTTTTTAAGAAACTTACAGGAACCACCCCGAAAGAATACAGAAAAAATGCAGGAAATTAAGTCTTTTTTAAACCAGTATAAGCCAAAAAAAACACCCAATTTTCTCTAATCCGAAAACACAAATTCGCATACTGAAAAATCCAACACATCCGATTTAGTTGCAGCAAGAATGAACTCGTCGATGCCTTTTTGGAGCAATAATGCCGTGGTATATTTTCTGCTAGTTGCCACTAATTGTTCATTCAACATCATTCTGAAAAAATATTTTCCGTTTGCAGCTCTTGCCTTTTCAAAAGCGTAATGCGCCACATTATTTTTTACCAAATCAATAGCCAATTCGCAATCCATCTTTAACTCAAAAGAAGTACTTGTAAAAATAATTTTTCCTTTTTTAGAGGTAAATACAAACTTAAAACGACCATCAAATCGTTTACTGATAACAAAAGTCCCCATAAATTAGTGAAAAATAAATTGAATCGAAATTTCCCGATTTGAATTAAAAAATTAGAAAATAAATGACCTTAAATCTAAAAATTATCAAACTATAAACTACAATTTTGCTCTTAAATTATCCTTAACTTCATCGAACCATTCGTTGCGAAGAATACTCAAAATAATACTATCCCGACGCAAGTCGCTACCAAAAGTTGGCATGTGATTTCTCAAAACACCCTCCACTTTACAACCAATACTTTTCATGGCAGCAATGCTACGTTGATTGTTGTTGTCGGCACGAAATTCCACGCGTTCCATTCCAAGGGTTTCGAAGGCAAATTGTAAAAGTAAAAATTTACAATGTTTGTTTAATCCAGTTCCTCGAAAATCTTTTCCGTACCACGTATAACCCAATTGCAATGTTTTGAATGGCAATTGAATATCATAAAACCGAGTGCTTCCAGCATATTTTCTTAATTTCTTATCGAAAACGATAAAAGGGAATTCGGTTTGGTTGGCTTTAGCTTTTAAAGCAATTTGAATATAATGAGTAAGATTTTCTTTTCCGTTGGCTCGAACCAACGAATATTCCCAAGTTTCGGGTTCATTGAGAGCGATTTCTAATAAATTTTCGACGTCGGATTCTTGTAAGGAACGAAGTAAAACGAAGTCGTCTTCGAGGATGATATTTTGTGGAAATTCGAAAATTTCTTTCATTGTGATAATTTTAAAATGAGCCACGAACCTGTCTGCCGACAGGCAGGTAACACAAGATTGACACGATTTTTTAATTTGGATTGTATGAAAAAAATCTACTCGTTCATTTCGTCGTAACGTATTGGAACTTGCGGATCATACAGCGAACATTTAAACTCTTCCAAAGTATCTGCAAGAAGATTCATTGTTTTCCCTTCGGTGCCGTAGCAATCAATCTGTATGCTTTGGGGGGTGGTTTTAACATGAAAAGCACCTTTCCCGCTAGTATTTTTCCAGCTATTTTCGTCTACTTTTTCCCAATTGGCAAACACCGAATGAATACGATTCAGAATCACTTGCACAGGGAGCGTTTCAAGACCTTCGACTTCTTGTTGTTCGACCAAAGCTTCGTAAACCAAATGATGGTTGAGATAAATTCCGTCTTGATATTGCCAAAAAAGTAGTTCGTACATAATTTCATTTTTTTGCCACAGATTGCACAGATTTACACAGATTACTTATTAGAAAAAGAGATATCAAAAATCCGTTTTTATCCGTGTCTTTGCTTTAGCAAATCCGTTTTATCTGTGTCCTAAAGTTAACGCGATTTAATACTCGAAAGTCCCGTATTCGCTGGTAATGGTCAGTTTCTTGGCATCGGCTGCTTCCACTCTACCTACGATTTGTGCATTGACATTAAACGATTTTGAAATAGCAATAATATCGGAAGCAATAGCTTCGGGAACATAAATTTCCATTCGATGACCGCAATTAAATACTTGGTACATCTCTTTCCAATCCGTTTTTGATTGCTCTTGAATGAGTTTGAACAAGGGTGGAACTGGAAATAAATTGTCTTTTATAATATGTAAATTTTGAATGAAATGCAAAATCTTAGTTTGAGCTCCACCACTGCAATGTACCATTCCGTGAATTTCATTGGATGTATATTTATCCAAGATTTTCTTGATAATTGGCGCATAGGTTCTGGTTGGCGAAAGCACTAATTGTCCCGCATCGATTGGCGAATTTTCGACTGCATCGGTTAATTTTACCTGACCAGAATATATCAAATCTTCTGGAACGGCAGCATCATAGCTTTCTGGGTATTTTGTTGCCAAATATTTTTCGAAAACATCGTGACGCGCTGATGTCAATCCGTTGCTTCCCATTCCGCCATTATAGCTTTTTTCATAAGTTGCTTGACCGAAAGATTCTAATCCTACAATCACATCGCCCGCTTTTATATTGGCATTATCAATGACTTTAGAACGCTTCATTCGAGCGGTAACGGTTGAATCTACTATAATAGTACGAACAATATCGCCTACATCGGCAGTTTCGCCACCAGTAGAATGAATGGTTACCCCAAAGGAATCGAGTTCTTTGATGAGTTCTTCGGTTCCGTTGATAATTGCCGAAATCACTTCGGCTGGAATTAGGTTTTTGTTTCGTCCAATGGTGGAAGAAAGTAAGATATTATCGGTTGCACCTACGCACAACAAATCGTCTATATTCATTATCAAAGCATCTTGTGCAATGCCTTTCCACACCGAAATATCGCCTGTTTCTTTCCAATACATATACGCCAATGAGGATTTTGTTCCTGCTCCATCGGCGTGCATAATGAGGCAATAGTCTTCGTCATTGGTTAAATAATCGGGAATTATTTTGCAAAAAGCTTGAGGAAACAATCCTTTGTCAATGTTTTTTATGGCGTTGTGCACATCCTCTTTAGATGCTGAAACTCCTCTTTGTGCATAACGTTTGCTTGAATCTGAACTCATTTTAATGTTGTGTCTTTTTGTTGCTTGTCCGCCGAAGGAGGATGGCGCAAATATAAATATTTTTTCGGTGTTTGCCTATTTGGTTTTCGGAAGTGTTTTGAAAAGTTATCACAACCCGTTGGACATATTTAATTATTTTTTTAAACATATAGAAACATAGCTAATGACCGATTTAATTAGTCGTTCCACTTAATTTCAGAATACATAGGCTATGTGACTCGAGACTGTAGGTCGAACAGGCGAAGCAAATCCAAAAATTGGTGTATCTCATACTTTATGTTTTTATGCGTTTCATTTTTTAATTTCCAAAAATTCAATAATGAATTATCACAAAAAAATGCCTGTCCAAAACCGGACAGGCATTTCTATAAAATTAAGCATTTGCTTATTTGGTAAGCAGCAATTCTCTGTATTTAGTTAGCGTCCAAATTTGATCGTCTACCAGCAATTCTAGTTTATCGCAGTGATTTCTAATTTCTTCAAAATACGGCTTCACTTTGTTGCAGTAGGCTTCTGCCATAGCTTGAGCATCTGTCAGTTGATTTGCTTTCTTTCTTTCGTTAGTCATCTCTTCTACTTTTGAATTGATTCCTTCGATATGTCCAGAAATTTCTCTAATCAAAATAATTTGCTCTTTAGCAAGGGTTTTATATTCTTCTCCAAAGATTTCTTTTAGCCCTTTTACATTCTCAATCAAAGTATTTTGGTAACGAATTACCGTCGGAATCACATGATTCTGAGAAAGATCTCCTAAAACCCTTCCTTCGATTTGAATTTTCTTTGTGTATTCTTCCAATTCGATTTCGTAACGCGCTTCAACCTCAACATGGTTCATAATTCCCATTTCTGAAAATAAATCCAAAGCTTGTTTCGAAGCCCTTGCTTTCAAGGCTTCGGGAGTTGTTTTATGATTACTCAAACCTCGTTTTTTAGCTTCAATTTCCCAAGCCTCGCTGTAACCATCGCCTTCGAAAAGGATGTTTTTAGAAACCTTAATATATTCCCTCAAAACATTGAAGATGGCTTCATCTTTTTTCAAACCTTTTGTATCAATCAAAGCATCCACTTCAATTTTAAAATCTTTCAATTGTTTAGCAACAATCGTATTCAAAGTTGTCATGGCATTCGAACAATTTGCAGAAGAACCCACAGCTCTGAACTCAAATTTATTACCCGTAAAGGCAAATGGCGACGTCCTATTTCTATCGGTATTATCCAAAAGAACATCTGGAATTTTACCTACAACATTTAGTTTTAAATCTGTTTTTTCTTCTGGCGATAATTTCCCATTAGTCACTCCTTCTAACTCAGCCAAAACTTTTGTCAATTGCTCTCCAATAAAAACCGAAATAATTGCTGGTGGCGCTTCGTTTGCACCTAGTCTATGGTCGTTACTAGCTGTTGCAATTGCTCCTCTCAACAACGATTCATAATCATTTACCGCTTTGATAGTATTGATAAAGAAAGTCAAAAACTGCAAATTACTCATAGGTGTTTTGCTAGGACTCAACAAATTTACACCAGTATCAGTCGCTAAAGACCAGTTGTTGTGTTTTCCGGAACCATTGACTCCTTTAAAAGGCTTTTCGTGCAATAATACCTTTAAATCATGGCGTTCTCCCACTTTTTGCATCACATCCATCAACAAACAATTATGATCTACGGCTAGGTTTGTTTCTTCGAAAATAGGAGCCAACTCGAATTGATTGGGTGCTACTTCGTTATGACGCGTTTTTACAGGAATTCCGAGTAACATACATTCTTGCTCCAAATCTCTCATGTACGTCAAGGCACGACTCGGAATTGATCCAAAATAATGATCGTCTAATTGTTGTCCTTTGGCAGAAGTATGCCCTAGCAATGTTCTTCCTGTCATTACTAAATCTGGACGAGAGTTTGCCAATGCGCTATCTACCAAGAAATATTCTTGTTCCCAGCCCAAAGTTGCGGTAACCTTTTTTACATTTTTATCAAAATATTTACACACTTCTGTTGCCGCTTCATCCATGGCAGACAAGGCTCTTAATAAGGGGATTTTATTGTCTAATGCTTCGCCAGTATAGGAAATAAAAACCGTCGGAATACACAAAGTCGTTCCGTAAATAAATGCAGGAGATGTTGGATCCCAAGCCGTGTATCCTCTCGCTTCGAATGTATTTCTAATTCCACCATTTGGAAAACTAGAAGCATCTGGTTCTTGTTGTACTAATTGTCCACCACCAAATTTTTCTACTGGATCGCTGCCGTCATACGAAGTTTCGAAGAAAGCATCATGTTTTTCGGCTGTTGTTCCCGTAAGTGGCTGAAACCAATGTGTATAATGAGTCACACCTTTTGATAAAGCCCACTCTTTCATACCCATAGCAATATAATCGGCTAATTTTCTGTCGATTTTGGTTCCATGTTGAATAGCTCCCTGCACTCCTTTTAAAGCATCGGCAGTTAAATACTGCTTCATCGCTTTTTCATTAAATACATTCGAACCAAAAATAGTTGATTTTCTGTTAGTCTCTTCAAAGTAGACTGGCTTCCTATTTGACGCTTCTTTTAAAGCTTGAAAACGTAATGTTGACATAATAATTTTATTTTCATCAAAGATAATTATTATTTTTTGCATACAAAAAATATCGTATTTAAAATTTAACCTATATAAAAATAGGGCATTCGTAAAAGTAACATAGTCAAATATTATTTTTACCCCATTATTTTATACATATAAACATTTAAATTACATTTGCAAATATTTACAATCATTAAATTAATTTACATTATCATGGCTAAAATAAAATTAGAGTATATCTGGTTAGACGGATATGAACCAACACAAAATTTAAGAAGTAAAACTAAAGTAGAAGAGCACGAAAACTTTCAAGGAACATTAGCAGAAATTGGAAACTGGTCTTTTGACGGATCATCTACAAAACAAGCCGAAGGAGGTTCTTCTGACTGTTTACTTGTACCTGTTGCTATTTATCCTGACCCAACACGTATCAATGGTTATTTAGTAATGACTGAAGTTATGTTTGCTGATGGTACTCCTCACCCTTCTAACGGTAGATCTACGATTGATGATGATGGTGATTTTTGGTTTGGTTTTGAGCAAGAATATTTCATCATGGACACTAAGACTTTATTGCCTTTAGGATTTCCTGTGGGAGGTTATCCAGCACCACAAGGAATGTACTACTGCTCAGTAGGTGGAAAAAACACACACGGAAGAAAATTAGTTGAAGAACATGCTGACTTATGTATTGCAGCTGGAATTAACTTTGAAGGTATCAATCAAGAAGTTGCTTGTGGACAATGGGAGTTCCAATTGTTTGCAAAAGGAGCTAAAAAAGCAGGTGATGAAATCTGGATTGCTAGATACTTATTAGATCGTTTGACTGAAAAATACGGTTACTATATTGAATACCATCCAAAACCACTAGGAGATACCGACTGGAATGGTTCAGGTATGCACGCTAACTTCTCTAACGAAGTGCTAAGAACTTGTGGAGATCAAGCGACTTACGAAAAAATATGCGAAGCTTTCCGTCCAGTAACAGCAGAACACATCGCTGTTTACGGAGCTTACAACGATCAACGTTTGACAGGTAAACACGAAACGGCTTCTATTCACGATTTCTCTTACGGAGTATCTGACAGAGGATGTTCTATCCGTATTCCTTTAATGACTGTTCAAAAAGGTTGGAAAGGTTGGTTAGAAGACAGAAGACCAGCATCTAACGGAGATCCATACAAAATTGCAGCAAGAATTATCAAAACTGTTAAATCAGCTTTATAATCCTTATCCATTCATAATCAAAAAGTGCTTTCCATTCCTGAAAGCACTTTTTTTATGCCTATAAATTACAAATTAAAATATTTATATCAACCCCAACGAAGTATCTTTGTAATTCGTAATTCGTAATTAATATGATTGTTTGGATTTCTTTTTTAGCCGCCATTTTTCTTTTTCTTGCGCTCGATTTAGGTATTTTCAATAAAACGCCACACATTATCAGCACAAAAGAAGCTAGTAAATGGACGATACTATGGATAACAGCATCTTTCCTTTTTTCAGGAATTATTTACTGGCTCTATGACAATAATTACATTTCGAATCCTGACGAACTCAAACCCGCTGCGGCTTCCATAAAATACATTACCGGATATTTAATCGAATTGTCATTGAGCGCAGACAATATATTTGTTATCGCTATTATTTTTTCTTCGTTTAAAATTCCCCAAAAATACCAACACCGCGTTTTGTTTTGGGGAATACTAGGTGCTACGGTTTTTAGAGGGCTGATGATCTTTTTTGGCGTTTTGCTTATTAACAAATTTGCTTGGATTGCTTACTTTTTTGGAGGTTTCTTGATTTTTACAGCCGCAAAAATGTTGTTTGCCAAAGAAGATGAAAAATTTGACCCTAGAAAATCTTTTGTCTTCAAAACATTACGAAAAATAATACCCATAACAAGTCACATCGACGGAGAACATTTCTTTGTAAAAAGAAGACATATCACGGCCGCAACTCCATTATTTGTTGCATTAATTGTTATTGAGGTGATGGATGTCATTTTTGCAATGGACAGCGTTCCCGCTATTTTAGCCATTACCTCCGATCCATTTTTAGTATTTAGTTCTAATATTTTTGCTATTTTAGGATTGCGTTCTATGTATTTCTTTTTGTCGAATATGCTAGAGAAATTCAGCCATTTAGAATACAGTTTAATCGCTATTTTGACTTTTGTGGGTCTAAAAATGCTTCTTCATGATATAGTCGAGATTCCGGAATGGGCTTCATTGACTTTCATCGCAGTTTCGCTAACCATTGGAGTTGTAGTTTCTTTGCAATTGAGCAAAGAGACTTCTTCAAATTAAAGCACAAAAAAAGGAAACCTCACGATTTCCTTTTTTACTTTAAACGAATTATCCTTAGAAATTAATCTTTTGTATTTGGTTTTCATTGAGTTTTAAAGCTGCCATAACACCTACATAATCTTTGGTATTTAGCGAAGTTGCTAAAGCAGAAGGCAATATAACTACTCGAAAAGTTTGATTATTGAGATAATCCAATCTATTCAACAATTTGTAATTACCATACACTGTAATCACAAAATCAACTTTACTAAAATCAAAATAATACTCCAAAACGTCGCCATTACTAAAATTAATTGTTCTTGGTAATAATTGCCATACAGGAGTACTAGAATTCAAAACTCCCGTTAATCTGTATACCAAAACAGTCTCATCATCAAACAAATCCCCCCCAATTTCACGCTGAAAAGTACTTGAATAATTGTATTCATTATCAGCAATCCTAACTAAGTTTTTGTTTTTAAGTTCAAATGCCTGAGGTATTGTATCTTTATCAGCAACAGGAGCATTATCGTTTACAGTACAACTTTGGAAACTTACTATTCCAATAACGGCTAAAAGTGTAACTATCTTTTTCATGATTTTAAGATTTAATGATTTAATGATTTATTTTTTTAGACTTTATTCATGAACTGTGCCAAAAAATATTTTACAAAAATTTTGTAGCTTTGAAAGATGAAAGAAAAACTAAAATTATATATGATAATGCTAGGCTGTACGCCCGAAGGTAGGTTTACGGAACAACATGATATTTTTTTTGGAATTGGAAAATCCCTAGAAGAATTAATTCCAGAAATGAAAGCTTTTTGGTCTGAAGCCAAAGGTAAAATTCATATTGACGCTTGGCGAGAAGTAACCGTAGTCGATAATTTTTCGATAGAAATTATTACAAAAACAACAACAGAAAATCCAGTTTCGGATAATTTATTCTTTATCAATCTTGGAGGTTACAAAGAAAATGAGTTTGAAGAATACCATTATAAAATGCTCACGGTTGCCGAAAATATAGGACTTGCATCAAAAAATGCCAAGGAAACTACTTTCTATAAACATTGCGGTTTCAAAGGAGCCAACTCGCATATTGACGACAAATACGGAATTGATGTGGATGACATTCATCATGTTGCCGACATTTTAAACAACCAATACAAGGAAAAATATTTCTTAAAAATTACCAAAGCAAAAACTTCCTTAGAAGACGATTTATTGCATATTGGGTATTTAAAATTGGATAAAACCGCCGTCAACTAATTGCCATAAAAAAACATCCTGAAATTAGGATGTTTTTTATGCATTTTCAATCAAAAAATTTATTCGTTATGCAAGAACGCCTGTCTGTTCATCAAAGTTTCTTCGCTTTCTACATGATTTTCATCAGGAATACAACAATCAACTGGACAAACTGCGGCACATTGCGGCTCGTCATGAAAACCTTTACACTCCGTACATTTTCCTGGAACAATATAATATATATCGTCTGATATTGGCGTTGAGCAGCATCTGCATCTACTTCTTCGCCAGAAGGCAAAATTACTTTTCCTTTAATTTTAGTACCATCTTTATATCTCCAATCATCTGCTCCTTCATATATTGCAGTATTAGGACATTCTGGTTCACAAGCACCGCAATTGATGCATTCATCTGTTATTATTATCGCCATTTTAATTAAGGATTTGTGAATTTAGATTCCGTCTATATTACTCGAGATAAATGTAATAAAAATTTTGTCCAAAGTCAATTTATAACTGTTGTCTATAACTTATTATAGCTTATTTTTGCACAAAATTACAATCAAAACTATTCATATACAAATTACTTATGTTCGAAAACGATAAAAAAAGAAGTTTTATTGAATTAGGGAAATTTTTAAGTCAATTTTCAGAAGAAGGAAATAGCCAGAACCCAACCGTTTTGCACAATGAAACTTTCTTTGAAGATTTTGCACATTTAATAGCCCTTTCGCAATCGCATAATGGTTGGTATACTCCTGAAAATGTGTATTTTTCTGTTCAGTCTTGGGCAACAGCCTTGACCGAAGAAAATCTGAATCAATGGATTGGTGCTTACCATCTTCAAATAAAACAACCCAAAAATGTAGGACTCATCCTTGCGGGAAATATCCCGTTAGTAGGATTTCATGATTTTTTATCGGTTTTAATTTCCGGTCACAATGTACTGGTCAAAACATCATCAAATGATCAATTTCTATTGCCTTTTTTAGCGAAATATCTCATTGCAGTTGATCCAGAATTTGCCAATAAAATAACCTTTATCGAAGGAAAACTAGATTATTTTGACGCCGTAATTGCCACCGGAAACAACAACACAGCCCGTTATTTTGAATATTATTTTAAAAGCAAACCGAGTATCATTAGAAAAAATAGAAATTCCGTAGCGGTTTTAAACGGAAAAGAAACCAAAGAACAATTAGTTGCTTTAGGCGAAGATATTTTCAGGTATTTTGGATTAGGATGTCGCAACGTATCCAAGATTTTTGTACCAAAAAACTATTCATTTAATGCCTTTTTTGAAGCTATTTTTGAATACCAAGATATTATCCATTATGAAAAATACGCCAATAATTATGATTACAACAAGGCGGTTTTTCTTATGAGTAATTTCAAGTTACTCGACAATGGTTTTTTGACACTAAAAGAAGATGCCAGTTATACTTCTCCAATCTCTAGTATTTTTTATGAATACTATGAAAATATCGATGATTTAAAAATTCGACTCCAAACAGAAAACGAACAAATTCAATGCATTGTAAGTAATAATCTTATCGAAAAAAGTATTGCCTTTGGAGAAAGTCAAAAACCCAAATTATGGGATTTTGCAGATAATATAGATACCCTGTCATTTTTATTAACAATATAAAAAATAATCAGGAAATTATTCCGAATTATTTAACGCTTTTTAATCTCAGATTTACGAAATTTGCAACTTAATTTTTTGGACATAAACGACACCATGAAAAAACACAACTACAGCGCAGGACCTTGTATTTTACCGCAAGAAGTTTTTGAAAAATCGGCTCAAGCAATACTAGACTTCAACAACTCTGGTCTGTCTATTTTAGAAATTTCGCACCGAAGCAAAGATTTCGTTGCCGTTATGGACGAAGCGCGTGCATTAGCACTTGAACTTTTAGGTCTTGAAGGCAAAGGATACCAAGCACTTTTCTTGCTGGCGGAGCTAGTTTAGAATTCTTAATGACTCCTTACAATCTAATGAAGGAAAACGGAAAAGCTGCTTATCTTGATTCTGGAACGTGGGCGAGTGCCGCAATAAAAGAAGCTAAGTTTTTTGGAGAAACCATCATTGTAGCTTCTTCAAAAGACGAAAATTACAATTATATTCCTAAAAATTATACCGTTCCTGCAGATGCAGATTATTTTCACTGCACAAGCAACAACACCATTTTTGGAACGCAAATGAAAGAATTTCCAAATCTAGATATGCCAATTGTTTGCGACATGAGTTCTGACATATTTTCAAGAGTTTTAGATTTTTCTAAATTCGATATTATTTATGCAGGAGCACAAAAAAATATGGGACCAGCAGGAACTACTTTGGTAATAATACGAGAAGAAATTCTTGGCAAAAACGGCCGTGCTATTCCTAGCATGCTAGATTACACAAAGCATATTAAAGCCGAAAGTATGTACAATACACCTCCTGTTTTTTCAGTATATGCATCTCTACAAACACTAAAATGGTTGAAAAATCTTGGCGGAATAGCTGCAATAGAAAAAATAAACAATGCAAAAGCAGCTTTGCTTTATGCTGAAATTGATAGAAATCCATTATTCAAAGGAACTGCAGTTACAGAGGATCGTTCAACTATGAACGCCACTTTCTTGCTGAATGACCCTTTGCATACTGATATTTTTAACGCCATGCTGAAAGAAGCTGGAATCGTTGGATTGCCAGGACATCGATCCGTTGGTGGTTATAGAGCCTCTATGTACAATGCTTTACCATTAGAAAGTGTACAAGTTTTAGTAGATGTGATGGCAGCATTAGAAAAATCAATTTAAATATTCAAAAATGAAGGATTGAAGGATTTTAAAAAATCAATTCTATCACACAATCTCTACATTAAAATAATCCAGATTGAATCTTTAAATTTTTAAATCATTCAATCTTTAAATTAAAAAAATGAAAGTATTAGCCAATGACGGAATTTCAAAAAGTGGAATTCTAGCTTTAGAAAAAGGAGGTTTTGAAGTAATAACTACAAAAGTAGCACAAGAACAAGTGGCTAATTTTGTCAACGAAAACAACGTAAGCGTGGTTTTAGTACGAAGTGCGACCAAAGTTCGTAAAGACATTATTGATGCTTGTCCAGGATTAAAAATCATTGGTCGTGGCGGCGTTGGAATGGATAATATTGATGTTGATTATGCAAAAAGCAAAGGAATTCATGTAATCAACACACCCGCTTCTTCCTCGGAATCTGTGGCAGAATTAGTTTTTGCTCATTTGTTTTCAGGAGTTCGTTTCTTGCATGATTCGAATAGAAATATGCCTCTCGAAGGCGATACTAATTTTGACGGTTTGAAAAAAGCGTATGCAAACGGTATCGAATTAAGAGGAAAAACGCTTGGAATTGTTGGGATTGGGCGTATTGGTCAAGCTACAGCAAAAATGGCGTTGGGGCTTGGTATGAAAGTCATTGCTGCTGATATGTTTATTCCAAAAGTAGATGTAAAAGTGGATTTTTTTGATGGTCAATCTGTAACAACAACCATTGAATCTCAATCATTGGAATCTTTGTTTCAAGAAGCCGATTTTATTACCCTTCACGTTCCAGCTCAAGATGGTTATATCGTTAACGAAGCCTCTTTATCTATTATGAAAGACGGTGTAGGAATTGTAAACTGTGCTCGTGGCGGCGTAATTGACGAAGTAGCCTTGATAAAAGCATTAGACAGCGGAAAAAGTATCATTTGCTGGATTAGACGTTTTTGAAAGTGAACCAAAACCTGAAATGACCATTTTGATGCACCCAAAAATCTCATTGACTCCACACATTGGAGCGGCAACAGGAGAAGCACAAGACAGAATTGGAACAGAATTAGCCAGTCAAATAATTAGTATTTTAGGCTAAAAATCTAGGACATTATAGCAAAAGCTGCCTCAAAAAGGCAGCTTTTTTATGCTAAAAAACTTCAAATCAATCATTTGTTTTTTGTAACTTTATCACTCATTTTTTACTATGAAAAATAGTTTTATCATACTAGCATTCCTTTTTTGTATCATTCTTGGTTGCAACACCTCGAAGCGACCTATTACGAATGCTGGTAAATCTTTGCCCACACAAAATGACACCATCCGAATTGCCAATGATTCTCTGCAATATGAAGTGATTATTATCGATTCCGGTTTTAGCTCTTGGCTCGCCACACAAGCACATTCTCGGGGCTATCATTCGCAATCCTACCTAGAAACCAAAAATAGAATTTATGTCAACGAATGGAATGCTCGCGTTTTACAACCGCAACAATACGACCCAAATTTGTACGAAATGACGATTAATTATGATTCGAATATTGACTATGGTTATGAAGTAAATTATTTGATTTATAACTATATGATTTATTTTCAAAACGCCTATAAACAAAACCTCTATGGCAATGTTCCTATAAGATAATGTTAGTATCTTTGCTATTATTTTTACTAGAATGGGGAATTTAAAAAACGTTGGGGAATTACCTCCAATCTTCAATTTGTTATCATTTTTGTGGTATTTGCTATTAATGGTTCTTTGTCAGCAAAGATTTCTAGTTTTGTGATGCGTTATTTTGGCATAAATAATCAAAACACCCATTGGATTCTTTATTATTTAGTTTTAGTTCTTTTAGTACTGCCCTTATATCCTTTCTTATTGATGTTCTTTGGCTATCTTTTTGGTCAATCAAAATTCTTCTTTCCGTTTTCAAAAAAAATGCTACGAAGCATGGGATTGGGATTTTTTTTTCCGACAATAATGTCTTGAATCTTAAATAAACAGAATGCTTCCGATATTTTTTAAAAAAAACACCTAAAATCTTTGTTTCTTTGTAGAAACTGTTCCAAGCAATGATTCAAGCAAAAAATATACAAAACATTACGACCAACTTCATGTACTTAGAGGAGTTGACTTACATATTCAAAAAGGCGAAATCGTTTCCATCGTAGGGGCTTCGGGAGCCGGAAAAACAACCCTTTTGCAAATCCTTGGAACATTAGACAAACCAAGCCTTGAAAGCGGAATAGAATTGCGCATTAACAACCAAGATATTTTGACAATGAACGACAAAACGCTGTCTAAATTCAGAAATCTAAATCTAGGTTTTATTTTCCAATTTCATCAATTATTACCTGAATTCTCAGCGCTAGAAAACGTTTGTATTCCCGCTTATATCGCCAATAAATCCCGTCACGAAACCGAAACCGAAGCCAAAAAACTATTGGAATATCTCGGACTTTCGCATCGAATAAACCACAAACCCAACGAGCTCTCAGGCGGAGAACAGCAACGCGTGGCCGTAGCAAGAGCCCTCATCAACAAACCTGCAATCATTTTTGCCGATGAACCATCAGGAAATCTTGATACGCATTCAGCCGAAAATTTACACCAATTGTTTTTTAAACTGCGTGACGAATTTGGGCAAACATTTGTAATCGTCACTCATAACGAAGAACTTGCCAATATGGCGGACAGAAAATTAGTTATGGTAAACGGATTGATTAGTTAAACCTAACAAATGACCAACTCGGAGCTCAAATCTTTCCTCGACGAAAAAGTGCTGCAATACAACACATTCGATTTTATCGAAAGTGATCCCGTGCAAATCCCGCATTTGTTTACGCAAAAGGAAGATATTGAAATTGCTGGATTTTTGAGTGCTACCATCGCTTGGGGAACCGCAAGATGATTATTAAAAATGCTCATCGGATGATGGATCTGATGGGTAATGCTCCTTATGATTTTGTGATGTCGCATACTGAATACGACTTAGAACGACTAACGACTTTTGTACATCGAACGTTTAACGGACAAGATTTTGCCAGCTTTATCCAAGGCTTACAACACATTTACAAAAACCACAACGGATTAGAAGCGGCATTTTCAAAAAACTGCAATACCAATGATGGTACAACTTTAAATCTTCAAAATAATATCTCCGAATTTAAAAAAGTATTTTTCGAAATTCCTCATCAAAACCGAACTCAGAAACATATTTCTGACCCTATGAACGGCTCTGCGGCAAAAAGAATTAACATGATGTTGCGATGGTTTTGTCGCCAAGACAATAAGGGGTTGATTTAGGAATTTGGAAAAGCATCTCCCCTTCGCTCCTTTCCTGTCCTCTCGATGTTCATTCTGGAAATGTAGCCCGAAAACTAGGTTTACTCTCAAGAAAACAAAATGACGGGAAGGCCTTATTAGAATTAGACACAAAACTGCGAGAACTTGACCCATTTGACCCTGTAAAATACGATTTTGCATTATTTGGCTTGGGTGTTTTTGAACAGTTCTAATCTTTTAAATCTACTTTACACATTTCATTCTTTCTTTCGTTTCAATAAAATGATGCAACGAAAGGATAGCATTGTTTTTTAATTATATTTTGTAATCTTAAACTTATTTTAAACGTGTTTTTTATGTATTTAAACGTATTTTTTATGTGTTTTATCGATTATTTATATTTTTTTATTTTACATTTGAATTGTATTAATCCAAAAAAATGCAGGAATAAACAGATTTAAAACTAAACTGGACATAAAATTTGGATTATAGATTATAACCAAAAAAACATTAAGTCGATGAGTACCATTAAAAAAATTGTCCTCGCAGAAGATAATTCAGTTTTGTCTTTATTACTAAAGTTTAGATTAGAAAAAGAAGGATATAAACTTCTTGTTGCTAAAGACGGAAAGGAAGCGGTTGAGTTAATAGAAGAATATAATCCAGAACTTATTTTAACTGACATTATGATGCCTTTTATTAGCGGATTAGAAGTCATTAGCCATGTTAGAAACAAACTAAATTCGAATACCCCAATTGTAGTTTTCTCGGCTGCGGGTCAAGAAGAAGTTGTACTTCAAGCCTTTAATTTAGGCGCCACAGACTTTATGAGTAAACCCTTTAGCCCTAATGAGTTAGTTGTCAGAGTTAAAAGATTATTGTGTTAGTTTTTTTTTAATAATTTACAAAATCATAACATGGACAAGCCCCAATATTTAGCCCAATACTTTGAACAATCTGAGCCATTAATACAAATTGTTTGGATTACCATTAGTGTTTTACTTTTGATTGTTACCTACCTAACCATTCACTTAAAATATTTAAGAATCCGCTTAAGATATAATGAAAGAGTAGAAATCATTTACAAAAATAAATTCGAAACGGATCTGATTAATTATATTTATTCTGAAAATGAAGAAGAAAACAGCAATGCAGAACAACAAGTGATTATCTCCGAGTTAAAAAAAGCAGCCACTAATTCTAATAAAAGAAAAATAATTATAGCGACTTTAATAAAGTTACAAATGAGATATCTGGTGAAGTAGCTGACGCTATTCAGAAACTTTATTATCAAACCGAACTTATTTCTTACGCCCCTTACTAAATTAACTAGCAAAAAATGGGAGGTAATCGCTATTGGGAATCGCGAACTTAAACAATTTCGCGTGACCGAAGTGCAGAATGACGTTATAAAACACATCAATCATCCCCGAAAAGAAGTTCGCGATGAATACAATTGTACTTAGTTAGTTTATTTTATTTTAAAGGACTCGAGTTCTTAGACCATTTTGAAAAACACTCTCTGAATGGAATCAAATTCAGCTATTAGAAATACTACAACGATTTGAGGATCAAGAAATTTCAGACATTAAACCTTGGTTAAATTCTTCTAATGATTCCGTAGTTATTTTGCTTTAAAACTGGCAGAAATTTACAATCAATACGAAGCTAAAGAAGAAATAATCAATCTTTTAAACCACAACAACACAGAAATAAGAGTTAAAACCATTCGTGTTTTAAGCCACCTCAATGTAGTGGAAGTAAAAACTAAATTAATGTTTTGTTTTAACGACCTTACTTTAGAGGAGCAATTAGCCTTTTTCAAAATGCTTGAATATACAACCGGATATTCTTGACGTACATTTTATATCCAATCAAATCAATCATCCAAATTTTGAAATTCAAACTATCGCTATGAATCTTATGAAATTACTCAATAGAGATTCATTTGAAAATTTAAAATATCAAATCGTCAAATCCAACATTGTTGAGAATTGCCGAATTCATCGAAAAAACATAAACATAACATCATGAATACAAGTACCATTGAACTTATAATACTTATCATTCGTTATTTATTTTTTGTTTTACAATCATTATTTTGGCATCATATATTGTACTAGCTATAATATCTGTTGTCGAAACGATTGAGTACATGAAAAAAAAACAGCTTTGTAAATTATAGCGAAATATATCTTCTAGTATTTCTCCATCTATTTCGATTATAGCACCCGCCTACAACGAGAGTTTAAATATTGTCGAAAACGTTCGCTCTTTACTATCGAATCATTATGTGAATTATGATGTAATAATCATTAATGATGGCAGCAAAGACGACAGTTTAGACAAGCTCATTAAAGCGTAACAGCCTAGTTTGAAGTAAACTATCTTATTAACGAACAAATTAAAACACAACCCTACGAAGAGGTGTTTTTAAATCGACAAATCCTGCTTTCGATAACTAATAGTAGTTGACAAAGAAAATGGCGGAAAAGCAGATGCCTAAATATGGGACTCAATATTAGTTCGAATAAATATGTAGCTTGCATTGGACGTAGATGTTGTTGATGGAAGATGCCTTACAAAAATGATTAACCTTTTCTAGAAATTACAGATGAAAAAGTAATTGCAGCCGGTGGAGTAATTCGAATTGCTAATTCATGTATCATAAAAGACGGAAAACTACTTGACGTAAATTTGCCTACAGTTTGCTAGTTCAAGGGCAAATATTAGAATATTTAAGAGCCTTTTTGTTAGGTCGTATGGCTTGGAGTAAACTAAATGGCTTACTAGTAATTTCTGGTGCATTTGGATTATTCGAAAAAAGATAGCCATTGATGTGGGCGGTTACGACACTAAAACCGTGGGCGAAGACATGGAAATTATTGTGCGTATGAGACGCCACATGGAAGATCAAAAACAAAAATAGAAAGTTGCCTATATTCCAGATCCACTTTGCTGGACAGAGGCTCCAGATAATTACAAAATCCTCATTTCACAAAGAAACAGATGGACAAGAGGCACTATCGAAACACTTAAAAAGCATAGAAAAATTGGATTCAACCCTAAATATAAATCGATGGGCTTTTAAGTTATCCTTACTGGTTTTTCTTTGAAAGAATGGCTCCAATTATAGAAGTTATGGGATTAATTTATTTCATCCTTTTAGCCATATTTAAAGAAGTACGATGGGAATTACACCTTTGCTTTCCTTATTGCAGCCTATTTGTTTAATGTTATGTTTTCGATGATAGCCATTATTTCAGAGGACTTACTTATCATCAGTATAAGAAGAAAGGCATTGGGTTTAAATTAATTCTCATCACTCTTTTGGAACCTTTTGTCATTCATCCTTTTATACTATATGCGGCCATGAAAGGAAAACTTTGATTATTATTTCAACAAAAAGAAAAAATGGGGAGATATGGTTAGAAAAGGAATGGCTACGCTGGAAACCAATTAAAACCATAAACATATAAAATAAACATACTCGAAAAAGGGATTAAAACACCTAATGAAACCGAGCAAATTACACCTAATCTATAAAAAAACTATAATAGCTACACATGAATAGTAAATTTTCTTTCCGCAGCAATTTTAATAATCAATTCAAAGACAGCTTTAAATACCTCTATTTAATTATCTCGCTGGTGCTTACCTTTTGGATACTAAGTCTTTTTGAAATCATAATACTTTATCAAATGGTCTTGCAGTATCTAATGTGACTAGTACGATAATTATAAATTACTTAATGATTTTTGGGCAGGATTAATCATTGGAATTCTATTTTACCCCTTGTATTTAGCTTGCTTTTTTATCAAAAGAAAATACATCTGTATGTCATTAAAACTCTTTTTGTATTAATTGTTATTAGTCAATTTGCATTGGTAAAATATAGTCTTACCACATTAATCAATCTTGGAGCGGACATTCTTGGCTATTCTACAGATGATATGTACACGACTGTTACCTACCGCTTCTGTAAAATTATCTTACATTTATTTTCTTCCTTTTATTGTATTTCCCCTACTTTTTTAGGAATAAATTTCCTTTTGAATCGAAATATAACCGAAAAGAAAATTTATTTAGTTTCAGGCGCAATACTCGTTGTACTCGGAGGAATGAAAATGGTAATTCCAGGGACAAATCAGATTCCGTTTATCAAAACAAAACTTCATTTTTTTGTGAGCGACATGTTTGCGATTTGAAAACGAAAAAAGTTAACCGATGTGAACAATATATTTTACAAAAAAGAATATCCATTATTAAAACCGTTTAATAAAACAAAGGATGTATTGTCGCCTTTTTTTAAAATTAATGACGAAAACCAAACATTGTATTCATTATCGTCGAAGGCTTAGGCAGCGAATTTATTGGCAACAACTCCTATCGCGGCTTTACTCCTTATCTTGACTCTATGATTTCAAAATCGTTATATTGGGAGAATTTCGTAAGCAATGCAGTAGAACTTTTGGAGTTGTACCCTCATTATTAGGCTCTTTGCCTTTTGGCGAAAAAGGCTTTCTAGAACAAAATCCATTGCCATCCCATGTTTTCTTTAGTAAGTATTTTAAAGGCAAACAATTATAAAACATCTTATTTTAGTGGAGATGAATCTAGTTTTGACCGAAAAATTAATTTCTTAGAATACAACGAAATTGACCAAGTTATAGATGTCAATAAATTTGGCTCCGGTTATGTAAAAACAAAAGAAAACGAAGGTGGTTTTTCTTGGGGCTATCCTGACGCCGAAATATTCAAAAAAGCAATAAACGACTTAAATGGAGATAAAAAACCCAGACTAGATGTCATTATGACTCTTTCAAATCACGAGCCTTTCGATTTTCCTTCCAAAAGTACCTATTTGACAAAAGTGGACAGTATATTGAATTCAGATCACATTTTGGAGTAGACAAAAGCGAAATAAGAGCGTCTAAAGATGTTTTTGCTTGCTTGCTTTATACTGATAATTCAATTAAAAAATACATGCAAGAATATGCAAAAAAACCAGAATACAAAAACACCATTTTTATCATTACTGGCGACCATAGACTGATTCCTATTGCGCAAAAAGACAAATTATGTCGCTTTCATGTGCCTTTATTCATGTATAGTCCAATGCTCAAGAAAGCTGAAAAAATCAAATCAATTTCTTCACATTGGGATGTAACTCCAAGTTTGGTTTCCTTTTTGATGAATAATTATAAGTTCAACAAATTAGATAAAATAGCTTGGATGGGAGACGGATTAGATACCGTAAGAAAATTTAGAAACATCCACAAAATTCCTTTAATGCGATACAAGGGCTCTGTAAATGATTATATCTACAAAAATTACATGTATTCTGATGGCGAACTATATAAAATAAATGAAAATTTTGGCATATATAAAGTAAATGAAGCAAAATTATTAAAAAACCGTCTCCGATTCGTTAAATGAATTTAAAAGACTTAATGCCTATTTAACCAAGAAAAACAAAATTTTTCCTGAATCGCTAAACATCTATGCCCAACCAGCTACTCGATTTACAGAAAATGAGCTTGCCATAATTAAGCAATTAACAAAAGGATTAAACTTTGACCAATCCTTCCTGGTTGCAAGAGATCTTGCTTTTAAGAAAGATTACAAAAAATCACGCTTACTTTGTAATTACATTTTAAATGAACTCCCTAACTATTCTGATGTAAGAACCCTAAAAGGAAGAACATTGGCCTGGGAAGGAAATTATAAAGATGCCGAAATTGAATTTCTCAACGTAATCAAACGAACCCCCTACTATCAAGATGTGTATTTAGCCTTAATGGACTTGTATTGGTGGTCTGACCGCAATGAAAAAGAATAGAAGTGGTAAAAAAAAGCTGCTGAAAACGAAATTAACAATCCTGATCTTCAGTTCAAATTGGCTCAAGCCTATCAAAGAATGAATAAAATGACCGAAGCAAAAACGATTATTAATACTCTTTTGAAAAAAAATTCAAACAATTCTGATTACTTAACTTTTAAAAAATCCTTAAAATAATGATTTCAAAAACAGTTATAAAATTAACAATAGCATTGACCTTTTCCTGTCTCTTTTTGTCATTTGGTCAAGAAAAAAATTCGACGGCAACCCTGATAGTGCCTTCGAAAACGCCCGAAACCTAGCTTTAAACCAGCAACGAAAACAGGCACAAGATACTTTGTCGTTTATACTTACCTCCCATCCTAATTATCATGATATTAGGGAATTTCTTGCAACAACCTATTCTTGGGACGGAGAATATAAAAAAGCGAGAAAAGAGTTTGATTACATCTTAGATAAAGATGCCAATCGAAAAAGTACTTGGATGGCTGCCATAAAAAATGAATTATGGGGCGATTCGCCTTACGAGGCTCTGAACATGGCGAATGAAGCCTTAAAAAAATTTCCCGAAGATGCTGAAATTTTATACTTGAAAGCAAGTGCTCAGGAAAACACAAACAATCCTACTGAAGCCTATAACACCATTCAAATCGTTTTGAATAAAAACCCAGAAGATCAAAAAGCCAAGGAGTATAAAAACAGCCTAAACGAAAAGCTAAGAAGAAATTTTATTGGATATAAATCGGCTCTAGATTTGTATTCAGATACATTCGACCCGATGCAATATCATTCCCTCATGTACAGTCATCAAACAAAATACGGGAGTTTTACAGGAAGAATAAATTTTAATCGAAGATTCAATGAAAATGGAATGCAGTATGAAATAGACTTGTACCCAAAATTTCAAAAGGGTTTTATGCCTATCTTAATTTGGTGTTTCTAATTCTTTTTATTCCCCGATGTACGATATGGTGCTGAGTTATACAAATCCTTGCCTAATAGTTTTGAAGTTTCTCTTGGATTCAGGGGGCTTCAATACAGTACAACAACTACCATTTACACAGGCTTCCGTTGGCTGGTATCATGGAAATGATTACTGATTTTTCGTTCCTATTTGACCCGGGGGATTCTGGAGTAAGCACATCAGGTAATTTAGAATATAGAAAATACAGAAGCAATGCTGATAATTATTTAGGATTTTCTTTTGGGATGGGGTTCTCTCCTGAAGCCAATCAATTCAATATCGAAAATAATGTAACCCCAATAATTACATTAAAATCTCAAAAATTCAAAATCGATTATTATTTCTCAAGCAAAACTAAAAAAAATGCTTGGGGCACACAATTAGGAATTACGCATCAAGAAAAAAGTTTGATCAAGGAAGTTATTTTTGGATTTATTCTTTAAGTCTTTCATGGGATTTAAAAATCAAATAAACCTATGAACTGAAAATCCGTAGATTTGGTTTTACAGACTGAAAGTCTGCCTATTTTCGATAATTCTAAGCCACGAATTACACTAATTTACACGAATTAATTTGTAAAAATTAGTGTAATTCGTAGCAAATTTAATGCACTAAAGCATCTCGTTTTGACTATATTCGAGACTAACAGACCATCGCAAAACAAGACTAACGACCATCCTTAAAAAAACCGTACATTTGCACAAAATATACGTTTTATGACCACTTTCGAACAATTCAATCTTCCAAAATCTGTACAAAAAGCAATCGATGAATTAGGATTTGTTACCCCAACTCCCATTCAGGAAAAATCGTTTTCGGTAATTATGTCTGGCCGCGATATGATGGGAATTGCACAAACTGGAACTGGCAAAACGTTTGCTTATTTATTACCCTTATTAAAACTGTACAAATTTACGCCTACCCACACTCCAAAAATCGTCATTCTTGTACCAACCCGTGAATTAGTCGTTCAGGTGGTTGAAGAGGTCGAAAAACTGACCAAATATATGTCGGTTCGTATTCTCGGTGTTTTTGGCGGAGTAAACATCAATACACAAAAAAAAAAAGCCGTTTTCGAAGGAATCGATATTCTCGTAGGAACTCCAGGAAGAACAATGGATTTAGCACTTGACAATTATATTCGATTTGATGAAACTCAAAAATTAGTCATTGACGAATTCGACGAAATGCTCAATTTAGGGTTTCGTACCCAGCTTACCGCGCTTTTGGCAATGATGAAAACCAAACGTCAAAACATCCTTTTCTCGGCAACAATGACAGATGAAGTCGATGCGGTTTTGAATGATTTTTCGATTATCCAGAGGAAGTGACCCTTTCAGCTTCAGGAACACCATTAGAAAACATTACCCAAATTACGTATAACGTTCCTAATTTTAACACAAAAATCAATCTGCTGAAATACTTGTTGCAAAGAAAATGAAAACATGAGTCGGGTCTTGGTTTTTGTAAATAACAAAAAGATTTCGGATATGCTTCACGAACGAATCGAAGAGGATTTTCAAGGTCAATTTGGTGTTATTCACTCAAATAAATCCCAAAATTATCGTTTAAGCACGATGGCATCTTTTCAAGAAGGAATCTTCGCGGCCTTATTACTACTGATATTATGGCGAGAGGTTTAGATATTTCTAATATCACACACGTTATCAACTTTGAGGTTCCTGAATTTCCAGAATTATACATGCACCGTATTGGTCGAACTGGTCGTGCCGATGCCTCTGGAACCGCTATAAGTTTTATTACGCCCCGAGAAGAAGATTTTAAAATTGCAGTAGAATTACTAATGAATATGGAATTAGAAATTCAAGATTCCCTGCGGAAGTTGAACTTTCGACCAAACTAATCGAGCCCGAAAAAGACAGACAACCCATTAAATTTTTAATGAAAAAAGTAAAACTGGATGGGGAGGGTGCTTTTCATGAAAAAGACAAAAAGAACAAAAAGGTAAATCTTGGTGGCCCTTCAAAAAACCAAAAGAAAACCTCAAGTTCGGTCAATCGCAACATATTGAAAACGAGAGACAAGAAAAGAAAAGACAATAAAAAATAAAAAACGCAGATTTGAGATTTTGATAAATTTAACCTTCAAATCTGCGATTTAAAACGGTTTACAACTTAGTAAAAACCAAACAAACAGGAGAGCAAACATCGACTCTTTTTCCTGTATCTACAAGACTTCCCGTGGTTTTATCTCTTTTAAAAAATCACAACATCCTTTGATTTTTGATGTGCTACCAAAAGAAAACTTCCTGTTGGGTCAATGGCAAAATTTCGAGGTCCTTTCCCCAAAGTACTGGTTCTTTCTACAAATTCTAATTTTCCGTTTTTAACACCTTAAAAATCGAAATATCATTAGCCGTTCCACGATTTGTAGCATACAAGAATTTTCCATCAGGAGAAATATGAAATATCCGCACAACAATATCTCCTTTAAAATCTTTAGCAACTATTGCCGTTTCATCCACTTTTTTCAACACTCCGTTAGCATAACTAAATCGAGTCAAAGTGCCGTCTAATTCCTGCAATACATACACAAATTTACCGTCTTTACTAAATATCAATGCCTTGGCCCACTTCCTGATTTAACAGGCATACTGCTTTTGAGTTTTAAAATTTCGCTACCCAAATTAGGATTGTATTGGTATAAATACACCTTATCTGTTCCCAAATCATTGGACAAAACATATTTTTGTCGGGCGAAAAATAAACCATGTGCACATGCGAACTTTCTTGTCTTATGGCATTAATTCCTTTTCCCGAATGTTGCACAACTTGTTTGGCTGCCGTAATGCTGCCATCATTATTTTTGCCAAAAACCGAGATATTTCCCCCCGTATAATTAGCCACAATTACATTTTTGTCGTCGCTAATTATATAGCACGGATCAGCACCTTTAGAATCTTGCGAATTAATCAGTTTTAATTTTCCGCTTTTTGAATCAAACGCAAAGGCACTAACCTTACTTTCTTGTCCATTTTCATTCACAGAATATACCAATTTGTTATCCGCAGAAACGGTCAAATAGCTTGGATTTATGACATTTTCGGAAGCATTTTAAAACTAAAATCTCCCGTATCTGAATTGAATTCGTAACATAAATTCCTTTGCTATCACAAGCATCTGTATAGGTTCCTACAATCAAATTGAATTTGTTTTCTTGGGCTTGGATTGTTGTTAAAGCGAAAATCGTAAAAAGAATGGCAACTGTTTTTTTCATAGTTTGTGGTTTAGTGTATTATTGTTTTTTATTTTCTAAAAGGGTCTTGGCAGAAATACTCGTAACTACCTTTTTACCCGTTTTGGTCTCCAATTCTTTCAAGGCAACTTTGACAACATTTCCGCCCTGTTGCGCCACTTTTTGACTTTCTTCAAAACTTTTTCGGATTAACCGCTTGCAAATATCTTTGGGCGAAGCCTCTGCTTGCGTATTCAAAATCAACTCTGTATTACTCATACTATCCCGAAGATTTTCTCTCTTTAAACCTTTCAAAATTTTATATTCTTGAGTCGTTTTAATCAGCATTCCTTTTCATATGTTGATATTTATTTATTTTTTATCGGTCATGTGTAATTGCTTCGCCTATTCGCTATCGCTCGGGTCGCATATCATCATTGGTGTTTGCGACCCAATAACGGTCATGCTCATTTCATAACATTTCCGGTAGAACCAAATAAGTAAAGTCCGAATGACAATTTTCAATTCTATTCCCCAAATATAATCTAAATTCCAACAAAATCTGAAATCCAATTTTTAAAATCTAAAATCAAAATACTATCTTTGAAAAATGCAATTCAAACATTCAGAAATACTCTATTTTCTCTTTTTATTGGTTATCCCAATTCTGGTTCATTTATTTCAATTGCGGCCGTTTCAAAAAGGAATATTTTACCAATGTTCGTTTCCTGAAGGAACTTTCTATTCAAACCAGGAAGAGTTCCAAACTCAAAAAATGGCTGCTCTTAGCTACTCGCTTATTCTTGTTAAGTTGCATCATTATTGCCTTTGCACAACCCTATTTCAAAGCCAAAGACGCTAAAAATAGTTCGAACGAAATGTATATCGTTTTAGACAATTCCTTTTCGATGCAAGCCAAAGGCAAAAAGGGAGAATTGCTAAAAAGAGCCGTACAAGAACTCCTTGAAAACACACCCGAAAACCAAACTTTTTCTTTGATTACCAATTCACAAACTTTCTGGAATACCACTATAAAATCCATCCAAAAAGAACTGCAAAACCTAAATACAGCGCCTTACCTTTTCAATTAGAAAGTGCTATGGCAAAAATAAAATCGAGAAAATCAGCCTTCAACAAAGACATTGTAATAATTACGGATGCCGTTGGTTTAGAGCCCAGACAGTTAAAAAGTATTGATAACACTTTCAATACTTATTTTATTATTCCGAAGGCAGAGCACGAAAATAACATTTCCATTGACAGCGTTTTCATGCATCAAACTTTAGACGACTTTTATGAGATTGGCGTTGAATTATCTGCTTTTGGAGAAAAAAACAACGAGATTCCAGTAGCTTTATACAATCAAAATAAACTGATCGCCAAAACTTTGACCAAATTAGATACCTCAAAAAAAACAATCTATTTTACCATCCCAAAAAAAGATTTTAACGGATACGCTTCCATTAATGACAACGGCTTGAAATATGATAACACTTTGTATTTTAGCATTTCAAAACCCGAAAAAAAGCAATGTAATTAGCATTGGCACACCCGAAAAAAGCGGTTTTTTGTCTCGGATTTATACGAGTGACGAATTCAATTACAGTAATTTCACAATTGGCACTTTAGATTATAATTCGCTCGAAAAACAAGATGCCATCGTGCTGAATGAGCTAGACGAAATCCCACAAGCGCTACAAACGACTTTGAAATCATTTGTAGAAAAAGGTGGGAATTTAGTGCTAATCCCGTCGAATACAAATGCTATTGCAAACCTGAATCAGTTTCTGACCATTTTTGGTGCTATTCAATTCAATTCTTTGGGCAATACGGAAAAATTAGTAACAAAAATTAACTTCAATCATCCTTTATTTGCTAGCGTTTTCGAAAATAAAATTGCTAATTTTCAGTATCCAAAAACAAAAATATCCTTCGAAATTTCTAACTCGAATTCGCCCATTTTATCTTATGAAGATCAAGGGTCATTTTTAACCTCAATAAGTACTGCGACAGCTTCTGTATATGTTTTGCTGCACCAATAAACCTGTCTAATTCTAATTTTCAACAATCCCCTTTAATTGTTCCAAGCTTTTATAAAATGGCTCTAAACAGTCGAAATAAAGGAATAAATGCGTTGACTATTGGCGATAATAACCTGCTTTTGGTTGACAAAATTTTATCAAAAGACGAAATTTAAATGTAAAAACGAGAACGAAAACTTTATTCCAATTCAACAAATCCTGAATAATAAGGTAAATTAACATGCTATGATTATCCCGAACAGGCGGGGAATTTTGGAATTTACAAACAAAAAGAATGGATTCAAAATATTAGTTTTAACTATAATCGAACCGAAAGTAATTTGAATCAAACCAATAAAGAAGTAATTTCTAACCCTAAAACAATTCATTCTGTCGCAGCCGTTTCGATGCTTTACAAACCAACAGAAACGACAATCAAATTTGGAAATGGTTTGTTATCTTTGCATTGCTTTTTCTGGCAACCGAAATGGCAATTATACGATTCGTGAAGTAAAAAACGAAAGTTAAATAATTAAAACATAGTTATGAAAATAATCATCCGGGAAGCAAAAATTATCGATCAAGAAAGTCCTTTTCACAACAAAATAGTTGACCTTTTAATTATTGAGGGCGCTATCAAAAAAATAGGAACCTCACTTCCTAACTCAGAAAATGCAAAAGAAATAAAACTTGACAATCTGCATATTTCACAGGGTTGGTTTGACAGTAGTGTTTCTTTTGGCGAACCTGGTTTTGAAGATCGAGAAACCATTGCTAATGGATTAAATGTCGCCGCACGAAGCGGTTTTACTGCCATTGCATTGCAACCCAACTCCTACCCGATTATTGACAATCAGTCGCAAATCAATTTTGTAAAACACAAGTCCAATGGTTTTGCTACACAACTTTTTCCTATTGGTGCTTTGACAAAAAATAGTGAAGGCAAGGATATGACCGAGTTATTCGACATGAAAATGCTGGAGCGGTCGCCTTTGGAGATTATAATAAGAGTTTAGACAATGCTAATTTACTTAAAATTGCCTTGCAATATGTACAGGATTTTGACGGATTAGTCATTGCTTTTTCCCAAGATTCGAACATAAAAGGAAACGGCGTTGCTAATGAAGGCGTTGTTTCGACAAAATTAGGCTTGAAAGGAATTCCAAATCTATCCGAAGAATTACAAATCGCCAGAAACTTGTTTCTACTAGAATATACCGGAGGAAAGACTACATATTCCAACGATTTCTACGGCAAAATCGGTACAATTAATCAAGGAAGCAAAAACCAAAGGATTAAAAGTGAGTTGTAGTGTTGCCGTGCATCATTTGGTTTTAACCGATTCAATAATCGAAGGTTTCGATACAAGATACAAGGTTTCGCCTCCGCTTAGAACGGAATCGGATAGAAAAGCATTGATTGCCGGAATTCTCGACAACACCATCGACATGATTACAACTGACCATAATCCGATTGATATTGAGCATAAAAAGATGGAATTTGATTGGGCTACAAACGGAACCATTGGTTTAGAAAGTGCTTTTGGTGCCTTATTAACCGTCTTGCCTTTAGAAAAGTAATCGAAAAATTGATTTCAGGAAAAACCACTTTCGGAATCGAAAAACAAAGTATCGACGAAGGGCAAAAAGCAACTATTACTTTGTTTCATCCTGAAGTAAAAAGCATTTTACCAAAGAAAATATCTTATCTAAATCGAAGAATTCAGCATTCTTGGGAGTAGAAATGAAAGGAAAAGTATACGGAATTTTAGTCAGGGAGAATTAGTTTTAAGTTAAATAGGTAATTAGGTATGAAATAGTTTCTTTTTTTGCAGGTGCGGGCGGTTTAGACCTTGGTTTCCAAAAAGCAGGTTTTGATGTTATTTGGGCAAATGAATATGACAAAGAAATCTGGGAAACCTATGAAAAAAATCATCCTCATACAAAACTCGACAAACGAAGTATTGTAAACATACCTGCTGAAGATGTTCCCGAATGTGATGGAATTATTGGCGGACCACCTTGTCAAAGTTGGAGTGAAGCTGGTGCTGCAAGAGGAATTGAAGATAAAAGAGGACAACTATTTTATGATTTTATTAGAATTCTATCAGCCAAACAACCGAAATTTTTTTAGCTGAAAATGTAAGCGGAATGCTGATTTCTAAGCATAATGAAGCATTAGAAGGAATCAAAGAACTTTTTAGAACTGCTGGTATTGGCTATGAACTTTCTTTTGAAATGTTAAATGCGTGTGACTACAATGTACCACAAGACCGTAAAGAGTTTTCTTTATTGGAATACGAAAAGATTTAAAATTTGAATTTGAATTCCCAAAAAGCAATTTCCAAAGCAAACTTTGGAAGATGTTATTTTTGACCTTAAAGATACTGTTTTACCCGCCCAAAAATCAAATAAAACAAATGGAGAACTATGTAAGTATCCAAATCACGAATATATGATAGGTGATTTTTCAACTATCTATATGTCACGCAATCGTGTTAGAAGCTGGGATGAACAATCATTTACAATACAAGCTGGAGGCAGACACGCACCAATTCATCCTCAAGCTCCAAAAATGAAATTTATTGAACAAAACATTCGGACTTTTGTTCCTGGAAAAGAACATTTATATAGACGATTAAGTGTCAGAGAATGCGCCAGAATTCAAACATTTCCAGATAATTTCATTTTTCATTATACTAGTGTTCCAGCAGGTTACAAAATGATTGGAAATGCTGTACCAGTTAATTTAGCAAAGTTTTTAGCTCAAATATTAAGGAACAAATAATTAAAAATGAAGTACTCATTAACAACTTGTACTTGTCTAATAAAAAAACGCTATTAGCTGTATGATAAATATTTTAGAAGCAATTGCAAACATTGCAAACTTACCAATATTAAATGTTGATGAATTAACTTTTGGCAATAACCGTGTTACCAATGTTGGTAATGGATTAGAAGTTTTTGTGAAAAATGCTTTTTCAAATAATTTTGAAACTCTTGATGAAATTGAGAAAATAAAAAACTACTCAAAAGCCTTTTCATATCAAGGAAGTCAGACTCGCCCGCCGGATTTAATGCTCAACAGAGGAGATTCTATCGAAGTTAAAAAAACAGAAAACATTTCTTCAGAACTGCAACTAAACAGTTCCTATCCAAAAGCAAAATTATTTTCTTCAAGCCATTTAATAAACAAACATTGCCGAACTTGTGAAGATTGGGAAGAAAAAGATATAATTTACACAATAGGACATATTCCTAAAAACAGTAAAACATTATCTTCTCTTTGGTTCATATATGGTTCAATCTATGCTGCCGATGAAAATATTTATACCGATTTAAAAATACAGTTACAGAAACCCTTGAAAACATTCCTACCATAAATTTTTCAGAAACAAAGGAAATTGGAAGAGTAAATTATGTTGACCCACTTCAAATCACAATATGCGAATTCGAGGAATGTGGCTACTTCAACCTCCTCTAAAAGTTTTTGATTATGTTTATAAATATCAATCTGATTTAAAATTTCAATTGATTGCTATAATCCCAAATGAAAAGTATAATTCATTTCCAATAGAAAGCAGATATAAAATTGAAAATACAACTGACCCTAATCTGAAAATTGAAAATATACAAGTAAAAAATCCGAACAATCCAGTAAATCTAATTGATTGTAAGTTAATAACAATCAAAGTTAATAAGGATTAGATTTGAAAAAAACCTCTGTTAAAACAAAAAATATGGAAAATAATAGCATCGAAAAAGGAAAAACTGCAGCCATAACAAGTTATATATTAATCATTGGAGTTTTTATATCGCCATGTCGATGAATACAGAAAACAAAAATTCTTACGCTTCTTTTCACATTCGTCAAGCATTGGGTTTATCCATCACTTTTATATCCTTGGGGCTTATTATTAGTAATTTTGACAGCCCAATGATTTCTATTTCAATGTGGATTTTCCTTTCTGTTTTGTGGACTTACGGAATTTTTAGTGCCATTAATGGTCAAACAAAACCTATTCCTTTATTGGGAAATTATTTCCAAAAATGGTTTTCAAATATCTCCTAAAACAATGAAATTATCACTCGAATATCTTATAAGAGAACCAAAAATAAAACTAGACAAAAATCCGCTTTTGCTTTTACTTCACGGCTACGGCAGTAATGAACAAGATTTATTTTCGTTCGCTACGGAACTTCCTGATGACTATTATATTGTTTCGGCTCGCGCTCCATACAATATGCAATACGGAAGTTATGCTTGGTATGCCATTAACTTTGATGCCGACCAAAACAAGTTTTCTGACCATGAACAAGCAAAAATTTCGAGAGATTTGATTGCCCATTTCATTGACGAGTTAGTGGCAAACTATCCTATTGATACTAAAAATGTAACCCTAGTTGGTTTTAGCCAAGGGGCTATTTTGAGTTATGCTGTGGCACTTTCGTATCCCGAAAAAAACACAAAGAGTGGTCGCAATGAGTGGCTACATCAACCAAGAATCCTAGAAGAAAACTATCTGAAAAATTCGTTTAACAATCTCAAATATTTGCTTCACACGGCACAGTTGACCAAGTAATTCCGGTGGAATGGGGACAAAAAGCAAAACCTTTTCTAGATAATTAGGCATCAACACAACATACAAAGAATATCCTATTGGGCACGGAGTTTCGCCTCAAAACTTTTATGATTTCAAGAATTGGTTGCTTCATAATTAGTTTATTTTTGGTAAATTAACGACTGAATCGTTTCAAAAGAAACCGTTTCATCATCATTGACAAAGTACTTTATCAAAGCTTCGCCCCAATATTCGCCATCGCTGAAATCAGCAATAATCCAGCGATGATTTAATATTTTTACTTTATTGATAATGAATTTATTTTCGCCTATTTTATCTTGTCCTGTATAGGGATTCCCTTTAGAATTAGCATTAAAATCCAATAATTTTTCAGTGACAAAAGGAACCAACTTTCGATTTGAATTGTTTTTGTTGCGTTGTCAGGATTAAAATAATTTTGGGCATTTTCGTTTTTTTCCAAAGAAAAATAATTGGCATTAATTAGCTTATCATTGGCTAAGTTCAAGCTTTCTTTCCATTTTTTTTCAGCACTTGTATAGCGATTTTGCTCAAATACGAGTTCGTTACTAAAATATTTATAGGTAAAAATGTTTAAAAGTATAACGAGAATAAAAAGATAAAGCAACAATGATTTTTTCATTTTTAAATGAGATTAAATTGTAATTTTTAAATTGTCATAAGCTAAATAAACGTTCTCAGGCAGTCGTCGTTGTATTTCTTCATGAAACCTAAAATATGACTAATGTGTGTAATATAGGCTTTTTGAGGCTTTATCAAAGCTATAAATCCAATGCTTCTTGTAAATTAAAATGCGTGGCATGAGGCTCCTCTCGCAAAGCATTTACGACTAAAACTTTTAAATTTTTAATTTTTCGATTTCGACTTGCGCTAACCGTTTTTACGTCGGTCAAATAAGCAAAATCATCAATTCTATAGCCAAAAACTTGAAGGTTTCCATGCATCACATTGATGGGAATTGCCGTTTTATCTCCAATAGGAAAAGGATGATTATTGATCACTTCAATTGATTTTACCGAAGGAGCTCCTGGATATCTGTTGTTAATTTCAAAAATATAATCAAATCGTTTTTTAAGATTTTCAAGTACTCGCTGATGGGCATATATTGGAATTTCGCCTTGCTTAAAATTAAACGGGCGAATATCATCTAATCCTGCGGTATGATCAGCATGCTCATGAGTGTATAAAATACCATCTATTTTCTGACAATTTGAAGCTAACATTTGCTGTCTAAAATCTGGCCCGCAATCGATTACGTATGAATGGTCTTTCCAAGAAATCCAAACCGACACTCGAAGTCTTTTATCTTTAAAATCAACACTTTGACACACCGAATGATTGCTTCCGATTACAGGAATTCCCTGTGAAGTTCCGGTACCTAAAAATACACATTCATCTGGCTTAATTTTTGTTAATTATTTTACAAAAATAGGATTAATTCTCTTTTATAAGAAAACCTATTTAATTAACTTTGGCAATAAATTAGCCCTATCTAAAAACAGTATGGATACCGAAATAAAACTGAAAGGTGACAAAGTCATCGAACAAATTCCTTCAATAAAAGACAAAGCGCTTCGTATCAACTTGAACGAAAATATCTATGGCACTTTTGCAGAAATTGGCGCAGGACAGGAAACAGTAAGGCATTTTTTTAGAGCAGGAGGCTCATCAGGCACCATTGCAAAAGCAACTTCGGCTTATGACAAAGACTTTAGCGATTCTATTTACGGAATTGAAGAAGATGGACGTTACGTAACAGAAAGCCGTCTCAGAAAAATGCTTGCCCATGAAGAAGGCTTAATTGAAAAACGATTAAGCAGGAAGAAACATCCCAATAAAATTTTCTTCACTTACGCCAATACCGTTGCTACCATTGACTTTGCCAAACAATTTAAAGGACAACGGATGGGTTGGTCTTCGATACCAAATTGAACCCGATGAAGATTACAACGAAATTATACTACATATTCGGTTTAAAGAAACCGATGTGCGATTACAACAGGAACACTTGGAGTTCTTGGTGTAAATTTGATTTATGGTGCCTATTATAAATACAACGATCCCAAAAGATTCTTACGCTATTTGTATGACCACCTGGACAAAGACCAGCTAGAAATTGACACCATCAATTTTTCAGGGCCTCGTTTTGCAGAAGTTGACAACCGTTAATGAGTTTACAATTAGTAAAAAACGGAATGACAGACGCCGTGATATTTGATCCTGAAGGCAAAAATATCCTTCCTGCAGCCATATTGTACAAGAAAAACATTCTCGCGCTAAGAGGAAGCTTTCGCCCTGTAACAAAGGTAAATATGGATATGTATGAGGAATCATTGAAAATGTTTTTAGAAGAAAGCAAAGTTAGTGCTAACAACACCTTGGTAATCTTTGAAATTACCTTATCCAACTTACGCTCTGATGGCGAAATTGACGAAAGAGATTTTATGGATCGAGCGGAATTGCTTTGTTCACTTGGACAAACGGTAATGATTTCCAATTTTCAGGAATATTATAAAGTAGTCGAATATTTCTCAAAATATACCAAAGCTAGAATGGGATTGGCAATGGGAGTTAACAATTTAGTCGACATTTTTGATGAAAAATACTATCGCCATTTGAGTGGCGGGATTCTAGAAGCCTTTGGAAATTATTTTATAGAGATATGAAAGTCTATTTGTATCCAATGATAAATGAAAATGGCGAAATCATTAATTCGGAAACATTGATGGTTCATCCTCGTACGAAAGAATTATACAAGTTTTTTAAATTTAACGGAAAAGTGGTCGACATCAAAAATTACAATCCCGAAAACTTAGAAGTATTTTCGCGAGAAGTCTTAAAAATGATAGGAAATAGCAAACCGGGCTGGGAAACTATGTTACCACAAGGAGTTCCTGAAATCATCAAAAAATTCCGCCTTTTTGGATACAACCCAGATAAAGTTTTAGAAAAAAGCAATTAGAGTCTAAATTTAAACTACGGTTTAAAGTACAAGAAATACAAAAAATACAATCGCTTCATTGATTGTGTTTTTGTATTTTTTTGTTTTATTTTTTTAGGTAAAAAAATCGTGTTATTATATTTATATAAGTTTATTTTTATTATTATAGTTTTTTAATGTATTTAATCGATATTATTCACTTTTTATCGATTTGTATTGTATATTTATCGTCCCAAATCTAATTGACTCATCATGAATACTACAAAAAACAGGAAAAAATTTTCCTCAAGAGAAATTTTGTGCTCGCTATTTGGACATAAAATTAACACACCAGAAATGTAACGAACCACTTCAAGGAATATAAATGTTCTGTCTGTGGTTTAGAATTGACTAATGACCTTGAAGGACACAAAACATTTCTCACTCCCGAACTCAAAGACATTAATGAATCATTAATTAGTCTGTACAAAAAAAGACATTTTACAATTTAACAATCTCATCCTAAATCCCCAAAAAGATGCTAATTCTACTATTTTTACATAGCCTACAAATGTTGAAACAAAAATTAAACAAGAGAAGAATTGCCCGAATAACTAATATTTAAAAATACTTAAGTGATAGCTATGGCATAATGTCGCATTTTGAAATCTGATAAAATGATATAAGTCTTTGGGTACAAATAGCTTTTATCACTATTCATTCGTTTGACTTTATAACATTAAAACTTTCGACTTACTTAATTTTGATTTGGTCATCACTCAAAATTATTCTTAAAAACATTCATGTTTTTATAATTTCTTGTAATAAAATCGAAAGTTGCATTCAGGACATTCCCCATAGATTTTGCTCTTTTAAAGTTCAAATCATGTGTATAATTGAAGAGTTCTAATTTTAACTTTTGTACATTTTCGTCTGGAGCAATCGTGTCATTGCCCATTATGGTCAATAATTTTTTAATGCGGTTTTCAGACGAATAAATCCTTTTGGCCAAAACAGCTCTTTCTTCATTTTTATATTGTTCAATCGAACTTTCCTCCAGTTTGTTTTCGACCAATTTTACCATCGGATAATTTTCTTTAAAAAACTGCGGACGATATACTTTCAAATTGCCTTCGTAACATTGTTGGTCAAAATCTATTGGACGAATTCGATAGACCACTTGGTCAAAATCGTGTATGGGAACAATTACATAATTATAAGCTCTCATATCACCCAGAAGCCTTATCATACAACGCTCATTAAACTTCACAAACTCTTTTGCAATCTGAGCTCTCTCAGTCTCCAAACAATTTATTAAAAGCGTATTCATAAAAACATCACCTGGAATTCCCATAATATGTTCTTCGATTAAGGTGTCTTTATACACTAAAAACTGCACTTTATCTGGAGAAAGAATATGCTCTAATTCTAAACCATAAACACGGGAAGCATCGGCTTTTTTTACATAAAAATACACATAATTATCATTGAGGATATTCCTAACTTTTATACGAAAAGGTCTTGAATTTCCAAAAGTACAGTAGTCAATTGCATCAACATTCAAAAATTTTATAGTATCCAAATTCCCATCTGAATACAAATAAGAATACACCTTTTTTAGATTCAAATCAATTTCTTTTCTTTCATGTTCATTGTAATAAACCCGAATCCATAAGGTGTCTTGATCATTTTTATCAAACACATTTATAGATCCCGAAAAACGCAACAAATCATCATAAAAAATGGAAACTTTTGATGTTCGGTCATATCGTTCTAAATAATCTAATAGTGAATTATTTATAGGATAAGTTGGCTTTTTGAAAACCATTAGTGATTCCTCGTTCATTTGAATATATTTGATACAAATTTACACTAAAATTCTATTTTGAAAGTAACGAAACCATTTCTTGATAGACCTATTAAAAAAAAACGTACAACTACATTGAAAACAATACTCACAATTGACCATCTCTACAAACGTTATGGCAGCATTCAAGCCTTAAAAGACATCTCCTTCGAAATAAAGAAAGGCAATGTTTACGGAATTCTTGGTCCAAATGGAAGCGGAAAATCGACAACCTTAGGTATTGTCCTAAATGTTGTAAACAAAACTTCAGGACAATTTAGTTGGTTTGAAGGAACGATGCAAACTCACGATGCATTAAAGAAAGTGGGGGCCATTATCGAAAGACCTAATTTCTATCCTTATATGACCGCGCAAGAAAACCTAGCACTCGTTTGCAAAATCAAGAATATCGACTATGCTAAAATTGAAGAGAAATTAAATTTGGTTGGTTTAAACGAGCGAAAAAACAGCAAATTCAGTACTTTTTCATTAGGAATGAAGCAACGATTAGCCATTGCCTCTGCCCTACTGAACGACCCCGAAATATTAATTTTAGACGAACCCACAAATGGATTGGATCCGCAAGGAATTCATCAAATTAGGGACATTATCAAACAAATTGCCGCTCAAGGAACCACAATATTACTTGCCTCTCACTTGCTCGACGAGGTTGAAAAAGTATGCTCGCATGTAATCGTTTTAAGAAAAGGCGAAATTTTATATTCAGGTTTGGTAGATGGAATCTCAGCGAGTGAAAGTTTTTTCGAGCTACAGGCTGACAATATAGAAAACTTAATCCTTGTTTTAAAAACACATTCTTCTGTTGAAAGGGTTCAAATTACAGATGATAAAGTTCAGGTATTTCTAAAAAAACCTTTGGAATCTAAAGATTTAAAACCGATTCCTATTTGAAAACAACATTGCGCTAAGTCATTTGGTAAAACGTAAAAATAGCCTAGAAGAGCAATTTTTAGAATTGACAAAAAATTAACATCCAATTTTTAAAAACCTAATTCACAAATCCTAATTCCTAAATCGAAATGAAACGATTGCTTTCTATAGAACTCCAAAAAATTTGGCTAAACAAAGCCAGTCGGACGTTGACTTTGACTTATTTTATCTTGCTTTCTTTAATAGCTTTGATAGCTTCTATACAGTTTGATCTTGGAATTTTAAATTTCATCTTGCCGAAATGGGGATTTTTAATTTTCCTTTTATTTGGCATTTTAACACCTATATTGCTGCTTGGCTCAAATTCTTTTTAGCTATTGTTATTGTTTCGATGATGGCAAATGAATACAGCTATGGCACATTAAAGCAAAACCTTATCGATGGAATGAGCAAAAAAGAATTGATATTATCTAATTTTTGACTGCAGCGCTATTTGCTTTTTGCTCCACCATTTTTGTTTTGTGATGAGTTTAGCCCTAGGATTCAGCTTTTTCGTCTTATACTGAATTTGGAATTGTTTTTTCGGATTTAGACTATCTTTTGGCGTTCTTTTTCAAATTAGTTGGTTTCTTCTCTTTTTGTTTGTTTTTAGGAATCTTAGTAAAACGCTCTGCTTTTGCCATTGGATTTCTTCTAGTTTGGTACATTGCTGAAAATATTCTTAAAGCATTTTAAGCTTCAGACTATTTCCTGAAGGCAATAGGGCTGCCAATATTGAGCAATTTTTTCCATTGGAATCTATTTCAAATTTAATTGCAGAACCGTTTTCTAGATTATCAGTCGTTAAAAACATTGGAACCCAAATTGGATTAGAAAACATCAAAGACTATAGCGTACATTTTTCATCCATTGCAATTGTGCTAGTTTGGACTTTTATATTTATGTTCCTTTCTTATAAATTATTAAAAAATAGAGATTTGTAGTATCTTGCGAGGCTATGAAATTTCTAAAAAAGATTTTATTTTTTACTGCTTTTTTGTGTTTTACAACCCTTGTAAAGGCGCAATACATCAACGTTGACGATACTAAGACTGCGACAGATCTTGTAAATATATTGACCAACAATAGCTCCTGTGTTGCTGTTGCTAATGCTACCACAAAAGGAGACACTTTTTCTCCCAACAAAATAGTTATGGCGATTTTAATGCTGGAACAAGTAGTTTTCCATTTACCAATGGAATTATTTTAAGCACTTGGAGCAGTATTTATTCCAAAGGCCCTTTGTTAGAGAGCCTTCGACTTCGCCCAATAGTGGAAGTTCAAACTGGAAAGGCGACACCGATTTAGAAAATGCACTAAAAATAACCAATACAATTAACGCTACCGCTTTAGAATTTGATTTCACGCCCCAACGAATACCATCAGTTTTAATTATATTTTTGCTTCAAACGAATACCAAGATAATTTTCCGTGTTCGCATTCGGATGGATTTGCTTTTTTAATAAAAGAAAATATCCCCGGAGCCCAATACCAAAATTTAGCAGTACTCCCTGATGGTACGCCTGTTTCTTCAAAAACCGTTCATCCTGCTTTTAGTTTTAATTCGACAAAATGCGATCCCATAAACGAAACTTATTTTGAACAATTAAACACCAGTCCAACAAACAATAGTCCGATTGATTATAGTGGTCAAACGAAAATATTAACTGCCCAAACTACGGTTAAAGTTGGCGCATCCTATCATATAAATTAGTAATTGCGGATCAAAGCGGTAATTTTTATGATTCGGCAGGTTTTCCTCCAAGCAGGCAGTTTCTCCTCGACAATAGATTTAGGAAAGACCAATTGTTAGCAACAAATAATGCTATTTGTTTTGGCGATTCTTATACTATAAATACTGGTGTTTCCGGCATTGGCTACACCTATAAATGGTTTAAAAATAACGCAGAAATCTTAGACAGCAACAATCTAAGCATCAACACTAATTCCTATACGGCTAAAACAGCTGGAGATTATCGAGTAGAAGTTACAATACCGGGCGGTTGTAAGGCAACTGGTAAAATAAAAATAGAATTTTTGCCAAAAATTCAGCTTAACGATCTTACCCTAATCAAGTGTGATGATGCGGGAAATGGGACTGCTACTTTTGATTTAACCAAGGCAGAAACCACCATTAAAAACAACGACCCTAGCTTGACCAAAATCGATTATTACGAAACGCAAACAGGCTCGGTTTTATCAAATATAATCTCAAAACCTACCGCATTTACCAAGACCATTTTGACCGATGTAACCGTATTTGCAAAACTTACAAGTAGTACGCATGGCTGCACCGAAACCGCCAAAATAACATTAAAAACCATCAAGAGCAGGCAATCTTCCACCGCTAGTATAACGCCACCAATTGTAAAGGATTTTTCAGGGAACACCAATTCAATTCAGTTTATTCCTCCTAGCTCAGGGACGTATGAATTTTCGTTAGACGGAATTAATTACCAAGTTTCGCCCTTGTTTTCAAATTTAGCCGTTGGAAATTATACTGCCTATATTCGAGATTCAAGTAACTGCGAATACCTGACTTATCCCATTACTATACTTGATTACCCTCGGTTTTTTACTCCCAATAATGATGGTTTTAATGATGTTTGGGAAATCAAAAGTCTTAATTTATTTCCTCAAGCAATCCTAACTATCTACGACAGATATGGCAATTATTAAAAGAGCTCAACAGCACTCATCCAAATTGGAATGGCATATTCAACGGATACGAATTACCATCGGATGATTATTGGTTTGTTTTAAATTTTGGAGACGGAAAAACAATAAAAGGTCATTTTTCATTAAAAAGGTATTTTATTTATTATTTTTATCCATGAACAAAAATTTACTCCTTTTTTTTTCTTTTATTTCTCTAAGTTGTTTTTCTCAATTTAGCAAAACGCATTATATTCCGCCATTAACGGCGCAAAATAATTTTGCAGAAGACCAATACATCTATATCTCTACGCCTAGCATTACAAATGTTAATTTCAAAATCATTGAAAATGGAGGAAGCAGTATTACTGGAGTTGTCAACAAGAATACGCCATACAGACACGCTATTGGTCGAGGCGAAAACACCCAATTATTTACGCCAAAAACAACTATTGGAAAAATAAACAACAAAGGCTATATCATAGAAGCCGAAGATTTGATTTATGTGAGTGTGAGGGTAAATGCCGCTAGGAACAATGGAAATTACAATCATGCTGGCGGATTGGTTTCTAAAGGGAATAGCGCATTAGGCACCGTATTTAGATTAGGAGCAATGTTAAATCCTCTTTTTGACCCTACGCTGTTAAATTTTGCTTCCATTCTTTCAACAGAAAACGGCACAAAAGTTACCCTATCAAATATTCCAATCGGAACAAGATTTTCGAACGGCACCACTTTTACAGGACCAATTACAGTTACTTTAGACAAGAATGAAAGTTATGTTTTAGCCCTTGAAAACATTGACAACAATACTCCATCTAACAGCTCTCAGATGATTGGAGCTTTAGTCGAATCAGACAAACCTGTGGTGGTCAATTCTGGTTCGTTTGCAGGAAGCAACAGTACTCTTATAGGCAATTTACCCGACGGAACAACAGGTCCAACAGGCAGAGATGTTGGATTTGACCAAATCGTTCCTCTCGAAAAAACGGGCAAAGAATACATATTTGCAAAAGGAGTTGGAACCGACGAATTAGAGCGTGTTCTATTGGTGGCGAATTTTGATAACACCCAAGTTTTTATAAATGGCACGACCCTTTTTAGAACCATCAATAAAGGAGAATATGTCGATATTGACGGAAGCTTATTTACCAATGGCAATCTATTTGTTACAACATCTCAAAATGTATTTGCCTATCAAAGTATCGGTGGATCAGGATCTCCAGCCAATCAAAATATGTTTTTGTACCTCCCTTAAATTGTGCCACCCCAAATACCGTCGATAATATCCCACAGATTGAATTAATAGGAAGCACCATTTTTAATGGAGGTTTAAATATTGTCACTGAAACTGGAGCTACCGTGACAATAAACAATATTCCAATAACTGGATCATTACTTCCAGTTACTGGACCATTAAGCATAACGGGGAACCCAAACTTTGTTAGATATACCATTAACGGATTATCGGGCGATATTACCGTAAAATCGACCAAACAAGTGTATGTTTCCTATTTTGGAACGAACGGAGCAGCAACCTACGGCGGCTATTATTCAGGCTTTGACACCAAACCAGAAATTGTGTCCAATAAAATTACACTCACAAGTGCTTCTTGCATCCCAAATGTTGTTTTAAAAATCAATACGCTGTCTTCCTACGATACGTTTCAGTGGTTTAAGGACGGCAGCCAAATTTTTGGAGCAACAACTAGTACTTTTACTCCCACGCAACCTGGCTATTATCAAGTAAGAGGAAGTATTTCTGGTTGTGGTAATACTGTTTTTTCGGATAAAATCCCCATTAGCGATTGCTCATTAGATACCGATAATGACGGGGTAAACAATAACATCGATATCGATTTAGATAACGACGGGATTACAAACACTTATGAGTCCAATATATTTCTATTAAACCAAACAAACACAACAAATAGTCCTGATTATACCGCCACCATTAGTGGGACGGGAACGATTACCGGAAAACCAATATACGGTTTTGTCTCTGAAGTTCCTGCGGGAAAAACAAATAGCGTTACTTATTCTATTAATCTGACAAAACCGCAAAGCTTATCGCTAAGTTATATTGCTCAAGATCATCCAAGCCAAACCACAGCTATTTCTGAATATTTGAATGCAGATGGGGATTTTATTCTACGAGTACCCGCAAACAAAACCATAACGGTAACAGATCCCCAAAATCAATTGTTAATAGACACCAATTATGATGGGGTATATGAAAGCGGTGTTACTGAGTTTTTCTTCCTTCGAAATACGATTCAGGTTAAAAAGCACCCTTCCTTTGACTCCAGGATTGGGCGCTTTTAAATTTTCGACCTATCTCACAAACTCGATTACCCCTTGTACATAACAACTTATCTGAAACCTCCATAAATAAAGCTATATTTATGGTTAACAGAACCGAAACTATCGATTCTGACTTGGATGGAGTTCCAGATTTATTAGATTTAGACAGTGATAATGATGGTATTTTAGACAACATCGAAGCACAAGGAAAAGGATTTAAAGTTTTTTCTGGAATAGACACGAATAAAGACGGTCTTGACAATAATTTTGAACCCGGGTTAAACCGAATTAATACAGACAATGACGTTTTGGGAACGGCTATTTACAAATACGATGTTTTGGATTTGGATAGTGATAATGATGGCATTTTCGATTTAGTCGAATCTGGAAGCAATGCGCCTGATGTTAACAAAGACGGAATTATAGATGGTTCTCCTTCCTCTTTTGGCGCTAATGGTTTGTTCGACAACTTGGAAACCACTCCTGAAAGCGGCATTCTAAAATACACTATTACTGATACTGATTCAGACGGAAGTTTTAATTATATTGACCTTGATAGTGACGGTGATTCTTGTAACGATGTTATCGAAGCTGGATTTACAGACAATAACAATGACGGAATTTTAGGAAACAATCCCGTTACAATAAATAGCAATGGTATTGTCACAAGCCGTATCGATGGATACACCACGCCTCATAGCAATTATACCACCGCAGCTTTAATCATAATTACCAAACAACCGTCAAATCAATCTGAATGTGAATTCAAAAACGCCACAGTCACAATTGAAACAAATCCAGTAGACGGATACCAATGGCAAGTCTCTACGAATGGAGTAAATTGGATTGACCTTATAAACAACGTTACTTATGCTGGCGTTACAACAAAAACCTTAACCATAACACGAGTTATCAATACTATGAACGGGTACAAATACAGAGTTAAACTAAATAAAACAGGAAATTCCTGCGGTTTTAACTTCGGACGAAACCACATTAACCGTTTATGCTTTACCTGTTGTTAGCGACACCACAATTATACAATGTGATGATGATTTAGACGCCATATCCTCTTTTAATCTTACGGTAAAAAACAATGTGATTTCTAGCAACTCTGCCAATGAAACTTTTACTTATTACACCTCTTTGGCAGGAGCCAATACGGCAAATCCATCAGAGCTAATTTCAAATCCATTAGCTTTTGTAAATACCACACCAGGATCAATGTCGGTTTGGGCAAGAGTTGCAAATATAAATGGTTGTTTTAGCGTGGCAAAATTGACTTTACGGGTTTTGGCAACACAAATTCCTTCGACTTTTAAGAGAACCTTGAGAAGATGTGATGACTATTTAGACGCAGCCCATGATGATAAAGACGGAATTAGCAACTTCGACTTTAAAAGCGTTACAAATGACATCCTCAATTTATTACCATTCGGGAATTATAGCATCACGTACTATAAAAATCAAACCGATGCTTTGGCAGAACTTAATGCGATTACCAATACTTCCAATTATAGAAATAGTAATCATCCAAACGCACAACAAATTTGGGTACGCATTGATAGTGATATAGATAATTCGTGCTACGGATTAGGTCCTTTTGTTGACTTAAAAGTTGATCCATTACCCAATATAAACTTGAATACAAACGGAAGTGAGGATGAATATGTATGTACAAATCTCCCCAATCTTTTTGTAAAACTCAACGCAGGAATTCAAGACGGATCGCCTACAAGTAATTACACATATATTTGGACTAAGGATGGTATTGTTTTACCAAACACAAGTCCAACATTAGATGTAAATACAGCAGGCACCTATACGGTCGAAGTATTTAATTTGTCCGGTTGTAGTAGAGTTCGAACCCTAAAAATCAAGTCGTCAGAAGAAGCACGTATCGAAACTATTGAAGTTGTTGATTTAGCAGATGTAAATACGGCAACAATAAAAGTAAGCGGAACGGGCGATTATGTCTATAGTTTAGATGATATTAATGGATTTTATCAAGAATCTAATTTCTTTGACAATATCTCGGCCGGAATTCATACTGCATATATTAAGGACAATCGTCAATGCGGGATAGCCGCTAAAACCTTTGCGGTTGTTAGTGTGCCAAAGTATTTCACTCCAAACAATGATGGATTTAACGACTATTGGAATATAAAAGGAGTAAATGCTAATTTTAATTCTAACTCCAAGATTTATATTTTTGATAGATACGGAAAACTTATCAAGCAATTAATCCCATCAAGTCAAGGCTGGGATGGAACGTATAATGGATTGCCTCTAGTTTCTGACGATTATTGGTACACCATAAAATTAGATGACGGAAGAGAGATAAAGGGACATTTTAGTTTAAAAAGATGATAAAACAACCATAAAAAAAGCCATTCTTTCGAATGGCTTGCTTTTTATAAAAAATTAGAATTAGATTTTAAATCTTTTTCTATCCGTCTCTGTCAAATAGATTTTTCTCAAACGAATCGATTTTGGCGTAACCTCTACATATTCATCTTTTTGAATGTACTCTAAAGCTTCCTCAAGAGAGAAAATAATTGGAGGAATAATCCTTGCTTTTTCATCATTTCCAGAAGAACGAACGTTCGATTGCTTTTTCATTTTAGTCACATTCACACACATATCATCGCTACGAGAGTTTTCTCCAATGACTTGCCCTTCGTAAATTTCATCATTTGGATTAACGAAGAATTTACCACGATCTTGTAATTTATCGATAGAATAAGGAATTGCTTTTCCGTTTTCCATAGAAATTAACGACCCGTTATTACGCCCAGGAATATCCCCTTTGAAAGGTTCGTAACCAATATATCTATGAGACATAATCGCCTCACCAGCAGTAGCAGTCAACAATTGATTTCTTAAACCAATAATTCCACGAGACGGAATATTGAATTTTATAATCATACGCTCTCCTTTGGCTTCCATACTCAGCATTTCTCCTTTACGAATAGAAACAAACTCTACCGCTCTACCTGAAAGGTTTTCTGGTAAATCGATGGTTAATTCTTCAATTGGTTCACATTTTTTACCATCAATTTCTTTGATAATAACTTGAGGTTGTCCAATTTGCAATTCGTAACCTTCTCTTCTCATGGTTTCAATAAGAACTGATAAGTGCAATACGCCACGACCAAAAACCATAAATTTATCAGCAGAATCAGTCTCTCCTAATTTCATTGCTAGGTTTTTTTCCAATTCTTTTGTCAAACGATCTCTAATGTGGCGAGAAGTTACAAATTTGCCTTCTTTACCAAAGAAAGGAGAATCATTAATTGTAAACAACATACTCATTGTAGGCTCATCGATGGCAATAGTTTGCAAGGCTTCAGGACTTTCAAAATCAGCGATAGTATCTCCAATCTCAAAACCTTCGACACCAACAATCGCACAAATATCTCCAGCAATTACTTGTTGCACTTTTTTACGTCCAAGACCTTCAAAAGTATGTAATTCTTTAATTCTAGATTTCATCACCCTGCCATCTCTTTTTACTAGGGAGATTGGCATTCCTTCATTTAAAACACCTCTTTCCAAACGACCAATAGCAATACGACCTGTAAAAGCCGAAAAGTCTAACGAGGTAATCAACATTTGAGGAGTTCCTTCAGAAACTTTAGGAGCTGGCACATTTTTGATAACCATATCTAATAGTGGCTCGATACTATCCGTAATAATATTGAAGTCATCAGACATCCAGTTATTTTTAGCCGATCCATAAACCGTTGGGAAATCGAGTTGCCATTCTTCGGCACCTAATTCGAACATTAAGTCGAATACTTTTTCATGAACTTCTTCTGGAGTACAATTTTCTTTATCTACCTTATTAATAACCACGCATGGTTTTAAGCCAAGATCCAGTGCTTTTTGAAGCACAAAACGCGTTTGAGGCATTGGTCCTTCAAAAGCATCTACTAATAAGCAAACACCATCAGCCATATTCAACACACGCTCCACTTCGCCACCAAAATCAGCGTGACCAGGAGTATCAATAATGTTGATTTTTGTGCCTTTGTACACTACAGAAACATTTTTAGAAGTAATAGTTATACCTCTTTCACGCTCCAAGTCGTTATTATCTAGTATTAAGTCACCCGTATTTCGTTATCACGAAATAATTGACAGTGATACATAATTTTATCAACCAAGGTGGTTTTACCGTGATCGACGTGGGCAATAATTGCAATGTTTCTAATAGCTTCCATCTGTATTTTTTTGAGGTTGCAAAGGTACACTTTATTTTCATATAAAAAATGTTTCCATAATAGTTTACCTTTAGTTAACTATTGGAATATAAAACACCATAAATTCAAAATAAGTTTTAAACGATGTTTAATAATTAGGTAATAATTATTTATATTTGAATAATGAAAAGCAAAACTGGTAAAATAATCATAATTTACATATTTACATCCATGCTTTTGGCTATTGTATGCAATACATTACTGCCAAAATACATTACTTCAATAAATTATTTCTCCTATAACTTAACAAAGGATACGCTATTTATATTAGTTTCTGGGATACTCCTTAAATACCTATTATATAGCAACGACCTTAAAAACGCTGCTGTTTTTAACAAATTGAAGAATTCGAATGACGAAATTAAAAAATCAAACGAAAGATACGATATTGTAACAAAGGCAACCAGCGACACCATTTGGGATTGGAAAATTCAGGAAGATAACTTTTATGGAATAAAGGAATTGAAAATGTTTTTGGATACAAACAAAATCAAGTAGGCGAAAGTTCGGAATGGTGGTTTGGAAACATTCATCCTGAAGATAGTATTAAAATGTCTATAAAATTATATTCTTTTATAGAACAAAAAACCGAAAAGTGGCAAGATCAATATCGATTTAAATGTGCCGATGGCTCTTATAAATATGTTTTAGACAGAGGGTTTCTTTTAAAAGATGAAGAAGGAAGAGCGGTAAGAATGATTGGTGCAATCCAAGACATCACTAAACAAAAAGAGGAAGAACAACGACTAAAATTATTAGAAACAGTAATTACCCAAACCAAAGATTCTGTAATTATTACTGAAGCAAATTTAAACGAAGGAAAAATCCCCAAAACGGTCTATGTGAATCCATCCTTTTCTGTTATGTCTGGATACAATTCAGAAGAAATTATTGGAAAATCACCAGATATTTTCATGGGGCAAAACGCCAACAATTTAGAGTATGACAAACTAATTACTGCTATAAAGAACAAAGAAGAATGCCAAGTAGAAACCATTTGCTATAAAAAAAACAAAGAAGAATATTGGGTAAGTTTTTCCATGCTTCCAGTAAACGACTCAGAAGGAGAACTTTCGCATTGGGTTTCCATACAAAGAGACATTACGGAAGAGAAAAAACAAGAAGTTGAGAAAGAACAACTCATCAGGGAATTAACGCAAAATAATAAAGATTTACAGCAGTTTTCTTATATTACTTCGCATAATCTCAGAGCACCACTATCAAACCTAACTGGTTTATTAAATTTAATTGAGGATATTCCTGTTGAAAATCAAGAATTAAAGGAAATTTTAGACGGATTCAATAAATCGACCCATTTATTAAATGAAACAATAAGTGATCTCGTAAAAGTGATTGTAATAAAAGACAATCCATCTATTCAAAAAGAAGATGTTCAATTAAAAGAAGCCTTTGAAAATGTGTTTTGTCAACTAGATTTTTTAATTGGCTTGCACAAACCTATCATAAAAATTGACTTTGAAAAGGCTCCCTTTTTAAACACAAACAAAGCCTATTTAGAAAGCATACTACTAAATTTATTGACCAACGCAATAAAATATAAATCAGAAAAACATCGGTCAAAAATACTCATATCAGCCAATAAAGTTGACGATGATGTCATATTAACCTTCAAAGACAACGGCATAGGAATAGACTTATCAAGAAACAAAGATAAGGTTTTTGGACTTTACCAAAGATTCCACGATCACCCTGATAGCAAAGGATTAGGATTGTATCTTGTGAAATCTCAAGTAGAAACTATGGGAGGAACCATAAGCATAGAGAGTGAAGTTAACATTGGAACCACATTTACATTAACGTTTAAAAACAAATAAAATGCTAGAGACAATTTTATGTGTCGACGATGATCCTATTACCCTAATGCTTTGCAAAATGGTAATTAAGAAAGCCTCGTTTTCAAACGAAATAGCCACAGCCAAAAATGGGGAAGAAGCCCTTAATTACTTCAACACACTCAAAAACACAAATCCAAACGGAGAACAAAAAAAGCAACCACAATTAATTTTTCTTGATTTAAACATGCCTATAATGGGAGGCTGGGAGTTTTTAGACAGTTTTAGCACTTCTGATTATTCAGACTATAACCACATCAAAACGATTATTCTTTCTTCTAGTATTGACCCTGAAGATTTACAAAAATCAAAAAATATCCTATGGTAATTGATTTTTTATCAAAACCTATTTCCAAAGAAATGTTGGAATACATAGAAACAAAACTTAACAATAGCCCATAAAAAAAGCTCTCAAAAATGAGAGCTTTTTTTTTATAAATAAAATTATTATTACAATTTAGCAACGTGTTTCGTTAATTTAGATTTTAAATTAGATGCTTTGTTATCATGAATAATATTCTTTTTAGCTAATTTATCAATCATAGAAATTACGCTTGACAATTTAGAAGTAGCATCTGCTTTATCAGTAGCCAATCTTAGTGCTTTGATTGCATTACGAGTAGTTTTATGTTGGTATCTGTTAAGAACTCTTCTCTTTTCGTTACTTCTAATTCTTTTTAAAGCTGACTTATGATTTGCCATTTTTTTGAATGATTTTTTTCTTTATTAATTTTTTTTGTAGTCCCTGGGGGAATCGAACCCCCCTTACCAGGATGAAAACCTGGCGTCCTAACCGATAGACGAAGGGACCATACTTCTCTAATGCGGATGCAAAAATACAACTATTTTTTAGACGTGCAATAGCAGGTGCAAAAAAAATATATTTTTTTTAATATGCCTTCGCAAATAAAACTCTTCCAACAGAAGAATTCCCAGTAATAATACAGCTTCCAGCCTGCTCTACCCTATCTAAAGGAATGCATCTAATTGTCGCTTTTGTTAGGTTTTTTATTTTTTCTTCCGTTTCTGCAGTTCCATCCCAATGAGCAGATACAAACCCTCCTTTACCTTCCAAGACCGACACAAACTCCTCAAAATTATCTACTTCCGTGATATGAGCATCTCGATAATCAGATGCTTTTTTAAATAAATCGATTTGAATTTGTTCTAGCAACTTTTGGATATAAATTGCAATTCCTTCCTTGTTTATCGTCTCTTTTGACAAATCATCTCGTCGAGCTATTTCAAAAGTACCATTTTCTAAATCCTTTGGGCCAATAGCAATTCGAACAGGAACTCCTTTTAACTCCCATTCAGCAAATTTAAATCCTGGCTTTTGAGTGGTTCTATCATCATATTTCACAGCAATTTTCAATTCCTTCAATTGCGAAACTAGAGTAGTAACCGCCGAAGTGATTTCCTCTAATTGTTCATCGGTTTTATAAATTGGAACAATAACCACTTGTATTGGCGCCAAATTTGGAGGTAAAACCAATCCTTTATCGTCCGAATGTGTCATTACCAATGCTCCCATTAATCGAGTAGAAACCCCCCAAGAAGTTCCCCAAACATACTCTTGTTTGCCTTCGGCATTCGCAAATTTAACATCGAAAGCTTTGGCAAAATTTTGCCCCAAGAAGTGTGAAGTTCCTGCTTGTAATGCTTTCCCATCTTGCATCAATGCCTCAATACAATAAGTTTCTTCTGCTCCAGCAAAACGTTCGGTTTCCGTTTTAATTCCTTTTATAACTGGAATCGCCATGAAATTTTGAGCAAAATCAGCATATACATTCATCATCTTTTCAGATTCCTCTATAGCCTCTCTTCGTGTTGCATGAGCCGTATGCCCTTCTTGCCACAAAAACTCAGCTGTTCTCAAGAACAATCGGGTTCTCATTTCCCATCGAACGACATTTGCCCATTGATTAATCAATAAAGGCAAATCTCTATACGACTGGACCCAGCCTTTATAAGTTGACCAGATTATTGCTTCACTCGTAGGACGCACAATAAGTTCCTCTTCTAGTTTTGCATTAGGATCTACCATCAATTTACCTGGATGATCAGGATCATTTTTCAATCTGTAGTGCGTCACAATAGCACATTCTTTGGCAAAACCTTCTGCATTTTTTTCTTCAGCTTCAAACATACTTTTTGGAACAAATAAAGGAAAATAGGCATTTTGATGCCCTGTTTCTTTAAACATTTTGTCAAGCTCTGCTTGCATTTTTTCCCAAATTGCATAACCATAAGGTTTAATAACCATACAGCCTCTAACCCCTGAATTTTCGGCTAAATTGGCCTTTACAACCAACTCATTATACCATTTTGAATAATCGTCTGCTCGTGTAGTGAGGTTCTTGCTCATATTGAATAGTTTGGCACAAATTTTGTTTTGATAGTTTTAACTAAATAGTTTGGCAAAACTAACTATTTTGTAATGTCCAACAATAAAAAAGCCCACAGATATGAAAACTAATAATTTTTCTTTCCGAAATACATTCATATACCCTTCGTTTATTTTTTTTAGCATACTCTTGACCTCATGTGGTTCCTATCAAAATAGTTCCTACTATGACTCTGATGGAATATATGGCACTACCGAAAGTAGAAATACAGAAAGAGTAGTCACAAACAACCCTTATAAAAACTATTTTAGTTCTTTACAAAACGACAGTGCTCCCACAGAAATTTTTACTGATGTTACTGATTATAGCAATTATGAGAGTTTGAATGACACCCTTCAAAACTCAAGCACAAATTATGCTGACTGGGGAAATAATCCCAAAACAACTTCAATAAACGTGTACACAAGTCCATGGAGTATCTCGTCGGGATTTGGATTTGGTTATCCTTACTTCGGGTATAGCTATCCTTATTATGGATATGGTCATCCATATTACGGCTCTTTTTATTACGGATACGACTATCCGTATTACAGCTGGGGCTTTCCTAGCTATAACTATGGATATTCCTACTATCATGGAGGAGGTTATTCTAATTATTACGGATACAACAACAGACATTACTCGTACAATTCAGGCAGAAGAGGCTCTTCCTATTCCAATACCACAAGCGTAAACAGATATTCTCAAAACAGAATCGGCACCTATAACGGAACAAATCCTGCTAATTATAGAAATAGCGAGATTAATAACGCAACCAGAAACAGTACTCTATTAAACAGAAAAAGCAACGTACAAACTCAAAACAATTATCCAAACAATTTTAATCGTTCAAGAACAACGGATAATAATGCCCAACAAAACACCGATTATTCACGCAACCAAAACTATACTCCCACAAGATCTTACACCCCAAGTTCTAACAACTCAAGCAACTCGGGCTCGTATAATGGTGGAAGATCCTATAACGGTGGCGGTGGTGGTGGCAGAAGAGGTGGTAGATAAAAATTCGGCAACCCATCTCATGAAAAATATAATTTTAACCCAAACAGAAATGAAAAAATACATAATCCTACTATTTAATAGCCTTAGCATCAGCCTTGCGCAATCACAAGAAATCACGGACGCTTTGCGATACTCACAAGACAACCTAAATGGATCGGCGCGTTTTTAAAGCCTTGGGCGGTGCTTTTGGAGCACTTGGCGGCGACTTATCATCTATAAATGTAAATCCTGCGGGTTCAGCGATTTTTCTAACAATCAAATTGCCATTACGCTGAGCAATTTTGACAAAAAAAAACAACTCCAATTATTTTGGAACTAAAACCACAGCAAAAGACAATTCATTCGATTTGAACCAAGCCGGAGGTGTTTTTGTTTTTAAAGATTCAAATCCAAATAATGGATGGAAGAAAATTTCAGTCGCTATAAACTACGAAAACACGAATAATTTCAATAATTCTATATTTTCAGCCGGAACTAATCCTACCACTTCAGTAGCGAATTATTTTTTATATCATGCCAATACTGGAAATAACGGAGCTCCAGTACCACAAGAATTTGTCAACACTCGATCTGGAGAAAGCATTTCTGATTTATATTCCTTTTTAGGAGGAAATTTACCAAACAATACATACCCAAAATTAAGCGGATTTGCTGCCCAACAAGCCATGCTAGGGTATCAAGGATATGTCATAAATGCAACAACCCCTGCAAATAACAACTCGTCCTACTCCTCGAATGTTCGCTCTGGCGGAAATTATTACCAAGAAAACACCGTCAATAGCTCTGGATACAATGGAAAATTATCTTTTAATGCAGCAACCTCATATAAAGACAGGATTTATTTAGGAATAAACTTAAATTCTCATTTACTGATTACACACAATCTTCCAGTTTTTACGAAGACAATAACAACCCTTTGGATAGCAATGACAGAGTAAACAGATTACAATTTGACAATGATTTGCATACTACTGGAACTGGATTCTCATTCCAATTAGGTGCTATTGCAAAAGTTACCAATGAAATTCGATTGGGACTAGCCTATGAATCCCCAACTTGGTATCGTTTAACCGATGATTTATCACAAAAACTGGTAGTCGTAAGTGGCAATCTTAGTGGAGAATTACCCCAGGATGTAGTAGACCCCCAATTTATCAATTATTACGAACCCTACAAGCTACGAACACCAAGCAAAATTACAGGAAGTTTTGCCTATGTTTTTGGTAAATCTGGTTTAATAAGTATCGATTATGCTATAAAAGATTATGCTAATACAACATTTTTACCTAAAAACGATTCTTATTTTAGAGACCAGAACAACATTATAAATTCTGCACTTAAAAATACAGGCGAGTTAAGAATAGGTGGCGAATATAAAATCGAGAAATGGAGTTTACGTGGCGGATATCGATTTGAAAAAAGTCCATACAAAAACTCAAATACTATTGGCGACTTGACCGGATATTCAGGAGGTGTGGGATATAATTTTGGCTCAACCAAAGTAGATTTGGCTTATTCTAATGCACAAAGAAAGACACAACAAGGATTTTTTAATCAAGGATTTACAGACGGTGCCAACATCAATACCAAAAACAATACCGTTTCAATAACCTTATTATTTGAATTGTAGCTAAATTTCTTAAAGACAACAGAAGCCATTTCGTACCTCGAAGTGGCTTTTTTTAAATGTCTTTATTACACGAATTCTAAAAAAACAGGTAGAATTAGAGCAATTCAACTTCAAATTTGATAAAAATTAGTGACAATTGGTGTAATTTGTGGCTAACTTTTATTTTCATTTTTAAAAGCGAATGCCTTGATAAATGAGCAGGTCAAACGCATTAAAAGTTGAACAAAGATAAAAGATAATGATTATCCCAACCTGCTATTTTACGTTTTCTTCTGACGCTCTTCTTTACAGGACTAATTGTTTCATTGAGCAGTATTTTTAATGATAATTTCAAGACTGACGAAAAATTTTGTGCCGCGTTTTTATGTCTTTTTCTACTCTTATCTTCTCCAAAGGAAACGTCTAAATGCCAATGTAAATTGTTTTCAATTTTCCAATGTGAACGAACAGCATCCGCTATTTTCTTGGCATCACAAGGTAAACTTGTTATATAAAACCGAGTTGATTTCTGTGTTTTACCAGTTGATTTTATAAACCTTTCACTTTCTATTTTTGCAATAGATTGTAATGAATTCCATTTAGTTGGATTTAATAAATGACTCAAATCATCCATCACAGTACAAGTCCTTTTTTCTACCCTTCCGCTACCAACTTCCTCGGTTATATAAATTTTTGATTTGTCTTTTGAGGGAATCAAAAAAGCACTTTCAATATCTTGATATAATTCTTTTTGGTTTTCTTTTACCGCCAAAATATAATCTGCCTTTTGTTCAATAATCACTTCTGCTATATCTGTTTGACAACCCATTGCATCTATGGTAATAATAGCATTTTCAAGGTCTAACACTTTTAAAAGTTCTGGGATTGCCGTAATTTCATTTGATTTCTCTTCTGTTTTAATTTGACCTAAAAAGATTTCGTTTTCTGTAGAAAAAGCACTTACCAAATGAATGGCAGACTTCAATCCAGATTGCTTAGAACCTCGAACTGTTTTGCCGTCAATTGCCACGACACCCTTGTAATGGTTAGATATTGATTTAATCCAAGACACGAAATGTTCTTCGAAAAAAGAGGGTTTTAGCAAAGAGAAAAAACGATTAAACGTGTCGTGAGAAGGAATCCCGTTTTCTAAATCTAAGATAGTTTCCAAAAACTCACGCTTAACAATGCCGTAATCTTCAATTTCTTCCCAAGTTTCTGCCCCGCATATGACGGCAAGTATGGTTATGAAAACAATATTTTCCGAAGGGTGTAATTTTTTTCTGTTCAATCTAAAGTCTGGAATAGTTTGAGCAAATATAAACAATTTGTTTTTTAATTTCATATTAAGCATCTGATTATCAGATAAATATACAAAATTTAATTTGCTAAAACAAATTTAATTCGTTGTATTTCAGATGGTTATATTAAAAAAATCATTTTAAAATTTAATGGTTTTTAATGCGTTTGACCTGATAAATGAGTTGAGATTTATGCATCTAAAAATAAAAATCGTAATTTTGCCCACTTCCTAAATTATCAGGATTATAAATATATGAGAACCAAGTCTTTAAAAAAGAATAAAATCAACGTGATCACTCTAGGGTGCTCGAAAAATGTATATGACAGCGAAGTGCTCATGGGACAACTAAAAGCCAGCGGAAAAGATGTTGTACACGAGCAAGAAGGAAACATCGTTGTGATTAATACCTGCGGTTTTATTGACAATGCCAAAGCCGAGTCAGTAAACATGATTCTTGAATATGCCGATAAAAAAGAACGCGGTTTGGTCGACAAAGTTTTCGTTACCGGATGTTTATCCGAACGATACCGTCCTGATTTAGAAAAAGAAATTCCAAATGTAGATCAGTTTTTTGGAACAACAGAACTCCCCGCTTTATTAAAAGCACTTGGTGCCGATTATAAGCACGAATTGCTTGGCGAACGCCTGACAACAACTCCAAAAAACTATGCTTATCTAAAAATTGCCGAAGGTTGCGACAGACCGTGTAGCTTTTGTGCCATTCCATTAATGCGAGGAAAACATGTTTCGCAAACAATAGAAAAGCTGGTAAAAGAAGCTGAAAGTTTGGCAAAAAATGGCGTAAAAGAATTAATTTTGATTGCACAAGATTTAACCTATTACGGATTAGATATATATAAAAAAAGAAATCTTGGCGAATTACTCGAAGCTTTGGTCAAAGTAGAAGGAATCGAATGGATTCGACTACACTACGCCTTTCCTACCGGTTTTCCGATGGATGTTTTGGAAATTATGAAGCGAGAACCAAAGATTTGTAATTATATCGATATTCCATTACAACATATTTCGGATTCGGTTTTAAAATCGATGAAAAGGGGAACTACGAAAGAAAAAACAACCAAATTATTACAAGAATTTCGCAAAACTGTTCCCGGAATGACTATTAGAACCACATTAATTGTTGGTTATCCTGGTGAAACTCAAGAAGATTTTGAAATTTTAAGAGACTGGGTTCAAGAAATGAAATTTGAAAGACTGGGATGTTTTACTTATTCACACGAAGAAAACACAACAGCTTTTGCTTTGATTGACGATGTTCCTGAAGAGGTAAAAAAGAACGGGCAAATGAAATAATGGAACTCCAATCGCAAATTTCTTGGGATTTGAACCAAGAAAAAATTGGCAAAACTTTTCGTTGCATTATCGACAGAAAAGAAGGAGCACATTTTATAGGAAGAACAGAGTTTGACAGTCCTGATGTAGACAACGAAGTGCTAATAGACGCTTCAAAACATTATGTAAAAACTGGCGAATTTGTAATGGTAAAAATCACAGATGCTACGGAATTTGATTTATATGCAGAACCTGTTTAAATTTTTAAAACACTAAGAATGAAAACAACACAAACCTTTTTAGCCATCCTATTAGTAAGCTGTTCTGTTGGTACAATTTCAGCACAGTATGGAAATAACGGATATGGAAATGGTTACGGAAGAAATGGAGGAATTGGTCAACTAAATCAAGAAAGTCCGAGTAAACCAAAAGAAATTCCTGTTGAAGTAACTGTTGCCAAGATAATCGAAGAGATGAAACCCGCAGTAAATCTTGACGAACTTCAAATTATCGCTGTTTCGAATGTCCTAACTGAAAGCATAAGAGCACAAGGAATAATCCTAAAACAAATTACCAATCAAGAGGATCAGATAAAAGAATTTCAAGCTTTATCAGAAGTTACAGACAGAAAAATTAAAGGTTTTTTAAACAAAGACCAAATAGAAAAATATTCGATTTTTAAGGAAAATAAAAAAATCCAACGAAATCAAAATCGAAAAGAAAACAAAAGAACGATACCGATTAGCATGAAAAATTCAATACAAAACTATTGTTTTTGTTTTATTTTGGTAATCACTATAACTTCTTGTTCTTTAAATCCTTATAAAAAAAGCGAGAAAGTATATAACAATAACCTGAATGAACTAAAAGAAACCATTTCAAAAAAGGAAGCCATTCCTTTGCAAAATGTTGTTGTCCCAGAAAAAAGTGTTGATACTTTATACATAAAACAATTGCTCACATTCAAAGATTCTATTTCAAAAATGGGAGGCATTCCTTTGCAAAACGGCATTATTACGGAATGGATAGGAACAGTAAATTTTAATTTAAGAAAACCAAATTTCATCATCATTCATCATACCGCCCAAGATTCTTTAAAACAAACGTTAAAAACATTCACATTAGCACAAACTCAAGTGAGTGCACATTATGTTATTGCACAAGACGGCAGGGTGGTTCACATGCTAAACGATTACCTTCGAGCTTGGCATGCCGGAAATTCCTCTTGGGGGAGAAATACCGATATTAATTCGGCATCAATAGGAATCGAATTAGACAATAATGGAACGCAGCCTTTTTCAGAACCACAAATCAATAGCCTATTAGCACTTTTGACCAAGCTAAAAAAAGACTACAATATTCCTGCTCAAAATATTATTGGTCATTCCGACATTGCACCTAGCAGAAAACAAGATCCTAGTGCTTTTTTTCCTTGGAAAACATTGGCAGGAATGGGTTTTGGCATTTGGCCTGACGAATCCTTAGAAACCGCCCCTTGCGATTTTGACATAGAACAAGCCTTACGTATCATAGGTTACAATACCAAGAATCTTCCATCGGCTATTTCGGCGTTCAAACTCCATTATATTCAAACAGAAGTCAATACGGTTTTAGATGAAAAAACAATCAATACCATTTATAGCATTTACAAGAAACAGTAATCACTTCGTTTTAGGGAACAAAAAAAGCCAAAATACTAGAAAGTATTTTGGCAGTTAAAAAATATTTTTAATACCATAGAATACTCAAATTAGAATCCATAAACTACTGCTAAAAGAAATTGAGAAGCAGATTTAGTAGGAGCCATATCAGAATCAACAAATACGTCATCCGAGGCACTATCAAGCCTTAACTCTGGAATAATGACAAAACCATCTACTTTATAGTTACCTGATAAAGTAAAAGCTGTTACATTTTTATCTCCTGAACCTTCTTTAAATTTAAAATATTCCCCACGCAATCCCAAAGTAAATGCATCAGTAAGCGCATATGATGGGTATAAAGCTACACCTGCATAACCTACATTACCTTCATTTGAAAAATCAGCAGCATTTAAACCCAACTTAATTTTTTCAGCAAGTTGGAATGAAGCCGTTAAATCAAAAATAGTTCCACTCACAGAACCATCCATAAAGTTAAGGTAAACACTAGTCCTTCCAGACACGCAAGACAATTGACCTCCTATAGCATTTAATCCCTTAACTGGGTCTGCTTTGTATGAATTCCAAGTATCGTTAAATATACCCAACATTGCTCCAAATTTATCTGATATTTTATAATTCGCCTGAACACCAGCGTGTTGAAATGGCCCGTAAGTAAACAAGTAAGAAGTTGAGTAATGAAAATTAGCTATTGGGGAGATAACCTCATAACCACAAAAAGTACCACTATAACCAGCTTTCATACTAAATTTATCTGTAAATACATAAGTAGCGTATAAATTTTGAATATGGAATGAATTTAAATCAGTTCCATCGCCATTGGGAATGGATTGGTATTGCCCTCTTGGACCAAAGAAACTTCACCCACAAAAGATGCTTTTCCTACTGATTTCTTTAAAGCAATGTCAAGCATACCTAAAGAAAGAGAATTTTGATCTGATCCAAAACTTGTTGGAATGTTTGCAGTTTTAGAAAAATCATACTTGTAATATAAATCCCCAGAACCCGAAATTTCTAAAGGTGTCGATTTAGATTCCGTTGTGTCTTGTGCAAATGTCATGCTAGCTGATAGCGATAAGGCTAAAATAAAATCACTTTTTTCATGTTCAATTTGGTTTAATTGTTTAGATATTATTTTGTTCGTTTTTAAATTTATTTCTACTTAACGCTATGTGAAAAAACAGCATTTTGTAGTCGTAAATTTGAGTTGAAATAACCTTTATTTCTGTGACAAATCTATCGACTTTTATTATTCTAAATCAGTTTATAACGTCTTTTTTGATTCATTTTGAAAGAATTATCGATACTCAAAAATTGAATATTAAAAAATATAAATTCTGTATTTTAATCAATTTTAATTATTAGATTAATATTTTTAATTTCAATTATACCCTATAATTTTATAGAGTATATTACAAATATGTATAAAAAATTTAAAAAATAAATCAAATTTAATCAATTAAAAATAAAAATACCCTATAAAATTATAGGGTATAATTAATTTTTAAACAAATATAATTCTACTTGTAGTTTGTTAAAAAAGATTGAAATTGAGTCTAAAATTAAAAAAAGAGAGAGGTAAAAAACGAAATAAAACTAGACAAAAATGACCTACTTAAATCACTCTAAATTTCATCAAAATAATTAGCATTCAATTTCCTTATTCAAAATTCCCAGATGTTAATTTTATTTTAAATTTAAATGAATCTCATTGATTTTATTTCTTAAATTCTATCTTTGTGAACTATGAAAATAATTACATACCTATTATTATTTGCTTTTGTAAATTTTCTTATTACTCCAACAATTGTTAGCATATTTAAAAAAGATGCTGACATATCTACTTACTATAGCTTTTCCGAAGAAGAGAAAGCCCAAAAAGAAATCAAAGCTGTAATCATTGAAATAACGTGCACACCTATTGATTTATCTGAACCGAATCGCAAATCAATATTTTCCGAAAATTTATCTAAACACGATAACATTTCTTCCAAAATTTTCATTCCTCCACCCGAACAAGTTTAATACATTATCGATTTTAGTTTTTAACGAAACTAATCCCCCATTTTTTATGGGAAAGAAATCTATGTTTTAAATTTTTAGTAAGGTATTATGACAAAAAAAATCAATCTTTTTGCCAACCTCAAATCTGATTTTGCCTCAGGTTTAGTGGTTTTTTTGGTGGCTTTGCCACTATGTTTAGGAATTGCATTAGCTTCTGGAGCTCCTTTATTTTCAGGTATTATTTCTGGAGTTATTGGAGGTATTGTAGTAGGCTATTTAAGCAAATCACATATTAGTGTTTCTGGTCCAGCCGCAGGATTAACAGCAATTGTATTAACTGCAATTACTGATTTAGGAGCTTTCGATGTGTTTTTAACAGCTGTTTTTATAGCTGGGTTAATTCAATTAGCGTTAGGATACATAAAAGCCGGAGGTATTTCAAACTACATTCCAACAAATGTAATCGAAGGTATGCTAGCCGGTATTGGTATCATTATTATTCTAAAACAATTGCCCCATGCTCTTGGATACGATAACGATTTTGAAGGTAATTTAGCCTTTTCGCAATTAGATGGTAGCAATACTTTTTCATCCCTATTAGGAATTGTCGATTATGTACAATTGGGATCAATAATTATTACATTAGTTTCTCTGTTTATTCTAATTTCTTGGGACAAAGTTCCTTTTTTAAAAAAATTGAAACTAATTCCAGGCGCACTCATTGCAGTAATTATAGGAGTGGTATTGAATGAAATTTTCATATCCTCAGGAAGTTCATTGGCTATTGCAAAAGAGCATTTGGTCTCTTTGCCAGTTCCAACAACTTTGGAAGAATTTAAGCAGATTATTATTACTCCTGATTTTTCGAGTATCACAAATCCACAAGTTTGGATAGTATCCCTAACAATTGCAATTGTAGCTTCAATAGAAACACTATTATGCATTGAAGCGGCTGATAGAATGGATATTCACAAACGTTATACCGATACCAATGTAGAACTCAAAGCACAAGGAATTGGCAACTTGGTTAGCTCACTTTTAGGCGGACTACCAATGACGTCAGTAGTGGTACGTACATCGGCAAATAATACTGCTGGAGCAAAATCTAAGATGTCGACTATCATTCACGGAATATTATTATTGAGCGTTTTGACAATTCCTGCAATATTAAATAAGATACCTTTAGCAACATTAGCCGCAATCTTATTGTTAGTAGGGTACAAACTGGCAAAACCAGCAACATTCAAACATTTTTGGAAAAGCGGAAAATATCAATTTGTACCATTTATCGCCACATTACTAGCTGTAGTGTTTTTAGACTTATTAAAAGGGGTGGCTTTAGGCTTGCTCTTTAGCGTTTTTGCTATTTTACGCGGAAATATGAAAAGAGCTTATCGCTTTAGAAAAGAAGAATATCACGATGGCGATGTCATTCACATCGATTTAGCCCAAGAAGTTTCATTCTTAAACAAAGCAGCTATTAAACATACTTTAGGCGAAATACCTGAAAATTCAAGAGTAGTTATTAATGCTCAAGATACTGTTTATATCGCTCACGATGTATTGGATTTAATAAAAGAATTCAAAAAAATTAGAGCTAAAGAAGAAAATATTAAAGTAAAATTAACTGGATTTAAAAAAGAGTACGAATTAGAAAATACAGGTGAAGAAGAAAAACACGTATTCGTTACTAATAACTAAATCATAAATTTAATTCCAAAAACATGAAAACACATACCAAGGAATCACAATCACAAATAACACCAAGAATAGCTTTAGAATACCTTCAAGAAGGAAATAATCGATTCATAAAAATCTAAAAGCCAATAGAAACTTATTGCAGCAAGCCAACGAAACAGTTGAAGGACAATGGCCATTTGCCATAATTTTAAGCTGTATTGATAGCAGAACATCTGCCGAATTGATTTTTGATCAAGGATTGGGAGACATTTTTTCTGTGAGAATTGCAGGAAACATTATTAATACTGACATTTTAGGAAGTATGGAATTTGCTTGCAAAATTGCAGGTTCAAAGCTAATTGTGGTATTAGGTCACAGTAAGTGTGGTGCAATAAAAGGCGCTTGCGATCATGTAGAAATGGGTAATCTCACAGAATTATTGTCAAAAATCCAACCAGCGGTTTATCAAGAAAAAACAACCAAAACAGAAAGAAATTCAAGAAACAGTTCTTTTGTCGAAAATGTATCTCTTATCAATGTGAAACGAACAGTCAAAAGCATTATAGAACGGAGCTTTGTTCTAGAACAAATGATTGAGAATGGAACGATAGGAGTGGTTGGTGCCATGCACGATATAGAAACAGGTAAAGTAATTTTTTATCCTGATACCATGTATATTAAAGATGATAAAAATTCAAATTTTTCAGTAGCCGATTTAAGGCATGAAAATACCCCAATCAAAAATGAAAAATAACCACTATTTTTGACCACATTGCTATTAAAAAAAAGTCGCCAAAAGGCGACTTTTTTATTCTAAAATTATAGTAATAATCTAAACACTAAAGTTTTAGAAAACAATAAAATTATTTGATTTTAAAAGTAACTCCGCAAGAAAAGAAGTTTCTAACGGTTTTTGTATCTTCAACAATCCCATAATCATTATTGGTATATCTTACAAAAACAGGCAAACTGTAGTTTTTAGTAATTTTAAATTCTTTGGCAACATTCAAGCCTACATTACAAAAAGTAAATCCAGGCACATCGTTAGCATCTGCACCATAATAACCCCCATTGATTACAGCTGCTCCTACAAAAGGTCTCAAATCAACACCTGCTTTTTTCAAGGAATAGGTATATCCAGCCTCGGCATAACTAGAAAAAGCTCTTTTAGTTGGGTCATCATATTTAAAATCATTCCCTCCAATAATTGTATTCCATTGAAAATCCAATGGCACACCTTTTTCAGAAAAGTCAAGCAAAACAGAAAAATCTAAAGTTTGGGCTGAACCTTCGGAATAATCAAAATAAGAGTCCCTTGAATTAGCAGCATCTTCCTCGTGAGCTTTTTTTGTTGCTGGCCAATAATAATCGCTCAACATTACTTTAACGATTGGTGTTATCTGATAGGAAATATACCAATCGAATTCGTTATAAGCATCCGCCGCATTAGAAAAATTAGTTGTTGCCCATACTCCCACAGATAATTTATCTGTAATAGAATAATTCATACTAGGCTGAAAGGCTATTTTGTCGCCATTATATTTTAACCCCCTCCATAAATACGGATAGACAACATCTACCCCCGCCGTGAATTTTGGCTCTGGAGTTTCAGATTCTGGGTTTTTTGCCGCTACTGTCGCATCTTGTGCAAATGTCAAACTGCTTGTCAAGGCAAATGCGAAAATTAAAATTAGTTTTTTCATGTTTAAATTGGTTTTTGTGATTAAATTAGTTTTCATTGTTAAATTCATTTTAGTTGCTCAATTAATATAAGTGATAGCTATGGTATAATGTCGCATTTTTAAATCTGATAAAATGATATAAGTGTCTTGATTATAAATAGATTTCATCACTATTCATTCGTTTGACTTTATGACATTAAAACTTTCGACTTACTTAAATTAAAAACATCCCTTACTTTTTTATTTTTTCGATAATTTGTTCCGCAGCCATTCTTCCTGTTTCAGCACCTCCATTCATAAATCCTTGATAATCCAAGCTGCAATGCTCTCCAGCAAAATAAACATTCCCTATGGGTTCACTAATATGAAGCATTTCATTGTTCCATTGTCCTGGTTTTGGACAAGTATAACTTGCTTTTACCCAAGGATAGGAAGACCAACAAGCAAAAACATGCTTGTTAGAATATTTCGTTTTTGAACCTGGAAAAATTTGCTCCATTTCGCCAATATATTTGTCTATTTCGGTATTGGGCAAGTCTGTTTTCCAAATGTGCGTGGGCGGCGCGGCGGGATTATTTACCGCTACTTTTGACAATCGTACCGATTCCTCGCCTCCAAAGAAACAGCAATAGACTCCTTTATTACTTTGAACGGATTTTATACTGCTCGAATCCCAACCATCATGAATGTCTTTATGAAATAAATAACCATAAAACTTATTTTCGCCTTCGCGCCAAGGTCTGTTTTCGTAACCAAGGAACAATTTATTATTTTGTCCATAACCCAACTCTTGAATAGCATTTTTCTTTTCTGGAGTCATTTCTATCAAATCTATTTTTACATCACGAAGCATCGTAAACGGAATGCAAACAATCACATATTCCGCTTGAACGTCCTTTTTATCCTTAAACGAAAGTGTATATTTTCCATCTTTATTCGAAATAGATGTAAGCATCGATTTTGTTTCAATATTAGGCGCTACCCTTCCTGTTAAATGCTCAATAATTCTAGAATTTCCTTCTTTTATTCTGTATTTCTCATCACTATCTCCAAAAACCTTAAATCCTTCAGAAGTATTAATATCAATCATATCGAGCATATTAATTGCCGATTGTTCCGACGTATCCAAACCAAATTCCGCTAAATAAGCTGCTGTAAGAATATCTTTCAACAATTGTTTGCATGGCAATGAACTGATATAATCCTTCAAAGTCATTTTGTCTAAAACCAAAGCTTCTGGAGTATTGTAATCTTCGCCAAGACTAGCAACATCTTTTGCTATTTTTGGAACAATTTTTTTAAATTCCTTGATAATCTCCGCCTCAGAAAGATGCCTTCCCTCAAAAAAGAAAGTCTCGTGACGCAAACCTGCTTTTTTCGATTCGGCATACATATCAATCAATTCTAAGTCGAATTCCTTTGCCAAACTAATCATATCTTCATGACCAGAATCAATAAAATCCCCTCCAAATTCTGGATGAATTCCCATCTGCAAAGCATCGTTATAATGCGTCAAAATCCTACCTCCCAACCGATGACTTCCTTCATAAAGCATAACCGAAATTCCTGCCTTTTTTAATTGATATGCTGCGTTTAAACCTGCAATTCCCGCACCAATTATAACTACTTTCTTTTCGCTACCAAGCGGCGTAGCTTGATCTGAAACACTAAAATCCTCAGCTCCTTTCTCTTTCTTACAACTCAAGATTGAAGTGCCAACAATTCCCGTAAGCAATCCAAATTTTGCAACATCTGCAACAAACTTTCGCCGAGTGACTGCATCTGCATTTTTGAATGCTACAATTTTATTTACTTCAATTTCAGGATTTTCATTCGAAAATTGAGCTGCTTTAAAATTAAAAAGTAAATTTTGAAGCGTTTTTGATTTTGGTTTCTTCATTTGATTTCTTGAATTAGAAAATAACAGTTAAAATTAATTACTCAATGATTAACGATTTCATATTCATAAACTCCTTGATTCCAACTTCGGACAATTCCCTTCCATAACCCGATTTCTTTATACCTCCAAACGGAATTCGAGAATCGGAGCGTACTAAAGAATTTACAAAAACATTCCCTGCATCAATTTTTCTAGCTAATCCGAATGCCTTTTCCCTGTCTTCCGTCCAAATTGCTGATGCCAAACCATACCGATGATTATTGGCAATGGCAATGGCATCATTTTCGTCTTTTGCCCTAATAATTGTAGCCAATGGTCCAAAAGTTTCTTCTTGAAAAGCGATGTTATTTGAATCAACAAAATCAATTAGTGTGGGTTGAAAATTACAATTATCACGTGCTCCCCCGACCAAAATTTTAGCCCCTTGTTCTAAGGATTTTTCCAATTGAAAACTTAATTTCTCTGCCAAGTCCATTCTTGCTAATGGCCCCATATTAATCCCCTCCTGCAACGGATTTCCTTGATTCAATGCACTAACTTTTTGAGCAAAAAGAGCCGAAAATTCGTCAGCCACTTTTTCTGTAACAATAAATCGTTTGGCACAAATACAGGCTTGCCCCGCATTGAGCATTCTAGATTGTGTCGCTACTGTTGCTGCTTTTCTAAATTGGCATCATTCAAAACAATAAAAGAATCCGAACCGCCTAACTCCAAAACTGATTTTTTAATATGCTTTCCCGCCAATGACGCCACAGAGGAACCCGCCATTTCGCTTCCAGTTAAGGTAATTCCGCATACAATATCAGCTGCAATTACTGTTTCAACTTGAGGAATATCAACCACAATTTGCTGAAAAACACCTTCAGGAAATCCTGCTTCAAGAAAAGCATTTTCAATCGCCTTGGCACAACCAATAACATTTGGAGCATGTTTTAAAAGCGTAACATTACCAGCCATAATTGCTGGCGCAGCATAACGCAATACCTGCCAAAACGGATAATTCCACGGCATAATCGCAAAAAACAGCCCCCATGGGATCATAAACCGACAGGCTTTTAAACGGCGTGTCGTAATGTTCCGCTTTCAGCATTTTCTCTGCATTTTCTGCATAAAAATCACAGTTTCCTGCCGATTTTTCTACTTCTGCAACGCCTTCGGACAATATTTTACCCATTTCATTAGTAATGAGTAATCCTAACTCGTCTTTGTTTGCTCTTAAAATAGTAGCTAACTTTTGCATTTTATCAGCTCTTTCCTGAAAAGAGGTCGTACGCCAATTCTTAAAAGCACTTTCGGCTAATTCTAATCGTTGATTCAACTGTGCATTGGTCAACACTTCGTGTTCTGCAATGACTACTTGAGAATATGGATTTATAGATTTGAATATCATTTTATTCTATATTAAAAAATTAAAAGATTCAAAGATTGAACTATTTCAATCATTAAATTATTAATACCAACCCACTGGATCCGTATCTAAATTGATATTAACCTGTTTTACTTCGAGATAGTTTTCTATTCCGTATAAACCCAATTCTCGACCAGTTCCGGACTGTTTATAACCACCCCAAGGCATTTCGTTAAACGTAGGATGATAAAAATTTACCCAGCCAATTCCGGCTCTAATTTTTGGCATCACACGATGAACTCTCGTAACATCTTGGGTAAATAATCCGTATCCCAAACCGTATTCTGTGTCATTTGCCATAGCAATGGCTTCTTCCTCGGTAGAGAATTTTAGTAAAGCCACGACTGGTCCAAAAATTTCTTCTCTGGCAATTCGCATATTTGGAGTCACGTTTGTAAAAATAGTAGGTTCAATAAAAAACCCTTTGCTGTCATCGGTATTTCCTCCAAAAGCTAAGGTTGCTTCGCTTTTCCCCACTTCGATATAGGCTTTTATTTTGTCAAATGATTTTGAGAAACGATGGCTCCCATTGTATTTTCGACATCACTTCCATCTCCAACTTTGATATTTTTCGCTCTTTCTACAAATTGTTTTACAAACGCATCATAAATCGTATCCTGAATTAATATTCGAGAACCTGCTGTACAAACTTGTCCGCTGTTGGCGAAAGCCGCAAACAATCCCCAATCGATAGCCAAATCCATTTTGCAATCATCAAAAATGACCACCGGATTTTTTCCGCCTAATTCTAGGGTTACTTTTTTAAGGTTTTCGGCAGCAATTTTTCCAATATATTTCCCTGTCGAAGTTCCTCCAGTAAAAGCAATTTTATCAATTTTGGTGTTGCTAATTAAAGCGTTTCCAGCAATTGGCCCGTCACCAGTTACGATATTAATTACTCCTTTCGGAATATCTAATTCAGCTATCAATTTAGCCAAAAATAAAGCCGTTAATGGTGTTACTTCAGACGGTTTTAAAACCACCGTATTTCCTGCTGCGATTGCTGGTCCCAATTTCCAAGCACACATCAAAAAAGGAAAATTCCACGGAATAATTTGCGCACAAACGCCAATCGCTTCTCGTGTTACATAACTAAACGAATTCCCAGGAACATTCATTGTCTCGCCGTGAATTTTGGTGGTTAATCCCGCATAAAATTCAAAACAAGAAGCGGCATCATCAATATCAAACTCAGCTTCACGAACTGGTTTTCCGTTGTTTTCTACTTCTAATTTCACAAAAGCATCAAAATTTTCTCTTATTTTTCCTGCGATGGCAAACAAGATTTTCTGACGGTCTTGTGCTGTTTTACTGCGCCATTCTGCGCCATCAAAAGCCGCTCTCGCAGCATCTACGGCAGCATTTACATCTTCAATTTGTGCTTCTGGAACGGTTGCAATTACAGCTTTGGTAGCTGGATTAATAATCGCCCTAGTTTTTTCTGAAACGGAGGCTACAAATGCTCCGTCGATATACATTTTATACATATTTTCTATTTTATGAATTATAAATCTGAATTAAACTTGGCAGTAAATAAATATTTATTTGTTGTCCAATAATTTTTGTCAATGCCACCGATGAATCTTCGGTTTTGATAATTTTTTGTCCTGAAGCCGTAACCAATTTGTATTTTCTGTGATTCCCAACAAAAATCACATCTTCAATTGTAACCGCTAAAGAAATAGCCGTCACGGTATCAAAAGAAACATTTTCGGGTCTGATGAACAAAACCGCTTCCCTCTTATCGTTTTGATGTTCAAATTCGAAGGTTTTATCCTCGAAAGAAAATGATTTTTTATTTTCAGTTTTTACAGGAATCAAGTTGGCTTCACCAATAAATCCAGCAACAAATTTTGTTTTAGGATGATTGTACAAAGTCTGACTATCGGACAATTGTTCGATAATTCCTTGATTCATTACCGCAATTCGATCAGACATTGTCAAAGCTTCTTCCTGATCGTGAGTCACATAAACAAAGGTTTTATTCAAATCTTTGTGCAATTGTTTCAACTCAAACTGCATTTGCTTTCTCAGTTTCAAATCTAAAGCACCGAGTGGTTCATCCAATAATAAAATTTCCGGATCAGGTGCAATCGCTCTGGCAATAGCAACTCTTTGTTGTTGTCCACCCGACATTTCAAAAGGTTTTCTGTTTTTGAAAGCTTCCATTTGAACCAATTCCAGCATTTCATCGACTCTTTTACTAATGTCTGATTTGCTCCTTTTTAATTGATGCAAACCAAAAGCAATATTTTCTTCCACATTCAAATGGGGAAACAAAGCATAATTTTGAAAAACCGTATTGACGTTTCTTTTATAAGGAGGCAAATTCGTAATATCCTGATTACGGAGTAAAACCTGTCCGCTGTCGGGCATTTCAAAACCAGCAATCATTCGCAAAGTGGTCGTTTTCCCGCAACCACTGGGTCCTAAAATGGTTAAGAATTCTCCGTCCCGAATTTGTAAATCTAAATTATTGACGATATGCGAACTCCCGAATGATTTGTTGATTGCTTTTAATTCTAATTTACTCATTCTATTAGTTTTCTTTATTAAACTTTAACGACATAAAAATAGCTGCCGATGAAACCAAAAATACCAAGGTTGCCACAGCATTCACTTCGGGCGTAATCCCTCGTCGCATCATCCCATAAATCTCGATTGGCAAAGTATTTTCTCTTGAAATCAAAAAGAAAGTTACCGGAATTTCGTCCATCGAAAGCACCAAAGACAATAAAACTGCGCCGATAATAGCTGTTTTTATATTGGGTAAAATCACTTTGAAAAATGCTTGTAACGGATTTGCTGCCCAAATCGAAAGCCGCCATCTCTAAATACGGATCTAATTTTTTGAATCGAGCCAAGATTTGCGTAATCATAATCGCTATCAAAAAGTCGTGTGACCAATTAAAACCGCCGTCAACGAAAGCGGAATTCCAAGCATTGGAAAAAAACTCAACATCGCCACACCAGTAACAATTCCGGGCAAGGTTATGGGTAATAAAATGATTTTCAACAATAAACTTTTTCCAAAATAATGGTATTTATGCAAAGCATAAGCCGATGGAATTCCAATAATCAAAGCTGCAATAGTACTTGAAATAGCAATAAAAAAGCTAATCTTAACGGCTTGCATCATGGATTGATTATGAAACAATTTCACATACCAATCAAAAGAATAATGCTCGATAGGAAACGAACTTACCGACTCTTTGTTGAATGAAAACCAAATAATAATGAGTATCGGGAAATACAAAAACCACAATACTGAAAATGCCGAAAAGGAGACGATAAATGCTCTAAGTTTTCTCATAATTATTGTGTTTCGTGTTTTTTCTCATAGCGCGAAGAGAATTCCAATAATAGAAAGACCAAAACCAATAAAACCACACCAACCGCAGAACCTAAGGGTTTGTCATTGGATGTTCCGAATAAATTTTGGACAATGTTCGAGATAAATAAGGTGTTTGGCCCACCCAAAAGTGAAGCGGCTAGGAAATCGCCCAAGGTCAAAACCAAGGCTAATGTTCCTCCCGAAATCACTCCAGGCAAGATTAAAGGAAAAATTACTTTCCAGAATGTTTTCCAAGAATTCGCACCTAAATCTTTACTGGCTTCGATCAATGATTTGGATATTTGCTCAAACGAAGTATAAATTGGAATACAAACAAACGGCAAAAAGATATAAATTAAACACAGAATTACCGAAAAATCGGAATACAAAACAAAACGCAAAGGCTTGTCGATTATTCCTAAATTCATTAATGAGGAATTAAAAATCCCTTGTTCTCCCAAAATGATTTTCCAAGCATACGCTCTCACGATATAAGACATCCAAAAAGGCAAAACAATCAAAGTATAATAAAATGATTTGTATTTTTTTACTTTAAACGCAATAAAATAAGCCAATGGCAAACTCAATAAAATACAAGCCAAAGCTACAATTATAGCGTACATAAAGGTTCTTGTGAGCGTTTCATAATACAATGGATTGGTAAATATCTTGATATACGAATCCAAATTAAAATGATAAATTACCTTCCCAAAATCATCGGTTGTCAAAACACTTTGGGTCAAAATGAAGAAATAAGGCATTACCAAAAACAGGAACAACCACAATAATAATGGGAATAGTAATACGTATTTGTTTGCTTTTTTCATTTTAATCTTTTAAAAAATATCAAAAACTGCTGTCGCCATTCGTTTTGTAATTTGCCCCTCTTTCAAGGTCTCTGATAAAATCAATTTTTGCGCTGTTTCGTTATCTAAAACTTCATCCATCGAACGAATATCTCCACACGGAACATTATTGTTTTTTAGTTCTTGTAATAGTGTTGCGCTATCCCATTTCGAAAAAGCTGCTGCCAATATTCCCCCCAATTTTATACGGTTTTGTACTCGCAAGGCATTGGTTTTAAATGAATCTAAAACTTCACTATTTTCTATATTCAGGCATTTACATAACAATACAAACTGCTTATCATTCCCCACGGCAAGCACAATTGCTTTTCCATCATTGGTATAAAACGTTTCCCCATAAGGAGCAATATTCGGATGCAAACTGCCCATTCGTTGTGGAATTTCGCCGCCCATTAAATAGTTTGTCGCCTGATTGGCCAACGACGAAAGTGCCGCATGATACAACGAAATGTGCACTACTGAACCCAAACCTGTTTTGGCACGTTGCAATAAAGCGATTAATATTGCTTCTTTCAATTGATGTGCAGCGAGAACATCTATCAATGCAATTGGCATTTTTAATGGAACACCATCCGCTTCTCCGTTGATGTACATAAATCCAGCCTCGGCCTGAAGTACCACATCAAAAGCTGGAGTTTCATCTGCAATACCATAACCGCTAATTTGCGCATAAATCAGTTTTGGAAATTTTTGGCGCAAAGCAATCGCGTCCAATCCTAATTGTTTGGCGGATGAAGGTTTGAAATTTGAAATCACAACATCTGCCGAAGCAATATGATGCAACACCTTTTCAAAATCATCAGCCTTTTTTAAATCTGCCCAAAGAATAGTTTTGTTATAATTCACGCTACTATAATAAGCCGATTGCAGGTTTTCATTTTCATTTTCCAATCGCCAACCACGTGTAATATCGCCATTATTGGATGGATTTTCGACTTTCAGAACATTTGCTCCAAGTTCCGCGAAGAACATTCCAACAGCTGGTCCAGCCAAAACTCCAGCAAGCTCAACCACTTTTAAATCAGCAAATAATTCTTTTTTATTCATTTTATAATCTCAATAAATCAAACCTGCAATGTTCTAAAAGACCAAACCTACAAGACCTTAAAAACCTTGCAAGTTGATAGAATTATTTATTGATTTTTTACTTCGTTCCAAATTTCGTTGTAGCGTTTTCTGTTTTTTACAGGCTGCCAAAAATTCAAAGTCTTAAACATTGAATCCATACTTCCCACACCCATCAATTTTTGGGTTCAGGAGCCAAAAGCGCATTAGCTTCTGGGTTTGAAACATAATACTGAGTAAATTCAGCCACTTGAGCCATTACTTTTGGAGAAGAAACATAATCCAACCAAAGTTGCGCCAATTGCTTGTTTTTAGCATCTTTTACAATCATCAAACGGTCAATCCAACCCGTTGCGCCTTCTTTTGGAATCACAGATTTGATGTTCATTCCCTGCTTATTCAAGTTAGCTGGAGTCAAAGGCCAACCCACAGCAGCAACGATTTCTTTATTTTTGAAAAGGTTGTCTAATTCTCCTGCAGAAGCCCAGTTTTTACGAACTTGAGGTTTCATGGCAACCAATTTTGCCTTACAAGCAGCCAATTGCGCTTCGGTCATATTATACAAAACCGATTGATCTGTTTTGTCATAACCCAACATTTGAGCTGCTAAATAGATAGTCGAAATATCGTCATACAAGGCGATTTTTCCTTTGTATTTTGGATCCATAAACAAATCCCAAGAGGTTGGAGTTTCCTTAATTACATCGGCATCATAGATTAAATAATCTGGTCCCCAAGTGAATGGCATACCATACGTTTTCCCGTCTTTTTGAACATCTTTCATTCCCACAAGAACTGGAGAAAGTGATTTCCAAGCTGCAATTTGACTTTCATCAATTGGCTCTACCAAATCGGACTCAACAATATAACCCGCAACATCGGATGAAGGCGTGATTACATCATAACTCGAGCCACCACCACTTTGCAATTTAGAAACCAATTCGTCCGAAGAGCCAAAATAAGTTCCTTTGACGGTAACTCCGTATTTTTCTTCAAATGCCTTGGTAAACGAAGCATCAGCATAGCCTTCCCAAGCCAAAATATTCAAAGTCGAACCTTTTAGTGCTGCTAAATCTACTGTTTTAGCTTCTTCCTTTTTTTTGCCACAGCTCGAAACCAAGCCAGCAATTACTAACAATGAGACTACAATTTTTTTCATTTGTTATTTGGTTTTTGTTAATAGAAAAATAGTTTAAATTTGGTTCAAGATTTTTTATCACACCTTCAAACACAAAGACTTTGCAAAGTATTTTTGGAATATTTTTTTAATGTTTCTCACTTAATTTCGTGTTTAGATCCAAAGGCCAATACATCAAAACTGAGCAATTTCCACTTCTAGGATCGTCTAAATAATCGAATAATGGTTCTACCAAAATGAATCCACATTTGGTTTGAGCCGTTACCGTTGGATCAATGATTTCTCCTTTAATTAGTTTGTCGCAGTATTCGGCAATGGTCATTTTGTCCTTCACTTTATCAAACCCAATAGGCATTCCAGCAGTCATTTGCCCTTTAGTTCCTAATTGTTTTGCCACTTCCTGACGGGCATTATAGATGTGTCTTCCAATACCTTTTCCTTGATAATCAGGATGAACAGAAACATCTAAACCATACAACCACTCCGCTTTTGGGTCGTGTGTTCCCAGCCATAAATTATCTGAAATCTCCAAAAAAGTATGATGCCCTTTGTGGTAATTTTGTAGCAAAGTCGTTGTTGAAGCGATTACTTTGTCTCCGTCTAAAACAATCATTTGCCCTTCGGGAAAAATCTCGATATGCCTTTTGTACTGCGCTTCGGTCATTAGTTCTTCTTCCGATAGGGTTGGAAAAACAATTTTTTGAAGTTCTGCTTGTTGTTTTGCATATTCTGGTGTGGCTGTTTGCAAAATATACTTGCCTAAAATTTCTTTTTTCATAATTTAATTCTTTTGGTACGCAGATTAAACGGATTTGCTTCGCAAAAACACGGATGAAAAACAGTTTTTTTTAATCTTCAAATTTTTCAATCTTTAAATCTCACGACATATTTCCGTAACTAATCAACTTCATTTCTAAATATTCTTTCAATCCTTCAGAACCTGATTCGTGACCAATGCCGCTACTTTTTATGCCTACAAAAGGCAATTCGGTTCCGTGTGCTGCCCATTCGTTGATTCCTACCATTCCAAATTCTAGATTTTCAGCATAGAAATTAGCGGTTTTAATATGATTGGTAAACACATAAGAAGCCAAACCATATTCCGTATCATTCGCCCATTCGAGGACTTGTTCTTTATTTTCGAAAGGAATCACAAGCATCAAAGGGCCAAACATTTCGGTCTTGATAAATGCTTGATTTTGTCTAGCTTCAATCAAAGCGGGATGAACGAAAAATCCTTTTTCCGAAGCTTCTCCACCAATGTGAATTGTTGCACCTTCACTTTTTGCTTTTTCAAGCATTGTCAAAGAGTGTGTTTGCTGTGTTTTATTAATTAATGGTCCCACAAAATCAGTAACGCCGCCATTAATTCCCGTTTTTAATTTCGAAATATCTTCTTTTACAATCGAAACAAATTGATTAAAAATGGCTGAATGCACATAAAAACGTTGTGGCGAAACGCAAACCTGACCACAATTTCTCAATTTAGCAACCAATGATTGATGAGCAATCGCTTCGACATCGACATCTTTTTCGATAATTACTGGCGCATTTCCTCCTAATTCAAGTGACAATTTAGTCGATGTTTTGGATGCACCGTCCATCAATATTTTTCCAACTCGTGTGCTTCCCGTAAAACTTATTTTTTTCAGCAAAGGGTTTTCAATCATTTCCGTTCCTGTTGAAATAGGCTCCGTGTTGATTAAGTTGAAAACACCTTCTGGAATTCCAGCTTCATGCAAGGCTTTTGCCATATTAAAACTAGACAAAGGTGTAAATTCAGAACCGCGCATTACCACGCTACAACCCGCTGCCAAAGCTGCCGCAACGGCACGTGCGGGATTATAAGCTGGAAAATTCCAAGCCGTAATCACTCCAACAACGCCTAACGGTTGGTAAATAACCATCGAGCGTTTATCGATTCTACTGGACGGAATCACTCGTCCATAACTGCGCTTGCCTTCTTCGGCGTACCATTCAAAAAGATTGGCAGAAACCTGCCATTCGCCACGAGATTCCAGCATTGGTTTTCCTGTTTCCAATGACGTTTCTTTGGCGAAAACCTCAACATTGGCACGCATATAATCGGCTACTTTTTTTAGAATTTCTGCTCTAAAATAAGGTGTTGTTTTTTTCCAACTTTTAAAAGCTGCATCAGCTGCATCGATTGCTTTTTTACAATCGTCAGCATTCCCAAAAGGAACTTTATCTAAAATTTCTTCGGTAGAAGGGCTTTGTAAATCCCAAGTGGCACCATTAATTGCATCGCACCATGCTCCGTTTATATATTGTTTTCTCATTTTTTTATAATTGTACGCTGATTTTTACGAATTGTAAAATTTAAGACAAAACTTCTTTTATCGTTTCTTCTAAAATAGTCAAGCCTTTTTCTAAGATTTCGTCTTCGATAAATAAAGGACTTAATATTCTAATGCAGTTTCCGTAGGTTCCGGAAGTGATAACAATTAATCCTTTTGCCAGACATTTATCGACAATTGCTTTTGTCGAAGCACCATCGGGAAGTTGGGTCTTTGGGTTAAAAAATTCGATAGCTAACATTGCCCCCAAACCACGAACATCCGTAATGTTTTTTGGATATTTTGCCTGTAATTGATTGAATTTTTCTCGAACAACCTTGCCCACTTTTTCACCAGCGGCATTGATGTTGTTCTTTTGCATATAGTTAATACTCGCCAAAGATGCCACACAACTCAAGGGATTTCCTAAGTAAGTTCCTCCAATAAGTCCTGGTTTTATAGCATCCATAATTTCTTGTTTGCCAATAACGGCTCCTATCGGCATTCCGCCACCCATCGATTTTGCCCAAGTAGACAAATCTGGTGTTACCCCGTAATGCTCAAAAGCCGCCCATTTTCCGGTACGTCCAAAACCAGATTGTACTTCATCAAAAATCAAGAAAATATTGTTTTCGGTACAAAATTTACGCAAATACTGCACATATTTTTTCGAAGCAACGGTAAAACCGCCTTCGCCTTGAACTAATTCTAAGATAATTGCCGCCGTTTGGGTTGTAGAAACCGTTGATGAAAACGTTTTGTGCAATTTCATAATCATCAAATCATCAAACTCATCCTGTGTCATTCGTGAACTCATACTCGGCTTGTAATACGGATATTCCAAACGATACACTTCTGGAGCATACGGTCCTGCTCCTTCTTTGTATTTTACGTTAGATGTCAAAGTCATCGCCATCATCGTGCGCCCATGAAACGAACCATCATAACAAATAATACCTGATTTTCCCGTTACGGCACGTGCAATTTTAATCGCATTTTCTACCGATTCTGCCCCAGATAATGTCAGCATTGCTTTCGTTGATTCTCCGTGTGGCAATAATTCACACAACTTTTCGGTTAAGTCTAAATATTGTTCATAAACAGAAACATTAAAGGAAGCGTGAATGAATTTATCGGCTTGATTTTTTATAGCTTCGATAATTTCAGCAACTCCATGACCCGCATTATTTACCCCAATTCCTCCCGCAAAATCAATTAGTTTTCTTCCATCGGCATCCATAATTATGGCGCCTTTAGCCGATTGGATACTCGATGGATTAAAAATTCCTAATGCATTTGGAACGCTTTTTTTTTCTTCTTTCGTAAAGTGCTTCGCTATTGTTCATCTTATTTGCTTGATAATTTTGCTAGTTCTAAATCGGGTTGGGCAAACTTGTATATTTTCATATACATATTGGTTTTTGTATCAAAAATCCCTTCCATAGTATGTATTTTATCTATCAATAATTCGTTTAAATGTTCCATATCTCGGCACATTACGTTGGCTTCGATGTCAAAATCTCCCGAAACCAAAGCCAAGAAACTTATCTCGGGTAATTTTCCTAATTCTTCTAAGATGGTATTCATAAGTAACTTTGGTTTGACCGAAATCAATATGCTCGCATAAGCGTTGAACCCAATCCTGTTTGGGTCAATCCTACCTATAATTTTTATGGTTCCTTCCTCGACTAGGTTGATGTAACGGTGGCGAATCGTACTTACCGCCACATTAATTTCTTTCGAAATTTCGGTAAATGACATCCTTCCGTCTTTTTGAAGCAATTTTAAAATTTGATAATCTAATTCGTCGTCTAATGCACTCATTTTTCAAAGGGTTTGGGTCTTGGGTATTGGTTTTTGGGTGTTTTTACTAACACCTGAGACCTAATACCCATTACCTAATTTATATTTTAATACTCCGTTTATCCATGTTTCTACTACTTTTACTTTAGAAACATCTGCTAATTTAAGTGGATTTGCATCTAAAACAATAAAATCGGCAAATTTTCCTTCAGATAAACTTCCTTTACTACATCCTAAATTATCGGCAATAGCACTACCAAGTGTGTATGCGTTTAGTGCTTGCTGAAAAGTAATTTTTTGGTTTTCACCAATAACAAAACCATCAGCTGCTTTTCGCGTTACTGCAGTTTCCATATTGACCCACGGATTGATTTCCTTAACCACAGGACCATCGGTAGATAATGCCAAATTTATTCCGCTATCTAAAACGGTTTTACAAGGATAAACCACATCTAACAATTCGTCTGACAAGGTATTCTTAAAATTATTGGCCAATTCATAAATAAAAATTGGCTGCATTGCGGCGGTCATATTCATCCGCTTGAAATCGGCGATATTTTCATTAGACAAAATCCAACGTGCTCGATTCGGTGTTTTAAATTTGGATTTATTGAGAACAAATCTCGATACACTTTCAATGTCAAATCGATTGCCTGATGCCCGATAGCATGTGTTGCTACCGAAAATCCTTTATTGACAGCTTCTTTGGCAGTTGCATAAAACTTGTCGTAATCCAATCGCAAAACACCCTTGTAACCATCGGTATTTTTATACGGAACATTGATGGCGGCTGTTGCCGAACTCAAGCCTCCGTCCGAGAAAAACTTTACCGTTTTGATTTGCAAAATTCTGATTCATACAGTTCTGGCAAAACCTGAATTTCATCGCTTCCATCAGGAATCCGAAGCGGAAAAACATTCATTCGCACTTTCAACAATCCTTCTTTATCTAATCGAATATAAGCCTCCAAAAGTTCTTCGTTTGCCGCGGGGTCAGTTGCACTAGTAATTCCGAGGCTTAACAAATAATTATGTGCTTCGAGAATCATATTTTTATATTCGGTAAAAGTAAAAGCAGGAATGTTGTTCATGATTAATCCCAAGGCTCTTTCGGTAAAAATACCTTGTAAACTTCCGTCTTGATTTTTGCGGATTTCTCCGCCAAAGGGAACTTCGGTCGTTTCAGAAACTCTCGAAATTTCGATGGCTTTGGAATTAGCGATTCCAATATGTGCACAAGTACGAATCACAAAAAACAGGGCGATTAGAAACCACTTCATCCAAGTCTTCTTTTGTGGGCAATCGTTTTTCTTCGAGTACCATTTCGTTGACTCCACGAGCCATAATCCAGTTTGATTCTGGGTTTATTTCTGCAAAATCTTTTAATTTTTGTTTGAACTCCACTATTGATTTCACGCCACGAACATCGAGCATATAAGTACGAAGATGTCCAATTTTCCATACGTGAATATGAGCATCATTCAAACCTGGCACAATAGTTTTCCCTTGGTAATCAGTTTCATTGGAAAAGGAAGTGAATTGATTTCGCAACTCCTTTTCGTTTCCAATGGCTTCGATTTTGCCTAAATCATCTATTACCATGGAATCGGCTTTGGGGGAAGCATCGTCCATAGTAATGATGTTGGCGTTATATAAAAGTTTCAATGTCATATTAGTGACTTATTGCATATCAAGAGACTAATTTAATCTTCTGCTCTCGCATTTTTATTTTCTTTCTGCTAAAACATCGGCAATGGCTTGTTCTAATACGTCCATTCCTTCGTGCAATTGCTCATCGGTAATTACTATTGGAGGCAAAAAGCGAATACAATTGGTATACAATCCAGCTCGAATTAAAATGAGTCCATTAGAAACACATTTTTTGATTACTGCCATAGCAAAATCCATATCGGGTTCTTTGGTTTTTCGGTCTTTTACGAACTCAACTACTAGCATTGCTCCCAATCCACGAATGTCGCCAATACACGAAAATTTTTCGCTCATTGCCGTAAGACGACTCACAATAGTATTTCCTACATGAGTGGCTCTATTCAAAAATTCGGGCGTATTAATTGCTTTTACGGTTTCATAAGCAGCCGCCACAGCAATAGGACTTCCACTATATGTCCCTCCTATTCCTCCTAAATGAGGGGCGTCCATAATTTCGGCCTTTCCAGTAATCGCACTAATTGGCAATCCTGATCCGATTGATTTTGCCATTGTCACAATATCCGGAATTACCCCACTGTGTTCGATAGCTAAAAATTTTCCTGTACGTCCTGCTCCTGCTTGTACCTCATCGGCAATGAAAACAATACCGTGCTCATCGCACACTTTGCGTATTTTTTCCAAAAACTTTTAGGAACAGGAATAAACCCTCCTTCGCCTTGAACTGGCTCAATAATAATAGCTGCCACAGCCGATGGATCGACATGCGAAATCAAGTTTTGGTCGAATCGTTCAATACAAAAATCAATGTATTGCTCTTCGGTCATACTATCGGGTTTGCGATACACGTTAGGAGAATGAAAACGGTAAATATCTTGCGCATAACTACCAAATCCTTTTTTAAACAAGCCGTATTTACTGGTCAAACTCAAGGTAAGCATGGTTCGTCCGTGGTAAGCTCCTTCAAAACAAATCACGGCAGGTCTTTTGGTATAATAACGAGCAATTGCTACCGCATTTTCTACTGCTTCTGATCCTGAATTAGCTAATAAAGTCTTTTTGGATAATCTCCTGGAGTGATTTTATTTAACATTTCGGCAAAATCCAAATACGGTTCAAAAGTAGTTACCAATGCTCCAGGATGAATGTATTTGTCCAACTGCAATTTAATAGCATCTACTACCGCCTTTGGACGGTGTCCTAAATTTACCATTCCAATTCCTCCTGCAAAATCAATCAATTGATTTCCATCTACATCCCATATTAAAGCTCCTTCGGCTTTTTCGACTACAACCTCAGTTGATTTTCCCAAACCCGCAGGTAAGGCAGCGGCTCTACGAGCTAATAATTCTTTACTTTTTGGACCTGGAATTTCGGATACTTTTTTAATTTGACTTCCCATTTTTATTCTATTTTAAAACGATTTAATTATTATTTAAAGTGTATATTTTTCATCTACTGGATTGTACATCAGGATGCTTCCATATCCCGACTCAGGGTCATTGATATAATTGTACAAAGGGCGAATCCACCGAAAACCTGCATTTTTTTGAGGCGTAATTGTTGGATCGGTTAATTCTTCGTTCATCAAGGCTTTGCAATATTCCTCGATGGTCATTTTGTCTTTCAATTTGCCATAGCCAATAGTCATTCCTGCAATAATTTGTCCTTTCAATCCTAGTTTTGCACATACTTCGTGACGGGCTTTGTACATTGCTTTAGAAAGTCCCAATCCTCGGTATTCGGGCAAAACTCCCATATCAATTCCGTACATCCAATCGCCATCGGGTACTTGTACGTTGGTAATCCACAAATGATCTGTTTCTTCCAAAAAAGTACTATCGTGTTCCGGAAAATGGCATCGAAATGTACTTGCCGAAGCAATAATAATTCCGTCTTTTTCGACCACAATTTGCCCTTCTCGGAATACATTAATATGACTGGTAAAATGAGCTCTAGTCATTATTTCCGATACATGCAAGGTAGGATAACATTGCGCCTGAACGTATTCCATCCCGATTGCATCTTGTAGCGTAGCTGTTCGGACTATAAACTGGTCATTTAAAATTTTATTATATATCATGTTTTTACTCAAAATTAATGGCTTGCTATTTTGTAATTAACATCCACAGGAAAATACATCAAAACACATGTAAATCCTGCTTCGGGATCATTGATATGCCCATGAAGGGGTTTAATCCATCGAAAACCTGCTTTCATTTGTGGCGTTACAGTAGGATCGGCAAACTTCTTGATTTCAAGAGCATAACAATACTCTTCGATAGTCATTTTGTCTTTTACCCGACCGTATCCAATAGTCATTCCCGCAATAATTTGTCCCTTCAATCCTAGTTTTTTACACACTTCTTGGCGTGCCAAATACAAATCGGTCGAAAGTCCCAAACCACGGTATTCGGGCAACACGCCCATATCAATCCCATACATCCAATCGCCATTGGGTTGATGGGTCTGTGTCATCCACAAATTGTCTGTTATTTCCAAAAAAGTCAAATTTTCATCGGGATAAAAACTTCGCATTGTACTAGCCGAAGCTACAATTTCCCCTTCTTTTTCAATAACCAACTGTCCTTCGGGAAAGATGTTAATATGATTAATAAAATGCTCCTTTTTTATTATTTCCGATTCGTGCAAACTAGGATAACACTGTTTTTGGACATACTCCATTTGAACCACGTCATCTGGAGTAGCATTCCTAATTATAAAATCCTCTAAAATCTCTTTACGAATCATGTTTTCAATTATAAAATAAATCCAGCGATAAGATAAACTACTGATGAAGTCACAAAAATGATCAATTGGTATGGAAATTGAGAAATTCCGTGTTTCATCATATCTACTTTACAAGATTGAGCTGTAAGTACTCTATTATCAGAAAAGAAACAAGCAGCAGCACCCCAAACTGTTCCCGAAGCCAATGCGCCTTGCGTCAGCCAAAAATTAGCATGAAATTGTGTCGACAAAATAGCCGTTGTAGGAACAAGAATCGCGTAAATCCCCCAGTTTGAACCAGTTGCCCAACAAATCCAAGCTACTAATGTAAAAACAATAAATGGCAATGTAGTACCGTTTAACCAGCTAATTCCTTCTAAGTGTGATGCAACAAACTCATTGAATCCTAATCCATTTTGAACATCTTTTAACAAATAGGTAAAACCTAAAACGGCCAATACAAAAGTTATAGTCTCAAGACCTTTTACAAAATTATTAGATATTTTATGGAAATCCACAATTTTGAACATCCAGAAATACAAATACACAAATACACAAGCCGTTTGCAATACCTCTTAATGCATCAATACTGCCAAAATATAATCCATAGAAAAAGTAAATCCACTTCCCCAATAATCAAAATCCCATGGGTAAGGCAAAATGGTACAGAAAATCAACACCAATAACGGCATTAAAAAATACATCACTTTACCTTCTTTTTTGTCCTTTTTGTTCAATTTTTCTTTTTTCTCTTCTATAACAACTTCAGCTTCTGCGGCTTTTATTCCTGCAAAATCTGGAAGAAGTTCATAAACCACCAAAGCCCCAAGAATTAAGGAAATCCAAGCTGAAAGTTATACGGAATCGTGTGCATAAATACCTCAATTGGACTTGTAATGGCATGACCCGTACTATCCATAACCCCGCCTTTAATGGCAGCAATTTGAGTTCCGTAAAATATTGTCCAAGTAGAAATAGGAAAAATAATTGTTAATGGCACACAAACAAAACTCAAAACTAGAGCTAATTTATCTCTAGAAACCCCAAATTTATCAGTTATAGGTCGCATCGTATTTCCTACGGATAAAGCACTAAAATAATCATCCAAGAAAAAGAAAAAACTCAACCAATACGTCATCAATAAAGATTGTCTTTTTGTTTTTACATGGTTTTTCAGAATATTTTCCTACTGCTTTAATTCCTCCGGAAGCAACAACCATTTGCACAAATGCACCATATAATATACATACTAATATTACCCAAATCAAACCTCCATCATGGGCGTCTCTTGCTATTGACGAAAATAATCCATCAAACATATTTAAAGGAAAAATCATTCCTTTTCCCTCTGGAAACCATTCTGTGGATCCTCCTTGTTGTGCTAAAAGCATGAATCCAACAGCGCAACCTATAATAAGGGGCTCTAATGCTTTTCTTGTGATAATGGCTATTCCTAATACGGTAAATGCTGGAACTAATGCATGCCAATTAGTAAAATAACAAAGAACTGCCAATGATAATAAGGCAACTCCAATAATTGTCGAAACTGATTTCATTGATTTCATTCGATATTTGGTTTTTGGTTAATAAATAATAATTAATAGAAATTTGGTTGGTTTTAAGCTCACACCTATACTAAACTACGCAATCGTTATAATTGTAAATAAATTAATTTAGATGCTATTTTTTTGTAAATCTAACAATATTTTTGATACTGACAAAAATATTGTTTATTTTATTAAAATTTGTATATTTGGAAAAAAAATTAAATACCTAAATTATGATATTCGACGAAGTAAAAAACTTTACAAACGGGGACTTTAAATCTGGAAGTTCAAATAAATTCATGCAGTTATCTCGCCTTTAGACGGGAGTGAATTAACCACATTCAAGGAATCTACAATGGAAGATTTGAATGAAATAATTGATTTTGCACAAAAAGCACAAAAAGCTTGGCAAAAAGTTACCTTGAAAGAAAGAGCACAAGTTTTCTATAAATACAAACAATTATTAGAGAAAAATAGTTCTGAACTTACCGAAATAATTTATAGAGAAAACGGTAAAATACACGGCGAAGCAAAAGCTGAAATTGACAAAGCCATTGAATTAACCGAATTTGCTTGCAGCCTACCTCAGTTTGTCAACGGCGAAAATATGGAAGTTAGCAAAGGTGTATTCTGTTCTTCTAATAGAGCACCACTGGGTGTTGTTGCTTCGATTGTTCCTTTTAACTTTCCAAGTATGGTTCCGCATTGGACTATTGTTAATGCCATTGCACTAGGAAATGCAATGATTTTAAAACCTTCTGAAGCAGTACCAATTAGCAGTCAGTATATTGCTAAGTTATTAAAAGAAGCAGGACTTCCTGACGGATTATTCAATATTATCAACGGAACTCAATCTACCGTTGAAAATATTTGTGATCATCCAGAAATCAAGGCAATTACCTTTGTAGGTTCGACTAAAGTAGCCAAGATTGTTTATCAAAGAGCCAGTCATAATCTAAAACAAGTATTAGCTCTTGGCGGAGCAAAAAATCATATTATTTTATTACCTGATGCGCATCCTGATATGGCTTCGTCTAATATCATCGCTTCGATGAGTGGTTGTGCGGGACAAAGATGCATGGCCGCTGCAACATTAGTTGCCGTAGGGAATTGCGACGCTATTTTAGACAAACTAATCGGCGATGCACAAAAAATTCAATGCGGCACAACTCTAGGAGCGGTTATTTCGAAAGCGGCTAAAGAACGAATCGAAAATTATATTACCGAAGCAGAACAGCAAGGTGCTAAAATAATTTTAGACGGTCGCAATACCGTAGTTCCAGGAAAAGAAAACGGATTTTATGTTGGTCCAACTATCATAGATTACGCGACCGCCGATATGAAAATCGCAAAAGAAGAAGTTTTTGGCCCCGTGCTTGCTATCGTTCGTGTAAAAACTATTGATGAAGCTTTGGCAATCGAAAATGCAAATCCTTACGGAAATGCGTGCTCGGTATTTACTCAAAGTGGCGGACTGGCTAATTATGTTACCGAAAATGCTTCGGCAGGAATGTGTGGTGTAAACATTGGAGTTCCTGTACCAAGAGAGCCTTTTGGATTTGGCGGATGGAACGAATCTCGTTTTGGTTCAGGCGATATTACTGGTAAAAGCTCTATTGGATTTTTTACCAAAGAAAAGAAAACAACCACCAAGTGGAACCCTGAAGCTGGAACCAACTGGATGAGCTAAATTCTATTTGAATGCGAATCAAGATTTGTTTAATCATTCTTGATTCGCATTATACCTCTTTTTCTTAGTTTCTATTTAATCAAGAAATATGATACGACAAGCAACAATTCAAGATTTAGACCAATTGACAACATTGTTTGACCAATACCTCGTTTTTTATCAAAACCGTCTAATTTGGGGCGACACAAAGCCTATTTGAAAGAGCGAATAGAACGGGGGGAAGCGTTTATTTTCTTGGCTTTTGACGATGCCAACGAAACAAACGCCTTGGGATTTGCCTTATGCTATCCTACTTTTTCTTCGGTTCGGCTAAGTAAAATAGTTGTTTTGAATGATTTGTTTGTCAATCCTACTATCCGAAACAAAGGTGTCGGAGAACAACTCATTGATCAATGCTTTGTTCTAGCCAAAACAATCGGAGCCGATTTAGTACGATTGAGAACGGCAAAAGACAATTACATCGCACAAGGTCTTTATCACAAAAAAGGATTTGTTCGAGACGAATTATATTATACCTACGATTATACTATAACTTAAAAATTAATTTTAAAAAATACGATTTCAATGTTAAACAAAGAACAAATAATTAACGACAGCAAAGCTTTTAGCCTCTTCTCGTGGTCAGCGCAAGGCGGTGTCAACCCGATAGCAATAGAAAGAGCCGAAGGAGTTTACTTATACGATTACGATGGAGACAAAATCATCGATTTCTCTTCGGGGCTAATGTCTGTCAATATTGGTCATGGCGACCAAAGAGTAACACAGGCCGTGGTAGAGCAAATGCAAAAAGTGAGTTTGTAACCCCAACCTGTACTACCGAAATACGAGCCAAATTATCCAGAAAATTAGCCGAAATATGTCCTGGCGATTTGAACAAAGCGTTTTATACCTTATGCGGCACCTCGTCTATTGACAATGCAATTAAACTTGCTCGATTGTACACAGGACGACACAAAATTATTGGGCGTTACCGTGCTTTTCACGGAGGCTCCATAGGCGGAATGTCGGCTGGTGGCGATCCTCGAAAACTAGCCAATGATGCGCAACAAATGCCTAATTCTATTCATTTGGACGACCCGTACAATTTTTTCGGCATGAAAGACTTGGACGAAGCAACCAAACTGCAATTGAGCTTGGAATATGTAGAACGAGTAATTCATTTTGAAGGAAAAACCAATATTGCGGCTTTCATTTTTGAAGGAGAAAGTGGTTCTTCGGGTTGTTTGCATTATCCAAAAGGCTACTTGAAAGGCATTAAAGCTCTTTGTGAAAAATATGGCATTCTTTTCATCGCCGATGAAGTAATGAGTGGTTTTGGACGAACTGGAAAATGGTTTGGGTTTGAAAACCACGACATCATTCCCGATATGGTTTGTATGGCTAAAGGACTTACCTCTTCTTATTTGCCATTAGGCTGCTTGATGGTTTCCGACAAAATTGCTGCTAAATTCGATAATACTCCTATGATGATTGGGCTTACCTATAATGCACATCCTGTAGCATTGGCAGCTGCTTTGGCGGTAATTACTATTTATGAAAGCGACAAATTGATTGAAAACACTCGGAAAATGGGAGCTTACATGGAAGCCAAAATAGAGGAAATGAGAAGTAAACACCCAAGTATGGGAGCTTTTAGAAACACGGGGCTTTTGGGCTGTTTGGACGTTGTAAAAAACAAAACCACTGGCGAACTCATTGCACCGTATAATGCTAGTGGCGACGACTTAAAAATAACCAACCTTATTGCTGCCAAAGTTCGAGCTTTGGGCTTGTACACATTTGTTCGTTGGGGCTATATTTTCATTGCTCCTCCATTAACAATTAATGAAAAAGAAATCGATGAAGGTCTCGCCATTATCTCAGAGGCTTTATCCATTGCCGATGAATATGTTGTTTCGTAACAAAAACATCCTTAACCAAAAAGCTCCAAATCAAAATCGACTTGGAGCTTTTTTTCAATAATTGAATTAGTAAGTGGTATTATTTTGCTTCTAAAGTAAAATTCAGCATTACTTTAATACTCTCGGAAATCTTACTTTTTACCAAGTTTGGTACTTCAATTTTAAAATCACCGGCTTTTAGTAACAAAGTGCCAACAACTGTAACTTTTCCGCTAGCTTGTGCCAAAGCTATTTTTGTTTTAATCTTTTTAGTTACTCCGTGAATCATCAAATCGCCCTCTAAATCATACATTACTTTGGAAGTAGTTAATTTTGAAGCATCAAAACCCAAAATTTTCCCTTTAAATGTAGCTTTAGGATACTGAGAAGACTCCATGTAATTTTCATTAAAATGCTCTTCCATCAAAGGAACTTTGAACTTGAATCCTTTAATCAAAACTAAGGCAGCCAAATCGCCATTGGACTCATCTAAAATACAAGAGACCGAATTATTCTTAGCTGCTACTTCTTCAAAAGCAGGTACCGATGCTTCGAACTTTACTTCTCCTGTTCGAGTAATCATCTTTTGAGCAAACAAGGTGCTTGCACAAAAGAAAACGGACATCAAAACAATTATTTTTTTCATCGCTGTTTTCTATTTTTCTGGCTTGCCATTGGCAATCCATTTATCAATCAATGCAATAGATGCATCTGATAATTTTGGTCCTCCTTGTGGCATTAATGCACCTGTTGTTCCTTTAATTCTTCCTATCATTGCAGTAGCTGAAGCACTTACCTGAGCATACGTCTGATATGGATTTCCACTTTGAACACCACCAGCACCATGACACGTAATACATTTGCTATCGATTATTGATTTAATATCCGCATTGTAAGTAGGGTTCGTTACTGTACCTCCGCCACCCGCAGGAGGCGTTGGTATTGGAGCTGAATCACTACCACTACATGACACCATTGCTAAAGCAACCACTAATACTGAACCGATTTTTTTGATTGTTTTCATTGTTTTTAATTGTTAAAAAATTGATTTGGGGCTATTCCTAAAATACTCTATACATATTGAATCCAAAATAGATTCCTTTTCCGTTCCATTGTCCTGTAGTGTTAGAAAAACAGCTACATCATTTAATGGTTGACTATTAGAGAACACCATTTGAAAAAACGTGTCCCCCTGTTTCTATATCCAATCCCGCAGTCAACGGATTGTGAAATAATTCGTGCTCTACTGCATTTAACCGAGTACCGTATTCTAGATTCAAACTCAATCGCTTGGTTAGTTTGTATCGTCCTCCTGTCCCTAAAACATAGATATCCTTGCGATCCTGAGCATAATTATCTAAGTAATTTTTATGAATATACATAGGCGTTAACTCCAGCGAAAAGGAATTAGAAAATTTTCTCGAAATCAACAATTGCGAAGAATACGCCAATCGATCGTTAAATATCAATCCAGGGTAATTATCCTTCTTTTTAGCACTATTAATATCCATTGTGTGATAGCCTACAATAGTTACTGGAAATCCGTCTATTTCTTGACTAGCAATTCGATATTTCAAGCCCAGTTCGTATATCTTATTATATGTTTGTCTAGATAATCCTATTGACAACCCATCGGTTACCCCATAAATTCCTCCAATTTTCGTATACGCATTATCTAATCCAAAAAAATTATCCAATCCGTTAGTTAAATCCCCAAAACGGTGTGCAATTAGCACATAAAATTCGCCTTTTGCGGCTATTTTGGTCGATTGCATATTTCCTATTTGTAAGGCTTTAAATGCGGCAACTTCTTTTTCTTTTCCTGAAGTTTTAGTATCCAATTGATTGAGCAAATCATCCTGTGCAAAAGTGACACTACAAAAAACAAAGCGAAAAGTACAGTAATTTTCTTCATTTAATTTAATTTAATTTTTAGTTATATAACATTGATCTAATTTTAATTCACCCAACAAATCGTCATAACCCACCACTCGTCCTTTGACTGTTACCAAATCCCCTTCTTTTACGTCCGAATTAGCTTCTTTTAAATTGCAAATTACATTGCCATCGAGTACTACATCTAAATCTTTTGTGCTGGATATTTTTCCAGAAATAGCAACTGCTTTCTCTAAATATTTTTTATTAGCCATTTCCAGATTCGTTGTAAACTCAGTCGCAATTGATTGAGAAGTTACTGTAAAAACAGCTTCTTCAGTAGCTAAATTTCTTGCTCCTCCATGCATTGCGTAATAATAACCTGAACCCGCAGCAATGAGAATGATTAAAAATCCAATTCCTATTATTTTTTTCTTCATAATCTATTACTTTAAAAAAATACATTATTACTCAGCAAATGTAAAATTACATTTTTTTCTTTTTTGTAAAATAGCTGACATTTGACAAACATTATCCAAATATAAAAACATTTAGACTTACCAAAACATCAAATAAAAAGTTATACGTTATAATCAAATAATCAAAATCTATCTCTTAGAACTTTCACTCCTTTTTACCCCAATAAAATCAAATGTGGAGCAATAAGTAAGTCGAAAGTTTTAATGTCATAAAGTCAAACGAATGAATAGTGACAAAATCTATTTACAATCAAAGGCTTATATCATTTTATCAGATTTCAAAATGCAACATTATATCATAACTATTACTTAATCCAAAAAAATCAGCTTCAACCAGTTAAATACTGGCTCAATAATTACACTTTCCGTTTTTTAATTTAGGCGATAAACCAACCTATACACCATTAGAGCTTGTCTCAAACGAAAAGGTTACATTCTTTCTTAAATTTAATACAATTAGAACGCAATACTTTTTAAAAAATTGGACAATCGCGCAAAAAAAGCATCAAAAGTTGTGCCTTTTTACACGCTATCTGTTTTCAATAGTCATCCTTTTTGTATTAATTTCCTTTTATTCAAACCATTTTTTATCTAAAACCGTCTAAAACTAACGGCTACTTTCTTTTTTTTTGAACTCAAAAAAAAAAAAAAAAACCACTACTGTCTTTCGATTAATAGTGGCTTGTTTATGTTTATGCTAAAAGTTTGCTCTATTGTAAAATAAAAAAAACAATCACAAATTTTACTTCTCCCATTCGACCTTTAATCTCAGGTCACAACTTTTTTTAGTATTTGTTTTCAAAAAATTCTTATATTCTTCTAAACAAATTAAAAATTTCTATCTACGTCAAATGCTTCAAGATATTCGGCAACTCGTTTTACGAAACTTCCGCCAAGAGCACCGTCTACAACACGATGGTCGTAACTATGCGAGAGAAACATTTTTTGGCGAATGCCAATAAAATCTCCTTCGGGAGTTTCTATAACGGCAGGCACTTTTCGGATTGCCCCAAGAGCAAGAATTCCCACCTGCGGCTGGTTGATAATTGGTGTTCCAAAAACGCTTCCAAAAGTACCCACATTGGTTACCGTATAAGTTCCTCCTTGCGTATCGTCTGGTTTTAGTTTTCCGGCTTTGGCACGACTTCCCAAATCATTTACGGCTTTTGCCATCCCAACAAGATTTAGCTGATCAGCATTTTTTATTACTGGAACAATCAAATTTCCATTAGGTAACGAAGCCGCCATTCCAAGATTTATATGCTTCTTTTTGATGATAAATTCACCCTCTACACTAATATTCATCATAGGAAAATCCTTCAATGCTTTGGCTACAGCCTCCATAAAAATAGGCGTAAAAGTCAATTTTTCTCCTTCTCTTTTTTCAAAAGTAGTTTTAACTTTTTCTCTCCATTTTACAATATTAGTCACATCAACCTCAATAAACGACTGTACATGAGCCGATGTTTGCACCGATGCCACCATATAACCCGAAATCAGTTTGCGCATTCTGTCCATTTCAATGATTTCATCGCTTCCGTTTACAGAAGTTGGTGCTGGCGCTAACTGTTGAACGCTAGCCATTGGTTTAATAGCTGCACTTTTTGGGCTTTCGTTTTTAGACTTTCGGCTTTCGACATAGCTCAAAATATCCTCTTTCGTAACTCTTCCATCTTTTCCTGAACCTGAAATATTTTCTAATTCTGAAACAGAAATTCCTTCTTCTTTAGCAATATTTTTAACCAATGGCGAAAAGAATTTTTCGGAATCTGAAAAATTAATTGGAGCTACGAGAGTTTCTTTGACAGCTTCAACGTTTTTTTTCAATTTCCTCAACTTCAACTGGAACAACAGTTTCCGTTTTTACCTCTTGCGAAACCGAATTGGTTTCCGTTTCAATGATAGCAATCGTTTGACCTACTTGAACCAAGTCGTCTTTTCCAAACAACTGTTCAACTAAAATCCCCGAAACTTCGCTTGGCACCTCGCTATCCACTTTATCAGTGGCAATTTCAAGCACCGCTTCGTCGGCTTCGATTTTATCGCCAACTTGCTTTAACCAATTTGTTATAGTTGCTTCTGCAACGCTTTCTCCCATTTTGGAAGCTTTAATTCAAATCTTGCCATATTGCTACCTTTTAAGGCGGTTTTAGTTTTATGCTTGCAAAATTAGTAATTATTTTTAGTTTTAATCACTAATTATATAAATTTACACGAATTCAGAAATTCGAAATTAAAATCAAAAATCAAAAAAAATTACGACTTCTCCTCTATCAAAACTACTGTTGCTGCCAATCATAAAATTAGCCCCTTTAGGACGTATTTTAAAAGGAAAACCTTTGTTTTTGTTCACTTCCAAAGTCTCGATTATAGTTTTAAAATCGAGATAATTTTGGTCAAAAATAATTTCTGAGGCTGTACTCTTCAAAAATGGCTGCGAAATATCTTGGCGTTTTACTGGTTTGCAAAGCTGCTTTTTTAATTTTTTCATCAGAATCTCATCCTCAGAAATCAAAATATAATTATCGGCTAATGATTTTGGAATTAATTTACCTTGAAATCGTTTAACCAAGGAAAAAAATACAACTCCTATTTTCATAAAAACAGAAAATAATAAGAATCCTCGAAAATGCTTTTTATAAAAAAAATGCATCGCTTCCTGAAAACGTTTCATATACATTCCGTCCTTAATTGTACTTTCCCCTTTATAATGAATGACCGAAGTTTCGTGAAAATAATAGTTTAACTTTCCTTTTTTTAGCACCATATAACTCAAATCAATATCGTCAGAATACATAAAGCAATTCTCGTCGAAACCTCCAATTTCATTATACAATTCCCGCTTCATTAGCATAAATGCCCCCACAAGAATAGCGACTTTTCCCGTTTCATTTTCCGATAAATGTTGAGCATAATACTTCCCGAATGCTTTTGGGAAAAGTTTATACAAACCAATTATTTTTGTAAAAGCCACAAAAGGTGTTGGAATTCCTCGTTTGCTTTCGGGCAAGAAATTTCCTGTTCCGTCAATGAGTTTTACGCCAACAATTCCAAAATTTTTTTGTTTTTCGGCAAAAGCCAACACTTTCGTAAAAGTATCTTCGCCCACAACCGTATCAGGATTTAAAATACAAATGTATTCGCCCTTTGCTTGACTTACTCCAATATTATTCCCTTTTGGGAAACCAATATTTTCTTTGTTTTCAATGAGTTTCACGTTTGGAAAACGCTCTTTTATCATTACACAACTGGCGTCAGACGAATTATTATCGACTACAATAATTTCGCCATCAATCGTATTTAAAGCGCTTTCGACGCTTAAAACACATTGCTCCAGAAAATAGCGCACGTTATAATTGAGAATAATGACGGATAGTTGCATTTATGAAATTATTTACTAGTACTTCTCCCTTTCAAATCGAGTTTTTCAAAATTACCAAGAATATCTTCATAGTTTTTTTTAACATTTAAAATATCTTCTTTAGTCAATAAACCAAATGTAAACTGGTTATCTAGTAAAACTTCTTTCAGATTAACAATTTGTGTTGAATTTGAACTCTTACCAACCCTTCCATCAAGCTTATCAATTAATTGGCAATTATCAAAAGTATAACTAATATCAAGTACATCACATCCATTAAAATTCAATTCCATCGATGTTCTATTTATTTTAAAATTATAAAAACTACTTCCTTGAAAATTATTTCCACCTAACATTTCTGTTAATGTTAAATCAACATTTTTGAAGTTTGAAAAAGAAAAATCATTTTTTATAATATTTGAATTCAAATGACTTGTATTATTAAAAAAGCAACAAATAAATTTAGTGCTCGAAAAATCACAATTATCAAAATTTACATTTTTAAAAATAGTTGATAAAAAATTAGTCGCAAGTACACTTGAATTCTCAAAATTACTATTCTCAATTTCTGTAAGATGGAAAAGAGTTCCGTGAAGATCCTCACCAAAAAAATTAGTAGATTTAATTTTTGAAATACTAAATTGTGATTTTCCTAAATTCGCTTCAGAAAAAACCACATCATTTATATACATAGGAAATAAACTAAATGAAAGATCAAACCCACCAAAATTGACATTATCAATATCAATTGACATCAAATTACAATTACTTAAATTCCCTTTCAATCCATTATATGGATTGACTTCTTCATCTTTTGACTTAAATAAATAATTAATTATAGTTTGTATAATTGTTGGACTAAAATCATCAGCATTCTTTTTATATACATCAGTACTTGACCTAATAAAACTTGTCATAATATTAAAAACCACTTCCGCATAATTGCTAGGATTTTCTCTAGCAATTTGGTTAAGTTCAGCTATTCCTCCCAAAATTATGGGTTCTTTTTCACTTCCCAAATGTTCAATTGCATTTTTAAATCTTTCATCTATTTGAGATTTCCTTGACAACTCTAATTGGTCTGATTGTTTATCAATGGCTTTCCCTTGTAACAAAATACCACGTTCCATTGATTTAGACTTCCTGAAATTAAGATACAAACTATACAAAATCCCTAACCCTCCAATTACAGTAAGTAAAATTTTGAATAATTCTCCATTCCTGTTTTCATCAATTGGATAAAGCCAACAAGCAAAGTCCTCATAACATATCAAAAAAAAACTTCTGTGATAATATAAAAATCCAATAATTAAAATAAATAACCAAAAACATGTTTTTTTCATATTATTTAACATTTTTTGATTGTCCGTTTTTAGTCATAACCCTGTAATGCTTGCTATTACTAGTCTATCAAATAATTTTTCCTCAAAATACCGTCTATTAAGCTTGTAAACGAACTCGTTTAGGTATAATTGGAGATATTTTCCTTTAATTTTGTGGAAATTTCCTAAGAAATTCCTTTTAGCATTACTAATTGCAATATGTACCCATCTTAAAGTTTCTGTTGTTGTTTCTTTATTCGATTTTTCTGTAATATGTATCTCTACATAATCTGCAATATCTATATATGATGTGCTTTTGTCTGTAAATAGAATACTTTTTTCAGAAATAGATTCCTGGATTGTTTGATTTATCTGTTCCGATGTATGATCTGTCAAGACCTTTGCTTTAAAATATCTGCAATGATTTGATTTTCCCCCAGTTTCAATATCTTCTAAAATTGTTGACTCTGCCATAATTGCAACGTTGGATTTTCCAACAGCACCACGCCCACGAATTCCTTTTTCTTGTTCAATTTCAGAAGATTCAATTGTAAAATATCCTTCGTCAAATTCAATCATTCCTTCCAGAGTATAACGCGCATCCCTATTACCCATTGCTTTTCGCAACTTATGAACCATAGACCAAACTGGTTCGTAACGTTTCAAACCCAGCTGCTTTTGAATTTCTTTACTTGAGAATCCTTTTTTTGTTGCCGTTAAAAGGAACATCGTTTTGTACCAAATCAAAAATGATAAATTAGAACTTTGCATTATCGTTCCGCTACGTAACGAAATTCTGCTCCTACATTTTTTACATTCATAACTCCATCTGCTTTTTATCCAAAAATGTTCTTTGCTTCCGCATTTACATTGAACTCCGATTTTATCTCTTTCTTCTTTAAAATGAAGTCTACAAGACTCTTCACTCCCAAAATTTGCCGTAAAATTGAATAGATTCATCGCTATTTTTTTATCAAATATAAGGCTTTTTATTCAATTATGTGTAATTACGGACAATCAAAACATTTTAGAAATAAATCTACTCTATTTGTTGTAACATTTTTTTAATCTGATTTAAATTTTGCTTGTTATTCCAAAATAAAATCAAATCGATTTGAGATTTATTTTCAATGATTTATAATATAATGTGGTTTGCTTTGAAATTACCAATGAATAACAATTGTATTCGATTTTGTAAATTCCGATTGTAGCATTTTTCGACAAACGTTCTAAATTTTCACTAACTAATAAAGCAAATTGATTGGCTTCAAATTGATTCCATTTCCTTAAAATAAAATAAATTTCCTCTGAAAATGTTATTTCAGACAGCGGTTGCCAGTTGATTTTGAACATTTTTACTTGAAACTGTGTTTTAATTTCATTTCTGCCCAAACTTCCTCATGTGGTTTACCCAAATCCATTTCACTTTGTTTCAAACCAATTTCAAGCATTTTTTTTAACACTATTTCTTGCTCATCGGTATTAGCTGGGTCTAGTTTTTCTTTGAAAGTTGTAAGATAAACTGCCGCAGGTTCTTGAACAATATCAGGATTATTTTCTGCTAAATATTTTTTTTGTTTATTCATAATTCAAATAAAATTAATTGCTCAAAATTATACTATTTTTTAATCCAAACTTTGTCAAAGTTTTAAAACTTATAACTTGGAACAAAAACCTTTCTTTTACAAAAAAAATACACTTGTGAATTATTTTTTAAGCTTTTTAGGATTTCGTTTAGTATTAAAAACCCTTAAAATCACAATGCTGTCTTCCTCTACTGAATAAATAATTTTAAAGTTCCAAATTACTACAAATCTAACTTTTTCGATATTGATTATGGGTTCAACGGGAAATTTATAAGGATAATCAGCCAGAGAAATAGCCAAATCATAAATTGAATTGAAAACTAAAATAGCATTTTGTGGACTTTCTATTTTAATGTATTTATAGATGACTTCAAGTTCGTCTAACGCCTTTTTTCTCCATATTACTTCCACTATCCTATTATTTTTCTTTTCATTTCTTCGCTGGAATAGGTCTCCAATTTTCCCTCGGCGAGTAAATGCAAAGCATTATGAATATCATCAGCATATACTTTTTCAGAAATAGGATTTCCGTACATATCAAAACCCACGACGTTTTCTTTATCAAGAAGTCTTGAAATTTTACTAAGAATTTTATCATTGTCTAGATTTAAAATTCTTTGTGTTATATTGATTTTTAATGCTTCTGTATTCATAATTCAAATAAAATTAATTACCCAAAATTACACTATTTTTTTTAATCCAAACTTTGTCAAAGTTTTAAAACTTATAACTTGGAACAAAAACCTTACTTTTGCAAAAAATTACACTTGTGAATTACTTATCAGTTGAAAATATTTCGAAATCTTTTGGAGAGCGCACGCTATTTAAAGACATTTCGTTTGGGATTAATAAAGACCAAAAAATCGCCTTCATAGCCAAAAACGGTTCCGGAAAAACTACCATAATGAATATCATTAATGGTTTTGACGAACCTGATACGGGGCAAGTCGTCCTTCGAAAAAGCATTCGCATGGCTTTTCTTTCCCAAGACAACAAATTGCAAGACGAATTAACGATTGAAGAAAGCATTTTCGCCTCGGATAATGAGAGCTTGAAAGTAATTGAAGCTTACGAAAAAGCATTGGAAAATCCCGAAGATGAAGAAGCGTACCAAAAGCTTTCGACGGAATGGATCAGCATAATGCTTGGGATTTTGAAACCCAATACAAGCAAATTTTGTTCAAATTGAAATTAGAAGATTTCAAACTAAAAGTAAAAAACCTTTCGGGTGGACAAAAAAAACGTTTGTCATTGGCGATTATCCTTATCAATCGCCCTGATTTATTAATTCTAGACGAACCTACGAATCACTTGGATTTAGAGATGATCGAATGGCTAGAAAGCTATTTTGCCAAAGAAAATATTACCTTATTTATGGTCACGCACGACCGTTTTTTCTTAGAACGTGTTTGTAACGAAATCATCGAATTAGACAACGGAAAAATATATCAGTATAAAGGAAATTATTCCTACTATCTAGAGAAAAAAGAAGAGCGCATCGCCTCAGAAAATTCGAGTGTAGACAAAGCCCAAAACTTGTTCGTCAAAGAACTCGAGTGGATGCGCCGCCAACCCAAAGCGAGAACGACCAAATCGAAATCGCGTCAGGATGATTTTTACGTAATCAAGGAAAAAGCCCAAAGCCGTCGTAAGGAAAATGTGGTGGAACTGGAAATTAATATGGAGCGCATGGGAAGCAAGATTATTGAGCTTCACAAAATTTCTAAAAAATTCAAGGATCATATAATTTTGGATAATTTCAGTTTTGATTTTCAACGTGGCGAACGCATTGGAATCATTGGAAAAAACGGAACAGGAAAATCGACTTTCTTAAATTTATTAACAGGAACGATTCCTCTTGATAGCGGAAAAGTAGTCGTTGGCGATACTATAAAAATAGGATATTATACCCAAAGTGGAATTAACCCAAAACCAGGGCAGCGCGTGATTGATGTTATAAAGGAATATGGCGAATTTATTCCGTTGATGAAAGGCCGATTGATTTCGGCTTCACAATTGCTGGAACGCTTTCTTTTTGACAGCAAAAAACAATATGATTATGTAGAAAAACTAAGCGGTGGCGAATTGAAACGGTTGTATTTATGTACGGTTTTAATTCAAAACCCCAATTTCTTGATTCTGGATGAACCTACGAACGATTTAGATATTGTTACCTTGAATGTCTTAGAAAGTTTCCTTTTGGATTATCCGGGTTGTTTGCTGGTAGTTTCGCACGACCGGTATTTTATGGACAAAATTGTCGACAACTTATTTATTTTTAGAGGTCAGGGAGAAATAGAAAATTTTCCTGGAAACTACTCCGATTTCAGAGCGTATGAAGACAGTGCCGATGTAGCTCAAAAAGAAGACAACAAAGCCGAAAAGAAAGACTGGAAACAAAATAATCCAACAGGAAATTTGACTTTTAACGAGCAAAAAGAATATCAAAAAATAGAACGCGAAATCAAAGATTTAGAAATTGAAAAAGCCAAAATCGAACACCTTTTTTCTGAAGGAAAAGTAGCCGATGCTGATATTGCAACTAAAGCCAAAGAACTAGAAAAGATAATTTCTACAATTGAAGAGCGAGAAGAGCGATGGTTTGAACTTTCTGCTAAAATAGAAGGGTAAAACATTAATTACAACCCCAACTGTAAAAAATCTTGAGATTTCGCACGCTAACAAATTTCATTATATTTGCCTTTCAATAAAAAATCTATTCCAATGAAACAGCTTTTATCCACACTTTTAATCTTGACCCTTTTTATTTCTTGTTCTAAAGATAAAGAAACAAATGTTGATTATGTTGCCAGAAACGAGCAAGAAATTAAAGACTATATTGCCAAAAATAATTTAACTGCACAAAGAAGCGATACAGGTTTGTATTATGTGATTACCAATCCCGGAACGGGAGCACAACCCACCGCAACGTCTAATGTTACTGTGGCTTACAAAGGTTATTTTACTAATGGAACGGTATTCGACCAAAGTGCCGCCGCGGGAATTTCGTTTGGTTTAAACCAAGTTATAAAAGGCTGGACAGAAGGCATTCCGCATTTTAAGGTTGGAGGAAACGGCATTCTTTTAATTCCATCGCATTTAGGCTACGGAAGTTATGATTATAATGGCATTCCTGGAGGTTCCGTACTTATTTTTGAAGTGAAATTAATTTCAGTAAATTAGGCATTATTCTGCTTTAGCGAAACTTATAAGTTTACCACGAATTACACAAATTAGCACGAATTAATTTGTGTAATTCGTGGTCAAATTTTTAGAACCTGAAAGGAAAACGCACTAAAAGTGCCTAGTTTTAGCTCTTTTTGAGATCAATAAAATTTTGCTGTGGTTTTTGTTTGACGTTTGTATCTTCACAATCCTATATTTGAATCTTTTTATGTTATTTCAACTCAAATCGTATCTTAAATTTCTTTGGAAATCTAAAAATGAACACGCAGTGCATTCGCCATTTGTATTCCATTTAGTTACCAAATGTTTTTATGACAAGAAATCAAAACCCGACCCGAGCGGTAGCGAACAGGCGAAGCAATATCAAGTTCTAAAAAACTATCGAAATTTACTTTTAGAAAACACGAATACAATTGAAGTAATTGATTTTGGCGCAGGTTCTAAAGTTTTCAAATCGAATACAAGACCAATTGCCAAGATTGCAAAAACCGCAGGAATTTCTAGAAAACGGGCTGAATTATTGTTTCGAATTTCGAATTATTTTCAGCCAAATACCATTCTTGAAATTGGAACTTCGTTAGGATTAGCCACTTCTGCTCTAGCCTTAGGAAATGCAAAAGCAAAAATTACCACATTAGAAGGCTGCCCAAATACAATGGCAATAGCAAAAAATCAATTGCAATTATTCAACATCAATAATGTAGCATTTAACACAACTGAATTTAAACTTTATTTGAGTGACTTTCAAGTTTTGCCTCGCGACTTTCGACTTATTTACTTCGATGGCAACCATTCTGAAACCGCTACTTTAGATTATTTTGAACTTTTACTACCAACAATAACTAACGACTCGGTATGGATTTTTGATGATATTCATTGGTCGTCAGGCATGGAAAAATCTTGGAAAACCATCCAAAACCATCCAAAAGTTACGGTAACCATTGATACGTTTCAATGGGGAATTGTTTTCTTTAGAAAAGAGCAAGAAAAAGAGCATTTTGTGATTCGGGTTTAATGTAATCGCAAGGATTTTACACAGTTTGCAAAGATTTCAAACAACAGACTTTACTTTTTTATTGATACGCAAATTGTAACAATTTATAAAAATCAAACACTTATATTTCGAATTACATTTCGTACTTTTAAAATCGGAAATTAAAAATTGCTAATCCTATTCTTAAATCAAAATGAAGCCATTAATAAAAATTACCAATATCAAACGAGATTTCGCCCTAGGAAGCGAAATTGTTTATGTACTTAAAGGCATTGATTTAGAAATAAACAAAGGCGAATATGTGGCACTCATGGGCCCTTCCGGTTCCGGAAAATCTACCTTAATGAATCTTTTGGGCTGTTTAGATACACCCACTTCTGGAAATTATATCCTGAACGGAAAAGACGTAAGTCAGATGCACGATGACGAATTAGCCGAAATTCGCAATAAAGAAATTGGGTTTGTTTTTCAAACATTCAACCTTTTGCCACGAACCACTGCGCTTGACAATGTGGCTTTACCACTAATTTATGCTGGATTTTCGAAATCAGAAAGAAAAACTCGCGCTACAAAAGTACTGCAACAAGTAAATCTTGACGATAGAATGGATCATCAACCCAACCAATTATCTGGCGGACAAAGACAAAGAGTTGCCATTGCAAGAGCCTTAGTCAACAAACCCTCGATCATTCTTGCCGATGAGCCTACGGGAAATTTAGACAGCAAAACTTCTGAAGAAATCATGAAACTCTTAGAAGAAATTCACAAAAACGGCAACACCATTATTTTGGTAACCCATGAAGAAGAAATTGCTGCTCACGCAAAAAGAATTATTCGTTTAAGAGATGGAATGATTGAAAGCGACACTAACAAATAATTATTGCATTAAATGACTTCTCTTTTCAAAAAACTAAATTATAAAGCACAAAATATCATTTACATTATCAATCATCCACTTGAATTTAATCAAGAAATGACTGAAATGAAAAAGTTTGCTCTGATTAAAACTGAAGTCAAAGAAATAACAAACATTGATTTTATATTAGTTTTTGTTAAAACGATAGAAGAAATTAATCATTATTTCACCAATATAACCAATGAGTTGAATGGAGACTGCATCGTTTGGTTTGCATATCCTAAAAAAGCATCCAAAAAATATAAAGTTGATATTAGTAGAGACCTCGGTTGGAAAATTCTTGTCGAAAATGGATTTGAAACTGTTAGAGCGGTTTCCATAGATAATAATTGGAGCACTTTACGATTCAGGAAAGCAATTTACATCAAAACATTGACACGATATAAAAAAACCAGCCTCCCCGAGAAGGAAAATCTAGAACACAAATAAAATGAAAATCTACACAAAAACCGGCGATAAAGGAACTACGGCCCTTTTTGGCGGAACACGAGTTCCAAAAGACCACATTCGCATAGAAAGTTATGGAACGGTTGATGAATTGAATTCGCATATTGGATTAATTCGGGATCAAGAAATAAATCCACATTACAAAGAAATATTAATCGAAATCCAAGATCGATTATTCACCGTTGGCGCCATCCTTGCCACACCCCCAGAAAAAGAAGTTTTAAAAAATGGCGAAAATCGTTTGCAAAATCTTGGTATTATAGAAAGTGATATAGAATTGCTCGAAAACGAAATCGACTCAATGGAAAATGAGTTGCCCCCAATGACTCATTTTGTTTTACCTGGAGGACATTCAACTGTGTCATATTGTCATATTGCCCGATGTGTTTGCCGTCGTGCAGAACGAATTGCGGTGCATTTAGATCATAACGAATCCCTTGCCGAAATTGTAATTAGGTATTTAAACCGACTTTCTGACTATCTTTTTGTATTGGCACGAAAGTTGTCAAATGACCTAAGTGCTGAGGAAATAAAATGGATTCCGAGGAAATAGGATTTCAGATTGAAGATTGCTAATTTTTGATTTCAGATGTGTTTAAAAATTAAATTCACAACTAATTAAAAGATTATAAAGAGTTTAAAAACGTAAAAAATCATTTTTTTTAGGTCAAAAATCGTTCCTCTTCAATCAAAAATCAGCAATCAACAACACGTTCTTAACTTTAAGAAAAAATAAATGATTTTTTACTTGTCTTTTTCAGTAAAAAATTTATTTTTGCACAAAACTAAACAGACAAAAGATGTATTGGACATTAGAACTAGCATCCTACTTAAGCGATGCGCCGTGGCCTGCTAACAAAGATGAACTTATTGACTACGCTATTAGAGCTGGAGCGCCTCTTGAAGTAGTAGAAAACCTGCAGTCTATAGAGGATGAGGGGGAGATATATGAATCGATGGAAGAAATTTGGCCAGATTATCCTACTGACGAAGATTATCTTTGGAATGAGGATGAATATTAAGAAAAAAAATATCTCAAGAAAAAGTCTCAAAAGGAGGCTTTTTTTTTGTTTAAATTTACGCACATTTATAAAATAGAAATACAAACAATATCATGAGTTTCATAAACAGCATACTTAAAGCCTTTGTAGGCGATAAGTCTCAAAAAGACGTAAAAGCTTTACAACCTTATCTTACGAAAATAAGAACTTTCGAAAACGAATTGGTTGCCTTATCACATGACGAATTACGAGGCAGAACTGTTTTTTTTAAATCTAAAATTAAAGAAGCTCGCGCAGATAAGGATGCAAAAATCGCTTCGATTAAGCTAGAGGCAGAAACAGTTGAAGACATTGATAAACGAGAAGATTTATACTTGGCAATTGATGCTTTAGAAAAAGAAGCCTACGAAATTTCAGAAAAAACCTTAATGGAAATTCTTCCTGAAGCCTTTGCTGTGGTAAAAGAAACAGCAAGACGCTTTAAAGAAAATACTCAAATTACAGTTAGTGCAACACCTAAAGACAGAGAACTTTCTGCAAGCAAAACCTATATTGCTCTTGATGGAGAAAATGCGATTTGGTCAAACTCTTGGAATGCAGCTGGAAAGCAAATCACTTGGGACATGATTCATTATGATGTTCAACTCATTGGAGGAATGGTTTTGCATGAAGGTAAAATTTCTGAAATGCAAACAGGAGAAGGAAAAACATTAGTAGCTACTTTGCCGCTTTATTTGAACGCTTTAACTGGAAACGGGGTGCATTTAGTAACCGTAAATGACTACTTAGCCAAACGTGACAGCACATGGAAAGCTCCTCTATTTGAGTTTCATGGTTTGACCGTGGATTGTATCGATAATCATCAACCCAATTCCGAAGGCAGAAAAAAAGCGTATGATGCGGACATTACTTACGGGACAAACAACGAATTTGGTTTTGACTATTTAAGAGATAATATGGCGCATTCGCCAGAGGATTTAGTACAAAGAAAACACAATTATGCCATTGTCGATGAGGTCGATTCCGTTTTAATCGATGATGCAAGAACCCCATTAATCATTTCTGGTCCAGTACCCGAAGGCGATCGTCATGAGTTTATAGAATTGAAACCAAAAATCGAAAATTTAGTTAACCTGCAAAGACAATTAGCTAACGGTTTTTTATCTGAAGCAAAGAAATTAATAAAAGAAGGCAACACTAAAGACGGCGGTTTCTTGCTATTGAGAGCCTACCGTGCTCTGCCAAAAAATAAGGCGCTAATCAAATATTTGAGTGAAGAAGGAATTAAACAATTACTTCAAAAAACCGAAAACCAATATTTACAAGACAACAAACGCGAAATGCCAAAAGTGGACGAAGCCTTGTATTTTGTAATTGAAGAAAAAAACAATCAGGTAGAATTGTCCGATAACGGAATTAAATTTCTTTCGGGAGATACTGATAGCGACTTTTTTGTGCTTCCAGACATTGGAACTGAAATTGCCCTAATCGAAAAGAAAAACTTAGAAAAAGATGTTGAAGCCGAAGAAAAAGAAAAATTATTTCAAGATTTTGGAATAAAAAGTGAACGCATTCACACTTTGACACAACTTTTAAAAGCCTATACTCTTTTTGAAAAAGATGTTGAATACGTAATCATGGACAACAAGATTATGATTGTCGATGAACAAACAGGTCGTATTATGGATGGTCGCCGTTATTCTGACGGTTTGCACCAAGCCATTGAAGCCAAAGAAAACGTAAAAATCGAAGATGCAACTCAAACTTTCGCCACGGTAACACTACAAAATTATTTCAGAATGTACAGCAAATTAGCTGGTATGACTGGAACTGCCGTTACCGAAGCTGGCGAATTATGGCAAATATACAAATTAGATGTTGTAGAAATTCCTACCAACAAACCCATGGTAAGAAAAGACAAAGAAGATTTAATTTACAAAACCACTCGCGAAAAATTTAATGCCGTAATTGAAGATGTAACCGAATTATCACAAGCAGGAAGACCTGTTTTAATTGGAACAACCTCTGTCGAAATTTCGGAATTATTGAGTCGAATGCTAAAAATGCGTGGCATTACCCACAATGTTTTGAACGCAAAAATGCACAAACAAGAAGCTCAAATTGTAGAAGAAGCAGGAAAACCCGGAGTGGTAACTATTGCCACTAATATGGCTGGTCGTGGAACCGATATCAAATTGACTCCAGAAGTAAAAGCGGCTGGTGGTTTAGCAATTGTTGGTACAGAACGTCACGACTCTCGTCGGGTTGACCGTCAGTTGCGTGGTCGTGCGGGTCGTCAAGGAGATCCTGGAAGTTCCCAATTTTATGTTTCGCTTGAGGACAACTTAATGCGTTTATTTGGTTCTGAAAGAGTTGCAAAAGTGATGGACAGAATGGGATTGCAGGAAGGCGAAGTGATTCAGCATTCGATGATGACCAAATCTATCGAACGTGCTCAGAAAAAAGTAGAGGAAAACAATTTTGGTGTTCGTAAACGTTTATTAGAATATGATGACGTTATGAATGCACAACGTGAGGTGGTTTACAAACGCCGTCGTCACGCATTGTTTGGCGAACGCTTAAAATTAGATATTGCCAATATGTTATATGATACTTGCGATTTAATTGTGAGTGACAATAAACTGACTAACGATTTTAAAAATTTTGAATTCGAAATAATTCGTTATTTCTCTATCACTTCCCCAGTTACAGAAAGCGATTTTAGCCGATTGACGGAAGTAGAATTGACAGCAAAAGTATACAAAGCAGCCTTAGCTTTTTATACTGAAAAAACCGAGCGTAGCGCAAGAGAAGCCTTTCCTATTATCCAAAATGTTTATGAAGACAAACACAACCAATTCGAACGCATTATAGTTCCGTTTACTGACGGAATAAAATCCTTGAATGTGGTTACTGATTTGAAACGCGCCTATGATTCTAAAGGAAATCAACTCGTTTCAGATTTCGAGAAAAACATTACTTTGGCTATTGTAGATGAAGCTTGGAAAAAGCACTTACGCAAAATGGACGAGTTAAAACAATCCGTTCAGTTAGCCGTTCACGAGCAAAAAGATCCGCTGCTAATTTACAAATTTGAAGCTTTCAAATTGTTTAGTTCGATGTTAAATGGTGTAAATAAGGAAGTTATTTCATTTCTGTTTAAAGGCGATTTGCCTCAGCAAAATACTCCTGCAATTCAAGAGGCAAAACAAGTAAAAGTTAAAGAAAATTACAAAACGAGCAAAGACGAAATTGTTTCTAGCGAAAGTGCTAATCGCGAAGCAGGACAAACACAACAGCGTCAAGTTACGGAAACCATAGTTCGTGACCAACCAAAAATTAACCGTAACGATACGGTAACCATTCAAAATGTGGCCAACGGACAAACACAAGAAATAAAGTACAAAAAAGCCGAAAGCTTGATAGCAAACGGAACTTGGGTTTTAGTTTCTTAATAAAAAGGAATTTGTTTCAATTCCCAATTGCGAAAGTAATTGGGAATTTTTTTTTGGAAATAAGATAAAATATTGCTTTTGCTTAAGAAAACAGTAATCTCAAAATGCATCTAGGTAATAGCTATGGTATAATGTCGCATTTTGAAATCTGATAAAATGATACAAGTCTTTGATTACAAACAGCTTTCATCACTATTCATTCGTTTGACTTTATGACATTAAAACTTTCGACTTACTTAATCATACTTAGAGACACACAAATTACCGATAATTTTTAAGGGTAAAAGAGTAAAAAAAGTCTTTAAAAAGGCTGAATTCCATTCTTTTTAAGAATGGCAAAAAGATAAATACTCTCGTTTGGATCATATTTTTCTACACCGCTTAAATACCATTTCCTTATAATGCTAAGTTGATGCGACGTATAGTCCTCAATGTCGATGCTTAAACCCAGCAAACCAGCCAAAAGAAAATCTTCTAAAATTTTATTTGTCACAATTCGATTAGGAATTCCCTCGCTAATAGCTCCATTCATCCGTTCATAATCTATTCTTCCTGAATGAAAACCAGCTTCAAAAGCCTCATCATTGTTGTTAGAATTGGCCTGAAAAAATGGATTAAATCCATTCGAATATCCCTCAAAATAATTTTTTCGATAAGTAGGACTATATATATTTTTCGTGTTCATGAAATGATGAGCTTTAAAATTTCATTTCAAACGTATCAACAATATTCAAATAAATATATAAAAGTCGTCAAAAGGATAGAATACTCTTTAAATTACAACAGCCATGCCGTTTATCGATACATATTTTTGAATGAGGCGAGAAACGAATTATATTTTTTTAAAATACCTTTCTTCAATTCGCTTACTATCTTTAATCGAATTTCGAGCCCAATCCAAACGTTTTTTTAAAATTTCTTCTTCCGATAAATGCCAATCAATAGCTGAATTTCGCAACCTGTTCGTTAGGTTTTGAATGATTATTGCAGCCGAAACAGAGATGTTTAAACTTTCCGTAAAACCAACCATCGGAATCTTAAGAAAACCATCCGCTTTTGCTAGGATTTCTTCTGACAAACCGTCTCTTTCTGTTCCAAAAAACAAGGCGCTGGGTTTCGAAATATCAAAATCATCTAGCAAACAATCGTTCTCGTGAGGTGTTGTAGCAATAATTTGGTAGCCTTTACTTTTTAATGCGAATCAAGGGTTAAAATATTAGTCCAATAAAAGCGGCAGCAATTTTTCCAAATAGATGAACCAGTAACCCCTTGCTAGACCTAACTTTACTTGCTTTTTGAATATCAGTTTTAACAATCAACCAATTAAAAAGAGATTCTATGGGCTGTCTAACTCTTGATACTGCTTTGGAAAATAAATCATCGGCTGCTTTATCCCAGTTTTTTATTTGTTGACATTGTCCTTTGATTGCTTTAACTGGTGTAATCATAATTGAATTTTTCTCTTGTTCTAATTCAGAAAAAAAATCCTCGTTAATGTATATTTTATCTCCAAAGAATTTTCTGTTTGTTTTTTCTGACCACGCTTCTTTGAAAACCGTTAAATCATTGACAGATGCAGGTGTTATTTGAATTTCTTCAGGAAAAGGAATTTTATTTTCTCGTCTAAAAGCTAATGCATGAAGCTTCACTCCATAATAATACATGCTTTTTGTAGAACAATACCCTTTATCGGTCAAGTCTTTTGCTACCTTTCCATTTCGTTTACCAGAGCAAGTGATTATTGGCATCGAATCCAGTAAACTTTGATCAGTTAAGCAATCCCAAGGTAAAAAGTCTTCAAATAATGAAGCTGAAAAACGTCGAAAAGCTTCTGATAATTGATTAAGACGATTAGAAAAACCAGCATATGAGCCAAGTCTTGGAAACCAATCATGTAAATAATCACAAGCATATTTATGAATTTGTTTGATGCTAAAACGTTGTTCTTCTTGAACTGTGAATAGGTATATGGTCATAATTTCTTGATCTGTTAAATCTTGTTTATGGTTGTTGCTGAAACGTTCGCAAGTGTATTTTAAATCTTTTTCAAATCTGTCACAGATTATGGAATATATTTTTACTAATTTTAGGGCTTTAAGCTGATATAATCATATATTTAAACGTGCGTTAGATACACTATAAATATACTGATTATCAGCTTATTATTCTAATTTTTACAAAGAAATTTCTTTCTTTTTTAATGTTTTTTCAACCCTTGATTCGCATTTTTAGTGTATTCACACAATTAGTTACCGTATCAAATGCATTAATATCAACCCATTTCTGAGCACCCATTGCAATTTCTTTGTCGATACTTTTGCCATAACGTTGCTCGATTACATGTAATTCCTGAATACCAAAAACCTCACAACTGCGCATGACAGCACTGGTATTATGCATTTGAAAAACATCTTCCACAACAACTGTAAAATGCTTGGTTCTGTTTTTCAAAACGTTCAAAAATTTGTTTTTCCGATTTTCAGTCAGCATACTTTCGAGGAAATGAAGGTAGTCAAGGTCAACCATATTGCCGAATTGTTTTTGGCAAAAATACTAAAAAGAGTGGTTTTATTTCTTATTAAAAATTTCAAATAACCATCAAAAAATTGACTGCAAATTCGCAGATTATTGAAATAAATTAGAAAAATTTGCAAATCTGCGGTAAAATTTTCTAAATCCTTTCGTATGATCAACTGTAACTTAATGGGTTTTAGAAATAGGCAACCTTTTTTAGACATTATACGTAACCCTAAAATAAATTTATAACTCCTTTTTAGTCTTTTTTTAAATCAATTTCAATTTTTAAATCTGAAATCTGAAATCTGAAATCTGAAATGTTATCTTTGCGTTTTCTAACAACAATCGCACAATGACAATCTTAAACGAATTAAACGCCGTATCGCCAATTGACGGAAGATACCGAAGCAAAACAGTTTCACTTTCAAAATACTTTTCAGAAGAAGCTCTAATCAAATACCGTGTATTGGTCGAAATTGAATATTTCATCTCGCTTTGCGAAATTCCTTTGCCACAATTAAAAGACGTGAACCCAGATGTATTCGACAGTTTACGCAATATTTATAAAAACTTTTCTACCCAAGATGCTCTTTGGATAAAAGAAACGGAAAAAACAACCAACCACGATGTCAAAGCGGTCGAATATTTTATCAAAGATGCTTTCGAAAAACTAGGTTTGTCGCAATACAAAGAGTTCATTCATTTTGGATTAACTTCACAAGACATCAACAATACAGCCATTCCTCTTTCGACAAAAGAAGCTTTTGAGAAAGTGTATATGCCGTCATTAATCCAGTTGACTTCAAAATTAAAAGAGTTGAGTCTCGAATGGCGCGATGTTCCAATGCTTGCCAAAACACACGGACAACCCGCCTCTCCAACACGTTTAGGTAAAGAAATTGGCGTTTTTGTAGAACGATTAGAAGAACAAATGCGCTTGTTGTTCAATATTCCTTTTGCAGCAAAATTTGGCGGTGCAACAGGAAATTACAATGCACACCACGTGGCGTATCCTCAAATTGATTGGAAAAATTTTGGAAGTGGCTTTGTGGAAGAAATTCTTGGATTACACCATTCCTTCCCAACGACACAAATCGAACATTACGATCATTTTGCCGCCTTTTTTGATGCGTTGAAAAGAATAAACACCATTGTCATCGATTTAGACAGGGATATTTGGACTTATGTTTCGATGGAATATTTCAAGCAAAAAATCAAAGCAGGCGAAATTGGTTCATCGGCAATGCCACACAAGGTAAACCCAATAGATTTTGAAAATTCCGAAGGAAATTTAGGAATCGCCAATGCTATTTTCGAACATCTTTCGGCTAAACTGCCTTTATCTAGATTGCAACGCGATTTAACAGACAGTACCGTTTTGAGAAATATTGGCGTTCCCATGGGACATACTTTAATCGCTTTTGAAGCAACTTTAAAAGGACTAAACAAACTCCTTTTAAACCAACCAAAATTTGAGGAAGATTTAGAGAAAAACTGGGCTGTTGTTGCCGAAGCTATTCAAACTATTTTGCGTCGCGAGGGTTACCCAAATCCTTATGAAGCCTTGAAAGGACTGACTAGAACCAACGAAGCGATTGACAAAAAAGCGATTCATAATTTCATAGCCACTTTAGACGTTTCGTCTGAAATTAAAACCGAATTAATGCAAATCACACCAAGTAATTTCTTGGGGATTTAATTGAAACTAATCATAAAGCACAAAGTAATGATGAAGAATTGTATTCTAAAATTCGTATTGCTTTGTGCTTTTTTTATTTTACTTTCCTGCGAAAACAAAAAAACCAAGCCAGAAATCAGAACTTACAGGGCTGGTGTGGTCTTGTCTTTTGACGATGCCTATATAGACGAGTGGTTTGATACAAATCAAAAATTGAAACAATATTCCTGGAAGGCTACTTTTTGTGTATCCAAAATAAACACTTTGCGTCATTCCCAAATCAAAAAACTCCTTGAATTACAAAAAGAAGGAAATGAAATCGCGGGACACGGACTTCATCACTACCACGCTGAAAAATTTGTCAAAAAATACGGAATACGAGACTATCTTAAGCAAGAGATCAATCCAATGCTGAAATTAATGACCTTTTATGGCTTCAAGGTTTCTTCTTTTGTTTATCCTTATGGAGGAAGAAATTCAAAATTAGATGCTGCTTTATCAAAGAAATTTAAGATAGTAAGAGGGCGAGCATTTTGCGAAGAAGTTCCCTCAAAACAAGGATGTTATTTCAATTATTCGAAAATAGTATACAGTTTCAGTATCGATGATACTCACAATCACTTTAGTATTCCTCATCTTTTAAAATTATTGGATTATGCCAAGAAAAATGATAAAATTTTAATTCTAAATAGCCACAAAACTGTCGAAAATGTAACTGCGGATTACCAAACAAAAAATGCAACCTTAGAACTTATTTGCAAATACATCAAGCACAATAATATGAAATTCTATACTTTATCTGACTTGAATACCCTAAACAAAATATATTTCGAAACAAAAAAGGCGCAAGAATCGAATCTTGCCCCTTTTGTATTTTAGTCTTTTAACTTATTTTATCTCGAATAGTTTGGTGCTTCTTTGGTAATCGTTACGTTATGAGGATGACTTTCGGTAATTCCGCTTGAGGTAATACGAACAAAACGGCCTGTTTCCTGCAATGTCAAAATATCTTTAGCACCACAATACCCCATTCCTGCACGAAGTCCACCAATGAATTGTTGCATACTTTCTTCCAATTCGCCTTTATACGGCACACGACCCACAATTCCTTCGGGAACTAGTTTTTTAACATCGTCTTCCACATCTTGAAAATAACGATCTTTCGAACCGCCTTCCATTGCTTCCACAGAACCCATCCCTCGATAAGATTTGAATTTTCTACCTTCGAAAATAATAGTTTCGCCCGGAGATTCCTTGGTTCCTGCTAATAACGACCCTAACATCACACAATCAGCACCAGCAGCGATAGCTTTAGGAATATCGCCTGTATAACGAATTCCACCATCAGCAATAACAGGAATTCCTGTTCCTTTTAAAGCCGCAGCAACTTCTAGAACTGCCGAGAATTGAGGAAAACCAACACCTGCAACTACACGAGTGGTACAAATAGAACCTGGACCAATTCCTACTTTTACCCCATCGGCGCCATTTTCAACAAGAAACAAAGCAGCTTCTGGAGTGGCAATGTTTCCTACGATAACATCTATTTGTGGAAAATTGGCTTTTACCTCTTTCAAAACGTTGACAACACCTTGAGTATGGCCATGAGCGGTATCAATAATTATGGCATCAACGCCTGCTTGAACAAGTGCTTTGGCTCTTTCGAGGGCATCTCCAGTAACGCCAATGGCAGCGGCAACACGCAAACGTCCATAAATATCTTTATTGGCATTTGGTTTTTGGGTTAATTTAGTAATATCTCTAAAAGTAATTAGTCCAACTAATTTATTTTCAGAATTTACTACGGGAAGTTTTTCGATTTTGTATCCTTGCAAAACTACTTCGGCCTGTTCAAGGGATGTTCCTTCGGCAACTGTAACCAAGTTTTCACTTGTCATCACTTCGATAATAGGCCTAGAATTATTGCTTTCGAAACGCAAATCACGATTGGTTACAATTCCTTTGAGCACCTTGTTTTCATCAACAATTGGAATTCCTCCAATCCCAAATTCCTTCATTGCTTTTTTTGCATCGGCAACGATAGAAGTCAAAGGCAAAGTTACTGGATCAATGATCATTCCTGATTCGGCACGCTTTACTTTTCGTACTTTGGCCGCTTGTTGTTCAATGGTCATATTCTTGTGCAAAACGCCAATTCCTCCTTCTTGCGCCATAGCAATTGCCATAGCACTTTCGGTAACCGTATCCATAGCGGCGGATACAATGGGAACGTTAAGGGATATATTTTTAGAAAATTTTGATTTAATACTCACTTCGCGAGGAAGTACATTAGAGTAATTGGGTACTAATAATACATCATCGTAAGTTAGACCTTCACCGATAATCTTGGAGTTATGTGCTATCATTGCAATTTGAAGTTGTAGTTAAATTGCGTGCAAATTTAAGAAATCTTAAATAGAAAAACAGCATAAATTAAATTTTAAATAATTAAATTAGCCGTACTTAAAAATTTCTCCTTTTTAACCTTGTTTAATCGTTTATAAAAAGATTAAACTTCTACACTTTTCCAATGGAAAAATCAAGTCATTCATTAAGAGGACTTTCAAACAACGAAGTGATTCTATCAAGAAAAAAACACGGTTCAAATTCTTTGAAGCATCAGGATAAGAATAATTTTCTGACTTCTCTAATAGAAATGGTCAAGGAACCCATGTTTTTACTACTTGCAACAGCAACTAGTGTTTATTTTATTACTGGAAAATATGGCGACGGAATATTTATGCTGGCAGCCATCATGCTGGTTTCGACCATTTCTCTTTATCAGGAGTTTAGAAGCCGAAACGCCATCGAAGCCTTAAAAAAATTATTACAGCCCAAAAGCAAGGTCATTCGCAATGGCGAAATTATTGAAATCCCAAGCGAAGAAATTGTTGTTGACGATTTAATCCAAACCGAGGAAGGCACATTTATTCCTGCAGATGCGATTATTTTACAATCTAATGATTTTTCGGTTAACGAATCTGTTCTAACAGGCGAGTCGCTGGCTGTTTTTAAGAATAAAGATGCCAAAATAAATCAGATTTATCAAGGAACAATTGTGGCAAGCGGCTTAGCTATTTGCAAAGTTACCGCCATAGGCAACCAAACTCAGTTGGGAAAAATTGGCGAAAGTTTAGAATCGATTGTCGAAGAAAAAACGCCTTTACAAATACAAATTGGAGATTTTGTAAAGAAATTATCGGCAATTGGTTTGGTTATTTTCATTGTGGTTTGGGGTGTTAATTTCTACAATTCCAATCATTTTTTAGATAGTTTGCTAAAAGCTTTAACCTTGGCAATGAGCATTATTCCAGAGGAAATTCCAGTTGCTTTTACCACCTTTATGGCTCTGGGTGCTTGGCGATTAATGAAAATGGGGATTATCGTCAAGCAAACTAAAACCGTAGAAACCCTTGGTAGTGCCAACGTAATTTGCACAGATAAAACAGGAACCATTACCGAAAACAAAATGAGTTTAGCGCAATTATATGTGCTGCCATCAAACAAGATGATCAATCCAAAAGAGGCATTAAACAACGACGAACTGGAACTACTCAGAATAGCAATGTGGGCAAGTGAACCCTCCCTTTTGACGGAATGGAAATCGCACTACACAACGCTTATTCGAAATGGGAAACAAAGGACGAACGCCCTAATTTTAAAATGATTCACGAATATCCATTGGACGGAAATCCACCAATGATGACTCATATTTTCGAAAATAAAAATGGAATCAGAATTGTTGCTGCCAAAGGAGCAGCAGAAGCATTAATGGCAATTTGCATTCTTTCGGGCATTGAAAAAAAACAAATCAACGAAGCCATTGAAACTATGGCAAAGGAAGGCTTTCGAGTGTTAGGGGTGGGTGTTTCCGAATTTTCAGGAAACGAATTTCCAAAAAAACAACAAGAATTTGCTTTTAAATTTCTGGGATTGGTTGCTTTTTATGACCCACCAAAAGAAAATATCAAAGCCGTATTCGATGCTTTCTATACTGCGGGCATTCAAGTAAAAATTGTTACTGGCGACAATGCCATGACAACCTCAACAATTGCCAAACAAGTAGGTTTTAGGAATCCTGAAAATACGTTAAATGGAGACGAATTGATAAAAATGGATGAAGTTTCCTTAAAAGAAAAAGTGATGGAAACCACGATTTTTACCCGAATGTTTCCCGATGCTAAACTCAAGATAATAAAAGCTTTAAAAGAAAATAACCAAATTGTAGCCATGACCGGAGATGGCGTAAATGATGGTCCCGCATTAAAAGCGGCTCATATAGGGATTGCCATGGGAAAGAAAGGAACAGAGATTGCAAAGCAAGCAGCCAGCCTAATCCTGATAGACGATGATTTAGCAAAAATGATTGACGCTATTGCCATGGGCAGAAAAATTTATGTCAATCTAAAAAAAGCCATACAATACATCATTTCGATACATATTCCCATTGTTTTGATTGTTTTTCTTCCTTTGGTTTTGGGTTGGATTTACCCCAATATTTTCTCGCCTGTTCACATTATTTTTCTAGAAATAATTATGGGACCTACTTGCTCCATAATTTATGAAAATGAACCCATGGAACCCAATTTGATGCTACAAAAACCAAGACCATTTACCACCACTTTTTTTAATTTAAAAGAAATAACCATCAGCATTGTCCAAGGACTTGCCATTACTTTAGGACTGTTATTTATGTATCAATATTGTGTTTATGAAAATTGTACTGAAAACGTTACCCGAACGGTCGTTTTTCTTACCTTAATTGCTTCTAATATCTTCCTTACACTAGCAAATCGTTCCTTTTATTATTCGATAATTACGTCTTTAAAATACAAAAATAATTTGGTTTTAACAATCATTGGAATTACCCTTTTAATGACCAGTTCCCTTTTATTTATTCCTGTTTTCTCTCGTTTTTTTATGTTCGACGAAGTATCTGTTTTTCAAATAATACGAAGCATTTTAACAGGATTTATTTCGGTAATGTGGATAGAAGTTTATAAGTGGATTAAACGGAGAAAACAAGTGTAAAATTCGTTTTAATCAGGCGTATTTTTGTCAGGAAAAATAACGTTGAGCCCTAATTGAAAAGAAAAACTATTGGCCTTAGCAACATCCTTATAGGCCAAAAGATTATCAGCAAGAACATAAAAATTAACCTTGCCAATGGTAGTCGATAATCCTAAACCAATATTGGTATAAGAAAACGAATCTAATGTATAAGTTGCCTTCATTTCTAAAGCATCGAAAATTTGTCGTCTATAATAAGCCGTCAAAGCCAGAAAAGGCAATCGTGGCGTTGTCATGACAAAGAATTGCGCACCAACAGCATTTTTATATTTAATTTCATTTCCGCTGCAATTGCATTCTGAACTTCTGCCATCACCAAATGAATATTGAATCGAAGAATTTAATTTTACTGGTCGCCAAGTGGTGTATCTTGTGTGCAAAGTGTCAAAAGGAATTGCATCAAGAAATTCTTGATAGATATTTTGTGTAGAACCCGTGACAAAATCTGGAGTTAAACCCTCATTTTTATAATATCCTTTATAGCTGTAATTTTCTACTTCTTTGCTGTGTTTAACAAATCCAACATCCGCAATACTTGCTGTAAACTGGATGTTTTTTTTAGGATAATAAGTAAGTCCTGCATCAAATCCCAATCCTAGATTGCCTCCAAAAAGCGTTTTTTTCATAATATCACTTTTGGCATTCCCTGAATAGTTGCGAGTGTAATTTAAAAATCCCGATGTATTGACTGTTATATTTGAAGAAATTACTTGCTCATAAATAGTATTTGTCGAAGGAATGGTATAAAAATATCCCGAATTTTGAGTAGAAGAAACATTAAAAATACTGGAATAAATCTTTCCTCGAACGCCTATAATTAATTTATCACTTAGATTTTTGTGGTATCCAACGTAAAAAACCGAGAGCAATTCTCCTCTCGCATTCAAATCGCCTAAATTAAAAACTTTTCCTAAATAATCTTTGTTCCCGTCCAAGGCTAATATTGCTGGGTCTTTAGGCATATACGCTAACAAATCCAGTTCTTGATACATTCCGAAAGAAATATAAACCGCTTTTTCGTCCTGCCAATCCCCAATTTTAAAACCTCCATTAAAAAATTCTATTTGCTCATTTATAGCAAGTTTGTCTTTTCGGGAGGTGGAGAACACAACATTTCTCAATTTAGTATTAAAATCGACCCCATCATTAGCAAATAAATCATAAGCCGAAAACCCGCTAGAACCTATAGAGGCTGAAATTCCAGAAAGCAAAGGAACTCCAACATACCATCTGTACTTAATATCGGAACCTGGATTAGTCAACAATGACTGCGGAATCGAAGTGAAATTATATAAAATTTGTTTGTTTTGAGAAAAACATCCAATCGACACCAATAGAACAAAAAACACGCTTAATTTTCTCATTCCACTACTAAATAAACGGTGGCACTTGAACGCAATTTTAAACTCCCCAAACTGCTTTCGGTTAATTTAGTTCCCGGCAGCATTGTTATTTTAAATTGAATTTTCTTAGTATTTTTCAACAAATCAAGTTTACTGTTTTCGAATATTTCGGTTTTTTGTAACAAGTTTTTCCACACCTGTAAAAGCAGGCACATTAAACCTAATGATGTAAAGTTTTGAATTATTGTCATTAAGAAAATCCACATCAACAATGTAGGCTCTGTTTATTGTATTATTAATCTCGAAAAACAAATCGGCTCTTGTCAGGCTTTTATTAAAAAAAGCATCTTTAGTAATGTCGAGACTTTGCGCATAAGAAAACACAGATTGTTCGACTCCATTGGTCACAAATTGATTGGCAAGAATATCAAAGGTTGCCAAATTTGAAATAATAACAGGTTGTAATTTTAAGTCGTTAACCTGATTAAAATCTAAATTACTGGAGCAGGAAAACAAGAAAACGGATAAGATAATTATCCCTAATTTTTTTTTTATCATCTTAAACTGATTTGGGCAAGTAAATCTACAACGAAGTTATTGGATTTTTATTATTTTTCAATGAAACGCACTAAATAATTTTGAAGCTTCATTATAAGCACTTTCAAAACTTAATGAATTCAAATTTGCATTTTCTTTTTTTGTTGTAAAATAAGACAGCATTTTTTCTGTTGGCATATTCCCTGTCAAAACATCCTTTGCCATTGGACATCCGCCAAAACCCTGAATGGCACCATCAAAACGGCGGCAACCCGCATTGTAAGCGGCATCCATCTTTTCGAACCATCGATCAGGCGTGGTGTGCAAATGAGCGCCAAATTCAATCTTTGGATATTTTTTAATTAAATGCGAAAACAAATATTGAATTCCCTCTGGTGTCGAACTGCCAACAGTATCTGAAAGCGAAAGAATTTTTACACCCATATTAGATAATTTATCCGTCCATTCTCCTACTATTTCTAAACTCCAAGGATCACCATACGGATTCCCAAATCCCATCGAAAGATAGACCACGACCTCTTTATGGTTTTGATCTGCGATTTCAAGAATTTCGTACAAGCTTACTAATGATTCAGCGATTGTTTTATGCGTATTTCGCATTTGAAAATTCTCTGAAATCGAAAAAGGAAATCCTAAATAGTGAATGGATTGGTGTTTTGAAGCGGTAATTGCCCCTTGCGTATTGGCAATTATCGCCAGTAATTTGCTTTTGGTTTGCGATAAATCTAATTGTACCAAAACCTCGGCTGTATCCTGCATTTGCGGAATGGCTTTAGGCGAAACAAAACTCCCAAAATCGATGGTATCAAAACCCACCCGAAGCAACGATTGAATGTAAGTCACTTTACTTGCCGTAGGAATAAATGTTTTTATCCCTTGCATCGCATCACGCGGACATTCTATAATTTTTATTGCTTCCATTGAAAACCAAAGATAGGGCAAAATCAGATTTCAAAAAATCGTTTTTTATAAATTATTCGAATCAAGAGTTAAAATATTAAACTAATAAATATAGCAGCACTTTTTGCGAAGAGAGAAATCAACAATCCTTTGACAGATCTCAACTTTACACTAGAGCATTGCGCTTCTTCTATTTAGTAATTTGTGAAAATTCGTGAAATTCGTGGCAAAGTTTTTAGAACCTGAAAGGAAAACGCACTAAAATGCATAGTTTTAACTAGTCATTCCTTAAAAACTCACTTTTTGAGTTTTTAGATTTTTTATCAAAAACACATTTGCAAAAATATGCATTAAAAATTCGAGACAAAGAATAAATTGTGCTTTGATATGGTTAAACCTCATTTTTAGATTGTAACCAATACCTGCTAAAAGTGCATTATTAATATCTCCAGCCACGCCTTTGAGGAAATTTAATCCTAAAGCGTGGTTTCTTTTTAAATGGGATATTGTTGGTTCTATTGCCGCTCTGGCTCTAAATCTTTTTCGGGCAACGTCTTGTTTGTATCTTGATTTTTCTTTTGTGTTTTTTGGGATTACTATTTGTGTATTTTCAACTTGTGTGACACCTCTAAATCCTCTGTCTGTACTTGCTATTGTTGGTCTTGTACCTCCAATTTGCTCTCTAACTCGCTGGCTTTGTGCTAATGATTCTTCTAAGGTTTTGCTATCGTGAGGATTGCCTGAAAATCGTTTTATTGAGGTAATGACTCCTGTTTTTCGACCTCTTGTTACCGCTACTTTTGTTCCAAATTCATACGCTTTATGAGCTTTCCCTTTTGCTATACAGGCTGTTTGAGGTTCGTGTAAACTGTATATTTTTTCCTTGCTGTTTCTTTCCTGAGTGAGTACTTTTTTGTAATTGCTAAATTCTGTTTCGTATTGTTTTAAAATTTCTTCAGGCAACTTGCGTTCCAATTCTCGAACGACTCGCTTACCAATGGTTCGCAACTTTTTTCGCGCCATTATAGCTTTCTTTTTTCGTTTGGGATGATGTCCAAAATAAGCATCCCGAAGATGTTGTTTGGCTACCCTTTTATAAGTTTGTCTTTGTTTAACTCCTTCTTTTCAGCTATTTTTGTACAATTGTCAATTACCTTTTTAGCTAATTTGGCATCGGTTGGAAAAGTAATATTTTTTTCTTGAACAGTGGTGTCAATCTGAACTTCCTTTTCATTTTTCGCCTCTGGATGCAAGGCTACTGTTTGACTTAAAATAAATTCTAATCCTTTCTCTTTCAGTCTCTTTCTAAAATGAACAAACTCACTCGGGTCAAAAGGTTGCTTGTTTTGAAAAAAATATTCTCCTGTAAAATATTGCCAATAAGGGTTTTCTATCCAACGTTCAACTACAGATTCATCACTCTCTTTAAACATCTCTTTTAACAGCAGTAAACCTGCTATTTTTCTAATCGGAATAGAGGGTCTTCCTTGCTCTGAATATAGGTTTTGGAACTCAAACTCCATTTTTGACCAATCAAGCTCCCCTGCGAGTTTTACCAAAGGATGCTCAAGGTTTATAAGATCTGTCAGCCTAGTCTGAAATAAATTTTGCTGAAAATTCGGTTTTATTTTACCTAACATATTGCCACTTTTTTATACCTAAATATACACTTTTTGGCAATTCAACTTAGTGTTTTTAAGTTGTTTTTATATACAAGTTATTAACAATCAATCTGTTGTGTCATATTTAAGGATTGACTAACTATAATTGTGACCAATAAAAAAGCCCCAATCGGGGCTTTTTGATATACAAAATTTAAGATTATTTACTCAAATACATTTTTCGTCGAGAATACAATTCATAAAATTGATCGTCTTTCAAATCGTCAATAAACAAGATACTTTCTCCTGTTGATTTCATTTCTGGTCCCAGCGCTTTGTTTACATTATGAAACTTGCTGAAAGAGAAAACAGGTTGTTTAATCGCGTATCCTTTTAACTGTGGATTGAATTCGAAATCCGTTACCTTGTTATGTCCCAACATTACTTTTGTAGCATAATTTACATAAGGTTCGCCGTAGGCTTTAGCAATAAAAGGCACCGTACGTGAGGCTCTAGGATTTGCTTCAATAATGTAAACAATATCGTCTTTTATCGCAAATTGAATGTTGATTAAACCAACGGTTTGCAAGGCCAAAGCAATTTTTTTAGTATGATCTTTAATCTGTGTCATTACAAATTCACCCAAGTTGAACGGTGGCAAAGTCGCATTACTATCGCCTGAATGCACGCCACAAGGCTCAATGTGTTCCATTATTCCAATGATATACACGTTTTCACCATCGCAAATAGCATCGGCTTCGGCTTCGATAGCACCATCTAAATAATGATCTAAAAGTAATTTATTTCCTGGAATCGTTTTCAATAAATTGATAACGTGTTCTTCTAATTCTTGTTTGTTGATTACGATTTTCATCCCCTGACCGCCTAAAACATAAGAAGGACGAATCAATAAAGGAAAATCTAATTTATCTGCTAATGCCGAGGCTTCATCCGCCGTTTCGGCAATACCAAACTGTGGAAAAGGAATTTTTAAATCGGTCAAAAGCTCTGAAAATCTTCCTCTATCTTCGGCTAAATCCAAAGCATCAAAGCTAGTTCCTATAATTTTTATTCCGTATTTGGCTAATTTTTCAGCAATTTTCAAAGCCGTTTGCCCGCCTAGTTGCACAATAACTCCTTCCGGTTTTTCGTGCTGAATGATGTCGTAAATATGTTCCCAAAAAACAGGCTCAAAATACAATTTATCAGCAGTATCAAAATCGGTCGAAACCGTTTCTGGATTACAGTTAATCATGATGGTTTCGTAACCACATTCTTTTGCTGCAAGTACACCGTGAACACAAGAGTAATCAAATTCGATTCCTTGTCCAATTCGGTTTGGTCCTGAACCCAAAACAATTATCTTTTTCTTTTCGGTTACGATACTTTCGTTATGAACATAGCGTTCTCCGTTTGCTTTTTCTATTTCAGCCTCAAAAGTTGAGTAATAATAAGGGGTTAAAGCCTTAAACTCAGCAGCACAAGTATCTACTAATTTAAACACACGATTGATGTTCATAGAAGAGCGCAAACTATAAATTTGACTTTCTAAACAACCCAACATGTGTGCAATTTGTCGGTCGGCAAATCCTTTTTGCTTGGCTTCTAAAAGCAATTCTCTTGGTAAAGTTTCTAATTTGAAGCTAGAAATTTCTCTTTCTAAACTATACAATTCCTCATATTGTTTCAAGAACCACATATCGATTTTGGTAATTTCGTGAATGCGACTCAATGGAATTCCCATCGCAATGGCGTCATAAATCACAAAAACACGATCCCAACTCGCAAAAGTTAATTTCTCGATAATTTGCTCGTAGTTTTTATATCCTTTTCCGTCAGCTCCTAGCCCATTTCTTTTGATTTCTAAAGATTGGGTGGCTTTGTGCAAGGCTTCTTGGAACGAGCGTCCAATACCCATAACTTCACCTACGGATTTCATTTGAAGTCCCAAAGTTCTGTCAGCACCTTCAAATTTATCGAAGTTCCAACGTGGAATTTTTACAATCACATAATCCAAAGTCGGTTCGAAAAGTGCCGAAGTCGATTTGGTAATTTGGTTTTGCAATTCATCTAAATTATACCCCAAAGCCAGTTTCGAAGCAATTTTTGCAATAGGATACCCCGTTGCTTTTGAAGCCAAAGCTGAAGATCGAGACACACGAGGATTGATTTCAATCGCTACAATATCTTCTTTTTCGTCAGGCGAAACAGCAAATTGCACGTTACAACCTCCAGCAAAATTTCCGATGCTGCGCATCATCAAAATAGCATAATCACGCATTTTTTGAAAAGTCGTGTCAGATAACGTCATTGCTGGTGCCACCGTGATAGAATCTCCAGTATGAATTCCCATTGGATCCATATTTTCGATAGAACAAATAATAACTACGTTGTCATTTTTATCCCTCAACAATTCCAATTCATATTCTTTCCAACCCATCAAAGCCTTATCAATCAATACTTCATGAATAGGAGACGCTTCTAAACCACGAGTTAAAAGTTCGTTGAAATCTTCTTTTTTGTATACAATCGCAGCTCCAGTTCCACCCAATGTAAACGAAGGACGAATAACTAATGGAAAACCAAATTCCTGTGCAATTTCTTTTCCACGAAGGAAAGAAGTACAGATTTCTGCTGGTGCAGATGGCACATCAATTTTCTTTAGCAATTGTTTAAACTGCTCTCTATCTTCGGTAATATTGATAGCATTTACATCGACTCCAATCAATTTTACTCCAAAATCATCCCAAATTCCTTTTTCTTCCGCTTCTAAACATAAGTTCAAAGCGGTTTGCCCGCCCATTGTTGGCAAAACAGCATCAATTTGTGGATGCTCTTTTAGAATTTGAATGATTGATTTTGTGGTCAACGGCAATAAATAAATATGATCAGCCATTGAGGGATCGGTCATGATAGTTGCAGGATTCGAGTTAATCAAAATTACCTCGATTCCTTCCTCACGAATAGAACGCGCCGATTGGGAACCTGCATAATCAAATTCGCAAGCTTGACCGATAACTATTGGTCCTGAACCTATTATTAAAACCGATTTTATGGAGTTGTCTTTTGGCATTGTGTAGCTATTAAATATGTTATTCTTTATTTACTCCTCGCCTTTCTTTGGGGAGGTTGGGTGGGGCTTAGGTATAAAAAAAGGCGATACTAAAAAAAGTAACGCCTTTATGATGTTTATAGAAACATTATTTTTTATGTCTTGGTTCGCAAGAAACAGTCAATTTGTGTCTTCCTTTGGCTCTACGACGAGCTAGGACTTTTCTTCCATTTGCAGAAGCCATTCTGTCCATAAATCCGTGCTTATTTCTTCTTTTTCTTTTCGATGGTTGAAACGTTCTTTTGCTCATTGCTTTGTATCTTTAAAAAATGTATTTAAGTGCCTCGCGGTTTTGAATTTTGTTGCTCTAAAACCGAGTGCAAATATACAAAGACTTTTATTTCTGACAAGTGGTTTTATAATTTTTTTTTAATTCCTTTTACTATCTTTGTTCACTTAAAAACTTACACCATGTTTCATAAAAATATTAAGCTCTTTATCGCTGGACTCATTGCAGCTGCTGCTGTTTGGCAATTTACAGAATCCTATATAGGCAATGGAATCTTTCTGATTTTACTAACTGCATTTCCTATTTTTCTTTATTTCAAAAATGAATTTATTTTGTTAGCCTTCTTGAAATTAAGAAAACAAGATTTTGAAGGTGCTAAAAAATGGTTGGCTTATATCAAAAAACCAGAAGCTGCTTTGGTAAGAAAACAACAAGGGTATTTCAATTATCTACACGGAATTATGCTTTCGCAAACGAATATCAATCAGGCTGAAAAATATTTCAAAAAAGCAATTGAATTGGGATTGTCAATGGATATGGATTTAGCCGTTGCTAAGTTGAACTTGGCAGGAGTTGCCATGACTAGAAGAAGAAAACTAGAAGCAACAAATTTGCTAAATGAAGCCAAAAAATTAGACAAACAAAATATGTTGGCCGACCAAATCAAGATGATGAAAGAGCAAATGAAGAAAATTTAGCTTTTTCCTCAATATCTTTTCCAAGATTAAAATTAGCCACGAATGCCTCTAATTTTCACTTATTCAATTTGTAAAAATTAGTGTAATTCGTGGCAAGTTTTTTTTATTCCAAAATAATTTTAGGCAAATTTTCATTAAACCACCGATACTTAGTCAAAATCATACTATGTGTTCCGCCCTTGACAACGATGCAATTTTCAATAAATTTTATCGGAAAAACTTCGTCCTCATCTCCGTGTATATGAATTACCTTTTCATCAACAATCGTTCGTTCCCACAAAACCACTTGCTCGATTGCCCAATCCAAATAACGTCGGTCTCTAAAAGCTAAAAACTTTTCATACAACTTGAGTTTCTTATTTATTTTAGAGCCAAAAGAAAAGGGAACAAGACTTTCGACATGTTCAAGTAAATTTGTTGGGATTAGCTTATAGGCTTTTGTGGTTTTTGCCAGCTTCATTTTTATGGGAAATTCCGAATTACTTTTGACACTCGAAATAATAATCACTTTTCTAGCATCGACAAATTTCGACATTTCCTGAACTAAAATTCCTCCGAAAGAAACCCCAATCAAAACAGGGTTTTTATGGATTATCTTTTGAGCCATTCGCTTTGCATAGTCAAACAAAGTTTCTTTATCTAAAGGAATTTCCCATTCTAAAAGCACCGTTTCGAAAACATCTGCCGAAAGAATAATTCGTTCAAAAATCATAGCACTTGCCGCTAATCCTGGCATAAAATAAACAGGTATTTTACTCATAATAGGGTTTTAACGTTTTGCAACAACACGCCAATTTACAGCAACAAATTTTGTATAAAATTAATTTTTTTAATGAAACCAACTCCGATTAGTCCGTCATATTATCAAAAAAAAAAAAAAATACCAACCAAGCTATTACAAAGAATAGAGCCCAAAATCATTTGATACTGAAAATCAAATCGATACTTTTGTATCTCTTATTTCTCCAAAAGGCAAAAATGAAAGTTGACAATCAAAAATATTTTTGCTTAAACACCAAGAAATAAAACAAATCTCATGGAACCAACAGTCATTATTGATATTAAGGACAACACTTTTGCCAGACAATTTGAAGCCACAACCAATCAAGGATTAGTGAGTGTTGAATATTCCTTCCAAGAGAAAAAAATATTTTTGACCAAAATTCATGTACCCGAATCGTTTGATGACGAAATTTTTATTTCAAATTTACTCAAAAACATTATGTCAATTGCCATTGAAAGAAAACTAAAAGTGGTTCCTATTCTTCCTAAAATTGCAACTTTCTTTAAAAAAAATCCCGTTTACAAAGAATTACTTCCTCCAGGAATACGTTTATAACATAAGTGATAGCGATGCTATAATGTTGCATTTTGAAATCTAACAAAATAATAAACGAGGCTGTCTCTACCAAGAAACAGCCTCGTCGATATCAAAACAACTCAAAGATTACTTTTCGATTTCTCTAAGATTCTCCATTTTTTTGTGCGCTAAGAAACCCGCAATATCTTCGAAATGCTCTTTCACTCTTTTGTTACCAAACTCGAAAACCTTTGTTGCCAATCCATCGAGGAAATCACGATCGTGAGAAACCAAAATTAAAGTTCCATCAAAATCTCGCAAGGCATCTTTGATAATGTCTTTGGTCTTCATATCTAAATGATTCGAAGGCTCATCTAGGATTAATAAATTTACGGGTTCTAACAATAATTTAATCATTGCCAAACGTGTTTTCTCTCCACCCGAAAGCACTTTTACTTTTTTAGTCACATCGTCGCCGTGAAACATAAAAGCACCTAAAATGTCCTTAATTTTAGTACGAACATCGCCCACAGCAATTGCATCAATGGTTTCAAAAATGGTCGCATTTTCGTCTAATAAAGCCGCTTGATTTTGTGCAAAATAGCCAATTTGCGCATTGTGACCAATTTCAACCGAACCGCTATCAATACCAATTTCTTTCATTATAGCTTTGATCATCGTCGATTTTCCTTCTCCATTTTTACCCACGAAAGCTACTTTTTGACCTCTTTCGATTACAATATTAGCATCTTTGAAAACCACATGATTCCCATAAGATTTAGCCATTTCTTTGACAATAACAGGATATTGTCCAGAACGAACTGCGGGCGGAAATTTCAGTTTCAAAGCCGAAGTATCGACCTCATCAACCTCAACAATAACCAACTTTTCTAACATTTTCACACGAGATTGAACAGCATCTGTTTTAGAAAACGTTCCTCTAAATCGATCAATAAATGCCTGATTGTCTGCTATAAACTTTTGTTGCTCATCATAAGCTTTTTGCTGATGAATTCTTCTATCTTTTCTAAGTTCTAAATAATGGGAATACTTGGCTTTGTAGTCATAAATTCGTCCCATCGTAACTTCAATGGTGCGATTGGTAATATTATCGACAAAAGCTCTATCGTGCGAAATTACCACAACGGCTTTGGCCGAATTAATCAAAAAATCCTCTAACCACTGAATACTCTCAATATCCATGTGATTCGTAGGTTCATCGAGCAAAATCAAATCTGGTTTTTGTAAAAGGATTTTAGCCAATTCAATCCTCATTCGCCAACCGCCAGAAAACTCGGATGTTTGACGGGTAAAATCCTCTCGAACAAAACCCAAACCAATTAAAATTTTCTCTACCTCCGCTTCATAATTTACTTCTTCAATAGCATAGAATTTCTCACTTAAATCCGAAACTCTTTCAATCAATTTCATATACGCATCACTTTCATAATCCGTGCGAACGGTTAATTGCTCATTGATTTCGTCAATTTCAGCTTTCATCCTAAAGATTTCGCCAAAGGCTTTTGAAGTTTCCTCCATTACAGTTGCTCCATCCGTAGTTAACAAATGCTGAGGCAAATAAGCTATAACAGCCTCTTTTGGTGCCGAAATATTTCCCGTTGATGGTTTGCTTTGACCTGCAATTATTTTTAAAAGTGTCGATTTTCCCGCTCCGTTTTTACCCATAAGGGCAATTTTATCATTTTCGTTTATAGCAAAAGAAACGTCGCTGAATAAGGTCGTTCCGCCAAACTGAACGGAAACATCGTTAACTGTAATCATTAATTTTTGTTTAAAGTTTAATGCTCAAAAGTTTAAAGTTGTTGAACCTTGAACATTTTTTGAAGGCGCAAAGATAGGCTAATTCAAAATAAATCTCCTAACGACTTCGGCAACACCATGATTATTATTTGAAGCCACGACAAGATCGCCAAAATGTGTTAACTCATCATCCACATTATCAATCCAAACGACCACATTCCTCTTTATCGTTTCCTTGCTACAAGCAGTTTGGAACTAAATTAAGTCCATTATTCGGATTTGCCAAATCTTCCAAATACAAAACCCCGCTACCGCACGAATCCTTTCGTGTGGTAGTTTGTTTTAATACCATTGATTTTTATAAAATAGTCCAAAAACACTCGAAACATTTTTTTTATTCACATTGGACTAAAATATAAAATCGTATATTTGGCTTAAGAAAGAAAATATATGTCGTCACCAAAAATATTTACAATAAAGGAGAGCTTGTCGGAGCTCAAAAAAATTCAAAAAAAGAGCAACCCCATGATTGCAAAGAGAGTACATGCTTTACTTGTTTTTAAAGAAAATGAACTGAATGGAATTTCTAAAAGAGAGGTTGCTCAAGCCATAGGGGTTAATCATAATAGTATTCAGTCGTGGCGCGACCTCTATATTAATGGAGGGATTGAACTACTGACAAGACATTCTAAAAAAGGATACAAGCCCAGTGTTATAACTTTGGAAGAAGAGCAAGCTTTAAGAGAACAGATGTTTAATCCTGAAAACGGGTTTGTTGGATACGTCGAACTGTTAGCTTGGTTTGATGAAAAGTTTGGGAAACAAACTAATTACAGCACTTTCAAAGGGTACGTTTATAGAAAATTCAAGGCAAAAATAAAGACCGCAAGAAAAATTCATGTTAAGAAAGACCAAATTAAGGTTGAGGATTTTAAAAAAATTTCAGTAAAGAATGTGAAAACATCTACAACGAAAAAGGATGGGGATTTAAAACAATAAACTTGTATTGTCAAGATGAAAGTCGGTTCGGGATGTTTACTAGAAACGGAAAAGCCTTAACGGCAAAAGGAATTAAGCCGATATGTGTCTTTCAACAAGTATTCAAAGCCACATGGTTATTTGGTGCTTATTCACCATTTACAGGAGATCATTTTGAATTGGAATTACCCCATTGCAATTCAAATAATTTTCAACTATTCCTAAATGAATTTTCAAAAGAGAGACCTGATGAATTTAAAATAATAATCTTAGATAATGGTGCATTTCACAAATCAAAGACCCTTACCATTCCAAATAACATAGCGTTACTTTTTATCCCACCATATTCACCAGAACTCAATCCCTCAGAAAAAATATGGTGGCGAATGAAAAGGGCTTTTACTGGAAAACTGCACAAATCACTAGAAGAGGTAAGTTCTTTCATAGAGAATGAGGTGAAAAAACTAACTAATGAAATTGTCAAGAAAACCTGTGAATTTGAATATATCGTTTCATCTCCTTTTTGGACTAAACTGTATTAGTCAATGGTATAAGTATTTGTTTGTAGTTATAAAACGGTCTTTAATAGGTGTTTTTTAGTTTTTAGAATGTTTAATATTTAATCAAACCACACGAAAGGATTCGTGCGGCAGCGAGGGGTTCGCTCATTTTGTACATCTTGGGGATTCTCTCTATAAATTTCCAATCGATTATCTAATTCATCTCTATGATCTGAAGGAACTCCAAGTTTTTCCAATTTATACTTTTTCAAAATTTTCTCTATAGCTTCTAAAACATTGAACTCCTTTTCTAAATCTTCTATAGTAGTATATTTTGCTGATGATATTCGCTCATCGGCTTCTTTAACCATAGTAATGCATTCCTCTTTATCAACAGGATAACCACTAATAGTGTGAGCCACAACTTCGTTATCCAAAACAGATTTTAATGCAATCCCTTTTTTTAGTTTACTTTCATCATTGATATGAAGCAACCAATCGACCAATTCCATTTTTTCTTGCAGCTATATCCATAGTATACTGTCATCTAGAAAACAAAGATGCAATTTTAGATACTCAATCGAAACGCCTCAATTACAGGATTGGCCTTAGCAAAATCAGTTTCTTGAATAAACAATTCAACTGCCTGACCTAAGTTTCCAAAACCACCCAATCTAGCGGATTGGATATTGTTTTTTACAATGGTATTTACTCCAATTTCTTCTATTTTTTGTTGCAAAGCTTGCGCTAAAATCTCACTTCCCGAAAACACTTTCATTAATCCCATTTTGTCTTATTTTATTAAATTATTCTTCTATTTCTTCGTCTTCTTCCTCCTCCTCAAAATCGAATTCAAAAGGTTCAACCAGCATTTTATCGGCAAGAATTCCTATCCTTTCAGAGAATACTTCCGAGAAAATAATACGCTGTGTCTTAGTGATACTATTCGAGATACGCATGATTTTTGTTTCATGCCGTAGTTTCAAAATTGGATCCGCATCATCAAGAATAAACATCCTTAACCGATTTATGTTAAACCCAGCCGTGGTGAACATTTCATTCAGTTTATTTGGAGTCCCAATTAAAACATCGATTCCGGTCGAAATATAATTTTTATCATATTCCATATCTCCTTTATCATGCACACCATAAACTTCTAATCCAGAATTTTTTCCGTATTTTTCGAAAAGTTCCTCCATTTCTAACACCTTGGCTTTGTCCTCTACAATGAGTAAAGCTCTTGGAGACTCTTCGCTAGTTCCGGCTAATTTTTGAATTACATTGATAACGATTGTCGTCGTTTTTCCACTTCCTTTTGGAGATATAACAATACAATCGGCACCACTTTTTATGGTCGAAAATGTCTCCTGTTGCAAGTTATTGGCTTCGGTCAGACCACTATCAATAAGTGCTTGTTGAAGGTTTTCGTTTATTTTTTTTAATTTCATTTTTTTTAGTAATTAGGCAAAAGGCATTAGCCAAAAGCAAAAATTATTATATAGTTACAGCGTAACTTTAACCTATTGGCTATTGCCTTATGGCTAATTTATTTACTCGCAAACAATTGCACATCATTTTCAGAAATCTCGTTTCCGCCAAGTATAATTAGTCTTTCGACCACATTTCGCAATTCGCGAATATTTCCAGTCCAATCGTATTCTTGTAATAATTTAATAGCCTCTTTCGAAAAAGTCTTTACAGCATTCCCTTGCTCAGAAGCAATTTTCTCAGCAAAATGCGTAATCAACATCGGAATATCGTCTCTTCTATCATTCAATGCTGGGACTTTTATTAAAATCACAGCCAAACGATGGTATAAATCTTCTCGGAAACGCCCTTCGGCAATTTCTATTTTCAAATCTTTATTGGTGGCAGCAATGACACGAACATCGACTTTGATGTCTTTATCAGCACCTACTCGGGTAATCACACTTTCTTGCAAAGCGCGTAACACTTTGGCTTGAGCCGAAAGACTCATGTCGCCTATTTCATCTAAGAAAATAGTTCCTTTGTCTGCGGCTTCAAATTTTCCTGCACGATCTTTTACCGCCGAAGTAAAAGCCCCTTTTACGTGACCAAATAATTCACTTTCGATTAATTCACTCGGAATGGCTGCGCAATTCACTTCGACTAACGGAAAATTAGCGCGTTGACTTTGTTCGTGTAATTGATGCGCAACGAGTTCTTTTCCGGTTCCGTTTGATCCTGTAATTAAAACTCTGGCTTCGGTTTGAGCCACTTTTTCAATCATCAGTTTGATATGATTGATGGGGTCGCTTTCGCCAATCATTTCGTAATTCTTACTGACTTTTTTCTTGAGAATTTTATTTTCGACTACAAGTTGCTTTTTGTCTAACGCATTGCGAACGGTATTCAATAATCGGTTTAAATCTGGCGGTTTCGAAATGTAATCAAAAGCTCCCAAACGCATGGTTTGTATGGCAGTTTCCATATCGCCATGACCAGAAATCATGACCATCGGAATTTCTGGTTTTATTTTTTTGACCGCTTCAAGCACTTCGACACCGTCCATTTTTGGCATTTTAATATCGCACAAAACGAGGTCGTAATCGTTGTTTTTTATTTTTTCTAACCCTTGAATTCCATCTTCTGCATCGTCAACCTGATAGGTGTCATTCTCTTCAGAAAGTATTTTAGTAAGCACTCTTCGGATAGCGGCTTCGTCTTCTATGATTAGTATTTTGCTCATTTGTTTCTTTTTTTGGTTAATCGATTAATGATTCAATATTGCAACCATTTATATAATTCTTTCCAAGTTGGTTTTTTGCCATACATCAATATCCCAACTCGGTAAATTTTTGCAGCAAACCAAACCACAAAAAAGAAGGTGCCAAAAAGCAAGATAATCGAAATTGCGAGTTGCCACCAAGGCACACCAAACGGAATTCGCATGAGCATCACGATAGGCGACGTGAGCGGAATCATCGAAAACACAGTCGCAATTGTTCCGTGTGGGTCATTGATAACCGTAAAAAATCCGATGTAAACGGCTAAAATTAAAGGCATAATAATAGGCAAAAGAAACTGTTGCGAATCGGTTTCGCTATCGACTGCGGCACCAATGGCTGCGTAAAATGAACTGTATAAAAAATACCCTCCTATAAAATAAATCACAAAACTGATTAGGATGGTAGCGATAGGCAAACTCTCCAATTCAAAAATAATCGTTTGGGCAGTTCCCGTAAATCCTTGTAGTGCAGAATGCATCATTTGGGGCGGGATTTTTGCAGTTGGACTGGCATCAATTCCTAAAAATACCGAGGCAGCAAACATTAATGTTAAACCAATAATTGCCCAAATAAAAAATTGAAGCAATCCCGCCAATGAGGTTCCTATGATTTTTCCCATCATTAATTGAAATGGTTTTACTGATGAAATAATAATTTCGACAATACGATTCGTTTTTTCCTCGATAACGCTGCGCATGACCATATTGCCATAAATAATAATAAACATCATGATGAGATAGCCAAAAGCTCCGCCAATAGCAATCTTAATTTCGTTAAGTCCTTTCAAACTTTCCTCTCCAGAGGCTTTTGCAAGGTTTATAGCAACCATAGCTTGGGCATTTTTTATTGCCAATGTGTCTAGTTTAGCTTTTTCGAAATTGTCTTTGGTAAGTTTTTTTGCTATTACTCCTTGTATTTTTTCGATAAATGAAATGCTTGGACTTTCGTTTGATATGAACTGAATTTTATTTTCTAAATGCTTTTCGTTAGACACTTTTGGTATGCAAAGCAATCCCTCGAAGTTCTCGTTTGTAATGCTATCTTTTAAATATTTGACATCAATTGGAGTCAAATCATAATAGTGGTATTCGCTATTTTTCTTGTTCAAGGATAAAAATTCAGTTGCAAACAAACCTGTTTCATCGTGAATAGCAATTCGCTTGGTATCGGCTTTCATAGAACTCAAATAACCAACAAAAGCGGCTATTCCCACAAAAAGCAAGGGGCTTAAAAAAGTCATTACAATGAATGATTTATTGCGCACCTTAGCGACAAACTCTCTTTTTATTATTAGTGATATGATGCTCATTTTAGGTCTTGGGTTTTAGATTTCCAAAAAATTACTTTTCGCTTACTGCTTGAATAAAAATATCGGTTACACTTGGAATTTTTTCTGCAAAATGAGTGACTTGTCCTCTTTGTACAAGAAGGTTTAATAATTCATTTGGTGCTGCATTGCCTAATTGAATCTCGAGTTTTAATTCATTGTTTAATGATTTAAAATTCGTTTGACCTACCTTAAATTTCTGCGTGATATCGTACATTAATCCTTCGATATTATCCGATAAAATACCTACTTCAAAACTATTAGTTCTAAATTCACGCTTACTATCATCGAGTTTTCCTTCGATAAGTTTATTCGATTTATGAATTAATGCAATATGATTGCACAATTCTTCAACACTTTCCATCCGATGAGTAGAGAAAATTATGGTTGCGCCTTGATTTCTTAATTCAAGGATTTCGTCCTTGATTATGTTTGCATTTACAGGATCAAATCCAGAGAAAGGCTCGTCGAAAATCAGCAATTTTGGTTTATGCAAAACGCAAACTACAAATTGTACTTTCTGAGCCATCCCTTTAGAAAGCTCTTGAATTTTTTTATTCCACCACCCTTGAATTCCCAATCTTTCGAACCAATAGTCTAATTGTATTTTTGCTTCGGCTTTCGAAAGTCCTTTCATTTGTGCCAGATACAGGCATTGTTCGCCCACTTTCATCGATTTGTATAAACCGCGTTCTTCGGGCAAATAACCTATGTGCTGAATGTGTTTTGGACTTAATTTTTCGCCATCGAGAATAATTTCGCCACTATCAGGCATCGTGATTTGGTTGATGATTCGGATTAAGGATGTTTTACCAGCTCCATTTGGGCCTAGAAGTCCATAAATACTTCCTTTTGGAACCCTAAGTGAAACTTCGTTAAGTGCCACATAATCGCCATATTTCTTGACAACATTTTTAACTTCAAGTATATTACCCATTCTAATTTATGATTTATTTCATCTGTTCGACCGTATTGGTCTTGGGTTGGTAAAAATAGAAAAATAGTGCTAATAAGCTGTTAAATATAACAAAAAAACCACCCTTGATTTTACAAGGATGGGAAAAAAATTCACATAATTAAAAAATTATGAGAACATATCTTTAACTTTCTCAAAAAAGGATTTGTCTCCTTTTTCAGGATTTGGAATAAAATTCTCATCGGTTAGGTTTTTTTCAAAAAACTGTTTTTGCTCTTTGTTTAGCGTTTTAGGCGTCCAGACATTGACGTGAACCAATAAATCGCCAGTTCCATAACCGTTAATACTAGGAATTCCTTTTCCTTTTAACCTTAGAATCTTACCCGATTGGATTCCTTCTTCGAGTTTGATTCTCACTTTTCCGTTGATGGCTTCGATGTCTTTTGAAATTCCCAAAACGGCTTCGGCAAAACTGATGTATAAATCAAAATGCAAATTCTCTCCTTCACGCTTCAAAAACTCATGCTCAACCTCTTCGATGGCAACAATTAAATCCCCAGGAATACTATTTCCTGGCGCATCATTTCCTTTATTAGAGACTTTCAGTTGCATACCGTCAACTACACCAGCAGGAATTTTTATAGTAACCGTTTCATCTTCTAGAATCATTCCTTGAGCATCAGATTCCGAAGGTTTTTTGTCTAATATTTGCCCTGAACCACCACAAGTAGGACAGGTTGATGCGGATTGCATTCGTCCTAAAATGGTATTTGTCACGCGCATTACTTGACCTTGACCGTTACAAGTAGAACAGGTTTTATACGAAACTCCAGGAGCTTGAACTTTGCGTTTTACCTTTACTTTTTTCTCGACACCATTAGCAATTTCTTCGAGAGTCAACTTCACTTTTATGCGAAGATTACTTCCTTTTACACGACGTGAACCGCCGCCGCCTCCACTAAAACCGCCTCCTCCAAAAGCACTCCCAAAAATATCTCCAAATTGGCTGAAAATATCATCCATATTCATGTGACCGCCACCATAACCACCACCTCCATTATCAAAGGCTTGATGACCATATTGATCGTATTTGGCTTTTTTATTTGGGTCGCTTAATACTTCGTAAGCTTCGGCAGCAAGTTTAAATTTTTCTTCTGCAGCAGCATTGCCAGGATTTTTGTCAGGATGAAACTCAAGCGCTTTTTTTCGGTACGCTTTTTTTATTTCGGCAGCATCGGCATTTTTGCTTATGCCTAATATTTCGTAAAAATCTTTTTTCATTTTTAAGTTTAGGGTTTAGCCCTTCGACAAGCTCAGGGTGCGATTGGGATTTTTAAAATTTAATTTCCAATGACAACCTTTGGAAAACGAATAATTTTATCGCCTAATTTGTAACCTTTTTCTATCACGTCGACAATTTTTCCTTTCATTTTTGGACTTGGAGCTGGAATTTGAGTTATTGCCTCTGCAAAATCAGCATCAAAAGCATCTCCCGCTTTTATTTCGACTTCTTCCAACCCTTTTGAAACCAAGGTGCTTTTTAGTTTTTCTTGAATAAGTTCGACACCTTGAATTAAAATATTGTCATCCGTTTTTTTAATTTCGGCTAGTGCTCTGTCAAAATCATCCAAAACAGGAAGCATCGCCGATAACACTTCTTGATTGGCTGTTTTAAACAACTCGATACGTTCTTTGTTGTTCTGCGCTTGTAATTTTCAAATTCAGCAAATAAACGCAAAAATTTATCTCTTTCAGAAGCTAAATCCTGAGATAATTGTTCTTCTCTTGTGATTTCCTCTACTCGTTCCTCGATTGTCGAGTCTAAAGCATCCGAATTATTTTCGTTATTCTCCATTGGATTTTGATCTACAATCTCTTCATTTAAGTTGTTTTCAGTCGTCATTCTCGTATTATTTTTAAAAATATTCTTAAACTTCATTTTTATACTTTCGTTTGGATTGCAAAAGTACTGCCAATTCTTTTAAAATGTCAAATTGTCACTATATAATGTCTGATGTCAAAAATATACGATTAAAAAATGGGGCTTCTTCTCTGGCTAAATTTTAATATAATTTTAAGACTATCCCGTTTTAGTTTACATAAATTTGTATAGATTCAATTCTATATCAGGTTTTAAATTTGAACTTTAAGGTTAGCTTATAGGCTTCTAAATAATTATTAATTCACTATACCTTATATTAGAAAAAGCTTCGTTAAACTAGCGAAGCTTTTTTTGTTTTTATACTCCATTTGCGAATATTTTACTCTGATTTTAGCTTAACACTCCATTCAAAATCCATTTCAGCAACCTGAACGCCATCTGAGTTTGTACCAATAGACTTCATCCAAAAAACCCGCCTCTCGCCTGTGACAATCGCCTCCTTGATGAATTGCTGCGCCAATGCCCCATCATTACATACAAAACTGATTCTTCCGACAGCCTTTTTTGTAAAGTTACTCTTATTGGCCGTGACTAACATCGAAATCTTTTTATTGTTCTTTTGAATTTGAAGCCTAACTAAGGCTCCTGTTGAAAGTTCTGCCGCCATCGCTTGAACTGCAAAATACATCGAGTGAAACGGATTTTGATTTATCCAGCGGTGCTTGACCGCCACCACACATTTAATTTCATCCATTTGTTTTACCCTAACACAACAAATAAATGCCGATGGTATCTTGAATGCTAAAAATAGATTTAGGTTCTTCGCTGTAATTTTCATATCGAATATTTTGCTTAGTAAAAATACGAAAAAAGCAACACTCTTTTTTCAATACCTATAAATTAGCAAAAAATACTCCATCCTTTGTATTTATTAGGTTTACTGAAAGAATACAAAAAATTTAATTTTAAAAATATGTTAATTTTTTGTTAATATATACTACTATGCGATACAAGATACCGTTTAATAGATATATATTTGCATAAGAAATTACTATACCTTTGAATTATGAAAACGACTAACGAAAATAATATAGCAACTTATATTCATTTGAGCACTTTGAGCCAATATTGTATTCCGTTTGGAAATTATATTTTTCCAATATTGATTTGGACTTCAAAAAAAGAGGAATCGGAATTTATAGATTACAACGGAAAACAAGTGCTCAATTTCCAGTTGAGTATGTTGTTGTATACACTCATCCTTTCCATGATTGCAATTCCAATTTTAGTTTTTACAATTTTCAGTACACTACCTATTTATTCTATCGTGGATGAGCCTAGTTTCTTCTTGCATCATTTAAATTTAGAAGACATTAGCGGAATTGTAATTGTAGCATTTTTATCGATTCTTACCTTTTTTGGTTTAAAAATTACAGAATTCTTCTTAATAATCTATGCAGCAGTAAAAACATCGAATGGAGAAAAATACCGCTATCCGTTGACTATTAATTTTATAAAATAAAGACAATACTAACGGTTGGCTAACAGCATACGAGCAAATCAAACTTAAATAGCTCAAAAAAATCATCAATCAAAAAAACGAACAGTTTTATCAAATCAAAAAAACAAAAAGAGAATCATGAACATTGAAAACACAAAAGCCCAAATGCGAAAAGGGGTTCTCGAATTTTGCATCTTGTCTGTGCTAAAAGACAAAGAAGCATATACTTCGGAAATATTAGACGCCTTAAAAACCGCAAAATTACTCGTTGTAGAGGGAACGGTTTATCCGCTGCTTACCCGATTAAAAAATGATGGATTGCTCAGCTATCGCTGGGAAGAATCCTTATCTGGTCCGCCAAGAAAATACTATGGTCTGACCGAAATTGGACAAACATTTTTAAACGAATTAAATGGCACTTGGACAGAATTATCAGATGCCGTAAACCTAATCACCAAACAAAAACAATAGCCATGAACAAAACTGTAAATATAAACTTAGGCGGAATGTTCTTCCATATTGATGAAGATGCTTATCAAAAATTAACCCGTTATTTTGACGCTATAAAACGTTCGCTTTCCAATTCATCAGGGCAAGACGAAATCATCAAAGACATCGAAATGCGTGTTTCGGAATTATTGACCGAAAAGCAAAAATCCGAAAAACACGTGGTGGGTTTAAAAGATGTTGACGAAGTGATTGCGGTAATGGGACAACCCGAAGATTATAGAATTGACGAGGAAGGAACTGAAAATACTACGACAGATTCCGCTTCGTTAAAAACAAGAAAACTGTATCGTGATACTGAACACGGGATGATTGGTGGTGTACTTGCTGGCTTGGGGCATTATTTTGGGATTGACAAAGTTTGGCTTCGAATCCTTCTTTTAGTAATGGTTTTTGCTTGGGGAACGGGTGTTTTAGCCTATATTATTCTTTGGATTGTCATGCCAGAAGCAAGAACAACTGCCCAAAAACTAGAAATGACAGGAGAACCGGTAACCATTTCGAATATCGAAAAAAAAGTACGTGAGGAATTTGACTCGGTTTCAGAGAAACTAAAAAATGTTGATTATGACAAATACGGCAATCAAATTAAGACGGGAGCCGAAAAAATAGGAAACTCTTTTGGTAATTTTATCATTGCGATTTTGAGAGTTTTTTCTAAATTTCTTGGAGTTCTTTTAATTATAGGAGGATTAATAGTGTTGTTTTTCCTATTGGTTGGAATTTTACATTAGGAACGGGAGTTTTTATTGATTTTCCATGGCAAGGTTTTATCGAAGCCGGAAATTTTACAGATTATCCCGTTTGGACTTTTGGATTATTGATGTTTTTTGCTGTGGGAATTCCATTCTTTTTCTTATCGATATTGGGTTTCAAATTAGTATCTCCCAATATGAAATCTATTGGAAACATTGCAAAATATACTTTATTAGCTATTTGGCTACTCTCGGTTTCATTAGTAATTTCCATCGGAATAAAAGAAGCATCCGCCTTTGCTATTGACGGAAGAGTGGTCAAAAAGGAAACTATAAATATGAAACTAACCGACACACTGTATATAAAAATGAAGCATAATGATTATTTTGCCAAAAGCTTAGATGAGCATGATGACTTTAAAATTACATTGGATTCAACGGGTAACGACGTCATTTATTCTAATAACGTTAGCTTTAGAATTGCAAAAACAGATACAAAATTGCCTTATATTCAAATTGAAAAAGAGGCAAAAGGGGAAAATCTGTTTGAAGCAAAGCAAAGAGCCGAAAAGATAAAATACAATTATAAAATAGTTGGAAATCAATTGCTATTAGACAATTATTTGTTGATTGATTTAAAAGAAAAATTTCGTAATCAAGAAATAGAAATCACTTTATTTTTACCCAAAGGCACTTTATTGAAAATGGATCAATCTATGGAACATTATGATTGCACGGATGATGATTATTTTTTATGGCGCCCTAATTTTAGTGATGCCGTTTACAAAGTTGAAACTGATAAAATAACATGCTCGAATTGTTTAAACGACGAAGAAAACATAGAAATAAATACTAATACTGAAGAAAAAGACAGCATTGTTACAACGACAGTAACCGTAAACGGAGAAGTCACAACAACAAATATAAATAAAAAAGATAGTAAAAAAGGGTTGTCAGTAAGCAAGGACGGAATCATAATCAAAACCAATTAGCCATGATAAAGATCATCACAATCATCACAAAATTTATTGTAGTTACCCTGATTACTTTATTATTTTCTTCCTGTTTGCACTATTCTTATTCTACAAATTCAGGTATCGAAATAAGCGGAAGCGGAAATAGAACAACCCAAAGCAGAACAATAAGTGAAGAGTTTAAAAACATTGAGGTAAGTTCTGGAATTAAAGTAAATGTAGAACAATCTGACGCTAAATCCATACTTGTTGAAACCGATGATAATTTGCAAAAACACATCATTACAAAAGTAGAAAATGGTGTTTTGATTATTGAATCTGACAGTCCTTATCATGCAACCAAAACACCTATTGTGAATGTGAAAATACCTGTAATAAAAGGGTTAAGAGCAAGCAGTGGCTCGAAAATTACGAGTGATAATGCATTAATAACCGAAAACATTGAAGTCAAATCGAGTAGTGGAAGCGAAATACATATTGATGTTGAAGCCGATGCAATTACCCTAGAAAGTTCGAGCGGAAGCACTATCGAAGCAAGTGGGAAAGCATTAAAATTAGAAACTTCTTCCTCAAGTGGAAGTCAAATAGAGTCAAAAAATTTAATGACAAATGAGGTTGTTTCGAAAGCCTCTAGCGGGAGCAGTACTACTGTTTATCCCATTGTAAAACTGGAAGCAAAAGCCTCTAGCGGCAGCTCTATTACTTATCATAAAACACCAAAAACCATATTAAAAGAAGAATCTTCTGGCGGAAGTGTCGAACAAGAATAAGACACAGCAGCAATGTCGAAGTTTATTTAGACAGAAGCAAAAAAGCGAAATAAAAATTGAAGCGAACTCTTTTATACAAAGAAGTCGTTTAAACTTTTTGATTAAGCGAAAAAGTTTAAACGACTTCAAATCTAAAAATTTAGGCTACCACTAATTCCGGAATCTTGATTTCAACAATTTTTGTTTTATAAAATTCAAGTTGATTTTCAATAGCATCAATACTTTTTTGAAAATAATTGGTGTTCGAAAATAAATTTTGATAAAACCCAATTCCTTCTATCATATTGTTTTTAAAAGCGTTCCATTTCTTTATTTGCCCTGCGGTCAAATCAGCCGTGGTTTCGCTAATTTCATTCATCAAATAATCGATATACATTTTCAATTCTTTCACAAATAAATTCGGACGATTGACATCTGTCATTACCGTTGCATTACCATAAATATGGCGCACCATTTCAGAAAGGGAAACTTCCTTATCAAAATAAGCCATATTAGGTCCCGGACAAACAATTACCCCTTGCTCCTGCCCCTTAATTGTGATGTCGTTTTCTAAATATGATGCATTGGCAAGACCTACACAAAGACAGGATTTTTCGGTAATATTGAACTTCATTTTTTCAAAAGTTTCAGCCGTCAAAGTATGCTTTATAGCTTCCAATTCGTTTAATTTCACATCTTGAAATTTCTTCGAAGAAGTACAAATTCCTTCCGCTCCAAATTCTTTGCTTAGTGCCAAAAATCGCTTCGGACAAGAACTCCCCGCTTTATTTTCGTCAATACGTTTTTGCTTAAACATTTCGTTAGTCGTGCCTTTCAGAGTGTTAAAAGGAACTCCCAAAGGCGAAATATGACTCAAATACAAGTCTTTTTCTTTGGCATTAATCAACAAAGCTCTTGTTTCTGCATCGACCGAAGTCGCTTCTGGAACCAATAAAAGGGTGTTCCCCAACCCACTGAATCTACATTATAATGATCTAATAAAAAATCATGCTCCTCGGCAGTTCCTACTCCACCTTGAACGGTAATTTTTAAATCCAATGGTTTTTCGGGAATAGGAAGTTCTTTTTGCCCCAAAGCTTTTACCATTAAATCATGTGCTGATTGCACTAATTGGTCTTTTTTCTGTTTGAATTCTTCTAAAATTGGCCCCAATAAATATCCTTCAGTAGCAAAGGCGTGTCCTCCACAATTCAGTCCCGATTCTATCCGATATTCTGAGACCCAAAGTCCTTTTTTGGCCAAGAAATTACCTTGTATCATTGCCGAACGAAAATCACTCACTTTCAAAATAATTTTCTTTTTCAAATGGTTGTTGAAATCTGGAAAAAAAGCAGAAAAATTTTCAAAATAAGAGAATAATCTTGGATTCATTCCCGCAGAAAGTACTACTGAAGAAGTTAAATTACTATTAGCAAACCCTCGAAGTGCCGCGTGCGCATCATTAAACTCAACTGGCAATTGTTCGCCATTACTAAAATTATCCTTATCGAGTTTTGTCATAATATTCACATCGATTTCTCCAGCAGAAAGATTATTTTCAAGATACTGTTTTATGTTTTCCTTGAAAGCGATTCCGTTTTCCATCAAGTTTTCTAATCCTTTTTTAATCTCAGATTTGTTCGGCAACATAGCAATATAACTTTCTAAAGCTTGTTTGCTTTCGACCAACTCATTTTTAAAATTTTCGAATTTTTCTTTTACAATTTTGTCTACTAGATTCAAATAAGACGAAATTCGTTCCGCTCGGTAGTCGTGTATTTTTTGGGTAATTTCCTGATACGGAATATCGAATTTTTTACTGTAAAAAGCTCTCATTTTTTCAATAAGCTCATCATCTGCAATCGAAATTACTGAGGAAATACCATATTTTGCCACTCGAATGGGGCTATCAATCGTAAACGCCAATCCCATTACCGGAATGTGAAAAGTATGTAACGGTTTATTTGTTGTCATAAACTAAAATAAAATTTAATTAAAATATAAACGACAAATGTCGTAAAAGTGATTCGTAAAAAACCTGATAATTATCATACGCCAACCCCCAATTAAAATTTGGAATGAACCCAAAAAAAGCCTCCTTTTTTAGCAAAAAACAACTGAAAATTCCCATTTTATTGTTTTTTAAATATGTGTATCTTTGCAACCAATATTATTGCTGTTTGATTCGAAAAATATGCCATTACAAGAAATTAAATTAATTGAGAATGAAAAGTCTTAAAGAACGAATATTGGAATTAAAAAAAGAGAAAAATGCAGTTATTTTAGCGCATTATTACCAAGAATCCGATATTCAGGATATTGCAGATTATGTTGGGGATAGTTTAGGATTATCGCAAGAAGCCATGAAAGTCGATGCGGATATTATCCTTTTTGCAGGAGTGCATTTTATGGCCGAAACAGCAAAAATTCTAAATCCTACCAAGAAAGTAATTCTTCCTGATTTAAAAGCGGGCTGTTCTCTTGCTGAATCCTGTCCTCCTGATTTATTCAAAAAATTTACAGCATCTCATCCCGATCATATTGTTATCACCTATGTAAATTGTTCTGCCGAAGTTAAAGCTTTAACCGATATTGTTTGTACTTCGTCTAATGCCGTGAAAATAGTAGAATCGATTCCGAAAGACAAACCTATTATTTTTGCTCCTGATAAAAATTTAGGAAAATATATCATCGAAAAAACAGGACGCGATATGCTTCTTTGGGACGGTTCTTGTGTGGTACACGAGGCGTTTTCATTAGATAAATTAATTGCCCTTTACAAAGAAAATCCCGATGCAAAAATCATTGCCCATCCAGAATCCGAAACGCATATCTTAAAAACTGCTGCGTATATAGGTTCGACCGCCGGAATGATAGATTTCGTAAAAAAAGATTCCAGTCAAAAATTTATTGTTGCCACCGAAGCCGGGATTTTACATAAAATGCAACAAGAAGTTCCTGATAAAATACTAATTCCCGCACCAGCAAAAGACGACAACACCTGCGCTTGTAGCGAATGTGGCTATATGAAAATGAATACTTTGCAAAAAGTGTATGATTGTTTGCTCAACGAAAGTCCAGAAATTAATGTTTCCGCCGATATTATGAAAAAAGCATTGATACCAATTGAACGAATGCTTGAACTATCAAAATAATGATCCACACCAATTACTTAATTATAGGTTCTGGAGTCGCAGGATTAACCTTTGCGGTAAAAATTGCAGAACAATTTCCTGATAAAAAAGTTACCATTGTTACAAAGGCAAACGAAGACGAATCGAATACCAAATATGCGCAAGGCGGCATTGCAATTGTAACCGACAAAACGGAAGATTCCTATCAAAAACATATTGACGACACCTTAATTTGTGGTGACGGATTGTGCGATAAATCTGTTGTTGAAATGGTTATTTCTGAAGGGCCAAAACGTTTGAAAGAGCTAATTGAATGGGGTGCAAAATTCGACAAAAACGTCAAAGGAACTTTAGATTTAGGTAAAGAAGGCGGACATTCTGAAAACAGAGTGGTTCACCATAAAGACCAAACAGGCAAAGAAATTGAACGTGCTATTTTAAGCCAAGTACATCAAAAAGAGAACATCACGGTTTTAGACCATCACTTTTCATTTGATTTAATTACAGAAAATAATCGTTGTTTAGGTGCTTATGTTTTAGACCAAAAAACGAAAGAAATATACACCTTTCAATCTGATTTTACTCTACTTGCCACTGGTGGGATTGGGCATCTTTATGGACATACCACAAATCCTGTGATTGCTACTGGCGACGGAATTGCGATGGCTTTTAGAGCAAAAGCATACATCAAAGAAATGGAGTTTATTCAGTTTCACCCAACAGCTTTATATGATGCCTCAACTGGAACTTCGTTTTTGATTTCGGAAGCTGTTCGTGGTTTTGGCGCTTATTTGCGCACTAAAAACGGGCACCGCTTTATGCCTGATTATGATTCAAGAGGCGACTTGGCTTCGCGTGACATCGTTTCGCAAAGCATCGATTTAGAACTTAAAAAATCTGGCGATGATTGTGTGTATTTAGATTGTAGCCATTTAGATTTGACTGCTTTTGTCAAACATTTTCCAATGATTTACGAACGTTGCAAAAGCGTTGGGATTGATATTGCTAAAGATTGGATTCCAGTAGTTCCAGCGCAACATTACATTTGCGGAGGAATCGTGGTAGATAAAACAGGTAAAACTTCTGTCGAAAATTTATTTGCTTGTGGCGAATGTACGCAAACTGGTCTGCATGGTGCTAATCGATTAGCGTCTAATTCTTTACTAGAAGCCTTGGTTTATTCGGATAAAATATACCATTATTTAGCCCATACTCCTTTTGAAAAAAGTCAATTTACAGGTGTCGTTTCTGACTGGAAATTTGAAGAAAAACCAATTGTTAATGCTGAATATATCGACAAAATGAAAGCTGAATTACAGCTTTTAATGCGTAAAAACGCTGGAATTGTTCGCAATGATGCAGATTTGATTACCGCCAAAAACCAACTGACTCTTTGGCAAAACGAAATAGAAGAAAAAACAAAAAATTACCAAGTTAGAGCGAATTTATGGGAATTATACAACTTGATAATCATTGGTAAATTAATCGTTCAGCAATCGATTGAAAGAACCGAAAACAGAGGCGGTTTTGTAAAAATTTAATTCGTTTAAAGTTTCGCATTGCATTCTAAAATAAAACTCCCTCGAGGCAATTCTCAAAAGATATTGCCAATGCTCCTTCTTTTATAGCAATACTTCTTTTTGTCTAAAAAAATCATCTTACCAACACGCATTCATAATAAATTCTCGTTATTTACTTATACCAAAAACACTTATAAATTAGTCGAATTGTCAGCTCGCGCAGTCGAGAACCTTTATAACATCTCGATTGCTCTCGATGTGACAAAAAAGAATTGGACTATAATGAACTAATAAACGGTATTAAATCATAGATTTTGATGATTTATGTCATGTTTTTTTAACTTTATACAGCCTAAATTTGTGATTAGAACTTGTATTTACTAGTAAAATTGTAAAAAAACACATAAAATCCATAATTAGTTATGCAAATAGATCTAGATTTACTTTATTCTTGGGGCGCAGTGGCTAAAAAATATAAAAAACACGAAGTCATCTTTAATGAAGATGAAGTGGCTAATTTTTATTATCAAATTTTAGAAGGAAGTGTCAGAATGTATAATTCAAATGATGAAGGGAAAGAATTTACTCAAGGTTTATTTTGTAGCGGAGATGGTTTTGGAGAACCTCCGTTACTAATTAACGAAACGTACCCATCAAAAGCGATTACCATTCAAGACAGCACGATAATAAAACTATCGAAGGATAAATTTTTGAAAATTATTGATGAATATCCTTCAATACAAAAATATTTTCTGACTTTGTTTGCCTTTAAAATACATTCTAAAGCAAAGACTTCTAAAGAAATTATCAATCAAAAACCCGAATACCGAATCATTTCCTTTTTAAATTCTTTCAAGAAAAAATCGGATCATCCTGATGGCAAAATCTTAATCCCTTTTACACGTCAGGAAATTGCTGATTTTACGGGTTTAAGAGTCGAAACCGTGATTCGAGCTTTTACAAAAATGAATACCTCTCACAAAGTTGAAATTATCAATCACAAAATATATTATTAGATGCCATTGAATATAAAATTTTGGTTAAAATTTTCTCTTTTAAATCTATTTATTGTTTCGGTGCTTGGTCTTTTGATGCGTTATAAGATTGGTTTCGAATTTCCTCATTTCGAACAAAAAAATTTGCAACATTCGCATTCGCATTTTGCCTTTGTCGGCTGGATTACCCATACTTTAATGGTGTTGATGGTGTATTATTTACAATCTAAAACAACCCATTTTCAAGGAAATAAATACAAAAAAATAGTTGTTGCCAATCTGGTCTGTGCTTATGGAATGCTTTTTTTCTTTTTGATTCAAGGCTATGCTTTTTTTTCGATAACCTTTTCAACGGCATCGATAATTGTGTTCTGTATTTTTAGCTATCAATTTACACAAGATTTAAAATTATTGAGTGATGATTTATTAGCCAAAAGTTGGTTCAAAGCTGCGATATTTTTCAACATCATCTCGTCGTTTGGCACATTTTATCTGGCTTATATGATGGCATCTAAAAAATTTGTCGAAGATTTGTATTTGTCTTCTGTATATTATTATTTGCATTTTCAATATAACGGTTGGTTTTTCTTTGCTTGTATGGGCTTAGTTTTTGGCTTTTTAGATTTGCAAAAAACAGAACATTCTTTTTATAAAACCACTTACAAACTCTTTGCATTAGCTTGTATCCCTGCCTATCTTTTATCAATACTTTGGCTAGATTTGCCCGTTTGGCTGTATCTAATTACCCTAATTGCTGCCTTAATACAGGTTTTTGCTTGGTTTAAATTCCTTTTCGTTTTATCCAAAACAAGAAAAAATTATTTAGAAAATTACCCTCCTTTATTTAGATACATTTTATGGTTTGCAAGTTTTGCCTTGAGTATAAAATTATTACTCCAATTGGGTTCAACCGTGCCTTTTATTAGTCAATTAGCTTTTGGATTCAGACCCATTGTTATTGCTTATCTGCATTTGGTTTTTCTGGCAATAATTACCTTGTTTTTATTGTTTTATATTTACACAAACCATCTATTTATAATTTCTAAAAAGATAAAATATAGCTTATTAGTATTTGTTATTGGCATACTATTGAATGAAATTGCACTAGCCGTTCAAGGAATTGCCTCCCTTAGCTACACAGCAATTTCATTTATAAATACGATACTTTTTGCTGTTGCAATCCTTTTATTTCTTGGCATCGGATTAACCGCTTATTTTTCTCTAAAAAAAGGTAAAAATAATCCTCCCTTATGATTGTACTCATAAAATAAAAATTTAAAAATTAAGTGCTTTGTTCTATAAAACTAAAGTATTTTAATTATGAAAAAAACCATTCAACTACTGTTATTTCTAAGCTTGTTCGTTAGTACATCTTGTAAAAACGCTAATGAATCTACCAAAGAAAACACCCCCGCTAACAGCGGCGTAAATTTGAGTGTTGGACAAGAAGGAGTCAAAGACGACACCTCCAACCCTAACATTGTTCAAGTAGCTTCGGCAAGCAAAGACCACACCACTCTTGTAGCCGCTGTAAAAGCCGCTGGACTCGTTACTTCGTTGAGTAATGCTGGACCATTTACTGTTTTTGCTCCTACAAATGCTGCTTTTGATAAATTACCTGCTGGAACGGTAGAAGGTTTATTGAAACCTGAGAAAAAAGGGGATTTAGAAAATATTTTGGGTTATCACACCTACGTTGGCAATTTAAAAATTGACTACCTGCAAGACGGTCAAGAGTTTGATATGGTTTATGGAGGTAAAATAAAAATTACCAAAAAAGGAGATAAAACTTTTGTAAACGGATCCGAAATTCTAGCGACTATACCCACATCGAACGGAATAATCCATGTTATTGGAGATGTTCTACTTCCAAAATAAATTATCAATTCATTCTTACATAGGTTAAATATAAAAAGCGTGAGTTTTACTATCTCACGCTTTTTACTGGTTTAACCTAAAGTTTTTTGCATCATTGCTGCCGAAATGTTAATTGCTCTTCGTTTTATTTCTTCGGCTTTTTTTTCCTCATATAATTCGTCGACCGTTTTATCAAATAATGCATTCCAACGATTGAAATGACTATAATTTACGGGACTTTTTTTATGCAATTCTTCGTGTGTAACCATAGGATTTCCTTCGTAATTTCCCGAAGAAAACAAAATATTTTCGAAAAAATTATACATTTTAGGCAAATGATCTTCCCATTTTACTTTGGCAATATCATTAAAAAAATAACTAATAGCAGCATCCACTTTTATTTTGTCATAAAAAGCATTTACTAGCTTTTCGATATCTGCTCTATTTTTAATATCTGTTTTCATGTGCTGATATTTATTGATTTTTATCGGTCATATATAATTTGCATATCCTCATTGGTGTTTGCGACCCAATAACGGTCATGCTCATTTCATACGTAAATTGTATTGTTTTTTTGAGTATAAAATTCGCCTATTTTCATTTGCGTTTGCCACAAATTACTTATCCTGCTTGCATATCTAAAAGTTTAGACGTTTAGAAAGTTTATTACAAATCTTTGTTTTTAAATTTTTTAAGCGAAATATAAAACGGAATAATTATCCACAAGCACAGCAACATAAATGACATTATCAACCCTAGGGAAGTACCGAAAAAGTCTTTGAAAATAGCCCCAGTATACCCCATCATTGCTGAAACATCAAGTTGCAACAAAATTTGAATTCGCGCCAGATCAATTGGACTCAAAGCAGTAACCGCTACCATTGCTTTTTCGATAGGATAATCGGACAATTGAAATAATAAAAACAAAACTAATCCATCAAAAATCAAGGCAAAGTATAACCAAGTCATTATGGCAATTCCTATTCCTTTCGACTTGTCTCGAGTAAGAATAGAACACAAAAAAGCCAAAGCCACAAAAACCAATGAAATCAAACAGCCCACAACAATCATCATCATTCCCACGCTATTTCGTGCATTGATTAGCAGCGGAATTCCTGCGCCAATAAAAAAAGCAGCTCCCATTGATAACGACAATCCTAGAAATAGACTCAACCAAATCTTCTTCCGCTTTACAGGCTGACTTAATAAAAGCTCTATAAATTCAGAAGAATTATACAAATAAATCGTCGCAAAAAGGATAGAAACTAAAGGAACGGTAAATAAAATTACATTCAAAATAGTGAGTAAACCCTTGGCACTATTGTCTTCGAGACCAAAAGAACTCCAAGAAAGTACCGCCAAAACAAAAGTATAGGCTAATACTATTTTGTTTTTTAGAATGTCGAGAAATATGATTTTAATGATTCTGTTCATGATTAAAATTTTAGTTTTTTTATCCTACAAGGTTTTTTTTAAACCTTGCAGAATCTAACTATTGTTTTGATTTCAACACACCTGCAATTGCCTTTGCTATTTTTTGTTCTCCCGTAGACTCTAATAAGTCGTCAATTGTTTTATGAAAATGCACTTTACCCTCTTGCATAAAAATAATCTGGCTAATCATATCGTCTAATTCACTCAAAAGATGAGAAGTAATCAGTATCAATTTTCCTTTTTCTTTCTCTTTAATTATTTTTTCTTTTAATATTTCGGATGCCAATGGATCTAAACCTGCTGTTGGTTCATCTAATATTAAAACGTCAGGATTAAACAAAAAAGCTAAGGTAGCACTCACTTTTTGGGTTGTTCCGCCCGAAAGGGTTCGCATTTGTTTGTCAAATATTGTTTCGAGTTTAAAAGCCTTCAACAAATCTTCATCTAAAGTTTGATTCGAATTTCGGATTTTCTTAATCATTTCGATGATTTGACCCACCGTCATATAATCTGGATAACGCCCTATTTGTGGCATGTAACCAATATTTTCTCGATAACTGTATTTTTTTAGTATCGATTTCTGGTCAAATAAAATATCGCCTTTGGTAGGAATTACCATTCCTAAAATACTTTTAATCAAAGTCGTTTTTCCGCAACCATTAGGACCAATTAACGCGATGCATTCTCCCTTTTTAAAACTAAGATTTACATCGTTTAAAACTTCTAATTTTCCGAATTTCTTGTATATATTTTGTATTGCTATCATAACGATAAGGAATGCATTAATGGCGTTTTGTCAATAAAATTATCTGGGGTAATGCTTGGCAAAATTTTCTCAGATTTGTCTAAAAGCGTAATCATAAAACTTCGAAAAAGCAACATCGCCGAAGGGTTATTTTCAGTAAGAACAGCAAACAAACTCAAGGGATGAAACGGCACATCGCCAATTCCGTTTTTATCTAAATCATAACCTTCGTATTTGTCCCAATAATTTCCGTTGAAGGTATTGAGAACTAAAATCCCATTGGTACTTATATCAAAAGTATTTCCAACGAAATTATTGCTTTTTATGTCGTTATCCATACAACTTGCTTGGATTTTCATTCCCCAACCATTAGCCTCAAAAACGTTTTTTTGTACTAAAATTCTAGTCGTTCCTTCCATGTGAATGCCGATAGTATTTTTATCAAATTTATTCCCAATAATATAGCTATCCGAAATTTCTTTGAGCAATAATCCATACGCTGCATCTCCCCAATTTTCTTCGAAAAAATTATTAAACATCTTGACTCTTTTGGTAAACATGACAGCAACTCCGGCTCCATTATTTTTAAAAACATTAGCAATATAAGCATCGTCATTAGAGAACATAAAATGCAAACCATAACGAACATTCTTAGTTGAAACATTTCTCCAGATGACTGAATTAGTAACAAATTCGAAATAAATTCCATCCCGATGACCCGAAATAGTATTAGCCGAAATTTGAAGACTGTCACTTTTCCAGCAATGAATGCCGTTTCCTATTAGCTGTTCCTGTTTGCCATAAGCTCTAATTTGGTTGTTTTTTACTATGCATTTTACCCCATTTTGAATGTAAATCCCGAAGAAATTATTATCGAGAATATTGTTTTGAATGCTAACGTTTTTTCTATTATAGACCTTGATTCCGCAAGGATCATCAAGCGTACCATATCCCGAATTGATTACTTTAAAACCCTTAACAACAACACCATCCGCTTTAATAGACAAGACTTCATATTTTTTTGACCGTCTAATATTGGATACTTTTTTCCTATAAAAACAATCTTTTTATCAATGCTAATATTTCCTTCTTTGTAAACCCCATTATAAACCAAAACTGTATCGCCAACTCTTGCAAGAGCAATGGCTTTCTTGATTGATTTTATAGACTTATTCGCCCCAACTTCAATCACTTTAGCTTGAAGAATTGAAGAAAACAAGAGGAATATATAGAAGATTTTTTTCATTTTTACTTTATAATTACTTCCCAATTAATTGGTTTTGCATTCAATTTAGATTCAAATTCCTTGACTCCTTTTTCATCTGAAAAAGCAATAATTCCGCCATGCATTGGACTTTGAATAGTTCCCCCTGAAAGAAAAAAGGCTGTTTCGGCTGGAATTAAGGTATTATCTTGTGCAAAATCATTTACATAATAGGCTTCTATTTTTACATTGGTATTTTCTTTGCAATAATTAATCATACACATGATGTCGTCAAACTTATAAACTCTCCCTTTTTGTGTCATTACTTCGGCTCCAAACTTCCCATCGGCAATGCTCATTTTACAAAAATCACAATTGTCTACATTTAATTTAATAGGCTCTGATTTACTATTTGAGCAAGAAGAAATAGAGAACAAAGCCAGTAAAAATAAGGCTGCATCAATTTTAGTTTTCCTGAATAAATGCAACAAACGCGCTTCTTTTAGTACAATAACAAAAAGTAAAATACCTGCTCCTATCATCATCCATCCGCCAATATCCGGAATAGAATAAGCCCCAAAATTAAGTAATTGTTTGTATCCGATTAATGGCGGTTGATAAGCCATTCCGGGCACAACTATTGCGGCATTTGGATTCAGATTATGACCGTATTCATAGTTCCATCTGTAAAAATCTACACCTGCCAAAGCTCCGAAAAGTATAAAAGAAATAAAAAGTACCACTACCCCTTTTTTCCTAGCCACGAAAGCCATTACCAAGGCAAACAATCCAAAAAAACCAAAGATATAAGGCAAGATTTTGAATTCAACAAAATCTTCTGTATGCAAAGTTTTCATTCCTATATAATGGTTCAATCCATTAATAATGGCGACATCTCCACCAATTTTATTGGCGTGTAATAGCAGCACCAATCCTTCAGGATATTGAGGTGCTGTCAGTTCAATTCTCCACATTGGAAACATCAAAGAAGCAAACAACAAGGCACTTACAATCAAAAGAATTCCTTTTGAAAACACGTCTATTTTTGAAGTATCCATACTAATTGTTGGTATAAAAAAAGGGAACAAAGAGACTTTGTTCCCTTTAAATTTAAAAAATTATTTATTTAGTAGCTGGAAGGTTTGTTCCCAAACTAAAAGTTATTGGAACATTGCTTCCTGCGGGAGATACTCTTACATATCCTTGCATTTCTTGATGCAATGCACTACAAAAATCGGTGCAATAGAAAGGAACTATTCCCTCTTTTTCAGGAACCCATTTCAAGGTACAAGTTTCTCCAGGCATAATCAATAATTCTCCGTTATCGGCACCTTTAATGGCAAATCCGTGAGGGACATCCCAATCTTGCTCTAAGTTGGTAACGTGAAAATAAACCACATCACCCACTTTAATTCCTTCGATATTATCAGGGGCAAAGTGCGAACGAATCGAAGTCATATAGACATCTACTCTATTTCCGGTTCTTACTACTTTTGATTCTTTTTCTCCTTTGGTCGCATATTGATGATGATTCTCTTCTATTTTATAGAATTTCAACTGACCATTATTCCGAATCAAATCAGCGGGAGCAGCTTGTGCATAATGAGGTTCTCCAATGGTTGGAAAATCTAAAATCAACTGCATTTTATCGCCACTAATGTCAAATATTTGAGCACTTTGAGATAGTTCTGGCCCCGTTGGCAAATAACGGTCTTTTGTAATTTTGTTATAAGCAATCAAGTATTTCCCGAAAGGTTTTCTGGAGTCGCCGCCAGGAATACAAAGGTGTCCAACAGAATAATAAGTAGGAACTCTGTCTAAAACTTTTAAGGTTTTGATGTCCCATTTTACCACTTCGGAAGAAACGAAGAAAGTAGTATACGCATTTCCTTTTCCATCAAATTCAGTATGCAAGGGACCAAGACCTGGTTTTTGAACTTCACCATGAAGAGCAGCTTCATATTTTATAACTGGAATTCCATCATATTCGCCGTCGAACTGTTTGTTTTTAATCGCATTTTGCAATTTATCAAAACTAAACACAGGAATCAGGGCTGCTAATTTTCCAGAACCTACAATATACTCTCCCGTTGGATCCACATCGCAACCGTGCGGCGATTTTGGACAAGGAATCATATAACAAATGTCTTTCAACTCTTTAGAATCAAGAACCAAAACCTCTGTTTTGATTTCAGATTTTGCGGTTTGCGTTTTTTTCATCCCAAGTATTGTGAACATACTTTGTAGCTACTTTTTTTCCTTTTCCCGCTTTAACATATTCTTCGGCTTTTTTCCAGTTTACAGCCATAATAAAATCTTTGTCTTTTTGAGAAGCGTTTACTTCGAGCAAAGTATTGGCTTGTTCTGTATTGTAGCAAGAAAAGAAAAACCACCCATGAGATTTTCCTTTACCCGCATGACTCAGGTCGAAATTTACACCCGGAGCAGCAATCTGAAAAGCAATATCCATTTGACCTTCCTTACCAACTTTTACAAAGCTTAAATAGCCTTTAAAATTTTTCTTGTATGTGTTAATTGGCACATCGCCACTTACATTGTCTGGCGGAACACTAAAGCGAGTTCCTGCAACAACGTATTCTGTATTTTGTGTAATAAATGGAGAAGAGTGATTTCCTGCACTATTTGGCAACTCAATAATCTCAGCAGTTTTGAATGTTTTTAAATCGACACGCGCAATACGGGGAGTGTTGTTTGCATTGGCAAAAAGCCAACGTCCATCTACTTCGCCATTCGTTTGAGATAACTCTGTATGATGCTGATCATCCCAAGGAACAAAACCGTGAGAAGTATTTAACATCAGTTTTGTTTCTTCGCTATACCCATAACCACTTTGTGGATCTGCCGAAAAAACAGGAATAACTCTCAATAATCTTCCGCTTGGCAAACCATAAACACTTACCTGACCGCTAAAGCCACCTGAAACGAAATTGTAAAATTCGTCGTATTTTCCTGGTGCTACATACGCTTTTTGCGCCGCATCCCCACTCACAACATCTCCTGAATTTTTGGGTTTACAGGAGCTAAACAATGCGGCTACCAAGACAATGGCTAAAGTCGCTTTTAAATATTTATTGTTCATATTTTTAGTTATTAATTAGTTTTCTGATTTATTATTTTGCTCCATCATTTTTACGCATAAACTCAAGAAGATTTCTTGCATCAGTATCATTAAGCGATTGATTTGGCATACGAACCAAACAAATTTCTAACATCGCCTGAAGCTTTGGGTCTTTGTCAATCATAGCATCTGGATTTGTAATAAAGTTCATAATCCATGCTGGTTTTTGTCTGGTAGTAACCCCTTTCCAACCTGGACCTACTAATTTTTCGTCTGTCAACTTGTGACAAGCAGAACATTTTACGGCTTGAATTTTTTCGCCTTCGGCGACCATGGTCTCATCTATTTTGTCTCCTAACGCTACGGTAGTGTATTTTCCAATACCTCGGTTTGGATCATAAGTAGATACATCAGCAGTTTTTTCAGTTGCTGCCCCAGTTGAAAAGTCTTCAGCAGCTTTCTCTTTTTTTCCACAGGAAGTAAATAATGCTAATGCAACAATAAATAATGATAATTTGTACATAAAATTGATTTTTTAAATTTCTTTTACAAATTTCTGAATTGTTTAAGCCTTGAATTATGATTGAAATCATACTGGCTCTTTTTTTTATACCATTGAACTTATTTTACATAAATAATTGAATGCTAAACTTTTGTTAAGCTTTAAACCTTTCAAATCTATTTTGGTCTTATGAACATAACTTAAAAAATTAAGAAGATGAAAAAATTAATTATTGCAGCCTTATTCATTGTTGGATTATCGGCTTTTGCCCAAGAGGGAAAAGAGATGGAAAATAAATCTGACAGACCTAAAATGGAGAAAATGTCTCTAGAACAACGAAACCAATTAATGCTAAAAAAAATGACTTTAGACCTTGATTTGAATGTCAAACAGCAAGAACAAATGAAACCAATTATTGCTGAAAGAAACAACAACTAGAAGCCATGAAAGCGGAGAGAATGTCGAAAAAAGCAGATGAAAAAAGACCAACATCAGATGAACACTTTGCTATGAAAAACAAAATGCTCGATGAACAAATTGCTATGCAAAATAAAATGAAAAGCATTTTATCCCCAGAACAATTCAATACTTGGAAGAGTATGAAAGAAAAACATCATGAAAAATTTAAAGAAAGACGTCACGAAAGAAGACCTGATTATAAAAGAGAATAATTCAAAAGAATGTTTAAACAAAAAAACTTCCAGATAAACTGGAAGTTTCTTTGTTTAAATACAGGATTCCTTAAAAAGTTTTTGAAACTTTGTCAATGGCTTGAATGGTAAAATCTAAGTCTTCATAAGAAAGCGCATCCGTAATAAACCATGTTTCATAAGCGGAGGGAGCAATATAAACGCCTTCCTTTAGCAATCCGTGAAAGAATTTCTTAAAGATTTCATTATCGCCTTTTACTGCACTTTGAAAATCGACTACTGGATCAGCTCCAAAATGAACCGAAACCATTGACCCAACTCGGTTTATGGTGTACACAATATTATTATTTTTCAGAACTTTGTCAATTCCTGCAGCCAAGTAGGCTGTTTTTTCTTCTAATCTTTTAAAAATGGCTCGATCCTTATCCAATGCTTGTAACATCGCTAATCCTGCCGCCATTGCCAAAGGATTTCCCGACAAAGTTCCTGCTTGATAAACAGGTCCAAGCGGAGCCAAATAATTCATTATTTCGTTTCTAGCTGCAAAAGCTCCTACTGGCAAACCGCCACCTATCACTTTTCCGAAGCAAACAATATCAGCCTTGATGTTGAATAATTCCTGAACTCCGCCTCTTGCCAGTCTAAATCCTGTCATTACCTCATCAAAAATCAATAGAATTCCATTGTCTGTACACAATTGGCGCAAGCCTTCTAGGAATCCTTTGTTTGGAGGAATGCAACCCATATTACCTGCAACAGGCTCTACAATTATGGCTGCAATTTCATTTTTATTAGCTGCAATTAAAGCAGCAACATTTTCTAAATCATTGTATCGTGCCAACAATGTATCTTTTGCCGTTCCTGCGGTAACTCCAGGGCTATTGGGAGTTCCAAAGGTTATGGCACCACTTCCGGCTTGTATCAAAAAAGAATCCGAATGACCATGATAACAACCAGCGAATTTGATTATTTTATCTTTTTTGGTAAACCCACGAGCCAGCCGAATGGCACTCATACAGGCTTCGGTTCCTGAATTTACAAATCGTATTTTATCAATATTTGGAACCATAGAAACTGCCAAGGAGGCAATTTGCGTTTCAATCTCTGTTGGCATTCCAAAAGAAGTTCCTTTTTTTGCTTTCTCGATAATCGCATCGACAACGGGCTGAAAAGCGTGCCCCAAAATCATTGGTCCCCAAGAGTTGATATAATCAATTAATTTGTTTCCGTCTTCGTCAAATAAATAAGCTCCTTTGGCACTTTTGACAAAAATGGGTGTTCCTCCAACCGCTTTAAAGGCACGAACAGGAGAATTTACCCCTCCTGGAATTACTTTTTCTGCTTCAGCAAAAAGCTGACTACTTCTTTGATATATCATTAATTTACAATTTATTATATTGATTTAAGGTATTTAAAATTGCACAAAAAATTAAGCGAACTATTTCACTTTTAGTTTTTGTCCTATGGAAAGTGTATTGTCTGCAAAATTATTTTTTTTCTTTAACTCATCAACACTCATGTTAAATTTTTTGAAATAGAATATAAGGTGTCTCCTTTTGTAACAAAATAGTCACTTGAAACTGAAGAGATTTCTTCATTCGATTGGGTTAAAGCGATGTCTTTTTCGAAATTTATACCATCAAATTGATACAATTGAAACCGCTCGATTAAACCAATTAATTTGGCAGGGTATTGACTATCGGTGGCGTAACCAGCTTCCTTTAGCCCCTTGGCCCAAGCTTTATAATCTGCTTTGTCTAATTTAAAAAGTGAGTAGTACCGTGAACCTGCCACCAAAAAAAGAGCGTGATCTCGGAAAGAATCATACGGATTATCGTATTTTCTGAAGCACTCATTTATAGCGTCATCGTCGTATTTTACACTTGGTCCCAACCAGTCTTTATGGCATTTAATCCCAAAATGATTATTCGCATACAAGCATAACGGTCCTGTTCCAGAGCCAGATTCTAGTATGGCTTGCCCTAGAATGATACTCGCAGGAATTCCGTATTTTTCCATATTAGATTGCGCCACTTTTTTGTATTTTTCAATATAAGCCAAAATGATTTCGTTGGTAACTTTTACTCTAGTTGTAGCTTCGAGAATCTGTGTTTCAGAAGGATTCGTTTCTGAATATTTTGTGTTAGAAGCAGGCTCTTTTTTTGCAGACGATTTGATGTTGGTTCTCACAACAGAAGGAGTAGGTTTAGATCCTTTTCGTGTGGTTTGAATGACCGACTTGTTCGTATTGCAACTTACGAAAAGCAAAACTATCATTAAAAGTGCATTTATTTTAATCATTGAAAATCTATTAGGGGTAATTTTTTTGCTTTTAGTTTCAAATTCATTCCTTGAATTCCTTGGATTCCTCCAGTATGGATGAGTAAAATTTTCGAATTTTCTGGAAAATAATTCTTCTGAACTAAATCTATAACGCCAAAAACCATCTTCGCCGTATAAATAGGATCTAAGGGAATTTTAGTTTCTAAATAAAACTGATTCATAAAATGGATTAATTCTGGAGTTATTTTGCCATAGCCCCCAAAAGGATACGCTGCAATTAATTCCCAGTTCTTATTTTTGGCAAAATTACGAATTTCATCTTTTAAAAAATTACCTTTTAGAGCAGGAAATCCCAAAACTTTTTGATGGGGTAAAATACTATTGATGATGCCGCTAATTGTCCCTCCAGTTCCAACGGCACAGCATATAAAATCATACTGAGAATCCTCCTTGGTTAAAATTTCCTCGCAGCCCTTAACGGCAAATTTGTTGGTTCCACCCTCAGGAACGAGGTAAAAATCATTAAATTTTTGTTTTAAATCATCTAAAAAACCAACTTCATTCTTATGACGATAAGACTCTCGAGTTATAAATTCGAATTGCATTCCGCATTCCTGAGCCAATTTTAAGGTCGGATTTTCGTCAATTTTACTTTTTAATTCATCGCCTCGAATGATTCCTATGGTTTTGAAACCGCTTTCCTTTCCAGCAAAAGCAACCGCTGCGATGTGGTTTGAAAAGGCGCCACCAAAGGTAAGCAAGGTTTTATGATTTTCGGCTTTGGCTTGAACTAAATTGTATTTAAGTTTTCGGAATTTATTTCCAGAAATAATGGAATGAATCAAATCTTCGCGTTTGATAAAGACAGACACGCTATTTACGTTTAATTGTATTTTTTGGGTTGGTATTTCTAGCAAAACAATAGTATTTGGCACAAATATACAACACAAACGATTGATTATTTTATTACCATTTCTTTAATCCAAATCAATTAATATTTGTAAATAATTAAAAAACATTTACTTTAAGTATCTAAATTTGTAGTTGTAAAAAAATACAAGCAAAATCGGACTTAACCTCTGGTAAAAACATATTATTTTGTATATGACCGATAAAAACCAACAAACACAAATGCATGAATGAACAAAATAATGAAAATAAGGGAATCGAAGACGAAGATTTTTATTACACTCCGGAAGGTTATAAATGCTTTACGGAAAAATACCATCTAAAAAAGGGCTATTGCTGCAAAAACGGTTGTCGCCATTGCCCGTATGGATTCAATAAAAAAACAGGGGAAATTAAAAAGTGAAATTTGTATTTTGTAAACTGTATTTCTGTAGAAGGAAACAATAGACATTATACAACAAAACTACATTAAAAATGACTTTCAAAGAACAAATACAACAAGGAATTCCATCGATATTACCTAAACCAAGAGCATACGAATCAGCCATAAATCACGCTCCAAAACGAAAAGAAATCCTTTCGATTGAGGAAAAAAAATTAGCCCTTCGCAATGCGCTTCGCTATTTCGAACCACAACATCATGCCAAATTAATCAAGGAATTTGAAGCAGAATTAAACACTTATGGTCGCATTTACATGTATCGTTTTCGCCCTGAGTATAAAATGCATGCTCGCCCTATTGCAGATTATCCCGGGAAATGCGAACAAGCAAAAGCGATTATGCTCATGATTCAAAATAATCTGGATTATGCCGTGGCGCAACATCCTCACGAGTTGATTACTTATGGTGGTAATGGCGCCGTTTTTCAAAATTGGGCACAATATTTACTGACCATGCAATACCTGTCCGAAATGACCGATGAGCAAACACTCACTATTTATTCGGGACACCCCATGGGACTCTTCCCTTCCCACAAAGAAGCGCCAAGAGTTGTGGTAACAAATGGCATGGTCATTCCCAACTATTCAAAACCAAATGATTGGGAGAAAATGAATGCGCTTGGCGTTTCTCAATACGGACAAATGACCGCCGGAAGCTATATGTACATTGGACCACAAGGAATTGTTCACGGAACCACAATTACCGTTTTGAATGGTTTTCGGAAAATAAAAACCAACCCCGAAGGCGGCTTATTTGTCACTTCGGGATTGGGCGGAATGAGTGGTGCACAACCAAAAGCCGGAAACATTGCTGGTTGCATTACTGTTTGTGCCGAAGTCAATCCAAAAATCACACACATTCGCCATAGTCAGGGCTGGATAAATGAAGTTATTGAAGACTTAGATGAACTAGTTAAAAGAGTCGCTTTGGCAAAAGCCAATAAAGAAATTGTTTCCATCGCTTATTTGGGAAATGTTGTAGATGTTTGGGGAAAATTCGATCAGGAAAACATTTATATCGATTTAGGTTCCGACCAAACCTCGCTACACAATCCTTGGGCTGGAGGCTATTATCCCATAGGGATTTCGTTTGAAGATGCCAACGAAATGATGGCCAATAATCCTGATTTATTCAAGGAAAAAGTACAAGAAACACTTCGTCGTCATACTAATGCTATTAATAAACATACTGCAAAAGGAACTTATTTTTTTGATTATGGAAATGCGTTTTTGCTTGAAGCTTCTCGTGCTGGAGCTGATGTTATGGCCGAAAACGGAATCGATTTCAGGTATCCAAGTTATGTTCAGGATATTATGGGTCCAATGTGTTTTGATTACGGATTTGGTCCTTTCCGTTGGGTTTGTGCCTCAGGAAATCCTGAAGATTTACAAAAAACAGATGCTAAGTACTTGAAAATAATTAGTAATACATTTTTATTTTTGACATATTTTTCGTATATTTATATTTTAAATACGACATAAATGAGATATGTAGAATTATTAGAGGAGGAAAAAAAAGTAGTGGATTATTTGTATAGAAACTCCCCTAATTCGGTAGTCAGGGAGCGCTGTATGTTTCTAAAACTTTCTGTTGACAAAAAATCCATAATGGAAATTTCTAGAATTATGAAGGTTGGAAGATTACGAGTAACATTGTTTTTTAATGCTTGGGAAATGGCTAAAACATTAAAAGACAAACAGGAAACATTAGGCGTTAAAAAAGGTCGTGGCGCAAAATTAAAACTAAAAAAAGTAGCTGACCTAATACCTGAACTAGTAAAGGAAAACAGTAGAAATTTGAATGTGGTTTTGGATATTTTAGAGCGAGAGCATCAAATAAAAATAACAAAACAAACACTCATAAATTTTTTAAAAGAGACTAAAATATAAATGGATAAGATGCCGTAAATCTTTGAAAAAAAAACGTTGTGAGAGCGCTTTTCTAAATTCAAAAAAGGAATTGGATAAATTGTCACAATTAAATCAGGAACAATACATTGACTTATATTACGGTGACGCAAGTCATTTTAGTTTAGTGCCGAATGTTCCGTATGCTTGGCAAGCTGAAGGAGAACCTATTTTATTGCCTGCAATTCGGGGGAAAAGCGTAAGTGTTTTTGGTTTAATGAATACATTGGGTAATTTGGTTTTGATATTTTTGAAACAACAATAAATTCTGAAAAGATGATTGTCTTTTTGACAAATTTGTTGAGAATATAACTAAAAAAACAGTTGTGGTTTTGGATAACTCTTCGCTTCATACCAGTAAGAAATTCAAAGAAAAAATCAAAGAATGGGAAGAGTTAGATTTACTTATTTATTTTATTCCACCTTACTCGCCAGAATTGAACTTAATTGAAATCTTGTGGAGATTTGTTAAATATAAATGGTTAAAATTTGAGGCTTATACTTCATTTGAAAATTTAAAATTGAACCTAAATGATGTTTTGAATGGGTTTGGAACAAAATGTATTATTAATTTTTAGAATGTACTTACCAGTAAGAAATTCAAAGAAAAAATCAAAGAATGGGAAGAGTTAGATTTACTTATTTATTTTATTCCGCCTTACTCGCCAGAATTGAACTTAATTGAAATCTTGTGGAGATTTGTTAAATATAAATGGTTAAAATTTGAGGCTTATACTTCATTTGAAAATTTAAAATTGAACCTAAATGATGTTTTGAATGGGTTTGGAACAAAATGTATTATTAATTTTTAGAATGTACTTAAATATTTATTATTTGATTGTCTATTAATTTCAGGATATTTGCTTTAAGCTTTAAAGGATGAATATAAAAATTGCCATTGTAGATGATAATTCTTTCTTAATCAAAACGGTTCAAGAAAAACTGTCTTTTTTGAAGATTTTTCTTTGAAATTCACGGCCAATAATGGGCTTGATTTAATCGAAAAATTAGAAAAAAGCCATGCCGTCGATTTGATTTTAATGGATATTGAAATGCCTAAGATGAATGGTATTGAAGCCACAGAAATAATAAAAAATAAATATCCAGGAATAAAAATTATTATGCTTACGGTTTTTGATAATGATGAAAATATTTTTAAATCCATAAAAGCAGGAGCCGATGGTTATTTGCTTAAGGAAGTAAATCCAAAAGATTTGCGTCAGGGGATACTAGATACTATGAGCGGAGGAGCTGCAATGACACCTTCGATAGCGATGAAAACCTTGAAGTTGTTTCGGAATTCAACTGTTTTAGAAGAGATTCAAAATAAAGAAGAATACCATTTAACGTCACGTGAAATCGAAGTGCTAGAACAATTAAGCAAAGGATTAAAATACAATGCTATTGCCCATAATTTATTTATTTCTGAAGGAACTATTCGCAAGCACGTCGAAAATGTTTATACTAAATTACAAGTTCATAACAAGCTCGAAGCCATTCAAAAAGCAAAAAGAAATAATTTGATTTAGGGATAAAATTGGTGTATTCATAAAAGTAAAACCGCAACATTCCTGCTGCGGTTTTACTTTTATAAGCTACTGATTATTCAGTTTATTTCTTTGCTGGTGGGTATTGTGCTAATATTTTTGCAACAAATTCATTGATTAGGGCTTCTTTTTTAGAGCGGTTTTGGGTTAAATAACCTACTCCTTCGCCTTCCCAGACTAATTCTTTTTTCTTGGCGTCGATTAAATCAATGTAAAGTGTTCCCTCGGTTGAAGTGTTTATATAATTTCGTCCTCCCCATAAATAAGGATTCCAGCCCCAGCCGTAGCCCCAGCCAACATTAAATTGAGATACGTCGACTTTTTCTCTTTCCTTGGTGAAAATATTTATCAATAAATCTGGACTTTCACTTTTGGTCATTCCTTTTTTGCTGAGTTCTAAATCAATAGCTTGAAGGATTCGTTTTTTATCTAATTCTGAAATTTGTGCCTTATCAATTCCTCTTCTATGAAAAGCATACGTTTTGTATTGATTAAAATCGACACCTTTATCAAAATCAGAATACACACTAATCGAACCGCAGGAGCTCAAGAATAAAAGAAGTAAAATGGGGAATAATTTAATTGTTTTCATCTTTTTTTTGTTTTAAAATTAAATTTGGAACAAATTTTCGTCAACTCTATTAGGGATGGTAACCTTTAATAAAGGTTGCGTTTTCATGGCCCTTTTTATAGCAAAAAGAGCTCCTTCATTTCGCGCCCAACTTCTTCTTGAAATCCCATTGTTGACATCCCAAAAAAGCATTGATTCTATGCGTTTTGAAGCTTCTTTTGTGCCATCAAGAACCATACCAAATCCGCCATTTATTGCCTCTCCCCAGCCTACGCCTCCTCCATTATGGATAGAAACCCAAGTGGCACCACGAAAACTATCTCCTATCACGTTTTGTATTGCCATATCAGCAGTAAAACGAGACCCATCGTAGATGTTTGAAGTTTCTCGATACGGAGAATCTGTTCCTGAAACGTCATGGTGATCACGACCTAAAATTACTGTTCCAATTTTACCTTTGGCGATAGCCTGATTAAAAGCTTCGGCGATTTTCATTCTTCCTTCGGCATCGGCATAAAGTATTCGGGCTTGTGAGCCAACGACTAATTTATTTTCCTGAGCGCCTTTTATCCAATGAATATTGTCCTGCATTTGCTGCTGAATTTCTGCTGGAGAATTTTTTTTCATTTCTTCCAAACTTCACAGGCAATAAGGTCAGATGAAAATTTAATCAACTTACTTGCCCATTGAACTTGTTGTGCTTCAATAGAAAATAGAGAAAAGAAAACAGAAAACAGAATAAATAACGGGGTCTTTTTCATATCCTTTCATTTAGAAAAAGGTTGCAGAAATTTCTACAACCCTTTTCGTTCACAACTAAAAACGCTTAATTGTTTACCTTAATTTTTTCGACTTTTTACCTTTAAAAGCAAATATATATTCTCCATCATCTGTAATATCTATTCCATTGCCATATTGAGGACTTCCTCCTTTTCCTTTAGACTGAACCGAACCTTTGGTTTCTCCATTAGTCATATCGACACCATAAATGATATTTTTGCTATTGCGTTGGTCTCTCAAAAAATAATTATTGCCTATATGATAGAAATAATCTACCCCTTTTATTTTGTCTGTCGCATAAGCTCTTGAACCGTCTTTTTTATGATAAGATGCTAATCCTTTTTCTGAAAGCACCACAACTTTATCTCCAAAATCAATTACGTCAGTAGCTTTTCCAACTCCTGCATCGTTATTTTTTACATCAAACAACTGATTTCCAGACACTATGTCGTAACCATAAAACTCGTCGCCATCGCCTACAAAAACTGTTTTGTTATCGTCAATAATTAAATCGGTAATGCGTTTGTCAAATTTTTCAGAACGCCATGAAGTGGTTCCTGTCTTATCATCTAGCGCAATGACGCTATTTTTTTGAGCCTTATAATCCCAATAGATATAAGGAACCCATTGTTTTTCAGTTCCTCCACCATATCCACCAAGTGCCATTAAAGCACCTCCAGTTGTGGCTACTGTTTCTAGTCTAAACTCTTGTACTTGCACTTTTCCACCAACTTGCACCATCACTTTATCGCCAGTTCTGTAAATATTGGGCATACAAAACGCTCCTGTTATTTTTTCTGATGCCCAAAGTAACTTTCCTGATTCTAAGTCGTGTTTTTCGACATATTTAGTTCTATCTCTTGTTCCTAACATAACAAGGTAAACAGCATTGTCTGTAAATAATGGATCTGCAAGGGTTCTGTATATTTTGGATCTTTTGCCTCCGCTAAACAGTCCTCCGTTTGCCCCTTGCATATCATTTTCATATCGAGCTTCCCAAAGTTTTTGACCGTTATTCATATCATAAACCTGTAAACCATCTAAATACATAAAAAGTTTATCGCCTTTTATCCATAAATCAACAATCGCTCTGCGAGTAACCAATTCTTTTTCGATTGTACCCAAAAATGTTGCATCCCAAATAACATCTCCATTAGAAGCATTTATCTTTACGAGTTGATTTTTGAATCCTGCAAACAATGCTCCTAGCGCCGTTGGTTTAAAATTTAACATTACGATTTCATTTTTCTTGGCATCATAAACATATTTACCAACGCCTCCTTTAAAACGATTCGTTTCCCAAATTTTCTCTCCTGTTTTTGCCTTAACCAATACAACAGACGCCCGTTGAGAGATTAAAAAAGCATCCAATTCATCAATATATTTTACAGTTTCTAGCTCGCCATCATCAGATCCTGATTGATCTTTGTTTTTGTCTTTTGGTATAAGATTTTGATATAATTCTGAATTCCATAATTCTTTCCCTGTCGCCATATCAATAACTGCAACCCTATCAGTACCTAGCTTTCTAGCATCAAAAAGGAATAAATATCCTCCTCCTTTTTTGTAAACTACAAATTGACTTTCTGAATTGTTGGTATTATTAGTAGTGATTTTTTTATAATCGCCACTCCACATCGTTTTTCCGTCCGAACTTAAGACCGATGCTGAATTATCATCTGTTCCAATGATGTAATCTCCATTACTGTCGCAATACGCTATTCGCGTTGCTTTATTATCAAATTCTGATTCCCAAACTGTAGCAAAACTGCCCGTTTTTTTGCCTGCCGATTTTCCGCTTCCAGTTACTTTTCCTAAAAGCTTGCCAAATTGTGCCGAAGCTGGCAATGTTCCCATCATACAAATGGTCAACATGAGTACTAATGATTTTTTCATAATCTTGCGTTTTTAGTTAATGATTTAAAATGTAATAGTATAGCGCACTTTATAGCGCTGTTGCTTTTGTAGTTTAAAATAAAATTTATGATCTAAAATATAGTCCGACATAAAATTGATAAAATCGATGTTTTTTATATCGCTATCTACTTTGAAGAATGAAGCAACTTTACCGCTCTGAATCACTCCAATATCTACAGTCATCGTTCCTGAAACTTCTTTGAATTTCTTGTTCTTCTTTTTTATGAAGCTTTCTGAATGAAATTCGGCATCGATTTCTTTGGTTACCATTTCAGCTACTTCTTCCTCATCTGTCAGTACTTTTTTTTGTGAAAAAGCAGTTGTAGAAAACAGCAATAGAAACAGACCAATAAAAATAACAAGTTGGTGTTTTTTCATAATGATTTGATTTGAAAATGAATACTTTACAAATCTGTATCAAATATGAAATGAAAACAATACGAAGAAATACGTATTTTTTTTAGAAAGTGATTCTAGGAAATTGTTTTTGAATTAAAGTAATTTTGTTGTGAAGTTTGGACAAAAATTGCTGGTGACTTTCAGAATTTAGATGAAATGGCCTATGTGCTAATCCTTTTTGAATACTTTCGATTTCCTGCATTAACAATAGGCTTTCATCAGAAATAGTTGTTTCATAAAATCGTTGCCAAATATAATCTATCGCCACCTGGTTGGGATGCAACATATCCTCGGCATAAAAACGATACTCTCGAAGTTCATCCATCATAATTTCGTAACTAGGAAAATAATTATAAATGGTAAGTTGTGAATGACGGGTGGAGTGTAATGCAGCAATTAAATGTGCTTTGCTAACTTGGTTTTCTACAAAACCATCCTTGATGTGGCGAACGGGCGAAACCGTGAAAATAATTTTTCCATTAGGATTCACTTTTGAATTAATGCAATGGTGTTTTGAATCGATTTTTCGATAGTTTCAACCGATAAAATTTCTTTACTAAACTGCTTTTGCGGCACTTTATGACAATTAGCAACAATAGCATTAGTATCTAAATTACTGTAAACCCAAGAAGTTCCGTAAGTAATTATAAAATGAGTAGCTTCAGTAATTTTTTGATGTGTTAATTCTAGCATTTCATTCAAATTAGCAATCAATTCGGTTGCACTAGAACGACTCAAATCCGAATGAACATCAAAACAATACCAACGTTCGTTATGAAAAAAAATATCTTTTTCGGTAAAAAATTCAAGATGAATGGCTTTCGAAATAATTTTTTCTATTGCCAATGGATGAAACAAAATTCCAAAAGGATTACAAGTATTTTGAAACTTAAAATAGTCCAACTTCTTCGCCATATTTTCAGCAAAACAAGAACCAAAAGAAACAATTTTAGAATGATAATCTATTGGAAATTTACTTTTTGGAATGGATATTTTGGTTCTGAAATTCATAGAAAGAGAGGTTAAACCAAAATTTTATTGGTAAAAATAGTGCGATTTTTATAATAAGAACTCCCATTAATCATAACCAAATTCTCGCCAGCCTGCTCAGTTGGACAACCTTGCGAATCGTATTTATATTCTCTTTTATACAAATTAGCCGAAGATGATATTTGGTTATTTACAGTTGTACTGGTATACACCGCAATTATTCTACAATTATTGGATGAAATTGTTTCATTATGGTCTAGCAGTTTTGCGTATCCCAATATATTCGTAAGCGAATTTATCTTAGTATCATATTCATAACTTAGACTATAACTCGACAAAATTCCTGAATCGAGATTATCAAACACTCTTTCGTCTTTAACGAGATTTTTATTTTGAAAATACAATACCCCATGAAATTCTTTTACTGATTGAGCCCCTGCATTTGTGAGTGTTTTTTCATACGAAATAGTTCCGTCTAAATTATGAATATAATTTATAGTATACTGATTCGATGATTTTGCCCTAACTAACAAATCATCCACATAACTATATTCTACGGTACTAAGCGACTGATTTGTTTTGTCTAGAGTGGCTATTTTTGTAACGAGTCCAGCGGTATATGTAAAATCTATATGCTTGTTATTTCTATCAATACTAACGATTTTATCTTCATTATAAGTATAAAAAGTGGTTGCTGAAATTCCATCAGCCGAGGTTTCGACTAATGATTTTAGTAGTTTTGTCGTGTCTAAATTACTGGTCGTACAAGAATAAAGAAAGAGAAAAAAAATCGAAAAGACCCAGTATGTATATTTTATTTTTTTCATAAATGATAAAACCGCGTGCTTCTTTAGTAAAATAATAAGATTTGTAACGCTTTATAAAAGCAAACCTAAAAAACCAAAATAAATCGCACAATATTCATCGATACAAACCCAATATTTCTGTTGAACTGCTATCTAGACTAGCATTACTATTTTTTATTTACTGTACAAAATCAATGGCTTTTGCCAAAGCTTCCTGAATTCCAGCCGCATTTTTTCCGCCAGCGGTTGCAAAAAGGGTTGTCCTCCTCCACCGCCTTGAATGTATTTTCCCAATTCACGAACAACAGTTCCCGCATTAAGGTTTTTCTCGGCAACTAATTCTTTAGAAATATAACACGATAACATGGGTTTATTTTCTTCGGCTGTAGCCAAAACCAAAAATATATTCTTCTCTAAATTACCCAATTCATAAGCCAAATCCTTTGCGCCTTCAGGGCTTAAATCGACTTGCTTCGCCAGAAATTGAACGCCGTTTATTTCTTGCAATTCTGAAGATAAAACTGCTTTCAAATTTTTGACTTTGTCTTTCATCAAAGCTTCAATTTGCAATTTCAATTTTGCGTTTTCATCTTGCAACGAATGAACTGATTTCATCACATCTTGAGGATTTTTCAAAGCTACTTTAACCTCATTTAAAGTATTTTCCTGTAAAGCAAAATGAGCTTTTACGGCATCGCTAGTAATGGCTTCGATACGGCGAATTCCTGCTGCAACAGCACCTTCAGAAACGATTTTGAAATGCCAAATTTCGGCAGTATTCTTCACATGAATTCCTCCACAAAGTTCCATACTTTCGCCAAACTTAATGGCACGAACAGTATCTCCATATTTTTCGCCAAACAATGCCATTGCTCCTTCCTGAACTGCTTGTGCAAACGGAATATTTCTTCTTTCAACCAATGGCAATTGCTCCTGAATTCGGGCATTTACAAAATCTTCCACCTGCTCTAATTCAGCATCGGTCATTTTTGCAAAATGCGAAAAGTCGAAACGTAAATAATTTGGATTTACCAAAGATCCTTTTTGCTCTACGTGAGTTCCTAAAATACTTCGCAAAGCTTGATGCATCAAGTGGGTAGCCGAGTGATTTTTAGCAGACAGCTTTCGCAAATCCTGATTTACTTTGACAACAAAACTACCATTTATATTTTCTGGTAATTTTTTTGTGAAGTGCAGAATTAAGTTATTTTCTTTTTTAGTGTCAATAATTTCGATAGATTCATTCGCCGAAACTAATGTTCCTCTATCTCCAACTTGTCCGCCTCCTTCTGGATAAAATGGCGTTGCATCGAGAACAATTTGGTATAAAATCCCGTCTTTTTTACTATCTATTTTTCTGTAACGCGTGATTTTTACTTCGTTTTCAACTTGGTCATAACCAACAAATTTTTCCACATTTCCGGGAATTAAAACACCCCAATCTTCAGTAGAAACTTCGGATGCGGCACGAGAACGTGTTTTTTGTTCGAGCATTGCTTTATCAAAACCTGCTTCGTCTAATTCCAATCCTCTTTCTCTCAAAATTAAGGCCGTTAAATCGATTGGAAACCCAAAAGTATCATACAATTCGAATGCTTTTTGACCTGAAACTACTGTGCCTTTGGTTGATTTTATTACGTTTTCGAGTAATTGTAATCCTTGATCTAATGTTCTTAAAAAAGAATTTTCTTCTTCCCGAATCACATTCATAACCAAGTTTTTCTGAGAAATAATCTCTGGGAATGAACTTCCCATTTGGCTACTCAAAGTTTCCACTAATTGGTATATAAAAGCTTCTTTAGTATTCAAAAAAGTAAAACCATAACGAATGGCACGACGCAAAATCCTACGAATTACATAGCCTGCCCCATTATTTGATGGCAATTGCCCGTCAGCTATGGCAAAAGCCACGGCTCGAACGTGATCCACAATCACTCGGATGGCAATATTAATTTTTTCTTCGGCTTGGTCTTTGGCTTTAATGGTATATTTTGCTCCTGTAATTTTTTCGACGTGTTGAATGATTGGCGTAAAAACATCGGTATCATAGTTCGACTGAACGCCTTGTAAAACCATACAAAGTCTCTCGAAACCCATTCCGGTATCCACATGTTGTGCTGGTAATTTTTCGAGAGAACCGTCAGCTTTACGGTTGAATTCCATAAATACATTATTCCAAATTTCTACCACATGAGGATGATCGTTGTTGACTAATGATTTTCCTGAAACCAAGGTTTTTTCTTCGGCAGAACGAATATCTACATGTATTTCGGAACAAGGCCCACAAGGCCCTTGATCGCCCATTTCCCAAAAATTGTCTTTTTTATTGCCGAGAATAATTCGGTCTTCGTCGATTAGCGTTTTCCAAATATCGAATGCTTCTTGATCGAAAGGAACATTTTCAGCTGGGTTGCCTTCAAAAACAGAAACATAAAGAATGTCTTTTGGTATTTTGTATACCTCTGTTAATAATTCCCAAGCCCAGTTGATGGCTTCTTTTTTGAAATAATCGCCAAATGACCAGTTGCCCAACATTTCGAACATGGTGTGATGATAGGTATCAATTCCCACTTCTTCTAAATCGTTGTGCTTTCCTGAAACTCGAAGGCATTTTTGAGTATCGGCAATTCTTTTGCTTTTTGGTGTTCCGTTGCCTAAGAAATATTCTTTGAACTGTGCCATTCCTGAGTTGTTGAACATTAGGGTGGGATCATCTTTGAGAACTATTGGAGCTGATGGAACTATTAAATGCTCTTTGCTTTCGAAAAAATCTAAGAATTGTTTACGTATGTCTTGTGATTTCATATTGTCATTGCGAGGAACGAAGAATCTCATCCTCATTTTTTTTTTAGTTATTTGCCATAAATTACCCATTTTCAATTTCAATGGAGTTCAATGAACTTTTTTTGAAATAGAATCTATCATTTTAAAAAATCGAAAAAACTCTTGTGATGAGATTCTTCGTTCCTCGCAATGACAAATCCCAACGAATAGCTGGAAAAGGCACATTAAAATATTTATTATTAAAAAAGGGTAGAACGAATGAAACATTTATTAAATTTGTTCGACTAACATTTTTATAGTGTGCAAAAATAGGGTATTTTAAAATATGGGGAAAGTAAAATATTATTACGATACCGAAAATCTGGCCTATCGAAAAATAATAACAAAAAAGAGAAAAAAAATAGGAGTTGCCCTGTTGTTTTTAGTAGCATCGGCTTTGTTTGGTTTTCTAGGGCTTGTGATTTTATTGAATACTCCGTATTTTCAAACACCAAAAGAGTTATTACAAGCTAGGGAGATTGAAAATTTGAAGTTGCATTATGCGGTTTTAAACAAAAAAATGAATCAAATTGACGACGTTATTTCAGACATAGAAGAAAGAGACAATAATTTATATCGGGCTTATTTTAACGCCGAACCTATTCCTGACGAGGAAAGAAAAGCGGGTTTTAGTGATGGTAATAGGTACAAGGAATTAGAAGGATACAACAATTCACAATTAGTTTTGAATACCGCAAAAAGAGTTGATGCACTAAGCAAAGAACTAAGCATTCAATCGAAATCATTGGACTATATTTTAAAATTAGCGAAGGCAAAAAATAATTTATTAGCGGCAATCCCTGCTATCCAGCCTATTAGAAACGAGAATTTAAAACGAATGGCATCAGGTTTTGGTTACCGCACAGATCCTTTTACAAAGGCTAGAAAAATGCACGAAGGAATGGATTTTACTTCTAAAGTAGGCACACCAATTTTTGCAACTGGCGATGGATTTGTAGCTAAGGCGGACAATACCGCTTCGGGATATGGGAATCACATCGTCATTAGGCATGGCTATGGTTACGAAACTTTGTATGCGCATTTAAGCAAATACAAGTGCAGGCCTGGGCAACACATAAAACGTGGAGACATCATAGGATATGTGGGAAGCACGGGACGAAGTGAAGCACCTCATTTGCATTATGAAGTTCACAAAAACGGAAAAGTGGTCAATCCGCTTAATTTTTATTACGGAAACATTTCGGCTGTAGAATATGTTGCCATTTCTAAATTAGCCAACCAAGAAAACCAATCGTTAGACTAGATTTTAAGTTGTAGAATTTAGAGAAAATTTATTCAAATATTAACAATATGCATATAGAATTACCACCAAATAAAAGGTATTACGGCATTGGCGAAGTCGCCAAAGCATTTGATGTGAACGCTTCGCTCATTCGATTTTGGGACAACGAATTCGACATTCTTAAGCCCAAAAAAAATGCCAAAGGCAATCGAATGTTTACGCCAGAAGATGTAAAAAACCTACAATTGATTTATCATTTAGTAAAGGAAAGAGGCTTTACACTTGAAGGTGCCAGAACGCATTTGAAGGAAGGTCAGAAGAAAACCTTGGACAAATTTGACATTATCAGCAAACTGGAAACCATCAAAGTACAGTTGACGAATATTAAAAATGAACTTTAGATTAACGATTTTTGATTGCAGATTTTTGATTGCAGATTTTAAAAATAAAAATAAATATTAAACTTTAAATTAAACAAAAATGGACTTTAAAAAATTTTTACCTTGGATTGTTATTATTGGATTTGTATTAATCATTGCTTTTTGGGTAATGGGAGTAATGAATACTGGTTTGCACAAAGACCAAGCCGTTAATAAAGAATGGGGAAATGTGAATACCGCTTATCAAAGAAGAAATGATTTAATTGGAAACTTAGTAAACACCGTTAAAGGTGCCGCTGATTTCGAAAAAAGCACTTTAACCGCAGTAATCGAAGCCAGAGCAAAAGCAACATCTGTAACTATTGATCCTGCCAATGTAACTCCAGAACAATTGGCTGCATTTAATTCGGCACAAAGTGGTGTGAGCAGTTCTTTATCAAAATTATTAGTATCCGTAGAACGTTATCCTGAATTGAAAGCCAATGAAAACTTCTTGAAATTGCAAGATGAATTAGCCAGTACAGAAAATCAAATTCTTACCGCAAGAACTCGTTTTAACGAATCGGTTCAAGATTACAATGGTTATGTATTAGCCATGCCACAAAGTATCTTTTTAGGAAAATACAAAGAAAAACCATATTTCAAAGCGGTTGAAGGAGCTGATAAACCGGTAGAAGTAAAATTCTAAAAAAGATTTAAAATTTATGAGTAACGGTTTTTGATTACAGATTTAAACATTCTGCTATCAAAAATCGTTACTCTTCATTCAAAAATAATTCCCATGTCGAAAATTGAAGTTTTTTTTAACCAAAGAAGAAGAGCACGCCATTGTTGAAGCTATTTGTGTAGCCGAAAAAGAAACTTCTGGTGAAATTAGAGTACACATCGAAAAAACAACTTCTAAAGCTCATTTTGACAGGGCTTTGGAAGTTTTTCATGAATTGAAGATGCACGAAACTCAACTCAAAATGGGGTTTTAATTTATTTGGCAGTCGCCGATAAACAGTTCGTCATTTGCGGAGACAAAGGGATTAACGATGTAGTTTCTGATGATTTTTGGGAGTCTACAAAAGAGATTATGGGCACACAATTCAAAACGGGAAATTTCAAGCAAGGATTGATTGATGGCATTACTAAAGCTGGAGAACAATTACAAAAATACTTTCCGTATAAAGAAGGCGACACCAATGAATTATCAAACGAAATATCTAAAGCATAATGACTTTATATAATAAAAACACCTCACTATTACTGCAATTATTGGTTTGTTTCCTTTTTACACAAATCGGTTTTGCCCAATTTACAATTCCTGAGAAGCCCGATTTTCAAACTTCGGTTTATGATTATGCTAATGTTTTAAGCCCAACCGAGAAATCACAATTAGAGGAAAAACTTATCCGATATTCAGATTCGACCACCACCCAAATTGTGGTCATTACTATTGAAAGCCTGAAAGGCGAAGACATTGGAATTCTGACTCCAAAATGGGGACAAACTTGGGGAATTGGCGGAAGCGAAAAAAATGACAATGGCGTTATCATTCTATTGGCAAAAGCGGAAAGAAAAATTTGGATTTCTCCTGGCTATGGTCTAGAAGACAAATTAACCGCCGGAATTGGTGGAGAAATTACCAGAAATATTATCATTCCAGAATTTAAAGCCGGAAGTTATTACAACGGTTTAGACAAAGGTACTGATGCCCTTTTTGATGTTTTCAAAGGAAAATATAAAGGCGAACGCAAACAAACCAAAGGAAAAGATTTTCCCATCTTACCAATCATTATTATTGTAATCGTCATTCTTGTTATCCTTTCTAGAAACAAAAACAGCGGCGGTAATTCTGACAATTCTGGTGGTGGCCCTAGTTTACTTGATGTAATTATCTTGAGTAGTTTGGGCCGAAGTGGCGGAAGTGGCGGTTTTGGTGGCGGAGGTTCATCTGGTGGTTTTGGCGGAGGTGGCGGCTTCGGAGGTGGTTTTGGTGGCGGCGGTTTTTCTGGTGGTGGAAGTGGCGGAAGCTGGTAGAATTAAATAACAGATTGTCATTAAAAATAAATTCTTTAATTTGTTATAAAAACAAGATATGCTATCACACAAAACCAAATATGCTCTTAAAGCCTTGCTTTATTTAGCCCAGCAAGAAGAAGGTTTCATTGCAAGGACTATAGAAATTGCTGAAGGAGCCAATATTCCCAAAAAGTTTTTAGAACAAATACTATTAGAATTAAAAAGAGGTCATTTTGTAAGTAGCAAACAAGGAAAATTTGGAGGATATTATCTTTTAAAATCCAAAAATGCGATAACATTAGCTGATATTCATCGATTATTTGATGGGGCAATTGCTTTACTTCCTTGTGCCTCTTTAAATTTTACGAACCTTGTTTTGATTGCAAAACAGAGTCTGAATGCCTATTAAGACTAGGATTAATTGCGGTTCGAGAAAAAACTTTAGCCGCAATGGAAAGCATTACTATTGATTCCTTGGCAAAAAATAAAAAAATATTTTTTAAATTCTACTATTTTTATAGAATTTATATATATTTGCATCGGAATTAACGCAGTCTTAACAAGACAAATTAAAACGTATGAAAACGAGGCAAAACAATTTTGCTGTTTCAAAAAAAAAAAAAAAGAAATTAATAAAAATCGAAAAACAAGATTATAAAATGATGTGTATGTGTTGCATTTAAAAAATTTAAAATGAACTAAATGAAATTTATCCATACTCTTTTTTTGTTTCTTGCTTGCGGCTTTTATATGCCCAAACCGAAAAAAATGTGGATCATCAAAGTTTGCTTTGGACACGTTATTACAATCTTTTGACCATAAACAACAAGTGGTCCGTACATACAGAATTTGACAATCGCATTTTTATAAATCCTGTCGAAGAAAATTTATATGCGCTACGACTTCAAGGACGTTACAAAATAAATCCTGAGATTGAAATAGGGGCTGGATTTGCTTATTTCTCCGTTGCCACTCAAAATCCCGAAATCAATTATGATTTTAATGTGCCCGAATACCGAGGACAACAAGACATCACTTGGAAAAAAGATTTCAATAAATTCGCGTTGATTCAACGATTTCAAGTAGAAGAACGCTTTTTTCACAATGCCAACAAAGAAGAATTACTTCCGGGAACAACTTTCTTTTGGAGATTCAGATGTCGAATTCAAGGGGAATACAATTTTTGGAAAAAAGAAAACCAGTTTTAAAAGCTATTGTATATGACGAATTGATGATTAATGGTGGAAAAAATGTCGTAAAAAATACCTTTGACCAAAACCGAATTTACGCCGCTTTGCATTATGGCATCAACAAAAACATTGCACTAGAATTGGGATATTTAAACAGTTTTCAGCAACGTGCGAGCGGTGTTGATTATTTTGACAGGGATATTATTCGATTTACCTTATTTCACAAAATCAATCTTCAAAAAAAGAAATAGCTTAAAAAAAGCCCCAAATACGACTCTTAGTATTTGGGACTTTACATTAGAATGATTTAGCTACAAACGAAACTATTCTTGTGGTTGATTTCCTTTATCTTCTCTACCTTCTCCACCTTGTCTGCTTTCTCTAGCCTCTCGCATTTTTTCTCTATTGGCAGCTTCATTATCTTTCATTTTTTTGAATTGCTCTGGAGTCAGAATGGCCTTTAATTTGGCATCGGTTGCTGCTTTTTCTTCTCGTCGTTTCTGCATAAAAGCGTTGCGCTCTTCGCTGGTCAACTCTTTAGCATTAGTAGCCATTCGTTGGTCTCTCATCGCTTGAAGCTTAGCCGTTTGTTCCGCAAGAATCGGTTTTAATTTGCTCTGTTGCTTGGCATCCAATTTCAATTCGGTTATCATTCTATCCAACAGAGCTTGATTTCTCTGCTCGGGAGACATTCTTTCTCTTTGTCCTCTATTTTCTTTTTTCTCAGGTTGCGTTTCTTGAGCAAAAGAGGAAAAACCAATAATAAGTAAAGCCGCAATAATTAATTTTTTCATTTTTTTTCTTTAAAGATTAGAACAATAAGACAATATAATCTTGAAATGGTTTAATCGATTATTGTACAAATTTCAAAATAATTAATCCATACCATTATCCATTTCCCTGCTTCTAGAACCTCTAGAACGTTTTCTTTCCCTGAAAAACTTCCCAATTTATAAGCGAATGAAAACATAGTGTAGCGTTTAAAACGGTGTTTTCTTCATCACGAATTGTTGTTGGAGATATCGTTCTTGTGGCACTTTGGTTTTGGTTCAAAACATCATAGACTTTTACTTTTAAAGTCATTTTTTTGTCAAAAAATCCATACGACAAACTCGTATTCCATAAATAAAAATCCTTTTTGAAATTACTCGAAAGATTCGAATTGTAGGTATATCCAAAATCATTTCCAAAAACCCAATTCTTAGGCCAATAGTTCGTGGTTTGAATATTAATTCTGTGAACTACATTTGAACTGGCTTTTAATGAAGAGTTAACATATCTTGATTCGTTATATGATAAACTGTATGAAGTTGCAACAGTAAGCAACTCGCCATAATCATACGAGAAATAAACTCTAGGCGAAACTCCCAATGATTTTGCGTCGTATAAAACAGCATTGGTAAATCCTTTATCTAGGGAATAGCTACCATTTAAACCTAAACCATATCGCAGAACATGAGCTTCTTTTTTTATGGTTTGATTCCAATTACCACCCATTGCAGTTGTATAGGTTCCCGTAACATTTCTGTAAGTAGTGGTTCTTTTACCGCTGGAATCATATACCGAAGTTGAAACTACCTCGCTATTGAAAAAATCTGCTCGCATAAACAAAGTATAACCAGCACGAGTTCGCATATCAAAATTTCTGTAATTAATATTTAAACTGTTCTTTTCATTTGGATTCAAATCGGGATTTCCTATAATCGTATTCAAAGGATTCGCCAAATTTGCTACTGGCATCAATTGATTGGATGATGGAAGACTATTGGAATAATCATATCTCAACGTAATAAATTTGGATTTCTCTATCTTATACCTGATTTGTGCACTCCCAAAAGGCAAAGCATATTTCTTATTTAAATCGGTAGCTTTATTTAAATAAAAGGAATGATTGTCGTAATCAATAATAGAAGTACTGGAATTCAAATTAAAAGTAAACTTGTTCTTTTCGAAAGTAAGCCCCACTCTTGGAGTAATGGAATTTTGTCTCGAAGTGGTATAATTAGACTGTAAATTATTTAGAGTAGCGTACGATTGGAAAACAGCATCATAATCGTATGTTTTCACATCGTTTACTGCATTATCCCATCCGAAATCTGACCCTATTCGAACTCTCAGGGAATCCGTTATTGGTTCTATATATTCAATATTAGCCGAATACGAATCAAAGTATTCCCATTCTTACTGCTTTGATTTCTCTCATCATTAGGTTTAATGTCTTGATAGAAAACAGTTTTAGACTGATTCAACGACTCTGAATCGCTATTTGTATTATTATTATTAAAAACAAAGCTCAAATTACGAGATTTTTTCTCGAATGCTTTATTAAAGTTTATCGTATTTCCAAAATTAGTACTCTTGGTTTCTCTATAAGATTTTGAGTCACTTTCGTTTAAAGATGCTTCATTTTCATCCTTTGAAAAACTGGAAGATTCAGAAAGGCTATTGGAACGCGATTGATCAATTTTTGGCGTAACAACAATTCGTGTAGTGGGATTTATTTTATATTCAAATTCGAAATTTGCTTTGTTTCCGGTGTTTTCACTTCTAGCCTTCGAATCTGATTCGGTAAAAATTGTTCCCGTAGGTAGAAAATTAGCTTGATTGGATTTGCTTTCGTTTTTATTTATTGTATTAGAAAAATTATAACTTCCCATAGTCTGCAAATCTTTCGACCATTCATCGTTATAATTAAATCCAACCAAATTAGATTCGGTAATTCCTTTTCCACTTCCGGTAGTTCTGGTATTGCCTCTGGCATTTCGTCCTCCGCCCATACTATCAAAACTTCATCCTGCGAAAACCCTGGAGCATTAATATTATTGGTAGAAGCCAACAAACTAATTTTTTGCTTATTATTGAAATAATTCAAAATCATACTAGTTTCATACCGATCGTCCGTACCATATCCAGCCAAGAATTTTCCAAAATAACCTTTGTTTTTCTTTTCGTCAATAGTCAATTGATACTAGAATAATCCGATGTAGATTCTTGCTTGGACAGTTCCTCTTTTTGGTTTTCAAATCTGATACTTGAACCTTATTAATAATTTCTGCTGGCAAGTTTTTTAAGGCAATGGCTCCATCTTTATCAAAAAAGTTTTGCCATTTACTAAAAACTGAGTTACTTCTTTCCCGTTTACGGTTATTTTCCCATCACTATCGACTTCAAATCCAGGCAATTGCTTCAACAAATTTCAACATTTGCATCTGGACGCCACCTTAAATGAAGAAGCGTTAAGCTCTAATGTATCTCTTTTTATTCGGATTGGTGGTGATTCGTTTTTTATAACAACCTCACTTAATTCCTTTGTATTTTGCAACAAGTATAATTTCCCGAAATCCTTACTCTCAAAAAGTCCGTTTTGTTCTTCAACATACGACTGATACCCATATAATTGACCTTCATAAAAATGGGTTTGTCGTATTTTTTTGTACTAATTTTAAAAATACCGTTTTTATCGGTAGTGGCGTATTCTATAACAGTAGAATCTTTTACATTAGAAAAATAAACTGTCGCTAACTCCAGCGGAATCTGAGTATTTATGTCATATACAGTTCCCTTAATGACAATTTCATTTTGGGCATTGGCGGAATAAAAAACAGTAGTGAAAATATAAAAGAATAGATTTTATACATAAAACGGATTATTATCAAGAAGTAAGACTCAAAAAATAGTCCAATGGTTTTAATTGTGTTTTATACATTTATTTTAATTCATTGAAATAAGACATAAAAAAATCCCGATTGCTCGGGAGGGTACTGAAAAAGTCTTTTTTCGAATAAATTGATAAATAAAAGGAGTAGAAAGCTTAGGATTTCTACTCCTTTTTTGGTATATTTAGCTGTAATTATAAGGTTTTTTACATGTTAGTACAGCAACAAACAATACAGTTCAGCGAGCATTCCTCTTTATATGATTAATTATTCCAAGGAATAATCTTTTGAGAAAAATTAACGATTTGATAGACTTTTCATTTATCTACGATGAGTGTTAAATAAATACTGCACCAATAATGGACGTATGGCAGAAGTCCCGTTCGTATGTTCAAGTATTTGCTTCTTAAAACAATTTACACCGTTTCCGATGTTGATGTAGTGGAACGTTCGCGTTACGATATGTCCTTTAAATATTTTTTGGATATGAATCCAGAAGACGATGTTATTAATCCGAGTTCGTTGACCAAATTCAGAAAACTACGTTTGAAAGACACCGACTTGTTAAATCTGTTGATAAACAAAACGGTAACCATAGCTATTGAAAAAGGCATCATCCGTTCTAAGTCTATTATTGTTGATGCCACTCATACTTTATCAAGATCTAATCCGTTTTTAGCCATCGATGTATTGAGAGAACGCTCCAAGTTACTTCGAAAAACAGTATACACCTTTGACGACCAATTCAAAGAACGTATGCCCAAAAAAATACCGACAATGATTTAGAAAAGGAGCTGGCTTATTGCAAAGAGTTAGAAAAACGCATAGAAAATGAGCCGTCTATAAGTTCAATACCCGCTGTGAAAGAAAAATTAAACCTGCTAAAAGAATCCGTAGAAGACACTCAAGAAAATTTAACCCTATCCAAAGATACCGATGCAAAAATAGGTCATAAATCTGCCGAGAGTTCCTTTTTTGGCTACAAGACCCATTTGGCTATGACTGAAGAGCGCATCATTACCGCGGCTTGTAGTTACATCTGGAGAAAAAGGCGATGGTCCAGAATTACCTAAACTTTTAGAAATCAGTCAAGAAAACGGAGTTGATGTAGATACCATTATTGGCGATGCGGCTTATTCTGGAAAAGAGAATCTTAAAATTACAACTGAACAAAACATAAAAATAGTAGCGCGTCTAAATCCATCTATAACCCAAGGCTTTAGGAAAGATGAAGATAAATTTGATTACAATAAAGATGCCGATAGGTTTGTTTGCCCAGCAGGGCATTTAGCAATACGAAAAGCGCGCCAAGGCACTAAAGATGTCGGGGTAAATCAAGTAGATACTTACTATTTTGATGTCGAAAAATGCAAGCATTGCCCTTTAAAGGAAGGTTGTTATAAAGATGGAGCCAAGACAAAAACGTATTCGGTATCCATAAAATCAGAATTGCATCAAGACCAAATGGCTTTTCAAGAAACAGAATATTACAAAGAAAAAGCAAAACATCGATACAAGATAGAAGCTAAAAATAGCGAGTTAAAAATATACACGGTTATGATAGAGCAATATCATACGGTATTACCAATATGCAAATGCAAGGTGTGCAATAGCAATTTTTACAGTCAACTTAAAAAGAATACTCAAATTAATGTAGAAAATGTAATCTACACGTGCATTTTACCAAATGAACCTGTATAAGTCAAAAACAGGACACATACAATCAACAATAAAAAACAGTTACAAAAATAAAACCGCTTATAACGGATGCTTAAAATCCTGTTATAAGCGGTTTTTTAATATCTAAAAAGAACGTTGATCAAAATAAGTGATGTTTTTCAGTACCCTCTTGCTCGGGATTTCATTTTTATTTCTCTCTAATATAAATATCAATTGGAACACCTGAAAATCCCAATTCTCTCGAATTTTGTTTTCTAAATAACGTTTGTATGGTTCCTTTACATATTGTGGCATATTGGCAAAAAACACAAACTGAGGCGTCAATGTTGGCAATTGCATGCAATATTTAATTTTTACATACTTCCCTTTTGTGGCTGGTGGCGGATAAGCTTCAATCACTTTCAACATGTATTCGTTGAATTTTGAAGTCGCAATACGTTGTTTTCTATTTTCGAAAACCTGAACTGTGGCTTCTAATGCTTTCAATAAACGTTGCTTTGTCAATGCCGAAACAAAAAGAATAGGCACATCAGTAAATGGCATTAATTCTTCTCTGATTTTAGCTTCGTAATCACGGGTTGACATCGTATCTTTTTCGACCAAATCCCATTTGTTTACCAAAATCACAACTCCTTTTCGGTTTTTTTTCTGCCAACCAAAAAATGCTTTGATCCTGCCCTTCGAATCCACGAGTGGCATCAATAATCAAGATACAAATATCAGCGTGTTCAATGGCACGAACGGAGCGCATTACCGAGTAAAACTCTAGATCTTCTTTCACTTTCGCTTTACGACGAATTCCGGCAGTATCGACCAAGTTGAATTCGAAACCAAAACGGTCAAATTTGGTATCAATTGCATCACGAGTAGTTCCCGCAATGTCAGTAACCATAAAACGTTCTTTGCCAATCAAGGCATTTATAAAACTTGATTTCCCAGCGTTTGGACGACCCACAACCGCAAAACGAGGCAACACAATTTCTTCCTGTGTGGGTTCTGGTTTTACTGGAAAAGCATCAATTACGGCATCTAATAAATCTCCTGTTCCGCTTCCAGAAATACTGGCAAAAGTGTAAAACTCTCCTAAACCAAGGTTATAAAATTCGAGAGCTTCTTTTTCACGCATGGCATTATCTACCTTATTTACGGCAAGTAAAACAGGCTTTTTTACCTTACGTAAAAGTCTGGCAACTACATCATCCATTGGTGTGATTCCTTCTTCAACATCTACCACAAAAATAATCACGTCAGCTTCATCAATGGCAAGCTCAACCTGTTTACGAATTTCTCCTTCAAAAACGTCATCAGACCCACGAACATAACCACCAGTATCAATGACCGAAAATTCCTTTCCATTCCATTCGCTTTTGCCGTAGTTTCGATCCCGAGTCACACCCGAAACCGAATCTACAATAGCTTCTCTTCGTTTTATCAATCGATTAAAAAGCGTCGATTTCCCTACGTTCGGTCTTCCTACTATGGCTACAATGTTATTCATAATCTAATTTCAAATATTTACTTCTTCCATTCGACCATTTCTAGTCTCGGGCTGCAAAGGTAGTGTTAAATACCATAATATCAATTTTTTTACTATTTTGCACCAGGTCAAACGCATTAAAAACCATTAAATTTTAAAATGATTTTTTTAATATAACCATCTGAAATACAACGAATTAAATTTGTTTTAGCAAATTAAATTTTGTATATTTATCTGATAATCAGATGCTTAATATGAAATTAAAAAACAAATTGTTTATATTTGCTCAAACTATTCCAGACTTTAGATTGAACAGAAAAAAATTACACCCTTCGGAAAATATTGTTTTCATAACCATACTTGCCGTCATATGCGGGGCAGAAACTTGGGAAGAAATTGAAGATTACGGCATTGTTAAGCGTGAGTTTTTGGAAACTATCTTAGATTTAGAAAACGGGATTCCTTCTCACGACACGTTTAATCGTTTTTTCTCTTTGCTAAAACCCTCTTTTTTCGAAGAACATTTCGTGTCTTGGATTAAATCAATATCTAACCATTACAAGGGTGTCGTGGCAATTGACGGCAAAACAGTTCGAGGTTCTAAGCAATCTGGATTGAAGTCTGCCATTCATTTGGTAAGTGCTTTTTCTACAGAAAACGAAATCTTTTTAGGTCAAATTAAAACAGAAGAGAAATCAAATGAAATTACGGCAATCCCAGAACTTTTAAAAGTGTTAGACCTTGAAAATGCTATTATTACCATAGATGCAATGGGTTGTCAAACAGATATAGCAGAAGTGATTATTGAACAAAAGGCAGATTATATTTTGGCGGTAAAAGAAAACCAAAAGAATTATATCAAGATATTGAAAGTGCTTTTTTGATTCCCTCAAAAGACAAATCAAAAATTTATATAACCGAGGAAGTTGGTAGCGGAAGGGTAGAAAAAAGGACTTGTACTGTGATGGATGATTTGAGTCATTTATTAAATCCAACTAAATGGAATTCATTACAATCTATTGCAAAAATAGAAAGTGAAAGGTTTATAAAATCAACTGGTAAAACACAGAAATCAACTCGGTTTTATATAACAAGTTTACCTTGTGATGCCAAGAAAATAGCGGATGCTGTTCGTTCACATTGGAAAATTGAAAACAATTTACATTGGCATTTAGACGTTTCCTTTGGAGAAGATAAGAGTAGAAAAAGACATAAAAACGCGGCACAAAATTTTTCGTCAGTCTTGAAATTATCATTAAAAATACTGCTCAATGAAACAATTAGTCCTGTAAAGAAGAGCGTCAGAAGAAAACGTAAAATAGCAGGTTGGGATAATCATTATCTTTATCTTTGTTCAACTTTTAATGCGTTTGACCTGTATTTTGCACTCCTAATTAATAAATCCGAACCAAAAAATCACTGTTATGGATGCCAATAATGAAATTAGACTTCGCCTGCGTTTTTATAAAGACGTGCAAGAAAACATAGACACAATTCGTCAAAAATTCGAAAATTATAAAGCGAATTGTACTAAAGATTGCCATCTAAAAATCAAACACAATCACATTTGGCTGAATATGCCTGATGCGAAACGGGAATACTGGTCGCCCCATTTGCATTTAGAATTGGAACCAAAAGAAAATAACGAAACCCATATCCGTGGATTATTTGGTCCGGAACCCACTTTATGGACGCTTTTTATGTTTTTGCATTTTATGATTGCGGGAATTTTTGTGATTTTCAGCGCCATCGCCTACTCCAATTATGTCTTAAAACAACCGACCACAACAGATTTAATCGTGATGCTGCTAATGATCATCGTTTGGTTTTTACTTTATTTCATCGCTAAACAAATTCGGTTCAAAGGCAACGGACAAATGAATGAATTGGAAAGGAAGTTTTTGGAGATTTTGGAATTGAAAGAGCAAATCCTATGAAAATTATTTGGACAGAAACAGCTTTGGAAAGTTATGAAGAAATAGCAGATTACATTAGCTACAAATTCACAATGAAAGAAGTTGTAGATTTCCTAGATAAAACTGAAGCTACGCTGGTAATTATGGCTCACGTAATTTTTTTGGGGATTAAGCAAAAAGTTTTTCCATTCTGAATAGAAAGAATTTCACATCAACTACACCTCTTAGATTTGCTCTAAAGAGTTTTATTTTAGAATTAAATGATTCTGCGTTTGCATTTGTATGTCGTTTGATGAAGAAGTTTAAAATGGTTTCTAAATGATATTTTAAGCTGTTTGCTGCGGTATTAAAATCATTTAATTTTAATAATTTTGTTTTTTCAATCCAGTTTAAAAATTGTTCTTTGGCTAATTCTTTTGAGGTTTGTTCATAGATGTTCCTGAACTCGAGAGTGTGTTTATATGCTTGATGTAAGTGTGGATAAATTTTGAATAACAATTCGGCTCTTACCTTCTGATTAGGAGTCCATTCATTTGTTTTTTTAGCAATAATATAACGGCTTCTAGCTAATAATTGTTTTGGAGTGTCCTCATTTTCAAAAACGATAGGAACATATTTAATTCCTTGTTCTTTGGCTATTTTAATGGCTTGATTTTCTTTTTCAATTGCTTCCCATCGTAACTTAATTCTTGATGTTGCAAGGCTTCCATTACCAGCTTTACTACGTGAAAACGATCGGTAACCAAATTGCTTTCTGGAAAACATATTCTTGAAGCCAATTGCATATTATTAGCCATATCAAGGGTAATTTCCTTTACCAACTTCCTTTTTTCTAACGGAATTTTGTTTAAAACATCAATAATATCTTGACTTTTAGTGCCTTTTATAACTGCTACTAATGTTTTTTTCTTGCCTCTACCGTTTTTATTGGTTACAAAGGTATAGAGTTCTCCTTTTGACAAACTTAACTCATCAATTCCTAGATTTTCACCTATATTCTGAGGATAAATCAAATAATCTTCGGAGTGATTGAACTGATCCCAATCCTTAAATCCACTAACTTTTTTCTTGTAATGGCGTTTGCAATAAATTGGCTTTGACTCCGTAATAACTGGCGATATTACTTATCGTATCTTCTCGGGTCTCGACCTGTATCTTTTAAAAAATCAGAAAGTTCAACGGTCAATTTTGAACCTTCTGCTATAAAAGTATAATCACTTTTAACTTCTATTGATTTATCAAATTTATTTCGCCATCGACGCCTTCTAATGCCTAAATAAACCGCCTTTCCTCTAATTGGAAAGTCTTGAATTAAAGTTCGTTCGTAGAATCCTTTTGACTCAAATTCATTCAAATCATAATTATTTGGCAGTATGTTTTTCTCATCTAAATAAATGAATAAACAGTCTTTCTTTGTATGTAAATCTCCTAACTCTTTGAAATCGACAATATCAAAATGTATCAATAGCCCTTCTGGTAAAAAGGAAGAAAAAATTGAAAAATCCATTTGTTTTTTTAGACAAATTTAGAACTTCTCCCCAACTTTTTTATGTGAGCCGTAATTATTTCCAATAATTTTGAAGTAGGAAGTCTATATAAAAAACGGAATACCGTAAATTTTTAATTGCAAAACAAACCTACTTATTCTATAAAATCGAAAAACAGAACGATTTATTTGTCGGTTTTTTGGAACAATGCTAAAAATCCATTAGGTTTAAATACGATACTTCGAACGTAATTTTACCATAACATCTTCATGATTTAAAAGTTTGCCGGACTGAATATCTTCCTCGCTTTTTTGCAGTTTTAGCATCAGAACTTCTTCCGGAAAAAGTAATTCCGTGATTTTTTTTATTTCTTGAGGTGTAAAATTATTCTCTTTTAATTTACGATAATAAGTTGCATTTTTTAAATTCAAATTTTGAATAAAATATTCTGCTTTGTAATAGGATTTGTTCACTAACTCAGGTAAATTAGAAACGTATTTATCATATTCATCTACTAATTGTATCATAATACGAGATTTTTTATGTTACTATTTGACAAATATATGAATTAATTAGTCATTCCTTAAAACTCACTTTTTGAGTTTTTAGATTTTTTATCAAAAACACATTTGCAAAAATATGCATTAAAAATTCGAGACAAAGAATAAATTGTGCTTTGATATGGTTAAACCTCATTTTAGATTGTAACCAATACCTGCTAAAAGTGCATTATTAATATCTCCAGCCACGCCTTTGAGGAAATTTAATCCTAAAGCGTGGTTTCTTTTTAAATGGGATATTGTTGGTTCTATTGCCGCTCTGGCTCTAAATCTTTTTCGGGCAACGTCTTGTTTGTATCTTGATTTTTCTTTTGTGTTTTTTGGGATTACTATTTGTGTATTTTCAACTTGTGTGACACCTCTAAATCCTCTGTCTGTACTTGCTATTGTTGGTCTTGTACCTCCAATTTGCTCTCTAACTCGCTGGCTTTGTGCTAATGATTCTTCTAAGGTTTTGCTATCGTGAGGATTGCCTGAAAATCGTTTTATTGAGGTAATGACTCCTGTTTTTCGACCTCTTGTTACCGCTACTTTTGTTCCAAATTCATACGCTTTATGAGCTTTCCCTTTTGCTATACAGGCTGTTTGAGGTTCGTGTAAACTGTATATTTTTTCCTTGCTGTTTCTTTCCTGAGTGAGTACTTTTTTGTAATTGCTAAATTCTGTTTCGTATTGTTTTAAAATTTCTTCAGGCAACTTGCGTTCCAATTCTCGAACGACTCGCTTACCAATGGTTCGCAACTTTTTTCGCGCCATTATAGCTTTCTTTTTTCGTTTGGGATGATGTCCAAAATAAGCATCCCGAAGATGTTGTTTGGCTACCCTTTTATAAGTTTGTCTTTGTTTAACTCCTTCTTTTTCAGCTATTTTTGTACAATTGTCAATTACCTTTTTAGCTAATTTGGCATCGGTTGGAAAAGTAATATTTTTTTCTTGAACAGTGGTGTCAATCTGAACTTCCTTTTCATTTTTCGCCTCTGGATGCAAGGCTACTGTTTGACTTAAAATAAATTCTAATCCTTTCTCTTTCAGTCTCTTTCTAAAATGAACAAACTCACTCGGGTCAAAAGGTTGCTTGTTTTGAAAAAAATATTCTCCTGTAAAATATTGCCAATAAGGGTTTTCTATCCAACGTTCAACTACAGATTCATCACTCTCTTTAAACATCTCTTTTAACAGCAGTAAACCTGCTATTTTTCTAATCGGAATAGAGGGTCTTCCTTGCTCTGAATATAGGTTTTGGAACTCAAACTCCATTTTTGACCAATCAAGCTCCCCTGCGAGTTTTACCAAAGGATGCTCAAGGTTTATAAGATCTGTCAGCCTAGTCTGAAATAAATTTTGCTGAAAATTCGGTTTTATTTTACCTAACATATTGCCACTTTTTTATACCTAAATATACACTTTTTGGCAATTCAACTTAGTGTTTTTAAGTTGTTTTTATATACAAGTTATTAACAATCAATCTGTTGTGTCATATTTAAGGATTGACTAATTATTGAGAAAAAGAGATTTCCTTGGAGATTTATGCTGAACCCCTTTTTTAACTTCTTTGGATAAATCATCAACATCGGATTGTTTGGCTTTCGATTTTGAAGTCGCTTCTTTGTAAGTCAAATAGTCCACTAAACTTTGAAGTCCAGTAGTATCTACAAAAGACAGAAGTCTAATAATTATTTTTAGAAATCAATTTGTTTTTAAAATCAATTCCATCATAACACTAAAAAACGGATTACTGAATACTACTGATTATACCCAAATCGCTTCAACATATTGGCATTGCTTCGCCAGTTTTTGTTGACTTTCACGTACAATTCGATATGGATTTGCTTTCCGAAAAACTTTTCCAAATCGGCACGAGCTTCCATTCCCACTTGTTTTAAGGCTGCTCCTTTGTGACCGATTATGATTCCTTTTTGAGTATCGCGTTCCACCATAATCAGGGAACGAATTCGGATGATGTTTTCGTCTTCGAAGAACTCTTCAGTCACAATTTCGACCGCATACGGAATTTCCTTGCTGTAATTCAACAAGATTTTCTCACGGATGGTTTCGTTTACAAAGAAACGTTCCGGTTTGTCCGTCAATTGGTCTTTTGGATAATACGCTGGAGATTCTGGCAATAATTCGATGATTCTTTGAAAGACTTCGGGAACATTAAAATTTTGTAAGGCTGATATTGGATATATTTCGGCATTGGGAACTTTCTCCGTCCAAAAAGCGACTTGAGATTCTAACTGTTCTTGATTGGAATTATCAATTTTATTCAATAACAATAAAACTGGAATTTTAGAATGGATGATTTTATTAAAAAAAGCTTCATCTTTTAGTTCTTGTTCTCCAATTTCGACCATATAAATCAAAATGTCAGCATCTTCAAACGCTGATTTCACGAAGTTCATCATCGACTCCTGCATTTCATACGCTGGCTTGATGATTCCCGGTGTATCAGATAAGATCAATTGAAAATCTTCGCCATTTACAATTCCCAAAATTCGATGTCGGGTAGTTTGTGCTTTCGATGTGATAATGGATAATCTTTCGCCCACAAAGGCATTCATCAATGTTGATTTTCCTACGTTTGGATTTCCTATAATATTTACGAAACCTGCTTTATGTGTCATTTTGTTTGTCTTTTAACTAGTACTAAAAATCCCTCTCCATTTTAAAAATAGTTTTCTGTACTAATTTAATTTTGCGCAAAGGTAAGTAAATTAAATCCTGTTTTTATTGCATACTCTTCTCTTTAAAAGATTGCACACTTGACATTGCATTATCAGAAAGACTCAATCAGTAAAAGAACTCAAATACAAACCAAAGTTTCTCTTCTAAGTTAAAAAAACACCGTTTTAATCTTTTTGAGAATAGTAAGTACTTGAAAATAATTAGTAATACATTTTTATTTTTGACATATTTTTCGTATATTTATATTTTAAATACGACATAAATGAGATATGTAGAATTATTAGAGGAGGAAAAAAAAGTAGTGGATTATTTGTATAGAAACTCCCCTAATTCGGTAGTCAGGGAGCGCTGTATGTTTCTAAAACTTTCTGTTGACAAAAAATCCATAATGGAAATTTCTAGAATTATGAAGGTTGGAAGATTACGAGTAACATTGTTTTTTAATGCTTGGGAAATGGCTAAAACATTAAAAGACAAACAGGAAACATTAGGCGTTAAAAAAGGTCGTGGCGCAAAATTAAAACTAAAAAAAGTAGCTGACCTAATACCTGAACTAGTAAAGGAAAACAGTAGAAATTTGAATGTGGTTTTGGATATTTTAGAGCGAGAGCATCAAATAAAAATAACAAAACAAACACTCATAAATTTTTTAAAAGAGACTAAAATATAAATGGATAAGATGCCGTAAATCTTTGAAAAAAAAACGTTGTGAGAGCGCTTTTCTAAATTCAAAAAAGGAATTGGATAAATTGTCACAATTAAATCAGGAACAATACATTGACTTATATTACGGTGACGCAAGTCATTTTAGTTTAGTGCCGAATGTTCCGTATGCTTGGCAAGCTGAAGGAGAACCTATTTTATTGCCTGCAATTCGGGGGAAAAGCGTAAGTGTTTTTGGTTTAATGAATACATTGGGTAATTTGGTTTTTGATATTTTTGAAACAACAATAAATTCTGAAAAGATGATTGTCTTTTTTGACAAATTTGTTGAGAATATAACTAAAAAAACAGTTGTGGTTTTGGATAACTCTTCGCTTCATACCAGTAAGAAATTCAAAGAAAAAATCAAAGAATGGGAAGAGTTAGATTTACTTATTTATTTTATTCCACCTTACTCGCCAGAATTGAACTTAATTGAAATCTTGTGGAGATTTGTTAAATATAAATGGTTAAAATTTGAGGCTTATACTTCATTTGAAAATTTAAAATTGAACCTAAATGATGTTTTGAATGGGTTTGGAACAAAATGTATTATTAATTTTTAGAATGTACTTACCAGGGAGTAAAAGTTCTTTTTACACTCAAAAAACATAAAAAAAAGATTTATTGTTAAAAAAATAGTTTTTTTCTTATGTATGGTTTGTTAGTATTGTTTTTATCTGATTATTGTTATTTATTTAACAAAATAAGTTTAAAAACAGTAAAAACAAACAAATGATAAAAATATATGAATTATTTAACATAAGTTTGTACTTTAACTAATCATTCAAGCATATAAGTACATTCTAAAAATTAATAATACATTTTGTTCCAAACCCATTCAAAACATCATTTAGGTTCAATTTTAAATTTTCAAATGAAGTATAAGCTTCAAATTTTAACCATTTATATTTAACAAATCTCCACAAGATTTCAATTAAGTTCAATTCTGGCGAGTAAGGTGGAATAAAATAATAAGTAAATCTAACTCTTCCCATTCTTTGATTTTTTCTTTGAATTTCTTACTGGTATGAAGCGAAGAGTTATCCAAAACCACAACTGTTTTTTTAGTTATATTCTCAACAAATTTGTCAAAAAAGACAATCATCTTTTCAGAATTTATTGTTGTTTCAAAAATATCAAAAACCAAATTACCCAATGTATTCATTAACCAAAAACACTTACGCTTTTCCCCCGAATTGCAGGCAATAAAATAGGTTCTCCTTCAGCTTGCCAAGCATACGGAACATTCGGCACTAAACTAAAATGACTTGCGTCACCGTAATATAAGTCAATGTATTGTTCCTGATTTAATTGTGACAATTTATCCAATTCCTTTTTTGAATTTAGAAAAGCGCTCTCACAACGTTTTTTTTTCAAAGATTTACGGCATCTTATCCATTTATATTTTAGTCTCTTTTAAAAAATTTATGAGTGTTTGTTTTGTTATTTTTATTTGATGCTCTCGCTCTAAAATATCCAAAACCACATTCAAATTTCTACTGTTTTCCTTTACTAGTTCAGGTATTAGGTCAGCTACTTTTTTTAGTTTTAATTTTGCGCCACGACCTTTTTTAACGCCTAATGTTTCCTGTTTGTCTTTTAATGTTTTAGCCATTTCCCAAGCATTAAAAAACAATGTTACTCGTAATCTTCCAACCTTCATAATTCTAGAAATTTCCATTATGGATTTTTTGTCAACAGAAAGTTTTAGAAACATACAGCGCTCCCTGACTACCGAATTAGGGGAGTTTCTATACAAATAATCCACTACTTTTTTTTCCTCCTCTAATAATTCTACATATCTCATTTATGTCGTATTTAAAATATAAATATACGAAAAATATGTCAAAAATAAAAATGTATTACTAATTATTTTCAAGTACTTATGAAAAAAAAATTATTTATTTTTCTATTATTCTCATGTCTAACAACCGTTCAGTTAGTACAAGCGCAAAGTAGAAAAATTACAGGAACCGTAAGTTCCAAGAGCGACGGACAACCATTACCAGGTGTGAGTGTACTAATCAAAGGAGCTAAAACAGGGGTCAACACAGACTCCAATGGTAAATACACCATTAATGTGAGCCAAAACGATGTCCTTACTTTTAGTTTTGTAGGATTCAAAACGTTAGAGAGGAGTATTGGCGAGGCTACTGTTTTAAACATTATTCTATCTGAAACTGCAGAACAATTAAACGAAGTGAAAATATCTACGGGATATGAAAAAGCCTCAAAACGAACTTTTACAGGATCAGTAAGTAAGATTACTGAGAAAGAGCTAAAAGTAGAGGGAATTGTTGATGTGAGCAGAATGATTGAAGGAAAAGCAGCTGGAGTAACTGTTCAGAATGTAACAGGAACTTTTGGTACAGCACCCAAAATTACAGTTCGTGGGTCTTCTTCCATTTTTGGAGACACCAAACCATTATGGGTAATTGATGGTGTGGTACATGAAGATATCGTAAATGTATCATTTGCTGATTTGGCTTCAGGAAACACAGCAACACTATTAAGCTCGGCAGTAGCAGGGCTTAATGCAAATGACGTACTAAGCATTGAAATTCTTAAAGACGCTTCTTCTACTTCGATTTATGGTTCAAGAGCATTAAATGGAGTGGTGGTTGTAACTACGAAACAAGGAAAAAGAGACACTCCTTTAAGTGTAACTTATTCTTTGGAAGAAACCACGAGAACAGTTCCTAATTATAGCCAATACGACATTTTGAACTCACAGGAAACCATGAGTATTTTCAAGGAAATGGAAGCTAAGGGAGCATTAAGCCTTCCTTCTACATTTCAAGGGCGTTACGGAGGAGTATACAATATTCTAGCTCGTGCCATTAACGACTACAATGTAACTGGTGGTGTTTTTGGAGTGAAAAATGACCAACAAAGCAGAAACCTATTTTTGAAAAAATACGAATTAGCAAATACGGATTGGTTCAAAGTGCTATTCAGACCTAGTGTAACTCAAAATCATTCAATCAGTATTATTGGAGGAGGTAAGAATAGTACCTATTTTGCATCCTTAGGTTTTTATAGTGACCCAGGATGGACTGTAGCCGATAATGTAAAACGGGTAACTTCGCATATTAAAGGCTCTTTTTACCTCAATGACAAATTAAATGTAACGCTATCTACCTTAGCCTCTGTACGAAATCAAGGAGCACCTGGAACGTATGATAGCAAAAGTGATAATTTCTTTGGTGGGGTAGCTCGAGATTTTGACATCAATCCTTTTAGCTATGTATTGACTACAAACCGTACTTTGCGCCCGTATGACGACAATGGGAATTTAGAATATTATCGAAACAATTGGGCTCCTTTTAATATCTTAAATGAATTGAAAAACAACTATACAGATATACAAGTAAAAGATATTAAGTTTCAAGCTGATTTGGAATATAAAATCAATTCAAAATTAACCTACAACCTAAGTACTTCTGCTCGTTATGCCAATACCATTGAGACACATAATATTTTAGAAAAATCGAATGTAGTAGCCGCTTACAATGCTGCCGAAACAACTATTGTACGAGATGATAATATTTTCTTGTACAAAGACCCACAAAATCCATCAATCCCTCCTGTTTCAGTATTACCTTACGGGGGAATTTTACAAAAAAACACCAATGAATTAACCTCATACAACGTAAGAAACACGTTGAGCTACAAAAATACGTTTCGTGAAATCCATGAACTAGAAAGCTTTGTAGGACAAGAAATTCGGTATGTAGATAGAGGGAATGATAATTTTACAGCCTATGGATTACAATACGATCGAGGCTATACTGCTTTTACCGACCCAAGAGTGCTTGCAAAATTAATTGGTCAAGGAGATTCTTACTTTAACTTTGGTCAAGAAAGAGAACGAACTATAGGCTTTTTCGGAAAAGCAAATTATACCTATAACCGCCGTTTTACCGCTTCGCTAGTAGGACGTTACGATGGTTCAAACCAACAAGGAATAAGTGGTTCTTCTAGATGGTTGCCTACTTATACCCTTAGTGGGCGGTGGAATGTAAATGAGGAAAAGTTTATGAAAAATATTGATTTTATAAGTCTGCTTACTCTAAGAGGAGGATATGGTTTGACTGCTACTGCGGGACCTGCCACCAACTCCTTAGCCATATACCGAAGTTTTGTGACCAATAGATTAAATCTTGACAATAGAGAAAATGGATTAAATATCAGCGAATTACAAAATGCTAATCTAACTTGGGAAAAACAATATGAAACCAATGTAGGTTTAGATTTAGGTTTATTCAACAATCGCATTCAATTCACAGCCGATGCCTATAGCAGGCGAGGATTTGATTTGGTTGATTTTGTAATAACAGCTGGAATTGGGGGACAAAAAATCAAACAAGGAAACAATGCTAACATGAATACCAAAGGATTGGAACTCTCATTGATTACAAAAAATTTGGTAAATACCGACTTAAAATGGACTACTAATTTTACCTTCTCTATTTACAAGCAAGAAATTACTAGCCTACAAAATACACCTAATGTATTTAGCTTAGTACAAGGATTAGGAGGAAATGTTGTTGGAAGACCTCGAAATTCATTGTATTCAATTCAATTTAACGGTTTGAATAATGAAGGACTCCCTACGTTCAAATTACCAGCAGATGTAACCGATAAAACTGGGGGTGTTAATTTTCAAGATACGGATAAAATTACAGATTATTTGAAATATGAAGGTTCTGTAGAACCTAATACCTCTGCGGGATTATCCAATACCTTTACGTATCAAAATTGGTCATTGAATCTTTTTGTGGTTGCTTCAGGAGGAAACAAAGTTCGCTTAGCTCCCTTATTTACCAGTAAATCAACTGACTTAACTGTATTTACCAAAGATTATATTAACCGCTGGATTAATCCAGGCGATGAAGCAATTACGAACATTCCTGTAATTCCTGATAATAGACTAATCACTAATCATGGAATTAATGCTTTAACAAAAGCGTACAATGCCTATAACTATTCGGATGTTCGAATAGCCGATGGCTCTTTTGTTCGACTAAAAACCGTTTCGCTAAGCTATGAATTCCCAAAAGATTTCAAGAAAAAACTAGGATTAGCTACATTTAACCTAAAAGCAACAACAGCGAATCCGTGGTTGATTTATTCGGATAAAAAACTAAATGGTCAAGACCCTGAATTCTTTCGTTCTGGAGGAGTATCCTTACCTATTACCAGTCAATATACTTTTACTTTAAATCTTTCTTTATAAAAATTTAAGAATATGAAACCATTTAAAATACTTGCATTATCACTTATTCTGATAGGAATGAGTAGTTGCGAAAATTACCTTTCGGAGGTACCCGACAATCGAACACAATTGGATTCTCCTAGCAAGATTTCAGAAATATTAGTCAATGCCTATCCCACAGATAACTATATGGAATTTGCAGAGACAATGACCGATAATGTTTTTGATAGCAGCGACCTAAATAAAAATAGAGATAACAACACAGCTTCCTATAATTGGAGAGATATAACCGAAATAGGCAGAGACACTCCTTCAAATTATTGGGATGCTTGCTATGATGCGATTGCTCACGCCAACCAAGCCTTGGAGGCTATTGACAAGCTAGGAAATCCAACTAGCTTAAACCCGCAAAAAGGAGAAGCTTTGATGGCACGTGCCTACGCCCATTTTATGTTAATCACTTTTTGGTCTCAAAGATACAATCCTGCTACGGCTGCCACCAACTTGGGGATTCCTTATGTGCTAGAACCCGAAACACAATTAATCAAGAATACAAACGCAATACCGTAGCTGAAGTATTTACTTATCTTGAAAAAGACATTGAAGAGGGTTTAAAATACGTAACTGACAATTACAAACAACCTAAATTCCACTTTACCAAAGCTGCCGCCAATGCCTTTGCTAGTCGGTTTTACCTAATCAAAGGAGATTGGAATAAAGTATTAAGTGTAACTGAATCATTGGGAAACAAACCTCAAGGATTATTAAGAGACTATCAATCCTACCTAAATGTTGATTTTACAACAGGGCAAATCAAATACGGTTCAACTAACGAAGAGACTAATCTACTTATTGCTTCAGCTAATTCTATCTATTCACGTTCGTTTTACTCCAACCGTTTTATGTTAACGGGAGCAAGACGAAATGATATTTTTGGAGCAGCAACTAATTTATTTAATAAGAACTGGCTTTATCGACCTCTTTCCTATGACGGGCAAATAACCATTTTTGTACCTAAATTTTATGAATATTTCAAACTTAACAATTCCAATGCAGGAACTGGATTGCCTTTTGATAATTTAGTTTTATTAAGTAACGACGAAATGTATCTCAATCGAATTGAAGCACATATTATGACTAACCAATTAGCATTAGCTAATGAGGAATTGGCTTATTTTGTAGGCACTAGAACACAAGGATACAATCCAATAACCGATGTGATAACCCAAGCTAACATCGTAGCTAGGTATCCTGTAATTACTGATGAATATACTCCTTTTTACACCTTAACCCCTGTACAGTCTTCCTATATAAAAGCCATTGCTGAGGTACGAAGAAGAGAATTTATTCATGAAGGTGTTCGCTGGTTTGATATTAAACGCTTTAATTTAAAAGTAACCCATCAAACTTATAATACTCCTGATGCTGTATTACAAAAAGATGACAAACGAAAAGCACTTCAAATTCCTCAATATGTATCTGATACAGGTGTAGAAAAAAATCCTCGTTAATCCAAATAATCCGATTATGAAAATAAACCATTATATCAAAAAAAACAGCATTAGCCGCAACATTGGTCGCTATGCTTAGCTCTTGCACCAACGAAGACAAACTTACCGAAAGTCAGTTGGACCTTACCAAACCAACCCTAACCACATTGGATACTTGGATTGAAAATAATTTTGTAAATCCCTATAATATTGCCATACAATACCGATGGAATCAAAACACAGTAGACAATAACCGCTATTTGTATCCTCCTACTCAAGACAAAGTACTACCAGCCTTGGAAGTAGTTCAAAAAATATGGCTAGATAGCTACAAAACCGTTGGAGGGGCCTGATTTTGTAAAAAAAATTGCTCCGAGGGAATTTGTACTTGTTGGAGGAATTAATTTGAATACCACAGGAACTATCACTTTAGGATTAGCGGAAGGCGGTATGCGGATTACTTTGTTTAATACTGACTATCTTGACAAAAAAGACAGAGCAAATGTGAAACGATTTATTCATACCATTCAGCATGAATACATCCATATTCTAAATCAAACCAAGCCGTTCGACGAAACTACTTGGGCTAAAATTACACCCGCAGGCTACACCTCTAATTGGTATGCAACTTCTACAACAGTAGCAAGAACTCAAGGATTCATAACCGATTATTCTCGCTCAAATGTAACCGAGGATTTTGCCGAAATGGCGTCCTTTATGTTGGTAAATTCCAAAGCCGAATACGCTGCAGTTCTTGCCTCTATAACCGACCCTGTCTCAAAAGCTGCTATTATTGCCAAAGAAGCATTGGTTGTAAAATATTTCAAAGAAGCCTTTAATATGGATTTTTACAAATTAAGAGATGCTGCTGAACAAAATACCAACGCAGTAACCAATTAACGTATAAAAAATAAAAACATGAAACTCGAAACAATTATTAAGTCATCATTAGTAGCTTTTTTAGCACTGTATATGACCTCATGTAGCAAAGATGGGGCAGATTCTCTTTTTGATAAAACCCCCACAGGGCGTGTTAATGCTCGAACTAAGGAACTGAACGATTTACTAACATCGTCTGAATTCGGCTGGAAAGCCGTTTATTTTACCGACAATACTCAATTAGGAGGTTTTACTCATTTATTCAAATTCAAAGATGCCAAAAATGTAGAAATGGCTTCTGATTTTGATGACGATACTACAAAATACTCTAGCGAATACAGTATTGAACTGGGCAGTACCGTAAGTTTGGTTTTTACTACCAAAAATCGAATCCATCTGCTTTCCGATTCTTATAATGCACCAACAGATGCTTTGCTTGGAAAAGGATACAAAGGCGATTTTCAGTTCCTTTATTACGGAAAAGAAAATGACCAAATTATCTTTAAAACCAATCGAAGCCATCAGGAATTACGCTTTGTAAAAGCCACAGCACAAGACTGGTTAGATTTAACTGCCAATCGAGCCATGATCCCTAATGTAATAGGAGCACCTACCCGCCCTTTGTTTCGTTTACTAGAAACCAATGATGGCACTAAAATTAGCAAATTCGATTTCACTTTTGACGATGCACCGCGTTTTGCAACAGCCAATTCTATCGATTCAGGATCCTTATTAAGCTACAATATCGGAATTGCGTACACTCCTACTGGAATTCTCGTAAGTCCTCCGGTAGAAGTAGCTGGTCAAAATTAACCGCCTTTACCTATGATGCAGCCTCTGGTAACTTTAATGCTAAAGGCACTAACAATGTAACTGCTTCCATAAAATATACTACTAGACCATTAATAATAACAGATGATTACAAAATGTTATTACCAGGCAATCTGAATAATGTATATGCGTATATTTATAATTTAACAAATACAGCCTCCACTAATTCTTTATTATTCAATACCATATTAACAGAACTAAATTCAAGTGTAAGGGCATCAGGAGCTCAAGTAACCAGAATTCAACCTTGGTTTAATAACCTTGATGGGAGCAATTATGTAGAGTATCGTTTTGGGAATGCTTCAGGAGCAACTATTGCAAGATATTATCATTACTTTACAGTTACAGAAGACCCTATAAATAAAGTAATTATCCTAAATCCATCACAATGGAAAACAAGTACTCTTCCATCTGCCCTTCCAATTGCAGCACCCGCTTTTTTGAAAAAAATGGATGATCAATTAATGAATCCGCAAGGTTTGTATTTTATCAAACAAAGTGGCCTTTCTTATCCTGCTTTTACTATAACGGGCGTTAACAGCAATTTTAGAATGACAGCTTATTCATTTCAGTAAATATAATCCTTAAATAATACTATGAGAAAATTAATATTAATTATTACTATTCTAATTGGCATAAATTCTTTTGCACAAAAAATTTATAATGACCCGAAAGATTGGTTTTGCTTTTGATAAAGAAAAGGCAGAATGGGTTGCTATTAATTGCGACGAATATGGATTTTTAAAAAAAGATAAAAATGGGCGCTTCGGAATACATTCAAGAAAACCAGAAGAAAATCCATCTTTTAATAATGATAATGAATATAGAGTGCTGCAATACTTGCCATCAGTTCAAGAAGCAGGAGATTTAATCTATTTGCACCTTTTAATTTTAATGTATGGAGGCAATCCAAGATGGTTGGGACCTTTTATATTGTAAAAGACTAAACGCATCTAATGAAATAAGTATTAAAACACTTCACAACGTAGAAATAATATACGAATGTAAAAATTAAAATTCATAACATATCATAAATACTTTCCTATTGATTTTTTATGAAATGTATCCATTTAGTATTTGGTCATTTTTTCGTTTGTGACTTATTATTGACAAAAAAAAAGCTGCCCCACAAAGGCAGCTTTTATATTTACCCCCATGTACCCTTCATATCCCTCCAAAAAAAATTAGGGTTAATATAATTCTAAAAATATGATTTATATCAGGTTTTCTAAAAATGTGCGGTTGTAAATTTGTTGATAATCTTTAAATTAAAATCAATATGAAGAAATTTATTTTTATCCTTATGACATTTTCTTTTCTGATGACCAATGCGCAAACAGAAGAAAAAAACGAAGTGAAAAATTTTGACAGATGGCAAGTCAGACTAAGAGGAATTGGTGTTTTTCCTTATGAAAAAGCAAAGATTGGGGTTATTGCTGGCGGCATTGACATTTCCGATACTTTTGTTCCTGAATTAGACTTCAGTTATTTTTTACAAAACATATTTCGGCCGAATTAATTCTTGCGACAACAAAACATAATGTACATACTGTGGGATCAAATATCTCTGCCGTTGGAGGCTCAACAAGTGCAAATGTAGACTTGGGTAATGTTTGGTTATTACCCCCTACGCTTACCGCTCAATATCATTTTACCCCACTAGACGAAAAAGCATTTAAGCCCTATGTAGGTGCGGGATTAAATTACACCCTGTTTTATAATGAAGATGCCGGAAACACAATAAAAGGAATCTCTTATGAAAACAAATTAGGATATGCTGTTCAGCTCGGTTTTGATTTAATGCTATAGGTATAGGCGTTTAAGCCACACTTGATTTTGTTGATATTTTATCGTTTTTGACCATTCTTTTGACCAACACATTGAATATTGTATCCATATTTGACCTTCTATTGTATCTAAAATGATATTCATTCAGATAATCTTGTATATGTTCTTTACTACAATGATGATGTATTCCTCTGAGCCAACCTTTGATGTTCATTATATGAATATGTAACTCTTTAAAGTTTTTCCCATCATTAGAATCTAGTTGTTTTAGATTCGGAAACTCTTTTTTTAGTGGACTATATCCCCTCCATTTATCTGTAATTATAGTTGCTTCTTTTGCAATATATTTTCTCAGAAAAGCACCTAATTCATTTGCAGAAGAATGCTCAATAACTTCAGCATAAGCTCTACCAACTCCATCATCTAAAACTTCAACATCTAGAACAATAAGCTTTTTTAATCCTTTACTTCTGCCTCTTTTATCTTCTTCTGGACCACCAACCATAAACTCGTCAACGTGAATTGTCCCTGTTAATGGGTAATTAAGACTACTTTTCATAGCTTGTTGTATCTTTAATTTAAAAGACCAACATGTTTTTTGTCGAAGTTCAAACTCGGAACTCAACTCCAAAGAAGACATTCCTTTTTTCTTTGTACTTATTTTAAAGACGATATGAAACGCAATCAATATTGAAAATTTTAGTTTTTCCAACATAGTCCCTGTTGTTGGACTTTCATCATATCTACATTTAGTACATCTTCTATTATATGGATTTTTACCGTTACAAAATTTATCGTTTTGACATCTTTTACAAACAAAACCATTTTCCCATTTTATTTGAGAAAGATAATCTAAACAATCATTATCGTCTTTAAATCGTTGATTAAATTTTATCGAATTCACACCTCTGAAAATATTTGAATCTGCCATTTGGCAAAATAATCTATTGCGACCTAAACGCCTATACCTATAATGCTAAATGATACCTATTTTTTGAATTTTGATGCAAAAAAAATATTCTTAAAAACACAAGTTACCGTTGACGCTTCAAACCTAGCAGCCAACTTAAGCATTCCTGCTGATGTAACTATCGACCCATTAGTATTGGGTTTTGGTATAGGAATGAAGTTTTAAAATTTAGCCCTTTAAACGCAAAAAACCTCTAAAATTAGAGGTTTTTTTTGTTCAATTTAGTAGCGGGAACAGGACTCGAACCTGTGACCTTCGGGTTATGAGCCCGACGAGCTGCCTACTGCTCTATCCCGCGATGTTTCGGGTGCAAATATACGACGAATTTTAAGATACACAAGCTAATTTAATAAAAAATATTTTCACATTGTGTATTGTACTGACCAGATAACAGTTAACAAAAAAAATCCATAAAACCTTGGCTTAGTACACCTCCTTCTTACACAAAGAAAATTTCGTTTTCTTCTCTACACAAAAAGACAATTAAACTAACGTTTTTGACAATTAACGTTAATCACATTATTAAAAAATAGCCATAAAAAAACCTGTAAATCATACAGGTCTAGTTAATTATAAAAGCGTTTTACTTTATGAAATAATATACTTTTTAAAATGTTAAAAATTTACTGATACAATGGCTACTCTTCAGAAACAATTGCCTCATTTTTATCGCTAACGGTAGTGAGCACCACAGCAACCCCTTTATCATTAATCATGGTCATATTCAACACATCTAGCTTCGCTAAATCTTTAGACACCAATCCACTAAACATATTATAGGAAATATTCATTTCTTTCAAGTTTTTCAATTTTTCTAAATCAAAAGGAACCTGACCAATCATTTTATTATCAAACAAACTTAACAACTGAAGTTCGGTTAAATTTGATATAGAATGATTCAAAGAACCCGTCAATTTATTGCTATTCAAAAGCAATATCTTTAAATGTTTCATGTCATAAACAGAAGATGGAATTTGACCTTCAATTTCATTATTATATAAGGATAATGTCTCTAAATTGCTCAATTTCCCAATTTCAAAAGGAATTGTCCCTGTAAACCCATTCATAAACAACTCTAAACTTTTTAAAGAAGTTGCATTGCACAATGAAACCGGAATTGCTCCAGATAACTTGTTAAATGACAAATTAAGCGATTCAATAGATTTCATGGAGCCAATAGAGGCCGGAATTGTTCCCGAAATAGAGTTTTTAAATAGATTAAGGTTTTTCAAATAAACCAAGTCTGAAATTTCAGATGGCAGCACTCCAACTAAATTATTATTAGATAATTGAACTGAAATAACTTTATCCTCTTGTAATTCTACACCAAACCAAGAAGAAACTGGAGCCTTTAAATCCCATTTGATAATCCAATTATTACCGTTTGTAGCATTATACAACTTTACAAGTGCATTTTTTTCAGAAACTGAAACATCCGCTTTCATTATAAATGAAAACATGGTAAGTAATAATAAAGTGAATATATTTTTCATGTGTTGCTATTTATTGATTTTTATCGGTCATGCTCATTTCATAATAAAAAAAATTATGTGAACTAAATCTTCGTCTAAAGTAGACACATTATTCGTTACAGACAAAAATAATCGACAAAATACACTTTTTTGATGATAACATATACATATTCTTACAAAATAAACAAGTGCTGTTATGTCCAAAAAAATATAATTTTAATCTAATGCACAACACTAAACACATAATTTATTATATTTGATAGCATAACTTTAAATCAAATTAATATGGAAATTAACATTTATTCGCTGCCATTGGCAGCGCTATCAACACTAGTTGTAGGATTTGTTTGGTATCATCCAAAAATTTTTGGCACAATTTGGATGAAAGAATCTGGGATGACTCAGGAAAAAATGAAAGGAGGAAATATGCTCATTATTTTTGGGATTTCCTTTCTTTATGCATTTTTTATTTCATTCCTATTACAATTTTCGGTTATCCATCAATTTGGCGCATTAAGTTTAACTGGCGGCGATGCATCTAAAGCTTTACCCTCTTATGCTGCCTTTATGAAAGATTACGGAAATGCTTTTCTCTCCTTTAAACATGGCGCACTACATGGTTTTTTAACTGGATTACTTATGATTCTTCCTGTGATTGGCACCAACGCCTTATATGAAAAAAGAAGTTTTAAATACACTTTGGTAACAGGTGGCTTTTGGGTTGCTTGCTTTACTGTCATGGGCGGTATTATTTGTTCTTTAATGCAGTTTTAACATATTTTATAAATTAATCGCTCTACATTTGTGGAGCGATTTTTTTTTGAATTTGAACACACCTACAACCATAGAAATAGAAATATACTCCTCTGTAAATCAACTTCCAAATAACTGGAATGACTTGTCTATAAATACTATTTTTTTAAGTAAAGAATATTTAGAAATATTAGAAAATGCATCGCCAAGCAACATGATTTGCCATTTTATAGGTTTTTTTAGTGAAAATGAATTAGTGGGAATTGCACTTTCTCAATTTTTAGACCTTAACAAACTGGCTTCTTTTGGAGAAAGAGACAAGTGCATAAAAACTTCTATCCGAAATTTTGTTTTCAAAAACTTTTGTTCTCATGTTTTAATTATTGGAAACAACATGCTTACAGGTCAAAATGCATTTAATATTTCAGATAAAATAAACAAAATTCAGTCCCTGAAAGCTTTAAAAATGGCTTCCGAAAAATTAAAAACTAAGCTTAAAAAAGAAGGATTCAAAGTACATGTAACCACTTTTAAAGACTTTTCAGAAGAAGAAACCACTAACTTTCAACTGGCTGGGTTTAATGATTCATATCAGTTTTCAACCCAACCCAATATGCTTTTTGATATTCCTAATCACTGGAAAACTGAGCAAGATTATATCGATGCCCTATCAAAAAAATACCGAGACCAGTATAAGCGTGCCCGAAAAAAATTAGATGGAATTACCAAACAAAAAATGCAATTAAAAGACATCATAAAACACGAAGAAACTATTTATGATTTGTATCATCATGTAGCTAAAAATGCCCATTTCAATACTTTTTTCCTTCCAAAAAATCATTTTAGCATCTTTAAAAAATTACTTCAAGACAAATTCCATTTTTATGGCTATTTCCTTGATGAAAAACTAATAGGATTCAACACCATCATCAAAAATGGAGCCGTAGTAGATACTTATTTTCTAGGGTACGATGACACCGTCCAACGTGAAAAAATGCTATATTTAAACATGCTTTATGATATGATTGCCTACTCCATCAACAATGGATTCAAGGAAATTATTTTTGCTCGAACCGCACTCGAAATTAAAAGTTCAGTAGGAGCAAAACCCAAAAAAATGTTTGGGTTTATAAAACACCATAATGCGTTCCTCAATCTTGTCATCGAGAAGGTTTTTAATTATCTCGACCCAGAGGTAGTTTGGCAAGAACGAAATCCTTTTAAGTAGTTCCACAAAAGCATAGGATTAACTTTATAAACCAGCATGATCAATCTCTTCCTGAACCATCTCCCAATCAAGAAGCAACTGATCCAATTCTGATTTTTTCTTGTTGTATGCCATAAAAAATTTTGCATCTTCAATATGCTTATCGTAATTAGAAGACAACATTTTATCGTCGTTCTGAATATCTTTTTCGAGTTGCTTAATCTGGCTTTCTATTTTACTTAATTTATTTTGAAGTGCTTTGCCTTTCTTCTGATCTTCATACGATGCTTTGTTGCTTTCTTTTGGAACCAATGCTTTTAAGGTGTCACTTTTCTCGACTTCGCGCATGTTTTCAAGGTTACGTTGCTCTAAAAAGTAATTTACGTCGCCTAAATATTCTTTTATTTTTTGATCCTTAAATTCATAAACAATGTTCGACATTCCTTGAAGAAAATCCCTATCATGTGAAACCAAAAGTAGCGTTCCTTCATATTTTTGTAAAGCAGCTTTCAACACATTTTTAGATTTTATATCCAAATGGTTTGTGGGCTCATCCATAACCAAGACATTGATGGGTTGCAAAAGCAATTTACAAAGTGCCAAACGGTTTCTTTCGCCTCCTGACAGAACTTTTACCTTTTTTCGACTTCATCTCCACGAAAAAGAAATGACCCCAACATATCACGTACTTTAGAGCGATTTGTATCTGTGGCGGCATCCTGCATGGTTTGCAATAAGGTAATTTCGCCATCTAAATATTCTGCTTGATTTTGGGCAAAATACCCTACTTGCACATTATGTCCTAATTTTATTTCTCCTTCAAATTCAAATTCATTGACAATTGCCTTAATAAAAGTCGACTTTCCTTGTCCGTTTTGTCCAACAAAAGCTATTTTACTTCCACGTTCTACCAAAAGCGAAATGTCTTTCAAAATGGTTTTATCGCCATACCTTTTGGTAACGTTCTCGGCTTCGATAACCACTCTTCCTGGAACTTTCGAAACGGGAAACGAAATATTCATAACCGAATTATCGTCTTCATCTACTTCGATTCGCTCGACTTTGTCTAATTTTTTAATGAGCGATTGCGCCATAGATGCTTTCGACGCTTTGGCACGGAACTTCTCGATTAATTTTTCGGTTTCTTCAATTTTTTTGGCCTGATTTTTCTGGGTTGCCAATTGCTTTTCACGAATTTCGTGACGCAATTCTAAATATTCCGAATAAGGTTTATTAAAATCGTATGCTTTCCCAAGCGAAATTTCGATTGTTCTATTTGTGACATTGTCTAAAAACATTTTATCGTGCGAAACAATCACTACAACGCCAGGATAATTACGCAAAAAACTCTCCAGCCAAATAATACTTTCAATATCCAAGTGATTCGTGGGCTCATCCAAAAGCAAAACGTCGTTTGACTGTAATAATAATTTGGCCAATTCGATTCGCATCCTCCATCCTCCCGAAAAAGTTTCGGTTTGATTATTAAAAACTTCCCTTTTAAACCCTAATCCAAGAAGAATTTTTTCGGTGTCGCCCACATAATTATAACCTCCAAGCAATTCGAAACGATGTGTATAATCAGATAAATCTTCAATAATTTGCCCATATTCCTCGCTCTCATAATCTGTCCTCGTAACTAAAAGATGGTTGATTTCTTCCAATTTCTTTTCTACAATTTTAATATCGGTAAAAGCTTCGTAGGCTTCTTCTAATACCGTTCTTCCTTGCTCAAAATCGATGTCTTGACGCAAAAAGCCCATTCGAACTTCTTTTTCTTGAGAAATAACACCAGAATCAGGAGCAAAATCCCTAGCAAGAATCTTTAGCATTGTCGATTTTCCAGCTCCGTTTTTACCAACAAGACCTACGCGGTCTCCGGCACCTAATCTAAAAGTTACTTCTTCAAATAAATAAGTTCCTCCAAAAGAAACGGACAAATTGTGTATATTAAGCATATTTAAGTTACTGATGTTACATTAAGAAAAGGACAAAACTGTACCTTTGCTGAACCGAAGTCGTATGACCAAACGGAATGAAATTAAATTTTTTGCAAATGTTAAAAAAAGGATCCAAACTAAATAGTATTTTAACAGGAACTTGTCCTCGATGTCAGAATGAGAGTATGTATTTGGTTAAAAATCCATTACATTTTTCGAAATTAATTAAAATGAACGAAAAATGCAGTCATTGCGGTTTGAGATATGAAATTGAACCTTCCTTTTTTTATGGGGCAATGTATGTGAGTTATGGCTTGAATGTCGCTCTTAGTATTGCCGCATTTATTGTATCGTATCTTTTTTTTAAATCAAGCATAAAAACAGCTTTTATTGTCATTGTCATTTTTAATGTTATTTTATTTCCTTTTGTTTTAAGATGGTCCAGAAATATATACATCAATATGTTTGTGTCTTATGACAAGAAATTTAAAAAATAAACCATCCACGATACAAAAAGCAAGGACAATAAAATAAACAAAACCACAACCGAACCCCAACGAATCATCCAATGAGGCACTCGTGTCAAAATTTCTTGTACTTCTTCGCTTCGTAATTCTATTTCTTTAACTTCTGTCATCTGTTTGGATTATAATTTAAATTAATTTAACTTTGATTCAAATTTATTTGTTATGGCACTCGCAGTTACTGAAATACAACTTTTTAATTCTCTTAAAGAAAGACTCGGCAGTAAAGAAGCCGAAGAATTAGTATCGTATGTAAAACACTCTATTTCGGAAGGTTTGAACGAGCAGTTACCTCATCTTGCTTCAAAAGAAGACTTGTTAAAATTAGAAACTAAAATATCTGAAACCAAAGTTGACATTATCAAATGGGTTGTAGGCGTGTTCTTTGCTTTAGCAATGATGATTATTGGTTTATATCTAAAAAATTAAGAACCCAACTGCAATTGATTCCGCACCAATTCATAATTTGTCAAATTGTGATTGATAGAATTTTGGTGTTGACAGTAATTATAAATCAGAAAATGAAAAGACTACTTTTTTTAATAACAATTCTTTCTTTTAATTTAAATTTTGGACAAAATAATCTTTCAGAAATATATGGGAATTGGATAAAATATAAAGTTGAAATGAAAGATGGAAGTAAACTTTTTGATAGATTTTTAGAAGATTCAACTTATATCGAATACTCTATTAATAAACAAAAGCTATGTATAAATTCAAATCCAATACATAAAACAAATGAAAGCTGTTTAGATTATACATTGATAAATAACTTCATAAAGACATCTCAATATTCAGGACTTTTAATTGAAAAAATAACTAATGATTCTTTAATTGTTAGTGAGAAAATTGATGGCTTAACAAATGACAAGCTAAAAAGGTTTTATTTTAAAAAACAAGAGCTTGTACTCTCAAAGTTTAAGGAAGAAAATAAAAACAAAAGAAACATAATTGCTTCAAAATTATTTACACCAAAAACTAATTCGACAATTGAATTAGAATTAAATAAAGCTTTTAAGAATAACTTTTCGAATTTTGAATTAATCAGCAATCTGAAAATTTATCCGAAAGAAAAAAGAGTAAAAACACAAATTACATTTTCAACACAAAAAGATTCCTCGAGAATAAGAACTATTAAGAAAGTTATTGATAGCTCATTTGAAAAATGGAACTTGACAAATTTTAATGAATTTGAATCAATTGAATTACCATTTGTTTTAAAAAGTGAAATCACAAAAAGGTATTGGGGAATTAAAGTAATATTTTTCACAAATGATTTGAATGAGTTCGAGATAGTTTATGGTGGAAAATTAGAAGATATGAGAAAATCTTCTGAATTATTTGAAAAAGGAATCAAAACATATCAAGAAAAAAAATATCTTAAAGCGATAGAATACTTTACCGAATCTTATAAAATTGACCCAAAAAATATTGATGCGCTTTATAACAAAGCAGCTATTTATTTTGAATCCAGAGATAAAAAAAATGCTTGTATTGTATGGAAAGAGATTTCGGAACTGGGTCAAATTAACGGAAAAGAATTATATCAGAATAATTGTAACTAATAAATAACTACTGCCAACAGCTAGGGTTCGTTGCATGCGCAGCACGAACAATGAAGCCTAGCTGTTATTTGCAAATCCCTTTCAGCAGTTAAATTTACTAAGACAAATTGCTAATATGGGCCTCTATCTGCATATCTTTTAGTATAGGAGGCAGGCTTCCCGCTAGAATAATTAGTTTTGTAATCGTACACCATAGGTTCTATAGTCTTACCGACTATTTTGTCAAAAATATAGCCCCAAACAAAATCTCCAATACCTGCAGCCATGACGGTTTTCATTTCGTTTCTAGTAAGTTTGCCATCTATGCTGTCAAGACTCCTTTTTTCTAATTTTTTCATGATTTTTAAAATTTAAAGTTAAAAATATTTTTTCTGAAAAATCCAAACAATCCATTTTAAATCTACCACGTCGACTTGGCTTTTTAGAAACGAATGTAAGAATAATTTTTACTAAGTTAAATAGTTGTTCTTAAACTATTTAACTGTTTTTTAGCCTTTTTTTACGATTTTTTGGGTGTTGCCTTTAAGTAAACTACAACATTTCAGATAGTTATGTTTTTTTGTAAGATAAAAACTTTTTTTTATTTCCGCCAGAAATAACTTTAATGGAAAGATTTAAAAAAAATTTGATTGTCCGTAATTACACATAATTGAATAAAAAGCCTTATATTTGATAAAAAAATAGCGATGAATCTATTCAATTTTACGGCAAATTTTGGGAGTGAAGAGTCTTGTAGACTTCATTTTAAAGAAGAAAGAGATAAAATCGGAGTTCAATGTAAATGCGGAAGCAAAGAACATTTTTGGATAAAAAGCAGATGGAGTTATGAATGTAAAAAATGTAGGAGCAGAATTTCGTTACGTAGCGGAACGATAATGCAAAGTTCTAATTTATCATTTTTGATTTGGTACAAAACGATGTTCCTTTTAACGGCAACAAAAAAAGGATTCTCAAGTAAAGAAATTCAAAAGCAGCTGGGTTTGAAACGTTACGAACCAGTTTGGTCTATGGTTCATAAGTTGCGAAAAGCAATGGGTAATAGGGATGCGCGTTATACTCTGGAAGGAATGATTGAATTTGACGAAGGATATTTTACAATTGAATCTTCTGAAATTGAACAAGAAAAAGGAATTCGTGGGCGTGGTGCTGTTGGAAAATCCAACGTTGCAATTATGGCAGAGTCAACAATTTTAGAAGATATTGAAACTGGGGGAAAATCAAATCATTGCAGATATTTTAAAGCAAAGGTCTTGACAGATCATACATCGGAACAGATAAATCAAACAATCCAGGAATCTATTTCTGAAAAAAGTATTCTATTTACAGACAAAAGCACATCATATATAGATATTGCAGATTATGTAGAGATACATATTACAGAAAAATCGAATAAAGAAACAACAACAGAAACTTTAAGATGGGTACATATTGCAATTAGTAATGCTAAAAGGAATTTCTTAGGAAATTTCCACAAAATTAAAGGAAAATATCTCCAATTATACCTAAACGAGTTCGTTTACAAGCTTAATAGACGGTATTTTGAGGAAAAATTATTTGATAGACTAGTAATAGCAAGCATTACAGGGTTATGACTAAAAACGGACAATCAAATAAAAAATTTTGGGTATTGGGTTGTAAAAAGAGTAAAAGGAAAGAAATAAATAAATAAAGAATGAATGAATGAATGAATGAATGAATGAATGAATGAATGAGAGTTATGAAAAATAAGGATTGTTATTTTCTATAAATAAATTAATATTAAGATTTTAATAAAAATAACCCTATATTTTTTTATCAAATCTTCGGATGTCAATTGATTTATCTAATGGTTTTTGATGTTCAATAGTATCGAACAAAGACATTGCCATTGCTGGCCCTAACATTACACCTCGTGTTCCCAAACCATTGAGAATATGAATCGAATTATGATTTGCATACGTTCCTACTAACGGTCGCCTGTCCTTTACCGTAGGTCGAACCCCTGCAAAATGAGACACAATTTCGAAATCGCAACGAATTACTTCTCTAATTTTTTCGACTAATTCTAACTTTCCTTCTTCGGTAGGAAGAGCGGTCTTGTCCTCCCAATTATAGGTGGCACCAATTTTAAACAAATCATTGCCCAGCGGTAAAATAAAAACACTTGAATTCATAATTACATCTAAATCCAGTTGTGGTGCTTTTATAATAAGCAATTCTCCCTTTGTTCCGTCTAAAGGCAAATGACAAAAATAAGGGTTGGCGTGCATACCAAACCCTTCGGCAAAAACGATATGTCTCGCTTGAATGCCTTTGTATTGAATGAAATTGTCTTTCTCTTTTAAAAGAGAATAATCGAAAGATTCTTCAAGAAAAAGTCGATTTCTTACAAGGTATTTCCTGTAATTATCCAACAGCCATGCGGTGTCGATATAACCCGTTTGAAGCACTTCGCCATATCCAAAAGGCGAATCAATTGCATTATACTTTTTAAAAATTAAATGGGTCGATAAAAAAGAAGAGAGCTTTGGTTTATCGGAAGATGCAAACCAATTGTTTTGCTCTTCAATCGAAAAAAAATCGCCTCAGAATTGGGGTTTTAAAATCAACTTTTGTAGTTAGCTTTTCCTCTAATGCAGAAAAGAATTCATGCATAATAAGCAAATGTTCTTTAGCTTGATCTACTTCGCTGAAACGTTTTAAAATTACGGGATTATATAAACCCCCAGCAATTCTTGAAGAATTTTGCGAATCATTATCCAATACTAAAATAGACTTTCCGTTTTTTAAAGCCACTTCAGAAAACGAAATGCCTGCTAAACCAGAGCCTACTATTAAATAATCGATCATTTGAAGTGGGAAGTTAGAAGTGGGGAGATGGAAGTAAACCAAAATACTTTAAAACAAAGAACTCTCGCATTTAGCAAGAGTTCTATATACATTTTGATATACTACTAGTAATTCCACATATTTTCCTCGAAACTGCGAATTTTTTCTTTTACTCTATCCGATTCCAACAACTGATTTTGAGCATTATCTTTCATATAATTTGCAATTGTTCGGTCGCCATACACATTTTCTTCCTGATAAACTGTAGCATTAAATCGCCTTGAATTTAATATTTGATCAAAGGAAACAGGCATTGCCGAGTTTTTATCATTAAAAGCTTTGGCTTCGTGCAACACCTCTCTTGAAGCTGGGAAAAACACCCAAAATAATTCGATATAATCTTTTTCGTCGCTGTTCATTGTATAAACGTCTGGTGTTACAGGACAAATACCTATCAATCTATACTTTAACTCACTTTGACGTGTGTCAAAATACCAATAGCCTTTAATTTTATATTGAGTAACATCCTGAGCAGTAAGATCTTGCTTAACAATGTATTCTGGCGAAACTTTTTGTCCAGCGTTTATTTGTTCTTTACCAGCATCTGTCGTGTCGATACGCGATAAAGAAGCTTGAATATCCTTATATGATTTTTTAGTGTTGAAATAACTATCCGTATAGACTTCGGTAATTTCTCCGTTTTTAATCGCTTTTGTTAACACATCATACAATGATCGCCTGTCAGGTCCAATATTTGTGGTATCAATAGGAAAATATAAGGAAAAATTAATCCTTTCGCTTAAATCGATAATCTCCCAAACGGTTTTTCCCATCAAAACATCTCTATCATCCACATAACCATATTCTAATGGTCTATCATTGTTGAGATCGAGTTGTGCTTTTGACTTCATCCCAATTTCTTCGGGTATCTTTGCATTAAGCAAATTAGCCTGCGCATAAGAAGCCACCCCACAAAAAATGGAAATCGTACCTATTAAAAAATTTCTTGCATTCATCATACTATCATTATAAGTTATAGAAGTAGTTTTCCTCAAACTCCTTATTTATTGTATTTCATAAATTACTGGCGCAGTTCTTGGCAACAAATAACTGCCTGCTCCAACTAATTTGGTTTTAATCTCAGAAATGGTAACCTGATCACCTCTTCCTGCTCTAGAAAGAACGGATTTACATTGTGCATTCAATTTGTTTCCTACAACAACAACTGTTGGTTGTCCAGCAACTTTAAAATTGAAACCAACAACATCCAAACCAACTTCAAAGTCAAAATCAACTAGTTTGGCTCCAATTGTTGAAATTTCTAAACTTGATTTAGGCCCTTTTACAACACCCATTTCTCCTCTAATTGTTCCTGTTGGCCCTGGAATTCCCTTGATTCTAAAAGATTTTTTGTCTAAAACTGTAGAACCATCAGGAAGTGTTCCTGTAACATTGATAACAACCTCGCTTCCTGTACCTGGACTCATGTTGTATCTCCCTCCACCCGCAGAACTTAAGCCTGGTGCAGAAGCTGAAACCTTATCAGGAGAAATTCCCGCAAATGAAATCGTCATTGGATTTACAACGCCACGATACACCACATTCATTTTATCGGCAGAAATCGTAGCTGATTTTGGTCTAGCCACAACAACATATTTGTCTTTAATTGGCAAACTAATTACTTTGCCATTTTCGTCAAAGTTAAAATTACCGCTAATTGGATGTTCTCCAATATTGCCTGAACCAAAAGAAAAATTAGCCTGACCTGCCTGAGCTTGTACACTTAAACCATTTACAACTACTGATTTTGCAGTTAAAGACGGGTCAAATTTACCAAGGATAATTTTTCCTTTTACCGCTTCTCCCTGAAAGAAAACCGATTTTTCAAGAACAACTATGGGCTGATAAGCCGTAAGCGAAGCCGCTGCAACTAAGTCTGATTGAAACATTCCCGTCATGACATCACTTTCGGTTGTTTTAATATCCGCTTGCAATTGTGTCAATTTAGTGATTGTTGCAATTAAAGGAAAACCGTGATAGTTGTATTCCATCCAAGAAATTTTTGCTCCCGCTTTTTCTGAATAAATAGGATTCGTTTCGAAACGTTTCTCTATTTTTTTCATTTCAACATCAGCAACAGAACTTCCTCCAATTTGCTTAATCTGGGCTGGATAATTTTGAATTTTGGCCAAAAACTCTTTTCCTTTTGCCGATAATTTTTCTTGACTAAAAAGCAATCTATCGATTAAGTCTCCTTTATCCATTTGTTCGTAAGGATAATTTCCTTCTTTATCTTTTGGATATTTTTTAGTTACTTCAATTTTAAGATTTTCTATGTAATCCGAAAATTCTTTAGATAAAGCTCTTATTTTTCAACTTTTGCTCTTTTTTCTCCATATTGACCTGGCTGATCTTGTGCTTTTTGAGACAATTGCAAAAACGAAGATTCGTTTCTACTGTCTGTAAGCAAATTAGATTCTACAATCTTTTTGTTCAAGATTCCAAAAGCAGACAACACTTCTTTTGACATATTTAATGCTAACATCGCGATAAAAACCAAGTACATTAGGTTTATCATCTTCTGTCTAGGGGTTAATTTTCCTCCTGCCATATTTTCTAGTAATTAGTTATTATTTTTATAAAAGTCTGAACTAATTATCCTTTGTTACTCATTGCAGAAAGCATTCCTCCATACACATTGTTTAATGATGACAAGTTTGAAGTTAATGATTGCATTTGCTCTTTTAATTTTACATTGTTTTCCAAAACTTCATCGTTAATTTGAGCGTTTTTTGAAGCCGATTCTAATTGTACTTTGTATAATGCATTAATCGATTCCATCTGAGAAGCAGCTAAAGTTAATTCTTCGCTGTATTTTTAGTTGAAGCCAAAGATTCAGCCGTAGGAGCGATTGTTTTTGAGGCTGCTTCAAAATTCTTAATGCTATTTCCTAAACTAGCCATTAATTCACCATCAATTTTAGCCTCTTTAAGCATAGCATCTAATTTTTTAGACAACATTCCTTCTGAGTCTGAAGCTACTTCAGTCTTAGCAGTTTTAACTGGCGCAGCAGTTTTATCAATCAATTGAGGGTATACATTTTCCCATTTATATTCATCATCAACAGGCTCAAAAGCCGAAAGTGCAAAAATTAAAGCTTCGACTACCAAACCCACAGTAAGCATTGCGTTTCCTGTAAAAATTGGAGGAAACTCAAGGTGTGTTATTTTAAATAAAGCGCCAACAATTACTACTGCTGCTCCTAGACCATAGGCCATGTTCATCACTTTTTTACTTAATAATGCCATAATGTTTTTGTGTTAGGTTAGATTAATATAATTTGAATTAGGTTAGTTACTTTTTCTTTTTGATTTTTTCAGTTGTTTGGGTTCCCATATAATCCTGAACCGTTCTAAAACCAATGTAGCTTCTTGCAGAATCCGCATATTCAAATGTTCGTGTACTTACTTGAAGAAAATAAGCTACGTCTTTCCATGAACCTCCACGAACCACTTTCCGTTTATTAGAATTATCCATATTGTTTGGGTTCATTGAGGATACATATTCATAGGCGTTGGGATCATAAGCTGAATCCGTCCATTCAGCAACATTGCCCGCCATATTATAAAGATTATACCCGTTTGGTTCATACGATTTTGCTTCTACAGTATAAAGCGATTGATCCGCGGCATAATCCCCTCTCATTGGCTTAAAGTTAGCAAGAAAACAGCCTCTGTCATTTTTGGTGTAAGGACCACCCCAAGGATAGGTAGCAGATTCTAACCCTCCTCTAGCTGCATATTCCCATTCTGCCTCCGTAGGCAATCTAAAATTATTAGTCAAATCACGACCTTTCTTTTTAGATTTTATATACGTATTTTTGTTTAATGTTCTCCAAGCACAAAAGGCTTTTGATTGATTTTGGTTTACACCCACTACTGGATAATCTCCATAAGCTTGATGCCAAAAATAATCATTATGCATTGGCTCATTGTAAGAATACGCAAAATCTTTAATCCATACGGTCGTGTCTGGATAGACTTTTACTTGTTCTGTTCGTATAAAATCTTTTCTCTTTCCTACTTTGGCTCTTGCCGCAGCCTGAATATCCATCCACGAATATCGGAATTTTAGTTTATTAACATCTATTGTTCTTAACCCATTATACGATTCTTCTAAGGGTAAATACATAGAATCCATAACCTCTGTATAATATTCATCTGGATACAACTTAGTATCTTTTATCAATTTTACTTTATGATTCAGTTTTCTTCCAGCATAAGGATCGTCATCTGTACCAACACTATAATAGTTATCGTACATGTACTTGTCATAAGCCGTCATTTTTGCAGGATCTTGATCATTAAAAGCAAAATCTCCAATACTTCCAGAGTTTTTTCCTTTACCGCCTTTAGCAGCAGTACCAGGTTTTATTCCAGATTCATCAGCCAAAATAGCCAATCGCACTCTCATTGTCGAATCTTTTACCCATTCAACAAATTGACGGTATTCTTTATTGGTTATCTCCGTCTCATCCATATAGAAAGATCGAACAGTAACTGTTTTTGTAGTCGCATCGCCAACATTGGCAATGTCCTCGTCAGATTTTCCCATAATGTAAGAGCCTCCTGGAATTAAGGTCATCCCATAAGGTTTCTCAGGATGCCATTTTGCTCCTTTAACTCCAACTAATTCTCCTTTGTCGCTTGATTTACCACAGCCAATCAGTAGGGTTAAAATTGCCGTAAATGCAATGAACTTTTTCATATAAATTAGGGTTATATTTTCATTATTATTAAGCCCGTAAACCTATTTATTATTCTTTAATAAAACAATTTTTTGTTTCACTATTTATTTTATTGACCAAAACTAAAATTAAAAATGGTAATAAAAAAATATTTTATCGATAAAATGCTTAAAAACATCGACTAAGTGTTATTATGATACATTTTTATAAGTTTTTATTTATAATAAAATAGTTTTACCGAATCCTCAAACGCTTTAATTAGGGTTTTAAACACCCTTTATCGATAGTTTATACCACATTCTTGCGCTGTGCCTTCCACCATCTTTCTGGAATTTCCTGATTACAGGCGCCCAAATACTCTTCATAAGAGCAAGGTAATAACGTGTTTTTCTTTAACTTATTATTGCCATTTGAAATAAATGGTATTTCAATCCACCACCGGTCAGTCTTATTGCTTTTATAAAAAACCAACTCGTTTTCCAAAGGTATGATATATTTGGTATAATTCTTTTTACTTCCAAAAGGATATTCATTAGAACGATAATGAAATCCTTCTATAAAATACCAAATAATTTGAGCCATCAATACCGATTCATGCTTAGAACTGTTATGATTAAAGATTCCAAAAAGCGAAACCTTATCACTAATTCCGGCATATCGCGACAAAGCACAAATTTCTTTTCCGTCGAATCCATTGGGTGTAAATGGGTTTGTATTTCCAGAATCAGCTGATTTTACAGCGGTCAAATCAATACTTACAAGATCAGCATCTCTAAAAACAGGCTCTGCAATGGCAATAGCATTCGAAACTTCTCCCAAACGATAGGCCTCAAAGAATAGTTTATCAATCAAATCGATTTCTTCTTGCGAATTATAATAGGTTTGAAAACCAATATTGCTAAAATTGAAAAGATTATTTGGCTCGTCAATAATTATTTTGGTCAAATAAGAATCGGCAGAAACAACATCGCTCTCTTTTCCAAAATCAAATTTGTTATCAATTGAAACCAAATTAACCATTTGCTCTAACTCATCATAAGCCCTATAAAGTGCATAAGTCAAATCTTGCGAACCACCAATAACAATGGGAATAATTTTCTTTTTAATTAAACTAGAAACCACCTTTTTTAAAGCAAAATAGGTATCCGAAGCAGAATCTCCCGCAAGAATATCGCCTAAATCTGCAATAGAAGCATCCCAATTACCAGGAAACAAACGATACAATTCTTTTCGAACGGGAAACAAATTAACCGCTGCCGTTTGGTGTATATCGCCTCGATTTTCTAGAACTCCAATGATAGCAATTTTGATTTTATTTAAATCCGGAAAATCCTTTTGGGTATGAAAAACGACTTTACTTCCCAATTGCTGAGAAGAAAATTCCTTAACCAGCTCAAGGATTTCATTGTCTAAGGGTTTTAGAAAATCAAATTCCATATCTTATTTCTTTTTAGCAACAGCTTTCTTCGCAGCGGGTTTTTTAGCGGCAGTAGTTTTCTTGGTTGCAGCTTTTTTGGCTGGCGTTTTTTTGGCAATCATTTCCTGAACTTCTGCTAATGTCAATTTCGAAGCATCAACATCTTTGCTCAGTTCGATTTTAATTTTTCCCTTGGTAATTACTGATCTTCCCCAACGGGCTTTTTCAACCAAAATTCCTTCTTCTGTCCAATTATGCAAAACCTTATCGATATTTTTCTGCAACTTATCTTCTATCAATTCCTCGATTTCCGATTGCGATAAGTTATCAAAATTATATTTCTTACTGACATTAATAAAAATACCATTCCATTTAATAAATGCCCCAAAACGCCCCACTCCTTTTTGAACTGGTTCTCCTTTGTATGTAGCAATTGGCGCATCCGCTTTTGCCTTATCATCAATTAATTCCTGTGCTCTTTCCGCAGAAACGTCAAGCGGATTTTCGCCCTTTGGCAAAGAAATAAAAACACTTCCGTGACGAATATAAGGACCAAAACGACCATTACTTACCTCAACTTCCTCTCCTTTGTAAGTGCCCAAGTTTTTGGGCAACAAAAACAAATTCAACACTTCTTCTAAAGTAATATTTCCAATGTTTTGCTCCGCCATTAAACTGGCAAATTTCTTTTCTTCATCATCTGCCGCACCAATCTGAGCCATTGGTCCAAATTTACCCAAACGAACCGAAACTGGTTTTCCTGTTTTGGGATCTGTCCCCAAGATTCTTTCCCCACTTTCTCTATCCGCATTTTCTTCTACATCTTTCACAATTGGATGAAATTTATCGTAGAATTCTTTCATCATTTTTGACCATTCTATATTTCCTTCGGCAATTTCATCAAAATCCTGTTCTACTTTGGCAGTAAAATTATAATCCAAAACAGTTCCGAAATTCTTAACCAAGAAATCCGTAACAATGGTACCAATATCCGTTGGAACTAATTTTCCTTTATCGGAACCTGTATTCTCCTTGAGCAACTTCTCGCCTAGCTTTCCTGATTGCAAAGTCAGTTGTGTATAATTGCGCTCTTGACCGTCAAGATTTCCTTTTTCAACATAATTTCTGTTGATAATTGTCGAAATCGTTGGCGCATAAGTCGACGGACGACCAATACCCAATTCTTCCAGTTTTTTTACCAAAGAGGCTTCGGTATATCGTGCCGCCGGACGAGAATATCTTTCGGTAGCCGTGATATAATTATTTTGTAATTTTTCGTTGACTTTCATCCCCGGCAACATGCCTTCCTGCTCGTCTTCATCCTCATCATTTCCTTCAAGATATACTTTCAAGAAACCCTCAAAAAGCAATACTTCGCCTGAAGCAGTAAATAGTTCCGCATGATTATTGGCTTCAATTTTTACATTAGTTCTTTCTAATTTAGCATCACTCATTTGTGAAGCCAAGGTTCGTTTCCAAATCAAATCATACAATCTAGCCTGATCTCTGTCGATGTTTACGGTATGACGCGACATATCCGTAGGACGAATTGCCTCATGCGCTTCCTGTGCACCTTTGCTTTTATTGGCAAAAGTTCGTGGTTTAGAAAATGCTGCACCGTAGGATTTAATAATCTCGGCTTGAGCCGCATCCATTGCCTCTTTCGACAAGTTTACGCTGTCGGTTCTCATATAAGTAATCAACCCCGCTTCGTACAAACGCTGTGCGAGTTGCATCGTGATTCCAACAGGTAAATACAATTTCCTTGCGGCTTCCTGTTGCAAAGTCGAAGTGGTAAAAGGAGCGGTTGGCGATTTTTTAGTAGGTTTTGTTTCTAAATCCGAAACGGTATAAATAGAACCTATATTCTTTTTTAAGAAATCCTCCGCTTCTTTTTTAGTATTTAAATTCTTTGGTAGTTTTGCTTTGAATGATTTTCCAGCTTCATTAGTAAATTCAGCCACAATCGAATAAGTGGCAACGGCATTAAAGTTCTGAATTTCTCTTTCTCTTTCGACAATCAAACGAACTGAAACCGATTGTACCCGCCCAGCCGAAAGTCCTCCTTTGATTTTTCTCCAAAGTACAGGCGACAATTCATAACCCACTAATCGATCCAGAACACGGCGTGCTTGTTGGGCATTGACCAAATTATAATCTATTTCTCTTGGATTATCGATTGCTTTTAGAATGGCAGTTTTCGTAATTTCATGAAAAACAATTCGTTTGGTTTTCTTTTTATCTAACTTTAATTCTTCGGCTAAATGCCAAGAAATGGCTTCTCCCTCTCGATCTTCATCACTTGCTAACCAAACCATATCAGCATTTTTAGCCAACGCTTTTAGCTTAGAAACCAATGCTTTTTTATCAGACGAAACTTCATATTTTGGTTTAAATCCATGGGCTACATCTACTCCAATTTCTTTAGAAGGCAAGTCGGCAATATGACCATAACTCGATTCTACTTGATAATCATTTCCGAGAAATTTTTCGATTGTTTTTGCCTTTGCAGGTGACTCAACGATAACTAAATTCTTTGCCATAGGTATGTTTTTCTGGAACAAAAGTAGCAGAAATTTTTAAATATTAAGATTTTGATTTAGTTTTTACAATTATTTAAATTGAAAATACGCAGCAATAACAAAGATAAATATGCCTTTTTAGTCTCAATATATTTCACTATGTTTACTGTACAAACCCATTGCCTCGGATAAAGCAACTCTATGAATCGACCAGAACAATTAGCCAAACTTCAACAAATCCCAATTTGGGATATTATTATAATAGGTGGCGGTGCCTCTGGATTAGGAACCGCAGTCGATGCAGCAAGCCGAGGCTACAAAACCATTTTGGTCGAAGCCGTTGATTTTGCCAAAGGAACTTCCAGCCGAAGTACAAAATTAGCCCACGGAGGAGTTCGTTATCTAGAACAAGCAAATTTTTCTCTAGTCATAGAAGCCTTAAAAGAACGTGGTTTGATGGCAAAAAACGCCGAACATTTAGTGCGAAATCTTTCTTTTGTGATTCCAATTTACAACTGGTGGGGTGGCTATTTTTACACCCTCGGACTGACCTTATACGATGTGTTGGCAGGACGTTTAAGTTTAGGAAAATCGAAATATATTTCGAAGAAAAAAACCATAGAACTACTTCCCACGATTGAACAAAAAGGATTGCGAAGTGGCGTTATGTACCACGATGGGCAATTTGATGATGCTCGGATGGCAATTAATTTAGCACAAACCGCAGTAGAAAATGGCGCTTGTATTTTGAATTATACCAAAGTAATTCATCTTCTAAAAGACAAAAACCACAAAGTCATTGGCGTAGTTATCGAAAATCAGGAAACGGGTACGAAACACGAAATAAAAGGAACTGCGGTTATTAATGCGACCGGTGTTTTTACCAATTCGATTATGAAGATGAATGACAAGGTATATAAAAAATACATTGTGCCCAGTCAAGGAATCCATTTGGTTTTCGACCAATCTTTTCTACCAAGCACAAATGCAATGATGATTCCAAAAACAAGCGACGACAGAGTACTATTTGCTGTTCCCTGGCATGGCAAAATTGTTGTTGGCACGACCGACACCTTGATAAAAAGCCACAGTTTAGAACCAATCGCCACCGAAAAAGAAATCGAATTTGTGCTAGAAACTGCTCAACGATTCCTATCTAAAAAACCAACCAGAGCCGATGTTTTATCTGTTTTTGCAGGATTAAGACCTTTGTCTGCGCCAGAAGAAAAAGGAATGAGTACCAAAGAAGTTTCCAGAAGCCATAAAATCATTGTTTCTGAAACAGGTCTAATTTCCATTACTGGCGGAAAATGGACTACCTATCGAAAAATCGCCGAAGACATTGTAAACAAAGCCATAAGCGTACATAATTTACCTGAAAAAAGCTGCCAAACAGAGCATATTGCCATTCACGGCAATCAAAAAACAACTGCATTAGACCGAGAAAACCACCTTTATATTTATGGAACTGATATTCCTGCGATTTTGCAATTACAAGAAAACGAACCCGAATTAAAAGAAAAATTACATCCTGATTACGACTACACCCTAGCCGAAGTGGCTTGGGCAATTCGCAATGAAATGGCGCGATCTATAGACGATGTTTTGGCAAGACGTGTGAGATTGCTCTTTTTAGATGCTCGCGCAGCAATTGCCTGTTCCGAAAAAGTAGCTGATTTATTAGCTAAGGAATTGGGTCATGATGACACTTGGAAAGAAAATCAAATTACGGCATTTAAAACTCTGGCTAATGGGTTTTTGTTGAAGGAATTTCGATTAGAATAAGTACATTCTAAAAATTAATAATACATTTTGTTCCAAACCCATTCAAAACATCATTTAGGTTCAATTTTAAATTTTCAAATGAAGTATAAGCTTCAAATTTTAACCATTTATATTTAACAAATCTCCACAAGATTTCAATTAAGTTCAATTCTGGCGAGTAAGGTGGAATAAAATAAATAAGTAAATCTAACTCTTCCCATTCTTTGATTTTTTCTTTGAATTTCTTACTGGTATGAAGCGAAGAGTTATCCAAAACCACAACTGTTTTTTTAGTTATATTCTCAACAAATTTGTCAAAAAAGACAATCATCTTTTCAGAATTTATTGTTGTTTCAAAAATATCAAAAACCAAATTACCCAATGTATTCATTAAACCAAAAACACTTACGCTTTTCCCCCGAATTGCAGGCAATAAATAGGTTCTCCTTCAGCTTGCCAAGCATACGGAACATTCGGCACTAAACTAAAATGACTTGCGTCACCGTAATATAAGTCAATGTATTGTTCCTGATTTAATTGTGACAATTTATCCAATTCCTTTTTTGAATTTAGAAAAGCGCTCTCACAACGTTTTTTTTTCAAAGATTTACGGCATCTTATCCATTTATATTTTAGTCTCTTTTAAAAAATTTATGAGTGTTTGTTTTGTTATTTTTATTTGATGCTCTCGCTCTAAAATATCCAAAACCACATTCAAATTTCTACTGTTTTCCTTTACTAGTTCAGGTATTAGGTCAGCTACTTTTTTTAGTTTTAATTTTGCGCCACGACCTTTTTTAACGCCTAATGTTTCCTGTTTGTCTTTTAATGTTTTAGCCATTTCCCAAGCATTAAAAAACAATGTTACTCGTAATCTTCCAACCTTCATAATTCTAGAAATTTCCATTATGGATTTTTTGTCAACAGAAAGTTTTAGAAACATACAGCGCTCCCTGACTACCGAATTAGGGGAGTTTCTATACAAATAATCCACTACTTTTTTTTCCTCCTCTAATAATTCTACATATCTCATTTATGTCGTATTTAAAATATAAATATACGAAAAATATGTCAAAAATAAAAATGTATTACTAATTATTTTCAAGTACTTAGTTAGACGTAAGACTAAAAAGGATTAACGAAACAATTCCAAATTTCTAATTCAATATCAATTTTTCTTTCTAAATACATTTGTTTTGATAAAAATCCAAATCAATCCCCTTTCAACGAATTCATTTATTATGAGCATTGAAGCGGGAAATAGCTTCTCCCTTCGACTGCGCTCAGGATGACAAAAAAATACAAAATACTGTTAATTCTTCGGCTGACATCTTGTCATATTCATTCAAATAATTGTAACTTTGCATTCTTAATACAACACACTTTTGAAAGTGACTATGGAAAAGATTATTGAAGAAAGCAAGCAAGGCGAAAGCCTCGTTTTAGATTATAAACCGGAGAATACCAAGAAACTCTTTATAGAAAGTTACGGCTGTGCGATGAATTTTTCGGATAGCGAAATCGTGGCTTCCATCCTATCGTCAAACGGGTATAATACCACGCAAATCCTTGAAGAAGCCGATTTAGTTTTGGTAAATACCTGCTCCATTCGGGACAAAGCGGAACAAACCATCCGAAAACGTTTAGAGAAATACAACGCCGTGAAACGCACCAATCCGAAGATGAAAGTAGGCGTTTTGGGCTGTATGGCAGAACGTTTGAAAAGTCAGTTTCTGGAAGAAGAAAAAATTGTTGACCTCGTTGTAGGACCAGATGCATACAAAGATTTACCGAATTTATTGAGCGAAGTTTCAGCAGGTCGCGATGCGATTAACGTGATTTTGTCGAAAGACGAAACTTATGGCGATATTTCACCTGTTCGATTGAATTCGAATGGCGTTTCGGCTTTTGTCTCTATCACACGTGGTTGCGATAATATGTGTACGTTTTGTGTGGTGCCTTTTACCCGAGGTCGCGAACGCAGTCGGGAACCACAAAGTATAATGAAGGAAATTCAAAATTTGTGGGACAAAGGGTTTAAGGAAATTACCCTTTTGGGACAAAATGTCGACAGTTATTTATGGTATGGCGGCGGACTGAAAAAAGATTTTACCAACGCTTCCGAAATGCAAAAAGCAACCGCGGTTGACTTTGACCAATTACTCGAAATGGTAGCGGTTGGTTTTCCAAAAATGCGCATTCGGTTTTCGACTTCTAATCCGCAAGACATGCACGAAAGTGTGTTGCACGTGATTGCGAAACATTCGAATATTTGCAATCATATTCACTTGCCAGTCCAATCGGGAAGCAATAGAATCCTCAAAGAAATGAACCGTTTGCACACTCGGGAAGAATATATGACTTTGATTGATAAAATCAGAACTATCATTCCGAATTGCTCCGTTACACAAGATTTGATTTCAGGTTTTCCAACTGAAACTGAAGAAGATCACCAAGATACTTTGAGTTTAATGGAATACGTGAAATACAGTTTTGGCTATATGTATGCTTACTCAGAACGCCCTGGAACACTGGCTGAACGCAAAATGAAAGATGACGTTCCAGAAACCACAAAATTGCGAAGATTACAAGAAATTGTGGATATGCAAAGAAACCATAGTGCGATGAGAACTCGGGAATTCGTAGGGCAAACCGTGGAAGTTTTGATAGAAAAAGTTTCGAAAAAATCAGAAAACGATTGGTCTGGAAGAAATTCACAAAGTATTGTGGTGGTTTTCCCAAAAGAGAATTATAAAATTGGTGATTTTGTGAATGTAGAAATTACAAGCTGTACCAGCGGGACTTTGATTGGAAAAGCGGTTGGTTTGAGTGAGATGAATTAATTTTTTAGCCACAGATTAAAAAGATTTTCACAGATTTTTTGAAATCCTTTTTAAGTTGTGGTTTTTCAAAAAGAGAATTATAAAATTGGTGATTTTATTTAGTAGAAATTAAATCGTGTACATCAGGAGCACTAATTGGAAAAGCGGTTGGTTTGAGTGAAATGAATTAATTTTTTAGCCACAGATTAAAAAGATTTTCACAGATTTTTTGAAATCCTTTTTAAGTTGTGGTTTTCCCAAAAGAGAATTATAAAATTGGCGATTTTGCGAATGTGAAAATTAAGAGTTGCACCAGCGGGACTTTGATTGGCGAAGCGGTTGGTTTGAGTGAAATGAATTAATTTTTTAGCCACAGATTAAAAAGATTTTCACAGATTTTTTGAAATTCTTTAAATCCTTTTTGAGTTGTGGTTTTTCAAAAAGAGAATTATAAAATTGGTAATTTTATTTAGTAGAAATTAAATCGTGTACATCAGGAACACTAATTGGAAAAGTGGTTTGAGTGAGATGAATTAAAAAATTTCGCCACAGATTAAAAAGATTTTCACATATTTTTTGAAATTCTTTAAATCCCTTTTAATCTGCGGCAAAAAAAAGTAACAATGGACGGATATAGAGAAAATGAAACATATAAAATTATAGGAATTTGTATGGAAGTCCATAGAATCCTTGGCCCAGGATTGTTAGAAATTGTTTATAAAGAAGCACTAGAAATCGAATTTAAAGAAAACAATATCCCTTTCGAAAGAGAAAAAGAATTTATAATTGAATACAAAGGCAAATTTTTATCTCATAGATTTTATGCTGACTTTATTGTGAATGGGGACATAATTTTAGAGGTAAAAGCAGTAAAAGAATTTTCTAATGAACATATAGCTCAAATTCTAAATTATATAAAGTTAGCTGATTCTGAGATTGGCTTAATGGTCAATTTTCAATCAAAATCACTACAATATAAAAGATACGCTTTATAAAATCTGTGAAAATCTTTTTAATCTGTGGCGAAAAAATAAAATGAAAATTGTGAAATTAACATTTTAAGCATTGATTTATTTTACAATACTAACATAAAAAAATGACAAGAAAAAACATACTTATCGCTTTAGTTACATTCATTATTGGATTCGGTTCCACTTTTTATATCATTAGAACCTATTTTCCAAAACACAAAGTAGAAAAAACAGTGCCTGTAAAAGATACGTTGACAAAAACCAAGAATTAAAAAAAGTTTAAGGTTTAAGGTTTAAAGTTCTTGCGAAAACTTTAAACCTTAAACAAAGAAAACTTTAAACAAAAATAGTATGGAAACAGTTCAATCAATAAAACAACGGTTCGAGATTATCGGGAATGACCCGAAACTCAATCGTGCGATAGAAAAAGCCATTCAAGTAGCACCAACCGATATTTCGGTTTGGTGGTGGGAGAAAGTGGTGTTGGAAAGGAAAGTATTCCAAAAATAATTCACACCCTTTCGCACAGGAAACACGGCAAATACATCGCCGTAAACTGCGGCGCCATCCCAGAAGGAACCATTGACAGTGAGCTTTTTGGCCACGAGAAAGGCTCTTTTACCGGAGCGACAGGAACTCGCGAAGGGTATTTTGAAGTCGCAAACGGCGGAACTATTTTTCTTGACGAAGTGGGCGAATTACCCCTGACAACTCAGGTTCGATTGCTTCGTGTGTTAGAAAATGGCGAATTTATAAAAGTAGGTTCTTCGCAAGTACAAAAAACAAATGTGAGAATTGTGGCTGCAACCAATGTCAATTTATTCAACGCCATCGAAAAAGGAAAATTCCGAGAGGATTTATATTACCGCTTAAGCACCGTAGACATTACCTTGCCTCCTTTACGTGATCGAAAAGACGATATTCATTTGTTGTTTCGAAAATTTGCTGCTGATTTTGCTCACAAATACAAAATGCCTCCCATAAAATTAGATGAAAATGCAGTTCAGTTATTGCAAAAATTTCGCTGGAGCGGAAACATCCGGCAGTTGCGAAATGTGGCAGAACAAATTTCGGTTTTAGAAACCAATCGAGACATAACCGCAGCAACATTGCAATCTTATTTACCAAACGAAGGAAGCCACTTACCCTCGATTATAAAGGATAAAAAAAACAAAAACGATTTTAGCACCGAAAGAGAAATTTTGTACAAAGTGCTTTTCGACATGAAAAGTGATTTGAATGATTTGAAAAAACTGACTTTAGAATTGATGCAAAACGGCGTCACAAAAGTTCAGGAAACCAATTCAAATTTAATCAAAAAAATATATGGTTCTAATGCAGATGATAGCGAAATAGATTTTGAAGAAGAACCAAGAGCAGATGTAATCACTACACAAATTGACGAAAATAATTATCAGGATCAAGAGGATAATTTCCAATTTGCCGAAAGCGTCGAAGAGGAAGAGGTCTTAAAACTAGAACAAAAAGAGGTCGAAATGATAAAAAAATCATTAGAAAAAAACAAAGGAAAACGAAAAATTGCCGCCGATGAATTAGGGATTTCAGAAAGAACTTTGTATCGAAAAATAAAACAATTTGATTTGTAATCCTCGCTTCAAGAACGAGCGAGTTAAACCCTCAATACTGAATTGATAATAAAAAATGAATATCTTTGACCCAAGCGTTAGCAAATTGGCGAAGCAATTTAAAATACAAATGAAGCACATTAAATACATCTTAGTCATTGCAATCCTTTTCACATTCAGTGAATGCTCAGTTTATAACTTTACTGGAACAGGAAAAATAGATGCGAAAACCTTTCAGGTCAATTATTTTCAAAACAACTCCCAGTTAATAGAGCCTGGTCTCGACAGAACCTTTACCCTAACATTACAAGATATTATCCAGAATCAAACCAATTTGAATTTGACAAAAACTGGTGCCGATTTGACATACGAAGGAGAAATTGTAGATTACAGAATAAGTCCAATGACGGCAACAGCCGATCAACAAGCCTCGCAAAACAGATTGACAATCCGAGTAAACGTAAGGTTTACCAATAAAAATAAAGAGACTGATAATTTTGAAAAAACATTCGACTTTTATTATGATTATCCCGCAACCAGGCAACTTACAGGATCCACTTTAAGTAGTGCCATAAAAGTAATTTTCGAAAGAATCACACAAGATGTTTTTAATGAATCATTAGCAAAATGGTAAAATAAGTTGGTAGATAGCAAAATTCAGGTGTTAACTAAAATCGAATCCGAGCTTCAGTAAACTGGCGAAGCAAATTAAAATCTAAAAATGAACGCAACCGATTATACTTATTTAATTAATAAACCAGATGCTATCAACGAGAAACAAACGGATGCATTAGGAAAGATGCTGGATGAATTTCCGTTTTTTCAAAGTGCTCGGGCTTTGCGATTAAAAGGACTCTACAATCAAAATAGTTTTAAATATAATTATGCTTTAAAAGTTACGGCAGCTCACACTACCGACAGGACAGTTCTATTCGATTTCATCACTTCGGATACTTTTGTTGCCATTCAAAAAGGCTTATACGACAAAAAAATACTCGAACTACTTGACATAAATGTAGTTGATATAGAAGTCATCAGACCTGAAATAAAGCTAGAACCAAAAACAAATACTTTAGAACAGTCTATCCTTACAACTATAAAAGAGGCTTCACAAATAGAAATAGAAACCACAAAAACCGCAGTCGAAAAGCTAGACATTGGCAAGCCCTTGGACTTTTCTGCAAACGAAAAACATTCTTTTCAGGAATGGCTTCAACTTTCCCGAATTCAACCGATAGAAAGAAATAAGGAAACGACAGACCATTCAAAAACAGATGTATTAGATGATGAAAAAAGAAAAAATCAGACTTGATTGATAAATTTATCGAAGCCAGTCCAAAGATTTCGCCCATAAAACAAGGCGCATCGTCGGTCTATTTTGAACTCAACAAACAAGATGATTCTTCTTTGATGACCGAAACTTTGGCTAGAGTTTACTTAGAGCAAAAAAAATATCAAAAAGCAGTTCAAGCTTATGAAATATTAATTTTGAAATATCCAGAAAAAAGTAGTTTCTTTGCAGACCGAATCTCGGATATTAAGATTTTACAACAAAATAATAATTAAGCAATGAGTACATTTTCAATTTTTTTAGTTTTAATAACAATAGTTTGTTTCCTACTAGTTGTAGTAATAATGGTTCAAAACCCTAAAGGTGGTGGATTGTCATCTTCATTTGGTGGATCGGCTCAAATGGGAGGAGTTCAAAAAACAACTGACTTTCTTGACAAAAGTACTTGGACATTAGCAACCATTTTAATTATATTAATAATGCTTTCTAGCTTAAGTTTTGGAGGTTCTATGAGCGATACAGGGTCTAAAATTATAGGCAATACGGAAACACCTGCTGCTCCAGCAACTAAAACTCCAGCAGTTCCTGCTCAAAATACACCAACAGGTACAACTCCAGCAAAATAGTTTTTTTTTGCTAAAATATATAAAATGCCAGCCTGTCAAAGCTGGCATTTTTTTTAAGAAAAAATGTCAGTTTTTAGCCCTTGGCACAATTTCTGAAATGTGAATTTCCATCAAATTAAACAACATTAAAAATATCTTAACACTATGGCTTTAAACATTAAACCACTTTCAGACCGAGTTCTTATTGAACCCGTAGCTGCTGAAACGCAAACTGCTTCAGGGATTTTTATTCCAGACAACGCAAAAGAAAAACCACAAAAAGGAACCGTAGTTGCTGTTGGAAACGGTACCAAAGAACACGAAATGACCGTAAAAATTGGCGACACCGTTCTTTACGGAAAATATGCTGGAACCGAATTAAAACTAGAAGGAAAAGATTATTTGATAATGCGCGAAGACGATATTCTAGCGATTATTTAAAATTATTCCATCTAAAAAAATAAGTATTAAGACAATTTAAAGTAAAAAAAGAAATGGCAAAAGATATAAAATTTGATATTGAAGCACGTGACGGATTAAAACGCGGTGTTGATGCATTAGCAAATGCAGTAAAAGTAACCCTAGGACCAAAAGGTCGTAATGTAATTATTGGAAAATCTTTTGGTGGCCCAACCGTTACCAAAGACGGGGTTACCGTTGCAAAAGAAATAGAATTGAAAGATCCTTTAGAAAATATGGGAGCTCAAATGGTAAAAGAAGTAGCTTCAAAAACCAACGATTTAGCTGGCGACGGAACAACAACTGCAACCGTTTTGGCGCAAGCCATCGTAAAAGAAGGCTTGAAAAATGTCGCTGCCGGCGCAAATCCAATGGATTTGAAACGAGGGATCGACAAAGCTGTTGAGGCCATTGTTGCCGATTTAGCCAAACAAGCTAAAGTAGTAGGAAGCGATTCTGAAAAAATAAAACAAATTGCTGCAATTTCTGCAAACAATGACGAAGTGATTGGCGAGTTGATTGCCAATGCTTTCGCAAAAGTGGGTAAAGAAGGCGTGATTACCGTTGAAGAAGCAAAAGGAACGGATACTTACGTTGATGTTGTAGAAGGAATGCAATTTGACAGAGGCTATTTGTCTCCTTATTTTGTTACCAATCCAGAAAAAATGGAAGCAGAATTAGAAAGTCCTTACATTCTTTTATATGACAAAAAGGTTTCTTCTTTAAAAGAATTATTACCTGTTTTAGAGCCAGTAGCTCAATCCGGAAAACCCTTATTAATCATTGCAGAAGATGTTGATGGAGAAGCCTTATCAACATTAGTTGTCAACAAATTGCGTGGCGCATTGAAAATAGCTGCGGTAAAAGCACCTGGTTTTGGCGACAGAAGAAAAGCCATGTTAGAAGATATTGCCATCTTAACTGGTGGAACTGTAATTTCTGAAGAAAGAGGCTATACTTTAGAAAATACTACTATCGAAATGTTAGGAACTGCAAAAAGAGTCACTATCGACAAAGATAACACTACCATTGTGAGTGGTGCTGGCGATGCGGATACCATTAAAAATCGTGTAAACCAAATCAAAGGTCAAATGGAAGTTACGACTTCGGATTATGACAAAGAAAAATTGCAAGAACGCTTGGCTAAATTAGCTGGTGGCGTTGCAGTTTTGTATGTTGGAGCAGCTTCTGAAGTAGAAATGAAAGAGAAAAAAGACAGGGTTGACGATGCGCTTCACGCAACTCGTGCCGCTGTTGAAGAAGGAATTGTTGCTGGTGGTGGTGTGGCTTTATTAAGAGCCAAAATGCTTTAAAAGAATTAAAAGCTGACAACGCTGATGAAGCAACTGGAATCCAAATTGTATCACGCGCTATCGAATCTCCTTTAAGAACAATTGTCGAAAATGCAGGTCTTGAAGGCTCTGTTGTTGTTGCAAAAGTTGCTGAAGGTTCTGGCGATTTTGGTTATAATGCAAAAACCGACGAATATGTAGATATGCTAAAAGCTGGTATTATCGATCCTAAAAAAGTAACTCGGGTAGCATTAGAAAATGCGGCTTCTGTTGCAGGAATGATATTAACCACCGAATGTGCTTTGGTAGAAATCAAAGAAGAAAACGGTGGCGGAAACCCAATGGGTGGTGGCATGCCAGGCATGATGTAAAACTTTACAACCGTTTAAAAAAATCCGAAGTTTATTAGCTTCGGATTTTTTTGTTTTAGATTAAATTCTAATTTTACAAATGCACTCTTTTCTTTAAAAGCTTCCATAAAACAGGAGCTGTGGTTACAAAAACTATTCCTATAACAATGTATTCAATGTGACTTTTTAAATCGATATTAAATTTTTCCATGAAAAGAGTCGATAAATAATGCCCCGCAAAAATCATTGTAAATGACCAAAGAATAGAACTCACGATATTAAAAAACATAAATTTCTTTTTGTCCATGCCTGCAATCCCAGCAACTATGGGGGCAAAAGTTCTAAAAATGGGCAAAAATCGAGCAAAAACAATTGCTTTTCCTCCGTATTTTTCGAAAAAATCTCTTGATTGTAAAAGGTATTTTTCTTTAAACCAAAAAGTATCTTCTTTGTTATAAAGATAACTTCCTCCTTTTACTCCAAACCAATAACCAACCATATTGCCAAGAATTCCTGCCAAAGAAACCAATGAAGACAGAAAAACTAAATTCACTAAATCGTTTCCTACTGAAATTTGTTTTGTCAATAGTTCGCTATAAATCCCTGCTAAAAACAACAAACTGTCTCCAGGCAGAAAAAACCCTGCAAACAATCCTGTTTCTGCAAAAATTATAAAAAGCAAAACAAACAATCCAATTTTAACCCCTCCAAATTCTAATAAGATATAAAACTCTGGGTTTACTAATTGTTTCCAGTCAAAATTATGCATAAAACTATTTTAAAATTTTTGGTTGTGAAAGTAACTATAATTTGGCAAAACTGCACCATCAAGACAATTGATTTGCTATTATTTAATAAATATTTAATAAAAAAGTGCCCGTATTTTTTTTATATAGCTACTTCTTGCCCCATCAAAGGGACAACACAATCAAAATGGTATCTTTCAATAATTTTTACACGAAGTTCATCTGCGGCTTGATTTTCGCCATGAACTAAGAATATTTTTATGGGCTTATTTTCTAGAACAGAAAGCCAATCAAGTAACTCTTTTTGATCGCCATGAGCAGACAGAGCTTCGATTTCGAGAATATTTGCCATTACTGGATACTGTTTTCCGTATATTTTTATCTCTTTGGCACCCTCTAATAATTTCCTGCCACGTGTACCTTCGGCTTGGTAGCCAATGATAATTACAGTTGTTTCGGGCAAACCAATATAACGCTCCAAATAACTCAAAACCCTACCTCCCGTAATCATTCCGCTCGCAGCAATAATAACTTTCGGTTGTTTGTTATAAATAGTATCAATGGTTTCTTGATAGCTAGAAACCATCGAGAACATTTTACACATTCCTATATAATGATCTTCGGGCAATTTATGCCATTTTCTATTGTTGACAAAAATACCCAAGGTACTAATTCCCATTGGCGTATCAATTATATAAGGAATATTAGGGATTTTACCTTCCTCTTTAAGTTGCCAAAGCAAATACATAACGGTTTGTGCTCGCTCTACGGCAAAACTTGGGATGATGATTGTCCCCCCTTTTTCGACCGTGGTATTGATGTGCATTTCGAGTGCTGCCTTCGCATCAGTCTGGGGATGCAATCGATTACCGTAAGTGCTTTCTAGAAATATATAATCGGCTTTTTTAGGTTTTGTTGGCGGATACATCAATACATCATTGTCACGCCCAAGATCTCCTGAGAAAACCAAGGTTTTATTTTCTAAATTTAATTCGATGGTACAAGCGCCAATAATGTGCCCTGCATTGGTAAAAACAGTAGAAATTTCGGCATCCAAAACAATCTTTTCATTAGCCTTTATCACTCTAAAAAGCGGAAAAACTTTTTCAGCTTCCTTCACGGTGTAAAGAGGTTGTGCACTTTCGTACTTGGAATAATACCCTTGATTTGCCTTATCCGCTTCGTCTTCCTGAATTTTGGCACTGTCCAAAAGAATTAATTTAGCAACATCTTTTGTGGGGCTTGTGCAATAAATTTTTCCTTGAAATCCTTGACTTACAAGCCTTGGCAACCAACCACAATGATCCAAATGACCATGGGTTAGCAACACAAAATCTATGGTCGAAGGCAAAATAGGCAACGGCTCCCAATTGAGTTCTCGCAAAGGTTTAACACCTTGAAACTGACCGCAATCTATTAAAATTCGAATGCCATTGCTTTCGACCAATGTTTTTGAACCCGTTACGGTTCCTGCTCCACCAATAAATTTAATTTTCATCTGAGTTTTATTTTAATTAATTGGAATTTTACAATTTAAATGTATTCACACAATTCCGAAGCTTCTTTCAAGACGTTTTTGATTCGATTGGAACTCAATCCAATTTTTTCTAAGCATTCAGAATTGTTAATCACTTCTTTAACCAAAATAATGCCCATAACCAGCAATTTATCTTTTTCGGCAAGAGACAAAGTCGTCATACAAGTTATAGGATAAAGATGATTCGTGTCGTTTTTGGTTTTTAAATTATTAGTTTCGGGATAATTCCAACTCAATAAATTCAGTTTTGAGCATTTTGCAAAAGCAATAGCATCAGAAGTAAATCGATTATTTGTGACAATCCAACATTTGGAAACAAAATCATTTTTTGTAAAAATGGCATGTTTATTTTCTTTCAAATCATTGAATCGAGATAAAATATACATTGGGACTTTTACATCAGAATTAGTCTCTTTTCCATGTGAAATTTACATTCTACCATGGCAATAATTTCATTTTTTTTGACCAAAACATCGACTTCGTGCGAGACACATTTTCCTTGCAAAATCAAATTAGTTACGGTTTCAAAATGCTCGGAAGCAAAAAGACGGGCAATATATTTTTCGAAGAAAAATCCCGCTGGTCCAAGTAATCTAATAGCTTCTTTTAAATTATATCTGGCAGCATGGGAACCTGATATTTTTTTTAGTAACCCAAAAGCCATTTTGTAGATTTGCTTAGTAGAAATTCCTTTGTAAATTTCCTTTTCGATAGTTTTTAAAATAGAAGAAACCACCATTTGACTTGCCCCAGACTTCAAAAGAGATTGCCTAAGTTTTATGGGATTGTAATCGACAATACTCCCGGAATGCTTTATTATCTTCATTAGTAAGCGATTTAATGATTATCAAATCAAATGGGCTAATAAAGATACGAAAAAATTACTTGGTTTGTTTTTGATAATAAAAGGCAGGGAGAAATAACAGTAAAAAAAGAGGTTGAATTAGAAATCTTCGAATGTAAACAAAGTCATTTTATGGGTTTCGCCAAAATACAAAAGCACAAAAAAGAAGGTCATAATAAAACCCACAAAAAATAACAGATACAGCATTGATGCGAATTTAACGGCTTCAAAATCTTTAAACAAGGCATAAATTACACCCAAAGATATTACCGCATTCAGAGAATATCTAAAAACCAAACCAAGAAACAATTGAAAATTATCGATTTTAGGTAGTGGCAAATTATAGTAATCGGCTTTAAAATAATTTAAAAAAGGGTCATAAAACAAATCATCCTCATACGCTCGTATCAGAGTTAACAAGACTACAAGCGATATTGCACATACAATTCTGACTTTATGATTGACTATTTTTTGTAGCATATTTTGAAAATTTATTGACCCAAATTATCCACAACACAAAAACGACTCCGTATATAAATAACGGAAAAAATACTCCATGCAAGAGGTGTTCTTGCTTGGGGAAATAATACATCAAAATACATAAAAGAGCAATTCGAAAAACATTCAGGAAATGAATAAGCAAACTTCCGCCAATGACATACAAAACAGTTGATTTTATCTTTCCTGAAAACGCCACCACAAATGAAATAAACAGAATAATCACACTTAAACCATTGCAACCTTCGATAATTCGCGCCATCATTTTTGATTAAAGAACAAATTTATTCCTAGCTCTTGGCTATTGGCAGTACTCTTGGCATCATAATTAAAAAACACCAACGCATTTTTAGATTGCTTTGCCACTAATTGTGTAAATCCATCAACCTCAAATTTCTTAGCATCAAATTGATTAAGATAGCTTTCATAAACAAAAGTCAAAAGCGAATAAACCAACAAAAACTTTCCTAAAAATAGAAGAAACGGCTTGTAGATGGTGAAATACTTTTTCAAAATTGATTTTTTAACAAATTTATATAAAAATAGACCACCACATTTAAATACTTTTACAAAAAATTAAGCGCATGACTTTCGAAGAATTAAAACCAAAAGTAACCGATATTATCTCGGATTTAGTGATTTCAAGAGAAGAAAAATTGCTGAAAATTTGCGAACTTCTAACAAACGCTATTGATTATTACAATTGGATGGGTTTTTATTTTGCAAACCATGAAACTAAAACCCTTCATCTTGGGCCTTATGTTGGCGCAGCTACGGATCATACTGTCATTCCTTTTGGAAAAGGAATTTGCGGACAAGTGGCACTTTCTAACTCAAATTTTGTGGTTCCAGATGTGGCTGCCCAAGATAATTATATTGCCTGCAGCTTCACGGTAAAATCAGAAATAGTGGTGCCTTTATTTGTAAACGGAAAAAATATTGGCCAAATAGATATTGACAGCCATGTTTTAGATCCATTTACCACAGCCGACGAACATTTTTTGGAATTTGTAAATCAAGAGATTTCTAAATTATTTTAGAGCTACAAACTCTGTTTTTTTTTATACATTTGACACGCTTTTAAAAACAAAAATCACTACGATATGGGATTTGATATGCCTCATTTTGAACTTCCTTTTTTCGCAAGCTTACTTTTATTACTAGCTGTCGCTCGCTTTTTTGGCGAAATAATGGAACGACTCAAACAACCTGCAATGATAGGTGAGATTATAGCCGGAATCATGCTGGGTCCTTCCTTTTTAAACTTCATCCACAGAACCGAAGAATTAAAAGTAATTTCAGATTTAGGAGTCTTTCTATTAATTATTATAGCGGGATTAGAAATTAACATTGAAGGCATCGTTAAATCCACAAAAGGAAAAAGCATAGTCATCTCATTGTTAGCCTTTTTTATCCCTTTTTTGTCTGGAATATTAGTGGGTCATTTATACCATTTAGACGAAATGGCAACCATTTTTATTGGGCTATGCATTGCCATCACGGCACTTCCTGTAAGTATTAGAATCCTAATGGATTTTGGAAAACTCAACACATCCTTAGGTCAAAAAATTATCTCAATTGCCATTTTTGACGATATACTAGCTTTAACTATTTTAGGAATTATCCTAGATTTAAACCATATTGAACCAACATTTATCAATATAAGCAAAACAATATTTTTTACGATATTAAAGCTAAGCCTGTTTGTGTTATTAATCGTTATTACCTACCGACTCATAAAACGTTTTTCACAAAAAGAAAACCTCATACAAGACAAATTGAATAGTATGTTGGAGATATTAAAAGGCAAGGAATCCTTATTTGCCATCTTCTTTGTTTTTATCCTAATTTTTGCAACAATTACAGAAAGTATAGGTTTGCATTTTATAATAGGATCCTTTTTTGCTTCGATGCTAATTTCAAAAGAACTCGTAGGGGAAAAACATTTAACCGCTATTCATAACACCACGAATGGAATGACAATTGGTTTTCTAGCACCCATATTTTTCGCAGGTATTGGTCTTGAGTTTCAATTTTCTGCGCTCAGTAATTACGGATTATTGCTGATTATAATCTTAGTTTCTTTTTCGTCAAAAATAATTGGAGGCTATGTAGGAAGCCGAATTACAAAACTAAACCATAAAACAGCCTTAGCCATTGGCATCGGGCTAAACGGAAGGGGAATCATGGAACTTGTTATAGCAAACATTGCCTATAAGGCAGGAGTTATTTCGACGGAAATATTTTCGATGCTCGTTATTATGGGAGTTTTCACAACACTTTGCACTCCTTTTTTACTTAAAAAAGCGTTTTCATTGGTAGAAAGGCCCTAAAAAATTCTTCTGACCTTTGATCTTAAAACTTACAATACATTCATTTGCAATTTCAAAAATAAAACTTACCTTTGCAGCCGTCTTACAATAGATGTATGGCATACATAAAAATCATTAAAAAAATATTGGAATGTATTTAACAAAAGAAGTTAAAGAAGAAATCTTTACTAAACACGGAGGATCTGCAACAAACACAGGTTCAGCAGAAGGACAAATTGCATTGTTCACACACAGAATCACTCACTTAACTGAGCATTTGAAAAAAAATCGTCACGATTATAACACAGAGCGTTCACTAGTTTTGCTAGTAGGTAAAAGAAGAGCTTTGTTAGATTACTTGAAGAAAACAGAAATCAACAGATATCGTGAGATTATCAAAGTATTGAATATCAGAAAATAATCAATATAAAAAAGAGGTGCGAAAGTGCCTCTTTTTGTTTTACACAAAACCTATAAAATTTCAAAAATAGTATGGGTTTCAACATTAAAAAAAGTTTGGTTTTTCATTGGGTTTCAGGCATTAACTACGCAACAACTACAACTACAACACAACTAGAATCCATTGTTTAATCACAAAAAAAAATTATGATTCCAAAAGTTTCAAGAGAAGTAATCGATTTAGGAGATGGAAGAAGCATCTCAATCGAAACCGGAAAATTAGCCAAACAAGCTGACGGTTCAGTAGTAGTACAAATGGGCGATGCAATGTTACTGGCAACAGTAGTATCTGCCCGAAAAGCAACACCAGGCGTAGATTTCTTGCCTTTAACATTAGACTATCGCGAAAAATTTGCCGCAGCAGGACGTTTTCCTGGTGGTTTTTTCAAAAGAGAAGCCCGACCTAGCGACAGCGAAGTATTAACAATGAGATTAGTTGACCGCGTTTTGCGTCCCCTTTTCCCAAAAGATTATCATGCCGAAACACAAGTTATGATTCAGTTAATGTCTCATGACGAAAACGTAATGCCAGATGCATTGGCAGGATTAGCCGCTTCGGCAGCATTATCTTTGTCTGATATTCCATTTTCGACTTTAATTTCTGAAGTTCGTGTAGCACGTGTTGACGGAAAATTTATCATTAATCCAAGTCGTACCCAATTAGAGTTATCTGATATTGATATGATGATTGGTGCTTCAAAAGATTCTATCGCAATGGTAGAAGGCGAGATGAAAGAAATCTCAGAAGCAGAAATGGTTGAAGCCATTAAATTTGCTCACGAAGCTATTAAAATTCAAATCGAAGCCCAAGAAAGATTGGTTGCTGCTTTCGGTAAAAAAGAAGTTCGCACCTATGAAGAAGAGAAAGAAGATGAGGCTATTTATGAAAAAGTAAAAGCAGCAGCATATAATTTGTGTTACGCTATCGCAAAAGAAGGAACAGCAAAACACGAAAGAACAGCTCAATTTGCCGAAGTAAAAGAAGTTGTAAAATCATTATTTACCGAAGAAGAATTAGCCGAAAACGGAGATTTAATTTCTAAATATTTCTCTAAAGCTAACAAAGAAGCCGTTCGTAATGTAATCTTAGATTTAGGATCACGACTTGACGGAAGAAAAACTACCGAAATCAGACCTATTTGGGCCGAAGTAGATTATTTACCATCGGTACATGGTTCTGCCATTTTTACAAGAGGAGAAACGCAAGCATTGGCAACAGCCACATTAGGAACTTCGAGAGAAGCCAACCAAATTGACTCTCCATCGCAGCAAGGCGAAGAAAAATTCTACTTACATTATAACTTCCCTCCTTTCTCTACCGGAGAAGCAAAACCGCTTAGAGGAACTTCAAGAAGAGAAGTAGGTCACGGAAACTTGGCTCAAAGAGCCTTAAAAAATATGATTCCTGCTGATTGCCCTTACACTATTCGTGTGGTTTCTGAAGTATTAGAATCGAACGGTTCTTCTTCAATGGCAACCGTTTGTGCTGGAACATTATCCTTGATGGATGCTGGAATTCAAATGATTAAACCTGTTTCTGGAATTGCAATGGGATTAATTACAGATGGAGATCGTTATGCTGTATTGTCTGATATTCTTGGCGATGAAGATCATTTAGGAGACATGGACTTTAAAGTAACTGGAACTGCTGACGGAATTACCGCTTGCCAAATGGACATAAAAATTGAAGGATTAGCATACAACATCATGGAAGCCGCTTTAGCTCAGGCTCGTGATGGACGCTTGCATATTCTTGGAAAAATAATCGAAACATTGGCCGCACCAAGACCAACGGTTAAAAAATATGCTCCAAAAATTATCAAAGTGACCATTCCTGGTCAATTTATTGGTGCGTTAATTGGTCCTGGTGGAAAAGTAATTCAAGAATTACAAAAAGCTACCGGAACAACCATCGTTATCAACGAAGAAAACGAGCAAGGTATTGTTGAAATTCTCGGAACCGATCCTGATGGAATTGAAACGGTATTACGCAAAATTGATTCCTTAACCTTCAAGCCACAAGTAGGAGAAGCTTATGATGTTAAAGTAATCAAAATGCTTGATTTTGGAGCCGTTGTCGAATATCTTGCTGCTCCAGGAAATGAAGTCTTGCTTCACGTTTCGGAACTAGCTTGGGAACGCACAGAAAACGTTTCTGACGTAGTGAAAATGGGCGATACTTTTCAGGTAAAATACCTTGGTATAGATCCAAAAACACGCAAAGAAAAAGTGTCAAGAAAAGCACTTTTACCAAGACCTCCACGCGAGGAAAGAAAAGAGTAATCACATCTTAGTTTACTAAAGGTTCGTTTATATAAAAACCCCGTTTGTCAAGGCAAACGGGGTTTTTTCGATTAAAAATATTTCGCAATTTTACAGTAAAAACACCATTAACATAATACTCAATTCAAATAAAAAAAATATCTTTAACCGTTTTAATCTTATAATTAAATTTAATTATGACCTTTACAGTTATCCAAAACACTAAGATAAACACCGAAGTTTTTACCTTCTTAAATCCTGAAACGGTTACTTATCCTGTGGCGCCTTTAATTTCGGCAAAATTCTACAGCCCAAACGGTGTATTAACTCTAAAAATTAGAGCGACATTATACATTAATTCTGAAGACCCTAACAATCCTACAGTACAAGAGCCTACGGAAGAAGGCAATTTATTACAATTGTATTTTGCTTACAATTTCTCTGAAGCAACACCAGAAAGTTGCGATGTTTGGTATGTAGAAGTAGATTATACTTCGGATACTGTTGGTAATATTACCGAAATTGTATCTTATTTAAAAGATATTGACCCTGAAATTTCTAGAGGAACTACAACGCAAGTAAAGGCTTAATAAAAAAATCTACTTATCTTGCTTAAAGACATTTTCAAACCATAAAAATCACTATGTCAAAAATAAAAAATAAAATTTCGCTTTTAATTTTCTTCTTTCCTCTTCTACTTGCTTCTCAAGAAGTGCAAACTAACAATTTCATTAATAATGTTCTAAAAAAAAAAGAATTTAAAAATGAAATAAACTTTAATAAGGCACAATTCTTTTTCCGAAACAAGAATGGGACTCTACCCTAATATATTCAATGAAACAACTAAACAAAAGCCCTAACAACGAATTGTCTGATTATTGTCATTACTTTAGGGCTCATAGTTTTCAAAAAAAAAAGTTGTTTAAAAAAGCACTTTCAGAAATAAAATTAGTTTCAAAAAAATTTTTATTTCAAAATTTGGTATATAATAAACTGGGGGGGATTTACTTAGAATTAAACGAATTAGAAAAATCAGTACGTTGCTTCAAAGAAGCAGAACGAACCTCAACTTCAAACACACAAGAACTCAAAATAAGCGACGTCTACCAAAATTTAGCTCTTGCCTATTTACACCTTAATCAATTTAAAAAATCTAAAGAATATTTTTTTAAAAGTCTTTCCTTACAAGAAAAAGATACTGCTTCTTTGTCTATATCCTATATGAATATTGCTAATTTATATTACGCACAATACAAAGACAAACAAGCTATACCTTACTTCGAAAAAGCCTATTCTTTATCCAAAAAAGTAAAAGATTTTGAAATAAAATTTAATACCACACTGAACATGGCAGTTGTCGAAGAAAACAGAAGCCACTTTAAACAAGCTTTAATATATAGAAAAGAATCCGAACACTGGAAAGATTCTCTCAACAATCAAAACAAAGTCTGGGCCGTAGCCGATTTCGAGAAAAAGTTTGCCGTAGCCCAAAACAAAAGCAAATCAAAATACTTAAAGTAGAAAACCAACTTAAAAACAGCCAACGAAATAAGTTGTTCTTCTCTGCAATGGGCTTATTATTACTATTAACCGTCGGGATTTATCTTTATACCCAAAAAGTAAAAAACGCCAAAATTATTCTGCGTCAAAAAAACAAACTTGACGAACTTAATGTCTCCAAAGACCAACTTTTTTCTATTGTAAGCCACGATTTACGCTCCTCGGTAAATGCCTTAAAAACGAGTAATGCTAAATTATCGGCAACGCTAGAAACCAAAAATTATGATGAGTTACACCAACTAATTATTCAAAATAGCGGCATAGCCAATGGTGCTTACAGCTTATTGGACAATCTGTTGCATTGGGCATTATTGCAAACCAAGCAATTGTATTTTCATAAGGAATCAGTGCATTTGTTTTCTATTGTACAACAAATAGAGCACAATTACAAACCTTTGCTTCTGGATAAATCCATAACTTTTGAGAATTTAGTTCCCAAAAATAGTTTTATCTTCGTAGATCTCGATTCGCTAAAAATTATCCTTCGCAATTTATTAGACAATGCTATCAAATTTTCTAACGAAAACGGTAAAATCAGTTTTTATACCCAAGAAAACAATGCTACTTTTTGCCAACTCGTGATTGAAGATAAAGGGCTAGGAATGAATGAAAAAACCATTGAAGAACTATTAAAAGACAGCGAATTATTAGCAAAAAAAAGTAATTCTGAAACCATCGGAACAGGTTTGGGAATGCAATTGTGCAAACAAATGATTAAGAAAAACGGAGCTACAATACAAATAGAAAGTGAACTCCATAAAGGAACCAAAATCATAGTGACGTTCCCAAAAACAGAACAAAATGGATAATATCAATGTGCTCATAATCGAAGACACACCCGAGCAAAGTGAGGCACTCAGCAAAGTGCTTTTGGCAAACAAATACAATGTTGTAGGCATTGCCAAGAGTTATACCGAGGCATTAAAACTTTTTTATGAACACCCTATTGACATCCTTGTTATTGATGTTTTTCTAGATGGAAAACCAGACGGAATTACCTTTGCCGAAACTATCAATATCATTCCAAATGCTTCAAAACCGTTTGTATTTTTAACCAGTTCACAAGATCGCCAAATTTTTGAAAGAGCCAAACTGACCAAACCGTTCAGCTTTTTGATGAAACCGTTTAATGAATTAGAAATTCTCTACGCTTTAGAGATGGCCGTCGAAAAATTTTACGAACAAACCAATGTCTTTCTTAGCGAAGATCAAGACACCGTAATTAGCAATGACTATTTATTTATAAAAAAGAAAAATGCCCTCAAAAAAGTGGCCATCAATGACATCCTTTATATTGAAGTTGAAGACCGCTATTGCAACATTATTACCGAAAACGAAAAGTTTGTACTATTGATTTCCTTAACAAAAATCAGCACCTTACTTGATGCTAATAAATTCATAAGAACCCATCGCAATATTATGGTTAATTCTAATAAAATTGAAGAAATAATTTTAGCCGACAACCTAGTTATTTTAAAAGGGGGGCATAAAGTAAATCTTAGCAATACCTACAAAGATTTTATTAAAAAAATGAATATTTTGTCTTAACAAAAACGACAACTAAAAATCCAATCCCTAAATCTTCTCTTCGCTGAGAAGATTTTTTTGTTTATAGCCGAATGTATAATTTCATGACAATAAAAACGCACTTCATGACAATTTAAATCACAAAAAGGGAAATGCAAATTACATTTGACACATAAAACAAACCAATTATCATGTTAAAACTAATCGCACTTTGTCAAAAAATAATAACAAATCCATACCTCGGAATTTTAGTGTCCCTAGTATTGATTCTTCCTAGTTTATACATAATTTTAGAAGACATAACAGTAATAAGAAAAGAATACCTTCTTCTTGCAGTTGGAATTCCAATATACGTAAAATCCTTGAATAAAATTTTCGATGACATCTTAAATGGCGATAAAAATCAGCTTTAAAATGAATTAGTAAATACCCTTTTAAAAAACGGAATGTCGAAATTTAATTTGTGCCGTTTTATTTTTGATACAGACCGTTTCATCAGCTTGGAACGGTTTTTTGTTAAATAAAAACCCTGTGGGGTGTAGTTTTTTGATACTGATTTTTTGTCAGTTCGATTTTCGATAGAAAATCGCTCGAACTGACGGATGCGATTTACACCCAACGGATTAAATAAAAAATATTTTCGGTCATTTTGTAACTTATTTACCTCTCCTCCCGTATAACCGTCGTACACTTAAAAATTGAGGACACAAAAACATGAGACAACTTAAAATCACCAAGCAGGTTACCAATCGTGAAACTGCATCGTTAGACAAGTATTTACAGGAAATTGGTAAGGTAGATTTAATTACTGCGGATGAAGAGGTAGAATTAGCACAAAAAATAAAAGCAGGTGATCAAGCGGCATTAGAAAAATTAACTAAAGCCAATTTGCGTTTCGTTGTTTCGGTGGCCAAACAATACCAAAACCAAGGCCTAACACTTCCCGATTTGATTAATGAAGGCAATCTAGGATTAATAAAAGCAGCGCAACGTTTTGATGAAACCCGTGGTTTTAAATTTATATCTTATGCCGTTTGGTGGATTCGTCAATCGATTTTGCAAGCCTTGGCAGAACAATCGCGTATCGTTCGTTTGCCTTTAAATAAAATTGGTTCTATCAATAAAATCAACAAAATGTACGCTTTGTTAGAACAATCTAACGAAAGACCGCCAACAGCTGAGGAAATTGCCAAAGAATTAGACATGACCGTAAATGATGTAAGAGAAAGTATGAAAAACTCTGGTCGTCACTTATCAATGGATGCGCCACTTGTAGAAGGAGAAGATTCAAATTTATACGACGTTTTGCGCTCAGGCGAATCGCCAAATCCAGACAGAAACTTAATTCAAGAATCATTACGCACTGAAATTGAGCGTTCATTAGAAACATTGACACCAAGAGAAGCCGATGTGGTTCGTTTGTATTTTGGTCTTGGAGACCAACATCCAATGACGTTAGAAGAAATTGGAGAAACTTTTGACCTGACTCGCGAACGTGTGCGTCAGATTAAAGAAAAAGCCATTCGCAGATTAAAACACACCTCAAGAAGTAAAATATTAAAAACCTATCTAGGGTAAAACAGTCGAATATCATAACATCAAACGATATTATGACTTTTAACTTTCGACTAATAAAAGTAACGACAGCCTGATTAACTGTTCGTTTTTTGATTGATGATTGAAACTCCGGCTGATTACCGGAGTTTTGTTTTTTTCTCTTGAAACAAAACTCCAGTCTGTTCGCACAATGTGCTCGGGTATCCGGAGTTTTGTTTTCCTTACCCTTTCTCGATAAAAAGAATTTTAAAAATCTTTTAGATGATTCTTTGCAAAAAACGTTGCCACCTTTACCCTTAAAATCTTATTTTTGCACAAACAATACAACCACAAAATGAAAAATACAATTATTGCCCCTTCAGTACTTGCCGCTGATTTTGCTAATCTGCAACGAGACATCGAAATGATAAACCGTTCTGAAGCCGACTGGTTTCATATCGATATTATGGATGGTGTTTTTGTTCCCAATATTTCTTTTGGAATGCCCGTCCTAGCAGCCATTACAAAACACGCCAAGAAAACAATCGACGTGCATCTAATGATTGTAGACCCTGATCGATACATCAAAACTTTTGCCGATTTAGGAGCAACTATCTTATCTGTACATTATGAAGCCTGTCCGCATCTTCACAGAACCTTACAAGCCATCAAAGCCGAAGGAATGCAAGCAGGTGTTGCCATAAATCCACATACAAATATAGACTTATTAGAAGAGGTAATTAACGACATCGATATGGTTTGTATTATGAGCGTAAATCCAGGTTTTGGAGGGCAATCCTTTATTGAAAATACCTATTCAAAAGTTAAAAATTGAAAGCTTTAATTGCTCGTAAAGGAGCAACTACTCTTATAGAAATTGATGGCGGTGTAACCAATAAAAATGCAGCTCAATTAGTAGAAGCGGGTGCCGATGTCCTCGTCGCTGGAAGCTTTGTTTTTAAAGCTAAAAACCCAATAGAAACCATTGCTGATTTGAAGAAGTTGACTGCTTTTTAAGTAGCAAGTTTACAGATGGTATAGATTAATTCTATGAATCGATTTACTTTATTTTTCGTATTATTCAATTCCGCATTTGTTTATTCTCAAAACGAAGATAAAATTCATTTTATTGAATATGTAAATATGTCTTCATTTTCTATTTCTAATAATTACGAAAATTATTATGCTATTCATATAGAAAGAGAAAATGGAGCTAGTGCTGGCTTTGATGTGAATACTATACATGGAATAAAGTTTTTTGAGAGAGTTTCAATTGCAGCAGGAATCAGCGTAGATTGGAACATAAATAAAACGTTCTTGTCGACTCCTTATATTTTAGATTTTCGTATTTACTCAAGCAGGAGCAATGAAAACGGTATGTTTGCTTATATTCAAACAGGTAAAAACATCAAATGGACTAATTCAATGGATGGAAACGGAGCAACTGCAAAATTAGGAATAGGAGTGATTATTAATATTGATGACAATAGATGCTTTTACCTTGATTTATTTAAAAAATCAAAGGAACAAGTAACGGATGAATTCCAGAATAAGGGCTATTATAAACTTAATGGTTATGGAATGTCCATAGGTTTAACTTTTAATTAAAAATAAAATGAAAAATACAATTTATACACTCTTGACTATTATTATCAGTCAATTTGCAAATGCACAAGTTGTTGGAGTAGAAAAATCAATCAACACCATTCAAGCAGGTGTTTTGGGGACCTGGGTAAACAATGAATACCGCTTAACGAATGAAATAAGTCTAAAAAGTGAATTCGGAATGATTCTTGGACTTAGGGGATGCAGCGATTGCAAAACAGAATATCTATTTGCTCCAACATTATCGGCAGAACCTAGATGGTATTACAACATGAATAAGAGAAGTTCTAAAGGAAGAATCATCAAAAATAATAGTGCCAATTTCGTTACACTAGGCTTTACCTATATCCCTGATTGGTTTGTTATTTCTAATAAGTCAAATACACAGGTTGAAAATCAGATAACTATTATTCCAAAATGGGGAATAAAACGAACCATTTCAAACAGTAATTTTAATTACGAATTGGGAATTGGAATAGGAAAAAGATATTATTTTGATTCCAGACAATGGGATACTGCTGCCGATTTACTCATTAGAATTGGTTATACTTTTTAACCTAATAAACAATATCTCTCTAAAGCATTATCTAAACTCGCAGAATTTTTAAGCAAAATAAACTCTGACAGTGTTACAATTTTTCTTTTTACAGGATTATATGAATATAATGCCCCAAAACGAAAAAATCCAAAGACAAAATCTTTGGATTTTTTTTGTGACCTCGGAGGGGTTCGAACCCCCAACCCTCAGAGCCGAAATCTGATATTCTATCCAGTTGAACTACGAGGCCAATATGATTTAGGATTAAAAATTAACGATTTTAGATTTGTGATTTAAAAACATCAACATCCAAAGATCCCAAATAATTTATACTAAAAGTTTTTTAACGATTGCCGAAATAGTTTTCCCTTCGGCGGTTCCGCCCAATTGTGCCGAAGCTAATCCCATTACTTTTCCCATCGACGCGATGCCTGACGCACCTGTTTCGGCAATAATTTTTGCAATAACAGCCTCAACTTCTGCTTCGCTCAATTGTGCTGGTAAAAATTTCTCGATTACTGCAATTTGGGCTAATTCTGGCTCGGCTAAATCTAAACGGTTTTGCTCTGTAAAAATTCTAGCACTATCCTTACGGGTTTTTACCAATTTTTGAAGCAATTTAATTTCGTCTGCCGCTGCGATTTCTTCTTTTGACCCTGTGGCTGTTTGTGCTAAAAGAATTTCAGATTTAATAGCTCTTAAAGCTTCTAGTGCCACAGTATCTTTGGCTCTCATGGCGGTTTTTATTTCCTCCATAATTTGTGTTGACAAACTCATTCTATTTTAGATTTAAATTTGGTAATTACTACAAACGGATTTTTTTTGCCCCAGATGGAAGTGAAAAGCCTTTTTAGAGAAAATGTCCTTTTTCCTGAATACAAAAAGCGACCAAAGGAAGCTCTTTTGTGTTCTTTGGAAAAAAGCATTTTCGAAAAAAAGCTTGAAACGAACATCTGGATTAAGGCTCGACAAATCTAGAGAAATTTAATGGGATTAGCAATAGTCCGAGCGACTTCTTAAGACAAAAAAAACAGCCCGAAAATTGAATACATTTTCGGGCTGGACAACTTTCTTATTAAATTAGTTAATCAACATTGGTCGTGCAAATATGAATTGTTCGAGAACGCAATTGAAGATCGTCATTGCTGTCAATTCCTACTGAAATTCTGGAATTTGTGTTGTTTGCCTGCTTATTTGAAAGATCGATTCCTAATCTTTTATAGGCTGGCTCTTTTTCTAATTCATCAATTTTTGAAATATTATTGTGAAATTTATAATTGAATTCCTTTAATTTTTTTCTTCTTTCATCGGCTCTAAATCGCAAGGTTTCTTCGATAGTCATTTCCATTGGAGAAATATTTTCGAAAGTCGACGTTTTATTTTCAAAAGTCTCTACCCGTTTCATGGTAATATTCATCTCTTCTGGAATCACTTCTTCAACCACGGCTGATGGTTTTGCCTCTGAAAGTACATTTTCTAATTCGGTAAATTCTTCGAGTGAATATCTGATGACTCCCTTGTCGGTTAATTCGGTTACTGGAACAAATTGAACGGGCTCATTAACTTTAATATTCCGAGTTTCATTTGTTAAATCAAATAAAATGGTGTTCTCCTCTATTTCAGCTACTGGTTCAGGAGTCGCGGCTGGCGGACTAAAAAGCGGTAAATCAAACGAAAAAGCAGTTTGTTCTTCTCTTTCGATACTTTTTGACTCTGCAACATGAGTAGCTTTTGGCGTCTCAACCATAAAGTCGATGTCATTTATAGGTGAAACTATTTCGAAAGTCACGTCTAAATTTTTAATAAATTCCGACATAACCATTAATTCTTCTTTGTTTATTGAAACAACTTCTGGCGTCGCAACAGTATCTTCTAATAATTCAAAAACAATTTTTTCAGTTGAATTTGAGGCTGGCATTTCAGTATCCCAATTGAACGTAGGAACTGTTTTCTTGGTCAAATCATGCACACTTTTTTGTTCATCACCAAGTATGTGAATAATTTTATTGGGTGGTGCGTTTACAATTTCATTTTGTTGCTCAACATCAAATCCTGTGGCAATTATCGTAACCGAAATTGCGCTACCAAGGGTTTCATCTTCACCAACTCCCATAATAATATTGGCATTATAACCCGCTTCTGTTTGGATAAAATCGTTGATTTCGCCAATTTCATCAATAGTAATTTCATCAGAGCCAGAAACGATGAGCAACAATACGTTTTTGGCACCTGTGATTTTATTATCATTTAATAAAGGAGAATCTAAGGCCGAGATAATGGCTTCCTTAGCTCGATTTTCGCCCGAAGCAACGGCAGATCCCATAATGGCAGTTCCGCTATTAGCCAAAACTGTTTTTAGCATCTTTTAAATCGATATTTTGCGTATAGTGATGCGTAATTACTTCGGCAATCCCTCTTGAGGCTGTTGCCAAAACTTCGTCTGCTTTTGAAAATCCAGCTTTAAAACCAAGATTTCCATACACTTCTCTTAATTTATTATTATTGATAACAATTAACGAATCGACTTGTTTGCGTAATTTATCGATACCTATAAGTGCTTGTTCTTGGCGTACTTTCCCTTCGAATAAGAACGGTAAGGTTACGATCCCAACGGTTAAAATATCTTTTCTTTTGCAAGTTGGGCGATTACTGGCGCGGCACCAGTTCCGGTTCCACCACCCATTCCTGCGGTAATAAAAACCATTTTGGTATTGCTGTCGAGCATTTTCTCAATATCGGCAATACTTTCAATAGCCGATTGTTGCCCTACATCTGGGTTTGCTCCAGCTCCGAGTCCTTCGGTCAGGTTTACTCCTAACTGAATTTTGTTGGGTACAGAACTGTTATCCAAGGCTTGCGAATCGGTGTTACAAACGATAAAATCTACGCCTTTGATACCTTGTTTAAACATGTGGTTTATGGCATTGCTTCCGCCTCCACCTACTCCAATAACTTTAATTACATTTGATTGGTTTTTTGGTAAATCAAATGAAATGCTTCCAAATTCTGAGTTGCTCATCATCTTATTGGGTTTTTATATATTTATTATTTTTTATTCTTTTTTAATTTTCCTTATTCAGCGTTGTCTAAGAAATCTTTAATCTTATCTACATAGCGATCAAAAAAGGATCTTCTTATTTTTGTTTCTGTAGATTCTTCTTTCTTCAAACTGTTTTGATTTTCTACTTCATTTTCTGGTTCCTCAACTTCTTGTTTTTGAACAACTGGTTCTCTGTAAATTGTTGCTTTTGGCAACTCAACCGCTTCCATTCTAACAGCACTTTGTGTGTTATTCTCGATGCTATTCATTACCAATCCGACTGCCGTAGCATATAAAGGACTGGAGATTTCTTCCTCTGAATTTCCCGCTAAATGCTCGTTTGGATACCCAATTCTAGTATCCATCCCAGTAATGTATTCTACTAATTGTTTAATGTGTTTCAATTGTGCTCCACCACCAGTAAGTACAATTCCTGCAATCAATTTTTTACGAGGATCTTCGTGTCCGTAATCCTTTATTTCTGTAAAAACCTGTTCAATAATTTCGACAACGCGGGCATGAATTATTTTAGACAAATTCTTCAGCGAAATTTCTTCGGTTCTCTTCCTCTTAAACCTGGAATCGAAACAATTTCGTTGTCTTTGTTTTCTCCTGGCCAAGCGGATCCAAATTTAACTTTCAATAATTCGGCTTGCTTTTCAATAATAGAACACCCTTCTTTTATATCATCGGTAATCACATTACCTCCAAAAGGAATCACTGCGGTATGACGAATAATTCCATCTTTAAAAATAGCCAAATCTGTTGTTCCTCCACCAATATCGATCAATGCAACTCCGGCTTCTTTTTCTTCCTGACTTAAAACTGCATCGGCTGAAGCTAATGGTTCTAAAGTCAATCCAGACAATTCTATTCCTGAACTTTGGATGCATCTTCCTACATTTCGTATAGAAGAAGCTTGACCAACTACAACATGAAAACTAGATTCTAGTCGTCCGCCATACATTCCTATGGGTTCTTTTATTTCAGATTGTCCATCAATTTTAAATTCCTGTGGCAACACATGAATGATTTCTTCACCAGGCAACATTGCCAATTTGTTTACTTGATCAATTAAAAGTTGAATGTCATTTCCGCTATCACTTCTTCCGCACTACTTCTAATAATATAATCACTATGCTGAATACTGCGAATATGCTGCCCTGCGATTCCTACAACAACATCTTTTATTTTATAGCCCGACTTGTTTTCGGCTTCAAGAACAGCTTGTTGTATGGATTGAATAGTTTGAGTAATGTTATTTACCACACCTCTTGCCACACCTAGACTTTTGGATTTTCCAACACCCAAAATTTCTAATTTTCCATATTCATTCTTTTTGCCTATCATGGCAACAATTTTGGTCGTCCCAATATCTAGACCTACTGCAATATTCTCTTTTTCCATTATCTCTTATTTAGAACACACGACTTGTTGCACAAACCTTAGATCAATTGTTTTGTATTTATATAGCGAACTATCTAAAACTGCTTTTTGAAAAAAAGCCTTATAATTATTAAATTTAGCTTTCATTCTTATCGTTCCACCAAAATCAATTTGATAATTAAAATTTCTATTGAGCATTCTTAAGCTTCCGTTTGGCATAATTTGAACACCAATGATATTTTTTTTCAAAAATTCATCATCATGAATTATGCGAAATAATTCGGCTAAATCCTCCCTATTTTTTTTATTAATTTCCCCCGAAACAAGTGGAACTCTAGCTGTAAAATTGGCTGACAACGGCATTGTATTTCCTTTGTAATCAATATAAAAAGAATCGTCTCCGTTGAAAACTCTAGCTACAGGAGTTTTTTGCTTTACGATTGCTTTCAGCACTCCATCGACACTCACGAACACTTCTGATTTTTCAATCATATCGTGCGAGTTTAAGACCTTTTCCAGCTTATTCAAATCTAATTTATCTTTACCAATACTTTGTGCGTCCCTATTATTTTCTATTAACAATTTATTAACCGTTTCCTGATTCACAAATGGAGCGTTATCTCCTACAAAAATAACAATCGCTTTTCTGAGTTTTCTGCTTTTCATTCCGTTTTGAAGTGAATGAAAAAAGGAAAACCACCAATGCAAACATCAGCACTAATCGAATAGTTGTCCAATTAAATACTTTCATTTAACGCATTTTTAATTAACGGAACCATTTCTCCAATATCACCTGCTCCGATAGTCACAATAACTCTCGCATCACTTTCTAAAATCGAAGCAATTAATTCCTGTTTTGAAACTAATTTCTTATGATTGTTATGTATCTTTTCTAATAACCAAGTTGAAGTAATTCCCTGCATTGGCAACTCGCGGGCAGGATAAATATCCAACAAAATGACTTCGTCAAAAGCAGCAAGACTTTTGGCAAAATCATCGGCAAAATCCCTTGTTCTACTAAACAAATGAGGTTGAAAAACGGCCAATACTTTTTTGTCTGGGTACAATTCCCGAACCGCCTGATGAACCGCATTTATCTCTGTTGGATGATGAGCATAATCATCGACATAAACTAGATTATCGGTTTTAATCTGGTACGAAAATCTTCTTTTAATTCCTTTAAATGAACGTAAGGCACTAGCAATGTCTTCGTTTGGGATGCCGAAAGTTTTTGCCATTGCCAATGCCATAAGTGCGTTCATTAAATTATGTTTTCCTGGCAAACCAAATGCTATATTCTGAATGATTTCCGAAGGCGTTTGTACATCAAAAACGTATTGACTATTCATAATTCTGATATTACATGCAGAAAAAATGGCTTCTTCGTTTACCGCACAAGTAACCCCTTTAATAGGCAACTGTTTGGTAATAAAAAGTTTGCTTTTGTCCTCTACTTTATCCGCAAATTCTACAAACGACTCTTCAATAGAAGATTGATCGCCATAAATGTCTAAATGATCAGCATCCATCGATGTTACGCAGGCAATATTAGGATGCAAATGCAAAAAAGAACGATCAAATTCATCTGCTTCTACAACAGTAATTGTTTTTCCATTTCCAATCAAATTCGAATTATAGTTTTCGACTATTCCGCCTACAAAAGCTGTAACATCAACGCCGCTTTGAAACAAAATATGACCCAGTATTCCGGAGGTCGTTGTTTTTCCGTGGGTTCCCGCAACTGCAAAACAAAAAGTATCCTTTGTAATTATACCTAAAACTTCGGCTCGTTTCTTTATTTCGAAATCGCGTTCTACAAAATAATTCCACTCCGAATGTTGCATTGGAATTGCAGGAGTGATAATTACCAAAGTATTTTCGATGTAATAATCGGTTGGAATTAAATCAATACTATCCTCAAAATGAATAGCTATTCCATGCTGTTGCAATTCTCTTGTTAGTTGGGTTTCGGTTTTGTCGTAACCCGAAACATGCTTACCAATGGCTTTGAAATACCGCGCCAAAGCACTCATCCCAATTCCTCCGATTCCTATAAAATAGACGTTATGTATTTGATTTAGATTCATTTTAAATTTCAATTTCAATAGCAATTTCAAAATTCAAAAATTTAGAATTGTCATCACTATTGCATTAATTATATCTTTTGTTTTCACATTGACATTGACATTGACATTGCCATTTTAATTGACATTGTTATTTTATCAGTTTCACAATTTCGTCCACTATTTGTTTTGTTGCGTTTGGCAAAGCCAATTCCTTTATATTTTTACTCAACTGATCTTGTTTTCCTTTATCATTTAGCAAAGCTTCAAAAACAAGGCTAAATTCTAATTCAAGTTCGCTTTCCTTAATCATAATCGCTCCTTTTTTGTCGACTATGGATTTTGCGTTTTTGGTTTGGTGATCTTCGGCAACATTTGGCGATGGAATAAAAATCACTGGTTTTCCCACAATACACAATTCTGATACAGAGGATGCTCCAGCCCGTGAAATCACAATATCAGCCGCCGCATAAACCAAATCCATTCGGTCAATAAATGCCAAAACCTGAACATTCTCAGAATTATATTTTTCATACTCTTCAAAATACAATTTTCCGCATTGCCAAATAACCTGTACCTTTTGAGAAACTATTTTCTCTAATTCCTTTTCGATTAATTGATTTACTTTTCTTGCACCAAGGCTTCCGCCAAGAACGAGAAGGGTTTTCTTATTCGGATCTAAATTAAAATACGCAATTGCTTCTTCTCTTTTGCTTTCAATGTCGATTAAGTCCTGACGAACAGGATTTCCTGTCAAAATCATTTTCTCTTTTGGAAAAAATCGCTCTAAATTTTCATAAGCAACACAAATTTTATCAGCCTTTTTACTCAACAACTTATTCGTAATTCCCGGAAACGAATTTTGTTCCTGAATTACCGTTGGAATATGCATCATATTTGCCATTTGCAATAATGGTCCCGAAGCAAAACCTCCCGTTCCTATGACCACATTAGGCTTAAACTGCTTAATTATTTTTCGGGATTTCCACAAACTAGCAATTAATTTAAATGGAAACATGGCGTTTTGCAATGTTACTTTTCGCTGTAAACCCGCAATCCAAAGCCCTTTAATTTTGTAACCCGCTTGAGGCACTTTTTGCATCTCCATTTTATCACTAGCACCCACAAAAAGAAATTCAGCATCAGGAAAACGAGACTTTAATTCATTAGCAATCGCAACCGCAGGATAAATATGTCCTCCGGTTCCGCCGCCACTTAATATGAAAGCCCGTCCCCGACCCTTCTCAAAGGGAAGAGAGTTTGGCATATTTATTTGATTTTCTTGACCCATTTCTTTTCTTTATTTATTCTTTAGAATTAGAAAATCTCATTCCTTTAATAGCTGTCATCGGATTTTTTGCTTTATCCTCTATCGAATACTTCTCATCTCCTTCTTCTATTTCCCCTTCGGGTGTAAGGAGGCTATCTTCTTCTAATTGCTTATCAATTAGTTTTTGAAGCGCGGCTTCTCTTCTTTCTTTGTCTTTTATTTCTTCGGCGATTTCTTCCTCTTTTTTAGTGACATTGATGATAATTCCTAAGGCAATACTCGTCATCCAGATAGAACTTCCTCCGCTACTTATGAACGGCAAAGTCTGTCCTGTTACTGGCAATAATTCGACGGCAACTGCCATATTAATCATCGCTTGAAAAATCATTGGAAAACCAAGCCCAACAACTAGTAATTTTCCAAATAAGGAATTGGCTTTATGTGCTGCAACTATAAATCTAAAAAACAGCAATAAATACAAAAACAAAACACCTAAACCGCCTATTAATCCCCATTCTTCAACAATAATGGCATAAATAAAATCGGATGAAGATTGAGGCAAAAAGTGTTTTTGAACACTCTTTCCCGGGCCAAGTCCATAAATTCCACCCGAAGCGATGGCTATTTTTGCCTTTTCAATTTGGTAATCATCTTCGCCCGGTTTGTTTGACATAAAACTTTCGATACGACTCGGCCAAGTATTTACTCGGCTAAAAAAATGAGATTCGGGAAAGGCTTTCGACAATAAAACAAAAAAGACAAGGCCCGCAATCCCAGCAACAATAATGATTCCTATATATTTTAGAGGATATTTTCCAACGAAGGCCAACATCAAAACCATTGAAAACAGTAATGCCGCTGTCGAAAAATTTGCAGGTAAAATAAACCCCAATGTGATAAAAACAGGAGTCCAAAGTTCTAAGAGAGATTCTTTAAATGTAATTCCTCCTTCTCTTTTTTTCGACAAATATCTCGCCACAAATACATACAAAACTAAAGCCGCCAATGTTGACGTTTGAAATGAAATTCCAATAAAGGGCACTTGAATCCACCGACTGGCATTGGCCCCAGCAATAACAGTCCCTTTGACTAAAGTATAACCCAACAACAACCACACAATGGGCAATGCAATTTTAGAAATTCCTCTGTAATAGTGGAACGGCACTTTATGAACCCAATAAATAATGACAAATCCAATAAAGATATGAGCCAAATGTTTCAATAAATAACTTAATGTATTTCCTGTTCCGTGGTTCAAATAAGCCAAATTACTACTCGCACTAAAAACGGGCATAAACGAAAACAACGCTAATAAAGCCACGAATGACCATATTACTTTATCTCCTTTTAAATTGTTATTAGCTCTTTCATTCTATTTTGTTTAAAGTTTTTCTTGTTTATGGTTTAAGGTTGTTGCGCAACTTTAAACTTTAAATCTTAAACTTTTCTATAAATTCTTAACCTCTTTTTTAAATTGATTGCCTCTGTCTTCATAGTTTTCGAACAAATCAAAACTAGCGCAAGCTGGCGATAGCAACACCGTATCTCCTTTTTCGGTCAAGCGTTGCGCCATTTTTACCGCTGATTCCATGTTGTCAACTTCAAGGATGATGTCGATCACGTTGCCAAAAACATCGATAATTTTTTTATTATCGACCCCCAAACAAATAATAGCCTTCACTTTTCGCGAACCAAAGGCATCAATTCATTGTAATCGTTTCCTTTATCGACACCGCCTACAATCCAAACTGTTGGTGTGTTCATGCTATCTAAAGCAAAAAAAGTTGCATTTACGTTTGTCGCTTTAGAATCGTTGATGTATTGTACGTTTTGAATTTTTAACACCTTCTCTAAACGATGTTCTACTCCTTGAAAATTAGACAAACTTTCTCTAATTGTCGTATTTCTAATTTTCATCAACTTGCCACAGATGCAGCTGCCATCGCATTTTTCATGTTGTGTTTTCCTTCTAGTGCAATGTATTCTGTCTCCATAATGAATTCTTCCTCGTTGATGCTATTTATTTCCATGTTTTTTTCTTTTATAAATGCTCCGTTTTCAACTGTTTTTGTCAATGAAAAAGGAATTAATTGCGCTTTTGTTTTGTTGTTTTTTAGCCATTCGGCAATCGCTTCGTCATCGGCGTCATAAATGAGAAAATCCTCCTCAGTTTGATTCTTAGTGATTCTAAATTTTGATGCAATATATTTTTCATATTGGTAATCATATCGGTCTAAATGATCGGGACTAATATTTGTAATTATAGCAATATGAGGCTTGTAATTTATGATTCCGTCCAGCTGAAAACTACTGAGTTCTAATACATAAGAATCATACTTGTCTTCGGCAACTTGCCAAGCAAAACTCTTTCCTATATTCCCTCCCAAACCTACATTCAAACCTGCCGATTTTAGCAAATGATACGTAAGCATTGTTGTGGTTGTCTTGCCGTTGCTTCCTGTGATTCCGATAGTGATTGCGTTTGTAAAGGGAGCGGCAAATTCTATTTCTGAAATGACTGGAATTCCTTTTGCAAACAGCTTTTTTACTATTGGAGATTTCTCTGGAATTCCTGGACTTTTCATTACCACATCGGCATTCAAAATTAAATCTTCAGTATGCTTTTCTTCTTCCCAAGCAATGCCATTAATGATAAGAACTTCTTTGTAATTTTCTTTATTTTTCCAAAATCGGACACAAAAACAGCATACCCTTTTTTCTTTCCAAGGATTGCAGTGCCTACTCCGCTTTCTCCACCACCTAATATTACTAATCTTTTCATTTTTTTAATTGGTATTATCGAAGTTTTAAAGTCACAATAGATAATATGGCGAGCATGATAGCAACAATCCAAAATCGGGTTACAATTTTACTTTCGTGGTATCCCTTTTTTTGATAATGATGATGCAAAGGCGCCATCAGAAAAATTCTTCGCCCTTCTCCAAAGCGTTTTTTGGTATATTTAAAATACCCCACTTGCAATACCACCGAGAAATTTTCGACCAAAAATATTCCGCATAATAAAGGAATAAGCAATTCTTTTCGAACCGCAATTGCAAGAACCGCAATTACTCCGCCAATTGTTAAACTTCCTGTATCGCCCATAAATACGGTTGCAGGATACGAATTATACCAAAGAAACCCAATTAATGCCCCCACAAAAGCAGCAATAAAAACGGTCATTTCTCCCGAACTTGGGATGTACATAATGTTTAAATAATTAGAAAAAATAATATTTCCCGAAACGAATGTAAAAATTCCCAATGCCAAGACTGAAATCGCCGAGGTTCCCGCAGCTAATCCATCGATTCCGTCGGTTAAATTAGCCCCATTAGAAACGGCTGTGATGATAAAAATAACAACTGGAATAAAAATCAACCAAGCCCAATTTTCGTATCCTTCGCCAGTCCACGCTAATACTTCTGCATAATCAAACTCATTATTTTTAAAAAAAGGAATCGTGGTTGCCGTAGATTTTTCATAAACAGGTGCTTGTTTAATAACGTTTTCAGTTGTCGCTTTGAAAACATCGCTTTTCCCAGCATCCGTTTGTATGGTTACAGTAGGATTAAAATACAGAACAGAACCTACGATTAATCCCAAACCTACCTGCCCAAAAACCTTAAAAATCCCTTTTAACCCTTGCTTGTCTTTTTTGAAAATTTTGATATAATCATCAATAAATCCAATTGTTCCCATCCATAAAGTCGTAACAATCAATAAAACGATATAGATATTGTGCAACTTAGCAAAAAGAATAACCGGAATTATAGTGGCAAAAATGATAATCAATCCCCCCATAGTTGGTGTTCCTGCTTTTTCATTTTGACCCGCTAAACCCAGTTCCCGAACTGTTTCGCCAATTTGTTGCTTACGCAAAAAGCTAACCACTCTTTTTCCGTATATAGTAGATAAAAGCAAGGAAAGCATAAATGCCAATGCCGATCTGAAAGTAATGTATTGAAACACTCCTGTTCCAGAAATATTCAATGTTTTGTTCAAATATTCAAATAAGTAGTATAACATATATTTCTATTTATTGAGTTGTTCTAAAATTTCTTTTACTGTTTTCATATCATCAAAATCGTGGCGAACACCTTGAATTTCCTGATATGTTTCGTGTCCTTTCCCTGCAATTAGAATAATATCATTGGGATGAGCGAGTTGACAAGCAGTTTTTATCGCCTGCTTTCTATCTGTAATCGATAATGATTTTTTATAATTTTGAGCAGCAATACCTTGTTCCATTTCTTGTATAATACTATCTGGATTTTCATTTCTTGGATTATCCGATGTCAATATAACTTTATTACTCAGCTCTGCGGCAATACTTGCCATTATGGGTCGTTTTGTTTTATCTCTATTCCCGCCACACCCTACTACCGTTATTAATTGCTCATTTTTAGTACGAATATCATTAATTGTTTTTAGCACATTTTCTAATGCATCGGGGGGTGTGTGCATAATCAACAATTGCGGTAATATTCGAACTCGAAACTATAAATTGAAAACGACCTGAAACACTTTCTAATTCAGATAATAGTCGCAAAACTTCTAACGATTCTAATCCTAATTCGACTGCGGTTCCATAAATTGCCAATAAATTATACGCATTAAAAGTTCCTATGAGTTTTACCCAAACTTCATTTCCGTTTATTTTAGCAACAATCCCGATAATTGATTTTCGAGAATTTGCACTTTATAATCGGAGTACGATTTTAGGGCATACGTCAGTTTTTTGGCTGCGGTATTTTGCAACATCACTTGCCCATTTTTGTCATCAATATTTGATAATGCAAAAGCTGTTTTGGACAAATTATCGAAAAAATATTTTTTCACATCGCGATATTCAGCAAAAGTGGGATGATAATCTAAATGATCATGTGACAAATTGGTAAAAACACCTCCTGCAAAATGCAACCCTTCGGTACGTTTTTGATGAATTCCGTGCGAACTCACTTCCATAAAACAATAGGCAACCCCTGCATCACCCATTTCTTTCAGATAATGATTTATCGTTATTGAATCGGGTGTGGTATGGGTGGCTTTGTATTCTATGTCGTCGACCAAGATTTTTACCGTAGATAACAATCCTACTTTAAAACCTGCTTTTTTGACAATTGATATAATAATGAGGCTACTGTCGTTTTGCCATTTGTGCCCGTAATACCCACCAATTTTAAGTTTTGAGATGGATTCCCAAAATAATTCGCAGCCATATAAGCCAATGCTTTATTGGTGTCTTTTACCTGAATATAAGTAACTCCCTTTGTAATCACTTCGGGAAAAGTATCACATACAACTGCAATTGCACCTTGCAAAATGGCTTTTTCAATATAGTCATGACCGTTTGAAATCGTGCCACGAATAGCCACAAAAACATCGTTTGATTCAATATTTCTGGAGTCAAAATCCATTTTATTGATCGCAATATCTGTTGAACCCATTACGGCTTCAATAGCGACTTTATACATTATTTCTTTTAAAATAATCACGATAATTCTAGTGTTATTATTGTATTTTTATCTAAACGCTCTCCCGCATGTATGGATTGTGACTTTACTTTTCCAATGCCAATGACTTTTACTTTTACCCCAAGATTTCCAAATAACGAAACGGCATCCATGCCAGGCATTCCTTTGACGTTGGGAACTATTGAATTTTGCTGTTTTTGTGATTTTACAAAATAAGCATCATAATTAGCTTCTTGTTTCTGAATTTTTCTACTGATGTTTTTTATCTCGTTTGTCGAAGGAGTATCGGTAAAAATCTTTTGCGCAATTCGTTTAAAAACGGGCCCTGCCACATCGGCACCATAATAATTATTGTGTGCCGTGCTTGGCTTGTGAACCACTACGATACAAGAATATTTTGGGTTTTCGGCAGGAAAATAACCCACAAATGAGGAAGCATAATATTTATCCGAACCTCCGTTTTTTGAATAATTTACCTGTGCCGTTCCTGTTTTTCCTGCCATCGAAAAATCTTTGGAGTACAATTTAGACCCTGTCCCTTTTTTGACCACATTTAATAGTACCGCTTTCAATTTCAAAATAGTCTCTTGCGAACATACTTTTGGGTTAATGACTTCCTTATCGTATTTTTTATGGTTCTGTTCCACTCTTTTATTTCCGAAACAAACTGTGGTTTTACCATTTCTCCATTATTGGCAACAGCATTATAAAAAGTTAATGTTTGCAAAGGCGTTATAGAAACACCATAGCCAAATGCCATCCAAGGAAGCGAAAGATTAGACCAATTTTTAGCCTTTGGTTGCGGAACATAAGGAATTCCTTCTCCTTTGATCGAAAGTCCTAAAGGCTTATTTAATCCATATTTATTAATATGATTGACAAATTGCGAAGGTGTATTTTTGTAATTATTATAAACCGCCTGAACCATTACCGTATTCGAAGACACCTCAAACCCACGCGCCAAACTTATTTTGCCATATCCTCCTTCATGAGAATCTCTCACATGTTTTCCGGAATAAGTAACCACTCCACCATGCGTATCGAAAACAGCACTTGTATCAATTTTTTTATCTTCGAGCAAATTCATCAAATCGACCAATTTATAGGTCGAACCCGGCTCGTGTGCTTCGGCAACCGCATAATTTGTAGTTTCGAAATACGTGCCATTTGCCGCCCTTCCTAAATTTGAAATCGCTTTTATTTTTCCTGTTTTCGTTTCCATAACCACCACACAACCGTGGTCTGCCTGATATTCTTCTAATTGTTTTAGCAAAGCATGGTGGGCAATATCCTGAATAAAAACATCGATAGTCGAAATCACATCATAACCATCCTGAGGATCAATCTCATTTACATCTCGAATAGGTTTCCACTGTCCTTTTGAGATTTTCTGTTTTAAAATTCTACCATCTTTTCCGTTAAGGTATTTTCTAAAAGCCCATTCAATTCCTTTTCCGCTAGATGCTCCAGTTGGAGTTTCTTTTTCGTAACCAATGGTACGCTGTGCAATTTCGCCAATTGGACGTTCTCTTACCGTTTCTTGTTCGACGATAATTCCTCCTTTATAAGCACCTAAATTGAATAATGGAAATCCTTTTATCTTCACAAATTCGGTATAACTTAATTTACGTGCAATAAAAAAATATCTGTTTTTGTTGGCTCTTGCTTTTCGCAATTCATTCAAATAAAAACCACTTGGTTTCCCTAAAAGGAAAGCTAGCGAGTCAGAAAGTGATTTTACATTTTTTTCGAATGCTTCTGCTTTTGGAGCAACGGCATCAAAACGGATTTCGTAATTAGGAATCGAAGTAGCTAATAAACTGCCGTCAGCAGAATAGATATTTCCTTTATTAGCAGGGATTACAAAATTTTGACTGTTCTTTCTTTGGCTAATTTCCGATAATAATCCCCTTCATCCCATTGAATATTTGTCAATTTCACAGCGATAGCGATTGCTACCAAAAAGATAGCAAAAGCTACTAGATAAATTCTATAAGATATATGTTTATCTTCTACTGCCATATTTTTTTGAAAAAACTTTTTTCTTCTGCTTTTTTAACGGTTATTTTTACTGGCGGAACTGTCGACGGAAAAATTTGTCTTTCCTCCATTTTGCTCGAAACAGTCGACTCCATTTTAATTTCATCAATTCCGAACGTCTATCTACAAATTCTGAACGCAATTCTTTTACTTGATTTGTCAATTCCGTAATCTTGAATACTTTTTGCTCAAATCGCTGCGTATTAGCAATCATAATTATAGCGAGAACAATCAAAAAAACGATAAAACGCCAGTTTTTTAAGGGCATCATCGTCAATAAGAAACCGCGCTTTCAATATGTTGTAACCCCGTTTTTCATTTGTTTTTCCCCTGATTTTCCTCTAAACAAAGAGCAAGCTGAGATATTTAAAAAGTTATTATTTATTTTCTTTGATTCTCTTTATTAGAGCGATAAAACTGCAATTATTTCTTTTCGGCAATTCTTAACTTAGCACTTCGCGCTCTATTGTTTGCTTTTATTTCAGCATCATTTGGCACAATCAGTTTTCCGACTGCTTTAAATGGAACCGAAAATTGCCAAAAAAATCACGTTCTGGTTCCCCCTCAAACAAACCGTTTTTCATGAATTTTTAACCAATCGATCTTCTAACGAATGATACGAAATCACACTCAATCTTCCCTCTGGATTTAATATTTCTAATGATTGTTCGAGAAATTCTTTCAAAACATTCATTTCCTGATTAACCTCAATTCGAATAGCCTGATATATTTGAGCTAATATTTTATTACGCACTTTTTCGGGTAAATATTTGCTAAAACTTGTTTCAATTCATCTGTGGTTTTAATTGGACGCTCTTCCCTAGCCTCTACAATTGCTCGTGCTAAGGCAGGCGCATTTCTCAATTCTCCATAATCCAAAAAAATACTTCTCAAATTAGCCACATCATATTCATTGACCACTCTATAAGCATTTAAGTCATTTTTTGACTCATTCGCATATCTAATTCGGCATCAAAACGAGTAGAAAAACCTCTCTCGGCAACATCAAATTGATGGGATGAAACACCCAAATCGGCTAAGATTCCGTCGACACTTTTCACACCATAAAAGCGTAAAAACCGCTTTATAAATCTAAAATTTTCATTAATCAACGTAAATCTTTCGTCATCCAACGCATTCGCTAACGCATCTTCATCTTGGTCAAAGGCAAACAGTTTTCCGTTTGGTCCCAATCGATTTAGAATTTCTTTCGAATGACCACCACCTCCAAAGGTTACATCAACATAAATACCATCAGGTTTTATATCCAAACCATCCACCGTAGGATGCAGCAAAACCGGATTATGATATTCCATTGTCGTCGTTATTTATATTTCCCATTACTTCTTCGGCAAGGTCTGCAAAATCAACATCCTCTCCACTTATTGATTTTTCGTACAACTCTTTGTCCCAAATTTCGACTATATTAACCGCCGAGGAGAACACAACCTCTTTCGAAATACTGGCAAAATTTACCAAATCCTTTGGCACCAATACTCTTCCTAAAGCATCCATCTCAACTACTTTTACTCCAGCAGTAAACCGACGAATAAAGTCATTATTTTTCTTTACAAATCGGTTGAGTTTATTAATTTTTGCATCATTAAATCCCATTCTTCCATTGGATACAACTCTAAGCAGGATTGAAAAACAGAACGCTTCAAAACAAATCCGCTTTGAAGTGACGAAACCAATTGCTTTTTTAAAGGAGCAGGCAAGAGCAGCCTTCCTTTAGCATCGACTTTACATTCGTATGTTCCGACAATTGTATTCAAGATAAAATTTTAAATGATGTAGAGCAAAAATATAAAAATTATTACCACAATTTACCACAAAATACCACTTTGTTAATAAGTTTTACCACTTTTAAAGAAGAAACCTTAGTTTATAGTCAATCAGACGATTAGGTATTTTTACCTTTTTGTTAAGAACTGTCATATTATAAAAATTTTACAGGAACAAAAGTCATTTTAACGCGTTTACAAACTGTTCTTAGACCGAACAAAAATGAATATTCACGAAGTAAGTAAGTCGAAAGTTTTAATATTATAAAGTCAAACGAATGAATAGTGATAAAATCTAATTTATAACCAAAGACCTATATCCTTTTATCAAATTTCAAAATGCGACATTATACCATAACTCCACTTACAACCTTATCTCATTTAGCACTATCTTTCAGAAAAAAAGAAATTTATTTTAATTTTTGATTTCAAAAATTCTTTTTTGCCTATTAAATTCTATATTTGTGAAAATTGAAAATTCGCAATAATAAAGTATGGAAAAATACTACAAAAAAGAAGGTAAGTACAGCTATTATGAAGCTGGAGAAGGAACTCCAATTGTTGTTCTACATGGATTAATGGGAGGATTGAGCAATTTTGACGCCGTGGCCAGTTACTTTTCCGAAAAAGGATACAAAATAATCATACCGAATTTACCCATCTACACCCAAAGTATTTTGAAAACCAATGTGAAAAGTTTTGCGAAATACGTCAAAGATTTTATCACTTTCAAAGGATTTGAAAGAGTCATTCTTTTAGGAAATTCTCTTGGAGGTCATATTGCATTATATCATACAAAAATGTATCCCGAAAAAGTGGCAGGACTTGTATTAACAGGAAGTTCAGGGCTTTATGAAAGCGCCATGGGCGATAGCTACCCAAAAAGAGGGGATTATGAATACATCAAGAAAAAAGCAGAAGCTGTTTTTTATGATCCGAAAATGGCAACAAAAGAACTTGTCGACGAAGTTTACGCATCAGTAAACGACAGAATCAAACTGATAAAAACTTTAACCATAGCCAAAAGTGCCATTCGGCATAATATGGCAAAAGACTTGCCTAAATGCATGTTCAAACCTGTATTATCTGGGGCAAAAATGACCTTGTTACGCCTCCAGACGTAGCAAAAGAATTCAATAAATTATTGCCTAATTCAACCTTATATTGGATTGACGAATGTGGTCATGCTGCAATGATGGAACATCCGAAGGAATTTAATCGCCTGCTAGAAGTATGGCTAAAAGAAACCCATTTGAATGCGCATTAGCGTTCAAAAGAATTCACAAAACAATCATGAAAATTAATACCGCCGAATTTATTGTCAGCAACTCTGAGGTCGAAAAATGCCCAAAAGACTTTTTGCCTGAATACGCTTTTATTGGTCGATCCAATGTTGGGAAATCCTCTTTGATTAATATGCTGACCAACCATAAAAATTTGGCAAAAACCTCTGGAAGACCTGGAAAAACGCAACTAATAAATCATTTTTGATTAACAACAACTGGTTTCTTGTTGATTTACCTGGCTATGGGTATGCAAAAGTTTCCAAGAAAACCAAATCGGTTTTTCAACAATTTATTACTGATTATTTCGAAACAAGACAGCAACTGGTTTGCGCCTTTGTTTTGATAGACATTCGCCACGAAGCGCAAAATATCGACATTGAATTTATGGCGTATATGGGCGAAAGTGAAATTCCCTTTTGCATTATTTTTACCAAAGCTGACAAGATTAGCAAAGTAAAAATTAATGCTCATATTGCAGCCTACAAAAAAAAGATGTTTGCCAATAACTGGGCCGAAATGCCCCAATATTTTGTAACCTCAGCGACAGAATCTACCGGAAAAGAAGAACTCTTGCATTATATTGACGAAGTAAACCAAGAGGTTTTAAGAATAATTCTGGGTTTTAATGCGAATCAAGGGTTAAAATATTAGTCCAATAAAAGCGGCAGCAATTTTTCCAAATAGATGAACCAGTAACCCCTTGCTAGACCTAACTTTACTTGCTTTTTGAATATCAGTTTTAAACAATCAACCAATTAAAAAGAGATTCTATGGGCTGTCTAACTCTTGATACTGCTTTGGAAAATAAATCATCGGCTGCTTTATCCCAGTTTTTTATTTGTTGACATTGTCCTTTGATTGCTTTAACTGGTGTAATCATAATTGAATTTTCTCTTGTTCTAATTCAGAAAAAAAATCCTCGTTAATGTATATTTTATCTCCAAAGAATTTTCTGTTTGTTTTTTCTGACCACGCTTCTTTGAAAACCGTTAAATCATTGACAGATGCAGGTGTTATTTGAATTTCTTCAGGAAAAGGAATTTTATTTTCTCGTCTAAAAGCTAATGCATGAAGCTTCACTCCATAATAATACATGCTTTTTGTAGAACAATACCCTTTATCGGTCAAGTCTTTTGCTACCTTTCCATTTCGTTTACCAGAGCAAGTGATTATTGGCATCGAATCCAGTAAACTTTGATCAGTTAAGCAATCCCAAGGTAAAAAGTCTTCAAATAATGAAGCTGAAAAACGTCGAAAAGCTTCTGATAATTGATTAAGACGATTAGAAAAACCAGCATATGAGCCAAGTCTTGGAAACCAATCATGTAAATAATCACAAGCATATTTATGAATTTGTTTGATGCTAAAACGTTGTTCTTCTTGAACTGTGAATAGGTATATGGTCATAATTTCTTGATCTGTTAAATCTTGTTTATGGTTGTTGCTGAAACGTTCGCAAGTGTATTTTAAATCTTTTTCAAATCTGTCACAGATTATGGAATATATTTTTACTAATTTTAGGGCTTTAAGCTGATTAATCATATATTTAAACGTGCGTTAGATACACTATAAATATACTGATTATCAGCTTATTATTCTAATTTTTACAAAGAAATTTCTTTCTTTTTTAATGTTTTTCAACCCTTGATTCGCATTTTTAATTAAAAAACAGCCACTCCCCCAAATTTATCAGGTCAAACGCATTAAAAGTTGAACAAAGATAAAAGATAATGATTATCCCAACCTGCTATTTTACGTTTTCTTCTGACGCTCTTCTTTACAGGACTAATTGTTTCATTGAGCAGTATTTTTAATGATAATTTCAAGACTGACGAAAAATTTTGTGCCGCGTTTTTATGTCTTTTTCTACTCTTATCTTCTCCAAAGGAAACGTCTAAATGCCAATGTAAATTGTTTTCAATTTTCCAATGTGAACGAACAGCATCCGCTATTTTCTTGGCATCACAAGGTAAACTTGTTATATAAAACCGAGTTGATTTCTGTGTTTTACCAGTTGATTTTATAAACCTTTCACTTTCTATTTTTGCAATAGATTGTAATGAATTCCATTTAGTTGGATTTAATAAATGACTCAAATCATCCATCACAGTACAAGTCCTTTTTTCTACCCTTCCGCTACCAACTTCCTCGGTTATATAAATTTTTGATTTGTCTTTTGAGGGAATCAAAAAAGCACTTTCAATATCTTGATATAATTCTTTTGGTTTCTTTTACCGCCAAAATATAATCTGCCTTTGTTCAATAATCACTTCTGCTATATCTGTTTGACAACCCATTGCATCTATGGTAATAATAGCATTTTCAAGGTCTAACACTTTTAAAAGTTCTGGGATTGCCGTAATTTCATTTGATTTCTCTTCTGTTTTAATTTGACCTAAAAAGATTTCGTTTTCTGTAGAAAAAGCACTTACCAAATGAATGGCAGACTTCAATCCAGATTGCTTAGAACCTCGAACTGTTTTGCCGTCAATTGCCACGACACCCTTGTAATGGTTAGATATTGATTTAATCCAAGACACGAAATGTTCTTCGAAAAAAGAGGGTTTTAGCAAAGAGAAAAAACGATTAAACGTGTCGTGAGAAGGAATCCCGTTTTCTAAATCTAAGATAGTTTCCAAAAACTCACGCTTAACAATGCCGTAATCTTCATTTCTTCCCAAGTTTCTGCCCCGCATATGACGGCAAGTATGGTTATGAAAACAATATTTTCCGAAGGGTGTAATTTTTTTCTGTTCAATCTAAAGTCTGGAATAGTTTGAGCAAATATAAACAATTTGTTTTTTAATTTCATATTAAGCATCTGATTATCAGATAAATATACAAAATTTAATTTGCTAAAACAAATTTAATTCGTTGTATTTCAGATGGTTATATTAAAAAAATCATTTTAAAATTTAATGGTTTTTAATGCGTTTGACCTGCAAATTTATGAAAAGCTTAAAATTTTTAATTTATTTCCTCTTTTTCATTTTAGTGTCATGTCGAACTTCAACTTATATTGTAAAAAATCCAGCCCAACGAACTGGAGTTGATTTTACACAAGGAAAATGGCTACTAAACGAATTGGATTGTCCTAAGGGAAACACAGAAAAATTAACTTTAGAAATACTAACCTCTTTTAAAAAAAACTTACACGAGCGATTATTTTACATAAATGACGTCAACGGATTGCTAATTGCCCGAAAAATAGCGCTAAACCCAAACAGAGCTACACTAAAAGAACTGAAAGACGGAACAGGATTTGACTTTTTTATTAACATTTCTACTAAAAAAAACAAAAACGATATAAGTGTCATTGGCTTATATGAAGACGAAAATTCTACGGGATTTAACCAAAGCGAAGTGACATTAGAAGTGTACGATTTAAATTTACAACAAATTATTTATTCACAACGTGTAATTGGCACGGATTCCAGCAAAAAAGAGAAGTCAATGTGGGAATCAAAAAAATCTGATAAATTAATCGATAATATTTCTTTCCATAAAAGCTCTAACAGACTACAAATTGGCAGCTTAAAAAAAATATTAAAAGATTAAAAAAGAGGTTCTACTGGGTTTTGTGTGAAAAGCCATTTAAGTCTCCGTGAAAAAATAGGATAGCGGTTCTGAAATTTTGCTTATTTCTGTATCCACGTCCTATTCGTTTTAGTTCTTCAATTGCTCCGTTTATTCTTTCTGCTCTAGCATTATTAGAGCCTGTTACTATTGCATTTAATATTCCTTGAAAATGCCTGTCGAACATTTTTACTACTTCTACTATTTCTGGAATCTTACTATAAAGGGCACTTCGTCTCCAATTTGCTAGTATTAAAAAAGCATTTTCTTTGGTTTTCTGCCTAAATTGTATGTCTCTAAATTCTCTTTTATTCTCCATGCTTTAGAGACCTCATAATTCACTTTGTCGATGGATTCAAATATAATTCGTTGTTTTTCAGTCATATTAGAGATGTCTTTTAACCAAATGTACTTTGTCTTTTTTAATTCTTCTACCTCACGAACTTCTCTTCTTCGGACTTTATCAACGGCTTTGTTGAGATAGCCTACTAAATGAAAATTATCATGGCAATGAATCGCTTTTTCGAAGTGTGTTTTTGCTCCATATATAAAAGCATCCCACATATCTGTGCATATCGTTTTTACCTCATCACGCTGGTCTTTAGTGAGCTTGTTGCAAAGTTTGTCAACACTTTCTTTGGTTCTACCCTCAACAACATCTATAACTACTCCTGTAGATTCCTCCGATAGAATACTAAAATAATCATGTCCTCTTGAGACTGATTTTTCATCAATACTCAAATAATAATATCTATCATCGGCACTTCTTTACTCATTCCTCGTTCAACAAAATTGTGCATTACTCTATGTACTTGATCAAAACTTAAGCCTAATAATCTCGCCGTTTTACTCTGACTTTTAGTGCATTGTAATGTGTCTAAAGTTTTTTTCAAGTAACCAAGTCATCCGCTCATAAGGTTCTGCCCAAGGAACATCGATGGTTTTTACTTTGTTATTGCTGTCTTTGTATCTTGGCAAATTACAATAAATAAATGTCTTGTATTGCCATAAATCTAAATGTCGCCATTTACGTTCCGCTCTATCATCATAAAGGTCATATTCTAAATCGCCTATTTTATATTTTTTTGGCTCATAATAAAGATAAACATGCACTTCTAGCTTTTCTTCGCTTATATCTAACTTAGATAACTTCCAACCATCTTGGATGGGTAAAATAATTTTCTCTAGTATTGTTCTGATGTCGTATTCCATTTTGTAAATTTACAACTTTCACAAAATATCCAGTAGAACCAAAAAAGAAATCTATAAGCAATTAGCCATTTAATCCTAGCTGTAAATCCGAATAAGCTGCTCTTTTAAAATTTAGTTTTGAGAACACTTATGCCCTACCAGGTTTGTGACAAATAGAAGAACTATCTAGTTATAAAACCACTTATACTAAAAAACAACTCATTTATTTATTTGTAAGATTTTTAAGTTATTTTATTCATAAATTACCGCACACTAAAGCTCTTTCTAACTTTTTAGTTATTAATCTTTGAGATGCGAGTATAAATTTAAAATAACACAACACATTGATTCTAAATTTTAAAAGACATCCCTTTTACAATAAGATTGCTTTTCCACTATTTATTTTAATCGTGGTTTTTGCTTGCAATTCGCCAAAGCAACAACTTCCTCCCGAGCTACAAAAAACCATAGACCATTATAGCCATTCAGAAACAGACACTTTAAAACTTAAAGCTGCTTGGTTCTTGATTAAAAACATGAACAATTGCTACACAACCGATTCTCAAGAGTTGAGGACCCATTACGCTTTTTTAGACACTCTGTTTAAAAACGAAAAAAACGCTAATCAACTAGATTACCGTCAGACGACAGCAACTTTACAGAAAAAGTAACCAATTAAATATTCATAAAATGAGAAAACAATTATTTTTTTTAAAACTATTTTTATTCGGACTGTTTTTCGCAGCAGTTTCTTCGTGTAGCGACGAACCAAATTCAACAGGTCTTAGCAATTACGACAAAGAAGCCTATCTTAAATTAGGAACAAAATTAGAAAATCCGTATTCCGTTAAGAATATGAAACGGGCTCTTGACAGCGTTAAGTCTAAAATGAAAACTTCAAAAACTTCAAAAATCGTATCAGACTTTGATATTAAAACATCACACCTCTATGTGAAAATTGAACCTAAAGATGCAACTCAAGAAACATTGCTAAAAAAAGATACGACACAAGCTTTTTTTGACTACCCACTTGATTATGAATTTCCAAAAGAAGCTTCAGATCAGATAGGAACAAACAACAAAGATTCAATTAGCACTTATTATGTTGCCGTTCCAAAAGATTATGTGTTTCCTACTGGAATCAAAACAGAAGTGATAGAGGAATTATATATTCCAGAACAAGACCCTTATTTTAATAATATACCAGAAACAGGTAAAGTAAGTAAAACATCAATAAACAGCAAAGAAGATTTATTGGGTAATTTATTAGTAGAAGCCTATAGTCTCACTCATAACGAAAAACAACTAGGCATCACTCCAGCAAATAAAACCAGTAAAACAGCCTGGTGGATTTTTGGAAAAAAATGGAGACCAAGTGGTCGAATCACGACGTATGACAACACAATAGGGAAAGAAATTCCAGTTGAGGGAGCTCAAGTTTTAATACGACAATGGTTTACCGTTGATAGTGGGATAACAGCTAGGGTTTCGTTGCGTGCGCAGCACGAACAATGAAACTCGTGTTGAACCCTTCGATAAACTCAGGACAGGCTCACCGATTACAGTCACGTCCTACTACTATGGAGTTATCGAAAAAATGCTTTGATTACCCAATATTTTTCGGGATTAAGAAGGATTTATTCTTCTTATATGGAGTTATCGATAATCAACTGATTACCAATGATATAAACAAGTGTTATCTGTTGTAAATTTACAAAATAAAGTTATTTAGTGCAAATATATTTATATTTGCCTTGAAGCATTAAATTCAAGGTCTGTATAAACGAGTTACAGCTACCGAAGGTTTAGTTCAACAGATGCTAATGGTTATTTTTCGACAGGAACAGTCCGTGGCGAAGCAAAATATGTACTGCAATGGGAACGTTATCAATATAGTATAAGAAATGGTCTGTTTGGACAAGCAGAGACTAAAAGTGATTACAAAAAAGACGAACCTTGGAATTTATACATTACCAACAATAGAGACCAGTATTTTGCAAACGTGCATCAAGCCGCACACGATTATTATTACAAAGACATATTAGGATTAGAACGTCCACAACAAAACAGTTTTTGGAGAAGACAAATGAAAATAGCGACATTTGATACTTGGTCATCATCTTTGCACCTTTATGAAACGGCAGGTTTTGGTATTTTACCGTCAATTTATCTTCGAGTTGATGGAGCACCCTCAGAAATTATGTATGGAACAACCATTCACGAGCTAACCCATTCTGCTCATCACGAAATGAGTCCATCGGCTTATGACAATCTTGTTTGGAAGGCGTATCTAGATCCCGAGGTATGGGCATCCTCTACTGAAACTGAAAAATACACAGGAGCAAAAAGAACCCTAGAATCTTGGGCAAGAGCAGTCGAAATCACTTTGACCAATTTGAGGTATCAAAGGTTAGGATATTCTAATCATCAATATCGTGCAAATAGAATTGAAGGACCCAATTTTCAAAGAATTCAATTGACAAATGCCGACACAGATAATAATTTTTATACTCCAGTATTTTATGATTTAACTGATAATATCAATCAAAGAGTTTTTTATGGCAACAATAACCTTCCTCAAGACCGAGTTTCAGGTTTTACCATAAAACAAGTACAAGACATCATAAAAGGCAGTCAATCTTGGGGAGAAGTAAAAGGGAAATTAAGAAGTCAGTATCCAAATACAGCCAATTTAACAGATGAATTATTAACTAATTGGCAATAATCTGATATGAAAAATTTATTTAAAATAATAGCCTTATTAGTATTAATTTATAGTTGTGATGACAAGTGCATTGAAAGCAATGTAGCGATTGTAAATAATTCAGGTAAAGATGTTGAAATTATTTCTTATAAAAAAGTTGGACTTGATGGAAAAACAATAGTATTTTCTAAAAAAATTAATATACTTAACAATGAAAAAAACGGAACAAAGACCAAAGATTGTGGGGCAGGTGCGGGAAGAGGAAGTATTAGAGCATTGATTGAGGGAGATTCCATTGTGATAGATTATGGAGACAGAATAAAATCATATGGATATTCAACAACACCTCTAAATAGAAATCCTTTCAGTTAGACATGGATAATAAGTCTAATGATTTTGTTTATACCTTAACTCCAGATGATTACACAAATGCTAAAGTAAAATAAAAACACATAAGCCTACCAGTTAAGTTTTTAAACGGGTAGGCTTTATAAAATAGAGCGTTAAAAATGAAAGATTTTACCATAAAATATATACAAAATGTTGTAAAAAACAGTAAAAACAGATACCTAAACCCAACCCCAAAGACTTTGCCAACACTAACCAAAAATAGAAATTGCATAACAAAAACAATGTTTTTGTTATGCTTAATATCTTCATATTTAGTTATAGTCAAGAAAACAAATTCTCAAGAAACTCAATAAAAACTGGTGTAGGTCTTGGTTTTAATACTGGCGTTAAAGAAGAAGGATTAGGTACACTATCTACGATTGGATATGAACGTAGTTATGGTAGCAAAGGACGTTTGCGTATGAATGCCACTTTACTCATAGGAGGATTTATTTCTGCTCCATTAATAGATCACAATAGAAAGGATTTTTATAGAACAACCTCTTGGAATTTAAATGCCAATTATGATTTTGTAAAATACAAAGCGGTATCTCTTTTTATTTATTCAGGAGGATTCGCTAATTATTCGAGAGGAATGCTAGGCTCTGGTTATAGTCAGGTCACTTCTCAAAAATATGAGTCACAAACATTTGCTGATTTCTATTTTGGAGCAAATTTAGGATGTGGACTTAGAATCAATCCCCCTTCAAACCGATGTGCATTTGAAATAAAACCTATAAATTTACAAATTGGCAATAAAGAATTTGTTAATTTCTATATGATGTTCGGTGTTGATATTAAGATTAAAAATTAAGACTTTCTTTTTTTTATGAGGTAAGTTTGTTTTTTGCCTTGTAATAAAAATAATGCAGAAAATATATTTGTGAGAATTTAGACTTACAGCTATAATCTCGCTTTTTTTTAGAACCATACAACCAACAACTAACCAAAAACGTCCGAACGGCTAACAGTTACACGAGATTTGGGTTTCGGCCGTCGACTGGAGCTTGGTTTTGTGTTTGAGAATTCAGTCATCAACCGAGGGTTTAAGGCTTATTTTATCCCCACCATCTAGTTATAAAACCACTTATACTAAAAAACAACTCATTTATTTATTTGTAAGATTTTTAAGTTATTTTATTCATAAATTACCGCACACTAAAGCGCTTTCTAACTTTTTAGCTATTAATCTTTGAGATGCGAGTATAAATTTAAAATAACACAACACATTGATTCTAAATTTTAAAAGACATCCCTTTTACAATAAGATTGCTTTTCCACTATTTATTTTAATCGTGGTTTTTGCTTGCAATTCGCCAAAGCAACAACTTCCTCCCGAACTACAAAAAACCGTAGACCATTATAGCCATTCAGAAGCAGACACTTTAAAACTTAAAGCTGCTTGGTTCTTGATTAAAAACATGAACAATTACTACACAACCGATTCTCAAGAATTGAGAACCCATTACGCTTTTCTAGACACTCTGTTTAAAAACGAAAAAAACGCTAATCAACTAGATAGTATCTACAAAAATTACCTCTCGAAACACCCAAATATAAGTTCCAAAAAAATTTCAGATAAGGAATTCATCAAAGCAAACTATTTGATTCAAAACATCGACGAAGCCTTTAAAAATTGGCAGAAACCTTGGGCGAAACATCTTTCCTTCGCTCAGTTTTGCGACTACCTATTGCCTTATCGGGTTTATGATGAGATTGTAGAACCATGGAGAACTATTTACAGGAAAAAATATTCAAATTGCTTTACCAAAAACAGATTTTGATTCCTTAAGCACCATACAAGCCTGCACAAAGTTGAACAATGAGTTGAAAAAACTAAACCTAAAAATTAACCCGTATCCATCCTATACCTTGGGGGTAAAACCCTCTACTCTAATCAATATGAATTTTGGAAACTGCCAAAACTATAGTGCTATGGGAATATATGCGATGCGAAGTATGGGAATACCCGTTGCCATAGACCAAGTGGTAGATCACGCATGGAATGTAGTTATCACACCAAAAGGTCCGATTTCATTTGCTACTGCCGAAGACAATCCTGAAGTTCATTTTAAACATGTTAAACAATGGAAAGGGTGGTTTGCTAAAATTTACCGCCAAACGTTTTCAATTAATCCCCAAAGCCTCCCTTTTGTTTGTGGCAAGGAGGACATTCCTCCCCAACTTAACAACCCAAATCTTATAGATGTGTCGAGCGAATATTTCAAAGGAACAAACATTAGTGTAACAGCAATAAATCCTACGGTAAAAAACAAACGGATTCTGTACTTATGCGATTTTAAAAATCAGTACCGTTTTCTGGATTGGGCAAAAATAAAACAGGGCAAAGCCGAATTTAAAAATATGGGCGACTCTATTGTGTATTTCCCGGTTTATTATTTTCTCTCAGCCATCAAACACGCAAATTACCCTATTTTGATAAAAAAGGATGGGGCACTACAAGAACTACTAAAGCCTAATGTAACGAAAACACAAACTATGATCTTACGATCAAATCCTACACCAGAAAACCCCAAAGGCAACTTACATATAGGAGACCAATACGTGCTCCTGTACATGACACTAAACGGCTGGAAAAATCTGGGAATCAAAACAGCACAAACCCATTCGTTAGTGTACAACAAAATGCCCACCAACGCCATTTACATATTAAAGAACACTTCTAGAGAAGTAAAAGCCCATCTTTTTACTTACGAAAACAACCAACAGGCTTGGTGGTAAATCGTTAAAAAAAAAAGAAAAAACAAACTCTAAAAATAGCAAACGAGGAAGTCGAAAATCGAAAGAGTAGACAAATAGTAAACAAAAAAATATGAAGAAAACAATTGGATTTAGTATCTTTATTGCCTTAGTAAGCATTTTTGCGTGCAATAGAGACCTTGACGAAGCGACGAATGAGGCTTTTACACCCACTAGTGTCGAAGCATGGTTTAACAGCACCTTTAGGAGTTCGAAAGAGTGGCAACAAAATGCAGATAGCCACAACAAACAACCCGATTGGAGCGATGGTCGATATGTAAAAACCAACAATCTCGAAATTTTTGAATTTCCATTGATTGAAAATACAGCAACCATATCTATTCCTACCGATGTAGCTTATGCATCGCAGGTTGCTCAAAAAGTTCTTGAGGCTACGTTGTTTCGAATAGTTATTGTAAAAACAGCTACCAACGAACTACTAGTTCGTAAACTATATTATGTTCCTCAATATCAGTATTTGATGAGTAAAGGATACGACATTAGTGATGCTATGCTCAATAAAGCCGGCGACGATTTTACGGGCTTACTTATTACAAAGAATTGGAATGACCAAGTATTGGCATACCACCAAGTGAAGAACGGAACCATTCAGTATGCATTGGTTCGAGATAAGTCACTGCAAAAAAAAGCCAATACACAGCGCATTCGCCTAGATACCTATCTTAGTACGGAGCGCACTAATCTGGAAGATAGCGAAGTATTCGAGTTGGGACGAAGTAACAGTAGTAGGCAAATCCAAAACCAATACTAACACAGGATATTCATTTATATACATTCCTACTACACCCCCTATTGCACCCAAGATTCCTACGAATTATAATTACAATCCGTATGGAGTTGGTGGTGGCGGTACAACTAATAGCACATCATCCTTTGAAACCATATATAAAATAACAAATTTGTTAGACGGACGTGTAAAATGTATTTACGAAAGATTAATGAATTCGGATTCGAAATTCAAAAACGCAATTCAAAAATTTGACGGTGAATTTCCTGTAAGTCATTTGAAACTAACAATTAATAATACTTTAGAACCTAATGTATATGGTATTACTTTAGTTCCGGTAGATTATGTCACAGAAATTCAATTTAATGGAATTGGATTTAGAAATTTATCTGATTTAGGAAGTGCAACGGTATTTGCTCATGAAATCATTCATGCAGAGATATTTAGAAAGATGCTATCTGCTGCACAAAGAGGGACCTTAAATTCAAAAACAACTGAAGAACAAATTTCTTTAGTAAAATCTTTAAAAAATAATTTCCCTGGACTATATGACTATTATGAAACAAGATTTCATACAACTTGGAATCATGAAATGATGGCGAGTCATTACAGAAGTACAATTGCAGATATAATTCAGCAATTTGATAATAGTAGACTTTCTAGATCTACATACGAGGCGGTTGCTTGGCTTGGTCTAGGAAAATTAGATAAAAATGTCACTACTGTTGCTTGGGATAAACTATCAGAAAGTGAAAAAAAGGTAATTACTAATTTAATTAATGAACATTTTTATAAAGGTCCTTCAACTTGCAATTAATTATGAGAAATATCATTTATATATTATTCCTTATAGCATCGACATTTATTAATGCTCAAACTATAAAAACTGACTTTGATACTTTTTACAGAAGTGAAAATCAAAGATTAAAACCAGTAAAGTACATTTTATTCAACTCTAGAAAGGATAGCAATGAGAAAATTAAAATTGGCAACGGTATTTGCTTTCATATAGATGGAGAAAGGTTTAGTTTAAATGTAAAAAAAAATCTAATTGATACCTGCTCATTAGAAATTCTAAAAAAAATAAAGATTGAAAATGTTAACCAATTGGAGGAAAATGAATATTTTATTTTAAAAGTAAGGTTCAAGAATTTGAAAAAATGACAAATAAAAAATTCCAAACTCAATGCCAACATCTAGAAAACATCTTTATTTCAAGGTCTACATCTTAGAAAAAACAACTAACAATAGATTGATAAAATACGAAGTGGATTGGGAATATTCGGATTTTTAAAAATTTGGCGGGACGGATTTATCACTCGCAAAGAAGGAGATCCAGCACCACCACCAGCAAGCATCAGTACTGGCGAATACTTAATGATAAAACAATAAAGCATCAGAGAAAAACAGCCCCAATTACTAAAATGATTAGGGGTTGTTTCTGAATCATTCGCCGAAAAATTCAGCTCCAAATAGTGAGCAATGTAAATGATAATTTATGAAGAAAACAATTGGATTTAGTATCTTTATTGTCTTAGTAAGCATTTTTGCGTGCAATAGAGACTTTGACGAAGCGACGAATGAGGCTTTTACACCCACTGGTGTCGAAGCATGGTTTAACAGCACCTTTAAGAGTTCGAAAGAGTGGCAACAAAATGCAGATAGCCACAACAAGCAACCCGATTGGAGTAACGGAGTCTATCTGGAAAAGGACGGTCTAGAAATTCTAGAATTCCCTTTGGTCGAAAACAAAGCTACCATCACAGTTCCCGTAGATGCTACTACTACAAACCAAATTACCAAGAAAATTCTAGATGCCACGCTATCTAGAATGCTAATTATTAAAACCAGCACTAACGAAATGGTAGTTCGCAAACTGTATTATGTTCCTGACTACAAATACCTTTTATCTAAGGGGTACGACATTAGCGAGTGTATGCTTTATAAAACCCATGACGATTTTACAGGCTTACTCATTACCAAAAATTGGAATGACGAAGTCTTGTCCTACCACAAAGTAAAAAACGGAAAAATAGAAGGAATCCTGAGGAAGTATGATGCAACCGCTGCCAAAAGCAACTCGCTCAAACAAATTAACATGAACAGCTACACCAGCGCAAAAACAAGCGGTTTAGATAGCGAAACTAATCTAAATGAAGTTGTCATAATCAACAACTATCATAGACCTACAACTTACACTTATGTCTACTATACTCAACCCTATTACCAATACATTAGTCCCACCAATACCTACAATCCTTATGATATTGGCTTTGGTGGCGGAGGGAGCATCACTCCTCCACCCCCACCAACTACCACACCATGTGATCAAATAAAAAATGTTATGAACTACAACCCTAATGACCCCAATAGTTTAAAATCAAGTCTTAATTGGTTAAAAGACAAAGTTAATGCTCCTGTGAATGACAAAGAATTTGGTGTAGAAATTCGAAAAAAGATGAATTATGACGAGAGTTATCGATACGAATTTACCCAAATTGCATCTGAGAATGAATTTCAGTCGCTTTATCAACAAATTACGACAATGTAGGAGGAACACATTCTCATCCCACAAATGGCTATGCTATGTTTTCATATCAAGATGTTCGCTTTTACTCGCGACCTATGATGGAGCAAGTAGCACCCGAAAAGAAGAAGTATTTAACTCTGTTGTTTGCAAAGACCAAAATGGGAACACCAATACCTATATGCTAAAAATTGACAATATTGATGCCTTGCGAAAACAAGTGAATGACGTATGGAATGACCCGGATTATGCTAAAATTCCAAACGAAAAAGAGAGAATAGATGCTATTCATGAAAAACAAGCTATAAAATATGACAAAAGCAATGGGCAATTAGAAAAAAGTTTTTGGAACAATTTGCTGCCTTTGGCATCTCGATTTACAAAGCCAATACTACTCTTAGTAGCTTTAGCAAACTATCGTTAAATAATTCTAGTATAACCTCAACCCCTTGTAACTAAACACCAAACCATTATGAAAAAATATATAAATTGCATCGTATTTCTTATTGTAATAACTGCTTGCAAAGCACAAACACCCGTATATAATATTACAGAACCAAAAGAAGGCCCTCAGGGTGCTTATTACAAAGACATCTATGGCGTACTCGACGGCTACGATGGTACTTACCTGTATACCAATGGCAACACCTCTTTGAAATTCATCTTGAAGAAAAAAGTAAAATCGTTTAGATATTATTATGAAGACCTTGTAGTAGGGGAATTTCAGTATATAAAAAACGGCGTAGAACGAGGGAATACATTGGCCAATATGGCTATCAACTATACTGATGAACGTCCCAATCATCGGATAAAAGGATGTAGAATCATAACAGGAACCGAACTGGGTTGCCCCGACTGCTCCCCAACAGAAAAACGCCTAAGACTTAGTTTTGTAGATAACAAATCGCCCAATATTGCAGGTATCGACATTAGAAAAACAACTGTAAATGGTATGGCGGCAATCAAAGTAAAAATTTGGTGGGATGGATTTATCACTCGCAAAGAGGGAGATCCAGCACCACCACCAGCAAGCATCAGTACTGGCGAATACTTAATGATAAAACAATAAAGCATCAGAGAAAAACAGCCCCAATTACTAAAATGATTGGGGGTTGTTTCTAAATCATTTGCCGAAAAATTCAGCTCCAAATAGTGGGGCAATGTAAATGATAGTTTATGAAGAAAACAATTGGATTTAGTATCTTTATTGCCTTAGTAAGCATTTTTGCGTGCAATAGAGACTTTGACGAAGCGACGAATGAGGCTTTTACTCCTACTGGTGTCGAAGCATGGTTTAACAGCACCTTTAAGAGTTCGAAAGAGTGGCAACAAAATGCAGATAGCCACAACAAACAACCCGATTGGAGTAACGGAGTCTATCTGGAAAAGGACGGTCTAGAAATTCTAGAATTCCCTTTGGTCGAAAACAAAGCTACCATCACAGTTCCCGTAGATGCTACTACTACAAACCAAATTACCAAGAAAGTTCTAGATGCCACGCTATCTAGAATGCTAATTATTAAAACAAAAACTAACGAAATGGTCGTTCGCAAACTCTATTATCTTCCTGAGTACAAATACCTTTTATCTAAGGGGTACGACATTAGCGAGTGTATGCTGTATAAAACCCATGACGATTTTACAGGTTTACTCATTACCAAAAATTGGAATGACGAAGTCTTGTCCTACCACAAAGTAAAAAACGGAAAAATAGAAGGAATCCTGAGGAAGTATGATGCAAACCGCTGCCAAAAGCAACTCGCTCAAACAAATTAACATGAACAGCTACACCAGCGCAAAAACTAGCGGTTTAGATAGCGAAACGAATCTGAATGAAGTTGTTATAATCAACAACTATCATAAACCTACAACTTACATTTATTTTAGTTATACCCAACCCTATTTTCAGTACACTAGCCCAACGTATAGCTATAATCCGTATGGGGTTGGAGGTGGTGGAGGGAGCATCACTCCTCCACCCCCACCAACTACCACACCATGTGATCAAATAAAAAATGTGATGAACTACAATCCTAATGAACCCAATAGTTTAAAATCAAGTCTTAATTGGTTAAAAGACAAAGTTAATGCTCCTGTGAATGACAAAGAGTGTGGTGTAGAAGTTCAAAAAAAGATGAATTATGACGAGAGTTATCGATACGAATTTACCCAAGTCCTTTCTAATGATGAGTTTTCGGTACCTATGTTAACAGGCTCAAATTATATAGGAGGAATACATTCCCATCCCGCAAATGGCTATGCTATGTTTTCATATCAAGATGTTCGCTTTTTACTCGCGACCTATGATGGCGCAAGTAGCACCCGAAAAGAAGAAGTATTTAACTCTGTTGTTTGCAAAGACCAAGCTGGAAACACCAATACCTATATGCTAAAAATCGACAATATCGATGCCTTACGAGCTCAAGTTAATGCCGTGTGGAATAATCCAAATTATGCCAAATTTTCAGACGAGAAAACAAGAATCAAAGCAATTCATGAAGACCAATCACCCCTTTATGAAAAAAACAAAGGACAATTAGAGAAAAGTTTTTTGGAACAATTTGCTGCCTTTGGCATCTCGATTTACAAAGCCAATACGACTCTTAGTAGCTTTAGCAAACTATCGTTAAATAATTCTAGTATAACCTCAACCCCTTGTAACTAAACACCAAACCATTATGAAAAAATATATAAATTGCATCGTATTTCTTATTGTAATAACTGCTTGCAAAGCGCAAACACCCGTATATGATATTACAGAATACAGAAGAGATAAGCCTCAGGGTGCTTATTACAAAGACATTTATGGCGTACTCGATGGCTACGATGGCACGTACCTGTATACCAATGGCAACACCTCTTTGAAATTCATCTTGAAGAAAAAAGTAAAATCGTTTGGGTATTATTATGAAGACCTTGTAGTAGGAGAATTTCAGTATATAAAAAACGGTGTAGAACGAGGGAATACATTGGCAAATATGGCTATCAACTATACTGATGAAGGCGTAAATCATATCATAACAGGACATAGAGTAATAACAGGAACCGAACTGGGTTGCCCCGACTGCTCCCCGACAGAAAAACGCCTAAGACTTAGTTTTGTAGATAACAAATCGCCCAATATTGCAGGTATCGACATTAGAAAAACAACCGTAAATGGCATGGCGGCAATCAAAGTAAAAATTTGGTGGGATGGATTTATCACTCGCAAAGAGGGAGATCCAGCACCACCACCAGCAAGCATCAGTACTGGCGAATACTTAATGATAAAACAATAAAGCATCAGAGAAAAACAGCCCCAATTACTAAAATGATTGGGGGTTGTTTCTAAATCATTTGCCGAAAAATTCAGCTCCAAATAGTGGGGCAATGTAAATGATAGTTTATGAAGAAAACAATTGGATTTAGTATCTTTATTGCCTTAGTAAGCATTTTTGCGTGCAATAGAGACTTTGACGAAGCGACGAATGAGGCTTTTACTCCTACTGGTGTCGAAGCATGGTTTAACAGCACCTTTAAGAGTTCGAAAGAGTGGCAACAAAATGCAGATAGCCACAACAAACAACCCGATTGGAGTAACGGAGTCTATCTGGAAAAGGACGGTCTAGAAATTCTAGAATTCCCTTTGGTCGAAAACAAAGCTACCATCACAGTTCCCGTAGATGCTAGCACTACAAACCAAATTACCAAGAAAATTCTAGATGCCACGCTATCTAGAATGCTAATTATTAAAACCAGCACTAACGAAATGGTCGTTCGCAAACTGTATTACGTGCCTGAGTACAAATACCTTTTATCTAAGGGGTATGATATTAGCGAGAGTATGCTCTATAAAACCAACGACGATTTTACAGGCTTACTCATTACCAAAAATTGGAATGACGAAGTCTTGTCCTACCACAAAGTAAAAAACGGAAAAATAGAAGGAATCCTGAGGAAGTATGATACAACCGCTGCCAAAAGCAACTCGCTCAAACAAATTAACATGAACAGCTACACCAGCGCAAAAACAAGCGGCTTAGATTACGAATTAGACGAAGTTGTTATAACTAAATATAAAGCACCCACGACTTATACTTATGTCTACTATACTCAACCGTATTACTCCTACATTAGTCCCACCAATACCTACAATCCTTATGACATTGGCTTTGGTGGCGGAGGGGGAGGTGGTGCAATTGCTCCTGCTACTAATAATTTCTTTATTATAAACAAAAACAAATTATGTGGAACATATAGTTTCAAAACTGTGGGTCGTGCATCTGTAGCAAACATATCGGGATTAGGTTTTTCAGCATCTAGTCCAAGTGGAGATAAAGTATTTGCAGATTTACCCACAGTTTGTGTAACTATTCCAAATTATAATTTGCCATTGACACAATCTTCTACTCAATTCAACATTGCTTGGGCAAATACTATGAATGAACTGATGTCTTATTTAAATAACACTTCAGGAATGATTAATCCGACTCCATGGAAACTTCGAGAGCTAATATTAGAGTTTTTAACGGCTAATTTGAATTATTCCGCAGGTTTAAATTCTGGTGTTTCTATTATTACAGGTACGTGCCCTGGTGTTTCTTCTTCAGCTGCTGTTTATTGTAAATAAAACTATTATATTCTTATGCGTAACAAATTTGTAAATATTACCATTGACAATCTTTCGGACAACTTTTCTGAGATAAGTGACTGTATAAAGAAATATTATCCAATAGGATTAACAAAAGAAGATGAAAATTATTTTTCTTATTCAGGAATAGTAGCGTTAAATAAAATAATAAAGAAAAACAGCAAAAAAAATTACTATGAAAAAGAATGGGATATTGGATTTTTAGAGAAATTGAAATTGAAATTAAATTTTCAAGACATTTTTGGAACAACAGCAGGATTAGTCCCTAATTTTTCGGGAGTTGTAAGATTAAAAAACACTTTAGAGAGCAGAACAGAATTGCATTTTTATAAAAGCCTAATAGGGAATTATTTTACTATTGAAGTTTAGAAAACATTCATCCTAAGGAAATTTCACATCCAATTTTCGGCAAACGAAAAATTTGGGCGATTGAGAGTATAATTGTTTCTCCTGTTGGAGAATATGAAGAAGTTTTTCTTGGAGTATATCAATCAATTGTTGAAAAATATAAGGGAGTGAAATTTCTTCCTTATATTTTTGATTTATATAAAATAAATAATTTAGACGTCTCCTATAAGTCAAATAATGAAGACGTAACTGTTGCTGGAGCATTTTTTCAAAAATATTCTTCTTATGATGAATCAATCACTATAATAGGAGATATTAATTATGAAATTGATCGATTGAAAACAGAAAAAACAAACTCTAAAAATAGCAAACGAGGAAGTCGAAAATCGAAAGAGTAGACAAATAGTAAACAAAAAAAATATGAAGAAAACAATTGGATTTAGTATCTTTATTGCCTTAGTAAGCATTTTTGCGTGCAATAGAGACTTTGACGAAGCGACGAATGAGGCTTTTACTCCTACTGGTGTCGAAGCATGGTTTAACAGCACCTTTAGGAGTTCGAAAGAGTGGCAACAAAATGCAGATAGCCACAACAAACAACCCGATTGGAGTAACGGAGTCTACCTGAAAAAGGACGGCCTAGAAATTCTAGAATTCCCTTTGGTCGAAAACAAAGCTACCATCACAGTTCCTGTAGATGCTAGCACTACAAACCAAATTACCAAGAAAATTCTAGATGCCACGCTATCTAGAATGCTAATTATTAAAACCAGCACTAACGAAATGGTCGTTCGCAAACTGTATTACGTGCCTGAGTACAAATACCTTTTATCTAAGGGGTATGATATTAGCGAGAGTATGCTCTATAAAACCAACGACGATTTTACAGGCTTACTCATTACCAAAAATTGGAATGACGAAGTCTTGTCCTACCACAAAGTAAAAAACGGAAAAATAGAAGGAATCCTGAGGAAGTATGATGCAACCGCTGCCAAAAGCAACTCGCTCAAACAAATTAACATGAACAGCTACACCAGCGCAAAAACAAGCGGCTTAGATTACGAATTAGACGAAGTTGTTATAACTAAATATAAAGCACCTACAACTTACACTTATATCTACTATACTCAACCGTATTACTCCTACATTAGTCCCACCAATACCTACAATCCTTATGATATTGGCTTTGGTGGCGGGGGAGGGGGTGGAACTGATTATAATACATCAAGTTTACCTAAATTTAGGTTCGACTCAGCGGATAAATACGATATCAAATACCCTAATTTACCAAGATAGTTACAAATATTGTTGAATATGTAAAAAAAAATCCAAAAGTATTGCAAACATTAATGGATTTTCACGGGATTTACTGAAACGCAATTATTGGATAAATTAAAATTCGGGAAAGGACCTACAGTAAAAATAGAGCAATTAGATAAAGACACTAGCGTAACAGAAACTATGGTTTTCACAATCCTCTACAAATACTATTCAAATTGACATTGATTGGGTAAATCAAATGGAAAGTTCAACTAGTTTTAATGGAGAAGCATTGAATTTACTGCTTTCTGTAACATTACTTCACGAGTTCGTACATTGGTCAGATGGATTGTTTTTCAATTATACACAGGAAAATGGAGAGAATTGGGAAAAAGCAACTTATGGCTTTTTTGTGAATTATGACAAAGCAGTTACTTTAACAAAACAATCAAAATGATATGATTCTGAAATATGCGAACAATAAGATAAGTAAAATTCTAATAATTTTAAATTTATTAGTAATTTTTTCTGCAATATTCTTCCTTTTTTGCAGAAGTTTTTTCGATATGGATATAGATAGAAAAGATGAAGGTTATATGACTTTTAGAGTTTTAATTCCTACTATTATCTTTACTTGTTTAACAATTATACTTGTTTTTATAGTCAATACATTTAGAAAAAAATAAATAAATATCAAGTTTTATAAGGAGTGAAATAAATGACCTCTAAGAGTTTAAAAGCTTTTAGAGGTTTTAAAAATACTATAAAAAATTTGACGGAGAGTTTCCTGTAAGTCACTTGAAATTAACAATTAATAATGGAATCACTTCAAAAAATCTACAAAAATGAAACCTATTGTAACTAAACACCAAACCATTATGAAAAAATATATAAATTGCATCGTATTTCTTATTGTAATAACTGCTTGCAAAGCGCAAACACCCGTATATGATATTACAGAACCAAAAGAAGGCCCTCAGGGTGCTTATTACAAAGACATCTATGGCGTACTCGACGGCTACGATGGTACTTACCTGTATACCAATGGCAACACCTCTTTGAAATTCATCTTGAAGAAAAAAGTAAAATCGTTTAGATATTATTATGAAGACCTTGTAGTAGGGGAATTTCAGTATATAAAAAACGGCGTAGAACGAGGGAATACATTGGCCAATATGGCTATCAACTATACTGATGAACGTCCCAATCATCGGATAAAAGGATGTAGAATCATAACAGGAACCGAACTGGGTTGCCCCGACTGCTCCCCGACAGAAAAACGCCTAAGACTTAGTTTTGTAGATAACAAATCGCCCAATATTGCAGGTATCGACATTAGAAAAACAACCGTAAATGGCATGGCGGCAATCAAAGTAAAAATTTGGTGGGATGGATTTATCACTCGCAAAGAGGGAGATCCAGCACCACCACCAGCAAGCATCAGTACTGGCGAATACTTAATGATAAAACAATAAAGCATCAGAGAAAAACAGCCTCAATTACTAAAATGATTGGGGGTTGTTTCTGAATCATTCGCCGAAAAACTGTATTACGTGCCTGAGTACAAATACCTTTTATCTAAGGGGTATGATATTAGCGAGAGAATGCTCTATAAAACCAACGACGATTTTACAGGTTTACTCATTACCAAAAAGTGGAATGATGAAGTCTTGTCGTATCACAAACTAAAAAACGGAAAAATAGAAGGAATCCTGAGGAAGTATGATACAACCGCTGCCAAAAGCAACTCGCTCAAACAAATTAACATGAACAGCTACACCAGCGCAAAAACAAGCGGCTTAGATTACGAATTAGACGAAGTTGTTATAACTAAATATAAAGCACCCACGACTTATACTTATGTCTACTATACTCAACCGTATTACTCCTACATTAGTCCCACCAATACCTACAATCCTTATGACATTGGCTTTGGTGGCGGAGGGGGAGGTGGTGCAATTGCTCCTGCTACTAATAATTTCTTTATTATAAACAAAAACAAATTATGTGGAACATATAGTTTCAAAACTGTGGGTCGTGCATCTGTAGCAAACATATCGGGATTAGGTTTTTCAGCATCTAGTCCAAGTGGAGATAAAGTATTTGCAGATTTACCCACAGTTTGTGTAACTATTCCAAATTATAATTTGCCATTGACACAATCTTCTACTCAATTCAACATTGCTTGGGCAAATACTATGAATGAACTGATGTCTTATTTAAATAACACTTCAGGAATGATTAATCCGACTCCATGGAAACTTCGAGAGCTAATATTAGAGTTTTTAACGGCTAATTTGAATTATTCCGCAGGTTTAAATTCTGGTGTTTCTATTATTACAGGTACGTGCCCTGGTGTTTCTTCTTCAGCTGCTGTTTATTGTAAATAAAACTATTATATTCTTATGCGTAACAAATTTGTAAATATTACCATTGACAATCTTTCGGACAACTTTTCTGAGATAAGTGACTGTATAAAGAAATATTATCCAATAGGATTAACAAAAGAAGATGAAAATTATTTTTCTTATTCAGGAATAGTAGCGTTAAATAAAATAATAAAGAAAAACAGCAAAAAAAATTACTATGAAAAAGAATGGGATATTGGATTTTTAGAGAAATTGAAATTGAAATTAAATTTTCAAGACATTTTTGGAACAACAGCAGGATTAGTCCCTAATTTTTCGGGAGTTGTAAGATTAAAAAACACTTTAGAGAGCAGAACAGAATTGCATTTTTATAAAAGCCTAATAGGGAATTATTTTACTATTGAAGTTTTAGAAAACATTCATCCTAAGGAAATTTCACATCCAATTTTCGGCAAACGAAAAATTTGGGCGATTGAGAGTATAATTGTTTCTCCTGTTGGAGAATATGAAGAAGTTTTTCTTGGAGTATATCAATCAATTGTTGAAAAATATAAGGGAGTGAAATTTCTTCCTTATATTTTTGATTTATATAAAATAAATAATTTAGACGTCTCCTATAAGTCAAATAATGAAGACGTAACTGTTGCTGGAGCATTTTTTCAAAAATATTCTTCTTATGATGAATCAATCACTATAATAGGAGATATTAATTATGAAATTGATCGATTGAAAACAGAAAAAACAAACTCTAAAAACAGCAAACGAGGAAATCTAAAATCGAAAGAGTAGACAAATAGTAAACAAAAAAATATGAAGAAAACAATTGGATTTAGTATCTTTATTGCCTTAGTAAGCATTTTTGCGTGCAATAGAGACCTTGACGAAGCTACGAATGAGGCTTTTACACCCACTGGTGTCGAAGCATGGTTTAACAGCCCTTTAAGAGTTCGAGAGAGTGGCAACAAAATGCAGATAGCCACAACAAACAACCCGATTGGAGTAACGGAGTCTATCTGGAAAAGGACGGTCTAGAAATTCTAGAATTCCCTTTGGTCGAAAACAAAGCTACCATCACAGTTCCCGTAGATGCTAGCACTACAAACCAAATTACCAAGAAAGTTCTAGATGCCACGCTATCTAGAATGCTAATTATTAAAACCAGCACTAACGAAATGGTAGTTCGCAAACTCTATTATGTTCCTGACTACAAATACCTTTTATCTAAGGGGTACGACATTAGCGAGTGTATGCTTTATAAAACCCATGACGATTTTACAGGCTTACTCATTACCAAAAATTGGAATGACGAAGTCTTGTCCTACCACAAAGTAAAAAACGGAAAAATAGAAGGAATCCTGAGGAAGTATGATGCAACCGCTGCCAAAAGCAACTCGCTCAAACAAATTAACATGAACAGCTACACCAGCGCAAAAACAAGCGGCTTAGATTACGAATTAGACGAAGTTGTTATAACTAAATATAAAGCACCCACGACTTATACTTATGTCTACTATACTCAACCGTATTACTCCTACACCAGTCCAACTAATACGTATAATCCGTATGGGGTTGGAGGTGGTGGTGGTGGTGGCGGAAGCACCGATGTTGCTAGTACTCCTGCACCTATACCTCCACCTCCAAGTTGTGAAAGTTTTAACTTTACATCAAAAAAAGGAGCTAATTGGCAAGAAGCATTGATTAAAAATATTCATTTTACAATTGTTTTATTTATCCCGCCTAACCATTTTCGAATAACACAGATAATCAATTATCCGCAAGCAATAAGTTTTGGTATGCCAATAAATTTTAATAAAGGGAATGGAGATGTAACTCCAGGTGTTGCAGCAACAGTTTCTGCAAAAATTCTTGAAAAAGTAATGGATGATGTGGTTTTAAAATATGGAAATACAGAAGTGCCAGAATTAACAGTTAGATTATATTTTCAAGAACAATTAACAAAGGAGTATCGTACGTATACTAACGGAGGTATAGTAAATTTTAATTCAACGTCCCCCATTACAGCTACACAGTATAAAACAAACATATCAAGCACAGGAAATTGCGATTAAATTATTTAAATATGATACAAAACGTTTTACAAAATTTAGCCTATTTATATTATCCGAAGAACATATGTCCTTGGAATCAAAATGAAGCATACTTACAAACTTTAGAGTATAAAAGATTGCAGTCAACAATAGATTTCTTCGATTCTGATGAAAACAAGAAATTACGGAGTAATATTAAAGTAGAGTTTGAAGATGATTTAATTTTAAAAGATTTTGAAGACTTTTCGAGACTAGATTATCAAGATAGATGTTTTAAGTTTTTTTTAAATGTCTTTGAAGATGGAGAATTATACTCGATTAGCTTATATTTAAGTGTTTTATGTCCTTATTATGTAATTGTATCGATGAAACATTCTCCCGACCCTTTTTTTCACAATCAAGAATAAATGAACTAGAGCTAGAAAATAAGGATACTAGAAAATTGAAAGATTTGATTTTAGATATTGAGTCAATTGTTGAAAACAAACTACTGTATCAAAAATTTCCGCAAAAACTACTCCATACAATTATAGATGATATTAGTTTTCAGGGGATATACTTAGGTCATTTCAAAATGTATAATGCTTTTTTTAACAATGAATATATATGAAAACATTAACTAGAAACTATTTAATTTTTATAACAATCTGTATTTTATTGTTTGTCTATTTTTATTTTAATGAATATTTTTATATCATTTGTTTTTAACCTGAGTTCGATTATTAATACAAAACTAACTGATTGGTTTCAAGTCTGTCAAATTTAATCGAAGGTTTTTTAGGAAGGAATTGATAGGCTATTATTCCTGCAATTAGGTTGGTTAAGAAATTAGTAACTGAACGATGTCTTGAGTGTTCAACCTGACAAATATTTTTCAATTCATCGTTAACTGTTTCAATTACAGATCTTTTTCGTAATAAAATTTTATCACTCATAAGCATTAAGCTATTTTTCATATTATTGCGAATACTGGTTATCAATTCAATTCCATCAACAAACAGTAGTTTATGTAATTTATCAGAAATATAGCCTTTATCGGCATATAATTTCCCAAATATATCTTTCAAAAAACCCTCATTTTTCAGGGGTTCACGGTCGTCTACGTTAGCTTGGGTAACACAGAAACTTAACAGTTCTCCTTTATCATTAATAACGATGTGAAGTTTAAAACCATGAAACCAACCCATTGTAGATTTACCTGTGGTTGCAACATCTTTAAAAACCTTATTTCTTTTGATTCTTTTATTTTTACAGACTCTAATTGGGGTTGAATCTACAAAAGAAATCCCTGTGCAATTACCTAAACAACAGGTTTTTGCAAACATAGTCATGGGCAGCAAAGTAGATTGCATCAGCTCTACAAATCGGTTGTATGAAACGGTATTTGGAAAATCTTTCTGCATGTGTTTTTGTACGTAAAAAATGTAAAAATGTTTAAAACAACGAAATCCACCCAAATGAAACAAATAGTATATTGTAATCACTTCAGCTGTACTCATTCTGGGCTTTCTCTTTGGTTTATTTCCAATAATAAAAGATTCTGTTGTTTTTTCAAAATTTTTACAAAACTCGTCTGTAATACAAAATAATTCAGTAATTTTATTGAAACAAATCATAGGGTAATTATTAGTTTAATATTTGAAATTCAGTACTTTAAATATACTAATTCTTGCCCTTTTGTGCAAATTTATCTAACTATATTTTCTCCTTTTAATTTGTAAATTATTAATCGAACTCAGGTTTTTATGATACTTATTATGTTATAAATTATTTCTTTTTTGTTTTACCTGTACTTATTATTGGTACTACCTTTTATTTGGTAAAACAAACTCTAAAAACAGCAAACGAGGAAGTCGAAATCGAAAGAGTAGACAAATAGTAAACAAAAAAATATGAAGAAAACAATTGGATTTAGTATCTTTATTGCCTTAGTAAGCATTTTTGCGTGCAATAGAGACCTTGACGAAGCGACGAATGAGGCTTTTACACCCACTAGTGTCGAAGCATGGTTTAACAGCACCTTTAGGAGTTCGAAAGAGTGGCAACAAAATGCAGATAGCCACAACAAACAACCCGATTGGAGCGATGGTCGATATGTAAAAACCAACAATCTCGAAATTTTTGAATTTCCATTGATTGAAAATACAGCAACCATGTCTATTCCTACCGATGTAGCTTATGCATCGCAGGTTGCTCAAAAAGTTCTTGAGGCTACGTTGTTTCGAATAGTTATTGTAAAAACAGCTACCAACGAACTACTAGTTCGTAAACTATATTATGTTCCTCAATATCAGTATTTGATGAGTAAAGGATACGACATTAGTGATGCTATGCTCAATAAAGCCGGCGACGATTTTACGGGCTTACTTATTACAAAGAATTGGAATGACCAAGTATTGGCATACCACCAAGTGAAGAACGGAACCATTCAGTATGCATTGGTTCGAGATAAGTCACTGCAAAAAAAAGCCAATACACAGCGCATTCGCCTAGATACCTATCTTAGTACGGAGCGCACTAATCTGGAAGATAGCGAAGTATTCGAGTTGGACGAAGTAACAGTAGTAGGCAAATCCAAAACCAATACTAACACAGGATATTCATTTATATACATTCCTACTACACCCCCTATTGCACCCAAGATTCCTACGAATTATAATTACAATCCGTATGGAAGTGGTGGCGGGGGTGGTGGGAGTACAAGTACTACTCCTAAAGTTACTGAAGATAAGATTGATGATAGTAAATTAGACCCTTGCTTACAAACAATTCTTTCTAAACTTAAATCACTTCCTAAAGGTGTGGGACAAATAGTTATAAAATTTGCCGGAAACACGCCTAATTATAATTGGAATTTAAAAAGCGGTTTGCTTGGGGCTAGCATCACAGGATCTACAAATCCTCCTGCTTTATATGATGCTTCTACAGGCTCAATTACTACAACATTTGATTCTCAATCATGGAAAAATGCTACAGATTTATCTTGGGCAAGAACCATGCTACACGAATCAATACACGCATATCTTGCCACTCAATTTGCAATTAATAAACAAGATTTTGTTTCAACATATCCGACAATGGTATCAGAATGGGGTAAAATACAAACTGGAACGATATTCATCATGAGGAAATAGCAAGAAGTATTGTTAACGACGTTGCCTTAGCTCTTGAAGAATATGGAAAAGTTAATGGCTATAACCTATCAAGCCAATCTTATCAGGATATGGCTTGGGGAGGACTACAAGATACAACTACATTTAAAAAATTACCACTTATTGAACAACGAAGAATTTTAAACATTATTTCAACAGAATTAACTGGTACTGATATAGGAGGAAATGTTAAACAGCAAAACGGCAAGAAAGCAGGTTGCTAATTATTATTTAAGATGAAAAAAAAATGTTTTTTTTTAATGCTACTAATTATACTAATAGCAGGATGCACTTCGGCAAGAAAGCAATTATTACCAACAAATAACAAGGGAGGGTATTTTATAAGATATAACAAAACAACTTCAAACAACATCACTAATATTTTAAAAATTTCAGGCAGAGTATTCGATGTTAGAACTAGAAAAACAATAAGCAATACACAGCTACTTTTAGGCTGTTATAAAACTATTACTTCTGAAAATGGGGAATTTACTTTTAGAATTAATCCGTCAAATTATAATTCCATCTTTATTGAAACGAATTTTATTGGATATAAATCAATTTTGACAGATTTTATAAATACTACTAATACAAATGAGATTCAAATTGATTTTTATTTAGAAGAAGATGATAGACCGCTTATTAATTGCGAAGGAATGATTAAAAGAAAAAACGGATTAACTTTAGTCAATTTAATAAAAAATGAATTAATCAAAATCTCTTTTATTATGAATTCCCTGATGACAAATTATTAAAAACAATTCCTAAAATAAGAACAGAAGAAAACTTTACATATTTTAATGCTTTTTCATAGACTATTACAGAATTATTAATTTCTAATACAAATGGTAAAAATAAATAGTCCTATATTTTTCTTAAACTGAACAGTTTAAAACAAAGAGGTTGCTAAAAAAGGCAACTTCTTTGTTTTTTTTACCAAAATTTCACTTACCCAAAAACTAAATTATACCATTTATTTCCTCTCAAGAATGACAAAAGAAACCTTTCATTTAAAACTTACTAATTTTATTTTCATTCTTTTACTCTCATTTTCTTTACTTCATTTTTGGGGAGAAGTAAGAATGTTTATGAAACCAGTTTTCCTATTTGCTGTTGGACTTACTGGTTTACTTTTTTTTATTAGAGGAAAATTTCATTCCTCTACTATTGTAACAAATTTGATGATTCAGGCTTTTATTTTGTTACTCTTTTTGCAGTTTTATTTTCAATGGGATATAGAAATGTTTCCATATCTTTTTCCTTTGGCATTATTTATTTTTTATAAGGTAAGTCTTTCTTTTCTGGCAATTAATAAGAATTCAAATAAATCCACACAAATCATTACTACTTATATTGCTATAATAAGCATAGAAATAATGCTTTTTGTACTGTCAAAAACATTTCCATTTTTGACGTTTTGCCCCAATAAAAGTATTTTTTCGATTCTTATAGCAGCGCAATTATTGTTTATCAGCCCGTATTTAAAAAAACACAGCACTAGTTTTACAAAAAACAAAAAAAGACATACGCTATTTCTAATTTGTTATGTCTTTCTATCTTATTGCCTGTTGTTCTATACCAAAGGAAGAGCTGGTATCTTCGGATTTACTATTGGTTTGGGAGTACTAAACTACAGTTATTTGAAATCAAAAGTGGGTTATTTAAAAGGAGTCATAATCGCCGCCTGTTTATTAGTACTGTTACTCAATTTTAAAAGTAATTCATCTAGTGGTCGCCTATTAATCTACAAAGTCATCACAACACAACTAGAACCAAGTGAGCTCATTACGGGGATAGGCTATGGAAAATTTAAAGTAAGATACAATGAACTTCAGGCAAACTATTTTTCGAAAAAATCAATCAATAACAATGAAGCCTTATTAGCCGACAATACCTATTATATGTTTAACGACCCGCTACAATTTATAATTGAAACAGGATTAGTTGGTCTTTTATTTTATGCTTCTTGTCCATGCGATTTTTAGTTTTATTCAAACGAAATTATAGCTTGTTTAAAGAAAAGCCAATTTTAAACGGGGCCTATCTAAGTCTCATTTGCATTACTGTAAGTGCTCTATTTTCTTATCCTTTTCAAATCACGGGTATTTTATTGCATTTTCTATTTTGCATCGCCGTCATCATCCACACAAACAACCTAGAACAGCCATCTCAACAAGTCCTGTTTTTGGAAAAAACGGCTGTAATTATTACCCGAATAACCTTATTATCAGCTTCTATCTGTTTTATTTTTTTCGGACAAGAATCGTTTAAATTCTATCTGAAATCAAATGAAGCCATCAAATATTCGAATACAGGATTTAGGAAAAAGGCAATCCAAACCTATTACAAAATAGCCGATAATTTTACACAGGACAGAGAAGTTTTGTATAACTATGCAGACGAATTAGCCAAAGTCAATAAAATAGATTCGGCTTTAATTGTTCTTGATAAATCATCAAATTATCTAAACAATGACAAAACCGCTATGCTTATGGGAAATTTGCTTCAAGAAAAACTATTATTCGCACAAGCCGAAAAGCAATATAAAAAAGCCGTTTTCATTAATCCTAAATTGTTTACGAACAGAGCATTATTGTTCAAATTTTACTATGAAACTAAACAATTTAAAAAAGCACTATATTGGGGAAACTCTATATTAAAAATGCCTGTCAAAATTCCTTCAAAAATCGTTGCTAATATCAGAAACGAAACTAGAAAATTAATGTTAAAATCTAATTTTTGAGTTTTTTTTACAACTTCAACTCCAATTTCTCTGCAAAATAATCGCAAAAATCTTTCATAGTGTCTGACATTTTCTCGTCGCCAGTAGACCGTTGAAATGTTTCTGCCATGGACAACAATGTTTGATGAAAGAAAATTTTCATTTCTTCTACTGACATATCTTTTGTCCATAATTCGATGCATTTTGTTGTTTTTTTCATCGCTATTCCAAACAGATAGCATAAAGGCTTTGGCCTCTTCTTGCTCCACTCCACCTTCAACCGCTGCCCAGGATAATTTCTCAGGAATTCGGTTTTCGTCTAGTTGAATGTTTATCTTAATTTCTGATGTGTTGCTATTCGACATTTTTTTTGGGTTATATTTAGATTGTTCAAATATTTCTTTGGCTGTCATTTTTAATAACTGAGTAATGCTTGCTTCATTATTTTTCATGTAAGAGCGAACGATTTGCCATCCCATCCAAGCACCAACTCTTCCTGGGGATTCGTTATCAATTTCTAAGTAAAATTTAGAAAACGGAGCAGGAGTAATAAAACGATTATTCAATTTTTGATCATCGCTATATAACATTTCTCTTTCTAAAAAATACCTCCACATATAACTTTCGTTTTCCTCACACCACTTGATTTGTGCTGGTGTATATCCCATTTTATCGGCATCATTGTATTGTGGTAAAAGCAAGTCTTTCAAGTACAATTGTTTGCCAAAATAAATCATTTGACTCAATAAGTTATTATCCGTAACAGGAGCTATCTTTCCTGCCGAAAAACTCGAAACAACATCAGGCATCATCTGTTTTTCTTCGAAATTTTGCTTTAAATATTTTGGAAATTGATAAAATTTATGATCTTTGCCTAAATACAATTCAAGAGAAATAATCACCAAACTATCCGCATAAACCACCTTATTGTTGTAATCCATTTCTGAGATCAAAGTGATAATTTTAGGTATTTTGGTCTCTGGAAAAAAATATTTTAGGTGTTTAAAAAGGGTTTCCAATTCGTTTTGAACGGGTTCAAAATTCGAATACTTTTTTTGAACTTCGGTATACAATTCACGCCAAAGCGGATTCTTCATTTTATTTAACCAAATACTGTCATTGTTTTGTGGCGGAAAAAAATACGGAAACTCTCGTTTTAGCTTATGCAAATCCTTGGGAGGAGTTTCGAAAAATAGTTTATCAAAACGTTCTACTTTTAGTTTAAGAGGAATGGCTTCGACGGCTATTTCGACTTTTGATTTTTTGTCACAAGAAATCAGAGTGATTGCAATGGCAATTATAAAAATTATTTTCTTCATTTATACTTTATTTTTAGCCCCGATCGTAGCGGCATCCTTTTTATTGCTCGAAAAAATCTCTAGAAAACCCAGATGGTTATAGCAATAAAAAGATAGAGCAAAGAGCGGGAATAGCTTCTGAAAATTATTATTTTTGCAAATATACAATTCATGTTTTTTAAAAACCCAAACTATCATGCCAAAAAAAAACATTATTCAAGTTGAAAAAATAAATTTACATATTGTCGATTGGTTAAAAACGTATGCTAAAAACGCAAAAGTCAATGGTTTTGTTGTGGGTATTTCCGGAGGAGTTGATTCTGCGGTTACATCGACACTTTGCGCACAAACCGGATTGCCTACTTTATGCGTTGAAATGCCCATTCATCAAGCACCAAGTCATGTTAGTCGAGGGCGAGAGCATATCGAGCAATTGAAAAAACAGTTTCCGAATGTGACAAATATTGAAGCTAACTTGACCTCGGTTTTTGAAACTTTTAAAACCGTAATTCCAAATGAAGGCAATACCGAAAAACTGCATTTGTCGTTAGCCAACAGTCGGGCGCGCTTGCGAATGACAACTTTGTATTATTTTGCTGGAATTTATGGATTATTAGTAGCTGGCACAGGAAATAAAGTAGAAGATTTTGGGGTTGGTTTTTACACTAAATACGGGGATGGAGGCGTTGATTTGAGTCCAATTGCTGATTTAATGAAATCAGAAGTATATGCTTTGGGACGGTATCTAAAAATTCCAAATTCTATAGTACAAGCTGCACCAACAGATGGATTATTTGGAGATGACAGAACCGACGAAGATCAACTTGGAGCCAGCTATGACGAACTAGAATGGGCTATGATTGAAGACAATAAAGGAAAAAATTTGTCGGATTTTACAGGAAGAGAAAAAAAAGTTTTTGAAATTTACAAACGATTAAACACCGCTAACCAACACAAAATGAATGAAATACCTGTCTGTTTGATTCCTAAGAATCTAAAGTAGTTTTTTCTATTTATTTTGTAAATGTATAGATTTTTTTTACTAATTTTACAAATTGATAATTACGAAACCCTATAAAAACTTAATATCATGATAAAGTTTGTTTAGCAGATAACAACCCTGTTGTCCATTTTGGGACAAAATCTTATTTTAAAGATCATGATGATATTTCCATAGTTGCCAATGTTGGAAATTTTATGATGGTAAGAGACATCCTTCTCACAAAAGAGATTGACGTGTTAATTTTAGACTTAGAATTAGAAGGACTTTCCAGTATTTTCGAAGTTAAAAACATTTTAAAAGTTTTTCCAAAAACAAAAATCATTATTTTTAGTAACCTTTCAGAGCAAATTTATGCACCAAATGCTATAAAAGCAGGAGTCTCAGGATTTGTTTCGAAAAAAGAAAAACTAGAAACTCTTGGTCAGGCCATTATGAAAGTGAGTCAAGGAAAAATAATCATGAATGAAACTGTTAAGAAAAACCTTGCCTTAATTGCTAAGCAAAACAAGAGCGAGCGTTTGTACCGAAAGTTATCTAATCGTGAAGTAGAGGTGCTACGCTACTTGAGCGACGGAAAGAAAAACAATGAAATCTCTAAAATTCTTAGTCTTAACGAGAAAACAATAAGCACTTATAAATTAAGATTATTGCAAAAGTTGAACGTTACAAATTTAGTAGATTTAGTAAACAAAGCTAAAACGCTAGAAATAGTTTAGTTATTACGAGACATTACTCTTCCTAGTTTTTTCGAAAACGAATTAATTAGTTTGTAGTAATCCATCGCCATAGATAAAGGCTCAATAGTATCAGAATCAGGTTCTGACGCTATTGAGTTTTTTATTTCCTCAATAATTTTATCAACAAGATACCATCTCAAAGTCAGAATAGTTTCAGACACATATTGACTTATTGTGTCATTTTTAGTCTTTGGAAAAATATTTTGCCCTTCCCAATTATGCAAAACAACTCTCTCGTCCTCCATTAAAATATCCGTTACCTCTTGTGCAAATTCTGGCTGCAAATGCATTAAATAGTGCTCAATGCTAAAGTTTTCGTTTTGATGGTAATAATTTATCAAATCGTTAAAAATATCCCTAAACAAAGGATTTGCCAACTCTATTTCGTCTTCTTGCAAACTCAAATATATCCTTTGATATACCTTGTATTCTTTCTTTTCTATGGTATTTTCAATTTCGCCTTCTTCATTCGTTTTTAAAAGAATATCTTCAAACTCTTCTGTTTTATTGCCATATAGCAATAAGATTTCTAATATTTTTCGCTCCAATCCATAAAGAATATCTATTTTTTCGACCTGAATGGGGTTTTCATTTTTTACAATCTCGAAAGCCTTTTGTGCTAGTTTTTGTTTCTTTCCAGCCTCGGCAATGTCCTTTTGATCTAACTGAGCCAAAGTGCTCATTAAAACTTGCTCAGAAATATCCATAATTCGAGAACACTCCTGAATATAAATTTCCCGCTGAATTCTGTCTGGAATTTTCGAAATACTCACGACCATATCCCGAATCAAATCGGCCTTTTTTATGGGGTCATTTTTTGCATCATTTATCAATAACGATGCTTTAAATTGAATAAAATCTTTAGCATTTTCATCTAAATAGCTTACCAGTTCTTCATAAGGCATTTTTTTGGCAAAACTATCCGGATCTTCGCCATCGGGAAAAGCACATACTTTTACATTCATTCCTTCCTCGAGAATCAAATCGATTCCTCGAATGGACGCGCGCAATCCAGCGGCATCGCCATCAAAAAGTACAGTAATGTTTTTAGTCAATCTATTAATTAAACGTATTTGATCTGAAGTCAATGCTGTACCAGACGAGGAGACAACATTTTCGATCCCGGCTTGATTAAATTGAATAACATCGGTATAGCCTTCAACCAAATAACAATTATTTTGTTTGGCAATAGCCTGTTTTGCCTGAAAAATTCCATACAAAACTTTACTTTTATGGTAAATATCACTTTCGGGCGAATTGAGGTATTTTGCTGCTTTTTTATCATTCGTCAAAATCCTTCCTCCAAAACCCAAAACTCTTCCCGACATACTTTGAATAGGAAACATAACGCGCCCTTTGAATCGATCAAAAGGTCGATCTTCTTTAGGAATGGTCAATCCCGTACTTTCTAAAAATTCTAATTTATACCCTTTGCCTAAAGCTTCCTTTGTAAATGCATCCCAAGTTTCTGGCGAATATCCAAGAGAAAATTTCTTTATAGTTTCGCTAGTAAATCCTCTTTCTTTGAAATAGGAATAGCCAATTGCCTTTCCTTCTTCGGAATGTAAAAGCGTATCCTGAAAATAGTTTTTTGCAAATTCCGAAACCAAATACATGCTTTCTCGCACATCGGTATTTGCCTTTTCCTCATCTGTTTGTTCAGTCTCTTCAATTTCAATATTGTACTTATTAGCCAAATATCGAATGGCTTCTGGATAGGTGAAATGAGAATGTTCTATCAAGAAAGCCACTGCATTTCCTCCTTTTCCTGAGCTAAAATCTTTCCAAATTTGCTTTACTGGCGACACCATAAACGAGGGAGAACGCTCATCCGAGAACGGACTCAGCCCTTTGAAATTACTTCCCGCCCGTTTTAATTGCACAAAATCGCCAATAACTTCCTCGACGCGAGCAGTTTCGAAAACTTTGTCTATGGTTTCTTTTGAAATCAATTTGTATTGAATGATTTATTAATTGTAAAGATGTAAAAATACGCAATTCAAGATTTATATATTGAATTATAAATAAAAAAGTGCTTCATTGCTGAAGCACTTTTTAAAACAAATACTAATTCAAAATTTAATTGAAATCAAATCGCAATCCCAATGAAATGTTGTTTTGATCGACAACATTATTTTTGAATAGTGGATTCAAATCGTATTTTACATACAGACTGGTCGATTTATATCCTATATAAGAACTCACTCCATAAATAAAATCATTGGTATTAAAATCGCCTTTGGTTTTTTCATAAGTATGATGCCCATCTAAATCGTATTCTATTTTCTGTTTTGATTTCACATTGGCTCCTAGATACCCACCGATCCCCAATCTAAAACTGTTATGGGATTTAAAATAGGTTTTGTCTTCTTTGATTTTAGGTTTTGTGAAATCAAATTCTAAATGCAAAGGGATTACTAAATTTACATTTCGAAAACGAGAATATTCTTGATGAATTGGATTAGTTTCTAGATCAGTTTGAGTGCCATTGTCAACAAAATAGCGATTATCTGTTGGTCTTAAATCGTTGTACATCAAAGATAAGCCATATTTAAAGTGCAATAAATTATGATTAGGGTTAATTCTGGTATTCAATGTAAAACCCCACTCATAAAAACGAGATTTCCAATATCTAAAATCAGAATTTGCAACGGCACCTTCTGTGGCTAAATTATTGGCTCCAATAGCAAAGACAACTTGAGAGGAAGTCCTTTTGTTTTGTTGGCGATCTTTATCTTTTTGATCTTGGTATGCTTTCATCGCAGGAAATGCTAAACCATATTTTTTGTCAATATCTCCTTTAGGGTCATTATTTCCACTTACAATTAAGGCTGTTTGACGTCTTTCTTCTGCTTTTAAATTTCCATCTACATTATCTTGAATCAATTTATTTATTGCTTCTTGTTTAAGCTTTACTTTCTCTTCTATCGTTTTGGTACTAGTATCTGTTAATTTCAGTTTTTGTTCCTCGGCTTGAGTTTTAGTAATTTTTCCTTCGGCTAACTGCTTGTCCACGGCTTCAATTTGCTTTTTTAACAATTCTTTTTCTTCACGGACATCATTTATAATTCCATAAGAAATCTGTTCAGCTCTACCTTCAAAACTTGTAGCGCCCATCTCTGGGAATTGTTTTCTTAATTCATCTACATTTAAACTATTTCTTTCCCATACAATGGAAGCCATTTTCTTACGCAAAACCAATTGTTGCTCTTTGAATTCTTCCCTAGTTATATTTCCATTCTTCCGTTGAATTTTTAGTTTTTCAACCGCTTCATTGTATTTTTTTTCTTCCTCTTGTTTGATTTGTTGGTATTTGGCAATCTGTTTTTCAGATGCTTCTTCAAAAGTTTGCTTTGCTTGTGTGCCATCTTGAGCCACTATTTTGCTTGCGAAAAGACACAAAATAATACTAAATAAATATTTAATTTTTTCATAATGATTTGATTTTTAAATGGATTGATGATTTTGTTCTCTGTTTACTTTTTCACGACCTTGTAGTTATCAGCTAATTTGCTAAAAAAAACATTTTGAAGGAATACAGGATTAAAGAGAACTAAATACTATAAATTATTTAGGTATAGGCGTTTAAGCCACACTTGATTTTGTTGATATTTTATCGTTTTTGACCATTCTTTTGACCAACACATTGAATATTGTATCCATATTTGACCTTCTATTGTATCTAAAATGATATTCATTCAGATAATCTTGTATATGTTCTTTACTACAATGATGATGTATTCCTCTGAGCCAACCTTTGATGTTCATTATATGAATATGTAACTCTTTAAAGTTTTTCCCATCATTAGAATCTAGTTGTTTTAGATTCGGAAACTCTTTTTTTAGTGGACTATATCCCCTCCATTTATCTGTAATTATAGTTGCTTCTTTTGAAATATATTTTCTCAGAAAAGCACCTAATTCATTTGCAGAAGAATGCTCAATAACTTCAGCATAAGCTCTACCAACTCCATCATCTAAAACTTCAACAGCTAGAACAATAAGCTTTTTTAATCCTTTACTTCTGCCTCTTTTATCTTCTTCTGGACCACCAACCATAAACTCGTCAACGTGAATTGTCCCTGTTAATGGGTAATTAAGACTACTTTTCATAGCTTGTTGTATCTTTAATTTAAAAGACCAACATGTTTTTTGTCGAAGTTCAAACTCGGAACTCAACTCCAAAGAAGACATTCCTTTTTTCTTTGTACTTATTTTAAAGACGATATGAAACGCAATCAATATTGAAAATTTTAGTTTTTCCAACATAGTCCCTGTTGTTGGACTTTCATCATATCTACATTTAGTACATCTTCTATTATATGGATTTTTACCGTTACAAAATTTATCGTTTTGACATCTTTTACAAACAAAACCATTTTCCCATTTTATTTGAGAAAGATAATCTAAACAATCATTATCGTCTTTAAATCGTTGATTAAATTTTATCGAATTCACTCCTCTGAAAATATTTGAATCTGCCATTTGGCAAAAATAATCTATTGCGACCTAAACGCCTATACCTAAAATTATTAATTAAAATCGAAACGCAATCCTAACGAAATGTTGTTTTGATCTACTGCATTATTTTTGAATAATGGATTTAAATCGTATTTCAAATACAAGCTGGTCTCTTTGTAACCCAAGTAGGTACTCAATCCGTAAACAAAATCATTCGTGTTAAAATCGGCTTTGGTTTTAGTAACCCTATCGTAGCCATCTATATCATATTTGATAATTTGTTTTGATTTTACATTGGCTCCTAAATAGCCGCCTATGCCGAATCTCAAACTTTTATGTGATTTAAAATAGGTTTTGCCCTCTTTGATTTTAGGTTTCGTAAAATCAAATTCTAAATGCATAGGAATTACCAGATTTACATTTCGAAAACGAGAATCGTCTTGATGTATCGGATTAGTTTCTAAAACCGTTTGCCTTCCATTGTCAACAAAATAGCGATTATCTGTTGGTTTTAAATCATTGTACATCAAAGATAAACCGTACTTAAAGTGTAATAAACTATGATTAGGATTAATTCTAGAATTAAATGTTAAACCCCATTCATAAAAACGAGATTTCCAATATCTAAAATCAGAATTAGCAACGGCTCCTTCTGTGGCTAAGTTATTGGCGCCAATGGCAAACACAAATTGTGAGGATGTTCTTTTGTTTTGTTGGCGATCTTTATCTTCTTGACCGTGATATGATTTCATTGCAGGAATGCTAAAATTCGTCCGTTTATCAATATCACCTCTTTTGGTGCTTTGAGATATATTATTTCCAATTAATGTCAAACTCATTCCAGAATCCTCCCACGATCTAGGTATGTGTTTATCTACATCTTCTTGAATTAGGGTATTCAAAGCTTCTTTTCTGATTTTTGCTTTATTTTCTATCGCTTTGGCACTCGCCTCTGCTAATTTCATTTTTTGCTCTTCGGCCTGTGTTTTTGTAATCAATCCATCGATTAATTGCTTATCTACAACTTCAATTTCTTTTTTCAATAACTCCTTTTCTTCTCGGATATCTTTTTTAATTCCAGCAGAAATCCAATTAGCTCTTCCTTCAAAAGTTTTTGCTCCCATCTCTGGAAATTGTTGATTTAACTTATCCCAATTCAAAGATTTTCTTTCTTTGATATTGGAATTCATTTGCTTTTGCAATGCTAATTGTTGGTCTTTGAATTCTTGTCTGGTAACATCCCCTTTCTTCCGTTGAATTTTTAGTTTATCAACCGCTTCATTGAATTTTTTTTCTTCCTCTTGTTTGATTTGCTCGGCTTTGATAGTATATTCTTTTTCAGCCTCTTCATAGGTTTTCTTTGCTTGACCGTTAGTAAGACTCTGGTCTTGAGCCGCTATTTTGCTCACAAAAAGACACAAAAATAGCACTAAGTAAATGTCTAAATTTCTCATAATGATTTGATTTTAAATTTGATTGATGATTTTATTCTTTGTTTCTATTTGCAACAGCTTCTTTTACAATTTTGAAGTTATCGGCTAGTCTGCTAAAAACGTTTTGGCGAAAAGTAGGCTCCAAATCCTTTTCTGCTTGCTGCAATAAATGTTTTGCATTAATATGTACCTCTGAATTGGAATTGGTCTCATTTTTTAATCTTGCTGATTGATCTATTCTAGCCAATAGTTCAGTATTTGTAATACTATTTGTTTGAGTTGGTATGGATTCTTGATTTTCTTTTTGATTGATGATTGAAACTTCTGCGATTTGACTTGAACTGTTTTTATTGGTTAATGAATCTTTATTTAATATTAATATTTTGCTGACTTTTTCAGCTACTATTCTTTCTAATGGAATAAGACTTCCTTTGTTGTTTTCAGAATTTATGTCTAAAGGATTTGATGGTTTTTCATCCCTTTTTGTTTCAATTGACGGTTGAATTACAACAGTATTTTTTTGATTCTCAATTGTATTTTCTTTTTGATTCAAAAAAATAGTTCCAACCAATAATAAACCAACAAAACTAGCCGCAATATAAAACCAAGGAGATTTGCGTTTTGGTTTTTCTACTGCCGAAAGCATTGCATCTAATCGATCCCAAGCCATTTCTGTTGGTTTGATTTCACGAGAATTCAATTTTTCCTTGAATTGAGTTTCTAATTTATTCTGTTCCATTACTGTAATTTTTTAGTGTCAGTATTTGCTCTTTCAATATTTTTCGAGCGTGTGACAATTGTGATTTTGATGTTCCTTCATTAATTCCCAGCATAGTCGAAATTTCCTGATGTTTATAGCCTTCTATTGCATACAAGTTGAAAATAATTTTGTACCCATCGGGCAAACCATCAATTAAATACTGAATATCTTCGACCGAAAATTGACTTTCAATATTGTTAAAACTTTCCTCTGAATATTTCTCTTCGTCCAGAAAACTCACTTTCTTTTGAACCCTGATATGCGATATACATTCGTTGACCATAATCCGCCGAATCCAACCTTCAAAACTTCCTTTTTTTTCAAATTTTTTCAAATTAACAAACACTTTCATAAAAGCAGTAATCATAATGTCTTCGGCTTGATGAATGTCTTTTATATATTGACGGCAAACACTTAACATTTTCGAAGAAAATTTAGCATATATCCTTTGCTGAGCAGCTCGATTGTTGTCGATTGCCAAACGAATGATTTCATTTTCTTCAAGGTTAAAAGGAATTACTTTCAATTTTGTTTTCTAAAAGTGTTTCTATAAGTAAGACGAGTCTAATTGCAAAAAGGTTGCATTGGAAATTACAATTTTAAGATAAAAAACAAAAAACCCAATAAAATAAAGGTTTCAGGAGATACTTTTTTTGAAAAAAAAAATTATTTTTTTCTTTCGATAACATAATTTACCATCAAAATCAAAGCGTCTTTAAACGCTGATTTGGGATAATTTTCTAAAAGCAAAAGCGCTTCTTGCTGAAATTGCGCCATTTTTTGTTCGGCATAAGTCAATCCGTTATTCCTTTTTACAAAAGCAATCACTTCTTTCACTCTTTTTTTGTCCTTATTGTAGTTTTTAATCGAATTGATGAGCCAAGACTTTTCTTTAGAAGTACAATTATTCAAAACGTGAATAAGGGGTAAAGTCATTTTTTGCTCCTTGATGTCGATTCCTGTGGGTTTTCCAATAGCTTCCTCACTATAATCGAATAAATCATCCTTGATTTGAAAAGCCATACCAATGAGTTCGCCAAATTTTCGCATATTCTCTACCTGTTTTTCGTCCTCGACAACCGATTTTGCTCCGAGAGCGCAACAAGCAGCGATTAAGGTAGCCGTCTTTTTTCGAATAATTTCGTAGTAAATGGCCTCGGTAATATCGAGTCTTCTGGCTTTTTCGATTTGCAATAATTCGCCTTCGCTCATTTCGCGCACGGCGACAGAAATAATTCGCAACAAATCAAAATCTCCGTTGTCTATGGAAAGTAACAAGCCTTTAGACAACAAATAATCGCCCACAAGAACAGCAATTTTATTTTTCCAAAGTGCATTGATAGAGAAAAATCCCCTTCGACGATTGCTGTCATCGACCACATCATCATGCACCAAAGTTGCGGTATGAATCAACTCGATAACCGATGCACCACGGTAGGTTCTTTCGTTTACCATTCCCTCAGAAACCATTTTTGCAGTCAAAAAAACAAACATCGGACGCATTTGTTTTCCTTTTCGATTCACAATATAGTAAGTGATTCTGTTCAGCAAAGCCACCTGCGAAGTCATCGATTCATAGAACTTTTTTTCGAAAAGTTCCATCTCGTTAAAAATAGGCTGCTTTATTTGAGAAGTGATATTCATTTAGACTTCAAATATACTATTTTAGAATAAAAAAACAGCAACTATTCTCGGCAAGTAAAGCATTTTAGTGATTCGATTTTGAGTTGCTATGCATTAATTATCTCTTATTAATACTTCAAAAATTGAAAGCTTAGTATACTAAAACCCACGATTAGGAGTTATTTATTATACTAGAAAATATAATCCAAAAAAGTGTAGTTCATCGATTTTAGAATAAAAAGCAATTGATTTCTGTTTTTTTTAAATAAATTTGAAACCCCATTTAAACCTTATATTAATTTACATGTCAAATAGTTAAACCTAAAAATTATTTATTATGAAAACTAAATTTTTATTATTCCTATCATTGGTTTGTATCACAATTTTTATTAGTTGCTCAACTAATGAATCTGTTAATACCGCAGCAACTTCTAAAACAATTACAACTGATGATGCCATAGCAAATTCAGAAATTGATGCCACGGTAGACGATGTTTCCATCATTGCTGAAGACCAGTTTGATGTGCAAAAAAGCATCATCAATAAAACCAGCGGCGGAATGGTCAGCCTATTGCCTCCATGTGCGACAATTACAAGTGTTTTAACCAATGACACTTGGACAAGAACCATCGATTTTGGAACCGAAGGCTGTACTTTGCATAACGGCAATATTGTAAAAGGAAAAATCATTATTAGCTTTACTAAAGATTTTACAATTCCAATAAAAACCATTACCTATACATTGGTAGGATTTTACCACAATGGCAAGTTAATTGAAGGAACTAAAACATTTACTCGTGAATTAAAAAGTACTGATTTAGCTCCAAATATACATCCAGTAACAACGCATACTATAGATTTAAAAATTACCTTCCCTGATGGTAAAATCTATACAAGAATTGGAACGAGAGTTAGAGAAATGGTAGAAGGAATGGCTACTATTGGCAATTGGGAAGACAATGTTTTCTTAGTTTGGGGATACAATAGTACCACTTTCCCTAATGGCGAAAAATACACCTTTACTACCAAAAAGGAAAATGCATTGCGATTTGTAATGACTTGTAAAATGCCTTTTCCTGTCAAAGGAATTACCGAGATTTTGAAAAATGATCACAAAGCTGTTTTAGATTTTGGAAATGGCACCTGCGATGATTTAGCAACTATTACCATAGATGGTGGTGCTGCAAAAGAAATTCATCTGAAAAAATAATTTTTATAAACTTTCAAATCAAAAATGCCTCAATATCGTTTTGAGGCATTTTTTATGCTTCTTTATTAGCCAATTGACCACAAGCAGCATCAATATCTTTTCCTCGACTTCGCCTCACTTTTACCACAATTCCAATCGCTTCAAGTGCTTTTATATAAGCATTAATCGCTTCTTCAGAAGCTTGCTGAAACTCGCCATCATCAATAGGGTTATATTCGATTAAATTGACTTTACAAGGAACGTATTTACAGTATTTTACCAAGGCATCAATAGACGCTTTATCATCATTTATCCCTTTCCAAACTACATATTCAAAAGAAATTTTACTTTTTGTTTTCTTGTACCAATACACTAATGATTCTCTTAAATCATCCAAAGGGAAATTTTCGCTAAAAGGCATAATTCTCGCACGAATGGCATCAATGGCAGAATGCAAAGAAACCGCCAGATTGAATTTTACCTCATCGTCAGCCAATTTTTTAATCATTTTGGCACTCCCGAAGTCGAAACCGTAATTCGCTTTGGCGACATCCCCAAACCTTCGTTTGAAGTTATCATTTCGATAGCTTTCATCACATTATTGTAATTCATAAGCGGTTCGCCCATACCCATAAAAACAATATTCGACAAAGGACGATTGTAATACAATCTGCTTTCCTTGTCTATTGCAATTACTTGATCATAAATTTCTCCTGGCTCAAGATTTCGCATTCTTTTCAGTCGTGCCGTGGCGCAAAAATTACAATCTAAACTGCATCCCACTTGACTAGAAACACAGGCTGTTGTTCGAGTATTCGTTGGAATCAAGACACTTTCTACCACCAACCCATCATGCAAACGAACTGCATTTTTTACCGTCCCATCCTCACTGCGCTGCATTGTATCAACTTTGATGTGATTAATTACAAAGTTGTTTTCGAGCATCGTACGAGTAGCTTTTGCAACATTAGTCATGTCGTCAAAACTATGCGCACTTTTGCTCCACAACCAGTCGTAAACTTGGTTTCCACGAAAAGCTTGGTCGCCACTAGCAACAAAAAAATCGCGCAATTGTTCTTTTGATAAGGCTCGTATGTCTTTTTTGTTCATCATTGTGCAAAGTTAATTACAATTTGTTGATTTGTGCATTTGATAATTTGATAACTTTGACAAAATTTAAATAATGCATTTTATTTCCCAAGAATTAGAAGAATACATCGAGCAACATTCTGAAAAAGAACCTGAATTACTTGCAGCTCTAAACAAAGAAACCTACCAGAAAATTTTGTTGCCACGAATGTTAAGTGGTCACTTTCAAGGTCGGGTTTTGAGCATGCTTTCTAAATTAATTCGCCCCGTGAATATTCTAGAAATTGGCACTTATACTGGTTATTCAGCCTTGTGTTTGTGCGAAGGAATGCAAGAAAATAGCATGCTACACACGATTGACATCAAGGAAGAATTGTTTGATTTTCAGCGAAAATACTTTGATAAATCAAGTTGGGGAAACCAAATTGTACAACATCTTGGAGAAGCAATTGACATTATCCCAACGCTAAATTTAAAATTTGATTTGGTTTTTATTGATGCCGACAAAGAAAATTACATTAATTATTTTGAATTAATCGTTCCAAAAATGAACAAGGGAGGAATAATCCTTTCAGACAATGTGTTGTGGAGCGGAAAAATTCTTGACCCATTACAGCCAAATGATTTGAGTACAAAAGTGCTTATGGAATATAATCTATTATTAAAAAATGACCCAAGGGTAGAAACGGTTTTATTGCCCATTCGAGATGGTTTAACGGTAAGCCGCATTTTATAAAAGCACAGTTTAGTGTAGCACTTCTTTTTAAAAGCATCCAAACACAAAATAAAAAGGTTTAAAAGAACTAAACCGCAAAATATTTATTCTGTACTATTTGATATAATTTAAACATCAAAAATCCTGAAATACTTCCAAATGCATATCCAGAAATAATGTCTAATGGATAATGCAATCCTAGATATATTCGGCTATAAGCAAAGATTAACGGCCACAAAAACAAAATCCTAAATAGTTAAAATACGATTTTAAATTAAGATATAAAAAAGTGGCGACTGCCATTGTATTTGCTGCATGAGCCGAGAAAAAACTGAAGGTTGCACTCGATTTTACAATTCTTATTTTTGTATTTATTTCAGGATTACTACAAGGGCGTAATCTTTGAAATCCGTTTTTGAATAGATTAGTAATTTGATCTGTAAAAACAAGCAAAATCGCTACGAAAAACAATAAATATAAGGTTTGCTTTGTTCCTAATTTATCATAAATAAAATATAATAACACCACAAAAAAAGGAATCCAATGAATTTGTTTTGTGACCAACAACCAAAATCCATCATAGGTTTCAGAACCTAAACCATTCAAATAAATAAATAATTTTTCGTCGAGAAACAGTATTCTTTCCAGCATTATTTTCTGCGTTTTATTGGCCCCCCAACACTATCCTCAATTTGTTCTTCTGTCCGATCCGTTTGAGAAGTTGTTTCGCTCAATATAGTCTCTTTGGTTTTATCCGTTTCAACAGTAATCGCAGTTGAAACTTCGTCCAAACTAGAAACTTCTCTATGCAAATCATTTCTAGTTTTAGTGATTTCGGATGCAAAAGTATTTGAAATTCCTTTCATTGGATTTGCATCTCCTAACAAATTAGCCCCATTCATTTCAGAGCTAATCGTATGCGTCAAATCATTCAGCATTTTTGAATCAAAACCATTGTTTTCTGCTCCTTTCTGAATTTCGCTTTTTATATCATTGGTAGCGTTTTTTAATTGCGCCATAGCTTTTCCCATTGTTCTTGCCATTTCCGGCACTTTATCTGAGCCAAAAAGCATGAGAATAACAAATAATATAAATATTAATTCCCCTCCGCCTATTCCGAACATAATTTACTGATTTTAGATTGCAAAGTTACAAACTTGCAAAGTTATAAAAGACATTCTTTTTAGAAATAATTAATACCGCTCAAATTCTGATTATTTCTCGTTTTCAATCGTTGTGATTTTTTTAAATTCCTGATACTTTGCAATCAGAAAATCAATTAATTCAAATTGAGATTCAGGTTTTAAAAAGGATTTTGATTTTGAATCGTTTTCACAATAGATAAGAAAAAGTCCAATTTCATCTTCTTTAAGATTTAATGTATTGGTAAAAAAGGAATGTTTCATCGTTTTTATTGCCTTTTTAGAAAAATCGCCATACTGAACAACTTCTACTCTATTGGGCTTTCCTTTTTTGAATAATTTTCCAATCATTTTCCCTATTCTAATAAAATCCATTCCGTTTTCAATGCCTAGAATTGGCATTGTCCGGTTTATTGGCGAAGACTGTTTATCATCAAAATATTTTGTATCTATTATTCCTTGAATTTTACCAAGATTAGGTTTTAGTTCTATTTTTTTAACAACCACTTCCTTTAATTGATTTATGAAAGTCTCTAGTTTTATGGTTAAAAGCAAAACATTGAAATCTTTTTCAGTAAGAATTATTTTTTTAGATTTTAGTGAAAAACTCGAAATAAGCCAGGTCAAACGCATTAAAAGTTGAACAAAGATAAAAGATAATGATTATCCCAACCTGCTATTTTACGTTTTCTTCTGACGCTCTTCTTTACAGGACTAATTGTTTCATTGAGCAGTATTTTTAATGATAATTTCAAGACTGACGAAAAATTTTGTGCCGCGTTTTTATGTCTTTTTCTACTCTTATCTTCTCCAAAGGAAACGTCTAAATGCCAATGTAAATTGTTTTCAATTTTCCAATGTGAACGAACAGCATCCGCTATTTTCTTGGCATCACAAGGTAAACTTGTTATATAAAACCGAGTTGATTTCTGTGTTTTACCAGTTGATTTTATAAACCTTTCACTTTCTATTTTTGCAATAGATTGTAATGAATTCCATTTAGTTGGATTTAATAAATGACTCAAATCATCCATCACAGTACAAGTCCTTTTTTCTACCCTTCCGCTACCAACTTCCTCGGTTATATAAATTTTTGATTTGTCTTTTGAGGGAATCAAAAAAGCACTTTCAATATCTTGATATAATTCTTTTTGGTTTTCTTTTACCGCCAAAATATAATCTGCCTTTTGTTCAATAATCACTTCTGCTATATCTGTTTGACAACCCATTGCATCTATGGTAATAATAGCATTTTCAAGGTCTAACACTTTTAAAAGTTCTGGGATTGCCGTAATTTCATTTGATTTCTCTTCTGTTTTAATTTGACCTAAAAAGATTTCGTTTTCTGTAGAAAAAGCACTTACCAAATGAATGGCAGACTTCAATCCAGATTGCTTAGAACCTCGAACTGTTTTGCCGTCAATTGCCACGACACCCTTGTAATGGTTAGATATTGATTTAATCCAAGACACGAAATGTTCTTCGAAAAAAGAGGGTTTTAGCAAAGAGAAAAAACGATTAAACGTGTCGTGAGAAGGAATCCCGTTTTCTAAATCTAAGATAGTTTCCAAAAACTCACGCTTAACAATGCCGTAATCTTCAATTTCTTCCCAAGTTTCTGCCCCGCATATGACGGCAAGTATGGTTATGAAAACAATATTTTCCGAAGGGTGTAATTTTTTTTCTGTTCAATCTAAAGTCTGGAATAGTTTGAGCAAATATAAACAATTTGTTTTTTAATTTCATATTAAGCATCTGATTATCAGATAAATATACAAAATTTAATTTGCTAAAACAAATTTAATTCGTTGTATTTCAGATGGTTATATTAAAAAAATCATTTTAAAATTTAATGGTTTTTAATGCGTTTGACCTGGAAATAAGCAAGGTGTCTTTGGGCTTCGCCATGAGGTCAAAAAAGCCTTGTGAACTTATAAATGTTCTTGTTTTTGAATTTACATTAAAAACATAACCGCCTTCTACTTTGACGGAATCGTTTACGACTATTCCGTGCAATGGTTTTCTAATCAAGGCTTGTCCTGAACAAAATTGACAAAACAAAAACAAAAAAAGAACACCTAGTTTACTTTTCATCATGAATGATTTCATTGTATTTTACCGCTAATGCTGTCATCAAAAACATAATCATTGCTTTATTTTTAGATTCCAACGAAGCAGTCAGATTTGCATCGTCAACGCAATAATACTGAAATCCTTTGATATAATCTGGAGGGATTTTGAGCGTTTGAACATAATATTTATCGTCAAAAAGAATCGCTATTTTTGCTAACATGATTTGTTTTTTTTCGACTTCGAGTTCTTTTTTTAGCATTTTAGTCCGTCCTGATAGCATATTCAAAAGCCCATCAATTCCTCCTCCAGATGTGGCGGTATATAATTTACTCTCTGCTGGCGTGTAGTGCTTTATTCCTTTTGGAACAATCCCTAATGAAACGGCATTAATTTCAGGATATTCATTCACAATTACTTCTTTGAGTTCAGTAATTTTCGTGGTCATCTTTATGATTACAACCTCCTGTCTTAGGTCTTCTTCCTCAATTATTTTTCGGTAATAGTCTAAATTTACTGAAGAAAAAACCAATAAATCTTCGGCTTTTGCCAAAATATAGAACTCGCCATTGCCATCGCTTACCGTACTTTTTTCGTTTACCAAATTTACAACTGTAACGCCTTCGACCCCTTTGGATTCTGCTATTATTTTTCCGTGAATTACTTTTTCGACCGCCGTTTGACCGAAAATAATTTGACAAAATAAAACAAACCCAATAAATAAAAATCGACTCATAGACTGACACTTCATAGTATTGAAACGATGTAAAAGTATTTCAATACCTTCCTAATTAATTTATAATGCCTTGATAAAAATATGTTAATTAAAAACCTGAAAAACAAATTAAAAAGAGTGATTTAATACCTTTATCACGAATTATTGAGTCCTATTAAAATGAAAAATATAATTATCGCCAGCACATCAACACGCTACGGAGAAGATTATTTAGAATATCTTTTGCCTGAATTAGCTACTCATTTTGAGCATTGTAAAACAATACTTTTTATTCCTTTTGCTAGACCCGCTGGGATTTCTCACGAAGAATACACCGCAAGAGTAGCATTGGCTTTCGCCAAAATAAACAAGAAAGTAAAAGGGATTCACGAATTTGAAGATTTGGCAATGGCAATTAAAAAAGCCGAAGCAATTTTTACTGGTGGCGGAAACACTTTTTTATTGGTTTCCCAACTTTATCAAAACAATATTTTAACCGTTCTTGCAGATGCCGTAACAAACGGAACTCCCTATTTAGGAACCAGCGCCGGAAGCAATATTTGTGGACTGACAATGCAAACCACGAATGATATGCCTATTATTTATCCACCAAGTTTCAAAACCCTAGGGCTCGTTCCCTTCAATTTGAATCCACATTACCTAGATGCTATTCCTGGATTAGAACACATGGGAGAAACCCGAGAAACAAGGATAAAGGAATTTCATGCCTTTAACACGTTCCCCGTTTTAGGACTAAGAGAAGGAAGTTGGATAGCAGTAAAAGGAGACCAAATGACTTTAAAAGGGAATTTATCCGCACGCCTTTTTAGACAGGGTCAAAATCCAACAGAAATAGAAACTGGAACAAACCTAAATTTTATAAAATAAGAGACTGTCCGCAAAACGAGCCAAAATCTAAAAATAGCAGACAAATAAAAGAATGTACACTGATTTGAGAGCATTTCAAATTCTAAATAAAAATTCGCTTTTATCGGTATAATTCGTATATCAATCTTTATGGGTATTGCAGCGGATAGTCAAGCAATAAAAAAACCATCTAAAAAAATTAGATGGTTTTATCGAAGAGCCGGCGGAGGGACTCGAACCCACGACCTGCTGATTACAAATCAGCTGCTCTAGCCAACTGAGCTACGCTGGCGACTCATTACGGGTGCAAATATAAGTTTGAATTTGAATTATCCAAATAAATTCAAGCTTTTTTACTTACTTTTTTTACTGTAATTCGTTGATTTTAGCAATCAATTGATTTGCAGTTTGTTCCAATTCTACGTTGATTTGTTTGAAATGGGCTTTTTTGTCTTCTACATTTTTTGCATTCACTTTAGTAATCAATGTATCAAAAGCAGCAATTGCTTCATCAATTAAAGCATTAGTTTCTGCTGTTGGTTTTCCTGTTGTAGTAATCTCAAACAAGTAAACTGCTTCTATAATATCCCCTAAAACGTAGTTGATGTCTTTCTTTAAATTTTTGACGTTTGCCATTTTATTTTTAATTTTAATTTGCGATTGCAAAAGTACACATAATCTTTCTATTACCGACTATGAAATATAAATTTCTAAAACCGAAGCTTTTCCGTTAAGATTGAACTGTTTCAGGGCTGCCGGAATCAAAACTGTATCCCCTTTTTTATAGGAAAACGTTGCAGCATCACACTCGATTTCAAATTTGCCCTCAACACACATATATACCGTAAATGATTTCCCCGTTTTACTTATTACCTCTTTTCCTTCTAAAGGAATAAAATTAGTTGTAAAATAAGGACAATCCACAATAACATTCGACTGATTTAATCTCTTGTCGTACTTTTTATAGGTATCAATTTTGTCATAATTGATAGCATCAAGAGCTAAATCAACATGCAATTCTCTTGAAGTTCCCTGAGCATCAACTCGATCAAAATCATAAATTCTATACGTAATATCAGATGTTTGCTGAATTTCGGCAACAACCATTCCGGCGCCAATAGCATGAACTGTTCCAGTTTCTAAAAAGAAAACATCGCCTTCGTTTACTTTTACGTCCTCAAGAATGGAAAGCAAATTCTTGTTTTTTAAATTTTCGAGGTATTCTCCCGCATTAGATTTGTCTTTGAAACCCACAATTATTCGAGCTTCGTTATCGGCTTGCATAATATACCACATCTCCGTTTTTCCAAATGAATTATGACGCTTTCTTGCCAATTCATCATTAGGATGCACCTGTATAGACAAATCTTCTCGGGCATCGAGATATTTAAAAGCAAAGGAAATTGTTTACCAAACTTTTTATAAACTTCGGTTCCCAAAATAGATTCAGGGTTCAAATCTATCAAATCATTGAGTGATTTTCCTGCCAAATTCCCATGGGCAACCACACTAACATCGCCTTCGACAGTCGATATTTCCCAACTTTCGCCAGTAGTATTCGAAACAATAGGTTTATCAAGCAATGTGTTTAACTTCGTCCCCCCCCAGATTCTTTCTTTTAGAATAGGCTCGAATTGCAAAGGATATATTTTTGTATTCATGTTTTTTTTAATTAACAAATTTTACTAATCTGAAAAGCAATTATTAACTAAGTCGAAAGTTTTAATGTCATAAAGTCAAACGAATGAATAGTGATAAAATCTATTTACAATCAAAGGCTTGTATCATTTTATCAGATTTCAAAATGCGACATTATAGCTATCACTTAGTACATTTTAAACAATTTATAAAGCTACTTTTTTAATCGTTTCCAATGATTTAGAAATATGTTTTGTAGCAGCCAAACTGTCAAAAATTAATTGAATAATACCGTTCTTATCTGCCACATAAGTTACTCTTTTGGGAAGCAATCCAAATAAATTGGGCTTTACGCCAAAAAGGGTTCTGATTTTTTTATCATCGTCCGAAAGCAATTTGAAGGGCAACTTATATTGGTTAATAAATTTTTGATGTGAATCAGTACTATCGTTACTAATTCCTATAATCTCGGCATCATACTCTTTAAAATCTTCATATTTATCTCTAAAACCACAGGCTTGAGACGTACAACCCGGTGTATTATCTTTTGGATAAAAATAGAAAACAACAGGCTTTATACCAACAACTGATGAGCTAACAAAATTATTTCCATTACTATCTTTTGCTGAAAAATTCGGGATTTTATCTCCTATTTTTAGTGCCATTATTTACCATTATAGGTTACAAAATTTCGAGGCGTTTCGAATAAAACTACCTCCAAATCAAACTCAGGTTTTATCCTTTTTTTAATTTTATTCCAAATCACAACCACAATATTTTCGGCTGTAGGATTTAGATTTTCAAATTCAGGAACATCTAGATTAAGATTTTTGTGATCAAAAGGTTTTTCAACTTCTTCAAGAATCAAATCGCTCAAATCCTTAATATCCATCACATAACCCGTTTCAGGATTAATGTTACCCGTAACACTCACTATCAATTCGTAATTATGTCCGTGAAAATTAGGATTGTTGCATTTCCCGAAAACAGCATCATTCTGCTCGAAAGTCCAATCTTTTCGATACAAACGATGGGCTGCGTTAAAGTGGGATTTTCTTGAAACAGTTACTTTCATTTGAAGTTAGAGGTTAGAGGTTAGAAATACGAAGTTTAAAAAAAGAATTAAGAAGTGAGATATTCCATCTTGTCACTTCTAATCTCTAACTTCTTACCTCAAACCTACAAAGTTATATCTTATGTTCTTCTAAAAAATGATAGAATTCGTCGAAAATTATTTTAAACCAAACCGTGTAAATTTCGGGATGCAATTGAATGTCATTTTTAACCTCTTCAATACCCATCCATTTCCAATTTTCGACTTCTTCGCTATTTATTTTTGGTTCTTCATTATAATAACCAATCATAACGTGATCGAGTTCGTGTTCTGTCAATCCGTTATCAAATGGAGCTTTGTATATAAAATGAAACAACTCCTTTAAGTCTGTTTTAAATCCCATTTCCTCATACAGTCTTCGACTTCCTGCCTGAATATTGGTTTCGCCTTCCCGTTGATGACTGCAACACGTATTCGTCCACAACAATGGCGAATGGTACTTTTGATACGCTCGCTGCTGGAGCATCATTTCATTCTTATTATTCAACACAAATACTGAAAAGGCACGGTGTAAAACCGCTTTCTCGTGTGCTTCGAGCTTAGGCATCAATCCTATTTGCTCATCCTTGGAATTAACCAATATTACGTTTTCTTCTTTCATATAGTTTAGCCTGTCAAAAATACAAAAAAAGAAATTGATTTTAGTACTACGGAAAGTTTGTGAAAAGTTTAACGCCTGTTTAATTCACTAAAACACTAATTTTATTACCTGAAAACGAATGCTATATGATTGCTTTTTTAACTATTGAAATCGTTAAAGATTACTTAAAATTTACTAGTATGTAAACTACACGACATCCTCTAACGCAACCAAATTATACTTTTGGGGTATCTAAAAATTAAAAAAACATGAAATCAACAATCTCAATTCGAATCCTATCCTTCTTGATTCTGTCATTTATGCTTCAAGCCTGTGGACAAACAAAAAAACAAAACGATAGTATAAAACCTTCAACCATGGAAAACGTAATTAACAAACCAGGAAATCCGTATTACTCCAATACCGACACAACCAAACTCAATCTTACCGATGCCGAATGGAAAAAAAGTGCTTCCAGAAGACGTATACGCTGTTTCAAGAAAAGCCGATACAGAAAGGCCGTTTACTGGAAAATTTTGGAATTCTGATACAAAAGGAACTTATTATTGCGCCGCTTGTGGCAATAAACTATTTAAATCCGACCAAAAATTCGCCAGCAGTTGCGGTTGGCCAAGCTTTTTTGAACAAGACAACAAAAATAGCGTGGTTTATAAAGAAGATAATTCTTATGGAATGAGACGAACCGAAGCCCTTTGCGGAAGATGCAACGGCCATTTAGGACACCTTTTCGATGATGGTCCGGCTCCAACAGGAAAAAGATATTGCATGAATTCCGTCGCCATGGATTTTGTCCCAGACCAAATTATTACAGCAAATCATGCAAAAAACAATTTAGAAACCATAACACTGGGAGGCGGTTGCTATTGGTGTGTAGAAGCTGTTTATGAGCAACTAAACGGAGTAAAATCGGTAGTTTCTGGATTTGCTGGAGGAAAAACAACTAATCCTACTTATGAAGAGGTTTGCTCAGGAACGACTGGTCACGCTGAAGTTGTTCAAATTACTTATGACAAATCTATTACTTCATTAGACGAGATTTTTAAAGTTTTCTTTACCGTTCACGACCCAACAACGCTAAACCGCCAAGGTGCCGATGTAGGAACCCAATACCGTTCTGTGATATTTTATACATCCGAAGAACAAAAAAAAGAAGCTCATGCTATCATTAATGATTTGGAAAAAGAAAAAATATATTCCAATCCAATTGTGACAACGGTAGAACCGTTTAACCAATTTTACAAAGCCGAGGACTACCACCAAAATTATTATCAAAACAATAAAAACCAACCGTATTGCCAAATGGTTATTCAACCCAAAATTGAAAAATTCGAAAAACTATTCAAAGATCGATTGAAAAAGAAATAATAGTATTGAACTAAAAGCCGAAAAAAAATTTCGGCTTTTTTTATGAATATGCATTACTATTTTCGCTCTCTAGCCTATGTAAGTAATAGCTATGCAATAATGTCGCATTTTAAAATCTGGCAAAACGACACAAGTATTTGATTATAAATAGATTTTATCACTATTCATTCGTTTGACTTTACGACATTAAAACTTTCGACTTACTTAATAGCTAAAGGAAAATTATTATATTTGGATTGTTGACACAAAATTTATCAACACCAAAAAAAGAATAAAAATTGATAAAAAATTACAACATGAAAATAGCTCTTTTTACCAATGAATTTCCACCTAACATCTATGGTGGTGCTGGAGTACACATCGATTTTTTAAGTCAGGAATTGTCTAAATTAGGACAGATAGAAGTGCGCTGTTTTGGCGACCAATCTGTAAATTCAACAAATATGAATGTGCAAGGAATCACTTCTTCATTAACTAAAATGGTTGATGATAACAATCCGCACATTAAAATGTTTCATAATTTGAGTAAAAATGTCGAGTTGGCGCAAGCCACACCGCAAGCTGATATTGTACATTGCCACACTTGGTACACACATCTCGCAGGGATTTTTACCCGAGAACTATTACAAATACCTCTTATTTTGACTACCCATAGTTTAGAAACACACCGCCCTTGGAAAGTGGAGCAACTGGGCAACGGTTATTTCCTTTCCCGATGGATCGAAAATAGCGCCTATAATACTGCCGACGGAATTATTGCTGTGAGCAAACAAATGAAAGACGATGTCATCGAAGCTTATGGTGTTGCTCCAGAAAAAGTGACGGTAATACATAACGGAATCGATCCTGAATTTTACAAACCTACATTCGATGAAAGCCTACTTTTAGAATATGGAATTGATCCTGAAGTCCCATTCGTGCTTTTTGTGGGAAGAATTACACGTCAAAAAGGAATTTCGCAACTAATTGCCGCTGCCAAATATTTTAACAAAAATTGCCAAGTTGTGCTTTGTGCTGGAGCACCAGACACCAAGGAAATTGCCGAAGAAACCGAAGCTTTGATTGCTGATTTGTGCAAAGAAAGAGAAGGCATAATTTTGATTTCGGAAATGTTGCCACGCGAAAAAATAAAAATTCTATACAGCCACGCGCGAGTATTTGCCTGCCCTTCTTTATACGAACCCTTTGGCATCATCAACCTCGAAGCAATGGCTTGCGAAACTCCAGTTGTAGGAAGCCACGTAGGCGGAATCCCAGAAATTATTACCGAAGGAAGCACCGGGCATTTAGTTCCGCTAGAAAGTATTTCTAGAACTGATTTTAATCCTGCAAATCCTGAAGCCTTCCAAAAAGATTTTGCCGCAAAAATCAACCTCCTTTTAAGCGATGAAAACTTGGCAATCCAAATGGGAAAAGCTGGACGAGAACGCGTTTTACAACTATTTAGTTGGGAATCTATCGCTAAAACTACTTTTAATTATTACCAAAAAGTAATTGATGGATTTGTAAAAGAGAAGGCTTAATATAAAGACAAATCGCGATAAATTTGGTTAACCAAAATCCTGCCTGATTGCAAAACTTATTTTTTGTCGCGAAGTACACTCCAAAGCAAAAGCCAACTAACCAAGTAAATTGACTCAAATTAATGTGTGAAATTAAGTGCAATTCGCGACAAATTTTTCAGAACAAGAAAGAAAATGCACTAAAACTGAATTATTTTAAACTATATTTCTAAGCCCTATAAATTGACAACGAACAAAATTCTGAACATCAAAACAAGAACTGAATGGCGAAATTGGCTTCAACAGAATTTCAACATTGAGAAAGAAGTTTGGCTGGTTTATGCTAAAAAAGTCAACTGGCGAACAGCGCATTCTATACAATGATGCCGTTGAAGAAGCCCTGTGTTTTGGCTGGATAGACAGCACAAACAAAACCCTTGACAAAGACCACACAATGCAGCGATTTACTCCTCGACAAACTAAGAGCAGTTATTCACAACCCAATAAAGAACGGCTAAAATGGTTAGCCGAAAAGAATCTGATCCATCATTCTGTTCTTAAAACCATTCAAGAAATTATTTCAAAGGAGTATCTTTTTCCATTAGACATTTTAGATGCTATAAAAAATGACGAAACCGCTTGGAAAAACTATACGGATTTTTCAGAATCCTACAAGCGAATACGAATTGCATACATTGAAGGTGCAAGAAAACGACCCGAAGAATTTGCCAAACGACTAACAAACTTTATCCAAAAAACACGGGACAACAAACTCATCTCCGGATTTGGCGGCATTGACAAATACTATTAGCACATACAATTACAGACTGCAATAAACGATATGAAATTAGATTGAAGAAATGTTCGCCTTTAAGAAGTGCGGCTTGCAGCCGCAACGAAACTCTAGCTGTTATGTATAGTTTTTCCATTTATATTAGTTGCAGCAATGCCAGTTGTTGCAGTCATAACAACATTTTTTTTATTTCCCCTTGCCCAACTAGCAAATTCTTCTAACAAATAGGATTTGCCACTGCCAGCGAAACCCGTTAATAAAACATACGAATCAAGGGTTGAAATAAGATACTGTTATTCTTCTGGTTAGACCTGACAGGTTTTAAAAACCTGTTAGATCTCCGTTGAAAACCAAAAAGTTATAGATTCAACCCTTGATTCACATAAAACATTATGTCCTTGTTTTAAAATTTCAAAAGCGTCTTTTTGTTTCATAATAATTTACATTGTAGAGATGGTATCTACAAAAATTTGTTGGGAATTATTTACTAAAGTACAATTTTGATAGACAATAAAAACTGTATGTCTAAGAACTTTTTAGTAATCTTGTCTTCCAATTATCGTAATAATTTCTACCTCTTCTTCATTGAAATTATAATAAATTGTATCCACCCCACAAACACAAAATCGCTCTGCATTTTTATAATTTGACACTACTGGAAACATAAATGGATTGGAAGCTATTTTATCAAAACACTCATACATCATATCATAATATTTGGTGGCTTGTTGCAAACCAAATCTACCCAAACCGTACTCAAAAATGCGTATTACATCTTCTTCTGCCTCAAATGACAACTTATAATGATACATTTAATCGCTTTTTAATCTCTGCTAAAAGCTCTTCTTTTGTTTTGGCACTAAATCCGCTTTTAATCCCTCTATCAATTTTCATTTGGACATAGTGGTGGTATTCTTCACGCTCACGAGCTTGCTTGATTAAATAATTAACAGCTTCACTCTTGCTCGTAAATTCTTCCTTGTTTATTTGTTGTTTCAACCATTCATCATTCTGATTGGCTAATGATATACTTTGTCGTGTCATAACATTAAATTTAATTGGTGTAAATTTACACCAAATTATTAAAATTGAATTATTTTTTAATAAAAATAATTTTATTCTTGTATGGAGATGTCGCGACCTGTTCCTACGGTTTCAATAATTCCCCAATCTTCAGCGCACATTTTTCGCCATCAATTGCTGCCGAAATAATCCCTCCTGCATAACCAGCTCCTTCGCCACAAGGATACAAACCTTTAATTTGAACATGTTCTAAGGTTTCAGCATCTCTGGGAATACGCACGGGCGACGAAGTACGACTTTCGGGTGCGTGCAATATGGCTTCATTTGTCAAATAGCCTCGCATCGATTTACCAAATTCTATAAATCCTTCTCTCAATATTTGAGTAAGAAATCCGGGAAAAACCTGCCCCATTTCGACCGAAGTTGTCCCAGGAGCATAGGACGTTTTAGGAATATTTGAAGATATTTTATTTTGTGTAAAATCGACCATTCGTTGGGCGGGAACTCGTTGAGTTTGCCCAGCCAACTGCCAAGCTTTTTGTTCAATACTCTTTTGAAATTCCATTCCTGCCAATGCGCCAAATCGGGCAAAGAGCTTAAAATCTTCTAGCTTTAATTCGATTACAATCCCAGAATTGGCAGTAGCCTGATCTCGTTTTGAAGGCGACCAACCATTGGTTACCACTTCGCCTGAACTCGTAGCACAAGGCGCAATTACACCGCCGGGACACATACAAAAGGAATACATTCCCCTACCCCCTACCTGTTTTACAATCGAATACGGTGCTGGTGGCAAATGCGCTCCACGATAATCGCAACTGTACTGAATACTATCGATTAAGGCTTGTGGATGCTCTGCTCGAACGCCCAATGCAAAGGGTTTGGCTTCGATGAAAATTTGTTTTCTGTCCAACAATTCAAAATATCTCGGGCCGAATGACCTGTGGCCAAAATTATTTTGTTAGCAAGAATAGTGTCTCCGTTTTTCGTAACAATTCCTTGCACTTCATTATTTTTGATAAGAATATCGGTTAATCGGGTTTCAAAAAGTACTTTACCTCCCATTTCGATAATCTTCTCCCGAATATCCTGAATAATTTGCGGTAATTTATTAGTGCCAATATGCGGATGGGCATCGACTAAAATATCTTGCGATGCCCCAAAAGCAACTAATAATTCGAGAATCCGATTTACATCGCCACGCTTTTTGGAACGAGTATATAATTTACCGTCTGAATACGTTCCTGCTCCGCCTTCTCCAAAACAATAATTAGAATCTTCATCAACAAGATGATCGCGATTGATTGTTTTTAAATCCCGACGACGACCACGAACGTCTTTACCACGCTCGATGACTATGGGTTTCAAACCAGTTCTATCAATTGCAATGCGGCAAATAATCCCGCAGGACCAGCACCCACAACAATCACTTCTTGAGCATTGCCAACATTTTTATATTCTGGCAATTCTATTTTGGTCTCTTGAATGGGTTCTCCAACTAAGTAAATAGCGACTTTTAAATTGATTTTTACTGCTTTTTGGCGCGCATCAATCGAACGTTTTAGTATAAAAACATGCTGAATTTCTTTTGGAGAAATCCTTAATTGTCTAGATAAATAATCGTTGAGCAATTCCTTATTTACAGCTATTTCTGGAGAAACTTGAAGAAGAAGTTCTTGAGACATGAAATTGTTTTTTTTTGCAAAAGTAAGGAATTACAGTTATTTTTTCTCTTCAAAAGTACGCAAAGCAAAAGAAGCCAACCAATGTTCACCCTCATAATTCCCATCAACTATTGAAGGTAAAGAAAAATTAAAATGAGTATCAGCCAATAACTTTAAATGCGAGAACTCTTTTGGATATTGATTAATCAAATGATACATATTCCAAGCGCGACTAAAATTTAATCCATCAAGATGCACTAAATGCCCGTCTGTTCTATCAGAAACTTTGGCAACTTCCCAAGAAAACTTTTTATTAGATAGTTGAGGAGCAAACTTTTTTAACCAAGCAAAAAACTCTTTCTTAAGTAAAACACGTTGCATTAAACCCATTTCTTCCAAACAAGGCGAAAGAAAATCAGTGCCACTCGGCTCCCAATTAAAAGGACAGTTTTGATCCTCTTGATACAACCGAATAGCATTTTCTTTTATTAGTTTTTCGAAACTTAAGTTCTTTGAAAAAATAGCGTAATCTAATGCAAATGATAATCCGAAAGCAGTATTCGTGTGTGTTCCAGCCCGAATAGGATATAATAATTTTGGTAAAAAATCAGAATAGCTTTGAATAAATAAATTAGATAAAGGTTTTAGATTTTGTGCTAATTCTTGAGCAAAAGGCTCATTATAGTTTTCTAATTCCATTTGCAGTTTTAAAATCCATGCCCAACCATAAGTTCTTTCGAATGATTTTTCATGATTTTTTGTTAGATACTCAATTTCTTTTTGAATATTTTCTTTTGATAGGTTGATTTTGAGTTTGGCTATAATTTCTTCCTTCTTTTCTATATTTGGAAATCGCTTCAGCAAATAAACCAAACTCCAATGTCCATGAACAGAAGAATGCCAATCAAAACACCCGTAAAAAGCTGGATGCAGTTTTTTTGGCGATTGAATCTCTGAACTATCGATAAGCATTTGTCCTAATTTATTAGGATATTCTTGTTGCAAACATTTTATTGGAAGTGAAGCCAAATGATTTGCTTGTCCAATGGTAAGTTCTTGTGAGAAACTAGTAATTGAAATAAGAAGAAAAAAGTATTTTAAATAATTCATTGCAATAAAGTTTTTCCAAATTTAACAAAAAGTTACCTTTGAAAAAATATTAATATACAATGTCTAGACAAATAAAACTAATATGGGATTTTCGTGGTCAGGCTTCGGCAAAGACAGCCGAACATCACGAGATTCATTTGAAAGAATATATTCTCGCTGAAAATTTATCCCCGAATATTACTGGCTTTGAGATTCTTACCGATATGCACACCATTGCCTATATGGTCGTTACCGATGAAACAATGATTCAAGTTCGTGATGCTTTAAAACCACATCGAGGCGAAGTTTTTAGCAACTAAAAGATGCTATTTTACAAATAACTCAACCACCATTTTTCTTTGTGATTTGTTTTATAAATATCATACCATTTGCAAAACGGAAACAAATTAAAATAATACCTCCCCAAATAATATAAACTCCAGATAATTATACCCTTCTCCAGGCATGATAAAATAAAACATATAACTTTGAATATTATCGATACTCTCCTTAACAGAATGGCCATTAAGATAAAATGATATTGTGGCTAAGAAATGTATCAAATAAAGATGCACTATATAATAAAAGAAAGCGGTTCTGCCAAAAACAGAAATCATTTTGTGATTTTATTTTCTACTCTTTCGAGAAGCACTAAAGACAACAAAGCAATTCCAATTGTGACACACATATACATCAATGATGGCGGGTATTTATGAATATTAATAAACGATAAAAAAGTATAAAAATTTGTTTTTTGAACGCTCCAAGCTATTGGGTCTCCATAGACATTTACAAATCGAAGGACTACAAAAAGAAGCAACAAACCAGTTCCTATTCGTGTAATATTTTTGCTCTTTGCTCTTTGGTGTATTTTGAAGTAAAAAATATTCCTGCACAATACCCCATCATCATTAATCCGAACCATGGAATTATAGGATAAAATAAAACAACTGAATGATTTCCCCATAATTTATAGACTGAAAAGTTTCCATGATGGAATAAATCCCATAAAAATGTGGGTTTAAAATCATCTGCTGCCTCAATAAAATCAAAAAAATTATGTCCAAAAACAAACAACAATCCTAATACAAAAATAAATTTATAGGAAGTTCGTACTAACAATCCGAGTAAAAACATACTCACTCCAATTACCCATATTACTTGTAAAAAAAGAAAATTATAATTTGGATCATAAGACCATGCAAAAGAAATAACAGAAACTTCAAGAAGCACAAGCCACAAACCGCGTTCATTAAAAGAAACTTAATTCCTTTTTTGTTTTTCGCAAACTCTGTAAGTAAATCGAAACTCCTGACAGGAATACAAATGTTGGTGCACAAAAATGAGTAATATATCGTGTAAAAAATAAAGTTGGCGTAGTAGTTTCTAAATTTAATGGATTGTCCGTCCACGCTGTGATGTGAAAAAAATCCCTAACGTGATCGAGTGCCATTAATAGCATTACAATTCCACGAAGTATGTCGATAGACAGGATTCTTTGTGTTTTATTTAGTGTCATAAACAAGGATTAAATTTTAACCTGTTGAGTGTAATCAATAGAAATTTCAAATTATACGGGAATTTAAAATTTTAACACATAGAAAAAAGAACGAGATAGACTAATTCTTGGTTACACATAGCTATGTTTTGCTATATAAAAGGAAAACGCCTTTTCAGAATAATTAAAAACTATGTTTTTATGTGTTTAAAATAATCAAACTTGACACCCAACGATTTTAATACCTTTAAAATCCCTCTCTTATGCTAATTCGCCACTTCGCTTATAAACTTGATTCGCATCAGACGCAATTCTTCAAGATCATACTCGCCATCAAATTCTCTCAAAGCATCTTCAATGTTATCAGAATGGGATTCCATAAAATAATCGTGAATTTCTTCTTGCTGATCTTCATCGAGCATTTCGTCAATCCAATATTTAATATTTAACTTAGTCCCCGAATTTACGATTTGCTCCATTTCGGTTATCAAAGCTTCCATCGCCAATCCTTTGGAAGAAGCAATATCATCGAGTGGTAATTTTCGGTCAATATTTTGGATGATGTACAATTTGTTGACCGAATTGACTCCGGTTGATTTTACAACCAAATCCTCCGGCCGAATAATGTCATTTTCCTCTACATAACGGCTAATTAATTCTAAAAATTCCTTGCCATATTTTTTTGCTTTTCCCTCTCCAACACCGTGAATATTGACTAATTCTTCGGTGGTAACTGGATATTTCAAAGCCATATCTTCGAGGGACGGATCTTGAAAAACTACAAATGGAGGAACGCCTAACCTTTTGGCTACTTTTTTACGTAAATCTCGTAACATTCCCATCAAACCTCATCGGCAACTCCACTGCCTTTTGCAGCGGTAACAATCGCTTCATCCTCGGATTCATTGTATTCATGATCTTCAGACATCATAAAAGAAACTGGTTTTTTAATAAAATCAAGTCCTTTTTTTGTGATTTTTACAACTCCGTAGGTCTCAATATCTTTTGACAATAATCCATCAACCAAAACTTGTCGCAACAAGGCCATCCAATATTTCTCATCATGATCGCTGCCAGAACCAAAAAATGACTGAACATCTGTCCGATGAGCTTTTATGACTGCATTTATACGACCAATAAGAGTAAAAACAACTTCTTTGGACTTGTAAATATGTTTGGTATCCCGAACGACTTTGAGCAATTTAACCACCTCATCTTTAGATTCAACCTTGACTTTTGGATTGCGAACATTATCATCCATATCGCCACCCTCTCCTGTTTCGGTATCGAATTCTTCGCCAAAATAATGCAAGAGAAATTTCCTTCTCGACATCGATGTTTCGGCATAAGCCACAACTTCTTGCAATAAAGCAAAGCCAATTTCCTGCTCTGCCACAGGTTTTCCTGATAAGAATTTTTCGAGCTTTTCTACATCTTTATAGGAATAATAAGCAAGACAATGACCTTCGCCACCATCGCGACCAGCACGTCCTGTTTCCTGATAATAACTTTCTAATGATTTTGGAATATCATGATGGATTACAAAACGCACATCGGGCTTGTCAATTCCCATTCCAAAAGCAATCGTGGCAACAACCACATCAACATCTTCCATAAGAACATATCCTGATGCCTCGCACGTGTTTTTGCATCCAATCCCGCATGATACGGCACGGCACTTATTCCGTTGACCTGTAAAACTTCGGCAATGGCTTCTACTTTTTTACGACTCAGACAATAAATAATGCCTGATTTTCCTTTATGTTGCTTGATAAAACGGATGATATCCGATTCAATATTTTTAGTTTTGGTACGAACCTCATAATACAAATTAGGCCTATTGAAGGATGCTTTATAAGTAGTTGCATCAGACATATCTAAGTTTTTGAGGATGTCTTCCTGCACTTTTGGAGTAGCAGTAGCGGTTAATCCAATAATAGACACATCGCCTAATTGCTTAATAATATACTTTAAATTTCTATATTCTGGTCTAAAATCATGCCCCCATTCTGAGATACAATGTGCCTCATCAATGGCAACAAACGAAATAGGAACTGCCTTAAGGAAATTGACATATTCTTCTTTAGTCAATGATTCTGGAGCGACGTATAATAATTTGGTTAAACCAGAACTAATATCTGCTTTAACCTGAGCAATTTCGGTTTTAGTGAGCGAGGAGTTTAAAACATGGGCAATCCCACTTTCTGAAGACAAACTTCTAATGGCATCAACCTGATTTTTCATCAAGGCAATCAAAGGCGAAACCACTATAGCAGTTCCTTCCTGAACCAAAGCAGGCAATTGATAACAAAGCGACTTTCCTCCACCCGTAGGCATAATCACAAAAGTGTTTTCCTTATTTAGGATGCTTTTTATAACACGTTCCTGTAACCCTTTGAATTGGTTAAAGCCAAAAAATTTCTTTAATTCTTTGTGGATGTCAATTTCGTTTGAATTCATTCTTTATTAATGGTATTTTATCTAAATTTGCGACACCTAAAGATACTAATTTCTTTTACACATACAAATTTTATACTAATTCTATTTTGAACACAAAAGAAAATATATTGATTTTAGCTAAAAAGACCATTCTTTCTGAAAGTGAATCCATAGCTAAACTAATTGATTTTATTGACATTAACTTCGTCGAAGCGACACAAATTTTGTTTCATTCCAAAGGGCGATTAATCGTTACTGGGATTGGAAAAAGCGCCATTATCGCACAAAAAATGGTCGCTACGTTTAATTCTACAGGAACACCAGCGCTATTTTTACACGCTTCAGAAGCTATTCATGGCGATTTAGGCATGGTACAACCTGACGATGTTGTCATCTGTATTTCAAAAAGTGGCAACAGTCCCGAAATAAAAATCCTCATTCCTATATTGAAACGATTTGGCAATAAATTAATTGCCATTACGGGAAATATGACCTCGTTTTTAGCAAAAGAATCTAATTTTGTTTTGAATACTACCGTCGATGCAGAATCTTGTCGAAACAATTTAGCACCCACAAATAGCACCACAGCACAACTTGTTATGGGAGATGCGCTTGCCGTTTGTCTGATAGAAATGCGAAATTTTACAAGCGAAGATTTTGCAAAATATCATCCTGGCGGGGCTTTAGGAAAAAAACTACTCCTTCGAGTGGTAGACATGCTCGACAACTCATTGAAACCCATGGTAGCACCAGATGCATCCATAAAAAAAGTAATTTCGAAATCTCCGAAAAACGCCTTGGCGTTACCGCTGTAATCGAAAATGAAAAAGTAATTGGAATAATTACTGATGGAGATATACGAAGAATGCTCAATGAAAATGATACTTTCGGCCATTTGACTGCCAAAGATATTATGACAAAAAACCCAAAAAGAATACAATCCACAACGATGGTGGCAGATGCTTTGAATATGCTTGAAGATTTTGCCATTACCCAACTAATTGTAGTAGACAACGATGAGTATAAAGGAGTATTACATTTGCATGACATCTTAAAGAAGGAATTGTATAATGGAAAGAAAACGCTTAAAGAAATGTCGTTTTTAGATCATCTTGAGGAATTAAGATGGTTATTAGTTCGAAGCTCGGCGGCAGTAATAATAATGGCCTTTGCAGCTATTTTGTAAGTGACTACCTGTTCGACACCATTATATTTGGTCCCACGAGACCTTCTTTTTTTACCTATCGTTTTTTTTGTGATTTATCGCATCAATTAAATTTTGGCGAAAGTATATGCATCGAAGAATTGCCTTTTATCATCCAAAATACTGAAATGGAGGGACAGGTAAATATGTTTGTTTGGATGTGTATCTTAGCAGGTTTCATCTTGGCTTTCCCATATATATTATGGCAAATTTGGAAATTTATCAGCCCTGCTTTGTATGAAAAAGAAAAGAAAAATGCTAGAGTATTCATATTCGTTTCCTCCTTATTGTTTTTTTTAGGAGTACTTTTTGGCTATTTTGTGGTCATCCCAATGTCTGTCAACTTTGTGGCCACGTTTACAGTAAGTGATGTTGTAAAAAATCAATTTACACTCGATTCTTATATTGGAATGGTAAAAACATCTGTTTTAGCGGGTGGACTATTTTTTGAATTACCAATTATCATTTATTTTCTAACAAAACTAGGATTAGTAAGTCCCTATTTTTTAAGAAAGTACCGAAAATACGCGATTGTTATAGTACTAATTGTTGCCGCCATAGTAACGCCTCCGGACGTTGTGAGCCAAACAATTGTCGCCATTCCGATGTTGATTATTTTCGAATTAAGTGTTATTATCTCTTCTATCGTTTATAAAAGAAAAATAAAAATGAGCAACTTAGTTAAGGAATTTAATGATTATCGTTCTAAGATGAACGAAAAACTATTAGCCGACAACAATAAAATTGTAAAACGAATTTTCAATCTTGACACCAATGCCTACGCCGAAGGGGCCTTAGACGTAAGAACAAAAGAATTATTGGGCTTAGTCGCTTCGGCTGTTTTACGCTGTGATGATTGTGTAAAATACCATTTGGAAAATTGTCACAAAGAAGGAATTACCAAAGAAGAAATGATGGAAGCAATGGGAATTGCAACACTTGTAGGCGGTACTATTGTTGTGCCACATTTGCGCAGGGCGTATGAATTTTGGGAAGAATTAGAAAATCCCCTAACTCCCAAAGAAGGGATTTAGAAATTGAAAATATTAAATTTTGACTAACAAATAAAAAAATGAAGTTAAGAGCCGAAAATCTAGTTAAAACCTATAAAGGGCGAAGTGTTGTTAAAGGCATTTCGGTAGAGGTAAATCAAGGTGAAATTGTAGGATTATTGGGACCTAACGGTGCTGGAAAAACGACTTCTTTTTACATGATTGTTGGATTGGTAAAACCCAATATGGGCAATATCTATCTTGATGATTTAGATATTACTCATTTCCCAATGTATAAAAGAGCCCAGCAAGGCATTGGTTATTTAGCACAAGAAGCATCTGTTTTTAGAAAATTAAGTATCGAAGATAATATTTTGAGTGTGCTGCAATTAACCAAACTTTCTAAAGAAGAACAACACGCCAAAATGGAAAGTTTGATTGATGAATTTGGTTTGCAACACATTCGTACCAATCGTGGCGATTTACTTTCGGGTGGAGAACGCCGTCGTACCGAAATTGCGCGTTGTTTGGCTACCGATCCTAAATTTATACTACTCGATGAACCTTTTGCAGGTGTCGATCCTGTTGCCGTGGAAGATATTCAGCGCATTGTGGCTCAACTCAAAAAATAAAAACATCGGAATCTTGATAACCGACCATAATGTACAGGAAACCCTAGCCATTACTGACAAGACATATCTTATGTTTGAAGGCGGTATTTTGAAAGAAGGAAAACCAGAAGAATTAGTCGTAGACGAAATGGTGCGTCGCGTATATTTAGGACAAAATTTGAGTTGAGAAAGAAGAAATTGGAGTTTTAATAAAATGTAGCAAAAATTCCAACAATTGGATTTGGAGAATATTCTATTACAACAAAGAGGATAAACGCTTGTTACCTCCTAAAAAAAATCCCACAATGGATTTTACTGTCAATTTCGCCAATCCAAAGTCGGTGCTTTTTTTTGATTAATTTTATGTTGTTTTTTGTATTTATTGTTTCAATGATTCTAAAAAGACATTAATTAGTCAATCCTTAAATATGACACAACAGATTGATTGTTAATAACTTGTATATAAAAACAACTTAAAAACACTAAGTTGAATTGCCAAAAAGTGTATATTTAGGTATAAAAAAGTGGCAATATGTTAGGTAAAATAAAACCGAATTTTCAGCAAAATTTATTTCAGACTAGGCTGACAGATCTTATAAACCTTGAGCATCCTTTGGTAAAACTCGCAGGGGAGCTTGATTGGTCAAAAATGGAGTTTGAGTTCCAAAACCTATATTCAGAGCAAGGAAGACCCTCTATTCCGATTAGAAAAATAGCAGGTTTACTGCTGTTAAAAGAGATGTTTAAAGAGAGTGATGAATCTGTAGTTGAACGTTGGATAGAAAACCCTTATTGGCAATATTTTACAGGAGAATATTTTTTTCAAAACAAGCAACCTTTTGACCCGAGTGAGTTTGTTCATTTTAGAAAGAGACTGAAAGAGAAAGGATTAGAATTTATTTTAAGTCAAACAGTAGCCTTGCATCCAGAGGCGAAAAATGAAAAGGAAGTTCAGATTGACACCACTGTTCAAGAAAAAAATATTACTTTTCCAACCGATGCCAAATTAGCTAAAAAGGTAATTGACAATTGTACAAAAATAGCTGAAAAAGAAGGAGTTAAACAAAGACAAACTTATAAAAGGGTAGCCAAACAACATCTTCGGGATGCTTATTTTGGACATCATCCCAAACGAAAAAAGAAAGCTATAATGGCGCGAAAAAGTTGCGAACCATTGGTAAGCGAGTCGTTCGAGAATTGGAACGCAAGTTGCCTGAAGAAATTTTAAAACAATACGAAACAGAATTTAGCAATTACAAAAAAGTACTCACTCAGGAAAGAAACAGCAAGGAAAAAATATACAGTTTACACGAACCTCAAACAGCCTGTATAGCAAAAGGGAAAGCTCATAAAGCGTATGAATTTGGAACAAAAGTAGCGGTAACAAGAGGTCGAAAAACAGGAGTCATTACCTCAATAAAACGATTTTCAGGCAATCCTCACGATAGCAAAACCTTAGAAGAATCATTAGCACAAAGCCAGCGAGTTAGAGAGCAAATTGGAGGTACAAGACCAACAATAGCAAGTACAGACAGAGGATTTAGAGGTGTCACACAAGTTGAAAATACACAAATAGTAATCCCAAAAAACACAAAAGAAAAATCAAGATACAAACAAGACGTTGCCCGAAAAAGATTTAGAGCCAGAGCGGCAATAGAACCAACAATATCCCATTTAAAAAGAAACCACGCTTTAGGATTAAATTTCCTCAAAGGCGTGGCTGGAGATATTAATAATGCACTTTTAGCAGGTATTGGTTACAATCTAAAAATGAGGTTTAACCATATCAAAGCACAATTTATTCTTTGTCTCGAATTTTTAATGCATATTTTTGCAAATGTGTTTTTGATAAAAAATCTAAAAACTCAAAAAGTGAGTTTTTAAGGAATGACTAATTACCACGCAATTTGCTAACCTTAATTAGCATTCAACATACCTAAAAATTCCATATCTTTGATATATGGATTTAATAACCCAAAATAAAGAAATAATTAAAAATTTATGTGAAACACATAATGTGGACAAATTATATCTTTTTGGTTCTGCAACAACCACTAAATTCAATGAAGAAAGCGACATTGATTTTTTGGTAAAATTCAAATCTTTCGATCTTAAGTTATACTTCTTAAACTATATTGATTTTAAGGACAAATTAAAAAAATTACTCCATCGAGAAATTGATCTTGTAGAAGAACAGACCTTAAAAACCCTTATCTAATCAGTTCCATTGAAGAAAACAAAGAATTAATTTATGGATAAAAGAATTCTTAAATGGCTGTATGATGTAAAAGTCGCCATTGATGAAATAGACAGTTATTTCATTAATGAGAAAATGGATTTTTTTGAATACAAGAAAAACTTTATGAGAAAGAGAGCTGTTGAAAGGAATCTTGAAATCATTGGAGAAGCTATAAATAGAATTATAAAAGCGGATAATTCAATCGCTTCAAAAATTACTGATTCAATAGCTATTATTGGCTTAAGAAATCAAGTCATTCACGCTTATGATAGCATTTCTGACGAAACCATTTGGGCTATACTTACAAATCATCTGCCTAAATTAAAGGTTGAAATAGACAAATTACTAGAAATCACTACTCAATCGTAATAAACCGCAACTGTTCTAGATCGCCATTGTAAATATTCACGTCGACGTTGCCTTTTATTCCCGAAATTGAAGCTTTTTTCGGTAAATTGCCAGAACAACCAATCGTCTTTAATTCTTTCTCGATAAAAATTATAATTGGCTATCCAAAAAAGATAGTCGCCAAACTCTTCCTTCAAAAAATCATCATAATACTTTTCGCTGGTATAAATAATAGGTTTTACCTTATAATGATTTTCAACCGCTTTCAGCCACCGCTTTAATCCGAGTTTCAAATTTGTCAAAGATTGTTCTTTTGGGAGTTTTTCAATATCTAAAACAGGAGGCAAATCGCCTTTGTGAAGCTGAACTGTTTTGACGAAAAGCTGGGCTTGTTCTAATGAATTTTCGTTAGGACGATAATAATGATACGCACCCCGAATCATTTTATATTTTTTGGCTTCGAGCCAATTTTTCTTGAATCGCGCGTCTTTACTGTCGTTTCCTGCGGTAGCACGAATAAAAACAAACGCAATTGGGTAATCATTTTCTATGGTTTTAACCAAACTCCAATCGATTTTTCCTTGAAACTCCGAAACATCCACGCCAATGACTTTTCCTTGATGATTTTCTAAAACTTGATAATTACGAACGTCCGAAATGCGTTTGGCTTCCGTTTTTTTCGAATTGAATTTTATCGGATTTAAATCCTAAATAATACAGCAATCCATTTCGATAATGATAGCCAATTCCAAGGAATAGTAAAATAAAAAAGACGATTATTGAAAAACGCAATACCTTTCCAGAAAAAAAAGACCCTTTCTTTCTTGATTTCCCTCTGATTACAGTTTTAGTTCGAGTGGTTTTTCGCCTCATTGAAAAATTACTTTTTCAGAAACTTGTTATTTATTACCGAAAGCAAAACATAAGCTATGATAATCAAGGAAATTCCCAAGTATTGGAAGCACACCAACAGCAAAAGCGATACAGTTAAAAAGACAATTTGAAGCGCATTTTTCTTAAAAGTAAAATCTTTAATTTTCAAAGAAAACAAGGGAATTTCGGCATTTAGGATAAAAGCACTAAACAAAACAACAAATAATAAAATCCATTGATTGGTCAAAAATTCGAATAGTATTAACGAATCCGAATATTGTAAAACCAAAGGCAAACTCATTATAAACAAAGTGTTGGCAGGCGTTGGCAAACCTATAAAAGAATCAGATTGACGGGTATCAATATTAAAATTCGCCAAACGGTAGCAAGAGCCCAAAGTAATAATAAATCCAAGAAAAGGCAAAATCGTTGAAGGCGAAGAAGGGTCTTGGCATTTTTGCAACAAACAAAACATCACATAACCCGGAACAACACCACTGGTAACCATATCTGCCAAAGAATCCAATTGCAATCCTAACGGGCTTGAAACCTGAAACAATCGAGCAAAAAAACCGTCGAAAAAATCAAAGAATATTCCCAAACACACAAAATAAAAAGCCATCTCAAAATTCAATTCAGAGACATAAACCAAGGCAATACAGCCACAGAAAAGATTGATCAAGGTAATTACATTCGGAATGTGCTTTTTAATATTCATAGCTGTCAGAATTAGATTGTCAAAGTTCACAAATTTAATACAATACCATTAGCTATTTCAAATTAGCCAAAAAAAATTAGTCAAAATAAACTATAAATAAGTCGAAAGTTTAAATATCATAAAGTCAAACGAATCAAAAACAACTTATAATCAACGATTTATATTTTTTTTATCCGATTTCAAATACGACATTATACCATAACCACTACTTAAGTAAGCAAAAGTTTAAATTTTAACGGCAATTGTCATCTTGGTTTAATTTAACCAAAGGAAGTATGAAGCTCATTAAAAAATTATATTTTTGGTAAAAAATTAAACAATCCTAAGGGTTGGCAAAATAATCCATGTCGAAAAAAAATAATTTTCTGTTTCTTCTTTTAATTTCTGCCAGTTTGTATAGTCAGGCGGTTCGAAAATATTCGAACGAGTTTATGAACATTGGCGTCGATGCAGCAGCATTAGGAATGGCAAATACAGTAACTTCGAGCACTAACGACGTGAATTCGACTTACTGGAACCCGGCAGGATTAGTGCATCTTGCAGACCACCAAATTTCGTTAATGCATGCTAATTATTTTGCCAATATTGCGCAATATGATTATGTCGCTTATGCAAAACCCATAGATGATTTTAGTGCTTGGGGAGTTTCTTTAATTCGTTTTGGTGTAGACGACATTCTCAACACAACCGAATTAATAGATGGTCAAGGCAACATTGACTACAACAGAATCCGTCTTTTTTCGACCGCTGATTATGGGTTTAGCTTTTCGTATGCTCGAAAATTACAGATTCCAGGCTTTCAGTATGGGGTTAATGCCAAAATAATTCGTCGAATCATTGGTAAATTTGCCAGTTCTTGGGGTTTTGGATTTGATATAGGAATTCAATTCGAAAAAAATGACTGGCAATTTGGCTTAATGCTTCGCGATATAACAACCACCTATAATGTGTGGAATAGTAACGAAAGCGAATACAAAAAAATAGCCAATGCCATACCGGGGCAAAATCAAGAACTACCCGAAAGTACTGAAATTACAGCTCCAAAAGCGCAATTGGGTTTGTCTAAAAAATTTATTATCCGATATGATTATAGTATTTTGGCCGCGGCCAACATTAATATGAGGTTCTCCAAAACGAACGATCTTATTTCGACAAATTTCGTAAGTATTGATCCCGCGTTGGGATTTGAATTTGGCTATACCGACTTGGTTTTTGTACGAACTGGAGTAGGAAATTTTCAAAATATACAACAATTGGATAATAGTCAGAGAATAGGTTTTCAGCCCAATATTGGATTAGGTTTCAAATATAAAGGTATTCAGATTGATTATGCGCTAACGAATTTAGGCAATCAAAGTGCCGCTTTGTATTCGAATATTTTTTCGATAAAAGTAGATTTGGGGCAATTCAGAAATTAGTTAAATAATCGTTATCCTTTCATAAAATTTTTAATAGATGCATACAACTTTCAAAAAAATATTCTTTTCGCTGCTGTTGATTGGATCAACAATCAGCTTTGCACAAAACATTGTATTATCTAAAAATGCTCGTGTGAGCGTCATTACCTGTGATACTGGCAATGAGTCCTATTCGCTATTTGGGCACACCGCCATACGCATAACCGATGTAGAAAAAAATCTGGATGCTGTTTTTAATTATGGTGCTTTTGATTTTGCCACACCTAATTTTGTTGCAAAATTCGCTAAAGGAGATCTTCAATATTTTGCTGTTGCCAATAAGTTTGAGGATTTTATAAATCAATACACCTACGAAAAAAGAAGCGTTTATGAACAGGAATTAGTCATTCCGCTAGCATATAAGCAAAAGTTACTCGATAATTTAACTACTGCTTTAAGTTCAAGCGAAAGTTACTACACCTATAAATTCATTGATAAAAACTGTACCTCGATGGTAGTGGATATTCTGAACAAAACATTGAAATCTAAGATAATAGCCAAAAAAACGGATACGAACATCTCTTACAGATCCATTCTATACCCTTATTTTGATCATTTTTTCTACGAAAAACTGGGGTACTAGCATTATTTTTGGAAAAAAAGTCGACGCACCTGGAACAAAAATCTTCTTGCCTTTTGAACTCAAAAAAAGCCTTCAACTCATTCGTTTCGAAAATCACTTCCTTTGTAAACCAAGCAAAACCTTATTAAACATTACAAAAGAATCTCCAAACTCTTTATGGGATAACTTTTACACCTATGCACTCCTTCTTGGTTTCGTGGTTTTGATAAACAAAAGACCTATTGATTTGTTTTATTTTGCAACAATGGGATTCTTGGGAATATTCTTTCTCTTTGTCGGATTTTATTCCTTTCATCAAGAGCTCGCCTACAACTATAATGTGTTGCTATTTAATCCCGCTCTTCTTGGGTTATTTTATTTTTTATTGACAAACAACAAGCAATGGATTACCAACTTATGCCTATTAAATATGCTTTCGATTCTTGTTTATCTCATTATTATGATTAACAAAATACACCTGCTGATTGTATTTCCATTAGTACTCACAAGTATGATTTTATTAGTAAAAACAACTGTTCGAAATAGCAAACGCGATGCTTGAACAAAAAAAATGTTTTTAAAATCCACAAAACTCTTCTAAATGATAGCTATGGCATAATGTGCATTTTGAAATCGAATAAAATGACATAAGTCTTTGATTACAAATAGATTTTATCACTATTCATTTCATTCGTTTGACTTTATGGCATTAAAACTTTCGACTTACTTAGACTATTGTCCTCTATAAAACAAGACGGTGCTTATCGTTTTGATGGCAATATTCAAGTCTAAGAAAATGCTGCGGTGTTTGATGTAATATAAGTCATATTGCAATTTAACAAGACTATCTTCCATCGATTCTCCATAGGAATAATTTACTTGAGCCCAGCCTGTAAGCCCTGGTTTGATGATATGACGCGTTTCGTAAAAAGGCATTATTTTGGCAATTTCTTTTACAAAAAAAGGTCTCTCGGGTCGTGGCCCAATAACTGCCATTTCTCCTTTTAGAATATTGACAAACTGTGGAATTTCGTCTATTCTAGTCTTGCGCATAAATTTGCCCAAAGGAGTAATCCTAGTGTCATTTGTACCTGAAAACACAGCAGCATCACTCTCGGCATTTTCTATCATAGTCCTGAACTTGAGGATTTGAAATACCTCGCCGTTTTTTCCCACACGCTCCTGAGTATAAAATAATTTTCCTCTATTCCCAATGGCATTAGCAAGTATAATAAAAGGAATCAAAAGGAGTCCAAAACTAATCCTATGATAGAAATTAATACCTCTACCAACTTGACAAATATCAGATAAAGTTGATTGTTATTGCTTCGACTAAAGGGGAAAAATTTATAAAAATCCCTTGTGATATATTGTACCGGAATGCGCTGACTCTTGCTTTCATACACTTGAGTGTACTCGCGAATGGTTGTTCCAGACTCTAAAAGATGTAACAATTGCTGATAGAGTTCAACGGTAATTTCCTCGGTTTTTTGGGTAGCAATAACAATTTCGAATATTATATGTTGATTGATAAAAGAAACCAAATCATCAATGGCGACATTCTCGACAAAATGATAGTCAAAAAATGCATTTGTGGTACTGTCAGAATTAACATAAGCAACAATTCGATAATGAGGATCCGCGTTTTCAAGTCCCTGAATCAGTTCCTCCAACTGCTCTTTATCACATATTAGAACCACATTTTGCACAAATCTACTGGAGGCCAAAAATTTTACATAAAAGATTCTCCAAGCTATCAAAGCCAAAAGCAAAGTGCTATAAAAAAGTAAGATTTGAAACCGCTGTTTGGGCAGTGCAGCCGACAAAACAGGAGTCAATAAATAGAGTAATACAGTAATCGAAGCGGTAAGAATGTTATTTTTAAGCACATGATACTGATGACTAGCTACCTGAAGATCATACATTTCAAACACAGTACCAATAATAGTAAGATACAACGCAAGAACCATTGCATAGTAAAAATGAATCGTCGAAAGCTTCAGATAGTCAAGATCAAAAAAGCTACCTACAAAATACAATGCTCCCAAAACAAAAATAACATCAAAAACCCTCAGCAGTACTTTCCGCTCTGAGACTTCAAAATGTATTTTGCTTTTATTTTTCATTGCTAAAAGGAAAATTTTGTTTTATAAAGCAAATCTAACCAAAGCATTTGACGAAATCAATTAAAATCGACAAACAACATCCTTATGGGGCATAGCCTAGGTTTTGAAAATATTGAAATGCCTGTTCATTCCAAACAAAACACTGACTCTCTATCATGCGCTGAAGCTGTTTGTTCCATAATCGAGTAGTCAAAAAACAAAAATAGCATTACTTCTTCTTCTTTTTCAATGGTGCTTCCCCTAAATAAACATTGAGAAGCGATAAGGAATAAACAAATGCTGGCGCAGCGGTTCGCATGGCAGCATGGTTGATGGTAAAAAACCAGAAAGCAACAAAACACAACAGGAACATATTAAATTTATTCTCCAAGTATAAAAATAACGGAGTAAAAAACAGGACTAGCAAGCCAATAACCCCCAGCGCACCATGCTCGGCAAGCATACGAGTAATTTCGTCATGCGATAAAGTACCATTTCCTGTTTCGGCCTCTCGAACCTCAGCTCCTTTGCCTACGCCTACTCCAAAGATAGGATTCTTCAAGAAAATATCAATCTCGTTTTTTGCCACATCCTCCCTACCTGTAAATTTACTCTCCTTTACCCTACCCGCTGCATCCTGATTAGCATAGCGTTTGTCGATAAGCCCCCCTGTTTGAAAAGAAGTATAAGCCCAAGTTACCATCATTGCAATAGTTATCATCACGATAATGTAATTCAATTTTACTCTTCCTGTATAATTCGATTTAGAATACAAAAACAATAATAATAAAATAATCATCAGAAAACCAGTAATCATTCCTCCTCGCGAAAAGGTAACAATTCCACGATAACTCAGGTTAATAGCAATAACCAAATTAAGAATTAACATGAATTTTGTTTTGGATTCTAATATGATTCTAGAGAAAAAAATAAACATCCCCAAACCTAAAATTGTTGCCACCTGATTAGGCCCAAACCCTCCCGAAGTTTCAAAATTAGATTGGGTGCTGGTAATCACATCTCGTATATTTGGTGTGTAAAAAGTTAAATACACCATACAAGTTACAATAGGAAGTCCCATACTAAGAAGAATTGAATTCATTTGGTCTATCGAAATCTTTCGTCTAAAAGTATACAAGGAAGCCACCCCCAAACAAACAGGTCCCGAAATGTTGAAAGCAATAGCATTCTTAATATCAGTTTCAAAATCAAGCACAAAAGTTGAAATTACCACACTAGGTACTAAGAGTAGCAAAAACAACCAATAAGGCACAGCTGCCTTAGAAAATCCACTATAATACATCCCAATAAAAATAAATACCATCACTCCATATTTCGAAATTTCATATAGGGGATTTCCATGGGTCATCCTCAAGAAAACTTCGCTTCCTACCACATAAGCAGCTACTATAAGTGCTTCGTTATTCTTATTTTGTTTCTTGATAATATAGTAAGCTCCAAATATAAAAATGGCGTATCCATATATTTTAGACACAAAAGGAAATAGGTATACCAAAAAAACCAATTCCCGCATGGAAAAGGACTAAATTAAGGTATAAAAAATCCTCTTTTTTCATTTGAAACTATAATGTATTGTATTTTATCATCAATAATTGAATGATAGTATCCTTTGAATACTTTTTCAAAACTAGTTCCTGCAAATGTAAACCAAAACCTTTTCTAGATTGTTTGTTTGAAATCATTTTTTCCAATTGTTGTTGTAATTGACAATCATTTAACGGATCAAATAATAAACCACTAAAACCATCTTTAATGATTTCGGAACAATAGCCAACGTTAGTCGAAATTACCGCCAATTGAGCCAAACCATATTCTAGCAAACTTAGAGGAAAACCCTCGTCGGTTGAACATAATACACCTATGGTAGCTTGAGACAAAATATTTTGAATATCATTTCTAGAATCATAAATAAAAACATCTTGTTCCAAATTATTTGTATGCATAAACTCTTTCAAATAATCTGAGTAATCGTCTTTATAATCTTTCCCAATCAGATGTATACTCCAACCCAAATTCTGAAGTTTCATTTCGTTGAAAGCAATCAGCAAAGAAATATGATTCTTTGGTTTTTTTAAATTTGCTACACAAACAATTCTTTTTCCTTCATTACCTCCTAATACTGTAACAATATCGTTAGCTTGACTTTTATTAGGTGTTACAAAATTAGGAATGCAATAAATTTTCTTTGATAACAAATTTTTCTTAACCCATTTTTCTAATTGGTAATTAACCACAAAAACAGAGGAAAAAAACAAAGAAAAAAAAAGCAACACTAAATTATCCGTTTGAGATTGTTTTGCTCTTGCTCCATAATGTTCATGCCAAACAATTTTGACCCATGGATATACCCATTTTAACATTGACCCCACAAGAAAAGACGTTCCATGAGCATGTATAATTTCCACCTCATTTTGAATCACAAATTTTCGCAATCGAAAAAGTGCTTTTAAATCGAAGCTGCTTTTCTTATTTAAAAACAGATAGGAGACTTTCGAGTCTAACTGATTCAATAGCAATCCCTCTTTTCGAGTCGCCACCAAACCCGAAAAATCGACCCTGTCAGCAAGGGCATTGGCATAATTTACCGCCATTCGTTCGGCACCGCCAGTATCTAAAGAGTCTATGATTTGGAGTATTCTCATAATTATTGCAGTAGTGTGTTGATCTCTTTCTCAAAAACATCCATCGTATAGTGTCGAGACCAATCGCTCGCTTTTTTACTTTTATCGATAAAATCCACTTCGTTTTTTATTACTGCTTCAATCTGCAAAAAATCTTCTTCTAAATTCATTGTCAACAAAACCCCTCGATTGCCCCAATCAAGCATAAAAGGAACGCAAGAAACGGATGTTGCCATAGGAACGCAACCCCAAAACATTCCTTCGGCTATGGCTTTAGGCCAACCCTCACTCTCCGAAGGCAAAAGTACAAAATGACTGGATTGATACGCTGTTTTGATTACATCACTAGACCGATTCCCTTCGAGGAAAATTATTTTTTGTAAGTTATGCTCGTTTATATACTGTTCCAAAGCATTTCTTTCCATCCCTTCCCCGTAGAAAGTTAAAGCGACATCATGTCCTTTTTTATACAAAGTTTCCACTAACTGTATGGCATACAAAGGGTTTTTACCTCGTACTAATGTCCCTACGAAAACAAAATTTATTCTTGATTTTAAATCCTTTGGTGGCAATGGCAATTTATCGGTTTCCGTATAAGTTGCAGTAAAAAAAGGTTTGATATTGGCTGTACTTCCCCTCCATTCGCCGTAAACTAGCACCTGCATATTCCGAGTTAGGAACGTATTACTCAAAATCCATTTTTGCAATTTATAACTAAAGGGTTGCTTGGATTTTGGATCCCAATTGCCTGCATATTTAGCCGTTTTTATTTTATTTGGAAATAAAATCTGCACCAAACAACCCAACAAGCCCATATTCCCTGGACATCGCAAATGAATGTGGTCGCCTTTTTGCATCGCCCAAAAAATACGCCAACTTATTACAGGAATTTTATAAATAGAACGTAAAATTGCTTTTAAACTTAAAACATCAAAGCCTTTAATAGCTACAAATTCAATGTTTTCGTGTTCATAATAAACATCGATAGCCGTTTTTAAAGAACTAGAAATAGGAGCTACAATTATCAACTTATCTATTCCTTTGATCCAACTATTCATTTCCCGAACATAAGGAGCATAGGCATAAATTGCCTTGTTTTCGAGTATGTGCGGAACATGCGTGATGATAACGAAAGTCATTTTTGTTTTGGTTTATCAAAAAACAAACTCCACCAACCTACTGTTCGACCTAAAGCTTCGGTAAAGGCTTGTTTTTTATTCCCTGTGGTAAATGTATTGGAAAACCGAATCAATGTCAAGAGAATTGTTATGGAATGCCATTTTAATTTTGCACTAAAAAGTGGTTTTGGATTTTTTGTTCGCCAAACATACCACCCATTTCGTACCACCATTACACCATATTGGTATTGATTGGGTCTTCCTGATGGATGATGATAATGGTTCAACTTTGCTTCGGTATTCACATATAAATTCCCCATTTAGCTACTCGCAAGGTAAAATCGGCATCTTCATACAAGCCATAGCCGTCAAAATAAGTTGAAAATTGCAAACCTTCAAATACTTTTTTATTAAAAGAAGAAACGCCTCCCATCAGCATTTCAACTGGATATATTTTACCGCTTGGAGGCAAAAAACCAACACTTCGTCCATGCGAATACAAAGGAGAATATCCTGGTGGACAATCGCTATCCAAACCCAGTTTTTTTCTAAGAATAAAGCGGCTACCGTCTTTTCGTTTCCAACCATCAAAAAAATATTCGTCAATTTTGGGCTGGTAATGATTCCCCACAAATTCGCATTTTGTTTCGTTGATAATAAAACCACCAACACCCAAAGCCTCTGGATAGATTGCATACGTTTGGAGAAGTTGTTCAAAATAGTCCTTTTCCAAAACGGTATCGTCGTCTAAGAAACAAACTATTTCTATTTCCGTTCCTACTCTTTCAATGCCGTAATTCCGCTGTTTGGTCAACCCTCGATGTTCGGCAGAAACCTTGAAATAGTTCAAATTATCGAAATGATTCTCATTTAAAACTGTTTCCGTTTCCTCGTTCGTAGAACCATCAATAATCAGAATTTCATCTGGATACATGGTTTGCCCCTGAACCGATTGCAACAATTGGAGCAAAGGCTTTGGACGCATATAAGTGCAAATGATAAGAGAGAATTTCATAAATTATCGATATCTTATTCCTAAATCGATTAATCTTCGAGCATAGAAAATCGATTTTTTAAATTGAATATTTTTGTAGGGTAATCTCACGAGTCGGTATAAAAAAGTGAGTTTTGGCCCATCAAATAGGTAATAACTATAATGCTTGTATTTATATTCTAATAATTGTTGTTCTGAATAGTGCTTCATGACACCATACATAATAGTTGGACTCGGGATTGGTCTGACCCATTTTATAGGAGTATCTAATTCCCAAGGCTGTATTTTTCTTTTCTTGCCCAGAATCTTAGCTTGACTGCCCCAAAATCTATAACCTCCACTTGGTGGCTTTAAATGCAGATTCACGGCAAATGGATTATGCAAAACAGTAACACCAATTTTAGTTAAGGACATTCCAAAATCACTATCTTCTCCATAACCCCCGTCAAAATTGACATCATTACCAACTAATTGGTCGACATGTTCTTTTTTTACACAAGAATTGGCATTGCTAAAGGATTGCGCATTTCCCACAAAAAATCTTTATTACCCAATTTTTCTAATTTATTTTTTAAATCATTCAAATCTTGGTTGTGGTTATCCGCTCTAATATCCAGTCCATTGCAAGCCCCTGCTCTATAAGTTTGCAAAAATCGGATATGATTTTCTACGAAATTATAGGGAATTCTTATGTCGTCATCTCCAAAAATAATATAGTCGCCAGTACAAAATGCAATCGCTTCGTTTCTTGCTCTACAACTACCATTGGTTTCCTGCCATTTCACTAGTAATTCAAATGGATATTTCTTGGATTCGTATACTAATTCATTTCTTTTCTCTCGAGGTGTTGCATCCACCACTACCACCTGGGTGGGGACATAATTTTGATTCGATAAATCATTCAATAATTGCAACGTATATTCCTGACGAAACATCGTCGGAATAATATAACTTACTGTGGGATTTCCTTGAATTTTGCTTAACTCCCGAGGAGGAATCATTCCGTTATCTATTCGTTTATTATAATTCTTTTGAACATAAAAAAAGGCTTTCCACTCCGAAATTTTCCAAAATCCCATCCTATAAATCATATAAATAGCGTGACTAGTTTTATAATTTTTCCTAAAAAAAAGATGACGGTCTTTCTGAGAAATAATTACTTTTTCTGTAACTGTCGAAGGAAATAAATTTTGTACATAAAGTGTAACTCCTCCCATAAAACGATTTAATCGAAATCCAAAATCTAAAGCTTGCATTTGGGGATTTTCAAAATTGGTATCAAACCCTTTAGCCAATTCCCATACAAACTTACGAACAGCAAAAGCATTAGGGTTAACTCTCCAACTTACGCATTGCTCCAAATTATCAAAATCATTGAGATACCAAAAAAAAACTGCTGTCTGATACACTAATTCAGGAAAGGCATTTTTGTATCCTTGCTCAAAAGAACTGTGCCATATATCTCCTGACCCCTTTGACAATTCGTCCAATTTATCAAAATTAGGATTGCCGACATAGAGTATTATTTCTCCTGTTTGTGTTTTGAATTCTTTTAATTTCATTTGATTATATGAATTGCTTATAAAACAATAGGCTTTGTTGTGCTACCACTTTTATACTGAATTTATCTAACACTTTTTTTCTGGCCGCTTTCCCGAAAGCTTCTTGCAATTTGGTGTTTTCTAGGAGCTCCAAAATCTTTTCCGCATAATTTTGATGAGCTGTTGGATGTACCAAAAAACCTTCTTTGCTATCTTCAATTACTTCATTAGCCCATCCAATATTAGAAGCTACAATTGGTTTTTGCAATGCCATAGCCTCAATCCAGGAAACGGGCAAGGCTTCCGCAAATGTAGGAAAAACACAAAGGGTAGCGGTCATTATGTGTTTTTTAATCTCATCATACGGAACACTTCCTAAATAACTCACATTTTGCAGCGTATCTGGAGTGAATGACTCTTGCATCATTGCCCAAGTGGAAGGATTTCCAGAAACAATATCAGACACATCTTTACCTATCAAAATCAGTTGCGCTTTTGATTTTTTTTGAATAACTTTATTAAAAATAAAAGGCAATTCAAGCAAGCCTTTTTTACGAATTAAACTGCCAAAATAGAGAATGGTATTTTCATCATTGAAATTTTCATAGTGATTGTCATTGTCATCGATATTGAACAAATCAACATCAATACAATTGGGAATTATGGTAAATTTTTTATTTAATCCAAAAACCTCATTAGTTAAATCTGCCGTGAATTGACTTACTGATAATAATCCATCCGCCAATTTTAACGCTCTTTTTTCGTGAAATTTATTTATCCATTTTACCGAACGACAATCCAAATGGCAGAAATAAGTGTCGGAACCATGTAATTTAATAACAATTGGACATTTTTTTGGCTGGATAAAGGAAGTGATTCCTGTCCAATCTGGGGCTTCGACCAAATCGATTTCCTTGCTATCATACAGTTTGTCAATGATTCGCTGTAGTTTTTTTCGGGTCAGCCACCAAGAGAACCCCTTGAGTTTTACATTTCTTATTTGATGAACTGTTATGCCATTATCATCAAAAACACTTTCTTCTGTTTGACCATAGACTAGAACCCGAACAGAACAACCTTGAGTCAAAAGACCAATTGCCAAGTTCTTGATACTCGTGCCAATACCTCCGGAACTTCCGGTTTTAGGATGTGGGTATTCAGGGGTTAGGAAAGCTATTTTCATTATTTTAGTTTTATTTTTAAATGTTTACACGCCCCTAGCCCCTCTAACTCCTTTTTATATTTTTTTGGAATCGTTGAATCTTCGATTTCAAGAGGAGGAATTCAATCCTGCTAACAGAAAACCTATTAAAATTTGGAAAAATAATTAAAGCATACATTTGTAATCCTTTCTACTCCTAACTCCCCTCTTGAGAGGGGTTGGGAGTGTGTTTTTCGTTTTCAAAAATATAAAACTCAATGGCTCGAAGTACATTCAATCCTACTAACAGAAATAGATAAGGATTTAAACATCATTTTCAAGCATACATTTGTAATCCTTTCTACTCCTAACTCCCCTCTTGAGAGGGGTTGGGGGTGTGTTTTTCATATTCAAAAATATAAAACTCAATGGCTCGAAGTACATTTTCTATATCATTCAGCACCTCATCATCACTAAATCTCAAAACAGCAATTCCCAATTCATTCATTCTTTTTTCTTTTACCTCATCTTTATTGTATACTTCCAAAAACTGATGAGAATAACCATCAATTTCAATTCCCAACATTAATTCATAACAAAAGAAATCTAAAATATAATTATCAATTGGCTTCTGACGATGAAAATCATAACCGTGCATTTGTTTTCCTTTCAATTTTAACCACATGAAAATTTCAGTTTTAGTGGAATTATTCCGCAATTGCCGGGCAAACTCTTTGAGCTTTGGATTGTAGGGAATAATTTTTCTTCTTGCCATATATCTGAATTTTTCAGTTCTTAATAAATAACACACCACTAACCCCTCTAACTCTATACATTACTAAATTTTGGAATCGTTGAATCTTCGATTTCAAGAGAGGGATTTTTTTCCTGCTAATTTACTACTTGTGGAGTTTCGATGTTGTTCTTTATACTTCTTTTTTCAAACCCATAACTCCACTCAAAAAGGGAATTCATACCATTGATTTTTATAAAATAGTCCAAAAACACTCGAAACATTTTTTTTATTCACATTGGACTAAAATATAAAAATCGTATATTTGGCTTAAGAAAGAAAATATATGTCGTCACCAAAAATATTTACAATAAAGGAGAGCTTGTCGGAGCTCAAAAAAATTCAAAAAAAGAGCAACCCCATGATTGCAAAGAGAGTACATGCTTTACTTGTTTTTAAAGAAAATGAACTGAATGGAATTTCTAAAAGAGAGGTTGCTCAAGCCATAGGGGTTAATCATAATAGTATTCAGTCGTGGCGCGACCTCTATATTAATGGAGGGATTGAACTACTGACAAGACATTCTAAAAAAGGATACAAGCCCAGTGTTATAACTTTGGAAGAAGAGCAAGCTTTAAGAGAACAGATGTTTAATCCTGAAAACGGGTTTGTTGGATACGTCGAACTGTTAGCTTGGTTTGATGAAAAGTTTGGGAAACAAACTAATTACAGCACTTTCAAAGGGTACGTTTATAGAAAATTCAAGGCAAAAATAAAGACCGCAAGAAAAATTCATGTTAAGAAAGACCAAATTAAGGTTGAGGATTTTAAAAAAATTTCAGTAAAGAATGTGAAAACATCTACAACGAAAAAGGATGGGGATTTAAAACAATAAACTTGTATTGTCAAGATGAAAGTCGGTTCGGGATGTTTACTAGAAACGGAAAAGCCTTAACGGCAAAAGGAATTAAGCCGATATGTGTCTTTCAACAAGTATTCAAAGCCACATGGTTATTTGGTGCTTATTCACCATTTACAGGAGATCATTTTGAATTGGAATTACCCCATTGCAATTCAAATAATTTTCAACTATTCCTAAATGAATTTTCAAAAGAGAGACCTGATGAATTTAAAATAATAATCTTAGATAATGGTGCATTTCACAAATCAAAGACCCTTACCATTCCAAATAACATAGCGTTACTTTTTATCCCACCATATTCACCAGAACTCAATCCCTCAGAAAAAATATGGTGGCGAATGAAAAGGGCTTTTACTGGAAAACTGCACAAATCACTAGAAGAGGTAAGTTCTTTCATAGAGAATGAGGTGAAAAAACTAACTAATGAAATTGTCAAGAAAACCTGTGAATTTGAATATATCGTTTCATCTCCTTTTTGGACTAAACTGTATTAGTCAATGGTATCAATCCTTCAAACCGATGTCTTTTTCAAAATTTAGACTAACATTTCAAATTATTTACTCATAATTTTTCACACCCCTACCCCCTCTCAAGAGGGGAAAAGAACCATATTAACAACTATTTGGAGGGTACTGATTTATTTTTTAAAATTTAGTCAAATATTTCGAATTATACATTACTAATTAATAACCCTCCTAACTCCCCCTCTTGAGAGGGGTTGGGGGTGTTTTTCGTTTTCAATTTAATAACCGTATATGCTCTTCCACCATTTTTTCTAAACTAAAATCTTTCTCGATTTGCTTACTAACATTGTTTTCTATTTTTATATTCCCTAAAACTATGTTTTTGATGATTTCCGCCAAAGCCAAATAATCTTTCGTCTCAAAAATAAATCCATTTTGGTCGTGTTGAATAATTTCAAGATTTCCACCAACTGGAGTCGTAATAACGGGAACATTTGCCGACAAACTCTCTAAAATAGAAAGGCTGAAACACTCCATATACGTCGGCTGCAACAAATACCTGTAATTGGACAACAATTCGTTGAGTTGGGAAGAACCTCCTTTAAAATGGATGATTCCCTCTAAATTATTTACCTTATTCATATCTATTAACTCTTTTTCATAAGGGCCTTCACCATACACATCAATTTGAATTTGGTTTTTGATGTGTTCTTCCAAGGCACCAACCGCTTTTATCAAATCTTGAATTCCCTTGGAATGTCGCAAATGGGAACAAACTACAAATTTATTCTTATTTTCTTGAGATCGTTTTACAAATACCGAAGTATCAATTCCATTATAAATCACTTTGGTTTTTTTGGATAAAAAAGAACCATAATCTTTGAGAATCTGTTTTCGGGTATAATCGGAAACGCCTATGAATTGGTCTATGTATTGGGAATACAATACTCCTTTGATTTTATTTTTCAGGATTTTAGATAGTGGAAAACCGCCAATCGGTCTTGGGTTATGATCTACTGCAATAGTCTGTTTGATTCCTGAATTTTTTGCTTTTTTATAAAAGGAAATACACAAAGCCAGAAAATGAGTAACCAAAACATCGTATTGTAAGTTTTCTTGAGTTACTTTTTCCAAGAAAAAGGCTTCTACATTTTGATTATTCGCGCTAAAAATTGTCAGACTAGAAAAGAAATCAAAGGGCTGGTAGTCCGAAAAATACCAATCTACTTCATACCCGAACTCTTTGGCTTTCGCATCATAAGCCACATAAAACCGATCCATTCCACCGATACGATTGGGATTAAGCGCATAATTGCAGACGATGGCTATTTTTTTTTTCTTAATCATTAAAACGAGATAAAGTTGCTGCAATTCTTTTACTGGTTCCTTCGAGAGGTTCGCTTATTTGTAAGTCTATCATTCTTTTTCTTTGATTGGTTCTTTTCTTTGGATCATTCAAAGCCTCATTGATTTGACTTATCAATTCAATCTCGCTTTTCGCAATGGTCACAGACTGGCTATCGACTACTTTTTTAAAATGTCCATAATTTAGAAAACGTTGGTCATTGTACAAACCATTTTCGAGATTTCCAAAAACAGTATTGATTACTGGTTTATCAAACAACATAAAATCTAAACTCATGGTCGAACACATATTGATATTCAAATCAACATATTCCAACAAAGAACGCAAATCTTTAATATCTTCTTCGCTAGGAATTCGTTGTGACCAAGATTCTGCATGATTCTCCCGAGTCAAAACCCATTTAGGAACGTTCCAAAGAATTTCAGGAAATGCTAATCTAATAGCCTTAAATCTTGTATCGTCTTCAGCTGGAGAAGTTCTTACAATAAGTTGACTGGGAATTGCAATAGCATGATTCCTTATAGCAGTTGCAATGGCACAGATAACAATAGGGTCATTTTGACCAATAGAAACATCTGCGCAACTATAACATATTGTTTTTAGGCTGGTATCTAAGTTAAATTTTGTGTAAAAGTTTTCAGCAGTAGTTTTGTATTTTGGCATTACATAAGGTTCAAATTGTGGAGTTCCTACTATTTTGACCTTATCCTCATTCACTTTTGGATAAAAATACAACAATTCAGTTTTCATTAAATGACTCCAAACCAAGAAATAATCAAAAGCACCTAGCATTCTTCCCTTTGAAGCTAGATTGTCCCAACTAAAAATAAAAGTACTTACAGGAATTTTTAATTGTTGTGCAGCATACAAAAAAGGGGCTAAATAAGGGGGGCGTTGATGTGTAAAAAACAAATGCGTGGGCTGATCTTCTTTCAGTAAATTCAAATAGGATTGGGTGATTTTATTTTTAGAAAAAGAAAAGAATTGCAACTTTTCGGCCAATAGGATACTAGCATCCGTATGGATAAAACGAGTACATAAATAAATCAACTTGATTAATAATGCCCGAGTTGAATTGTTTTTGGGATAGCCTGTTTCCAAATTATCTTTCATCCCATAAAAAGACTGATGCTTTTGTAAATGGGTAACTTCTTTCCATTTTCTGAAAAACCAAGTTAATTTTCCCTCAACAAAAACATCCAATACTTTAATTGTCACGTTGGATTGGGAAATAGATTGAAAAGCACTTATTGGCAACCCCGAATAGATGGTAATCCATTCAAATTGTTTCGTCGCTTCCGTAATGAAATCACTCATGATAAAATTGCGAAAACCAACTCCATCTGTTATTACTATTCCTAGTTTTTTCATTTCTTTTTTCTAAACCCTTTCAGAGTTCAAAACTTTGAAAGAGGTGATATACTATCGATCTCTAAATTGTTTCTGGTGGTTGATTTTCCAAATAGCCGTATTTTTGATGGATTCTAGAAATAATTGGGTACTTTTTCCTTGACCAAAATCAGGCTTTGTTATTTTTACTTGATGCTCGTCAATCTTTTTCAAGGCAGTCGCAATACTATGGACACCATAATCCACATTCACAATATCCGAATGTACCACCCTATTTTGTTGTCGTGTACCAATGTTAATAATAGGAATACCATAATAAGGTGCCTCTCGAATGCCAGCACTACTATTCCCAATTATAAATTGACTGTTTTTTAATAAAGTCAAAAAATATTCAAATCGCAAAGAAGGAAAAACTCGGAATCGCATATTATCTTTCAGTTTTTTATAGCCATCAATAATATATTGACTTCCCAAATCATTGTTAGGATAAATTACCACGTAATTATGAGTATCATTCAATAAAGCGGCTATAAAATCATCCACATATTGTTGCATGGCTGCGGCTTCGGTCGTTACGGGATGAAACATAACTATGGCAAAAGACTCAAAGGGAATTTGATAATACTCCTTAACGATTTCCCAACTAGGCAATTCATCTGAAAACATAATGTCGATATCAGGAGAACCAATCGTAAAAATAGACGATTTTATTTCGCCCATTTGTTGCAATCGCTTGGCTGCATTTTCATTGGAAACAAAATGAATATGACTCAACTTACTCACGCTGTGGCGAATTAACTCATCGACAGTTCCCGAGAGTTCTCCTCCTTCAATATGAGCCACTAAAATATTATTTAATGACCCCACAATGGCTCCCGACAAGGTTTCCACTCGGTCTCCATGAACCACAATCAAATCGGGGTTGATGATTTTGACATAAGCCGAAAGTCCTTCGATGGTTTTTGCCAAAGTCAAATCCATGGTGGTTTCGTGGGTATGATTCTCGAAAGTATGCACGTTCTTGAATTGACATCTTTCTATTTCTATAAGAGTGTATCCATATTCATTTTGCAAGTGCATACCCGTAACAAAGACAAAAACTTCGAATTCTTGCTGTTGTTCAAGAATTTGAATTAGTGATTTTATTTTGCCGAAATCAGCTCGTGTTCCAGTAAGGAATAGAATTTTTTTCATTTTGAAATCAAATATTCATTTTTTGTCACATAGAACTCAGTCGAGACATTTATTTTATCATCTTGAATCTCGACTGCGCTCGATTTGACAACACTATTGCTAAACTAACTCTAAATGTCAGATAGAGTGCAGTCGAGACACTTGTTTTATCATCTTGAATCTCGACTGCGCTCGCATCTCGACTGCGCTCGATGTGACAACTACTTTTTGTCAGGTCGAGCCTTTCGACTTCGCTAAAGTCGAGACGCTTCATTCCTCAATTTTGTTATTATCTGGATTGTATTTATGATGCGTCGCATTTCTACATTCAGACAAGCCTTGCAATTTATCAAAATTTTCATCTATTAAACTCTGCTTTTTCACTCTGCTCCATTTTTTAATTTTCTTCTCGAACTCAATCGCTTGATTAGGATTAGTAAAGTCCTGACAAAAAGCTAATGCCACAGGTCTTCGAGAATGAGTATAAGCCTCTGGATATTTACCTGCATTGTGTTCCATTAGTCTTCTTTCAATATCAGATGTAATTCCTACATATAGAGAATTATCATTGCATTTTAGTATATAAACATAATAGAATTTCATAATACATTTATTTTTTTAATCATGTTATCACTAGCTTCCCGACTACGCTCGCATCTCGACTGCGCTCGATGTGACTTCTTTATTTCATTTGTCAGGTCGAGCGCAGTCGAGACCTTTGTTTCTAATTACCAGTTTAATTTCATTTCTTATTGATAGCAACTTATGTATTACATTTAAATCAGAACTCTCTATGTTAAAAACAATCTCGACTGCGCTCGATTTGACAACACTATTGCTAAATTAACTCTAAATGTCACATAGAACTCAGTCGAGATACTTATTTTATCATCTTGAATCTCGACTGCGCTCGCATCTCGACTGCGCTCGATGTGACTTCTTTATTCCATTTGTCAGGTCGAGCGCAGTCGAGACCTTTGTTTCTAATTACCAGTTTAATTTCATTTCTTATTGATAGCAACTTATGTATTACATTTAAATCAGAACTCTCTATGTTAAAAACAATCTCGACTGCGCTCGATTTGACAACACTATTGCTAAATTAACTCTAAATGTCACATAGAGTGCAGTCGAGACACTTATTTTATCATCTTGAATCTCGACTGCGCTCGCATCTCGACTGCGCTCGATGTGACTTCTTTATTTCATTTGTCAGGTCGAGCGCAGTCGAGACCTTTGTTTCTAATTAGTCATTCCTTAAAAACTCACTTTTTGAGTTTTTAGATTTTTTATCAAAAACACATTTGCAAAAATATGCATTAAAAATTCGAGACAAAGAATAAATTGTGCTTTGATATGGTTAAACCTCATTTTTAGATTGTAACCAATACCTGCTAAAAGTGCATTATTAATATCTCCAGCCACGCCTTTGAGGAAATTTAATCCTAAAGCGTGGTTTCTTTTTAAATGGGATATTGTTGGTTCTATTGCCGCTCTGGCTCTAAATCTTTTTCGGGCAACGTCTTGTTTGTATCTTGATTTTTCTTTTGTGTTTTTTGGGATTACTATTTGTGTATTTTCAACTTGTGTGACACCTCTAAATCCTCTGTCTGTACTTGCTATTGTTGGTCTTGTACCTCCAATTTGCTCTCTAACTCGCTGGCTTTGTGCTAATGATTCTTCTAAGGTTTTGCTATCGTGAGGATTGCCTGAAAATCGTTTTATTGAGGTAATGACTCCTGTTTTTCGACCTCTTGTTACCGCTACTTTTGTTCCAAATTCATACGCTTTATGAGCTTTCCCTTTTGCTATACAGGCTGTTTGAGGTTCGTGTAAACTGTATATTTTTTCCTTGCTGTTTCTTTCCTGAGTGAGTACTTTTTTGTAATTGCTAAATTCTGTTTCGTATTGTTTTAAAATTTCTTCAGGCAACTTGCGTTCCAATTCTCGAACGACTCGCTTACCAATGGTTCGCAACTTTTTTCGCGCCATTATAGCTTTCTTTTTTCGTTTGGGATGATGTCCAAAATAAGCATCCCGAAGATGTTGTTTGGCTACCCTTTTATAAGTTTGTCTTTGTTTAACTCCTTCTTTTTCAGCTATTTTTGTACAATTGTCAATTACCTTTTTAGCTAATTTGGCATCGGTTGGAAAAGTAATATTTTTTTCTTGAACAGTGGTGTCAATCTGAACTTCCTTTTCATTTTTCGCCTCTGGATGCAAGGCTACTGTTTGACTTAAAATAAATTCTAATCCTTTCTCTTTCAGTCTCTTTCTAAAATGAACAAACTCACTCGGGTCAAAAGGTTGCTTGTTTTGAAAAAAATATTCTCCTGTAAAATATTGCCAATAAGGGTTTTCTATCCAACGTTCAACTACAGATTCATCACTCTCTTTAAACATCTCTTTTAACAGCAGTAAACCTGCTATTTTTCTAATCGGAATAGAGGGTCTTCCTTGCTCTGAATATAGGTTTTGGAACTCAAACTCCATTTTTGACCAATCAAGCTCCCCTGCGAGTTTTACCAAAGGATGCTCAAGGTTTATAAGATCTGTCAGCCTAGTCTGAAATAAATTTTGCTGAAAATTCGGTTTTATTTTACCTAACATATTGCCACTTTTTTATACCTAAATATACACTTTTTGGCAATTCAACTTAGTGTTTTTAAGTTGTTTTTATCTACAAGTTATTAACAATCAATCTGTTGTGTCATATTTAAGGATTGACTAATTACCAGTTTAATTTCATTTCTTATTGATAGCAACTTATGTATTACATTTAAATCAGAACTCTCTATGTTAAAAACAATCTCGACTGCGCTCGATTTGACAACACTATTGCTAAATTAACTCTAAATGTCACATAGAACTCAGTCGAGACACTTATTTTATCATCTTGAATCTCGACTACGCTCGCATCTCGACTGCGCTCGATGTGACAACTACTTTTTATCAGTCGAGCCTTTCGACTTCACTAAAATCGGGCTAAAGTCCAGACGCTTCAATGAGGGATCCTTTATTCATAATCAACTGTTTTTAACTGCTCATCATTCGCTATATCTCTAACCGCTGTTTTTCCCAAAATGCCTTCAAAATGTTCCGCTAAAATCTCCCCTGTTCCGGGACGTTTTACCCAGATATTCTCTTTGGTAAACACTTCCCCCCGTTTAATTGGAGCAATACTACATACCGTTGCAAAAGCAAAATCGATGGTAACCTGTTCTTCTTTGGCAGGTGCTTTTATGCCTCCTCGCATTTGCCAAATTTCATTGGAACTAACAATCAATTCTTTTGTAGTATACTCATCCATACTACACACAATATCAGGACCAGTTCGGCTCATAGTATCGGTAAAATGCCGTTCTAAAATACTCGCTCCCAAAGCAACAGCTCCTAAACAAGCATTATTATTTAAGGTATGATCACTCAAACCAAAAACCTTATCTGGAAAAGCATTATGCATTTCGATCATTGCACCCAAACGAACTAAATGAATTGGGGTTGGATATAAATTAGTAGTATGCAAAAGTGCTACTGGAATAGTGTATTTATCAAATATAGCAACTGCTTTGCGAATACTTTCAATCGTATTCATCCCAGTACTCAAAATTACAGGTTTACCAAAAGAGGCAATATGTTCTAATAAAGGATAATTATTACATTCGCCAGAACCTATTTTATAGGCAGGAACATCAAATTTTCGTAATCGGTCAGCGGCAGCACGAGAAAAAGGGGTTGATATAAATAACATTCCTTTGCTTTCAACATAGTTTTTGAGTTCCCATTCATCCGCTTCGTTAAGCGAACAACGTTCCATAATTTCATAAATGGAGACATCAGCATTACCCGGAATCACCTTTTTGGCGGCACCACTCATTTCGTCTTCAACAATATGGGTCTGATGTTTGACCACTTCCACCCCAGCTCTATAAGCTGTATCAACCATTTCTTTGGCTACTTGCAAAGAGCCTTCGTGGTTGATGCCAATTTCGGCAATGACCAAGGGCGGGTAATCGAGTCCTATTTTTCTGCCTGCTATTTCTAGGTATGGGTTCATATTTAAATCTTTAAGTCTCTCGACTGCGCTCGAGATGACACTCTCGAGCTAACATTATTTCTTTTTCTAATACTAGTTGTCAGGTCGAACGCATCTGCCTGCTATTTCTAGGTAGGGTTCATATTTAAATCTTTAAGTCTCTCGACTGCGCTCGAGATGACACTCTCGAGCTAACATTATTTCTTTTTCTAATACTAGTTGTCAAACTTCGCTCAAGACGGGCTAAAGTCGAGACCCTCCTTTTTCCAACAAATACTCCGCATACTCCAAATCTTCTTGGGTATCGATATCAACATTAGCAAAAATAGAATTTACTTCGAATGGAAAAGCGTTTTCTGAAATAATTTTGCTGTCATCTCGAGCGCAGTCGAGAGGCAAAATCAAAGAAGCCTTGCTGATGTACAATAATCCGTTTTCAAAATACAAAGGTTCTAAATCCTGGCTGCGTTGTCCAATTTCGTAATTGAATGGTATAAATTTATTCGCTTCTATTTTACCCAATTTATGCTGATTTCGAGAAACCGTGAACAAACTGTCATAGTTTCCTTTTTGATACACTTCAAAAGCTTCGTGCAATAAACTTTGAGGTCGCAGCGGATTGGTCGCCTGCAACAAAATCACATTTTCCACACCTTCTTCAATTGATTCTAAAACCTGTTTCAAAGCCGAAGCCGTAGGTTCTAAATCGCCAGATAAATGTTCGGGACGGTCGATTACTTGAGCGCCATAGTCAAGAGCTATTTTTTTGATGGCAACATCATCTGTCGAAACATAAATTTCATCAATAATAGCACTATTCGCTTTGGCGTACAAAATACTATGGGCAATAAGTGGAATTCCTCCCAAAGACAAAATATTCTTATTGAGCAACCGCTTAGAACCGCCTCGGGCTGGTATGATAGCTATTGTTTTCATGTGTTGCTATTTATTGATTTTTATCGGTCATATCTAATTGCTTCGTCTATTCGCTATCGCTCGGGTCGCATAGCATCATTGGTGTTTGCGACCCAATTATGGTCCTGCTCATTTCATAGTTAAAATTCGATGTTTAAAAACTCCGATAATCCGCAAACCGTTATCTTTGGTGCTATTTCATACGAAACGGGAGCTGGTATTATCACATAGGTTTTTTGTGGGTTTACCACTTCCAAAGCACGATAAAACCCTTTGGACAATTTGGGTGCTGTCGAGGCTTTGCATTCAATAGCAATGCGTTGATTCCCTTTTTCGAGAATCAAATCTATTTCGTCTCCAGTAGCCGTGCGATAAAAATAATAATTCCAATCGGGCATATTCACAATCACATTTTCGACTACTACGCCTTCCCATGAAGCCCCAAATACAGGATTGCCTAATAAGGAATTAAAATCTGGAATGGCTAACAATTGATGTACTACCCCCGAATCCCGAACAAATACTTTAGGCGATTTGACCAGTCGTTTCTTGACATTCGCTTCAAACGGAAGCAGGGTTCGCAAAATGAAAGTTTGTTCCAACAAATCGATGTATCTACGAATGGTGGGATGTGTCAAACCTAAAGATTCTCCTAATTTAGAAAAATTAATCAACTGCCCTTGATTGTGGGCGCACATTACCAACAAACGTTTCAATTGCAAAGCCGGAATTTGGAAACCCAATTGCGGAATATCTCTTTCGACAAATGTTTTGATGAAATTGGAACGCCAAATGGTGCTAAACCCATCGCTATCTGCCAAATAGCTATCCGGAAAACCTCCTCTTAACCAAAACGTATTCAAGTTAAAACCTGCTAATTGATCCAATTCGTTTAGGGTAAAAGGAGATAAATACACCAAACCGATTCTACCTGCCAAACTCTCAGAGGTTTGCTGAATCAAATCTCGGGAGGCAGAACCCAACAAAATAAACTTTCCGTTCTGGCGATTTTTGTCCACTACGCTTCTCAAAACCGAAAACAATTGAGGTGCTAATTGAATTTCGTCCAAACAAATTATTTTATCGGCATTGGATTCAAAGAAAAAACTAGACTGATCTAGTTTACTCAAATCTGCATCATTCTGCAAATCTAAAAACAAGGAATCACCCCAATTTTGCGACAATCGTTTAATCAAAGTCGATTTACCGCATTGCCTAGGTCCTAAAACCGCAACAACCGGAAATATTTTAAGATACTGATTTATAGTACCCTCCAAGGTTCTTTGAATAAAATCGCGCATATTGTAAATACTATTTTCAATTTGCAGTAAAATTACAAATAACAAGTGTAAAAAATAACATTTTAGCTGTTATTTACAATTAAATAGTCATTCCTTAAAAACTCACTTTTTGAGTTTTTAGATTTTTTATCAAAAACACATTTGCAAAAATATGCATTAAAAATTCGAGACAAAGAATAAATTGTGCTTTGATATGGTTAAACCTCATTTTTAGATTGTAACCAATACCTGCTAAAAGTGCATTATTAATATCTCCAGCCACGCCTTTGAGGAAATTTAATCCTAAAGCGTGGTTTCTTTTTAAATGGGATATTGTTGGTTCTATTGCCGCTCTGGCTCTAAATCTTTTTCGGGCAACGTCTTGTTTGTATCTTGATTTTTCTTTTGTGTTTTTTGGGATTACTATTTGTGTATTTTCAACTTGTGTGACACCTCTAAATCCTCTGTCTGTACTTGCTATTGTTGGTCTTGTACCTCCAATTTGCTCTCTAACTCGCTGGCTTTGTGCTAATGATTCTTCTAAGGTTTTGCTATCGTGAGGATTGCCTGAAAATCGTTTTATTGAGGTAATGACTCCTGTTTTTCGACCTCTTGTTACCGCTACTTTTGTTCCAAATTCATACGCTTTATGAGCTTTCCCTTTTGCTATACAGGCTGTTTGAGGTTCGTGTAAACTGTATATTTTTTCCTTGCTGTTTCTTTCCTGAGTGAGTACTTTTTTGTAATTGCTAAATTCTGTTTCGTATTGTTTTAAAATTTCTTCAGGCAACTTGCGTTCCAATTCTCGAACGACTCGCTTACCAATGGTTCGCAACTTTTTTCGCGCCATTATAGCTTTCTTTTTTCGTTTGGGATGATGTCCAAAATAAGCATCCCGAAGATGTTGTTTGGCTACCCTTTTATAAGTTTGTCTTTGTTTAACTCCTTCTTTTTCAGCTATTTTTGTACAATTGTCAATTACCTTTTTAGCTAATTTGGCATCGGTTGGAAAAGTAATATTTTTTTCTTGAACAGTGGTGTCAATCTGAACTTCCTTTTCATTTTTCGCCTCTGGATGCAAGGCTACTGTTTGACTTAAAATAAATTCTAATCCTTTCTCTTTCAGTCTCTTTCTAAAATGAACAAACTCACTCGGGTCAAAAGGTTGCTTGTTTTGAAAAAAATATTCTCCTGTAAAATATTGCCAATAAGGGTTTTCTATCCAACGTTCAACTACAGATTCATCACTCTCTTTAAACATCTCTTTTAACAGCAGTAAACCTGCTATTTTTCTAATCGGAATAGAGGGTCTTCCTTGCTCTGAATATAGGTTTTGGAACTCAAACTCCATTTTTGACCAATCAAGCTCCCCTGCGAGTTTTACCAAAGGATGCTCAAGGTTTATAAGATCTGTCAGCCTAGTCTGAAATAAATTTTGCTGAAAATTCGGTTTTATTTTACCTAACATATTGCCACTTTTTTATACCTAAATATACACTTTTTGGCAATTTAACTTAGTGTTTTTAAGTTGTTTTTATCTACAAGTTATTAACAATCAATTTGTTGTGTCATATTTAAGGATTGACTAAATAATGTTTCCATAAAAAAAACAATAGCTTTTATTTTAAACATAACTATTTTAAAATAAGTATTTTATATTCATAAAAACTAAAAATCGTGTAAATTGTAAATTATATTTTCAATTTACATATTTTTAAAATTAATTCTCTATTTTTCGGGCTTCCAATAAATTTTTGTCTCTGGCAGTTCGTTATACATCTCAAATTCTTTCTCCGTCAATCGATTGCTATTTTTTATAATTCGTGGAATGTTCCAAACCAAATCCAACAAGGCTAAAACTATAGCCAGCAAAGCTTTAAAATCGCCTCTGAATACTTTTAACTTCAATTGCATCCAAAGCGAATATCCCATTTTCCTTGGAATACTTCGAAGAGGATAAAACAAGAAGAACAAATACCAACCCGAACGCAAAGAGCGTCTTAACCGAAGGATATAATCGGGTTTTTTTCTTCTGGCTTTTACATCCACCCTGTGATGAACCAATACTTCAGGAAAATAATGAATTTCCCAATTCTTTTTAAATAATTGATAGGACGCAAATTCTTCTTCTCCATAAAAACGAACCATGCAGGATAATTAGGTATATCGCGCCAAGCTTTCATTCGCCATACATGACCACATCCTACAAATCCTTGTACTTGATTTGATTTTTCATTAGAAACCGTTTCTTTAGGCTCTCCCAATCCCCAAAAAATACGTAAGGCAATCAAACCACAATTGGGGTGATTTTCAAAATATTCTCTTATCGATTCCAATGAGTTATTGGTTACAAAATGAGCATCATCATCTAATGAAATGGCAAAATCTGATTTGGTTAAACCCAATAATCTGTTTCTGCTATAAATTAACCCCTTGCTTTCGGGGTTTTGAATCAATTGAATCTGGGGATATTCTTTTTTTAAAAATTCTGAAGTTCCGTCAGTAGATCCATCATCACAGATTATGCAAACTACTTCTTTCCTATTCAATAAATTTTGAATTTTACCTAACGTAAAAGACAAATCCCTTTTACGGTTTCTGGTGGTAATGAGAATAGAAAAAGTAGATTCAGACATTGCTAATTATGTTTCAAACCATTAATTACTTTTTTCATATTATCCGCTGACAAATACTCTTCCAAATCACTCCTGTTCAACAGCAAATTGTCTGGGCTTTGTTTCCATAACACATATAATTTTTGAATAAGTTCTGCTGTTTTTTCAACATCATCCACTTCTGCCCAATATTCATAATCATCGCCTAACAATCTCCTAGTTTCACTATAATAAGGTCCTAACAATAGAATCATTTTATTGGCTTCGACACAATGTGGAAACTTAGCAGGGAGAAATGGGCTAATTTCTGATTTTGATTCCAAAATGATGTTGACAGACACCTTTTTTTGCAACAAATATACTTCATCAAAAGTCACAGAATCATTAAATACATATATCTCGGGACTATTTTCTTGATACTCTTCAAGCATTTGAGTATGGTACGAAGCGGGGCCTAGCAGCAGTAACATAGCTTCTTTTTTTGCTTCTAGATTATGTTCTAAAAACAATTTAAATCCCTCTATTAATCCTTCAGGAGAACGTTGTTTCATCAAATTCCCTGCATGCAATAAATTAAATTTAGTGACGTCAAAATAGTCTGGAAAAGTTAAATCCCGAACTTGACGTTTCGAATTTTGATGCGGAATTACCACTCCAGTTTTTACAAAATTAGGAAAATAACTAGACATCCATTCTTTGAGTAGTAAACTTGGAAATGCACTATATTTGGCTTTTACGGAGACTTTTAAAAAAAAAGACTCTTTAATTTTATATCCTGGTTCCACCCAATTATAAGGTCGGGGATAATAATGAAATGGATAAGGGTCATGAATATACGCCATCCATTTATCATGTAATTTTGGCAATTTCATAACAGCGTAATGAGGTCTAAAACTAGCTCCCTTACTTAACGTCAGTACTAAATCAGGCTGAAACGTTTGCTTTTTTAATGCTCTGATAATACTATTGGTATCATTAAAAAAAGTAAAAGAAAAACCAAACAGTCGCTCTAAAAATGGAGCGGCATTTAAATTAAAATTTCTACTTAAAACTCTTTGCGTCCTGCTTAAAAAATACAAAGGACTGTATTTTATTTCTGGAATTGTATAACAAGAAACCCCTGATAATTCAATATTTTTCAATGTATAATGATACACCAAAACTTCAAAACCCGCTTCGACTAGATTATGGATTAGTGCCACATTGGCTTTAGAACCGCTACTATCCTCGATGTCTATGGAATCTACTATTACTAGTATTTTCATTTCAATTTTGTTTTAATAAATAATCCAAAATTTGTTTAGATGCATTTCCATTTCCATAAGGATTTAACTGATTTTCAAAGTCAATAAAATTATCCAAAATATCATGAATGGTATTTACAATTTTTTTTCTATCAGTGCCCACCAACGTTGAAAATCCCGCTAACAATCCTTCAGGTCTTTCAGAAACAGTTCGGATTACTACAACAGGTTTCCCCAGTGATGGCGCTTCTTCCTGAATACCACCTGAATCAGTTACAATCAAAAAGGATTGTTGCATCAACCAAACAAAAGCTGGATAGGAGACCGGTGCAATAAGGCGAATGTTTTTTTTATTGGTCAACATTTCATATACCACTTCCTTTACATTGGGATTCAAATGTACGGGATAAACAATAATAACATCGTCACGCTCAGAAATTGATAATAATGCTTCACAAAGTTGTTGCATACCTTTACCGAAGTTTTCTCGGCGATGACCAGTTACCAAGACTATTTTTTTATTAGCTGCAATCGTGCTTTTTAATTCCTCAATTTCAGAATTTGTATAATTGGCTGCTTCAATTTTATTAATCGTCCAAAACAAAGCATCAATAACTGTATTCCCTGTTTCGACAATAGTCTCTTGGGCGATTCCTTCATTCAATAAATTTTGTGTCGCTGCTACTGTAGGTGTAAAATGTATATCAGCAATTCGGCTAGTAATTTGGCGATTGATTTCTTCGGGAAAGGGAGCTTGCTTGTTGTAGGTTCGCAATCCTGACTCTACATGACCTACTTTTATCCCCAAATGAAAAGCGGCCAAAGCGACCATACAAGAGGTCGTTGTATCACCATGAACCAAAACCAAATCGGGTTTTTCTTGAATAAGAACCTCATCGATTTTAGAAAGAATCTTAGCACTCAAGTCATTTAAGGTTTGATTGGCTTGCATCAAATCGAGGTCATAATCGGGTACAATCTCAAAAAAATCCAACACCTGATCCAACATTTCGCGGTGCTGTGCCGTGACACACACTTTAACATCAAACTTCTTTTTTTTAAGTTCGTGATACAATGGCGCCATTTTGATAGCTTCGGGACGGGTGCCGAAAACGATTAGAATTTTCATTGTTTAATCCTTTTCTAATTTTATAAATATGCAAACGCACTGGATATGTAATATAAAAAAGCTTCCATTTTAGTTTTTCAAATGTAGTCAAATCTAAGATATTTAAAATATTTTCGAATAAATTAAATTCCATAAAATCTTTTGATATAGTAATGAAATAACGTTTTAAAGTTGATGTGAGCAATTCTTTTTCCTTAAGATTTTTCACTACTAACAAAACCGCTTTCGTGTATGATGCTCTACGAACCACATTATTTCTGTAAAACTCTCCCGTATTAGATTCAGGATGTTTTCTATTGTAGTACAAAACATTGTCAATTATTATTCCCTTGAAATTTTCGGCAATAATACTGCTGTAACATTCCCATTCTTCAGCATACAAAAGATTTTCGTTAAATCGTGTTTGATTAAAACATTGTTTTTTCCACAAGACCGTGCAAGAAGCCAAACCTATTTTTTGAGTAACGACTTTTTCAATATCATCTCTAGAGAGGTTTTTTACTATTGCAATTGGTTTGCTTTCTATAATTGGCTTTTGCGCTTCAAAAGACAACTTTTGATAATGACAAAAATCAACATTGTTTGTTTCAACAACTTCAAGACACATTTTTAAATTATCAGGATGTATAACATCATCATCATCAAAAAAAATAATATACTCTCCTTTGGCTAAATTCAATCCATAATTGCGGCAACCTGGCAATCCTTTTTGATAATTATCTGGACGTTTTAGAAACTGAAACCTAATGTCTTGTTCCAAAATTGGAGTTATAACATCCTTTGTATCGTCGGTTCCTCCATCGTCAATAATAAAACATTCCCAATCTAAGAATGTTTGATTTTGAATAGATTGCAATGTTTCTTCAATAAAATGTGCTCTATTATAGGTTGCCAAGATTATTGATACTTTGTGGTTCATTTTATATAAGATACAAGGGGTTTTGAAAGGATTCCTTTAATTTTTCGTATAATTTTTCGAAAAAAATCAACACGCTTATTATTGCTTTTGAAAGACCTATCTAAATAAACGATTGGATTAATATATCTGCTTTTTTCAGCATTTATTTTTTTTCTATGTCTTAATGCTTTATTAATCCTTTTTGTATGAAATTTAGATTTGCCATATAATCTGGCGTACCAAGTGTGATAAATTATGGGTTGGCCATTTTGATTGTATAAAACATTAGTAATAGTATCATTTGTTATCGGATTATCAGCATTTAAATACAATATTTTATATCCATTTCTTAATATCCAGAAGTAAAAACAATAATAATCTTCAAATAGACTATTTATATTATATTCAGATTTAATATAATCTGAACTAAGTTGAAATTCGTTTTGGGTGATAAATTGATTTTTTAGAATTTGGTCTATATCCCATATCTTTCTTAGCTTTTTAAAATTAATTATTGAAAAGTAGGTGTTTATAGCAAACGGACTTTGATTTCTCAAAGGTATCACACCACCATCTTGCATACCGCTAATTAAAAAATCATTTTCATTCATATAATAAATTAAATCCAAAATGTTATTAAAATCTATAATTATACCATCTTCATCAATCATAATAAGCCAATCAACATCTTCATCTTTTAATTTTTCCATCATAAAAATAAAGCTATTCAAACCAAACATTCCATTTCTTCCATCTATGACATATCTTTTAGCATTTGAATTATAAAATATTGAAGTTTTTTTATATAATTTAAAATTTGATACAGTACTTATAAAAGATATTTTATCTAGATTAATTTGCATTATTAAATTTTAATTTGTTATTAATTTTTATCACGATTACACTTAAGATATCTTTTAAACTAAGATATTTTATTAACTCAAAGTTTTTAAAGTTAAAGAAACCAACAGAATTAAAAATAACATTCAACTGCTTTTGTATTGCATTAGATATTTCATTATTGTATTTACCTTTATGAAATTTATTAAATTTTTTATATAGAATAATACTGTTTTTCATATCATTAAATCTATCCTTTGAAAAATGACTCGAATAAATTCCTGAATTGTGTTTTCTGTATATGCTCCCCCCATAATTTTTGTATATGATTAGACCTTTATCAAAGAGAAGTAAAAGTATTGATGTATCTCCAGCGTTTGAACTAAAAATAAAATCAGGATAACTTCCTATACAATTACGAAACAAAAATGAAGAAGTTGGGAATGTACTGCCTCCTAGCAATAGCATTTGTCCAATAGAAAATATTTTATCTTCAACCAAACTATGATACATACTTAAAAAGCCCCCTCTGATAAAATTACTTCTGAATTATGAAAACAGGCCACATAATCCTTGTTTCTATCTAAAAAAACAACTTGCTTTTTGAGTTTTAGAGTATCTGTCCAATAGTCGTCACCATCACATAATGCAATATATTCACCTACGCATTCTTTCAATGCAAAAATAAAATTAGGCATCATTCCTAAATTCTTCTCATGCTTTGTATATTTAATCCAAGAAGCCCGTGGATGATTATCTAAAATGCTTTGTATAACAGCATCGGTCTGGTCTGGCGAACTATCGTTGGCAATAATAAGTTCTACCTCAAAATCGCATTCTTGCATCAAAACACCGTTTATAGCTTGTTCTATAAACTTTTCGTGACCATAGGTTATCATACAGACGCTGACTTTCATCTTCTATCTATTTTATTTTTAGAAAACTGTATCGCTCTATGTAACTTTTGCTTCAGCAATTCGTTTGGTATAAACTGCGTGATGTATTCGCCTACTTTTATATTTGAGGTATCGAGTTGCAATAGTTCTATTTGTTCTTTGTTTCCTTCGGCACACAAAATAAGTCCGATAGGAGCTTCTTCCCCTTCTTGCATTTCATGTTTTTCTAACCATCGTAGATAAAGTTCCATCTGTCCTTTATAGCTTGCCTCAAACGTACCTATTTTTAAATCAATAGCCACTAGTCTTTTCAGCTTACGATGATAAAAAAGCAAATCTAAAAAATAATCATCATTATCGATTTGCATTCTTTTTTGCCGTTCTAAAAAGGCAAAACCATTTCCTAACTCTAAAATAAATTGTTCAATTTCTCTTAAAATTGCTTTTTCTAAATCCTTTTCCTGGTAAGTGTCCTTTAATCCCAAAAAATCTAATAAATAGGGGTCTCTAAAAATTAAATCGGGCGTTACAATGTCCTCGCTTTTTAGTTGCTGCATTTCTAATTTAGCCAATGCTTCAGGTTTTTTGGATATGGCTGTACGCTGAAATAATAAACTATTTGTTTTTTTCGAAGCATGTCGACACTCCAATTTTCTATACGACACATTTGAGTATAGAAATCTCTTTCTAACTCATTTTTTATTGGGATTAATATCTTGAAATGAGACCAACTCAATTGTCGCCACAGTGTAGCGACATTTTCTATATCAGAAAATTGATTGGCAAATTGTATCATTCTGCGCAAATTTTTCTCTTCATAAGAACGACCATACTCGATTGTCAATTGTCGTGACAATGTAGCGACAATTTGTTTTCCATATTCGGCTCTCTGATTGTCTAATATTTCAGAACTAATACGCTTTCCTATTTTCCAATACATTCTAGCAACATTTGAAGTAACAACTTTACTTACCACTTCTTTTGTTTGATTGATAATAACCCTAATATCAGACAAGATTACCTCTTCAATATTTTGTGATTGCTTTTTCATTCTAGATTTTATAAAATTCTAAAGGAGTTAACTCTTTTATAATTTTTGCAGGAATTCCAACTGCCACGCAATTATCAGGCAAATCTTTTGTAACTACGGAGCCTGCACCAATGATAACATTTTTGCCTATAGTCAATTTTGGTAACATGGTAGCATTTGTTCCAAAAACTGTGTAATCTCCAATACTACAATTTCCGGAAATGTGAACTCCAGGAGATAATTCTACAAATTCGCCTATTACAGAATCGTGACCAATGGTACAATTCAAATTAATTAAAACTCCTTTTTTAATTGTTATATCACTTGTAATTACTGTCCCAGTCATAATGTTGCAACCAATATCAATATGATTGCCGTAGCTACCAATATTAGCTAAAGGGCTAATAGAGGAAGTGAATTTTCCTCCTAAGGCAGTGAATTTATCATATATTTTTTTTCTCAAAACAGGATTCCCAATACCAATAGTATATCGATTATCGATAGTTTTAAAATAGATTGATGCTTCTTGAATAGTTTTTAAAACAGGAAACTGACCAAATAATTTTTCTGGCGCATCATCGTTTACATCATCATAAAAAGCAAGCGTATCCAACTGCTTTAATTGGTGTACAATCTCTAAAACTTCTTTGGCAAAACCTTTGGCTCCAACTATTAACATAGATTTATATTTATTATTGCAACAATCTTATTACAGTCCTTGTTTGATAATCCCACATACAAAGGTAAACAAAGAATTCTTGAAGCAATACTTTCCGAAATGGGCATTAATTTTCCTTTTGTATAATCAATCGTATTCAAAGAAGGATAAAAATAACGTCTTGGAAAAATTTGATTGTCATTTAATGATTTTTCTACTCTAAGAAGTTGGGCTTTACTCTCAAAAATTACGGGATAATATCCATAATTCCAATGCGTGTTTTCTCTTATTTTTAGTGTTTTCAGTTTGGAGAAATCTAACTGTTCGTTATACTGCTCTATTACTTTTTTTCTTGCAGCCAATATGGTTTTCATATAAGGCAAAACTGCCAATCCCATTGCTGCTTGCAGTTCTGACATTTTTCCGTTAATGCCCAACCCATGAAAAGCCAAAGGGCCGTTATGCCCAAAATTATGACTATAAAACAATTGCTGTTGTAAGTCGGCATTGGCAAACATCGCTCCGCCTTCGCCAGTATGAAATAGTTTGGTAGCGTGAAAACTGCAAGTGCTGATATCTCCAAAATCAAAGAGTGATTTGCCTTTGTAAGTTACCCCAAAACAATGGGCAGCATCATAAATCACTTTTAGATTGTACTTTTTCGCAAGGATTTCAATAGTTTCTACATTACAAGGATTTCCAAAAACGTGAGTAGCTAAAATGGCTGTAGTTTTTGCCGTTATGGCAGCTTCGATTTTGGTTTCGTCAATCGTCAAATACTCTGGATGAATATCGACAAAAACAGGTGTGCAATTTTCCCAAACTATAGATGCTGTCGTGGCTACATAAGAGAAGGGAGTTGTTATGATTTCGCCTTGTTTACCCAATAGTTTCAAGGCAATTTGTAGAGGAATTGTACCATTATTAGTGACAATAATATTAGAAACGAATAAATAATTACGTAGTTTTTCTTCTAATTCCAAAACTAATTCGCCCCGATTGGTCAGCCACTGATTATCCCAAGCACGTTGTATTTGCTTGTTGTATTCTTTAATGGGTGGCAAAAAAGTCTTGGTTACAGTTATTTTATTCATAATGATTCTCCCAAATGAAAGTTGGCTTAATATATCCTGGCTCTCTGCCCATAAAAACTCCCATTTCTCTACCTCCATCAACTATGGTAAATGAAATTATGTCTTTTTCAACAAAAACAGCTTCTCTACTGTCTTTAACAACAAACAACGACAAGAAATACTGCCCAGATTGAAAAAAATCTTTTGGAAAAAAACACTTCAATTGATTATTTCCTTTCTTGAGAGTGACTCCTTCTTTTGCACTTGAAAAAGAAAACATAGCTTCACCCATCTCGTTGTACAAATGATATGTTACGGCATATCTTAAAAACTCATCGTTTTTTATATCAATATTTGTAAGCAGTTCTATAAGTTCGTTTTCAATCAAAGGATCTTCTAAACGTCTATCTTTATTTTTTAGAGATATTCCGTTTAGCTTAAAAATTGCGTTATCATAAGCAATACCAAAAAATTTACTATTTACTACATCTCCACCTCCACTAAGATAGTAACTAATTGCATTTTCAACACTATTATCTAAAACTACCTTCCCATTCTCCAAAACAATCCCCCTTGTACACAAGCTCTTCACTGCCGCCATATTATGACTTACAAACAAAACGGTTCTGCCTTCGCCTTTGGAGATGTCCTGCATCTTGCCAATGGCTTTTTTCTGAAACTCGGCATCGCCCACAGCAAGAACCTCATCAATTACCAAGATTTCAGGCTCTAAAAATGCCGCTACGGCAAAAGCCAATCGCACCGTCATTCCACTACTGTACCGCTTAACTGGCGTATCGATATACCGTTCACAACCCGAGAAATCGATGATTTCATCTAATTTGGAGGTAATTTCTTTTTGGTCATTCCCAATATGGCACCATTGAGAAATATGTTTTCCCTACCTGTAAGTTCGGGATTAAACCCCGTACCTACTTCCAACAAGGAGGCAATACGCCCTCTGGATTTGACACTCCCGTGGTAGGAGCCGTAACCTTGGATAAGATTTTTAATAAGGTGGATTTGCCTGCGCCGTTTTTGCCAATAATTCCTAGTACTTCTCCTCTTTCCAGTTCAAAATTAATATCGTGCAGAGCCCAAACATAGTCACTTTCGCCTTTTGCACTTCGGTCGTTGGTCTCGCCTATTTTTAAATACGGATTTTCTTTACCTCGCACTTGATGCCACCAGCGGTTCAGGTCATGACTGAGCGTACCTGTACCTACCTGCCCGAGGCGGTATTGTTTAGAGATGTTTTCGGCTTTGAGGATGATGTCTTTCAAGGTTAGAGGTTGTCTAAGAGTTTAAAGGTTTAATGTTAATTGAAATTGTTATTGCCATTGAAAATTCCACATTTGTATTTCTATTGTTACTTCAAATTTGTTTGATTGATTTTATATTGTTCTTCTTCTTTGGGCAAATTTACAAGATATTTTGACACAAATACTTGTTGTGACAATCCAGTAGTTGCACATCGTACCAAGCTTTCATTTTTGGTCGCAGCATACTCGAAGAATGTGAGTTTATAATATGGAATGATGATAGCAAGCATAACAGCTATTTAAGATAACAAAAAATCTTCCAATGAAATCGCATTGATTCCGTTATACGTATTTCCAGAAAAAGCATCAAAGGTAATCACTGTTTTGGGGTAATTATCTTTTATTGCGACCAAATTTCCGAACTCTCGTTCGATCGTTTTGGGATCATTTAATGTTAATGCCACTTGAAAATAATGAGTTTCACCTCCTTTTTGAGCAATAAAATCAATTTCTAGCTGATCTAATTTGCCAATACTAACTTTATATCCTTTAAACAGTAATTGATTATAAACGGCATTTTCTAACAGCTTTCCTCGGTCTTCTAATCGATAACCACAAATTCCGTTTCGAATTCCTAAATTCTCAAAATAGTATTTATCTCCAAACTCAAAAACGCGTTTCCCAATAAGGTCATATCGCACCACTTTATGTATCAAAAAAGCATTGGTCAAATACGAAATATACGTTTGTACTTGCTTTGGCAACATTTTTATCTGTTGTGATTTTAAAAAATCGCTTATTTTTTTTGCCGAAAAAATACTGCCTGTATTCCCAGCCAAAAACAAAACTAATTGTTCTAAAAAGGGAGTATTCCTTACTGCAAATCGATTGATTATGTCACGATATACAATAGTAGCATAAATGTTTTTGAGATATTCAAAGACAATATTTTCTTCTAAGGCTAAGTGTTTTAAATAGGGTAAACCTCCGTATTTTAAGTACTTATCCAAATTCTGAGCATCGGATTTTAAATTATGAAAATCTAAAAACTCGGTGTAGGAAAGACTATAAACCACTATTTCGATATAACGCCCACTCAAATGCCCTGCAATATCGCCAGACAACAAATTGGCATTACTCCCAGCGCAATACAAATCTAAATTTGGATTTAAAAGCAACGACCGCAAAGCGGAACCAAAATTTTCTATATCCTGAATTTCGTCAATGAAAACGGCTGTTTTGCCTATTTTCGCCTTGTTTTCGATAACATAACGATGCAAATCTTCGGCTGTTTTTAGAAACGAAAATGCCAAATCTTCTTTATTGATATACAAAATTTGAGCAGTAGCACTTTTTTCTATTTCTTGCATGATCTGAAAAAGTAGATAACTCTTTCCAACGCGCCTTTGCCCTGTAAATACTTTTATTATATTTTGTCCAACAAATGGCCTAACCCTATCTATGTAATGATTTCGAGCTTGTATTTGTTCAGGATATATAAATGCTGTCATTTTGATTGTATTTATTAATCAATTACATCGAAAATACTTATAAATCAGTCCAATTGTCTGTTCAAGCGCAGTCGAGAACCTTATAACATCTCGACTGCGCTCGATGTGACAAAAAAATTGGACTATAATAAACTGATAAATGGTATTATTAATCAATTACACCGAAAATACTCATAAGTCAGTTCAATTGTCAGTTCGAGCGCAGTCGAGAACCTTATAACATCTCGACTGCACTCGATGTGACAAAAAAGATTGGACTAAATGGTATTATTAATCAATTACACCAAAAATACTCATAAATCAGTTCAATTGTCAGTTCGAGCGCAGTCGAGAACCTTATAACATCTCGACTGCACTCGATGTGACAAAAAAGATTGGACTATAATAAACTCATAAATGGTATTATTAATCAATTACACCGAAAATACTCATAAATCAGTTCAATTGTCAGTTCGAGCGCAGTCGAGAACCTTATAACATCTCGACTGCGCTCGATGTGACAAAAAAGATTGGACTAAATGGTATTATTAATCAATTACACCGAAAATACTTATAAATCAGTCCAATTGTCAGCTCGAGCGCAGTCGAGAACCTTATAACATCTCGACTGCGCTCGATGTGACAAAAAAATTGGACTATAATAAACTGATAAATGGTATTATTAATCAATTACACCGAAAATACTTATAAATCAGTCCAATTGTCAGTTCGAGCGCAGTCGAGAACCTTATAACATCTCGACTGCGCTCGATGTGACAAAAAAATTGGACTATAATAAACTGATAAATGGTATTACAAAAGTACAATAAGTTTTCGATATACCGACAACTTTATTATATTTATAGAAAAGTTTTCGTTATAAAGTAAAGTTTGTGTATTTTATGTAAAGTTTTTGTTATACCAACAACTTTTAGCAAGACTATAAAATAAATAATACATTGAAACAAAACTCGAACTCAGGTAATTGACACTAATTGTTTTACTGTTACATTGCCTAATTCTAATTCAGATTATATACAAAGTTAACGTCATTTTATATTACTTTTTTTAGAATAAAAATTATACCTCGAACTGACGGAGGCAATAATTACATCCAACGGGTTAAACATACTAATATTCTCTTCTCTCTTCTCACTTCTCACTATTACACCGTATCAATAAAACTCTTCTCAGTCTTGTTAAAAACCAACAAGCCTACAATAAAAACGACAATCGTTATGCTGAAAGTATAAATCAGCCCTAAAATAGAGACAGAACCTATTCCTAGCAACATATATCTTGTGGTTTCTATAACATAAGCCAAGGGATTGTATGCCACGAGCCAACCATAACTAGGTAATTTTTCTTTAATTAGTGCCATAGGATACATTACCGCTGAGAGATACATTAATAACTGTACTCCAAAACCTATGAGGTAGGTAAAATCCCTGTACTTTGTTACCAAAGAAGAAATAATCATTCCTAATCCCAACCCTAAAATACCCATCAAAGCCACCAACAATGGAAAAAACAGAGTAGTTCCGTTGATTGAAATAGCCGCTCCTTTCAGAAAGTAAAAAACATAAAAAATGACAAAAATCAAGAATTGAATTCCAAACTTCAACAGGTTCGAAATTACCACCGAAAGAGGCATAATTACCCTTGGAAAATAGACTTTCCCAAATATGGTCGCATTTTTTTTAAAAGTGTCCGAGGTGTCATTGAGACAAGAAGTAAAATAATTCCAGACCGTAATTCCAGCCAAATTAAATAAAAACGGAGGAACACTTTCGGTACTTATTCCTGCAACGGAATTAAAAATAACAGTAAAAATGATAGACGTAAACAAAGGCTGAATCAAATACCACAAAGGGCCTAAAACCGTTTGTTTGTAAACCGTAACCACGTCTCTTTTCACAAAAAGCATTAGCAAATCTCTGTATTGCCAAATCTCTTTGAGGTTGAGCGAGAAGAATTTGTTTTTTGGTGTTATTTCAAACAACCAATCCGAATCTGAATTTTGAGTAGTGTTCATGATTTTTAGGCTAAGCGCACTCTTTTTGTTTAAATAACTTAAGGGCAATTCCATCGTCACAAAGCAAATATAGTATTATCGTTTGGCAATTCAAAAATATGACTGCCTTACTTATACCAAACGATATTTTGCAAATTTACACAGAGAAGTCGTTTAAATTTTCGACCTATTGATTAAAACTTGGAGAAAACTGCACCAAAAGTCTGGTTTTAAACTATATTTGAGACTAATAAAATTATGAACTAGAAAATCAAATTATTTGCCTTCATAAGATGCTAAACTTATTTAGAACAAAAGCCGTACTCAAAGATTTGATTCCCCACAATCATATCGATATTCACTCGCATCTTTTACCCGGCATCGATGATGGCGCTCGTACTTTTGAAGATAGCAAACGGCTTATTCAGTCACTCGAAGCGTTTGGAATTTCACAATTTATTACCACACCTCACATCATTCACAATGTATGGGATAATTCTAGTGCCTCAATTAAAGTAATAGAAACAACAACGGTTCAAGAATTCAAAAAACACCATATCAACATTCCCTTTCGAGCTGCTGCTGAATACCTGATGAACGACCACTTTGTAACCCTCTTTAAATCAGGCGATTTATTAACACTTAAAGCAAATTATGTGCTAGTCGAAATAGGCTATATTAATCCTCCTATTCAGTTGTATGAAATCCTTTTCGACTTGCAGGTGGCTGGTTATATCCCAATATTGGCACACCCTGAGCGCTATTTATTTTACCATAACAATTTTGATGACTATAAAAAATTGAAGCGGGCAGGCTGTCTTTTTCAGCTCAATTTAGCAGCGGTAGTAGGCTATTATGGCGAAGGAATTACCAAAATCGCAGAGAAGTTGCTTCAAAAAGGGACGTATGATTTTGTGGGCTCCGATGTGCATCATGACCATCATGTTGCAGCGTTTGAACAAAAAGTAAGATTGAAAGACTTGGCACCACTAAAAGAAATCATCCTCAACAATCAATTTTTTAAGTTGGATTCTGATTCTGCTACCTCCATTTTATGACATACGGTCAAAAATAAAAAACATGGATTAGTCTAATAAGGTATAAACCGAATTCATGCTTCTGAACTCAGGAACAATTTTTTTCATTTTAGAAACAATATCATCATTATCAAAGAAGTTTGCTATACCAATAAGTTCTTCAATATCAGCATGTAATTCCTCAAATTCCTCTTGCAATTCTTGAGCAATCATGATTTTTTCGTGATGAGTAGGTACTGTTTTCGAGGTATCGTTGAGTAATTCTTCATATAATTTTTCGCCAGGTCTTAAGCCCACAATTTGAATTTTAATATCTACATCTGGAACAAATCCAGCCAATTTAATCATTTTTCTAGCCAAATCGATAATCTTGACTGGTTTACCCATATCAAAAATATAAATTTCTCCTCCATTACCCATTGTACCTGCCTCAAGAACTAACTGACAGGCTTCGGGAATGGTCATAAAATAACGAATAATATCTTGATGAGTTATCGTAACTGGCCCTCCATTGGCAATTTGTTTTGTAAACAAAGGCACGACAGAACCATTAGAACCCAAAACATTTCCAAAACGGGTAGTAATAAACTTAGTCCCCTTAAAACCCTCCGTTTTCATGTTTTTTAGCTGTAAGGATTGCACGTACTTTTCCGCAATTCTTTTACTAGCTCCCATAACGTTGCTAGGATTAACCGCCTTATCCGTAGAAATCATAACAAAGTTTTTTACTCTGTATTCACTTGATAAATCTGCAATAATTTTAGTTCCTTCAACATTATTCAAAATAGCCTGAGAAGGGTTTTCCTCCATCAAAGGCACGTGTTTATAAGCCGCAGCGTGAAAAACCACTTGAGGATTGTATAACTTAAACACTCTTTTCATTGCTTCCTTATTTCTAATATCGGCAATTATGTGGTATATTTTCGAAACATGTCCAAGTTTTTCCAATTCCAAAGCAAGGTGATGCAATGGTGTTTCGGCCTGATCTAAGACAATTACTTCTTTTGGATTAAATCCCAATACTTGTCTGACAATCTCGCTCCCTATCGAACCAGCAGCTCCTGTTATCAATACGGTTTTATTCGCTAATTGTTTACTAATGGATTTATTATCCAATACAATTGGTTTTCGTTCCAATAAATCCTCAATTTGTATGTTCTTTACTTTCTTTGAAATCTCTTTTTTATTCTCCCAATCCGAAATTTGCGGCACGGTGTAAACCTTATAGTTGAACTCCAAACACTGATCAACAATTGTTAATTGGTCTTCGCGAGACAAACCTCTATCGGCAATGATAATTCCCTCGGCTCCAATGGAACGCATCAAAGTAGAAATCTTTTTCTTTTGAACAAAAATCGGCAAATTCAGCATCCGTTTAGATGCATTATGGATATTCCTATCAACAAATCCGATAATTTTAAATCGTGATGGTGTCTCAAAATTTAAGGCATTAGCAACCGATATGGCATTGGCATCAGTACCATAAATAAGTGTTTTTATTAATTTAGCATCACTTTTCTCTGAGAAATAAATTTCAAAAGCTTGTTTTACCATCAAACGATATAAAAACAAACCACAAAATGAAATCATGATATTTATAAAAAATGCTGGATTTTTGAATACCTGTTCATGATACAACAAGGAGTTCGCAAAATTAAAAACAAGGAATAAAATCAAAACTGACCCTTGTGAAAAAAATATTTTCAGAGCGTCAGTAAAGGATGAATGACGAATAATTCCTGAATAGGTTCTAAATAACCAAAAAAAGAAAATATTAGCTCCCAACAAAGAAGCAAAAAATAGGGTGTGATAGGACGGATAAACATAATCATAGCCAATTTCATCAAATATAAAATGAGTAATCAAAAACGAAATGACTAGAATTGCAATATCTATGATAACAATTATCCATCGAGGCAGATAGCTTAAATTACGAACATTAAACCTTAGGTTTTCACTCGAAAAATACTTTAATCCTTTGTTAATCATACTATCTTTTTTTTGAGATACTCAAAACTGACAATTTTTCTTTTGGGTTCTACTGGGTTTTGTGTGAAAAGCCATTTAAGTCTCCGTGAAAAAATAGGATAGCGGTTCTGAAATTTTGCTTATTTCTGTATCCACGTCCTATTCGTTTTAGTTCTTCAATTGCTCCGTTTATTCTTTCTGCTCTAGCATTATTAGAGCCTGTTACTATTGCATTTAATATTCCTTGAAAATGCCTGTCGAACATTTTTACTACTTCTACTATTTCTGGAATCTTACTATAAAGGGCACTTCGTCTCCAATTTGCTAGTATTAAAAAAGCATTTTCTTTGGTTTTCTGCCTAAATTGTATGTCTCTAAAATTCTCTTTTATTCTCCATGCTTTAGAGACCTCATAATTCACTTTGTCGATGGATTCAAATATAATTCGTTGTTTTTCAGTCATATTAGAGATGTCTTTTAACCAAATGTACTTTGTCTTTTTTAATTCTTCTACCTCACGAACTTCTCTTCTTCGGACTTTATCAACGGCTTTGTTGAGATAGCCTACTAAATGAAAATTATCATGGCAATGAATCGCTTTTTCGAAGTGTGTTTTTGCTCCATATATAAAGCATCCCACATATCTGTGCATATCGTTTTTACCTCATCACGCTGGTCTTTAGTGAGCTTGTTGCAAAGTTTGTCAACACTTTCTTTGGTTCTACCCTCAACAACATCTATAACTACTCCTGTAGATTCCTCCGATAGAATACTAAAATAATCATGTCCTCTTGAGACTGATTTTTCATCAATACTCAAATAATAATATCTATCATCGGCACTTCTTTTACTCATTCCTCGTTCAACAAAATTGTGCATTACTCTATGTACTTGATCAAAACTTAAGCCTAATAATCTCGCCGTTTTACTCTGACTTTTAGTGCATTGTAATGTGTCTAAAGTTTTTTTTCAAGTAACCAAGTCATCCGCTCATAAGGTTCTGCCCAAGGAACATCGATGGTTTTTACTTTGTTATTGCTGTCTTTGTATCTTGGCAAATTACAATAAATAAATGTCTTGTATTGCCATAAATCTAAATGTCGCCATTTACGTTCCGCTCTATCATCATAAAGGTCATATTCTAAATCGCCTATTTTATATTTTTTTGGCTCATAATAAAGATAAACATGCACTTCTAGCTTTTCTTCGCTTATATCTAACTTAGATAACTTCCAACCATCTTGGATGGGTAAAATAATTTTCTCTAGTATTGTTCTGATGTCGTATTCCATTTTGTAAATTTACAACTTTCACAAAATATCCAGTAGAACCTTCTTTTGAAATATAGCTTTCACAGGAAGCAAAAGTACAAATTAAAAATATGAATTACTTATTTTACTTACACAAATAATTTCTTCGTAGTCGAAATACATGAAAAATAGACAAAATACACATATTGAGCCACTATTTGTAATCCTACCGAATCGTTTCAACCTCGTTAAATTCAGTTTTATTTCGATTTTTGCTGATACAAATCTATACACAGACAGCAGGCGGATTTCAAAAGTTAGTATCGTTTTCCGTGTAAATAGGCAAAATCTACATTAACATACTGATAATCTACTCTCTAGGAAGTTTAGTTTAAAGCCTTTCAAGGGTTTAAAACCAACTTTAATTTTTCTGTTTTGTCAAATAATAAATAGGAATTCCTATTAACATAATCAAAACTCCCCAGCCGCAGGTGCTTGTTTTTGTAATCAACAAAGTGATAGAAATTATCAAGGAAATGATGATAAACAACATAGGAAGGAATGGATATCCAAAAGCTTTATAAGGTCTTTCTATTTCTGGCCTTTTTTTTCTTAGAATGAAAATACCATAAATAGTAAGAATATAAAATATCAAAACAATAATTACCACAAAATCTAACAATGCGCCATATTTTCCGGTAAGACACAAAGTCGAAGCCCAAATACACTGTGCCCACAAAGCCCAAGACGGAACACTCGCACTATTTAAACTGGCTGCCTTTTTGAAAAACACCCCATCTTTTGCCATCGTGTAATAAACTCTTGCCCCTGCCATGATTAATCCATTGTTACAGGCAAAAGTCGAAATCATAATCATCAAGGCAATGATTAACGTTCCAATACCTCCGAAAATAACCTGAGATGCCACAACAGCCACCCGATCTGATTTTGCCGTCGCTATATCTTGCAAAGGAAGAACCGCAATATACATCACGTTTGCCATCGTATAAATAACCCCAACAATCAAGGTTCCTAGAAAAAGGCTCAAACCAACGTTTCGTTTAGGATTTTTAATTTCTTCAGCAATAAAAGTAACCCCTTCCCAAGCGACACTCGAAAATTGAGAACCCACAAATGCTGCCACAAATGCTGATAATAGTGTTGTCCCACTAATTGGAAGCCAAGAACCTGTCGTGGTGTCGAGTGATTTCGAACCCCAAGCGTCAGCCCAATTAGCCTCCCAAACTTCGGCTTTGGCAGCTAAAATAAAACCAAAAATAATGAGCCCTAAAAGTGAGGAAATTTTAATAACCGTTAATACCGTCTGCAAAATTTTGCTGTTTTTTACGCCACGGCTGTTGATGTATGTAAGCAAAATAATGGTAATTATAGAAACAATTTGAGCCGCATTAAGTTTGAAAGCTCCCACTTCAAAAAGAATATTTTCATCACTCAAAGGAGCATAAATATAGGCAGCAAACTTAGAAAAAGCCACGCCAACCGCTGCAATTGTTCCTGTTTGTATCACAGAAAAAAAACTCCAGCCGTACAAAAAACCAATCAATTTACCGTAAGCCTCCTTGATATACACGTATTGCCCTCCAGCTTTAGGAAACATCGCACTCAACTCGCCATAACTAACGGCCGCAATAATGGTTAACAAAGCAGTAAGTATCCAAATAGAAATAAGCCAGCCCGCAGAACCCACTTGACGCACCATATCTGAACTTACAATAAATATCCCTGAACCTATCATCGAACCAACAACAAGCATTGTTCCATCTAGTAATCCGAGTTCTCTTTTAAAATGACCTTGATTGTCTTCTTTCATAATGTATAGGTTTTAGTTTTTGATATAAATGATAACTATGCTATAATATTGTATTGTAAAATCTGATAAAAACAATATAAAACTCTGATTACAAATAACTTTTATTGTTATTCATCCGGCTGCCTTTATGCTGTTTGAACTCTAGACTAACTTATAGTAGGTTTAGTTGGATAAAGATATACTTTTTTTAGAAATAGAAAAATAGATTTACACACAATACTATTAGCACACTCGTCTCACAAAACAAAAAAACTCCCAAGATGATTGAGAGTTTAATAAAATAAGTTTTTGGCAATCGCACTATTTTACAATACACGATTGACCTGCACTAAATTCTTTTCATAATAGGGTTCCTTAGTTGAAGAAATAATTACTCCTCCATGATTTGAAGAATGAATAAATTTAATTTCTCCGTCAACAACCTCGACTACCATTCCCACGTGATTAATACGACGTCGCCCGTTCGTTCTAAAAAAAATTAAATCTCCTTTTTGAGCATTCTCCGTATCAACTTTCGACCCATAAGAAGCCATTTCTATTGACGACCTTGGCAACTGAATATCAAAAGCACCAAAAGTTGAACACATCAATCCAGAACAATCAAACCCTTCTTTTGTGGTTCCTCCAGAACGATACCGTGTACCAATATTTTCGGATGCCTTAAAAATCAATTGATCTATAAAAGCAGCATCGTGAGCTACATTCGAATCAGAATTTGAATTCTCCCCTACTGCCACTTCCTCTTTTGCAACAACAATTTCCTCAGCAGGAATTGTAGTTGCAACTGTTTTTGAACTTCGGATTTTTAGGACATAGCCAACAGGTAGTTTTTTTACAATCTTTGGGTTTTGCTCCTCTAATTCTTTTACAGAAATGCCGTATTGCTTCGCTATCCCGTATTTGGTTTCTTTAGGCAAAACTTCGTGAGTCGCTTCGGTTTCGACTGCCACATTTTTGTTTGTCGGCTGAACTAAAACGGCAATATCTTGTGATTGTTTCTTTCCGCTAGGTTCTTTTTCTGTTTTTGAGACTTGCTCTTTGGTTGCTAAAACCAAATTATTTTCCGCTTTTACAGGAATAATTATTTTTTGTCCCATTTTCAGGGCTTTGTCGCCTATTGATGGATTTGCATTTTTTAAATCGGTTACCGTGATTCCGTTTTGTTTGGCAATTGAATATAAAGTTTCTTTTGGCAAAACTTCATAGCCAATGCCATCGGTTTGCGTTTTAACATCCTCGTCTAATTTTGACGAAGCAACGGCTTTAGGCAAAATGTTTGTCTTTGAAATTTTACTTGCCTTTTCAGTTGAGGCTTCGATACCTAAATTACCTTGCTCTTTTTGAGGAATTTTAATGATTTGCCCTTTTTTTAGCCCTTCGTTTTCTAACTCTGGATTCATTTTATATAGCTCTTCAACGCTAACATTGTAGCTCTTTGCAATACCATAAAGTGTTTCCTTAGCCAATACTTCGTGTGTGCTTTCAGGATGATTTGTTATAATTTCGTAAGCTGAAGTTGGCGTTTTTTTAACTTTAGTTGGAATTAACAAAACCGAATGGTATTTTATTCCTTTCTTAGCTTTTGGATTTAGTTCGTAAATTACTTTTGGCTTTACATTGTATTGCTCTGCAATTTCGCTAATTGTTTCGCCCTTCGACACAGTATGTTTGGTGTACTTTTCTTGCGAAAAAACACTCAGACCACTAAAAAAAACAAACAAAAATACATAACCCAAACACCTCATAAATCCCATTTATATTTCACTATTTCCTATTCTTTTTCCAATTCTTTAAAACCACACTAAAATTTTTGGTTCTACTGGGTTTTGTGTGAAAAGCCATTTAAGTCTCCGTGAAAAAATAGGATAGCGGTTCTGAAATTTTGCTTATTTCTGTATCCACGTCCTATTCGTTTTAGTTCTTCAATTGCTCCGTTTATTCTTTCTGCTCTAGCATTATTAGAGCCTGTTACTATTGCATTTAATATTCCTTGAAAATGCCTGTCGAACATTTTTACTACTTCTACTATTTCTGGAATCTTACTATAAAGGGCACTTCGTCTCCAATTTGCTAGTATTAAAAAAGCATTTTCTTTGGTTTTCTGCCTAAATTGTATGTCTCTAAAATTCTCTTTTATTCTCCATGCTTTAGAGACCTCATAATTCACTTTGTCGATGGATTCAAATATAATTCGTTGTTTTTCAGTCATATTAGAGATGTCTTTTAACCAAATGTACTTTGTCTTTTTTAATTCTTCTACCTCACGAACTTCTCTTCTTCGGACTTTATCAACGGCTTTGTTGAGATAGCCTACTAAATGAAAATTATCATGGCAATGAATCGCTTTTTCGAAGTGTGTTTTTGCTCCATATATAAAAGCATCCCACATATCTGTGCATATCGTTTTTACCTCATCACGCTGGTCTTTAGTGAGCTTGTTGCAAAGTTTGTCAACACTTTCTTTGGTTCTACCCTCAACAACATCTATAACTACTCCTGTAGATTCCTCCGATAGAATACTAAAATAATCATGTCCTCTTGAGACTGATTTTTCATCAATACTCAAATAATAATATCTATCATCGGCACTTCTTTTACTCATTCCTCGTTCAACAAAATTGTGCATTACTCTATGTACTTGATCAAAACTTAAGCCTAATAATCTCGCCGTTTTACTCTGACTTTTAGTGCATTGTAATGTGTCTAAAGTTTTTTTTCAAGTAACCAAGTCATCCGCTCATAAGGTTCTGCCCAAGGAACATCGATGGTTTTTACTTTGTTATTGCTGTCTTTGTATCTTGGCAAATTACAATAAATAAATGTCTTGTATTGCCATAAATCTAAATGTCGCCATTTACGTTCCGCTCTATCATCATAAAGGTCATATTCTAAATCGCCTATTTTATATTTTTTTGGCTCATAATAAAGATAAACATGCACTTCTAGCTTTTCTTCGCTTATATCTAACTTAGATAACTTCCAACCATCTTGGATGGGTAAAATAATTTTCTCTAGTATTGTTCTGATGTCGTATTCCATTTTGTAAATTTACAACTTTCACAAAATATCCAGTAGAACCAAATTTTTAGATTATTCAAAAAATTAAAAATTTGTATCCCTTTAACGTCAAAATACCTCGAAAAGGTATTGACTAAATGCGAATTTAACACAAAAATACAAATGTCCTATTTTTTAACAAGCCTTTATCTTCAATTTAACAAATTTGAAAATAAAAAAATGTCCTGCAAAACGAGGGTACTGAAAAAGTCTTTTTTCGAATAAATTGATAAATAAAAGGAGTAGAAAGCTTAGGATTTCTACTCCTTTTTTGGTATATTTAGCTGTAATTATAAGGTTTTTTACATGTTAGTACAGCAACAAACAATACAGTTCAGCGAGCATTCCTCTTTATATGATTTAATTATTCCAAGGAATAATCTTTTGAGAAAAATTAACGATTTGATAGACTTTTCATTTATCTACGATGAGTTGTTAAATAAATACTGCACCAATAATGGACGTATGGCAGAAAGTCCCGTTCGTATGTTCAAGTATTTGCTTCTTAAAACAATTTACACCGTTTCCGATGTTGATGTAGTGGAACGTTCGCGTTACGATATGTCCTTTAAATATTTTTTGGATATGAATCCAGAAGACGATGTTATTAATCCGAGTTCGTTGACCAAATTCAGAAAACTACGTTTGAAAGACACCGACTTGTTAAATCTGTTGATAAACAAAACGGTAACCATAGCTATTGAAAAAGGCATCATCCGTTCTAAGTCTATTATTGTTGATGCCACTACATACTTTATCAAGATCTAATCCGTTTTTAGCCATCGATGTATTGAGAGAACGCTCCAAGTTACTTCGAAAAACAGTATACACCTTTGACGACCAATTCAAAGAACGTATGCCCAAAAAAAATACCGACAATGATTTAGAAAAGGAGCTGGCTTATTGCAAAGAGTTAGAAAAACGCATAGAAAATGAGCCGTCTATAAGTTCAATACCCGCTGTGAAGGAAAAATTAAATCTGCTAAAAGAATCCGTAGAAGACACTCAAGAAAATTTAACCCTATCCAAAGATACCGATGCAAAAATAGGTCATAAATCTGCCGAGAGTTCCTTTTTTGGCTACAAGACCTCATTTGGCTATGACTGAAGAGCGCATCATTACCGCGGCTGTAGTTACATCTGGAGAAAAAGGCGATGGTCCAGAATTACCTAAACTTTTAGAAATCAGTCAAGAAAACGGAGTTGATGTAGATACCATTATTGGCGATGCGGCTTATTCTGGAAAAGAGAATCTTAAAATTACAACTGAACAAAACATAAAAATAGTAGCGCGTCTAAATCCATCTATAACCCAAGGCTTTAGGAAAGATGAAGATAAATTTGATTACAATAAAGATGCCGATAGGTTTGTTTGCCCAGCAGGGCATTTAGCAATACGAAAAGCGCGCCAAGGCACTAAAGATGTCGGGGTAAATCAAGTAGATACTTACTATTTTGATGTCGAAAAATGCAAGCATTGCCCTTTAAAGGAAGGTTGTTATAAAGATGGAGCCAAGACAAAACGTATTCGGTATCCATAAAATCAGAATTGCATCAAGACCAAATGGCTTTTCAAGAAACAGAATATTACAAAGAAAAAGCAAAACATCGATACAAGATAGAAGCTAAAAATAGCGAGTTAAAAAATATACACGGTTATGATAGAGCAATATCATACGGTATTACCAATATGCAAATGCAAGGTGCAATAGCAATTTTTACAGTCAACTTAAAAAGAATACTCAAATTAATGTAGAAAATGTAATCTACACGTGCATTTTACCAAATGAACCTGTATAAGTCAAAAACAGACACATACAATCAACAATAAAAAACAGTTACAAAAATAAAACCGCTTATAACGGATGCTTAAAATCCTGTTATAAGCGGTTTTTTAATATCTAAAAAAGAACGTTGATCAAAATAAGTGATGTTTTTCAGTACCCTCGCAAAACAGGACACTTTATAAAATTTGAGAATTCTAAATTATGCTTTTCCAGCAGCAATTAAATTCAATGCTGAGCCAGCAACAAACCAACCTATTTGCCCCTCGTTATACGTATGATTGGCTAGAATGATGTCTTTAGTTCCATCAGCATGAACAAATTCTAACTTTAATGGTTTTGCTGGAGCAAAATCGACTAAATCAATAAAGTTAATTGTATCATCTTCTTGAATTTTATCATAATCCGCTTCGTTGGCAAAAGTCAATCCAAGCATTCCTTGTTTTTTAAGATTTGTTTCATGAATACGAGCAAATGATTTTACCAAAACCGCTTTTACCCCAAGGAAACGAGGTTCCATTGCAGCATGTTCACGAGAAGACCCTTCGCCGTAGTTATGATCCCCTACAACAACCGAAGGAATTCCAGCCGCTTTATACGCTCGTGCCACGGCAGGAACCGTATCATAAGCACCAGTTAATTGATTTTTTACCGAGTTTGTTTTTTGATTGAATGCATTGATAGCACCAATTAACATATTGTTTGAAATATTATCCAAGTGACCACGGAAACGCAACCAAGGTCCCGCCATTGAAATATGGTCTGTAGTACATTTTCCGAAAGCTTTAATTAATAATTTGGCTCCCATAATATTTTTTTCGTCCCAAGCATCGAAAGGAGCTAGCAATTGCAATCTATCCGAAGTTTCACTTACTGCAATTTTAACTCCTGAACCGTCTTCTGCTGGTGCTTGAAAACCATTGTCAACAACGTCAAATCCTCTTTTTGGCAATTCATCACCACAAGGAGCCTCTAATTTTACAGCTTCTCCATTATCATTCAATAAAGTATCTGTTAGCGGATTAAAATCTAATCTTCCTGCGATAGCTAAAGCAGCTACCATTTCTGGCGAAGTGACAAAAGCATGTGTGTTTGGATTACCGTCGGCTCTTTTTGAAAAGTTACGATTAAACGAATGCACAATGGTATTTTTTTCTCCTTTATCAGCTCCATCTCTGTCCCATTGTCCAATACATGGTCCGCAAGCATTAGTAAATACTTTAGTTCCCATTTTCTCGAAAGTGGCAATAATTCCATCTCTTTCGATAGTGTAACGAATTTGCTCAGAACCAGGATTGATACCGAATTCTGCTTTTGGAGAAATACCGTGAGCAACCGCTTGTTCGACAATAGAGGCCGCACGGGACATATCTTCGTAAGAAGAGTTTGTACACGAACCAATTAATCCCCACTCCACCTTGATTGGCCATCCATTTGCTTCTGCTTCCTCTTTCATTTTAGAAACTGGAGTTCCTCTATCTGGTGTAAAAGGCCCATTAATATAAGGCTCTAATTCTGATAAATTTATTTCGATTACTTGGTCAAAGTATTGCTCTGGATTTGCATAAACTTCTGCATCGCCAGTCAAATAACTTGCCACGGCATCTGCAGCATCTACTACATCTTGACGACCCGTAGCCGCTAAATATCTTCGCATTGAATCATCATAACCAAATGTAGATGTAGTAGCACCAATTTCGGCACCCATATTACAAATTGTTCCTTTCCTGTACAAGACATATTCAGCGCTCCTTCGCCAAAATATTCGACAATAGCTCCTGTTCCACCTTTTACGGTAAGAATATCAGCCACTCTTAGAATAACATCTTTTGGTGCTGTCCAACTAGATAGTTTCCCTGTCAATTTTACTCCAATTAATTTTGGAAATTTCAATTCCCAAGACATTCCAGACATTACATCGACAGCATCAGCGCCGCCAACTCCAATAGCCAACATCCCCAATCCTCCTGCATTAACGGTGTGCGAATCAGTCCCTATCATCATTCCTCCAGGGAAAGCATAGTTTTCTAAAACGATTTGATGAATAATTCCTGAACCTGGTTTCCAGAATCCAATCCCATATTTATTAGAAACTGACGAAAGAAAATCGAAAACTTCGCTTGATTGTGTTTTTGCGAAAGCTAAATCTTTTTCAGCCCCTACTTTGGCTTGAATTAGGTGATCACAATGAACAGTTGTTGGAACTGCAACGGTTTTTTTTCCGGCATGCATAAATTGCAATAATGCCATTTGAGCGGTAGCATCTTGACAAGCTACTCTGTCTGGGGCAAAGTCTACATAATCAACACCTCTTGTAAAAGTATGGGTAGGATTTCCTTCCCAAAGGTGATTATACAAAATTTTCTCGGTCAATGTAAGCGGACGCCCCACTAATTCGCGTGCTTTATCCACACGAGTTGTCATATTTGCGTACACTTTTTTAATCATTTCAATGTCAAAAGCCATAGTATTTTGGATTTATTTGATAATTTCTTGTCAATTTTTTTTGATGCAATTCATGTCATTAAAGCAAACAACCGTTTTATTGCGGTGCAAATTTAAGAATTAATGATGAGAATTAAAAAAATTAGTGGTCGTTGCTGTTTGAAAAAACATTATTGCAGATTAAAGAAATAACGGGTATTTCCTTGCGAAATCTTTAAAAAACAATTGCTTCCATGCACTATCAATAACACTTAATCATTTTTTTACACAAAGTCTAAATTTGTTTCTGAAATAAAATGCCTTTTTAAGCAAAAACCCTTTCTGAATGAATATTAAAAACCAATTAAATCAGCTTGGCAATAATCATTTCTTCGGTAATTCCTTCGGCATCGGCTTTGTAGTTTTTGATGATTCTATGACGAAGAATTCCCGTAGCTACCGCTTTTACATCTTCGATGTCTGGAGAAAATTTTCCATTGAAGGCAGCATTGGCTTTTGCCGCTAAAATTAAATTTTGCGAGGCCCTTGGTCCTGCTCCCCAATCGAGATAATTTTTAACAAATTCGTTTGAAAGTGGGTTATCAGGACGTGTTTTAGACACAAGGGTTACCGCATATTCAATTACATTATCGGCAACGGGAATCCTGCGAATCAGGTGTTGAAAATCGATAATTTCCTGAGCAGTAAACAAAGGATTGATAGTAGAATTCGAATCCGAAGTGGTTCGTTTTACCACCTGAACTTCTTCTTCAAAACTAGGATAATCTAGTTTGATAGCAAACATAAATCGGTCAAGCTGCGCTTCTGGCAAAGGATAAGTTCCTTCTTGCTCAATAGGATTTTGGGTTGCTAAAACAAAATAAGGCAAAGCCAATTTATAATTATGTCCTGCAATGGTTACAGAGCGTTCCTGCATTGCTTCAAGCAAAGCCGCCTGTGTTTTTGGAGGTGTTCTGTTGATTTCGTCTGCCAAAATAATATTCGAAAAAATAGGACCTTTTATAAATTTGAATTGGCGATTTTCATCCAGTATCTCGCTTCCCAAAATATCCGAAGGCATTAAGTCTGGTGTAAACTGAATTCTTTTAAAATCAAGTCCAAGTGCCAAAGCTAGCGTGTTAACCGTTAGCGTCTTTGCTAACCCAGGAACTCCCACCAAAAGGGCGTGTCCGCCAGAAAAAATACAAAGTAAAATTTGATCAACGACGGCATCCTGACCCACAATAATCTTGGCAATTTCGGCTTTTAACTGGCTTCTTTTTTGAACCAAATTGTGTATTGCAACTACGTCTGACATGGGAATTTTTGATTTTAGATTAACGATTTTAGATTGCAGATTACGAATATGTAGATTATTGGTGATTAATACAAGAAATCAAAAATCAAAAATCGTTAATCATCAATCCTAAATCACTATTTTTTGAGCCAATTATTAGTAAATGTACAATCTCTATATTCTCCAATAATTTTGATATATGTCTCATTAATTTTCTCATCAAACCATTTCCCAATGGTTTTGAATCGTTTTTCTTTTAATGCTAAATCTTTTATTTTAGTATAATCTTTAGCATAATCTGCTTTGTGCTCATTGATTCTATTAGTAACGGTAAGCAATTTGAATTTTTTCTTCCCTGATGGATCTTCTTCTAGCAAAGGCTGCGATATTTCTCCTTCTTTCAAATTCGAAACTTGACTGTAGAGACTGGCATCCATTTTTGTCAATTCAAAATGAGTGTCTTGGGTTTTTGTATTAATCAGAGCACCACCGTTTGCTCTAGTTTCTTTTTCGTCCGACAAAGATCTTGCAGCCTCTGCAAAAGTAATTTCCTTGTCTTCAATTCTTTTTTTGATTAACGCAATTTTTTCTTTAGCCTCCTTTAGTGATTCTTCTGTGATTGTTGGCGTTAATAAAATATGACGCAATTCAATATCTTGTCCTTTTATCTTTTCAACATAAATAATATGGTATCCATATTCCGTTTCAAAAGGAGCTGATATTTCTCCTTCGGCAAGGCTAAAAGCTACATCTTTAAATTCTTTTACAAAAGGTGTTTTTCTATTCATTTTATAAAAACCTCCTGTTGCTCTTGAGCCCGGATCTTGAGAATATAAAACTGCCTTTGTAGCAAAACTTGACCCTTCTTGAATTTCTTTTTTCAATTGATTTAATCTATCAATCACTTTTTTCTTATCTGCATCAGAAACTTTTGGAGTAATCACAATCTGAGCCACTTCGAGTTCCACCCCAAAAATAGGTAAATCTGCCGCTGGTATTGTTTTGAAAAAATTACGAACTTCTTCGGGTGTTATTTCGACTGCATCTACAATTTTCTTCTGCATTTCTGAGGTCAACTTTTGTTCTTTCAAAATATCGAAAAAATAGGTTCTAAATTCCTCTTCAGAACTTTTATTATAATATTTTATTACCTTATCCATAGACCCTATTTGTTCTACCATATAGTTTAACCTTTCATCCATCATCGATTTCACTTCTGCATCTGTCACTTTTAAACTGTCTTGAATGGCTTGATGGGCATACAATTTATCTTCCAACAGCTTTCCGAGCATTTGACATCTTGTAATATCTTTTATAGGATTTCCTTGGCTTGAAATTTCTAGAAACGATTTGTCAATATCAGAATCCAAAATAATATAATCTCCTACTTTTGCAATTACACCGTCTACTTTTTGCGCCTTCTTTGACGTTTGCGCCTTTATGGTGTCAAGAGCTTTTTCTTTAATGACTTCTTGAGCAGAAGCAATACTAACAGAAAAAAGTATTAAAAAAGAAAGAGACGCAATTTTATTTATTATGAATTTCATTTGTATTGTTTTTAAAAGCATTTTTTGAAGTTTTATTTTATTATGCAAAATGTCTTGATTTTTAGCTGTTATATTCCAAAAATATGGAAGGTATAATTTTAGCAAATATACGCTTTAAGAATCAAGAAATAGAATTGTTTTAACAACTACAATCACTTTGTGGTCTTTAAACTTATAACTAACAAAAATAAGAATTCAATTATATAATACAAGTTTAGTTATTAGTATTAACAAAAAATTATAAGCCTCTGTTTTCAGCATCATTATGCCGAATAAAGGTTTTACAGATTTGGATGAATTGACAAAAAATAAAATCTGTTTTTACTGTCTCATTTTTAGGCAAAAACCAAATCTTTAGGCTTCGTGTTTTTAGGTAAAATACCGAAAAACAGAAATGAAAAAAACCGCCAAAATAGGCGGTTCAGTATGGAAATATTTCTTTAATTTATTTTTTTAAATTTTCTATAAACTGATCAAACAAATAAGACGAATCATGTGGCCCTGGACTTGCTTCTGGATGGTACTGAACCGAGAAGCAATTTTGTTTTTCATTCGCATTCCTGCAACAGTTTCATCATTCAAATGAAGGTGTGTAATTTCCATATCAGGATTAGCGTCTAATTCTTCTTTGTTTACAGCAAAACCGTGATTTTGAGAGGTAATTTCTCCTTTTCCTGTAACAACATTTTTTACAGGATGATTGATGCCTCTGTGTCCGTTGAACATTTTATAAGTCGAAATTCCGTTAGCCAAAGCAATTACTTGGTGTCCTAAACAAATTCCAAATAAAGGTTTGTTATTTGCCAAAATCTCTTTTGCAACCTCAATTGCACCAAATAATGGGTCTGGATCTCCGGGACCATTGGATAAGAAAAAACCATCCGGATTAAAAGCTGCTAATTCTGAATATTTTGAATCATAAGGAAATACTTTGATATAACAATCTCTTTTGGCAAGATTGCGAAGAATATTGGTCTTGATTCCCAAATCTAAGGCTGAAATTTTATAAGTTGCATTTTCATCTCCAAAGAAATAAGGTGTTTTAGTAGAAACTTTAGAAGCCAACTCTAATCCTTTCATATCTGGCACTTTTGCCAATGCTGCTTTTAGTTCTTCGATTGGCGTTCCATCGGTACAAATTACCGAGTTCATAGCGCCATTATCGCGAATGTAACTTACTAATCCTCGGGTGTCGACATCAGAAATACAAATTAGATTTTGTTTTGTAAAATAATCTTCTAAACTTCCCGAAGCATCTTCACGAGAATAATTGAAACTAAAATTTTTACAAACCAAACCAGCTATTTTAATGCTTTCGGATTCAATTTCTTTATTATTTACTCCATAGTTTCCAATATGTGCATTGGTGGCTACCATTATTTGCCCAAAATAAGAAGGATCCGTAAATATTTCTTGGTATCCCGTCATTCCTGTATTAAAACACACTTCTCCAAAAGTGGTTCCTGAAATTCCTATTGATTTCCCGTGAAAAATGGTCCCGTCACTTAATAAAAGAATAGCGCTTTGTCGTGTTGTGTATTTCATTCCTCGTAGTTATTTTTTTTCATTGGTCTCATGGAACTTCGCTATGCTCAGTTTCATTTGCAATTAATTGTTGTGCAAATTTAATTTTTTAACGCTTAGAGCACAAAGTTTTTGTAAAGTTATTTTTTAACAAAAAAAAAGGACAAACTAGTAAAAGTTTATCCTTGATTTTTATTGAATGATTATTTTCATAATTATTCAGCAGTGTCAGTTGATGTTTCGGCTTCAGCAGTTGGAGTTTCAACTTCAGCAACTGGAGTCTCAACAGTTTCATCTGCTTTTTTAGCTTTACCACCACGACGGCTTTTTGCTTTTTTAACTTCTTTTTTACCACCATTGTAAAGTTCGTTAAAATCGACTAGTTCAATCATTGCCATATCGGCATTATCTCCTAAACGATTTCCAACTTTAATGATACGTGTGTATCCTCCTGGACGGTCACCTACTTTTGCAGCCACATCTCTGAACAAGTCAGTTACGGCATATTTGCTACGCAAGTAAGCAAAAACAATACGACGATTGTGAGTCGTATCAGCTTTAGATTTTGTTATTAATGGCTCAACAAATTGTTTAAGCGCTTTTGCTTTAGCAACAGTAGTATTAATACGTTTGTGCTCGATAAGAGAACAAGCCATATTAGCCAGCATCGATTTTCTATGTGCTGTCTGTCTGCCTAAGTGATTGAATTTTTTTCCGTGTCTCATTGCTATGTAAATTTAAACCCTTGAAGGCTTAGATTATTCTTTATCTAGTTTGTATTTTGCTAAATCCATCCCGAAGTTTAAATTTTTAATTGCTACTAGTTCATCTAGTTCAGTTAAAGATTTTTTACCGAAATTACGGAATTTCATTAGGTCATTTTTATTGAATGATACTAAATCGCCAAGTGTATCAACTTCAGCCGCTTTTAAGCAATTTAATGCTCTCACAGAAAGATCCATATCGACAAGTTTGGTTTTAAGCAATTGTCTCATGTGCAATGACTCTTCGTCATACGATTCTGTTTGTGCGATTTCGTCAGCCTCAAGAGTGATTCTTTCGTCAGAAAACAACATAAAGTGGTGGATTAGAACTTTAGCAGCCTCTGTAAGTGCATCTTTTGGATTGATTGAACCATCAGTTTTGATTTCGAAAACTAATTTTTCATAATCTGTTTTTTGCTCTACACGGAAGTTTTCTATTGCATACTTTACATTTTTTACCGGAGTAAAAATAGAGTCAGTAAATATAGTTCCAATTGCAGCATTTTGTTTTTTGTTCTCCTCAGCAGGAACATATCCTCTTCCTTTTTCGATGGTTAAATCGAAATGAAGTTTGATTTTTGGATCTAAATTACAGATTACAAGTTCTGGATTCAAAACTTGGAAACCTGAAATAAATTTCTGAAAATCACCAGCTGTTAATTGGTCTTTACCGGTTACTGAAATGGTAACTGATTCATTGTCTATATCCTCAATTTGACGTTTAAAACGTACTTGTTTAAGATTAAGAATGATTTCGGTAACGTCTTCAACAACTCCTGAGATAGTAGAAAACTCATGATCTACACCGTCAATTCTAACAGATGTAATTGCATAACCTTCTAAAGCTGAAAGCAAAACTCTTCTAAGTGCGTTACCAACTGTCAATCCGTAGCCAGGTTCTAAAGGTCTAAATTCAAATTTACCTTCAAAATCGGTTGAATCGATCATGATAACTTTATCGGGTTTCTGAAAATTAAATATTGCCATAAATTTCGACTAAGTCAATTATTATTTGTTGTACAACTCTACGATTAATTGTTCTTTAATGTTTTCCGGGATTTGAAGTCTAGCCGGTACAGAAACAAAAGTACCTTCTTTTAGCTCATTATTCCAGGTAATCCATTCATAAACATGACTTGAATTAGACAAAGAACGTTCGATTGCTTCTATTGATTTAGATTTTTCACGAACTGCTACTTTATCACCAGGTTTAAGGTGGTAAGAAGGAATATTAACTACTTCACCATTTACAGTAATATGACGGTGCGAAACGATTTGACGAGCACCTCTTCTAGAAGGAGCAATTCCCATTCTAAACACTACGTTGTCTAATCTTGCTTCACACAATTGTAATAAAACTTCACCAGTAACTCCTTTAGTAGCTGATGCTTTTTCGAATAAGTTTCTGAATTGTTTTTCTAATATTCCATAAGAATATTTAGCTTTTTGCTTTTCCATTAACTGGACAGCATATTCAGATTTTTTTCCTCTTTTTTTAGCCATTCCGTGTTGTCCGGGTGGGTAATTTCTTTTTTCGAAAGCTTTATCATCTCCGAAAATTGCTTCGCCAAATTTACGGGCGATTCTTGTACTTGGACCAGTATATCTTGCCATTTTAAATTGTTTAAGATAGAGATTATGAATTCAGGTCTTATCCTTCGATAATCTATTTTCTATCTAGTTATACTATAAAAAAATTTGAGTATTAAACTCTACGTCTTTTAGGAGGACGACATCCATTGTGAGGCATTGGGGTAACGTCAATGATTTCGGTTACTTCAATTCCTCCGTTATGCAAAGAACGAATCGCAGACTCACGTCCGTTTCCTGGTCCTTTTACATACACTTTTACTTTTTAAGTCCAGCTTCTAACGCTACTTTACTACAATCTTCTGCTGCCATTTGGGCTGCATACGGAGTGTTCTTTTTAGAACCTCTGAAACCCATTTTACCAGCTGAAGACCAAGAAATAACTTCCCCTTTTTTGTTTGTCAAAGAGATGATGATGTTATTGAAGGTAGCAGAAATATGAGCTTCTCCCGTTGATTCAACGATAACTTTACGTTTTTTTGCAGTTGCTTTAGCCATATTACTTATTATTTAGTTGCTTTTTTCTTGTTGGCAACAGTTTTTCTTTTTCCTTTTCTTGTTCTAGAGTTATTTTTTGTTCTTTGTCCTCTTAATGGAAGACCAGATCTATGACGTATACCTCTATAACATCCAATATCCATTAAACGTTTGATGTTTAAAGAAACTTCTGAACGTAGTTCACCTTCAATTTTAAAGAATGATACAGCATCACGAATTGCGTGAATTTCGTCATCATTCCAATCTTGAACTTTTGTATCTTGGCTAACTTGAGCTTTTTCTAAAATCTCAACTGCTCTACTTCTACCTATTCCGAAGATGTAGGTTAAAGCGATAACTCCTCTTTTGTTTTTTGGGATGTCTACCCCTGCTATTCTTGCCATAATTATCCTTGTCTTTGTTTAAATCTAGGATTCTTTTTGTTGATTACGTATAATCTGCCTTTTCTTCGTACAATCTTGCACTCGGCACTTCTTTTTTTAACTGATGCTCTTACTTTCATTGTGAATTTGCTTTTGGTTTTTAGCTTTTAGCTTTTAGTTTTGAGCTGTAAGCTTATGCTTAAAGCTTATCGCCATGTGCTAACTGCCAATTGCCTATTTAATATCTATAAGTAATTCTTGCTTTTGACAAATCATAAGGGCTCATTTCTAGTTTTACTTTATCACCAGGTAATAACTTGATGTAATGCATTCGCATTTTTCCAGATATATGAGCAATTACAATGTGTCCATTTTCTAACTCAACACGGAACATGGCATTGGATAATGCTTCAATTATTGATCCGTCTTGTTCTATTGCTGATTGTTTTGCCATAAGATTAAGCTACTGCTTTTCTATTTTTCCCACTTTTCATCAAACCATCATAATGTTTGTTCAACAAATATGAATTGATTTGTTGTATCGTATCGATTGCGACACCAACCATAATTATTAGTGAGGTACCTCCAAAAAACATTGCCCAAGATTGCTGAACATCCATAACGCTTACTATAATTGCTGGGAACACAGCGATAAAAGCAAGAAACAAGGAGCCTGGAAAAGTAATTAAAGACATCACTTTGTCTAGAAAATCAGATGTTTCAACTCCTGGTCTAATACCTGGAATAAAACCGCCACTTCTTTTTAAATCATCGGACATCTTATTTGTAGGAATCGTAATTGCAGTATAAAAGAAAGTAAATACAACTATGAGTGTTGCAAAAACAAAATTATACCAAAATCCGAAAATATTACTAAAAGCACCAACGATTGATTGTGAAGCGTCTGATTTAGACAACCCTGCAACAGCAGCAGGAATAAACATAATTGCCTGAGCAAAAATGATTGGCATAACACCAGCTGCATTTAATTTTAATGGAATCCATTGTCTGTTACCTCCCATCATATCTTTTTCGAAATCACCTGATGTTGTACGACGTGCATACTGAACTGGTATTTTTCTAATTGCCATTACTAGCAATACACAAGAAATAATGATTAATAACCAAATAATAATTTCGACAACCAATAACATTGGTCCACCATTATTATTGGTAACTCTAGCAGCAAACTCTTGAATAAAGGCTTGTGGCAATCGAGCCAAAATACCCACCATAATCAATAGTGATATTCCGTTTCCGATTCCTTTATCAGTGATTTTTTCTCCTAACCACATGGCAAATATAGTCCCTGTGGTCAAAATAACTACTGAAGAAAATACAAATTCAAAAGAATTAAATCCTAACAAGAAAGCACTACTAGGCAATGTTCTGTACAGATTATAAATGTATCCAGGTCCTTGAACCAATGTAATACCAATGGTTAACCAACGGGTAATTTGATTGATTTTTTTAGTTCCGCTTTCTCCGTCACTTTGAAGTTTTTGCAAATATGGAATCGCAATTCCCATTAACTGAACAACAATTGAAGCAGAGATATAAGGCATAATACCTAAGGCAAAAACGGAAGCTTTAGAAAAAGCACCTCCGGTAAACATATCCAATATGGAACCTAATCCTTTTTGGGTTTGCCCTGCTAGACTGTTTAATTGTGTAGCATCAATTCCTGGAAGGGTAACATGTGCTCCGAAACGATAAACTATTAAGATTCCTAACGTAATTAGGATTCTATTTTTTAGTTCCTCGATTTTCCAAACATTACTTATTGATTCAATAAATTTCTTCATATAGATTGAAAAATTATATTGTTACAGCTTCTCCACCTGCGGCTTCTATCGCCGCTTTTGCAGTAGCAGTAAATTTGTGAGCGGTTACTTTTAATTTTGCCTTCAATTCTCCTCTTCCTAAAATCTTAACGATTTCATTTTTAGTAGCCAAGCGATTAGCAACATATACTGTCATATCAACAGTATCTGTAATCAAACCATTATCTACCAATAATTGAAGTGTGTCAAGATTTACACCTTCGTATTCTTTACGATTAATGTTCGTGAAACCAAACTTAGGCACACGTCTTTGAAGTGGCATTTGACCCCCTTCAAAACCAATCTTTTTAGAATAACCAGAACGAGATTTTGCTCCTTTGTGTCCACGCGCAGCGGTACCACCTTTTCCAGAACCTTCTCCTCTACCTAATCTTTTATTTTGATTGTGTGTTGACCCTTCAGCAGGTTGTAAGTTACTTAAATTCATAACGTATTTGTTATTTAGCTTCTTCTACAGAAACTAAGTGTTTAACTTTATTTATCATTCCAAGGATAGTTGGATTTGAATCATGTTCTACAACCTGACCCATTTTACGTAGACCTAAAGCTTCCAAACCTCTTTTTTGAGTAAGAGGACAATTGATTTTGCTTCTAACTTGTTTTACTAATAATTTAGCCATAATTTCCTTGAATTAACCTTTAAAAACTTTTTCTAAAGAAACGCCTCTTTGTTTTGCAACAGTATAAGCACTTCTCATTTGTAATAAAGCATCAAAAGTTGCTTTTACCACGTTGTGAGGATTTGATGATCCTTGAGATTTTGACAATACATCATGTATACCAACTGACTCAAGTACTGAACGAACAGCTCCACCTGCAATAACTCCAGTACCGTGAGAGGCAGGAATTAAAAACACACGTGCGCCACCAAATTTACCTTTTTGCTCGTGAGGAACAGATTGTCCATTCAAAGGAATTTTCACAAGATTTTCTTTGCATCTTCTACTGCTTTCGCAATTGCTTCAGAAACGTCCTTAGATTTTCCTAATCCGTGACCCACTACTCCATTCTCATCACCTACAACTACAATAGCAGAAAAACCAAATGCTCTACCACCTTTTGTAACTTTAGTAACACGATTTACACTTACCAAACGATCTTTCAATTCAAGACCACTTGGTTTTACTAGCTCTACATTCTTGTATTTACTATTAGACATACTATATTAGAATTTAAGTCCAGCCGCTCTCGCGCCTTCCGCTAATGATTTAATACGACCGTGATATAAATAACCTCCTCTATCGAAAGTTACTACTTCAATCCCAGCTTTTAACGCTTTTTCTGCAACTAGTTTTCCAACTGCTGTTGCAACTTCTACGTTTGTACCTTTTCCTATTTCTTTTTCTCTTGAAGAAGCAGCTAATAAAGTAACTCCGTTTACGTCATCAATAAGTTGAGCATAAATTTCTTTGTTACTTCTAAATACAGATAGCCTTGGATTAGTGGCTGTACCACTAATTGTTTTTCTAATTCTGAATCTGATTCTCTGTCTTCTTTCAGGTTTTGTTAATGACATAATGTTATTTTTTACGCTGATTTACCTGCTTTTCTTCTTAATACTTCACCTACAAATTTAACACCTTTTCCTTTGTATGGCTCTGGTTTGCGGAAACCTCTGATTTTCGCAGCAACCTGACCTAAAAGTTGTTTATCAAATGATGTTAATTTCACAATTGGGTTTTTACCTTTTTCAGAAATTGTTTCCAATTTTACTTCTGGAGCTATTTCTAAAATAATATTGTGAGAAAATCCAAGAGCTAAATCTAATTTTTGTCCTTGATTTGAAGCTCTATAACCTACTCCTACCAATTCTAACTCTTTAGTAAACCCGTCTGTTACACCCGTAATCATATTATTGATTAAAGATCTGTACAAACCGTGTTTTGCTCTTTGGTCTTTGTGATCAGATGATCTGTCCACTTGAACTTGATCTCCTTCAACTGTTACAGTAACATCTGAATATTCCTGTGTAAGCTGACCATTTTTTCCTTTTACTGTAATGATACCATTTGCAACTTCAACAGTTACTCCGGCAGGGATTACAACGGGATTTTTACCTATTCTTGACATCTCTTATAAGTCTTTTAATTAGTATACGTAACAAATTACTTCACCGCCCACATTTAATTGCTTAGCTTGTTTCCCAGTCATAAGACCTTTTGAAGTTGAAACAATAGCAATTCCTAATCCGTTAAGGATTCTTGGGATGCTTGAAGAACCTGAATACTTACGTAAACCTGGTTTACTAATTCTTTGGATATCTTTAATTACTGACTCTTTGGTATCTTTATCATACTTCAAAGCGATTTTGATTGAACCCTGAACAGAGTTGTCCTCAAATTTGTAACTTAAGATATATCCTTGATCAAATAAGATCTTAGTTATTTCTTTTTTAAGATTAGATGCAGGAATTTCGACAACTTTGTGGTTTGCAGCCACAGCGTTTCTAACTCTCGTCAAATAATCTGCAATAGGATCTGTATACATGTGTATTGATTTGCGGTAACGGTTTTCAACGGAACTATTCTATTGAACCTGAAACCAATTTATAAATGTTTGATTACCAAGAAGCTTTTTTAACTCCTGGAATTAATCCGTTATTAGCCATTTCACGGAATGTTACACGTGAAATACCAAACTGACGAATATATCCTCTTGGTCTACCTGTTAATTTGCAACGATTGTGCAAACGTACTGGTGAAGCATTTTTAGGTAATTTTTGCAAACCTACAGAATCTCCAGCTTCTTTCAAAGCTTTTCTTTTCTCAGCATACTTTGCTACCGTTTTTTCTCTCTTCACCTCACGGGCTTTCATTGATTCTTTAGCCATATCTTAATTCTTTTTAAAAGGTAAACCTAATTCAGCCAATAACGATTTTGCTTCTTTGTCCGTAGCAGCAGAAGTTACAAAAGTAATGTCCATTCCAGATATTTTATTTACTTTATCGATGTCAATTTCAGGGAAAATGATTTGCTCTAAAACACCAAGATTGTAGTTTCCTCTTCCGTCAAAACCAGTAGCTTTAATTCCACTAAAATCTCTAACACGTGGCAAAGCAGAAGTAACTAATCTATCTAAAAATTCGTACATTCTTTCTCCACGCAAAGTAACTTTTGCTCCAATAGGCATTCCTTTTCTCAATTTGAATGACGCAACGTCTTTCTTTGAAATAGTAGATACTGCTTTCTGTCCAGTGATCTTTGTCAACTCATCAACTGCATAGTCAATTAGTTTTTTATCAGATACAGCTGCACCAACTCCTTTACTCAAAACGATTTTTTCCAATTTTGGAACTTGCATCACGTTTGTGTAACCGAATTCCTCTTTAAGAGCAGAGATAACTCTGTTCTTATACTCTTCTTTTAGTCTAGGTATATATGCCATTACTATAGTACTTGATTAGATTTTTTTGAAAATCTCACTTTCTTATCTCCTTCTACTCTAATACCAGCTCTAGTTGTTTCCTTAGTTTTAGGGTCAATCAAAGAAATATTAGATATTTGTATAGAAGCTTCTTTTTTTACAATACCACCTTGAGGGCTTTTTGCACTTGGTTTCGTGTGTTTTGAAACCATGTTTACACCTTCAACAATTGCTTTATTTTTTTCACGGTAAACACGCAGTACTTTACCTTCAGCCCCTTTATGGTCTCCAGCAATTACTCTTACGATGTCTCCTGATTTTATTTTTAGCTTTATCATCTTAAAATAATTAAAGCACTTCTGGTGCTAATGATACAATTTTCATGAATTGTTTTTCACGAAGTTCTCTTGCTACTGGACCAAAAACACGAGTTCCTCTCATTTCACCAGCAGCATTCAACAATACGCAAGCGTTATCGTCAAATCTAATGTATGAACCGTCGGCTCTTCTCACTTCTTTTTTGGTACGTACAACTACTGCAGTTGAAACAGCTCCTTTTTTTACGTTTCCGTTTGGAGTTGCATCTTTGATAGAAACTACAATCTTGTCACCAACAGAGGCATACCTTCTTTTGGTACCTCCTAAAACACGGATAGTTAAAACTTCTTTTGCTCCCGTATTATCTGCTACTTTTAGTCTTGATTCTTGTTGTACCATAATTATTTCGCTCTTTCAATGATTTCAACTAACCTCCAACATTTTGTTTTACTCAAAGGACGTGTTTCACTAATCCTTACAGTATCTCCAATGTTACAGTCGTTATTTTCGTCGTGTGCATGATACTTTTTAGTTTTCAACACGAACTTACCGTATAGTGGGTGTTTTACTTTTGTTACTTGTGCCACAACAATGGATTTGTCCATTTTGTCTGAAGTAACAACCCCAACTCTTTCTTTTCTTAAATTTCTTTTTTCTTCCATCTTTAGAATTATTGTAATTCTCTTTTAGTAAGTTCTGTAGCTAATCTTGCAACTGTTCTTCTTACACTTCGAATTTGAAGTGGGTTCTCAATTGGAGAAATAGCGTGAGCCATCTTTAAGTCGGCATATACCTTCTTAGTTTGGTTCAATTTTTCTTGCAACTCAGCTGCAGAAAGATTTTTTATTTCTGATTGTTTCATAATAAATATTAATTATGCTTCGAAATCTCTAGCAACGATGAATTTTGTTTTACATGGAAGTTTTTGAGCTGCAAGACGTAATGCCTCTTTTGCAACTGACAAAGGTACTCCTCCAACTTCAAACATTATTCTTCCGGGTCTAACAACGGCAGCCCAATATTCGACTGCACCTTTACCTTTACCCATACGTACCTCAAGAGGTTTCTTTGTGATAGGTTTGTCTGGAAATATTTTAATCCATAATTGTCCTTCTCTTTTCATAAAACGAGTTGCGGCAATACGCGCAGCTTCGATTTGACGTGAGGTTAAGAACATTCCATCTTCATGTACAGATTTAATACCAAACATTCCATTTGAAAGTTCATGCCCTCTTTGAGAGTTTCCTTTCATTTTACCTTTCTGTACCTTACGGTATTTTGTTCTTTTAGGCTGTAACATTTTTCTTTAATTTAAAAATTTACTTTCTTTTACGAGCGTCTGGTTTACCACCTTTATTGAAAGGTTTTCTATCTCCTCTTGGAGAATCGCCACCTTTTCCACCAGCTTGTTTTTTATCCATTCCAGCAAGTGGAGAAAGATCTCTCTTTCCATAAACTTCACCTTTCATGATCCACACTTTGATACCCATTCTACCATAAGTAGTATGCGCTTCAGCCAAAGCATAATCAATATCAGCTCTGAAAGTTGATAGAGGAATTCTACCTTCTTTGAAACCTTCTGAACGAGCCATCTCAGCACCATTCAAACGACCAGAAATCAAAACTTTAATTCCCTCAGCGTTCATACGTATAGAGGCAGCAATAGCCATTTTGATTGCACGTCTGTAAGAAATACGGCTTTCGATTTGACGACAGATGCTTGTAGCAACTAGATACGCGTCAAGCTCAGGTCTTTTAATTTCAAAGATGTTAATTTGAACCTCTTTGTCAGTAACTTTCTTAAGTTCTTCTTTCAACTTGTCTACCTCTTGTCCGCCTTTTCCGATAATGATACCAGGTCTGGCAGTAGTGATAGTAACGGTTACAAGCTTCAAAGTTCTCTCGATGATTACTTTTGATACACTAGCTTTTGATAAACGAGCATGAATATACTTTCTGATTTTATAATCCTCAGCGATTTTATCGCCATAATCATTTCCACCATACCAGTTAGAGTCCCATCCTCTGATGATACCAAGTCTATTTCCAATTGGATTTGTCTTTTGTCCCATCTTTATTAATTTGCTTGTGTGTTATTAATAGATCCTAACACGATTGTTACGTGATTAGAACGTTTTCTTATTCTGTGTGCGCGACCTTGTGGAGCTGGACGAAGTCTTTTCAACATCATTCCACCATCTACTCGTATCTCTTTAACAAATAAACCAGCTTCTTCCATATTAGCGTCAGGGTTTTTTGCTTGCCAGTTAGCAATAACAGATAAAACCAATTTTTCTAATTTTCTAGAAGCTTCCTTAGAACTAAATCTTAATATATTAAGTGCTCTTTCTACCTTCTGACCTCTTACTAGATCTGCTACTAAGCGCATTTTTCTAGGTGAAGTAGGGCAGTTATTCAATTTTGCAAAAGCCAATGACTTATTAGCCTCTTTTCTTGCATCTGCTGTTTCTCTTTTACGAACTCCCATTGCTTCTTATTTTTTACCTTTATTTTTTGCTCCAGCATGACCTCTAAAAGATCGAGTTGGCGAAAACTCTCCTAATTTGTGACCTACCATGTTTTCGGTTACGTAAACTGGTACAAATTGACGACCGTTATGAACTGCGATTGTTTGTCCAACAAAGTCTGGAGTAATCATAGAAGCTCTAGACCAAGTCTTTACTACTCCTTTGTTTCCTTTTTCGATGTTTTCTTGAACTTTCTTGTCTAACTTATAATGAACGAAAGGTCCTTTTTTTAATGAACGTGCCATATCTTATTATTTCTTTCTACGTTCTACAATATACTTGTTACTCGGGTTTTTCTTAGAACGTGTTCTATAACCTTTAGCAGGTATACCGTTTCTAGATCGTGGATGTCCTCCAGAAGAACGTCCTTCACCACCACCCATTGGGTGATCGACAGGGTTCATTGCTACTGGTCTTGTTCTTGGTCTTCTTCCTAACCATCTTGTTCTACCTGCTTTACCAGACACAACTAATTGATGATCCGAATTAGATACTGCTCCAATAGTAGCAGCACAAGTCAACAAGATTAATCTTGTTTCACCAGAAGGCATTTTAATGGTAGCATATTTTCCATCACGTGCCATTAATTGAGCGAATGTTCCAGCAGAACGAGCAATTACAGCTCCTTGTCCTGGTCTCAATTCGATACAAGAAATTACAGTTCCTAATGGAATTCTGCTTAATGGCAAAGTATTACCGATTTCAGGTTGAGATTCTGGACCAGAAACTAATTTCTGACCCACTTTCAATCCGTTTTGAGCAATAATATATGCTTTCTCTCCATCAGCATAAGCTAACAAAGCAATAAACGCAGTACGATTTGGATCATATTCAATTGATTTTACCGTCGCTGGAATTCCTTCTTTTGTACGTTTAAAATCAATGATACGATATCTCTGCTTGTGACCACCACCCGTATAACGCATGGTCATCTTTCCTTGACTATTTCTACCTCCAGAGTTTTTTATCGGCGCTATCAAAGAGCGTTCCGGCTTATCAGTTGTAATGGCGTCATAACCATTCACAACTCTAAATCGCTGACCTGGGGTAATAGGTTTTAATTTTCTTACTGACATTTTTCTATCTTAGATATTGTTGTAAAAATCAATTGTTTCTCCTTCTTGTACTTGTACAATTGCTTTTTTGATTGCATTTGTCTTTCCACTGATAAGTCCACTTTTAGTGTATTTCGTAGTTCTATCTGGTCTTACGTTCATCGTGTTAACACTTACAATAGTTACTCCATAAGCAGCCTCAACAGCTTTCTTAATTTGCACTTTGTTTGCTTTTTTATTAACAACGAATCCGAAGCGGTTTAAAACTTCACTTTCTTTGGTTACTTTTTCTGTTACTATAGGTTTAATTATGATGCTCATATCCTATTATTTGCTTAAATTATCTTCAATTACTTCTAAAGAACCTTCTAAAAGCACTAAACTATTTGCGTTTAATATGTCGTAAGTGTTTAATTCTGAACTACTTATAACTTTAGACGCCTTTAAATTGCGTGACGACAAATATACATTTTTATTCGAATCGCCCAACACAAATAAAGATTTTTTATCTTCCAACCCTAATGCTTTCAATACGTTGATGAAATTCTTAGTGTTTGGTGTTTCAAAATTGAAGTCTTCAAGAACAATTATATTTGACTCTTTTGCTTTAATTGAGAAAGCAGATTTTCTTGCCAAACGTTTCAAGCTTTTATTCAATTTGAATGAATAACTTCTTGGTCTTGGTCCAAAAACTGTTCCACCACCTTTAAACAATGGATTCTTTGCACTACCCGCACGAGCAGTACCAGTTCCTTTTTGTTTCTTAATTTTACGTGTACTTCCCGCTACTTCAGCTCTTTCTTTTGCTTTGTGCGTTCCTTGTCTTTGATTAGCAAGATATTGCTTAACATCAAGATATACTGCGTGATTGTTTGGTTCTATACCGAATACTGAATCAGAAAGTTGTACTTTTCTTCCAGTATCTTTTCCGTTGAAATCTAATACTTTTGCTTCCATTACTTCTGAATGATTACATAAGAGTTGTTATGACCAGGAACACATCCTTTTATAACAAGTAGGTTCTTATCAGCCACTACTTTTAAAACTCTAAGGTTTTGAACTTTTACATTATCTCCTCCCATTCTACCAGCCATACGCATTCCTTTGAATACTCTAGATGGATAAGAAGAAGCTCCTACAGAACCTGGTGCTCTTAAACGGTTATGCTGACCATGAGTTGCTTGTCCAACACCACCAAAACCGTGACGTTTTACAACCCCCTGAAAACCTTTCCCTTTAGATACACCTTGTACATCTACAAATTCTCCTTCTTCAAAAATAGATACGTTAATAACGTCTCCTAATTTTTGTTCTGTTGCAAAATCTTGGAATTCAACGACCTTTTTCTTAGCTACAGTTCCTGCTTTCGCAAAGTGACCAACGGCCGCTTTTGTGGAATGTTTCTCGTTTTTGTCATCGAAACCTAGCTGCAACGCTTCATACCCGTCAACACCTTTGGTTCTGACTTGGGTAACAACACATGGGCCAGCTTCGATTACTGTACAAGGAATATTCTTCCCGTTTTCGTCGAAAATGCTAGTCATGCCGATTTTTCTACCAATTAACCCAGACATAAATATTAATTATTAATTATTAAAAAAATAGCCATTAGTCGTCAGCCAATAGCCATTAGTCAAAAACTAATAGCTATCCACTAACTTTTAATAACTGAAAATTATACTTTGATTTCTACTTCAACTCCACTTGGCAACTCTAATTTCATTAGAGCATCAATAGTTTTTGATGAAGAGGAGTAAATGTCAATTAATCTCTTGTATGACATTACTTCAAATTGCTCTCTCGCTTTTTTGTTAACGTGTGGAGAACGTAGTACAGTAAAAAGTTTTTTGTGCGTTGGTAACGGGATTGGACCTGTTACTACTGCTCCAGTACTTTTTACGGTTTTTACGATCTTCTCAGCAGACTTGTCTACCAACATGTGATCGTAAGATTTTAATTTTATTCTGATTTTTTGACTCATTTCCTTAAAGATTATGCGTTTCCTTTTGCTTTTTTGATAACTGCTTCCGAAATATTGGAAGGTGTTTCTGCGTAGTGTGAAAATTCCATGGTAGATGTTGCTCTACCTGATGACAATGTTCTTAATGTTGTAACATAGCCAAACATTTCTGATAACGGCACATCTGCTTTGATGGTTTTAGCACCAGCTCTGTCTCCCATATCATTTACTTGACCTCTACGACGATTAATATCACCTACAATATCTCCCATATTTTCTTCTGGAGTTATAACTTCCATTTTCATTATAGGTTCTAGAATAATTGCTCCAGCAGCCTTTGCTACCTCTCTATAACCCATTCTTGCTGCTAACTCAAAAGAAAGAGCGTCTGAATCGACTGGGTGGAAAGACCCATCTAATAAAGTTACTTTCAAACTATCTACTTGGTATCCTGCTAAAGGACCAGTTTTCATAGCTTCACGGAAACCTTTCTCTACAGATGGAATATATTCTTTAGGAACGTTACCCCCTTTTACCGCATTAATAAATTGCAATCCTACTGGCACTTTACCATCCACTTCGTCTGCTGGTTCCAATAAAAATACGATATCACCAATTTACCACGACCTCCAGATTGTTTTTTGTAAGTCTCTCTGTGTTGTGCTTTCTTGGTAAACGCTTCTTTGTATTCCACTTGAGGCTCACCTTGATTCACTTCAACTTTGAACTCACGTTTCATACGATCTACAAGAATATCTAAGTGAAGCTCACCCATTCCAGAAATAATGGTTTGACCAGAAGCTTCATCCGTTCTAACTGTAAACGTTGGGTCTTCTTCAGCTAATTTTGCTAAAGCCATACCCATTTTATCTACGTCAGCTTTTGTTTTAGGCTCGATTGCAATACCAATTACTGGTGCAGGAAATTTCATTGACTCCAAAATAATTGGATGTTTTTCATCACACAAAGTATCTCCAGTTTTAATATCTTTAAACCCAACTGCCGCTCCAATGTCACCCGCCTCAATATATTCGATTGGGTTTTGTTTGTTAGCATGCATTTGATAGATACGAGAAATTCTTTCTTTGTTTCCTGAACGCGTGTTCAAAACATAAGACCCAGCATCAAGTCTACCTGAATACGCACGGAAAAATGCTAAACGACCTACGAATGGGTCAGTAGCAATTTTGAATGCCAAAGCAGCAAATGGCTCTTTAACATCTGGCTTACGCAAGATTTTAGTTTGATCTTCTTCTAATAATTCAGCATCATCTGGATGAATTCCTTCGATACCTGCTTTATCCATTGGAGATGGCAAGTATTTACATACTGCATCTAACATGAACTGAACTCCTTTGTTTTTGAATGAAGAACCAGCAATCATAGGAATGATAGCCATATCCATAACAGCAGCTCTCAACGCTATGTTGATTTCCTCTTCTGTAATAGACTCTTCGTCTTCCATGAATTTTTCCAACAGATTTTCATCATAATCAGCTACTGCTTCAATAAGAATTGACCTGTATTCTTTTACTTCAGCCAACATATCTTCAGGAATAGGCACAATATCATAAGTTGCTCCTAAACCTTCTTCATGCCAAACAATAGCTTGATTTTTTACTAAATCAACTACTCCTTTGAAATCATTTTCCTCGCCAATTGGCAAAGTAATAGCAACTGCGTTAGACTTCAACATATCTCTAACTTGTTGACAAACCATCAAAAAGTTAGACCCTTGACGATCCATTTTATTAACGAATCCAATTCTAGGCACTCGGTATTGATCTGCCAATCTCCAGTTCGTTTCTGATTGTGGCTCTACACCATCAACAGCACTAAACAAGAAAACCAACCCATCCAATACACGTAATGAACGGTTTACTTCAACAGTAAAGTCAACGTGTCCTGGGGTATCAATAATGTTAAAGTGATATGGTAAACTTTCGGGTAATAATTTACCTTGAGTAGTTGGAAAATTCCATTCACAAGTGGTAGCAGCAGAAGTAATAGTAATTCCTCTTTCTTGCTCTTGTGCCATCCAGTCCATTGTTGCAGCACCATCATGCACTTCGCCAATTTTATGTGATTTTCCTGTGTAGAATAATATACGCTCTGTTGTTGTTGTTTTACCAGCATCAATATGAGCAGCAATTCCTATATTTCTTGTATATTTAAATCTCTAGCCATTTCTTCTTAATTAAAATCTAAAATGTGAGAATGCTTTATTTGCTTCAGCCATCTTGTGAGTGTCCATTCTCTTTTTAACAGCAGCACCTTCTTCTTTAGCCGCAGCTAAACATTCTGACGCTAACCTTTGAGCCATCGATTTCTCATTTCTTCTTCTAGAATAAAGTATTAACCACTTCATTGCCATAGAAATTTTTCTGTCTGGTCTGATTTGCATTGGAATTTGGAATGTAGCTCCACCTACTCTACGACTACGTACTTCTACGTGAGGCATAACATTGGTCAAAGCATCTTTCCATATTTCTAATGATGATTTTTCTGCATCTTGCTTTTTACTTTCTATAATGTCAATTGCATCATAAAACACTTTAAAAGCTGTTGATTTTTTACCGTCCCACATTAAGTTGTTTACAAAACGTGTTACCAATTGGTCATTAAACCTTGGATCTGGTAAAAGTGGTCTTTTCTTTGCCGCTCTTTTTCTCATTTCTTTTTTTTTTAAAAAAGTCCTAATGCCTAAAGTCTTAACGTACTTAAAATGTACTTTCGACTTTCGACTTTCGACTAATTAATTACTTTTTTGCTTCTTTTGGGCGTTTAGCACCATACTTAGATCTACGTTGCGTTCTTCCCGCTACACCTGATGTATCAAGCGCACCACGAACGATGTGGTATCTAACTCCTGGTAAATCTTTTACCCTTCCACCCCTAACTAATACTATCGAGTGCTCTTGTAGATTGTGTCCTTCACCTGGGATATAGGCATTTACTTCATTACCATTTGTCAAACGTACACGCGCTACTTTACGCATGGCTGAGTTTGGTTTTTTTTGGTGTAGTAGTGTAAACACGCGTACAAACCCCTCTTCTTTGAGGACAAGAATCTAAAGCAACCGATTTACTCTTCTTAGTTATCTGAGTTCTTCCTGTTCTTACTAATTGTTGAATTGTTGGCATAATTAATACTAAAAATTTCTTATATATTAAATTTCCCGCTTTTTACGGGGTTGCAAATGTAAAAAATATTTTTCACTAAACAAATCATAATTCATTAATTTTCAACGATATTTTCAATATTGCATTTTTTATATGAAACATTATTTTTTTGCCTTACATTTATTAAAAAAAATCCTTTTGAAACATTCGCTACTTATTCTATTTATTTTGTACTTTGGCTTGAATTGCTCAGCTCAAAACTTTCAACTGAAAGTAATTGGAAATCACGTCTACGAAAACAAAGTCATTGACTCATTAGGATACAATCTAAATCACAAAAACTCAAAATCTATAAGCGACGAAATCCATTTACTAGCCGAAAAATTGTCAAAAATTGGTTATCTCGAAAACCAAATTATAGAAAATACCAAAACAAACGACTCCAGTTATATTACAAAATTTAAACTAGGCGAAAGAATAAAATTTATACATATATATATAGGTAGAAAAATTATAGACCCAATCCTCACGAAAGAAGAGGAATTTCAAGTTCTAAAAGATGACAACAGCATAACCAAAGACTTAATCGAACTAAATAAAACCAAAGACACTTTAATTCTTCCTTATAGCAAAATAGAATCCTTTCTAAATAGCACTTTGCAAAAACTAGAACAAAAAGGACATGCATTAGCAAAACTAAAACTGACTAACATTCAAAAGAAAAATAATTCTCTCTATGCCGAATTACAACTTGAATCAGGTCAACAAAGGCAATTAAACTCCATTGTTCTAAAATTTGCAGAAAGCAATAAAAAAACGATTTTCCAGTAGGACATTTGACACAAATGAATCGAAAATACAAAAACAACACGTTTAACAAAGATATTGTGAGAAAGATTCATGATGATTTTGAAAAATTTGGTTTTATAAACCAAATAAAATATCCCGAGGTTTTATTAACAAAGGACACTACCAAAGTTTATGTGTATCTCGAAAAAAGAAAGTCAAATACATTTGACGGTTTTATTGGGTTCTCTAATAACAAAAACAATGAATTAACCTTCAATGGATACCTAAATCTAACCTTAGAAAACACCTTACGAGTAGGAGAGCAATTCTCTGTCTATTGGAAAAACGATGGTAATAACCAAAAACATTTAAAGCGGGTATCGATTTTCCCTATTTATTTAAAAGTCCCATAGCCATGAAGGCGCAAATACATATCTTTAAACAAGATAGCATTTATCAAAATACAAAAACCGCCCTTAATTTGGGCTATCTCATAAATTACAATACTCGAATTTATCTGGGATACCAATCGACCGAATCCAGCGACATTCAAAACACAAATAACGCCACAATAAGCGATTTCAACAACTCCTATCTAACATCTAATCTAGAATATTCAAAATTCGATCATAACAACACCACTTTCCCAAAAAAATCAGAACTATCACTTAGCATAGGTCTCGGAAAAAGAACCCTAAATAATACCTCCGAAACAGCACAAACAAATAAACAAACTTTTATAAGCATAAATGCAATGCATAATTTTTATTTAAATAAGAAAAATTGCATTAACATAAATTACCAAAATTATTTCTTAAAAAGCGACACTTATATTGCAAATGAACTGTTCCGTTTTGGAGGCGTCAATTCCATTCGAGGGTTTGCCGAAAACAACCTTCAAGCCAATTTTATGACAGCCATTATTTCAGAATACCGTTATATTATTTCTCCTGATTTATATCTTCATTCCATTTTGGATTACGCTCATTATCAAGACAAAAGTTCAAATAAAAAAGAAAACTTACTAGGTTTTGGAGTAGGACTGGGATTACAAACTAAAAACGGATTACTAAAACTAGCTTTCGCCAATGGAAGCACAAAAAACCAAGAAATAAAATTTCATAATACCATTATACACATAGCCTATATCGTTATATTTTGATGTTATTAAGCTAAAAAACAAAATTCATAACACTATCTTCTATATATGTTAAAATGTTAAATTTTATATGCATACATATAAAACCAATGAAAACATTAGGAAAGTTAACAAAATATTAAGATTTTTGTCTAACTAATTCAAAATATTTAAAAATGAAACTAAAGTTAAATGGATTCTTAGTACTATTTGTAGTACTTATGTCACAAATTACCTTTGCGCAAGAAAGAGTTGTTTCAGGTGTTGTTTCTGATAATACAGGACTACCCTTACCGGGCGCGAGCGTATTGGTAAAAGGAACTAAATCTGGAGTACAAACTGATTTCGATGGAAAATATTCTATCAAAGCAACACCAAGCCAAGTCTTGATTTTCAGCTTTATAGGAATGAAAACCAAAGAAATCACAGCAAGTTCAGCTAAAATCAACGTAAAGATGGAGAGTGATGCGGTGGAATTAGAGAGCGTTGTCATTACTGGAACTGCAAAAGGCAAAAACATCAAGGAAATGACCTATTCTATTGGTCAAGTTAACTCCTCAGCCTTGGAGAGAGTGCCAGCAACTGACGCGCTTAGTGCCTTGCAAGGCAAGGTTGCGGGATTAAAAATAAACTCCACTTCAGGAGAACCTGGGAGTGATGTTTCTGTTTTATTGCGTTCAGCAAATTCTTTAAGCACAGGACAAAAACCGTTAATTATTATGGACGGAGTAATCTTAGAGGGCGGCTTAGCTGACATTAATACACAAGATATTGATAGAGTTGAAGTAGTAAAGGGAGCTGCTGGAGCCTCATTATACGGGTCGAGAGCAGCAAGTGGGGTCATTCAAATATTTTCAAAAGAGGAAAAGGATCTAATGGAAAATCAAGAATTACCTATAGAACAGAAACTGGAATCAATGAAATTACTAATAAGTTAGATTTAGCAACACAACATAGATACAAAATAACTCCTGACGGAACAGACTTCATGTATGACCCAACAGGAAATAGAATTGTTGAATCAGACGATTTAGGAAATAATCCTTACCCATCAAAATACAAACTTTATGACCTCCAAGATAGAGTTTTCAGAACTGGGGATTTCAGCTCTCACCACTTGGCAATCGAAGGCGGAAAAGACGCAACAAATTTCTTACTATCCTATGATAGACAAAAATCTAATAGCGTTATAAGTTTAACAGATTCTTATGTACGAAATAATTTTAGGCTAAACCTAGATAATAACATTACCGATAAATTTAAAATTGGAGCCTCAATGGTTTATTCTAATTCCAAAAGAGATCCTTTTGTAACTGGGCAAAGTGGTGTATTATTTGATGCCATCATACTAGAACCAATCTCTAATTTGGATGCCCAAAATACTGATGGATCCCCATATCTATTTCAACCATCTGAATTCACAACAACAGAAGAAAACCCTTTATATATCATAGCCAACAATCAAAGAAAAGAGTTGAGAAACAGATTTATTGGCAACTATAATGCTTCCTACGAAGTAACTAATTGGTTTAAGGCAACTGCTGAATATTCTATCGATTATGAGAATAGCGATTTTACCGATTTTTTTGATAAAGGGTATTTAGCAGCTAAACCTCGTTTGAACCTACACAATGGATTTTTAGCAAAATCAACATTTACAGGCAAGGCGCAAAATTTTAGGACTGAAGGCCTTTTTTCTAAATCTTTAGGCAATATAAGTGGAAACCTTAAAATTGGCTTTTTAGATGAGCGCTACATCAATGATTTTAGCAGAACTGAAGGTTCTGGATTAGCAGTATCTAACATTCAAACTCTAGATAACTTAATTGGTCCTGTCAAACAAACCACATCACGAAGTGAAGAAATTATAACCAATAGTTATTATGGGGTTTTAGACGCAGATTACTTGAAAAGAGCTTTAGTAAGTTTCTCTTTCAGAAGAGAGGGGTCTTCTTTATTTGGAGTAGATACAAGATGGAATCACTATTACAGAGCTAGTGGTGCCTATAGATTTATAACTAATGATTCCAATATAAAAGGAATTGAAGAATTTAAATTAAGAGCTTCTATCGGAACGGCAGGAATTAGACCACTATATGGATTTAGAGATGAGACTTTTACTTTACAAAACGGTAGTGCATCAAAATCTACTCTAGGAAATGAGAAGCTAAAACCCGCCGTTGCACAGGAGATTGAATTAGGATTTAACACTTCGTTTTTGAAACGATTTGATTTTGAATTCAACTATGTAAAAACAAATACAAAAGATCAAATTTTATTAGTCCCTCTATCTGGATTAACAGGGTATAGCGGTCAATGGAGAAATGCTGGTGAAGTTTCCGCAACTTCTTATGAAGCAAGTTTAGGAATTAAAGTTTTTAAAAATAATGATTGGAAATGGGATTTAAACATTTTATGGGATAAATCGTCTCAAAAAGTTAAAACTTTAAACGTACCTGAATATTATACTGGTCCTGGCACACAAGAATCTACTTTCTTTAAAATAGCTGCTGGCGAAAACTTTGGAGCGATGTATGGAGACAAATTTATAACTACCCTTAAAGACTTACCTGAAGGCAGTAACGTTGCCGATTACACTATAAATTCAAAAGGATATGTAGTAAACAGTTCGGGATTACCAGTAAAATATAAAGATGCTAGTGGTAATACTAATGTCAAAATTGGCGATGTAACCCCTGATTTCAATATGAGTTTCTCCTCTAACCTAAAATATAAAAATTTTGATTTATACTCTCTAGTATACTGGAAAAAAGGTGGAGACATATATAACAAAGTCAAACAATGGTTGTATAGAGATTCTCGAAGTGCAGACATTCAAAACGAAGGACTAAAAGACGATTTTTATTCGTCTGGAGCGGGACTATATAATATCAACCAGGCAAGCTCTGCATTTGTGGAAGATGGCTCATACGTAAGATTAAAAGAACTGTCACTATACTACACCTTAGGCAAAGAGCAATCTGGAAAAATTGGCAATTATATAAATGAAATAAAATTTGGAATCGTTGGAAGAAATTTATTAACATTCACTAATTACTCTGGTGCAGACCCTGAAATTTCAGCTGCTGCAGAAAATAATAGAACCGAATTAACTTCAAGATCTGCGGATGGAGTTGGAAGCAATGCAAATACTCCTGGTGGAGATCCGAATGTATTTAAGGTAGATAACTTTTCTTATCCAACTTTAAAATCATTTTCAATTTCAATTCAACTAAAATTTTAACAATTATGAAAACGATTTTAAACTAAAAATAGTCTCATCTCTTTGTATATTGTTTGCTTTTAATTCATGTACAAATGACATCAATAATGTAAAAAACAACAATGATCCTAACGCTAAACAAGTTCTAGCAACTGGAAACGATTTAGTATCGGTTATATCAGGTGGATTTAATACTTGGTGGCAAGCAGGAAATAGAGACACATACCCTGCACTATCTGTCGCAGGCGATATTGCAACATGTTCTTGGGGTAATTATGGTATGAGAGTATTATCAAATGAACCAAGAAACGCAATCCCTAACACAAATTCATGGTCAGATTCAAGAGTACTAGAACAACCATGGAGCGGTTATTATTCAGCAGCCTCAGGTGCTTCCGATGTTATTAAAGCAATCCAAAATGGTGTAAAATATAAAGTTGATAATGTTGATCAGACAAACTCAATATTGGCATCGGCTTACTTTTTAAGAGGAGTTTCTTTTGGCTATTTAGGCTTATTGTTTGACAAAGCAGCTATTATTGATGAAAATACTGACGCAACCATAAAACCTGTATTATCAAGTTACAAGGATGTTATTGCGGCTGCCCTTGCCGATTTGAATAGATCCATTACGCTATCATCAGCCAATACTTTTACATTGCCCGCAAACTTTATTAATGGTTACACCCTAGACAACAACAAACTTTTAAGACTGGCCAATTCCTATTCAGCAAGATTCATTGTACAGGGAGCAAGAACACAAACGGAAACTAATGCAGTAGATTGGGCAAAGGTAAAAACATTTGCTCAGAATGGGATACAAAATGATTTTGGCCCCCTTGGCGACAATGGCACCAATTGGTGGAGTAATGTTGTTCTTTTGTCTTCTTCTCCGAATGGATTTCAAGAATCAGGAGGAAGACTAGACATGAGAATTATTAACTTAATGGATCCTTCACAGCCTATGTTTTACCCATCTGTAAATTCTATTGCAAATCCTCAAATTACCACTACTGATAATAGAATCAATACAGATTTTGACTTTGATAGTACTGTATACTTTCGGTCTGCAAGAGGAAAATATCACTTTTCACATTATATAAGCAAAAGATACATTACCGACGACAATTTTTCAGATGGGTCTGACAATAAGCGATTAATCACTTTTGCAAAAGCGGATAATGATATGTTGTTAGCAGAAGCGAATGCCCGACTAAGTAGCTTATCTTCTGCAATTACAATTATCAACAATGGCACTAGAGTAACTAGAGGTCATTTAGCCCCTTTATCCAATTCTGCTACACAACAACAAGTGCTAGACGCCATATTCTATGAAAGATATGTTGAATTGTTTAACACAGCCGTAGGAGGTGGTTTTTTTGACAGAAGAAGAACAAATCAGCTACAAAAAGGTACTTTTAGACATTTTCCAATTCCAGCAAGTATACTACAAGTTTTAGGGGAAAAATTATATACTTTTGGAGGCGCTACTAACGACCCCACAGGTATGGTTCCTCATTATAATCTTGAAAATAATCCAACAAGGCTTGACGATACAAACATACCGACATTCAATTAGAATTAGATTTTTGACACCGTTAAACCGCCACCTTTCAAGTGGCGGTTTCTTTATACCCCATAGAAAAAAAACATCTACTATTCGGGAATCAAATTTGCACTTCCTAGTTGAATCTGCTAGTTTGTAAAGTATTTACACAAAAGAAATAGCTGAAAAATGACATTTGTATAAATTTTAATATCAAAAAAACTGGATAAATATGGAATTGAATTCCATATTTATCCAGTTTTTTTTAAGAATATATATAAAATCTACTAACAAAAAAAGAAGATATTTTATACCTTTGCCCTATGGAAAAAGAACATTTAATATTCGGAATAAGAGCCATTATTGAGGCTATACAAGCAGGTGCAGCAGTCGATAAAGTATTTATACAGAAAGAAATATCTGGCGAATTGATGAAAGATTTGATGAAAGTCATGAAGCGCGCCAATGTAAATTTTTCTTACGTCCCTGTCGAAAAACTGAATCGATTAACCCCGAATAATCATCAAGGTGCTGTAGCATCTATTTCACCCATAGGTTTTATTGACTTAGAACATCTAGTCGATGCAACCGTTGAATCTGGAAAAACACCTTTATTTTTGATTTTAGATCAAATATCGGATGCGCGTAATTTTGGTGCCATCATTCGAACTGCCGAATGTACTGGTGTCAATGGAATTATTGTCCAAAAAGCGGGTTCTGCTCCTGTAAATGGCGATACCGTAAAAACATCGGCTGGTGCTGTATTTAATGTACCTATTTGTAAAGTTGAACACATTAAGGATGCTATTTTTTACTTGCAAGGCTCAGGAATAAAAACCGTTGCTGCTACTGAGAAAACGGATCAAAACATTTATGATATCGACCTGAAAGAAGGAGTGGCTATCATTATGGGTTCAGAAGATAGAGGAATCAACCCTTCAGTTCTTAAAATTGTAGACGAAAAAGCAAAATTACCCATGTTCGGAACAATTGGTTCGCTCAATGTTTCCGTAGCCTGCGGTGCTTTTTATATGAAGCCGTTAGACAAAGAAGTTAGATTACAGGTTGCAGATTTTAGATTTTACAAATATTAGAAAATGAATTAAGGCTCAAGTTTTGATTCATTTTTTTTTATTCGAGTGACAAAAAAATTAGTAAAGTGAAAGGAAGAAGAAAATATTGACATTAGCCTAATGTTTAAAAATATTTTTTACCCTAAATTTTAAATTCGGAAATGTTGGACTTTCTAGCTTACCGCTTTCAACAATTGGTTTCAAACCAACGAATTTGTTTTCTTTGAGTACATAAATTAAAATAGTTTTTTCGGATTGATTGAGAATCCAGTATTCTTTTACACCATTTTCTTCATACAAATCGAATTTAATGGTCATTTCACGGTTTGAATTGCCGGGAGAAAGAATTTCTATAATCAAATCTGGTGCGCCAACACACCCTTTTTCGTCTAATTTATTTGCATCGCAAACCACACACAAATCGGGCTGTACAACCGAAGTTATTTGATTATCATTTGTGCTTTCTTTAAAATTAATCAAACGGACATCAAAGGGAGCGGCATAAAATTTGCAAGGTTGGTTTCTTAAAAATTTTGCTAAAATCAAAGTTACTGTCATCGAAATTTCTTGATGCAACCTACTTGGAGCTGGACTCATCTTGAAAATTTTTCCTTTTATTATTTCAACTCTATCTTTAAAATGCCACAACAAATAATCGGCATAAGTATAGCTGCCTTTTAAGTCGAGTTGCTTGATGTTGGTAATAATGGTACTCATTTTATAAACTTATATGATTACAAAAATACAAAATAATTCAATTCAACTCTTCAAAATCAAAAATCTCGTTATCTTCTACAATTGGAAGATTTACAAAGTTCCCATTTTCGTCAAAACGCTGCATAAACTTGTCCTTCATCGGTTCAAAATCAGGATGCTCCCAATCGTACTTAATTATTTTTTGGTATTCGGGTGTTTTGTAAAATAACGAAAGAACAAAACCTGCCATCAATCCTGCCAAATGTCCTTCCCAAGAAATTGTTGAATCTACTTTTGGAAAAGCATACCAAACCAAGCCTCCGTATACAATAACAACCGCCAACGACAAGGCGACTAATCGATAATACTTCGTTTGAATTCCTTTGAAAAAGATAAAACTAACCAAAACATAAATCAAACTACTAGCGCCAATGTGATGGTTTTCCCTGCCAATTACCCAGGTAATAAATCCCGAAAGCAAAATTCCATAGCCAATAACCGCTAAGGATTGCTTCGAATAAAAATACCGTAATGCAGCCAATAAAATTAATAAAGGAATTGAATTATTATACAAATGATTAATGTCGGCATGGATAAATGGACTAAAAAAAATGCCTTGTAACCCCGAAAATGTTCTAGGATAAACTCCATTTTGTTAAAATCAAAACCAAAACGAATTTCTAACCAATATACAAACCATAAAAACCAAACAAAAAATAATGGCAATGCCAATACTGAATTAGAATATTTGAAATGATTATCGCTCATTTTAGGTTTAGGTTGGTTTTAGGTTCTGAATCAAATAACAAATCAAAAATACATCCAAAAGCAATTTAATGCTATTTTGTCATATTTAGAAAAAAGAGAATAGAAGATAGACTCAATAGCTTCAAATAAAAACAGTAATTTTACCATGGTTATTTTTTGATTTCAGATTGAAGAATAACGATTTTTGATTTCAGATTTTAGATTTTAAAAAAATGGAAGCACCTTTAGCAGAACGCATTCGTCCGCAAAAATTAGAAGATTACATTAGTCAATTGCATTTGGTTGGACCAAATGGTTCATTGACACAACAAATTGCGAAAGGAATTATTCCGTCCTTAATTTTTTGGGGACCGCCAGGAACCGGAAAAACGACTTTGGCACAAATCATTGCCCAAGAATCGAAACGTCCTTTTTATATTTTAAGTGCCATCAATTCAGGCGTGACAGCCATTCGTGATGTGATTGAAAAAGCCAAACAAAGCGGAGGTCTTTTTACCACAAAAAACCCAATTCTTTTTATTGATGAGATTCATCGTTTCAGTAAATCACAACAAGATTCCTTATTGGCTGCGGTCGAAAAAGGTTGGATAACATTAATTGGAGCCACAACCGAAAATCCAAGTTTTGAAGTGATTCCCGCTTTATTATCGCGTTGTCAAGTGTATATTTTAAACGCTTTTACCAAGGATGATTTAGAAACCTTATTGTACCGTGCATTAAAGACAGACCCGTTTTTAGCATCGAAAAATATTAAACTAACCGAAACAGAAGCCCTATTGCGACTTTCGGGTGGCGATGGACGCAAACTGTTAAATATTTTCGAACTCGTTGTAAACGCTTCCGATGCAGATGAAATTAGCATAACCAACGACCGCGTTTTTGAATTAGTACAACAAAACACCGTTTTGTATGACAAAAGTGGCGAACAACATTATGATATTGTTTCGGCTTTTATAAAATCAATTCGCGGTAGTGATCCAAATGGCGCCGTTTATTGGCTAGCCCGAATGATTGAAGGTGGCGAAGATGTGAAATTTATCGCCCGTCGAATGCTCATTTTATCTAGCGAAGATATTGGAAATGCCAATCCTACGGCTTTTATTATGGCCAATAATACTTTTCAAGCCGTTGCCTCTATTGGTTATCCCGAAAGCAGAATTATTTTAAGTCAATGCGCCATTTATTTGGCAACTTCTCCTAAAAGTAACGCATCCTATTTAGCCATTGGAACCGCACAACAATTGGTAAAACAAACTGGGGATTTGCCTGTTCCCATCCATTTGCGCAACGCACCAACCCAGTTGATGAAGGAATTGGGCTATGGCGATGACTATAAATATTCGCACGATTACGCGAATAACTTTGCCGAACAGGAATTTTTGCCAGATGCGATTTCAGAAACTCTATTTTACAATCCCGGAAACAATTCGAGAGAAAATAGTACTAGAGAATTTCTAAAAAATCGCTGGAAAGAGAAATATGGATATTAATAAAGTGGGAAGTTATACCATTGATTTTTATAAAATAGTCCAAAAACACTCGAAACATTTTTTTTATTCACATTGGACTAAAATATAAAAATCGTATATTTGGCTTAAGAAAGAAAATATATGTCGTCACCAAAAATATTTACAATAAAGGAGAGCTTGTCGGAGCTCAAAAAAATTCAAAAAAGAGCAACCCCATGATTGCAAAGAGAGTACATGCTTTACTTGTTTTTAAAGAAAATGAACTGAATGGAATTTCTAAAAGAGAGGTTGCTCAAGCCATAGGGGTTAATCATAATAACCTGAGTTCGATTATTAATACAAAACTAACTGATTGGTTTCAAGTCTGTCAAATTTAATCGAAGGTTTTTTAGGAAGGAATTGATAGGCTATTATTCCTGCAATTAGGTTGGTTAAGAAATTAGTAACTGAACGATGTCTTGAGTGTTCAACCTGACAAATATTTTTCAATTCATCGTTAACTGTTTCAATTACAGATCTTTTTCGTAATAAAATTTTATCACTCATAAGCATTAAGCTATTTTCATATTATTGCGAATACTGGTTATCAATTCAATTCCATCAACAAACAGTAGTTTATGTAATTTATCAGAAATATAGCCTTTATCGGCATATAATTTCCCAAATATATCTTTCAAAAAACCCTCATTTTTCAGGGGTTCACGGTCGTCTACGTTAGCTTGGGTAACACAGAAACTTAACAGTTCTCCTTTATCATTAATAACGATGTGAAGTTTAAAACCATGAAACCAACCCATTGTAGATTTACCTGTGGTTGCAACATCTTTAAAAACCTTATTTCTTTTGATTCTTTTATTTTTACAGACTCTAATTGGGGTTGAATCTACAAAAGAAATCCCTGTGCAATTACCTAAACAACAGGTTTTTGCAAACATAGTCATGGGCAGCAAAGTAGATTGCATCAGCTCTACAAATCGGTTGTATGAAACGGTATTTGGAAAATCTTTCTGCATGTGTTTTTGTACGTAAAAAATGTAAAAATGTTTAAAACAACGAAATCCACCCAAATGAAACAAATAGTATATTGTAATCACTTCAGCTGTACTCATTCTGGGCTTTCTCTTTGGTTTATTTCCAATAATAAAAGATTCTGTTGTTTTTTCAAAATTTTTACAAAACTCGTCTGTAATACAAAATAATTCAGTAATTTTATTGAAACAAATCATAGGGTAATTATTAGTTTAATATTTGAAATTCAGTACTTTAAATATACTAATTCTTGCCCTTTTGTGCAAATTTATCTAACTATATTTTCTCCTTTTAATTTGTAAATTATTAATCGAACTCAGGTTAATAGTATTCAGTCGTGGCGCGACCTCTATATTAATGGAGGGATTGAACTACTGACAAGACATTCTAAAAAAGGATACAAGCCCAGTGTTATAACTTTGGAAGAAGAGCAAGCTTTAAGAGAACAGATGTTTAATCCTGAAAACGGGTTTGTTGGATACGTCGAACTGTTAGCTTGGTTTGATGAAAAGTTTGGGAAACAAACTAATTAGTCATTCCTTAAAAACTCACTTTTTGAGTTTTTAGATTTTTTATCAAAAACACATTTGCAAAAATATGCATTAAAAATTCGAGACAAAGAATAAATTGTGCTTTGATATGGTTAAACCTCATTTTTAGATTGTAACCAATACCTGCTAAAAGTGCATTATTAATATCTCCAGCCACGCCTTTGAGGAAATTTAATCCTAAAGCGTGGTTTCTTTTTAAATGGGATATTGTTGGTTCTATTGCCGCTCTGGCTCTAAATCTTTTTCGGGCAACGTCTTGTTTGTATCTTGATTTTTCTTTTGTGTTTTTTGGGATTACTATTTGTGTATTTTCAACTTGTGTGACACCTCTAAATCCTCTGTCTGTACTTGCTATTGTTGGTCTTGTACCTCCAATTTGCTCTCTAACTCGCTGGCTTTGTGCTAATGATTCTTCTAAGGTTTTGCTATCGTGAGGATTGCCTGAAAATCGTTTTATTGAGGTAATGACTCCTGTTTTTCGACCTCTTGTTACCGCTACTTTTGTTCCAAATTCATACGCTTTATGAGCTTTCCCTTTTGCTATACAGGCTGTTTGAGGTTCGTGTAAACTGTATATTTTTCCTTGCTGTTTCTTTCCTGAGTGAGTACTTTTTTGTAATTGCTAAATTCTGTTTCGTATTGTTTTAAAATTTCTTCAGGCAACTTGCGTTCCAATTCTCGAACGACTCGCTTACCAATGGTTCGCAACTTTTTTCGCGCCATTATAGCTTTCTTTTTTCGTTTGGGATGATGTCCAAAATAAGCATCCCGAAGATGTTGTTTGGCTACCCTTTTATAAGTTTGTCTTTGTTTAACTCCTTCTTTTTCAGCTATTTTTGTACAATTGTCAATTACCTTTTTAGCTAATTTGGCATCGGTTGGAAAAGTAATATTTTTTTCTTGAACAGTGGTGTCAATCTGAACTTCCTTTTCATTTTTCGCCTCTGGATGCAAGGCTACTGTTTGACTTAAAATAAATTCTAATCCTTTCTCTTTCAGTCTCTTTCTAAAATGAACAAACTCACTCGGGTCAAAAGGTTGCTTGTTTTGAAAAAAATATTCTCCTGTAAAATATTGCCAATAAGGGTTTTCTATCCAACGTTCAACTACAGATTCATCACTCTCTTTAAACATCTCTTTTAACAGCAGTAAACCTGCTATTTTTCTAATCGGAATAGAGGGTCTTCCTTGCTCTGAATATAGGTTTTGGAACTCAAACTCCATTTTTGACCAATCAAGCTCCCCTGCGAGTTTTACCAAAGGATGCTCAAGGTTTATAAGATCTGTCAGCCTAGTCTGAAATAAATTTTGCTGAAAATTCGGTTTTATTTTACCTAACATATTGCCACTTTTTTATACCTAAATATACACTTTTTGGCAATTCAACTTAGTGTTTTTAAGTTGTTTTTATATACAAGTTATTAACAATCAATCTGTTGTGTCATATTTAAGGATTGACTAATTACAGCACTTTCAAAGGGTACGTTTATAGAAAATTCAAGGCAAAAATAAAGACCGCAAGAAAAATTCATGTTAAGAAAGACCAAATTAAGGTTGAGGATTTTAAAAAAATTTCAGTAAAGAATGTGAAAACATCTACAACGAAAAAGGATGGGGATTTAAAACAATAAACTTGTATTGTCAAGATGAAAGTCGGTTCGGGATGTTTACTAGAAACGGAAAAGCCTTAACGGCAAAAGGAATTAAGCCGATATGTGTCTTTCAACAAGTATTCAAAGCCACATGGTTATTTGGTGCTTATTCACCATTTACAGGAGATCATTTTGAATTGGAATTACCCCATTGCAATTCAAATAATTTTCAACTATTCCTAAATGAATTTTCAAAAGAGAGACCTGATGAATTTAAAATAATAATCTTAGATAATGGTGCATTTCACAAATCAAAGACCCTTACCATTCCAAATAACATAGCGTTACTTTTTATCCCACCATATTCACCAGAACTCAATCCCTCAGAAAAAATATGGTGGCGAATGAAAAGGGCTTTTACTGGAAAACTGCACAAATCACTAGAAGAGGTAAGTTCTTTCATAGAGAATGAGGTGAAAAAACTAACTAATGAAATTGTCAAGAAAACCTGTGAATTTGAATATATCGTTTCATCTCCTTTTTGGACTAAACTGTATTAGTCAATGGTATTAGAAGTGGAAAGATGGAAGTAGGAAGATGGAAGTAGGAAGCTATTAGTACTCGCCCCATATTTGAAAACTGATTATTGGCAGCAAAATAAAAAATCAGATTCCAGATTAGCTGTTTAACTTTCTTAATCTGAAATCTGACTCGAGCCAGAATGGCGAACAGGCGAAGTAAATCTGAACTAAAACTTCACATTAACCTTTTCAGAAACTAATTTATCATTTTGATAATATTCAAAAAACCATTGATTATCCTTAGCAACTAAAACTCCTTGAAGACTTCCTTTTGTTGCCATAAAACTGGAAGTATTAGATGTTTTATAGACTTTCATAACCACTTTTGGCTCACTATCAATTAATTGATACCCATAAGATGTGGGCTGTGCATAAAGCAAATGAGACTCTTTGTTTTCAGCAACTTTAGATTCACTTAAATCCTTTTCAGAAGTGGCTGGCGAAACAGTCAAAATAGCATCTGCCGCTGGAGTTGCCGCAGGTATTGATTCTGAAATTACTGCTGGTTTTGTACCACTATTTGTCTTTTCGCTATACGTATAATTCAATTCAAAAACCGATTTAAAAGCCTCATTTAATGCTTCATAATAAGAAGCTCCATATTCTTTTTCCCTACTTTTCCCAATAGCAGATTGAAAAATAATTACCCCATAGCAATCTTTAAAAGTGATATAAAGTTTTGTAACCAAAAAACCCTTGTCCTTTTTAACGTCTACATACAACAAACTACATCTGTCTGGAAATTGTGTAGCAACCGCCTCATTTACATAAAAAGCTTGAAAACCAGCCTTTTCCAAATTAAATTTAGTCAATGTCTGGAGTCGGTATTGATTTTCTTCTTTTAAAAAATCAAATTTCATTGGAATAATTACCGCTTTATAATCATTAACCGATTGCGAAAAACTATAGCTCGCTATAAATAATACCAGGAATAAAAATCGTGTTTTCATAGTTTATAAATATTTTTTTAAATCTAACAAATGGTTTACTTGCTTAATCTCATCTTCTACTGGCAAATCGTATTCATTAAAAAAAACAGCATCCAGTCCTGCCTCTATCGCACCCCGAACATCGGCATCGATACAATCTCCAATCATAATACTGCATTCCCTTTGGGCTTCAGCCAAATTTAACGCATACTCAAAAATCAAGGAATTTGGTTTTTTTACACCCGCCATTTCAGAGTTGGTTATAGTTTTAAAGTAATGCGAAATGTACGAATTATTAATTTTATTTTTCTGAATTTCAGCAAAACCATTGGTTATAATGTGTAAATTGTACTTGGTCTTGAGATAATCCAAAATTTCTATTGTCCCCTCGAGTAAATGATTGTATTTTGGCAAATAATAAATATACTGTTCTGATAAAAACACAATTGTATCCGCATCTATAATCAATTCCATCAGGTCAAAAGTATCTTTTAATCTTCCAAAACGCAGTTCTTTTTGGGTAATTTCATCCTTTCGATACCTTTCCCAATATTCCCTATTTATGGGTACATAAAATTTAAGAAATTCGGTCATATTAATGGCAATATGCTGCATTTTGAAAACAGTTTCGAATGCCAATGCGGAGTTCTTTTCGAAATCCCAAAGCGTATGATCTAAATCAAAAAAAACATCGGTTATGTTTGCCTTTTCTTTCATTTTTTAGAAAATTCCTTCGTCATTAAAACTATAAAATCCATTTTCGGCAACAATAATATGATCCAAAACATGAATATCCATATTTTGCCCCGCAGCCTTTAGCTTTTTTGTCAGTTGCTTGTCGGCATCACTTGGCAACAAAGACCCCGAAGGATGATTGTGACATAAAATTAATGCCGTTGCTCCTATTTCAAGAGCGATTTTGAAAACCAACCGCACATCGACCAGAGTTCCTGTAATTCCGCCTTTGCCTAATTGTGATTTTAAAAGCACTTTGTTCGAATTATTCAAATACAAAACCCAAAATTCCTCATGTGACAGTTCGCCAATAATGGGCTGCATCAATTCGAAAATCATTTTACTAGAAGTCACTTTTGTCAATTCGACTGCATCTTCTGCCCTTCTTCTCCTTCCTAATTCCATTGCAGCAAGAATCGAAATAGCTTTGGCCTCGCCTATTCCCTTGAAATTCATTAACTGCGGAATGGATAATTTTCCCAAAGCATTCAAATTGTTATCGACACTTGCCAAATCCTTTTGCTTAAACCCACCGCTGATTCATTGCGACTTCCTGAACCAATTAAAATGGCAATCAATTCGGCATCGCTCAAAACACTTTTGCCCTTGAGCATGAGTTTTTCGCGCGGTTTATCGTCTTCAGACCAATTCGTTATCGGGAAATTATTTTCTTCCATTTACAGTTTAAGCACTAGTTACGATATAATTTTGCCGTTTAAAACCCAAAAAAAATGTAAATATTATGATTATAAACAACTTTAATTCCTATTCATTCGCTTAGTTTTATAGCATTTTATCTTTCGATTTACTTATTGTATCAATCCTTTTACCTCATCAAAATTTAATCCTCCGTAATTTCCTGAACTCATCAGCAGCAATGCCGAATTTTCAAAATTAAGATTAAAAAGATAGTCTTTAAAAGCTGCGGGCTTGGTATAAATAATTAAATCTTTTCGGTTAAATGCATTGGCAATTTGCTCATACGTCACTTCTTCGAGTTGTTTAATTTTTACTGCATCTGGCGAATAAAAAACGACGGCAACATCAGCATATTCAAGTGCTCCCTCGTATTCCTTAAGAAACTCAGCATTCAAACTACTATACGTATGCAACTCTAAACAAGCAATTAATGTTCTATTTGGATATTGTTCTTTTACGGCTTTTGTTGTTGCTGACACTTTACTTGGCGAATGTGCAAAATCTTTGTAAGCCACTTTTGTTTTGCTTTCGGCAATTTTTTCCAACCGTTTGGATGCCCCTTTAAAACTGGCAATCGCTTCATAAAAATCGACTTCATCAACCCCCATGTTTTGGCAAATCCATTTAGCTCCAGCCAAATTATTCAAATTATGCGCTCCAAAAACCTCGATTGGCATTGCCCCTTCTGGAGTTTCAAGCAGAGTAACTCCTTCTTTTACTTCGTATTTTGGTGTCGTATAAGGGATTTTTCGAATGGGATTTGTGGCGGCTTCAGCAACACGTTTTACTTCTGGATCTTCGTCGTTATAAACTAAAATTCCACCATTGGTAATTTTTTCAATAAAAGTTTCAAACTGCGCTACATAAAAATTGTATGTTGGAAAAACATTAATATGATCCCATGCAATTCCAGAAATGAGCGCAATATTCGGCTGATATAAATGAAATTTAGGTCTTCTGTCTATTGGCGAAGACAAATATTCATCGCCTTCAAGAACCATAAAATCGTTTTCTTCTGTAAGATGAACCATAGTGTCAAAACCTTCGAGTTGGGCGCCCACCATATAATCGACTTCAATATTATGATAATGCATCACATGCAAAATCATCGAAGTAATCGTTGTTTTTCCGTGAGAACCACCAATGACTACACGGGTTTTGTTCTTAGACTGTTCATAAAGAAATTCTGGATACGAATAAATTTTCAGTCCTAATTCTTGGGCTTTCAACAATTCTGGATTATCCGCTTTGGCATGCATTCCTAGGATTACCGCCTCAATATCTTGGGTTATTTTTTCAGGAAACCAACCCATTTCTTTTGGCAAAATTCCTTTTTTCTGCAAACGCGATTTTGAGGGTTCAAAAATAGCATCATCGCTTCCTGTAACCTGATACCCTTTGTTGTGCAATGCCAAAGCTAAATTATGCATTGCGCTACCACCAATAGCGATAAAGTGAAGCCTTCTTGCCCCCGAAGGGGGAATTGAAGTAGTATCCTTTTTATTATTAGTATCCATTCTATTTTTAAATTTATTTTATAGGTATATTTTCAAACTCTTTTAAGTTTCCCCTTCGGGGGTTAGGGGGCTTTTTTTTATACAAATTGTCCAGCATTTTCTCCCCTATTTTTGTACTTCCAGCCGCAATTGCTTTTTTATATTGTGTTTCCGCCGATGCGTATCTTTCGAAATATTCTTCAATTTGTCCTCTAGACAAATAGCCATCAACAGCGGATAATCGCAATAATTCATTCGAATATTTTATCGCTTTTGATTCGCTACCGCCCACAATTCCTGGCAAATGCAAATATAATATCACTAATGCCCATCGCGCTTCGATGTGCTTTGGATTGAGTGCTATCGCTTTTTCAAACGATTCTCTTACCTCGCCAATCATTCCGAGTGCCTTGAATTTATTAACTTCCTTAGCTTTCATCCCAAGAGCACCGCCGTATTTATAATAATAATTGGCTTCTAACGGCTTCAACTGTTTTAATTTTTTATAATATCCGATGGCTTTATCCCAAGATTTATTGTGTCCTGCAATATCTCCTAAATACTCTATTGCTTTCAAATGAGACGAATTTGCTTTTAAAAAACTTTCAAGAAATGACTGGGCTTGTTCGTATTTTTCTGCCTCAAACAATTTCTCTCCTTTTTCGAAATCAGTTTGGGCGAAAAGTAGTATTGGAAACAACAAAAAGGCAATAATTATTTTTTTCATCTTCCAAAAATAAAGAATTTTTAAAAGAATTAATCTATTTATTTTTGATTGCCCGTTTTTAGTCATAACCCTGTAATGCTTGCTATTACTAGTCTATCAAATAATTTTTCCTCAAAATACCGTCTATTAAGCTTGTAAACGAACTCGTTTAGGTATAATTGGAGATATTTTCCTTTAATTTTGTGGAAATTTCCTAAGAAATTCCTTTTAGCATTACTAATTGCAATATGTACCCATCTTAAAGTTTCTGTTGTTGTTTCTTTATTCGATTTTTCTGTAATATGTATCTCTACATAATCTGCAATATCTATATATGATGTGCTTTTGTCTGTAAATAGAATACTTTTTTCAGAAATAGATTCCTGGATTGTTTGATTTATCTGTTCCGATGTATGATCTGTCAAGACCTTTGCTTTAAAATATCTGCAATGATTTGATTTTTCCCCCAGTTTCAATATCTTCTAAAATTGTTGACTCTGCCATAATTGCAACGTTGGATTTTCCAACAGCACCACGCCCACGAATTCCTTTTTCTTGTTCAATTTCAGAAGATTCAATTGTAAAATATCCTTCGTCAAATTCAATCATTCCTTCCAGAGTATAACGCGCATCCCTATTACCCATTGCTTTTCGCAACTTATGAACCATAGACCAAACCGGTTCGTAACGTTTCAAACCCAGCTGCTTTTGAATTTCTTTACTTGAGAATCCTTTTTTTGTTGCCGTTAAAAGGAACATCGTTTTGTACCAAATCAAAAATGATAAATTAGAACTTTGCATTATCGTTCCGCTACGTAACGAAATTCTGCTCCTACATTTTTTACATTCATAACTCCATCTGCTTTTTATCCAAAAATGTTCTTTGCTTCCGCATTTACATTGAACTCCGATTTTATCTCTTTCTTCTTTAAAATGAAGTCTACAAGACTCTTCACTCCCAAAATTTGCCGTAAAATTGAATAGATTCATCGCTATTTTTTTATCAAATATAAGGCTTTTTATTCAATTATGTGTAATTACGGACAATCAAATTTATTTTGACATAAAACAACCTAAATCATAATACATAGGAAACATTATTATAACATTGAGTCCTTAGTTTTGTCAAAAATGATTATGAAAAGAAAAAGAAAAATTCCTTTAGTCGTAATAAGCGATGTTCATTTAGGAACTTACGGTTGCCACGCCATCGAATTACTACAATATCTCAAATCAATTAATCCCAAGACTTTAGTCTTAAACGGCGACATTATCGATATGTGGAGTTTTAACAAACGCTATTTTCCGGTTGCTCACATGAATGTACTGAGACAAATTATAAAAATGTCGAATCTTGGAACTCGAGTCATTTACATTACCGGAAACCACGACGAAGCTTTGAGGAAATATTCCGATTTTATTCTAGGAAATTTTGAATTAGTTGATAAGTTAATTTTGGACTTAGACGGCAAAAAAACTTGGATTTTCCACGGAGATGTATTCGACTCTTCCACAAAAGGATATGCAAAAATATTGGCAAAATTAGGAGGAAAAGGCTATGATATGCTGATTTTATTGAATAGTTTAATCAATTGGGTTTTAGTCCTTTTAGGAAAAGAAAAAAGAAGTTTTTCTAAAATGATCAAAGACAGTGTAAAAAAAGCAGTTTCATTTGTCTCGAATTTTGAAACTACTGCTGCCGAAATTGCCATCGAAAAAAAATACAGCTATGTGGTTTGTGGTCACATTCATAAACCGCAAATGAAGGAAGTTGTAAACGATTACGGAAAAGTTTTGTATCTAAACAGCGGTGATTGGATTGAAAATCTTACCGCACTAGAATATAAAAAGGAAAAATGGTCGATTTACCAATACAAAAAATCAGACTATTTACATCACAAAAACAAAGAAGATAAAATACCCAATGATATTGTCAATAAAATTTTATCCTAGAAATAATTTCTCAAAATAACTTTCAGTTAATCGACATACAATGAAAATATTTTATGCCATACAAGCTACCGGAAACGGCCATATAAGCAGAGCTATACAATTGCATCCCTATTTGCAAAAATTTGGTTCAGTAGATTTCTTTTTGAGCGGCAACAACGCCAGCTTAAATATAGATTTGCCTGTTAAATTTAAAAGTGCTGGTTGTAGCTTGCATTACAGCAAATGTGGCGGATTGAATTATTGGAATATTGCCAAAAATATTCAACCTATACAAATGTATAAAGATGCCAAAGCCTTGCCTTTAAAAAACTACGATATAATCATCAATGATTTTGATGCTATCACTTCACTAGCCTGCAAATTACAAAAAACACATTCCGTGCAGTTTGGACATCAAGCCAGTTTTATTTCGGAGGCAACGCCAAGACCAGAAAAAAAGAGCCTTTTAGGAGAAATGATTCTCAAACATTATGCACCTTCGCCAAAGCATATTGGATTGCATTTTGAAAAATATGATTCTTTTATTCTTCCCCCAATTATTAAAGATGAAATCGTAAATGCCAAATCAAAAAATCTGAATCACATCACGGTTTACCTGCCTTCATTTCAAAAGGATTGCTTAGAAAAAGCATTCAACAAACTTTCTAGCCAAGAATTTCATTGGTTTTTGAATGATGCAAAATTCAAACACACTGTCGGAAACATTACCTATTATCCTGTAAATCAAAAAGATTTCAACGAAAGCATAATTAACTGCAATGGTATTATTACTGGCGGTGGATTCGAAACTCCTTCAGAAGCCCTATATCTTGGAAAGAAAATATTAAGTATTCCAATTAAAAATCATTATGAACAAGAATGCAATGCTGCTGCGCTAAAAAAAATGGGGGTTTCTGTTGTTTATGAAGTGGGTGGTAACTTTGACGAAATCATCGAAAACTGGCTGAATACACCAACACAATACCCAACAATAAAAGCCAATAACATACCCGAAACCCTGCAATATTTGTTTGATACTTACAACTACAAATAAGAGCACAAAAAAGGATTCCTTTTCTAGAATCCTTTTTTATGTATAAAATAGTTTTTTTAGTCATTCAACATTTTCCACAATTTATCTTTCAACTCTTGTAAACCTTGTTGCGCCACAGAAGAAATAAATAGATAAGGAATATTTTTGAACGCCGTGTCTAATTGTATTTTCAATTCTGCTTTGAGCTCATCATCCAGCATATCGCATTTTGAGATTACCAAAAGACGCTCTTTATCCAGCATTTCTGGATTGTATTTTGTCAATTCATTGACCAAAATATCGTATTCCGCCTTAATGTCTGGCGCATCCACAGGAACCAAGAAAAGCAAGGTGGAATTTCTTTCGATATGTCTCAAGAAATAATGCCCAAGCCCTTTCCCTTCGGCTGCTCCTTCGATAATTCCGGGAATATCAGCGATTACAAAAGATTGAAAATCCCTGTAAGCTACAATCCCAAGATTAGGTTTTAAAGTCGTAAACGGATAATCGGCAATTTTTGGTTTAGCCGAGGTTAAAACCGATAATAGTGTTGATTTTCCTGCATTTGGAAACCCTACTAAACCAACATCGGCCAATACTTTAAGTTCCAAAATAACATCCATTTCTACTCCAGGCAAACCCGGTTGAGAATACCTTGGTGTTTGATTCGTCGAACTTCTAAAATGCCAGTTGCCTAGCCCTCCTTTTCCTCCTCTTGAAAGAATTTGCTTTTCGCCATCTTCGGTAATTTCGAATAGTGTTTCTCCCGTTTCTTTGTCTTTACAACTGTTCCCAGCGGAACTTCGATAAATTTATCTTCGCCATCAGCCCCTGTACTTCTGTCGCCACCGCCATCTCCGCCGTGACCCGCTTTAATATGACGCGCAAATTTCAAATGAAATAATGTCCAAAGTCCTTTGTTTCCTACCAAATAAACGTGTCCGCCACGACCGCCATCGCCTCCGTCAGGACCGCCTTTTTCGATAAATTTTTCTCTATGCAAATGCGTTGATCCCTTTCCTCCTTTTCCTGAAGAAACATATATTTTTACGTAATCTACAAAATTTCCTTCTGTCATATTCTTTTGTTTAAAAGTTTAAAGTTTAAGGTTTAAAGTTTAGCTGAATCAACTAACTTTAAACCTTAAACTCCAAACAAAAATTTAACCTTTTAAGGCTTTTACCAACACTTTATCAATCTTCACGCCATCCATATCTATGACTTCTAATTCAAATTTATGCCAAACTAGCTTTTCTCTTTCTTTTGGAATATGTGAAAGTTCAGTCATTATTAATCCACTCACAGTGGTTACTTCATAATCATTTATTAATTCATCCAAATCAAATAAGTCAAGAAATCGTGCAAAGAATAATGCCCGTCGACCAACCACGACCCATCTTCTCTTTCGATTAAATGAAATTCATCTTTATAAAACTCGGAGGCATCGCCTACCAAAGCTTCCAAAATATCGTTCAAGGTAATAATTCCCTGAAAAATTCCGTACTCATCAGAAACAAAGGCATAATGAATTCCTGATTTTTTAAATTTTTCTAACGCTTTATAAGCCGTTGTGTGCTCCATCATAAAAGGAGCTTCGGTCATAATATCTCCTAAATTGAAATTTTCATTTTCAAAATGGGCAAAAATATCTTTCAAATTGACTACTCCAACTATATCATCGTGATTTTCTCCATAAACAGGATAAATAGAATGCAATTCTTTGAGCATAAACTCCCTAACCTGACTTTTGCTCGAATGCAAGGGCAATAATATTACCGATTTTCGATGTGTCATTAAGGAATTAATTTTTCTGTCTCCAATATGAAAAACGCGTTCCACAATATCTTGCTCTATCTCTTGAACCTCTC